>NZ_JBHSMM010000001.1:0-2198224 GCF_042655685.1 Rhodanobacter ginsenosidimutans | reverse complement strand
CTGTTGCTGGAATGCAAATCGATGGCTGCGTAAAGTGACATGGCTGCCTCCTGTCGCTGGGCGACGTTGAAACCGTGGTAGTTCCAACGTACCGCCAAGCGCGGGAGGCGGCGACATGAGTCTTCAGGTCTATACATCGAGTCAGGTTCACTTCGTGACTTTGAAGGTGGTGGAGTGATGGACGACGACAAAAAGCTGATTCGCAACAGCACCGCCGAGTTCCTGATCTTTACGGCCCAGGCTGGCGAGAGGAGCATCGAGGCGCGCTACGAAGACGACACCGTCTGGTTGTCGCAAAGGCTGATGGCCGAGCTTTTTGCGGTGGATGTGCGTACCGTGAGCGAACACCTGAAGAACGTCTACGACGCGGAGGAATTGCTGCGCGAAGCAACTATCCGGAAATTCCGGACAGTTCAGGCGGAGGGCGAGCGGCAGGTAGCCCGTAATGTCGATTTCTACAACCTCGACGCGATCATCTCCGTTGGCTACCGGGTCAACTCGGTGCGAGCGACCCAGTTTCGCCAGTGGGCCACCAGCGTGTTGCGCGAGTTCGCCATCAAGGGCTATGTGCTGGACCGAAAGCGCATGGAAAACGGCGCGTTCCTGGGCAAGGACTATTTCGAGCGGCTGCTGGCCGAGGTCCGCGAGATCCGGCTCAGCGAGCGCCGGTTCTACCAGAAGGTCACCGACATCTATGCGACGGCGGTCGACTACAACAAGGACGCGCCGACCACCAAAGCCTTTTTCGCCAAGGTGCAGAACAAACTGCACTTCGCCATCCATGGCCAGACGGCTGCGGAGCTGATCCAGCAACGCGCAGACAGCGGCAAACCGCACATGGGCCTGACCACTTGGGAAAGTGCTCCTGCCGGCAAGATCGTCAGAACCGATGTGGCCGTGGCCAAGAACTACCTGACTTCCGATGAACTCGAAGCCCTGGGGCGCATCGTCAGCGCTTACCTCGACTTGGCCGAAGATCGCGCCCGTCGCCACATTCCGATGACGATGGAAGACTGGGCCACCCGGCTCGATGCGTTCCTCGCATTCACCGAGCGCGACATCCTGCAGGATGCCGGCAAGATTTCCGCCGAGGCCGCCAGGCTGCACGCTCAAAGCGAGTTCGAGAAATACCGGATCGTGCAGGATCGTCTGTTCGAAAGCGACTTCGATCGCGTGATACAACAGTTGGTCAATAAGCAAGACCACGACGAAAACTAGGCTGGGCTCATGGGCTTCTAGAAAAGCACGGCTGGCTGCAGCGACGCCAATCCCGTGCCGGCGGAGACCGGCCGCTCAGGTCTCAAGGCGTTGCTGCAAAATCTGGACCGCTGACCAAAGGGCGCGCCCGCAACTCCTGGTCCACGCTGATTGTCGCACTCGATGCGACAGCGCGAAGCTACTCTGCAAGCCTTGGACCAAAGGCAGGACATGGCCGGAACATTCTTCGAGTACCTGGATGGCTACGTGCGAGTGGCTTATTCACGCGCGTGGAACGGTGACATTTTCATCGATTTCTCATTGTTCGGTGATGCTGTTGTAGCGACACCGTGCGACGACAAGTTCGAGAAGGGCGAGCCTGAGCTCAACATTCAGGAGGATGTTGTCATTCGAACGTGGACATCCTCATCTGTCTCCAGCTTTTTTACCGACTTGGTGCGCTGGCTTGAAGCCGTGGTTTGCGGTGTCCGGGAGTGTGCGTTTGGCTGGGATGGCGAAGGACCGGAGGGCGAGCTGCGATGGGTCTTCGACGGCCGCGACAACGGTTTTTTCGTGCTCGATTGGAGCGGCACCGACAGGTCGCCCGGGCGGGCGTGTCGCGTGCGCCTGGATCAAACACAGATGGTTCGGTCATTTTATGCGTCCTTCCGCGGTTTCGTGGAGTCGGACCGTTACGATCCGCTGGACTACGAGTCCCTTGATACGGGTGAAACGTTGGCGTTGGTGCTGGACGGAGCCGATCCCGGCAGGCTGGCGGATCACGTGGCGATGTTGCCGCGTGAGCAGGCTGAAGCGCTTCTGGCCGAAATGCTGGATCTCGCATATGACCGGAATGCAGGTTATCCGCGCAAGGCTTCGCTGGCGGAGTTCACGCAACGCGCGATGCAACGGCCGCCCGATCGGAGGCAGGGGCGCTGGCTGAGCGACCACTGGGATACGTGGAGCCAGGAGGAGCGTCGACGCGACTTTGCCGAAAACGCTTGCAGGCTCCCGACGAACATCGGCTTCGGTGAAAAGCTGCGCGAGCTGCGCTCGCCGATGGTTGAGCGGTGGATTGCAGAACGAGACGAGTCGTCAGGGCCGGATTCACTCCATGCGGTTGGAAAGTAAGTCGGGCCCGATCTTGCGAATCCGTTGTCGACCCACTCAGTTGAAGTTGCGGAGGGAGAAGATGCACGACAGGATCATTAACAGATTGCGTGAGGTTTACCCGTCGGGTGACGTGGAGGCGCCTGAGCCCGCGGCTTTGGCTGGCAATGATCATCTGATCCCCTTGGCAGCTAGGCTTGAGGGCGTCAGCGCTGCCCATGGCATGCGTTGCGAATCTGATGCTCTGACGGGGCCGAGGAGTTGCACGTGGCGCTTTGCCTTCACCGAAGCCGATGGTCCGAGTCAGCGTGACTGGTGCGGCATCCGGCGGGTTTTCGGAAAGGAGGAAAAGCTTGCATGGATCGCCGGAAACGGCCGATATTTCCCGATCTTGTGGTTGGCCGTGTCGCGGATCGTGCCGACTCGCTGGATGTACTACAACCTGTGGAAACCTCGTGGCGACAGCGGATATCTCGACATTGAGATAGCGCAAGAGCATGCCACGCCCGGGTGGAAATCACTGCATGATGCCCTGCGCACAGCGCTCGACGCGTCGGATATTCCGCATCTGGCTGAGGATGCCATGCGCGAGAACTGTCTGGACCTGTTCGAGGAAGTGTTCGAAGACGAACAGGGCGTCGATTCGCCAGACGAGGTCCCGCCTCGCCGCGTGCCGGTCAGTCTGCATAGCGCGTTGTTTCCGATTGGGGATTGAGCGCAAACGTGTTTGCGCCGTCATTCACCGATCGTACCAAGCTCGCAAACGGCACCGCTGCTTCGATTCACCGTGATGTGCGGCGTGCCTTCCACGCGGCTGGGACTCCGAGAACGGGGCGGAGGTAGTTAAGAACGGGTCAGATTTACTTACCGAGAAAAGGTGTCAGGGACAATTTCTGTTGACTGGCTAAGATGCTGGCATCTTTGACGTAGTCGCCTGGAGGGTGGCCTTCAAGGTTTCACCGCTGGGGCGAATTCCTGCAAATATGTAGGGACAAGGTCGTTGGCAAAGGATGCATCTGCGTGAGCAACCGTTATGACGCCGGTGGGGCTCAGGGCAGCTACGAGCCCGGTTCTGCCGATCAAGTCCTGCAGAACAAGCTGGGCGTGACCGATCCCGACGAGATGGACGAGATCGAATGGTTGCTGCTGGAACAGCTCTACCAGGCGGTGCTGGTAGAGGCGTTGCCTGACCGACGCTTGCAGGTGGCGGACTTGAAGAGCTGGCATCGACGCTGGCTCGGCAATGTGTACGGCTGGGCCGGTGCGGAACGCTCGGTCAACATGGGCAAGGGAGATTTCCATTTTGCCGCGGCAGCGCAGGTTCCCCGTCTGTTGACGGTGTTTGAAAACGAGTGCCTGGCGCGTTTCACGCCTTGCCACGACATCGATGACGCTTCGTTGATTGAAGCGATCGCCATGACCCATGTGGAATTCATCCTGATTCATCCGTTTCGTGAGGGGAACGGACGGCTGTCGCGTCTCTTGGCCGACGTCATGGTGGTGCAGTCGGGGCGCGAGCCACTCGACTACAGCGCGTGGGAGGCAGACAAGGCAGCGTATTTCGGCGCCATTCAAGCCGGCTTGGCAAATGACTACGGGCCGATGCAGCGATTGGTTGGAGCGGCTTTGGTGAACTAGACCTGCGTCAGTTTGCCAATGCGATTCCGCGAAGCTTGGGATTCTTGCCGAGCAAAGACTTTTCGATCTGTCGGATGCTCTTGCCGGTTTCGATCGCGGTGGAGCTCGCTACTGCACGGACGATAGCCTGCTGGCTGGGCGCTTTGGCGGCGCGGAGCGGCTTTCTGTTGGCGAGGGTCGGCTTGGCGGACTTCATGGCATCCATTATACCGGATGGGTCTGTGCGCAATCGGAATTTTATCGAAACCCGGGTCAATTCGGAACGTGCCTTCCCAAGCCAGGCGAGCCGTTCCAGGCTGCGTTAGTCGCCCAATTGGTTACACTTCGCCGACGCATCCAAAGCTTCGGGGAACAGCTTGGGCCTTCAATTCTTCCTGATCGATTTCGAGAATGTCCAGCCGACTGGGATCGGATCGCTGGTGCCGGGGAGCTGCAGGATCATGATGTTTCTTGGTCAGAATCAGTCCAAGGTGCCGGTCGCGCTGTCGCGAGCCCTACAACCGTTCGGTACAGACGTCGAGTATCTGCAGATTTCAGGAAGCGGGCCCAACGCGGTGGACTTTCACATCGCGTTTTACATCGGCAGGCTGGCTGCATCTCACCCGGATGCCAAGTTCACGATCGTGTCGAAGGACACTGGGTTCGACCCATTGGTCAAGCATCTGGCCAGTTTGAAGATTGCTTGCAATCGGTCCGCATCGTTCAGTGGTTCAGTGAAGTCGGCTGGCCCAACGGTAGCGCCTGCGGTCAAGCAGGCAACAGCGAAGGCGGCGGTTGCAGCAAAAGCAAAGCCCGCAAAGAATGTCGTGGTAACGATCTTGCCCGAGGCAAATGGCGGACCCGCAAAGACGCAGCTTGCGGCCGTGCCAAATGAGGCTCGTGTCGCTGAGGTGATCAAGCGTTTGAAGGGGCTGAAAACCGCCAAGCCGGCGACACTGAATACGCTTCGATCGTCGCTGAAGTCCTGGTTCAAACCTGCATTGAAGCCGGATGAAGTCGTCTCCATCGTTGAGGCTCTTCAAGGCTCAAGGAAGATCGGTGTGAACGGTACCAAGGTGACCTATACGCTGTGAGGGGGTAGGGCAAGCCAGATCGGAACAAGGAAACCCTGTCACCCTGCGGAACGTGCCGTATCCGCGATTGCGTCGACCGCCACCCATGCCCGATGCTGCGCCAGTCGCAGCGTGGACTGCCGGGGGCAATTCGATGACCGATCATGTTGCGGAGGCCGCAGGCCTCGATTCGCCTGCAGCGCGTGTGTTGCCGCGGCGGCATGTGGTCGCGGTGGCGTTGGGCAATGCGCTGGAGTTCTATGACTTCATCACCTACGCCTTTTCGCCGCGCAGATCGGGCGTACGTTTTTCCCCTCGGATCGACCCGGGATCAGCCTGCTGGCTTCGCTGGCGACGTTTGGTGCGGGCTTTCTGACCCGTCCGTTGGGCGCGTGGGTGATCGGGCGGATGGGCGACCGGCGCGGGCGCAAGCCGGCGATGTTGCTGTCGTTCGGATTGATCGGCATCGCGGTGATCGGGTTGCCGCTGACGCCTTCGTATGAGGCCATCGGGTTGTGGGCACCGGCGTTGGTGGTGGGGTTCCGGTTGCTGCAGGGGTTTGCGCTGGGTGGGGAGGTGGGGCCGAGTACGGCGTTTCTGATGGAGGCGGCGCCGCTGATGCGTCGTGGCTTCTATATCTCGATGCAGGCGATGAGTGCGGATGCGGCGGTGCTGGTGGCGGGGTTGGTGGGCGTGCTGCTGGCACACTGGCTCAGCCCGGCGGCGCTGGATGCGTGGGGCTGGCGCGTGGCGCTGGGGCTGGGCGCGGTGATCGTGCCGTTCGGCTGGTTCATGCGACGCAGCCTGGTGGAGACGCTGGATGTTGCCGCCACTCGGGCCGCGACTGCGGCACCATCATCCGGCCCGCGAATGCCCGGCTATCGACGCGTGGCCCTGCTGGGCTTGGCGATGCTGGCGGCCGCGACCACCACCAATTACGTGCTCGACTACATGACCACCTACGCCAGCGTCACGCTGGGCATGCCCGAGCGCCTGGCGCTGGGTGCCACGGTGATGGTGGGTTTGTGCGGGCTGGTGTGCGATCCGCTCAGTGGCTGGCTGTCCGACCGCATCGGCCGCAAGCCGGTGATGGTGGTGCCGTGGGTGGTGTTGCTGCTGGCGATCTTTCCCGCGTTCTGGTTGCTGGGGCGCGAGCGTTCCAGCGTCGCGCTGTTCGGCATTACGGCGGTGCTGACGATCGCCTCGACCTTGTCCACCGGCACCGTGCTGGTGGCTGTGACCGAATCGTTGCCGGCCCACGTGCGCTCCGGCGGGTTGGGGATGATCTATGCGGTGGCGATCTCGGTGTTCGGCGGCTCCACCCAGTTCGTGGTGGCATGGCTCACGCAGCTGACCGGCAGTGCGCTGGCGCCGGCCTGGTACATGATCGGTGCGGTGGCAGTGGGTTTGCTGGCCATCACGCAGATGCCGGAGACGGCGCCGGTAAAGCGCGTGCGGGAAGCGCCGATGGCAGTGGCCGAAGCAGCACCATTGGCGTAGGCGCGAACCAGTGAACGTAGCGCTTCGCGGTGAAAACTACCCGGCCAGCCTGCTGCACCGGCGCGTGTCTCAGGCGGGCAGCGCGTCTACCGGCACGGCCAGACCGCGCTTGACCGCGTGCAGCGCCACACGCGTGCGGAAGCGTTTCACGTTGGCGTTGGCGGTGACGAGGCGTCGCATCAGCGCGTCGTAATCGTCCACGTCCCGCGCAGTCACGACCAGCACATGGTCGTCATCGCCGGTGCGGCGAAGAACGACAGCAGCCCGCCCGAAACGATGAATGTTCGCGCTCAATCCACTGGCAAAGTGCCGGTGTTGATCGACGACGACGCGCCGCCATTGTTCGACTTCAGCGTGTCTGCGAATACCTGGAAGACCTGGGCAACGGCGCGAAACGGATTCCATCCGAACACAGTGCGCGCTTTCGGACCATGGCCGACGGCCCTGGCAACAGGCATGGCGACGCTGGCATCGCTGCGCGCCTGGCGGCGCTGTGTCCGATGTCCGCAGGGGAAGTGTCCGCGGACGGCTATTCATTTTCGACGATGGGCGAAAACAGCGTGGCAGCGCGGTTTTCAAGGCGTATTGGCGTTGGCACGACGTTTGCCATATCGAGCCTGAAAGCTTCATTCCTCATTCGATGGAGAGCCGCCATGAACCTCAATCGCGAAACCATGCTGTTGCAGAGCCTGTTCGGCGCCTGCGTCCTGATTTGCACGATGACCCTCGGCAGCATGCTGCTGATGTAGGCGGTCGATCGCGCGTCATACCGGCTACACGCCGGCGTGGGCCGGACTCGTCCGTCCCGTTTCACAGCCGTGGCCAAACCCCTGGTGCGCCCGTGCTTTTTTCTCCCCCACAAACCTAGGACATGATCCATGAACAACATTCTTTCGTTCCGTTCTGCCTTGCATCGCATCGCCCGTGGTCTGGCTTCGGCCGGTGTGGTTGGTGCGTGCGCCGTGGCCGGTATCTCGACCGCCAGCGCACAGGCCACGGCAGGCAAAGTGTTCGGCAAGGCGCCGGCGGGCTACAGCATCACGGTGCACAGCGATACGACGGGTATCGGCCGCACGGTAAAGGCGGATGCGGACGGCCGCTACTCCGCGGCTCAACTGCAGCCCGGCAGGTACACGGTCACGCTGAAGCAGGATGATCAGCCTGTGGCCAAGCATCTCAACGTACCGGTGACGGTGGGCCGCGGCATCGAAGTGGATTTCAAGTGCGGCGAGATCAAGTGCGACGAGCCTGTCGCCACGAAGTGAGTCCTGGCGTACCAAGGTGCGCCTGGTGACGAGGAGAGGCCCGGGAGCCGCCGGGCCTCTTTTCACTGGCATGGACTGTTGGGATGGGCGCCGTGGAAAATCGAGCGACCTCGCGCGCGAGCATGCGCGCGGGTTTGCCGCGCAGCTCAGTGCAGCTGCACTTCCACCATCGCCTGCGGCGCCTGATAGACATCGGGGAACAGCTCTTTCAGGTGCCGGACCATCGGCGCATCGTTGTACATGATGTACAGATTGTCCGGGTGCCGTTCGGCGTAATGCTGGTGATAGGCCTCGGCGCGATAGAAGTGCTTCAGCGGCACCACCTGGGTGACGATGGGCGCGGCATACGACTTGGCCGCGGTCAGCTGCGCGATGTAGTCGGTAGCGATCTTCTTCTGTTCGGGGCTGTTGTAGAAAATGACCGAACGGTATTGCGTGCCGCTGTCCGGGCCTTGCCGATTCAATTCGGTGGGGTCGAAGGCCACAGAGAAGAACACCTGCAGTAGCTGGCCGTAGGTGATCTGGCTGGGGTCGTATTTCACCTGCACCGATTCGGCGTGGCCGGTGCCGCCTCCACTGACGATGTTGTAACGGGCCGTGTCGGCGCTGCCGCCGGCGTAGCCTGCGGTGACCTGGCGCACGCCCTTGACGTGCTCGAACACCGAGGACACACCCCAGAAACAGCCACCGGCGATGACCGCGGTCGCCTCACCGGGCGCGGTGGTCTTGCTGGCGTCGACCGTGGGAGCCGGTCGGCGGGTAGCGGTGATGGCGGCGGAAGCGCTCTGGCACGCGCTGAGGGCAAGCATTACGGCGGCGGCAAAAGGAGCCAGTCGAAAAGCAGTGCGACGAATCATGGTGAACCTCGCTGGCGGGGAGTCAGGCGGCGGCTCCGGGCAGAGCACCTCCGTTACCTGTCATTCGTCGCGGCGGTCGCGGTGGTTACGCGTGCTTCGGGGAGCCTCGTCGAACGCCTCGCCTTGGCTATTGGTTGCGCGGCGGGATAGGCTGCGGATTCCTTCGTTTCCTGTTTGCACATGACCACGACACCGCTGCAATGGGGCATCCTGTCCGCCGGGCACATCGCCCGGAAATTCGCCACCGATCTTCAATCCTCCCGCAACAATCGCCTCGTGGCCGTGGCGTCGCGGCATGAAGCCGATGCCGCGGCCTTTGCCAATGAGTTCGATGGTGTCCGCGCCCACGGCAGCTATGCAGCGCTGCTGGCCGACCCCGAGGTGCAGGCCGTCTACATTGGCACGCTGCATCCCTGGCATGCCGAGTGGGCGATCGAGGCCACGCGCGCGGGCAAGCATGTGCTCTGCGAAAAGCCGCTGGCGCTGAACCTGACCGATGCCCAGCGCATGATCGCGGCCGCGCGCGAACACGGCGTGTTGCTGATGGAAGCCTTCATGTACCGGTTCCATCCGCAAACGCTGAAAATCGTGGAGCTGGTGCGGGCAGGGCACGTGGGTGAAGTGCGGGTGATCCGCGCGTCGTTCAATTTTACCGCCGACTTCGATCCGGGCCATCGCCTGTTCAACAAGGGCCTCGGTGGCGGCGCGATTCTCGATGTCGGTTGCTATCCGATGTCGTTCGCACGACTCATCGCCGGCCAGGCCAGCGGGCGGACTTTCGCCAACCCGACGGCCCTCCATGGGGTGGGTCGGATTCACTCCGTTGCGCAAACCGATGAGTTTGCTTCCGCCGTGGCGAGCTTTCCCGGCGGCGTGCTGGCCGAACTTTCCTGCGGCACCACGATCCTCGACGACCAGTCCGCGCAGATCTACGGCACCGACGGCTGGATCGATGTACCCACCCCGTTCCTGCCCGGGCGGGGCGGCCACGACGAGGTGATCTGGCTGCATAAGCGGGGCAACACCACGCCGGAGAAAATCGCCATCGACCACCTTGCCCATGGTCTCTACACCTACGAAGCCGACGCGGTCGCCCAGGCTGTCGCGAGCGGTGCCACCGAAGTCCCGGCGATGACGTGGGACGACACGCTCGGCAATATCGCCGCCCTTGATACGTGGCGCCGGGCGGTCGGGATGCGTTACGAGGGTGAGTGAAAGAAGCCTTGGCGGGGCTAGATGAAGTCGGCCACGGCCAGCAGCGCCAGGCTGCGCGCCACCTTGTAACGCTGGCGCACGCAATGCATCAGCAGGCGTTTGGCAAAACGGCGGTGGTGCGTGTGCAGCAGGCACCGGGCCATCCAGTATTGCGCGTCGTTGAGAGCGTCTTTGTGCAGATTCGCATAGGCGGCCAAACGCGCGGGAAAACGTCGCGCCAGCGTTCGCAGAATGTACACGTGACGTCGCGGCATGGCGGTGGCGGGGCGGGCCCTGGATATCTGGTCCCCTCGCCCGGCATCGCGCCGGAAACCGTCATAGTCGATATAGCCGCCGACACCTTGCAGGCACATCCGGGCGAAGAATTCCCAGTCGTTGTAGAACCGGAAGTGCTCGGTGAACGGCCCGGCGCGCACGATGGCGTCGCGGCGAATAATCAGGCCGCTCAGCAAAAACAGATCGCCGCGGATGATCGCCGGGAAGTAATCGCCGTAGAGCAGGGTGGCGTGGCGTTGCGGGCCATCCAGGGTCAATGACCGGTGGACGAGCGGGGCGCTGTGGAAGCCGGCATGCGACCAGCCGGGCGCGTCTTCCGACACCACACGTGAGATCAGGGGATGAGTCGGTGAAGGCAGGGTGCTGCCCTCGACGCTGAGAAAGGCCAGCTCCGGGTGTTCCGCAAAGATCTGTTCGACCACCGTCAGCGTGTGCGCCAACCACAGATCGTCAGAGTCCAGAAAGCAGACGAGCTCACCGCACGAAGCCCTGAAGCCGGTGTTGCGCGCGGCGTTGGTGTATTCGCGCGCAGTGGTGATGACGCGAACGCTGTCGTTGGCGGCATAGCGTTGATGGATGGCATCAGCCAGGCCATCGGTGGACCCATCGTCGACAACGATGATCTCGATGCGGCGTGGGTGATGCTGTTCGAGTATCGAGTTGACGGCGCGCAGCGTGAGTTCGCGGCGGTTGTGGGTCGGGATGATGACGCTCAACCAGCATGATGGCGCCTCTGCGCTCTCGACGGTGGTGGGCTCGGACGTCATGTGCGTCGTCATCGTAGGTACCTGGTTGGAATTCGACGCGTCACTGCCGATTGGCACGCGCCGGCGACCTGTAGAACGCGAAGGTTCGTGAGCAGCGCCCGTTTACGCTTGGTCGCACCCGGAGACCGGAGAGCGGCATCCGCCGATTTTTCTCTCCGTCATGTGAAGCTTCAGGTACGGCCGTCGTCGGATCGTACATCGCAAAATGTGTTTGTTCGCGCAGACTTAAGCTCTAGAACGACGTGGCCGAACGACATATGGCGGCCGCTGTGAGACGGTCTGGTGGATCACCACAAAATGGATGCGCCCCGGTCCACGGACCGTCCGTGAGCGCGGCAGGCACGAGATGCAACGAATCGGCGAGAATGCCGTTCGCGACTTTTTTTCAGGAAAGGAGAGAGACGTAAATGAAAACCCGGATACTGGGAAACACCGGCTTTGCCGTCAGCGAAGTCGGCCTTGGCTGCTGGCAGTTTGGTGGCGATTTCGGCCCCATCAACGAAGCCACCGTCGACGGGATCATCGACGCTGCGCAGGAAACAGGTATCAATTTCTTCGACACCGCCGATGTGTACGGCGATGGGGCGAGCGAGCGTTTTCTGGGTGAGCGGCTGGCGGCGAGCAAGCCGCGCCCATTCATCGCCACCAAATACGGCCGCGCCGCGGATACTTATCCGAACGGCTACTCGCTCACCAGTCTGCGCGACCGGATCAGGACCGCGCAGGATCGGCTGCGTTGCGACAGCGTCGACTTGCTGCAACTGCATTGCGTGCCGCTGGCGCTGCTGCAGCGTGGCGAGATCTTCGACTGGCTGCGTACCGTGCAGCAGGAAAAGCTGATCAAGTTCTTCGGTGCCAGCGTCGAGACGGTGGAAGAGGGCCTGGTCTGCGCGCAGCACGACGACGTCAGCTCACTGCAGGTCATCTTCAACGTGTTCCGGCAGAAGTTGCTGGACGAGCTGTTGCCCAAGGCGCAGGAAAAGAACATCGGCATCATCGTGCGGCTTCCGCTGGCCAGCGGCATGCTGAGCGGCAAGTACAACAGCAACACCCGCTTTGCCAGCACGGATCACCGCAACTACAACAAGGACGGTCAGGCGTTCAGCGTGGGCGAAACCTTTGCGGGTATCCCGTTCGAGAAAGGTGTCGAGCTTGCCGATGCGATCACGGCGAAGACGCCCGAGGGTTACACCACGGCGCAAATGGCCATGCGCTGGATCCTCGACCATCCCGCCGTCACCACGATCATCCCCGGCGCCAGCCGCGCCGAGCAGGTGCGCGAAAACGCCAAGGTCAGCGCGTTGCCGTCACTGCCGCAGACCTTGCATGACGACCTGGCCGCGTTCTACCGCAACGAGGTGGCGCAGCATATTCGCGGCGCTTATTGATCGGGAAGCCGGTGCTGTCGGCTTGAATGCGCATCTTCAAGCCGACGCCGCCTTGGCCTCGATGTAGGCACGCAAGCGCTGCGCATCTTTCGCCTTTACCGGGTTGAACACGATCATCCCCAGGTCCGATCGCCCGTCGACGCCAAAGGCGGAGAACTCGAGTTCCAGCAGACCCAGCTCCGCATGGCGCAGGCGTTTCACGCCTTCGCCATAGGCGTGGACGTCGTTGGCCAGCCACAGTTTTTCGAATTCGGGACTGAGCCGGGACATCTCGTCCACGAACCGGTCGATTTCCGCGCCCGCACCGGCGCGGGTCGCGTCCGCACGAAAGGCGCCCACGACGAAGCGGGCCACCCGTTGCCAGTCCGGCTGTGCGGCGCGTACCCGTGAATCGGAAAAGAGCAGGCGCAGGATATTGCGCTCCGACGGAGGCAGTTTGCTGTAGTCGGTAAGCACCGCCGCCGCGGCGCGGTTCCAGGCAACCACATCCCACAGCGCGGTCTTGACGATCGCCGGGCTCGCCTCCAGCGCGTTCAGCACGCGTTGCAGGCGTGGCGTCACGCCCTCGGTGGCCTTGTAGCGAACCCCGGGCGGATGACCGAGGCCGAGCATGAAGAGATGCTCGCGTTCGGACTCGGTCAGCATCAACCCGTCCGCGATGCGGCCCAGCACCTCGGCCGACGGTGCGCCGCCGCGCCCCTGTTCCAGCCACGTGTACCAGGTGGGGCTGATGTTGGCGCGCTGGGCGACCTCTTCCCGGCGCAGGCCCGGCGTGCGCCGACGTCCGCCCGCGAAGCCGAAGGTCGCCGGGTCGAGGCGGGTGCGGCGATCCTTCAGATAGGTGCCGAGATGATTGGCGGTGGTCGCGGGCATGGGCGTTCCTGTTGGTTTTTATACCAGGATAATGCAACTACTTTACCCGTATGTTTTGGGGCATAGGATCGTTTCGACAACCCAACAAGAGACGATTCCCATGCGTATTTTTCTCACCGGCGCCACCGGGTTCATTGGCTCGAGAATCGTGCCGGAACTGCTGGCGGCCGGTCATCAGGTGGTGGGCATGACCCGCTCGGAAGCGGGCGCCAAGGCACTCGTTGCCGCGGGCGCGGAACCGCATTTCGGGCTGCTGGAGGACCTGGACAGCCTGCGGCGTGGTGCGGCGGACGCCGACGCGGTGATCCATACCGCGTTCGATCACGATTTCGCCCATTTCGTGGCCAACTGCGAAAAGGACGCGCGGGTGATCAAGGCGCTGGGTTCGGCGTTGGCGGGATCCTCGCGACCCCTGTTGCTGACATCGGGCACGGGTGCGGGAAGCTCGGCGGCGGGCCAGCCTGCAATGGAGGACGTCTTCAACCCGGAGCATCCCAACCCGCGCATGGCAACGGAACTGGCCGGTGCGGAAATGCTGGCCGCCGGCGTGGCCGTGTCGGTGATGCGGCTGCCGCAGGTGCACGACACCGTTCGCCAGGGCCTCGTCAGTCCGCTGATCGACATCGCCCGCGAGAAGGGCGTGTCGGCTTACGTTGGCGAGGGACTGAACCGCTGGCCCGCCGCGCATGTGCTCGATGTGGCCAGGCTGTATCGGCTGGCGATCGAGAAGTGCAAACCCGGCGAGCGCTATCACGCCGTCGATGAGGAGGGCGTTTGCGTTCGCGACATTGCGCAGGTGATTGGCGCGGGCCTGGATGTGCCGGTCAAATCGATCGACGCCAGTGAGGCGCCGGATCATTTCGGCTGGCTGGGTGGCTTCGTGGGCCTCGATCTGTCCGCGTCGAGCGCATGGACGCGGCGCGTGCTGGACTGGCATCCGACCGGGCCGAGCCTGATGGACGACCTCAAGCACATGGATTATTCGCGTCGGGACTGAGCGGACGCAGCAACGCAGTCCTCATCCGCGCGCCAGCCACTTCGTTCGAGAAAGCTGGCCGCGTTGTCGTTGTTGACGTTGAGGATGTCCTGGATCGCGCGCGGCTTGTCGCTGGCCTGCGCGTAGTAGGCGCGCGCGATGCGGTAACCCACCCAGTAGCCGAGGTCGCCCGGCGCTTGGGGTGTGCCGGGGCCGTTGTACAGCCAGTGGGACATGTCGGTATCCATGGCGTGCGTCTGGAAATCGCGTTCGATGCGGCACGCCTTGTCCTGCGTCCAGCGCTTCAGGTGGACATTCAGGACTTCGCCCGAGGTCAGCTCGCCGATGAATTCGGCGCCGCCTTCCACCAGCGAGGCAAACAGCACGGTGGCATTGGCTGGCGGAGCCACCTGTGCCGCCGGCTGCTGCACGTGCACGTATTCGTGGGCGATCAGGTGCACCAGCCGCTGGGTGATGTCGGGGGTCAGCCAGTTCGATCGACAGATCACTTCGAGGCCGATGGTGACGCCGTTCGAGGTGGTGGTGCCGCCGGTGTTGTTGCGGCCGATGACGATCGTCACCGGTGGAAACGTCGCCTGCGGATCGAGCTTGGTCAACTCGAAAAACACCTGTCGCAGCTGATCGCGCGCTGCCGGAAGCATCGGTACGCAGCGGCGTGCGTCGCGAAAATCCTGCGGTGATTTGGCGATGGCATCCGCCAGTTTTTGGGCGGAGGAAATCCGCGCCGTCACGAATTGCTGCAGGCCCGGTGACCCGGCGTCGAGGTAACCCGCCTGGAGCGCCGCGGCCGAGGGTTTGCCGTCGGCCTTGTCGTAGACCGCATAAAAGCGCGCGACATCGTCGATGCGCACGACGGGTTGTCGCGAGGTGATCGAGGGTGGTTCGGGTTGGGTCGCGGCGTGTGCGAAGGTGCTGAACAGCACGAGCAGGAGCATGAGAATCGATCGGCGCACGTGGGGTCCTGGTGGCGTGGATTTATTCGCGTGCATGTTATCCGCAATAAATCGTCCTACCTGATTCCTTCCCCCGCTGCGCGGGGGACGGTGCCGAAGGCGGAAGGGGGCGCGCGGCATAGCCGCGCTGTTGCTTTCCGCACCGGCCAAAAGCGCCCTCATCCGCCCTCCGGGCACCTTCTCCCGCGCAGCGGGAGAAGGAACAGCTCACGCTCAATACGGGTGCTGCCGATAAAACAACTCAAGCTGGCGATACACCTTCGGTAGATGCTGGCGCAGCGCTGCGGGCGTTTCGAAGAACTGCTCGCTGGCTACCGCGAAGAATTCGGCCGGGTTTTCCAGGGCATACGGGTCGATCGGCAACTCGGCGCCGTTGCGGTGCGCATCCTTCAGGCGATCCCAGGCGTTGGAGAAAACCTTCCACCACACGCGGTGGTCCATTCGCCGGTGCATCGGCGGAAAGCCGTTGGCGTCGCCATTGAGCATGTCGAGTTTGTGCGCCATTTCGTGGATGACCACGTTGTGGCCGGGCGTCTCCCCGATGTGCAGCACGTCCTCCCACGACAGGATCACCGGGCCGCGGCCCCACGCCTCGCCCGACAACACGGCATCGGACTGGTGGACCACGCCCGCGTCGTCCATATGCGAGTGGCGCGGGATGAAGGCGGCGGGGTACACGATGACGCTGTGCCAGCCGTCGTACCAGTCCAGGCCCAGCTTCAGGATGGGCAGGCATGCGTGCGTTGCCAGCAGCACGCGATCAGCGTCGTCCAGTTCAACCCCT
This sequence comes from Rhodanobacter ginsenosidimutans, assembly GCF_042655685.1. Lineage (NCBI taxonomy): Bacteria > Pseudomonadati > Pseudomonadota > Gammaproteobacteria > Lysobacterales > Rhodanobacteraceae > Rhodanobacter > Rhodanobacter ginsenosidimutans. Next base: position 2,182,352 of record NZ_JBHSMM010000001.1, on the reverse strand, counting down.
TCGACCGGCTCGATGGATTTGCGGTGCAGAAACAGCGTGGCCAGCACGCGCAGCGTTGCCTGATCGGAAGCGCCCAACCGACGTGCCGGCGCACAGCGCTGCAGCGCCTTGCGCCAGAGGTCTTCGGCAATCGGATGCTGCGCGACGACGCGCCGCTCGCGCCAGTTTCGGATGAGCTTGAACATGGATGCTGCCAACGTGTTCGATCAGACACTCATGGCTTCGGTGCCGCGCTTTTGCAAGCCCGTGCACCGATCGCCGCACCCTGACACCTGCGTCGAGGATGAAGCCGTGTGTGGTGGTGGAAACGCGATGCGGAGAATCCGCCTCGGGATGCGTGGCTGGTGCCTCTGCAGCCGATGGTCAGCCGCCCGTGGCGCCGCCTCGCATCCCCCGCATGAAACATGTGGTGAACCGGCTCAGGTCGAGTGGTTCACTGCGTGATGCTAGATCACGCGAAATGCCTGCTGTCGCGCAAGACCATTGCGGTAGACGGGACGGCTGGCGTAGGTGCCCGTGGTGTAGCTGCTGTCGCGCATGCGTGAGCGACGGTGTGGGCGGTGGATGAAAAAGCCCTCGGGCAGATGGACTGCGCGATTGACGGGTGAATCAGAGGTCGTGCCAGACCGCTTGGCCCGTGGGCTACGGTAGAACAGTGACATGATTGAAGTTTTGATTTTGTGCCTCCTTTTTTTCCTTTGTTTACAGTTATTTGCAGCGCGATTGTAGCATGTCTGGCGGGCCGGGGCCCGGTTGCTTCGGGGCGAAACCACGCGGTGCGACAAAAGGCCCCGCATACGCGCGTGTCAGGCCTGTGTGGCGCGGCGTCGAAAAGCGCGCAGCAAGCCGGCGACGGCGAAGAACAACCACACCGCCAGGCTCACATACACGCCCGCGTCCGGGATGATCTGCAGGAAATCCAGCTGCAGCGCCTGCGCCAGTTCATACGTGGCCACGGTGTACATACCCACCGGAAAAACGATGTCCCAGTCGTCCGCTTCATAGCGCAGCGGCACGTGCCGCCAGGCGTATCGCCAACCTTCCAGAAGCAGCAGCAACGGTATCCACCAGGTGGCGGTCGCCCAGAAGAACAGCGTGAAACCTTTCACGAACGGCAACAGCTGCGCCAGCGAACTTGATGCAGGAATGTGCCGCACCAACAGGGTGCCGGCCAGCGCGGTGATCGCCAGCGCACCCATGTTGATCCAGTACGGCGGGGTGAAATCGCGGGCACGCAAGGGGAAAAACACCAGGCGATACACCACCAGCGTGATGATCAGCAGGTATAGCGCCGCGCCCAGCAGGTACAGGCACAGCGCCGTGAACAACCATGCCGGGCTGAGCGGCGACACGCTGGCCGTGCGCAGCACCAGCAACACGGCCAGCGCCTGCGTTGCCACCACGGCCACCAGCCAGCCGCCGTTGATGCTGCGGGTAAAGCCGGGCTTGATGCGCGCGGTGATGGTGGCGGCGAGGAACAGGTAGACCAGGCCGATCCAGCTCAATGCGCCGACCGCCAGCAAACCATCGGCAAGCCGGGGCAGGGACACCACCAACAGGCATTGGCTGCCGAGCACGCAGGTACCCGCCGCCAAGGTAAGAAAACCCGCACCCCGGCCGGGGCTCACGAAATCGGCCAGCAGCTCGCGCGGAAAGTGCAGCAGGCGCAGCACGCTCATCGCCAGCAGCACGACATACGCCAGCAGATTCAGGCCGAACAGCGCCTGCGCCAGCGCGGGCATGCCGTGCTGGCTGACGTCGATCGACACGATGCCGGTGGCCATCACCAGCGCGAAGCAGCCGGGATTCAGATGGCGGATTCGCGAGCGCACGAACATCGACAACGCGTTCGGATGCATGGGCTTCTATGCCGTGGGGGCCGGGGCAGGCCGGTCGGGAAAGCGGCATCCACGATGCCACGGTCTTCTTCAACGTGGCGCGATGGAGAACGCCTGGTTTCACGTTGCCCATGATCCGTCATGGCATGGTAACGTTATCTACCATGATCGCGGCGGAAAGTGGTTGGGCTGGGCCGTCCGGCGATTGCGCAAGCGCTGCTACCTTTTGCAGGCTCCTGATCGGGCCGACGCCGACTTTTCTGGGGAACGTTCCATGTCTTTCTTCCTGCGATTCCTGTGGCTGGTTGTCCTTGGCGGCTGCATCGTGCCGGCCGCGCTGGCCGCTGACGGAACGGTGGTTTTCCAGCAGCCCGGTTTTCCCGCGGCCGATACGTCGCCGGTGCCCACCGCGGCGCTGGCGGCAGGATTTCCCGACGCACGCATGGTGAACGCGGCACAGCTCGAGGCGGCGCTCGGCTCGGCGCAGACGAAGCTGCTCGTGCTGCCTTATGGCTCGACCTATCCCGAGGCGGCGTGGCCGTCCATCCTGCGTTACCTCGACCGCGGTGGAAACCTGATCGTGCTGGGCGGCAAGCCGTTCACGCGGGCGGCTTATCGCGACGGCAACAAGTGGCGGTTGCGCGAGTCCAGCGTGGCGGCGTCGCTGGAGCTTTTCATCCAGGGTTGGCAGCCCACGCCCGGTTCGCAGGCGCTGCAGTTCGAGCCGAATGCGGATGTGGCTCCGGCGCTGCCAGCGTTCGGCTGGAAGCAGGCGTGGAGTCCGGTGATCCGCCTTTCGGTGGTGATGGACCCCAAGGACACGGCGGCCAACAACGGCAGTGAGGATGCCTTTCTGACCACGCTGGCCTGGGGCGCGCGCGATGGTCACAAGCTGGCGGCGCCGGCGTTGTTGGTCGATCACGTGCAGCATCGTTTCGTGGGCGGGCGCTGGATCTTCCTGGCCTGCGATCCGGACGGTGATGCCTTCGCCAACTCCCACTTGCTGCAGCGACTGCAGGCGCTGGCGTTGCGGCAGGATGACCGCTTCACGTTCCGCCCGCGCATGCCGCTGTTCGTGCAGGGTGAAGCGCTGCAATTCCAGTTCGAGCCGGCGCGTGGAGCCACGGTAGAGGCCGGCGATACGCTCAAGGTCAGCGTGCACGCGGACACCGGCGCGGCCCAGCACTACAGCTTCAAGGCCGATCCCACGCAGCCCGTGACCTTGCCGAAACAGGCGGCCGAAGGCGCGGGCCTGCATGTGGTCGAGGCCACGCTGGAGCGCAACGGTGCGCCGGTGTGGACGTATCGTTCGGGCTTCTGGATGCGCGACCTGGCATATCTGCGCAGCGGCCCGAAGCTCACCGTCAACGGCGATTATTTCCAGCTCGACGACAAGCCGTTGCCGGTGGTCGGCACCACCTACATGGCGGGCGATGTCGATCGCGACTATCTGCGCAAACCCAATGTGTGGGTGTGGGATCGGGACCTGAAACAGATCCGCGCCGGTGGATTGAACATGATCCGCACGGGCATCTGGTCGGCCTGGAACCGGTTGGTGAACCCGGACAAGTCGGCCAGCGAGGCGACCCTGCGCGCGGTCGAGGCGATGTTGATGACGGCGCGGCGAAATGACCTTCCCGTGCAGTTCAACCTGTTCGCGTTTCTTCCCGAGACGTTCGGCGCCGGCAATGCCTATCTCGATCCGGCCGCGCTGGCCATGCAGGATCGCTTCGTCCATTCGCTGGTGCAGCGCTTCCACGACGTGCCGTTTCTGCTGTGGGACCTGATCAACGAACCCAGCGCCAACACCAACTTGTGGAAGACGCTGCCGCAAGGTGATGCATTGGAGCAGCAGGCGTGGCGACGCTGGCTGAAGCAGCGTTATCCCGATCAGGCCGCGCTGCTGGCGGCGTGGTCGGAGCCGTCGTTCGGCAAGGGGCGGGCGCTGCAGTCGAAACCGGACGTGGCGCCGCCCGAGGCAGCTGCCGCCGATCCGTTCGCCTTGCCCGTCGCCGGTGCATTCGATCCGGATGGCGTGCGCGCCGGCGCCAATCCGCTGAAGGTCTACGACTATTACCTGTTCACCCAGTCCGTCTTCAACGACTGGGTGAAACACATGCGCGCCACGCTCCGCGACGCTGGCTCCAATCAGTTGGTGGTTGTGGGTCAGGAGGAGGGCGGCGTGGCGACGCGCTTGTCGCCAGCGTTTTTCTCGCCGCTGGTGGATTTCACCACCACGCATCTGTGGTGGGATTTCGACAGCGCGTTGTGGGCGGGCCTGTCGGCGAAATTGCCGGGCCAGCCAATGCTGATCCAGGAACTGGGTGAGCAGCGGCGGTTGGATCAGCGCGACCGGCTGCGCTTTTCTCCGCAGATCGAGGGCTGGCAACTCGAACGCAAGATGGCGATCTCGTTCGCCCAGGGCGCGGGCGGCATCGAGTGGGTGTGGAACGTCAACGCCCGCATGGCCAACGACAACGAGACACCGATCGGCGCGATCCGCGTGGACGGCACCGAGAAGCCCGAGGCACGGGTGCTGGCCGGGTTCGCCCGTTTTGTGGCGGCAAGTCCTGCGAGCTTCACCCGCATCGAAGCGCCGGCCGTCACCATGGTGACCTCGCAGTCGCTGCTCTACAGCGGCATGCGCGACCTGGCCATGGCCACCCAGAAAAAATCGCTGCGCGCCTTGGCCTACGACACCCACACGCCTGCGCGGTTGCTGCCCGAGAATCGGCTGGCCGAACTCGGCCAGCCGAAACTGGTGATCCTGCCGGCGGCGCAGGCACTGACCGACGACGCATGGCAACACCTGCTCGACTACGTGGCCGACGGTGGCTGTCTGCTGGTGTCCGGGCCGGTGCAGCGCAACGAGCACTGGCAGGCGGTCGACCGGCTGGCCCCGTTGAAGCTCAAGGCGGACGTGTTCCCCATCGCGGTACGGCAATCCACGCTGAGCTTGCCGAGTCGCGAGCATCCGTTGCAGCTCAGCTATCCGGCCAGCGTGCAGCAGGCTCCGATTGAAAGCATGCGGTTCGACGACAGCGCCTCGCTGAAGGTCGTGCGCCACGGCAAGGGCAAGCTGATCTGGGTGGCCGATCCGGTGGCGTTCGCCGAAGGCTACGACACGCAGGCGGCGCTGTATGCGTGGGCGCTGGCGCAGGCCGGCGTCGCTCCCGCATTCACCCAACTGCAGTCGCTGTCGCCGGGCGTGCTGGCGTTCCCCACCGTGCTCGACGACGCCGTGCTGTACAGCTTTGCCTCCGATTCGCTGCAGGACCAGACCGTCGACATCAAGGACACCGTCACCGGCGCGAGGATCCATTTCACCCTCGGCGCGCAGCGTGGCGCGATGGTCTTGCTCGATCGGGCGAGCGGGGCGGTGCTAGCTTCCTACAACGCGGGGATGCAAGAGCCTGCCGCAGCGAAGTAGTGCGCGTCGGATGAGCAGCTTGTTCGCGGCGGATGCTGGCGTCGCCGCTGCTCATCGCTACGTCTGGCACGGGAAGCTTGCGGGCGACACCATGTAACCTTGTCGACGGCGGCCGATCCCTGCCGCCGTCACCTTGTGCCCGAACCGTCCCCATGCCTCCGCTCCATCGTCTGCCTGTCTTGCAGGCACGCCATGCTCACGGGTCCGATGCTTTCGTTCGTCGGCGGCGTTCGCCGTGCGTTCGCGGCGCGGCTTTCATCGGGTTGAACGGCGGCCACGCGCCCATGGAGTTGTCAGGCACGCAATGAACCGCATGTTCCACTCGTTGAGGAATTACAACTACCGGCTGTGGGCCGCTGGCGCGCTGGTGTCCAACGTGGGCACCTGGATGCAGCGCATCGGGCAGGACTGGCTGGTGCTTACCGTGCTTACCCAGCACAACGCCACGGCAGTGGGTACGGTGATGGCGTTGCAGTTCGGGCCGCCCCTGTTGCTGTTGCCGCTGTCCGGTTTCGCCGCCGACCACATGGACCGGCGCAAGCTGCTGATGCTCACCCAGGGCGCGGCCGGCCTGCTGGCGCTGGGTCTCGGGCTTGTCACCCTCACCGGCGTGGTGCAGCTGTGGCATGTGTATGGCTTTGCATTGTTGCTCGGTTGCGTGACGGCGTTCGACGCGCCTGCGCGGCAGGCGTTCGTATCGGATCTGGTCAGCGACGACGACCTGGCCAATGCGGTGGCGCTGAACTCGGCCTCGTTCAACGCGGCACGCATGCTCGGCCCCGCCGTGGCGGGCGTGTTGATCGCCGCGGTGGGCGAGGGCTGGCTGTTCGTGATCAATGCGGGCTCCTACGGTGCCGTGCTGATCTCGCTGGGGTTTCTTCGCCTGCACGAGTTGCTGGTCGAGCCGCGGCCACCGCGCACGCGCGGCAGCCTGCTGGCCGGCTTTCGCTACGTGGGCCAGCGTCCCGACCTGATCGCGGTGCTGGTGATGCTTTTGCTGCTGGGCACGTTCGGTTTCAACTTCGCCATCTTCATCTCGACCATGTCGGTCACCGTGTTCCATGGCGATGCCGGCCAGTACGGCTTGCTGACCTCGGCGATGGCGGCGGGCACCATGTGCGGCGCCTTGTTTTCCGCCAGCCGCCCGTTCCCCGGCATGGTGTTGATGGCGGTGTCCGCGGGTGCGTTCGGCATCGCCGTGGCGGTGGCGGCAATGATGCCCAGCCCGTTGCTGTTCGCGATCGTGCTGTTCTTCGTGGGCCTGGCCGCACTCACCTTCATGACCGCCAGCAACTCGATGATGCAGCTCACCACCGAGCGCACCATGCGCGGCCGGGTGCTGGCGCTGCGCATCGCCGTGGTGATGGGGGGCACGCCAATCGGGGCGCCGCTGGTGGGTTGGGTGGTCGACCGTTTCGGTGCGCGCTGGGCGTTGGGTGTCGGTGCGCTGGCGGGGTTGGCGGCGGCCGCGGTAGCCATCACCTATCTGGTCCGACATCGGCGCTTGCGCTTTTCGATGGCGGGCGGGCGCCCGCGTTTGAGCATCCATCCGACACCGGCGGATGTGACCGCCGTTCGCGTGGCGGCAGGCGAACGCGTGACCTGAGCGCTGTGCCGGCGCGTTGGCCTTCCCGGTCCATGCCCTTACAGTAGGGGGCGGTTTTCAGTGTGACGGAAGGGCTTGATGGGTGATTTGAAGGCTTTGTTGGCACCGGCGTGGGTGCATACCGTGCTGGGTGGCGTGGCGCTGCTGGCGGTGGCCTGGTTGGTGGCGTGGCTGGTGCGTCATGTGCTCGTGCGGGTGATGACGACGGTGAGTCGGCGCACGGCCTGGCACTGGGATGACGCACTGCTAAAGCGCGGCGTTTTCCGCCGGCTGGCGCAGGTGGCGCCAATGCTGGTCCTGCATCGCGGCATCGGCTGGGTACCGGGCGTCCCCGTGCTGGTGGATACCCTGGTGTCGACGCTGACGATGGCGCTGGTCGCGCTGTATGTGGTGCTGGCGCTCAACGCCGCGCTGTCGGCGCTGGAGGATCTGTACCAGGCCAGCCCGCGCGGGCGCGAGCGCTCGATCAAGGGCTACGTGCAACTGGTCAAGATCTTCGTGTGGCTGATCGGCGGCATCGTGATCATCGCGGTGCTGGTGGATCGCTCGGCACTGTCGCTGCTGGCCGGGTTGGGTGCGGTGTCGGCGGTGCTGCTGCTGATTTTCAAGGACACCATCATGTCGGTGGTGGCCAGCATCCAGCTGAGCTCCAACGACATGCTGAAAGTGGGCGACTGGATTTCGTTGCCGGACGACAACGTGGACGGCGACGTGGTGGAGATCGCCCTGCATACGATCAAGGTGGTCAACTGGGACAAGACCATCAGCACCGTGCCCACCTGGCACCTGATCTCCAAGTCGTACCGCAATTACCGCCACATGTACGCCACCGGGCGACGGATACGGCGGGCGCTCAACATCGACCTGACCAGCGTGCGGTTCCTGAAACCCGAGGAGATCGAGCACCTGAGCCAGTTCAAGTTGATGGACGGCTATTTCGAGCGCAAGCAGGAGGAAATCGCGCAGTGGAATGCCGCCGAGGGCGAGGCGGGCAAGTTGCCCATCAACCAGCGCCGACTCAGCAACATCGGCAGTTTCCGCGCTTACATGCAGGCCTATGTGCTGGCCCATCCCGGGGTGAACACCGACCTGTTCTGGGCGGTACGGCAACTGGACCCCGGCCCCACCGGCCTGCCGCTGCAGATCTACGGTTACACGGTGGATACCGGCTTTGTGGCGCACAACAACGTGCAGGGCGACATCTTCGATCACCTGATCGCGATCCTGCCAGAGTTCGGCTTGTCGCTGTTCCAGCAGCCGACCGGCGCGGACATGCGCGCCGGCCTGCATCGCGTCGACGCGGAAGGTGCGACCGTCACGGCGTAGCGATAACGGATGCCTGCGCGTCAGGTGAAGCCGGATTCGTCTCCCGCCTATGCGCCGGGACCGTCGTGCAGCCCGGCGAGGAGGCGCTCGCGCAACCAGCGGTGGGCGGGATCGTCGTGCACGCGCGGATGCCAGGCCATCGCGTAGTCGAAGGCGTCGAGCGCAAAGGGCAGGGGATCGATGCGCAGCGAAAAACCCAGGCTGCGCAGGAACGCGCTGGGCAAGGTGGCCACGGCGTCGGAGCTGGCCACCATGCTGGCCGCCTGCGTATACGTGGCCACCGTCATGGCCACGCGGCGTTGCTGCTGCAGGTTGGCCAGCGCATCGTCGATGATGCTGGAGAACTGGCCGGCGGGTGAGATCAGCACGTGCGGGCGCGACGTATAGACGGCCATGTCCATGGGCGCCGGATCGTCATGCCGGCGGGCCACACAGAAGTCGTCGCGAAGCAGCAGCCGTTGCTTCAACGAGGGCGCCACCATGCGCGCTGCCCCGAGGTAGAGATCCACGTCGCCGCGCTCCATGCGCGGCGCCATGTTGGCGTAATCGGGCGCGATGCAGCGCAGACGGATTCCCGGCGCCTCCCGCAACACCGCCTGCGCCAGCGGCCGTACCAGCGCCGAAAAGGCATTGTCGTTGGCGGCGATGGTGAAGGTGCGGGCATCGTGCTGCGGGTCGAACGCGTTCGCTGTGATGGCACTGTTCAAGCTTTGCAGCGCGGCGCGAAGCGGCGCCTGCAAGGCCTCGGCGCGTGGCGTCAGGACCATGCCACGACCATTGCCCGACGGAATCAGCAACGGATCGCCGAACCATTCCCGCAATCGCGCAAGCTGGCTGCTCATCGCCGACTGGCTGAGGTTCAGACGGTTGGCGGCGCGGCTGACGTGCTGCTCGTCGAGCAATACGTCCAGCGACAACAGCAGGCCGATATCGGCGCGTTTCATATCCATGGGTTGGATACCGGGTATGCAAGCGGGGCGCTAACGCTCATCGCGCGCGGGGCCCCATCGTAGTGCACTCCCTCTCTCGGATGCCGCCATGACGACCGAAAGCACGATCTATCGCGTGGGCAACGCCCACATCACCCGCATCACCGACCGCCTGCTCACCACGCTGCCCGGCCCGAAGGTTTTTCCCGACTGGAGCGAATCCGCCGTCGTCCCGTGGCGCGACGCCATGCACCCGGAAATGCTCGCCGATGACGACCAGACCCTGATCATGAGCGTGCACAGCTGGCTGATCCGCATCGACGGTTTGGTCGTGCTGGTCGATACCGGCATCGGCAACGGCAAGTCGCGGCCATTCAACCGTGTCTTCGACCAGCTCAATACCGGCTACCTGCAGCGGCTGGCCAACGCGGGCGTGCGCCCGGAGGATGTCGACCTGGTGCTGCTCACACACCTGCATGTGGATCACGTCGGCTGGAATACGCGCCTCGTCGATGGCCGCTGGCAGCCGACGTTTCCGAACGCGCGCTATGTCTACGCGCAGGCGGAAGAGGATTTCTACGCCACGCCGGCCGCCGCACCGCGCCGCATGATCTTCGACGACAGCGTGCAGCCGCTCATCGACGCGGGGCTGGTGCAACGCCTGGGCGATCGTGGTGGAGAGATCGAGGCGGGTTTCCGCTTTCATCCCACGCCGGGCCACAGCGTGGGCCACATGTCGATCAGCCTGACCTCCGGTGGCGAGAGCGCACTGTTCGGTGGCGACGTGATGCACCACCCGCTGCAACTTCACCATCCCCACTGGAACTCCGTGTTCTGCGCCGATGGCGAGCAGGCGCGCCGATCGCGCGCATGGGTGCTGGATGCCATCCGCGACGGCAGCCTGTATTTCAGCTCGCATTTCCCCGGCACGTCGGTGGTGCGGGCGGATACACATGTCGAAGGTGGTTGGGCGTTTGTCTGATCGCGATGTTTCATCGCAGTTTTTCGCGCTAGTCTCGGCGTTTCGACCTCACGTCACGCCGGAGTTTTGCGATGAATCTGCGTCACTGGTTTGCGCTGCTTGCCTGCACGGCGATGCTTGGCATGGCCGACACGGGCATCGCCGCCGAAGTGCCGTTGAAGGTCATGACGTTCAACGTGCGCGTACCGGTGGACACCGGCATGAATGCCTGGGCGAACCGGCGCGAGCTGATGGTGAAGGTGATCCTGGCGGAGCATCCGGACGTGTTGGGCACGCAGGAGCTGACCGAGGAGCAGGGCGAGTATCTTGCCGCGCATCTGCCGGGCTACGCCTGGTTCGGGCAGGGGCGCGACGGTGGCAGCAAGGGCGAGCACATGGGCGTGTTCTATCGCACGGACCGTTTGCAGGTGGAACGCTCCGGTGATTTCTGGCTTTCAGACACGCCCGACGTGCCCGGCAGCAGGACCTGGGGGCAGCCTTACCCGCGCATGGTCACCTGGGCACGGTTCCGCTTTCGCGAGGGCGGCGGCAGCTTCGCGTATTTCAATACGCATTTCCCGTATCGGCTGGAGGACGTGCATGCGCGGATGCTGAGCGCCGACATGATCCTGAAGCGCATCGCCGGGCTTCCCGCCGCCGAGCGAGTGATCCTCACCGGTGATTTCAATTGCGGGCCGGAGACGCCCGTGCACCAGCAACTGACCCGCACGCTGCAGGACGCGTGGCTGACATCGCCGCACCGCACCGGCCCGGACCGGACCTTCCACAACTTCACCGGCACGCCGGACCGGCGCATCGACTGGATATTGAGTCGCGGGTTCAGGGTTTTGGATGTCCAAACGGTGGACGCGCATGAAGGCCCGCGTTATCCCTCCGACCATTTCCCGGTGGTGGCGCAGTTCGGTCGCTGACGGGCATGGCGCCTTTCTTTTCATAATCTCCACATCGCTCGTGGTGTCTTGTCGCCGTTGCTCATGGGCGGCGCGTGTATGCGCTCCCCGGTGGCCGGCGACGGAACGGTAGCTCCGCCACGTTTGCCGGCATGCCGGATGCGGGACGCGAAGCCGTGCGCAACAGGTGCCGCGCGCCAGGTCTGCTTGACGCCGCTGACAAGGTCCACCGACAAGAAGGGCGTCCATCATGAAGTCGCGTTGTGCATTGCAGGGATCCCTGGCGTATGCCCGTTTCCGTCCATTGGCCGTTGCCTGTGCAGCGGCCCTGCTCGCCATCACCGGCATGGAGAGCGTATCGGCGCAGACAGCGTCCGGTACACCGCCGACGGCGAGCGCCGGCACCACCACACCGGTGCCGCAGAAAGCCGGCGATGCGAACACCGGCGACACCAGCGCCGCGTCCACAAAGCCTGTGAAGAAGCCTGAAAAAACGGTGACCGACATGAGCCAGGTGGTGGTCACCGGCATCAGCGGCAGTATCGCCAGCTCGATGAAGACCAAGGAGGATTCGAACAACATCGTCGAGGCCATCTCGGCGGAGGACATCGGCAAGCTGCCCGACGTCAGCATTGCCGACAGCCTCGCGCGCGTGCCCGGCCTGGCCACCCAGCGCGCCGACGGCCACGCCAACGCCATCTCCATCCGCGGCCTGTCGCCGGATTTCGCGGGCACCACGCTGGATGGGCGCGAGCAGGCCACGGTGGGCGAGAACCGCGGCGTGGAGTACGACCAGTACCCGGCCGAGCTGATCAATGGCGTGACCATCTACAAGACGCCCGATGCCAGCCTGGTCGGACAGGGCCTGTCGGGCACGGTCGACCTGCACACCATCAACCCGCTGGATCTGTCGAAGCGGACGTTCGTGTTCAACCTGCGCGGTGCGCACAACAGCAACGGCTCGATGAATCCCGGCACGGGAACAGGGACCAGTGGCCACCGTGCCAGCTTTTCGTATGTCGACCAGTTCTTCAACCACACCCTGGGTATTGCGCTGGGCGTGTCCGTGGTCGACCAGCCGATCCAGGAGCGGCAGTACCAGGCGTGGTGGTGGAGCGCCAACAACGGCAGCGCCGGCATCGACCAGAACTGGGGTGGCCCGCATACGCCGGGCATGCCGGACAACGTGATCTCGCAGGAAGGCATGCAGCTGCGCGCGCAGTCGCAGAAGCAGACGCGCAATGGCGTGATGGCCGTGGTGGAGTGGGCGCCGAACGACGTGTACTACTCCAAGCTGGACATGTACTACTCCACCTTCAGCAAGCGCCGCTACACCAACGGCGCGCAGTGGTCGAGCAGTCCGTACGACCATGTTTCCTACGACAACGTGCAGACTTCGCCGGGCCAGCCGCTGCCGATCGTCACCTCCGGCACGATCCTCGGCGTGGCGCCGATCCTGCAGAACGAATACACGCACGAGCACGACAAGCTCTATTCCATCGGCTGGAACAACAAGCTGTATCTGGGCGACTGGACCTTGATGGCCGACCTGTCCTCATCCAGCGCGCGGGTGAAATTGCACGACGCCTACCTGTTCAGCGGGCTGGCCGATGGCGCGTTCACCAGCGTGGATTTCGACACGCCGGCCGCATTCGGCTATCCGCATTTCACACCCGGCGTTGATCTGGCCGATCCGGCCACGATGGTGTTCACCGACCCTGGCAGCCCGTGGAGCGATCCGCCCGGCTATGGCTACAACGGCCGCGACGAGTTCGACCACCAGGACGACACCATCCACGCGTTCCGGCTGCAGGCCAGCCATCCGCTGGGCTGGATCTTCAGCGACATGGACGTGGGCCTGGCTTGGTCGGACCGCACCAAGACCAAGCATGCGGACGTCTATTTCGCCTACCTCAACGGCAACGGTTCCACCAGGGAGACGTACCAGGCGCACCTCAGTGCTCCGGTCGACCCGGCGATGCTGTATCGCCCCACGTCGCTGGGCTATGGCGGCATCGACGGCATCCTCAATTACGACGTGCTGGGCGCGTTGTACGGCGGCCAGTTCTATCGCGTGCAGAAGAACGGGCAGGGCGACTGGAGCCGCAACTACACCGTCGAGGAAAAGGTGCCGCTGGCCTACGTGAAGTTCAATCTCGACACGCACCTGGGCAGCGTGCCGCTGCGTGGCAACCTGGGCGTGCAGTTCGTGCGCACCAAGCAGTCGTCGAGGGCGTTGCAGACCAATGGCGATGCGCTGGTGGGAAACATCAGCGACGGCGCCTCGTACAACAACGTGCTGCCCAGCCTGAACCTGGTGGCGGAGATCGGCGAACGCCAATACCTGCGGCTGGGGCTGGCCAAGAGCATGGCGCGCGGTCGCATCGATGACGAGAAGGTGGCGACGTCGGCGCATGTGTCGCAGATCACCAACGGGCCCGGCGCGGGTCAGGTCTTGTGGTCGGGGAGCGGCGGCAATCCGCAGCTGCGCCCTTACGTGGCGGTCGGCACCGACCTGTCCTGGGAGAAGTATTTCGGCAAGGCCAGCTACGTGGCCGCGGCGGTGTTCCACAAGAACCTGCTGAACTACATCTACAAGCAGACCGTTCTGGATTACGACTTTTCCAACTACACCAACGACAACCCCACCCTGGTGCCCACCAGCAACATCGGCTCGTTCACCACGCCGCAGAACGGTACCGGCGGCAAGATGGACGGGCTGGAATTGTCCGGTGCGCTGGAAGGTGGGCTGCTGGCGAGTGCACTGGAAGGGTTTGGCGCACAGGCCAATTTCTCGCTGACCAACAGCTCGATTCCGAAGTCGTCCATCTCGTCCATTCCCGGCGGCCCCAAGACCTTGCCCGGGTTGTCGCGCAAAGTGGCCAACCTGGCACTGTTCTACGAGCGCTACGGCTTCTCGATACGCGTGGCCGAGCGCTACCGCTCATCGTTCACCGGCGAGGCGGTGGCGCTGTTCGATCAGCTGGGCTACACCAAGATCCGGGCCAACCGGCAGACCGACCTGCAATTGGGCTACGTGTTTACCGACGGCAGCCTCAACGGCCTGTCGCTGCTGCTGCAGGTCACCAACCTCACCAATTCGGCGGATTCGACGGTGCAGGTGTCCACCCTGGCCAACAACGCGCCGCTCACCCGCCCGCTGGAATATGACACCTGGGGGCGCACCATCCTGTTCGGCATCAACTACAAGCTGTAGTCTGGAGGGCTTGCACGCGAGTTTTTGACGGGTCGAAATGAGAGTCCCCAACGATCGGTGCCTGATACGGGGGTTCGACCGTCGCGGGTGCCGGAAACATGATGGATGCTGGCGCCAGGCAGCCATCGGCTGTGGTGAGTGCGCTGGCCATGGATGAAAACCAGGGGGTAGGGCGCTGGACGCCGTTCCTGTCGGTGATCCTGCTGACGCTGCTGGCCATGACGGGGCTGCATTGGCCGCGCCCGCCGCTGTTCGCGAACATCACTGCCAGTGTGTTGCAGCCGACTGGCGTGATGGTGCATGTGTGGGTGAGCACCGCCGATCGCCGCCTGCGCCTGGCGCGGCAGTTCGACGTGATGGCTGGTGAAAACGATGCCAGGGCGGCGCCGGCCGATGTGATCATCGACCCCAGCCGCAAGTACCAGACCATGGTCGGTTTTGGCGCGGCGCTGACGGATTCGTCGGCCTGGCTGATCCAGAACGCGATGAGTGCCTCGCAGCGGAGCGCGCTGTTGCAGGAGCTTTTCGGGCCGCCGCCGGGGCTCAACTTCCGGATGCTGCGCGTCACCATCGGCGCGTCGGATTTCTCGCTGCAGCACTACACCCTGGACGACATGCCCGCCGGCGAGATCGACCCCGGTTTGCAGCACTTCAACGTGGTGCCGAACCAGGCCTATCTCATCCCGGCGTTGCAGGAGATCGTGGCGCTGCGGCCCGATGTGCAGATCATCGCCTCGCCGTGGAGCGCACCGGCGTGGATGAAGAGCAGCACCAACCTGATCGGCGGCGCCTTGCTGGAGCAGTACGAATCGGTCTTTGCCGATTACCTGGTGCGTTTCGTCGATGCCTTCCAGGGCTACGGCATTCCCATTTTCGCGCTGACCGTGCAGAACGAGCCGGCGTTTTTGCCATTGACCTATCCGGGGATGGAGGTGTCCACCGCTGCGCGCGCGCGCCTCATCGGCCAGTATCTTGGCCCCGCGCTGGCAGGTCGGAAGAACGCGCCGGTGATTCTGGGCTGGGATCACAACTGGGATACGCCCGGCGAGTCGCTGAGCGTGCTGGCCGACCCCGATGCCCGGCGCCATATGGCTGGCATTGCCTGGCATTGCTATCGCGGCAACCCCAGCGCGCAATCCACCGTGCATGACGCCTACCCGCAAATGGACGCCTATCTCACCGAGTGTTCGGGCGGCGACTGGCCGTCGGCGCGCAAGGGTGAGCTGATGCTGTTTGCGCGCAATATCGTGATGGAGAGCGTGCGCAACTGGGCACGCGGCGTCGTCTACTGGAACCTGGCACTGGACCAGAACCACGGCCCGCACGCCGGCGGCTGCGACGAATGCAAGGGCGTGGTCACCATCGACTCGGCCACCGGCGAGGTCAGCCGCAATGACGAGTATTACGCCTTCGGCCACTTCAGCCGGTTCGTGTTGCCGGGCGCCGCGCGGGTGAAGTCCGGCAACACCAACACCGGCATCCACGAGCTGGCGTTCCAGAATCCGGACGATGGCTCGGTGGTGCTGGTGGCGGTGAACGACAAGACCGAGATCAACCACCTGACCGTAAGCCAGGGCTCGCTCCGCTTCGCGTACGACATGCCGCCGAGCAGCGTCGCGACTTTTGTGTGGCCACCCGCCGCCGCAAACGCTTCCGCGTCGACGGCTTCGGGAGACCGGATGGTTCAAGGCGTGAGGTCGGCCGTTGCCAGGGCACGGCGCTGGTGGCGGGAGATCGATGCCACCAGGCCTTCAGGTCGGTAGGGCAATCAGGGAATCGCGGCGGTAATAACGATCTCGACTTTCCAGCCGGGGCTGGCGAGTTTCGCCTGTACGGTGGCGCGCGCAGGCGTGTTGCCTTGCGGTACCCAGCGACCCCAGGCTTCGTTCATGCCGGCGAAATCGGCCATGTCGGCCAGGAAGATTTCCGCCCGCAGGATGTGGCGCTTGTCGGTTTTGGCTTGCGCCAGCAGGGCGTCGATGGAGGCAAGCACCTGTTCGGTCTGGCCGACGATGTCGGCGCCGGCGTCTTCGGCCACCTGGCCGGCGAGGTATGCCACGCCGTTGTGGACGGTCATTTCGGACATGCGCGGGCCGGTATCGAAACGCTGGATCATGGGGCGGTTTCCTGTGGAGTGGTCGCGCATTGTCACCGGATTGCGTTGCCGGTAGAAGCTCGACGGCAGCCATCGCCGGATGGCCGGTTTGGCCATCCGGCGCGTCGCCGTGCATCACGGCATCTGCGGCAGCTCCTGCGGGCGCAGGTCGAACACCAGCACCTCGGCGTTCCCGCCGTTGCCCAGTTGCAGCGTGCGCGGGTTGCGCAAACGCACACCGTCGCCCGCTTCCAGCTTCACGCCGTTGAGCTCGATGCTGCCGCGGGCCACATGCACGTAGGCATGACGGTTGTCGTCCAGCGTGAGCGTGGCGCTTTCATCGGCGTCGAACAGGCCGGCGTAAACGGACGCGTCCTGCTGGATGCGCAGCGACCCGTCGCGGCCATCCGGCGAAATGATCAGGCGCAACTGGCCGCGCTTGTCGGCCTCTGCGAAGTGGCGCTGTTGGTACACCGGTTCGCCGCCGGCTTTTGCCGGTGCGATCCAGATCTGCAGGAAATGCACGCCCTCATCGTCGGACCCGTTGAACTCGCTGTGGGTCACGCCGCTGCCTGCGCTCATCAACTGCACGTCGCCGGGCTTGATCACCGAGCCGGTGCCCATGCTGTCGCTGTGCGCCAGCGCACCTTCCAGCACGTAGGAAAAGATCTCCATGTCGCGGTGCGGGTGTTTGCCGAAGCCCTGGCCCGGCGCCACGCGGTCCTCGTTGATCACGCGCAGGTCGGAAAAGCCCATCTGCGCGCGATCCATGTAGCTGGCGAACGAGAACGTGTGGCGCGAGCTCAACCAGCCGTGTTCCGCCACGCCGCGGTCGGAAGCCTTGCGTACTTGCATCATGGTGCTCTCCTCGTTGATGGGTGGCAGCGTGGGTCGCCCGCTTCGGCGTGTCACGCAATCAAGTGCGGAAGCGGGCGGTTGCTGCGTCTGGGGTGCGATATTAGAGTCGCCATCCGGTTCAATAAAGATGATGAAGTGCTTAATACTGTCAACTTGAGGGCGACAATTTGAACCAGCTTGAGGACATGCGGATCTTTGTGGAGACCGTCGATGCGCAAAGCTTCACGGCGGCAGGGGACCGGCTGGGGCTATCCAAGCAGTTCGTCAGCAAGCGGGTTGCGGCGCTGGAGAAGCGGCTGGGCGCGCGCTTGCTGGTGCGTTCCACCCGGCGGCTGCGCGCTACCGATCTGGGCCTGGCCTACCACGAGCGCGCCCAGCGCATCCTGGAGGAGGTGGATGCCGCCGAGCAGTTGATCACCAGCCAGACCGCGGCGCCGCGCGGATTGTTGCGGCTGAGCGCGCCGATGACGTTCGCCACGCTGCACCTGGGGGCGGTGATCCCCGCGTTCATGCAGCGTCACCCCGAGGTGGTAATCGAGCTGGAGCTCAACGACCGCGCGGTCGACCTGATCGGCGAGGGCTACGACATGGCCGTGCGCATCGGCACGCTGGCCGACTCCAGCCTGGTTGCGCGTCGCATCGCCGCGGTGCAACTGATCACCTGCGCGAGCCCCGGGTACCTGCGCCGTCACGGCACGCCATCGGCACCCGGCGAACTGGCGTCGCATGCCTGCCTGACCTACGGGCGTGCGCGTCGTGGTGAATGGACGTTCCGCGTGGAGGGGCGCATCCGCAAGGTTTCCGTGAGCGGGCCGATGCGCGCCAACAACGGCGAGATGTTGCGCGACGCAGCGATGGCCGGCCTGGGCATTGTCAGCCTGCCGGATTTCATCGTGGCCGCTGCATTGGCCGATCGCCGGCTGGTGCCCGTGCTGGATAAATTTCGGCCCGAAGGCATCAACGTTCATGTGGTTTACCCGCAGCATCGCCAATCCTCACTGCTGGTGCGTGCCTTCAGCGATTTCCTGGCGGAGCGTTTCAGTGCCACGGGTGCGTGACATGGCAGGACGGCGATGGAGGCGTTCGCCGGGCGGTTGATCCTGGTCAGGGGAAGGCGCGGGGAATTTCCGCATCATGGCGAGCCATTGAACGGCCACCCCTTACGGAGCAGACCATGCAATACCAGCTGTCCACCTGTCATCACGACGCCGCCGCCTTCACCGCCGCGCTGCGCCCGCTCGACCCCAATGTGCAGATTGCCCTGGATGCCCCGCGCGGCCGCCTGGAAGTCCTGGCCAACGCCACCGGCAACCAGGTGCTGGACGTGTTGCGCACCATGGATTGCGACGCCGTGCCGCTGGAAACCGAAGTGCATATCAGCGGTGGCAGCACCTGCTGCGGCAGTTGCGGCTGATTCCAATTGCCCGCCGTCCTGTAGGAGCGGCTTCAGCCGCGACGCTCCCGTCCCAGAGCCAGGGCGTCGCGACCGAAGTCGCTCCTGCATGGCGGTGCGGGTCGACCCGGTGCGCCAGATTCGCCTTCACTCGAATTCCGCAACGCCCCTCGAGGTCGCGCCGCTGTGCAACGACGGGCCCGGCGCAGGCGTGCTCTCATTGAACAGGTCGCCCGTGCCCGCATGCGCAACGACACGATTGCGGCCACTGCCCTTGGCGCGATAAAGCGCCATATCCGCTTCCATGCACAACCGCTGCAAGTCGTGGCCGGACACTTCGGTGGACGCCAGGCCGACGCTGGCGGAAATCGTTATCACGCAGTCGTCGTGTCCCATCGGTGTGGCGCCGATCGCAACCCGGATGCGGTTGGCGATGTCCATGCCCAGATGGCGGGAACATCCGGCAAGCAGGATGCCGAATTCCTCGCCGCCCAGACGGCCAAACAGATCGGCGGGCCGCAGCTCCTGCTGGCAGATCGCCACCGTCTGCTTCAACACGGCATCACCCATGGCGTGACCATGCGTATCGTTGACCTGCTTGAAGTAATCGAGGTCGATGAAAATCAGGCAGGCGTGTTCCGTCTTCTTTTTCATCGCCTGCAACAGGCGGGCCGCTTCGCCGATGAAATGCTGGTGGTTGAAGATGCCGGTGAGGCCGTCGTGATGCGACAGCCGCTTGAAGCGCAGTTGCGAACGCTTTAGGCGATAGAGCCAGGAGGCGATGGATGCGACCAGCAACAGCAGTAGCAGAATGTAGAGCCGGCTGGTTTCCACCGCCTTGGCATCCAGCGCCTGCTGCAGCCGCAGCACCGCGTTCTGCTTGCTGAGCCTCTCGGTTTCCAGCTTCCCGGTCAGCAGGTGCTGCTGCACGGTCTGATAAGCCAGCGCGCGGGCACTGACGTCATCGAGGTAGCCCTTGTCCTGCAGCGCGTAACGCTCGAAATACGACAAGGTAGCGGCGGTGTCGCCGAGCTTCTTCTCTGCCTTGTAAAGCACCTCGTAAATGTCCCTGTTTGCCTCGCTGATTTCATTCGGATTATTGAGCGACAGTGCCGTCAGAGCCGCAGTACGGGCCCCGGCAAGGCGCCCCAACGCGAACAGGGCTTTTGCCCGAAATATGGCGGCCGACTCCATGTGGGCGTAGAACCCGTTGCTCTTGATACCTGGCTCGATTCGGTCGAGGAAGGCGAGAGCCTTCGAGGGCCGCTTCTCCCGCAGGTACGCCTCCACCATGACCAGATGCAGCGTCTCGACGTAGACCGGCTGCCCCGCCGCCCTGCATGTCTCGATGGCTTGATGAAACTCCGGGCTGGACGAAGTGAGCTGGGGGCTGTCGTATCGGATGGTGATCTGCAGCGTGCGAGGAGAGCAGAGGGTCTCGCCGGGGGGAAGCTTGCCTTCAACCATTCGTGCGTATTTCAACGCCAGGTCGCGCTTGTCGGCCAACAGCATCGATTGCGACAGATTGATCAGGACTTGAAAGCGCGCAAGCGGATCCTTGATGTTGGGGAGGTCGGTCGCCAGGCGCTCGGCCAGGGCAAAGGCTTCCTCGTACCGGCGGGTGAAGCCCAGCCCAAGCAGGCGCATTGCTGAAGCTCTGGCGGCCAAGGTGGCATCGCCGGAGTGCTCAGCGACGGCGCGCAGTTGCACGTCGGCCTTGGTGTAGTCGCCCTGGTACCCGGTTTGCCACGCATCGAGATAACGCAGGTGCCATTGCTCGGCAGGGCTGAGGCGAGGCGCTTCGCGGTGGAGCTGCGCCAGCATGCGCATGAATCGCGGGTGATCGCTGGTGCGTGCGTTGTCGGTTTGCGCAAGGAACGCTGCGGGATCGGGTATCGCTGTGCTGGCCCGGGTCGTTCCGACGATCACGCAGATGGCCAGGCCCACGCAGGCGGGCCATGAGCGATAGCGGATCGGCAGAGGAGGCATGGGTATGCGTTGTCCGCGTGCGTCAGGGGTTGCCCTGGTCGGGAATGGGAACCGATGGCGGCTCATGGTCGCCGGGTTCGGTTTCATCCTCCTCGTGCCCGGGCGTATGCGTGACCTGGGGTTGCTTCATCGGCCTGTGCCCGATTTCCGCGTAGAGCGCCGCCCCATCGCCGGATGATGCCGCGGTTGTGAGCGCCTCGGATGCGCCCAGCTGTTGCAGCCGGCCCACCAGCTCGTGCCTCCGCGCATGTCGCAGTGATGCATCGCCGCCAATGGTTGCCAGAAGTTCGATCGTGTTCGACATGTCTCCCCCTGCTTTCGATATTGCCGGGCATCAGCCTCGAATGCATCGTGCGGCGATATCCCGCATCACGCCATGATGGTTTCCCGATCCAGCGCCGCCAGCTGCTCACGCATGGCGAGATAGGGTTTGAGCGGCGCGGCGGGTGGCAGCACCACGGTGTGTTCTGTTGTCAGGTCGGCGGTCGGCAGATCACGCAACGCGATGCGGCGCATTTCCGGCGCCTGAATCGGCAAGGTCGCGGCACGATAAATGATCACTTCGTGATCCAGCGGATAGTCCCGCCTCAGCAGATCCACCAGCACCTGTCGGTAGGCTGAGCCAGTGGAAAATCGCGTCAACGACAAATCGCCTACCAGCCCGACCTGCCACAGCACCAGATAGCCGGTGGGATCGATTCTGCGCTCGTAGAAAAGCAGTTGGCTGGCTTCGAAATGTTGGCATCCGAAACGACCAGGGTCGATGCCCAGGTCGGCATAGAGACAATCCTCGGCGGAAATGCCAGGCTCCATGTGCGCCTCGAAGCCTTCGGCGCGGGCCACCTCGATGACCTTGTGCGGCGACCAGGCGAAGATGCCGGGGTGGCCGTAGAACACGCCGCAGACCCGCTTGCCTGCACGCAGCTCGATCATCATCAACTCGACCCATTGCCGATAGGTCTGCATTCGTGATTTGCCTTCCCCGTAATACGGCTGAAGGCTGCGTACGTCGGCATGCATCCGTTGCAGCCACATTTCCACGGCACCATCGGAAAGCCCCGCAAACACCACATCGGCTTGTGCGATATGGCTGCGTGCCAACGGCGTGAGATGGGAGCCCAGCGTCATGCCCATGCCGACGCACGCCAGACTGCCGCGTCGGGACCCGATCGATGGCGGGTGGGTGGTGATCATCGCTGGATAATAGGACAGTCGAAGCCGAACCGAAGGCCGGATGCGCTTGCGACAACGGCTTGCGATCGGTGCATGGCTCGACCTCCGAACGACGTCATTCCAGCTAGGCGGTGGCTGATCAGCCATGTGGTGCCGGCGATCAGAAGCCATCCCAGTATGGCGGCTCACCAAATGAATTCTTTAGGTGATCGATGAAAAGCTTCGCCTTCGCCGCGTGCGAACGGCCGGGCATGCGCACGGCGTGAATCGCTGATCGGGCCATCTTCGACGGCGTGGGTCGATCGGGAAACAGCACCACCAGTTTCCCGGCACGAACCAGATCCCCCACCAGCCAACTGGCCAGGTGAACGATGCCAATGCCGGCGACGGCGGCGCCCAGCAAGGCTTCGGCGTCGTCGGTGCGCAACGACCCACGCACGGGAAGCGCGGCTTCCCGGTTGATGCCGGAAAAGCACCACCACTCGGGCGGCGGCGTGGAGGCGAAGGTGAGGCAGTTGTGCTCCAGCAGTTGCTCGGGCGTGGCGGGATGACCGCGGCGGGCAAGGTATTCGGGGCTTGCGCAGACCATGCGCCGGGACGGTGCCAGTCGCGTGGCGACCAAGTCGCTGTCGGGCAACGTGCCCATGCGGACGGCCACGTCGACGCGCTGGGTCAGCAGGTCCACGCGCTGGTCGCTGAGGTGCAGGTCGATCTCGATCGCCGGGTAGCGCTTCAGGAACCCGGTCATCGCTGGAATGACGTGCAGCCGGCCGAACGCGGCGGGCGCCGTTACCGTCAACAGGCCGCGCGGGTCGGCCTGCAGATCCGCCAGGCTGTGCCGGGCGTCATCCATTTCCGAAACGATGTGGCGGGCGCGCGGCAGAAACTGCTCGCCGGCATCCGTCAGCACCAGTGCGCGCGAATGCCGCGCCAGCAGCTTCGTGCCCAGCTCGGTTTCCAGCGTGCCGATCTTGCGGGTGATCGAGGACACGGCCACGTCGCGGCGCTTCGCCACGGCGGTGAAGCTGCGTTCGGTGGCCACGTCGATAAAGGTTCTGATGGCGTCGAGCATGGTGCCCCGTGTTGCTGAAAATGCAAACCTGCCTTGCACATTTACTGATTGTAGTGAAATACGCAAATGCCCAACATGGCGCCACCTTCAACCACCAAGGCGAAAACCATGCGTACCCACCTCCGCGGCAACATCCTCCGCGCCACCACCGCAGCCATCCTGCTGGGCCTCACGGCGTCCAGCGCCCTCGCCGCGGCGCCGATGGCCCAGACATCGGCGCCGGGCTATTACCGCTTCATGCTGGGCAATTTCGAGGTCACCGCGCTCAGCGACGGCACGGTGGATCTGCCGGTGGATCAATTGCTGCAGGAGCCGGCCGCGAAAACGGTGGCTGCGCTGAACCACGCCTTCCAGAAGACGCCGCAGGAAACCTCGGACAACGCCTACCTGATCAATACCGGCAAGCGCCTGATCCTGATCGATACCGGCGCCGGCGACCTGTTCGGGCCCACGCTCGGCAAGCTGATGGGCAACCTGAAAGCGTCCGGTTATACCGCTGCGGAGGTCGACGACATTCTGCTGACCCACATGCATCCGGACCACATCGGCGGCCTGGCGAAGAACAGCGTGATCCAGTTTCCCAACGCCATCGTCCATGCGGAGCGTGACGAGGGGAATTACTGGTTGAGCGAGACGAACCTGGCGAAGGCACCAGACGCCTCGAAGGCCTTCTTCAAGGACGCCATGGCCGAGGTCGATCCGTATGTGAAGGCCGGGAAATTCCGGCCGTTCAAGGGCGACGTGGCGTTGCTGCCGGGTGTCAGCTCGTACACCAGCTTCGGGCACACGGCGGGACACACCTCCTACATGATCGAAAGCCAGGGGCAGAAGCTGTTGGTGATGGGCGACCTCATTCACGTCCCCGCCGTCCAGCTCGATCATCCGAACGTGACCATCTCCTTCGACAGCGACCCGAAGGAAGCGGCGGCGTCGCGCATCCGCGTATTCAATGCGATGGCGAAGGACAGGACGCTGGTCGCCGGTGCGCACATCCCGTTCCCCGGCGTTGGCCATCTGCGCAAGGCCGGCACGTCCTATCAGTGGGTGCCGGTCAACTTCAGCCGGATGCGTCCGAACGGGGACTGAGCATCTTCGGGAGTCGGAGTCGAAAAGCAGCGGTTCATCGCTGCTTTTCGCTTTCAGCGGCGCACCGCCAGCACGCCGTCCAGCGCCAGTTGCGCCTTGAAGCCGGCTTTCTCCAGCCGCTTCTCCACTTCGCGCGGTACGTCGCGGCCGCTGGTGAGTTTGTTCGGGCTGCCGGTGTAGTGGAACAGCCGCCCGCCGCGACGCAGCACGCGGGCGAGCTGGTCGTAGAACGCCTGCGAGTAGAGTTCGCCCGCGATGCCGAAGCGCGGTGGGTCGTGCAGCACCGCGTCGACCGAGGCATCGGCGAACTGCGCGATCGCCTGCGATACATCGGCATGCGCCAGCAGCAGGCGGCCGGCGCTGGTATCGGCGTCCGGGTCGGGCGACCACGGGTTCAGCGTGCGCAGCCACAGCACGTCGGCGTTCTTCTCGAACGAATGGATACGCGCCACGCCGGCTTCCAGGCAGCAGGCCGCGAAGTAGCCGAGGCCACCGCAGGTATCGAGCACGACCTTGCCGGCGGGCTCGACCAGGGCCACCTTGCGGCGCGCGTCCTCGAACGGCGACTCCTTCGACGTGGGCAGCATCTTGATGCCGTCGATCTCGAACGTGGGTGCACCCCATTCAGTGGGCACCAGTTTGATCAGCGAACCGGCAAAGCGTGCCACCGGCGCGTAATCGTCACCATCGCGGTAGTAGATGGTGCGGTCTTTCAGCTTGCCGGGGTAGGGATGAAGCTGCCCGCGCCACTCCCAGCCTTGCGCCGACAACCGGGCGTGGTCGCGGGTGAAACCCAGCGTCAGCGAGCCCTGCCACTCGTCTGAGCCCGCGTCGCGCGCCGCGCATAGCGCTTCGGCGACGGGGCGCGTGAGCAGTGGGCCGGAATAATGCGGCACGTGGGGTGATCTCCTTGGTTATCGGGGGCGCGCAGGGCGCCGGCAGGATAGCGTGGAGTGGGGCGGGCTGCTGGTTCATTGCACGCTTGGGGGGAAGATCAAAAGCGGACCCCTTCCCAGCCCTCCCCTGCGAGCAGGGGAGGGAGCTGAGCGTGCGGCTTCCGGCGAAAGGGAAGTTGAAGAGGGGGCGGGCTTGGAGATCATTTCCACGCCCACCCACGCAGTGGAAAGTGCGGGCCTGTACGATGGCCCGCTGTCGATTCTGCCGGCCAGGCCCAGCCCATCAACGTTTTCACCCGTCAACCGATGGATCGCGAGATCCTGCGCCTGGCGCTGCCGGCGTTCGGTGCGCTGGTGGCCGAGCCGCTGTTTCTGCTGGCGGATTCGGCCATGGTCGGGCACCTGGGCGAGGAGCCGCTGGCGGGTCTGGGGCTGGCCGGCGCGATCCTTCAGACGATCATCGGGCTGATGGTTTTCCTGGCCTACAACACCACGCCGGCGGTGGCTCGCTGGCTGGGTGCGGGGGATGGTCGTCGTGCCGTGGCGGTGGGTATCGATGGGCTGTGGTTTGCGCTGGGCCTCGGTATCGTCCTGGCCGGCGCGGGCTGGGTGGCGACCCCGGCGCTGGTGGCGGCGTTCGGTGCGAATGCCGCGGTATCCACGGCGGCGGTCACTTATCTGGGCATATCGATGGCGGGTATTCCGGCCATGCTGCTGGTGTTCGCGGCCAGCGGTTTGCTTCGCGGCCTGCAGGACACCCGCACACCGCTGGTCGTGGCGGGTGTCGGCTTTGCCGTCAATATCGTGCTCAATTTCTGGTTCATTTACGGCCTGGGACAGGGCATCGCCGGTTCCGCGGTCGGTTCGATCGTGGCGCAATGGCTGATGGTGGCGGCTTATCTTGTGGTGGTGAGTAGCCACGCGAGGCGCGAGGGCGCCAGTCTTTGGCCGCGACGCGCCGGCATGCTGCTGGGCGCGACCGCGGGCGGCTGGCTTTTCCTGCGCACGCTGACGATGCGCATCGCGATGGTGCTTGCGGTCTATGTGGCGACTGGGCTGGGTTCGCCGCAACTGGCGGCCTTCCAGATCGTGATGACGTTGTTCGCCACGCTGGCGTTCGCGCTGGATGCGTTGGCGATTGCCGCCCAAGCGCTGGTCGGCCGCCATCTTGGGGCAGGCGACCGCGCCAGTGTGAAGGCCGTGCTGCGCCGATGCCTGGAGTGGGGTGTGCTGGCGGGCCTGTTGTCCGGCGCGCTGGTGGTGATCGGCAATGGGGTGCTGGGTCGCCTGTTCACCAGCGCAGCCAGCGTGCAGGCGCTGCTGCCGCCCAGCCTGGTCATGCTCGGCCTTTCGGTTCCCATCGGCGCCGTGGTGTGGGTGCTGGATGGCGTGCTGATCGGCGCGGGCGACCTTCGCTATCTTGCCGTGGCCGGGGTGATCAATCTGGCGGTCTTCGTGCCGCTGGCCGTCGCCATTCTCGTCATCGCGCCGGTGGGGATGGCAGGGCTTGGCTGGCTCACCGCCGCCTTTGTCTTCGGCTTTCTGGGGGCGCGCTTCGCCACGCTCGGCTGGCGCGTCCGGCATGATCGGTGGATGGTTGTGGGGCCTGATCGATCACGCCGCTAGGCGGCGGAGTTTGTCCACGGCCGGCAACCCTGCCATGGATTCAGTGAATCAGCCTTCGTCAGGCGAAGTCTTGTTCTCGGCATCGGCGGCGGCTTTTTCCGCTTCGCGCGCCTGGCGCTTGCGCGCATCCTTCTCTTCCTGCTGCTTTTTCTTGGCGAGCTCGCGCTGTCGCTTTTCGAATGAATAATTGGGCTTTGCCAAGAGGTATGTCTCCGTTGGAACCGCCAGTGTAATACCGCGGGGCCGATGTGGGGGCGCGGACGTACCGCCTTATCGCGGCATGGATTATTCTCGGCGGCCCATCGACCAGGCATTGCCGCGTCACGCGTCCTGCGTGCCAGGCGAAGAGACGACCATGTCGCAACAAGCATCATTCCCCGGGTTTGCGCAGCCCGTGGCCACCGACCGCCTGTTTCTGGCGATATTCCCGAATCGCGATACCGCCGAAAGGCTCGCCGCCTTCGCGTCCGCACAATGTGCCCGTCACGATTTGCGCGGCAAACCGCTGGCGACTGACCGGTTCCACGTCACGCTGTTCCATCTGGGCGATTCGGTGGGCTTGCGCCTGGATGTGGTCGAGGCGGCCCGTGCCGCGGCGGCGCAGGTCACGGCGGCGCCGTTCGATGTGGTTTTCGACCAGGTCACCAGTTTTGACGCGCACCGGGAAAAGTCGCCATTCGTGCTGACGGCCGATCATGGCAACGAGTCGTTGCACGCTTTTCAGGTCGAGCTTGGCGTGCGCTTGCGCGAGGCCGGGCTGGGCCGCTGCGTAACCACGGGTTTCAGGCCGCACCTTACGCTGGCGTATGACCGTCGGGTGGTCGCTTCCGAAGTGGTGGCCCCGATCGCGTGGCGGGCGGAGGAGTTCGTGCTGGTGCACAGCCTGCTGGGCCAGACGCGTCACATTCCGCTGGCGCATTGGCCGCTCGGATAGTTCAACCGTCGACGCGACATTCCGCGCATCGGTGCGTTCACGTGCGGTAGTCGGCGCGAACCCGGCGACCGATGCCGGTCTGGCGTTGCGCTGGTAGTGCCAACGGTTCTTCACGCAGGCTGCGGCAAGCTCTGATCTCCCCACAGGAGGTCGCTTGCCGATGATCGAAAAACGCTGCTTGATTCTCGCCGCGCTGCTGACTGCCATCGCCGCACCCGCGCTTGCGGACGAGCAGAATGCGGTGCCGGTCGTGCTCGACGTCGCGGCAGTCAACGATGCCGCATTGGCTGCGCCGGTGCGCGCTGGGGACAAGGGTGCTGCCGTATTGCGTGCGCAGATCCTGCTGGAGCGTGCTCGTTTCTCGTCGGGAGAAATCGACGGCGCCTACGGTTCCAACCTGCGCCAGGCGATTGCCGGCTTCCAGGCCAGCCGTGGGCTGGGCGTCACCGGCGAAATGGACGCGCCCACCTGGGCGGCGCTGGATCAGGATCGCGCACCTGCGCTGGTCGAGGTCACCCTTGGCCCCGACGACGTTGCCGGACCGTTCCTCCCGGTGCCTGACGACACGGCGGCGAAGGCGGGGATGGATGCCCTGGGCTACGTCTCGCCGCTGGAGGCGTTGGGCGAGAAATTCCACGCCAGCCCTGTGCTGCTTCAGCAGTTGAACCCCGGCAAGGATTTCAGCCATGCCGGCGAATCGCTGGTGGTACCGAACGTGCAAAGCGCCACGCCACTGCCCGTCGTGGCGAAGGTGGTGGTGGACAAATCCGACGCCACCGTTTCGCTGGTGGATGAGGCGGGCAAGGTCGTGGCGCAGTACCCCGCATCCACCGGCAGCAGGCATGACCCGTTGCCCATCGGCGACTGGAAGATCGAGGGCGTGGCGAAAAACCCTGTCTTCCACTACAACCCCAAGCTGTTCTGGGATGCCGACGCGGGCGATTCCAAGGCCATTCTGCCGGCAGGCCCCAACAATCCGGTGGGCGTGGTGTGGATCGACCTGTCCAAGCCCCACTACGGTATCCACGGCACGCCGGAGCCGTCGAAAGTGGGCAAGACCGAATCGCACGGTTGCATCCGCCTCACCAACTGGAGCGCGCGGGAAGTGGCCCAGGCGGTGAAGCCCGGCATGACCGCCACCTTGAAGAACTGAGATGAAAGTGCTGATCGGTTTTGTGCTGGGCGCGGTGTGCGCCGTGGTGGCCATGCTGAGCCTGGGCGGGCGCAAGGCCATTCCCTTCGTCGTACAGGACAGCCCTCCGCAGGCGATAAGCGCCGCCGCAGCGATGGACGCGCCACTACCGCCGGAGGTGGCCACCGTCCAGCCGCAGGTTGCTGCCCCCCCCGCGATCACCGCAACCACAGCGACCGTGCATGACGAGGCAGCGCCTGCCGCGTCAGCCTCCGTCATCGAAGCGGCGCCCGATACCTCGGGCCTGCTTGCCAGCGCCATCTCCGGTTTGCTGATGCCGGTGGTGGGCATCAAGACCGGCGACCTGGTGGACACCTACACCCAGGCGCGCCAGGTCCGGGGCGTGCATGACGCGATCGACATCATGGCCCCGCGCGGCACGCCGGTGGTGGCGGTGAACGACGGCGAGGTGGTGAAGCTGTTCGACAGCGTGCGCGGCGGGCTTGCCGTCTACCAGTTCGGACCGCAGCAGAAAGTCGTCTACTACTACGCCCATCTGGACCGCTACGCGCCAGGGCTGGCCGAGGGACAGATGCTGCATCGGGGCGATCCGATCGGTTTCGTGGGGAGCACCGGCAACGCCAGCGCCGCTGCGCCGCACCTGCATTTCGAGATCGGCGTACTCGGTCCGGAAAAACACTGGTGGCAAAGCAGGCCGATCAATCCCTACGGCCGGATAATCGGGCCGTAGCGCCGGGGTTGGGTGTCGCCCTCATGCGTCCGTGTTCGGCCTGAATGGTACGGGCGGGCAGCCTGCTGTTTTGTCGATGACGGCCCAACATATGGTTAACCCGTATCCGCTAGACTGCGCCCCATGTCGTTGAAAACCTTCATGTCGGCGCTGATGCTGGCGATCGCCGTGTGTGCGTGCGGCGTCGCGCTGGCGGCGGTGCGGCCAGATGCCGTCGATCAGATCATGCCTTCCGCCGCGATGCCGCTGACCGCGACGCAACGTCTGGCGCGCGAGGCGCCAGCGATCGATCCGCAGGTGCTGTCGCTGGCCCTGGCGGCGGTGCAATGCGCGCGGGCCAGTGGCGTGGGGATGACGGCAAAACGCCTGGCGGTGATCGATTACAGCATGCCGTCGCTGCAGCGTCGGTTGTGGGTGTTCGACCTGCGCAATCATGAGCTTCTGTACCGCGAATGGGTGGCGCACGGCAGCGGCTCGGGCGGCAACCTGCCCACGCATTTTTCGAATGAGGATGGCAGTCACGCATCCAGTGTGGGCCTGTTCGTCACCGGCGCCACCTACACCGGCCGCAACGGCTACTCGTTGCGCATGGATGGGTTGGAGCCGGGTTTCAACGATGCCGCCATGGATCGCGCCATCGTGATGCATGGGGCCGATTACGTGAACGTGGCGGCCGACAAGGCGATGGGTCGATTGGGGCGCAGCTGGGGCTGCCCCGCGCTGCGCAGCGCGGTGGCGCGCCCCATCATCGACGTGATGAAAGACGGCCAATTCGTGTTTGCCTATTACCCCGAACAGGCCTGGCTGGCGCGCTCCGCGTTGCTGCATTGCCCCGCCGCACAGTTGGCCTTGGCGGCAGAACGTTCCAGGCAGTGATGCAGGGCGTTTTTTGCACGGGCTTTTCCGCTGACGCACCGCGGCGGAAGCGCTGACCTGCCGCTGCACGGCGGCCGTGTGCCGCGCTGGCTGGCCGATCGAATGATCCGGCTGGGCGCGCTGATGACGGAGGCGATCGAACGTGCGGGATGGCAACGCGCTCGATTCTCTGCGGCATGGTCGGTTTGGCTGATCGATCGCAAGCCGAAACCCTCGTTCCGTTGATTACAGCCACTGATCAATCGCGGGAGCGCGTGTGCACGGTGCGCGGTTGCGTCTGTTCCACCGGTTCCGGCATTGCCGTCAACTGCTGTAGCCGCAGCGCATCGGGAATGGCGTGGCCATGCGCGGTATTGTCGAAAATGACCCATGCCTCGGCACCATTGGGGGTTTCCTCGCTGACCTGCGTGGCCACGGCGCGCAGCGCGTCGTCGTCGTAGGCGCTGTAGTACGTGCGCGGCGAACCATGCAGGCGCCAGTAGCGCAGCGCGGGTTCGCCCGTGGCGTGACGTGCCGCGGGGCAGGGCGCGGGATCGGCCCCGACGCGGGCCAATCTATATCGCAGCCACAGGTCGTCGGCCGGGCCGGCGAACCAACTGGCGTGGCGCGGCTCGCAGGCCACGCCACCATTCCAGCGAGCACGCAACCGCTTGAAGAAGGCGCCCGCCACGCGGCCGTCGAAAGCCAGGCTGGGCGGCAACTGCAGCAACAGGCAGCCGAGCTTGTCGCCCATGGGCGCCACCTGTGCCAGGAAATCGTCCAGCAGGGGTTCGGCCTTCCGCAACCGTGCGTGGTGGCTGATGGTTCGGGGCATCTTCAGCGTGAAACGGAAATCCGCAGGAACCGTCGCGGCCCAGCGCTCGTAGGTCTGCGGGCGATGCGGGCGGTAAAACGACGAGTTGATTTCCACTGCATCGAAACGGCTCGCGTAACGTTCGAGCAGGCTGGCACCGCTGTCGAACAGCGGTTGCTGCGCGGTGGCTATCGACCAGCCGGCACAGCCAATGCGCAAACCAAGGTGGCGGGTTGAGGTGGGTTCGGCCATGTTTCGCAGTGTGCGTGGCGCGCGTGAAGACGCGGCGATGGTTGCGGGTGCGATACGGGAATGGGCACGCGGCCTCGATCCATTTCCCTTGCCGCCGGGTTTCTTCTATGTTTGCGCATCCTGAACGCCAGAGGCGCGCTGCATGACCGCATTGACGGAGCATCCCGATCACCTGAGGCGCAGCCTGTCGAACCGGCACCTGCAATTGATCGCCATCGGCGGCGCCATTGGCACGGGCTTGTTCATGGGGTCGGGCAAGACCATCAGCCTGGCCGGGCCATCCATCGTGCTGGTCTACCTGATCATCGGCGTGATGTTGTTTTTCGTGATGCGGGCGATGGGCGAGCTGCTGCTCTCGGACCTGCGCTACAAATCGTTCATCGACTTTTCCACCGACCTGCTGGGACCCTGGGCGGGCTTTTTCTGCGGCTGGACTTACTGGTTCTGCTGGATCATCACCGCGATCGCAGACGTGATCGCCATTGCCGCCTATGCCCAATACTGGTTTCCGGGGCTGGCGCCGTGGATTCCCGCCGTGCTGTGCGTGCTGCTGTTGCTGACGCTTAACCTCACCACGGTGCGCTTGTTCGGCGAGATGGAATTCTGGTTCGCGTTGATCAAGATCGTGGCCATCTGCGCATTGATCGTCACGGGCTTTGCGCTGGTGGCGTGGGGCTTCGAGTCGCCGAGCGGCAACAAGGCGACGCTGGCCAATCTGTGGAATGACGGCGGCGTTTTCCCGAAAGGGCTGGGCGGGTTTTTCGCGGGGTTCCAGATCGCGGTGTTCGCCTTCGTGGGCATCGAGTTGGTCGGCACCACCGCCGCCGAAACGGCCGACCCCGAGCGCAATCTGCCCAAGGCAATCAACTCGATTCCCGTGCGCATCATCATTTTCTACGTGATGGCGCTGCTGGCGATCATGGTGGTGACGCCGTGGCATCTGGTGGAGGCGGGCAAGAGCCCGTTCGTGGAACTGTTCGTGCTGGCCGGCGTTCCGGCCGCCGCCAGCCTGATCAATTTCGTGGTGCTGACCTCGGCCACGTCCTCGGCCAACAGCGGCATTTTTTCGACCAGCCGCATGCTTTACGGCCTGGCGCAGGAGGATCATGCGCCGGGCGTTTTTGCGCGACTGTCGCGTGCGGCCGTGCCATCGTTGGGCCTGCTGTTTTCCTGCTTCTGCCTGCTGCTGGGCGCCACCCTGGTCTACGTGATCCCCGACGTGGTCACGGCCTTTACGCTGGTGACCACGCTGGCGGCGGTGCTTTTCATGTTCGTGTGGTCGCTGATTCTTTGTGCGTACATGGCTTACCGCCGCAAGCGACCGCAGCTGCACCAGGCCTCGAAGTACAAGATGCCCGGCGGCGTGGTGATGTGCTGGGTCTGCCTGGCGTTTTTCGCGTTCGTCATCGTGCTGCTGACCTTGCAGACCGATACCCGCGAAGCGCTGCTGGCCAGCCCGATATGGTTTCTGCTGCTGGGTGCCAGCTACGTGTGGAAGCGCCGTCGCGCGGTGCGCGCCAGCTAGGCGAAAACCCATCGCCCCCAACGCCACGGCGGGTCCGTGGCGACAGGCGTTTGTTCCGGACACCACGGCGGGGAAGCGGTTCTTCACGCGCGATCGCCGCCGTATTCATCCCCGCGCGGCTATCCTCGGTACATCCCTGTCATCCGGAGACGCTCATGGCAACGGGTTGGGCCGGCGATGGCGCCGTGCAGGATCAGATCGACGCTACCGTCAACGACGCGGTATCGCGGGCACGCCGGCAACTGCGCAAGGGGCCGGGCCTGATGCGCTGCGAGGAATGCGATGCGGAAATTCCCGAGGCGCGCCGCATGGCCGTGCCCGGCGTGCGCCTGTGTGTGACCTGCCAGGAACTGCACGACAAGGAGCAGGCCAGCGCGGCGATGTTCAACCGCCGTGGCAGCAAGGACAGCCAGTTGCGCTGAACGCGGTGCACCGCTTCGCAGCATGGGAGCTCGCCGCGAACGTTACTTCGCCACCGCTTGCCCGCGCTCCAGCATCTGTTTCGCATGCGCCCGCGTTTCGCGGGTGATCTCCACGCCGCCCAGCATGCGGGCCAGTTCATCGCGACGACCGGCGGCATCCAGCGTCTCGATGTGGGTATAGGTCGAATCGCCCTCGCTGCGCTTGCTGACGCGCAAATGCGCATGGCCCTGGGCAGCCACCTGCGGCAGGTGGGTGACGCACAGCACCTGCCGCTGCATGCCCAGCGCGCGCAGCTTCTGGCCGACCACTTCGGCGACCGCGCCGCCGATACCGCTGTCGACTTCGTCGAACACCATGGTGCCGACGGCGTCGTTGCCCAGGGTGGCCACTTCGATGGCGAGGCTGATGCGCGCCAGCTCGCCGCCGGAGGCCACCTTGCGCAGCGGCCGCGGCGGCTGCCCGGGATTGGCGCTGACCAGCAGCTCGCAGCGCTCCTGGCCCAGTGGGTCCGGGTCGGTGCCGGCGACCGGCTCCAGTTCGATGCGCAGCACGCCACCGGCCATGCCCAGCTCGCTCATCAACGAGCCCACTTCCTGGCCAAGTCGTATGGCCGCGTCGGCGCGCGAGTGGCTGAGTTGTTCGGCGGCCTCGGTGTATTCGCGCTGCAATTGGTGGCGTTGTGCATCGAGCTTGTCCAGCGCATCGCCCGCGCCTTCGAGTTCGGTCAGTTCGGCCTGCATCTGGGCCAGTTTGTCGTGCAGCTCGGCCACGGGCAGCCGGTGTTTGCGTGAGAGTTCGTGCAGGCGGGCGATATGGGTATCGACTTCGGCGTAGCGGTCCGGGTCCAGGTCGACGTCCTGCGCGTAGCGGCCCAGCCCGTCGACGGCCTCGCCCAGCTGGATTTCCGCGTTGTCGAGCAGTTCCAGCAGCGGCGCCAGCCGTTCGTCGAGCGTGGCGAGCTTGCCCAGTTCCACCTGGGCCCGACCCAGCGCCCGGCGCAGCGCGAATTCGCCGTCACCGTCGAGCAGGTCCACCACGCCGGAGGCGCCTTCGGCCAGTCGGCCGGCATTGGCCAGCCGCTTGTGGCTGGTTTCGAGATCGGCCAGCGCGGCGGCGGGCAGGGCCCATTTTTCCAGTTCGCCGATTTCATGGCGCAGCAATTCGATGCGGTGATCGCGGTCTTCACCGCCGCTGAGGCGACGCACCCGGGCACCCAGTTCGCGCCACTGCGTGGCCCGGTCACGCACTTGCGCCAGCAGTGCATCGTGGCCGGCGTAGGCATCGAGCAAGGCCATCTGGTGGTTGCGCGAAAGCAGCGCCTGGTGCTCGTGCTGGCCGTGGATCTCCACCAGCAACTCCGCGATCTCGCCCAGCTGGCGGGCGTTGGCGGGGCGGCCGTTGATCCACGCCCGCGAGCTGCCCTCGGCCCGCAATACGCGGCGAAGCTGGCAGGCGCCGTCCTCGTCCAGATCTTCGCGCTGCAGCCATTCGCGCGCCAGCGGTAGCGATGACAGGTCGAACTCCGCCGCCAGCTCCGCGCGATCACTGCCGGCGCGCACCATGCCGCTGTCGGCGCGGGCGCCAGCCAGCAGCATCAAGGCGTCGACCAGCAGCGACTTGCCGGCGCCGGTTTCGCCACTGACCACGGTCAGGCCGGGGCCGAATGCGATCTCGGCTTTTTCGACGACAGCGAACTGGCGGACATAGAGCGAGGTGAGCATAAGCCAAGCCGTAAGGGGATCGGGCGATTGTAAAGGGAGCCAGCCTGCAAACGACTCCCTTGGGGTCGCTTGCCCGGCCATTCTTGCAATGCGCGGGCGCAGACCTTATTTCTATGCGGTCTCAGGGACTGCAACAGCACATGATCAACCCTTACGGTCACGACCTCGATGCGCGTGCGCGGCGGCTGCTGCGCACGCTGATTGCGCAATACCTCGTCGACGGTGAGCCGGTGGGGTCGCGCACGCTGTCGCGGTCGTCCGGGCTGGACGTGAGTCCGGCGACCATCCGCAACATCATGGCCGACCTGGAGGACGCCGGGCTGGTGGCCTCGCCGCATACCTCGGCCGGCCGCGT
Source organism: Rhodanobacter ginsenosidimutans (assembly GCF_042655685.1). Classification (NCBI taxonomy): domain Bacteria; kingdom Pseudomonadati; phylum Pseudomonadota; class Gammaproteobacteria; order Lysobacterales; family Rhodanobacteraceae; genus Rhodanobacter; species Rhodanobacter ginsenosidimutans. The sequence continues at coordinate 2,147,184 of NZ_JBHSMM010000001.1, read as the reverse complement.
GCCCACGCCGCGGGGGCTGCGCCTGTTCGTCGACAGCCTGATCGAACTGCAGCCACTGCCGCACGAGGACATGATCCGCCTGCAGCGCGAGCTGCCGCCTGGGCCGACCACCACGCGCGACCTGCTCGGCAACGTGTCGACCCTGCTGTCGGCGATGACCCGTTTCGCCGGCGTGGTCAGCGTGCCGCGGCAGGCCGATTTCCCGCTGCGCCACATCGATTTCGTGTCGCTGCCGGACGCGCGGGTGCTGGTGATCCTGGTGTTTACCGACAATCAGGTGCAGAACCGCATCGTGCAACTGGCCAAGCCACTGGCCAGCCATGAACTGGAACAGGCGGCCAATTACCTCAACAGCCAGTTTGCCGGTTTGCGGCTGGACGACATCCGCACCCAGCTGCTGATCGAATTGCGCGAGACCAGCAGTGAGCTCAACCGCCTGCTGGCCAGTTCGGTGGAATTGGCCGCCGCGTCCTTCGCGCCGCAGGCGGGCGGTGACGACGTGCTGGTGAGTGGCCAGACCAACCTGATGGCATACTCCGAACTCGCCGATCTGCAGCGTTTGCGTGAGTTGTTCGACGCGTTCCAGCAGAAGAACGAATTGCTGCAATTGATGGAAGTGTGCGCCCGTGCACCGGGTGTGCGGCTGTTCATCGGCGAGGAATCCGGCTTTTCCGCACTGGACGGGTGCAGCGTGGTTACCGCCAGTTACGGCGCGCAGGGGCGCGTATTGGGGGCGGTCGGCGTCATCGGCCCGACCCGGATGGCGTATGAACGGGTGATCCCGGTGGTAAAGGCCACCGCCGGATTGCTCAGTGATGCCTTGAATCGCGCTGCCACGACCTTATAACCGCTGCGGGACGGAGTTTTCCGCGAGTTCACTGACGGCTGGCCGCCACGCCGGCCATGGCCAAGGCTTTGGAGTTTCCTAAATGCACAACAACGACCCGCACGCACCCCACGACGCGCAGGGCGAAAATCCCGATGTCGAGGCCGGCAATCTCGAAATCGAGACGCTGAAACTGCAATTGAGCGAGCAGCAGGCGCTCAATGCCGAATTGCGCGAAGCCAACCTGCGCGATCATGCCGAGTTGGACAACCAGCGCCGCCGCATGCAGCGCGATCTGGACCAGGCGCGCCGTTTCGCCAATGAGAAACTGCTGAACGAGCTGCTGCCGGTTTATGACGGACTGGAGCGCGGCCTGGCGGTGGAAACCGGCGACGTGGCGTCGGTGCGCGAGGGCATCAGCCTCACGTTGAAATCGTTGTTGAAGATCGCCGAGAACAACGGCCTGGTGCAGGTCGATCCATTGGGCCAGACACTGGATCCGGAACGCCACCACGCCGTCAGCATGGTCGACGCTCCGGGCGCGGTGCCGAATACCGTGGTGAACGTGCTGCAGAAGGGTTATGTGCTCAATGACCGGCTGCTGCGGCCCGCGCTGGTCGCGGTGGCCAAGGGCGAATAGCCAGCCAGATCAATCGTCAACACCCCACATCCGGGAATGCAGCCGCCATTGAATCGGCAGGCTGCAACCCCATTCTGAAAACCAGTCGCGGCGGCTGACCGCCGAAAAATTTGGAGCATAGTTATGGGCAAGATCATCGGTATCGACCTGGGCACCACCAACTCGTGTGTGTCGGTCATGGACGGCGGCACCGCCAAGGTCATCGAGAACTCGGAAGGTGACCGCACCACGCCGTCGATCGTCGCTTTCACCAAGGACGGCGAAGTGCTCGTGGGCGCCTCGGCCAAACGCCAGAGCGTGACCAACCCGAAAAATACCTTCTACGCGGTGAAGCGCCTTATCGGCCGCAAATTCTCCGACGCGGAAGTCCAGAAGGATCTGAACGTCGTGCCGTACGGCATCGTGGCCCATGACAATGGCGATGCCTGGGTGCAGACGTCCGACGGCAAGAAAATGGCGCCGCAGGAAATCGCTGCGAAAGTGCTGATGAAGATGAAGAAGACCGCCGAGGATTATCTCGGCGAGTCGATCACCGAGGCCGTGATCACGGTGCCGGCGTACTTCAATGACAGCCAGCGCCAGGCCACCAAGGATGCCGGCAAGATCGCCGGCCTCGAAGTGAAGCGCATCATCAACGAGCCCACCGCGGCCGCGCTGGCCTATGGCCTGGACAAGAGCGGCGGCGACCGCAAGATCGCCGTTTACGATCTGGGCGGCGGCACCTTCGACGTGTCGATCATCGAGATCGCCGAAGTCGACGGCGAGAAGCAGTTCGAAGTGCTGGCCACCAACGGCGACACCTTCCTGGGTGGCGAAGACTTCGACATGCGCGTCATCGACTATCTGGTGGACGAGTTCAACAAGGAGCAGGGCATCGACCTGCGCAAGGACCCGCTGGCGCTGCAGCGCCTGAAGGATGCGGCCGAACGCGCCAAGATCGAGCTGTCCTCCAACCACCAGACCGACGTCAACCTGCCGTACGTCACCGCCGACGCCTCCGGCCCGAAGCACCTCAACATCAAGCTGACCCGGGCCAAGCTGGAGTCGCTGGTGGAAGAGCTGGTCAAGCGCACCATCGAGCCGTGCCGCACTGCGTTGAATGACGCCGGCCTGCGCGTTTCCGACATCAACGACGTGATCCTGGTCGGTGGCCAGACCCGCATGCCGAAGGTGCAGGAAGCGGTGAAGGATTTCTTCGGCAAGGACCCGCGCAAGGACGTCAACCCGGATGAGGCCGTCGCCGTGGGCGCGGCGATCCAGGGCGGCGTGTTGGGCGGTACCGTCAAGGACGTGCTGCTGCTGGACGTCACCCCGCTGTCGCTCGGCATCGAGACGATGGGCGGCGTGATGACCAAGCTGATCGAGAAGAACACCACGGTGCCGACCAAGGCCTCGCAGACCTTCTCCACCGCCGACGACAACCAGACCGCGGTGACCGTGCACGTGTTGCAGGGTGAGCGCGAGCGCGCCAACGTCAACAAGTCGCTGGGCAAGTTCGACCTGCAGGGTATCGACCCCGCGCCGCGCGGCATGCCGCAGATCGAGGTCACGTTCGACATCGACGCCAACGGCATCCTGCATGTGTCGGCCAAGGACAAGAAAACCGGCAAGGAACAGAAGATCGAGATCAAGGCCGGTTCCGGCCTGTCCGATGAAGAAGTCGCGCGGATGGTTGCCGACGCCGAGGCCAACAAGGAGGAGGACCGCAAGTTCCATGAGCTGGTCGCCACCCGCAACAAGGCAGATCAGCTGGTGCACGCCACCCGCAGTGCGCTGAAAGAGCATGGCGGCAAGGTGCCGGCGGATCAGCTCAGCAGCATCGAGGGCGCGCTGTCCGAACTGGAGAAAGCCAAGGACGGTGACGACAAGGCCGCGATCGAATCGAAGATCGAGAAGCTGGAGCAGGCGTCGCAGGCACTGCAGGCTGCCGCGCAGGGTGGCGGTGCGGCCGACGATGGCGCCCAGACGGCTCCGGGCGGTGGTTCCGCCCAGCCCGACGACGTGGTGGATGCCGAGTTCACCGAGGTCAAGGACGACGAAAAGAAGTGATCGTCAGCTAGTCGGCGCCGCCGATTGACGCAGCCCGCGCCGCAGGAATTCCCGCGGTGCGGGCTGTTTGCTGAGAGGGACATGGTTCGCGGTGTGCGGGCCATCGCAAGGTCAACAGGTTGTGGGTAGATGAATGAGCAAGCGTGATTACTACGAGGTCCTGGGTGTCGAGCGCACGGTCGCCGAAGGCGATCTGAAGAAATCCTTTCGCCGCCTGGCGATGAAGTACCACCCGGACCGCTGCCCGGACGATCCGACGGCGCAGGAGAAATTCAAGGAGGCCAAGGAGGCCTACGAAGTGCTGTCGGACGCACAGAAGCGCGCGATGTACGACCAGCACGGCCATGCGGCCTTCGAGGGTGGCATGGGCGGTCGCGGCGGTGCCGGCTTCGGCGATGTGGGCGATATTTTCGGGGACATCTTCGGCGACATCTTTGGCGGTGGCGGCCGTGGCCGTCCGCGACGCGGTTCCGACTTGCGCTACATCATGGAGCTGGATCTGGAGGAGGCCGTCTTCGGCGTCAGTCGCCAGATCGAGATCCCCACCCAGGTCAACTGCCAGCACTGCAATGGCTCGGGTTCGGAAGACGGCAAGGTCAGCCAGTGCAAGACCTGTCGCGGCCATGGCCGCGTACGCATGCAGAACGGCATCTTCTCGATCCAACAGGCGTGCCCGCATTGCGGCGGCACCGGCCAGACGATCGAGAAACTGTGCAAGAAGTGCCACGGCGAAGGCCGCCTGGAAGAGACCCGCACGTTGTCGGTACAGATCCCCGCCGGCGTCGACAACGGCGATCGCATCCGCCTGACCGGGCAGGGCGAAGCCGGCCCCGCCGGATCACCCGCGGGCGACCTGTACGTGGAAGTGCACGTGCGCGAACACGCGATTTTCCAGCGCGAAGGCAACGACCTGTATTGCGAACTGCCGATCCGTTTCTCGCATGCGGCGCTGGGCACTGAACTGCCGGTGCCGACGCTGGAAGGCGAGGTGCCGATCAGCATTCCGCCCGAGACCCAGACCGGCCAGGAGTTCCGCCTGCGCGGTCGCGGCGTCAAGTCCGTACGCAGCGGCCGTCATGGCGACCTCATCTGCAAGGTCGTGGTGGAGACGCCGGTACGATTGACGCGGCAGCAGCGTGAACTGCTGGAACAACTGGAAGCCAGCTTCGACGACGGCGATGGCGAGAAACACATGCCGCGTGCCAAGACCTGGGGCGAGGGCGTGCGCCAGTTCTGGTCGCGGGTAACCTCGTAATCACGTTCATCGCAAGCCGGCGCCGGTGCTGCGCCTCAACTTTTCATTTCATTCATGCCAAGGACGTTCGCCATGACGCCACCGATCCGCCTCGCCCTCAACGGCGCTTCCGGTCGCATGGGCAGTGCGCTGCTCGCGCTGCTTCGCGACGACTCGCGGTTCGAACTGGTGCATGCGGTGGTGGCGCCCGGTTCGGCGGATGATGGGCAGCCGGTGAATGTCCGCCCTGGTGCCGCGTTGCGCTTTGCGCACGACTGGGCCGGCGCGCCGGCGCTGGATGTGATGATCGATTTCAGCGGGCCGGCCGCACTGGATGGCGCGCTCACCCATTGCCTGGCCCACGGCATCGCCCTGGTCAGTGGCACCACCGGCCTCGACGCTGCCATGGAGACCCGATTGGCGCAGGCCGGCGAGCGCATTGCGTTGTTGCGTGCCGCCAATTTCAGCCTGGGTGTGGCGGTGCTGACGCGCTTGCTGCGCGATGCCGCCGCGGCGTTGCCGGATTGGGACCTGGAGATCGTGGAGGCCCATCACAACCGCAAGCAGGATGCGCCCTCGGGCACTGCGCTGGCGCTCGGCCACGCTGCTGCCGACGCGCGCAAGACCACGCTCGATCACGCCGCCGTCTACAGCCGCGAAGGCCAGACCGGTCCGCGCGCCGAAGGCAGCATCGGTTTCGCGGTGGTGCGCGGCGGCGACATCGTGGGTGAGCACACGGCGTTGTTGATCGGCCAGGGCGAGCGGGTGGAGTTGGGCCATCGCGCGACCGATCGCTCGATTTTCGCGCGTGGAGCCTTGCAGGCAGCGTACTGGCTGAGCAGCCGCCCGGCCGGCCATTGGCAGATCGACGACGTGATCGCCTCGCCGCCATAAGATCCTGCAACGGATGACGACCGCAATGAGGTGCCGCGGGCTTGTGCCCTTCCTGCGCTGCCGCTAGGATTCGCGCGTTGTCATTGGGGAGTAGCCAGCCTCGTTTCCCCTGAGGCGTTCGCATCAACAGACTTGGTCGTCGTGTTTCGGCGCCATGGTGCGAACAGCCGCTGATGCCGCCCAGGCGTTGGCGTTGCCCGGCGAGACCTTTGGCCATCGACATGCTTACCCGGCCGGGCGAGCGGTGTCGTTGCGCCATCGGTATTCCGCTCGCCCGGCTTTTCGTTGGTACCCATGCTGCTTACCTGCGTGCTGTTTTTCGGTTCGGCGCTGGCCATCTACCTGGCCTGCGAATACTTCGTCAACGGCGTGGAATGGTTCGGGCGCAAGCTCGACCTGAGTGCGACGGCCACCGGCACGGTGCTGGCGGCCTTCGGTACCGCGTTGCCGGAAAGTGCGGTGACTTTCGTCGCCGTGATATTCGGCAAGACGCCATCGGCGCGTGATATCGGCGTCGGCGCCGCCATGGGCGGGCCGCTGGTGCTGGCCACGATCGCCTATGCCGTCGTCGGCGTGGCGTTGTGGTGCAACCGGCACCGGTTGCGGCGGACCGACCGGATCATCCGGGTCGACCATCAACGCCTTGCGCGCGACCAGTCATGGTTCCTGGCGATCTTTGTGGTCAAGGTGGGCCTGGGATTGGTGGCGTTCGCCTTCAAGCCGGCGCTCGGCGTGCTGTTTCTGGTGGCCTACGCGTTGTACGTGTGGCGGGAAGTGCGCAGCGAAGACAGCGCCCCGGAAGACGAATCCCTCGACCCCCTGAAGTTCCGCCCGCACCATGCCGAGCCGGCCATGCGCTGGGTGGTGGCGCAGACGGTGGCGGCGCTGGCGGTGATCGCGGTGGCGGCGCGTGTGTTTGTCAGTCAACTGGAATCGATCGGCACGGCGTTCGGTCTGCCGCCGCATCTGGTGGCGCTGGTGCTGAGTCCGGTGGCGACCGAATTGCCCGAAACCGTCAACGCGCTGATCTGGGTGCGCCAGGGCAAGGAGCGCCTGGCGTTGGCGAACATTTCCGGTGCCATGATGATCCAGGCCACCATCCCCAGCGCGCTGGCGATATTCGCGACGCCCTGGCTGTTCGATACGCCGCTGATCGTTTCCGGCGCACTGACGGCCGTTGCGATCGTCTACCTGTGGTGGCTGTTCCGGCGCGGCGGGGTGGATGCCCGCTGGCTATGGCCGGTGGGGCTGCTCTATGGCGTATTCGCCGCGTACGTGGCCTGGCATTTCGCCGGCGCATGAGGCCGGCGATAGTGTTCAATCCGGATGCGAGGCGTTGCGATCGCGTCCGGCGCCGAGGCGCGTATCGAGTTTCCCGAAAATTTTCTTGAACATGCGGGAGAACTTTCCACGCCGCGTCTTGCGCTGCTTTTCCTCTTCGCTGGTGAGCCAGGAAACCTGGATCACCCGGCGTTCGCCTTCATAGGGCAGGTGGCCGTGGAATGAATTGTCGCAGCGCTTGAAGGCGGCGAATTCGCCGTACAGCGGCGGCAATTCCGGCGCCACCATCGCGTCGATGTCGTCGATCTTGTGCAGGAACCGCAGGCAGCCGTTGCTGGTATCGGGCCAGCTGTGGTTGAGATAAAGCAGTGCGGTGACCACTTTCGAGCGGCTGTCGGTATGGATGGTGCCGTGGCGCTTGTTCAGCAGCCGGCAAACCGTCACCAGGGTCGGGTATTGCTCCAGCCCGTCGATGCCCAGCCGGCGGCCCACGGCACTGGCGAAAGAGGGCGCCGTCATGTGCTCCACCAGCGCATTGACGGACGGCCCGCAGTCACCCGGGTCATAGGGAAAAAAACCCGCGCTGGGGTAGCGTGGAAAATCGTGCTCCAGATCCCCGCGGGCTTCGTCCGGCAACTGGCCATGGGCCAGCAGGAAGGGGAAAGGCTGTAGATGCACCGTGGTGTCCGGGCGATCAAGACGCGCGGGATCAAGCAGGACAGCGGTGTGCATACGTCATTCAACTCCATGTAATCGCGGCAAGTGTACCCGTGATCACGGCCATGCCGAAGACGTGGATGACGAGTCATTCATGCGTCGTAAGGTGGACAGAACCCCCTGTCGCCACCTATCATTTCCAGCCGCCCCAATACCTTTCTTTCCACTGTTCACAAGCCAGCACCCCCGCGGCTTGCGGACTTTGCTGCATCTAAAAGGCGGATACCATATGCCCATTCCCGCTCTGCTTGCCCTCGAAGACGGCAGCCTGTTTCATGGTCATGCCGCCGGCGCCAACGGTGAAACCGTTGGCGAAGTGGTGTTCAACACGGCGATGACGGGTTACCAGGAGATCCTCACCGATCCCTCCTATGCGCGGCAGATGGTCACCCTGACCTATCCGCACGTGGGCAACACCGGCGTGAACGCCGAAGACGTCGAGTCCGGCAAGGTGCAAGCCGCCGGCCTGATCGTGCGCGACGTGCCGCGTCGCGCCAGTAACTGGCGCTGCAATGAAGGCCTGTCCGATTACCTGAAACGCCACGACGTCGTGGCCATTGCCGGCATCGACACGCGCCGCCTCACCCGCATCCTGCGCGTCAAGGGCGCGCTGTCCGGCTGCATCGTGGCGGGCGAGCAGATCGATGCGGAGGCGGCACTGGCCAGCGCGCGCGGGTTTGCCGGCCTGAACGGCATGGATCTGGCCAAAGTGGTGAGCACGCGTGAATCGTATGTGTGGAACGAAGGCATTTACGATCTCGATCGCACCGCCTTCAACCAGCCGGCCAAGCGTTTCAAGGTCGTCGCCTACGACTTCGGCACCAAGCTCAACATCCTGCGCCTGCTGGCCGAACAGGGTTGCGAAGTGACCGTGGTGCCGGCACAGACACCGGCCGCCGATGTGCTGGCGATGAAACCTGACGGCGTGTTTCTCTCCAACGGCCCCGGCGATCCGGCCGCGTGTGACTACGCCATCGAGGCGACGCGCACGTTCCTGGAGGCGAAGATTCCCCTGTTCGGCATCTGCCTCGGCCATCAGTTGATGGGCCTGGCGCTGGGCGCGCGCACCGTGAAGATGAAGTTCGGCCATCACGGCGCCAATCACCCGGTGAAGGATCTGGACGACGGCCGCGTGCTGATCACCTCACAGAACCACGGCTTCGCCGTTGATCCGGCCACGCTGCCGGCGAACGTCCGTGTCACCCACACCTCGCTGTTCGACGGTTCGCTGCAGGGTTTTGCGCTCACCGATCGTCCCGCGTTCTGTTTCCAGGGCCATCCGGAAGCGAGCCCCGGCCCGCTGGACGTCGGCTATTTGTTCAAGCGGTTTGCCGCACTGATGGAGGAGGCCCGCTGATGGCCAAGCGTACCGATCTCAAGAGCATCCTCGTCATTGGCGCCGGCCCGATCGTGATCGGCCAGGCCTGCGAGTTCGACTACTCCGGCGCCCAGGCATGCAAGGCGCTGAAGGAGGAGGGCTTCCGGGTCATCCTGGTGAACTCCAATCCCGCCACCATCATGACCGACCCGGAAACCGCCGACGCGGTCTACATCGAGCCGATCAACTGGCAGACGGTGGAGCACATCATTGCCAAGGAGCGCCCCGACGCCGTACTGCCCACGATGGGAGGCCAGACGGCCCTCAATTGCGCGCTCGACCTGGCCGATCACGGGGTGCTGGAGAAGTACAACGTCGAGCTGATCGGCGCGCGGCGCGATGCCATCCGCATGGCGGAGGACCGCGAGCTGTTCAAGCAGGCGATGACCGACATCGGGCTGGAAAGCCCGCGCTCCGGCGTGGCCAAGAATTTCGAGCATGCGCTGGAGATCCAGGCCGAACTGGGCTTCCCCGCCATCATCCGGCCCAGCTTCACGCTGGGCGGTTCCGGCGGCGGCATCGCCTACAACAAGGAAGAGTTCGAGGTCATCGTCAAGCGTGGCCTGGAGCTGTCGCCAACGAACGAAGTGCTGATCGACGAATCCCTGCTGGGCTGGAAGGAATTCGAGATGGAAGTGGTTCGCGACACCGCGGACAACTGCATCATCATCTGCGCCATCGAGAACCTCGATCCGATGGGCGTGCACACGGGCGACTCGATCACCGTGGCGCCGGCGCAGACGCTTACCGACAAGGAATACCAGCGCCTGCGTGACGCGTCGATCGCGGTGTTGCGCAAGATCGGCGTGGATACCGGCGGCTCCAACGTGCAGTTCGGCATCAACCCCGATACCGGTCGCGTGGTGGTGATCGAGATGAACCCGCGCGTATCGCGTTCGTCGGCGTTGGCTTCCAAGGCCACCGGCTTCCCGATCGCCAAGGTCGCCGCGAAACTGGCGGTGGGCTATACGCTGGACGAGTTGAAGAACGACATCACCGGTGGCCTGACGCCGGCATCGTTCGAGCCGACCATCGATTACGTGGTCACCAAGATTCCGCGTTTTGCGTTCGAGAAATTCCCGTCGGCGGATGCCCGGCTCACCACCCAGATGAAGTCGGTGGGCGAGGTGATGGCGATCGGCCGTACCTTCCACGAGTCGCTGCAGAAAGCGTTGCGCGGGTTGGAAATCGGCAAGACCGGACTCAACCCGACCGGGCTGGATATCAGCACCGAAGACGGCCTGGCCACGCTGAAGCGTGAATTGCGCGAGCCGCGGCCGGACCGCGTGTTCCATTTGGCCGACGCGTTCCGTGCCGGCCTGTCGCTGGAGGAAGTATTCAACCTCAGCCGGGTCGACCCATGGTTCCTGGCCGCGTTCGAGGACATCGTGCTGACCGAGGGCGAAGTGGCGGCTCAAGGCGTCACCGCACTGGATGCGCCGCGGCTGCGCGAACTGAAGCGGCTCGGTTTCTCCGATGCGCGGCTGGCCGAGCTGCTCGGCTCCGACGAGGCTGCCGTGCGGCATCTGCGCCACACGCTGGGCGTGCGCCCGGTGTACAAGCGCGTGGACTCCTGCGCGGCCGAGTTCGCCACCAGCACTGCCTACATGTATTCGACCTACGAGGAAGAGTGCGAAGCCGAGCCGACCAACCGCGACAAGATCATTGTGCTGGGCGGCGGTCCGAACCGCATCGGGCAGGGCATCGAGTTCGACTATTGCTGCGTGCATGCCTCGCTGGCGCTGCGCGAGGATGGCTATGAAACCATCATGGTCAACTGCAACCCGGAAACCGTGTCCACCGACTACGACACGTCGGATCGCTTGTACTTCGAGCCGCTGACGCTGGAAGACGTGCTGGAAATCGTGGAGCTGGAAAAACCCAAGGGCGTGATCGTGCAGTACGGCGGCCAAACCCCGCTGAAACTGGCGCGTGCGCTGGAAGCGGCGGGCGTGCCGATCATCGGCACCAGCCCGGACAGCATCGACCTGGCCGAGGACCGTGAGCGGTTCCAGCAGATGATCGAGAAGATCGGCCTGAAACAGCCGTCCAATCGCACCGCGCGCAACGCCGACGAGGCGCTGGCGCTGGCGCGCGAGATCGGCTACCCGCTGGTGGTGCGCCCCAGCTACGTGCTGGGTGGCCGCGCAATGGAAGTGGTGCACGACGACGCGGACCTGTCGCGTTACATCCGCGATGCGGTGAAAGTGTCCAACGATTCGCCCGTACTGCTGGACCGTTTCCTCGACCACGCGGTGGAGGTGGATGTCGACGTGATCGCTGACGCCACCGGCCAGGTGCTGATCGGCGGCATCATGGAGCACATCGAGGAGGCCGGCGTGCATTCGGGCGATTCGTCCTGCTCGCTGCCGCCGTATTCGCTGTCGCCGCAGATACAGGATGAGCTGCGCCGCCAGGCCGCGGCGATGGCGCGCGAGCTGAAGGTCGTCGGCCTGATGAACACCCAGTTCGCGATCCAGGGCGACACGGTCTACATCCTTGAAGTGAATCCTCGCGCTTCGCGCACCGTGCCATTCGTGTCCAAGGCCACCGGCGTGCCGCTGGCCAAGATCGCCGCCCGCGTAATGGCTGGCCGCACACTGGCCGAGCTGGGCGCCACGCGTGAGGTGATTCCGGCGTACTACTCGGTGAAGGAAGCGATCTTCCCGTTCCTGAAGTTCCAGAACGTCGATCCGATCCTCGGTCCCGAAATGCGCTCCACCGGTGAGGTGATGGGCGTGGGCCGCAGCTTTGGCGCCGCGTTTGCGCGTGGCCACGAGGCCGCCGGCATCCGCACGCCGCCACGCGGCAAGGTTTTTGTGTCAGTGCGCGATGCCGACAAGGAGCGCCTGCTGCCGGTGGCCAAGGAAGTGCTGGCGCGCGGGTTTACCCTGGTGGCCACGTCGGGTACGGCGAGCTACCTGGCCGAGCATGGCGTGGTTTGCGAGCGCATCAACAAGGTGCTCGAAGGACGCCCGCACATCGTGGACTTGATCAAGAACGGCGAGATCGTCTATATCGTCAATACCACCGAGGGCAAGCAGGCCATCGCCGATTCGTTCTCGATCCGCCGTGAGGCGCTGCAGCGCCGTGTTACGTACTCCACCACCGTGGCAGGCGCACGCGCATTGGTCCACTCGCTGGATTTCCACAGCGATGGCGAAGTGCACAGCCTGCAGGAACTGCACAGGGAGCTGACCAGATGAGTCGCCCACCGATCACCAAAGCGGGCTCGGAACGTTTGCGCACCGAGCTTGAACAACTGAAGTTCGTCGATCGCCCGCGGATCATCGCGGCGATCGCCGAGGCACGCGCGCACGGCGACCTGAAGGAAAACGCCGAGTATCACGCCGCCCGCGAACAGCAGAGCTTCACCGAGGGCCGCATCGGCCAGTTGGAAGGCTTGCTGTCGAACGCCGAGGTCATCGACGTGGCGCAGCTCAAGCCCGGCGAGCGGGTGGTTTTCGGTGCCACCGTGGAGCTGGAAGACGAGGATGCCGGTACGGCGGTGACGTATCAGATCGTGGGCGACCTGGAGGCGGACATCAAACGCCAGATGATTGCCGTGTCGTCACCGATTGCGCGCGCGCTGATCGGGCACAGTGCCGGCGACAGCATCGAGTTCACGGCACCCAACGGCGTGAAGCATTACGAGATCATCAGCGTCCGCTATATCTGAGCGCGTATCTGGTCACATTGGTTCGGCGCCATCGGCGCCGGGCCAGGAACGAGAAAAGGCCGCTTTCGCGGCCCCCGAGATGGAACAAGAAAAGGCCGCTTTCGCGGCCTTTTTCTTCAACTCAACCTTGGCTGAAATCAGCGCTGGCGAGCCTTGAAACGCGGGTTGCTCTTGCAAATCACGAACACCTTGCCGCGACGACGCACAATCTTGCAGTCGCGGTGCCGCGCCTTGGCGGACTTCAAAGAGTTAAGCACCTTCACGGCCGGCTCCTGATACTAAACAATGGACAAGCCAGCAAGTGTAATGGCTTGTCGCGTTTATCACAAGCTGGACACCACCGCGACTTCTGCCACCGTGGCCAGGAATTTCTCCAGTGCCGGGGACTGGTCCTGGATCCGGCTGGCAGCGGCCAACAGCAGGTAGGCGTCGGCATCTTCCAGCGGCACATAGCTCACCCCCGCCAGCCTTACCGTGCGCATGGTGGCGGGTACCAGGGCAAGCCCGAGGCCGGCGGCCACCAGCGCCAGCAAGCCATTGATCTGCTGCGCGTGCTGGTTGATGCGCGGCTTGAACCCGGCCTTGGCGGCCAGCTTCACCAGCCGGTCGTACAAGGTGGCGGCCAGCTCGCGCGGTTGCGTGATGAAGGCATCATCGGCCACTTCGGCCAGCCGCACGCTTTTCCTGGCGGCCAGCGGATGGCCCGACGGCAGCGCCAGCAGGAGCGGTTCGCGGTCGATCACGGTGAGGCGCAGGCTGCGGGCGTCCTTCGTATGTTGCGGTTCGTCACGGACGAAACCCACGTCGATCTGCCCGGCCAGCAACGCGGCGAACTGGGGTTCGCTGTACATCTCATTGAGCTGGATGCGCACGTTCGGCGCGATCTGGCCGTAACGCAGCAAGGCTTGGGGCAGGGCGGGGTGAAACGACACCGATACGGTGTACGCCAGGCGCAGCTGCCCGCTGTAGCCGGCGGCAGCCGCCAGGACGTGACTGCGTGCCTCTTCGGCTTTGGCCAGGATCTGCCGGGCCTCTTCGAGGAAAACCCTGCCGGCCTCGGTCAGCGCCACATTGCGCTTGTCGCGCTCCAGCAACCGAACCCCGAGGTCGCGCTCTAGTGCCTGGATTTGCTGCGAAAGGGGCGGTTGCGAAAGATGCAGCCGAATGGCGGCGCGGGTAAAGCTGAGTTCCTCGGCGACGGCGACGAAGTAGCGCAGCTGGCGGAAATCGAACATATAGCAATACCGACTAAGTGGAGCGCTAAATATATATTGGTTTCTTTATTGCGTCGGTCATAAACTATCTCTGTCCCATCACTTCCTCCCCCTTGGTGATGGTGGCCCTCGCCCCGCAGCGACGCTATCGCGATATCTGGCTCCCCTCCCCCTCGGGCCCATATTGACGCGTCGCATTTGCGGGGCGTTCTTGTTTTTGCGATCCGCCAATGCTGGCGGACCGCGCGGCGGGTCAGAGACGACAGCCCAGCTGCGTGCCTTGCGCAATGGCGCGTTTGGCGTCCAGTTCCGCCGCCACGTCGGCGCCGCCAATGACGTGGACCCGCAGGCCGGCGGCAATCAAGGCATCGGCCAGCGCACGGTTTGGCTCTTGTCCGGCACAGATCACGACGTGGTCGACCGGCAAGACGTGAGATGCGCCGTCGACCGTGATGTGCAGTCCATCGTCATCGAAGCGCTGGTAGCCCACGTTGCCCAGCATGGTGACCTGCTTGGCCTTCAGCGTGGCGCGGTGAACCCAGCCGGTAGTCTTGTTGAGCCGTGCGCCAAGCCGCCCCTGGCTGCGTTGCAGCAGCCAGACCTGTCGCGCGGGTGCCTCGGGCTGGGGTTTCTGCAGGCCGGCACGGTTCTGCAGGCTCATGTCCACGCCCCACTCGCGCGTCCAGCGCACGGTGTCGGTGGTGGGTGAGGGCGGGTGTTCCACCAGGAATTCGGCGACGTCGAAACCGATGCCGCCGGCACCGATGATGGCGACTTTCGCGCCCACCGGGTGATGGCGCGCCAGCACATCGAGATAGCTCAGCACGCGCGGGTCATCGTGGCCAGGGAAATTGACGGCGCGCGGCGTGACGCCGGTGGCTATCACCACGTCGTCGTATCCGGCGTCGCGCAACGAGGTGGCCGTTGCGGTCGTGCCCAGTTGCACGTCGACCCCGGTATCGGCCAGCTGATGTCGGAAATAGCGCAAGGTCTCGTGAAACTCTTCCTTGCCCGGGATCTGTTTGGCGTAGTTGAACTGGCCGCCGATTTCAGTGGCCTGCTCGATCAGCGTCACCGCATGGCCGCGCTCGCCCAGCGTGCTGGCACACGCCATGCCTGCAGGGCCGGCACCGATCACGGCAATGCGTTTGCGCGTGGCAACGGGCTCGGCGCGCAATTCGGTTTCGTAACAGGCGCGGGGGTTCACCAGGCAACTGGCCCGCTTGTTCTGGAACACGTGGTCGAGGCAGGCCTGGTTGCAGGCGATGCACGTATTGATGCGTTCGCTGTGCCCGGCCTTTGCCTTGTTCGCCCAGGCCGGATCGGCCAGCAGCGGCCGCGCCATGGAGACCATGTCCGCTTCGCCAGCGGCAAGAACGCCTTCGGCCACCTCGGGCATGTTGATGCGGTTGGTGGCCACCAGCGGGATCGACACCTCGCCTTTCAGTTTCCTGGTGACCCAGGAGAAACCGGCGCGGGGCACGCTGGTGACGATGGTGGGCACACGCGCTTCATGCCAGCCGATGCCGGTATTGATGATGCTGGCTCCGGCCGCCTCGATGGCCTTGGCCAGCGTCACGATTTCATCCCATTGCTGGCCGCCCTCGACCAGGTCGAGCATCGACAGGCGATAGATGATGATGAAGTCGCGACCGACCGCCTCGCGCGTGCGGCGCACGATTTCGATCGGCAGCCGCATCCGCCGCTCGGCATCGCCGCCCCAGGCATCGTTGCGGTGGTTGGTGCGTTCGGCGATGAACTGGTTGATCAAATAGCCTTCCGAACCCATCACTTCCACGCCGTCGTAGCCGGCTTCCCGCGCCAGCCGTGCGCAACGGACGAAGTCGTCGATGGTGTGCTCGACACCTTGTGGCGACAGCGCGCGGGGTGTGAACGGCGTGATCGGTGATTTGATTTTCGACGGCGCCACCGACAGCGGGTGATAGCCGTAGCGGCCGGCGTGCAGGATCTGCAGGCAGATGCGCCCGCCTTCGGCGTGCACGGCGGTGGTGAGCTTGCGATGCCGCGGTTTGTGCCAGGGCAGGGTCAGTCGACCACCGAAGGGCTTGAGCCAGCCGGCGATGCTGGGGGCGATGCCGCCGGTGACCATCAGGCCTACGCCGCCGCGTGCCCGTTCCGCGAAATAGGCCGCCAGCTTGTCGTAATCGCGAGCCTTGTCTTCGAGCCCGGTGTGCATCGACCCCATCAGGATGCGGTTGGGCAGGACGACATGGCCGAGATCCAGCGGAGCGAACAGGTGCGGGTAATTCATGGTGGTGCCACCTCAAACGGTCGTATGAATGTGCCGGTATCGAGGCGGTAAAAGCAAGGGGCGTAGTCATGTGCGCCGCGGTGAGCGCGGAAATACGGAGGAAGCCGGTGTCCGCGTCGGGCTTCGTGGCGGTGACGGGTTAAACTTCGCGATTCGACGTTACGATCAGGAATTTCCATGCCGCACGCTTCATCCGTTCCCGTGTTGACCATCGACGGGCCGTCCGGATCGGGCAAGGGCACGATCAGCGCGCTGGTGGCGCAGCAACTTGGCTGGCATTTGCTGGATTCCGGCGCGCTGTACCGCGCGGTCGGCTATGCGGCCGGCATGGAAGGGCTGGACCTGTCGGATGTGGAGGCCGTGACGCGCTGCGCGCGGACCACCCGTATCCAGTTCCGGGCGAAGAAGGGCGCCGAGACGCGGGTGATCGTCAACGGGCACGATGCCACCGACGAATTGCGCACCGAAACAGCCGGGGCGGCGGCGTCGGCGATCGCATCGGTGCCATCGGTGCGCGAGGCCCTGGTGTCCCTGCAATTGGGCTTCCGCAAGGCACCCGGGCTGGTGGCGGACGGGCGCGACATGGGCACGGTGATCTTCCCCGATGCCGCGTTCAAGGTTTTCCTCACCGCCAGTGCCGCCGAGCGTGCGAAAAGACGCTATAAGCAGTTGAAAGACAAGGGACTCAGCGTTACACTTTCCGGCCTTCAGCGCGAAATTGAGGCGCGTGACAGCCGCGATGCATCGCGCGCGGTCGCGCCGCTCAAGCCCGCCGCCGATGCGTTGCTGGTGGATACCACCGGCATGGGCATCGACGAGGTCGTCGCGAAAGTACTTGCCGTCGTGCAGCCCTGACCGGTTGCACGGCGGTTTTTGCGCCCCTGCCGCGGCAGGGGATTTTGGCCAACGGTGGCTTGCGACCGGTTCGAAGAACCGCCGAAGACACCCTCAACCGGTGGATCGATGATTTCGTGGCCAACATAGACGCCACAGCCAGCGGTCCTTTCCCACTATGGAATCAACATGACTGAAAGTTTTGCCGAACTGTTTGAACAGAGCCAACAGGCTATCTCCAAGCTGAAGCCCGGCGCCATCGTCACCGGCATCGTTGTGGAAATCCGCAACGACGTCGTCGTGATCAACGCCGGCCTGAAGAGCGAAGGCATCGTCCCGATCGAGCAGTTCAAGGACGAGCAGGGCGTGCTGGAGGTGCAGGTTGGCGACGAGGTGAAGGTTGCCCTCGAAGCCCTGGAAGACGGGTTCGGCGAAACCAAGCTGTCGCGCGAGAAGGCCAAGCGCTCGATGGTGTGGGACGACCTGGAGCAGGCGTTCGACAAGGAAGAAACGATCAAGGGCATGATCTCGGGCAAGGTCAAGGGCGGTTTCACCGTCGACATCAAGGACGTTCGCGCGTTCCTGCCCGGTTCGCTGGTCGACGTGCGCCCGGTGCGCGAGCCGACCTACCTCGAGGGCAAGGAGCTCGAGTTCAAGATCATCAAGCTGGACCGCAAGCGCAACAACGTGGTGGTCAGCCGCCGCGCCGTCGTCGAGACCGAGTTCTCCGAGGAGCGCGAGAAGCTGCTTGAGCGCCTGACCGAGGGTGCCGTCGTCAAGGGTGTGGTGAAGAACCTCACCGATTACGGCGCATTCGTGGACCTGGGTGGCATCGACGGCCTGCTGCACATCACCGACATGGCGTGGAAGCGGGTGCGTCATCCGTCCGAAGTCGTCAACGTCGGCGACGAGCTGGACGTGCGCGTGCTGAAGTACGACAAGGAGCGCAACCGCGTCTCGCTGGGCCTGAAGCAGCTGGGCGACGACCCGTGGGTCGCCATCGCCCGCCGTTACCCGGTCGGCAGCCGCCTGTTCGGCAAGGTCTCCAACGTCACCGATTACGGCTGCTTCGTCGAGATCGAGCCGGGCGTGGAAGGCCTGGTGCACGTGTCCGAGATGGACTGGACCAACAAGAACGTCAACCCGGCCAAGGTGGTTCAGGTCGGTGACGAAACCGAAGTCACCGTGCTGGACGTGGACGAGGAGCGTCGCCGCATCTCGCTGGGTATCAAGCAGACCCGCTCGAACCCGTGGGAAGCCTTCGCCGCCATGCACAAGAAGGGCGACAAGGTCTCCGGCCAGATCAAGTCGATCACCGACTTCGGCGTGTTCATCGGCCTGGACGGCGGCATCGACGGCCTGGTGCACCTGTCCGACATCTCCTGGCAGGTGTCCGGCGAAGATCTCGTGCGCGACTTCAAGAAGGGCGAAGAGATCGAGGCCGTGGTGCTGGCCGTCGATCCGGAGCGTGAGCGCATCTCGCTGGGCATCAAGCAGATGGAGCAGGATCCGTTCGGCCAGTTCATGGCGGCCAATCCGCGCGGCACGATCGTCAACGGCACCGTCAAGGAAGTCGACGCGAAGGGCGCCGTGATCGATCTGGGCGAAGGCGTCGAGGGTTACCTGCGCGCCAACGACATCGCCAAGGAGCGCATCGACGATGCCACCCAGCATCTGAAGGTGGGCGACGCGGTCGAAGCCAAGTTCACCGGCATGGATCGCAAGGGTCGCCAGCTGGCGCTCTCGATTCGCGCCAAGGACGAGGAAGATGCACCCGACGTGGCCGTCGATTACTCGGCAGCTGCAAGCGGTACGACCAAGCTTGGTGCCTTGCTCAAAGAGCAGTTCAACAAGGCTGATTGATCGGCAGCGACATTGCCGAGTTGACGCGGGGCGGCATCACGCCGCCCCGCTGTTTCATGTCACGGACATTGGGGACCATGACCAAATCCGAATTGATAGAAGCGCTGGCAAGACGCCAGACCCATCTTGCGTTCGCGGACGTGGAGATGGCCGTAAAAAGTGTGATCGAACAGATGAGTCACGCGCTGGCCCATGGCGAACGCATCGAAGTACGCGGTTTTGGCAGTTTCGCGTTGCATTACCGTCCGCCAAGGATGGGCCGCAATCCCAAAACGGGTGAAGCGGTTGCGCTCCCCGGCAAGCATGTGCCGCACTTCAAGCCCGGCAAGGAATTGCGCGAACGCGTGAACCTGCAGCTGGAAAGCGCGACGGCCTGAAGCACGGCCACGCGTTGATCAAGGCAGGCGACAGGTGTCGTTCCTGCCTTTCTTTTTTTGATGGCCACCCATCCGCATCATTTGCTGACCCATGCCTGATCGTGCATGCGGCCTGGCTGTGACGACGTCAGTCAATCAGGTAAAGTCCTGCCATGCGATTGCTCGTATTGCTACTCCTCATTGCCTTCCTCGCTGCTGGCGTTTTGCTGGGGGCGCTGAATGCCGACCTCGTCGGTTACGACCTGGGCTTTGCGCGTATCCAGTTGCCCAAGGGCGCCGGCCTGCTGGGGAGTCTGGTCATTGGTTGGCTGCTCGGTGGTCTTACCGCCTGGTTTGGCGTGAGCACCAGCCATCGTCGCCAACAACGCAAGGCAAACAAGAAGCCAGCGGCTGGCGCATGAGCCTCCTGTATCTGCTGGTGATGGCGGTGCCGGCGGCCTTCGCGCTCGGTTGGTGGACCTCGCGCCGGGCAGGCGTGCGTCGCTCGGGCGCAAAGGTCAGCGAACTCTCATCTGATTATTTTCGTGGCCTGAACTACCTGCTCAACGAAGAGCAGGACAAGGCGATCGAGGTGTTCCTCAAACTCGCCGAGTACAACCGCGATACGGTGGAAACCCACCTGGCGCTGGGCAATCTGTTCCGCCGTCGCGGTGAAGTGGATCGCGCCATTCGTTTGCATCAACACCTGGTGTCACGCCCCGGCTTGAATGACGCCATGAAAACGGTGGCCCTGCTGGAGTTGGGCGAGGACTACATGCGGGCCGGGCTGCTTGATCGCGCCGAGGCATTGTTCCGTGACCTGGTGGCGATGGATGCCCACGCGCCGTCGGCGTTGCGTCATCTCATCGCGATCTACCAGCACGAGCGGGATTGGCACAAGGCGATCGAACACGCGCGCCGGCTGGAAACCATGACCGGCGAGGACGAGACGCCGATGATGGCGCAGTTCTATTGCGAGCTCGCCGAGCGTTCACGCCAGCACGGCGCGCGAAACGAGGCGCGCGATTATCTCGCCCAGGCTTTCGCGAGCCAGGCGCAATGCGTGCGCGCCTACATGCTGACCGGCCGCCTGCATTCGGAAGACGGCGCGTACGACGCGGCGGTGGAAGCCTACGAAGCCGCCGTCGAAGCGGATGTGGCGTTTGTGCCGGATATCCTGCCGCCGCTGCTCGACAGCTATGAACGGTCGCGGCAAATGGGCCGTGCGGAGCATTTTCTGCGTGGCCTGCTCGATCGTTATCACGGTGTGTCACCGGTTCTGGCGTTGACGAACTTGTATCGGCAGCGCGACGGCGACCGGCAGGCGGTGGAGTTTCTCACCGCGCAATTGCGCCAGCGGCCGTCGGTGCGCGGGCTGATGACCTTGATCGACGCCACCATGGACAAGATCGACGGTGAAGCCAGGGAGAATTTCCAGATATTGCGCGAGCTGATGCGCAAGCTGCTGGAAGGGCAGGCGATGTATCGCTGCAGCCGTTGTGGTTTCGGCGCCAAAGCCCATCATTGGCAATGCCCCAGCTGCAAGAACTGGAGCACCATCCGGCCCATTCACGGGGTTGCCAATGAATGAGCATGGATTTGTCGTGCCAGGGCTGGCAGCGGGGTGGTTGGTATCGTCATTCGTTCTGACGTCGCTGCTGGTGGGTGCCGCCATTTACTACGCGCGCCGACGCGGCATGTTCGATCAACCCGGCCATCGTCGCTCCCACCGCATTCCGACGCCGCGCGGTGGCGGTATCGGCGTGGTAGTGGCTGTGTTCATCTGCGCTTCCGGAGCACTGCTGACATTATCAAAGCCGATATCCGTGCTTGTTGTGGCGGGAATGGCGGCAGCGTTGTTTCTGGTCGCATTGGTCGGGTGGTGGGATGACCATCGCCCACTGCCGGTATGGCCGCGGTTGGGGACACAGGCGGCCGCCGTCGTTTTGTTTTCCTTCACGCTGATCGCTACAAACTTGTCGTGGTACTGGTTCCCGTTATTGCTGCTGGCGGGTATGTGGAGCATCAACTTGCACAACTTCATGGATGGCATCGATGGCTTGCTTGCGCAGCAAATCGTTTTCGTGGCGGGCGCCCTTGGCTGCCTGGCCTGGTCCGTTGCAGAGCCGGCTCTGGCGATCGGGGCGGGTACGGTCATGACGGCCGGTGTGGGTTTCTGGTTCTACAACCGATCGCCTGCGCGCATTTTCATGGGTGACGTGGGCAGCGGCAGCGCGGGACTGCTGGTGTTTGTTTTTTCCGTCCTGCTGTGGCGCGTTGAACCGTCGCTGGCATGGGCGGCACTGGTGCTTTCGTCGGCGTTTGTCACCGATGCCAGCCTGACCCTCCTCACGAGAATGACGGGCGGACGCTCGTGGCATAGCGCTCACCGTGAACATCTCTATCAATGGATGGTGCGCAGCGGCATGTCGCATGCCGGCGTTGACGCGCGTTACCTGGTCTGGAACCTGTTGATAGCGGCGCCTGCTGCATGGTGGATGGCCAGCCATCCGCAGGCCGCCTTGCCGATTGCTGTCGCGATCTACGCGATTGCGGCGGTGCTCTGGCTGGTCATGAAACGTCGCTGCCTGCAGCGCCCTACCGCAGGAGGTCGCCATGTTGCTGCGTAAGATGGCCGCCTTCATCCATCCGCGTGTCGCCGTGGTGCTGCACGACCTCGCGGCGACGGCGCTGGCCTGGTGGATCAGCAAACTGCTGCGCTATGCGTTGAAGCCGGACGAGATCGTCAGCTTCATGCTGTTCGAGTTTCCCATCGTGTTGCTGGTACAGGGCCTCATCTTCCGTTGGACGGGGTTGTACAAGGGCGTCTGGCGCTTCGCCAGCTTGCCAGACCTGTGGAACATCCTGCGTGCCGTGCTCATGGGTGCGCTGGCGATCGGGCTGTCGCTGTTCCTCTACAACCGTCTGGAAGGCGTCCCGCGGTCGGTACTGTTGATGTATCCGATGGTCCTGGCCGGGTTGCTGGGTGTACCGCGGCTCACCTATCGGTTCTGGAAAGACAGTCGGGATGACTCGCGTCGTGGCGTGTCCATCAAACGGGTCTTGATCGTCGGTGCCGACCGTGCCGGCGAGGTGCTGTCACGTGACCTGCGCCGCGACAGCGGCTACGCCGTGGTGGGTTTCGTGGATGACCGCATGACGTTGCGCGGCGCCAGCATCAATGGCCACCCCGTGCTGGGTGATCTGGAGCAGTTGCCTGACGTGGCGCGGGAAGCGGCGGTGGACATGCTGTTGATCGCCATGCCCGGTGCCTCGACCAACGAGATGCGCCGCGTGGTTGCGCTGTGTGACGCCACCGATTTGCCGTATCGCACCGTGCCACGTCTGGATGACGTCGTGGCCGGTCGCGCGCAGTTCAACGAAATCAAGGACGTGGCGATCGAGGATCTGCTGGGTCGCGACGCGGTGGAGCTGGACTGGACCGCGATCCGCCAGACGCTGACCACACGCCGCGTGCTGGTTACCGGCGGTGGCGGTTCGATCGGTTCCGAATTGTGCCGGCAGCTGGCGAGGCTGGGGGCGCAATCGCTCGTCGTTGTCGACCAGAGCGAATACAACCTGTATCGCATCACCCAGGAATTGCGCGCCGATTTCCCCGAACTCATCCTGGACGGTGTACTGGCCGACTGCGGCGATCGCACCGCCATGCACAAGGTGTTCGTGGAGGCGCAGCCCCAGGTCGTATTCCACGCGGCAGCCTACAAGCATGTGCCGATGTTGCAGACGCAGCTGCGTTCGGCCTTCCGCAACAATGTGCTCGGTACGCGCACGGTGGCCGATCTGGCCAGCGAGACCGGCGTCGAGTGTTTCGTGCTGATCTCCACCGACAAGGCGGTCAACCCGACCAGCGTCATGGGCGCCTGCAAGCGCGTGGCCGAAATCTATTGCCAGAACCTCAATGCCCAGACGTCGACACGCTACATGACCGTGCGGTTTGGCAACGTGCTGGATTCGGCCGGGTCCGTGGTACCGCTTTTCCGCCGCCAGATCCGCGCCGGTGGCCCGGTGACGGTGACCCATCCGGAGATATCGCGTTACTTCATGACCATTCCGGAGGCATGCCAGTTGATCCTGCAGGCGGCAAGCCTCGGCAAGGGCGGCGAGATTTTCGCGCTGGACATGGGCGAGCCGGTTCGCATCCGCGACCTCGCCGAACAGATGATCCGGCTTGCCGGCAAGAAGCCGGGCAGCGAGATTCCCATCGTCTACACGGGGTTGCGCGCCGGCGAGAAGCTGTTCGAGGAATTGTTCCACCCGCTGGAAAACTACAGTGGCACCGCGCACGCCAAGATTTTCCTGGCGCAGCACCGCGAGGTGTCGTGGGAACTGCTGCATGCGCTGCTGAACAAATCCGTCGACGCGGTACGGGATTTCAGGGAGGAAGATCTGCGGCGCTGCGTTTCCAGCCTGCTGCCTTCGTTCCGCTGGAGCGAAGTGGCGCAGCCCGACAACGTGGTGTCCATCCGTCGCAATGAATCAGGAGACAAGTAAGTGAGCAAGCCTCTGCGCAAAGTGGTGTTTCCCGTGGCGGGGCTTGGTACACGCTTTCTTCCGGCGACCAAGGTGGTGGCCAAGGAAATGCTGCCGGTGCTGGACAAACCGCTGATCCAGTACGCGGTGGATGAGGCGGTGGATGCGGGCGCGGACACGTTGATCTTCGTGACCAACCGCTACAAGCACGCGATCGCCGACTACTTCGACAAGGCCTACGAGCTTGAGGCCAAGCTTCACGCCAAGGGCAAGGAGGCGTTGCTGGCGTTGGTGCAGGGGACGTTGCCCAAGAATGTCCGCGCCATCTTTGTCACGCAACCGGAGGCCTTTGGCCTCGGCCATGCCGTGCTTTGTGCCAAACCCGTCGTGGGCGACGAACCGTTTGGCATCGTGCTGCCTGACGATCTGATCTGGAACGGCCAAGGCAAGGGCGCGCTGCGGCAGATGGCCGAGCTGGGCAACGAGCAGCAGGCGGGCGTGATTGCGGTGGAAGAGGTGCCGCACAACGAAACCGACAAATACGGCATCGTCGCGGCAACCGCGATCGATGAGCGCAGCGCGCGCATCGACCACATGGTGGAGAAGCCGAAGCCCGCCGACGCACCCTCGAACCTTGCCGTGGTGGGCCGGTATGTCCTGCCGAGCCGGATTTTCCAGCTGCTTGAACAGACCGTGCCCGGTGCCGGCGGCGAGATCCAGCTGACCGACGCCATCGACGCGCTGCTGAAAGAGCAGGGCAAGGTGCTGGCCTATCGCTTCGAAGGCACCCGTTTCGATTGCGGCAACAAGGCCGGCCTGGTGCGCGCCACCATGCACATGGCAATGCAGGACCCAACGCTGGAGCCGACGGTGCGCTCGTTTCTCGCGGACCTCTGACCGCACGCCAGCGCATGCACGCGCAGCGGTGAGCTGAAACCCGCGCACCATCCTACCCTCGGCACTCGTCGGGTTGCGCGCCCGGGTTGTAGGGTGACGCCATGCCCGACGGCCAGCCAACCTCCTATTACCGCGCCACCGCCACGGCGTATGCGCCGTATCCGACGTTGCATGGCTCGCATGAGGTGAACGTGGTCGTCGTGGGGGGCGGCTACGCGGGGCTGAATACCGCGCTGGGCCTGGCCGAGCGCGACGTGCGCGGAGTGATGTTGCTGGAGCGCGAGCAGGTCGGCTTCGGTGCGTCCGGACGCAACGGCGGTTTCGTTTTTGCCGGTTATTCGCTGGGCGAGCAGAGCCTGCTCGATCAATCGGGTGCGCCGCGTGCCCGCGCATTGTTTGCACTGACCACCGCAGCAGTGCAGCGCATCCGTCAACGTATCGCGCAATACGACATTGCTTGCGACGTGGTGGACGAGGGCGTGATCTGGGCCAACTGGTTTCGCGACCCATCCATCCTGCGTCGACGCCAGCAGTTGCTGACCGATCACTACGACGTGCACTGGAAGGCCTTGTCGCCAACCCAGCTGCGCCAGCTGGTGGACAGCGCGCGGTATCACGGCGGGTTGTACGAATCCGATGCCTTGCATCTGCATCCGCTCAATTACGCGACCGGGTTGGCGCGCGCTGCGGCAAGCCGTGGCGTGGCCCTGCACGAAAACAGCGGTGTACTGCAGGTGCGCCGCGAGGGTTCGAGCTGGCGTGTCGATACGGCGCATGGCAGCGTGCTTGCCGATCAACTGGTGCTGGCGTGTGGCGGTTATCTGGCGGGGCTGGAGGAGTCGATTGATCGCGCAATCCTGCCGATCGCCACCTATGTCATGGTGACCGAGCCGCTGGGTGAACGGCTGCAAACCTGTCTGCGGACCCGGGCGGCGGTGTACGACACCCGGTTTGCGTTCGACTACTATCGTCCGCTGCCCGACACGCGCCTGCTGTGGGGCGGCCGCATCTCGATTCGCGAACGTTCCTCACGCGCCATAGAGCGGCTTCTCACTGCCGACATGCTGCGGGTGTTTCCGCAACTGCGGGGCGCGCGCATCGATTACGCATGGTCTGGCCTGATGAGCTACGCGAGGCACCAGATGCCGCAGATCGGTGGCAATGCGGAAGGTTTGTGGTGGGCGCAGGCGTTCGGCGGGCACGGGTTGGCGCCAACCTGCGCCGCCGGCGAACTGCTTGCCGCCGCCATCGCGCAAGGCGACGAGAGCTGGAAACAATTCCGCGGTTACGGATTGTGCAGCACACATCGCCCTTGGGGCTACCTGGGGGCGCAAACCCATTACTGGTGGCAGCAAAGCCGCGACTGGTTGAAGAGTGGACTGGAACGATGAGCGATACCGAGCAACAAATTGCACGCGCCCCCGGCACCGAAATATCCTGGGCGGACTTCGAGAAGATCGTCATGGTCGCGGGCACGGTCACGCGGGTGGAGGCCTTTCCGGAAGCGCGCAAGCCGGCGTGGAAGGTCTGGGTGGATTTCGGCCCGTACGGCGAGCGCAAAACCAGTGCGCAGATCGTGGCGCTCTACGGCGCCGCGGAGCTGGTGGGCCGGCAAATTGTGGGCGTCATCAATTTCCCCGAGAAGCAGATCGGCCCGTTCCGATCGCAGTTCCTGCTGACCGGTTTTGCGACGGAGCAGGGCGTGGTGATCACCACGCTGGAGAGGCCGGTGCCCAACGGCACGCGAATGGCGTGAACGGCCTCAGTGCCGCGCTTGCCGATCCAGCCACACCAGCAATCCTTGTGCGTTGAGTTCGATATCCATGCCCAGCAGTTCGCACAGCGTCGCGCGGCTGCCGGCCCAGCCATGCGCGGCGGCGTGTTCGGCGTAAAGATCGGTGAGGGCTTCCATCAGGCGCGCTTGCCGGTCGGGCAGCTCGCCTGCCGATCGGGCCAGCGCCACCATGGCGTCGATCCGGCGGTGCAGGTCGTCGGCCAGTTTTTCCACCTGGTCGACGGCGCCGTAGTGGGTGAGATGGATCGCCTCCGGCTGCAGGGCGACCAAACGCCGTAGTGATGCATGCAATGCCTCGGGGTCGAACTGCACCGGCGACGTGGTGGGAATCACGAACGGCCCGTTGGCGGTATCGAATTCGCGATAACTGAGGCCGAACGTATCGCCGCTGAAACAGCGGTTGGAGCGCTCGTCGTAAAGGCACAGGTGGTGCTTCGCGTGGCCCGGTGTATCCAGGCAGCGCAGCGACCGCCCCGCCAGGTCGATCACGTGGTTGTCCGGTGCTTCCACCACGCGCTCGGATGGAACGGGTTGCAGCCGACCGTAGGTCTGCTCCATCACCGCCTCGCCATAGACCGCACTGGCGCCGGCCCAGAGTTGCGCGGGGTCGATCATGTGTCGTGCGCCACGCGGGTGCACGGCCAGGCGTGCGTGGGGCAGTTGCGCCATCAATGCACCGGCGCCGCCGGCATGGTCCAGATGGACGTGGGTAAGGATCAGCCAGTCCACATCGTCCGCCGTGAGGCCTGCCTGGCGTAGCGCGTCGAGCATGCGCGGCACGGCGAAATTCGTGCCGCAATCGACAAACGCGCCGCGCCCGTTTTCCACGATCAGGTAGGCGGCATCGAAACGCGGGCGCACGAAACCGGTGTCGATGGTGTGGATGCCGTGGACGGTCATGGTGCCTCCGGATGCTTGTCGGGGCAGGTTAGCAAGTTGCCGCGCAGGGATCATCCGCCGTGCGTGCAGCGCGTAAACTGTGATGTCATGCAGTCTCGACAGGAGAAGGGTATGACCTCGCCCATGGCGCCCGCGTGGCAGGTGTCGCGCTGGTTCAACAGTGAACCGCTGGCCCTGGCCGACTTGCGCGGAAAGGTCGTGTTGCTGCATGCGTTCCAGATGTTGTGCCCCGCCTGTGCCATGCAGGCGCTGCCGCAGATGCAGCGCGTACGGCGCGCCTTTGCGGATGAGCGCCTTGCCGTCGTGGGGTTGCACACCGTGTTCGAACATCATGACGCGCAGGGGCCGGTTTCGCTGGCGGCCTTCCTGCACGAGTATCGCTACGACTTTCCGGTGGGCGTGGACGCGCATGATGAGGGCGACCCGTTGCCCTGCACGATGCGAAGCTATGCCATGCAAGGTACGCCGACCCTGGTCCTGATCGACGCGGAAGGGTGTTTGCGCCAGCAGCATTTCGGTGTGGCGGATGATCTTGCGCTGGGCGCCAGCATCGGACGGCTTCTGGCCGAATTGCCTGCGGCTGTGGACGCCTGAGTCCCGCGCCCAACGCCCTCGCTTCGGATGAGGTGGTCTGGCCGAACCAGCGCTGTGTGTCGTTGTGCGGGCGTTCCGCCTAACCGGGCAACGATCGTTGTCGCTTGGCGGCGTACATGGTCCGGTCGGCGTGGGCCAGCAGGCTGTCCGCGTCGGTGCCATTGATGGGGAAACAGGCGATGCCAATGCTGACGTCCAGCAGGAACGGGCCATCAGGCAGGCTGAAAGGTTGCGTGAGGCGAGCGCGCAATGAATCGGCTACCTGGCGGGCCGAAGCCGTGTCGTGGCAAGCGGGAAGCAGCGCCACAAACTCGTCGCCGCCGATGCGGGCCAACACGTCGTCGGGGTTGATGCCCTCTTGCAGGCGCACGGCAACGTCGCGCAACAGCTGGTCGCCAGCATCATGCCCGGCGCGATCGTTGGCAAACTTGAAGCCATCCAGGTCGAGGTAAAGCAGCGTGAAGCCATGCTCGGCATGCGCGGCGTGGTTGATGGCTGAGCGGATTTCCGCGCGCAGGCGATCGCGGTTGGCCAGGCCGGTCAGGGAGTCGTGGTTCGCGCGATGTTCCAGTTCGCGCTCCAGGCGCCGCAGCTCGGTCACTTCGCGGCCGACGCCGATACGCACGTGATGGTCGGGCAGCCAGCGTGCGGACCACTGGATGTCCACGTCGTGGCCGTCCTTGTGGATGTAGCGATTGCGAAAGTGGCGCTGCAGTTCGCCTGCCATGACCGCTTCGGCCTGCCTGGCGGTGGCGTCGCGGTCATCGGGATGGACCAGATCGAAGATCAGCCGACCGAGCACCTCGTCGGGCATGTAGCCGAAAATGCGCTGGAAACTGGCATTGACGAACAGGAAACGTCCATCGACATCGACCACGCACACGGCATCGGGCATCAGGTCGAGTACGTCGGCAAGGGGCGGTAACGTCGGAGTCATCAATCTGCGGTGGTGGTGTGTCCGTGGCGACCTGACGTCGCCGTTGCAGGGATATCGAAACTACCAGAATCCTCTTCTGTCGCGGTGAAAGTCGCTTCCGGCGGGTTATCGATGCACATGCATCAGCTCGCATGGGGGAGCTGGGCGAAGGCAGCGGGCGACGCGTTTTCGAACCGCTCCAGCAGCAACTTCACGAAGGCCGAGACGCGCGCGCTCACATGCCGATGCGAGGGGTACAGCGCCCACACCTCCACCGGGTGGGCGGTGAGCACGCCCCAGACGATCAGGCGGCCGGCATCGATGTCGGCCTGTACCAGCGAGCGCGGCATGGCGGCTGCGCCGATGCCGGCGATGACCGCGTCGTGGATCATCGACATCGACGACAGCCGCAATACCGTACGGGTCGCGATGTTGCGCACGCTGCGTGCGCGGCTGAGCTGCCAGGAAGCATCGGCCGGAGTGCGCGAAAGCGTGATGACTGGAACCGTGGCTTCAACTCGTCTTGTCGGCAGAGGCAGCGACGGCGCGGCCACCACCACCATCACGTCGCGCAGGAAGCATCGACCGGACAACTCGGTTGAAGGGTCGGGGTTGGCGCGGATGATCAGGTCGAAATCGTCATCGACGGGATCGACGAAGCGGTCCTCCGCCACCACTTCCAATTGCACCTGTGGATAGGCGAGGGCGTAATCCGCGGCGATACGGCCCAGGCCGCGCTGGCCGAACAGCACCGGCGCACTGACCCGCAATCGGCCACGCGGCGTACTGACGCCGCGTCGCAGCGTATCGCCCACTTCGTCGATGTGTTCCAGCAGCGACTGGGTTTGCTCCTGCAGCTCGCGGCCCTCCATCGTCAGGCGCAGGGTGTGGCCGCCGCGCTCGAACAGACGCACGCCCAGCGCGTCCTCAAGCTGGCGCACGCGGCGTGAAAGCGTGGCCTTGGGGCGGCCGGTGATTCGCGCGGCGCGGCCGAAGCCGCCATGTCGCGCCACGTCGTTGAAATCGGCCAGAGCGAGGAGATCCATGGTGTTTCACCAGTGAGACACGATGTCCAGATTATGCGGCTATCGCGAGTTCCCATGAAACACCACGATGTGGCTCCACATCCACAGATACAGGAGACACCTCATGAACATTCTGGTTACGGGCAGTACCGGCACCATTGGCAGCCTAGTCGTGCAAGGGCTGGCGGCGCAGGGCGCCAGCGTCCACGCGCTGACGCGCAACCCGGACAAAGCATCGCTTCCCGCCGGCGTCACGGCCGTCAAGGGCGACATGACCGACATCCCCTCGATGCGCGCGGCACTGAAACAGGTCGATACGCTGTTTCTGCTCAACGCCGTGGTCGCCGACGAGGTGACCCAGGCGATTGGCACCCTGAGCCTGGCACGCGAGGCGGGTATCGAACGCATCGTCTATCTGTCGGTGCTCAACAGCGATACCTATGCCGACGTGCCGCATTTCACCGGCAAATACACGGTGGAACGGATGATCGAACAGCTCGATTTGCCGGTGACGGTGCTGCGCCCTTCGTACTTCATGCAGAACGATGCCAAGCTCAGGGACGGCTTGTTGCAGGGGCGCTACGGCATGCCGGTGGGCGATGTCGGGATAGCGATGGTTGACGTGCGTGACATTGCCGAGATTGCGGTCGCCGCGCTGCTGCGCCGCGCGAATGCGCCGACGCCGCTGCCGCGCGAGGTGATCGAAATCGTGGGGCCGGATGTATTGACCGGCGATGCGCTGGCGACGCTCTGGTCCGGTGTACTGGGCAAGCCGATAACTTACGCGGGCAATGACCTCGCTGCGTTCGAAGGTTTCATGGCCGGAATCATGCCTTCGTGGTCGGCTTACGACCTGCGCCTGATGCTTGCGCGATTCCATGTCGACGGCATGCTCGGCAAACCGCTCGCAGTGAAAACACTTACGGGGCTGCTTGGCCATCCGCCCCGTCGCTATCGCGATTTCGCTGCCGGGCTGGCACTGGCCTGGCAGGCGGGCTGATCGGTACGTGGCCGTCGGCGGTCATCCGGCGGCCTGGCCCGAGGTCTGGAAAAAGGCTGCCAGCGCGGAGGCTACGGCGGCGGGTTGCTCCTCCGGCATGAAGTGACCGCAGTCGGCGATCCTGACTCCGCGCACGTCGTCGGCGAATGCTCGCAACGGTGCGGCCATATCGGGGATGGAGCCCTGATCCGCACTCAGAGCCAGCACCGGCATCGCAAGTTTCTCCCTGGCAGCGAATGCGCGGTTCTGGCGTGCGGATTCGGGTGTTGCCCGGTAATAGGCCAGGCCGGAACGCAGTCCACCGGGCAGCGTGAAGACGCGCAGGTATTCATCCAGATCCTGCTCGCTGAAAACCGACGGATCAGCCGCCTTTCGACGCAGAAACCAGGCCAGGTATTCGCGCTCGTGGCCGGCGATCAACATCTCGGGTAAATCCGGAATCACATGGAAGGCGAAGTGCCAGGTGCGCCACGCCTGTTCCGGCGCCACCGGCAGGCGATCGGGCAAGGTCACGCCCGGGATACCGGCGTCGAGCAGCGCCAGCGCCTGCACTTCATCGCTGTAGCGTGCGGCCAGCGGGTAGGCGACCCAGGCGCCCACGTCGTGCGCGACCAGACCGTAGCGATTGACCCCGAGCTGCTGCAGCAGCGCCTGCACCTTCCCTGCCAGCGTGTCGGTATCGTAACCACCGTCGGGTCGGTCGGAATCGCCTTGTCCGGGCAGGTCGATCGCGATCACGTCGCGGGTCGATGCCAGGTAGGGCATGACCTTGCGCCATGCGTACCAGCTCTGCGGAAAGCCGGCCAGAAAGACGATGGTGTCGCCCCCTGGCTGCCCGCCGCGGACGTAATGCAACCGAACTCCATCGACGTTTGCGAACCGGTGGGCAAAAAAGTCCGGCGACGGCAACCCGGGCCTCGCGCTCGACGGGGATTCAGGCAACTGTTCTACAGCCTGTGCATGGTGATCTTCTCGGTCTTTCATCATGGATTCCTCTACCAATGTAAAAAGGAAATATTCATTTCCTAATAAGTCAAAAAAATCAATCGAGAACTTTCAGGGCGAGCGAGACCAGCGCGTTCATGTCGTCATGCGACCGCCCGGTCTTGCCGACGACGCGCATGCCCTGGAGGACGCACAGCATCAGTCGACCGGCCGCTGCGCTATCCAGATCCGCGCGGATCGATCCATCTGCCTGGCCATCGCGGATGGTGCGGACGAGCAGTCGCTCATTGCGGGCATAGGCAGCACGCACTCGCCGTGCGGTGTCCGCGTCCATGGTCGCCAGCTCGGTCGCGCTGCCAGCCACCATGCAACCCTGTTTCCCCTCTGATCCGGAGGATGCCGCGGCGTAGAGGCCAAGCAATTCCCTGAGCTGCTCACGCCCGTTGCCTGCATGGCGCAGGGCAAGGTGGCGCATGGCGTCCCTTTCCTCGACATAACGGTCGAAGGCGGCCAGGAATATCCCGCGCTTGTCCTTGAACGCCTTGTAGATACTGCCTGCGACCAGCCCGGTGGCCTGGGTGAGATCGGCGATCGTCGTTGCGTTGTAACCACGCTCGCGAAAAACCCGGACTGCTCCATCCAGGGCTTTGGCCATGTCGAACTCTCGCGGCCGTCCGCGTCCTCGGGGGCGCGTGGCCATGGGCGGATTGGATGGACTCATGTCGCCATTTTGGAATGGATCGTTTCCAAACTCAATGGCGATAGGTATGCGATGGATCCGGGCGGATGTTCACTCTCGAGACATTCACCAACCCACACACTGGAGGGCCTGGTCCCGAGTCATGCAAGTGCACCGTCATACCGGCCCCATTTCGACTGTTCGCAATGCCGCGCGCTGTGCCGCGTTGCTGGCCCTGTTTGTCGCGATGCCTGCGTTCGGCAGCGCGTCGGCCGACCGCGGAAAGCCGCTGAAGATCGACGTCGTTCGCGATCGGCTGACGCTGTCATTGACGCATTACCCGCAGGTGTATCTGCATGGCGAGATCGATGCCGGCGCGCCACAGCGGTTCGCGGCGCTGGTTGCGTCCGGTCGCATCGAAAGGGGTTCGGACATCTATCTCAACGCGCGCGGCGCTGACCGCGCTGCCGGCATGGCGTTGGGCAGGATGTTTCGCGCTGGCGGCATGGCCACGCATCTGGGTACGCCACGGCAGCCGAAGTGGGCGAGCGTCGAGGCCAAGACGGCTATCTGCATGGATGCCTGTCTTTACGCCTATCTCGGTGGCCTGTATCGCTGGGTGCCCAGCGGGCGCGACCGTATCGGATTCAGCTCGCCACAGACGCAGGCCACGCGCCACTCGCCCGATGCCGTCACTTATCTGAAAGCGATGGGGATCAAGGATGAAATGCTTGGCAGCGAGGCGTGGCTGACGGCCGAGAAGATGACCGCTTCCGGCCTGGCCAACAATGGCCGGCTGCCGACGACGGCCACTTATGATTTGTCCAGGCCTGCGCCACGACTGGATTTGCGCCTGGCGGATCGCAAGGGAACGCACCGGCTCACGGTCCAGTGCCAACCGGGCAAGACCACGGTGACGGCGTATGACGAAGTGGGCATCGCGCGTGCGCGGCAAATCGCCTTGCGTGGTGGTAGTTCCTATTTTCAGCTCGGGGACGAAAAGCGGTTGAGCCAGCCACGTGGCGGCGCGCAGGCGATGGGCAACGCGCTGGTGATCCGCCGTGATCTGCCGCCCGCCGATCTGGTGGATCTGATATCGGCGTGGTCGGTCGGCGCATGGGTCGGCGGCCGCAGCGATGCCTTCCGTGATGGCTTCACCATGCCGTTGCAGCCGGTGCGCGCACAGCTCAAGGTTTTCTACTACACCTGCTGGCGCGTTGCGCCATGGCCAGCGCGGCCCAAGAAGGCGCACTGAAAGCTGTTGTCCCGCGAGCGGGACGACAACGCTTGGTGACGTCGTGCTTCAGGCGCGCCGCGGCAATTTCCAGTCCGGCCGGATGAAGTGGCAGGTGTAGCCGGTGGGGAAGTGTTCGAGATAGTCCTGGTGTTCGGGCTCGGCTTCCCAGAAGTCACCCGCGGGCGCCAGCTCGGTCACGACCTTGCCCGGCCACAAACCGGACGCGTCGACGTCGGCCATGGTGTCTTCGGCCACTTCCTTCTGCGCTTCGCTGGTGTAGAAGATGGCCGACCGGTAGCTGGTACCCCGGTCGTTTCCCTGCCGATTGACGGTGCTGGGGTCGTGGATCTGGAAGAAGAACTCCAGCAGGGTGCGGTAGCTGATGACCTGCGGATCGAACACGATCTCGATGGCCTCGGCATGGGTGCCGTGATGGCGATACGTCGCGTTCGGCACGTCGCCGCCGGAATAACCCACGCGGGTGGAGACGACGCCGGGCTGGCGGCGCAGAAGATCCTGCATGCCCCAGAAACAGCCGCCGGCAAGAATGGCGCGATCAGTGGTGGCTGTCATCGAAATCTCCGGTGGTTGGTGTGCGGTTGAAGATGGGGGTGATGCGCGGCTTTGTCGAGTGGTGGAACGACAGGCAGACCCATCCAACGTTTGCCGTGCAACCGCGTCGTTCCTGAGGCAAGCTTTGCCGCCTGGGGGCCGTCGGGCGCCCAACGGGGATCGACACATGGGCAAGGGGCGGTTGGAAGCGTTCAGCGACGGCGTCATCGCGATCATCATCACCATCATGGTGCTGGAGCTGAAAGTGCCTGAAAGCCATGCGCTGGCATCGCTCGCGCCGCTGGCTCCGGTTCTGCTCAGCTACGTGTTGAGCTTCGTGTACGTGGGCATTTACTGGAACAACCATCACCACATGCTCTCGACCGTGCACCGCATATCGGGGCGTGTGCTGTGGGCGAACCTGCACCTGCTGTTCTGGCTGTCGTTGCTTCCATTCACCACGGCCTGGATGGGCGAAAACCACTTCGCCGCGTCGCCGACGGCCGTCTATGGCGTGGTGCTGTTGATGGCGGCGGTCGCCTATTGGCTGCTGCAGCGCACGCTTATCGTGGCTGATGGCCGCGACGCCGTGCTCGCCACGGCGATCGGGTCGGATTGGAAGGGCAAACTGTCGCCACTGCTCTATCTGACGGGCATCGCGTTGACGTTCTGGCGGCCGTGGGCGGGCCAGGCCATGTACGTGTTGGCGGCGTTGTTGTGGCTGATTCCGGATCGCCGCATCGAACGTGCCAGCAACGCCTGAGCGCCAGCTCCCTCCGTGGAGCTGGCGGTGTCACGACGGTGGTGTCATGACTGGCGCCGTGGAACTTCCGCCGATGGTTACAGGAACATGCCGCCCGAGGCCTCGATCCGCTGGCCATTGATCCAGCCATTGGCGGACGTCAGCAACGACGCCACCACTCCGCCGATATCGTCCGCTTCGCCAACCCGACCCAAGGCGGTCTGCGAGGCCACGAAAGCATTCAACTGCGCGTTGTCGCGCACTGCGCCGCCACCAAAATCGGTGGCGATGGCGCCAGGCGCCAGCGTATTCACGGTGATACCGCGCGGGCCCAGTTCCTTGGCCAGGTAGCGCGCGAGTACCTCGATGGCGCCTTTCATCGCCGCATAAGCGGTATAGCCGGGCAGGGTGAATCGCGTCAGGCCGCTGGAGACGTTGAGAATGCGTCCGCCGTCGGCGATCAGCGGCAACAGCTTCTGGGTGAGGAAAAACACGCCCTTGAAGTGCACGTCGACCAGTTCGTCGAACTGCGCTTCCGTCGTTTCGGCAAAGCTGACGTGCCCGCCGGTACCCGCGTTGTTGACGAGAAAGTCGAACTGCTGGCGCTGCCAGCGGCTTTCGAGCACCTCGCCCACCTGTTGGGCGAAGGCATCGAAGCGCCGGCTGTCGGCCATGTCGAGCGCCAGCGCCACTGCCCGCCGGCCCATGGCCTCGACCTGCGCCACGACGGCCTCGGCTTCGGTGCGATTGGTGCGGTAGGTGATGATGACGTCGGTGCCTTGTTCGGCCAATTTCAGTGCGGCGTTCCTGCCCAGGCCGCGACTGCCGCCGGTGATGAGGGCGATGGAAGGTGCGTGGCGAGTCATGGTTGTCTCCGATCAGATGTGGGAGAGGCGACTTTATTGATCGACAGACAAGGGATAAATTGGCATTAATTGATTTGTATGTTTGTCATTTTTGAACAATAGGTGCCTGGTCAGGCCTCGGTACCTCCACGGGAAAGCGCGTGAACAAACTCGATGCGATGCGGATATTCCTGCGGGTGGCGGAAATGGCCAGCTTCACGCGCGCCGCCGAGAGCCTGGCGATGCCCAAGGCCAGCGCGTCCATGGCCGTGCAGCAGTTGGAAAGCCTGCTCGGCACACGGCTGCTGCACCGGACGACGCGCAAGGTCAGCCTGACCCATGACGGCCAGGCCTTCTACGAGCGCAGCAGGGACCTGTTGGGGGACATGGACGAGCTGCAGTCAATGTTCCAGCAAGGTGGTCAATCGCTGCGCGGGCGCTTGCGGGTGGACATGTCCACCGGCATGGCGTGCAACATCGTGATCAGGCGATTGCCGGAATTCCTGCAGGCGCATCCATCGATCGAGTTGGAGTTGAGCAGCACCGATCGCGTGGTCGACCTTGTGCGCGAGGGTTTTGACTGCGTGTTGCGCGCCGGCCCGTTGGCGGAAAACAACCTCGTGGCCCGTCCGCTCGGCAACCTGCGCGTCATCAATTGCGCCAGCCCCGACTATTTGCGCCGCCACGGCACGCCGCAAACGCTGGAGGATCTCTCGGCACATCGGCTGATCCACTACGCATCCACGCTGGGCAACAAACCAGCAGGCTGGGAATATCCCACCGCCACCGGATACGCGTGCCTGCCGATGGAAGGCGTGCTGACGGTCAACAACACCGAGGCCTATACGACGGCCTGCCTGGCCGGGTTGGGGCTGATCCAGTCACCCATTGCAAGCCTGCAACCGTGGATCGAGCAGGGACAACTGGTGGAAGTGCTGCCGCAATTTCCAGCCGAACCGTTGCCGTTGTCGATCCTGTACGCCAACCGCCGCAACCTGCCCAGCAGGGTTCGCGAATTCATGGGGTGGCTGGAAGGTTTGCTGGCGCCTTATCTGCGGTTGTGACGGTCAACGCGTTGCTGGCCCCGGTCCCGACACGCGTTGCTGGCCCTCGCCGATCACGGTCTCTCACGACTCGCGATCGCACACAAATGTGAATTGGTATGGTCCGATGGTGCCCGTGGTATCAATTTATAGGCAAAGTGGTACTGGATTGTGGCAGGCGGCATGACCAGTTTGCCGGGGGGCAGGGGCATCAGTAAGCTTGCCGCTCGCTCGCCTATGAAGCAGACCATGCGCAGAAAACTTGTGGCCGGAAACTGGAAGATGTACGGCAGTCGCTCGATGGCCTCGGACCTGGCTGGCGCCATTGCCGCCAGCATGCCGGCCGACATCGATGTAGCCGTGTTTCCCCCGTATCCATACATCAACACCTTGAGCGAACAACTCGCCGGCACGGCCCTGCAATTGGGTGCGCAGGACGTGAGCGAGCATGAAGGACAGGGCGCCTATACCGGCGAGGTAAGCGCCGCGATGCTGGCGGAAGTCGGCGTGGACTATGTCTTGGTGGGTCATTCGGAGCGCCGCCGCTATCACGGCGAAAGCAACGAATGCGTCGCGCGAAAATTCGCGGCCGCGAGGGCGGGAGGACTCACCCCCATCCTTTGTGTCGGTGAAACCCGCCAGCAGCGTGACAGTGGTGAAACCGAAAACGTCATCGGCGAACAACTCGAAGCGGTCCTGCGACTCAACGGCATTGCGAGTTTCGACACGGCGCTGGTCGGGTACGAACCGGTGTGGGCGATCGGCTCCGGCGAGACGGCAACGCCGCAACAGGCGCAGGACGTTCACGCGTTCATTCGTAGCAAACTCGAAAAAGAAGATGTTACAATCGCCCGTCTGACTAGGCTGCTTTATGGCGGCAGCGTCACCGCGGTCAACGCCGCAAAGCTGTTTGCGCAACCGGACGTCGATGGCGGGTTGGTAGGCGGCGCAGCCTTGACTGCAACCGACTTCCTAGACATCTGCGCCGCGGCGCATCAAGCGCCATAGGTTCCGAGAAATCATGTTCGTCATCTTCAGCGTCTTCTACATCCTGGTCGCGGCGGCAATGACCGTGCTGATCCTGTTGCAAAACGGTCAGGGCGCCAGTGCCGGCTCCGGTTTCGGCGGCGGTGCTTCCGCCACCGTATTCGGTGCGCGCGGTTCGGCCAACTTCCTGACCCGGGCCACCGGTGCGCTCGCCGCGGTGTTTTTTGCCCTCAGCCTGGGCATGGGTGTTTACCTGAACTACAACGGCAACGCTCATCAGGATGCCGTCGATCTTGGCGTGATGTCCGGCGTGGCCACCAAGCCCGCTGAAGCACCCGCCGGCAAGACAGCCGTCAGCTCGGAAGTGCCGCAAGCCACCTCGCCGGCCACGGCCGTACCCGAGGCCACAACGGCTCCCGCCGGCAACCAAGGCGAAATACCGGCTGCACCCCAGCCGAAACCTGCGACAAAACCCTGAAAAGGGCGCGGTAGAAACACACCTGCCCAGGTGGCGGAATTGGTAGACGCACTACCTTGAGGTGGTAGCGACGAGAGTCGTAGGGGTTCGAGTCCCCTCTTGGGCACCATTTGGTACTTTCGCAGCAGACTGCTGCGGAATGGAAAAACCCGCCGCTCGGCGGGTTTTTTTATGCTGCCGCCATCGTCTTTTGGTCAACCGGGGATCCGGATGCCATCGACGGCTTGCAGGCCAGACATTCCCGCACGGTATGCCAGGGCGACCGCTTACATAAGAGGCAAGGGTGGGCGTGGCAAATTTTGGCGATCGATTTACCGCAGCGATGATTGGCGGGGATGCCAGATCACGGTGCGTGGCGTCGGCAGGTGGCTGCCTGTTTTCGTGGGCAGCACCTTCATGGCTTGCAATGATTTGTTCAGCAGCCTAATTTCACTAAGCCTAACCAGGGAGGGGCACGCGGTGATCAATGTCATATTGGTGGACGATCATGAGCTGGTGCGCACCGGCTTCCGGATGATTTTGCAGCAGCAGTCGGACATCTGTATCCAGGGCGAAGCGGGAAATGCGGAAGACGGCTTGCGATTGATTCGCACGCTGAAGCCGGACATCGCGCTGGTGGACGTCCATATGCAGGGCATGAGCGGCATCGAACTTACCGAGCGCGTCAATCGCGCGAAGATGTCGACCCGCATCGTGGTGGTCACCGTCGTTGATGACGCGCGTTTTCCGAAACGGTTGCTGGACGCGGGGGCGCTGGGCTACCTCACCAAGGGATGCAGGGCCGAGGAGCTGGTTACCGCCATTCGCCAGGTCTCGACCGGCAGGCGCTACCTGGCGCCTGCCGTGGCGCAACAGCTGGCGCTGGCGACTCTCGATGGCAGCACCTCGCCATTCGACGCATTGTCCAGCCGCGAGCTGGAGGTGGCAATGATGCTGGTGTGCGGCAAGCCGCTGACCCTGATCGGCGAGCAGCTCAACCTGAGCCCGAAAACCGTGTCGACGTACAAGCAGCGCCTGATGGAAAAGCTGCGGGTGGATCACGTGCTCAACCTGGCACACCTGATGACGGTGCATGGTTTGATCGACAATCCGGGCCACGCCATCGGCGGTTGATCGCAGACGACGTGGCGCAAAAAAAGCCGGGCATTGCCCGGCTTTTTTTGTTTACCCAGCTGTGCCGCGGGTTCAGTCGGCTTGCGGCTGTCCGGCCGGACGATTGGTCTCGGTCATGCTGATGTCGTGGCTTTCGGAAGCAGCACGATTGGCTGACAGCAGGTCACCTTGTTCCGGTGCCGGGATCGCGGGTGCGGGTGACAGCTCCACCACTTTCGGCGCGACCTCCTCGGCGGCGACCGCGATCGTCGGTTTTGGTGTGGGTGCCGGCGTGGAGACGGTGGCGAACGCGACATCCTCACGACGCGGTCCGTTGATCGCAGCTGCCACGGCCGCTACCAGTGGTGTGTGGACACCAGGCGTCGTGACGGTGTTCGTCTTCTCGCTTGCGGCTGCTTCTTGCGCTGGCTGCCTGGCAGGCGCCTGTGCGGGTGCGTCGGCCGATGCGATCGATGTCGGGATGGCAGCAGCCACCGGCGACGCTACCGACGGTGCGACAGGCGATGCCTTGACCACGATATCGGCGTCGTCTGGCGCAGCGGCCGAGTC
This sequence comes from Rhodanobacter ginsenosidimutans, assembly GCF_042655685.1. Taxonomy (NCBI): domain Bacteria; kingdom Pseudomonadati; phylum Pseudomonadota; class Gammaproteobacteria; order Lysobacterales; family Rhodanobacteraceae; genus Rhodanobacter; species Rhodanobacter ginsenosidimutans. Next base: position 2,107,159 of record NZ_JBHSMM010000001.1, on the reverse strand, counting down.
CGCCATGGGGGCGGGAATCGGCGGGAGCGGCGGCAGCTCGAGTTCGGTGACGGCCGCTGCGGCGGCGACGGGTGCAGCGCGATCCTGCTCCGTGATGTTGCCGGATGCGTTGGCGACGACAGCGGCGGTGGCCGCTACGGTGACGTTGGACGGTTCCACCACGACGCGGCGTGCGGGCTCGTCGGTGGCCGCCGTGTCGACGACTGCCTTTGGCGCGTTCTGCACGGGCGTTGCGGGCTTCGACTTCTCGGCGCCAACATTGCTGGCTGCGTCGTCGCGGTCCTCATCGTCGATGGATGGCGCTTGGGTTTCCGTGCCACCAGCGGCAACCGTCGTTTCGTCGTGCCGGCGCCGACGGCGACCACCACGGCGACCCCGGCGGCGGCGGGACGGGCTGCCATCGGCATCGAGCGATTCTTCGGCTTCCGGGGCGACCGAAGTCACAGCCGGGGCGAGCTGCTTCGCTTCCAGCGCGGCGTCGGCGAGCGGTGCGGCTTCCAGTGGCTCGGCAACGGCTGGGCGCGGCTGGCGCTCGGGCTTGGCCTGCGGCTGGGCGTTGGGGCGCGGGGTGACGGCCGCGGCGCTTTCCGTGGCAGCCGGACGTGGCGGACGCGGTTGGCGGGCCGGGGCGGCATTCTGCGCCGGCTGCGATTGCCGGGGCTGACCGGACTCGCTGTTGCGCTGGCGGTTGCCCTTGGGCTGTTGTGACGAGGAGGATTTGGCAGCTGACGGCGATGCGCCGTCACGGCGGGACTGACGTGCCGGCGTGCCGTTCTGTTGGGCAGGCTGCCCCGAACGGCCGCGGCCGGAACGCTCGTCGCGACGGTTGTTGCGATCGGCGCCGCTGGCCGCGGATTTTTCGGCCGACTTTTCCACCGGCGCCGCTTCCATGCTGCTGCGGAACCAGCCCAGCATGCGCGCCATCAGGCCGCCAGTGGGTGCTGTGGTCGGCGATGGCTTGGCGCGTGCCGTCGATTTGGATGCTGGTGCCGCAGCAACGGGAGCCGGCGCGATTTCCTCGCGGATCGGTGCCGGGCTGGCGGGCATGATGCCGCTGACGGCCGGCTGTTCGCTGCTGCCCAGGGTCTGGCCCATTTTCGGCAATTCGGTGGCAGCGACTGCAGTGAGGCGCTCGTAGCTGGGCTTGCTGTGCTCGCCCATCTCCGCTTCCTTGATGCGCATGATCTCGATGTGCGGCGTTTCCAGCTTGTCGTCGGCCACCACAACCACGTGCACCTTGTGGCGCAGTTCGATCTCCACCACGCTGGCGCGCTTTTCGTTGAGCAGGAAGTTGGCAACGGCCGGCGGCGCCTGCACCAGCACCTGGCCGGTGTTGTCCTTCATCGCGTGCTCTTCGATCAGGCGCAGGGTCGACAGCGACAGCGATTCCACGCCGCGGATGTGGCCATGGCCCTCGCAACGCGGGCAGACGATCTCGCTGGCTTCGCCCAGGCTCGGGCGCAGGCGCTGACGCGACATTTCCAGCAAACCGAAGCGAGAGATGCGACCGATCTGCACGCGCGCGCGGTCGAGCTTCAGCGCCTCCTTCAGGCGGTCTTCCACCTCACGCTGATGGCGCGGGCTGTCCATGTCGATGAAATCGATCACGATCAGGCCACCGGCGTCGCGGATGCGCGCCTGGCGGGCGATTTCCACCGCGGCCTCGCAGTTGGTGTTGAACGCAGTGTCCTCGATGTCGCTGCCCTTGGTCGCCTTCGACGAGTTGATGTCGATGGCGGTGAGCGCCTCGGTCTGGTCGATCACGATCGAACCGCCGGAGGGCAGGCGTACCTGGCGATCGAACGCGCTCTCGATCTGGGTCTCGATCTGGTAGCGGGTGAACAGCGGGGTGTCGTCGCGGTACAGCTTCAGCTTGCGCAGGGCGTTGGGCATGACCTGCTGCATGAAATCGCGGGCATCGTTGTACAGCGATTCCTCGTCGATCAGGATCTCGCCGATGTCGCTGCGCAGGTAGTCGCGCAGGGCGCGGATGAACAGCTTCGATTCCTGGTAGATCAGGAACGGTGCCTTCTGCTTGCTGGCGGCTTCGGAGATCGATTTCCACAGTTGCAGCAGATAATCCAGATCCCACTGCAGTTCTTCGGCGTCGCGGCCGAGGCCGGCGGTGCGCACGATCAGGCCGACATCGTCGGGTACGGTGACGTGCTCCAGCGCTTCCTTCAGTGCCTGCCGGTCTTCACCCTCGATACGGCGCGAGACGCCACCGGCCTTCGGGTTGTTCGGCATCAGCACCATGTAGCGGCCGGCGAGGCTGATGAAGGTGGTCAGGGCGGCGCCCTTGTTGCCGCGCTCTTCCTTCTCGACCTGGACGACGACTTCCTGGCCTTCCTTCAGCAACTCACGGATGTTGGACTTGTGCGGGTCCAGACCGGCGGTGAAGTACTCGCGGGAGATTTCCTTCAGCGGCAGGAAGCCGTGGCGTTCGGCGCCGTACTCGACGAAGCAGGCTTCAAGTGAAGCCTCAACCCGCGTGATGCGGCCCTTGTAAATATTGGATTTTTTCTGTTCCCTGGAGGGGATTTCGATGTCCAGGTCGTACAGGGTCTGGCCATCGACAATGGCCACACGCAACTCTTCACGCTGAGTCGCGTTGATCAACATACGTTTCATGGTGGTTTTCCTCGGCTTGCCGCGCGTCGCGTGCCGCGGTGGCGCCTCAATGGCGGCCTGCCGGGGATCGCGCCGCAGCGGTAAAGCGGCAAAATGACGGCACCGTTCCCGGTGTCGGGGATGATTCGATCTACTTGCGTTGTCGTATCCGATACCACATGGCATCGGACAAACAACAACCCAACCGTTACGATGAAAGGGAGATCGTGGTCGGTGCCGAACGGGCAACCGCCGCCATCCTCGCCGACGTTGCGGGTGGGCCACCTCTCCCGAGCCATGTATCGGCGGGCCAAGTGGACGCCCGCCGAGTATCCTATTTAAGCAGGTTTTTTTCAATGCAAACGGTAACTTCCCCCGATGCACCTCAAGGTGTGCGTCAAGTCGTGGTTGGCCCCGAACGGGATGGCCAGCGTATCGACAATGCGTTGATGACCCTGCTTAAAGGCGTTCCCAAGAGCATGATCTACCGGCTGCTGCGTACCGGCCAGGTGCGCGTCAACGGCAAGCGGGCCAAGCCGGATACGCGTCTCACGGACGGTGATACGCTGCGCATCCCTCCGGTCCGGGTGGCCGAGCGTGAGGAAGGCCGGGCACCAGCCACTGGTCTGGTGGCCTCGGTGGCCGATGCGATCCTGTTCGAAGACAAACACTTTCTGGTGATCGACAAACCGTCCGGCGTGGCCAGCCACGGCGGCAGCGGTGTCAGCCATGGCGCCATTGAACTACTGCGCGCGGCCCGGCCACAGGAACACCTGGAACTGGTGCACCGGCTCGACCGCGATACCAGCGGCGTGTTGGTCTTTGCCCGCACGCGCGCCGGCCTGACCGGCTTGCAGGCGCTGATTCGTGCCGGCGAGGTCACCAAACAATACCTGTGCCTGATGCTCGGGCACCCGTCCAAGGCCAAGTTCGACGTGAATGCGCCGCTGCTGAAGTCGGTGCTGCAAGGGGGCGAGCGGATGGTGCGGGTGGCTGAAAGCGGCAAGCCGTCGCTGACGTTCTTCCGCGAAATGGAGCAGTACCCGGGCGCGCGCCTGATGCAGGCCACGCTGGGCACCGGTCGCACGCACCAGATCCGCGTGCATGCCGCGCATATCGGCCATCCGCTGGCGGGCGACCCGAAATACGGCGACCGGGAGATGAACAAGCGTTTCCGCGAAATGGGCCTGCAGCGCCTGTTCCTGCACGCGGCGCACCTCAGTTTCGAGCTGGACGGGCGCTCGTACAGTTTTTCCACGCCATTGCCGGACGACCTGAAGGCCTTTCTCGACGTGTTGGCCGTCAAGGGCAAGCGGCTGGTCTATACCCGCGACAAGTCGCGTACGGATATCTGATCAGCGCTCAAGCAGCGCCTCGACCCGCGCCGCGCAGATGAAATCGTTCATCGATAGTCCGCCCACATCGTGGGTCGACCACGTCAGCTGGCAGTGGCCGTAGCCGGCCTCGAGATCGGGATGGTGATCTTCCTGGTTGGCCATGAAGCCGACGGCGGCAATGAAGCCCAGCGTGTGGTGGAAGTCGTCAAAGCGGAAATCCTTGGTGATGGCCGTTCCATCGTCGAGGAGTTTCCAGCCGGGCAGTTGCTGCAACAACTCCGCCGTCTGTGACGCGTCTACCGCATCCGCCTTTCCCTTGCGCGGCTGGCAATGCTGCGCGGACAAATGGTTCGCTTTCATGCGCTACTCCGGGGATCCGTGGTGAAGCCATGCAGCGTTGATGTTGCCGCCTGAAAAGTCAAAGCCGCGCGTGCAGGTGGAAACTGGACTAAAATGGTGCTGATTAGCCGCAACAGCGGCGCAAGCTTTGGCGGAGTGGGCATGATCGACATCTCGGAACGCGCACAGCAGCATTTCCTGCGCCTTCTTTCACAACAGGGCATCGACGATTTGAGCATTCGCCTGCGCGTTACGGCGCCAGGCACACCGGCGGCGAACTGCGAGCTGGAGTTCTGCGAGCCGATCGACCTGATCGGCGGCGAATGGACCATCGAGTGCGCCGGTTTCAACTTCCATATCGACGGTGACAGTGCGCGCTGGCTGGACAACGCCACCATCGATTTCGAACCGACCTCCACCGGCGGCCAGCTCAACATCCGTGCGCCGATGATCAAGGGGCATGTGCCAGGCGTGGAAGCCGGCCTGATCGAGCGTGTGCGTTATGTGCTGGAAGCGGAGGTGAACCCGAAGCTGGCGTCACACGGCGGCCGTGTCAGCCTGCTGGAAATCGATGCCGATGGCGTGGTGTTGCTGCAGTTCGGCGGCGGTTGCCACGGTTGCGGCATGGTCGATGTGACGCTGAAGCAGGGTGTGGAAAAGACCTTGCGCGAGCGGGTGCCCGAGATCACCGCCGTACGCGATGCTACCGATCACGCGGGTGGCGAAAAGCCGTATTACCGCAAGCACGAGGGTACATCCGCCGCGGTGTGAGCCAGGTTGACGCTGTTCTGCCCGGAAACAAAAAGCCCGCCGAAGCGGGCTTTTTTCGATCGTGGATCGAGTGGCTCAGTTGTCGCCCTGCAGGTGACCCTTGAGCGTATCCAGCTTGCTCGGCAGGCCGGCGAAGTACGCGGACACATCCGCAATATCCTGGTCGGACAGTGTGGAAACCATGCCCTTCATGATCGGGTTGTTGCGTTGGCCGCTCTTGTATTCGTGCAGCACGTGGGAAAGGTACAGCTGGTACTGACCGGCCAGGCGCGGATATTGCGGATCAACCGCGTTGCCGTCGGTGCCGTGGCAGGCGAAACAGGTAGCGGCCTTTTCCTTGCCATTCGCCGCGTTGCCCGCGTCAGCGGCCAGCAACGATGTGGAGGCGAACGCCAGGACGGCGCCGAATGAAAGCAGAATGCGTGCATGTTTCATGCGGAAGTCCCTGACTTATTTGCTGGCGAGGCTGGAGAGATAGGCGGCGATGTTCTGGATGTCCGTATCGGACAAGCTCTCGGCCTGGGCATCCATCGTGGGATGGACGCGATCGCCACTCTTGTACCCGTGCAGGGCATTGACGATGTATTGCTCATTCTGCCCGGCGATCTTGGGCACCGGATATTGCGGATAAGCATTGGTGTAACCGGGTACGCCATGGCAGCCGGCGCAGGTGTAAACCAGTTTGCGGCCGGCGGCCTTGTCGCCCTCGGCATGTGCGCTGGTGGCGGCAAAAAGAGTGGTCGCCACGGCCAGGCCGAGCAATTGCAGTCGAGTCATCGAATTCGTTCCCACGGGTGCGACGGTGTGGAGTGTATGCAACCGGCCAAGTATAGACGTTGCGTTGACGCGGGGACAACACGAGTACGTCGGTGCCTGCCTGACTGCTCAGACCAGACTCTTGAAAATATGGATGCCGGCGCTGTATTCGCCGATGATCGTGCCCACGCTGACGAGAAAGAAATTCAGCAGCGTGCGGGCGACACGATTTTTCCACCAACCGCTCCAGTGCACGATGTCGTCGCGCAGGGTATCGAAATCGACTACGCGCGGGCGTCGCACCCAGGCCTCGGCCATGGCGCTGATGCCGCCGGCGGGAATGCCGGGGCGGAACGGCTTGATCGGCGCGGCGATGAAAGCCGCCACGATGCTCAGCGGGTGCCCGCCCGCGACCAGTGCGCCGAGCGCGGCGAAGCCCCCGGTGAACAACACCCAGTCACGCAACGCCTGCGCGCCCAGCGCCGTATTACGATGGAAGGCGTAGCCGATGGCGGCAAACACCAGCAACACCAGTGCCACCGCCAACCATTTCGGCCAGCGCGCCTTGGGCGGGGTGGTGGCCAGCGCCGTGACCTTGGCGGAGGGCTCGTCCTGCTGTGTGCGCAACTGCTCGCACAGCCCCTTGAGGTGTCCGGCGCCGATGACCACCAGCACGCGACGCGCCGGGGTTTCCGACGCCGATGAACGCGCCGACTCCTGCCGCAACCGCGCGGCCATGAACGCGTCGCGCTCACCGATCAGGCTGTCGTACAGCGGCTTCGACTCGCTGGCGAATTCGCTGAAGGCGCTCTCCAGCAAATCGCCCTGTTTCAGTTTCTCGATCTCGACCTGCTCGATCTGCTCGCGCTCGAACACGCTGGCCAGCAAGCCGCCGAGCAAGCCGAAGCGCTGCCAGAAACCCACGCTGCGCCAGGCGCGTTTCAGCGTGGTGCCCACCTCGCGGTCGATCAGCCACAGCGGCAACTGGCGTTGTTCGGCGCCATCCATCGCCGCCTTCATTTCCGCGCCGGGCTGGATGCCGGACTGGTCGGCCAGCCGTTTCTGGAAGGTGGACAGCACCAGGCTGGCGGCCACCATGCCGGCCTTGCCCTGGCGGATCACCTTGAACAGATCCATCTGCTTGAACGCTTCGGGATCGCGCATGCCCTGGGCGCGGCTCTCGCAGAGTTCCACGGCGACCGCATCGAAGCTCTCGTGCGCCAGCATCGCCTCGACCGCCTCCATGCTGCTGCGCGATACGTGCGCGGTGCCCAGCACCACGTATTCCACGCCGCCGCGGATCACCCGCTCGACGGGTTGATCCTGCAACGCCAACGGCGCGGATAACGTGGAATCGGTTTCAGGAACACTCATGCGTCAGCAGGCCGGTCGGGGTGAAGTTCAAGCATGGGGATGACCGGCATGCGGAACAAGCGGAGTGAAGTGGCGCCGGCTCAATCACGGAAGCGCTTGAGCAGGTCGGCGTAGGCATCGATGCGGCGGTCGCGCAGGAATGGCCAGATACGGCGCACATGTTCGCTGCGTTGCAGGTCGATGTCGGCCAGCAGCAGCTCGCGCTGGTCGGTGCCCGCCTGTGCCAGGAATTCGCCCTGCGGCCCGGCCACGAAGCTGTTGCCCCAGAACTGGATGCCCGCGCCGACGCCACTCGGGTCGGCCTCGTAACCCGTACGGTTGCACGCCAGCAGCGGCAGGCCGTTGGCCACGGCGTGTCCGCGCTGCACCGTGATCCAGGCGTCGCGCTGGCGATCCTTTTCCGGCTGCTCGTCGGTGGGGTCCCAGCCGATGGCGGTGGGGTAGAGCAGCAGTTCGGCGCCGGCCAGCGCCATCAGGCGCGCCGCTTCGGGATACCACTGATCCCAGCACACCAGTACGCCGAGCCGGCCCACCGAGGTGTCGATCGGATCGAAACCCAGGTCGCCCGGGGTGAAGTAGAACTTTTCGTAGAACGCCGGATCGTCCGGGATGTGCATCTTGCGGTACTTGCCGGCGATCTCGGCGGAGCGGTCGAACACCACCGCCGTGTTGTGATACAGGCCGGCGGCGCGCTTCTCGAACAGCGACGCCACCACCACCAGCTGCAGCTCCTGCGCCAGCTTGCCGATGCGCGCGGTGCCGGGGCCAGGAATGGTTTCGGCCTGGTCGAAGACCTCCACCGATTCGCGCTGGCAGAAATACGGGCCGTTGTGCAGCTCCTGCAGCAACACGAGTTCTGCGCCGGCGCCGGCCGCTTCGCGAAGGCCGGCTTCGATGGCATCGAGGTTGGCGTCGCGGCTGCCGCGGTCGGTTTCCTGCAGCAGCGCGACCTTGAGGGTCTTGCGGGTCATGGGATGTCCTGCCGAATGGGCCAATCGGCTCAGTTTAGCGGGTGGGGGTGATGGCGCCGCCAAGGCCGTCGCATGGGCGGCGAGCCACTTGTCAGTGCGCCACGCCCGCGGGCAATTGCATGGTGATGCAGTGCAGGCTGCCGTTCTGCCAGATCAGCGCCCGGCATGGCACCTGCACCACCTCGCGCCCGGGATGCGCCGTGCCGATGATGCGCGCCGCTTCGTCGTCGGCGTCGTCGCCATAGGCGGGTACCAGCACGGCGCCGTTGACGATCAGGTAATTCGCATAGGACGCGGCGAGCCGGCGGCCTTCGTCGATGATCGGTTGCGCCCACGGCAACGGATACAACTGATATGGACGGCCATCCGCCGTGCGCAGCGCGGCCAGTTCGGCGGCCATGCGTTGCAGTTCGTCGTGGTGCGGGTCGCCGGCGTCGTCGCAGGCCTGGTAGACGATACGGTCGCCGGGTGCGAAGCGGGCGAGGGTGTCGATGTGGGCGTCGGTGTCGTCGCCTTCAAGGTAGCCGTAATCCAGCCACAGCACGCGTTCGGCATGCAGGCCGTCGCGCAGGATCGTGCTCATCTCCTCGCGCGATTGGTCCGGATGCCGCTGCACCAGGCAACGCCAGGTAGTGAGGATCGTGCCGGCGCCATCGCTTTCGATGCCGCCGCCTTCCAGCGCCCAGTCGATGCGCTTGTGCGCGGCATTGCCGAACACGCCGGCGTCGACCAGCCCGGCCACCAGCGCGTCATCCTGCGCGGCGCCGAACTTGCCGCCCCAGCCGGTGAAACGGAAATCGGTGAGCTGAAAATGGTTGCCGGCGGCCAGCGTGATCGGGCCGGAATCGCGCAGCCAGGTGTCGTCGTACGACAGCTCGACGAAGCGGATGCGCGATAGATCGGCGCCCGCGGCGGCGAGCTTTTCCCGTGCGTGCGCCTTCAATGTGGCGTCGGCCACCACGATGATTAGCGACTGGAACCGGGTGACCGCGGCAGCCAGCGCCACGTAGGTCGATTCCACCGCGGCCAGGCGGTCGGCCCAGTCGGTGCCGGCGTGCGGCCAGGCGATCAGTACGGCGGATTGCGGCTCCCATTCCGCCGGCAGGCGTAGTTGGGGGTTGGCGGTCATGTCGGCACTCGCGTTTCGAAGCCCGGCGGGCGAAACGGCAAGTGTAAAGGGAGCGGCACCCATCGCGATGCCGCAAGGCGTTATCCAGCGCTTGTTACTGCACCGCCGCCGGGTTGGTGTTGTTGCCCGCGGGCGTGTTGAGCACCGAGTGGATCACGTGGTTGTGCTCGAAATACACGATGAACTTGGCGTAGTCCCACCGATTGATGACCGGGTGCTTCTTGGTGTCGCCACCGCGTGGCGTCAGCTTGCGCAACGGCGCGCCGTAATCACGTTCGACCTGCGCCATGCTGAGGCCGCGGCCGGGCAGGTTCATGCCCTTTTCCTGCTGCACACGGTGGATCAGCAGGTTGTCACCATGGGTGGTGCGGGATTGGGCGTGGGCCGCGGGCGAGGCCGCAAGACCGGTGAGCGCAGCGAGCATGACGATGATCGGCAAGCCGTTCGTGGACGTGACCATGGATTCCCCTCTCCATACAAGCTGTATGCGGCGTCGTTTTATCAGAACTGCCGATGCTACGCCATGTCCAGCGGCGCCGGGTGCGACGTGATCGGCATTCACCTGCGTGATCGTCGCCCGAATCGGCGGTGGCATGGCTGGGCGGCTATCATGGGCGGCTGTGGCGACCGCACGCCTGCTTCCGGATACCTGCTCATTCCATGATTGCTTTTCGACACTTCGCGCTGCGCCGTGGCAGTCGCCTGCTGCTTTCCGATATCGACCTGGTGATCCAGGCCGGCTGGCGGCTGGGCGTGATCGGCCGCAACGGCTGCGGCAAGTCCAGCCTGTTCGCTGCCTTGCAGGGCAAGCTGGAAAGCGATGCGGGTGAACTCGACATGCCGGCCAAGGTGCGGCTGGCCTCGGTGGACCAGGAAACGCCTGCGCTGCCCGATGCCGCCATCGATTATGTGCTGGGCGGCGACGAGGAACTGGCCGCGGCACTGGCCGCCGAGGCGGATGCCGGCGAGCGCGGCGACATGGAGGCGATGGCAGCCGCCCATCACCGCATCGAGGAATTGCACGGCTACGACGGCCGCGCCCGCGCCGGCAAGTTGATGCACGGGCTGGGCTTTTCACCCGAGACGCACGAGCGCGCGGTGAAGGAGTTCTCCGGCGGCTGGCGCGGCCGCTTGAACCTGGCGCGCGCACTGATGTGCCCGTCCGACCTGCTGCTGCTGGACGAGCCCACCAACCATCTCGATCTCGACGCCGTGCTGTGGCTGGAGGAATGGCTGCGCCGTTACCAGGGCACCTTGCTGATCATCTCGCACGATCGCGAATTCCTCGACGGCGTGATCACCCACACCATGCACCTCGATGGCGGTGGCGCGAAGCTGTACACCGGCAACTACAGCGCGTTCGAACGCCTGCGTGCCGAGCAGTTGCGCCAGCAGCAGATCTCGCACGAGCGCGAGCAGGCCGAGCGCGCGCACCTGCAGTCCTTCGTCGACCGCTTCAAGGCCAAGGCCAGCAAGGCCAAGCAGGCACAGTCGCGCATGAAGCGGCTGGAGAAACTGGCTGGCACCGAAGCGGTGCGCGCCGAGCGGCCTTTCAGCTTCCAGTTCCCCGCACCCGGGCGGTTGCCCGATTCCATGCTGCAACTGGAAGACGTCACCGCAGGCTACGCGGTCGACCCCTCCAGCCGCGAGGGCAACGGCGAAGTTACCCATATCGTGCTGGCCGACGTGCGCTTTTCCATTGAAGCGGGCGAACGGATCGGTCTCCTGGGTCCGAACGGCGCCGGTAAATCCACCCTGGTGAAAACCCTGGTGGGCGAGCTGGAGCCGTTCAGCGGCGAGCGCAAGGCGCACAAGGACCTGAAGATCGGCTACTTCGCCCAGCACACGGTGGAAAGCCTGCGCGAGGGATCGAGCCCGCTCGATCACCTGCAGGACAAGGCGCCGGGCGTGGCCACGCAGGTGATGCGCGATTTCCTGGGCACCTGGAATTTTGCCGGCGACCGCGCCTTCGAATCCGTCGACGGTTTCTCCGGCGGCGAGCGGGCGCGCTTGGCGTTGGCGCTGATCGCGTGGGACAAGCCGAACCTGCTGCTGCTGGACGAGCCCACCAACCATCTCGACCTGGACATGCGCGAGGCGCTGGCCGATGCGTTGGCCGATTTCGACGGTGCGCTGGTGCTGGTATCGCACGACCGCCACCTGCTGGGTCTGGTCTGCGACAGCTTCTGGCGCGTGGCCGATGGCAGCGTGGAAAGCTTCGACGGCGATCTGGACGATTACGCCAAGTGGCTGCGCACCCGGGGCACCGCCAACAAGAAGGCCGCCAAGGCCAGCGCCACCGTCAAGCCGGTGCCAAAAACGCCGGAGGTGTCGCCCGAAGAGCGTCGCCGCCTGGCGGCCGCCCAGCGCGAGGACGAGAAAACCTCACGCCAACGGGTAAATCGCATCGAAACCCGCACCGCCAGCATCGACACCGAGCTGGCCGCGCTGGAAAACCAGCTGGCCGACCCGGCAACCTACAACGGCCCCACCCAGGAATTGATGCGGCTGGGCCAGCGCCAGACGGAGCTGCGCCGCGAGAAAGAAGCGCTGGAAACCGAGTGGCTGGAACTGGTGGAACGATTGGAAGCGTAGGAGTGATGAAGTCGTGAGTGCGAAGCCCGAACGTCCGCTGCACCTGTGGTTGCCCGCACTGCCGCGCTTCGCGCCGGATCATCCGCTGCGCCAGTTGCTGGTTCGCGCCGATCGGCTGGCTGACGGTTCCACCGGGTATCTCGACGGGCTTGGCGATCATTTCCCCGGCGCGGGCTCGCCGTTGCCGGCGGCGGCGTTGACGCGCGATTACCTCAGCGGTGATGCGGCGGGGCATGGCTGGTTGTCGGCCGACCCCGCCTGGGTGCAGCCGGACATCAACGGCGTGCGCCTGCTGGCATGCGGCCAGATGGAGCTGAGCATGGCCGACGCGCAAGCGCTGGCCGCGCCCCTGAAACCCGTGTTCGGCGACGCCGGCATGCTGTTGGAAATCACCGCGCCCGACCGCTGGCACCTGCGGCTGGCCAAGGACAGCCCGTTGCCCACCTTCGCCGCGCCGGAGCAGGCGATGGGCGAGGATCTGGCGCAACACCTGCCGCAAGGTCCGCAAGGCAAGCGCTGGCGCGTGCTGCTCAATGAGGTGCAGATCCTGCTGCACCAGCATCCCTTGAATGCGCAGCGGCGGGCCCAGGGGCTGTCGCCAGTCAACAGCCTGTGGCTGTGGGGTGGCGGCGTGCTGCCGGGTCCGTTGCGCAGCGAATGGGCTGGCGTGGTCAGTGACGACGTGGTGCTCAACGCGCTGGCGGCACGCGCTGGAACCGCGCATCAATCGCGCACGGCCGAGACGGTGGCGGCGGCGGGCAAGGGCTGGCTGATCGACTTGCAGGATCTGCCGGCCGGCGACATCGCCACCAAATGGTGGCCCGCGCTGCAATCGTTGTTGGCGCGTCAGCCGGTGATGCTGCACTTCGCCAGCGGCGAGCGCTGGCAGCGCAAACCCTGGCACCGCTGGCGTTTCTGGCGTGGGGCGGGCGCTTGAGCGCAGTGGCCTCGAGCCCGCTGCAATTGCGTCGCCGCGCCAGTCTGGGCGAAGCCAGCGGCTGGCCCGATTCGGTGCACCCGGTGTTGCAGCGGATCTACGCCGCCCGCGGCGTGTTCGGCCCCGAGCAGGTGGAGCACCGGCTGGCCCGGCTGCTGTCGCCGCAGATGCTGGGCGGCATGGAGCAGGCGGTCGACTTGCTCGTCCAGGCGATCGAAGGCGACTGGAGCATCCTGATCGCCGGCGACTATGACTGCGACGGCGCCACCGGCACCGCCGTGGCGATGCGCGGGTTGCGATTGCTGGGCGCGCGGCATCTCGGCTATGCCGTGCCCAACCGCTTCATCCATGGCTACGGGTTGAGCCCGGCGCTGGTGGCCTCGCTGCAACCCTCGCCGCAATTGATCGTCACCGTGGACAACGGCGTGGCCAGCGTGGCGGGCGTGGCGGCGGCGAAAGCGCGCGGCATCCGCGTCATCGTCACCGACCACCATCTGCCCGGCGAACAACTGCCCGACTGCGACGCGATGGTGAACCCCAACCTGGCCGGCGACGGCTTTCCCAGCAAGGCGCTGGCAGGCGTGGGCGTGATGTTCTACCTGTTGCTGGCGTTGCGCGCGCGGCTGTTTCCGGCCGGCTCGCCCGCGCGTCCCGACCTTTCAGGCCTGCTCGACCTGGTGGCGCTGGGCACGGTGGCTGATCTGGTGCCGCTGGATTTCAACAACCGCGTGCTGGTGGCCGCCGGCTTGCAGCGCATCCGCAGCGGTCAGGCCTGCGCAGGTATCACGGCACTGGTCGAGTCGGGCAAGCGCAGTCTGGCGACGCTGTGCGCCAGCGATCTGGGCTTTGCCGTCGGTCCGCGGTTGAATGCTGCTGGCCGGCTGGAAGACATGCGACTGGGTGTCGAATGCCTGCTCACCGATGATGTGGGACAAGCGCGCCGCCATGCCGAAGAACTCAGCGCGATCAACCAGGAACGGCGCGACCTGCAGGCGTCGATGGTGGCCGAGGCAGAAGTGATGGCCGCCAACATGGCGCACACCGATGCGATCGGGGTGGCGTTGTACGAGCCGTCCTGGCATGCCGGCGTGGTGGGGCTGGTGGCGTCCAAGTTGAAGGATCGCCTGCATCGGCCGGTGATAGCGTTCGCGCCTGCCAGCGAGGAGAACATCGACGACCTGCGCGGCTCGGCCCGCTCGATCGCCGGTTTCCATATCCGCGACGCGCTGGCCGTGATCGACGCGCGCCACCCCGGCCTGATCGAACGCTTCGGCGGTCACGCGATGGCCGCCGGGTTGAGCCTGAAAACCTGCGATTACCCGCGTTTCGCGGCGGCCTTCGACGCGGTCGCGCAGGAGCTGATCGATGCTGAGCGGCTGCAGGCCGTGCTCTTCACCGATGGCGGGCTGCCACCCGGCGCGGCGTCGCTGGCGCTGGCGCGGCAACTGCGTCACGCCGGCCCCTGGGGCCAGGCATTCCCCGAGCCGTTGTTCGACGATGTCTTCGAGTGCATCAGCTGGAAGGTGATGGGCGAGCGCCACCTGCGCCTGCAATTGCGCGACCCGCGCGACGGCGCCCAACACGACGCGGTGATGTTCAACGCCTACCACGGCCATCCGCCGCCGACCTCGCTGCGCGCCGCCTACGAGCTGACCATCAACGACTGGCAGGGTCGGGAATCACCGCGGCTGCTGTTGCGGCATATCGAGCCGGCCTGAATCTCCACGCCAGCCATTGCCCGCTCTTCACAGGCGGTGTTTCACGCTTGCGGCGTCCCACTTCAGGAGAACGCCATGATCAAGCAGATGGAAGGATTGCCCGCCGGCACGCTGGGTTTTCGCGCCCACGGCCGGGTCACCGCCGACGATTACGAGCGCGTGGTCGTACCCGACGTGGAGGCGGCGTTCGCGCTCAACCGCAAATTGCGCTTGCTGTACGTGATCGACGAGGACTTCACCGGGTTCGACCCCGGCGCCATGTGGGACGACGTGAAGATGGGCGCGCGCCATTTCAGTGGCTGGGAGCGGGTGGCCCTGGTGACCGATGTGACCTGGCTGCGCGCCACCGCCAACGCCATGGGTTTCATGATGCCCGGCGAGTTCCGCCTGTTTTCGCTGGCTGACCTGGAGACGGCCAAACGCTGGATCGCCGAATTGCTGCCGGGATGATGTTGCAACGCGGCACTTGCGTATGGACGTCCAATCTGTTCTATTGACCAGCATGCATTTTCAGCCCGCCAGTTTTTTCATCGACGCCGCCGCTCTGGCGCGTCCTGGTGTGCTGGTCGGTCGCAATAATAATCGCGCGAATAATAACGCCAACCATTGGCGGGCCGGCGCGTAGCTGAAGTTTCATCCCATACGCGAAAAGGCCCGCCTAGTGCGGGCCTTTTTGTTTTTGGGCGCGACAGAATCTTGCCGGGCAACCGGCGACACCATCAACCACATTGACGAGAAAGGGGTAGTGGCATGTGTTCGATTTTCGGGATGTTTGATCTGCAGCCGGGCGACGACCTGGGTGCGTTGCGCCGCCAGGCACTGGAGCTGTCGCAGCGCCAGCGCCACCGTGGTCCGGACTGGAGCGGCGTGTTCGTCGATGAAGGCGCGATCCTGGTGCACGAGCGGCTGGCCATCGTCGACCCGACCAGCGGCGCCCAGCCGTTGCGTTCGCGCGACGGCGAGCTGGCGCTGGCAGTCAACGGCGAGATCTACAACCACCGCGAATTGCGCGCCGCCAGCAGCTACGACTTCACCACCGGCTCCGACTGCGAAGTCATCAACGCGCTGTACCGCGAGCAGGCCGCCACCGATGCCGCCGGCGATTTCGTCAACAAGCTCAACGGCATCTTCGCGTTCGCGCTGTGGGATGGCACGGCGAAGCGCTACGTGATCGCCCGCGATCCCATCGGCGTGTGCCCGCTGTACTGGGGTCACGATGCGCAGGGTCGTTTGTGCGTGGCGTCGGAGATGAAGGCATTGGCCACGCTGTGCGCCGACGTGGCGCCGTTCCCGCCTGGCCACGTTTACGACAGCGCCGTCGGCGAATTGCGTCAGTACTACAAGAAGGATTGGCGCGAGTACGCCAACACCCGCGGCCACGACCTGACCCCGGCAGCCTTGCGCGAGGCGTTCGAGCAGGCGGTGCACCGCCAGCTGATGACCGACGTACCCTACGGCGTACTGCTGTCCGGTGGCCTGGATTCGTCGCTGGTCGCCGCCTGCGCCGCGCGCTTCGCCCGTGAGCGGATCGAGGACAACGACCGCAGCGAGGCCTGGTGGCCGCGGCTGCATTCGTTCGCCATCGGCCTGGAAGGCTCGCCCGACCTGGCCGCCGCGCAGATCGCCGCCGACGCGCTGGGCACCGTGCACCACGGCTTCGTCTACACCTTCGCCGAAGGCCTGGATGCGATTCCCGAGGTGATCCGCCACATCGAAACCTACGACGTCACCACCATCCGTGCCGCCACGCCGATGTTCCTGCTGGCGCGCAGGATCAAGGCGATGGGCGTGAAGATGGTGCTGTCGGGCGAGGGCTCGGACGAAATCTTCGGCGGCTACCTGTACTTCCACAAGGCGCCGTCGGCCGAGGCGTTCCACGAGGAGACCGTGCGCAAGCTCGACACCTTGCACAGCTACGACTGCCTGCGCGCCAACAAGTCGATGATGGCCTGGGGCGTGGAAGCGCGCGTGCCGTTCCTGGACCTGGAATTCCTCGACACCGCGATGGGCCTGGACGCGAAGCACAAGATGGCCGGCAACGGCAAGATCGAGAAGCACGTATTGCGCGAGGCGTTCGACGGCGCGCTGCCGAAGGAAATCCTGTGGCGGCAGAAAGAGCAGTTCAGCGACGGCGTGGGCTACGGCTGGATCGACGGCCTGAAGGACCACGCCGAGCAGTCCGTCAGCGATCGCGAATTCGCCGCCGCGGCCGCGCGCTATCCGTTCAACACGCCGGCCACCAAGGAAGCGTATTTCTACCGCCGCATCTTCGAGCAGCACTATCCCAGTGAGGCTTGCGCGGCCACCGTGCCGGGCTGCAAGTCGATCGCCTGCTCGTCGCCGGCAGCCATTGCCTGGGATCCGTCCTTTGCCGCGGCCGCCGACCCGTCCGGTCGTGCGGTCAAGGGCGTGCACGAAAAAGCGCTGGCCTGAGCCGTCAGAGCAGCTCCGCAAGCAGCGAGGCCGTCACGCACCATCCAACGATGGCGAGTGCCGGCCAGCGGGCCCAGGCGAACAGGGCAAAGGCGCTCAACGCGACGATGGCATCCAGCGGGCGCTGTACGGCACCGGTCCACACCGGGTTGTACAGCGCGGCGGCGAGCAGGCCGACCACGGCGGCGTTGACGCCGGCCAGCACGCGCGCGGCATCGTTGCGCGCGGCCAGTGCCTGCCAGAACGGCAATGCCGCGGAAACCAGCAGCAATCCCGGCAGGAAGATCGCCAGCAGACAGACGGCGGCGCCCAGTGCGCCGCTGTGCCCGATGCCGATGCGCTCGCCCAGAAACGCCGCCAGGCTGAACATCGGGCCGGGTACCGCCTGGGCGGCACCGTAGCCGGCGAGGAAGCTGTTTCCATCGAGCCAGCCGGGATCGACCACGGTCTGTTTCAGCAGGGGCAGCACCACGTGGCCGCCGCCGAAGACCAGCGCACCTGTGCGATAGAAACCGGCGGTAATCCGGGCCCACGCCGGTGCTTCGGACCACGGCAACAGCGACAGAAGCAGCAGCGTGGCGAACACGGCCAGCAGCACGATGCCGCTGCGCCGTCCATGCCGCAGCGTCAGCGGCTGACCCGGATGCGCCGTCACCGAGCGGCACAGCCACGGGCCCAGCAGCGCGCCCAGCGCGATCACGATCAATTGCAACCATGCGTTGCCGCCGACTGTCACCAGCAAGGCGGCGAACACGGCGAGCAGCAGGCGCGGCAAGTCTGGCGTGAGCCGGCGCGCCATGCCGAGCAAACCCTGGGCGACCACCGCCACGGCGACCAGTTTCAAGCCGTGGATCGCCGCCTGGCCCGGCGCGCCGGACCAATGCGCGCTCAGCGCGGCGAAGGCAAACATCAACAGGGCCGAGGGCAGCGTGAAGCCGACAAAGGCGGCAACCCCGCCCCAGCCACCGGCTCGCAGCAGGCCGATGGAAAAGCCCAGCTGGCTGCTCGCCGGCCCCGGCAGGAACTGGCACAACGCCAGCATCTGGCCGAAACGCTCGTCATCCAGCCAGCGTCGCCGTTCGACAAATTCGCGATGGAAATAGCCCAAATGGGCGATCGGTCCGCCGAACGAAGTCATGCCCAGCCTGAGAAACGCACTCAGCACTTCCCGGGCAGAGCCGGCCGGCGCGGATGCATCGCTCATGCGCAGTCGAACAGCGCCATGAAGCCGAAGTCCATGTGTAATTGCATGTGACAGTGGAACAACGACAACCCGCGCTGGTCGGCGGTGAAATCGACATCCATGCTCTGGTAGCCACCCAGCATCACCACGTCCTTGACCACGCCCGCGACGGGCTGGCCGGCGATGCGGGTGATCTCGAAGCTGTGCCGGTGCAGGTGCATCGGGTGGATGTCGTCGCTGGCGTTGTGCATGCGCAGCCGATAGCGCTTGCCGTACTGCAGGCGGAACCTCGGCTGCATCGCGCGCATGTCGAACGGCTGGCCGTTGATGGTCCACTGGTTGAAACCATGGAGCGCCGCGTTGCGCTTGGCGAATGTCAGCTCGATGGTCTCGTCGGGAGTGGCTGGTGGTGGCGCATCCGGCGAGGCGAAGCGGCGGTAGTCCCACCAGAACGGCGGCGGCTTGATCCACTGCGGCTTGCCGCCGTGGCCGGCGTACTCGACCACGATGCCCATGCCGCGGTTGCGATCGTCATCGGCGAGGTCGCCGAGTATCCACACGCCCGGATGCGTCATCTCGACGATGGCTGAAATGCGTTCGGCGGTGCCCAGCCACAACACCGGCACCGTGGCCGGGTGCGGCACCGGATTGCCATCCAGCGCCACCACCGTGAACGCGTGACCGGGCAGGGCGAGGCTGCGGATCTCGGTGGCGCTGCCGTTGATGATGTGCAGCAACACGCGCTCGCCGGCGCGTACGCGGATCGGCTCGCCATGGCCGAGCATGCGGCCGTTGATCGAGAACGACTGGTAGCCCACCTCATACCCGTGCGCGGAGCCACCGGCCAGCGACGCCTTCATCGCTGTTTCGCCGCGCTGCTGCAAGATCGGGTCGCGCTTGTCGGGCTGCAGGAAATCCATCGCCATGTCGCCGCCCTTGCTGAAGAACGGATCGAACTCCTTCAGCGTCAGGAACACCTCGCGGTCCCAGGCGCCGGACTCGTGCGGCGGCTCGATGTATACGGGGCCGACCAGGCCGTTGTACTGGCCCAGGTCGAGATCGGTACCGGCGCGCACATGCGTGTGATAGAAGCGCAGCCCCGCCGGACCGGGTACGAAGGCAATCCGGCGCATGCCGTGGGCCGGAATGTACGGCGTGCCTTCCTCGGCCGCGCCATCCACCGCGGCGGGCAGGAATTGCCCGTGCCAGTGCAGTTGCTCGGGCGTGTCGGTGTCGTTGTGGATGTCCACCACCACCGGCTGGCCCTGCTTCAGTCGCAGCAGCGGCCCGGGAAACTGGCCGTTGTAGGTGCGGGTGGGAACGATGTGGTCCGGCGCCAGTTCCACCAGGCTGCGGCCGATGCGCAGCGTGTGGTCGGCGGGGCGAAGTGGTTCAGCTGGTTGCATTGTCAGCGCGTCGTCGGCGTGGAGCAGGCCGGGCGCGGTGCCGGCCAAGGTCAGTCCACCCAGTTTCAGGAACGCCCGGCGGTCGATCGGCATGGCGGACTCCATTCGGAGATAAGCGCGGCCAGTGTAGTGCGTAGGGCGGCGAGGGCGGTGCCTCCTCTGGTATTCTTGCGCGCTTGCCTCCCACCAAGATTTCACGATGATCGAGACCAATCCCATCCATGCGCAGATCGCGGACCTCCGGGACCGGGTCGAGTCGCTTAGGGGGTATCTTTGACTACGCTACAAAAAGCGAACGTCTGGAAGAAGTAACCCGCGAGCTGGAAAGCCCCACCGTGTGGGACGACCCGGCCCGCGCGCAGGAACTGGGCCGCGAGCGCGCCCGCCTGCACACCATCGTCGACGGCATCGACACGCTCACCGCCGGGCTCACCGACGCTGGTGAATTGCTGGAAATGGCCATCGCCGACGAGGACGACGAGACGGCGCAATCGGTCATCACCGATCTGGCGCGGCTCGAGAGCCAGGTCGGCAAGCTGGAATTCCAGCGCATGTTCTCCGGCAAGATGGATGCGATGAATGCGTTCGTCGATATCCAGGCCGGCGCCGGCGGTACCGAGGCGCAGGACTGGGCCGAGATGCTGCTGCGCATGTACCTGCGCTGGTGCGAAAACCGCGGCTGGAAAACCGAGCTGATGGAAGTCTCCGGCGGCGACGTGGCTGGCGTGAAGTCCGCCACCTTCCGCGTCGAGGGCGACTACGCCTACGGCTGGCTGAAGACCGAGATCGGCGTGCACCGCCTGGTGCGCAAGTCTCCGTTCGATTCGGACAACCGCCGCCATACCAGTTTCACCTCGGTGTTCGTGTCGCCCGAAGTCGATGACGACATCGACATCGACATCAACCCGGCGGACCTGCGAACGGACGTCTATCGCTCCTCCGGCGCGGGCGGCCAGCACGTCAACAAGACCGAATCGGCCGTGCGCATCACGCACATCCCCACCAATACCGTGGTCGCCTGCCAGACCGGCCGCAGCCAGCACGCCAACCGCGATACCGCGATGAAGATGCTGGCCGCGAAGCTGTACGAACTGGAAGTGCAGAAGCGCAATGTCGAGAAAGATGCGCTGGAAGCGACCAAGTCGGACATCGGCTGGGGCAGCCAGATCCGCAACTACGTGCTGGACCAGAGCCGCATCAAGGACCTGCGCACCGGCATCGAACGCACCGATACACAGAAAGTGCTCGACGGCGACCTGGACGAATTCATCGAGGCAAGCTTGAAATCGGGCCTCGAAGCCGGCTCCAAACGCAGTGACGCCTGAGTGCCAACGTGTGGGTTCCCCGTATTTGCCCGAATGGGAGTGAAGCCATGAACCGCAAGAAGAACGGCATCCTGCTGGCGATGTGCGCCGGCCTTGCCATGTTCGGCATGACCGCCCACGCGGGCCAGGAAAGCTTCGGCCAGAGCGTCAAGCAGGGCGCGAAATCGGCCGGCCATGGCATCGCCGACGGCGCCCGCGACGTCGGGCACGCCAGCGCCCGCGTGGGCAAGAAAATCGGTCACGGTGCGAAAGAGGCTGGCGTGGGCATCGGCCATGGCGCCAAAGACGCGGGCGTGGCCGTGGGGCACGGTGCGCGCGACGGCTGGAACGCCACCACGCATGCGGTCAAAAAGGTTTTCAGCAAGGGCGACTGACGCGCGCGAGCCGTCATCCGACAACAGTCATCGACAACCAGCCACGCGCCCATCGCGGCGGCTGCCCGGAGCAACAGAGTTTCCATGAGCGCATCGACCGACACCCCGATCACCGACGACAGCAAGCCTGACGAAAGCAGGCCTGACGAAAACAGGCTTATCGCCGAGCGTCGCGAAAAATTGAAGGCGTTGCGCGCGCAGGGCATCGCGTTCCCCAACGATTTCCGGGTGGACAGCTTTGCCGGCGACCTGCAGACCGAGTACGCCGACAAGGACGTCCATACGGCCGAAGCGATCGACGCCCTCGCGCGACGGGTGAAGGTGGCCGGACGCATCCTGCTCAAGCGCGGGCAGGGCAAGGTCAGCTTCGTGCAGATGCAGGACCAGACCGGCCGCATCCAGTTGTTCGTGCACCAGGGCACGCTGGGCGAGGCCTACGAAGCGTTCAAGGGTTGGGACGTGGGCGACATCGTGGGCGCCGAAGGCCTGCTGATGCGCACCAAGACCGGCGAGCTTTCCGTGCGGGTGGATCAGCTGCGCCTGCTGACCAAGAGCCTGCGTCCGCTGCCGGACAAATTCCACGGCCTGGCCGACGTGGAGCAGCGCTACCGCCAGCGCTACGTCGACCTGATCGTCACCGAGGAAGCGCGCCGCACCTTCATCCTGCGCTCGAAGATCATCGGCAGCATGCGCCAGTGGCTGGAAGCGCCCACGCGCCGCTTCATGGAAGTGGAAACGCCGATGATGCACATGATCCCCGGCGGTGCCACCGCGCGGCCGTTCACCACGCATCACAACGCGCTGGATCTGGAGCTGTACCTGCGCGTGGCGCCGGAGCTTTACCTGAAGCGCCTCGTCGTCGGCGGCTTCGATCGCGTCTACGAGATCAACCGCAACTTCCGCAACGAGGGCGTGTCGACCCGGCACAACCCCGAGTTCACCATGCTGGAGCTGTACCAGGCCTACGCCACCTACCACGACATCATGGACCTCACCGAAGGCCTGATCCGCGACATCGCGCAGACCGTGCTGGGCACCACCGCACTGACCTGGGACGGCGCCGACATCGACGTCGGCCCCGCGTTCCGCCGCTGGCGCATGGAAGACGCGGTGCTGGAACTCAACTCCGGGATCAAGCGCGAGGAGCTGCGCGACCGCGAGGCGATGGCGGCGCACGCGAAGCGCGTCGGCGTGCAGGTCAAGCCCGGTTACGGCTGGGGCAAACTGCTGCTGGAAATCTTCGAGAAGACCGTCGAGCACACCCTGATCCAGCCCACCTTCATCACCGACCACCCGGTCGAGGTGTCACCGCTGGCGCGCGAGAGCGACACCGACAAGGGCATCACCGACCGCTTCGAGCTGTTCGTCAACGGCAAGGAACTGGCGAATGGCTTCTCCGAGTTGAACGACCCGGAAGACCAGGCCGCCCGCTTCCAGGCCCAGGTCGACGCCAAGGACGCCGGCGACGACGAAGCCATGCACTTCGATGCCGACTACATCCGCGCACTGGAAGTCGGCCTGCCGCCCACCGGCGGCCTGGGCATCGGCATCGATCGGCTGGTGATGCTGCTGACCGATTCGGCCTCGATCCGCGACGTGCTGCTGTTCCCCTATATGCGCCCCGAGGCCTGACATCGCGCGTGTGTAGGAGCCCACCCTGTGGGCGATGCTTTTAATTCAAGCGTGACGAAAAGCGATCGCCCACAGGGTGGGCTCCTACGCGGAGCGGCCTCGACCTCATCAACCTCAAATGGAGTTCGCCATGTGGTACGCCATCGTCGGCACTGACAATCCCGAATCACTGGCGGGACGCAAGTCTGCGCGCCCGGCCCATATCGCCCGGTTGAAGCAGTTGCAGGACGAAGGCCGCTTGCTGCTGGCCGGCCCGTTTCCCGCCATAGATTCGCCCGAGCCGGGCCCGGCCGGTTTCAGTGGCAGCCTGATCGTGGCCGAGTTCGCCTCGCTGGCGCAGGCGCAGGAATGGGCGGGCGCTGATCCGTACATCGCTGCCGGTGTCTATCGCGAAACCTCGGTCAAGCCGTTCCTCAAGGCGCTGCCGGCAGCATGAACGGGTCGCCGGTCATGGCGCAGATCCGCGCGCGGCTGGATGCGGCCTTTGCACCGACGGCGCTGGAAATCATCGACGAAGGCCACAAGCACGCCGGCCACGCGGGCGAGGGCAAGGGGCATTTCCACGTACGGATCGTCAGTGCCGCCTTTGCCGGCCAACTGCCGTTGAAGCGTCACCGGATGATCTATGCGGCGCTTGAAGGATTGATGGACAACGGCATTCATGCGCTGTCGATCGATGCAAAGACTGAATAAACAAATATATAGAATCTATACTTGAAGCTGTTTGGCACGCCGGAATGCATTGCGGCCACGGCCACCGTTTGGCACAGTGCCCTGTCGCCCGCTGCCATGGGCACCACCCGATGATCCACCGATGACCGCATGCGCCTGAGCACCATCAAACTCGCCGGTTTCAAGTCCTTCGTGGACCCGACCACCCTGCACCTGCCCAGCAACATGATCGGCGTGGTCGGCCCCAACGGCTGCGGCAAATCCAACATCATCGACGCGATCCGCTGGGTGATGGGCGAAAGCGCGGCCAGCCGCCTGCGCGGCGATTCGCTGACCGACGTGATCTTCTCCGGCTCCAACTCGCGCAAGCCGGTGGGGCAGGCCACGGTCGAGCTGATCTTCGACAATGCCGATGGCACCATCCAGGGCGAATACGGCCAGTACGCCGAGATCTCGGTGAAGCGCCAGGTCACCCGCGACGGCCAATCCTCCTATTACCTCAACGGCTCACGCTGCCGCCGGCGCGACATCACCGACCTGTTCCTGGGCACGGGCTTAGGCCCCCGTAGCTACTCGATCATCGAGCAGGGCATGATCAGCCAGATCATCGAGGCGCACCCGGAAGAGCTGCGCACTCATCTGGAGGAAGCAGCCGGCATCTCCAAATACAAGGAGCGCCGCAAGGAAACCGAAAGCCGCATCAAGGCTACCCGCGAAAACCTCGACCGCGTGCGCGACGTACGCGACGAGGTGGACAAGCAGCTCGAACACCTGAACCGCCAGGCCCGTGCCGCCGAGCGCTGGAAGGCGTTGAAGGAAGAGCAGACGCGCAAGGAAGCCGAGCTGCGCGCGCTGGAATACCGCGGCCTGAAAAGCCAGCACGAGGGCGAAGGCGCGGGCCTGTCCGCCGCCGAGATCGAGATCGAGAAGCAGCTGGCCGGCCAGCGCGAGATCGAGGCGCAACTGGAAACCGTGCGCGAGCGTCACACCGATGCCAGTGAGCATCTGAACGCGGTGCAGGCCGACGTCTACAAGGTCGGCGCCGAGATCGCCCGCGTCGAGCAGCAGGTGCACCACAACCGCGAAACCGCCGAGCGCCTGCAGCGCGCCCAGGGCGAGGCCGAGCGCGAACACGCCGAACTGGCGGCCCACATCGCCACCGACCGCGAACAGATTGAAACCCTGCGCATGGCGCTGGCCGAGGGCGAACCAAAACTCGAAGCCCTGCAGCAGATGCAGGACGAAACCGCCGAAGCCCAGCGCAGCACCGAGGCGAAACTGGGCGACTGGCAGCAGCGTTGGGACAGCCATACGCGCAGCGCCGGCGAATCCAACCGCGCCGCCGAAGTGGAGCGCACCAAACTCAATTACCTGGACCGCCAGGCGGTCGACCTGTCGCGCCGTCGCGAGGCGCTGGAAACCGAGCAGAAAGCCACCGACGTGGCCGCGCTGGACGCCGCCGGCGAGCAGCTGCATACCGAGCACGACACCCAGCGCGAACGCGTGGAAACGCTGGGCAGCCTGCTCGACCAGCACAAGACCAGCCACGAAAAGGTGCAGGAGGAAGAGCGCCAGCTGCAGTCCGCCCTGAACGAGGCGCGCCAGCAACTGCAATCCGCCCGCGGTCGTCACGCCTCGCTGGAAGCGCTGCAGAATGCCGCGTTGGGCCAGGAAGAAAGCGCGGCCAGCGGCTGGCTGGCGCGGCTGGGTCTGGACAAGGCGCGCCGCCTTGGCGCCGCGTTGCAAGTGGACAACGGCTGGGAATCGGCCGTCGAAACCGTGCTGGCCGGCTTGCTGGACGGCGTGCTGGTGGATGATCCGCTGGGCCTGGTCTCCGAATTCGACAGCCTGGGCGAAGCCGACCTGGCGCTGCTCAATGCCGTCGACGGCGGGCAGGGCGCCAATGGCACGCTGGCGGCCCGCGTGCGCGGCCCCGCCGCGGCCCTGCAATTGCTGTCCAACGTACAGACGGCCGAAACCCTGGACGAAGCGTGCAACCGTGTGGGCGCGCTGGCACCGCAGCAGTCCATCATCACCCGCGACGGCGATTGGCTGGCGCCGCAATGGGCGCGCGTGCGCCGCGCGCAGGGCAACCAGGTGGGCGTGCTGGCGCGCGAGCGCGACCTGCGCCTGCTCACCGAGCAGATCGCGCTGCTGGAAGGCCAGCTGGAAGAAGCCGCTGGCCAGCTCGATGACCTGCGCACGCGCAAGTTCGAAGCCGAGCGCGCCCGCGACGACGCCCAGCGCGAGCTGTACAACGCGCACCGTCGCCAGTCCGAATTGGCCGGCCAGCTGCAGAGCCACCGCGGCAAGCTGGAAGCCGCCCGCGCCCGCGCCGACAAGGTCAGCGGCGAACTGAACGACCTGGCAGCGCAGATCGACGAGCTGCAAAGCCAGACCCGCGACGCCCGCGCCCGGCTGGACGAATCGGTCGGCCTGATGGGCGACATGGAAGACCAGCGCCGCGAACTGGAAAACGAACGCCGGGCGCTGCTTGAAGCACGCGAGGAAGCGCGCATGAACGCGCGCGAAGCGGCCGACCAGTCGCACTCGCTGGCCCTGTCACTGGAATCCAAGCGCTCATCGCTGGCCTCGCTGGATCAGTCGCTGAGCCGCATGGATGCGCAACTGCGCCAGATCGAATCGCGCCGCGACCAGATCAACGAGCAACTGGCGGCCGGCTCCGACCCGATCGCCGAACTCGAGGCCGAGCGCCAGACCTACCTCGACCAGCGCCTGCTGGTGGACAAGCAATTGGTGGAAGCCCGCCGCGCGCTGGAGGAATGCGACATCGCGTTCCGCCAACTGGAGCAGCAACGCCACCTGGCCGAACAAGGCCTGGCCGCGTTGCGCGAAAGCCTGTCCGAGAAGCGCCTCGCCGCGCAGGCGCTGCACTTGCGCGCCGAACAACTGGCGCAGGCGATCGCCGAGTCCGGCCTGGAGCTGGAAACCCTGCTGGCCGAACTGGCCGAGGATATCGACGCCAACCAGTGGCGCGCGCAGCTCACCGATATCGGCCACAAGATCGCCCGGCTGGAGCCGGTCAACCTGGCCGCGATCCAGGAACATGCCGAGCAGAGCGAGCGCAAGACCTACCTCGACAACCAGCTCGCCGACCTGGTCAGCGCGATGGAGACGCTGGAGGGTGCGATCAAGAAGATCGACCGCGAAACCCGCCAGCGCTTCAAGGAAACCTTCGACAAGGTCAACGCCGGCGTGCAGGAGCTGTTCCCGCGCCTGTTCGGCGGCGGTCACGCGTACCTGGAACTCACCGGCGACGACCTGCTCAACACCGGCGTGTCGATCATGGCGCGCCCGCCGGGCAAACGGCCGTCCAACATCTCGCTGCTCTCCGGCGGCGAGAAGGCGCTCACCGCGGTGGCGCTGGTGTTCTCCATCTTCGGCCTGAACCCCGCGCCGTTCTGCCTGCTCGACGAGGTGGATGCGCCGCTGGACGAGGCCAACGTGGGCCGCTTCTCCTCGATGGTGCGCGAGATGAGCGAGAAGGTGCAGTTCATCTTCATCAGCCACAACAAGGCCACCATGGAAGCGGCATCGCAGTTGTGCGGTGTGACCATGCGCGAGCCGGGCGTTTCGCGCCTGGTGCAGGTCGATCTGGCCGAAGCAGCTAAACTGGCGGGGGCCGCCTGAGGACACATCATGATGACGCTGCAACCCGTGCTCGCCTTTGCCTGGAATCCCGCCGTCGGCATTCCCATGCTGATCGTGGGCCTGATCGTGCTGGCGCTGATCTGGCTGTTCGGCCAGCCGAAGAAGGAGCCCGGCGCGCGTCGCGCGTCCAGCCATCCGAATCCCGGCGAACGGCGCGAGCCCAGCCTGGCCGACGATGCCGCCTTCGATCCCGCGTTCAACATCTCCGGCCCGCGCGGTTCGGGCGCGCAGCAGGGCGAACTCGATATCGGCCTGCGCGAGGAGCTCGAACGGCTGGGCGCCACGTTGTCCGGCGAACGCAACTCCGCCCCGCCGGTGTCGAAACCGCAGCCGAAACTGGCCGACCACGTGGCATCCATCGTCGATGTGCTGCGCGCGCCCAGCCCGCGCGACGAATCCGCGGCAGCGGAGCCGGTCGTCGAAGCTTCCATCACACCCGCACCCGCAGCACCGGTTGCCAGTGCACCCGTGCCGCCGCCAGCCGCCGCTGCACCGCCACCGCGCTCCGAGTTGGGCAAGCGCCCGGCCCAGTTCCCGGTGGAGCGTATCGTGACGCTGTTCGTGGTGGCCCGCGACGGCGGCCATTTCAACGGCTCCGACCTGGTGGTTGCCGCTGAAAAGGCCGGTCTCGAATACGGCGACATGGGCATCTATCACCGCCTGGTGGACGGCAAGCGCGAGCTGGGGCCGATCTTCAGCGTCGCCAACATGCTGAAGCCGGGCAATTTCGACCTGGCCCGACTCGACAACCTGCGCACCCTGGGTGTGAGCTTCTTCATGACCCTGCCGGCGCCGCTCTCCGCACTCGACGCGTGGGACGCCATGCTGCCCACCGCACAACGACTGGCCGAACTGCTCGATGGCCAGGTGCTGGACGAGGAACGCAACGCACTCGGCCGCCAGCGCGTCGCCCACATCCGCGACGAACTGCGCGGATGGGATCGCGAACACGAAGGCCAGGAAATCATCTTCGGCCGCTGAGCACGTACAACCCGTTGTAGGAGCGCACCCTGTGCGCGATGCTCTTGCCCCCCGTCTCCGGAAACATCTGCGGGAGCGACTTCAGTCGCGATGCCTTTTCAGCCTTGATGCATTGACGTCTGTAGGAGCGACTTCAGTCGCGACGCTTTTGCGCTCGAATGCAGCCTTGGAGCAAGAGCTTTCATCTGTCTGCCTACGGCAGCGAGCCACCGTGGACTCGCCCGCGTCACAGCCTCGTCGCCCCTGCCTCACTGCCGCTCGCACAGCGGCCCCAGCCGTTCCCTCTGAGCGCGGGCCCGAGTCGAAGGGACACTCCTGTGCACTTGACCCTAGACCTTGATCAATGGTCTAGACTGTGTGTCATGAACATCCAACCCGCTTCCCTGACCATCGGTGCCGTCGCCAAACGCGTCGGTGTGGCGATCGACACGATCCGTTATTACGAGCGCGAAGGGCTGTTGCCTGAGCCGCAGCGGCGGGCGTCCGGGTATCGCAGTTACGACGAGGGCGCGATCGCGCAGTTGCGCTTTATCCGGCGGGCCAAGGATCTGGGTTTTACGCTGGAGGAGATCCGCGAGCTGCTGGCGTTGTCGGCGGATCGCCAGCGGGGCGTGAAAGCGGTGAAGCGGCGGGCACAGCAGCGGTTGGCTGCGATCGAGCAACGCATTGTCGAGCTGCAGCGCGTGCGCGACGGCCTGGCGCAACTGGTGGCCTCGTGCCCGGGACACGGCAAACCGGAGGATTGCCCGATCCTGCGTGCGTTGGCCGATGACGAGGTGAAGGCATGAGTGCGTCGTGTTGTGGTGGCGCAGCGGCTGCTGCGGAGAAGGATCCGGTCTGCGGCATGACCGTCGACCCGGCGACGGCCAAACACCACGCCGAGCACGAGGGCCACACTTACTACTTCTGCGCAGCCCGTTGCCGCGAGAAGTTCATGGCCGATCCGTCGGCGTATCTGGAAGAGAAAGTGGCTCCCGTGGCGGCGCCCGCGGGCACGATCTACACCTGTCCGATGCATCCGGAAGTGCAGCAGGTCGGCCCGGGTGAATGCCCCAAGTGCGGCATGGCGCTGGAGCCGATGATGCCGAGCCTGGACGAAGACGACGCGGGCGAACTGGACGGCATGGCGCGGCGGTTCTGGATGCTGCTGGCGCTGACCCTGCCCGTGTTTGTCGTGGCGATGGGGCCGCATCTGTTCGGCTGGCACCTGCCGTCGCCGTGGAGTGGCATCACGGCTTGGGTCGAGGCCGTGCTGGCGACGGTGGTGGTGCTGTGGGGTGGGGCGCCGTTCTTCCGGCGCGGGTGGCATTCGCTGAAGCCGTGGCAGCCGAACATGTACACGCTGATCGCGCTGGGTACCGGCGTGGCGTGGGTCTACAGCGCCGTGGCGTTTCTGTGGCCCGGTCTGTTTCCGGCCGGTTTCCGCGACGCGCACGGCCGGGTGGCGGTGTATTTCGAATCCGCGGCGGTAATCGTCACCCTGGTGACCCTGGGCGATTTCCTGGAGCTGCGTGCACGGCGGCGCACGGGGGCAGCGTTGAAGGCCTTGCTGGGATTGGCGCCGAAAAGCGCGCGACGGATTGCCAGCGACGGCGGCGAAAGCGACGTGCCGCTGGACGCGCTCAAGGTGGGCGACGTGCTGCGCGTGCGTCCTGGCGAGAAAGTGCCGGTGGACGGCGTGGTGCTGGAGGGCGAAAGCCACGTCGACGAATCCATGCTCACCGGCGAGCCGATGCCGGTGGTCAAGGCGGCGGGCGATCCGCTGGTCGGCGGCACCGTCAATCAGGATGGCGGCCTGACGATGCGCGCGCAGCGGATCGGCAGCGAAACCATGCTGGCGCAAATCGTGACGCTGGTGGCGCAGGCGCAGCGCAGCAAGGCGCCGTTGCAGCGCGTGGCGGATCGCGTGGCGGCGTGGTTCGTACCGGCGGTGGTGGCGGTCGCGGCGCTGGCGTTTGTCGCCTGGGCGGCCTTCGGGCCCGCGCCGGCATTGACCCATGCGCTGATCGCGGCGGTGTCCGTGTTGATCATTGCGTGCCCTTGCGCGCTGGGGCTCGCCACGCCGATCTCGATCATGGTGGCCAGCGGCCGCGGTGCGCAGCACGGCGTGCTGTTCAAGGACGCCGGCGCCATCGAGACCCTGCGCGATATCGACACGCTGGTGGTGGACAAGACCGGCACCCTGACCCTGGGCAAGCCCGTGCTGACCGAACTGGTGAGTCTGGCGGGGCGGTCGCGCGAACAACTGTTGGCGATGGCAGCGGCGCTGGAGCGTCCCAGCGAACATCCGCTGGCGCGGGCGATTGTGACCGCGGCAGACGGCGAGAACGCGCCGGCGCTCAAGGTCACGGATTTCCGCTCGCTGACCGGCCGTGGCGTCAGCGCCGTGGTCGCCGGGGCCGACTTGTCGGCGGTCGGTCATGCCGCTGCGCTCGGCAACGCAAAACTCATGAGCGAGTTGCGCATCACGGTGGACGAACGTGCGATGGTTCGCGCCGAGACACTGCGTGCCGTCGGTGCCACCGTGATGTTTCTGGCCATCGAAGGCGAGCTCACCGCCTTGCTGGCGGTGGCCGATCGCATCAAGCCCGACACGCCAGCGGCAATCAACGCGTTGCACGCCGCCGGCTTGCACCTGGTCATGCTGACCGGTGACAGCGCCACCACCGCGCGGAAGGTGGCGCGCGAGCTGGGGATCGATGAGGTTCACGCCGAGGTTTCGCCGGCCCGCAAGGCGGAAGTGGTGAATGCATTGCGTGCCGAAGGTCGCCGCGTGGCGATGGCTGGTGACGGCATCAACGACGCGCCCGCGCTGGCGGCGGCCGACATCGGCATCGCCATGGGTAGCGGCACCGACGTGGCGATGGAGAGTGCCGGCGTCACGCTGGTGAAGGGCGAACTGAGTGCGATCGTGCGGGCCCGTGCGCTGTCGCAGGCCACTGTGCGCAATATCCACCAGAACCTGTTTTTCGCCTTCATCTACAACGCCGTCGGCGTGCCCGTGGCGGCGGGCGTGCTGTATCCATGGTTCGGTATCGTGTTGTCACCGATGTTCGCGGCGCTGGCCATGAGCTTGAGTTCGGTATCGGTGGTGAGCAACGCGTTGCGGTTGAGGCGAACGGCGTTGTAATCGGTGGATACCCGTGTATTGAACGCGTGAAGGCGTCTTCATGTCGTGCAGTCGCGAGCGCAACAAGGGGCGGATTAGGTTCTGCGGCGCGGGCGCGGTGTCATGGTTTTGCCGTGGAACGTGAGCTGTGACTATCGTGATTGCCGCGCTCGCACCTTCTTGCACCGAGGAACTCCCATGAAAATATTGATCGTTGCAGGGTTGGTCGTTGCGTCCACGGTGGCGCTGTCGGCGTGCGGCAAGCACGACGACACCGCGAACAACTCCGACACGGTGCCCAGCACCGCGACTACGGCTTATCCACCGACCACACCGGCGGCTCCCGCGCCGGTGCCGATGCCGCCGGCAACCGCATCGTCAGCCCCGACCTATCCACCGCCGGCGACCACCGCAGGCATGGATAACACCCAGCCGCCGACGGCGCGAACCCGCCCGTAAGGCGCACGTTTCGCAACGGATTTGCACGGCGAAGCGAGGCCTGCGCGGACCGCGCTTCGCCTGGCTGCATGTTGGCGTTAGGATCATCCGATCTTCATGCTCGCGGTGCGGACGCTCGCGGGCTGTCACTCAGGAGCAACCATGTCAGACCTCTCGCGTTTCCCGATCGCCAGCCGCTGGCCGGCGCAACATCCCGATCGGATTCAGCTGTATTCGCTGAACACGCCCAATGGCGTAAAGGCGTCCATCATGCTGGAGGAGACAGGCCTGCCGTACGAGCCGCACCTGGTCGACATCACCCGCAACGAAAGCCACACGCCGGAGTTTCTTTCGCTGAACCCCAACGGCAAGATTCCCGCGATCATCGACCCCGATGGCCCGCGCGGCGAGCCACTGGCATTGTTCGAGTCCGGCGCCATCCTGATGTATCTGGCCGACAAGACGGGCAAGTTCATTTCCACCGACCCGGCCCAGCGCTGGCACACGATCCAGTGGGTGTTCTTCCAGATGGCGTCGATCGGCCCGATGTTCGGCCAGGTGGGTTTCTTCAACAAGTTTGCCGGCAAGGAGTATGCCGACAAGCGCCCGCTGCAGCGTTACGTGGATGAGTCCAGGCGCCTGCTCGGTGTGCTGAATGGACGTCTGGACGGCCGTGACTGGATCATGGGCGACGATTACAGCATTGCCGACATCGCCACCGTGGGCTGGGTCAACAACCTGATCACCTTCTACGAGGCGCGCGAGCTGGTCGGTTACGACGCGTTTGCCAGCGTGGGGCGCTGGCTCAATCGGGCGCTGGAACGCCCCGCGGTGCAGCGCGGCCTGAAGATTCCCAGCCGCGGCTGATGGACACCCGTCGGCGGGGCAGTGCCGACACTTGAGTGGCCGCGTCACGGGTTGTCAAACGGATGGTGGTGCCACCACCGTCGTGCATCCGCTCAACTCAGCGGCTGGACTGGGGATGCGGATGCTACGTCGGGGCGACCATGTCCGCACCGCCGGGCAGCTCGCAGGCAGGGTGTCCGCAATGACAGCCGTCAGGCTGATCCGACACCGGTGATTCGACCCGCTTGCGGCAGTGTTCACTGCAATAAGCCTCACCGAGCGGAACGCTGCAATGGCAAGCCGGGTGGGCGCATTGGTGGTTGGCGTTTGCGTTCATCGAGGTGTCCTTGTCATGGTCATGGTGGTGCCGGTGAGCCTGCGGTATTCCCATGGCCTTTGGGGCGGGGCAGGGCGTCGGCCAGATTGCGCAGTGTTCACCGACTGCCCGCAGGCCGGCGCGCTGGTGCGGCGTAACCCGTTGGCGTCATGCGAGCAGAACCCATCGGGCAGTAACAACGCGTGACCTTTTCGTCGAGCAGGCGGCTACATCTGCCAATCGCGGCTCAGGCGTTCCTCCCCGACGCCGCACGGACGATGCGCCGTTGGCGCCATGCCAATAACGGTGGTGTGGAGATGCCATGGACGATGATGCTGAGCACGACGATCGTGATGGCGAAATCCGCCACCAGGGCGGCGGCTTTGCCCTCGATTCCGTGGGCGAGTGCGAATGCCAGGTAGTTCAGGCTGCCAATACCGCGCACGCCAAGCCAGCCAATCAACAACCGACGTGTCCGCGGCAGGCCGCTGCCGATGGTGG
Organism: Rhodanobacter ginsenosidimutans; assembly: GCF_042655685.1. Lineage (NCBI taxonomy): Bacteria > Pseudomonadati > Pseudomonadota > Gammaproteobacteria > Lysobacterales > Rhodanobacteraceae > Rhodanobacter > Rhodanobacter ginsenosidimutans. The sequence continues at coordinate 2,073,734 of NZ_JBHSMM010000001.1, read as the reverse complement.
CCAGGTAAACGGACAGTGGTCGCACGCCGACAAACAGGACCAGCGCCAACACCGCGCCTTGCGCATGCCAGTAGCGGGCGAAAGCGGCGCCAAGCAAGACGACCAGCCCTGCGGCCATCAGCCGCTCCAGGGTCGCGCCGAAGGAGAGTGCATCCGACATCACCATGCCGGCAGACGTGGCCGGCTCGCTGATCTCGTCCGGCCCCACCCGGTTGGGGTTGATGAGCATCTCGGCAGGTGGGTGCTCGCGTGGCGCCCGGTCGCGATCGAAGCGTGGATGCGGATGTTGCGCGACCACGCGTATTTCGGCGTGGCGCAATCCCAGCCCCGCTGCGAAGGCCGCCAGGAAACTGGACGCAGACAACGCCTGGGCGGCGGCGTAGGCCAGCGCCATCAACCCCACCGCCAGAAAATCGCTGGGGCTGGTGTCCCGGCTGGTGGACTTCAAACGCACGCCGAGCAAGCCGATGGCCCAGCCCAGTGCAAAGCCGACACCCAATCCACCCAGCAGCGGCCAGCCGAAATCGCGCCAAGCCCACGAGCCGAGATCCGTTGTGGAATGCGGACCGTCCAGCAACAGTAGTGCCAGCATCAGGAAGGGTAGTGCGGTGCCGTCGTTCAATCCCGCTTCGCCGGACAACGCCAGGCGCATGGCGTCCCTGTCGCGGGCGTCGTCCACGGCCACCATGCTGGCGAGCACGGGATCCGTAGGCGCGGCAATGGCGCCCAGCAGAAGCGCCAGCGGCCACGGCACGGCGAACATGCAATGGGCCATCACGCATACGCCAAGAACCGTCAGCACCATGGCCGGCAATGCCAGCCGCGCCGCCGTGCGCCACATGGCACCCTTGAAGCCCACCCGCAACTTCAAACCCGCCAGAAAGAGTGACACCACCAGCGCAACTTCGGTCAGCTGTGCCGTGAGCACCGCATGGCCGGCGAAATCCACGTCCAGCAGATCAAGCACCCATGGCCCGGTGATAACGCCCGCCAGCAGGTAAAGGCTGAATGACGTCACTGGCAAACGACGGATCCAGCCAGAAGCCAGGGACATCAGCAACAGCAAGCCGCCAATCAACGCAGACCATGCAGTAAAGCCCATCGGGGATCCTTGCGTGCTGGCGTGCTGCACTACCTCAGGCAGTCGAAAGGCCATCCGCCGAGGGCTTCTGCTGCCCGACGCGCGGGCAGGCCATCGGCGGCTTGCGGCCGCTGACCTCGGCAGTTCGCGGGTCAGTGCGGGGTCGAGACGCGTTCAGCCACCTGTTGTTTCAACGAGCGGGCGTCGGTTGCCTCCAGGTCAGCCTGTGCCACGATGCCGCAAATCGCACCATTCGCGTCGACGATGGGCACCCGGCGAATGCGATGCCTGGCCATCAGCTGGGCACACTCCTCCAGCGTGGCGTCGTCGCGAACCGTCTGCGCCGGCGCGGTCATGCAGCTGTCGACCGTATCGTTCTGCGCATTGCCGCCTACGGCCACGCAGCGCAGCACGATGTCGCGGTCGGTGATCACACCGATCGGGCGCATCTCGCCGTCGGTGACAGGGATCTCGCCCACATCCTGTTCCAGCATCAGCCGGGCGGCATGGGCCAGCGGGGCGTCGGCGGAACACACGCGCGGACGCGGCGTCATGATGCTCTGAACGTTCATGCTTTCTCCTGGCTGCTTCGCAAAAGGCGCGGGTCGCTCGACCACGTCGTGTCTGGCGAGACTGCACGGGGCCCGTTCAACAAAAGGTGTGCGAAGTGTCAAAGCAACCGGCCGATGATCAACGAGGTACCGCTCGCCCGAGATGTGTCGCTGCGTTCTCATCGCGCTGACGTGCTGGAGCGGATGCTTTCGGCTCACCGAACCGGCGCGACCACCATGGGTGACAACGAACACGGGCATCCGCGCACCAACCATCGTGACGAAGGTGCCAGCGCGCGCACCGACGTCGACATGCCAAAGCCATCAAGCCCGTCAGACGGCAAGCAGGCGAGCGCGCAGGAATTGGCAAGCAGGCAGAGTTCGGGCGATGGACAACAGGGCACCGGCGGCATCGCCAGCGGCGAAGCGACCAGCACGCCCAGCCAACGAGGTAGCCAACCGCATCTCGGTAGCCAGCCCGGCCACGCCGGTAACGCGCCAGGTGGGAGCGGTGAGAACGAGGGCGCCAACGAAGATCGCGTCGGCATTCCCTCCGGGCCTGACGAGATCGACGCCGTCGGGGGCGCACGCAAACGCTGATCGAGGATGTTACGGCCTTCTTGCGGCCACGCATCCAGGCCACGGCCATGAAGCACCGCGCGGACGACCGCCAGGTCCACGCCCGGCGGTCGTCGTGCTGCGAAGGGCTACGTCAACCGTCGCCCATGCCCTGGACCGGCTCCGGTGCGCTGCCGGCTTTCACCCGGGCTTCGATCCGCTGGCCGATATCGCTGTCGACGTGTTTCCAGTAATCGAACGCGCGCTCCAGCACGGGGCTGCGCACGCCGGCTAGCAGGCTGCCGGCCACCTGTTCCACGAACTGCGTGCGTTGGGCGTCATTCCACACATCGCGAACCATCGTGCCTGCCTGGCCGAAGTCATCGTCTTCCGCATGCAAGGTGTAGGCGCTGCGGGTCATCTCGCCATCGACCTCCCAGCCATCGGCCACCGGGCCGGTCTGGTCGGACCAGCTGTGGCCACCGCTGTTGGGTGCGTACACCGGCGCGTTGCCCTGGTGCTGATACGCCATCTGGCCGTCGAACATATAGGTGTTCACCGGCACCTTGGGCTGGTTTACCGGCAGTTGGTGGAAGTTGGTGCCGATGCGGTTGCGCTGCGCGTCGGCGTAGGCAAACGCGCGGCCCAGCAGCATCTTGTCCGGCGACAAGCCGATGCCTGGCACCGTGTTGCCGGGGGAGAACGCCGCCTGCTCGATTTGCGCGAAAAAGTTTTCCGGGTTGCGGTTCAACGTTATCGTGCCGACCTTGATCAGCGGGTAATCCTTGTGCGGCCATACCTTGGTCAGGTCGAACGGATTGAAGCGGTAGTTTTTTGCCTCGGCATACGGCATTACCTGCACCGAGAGATCCCACGCGGGGTGCTCGCCGCGGGCGATGGCTTCGAACAGGTCGCGGCGGTGGAAATCCGAGTCCGCCCCGGCCATCGCGGCGGCTTCGGCATTGTTGAAAAACGCCATGCCCTGGCGGGTGTGGAAGTGGTACTTCACCCAGAACTTCTCGCCAGTGGCGTTGATCCACATGTACGTGTGCGAGCCGTAACCGTTCATGTGCCGCCATGTGCGCGGCAGGCCGCGTTCGCCCATGACGTAGGTGACCTGATGCGCGGTTTCCGGGTTGGACGTCCAGAAATCCCACTGCATGTGGTTGTCGCGCAGGCCGGAATCCGGCAGCCGCTTCTGGCTGCGGATGAAATGCGGAAACTTGATCGGGTCGCGCAGGAAGAATACCGGCGTGTTGTTGCCGACCAGGTCGTAGTTGCCCTCGTCGGTATAGAACTTCAGCGAGAAGCCGCGCACGTCGCGCCAGGTATCCGGGCTGCCCGATTCGCCGGCAACGGTGGAGAAGCGCGCCAGCATGTCGGTCTGCGCGCCTTTCCGGAACAGCGCCGCGCGGGTGTAGCGCGAGACATCCTCGGTGATTTCCAGCACGCCGAACGCGCCCGCACCCTTGGCATGCGGTTGCCGTTCGGGAACCTTCTCGCGGTTGAAGTGGGCCAGCTGCTCCAGCAGGTGCACGTCATGCAGCAGGATGGGGCCGTTGGGCCCCAGGGTCAGCGAGTTGCGATCACTGATCGCGGGTGCGCCCGTGCCGGTGGTCGAGCCGGCGGCGGACGAATCATTCCGGGGCGGGTTGCTGGAACTGCTCATGAGTCGCTCCTGGGTCAGTGGGCTTGCCAGTGTGCTCGCCCGATCGTTCGGGTTGTGTCATCAGATCATCGTGCCGCAGACGCCATCACACCAGTAGCCGTGTGAGGCGGCCATTGCACGTTAGGATGATGGCAGGCGCGCAAGCCATGGCGCACAACCAGGGGCAGGTTGCCCCTGCCGAAACGGCGCAGCGGTTTGCCGGCCTTCCCTCAACCACAGGAGATCGCCCATGTCCCGCACCGAAAGCAGCTTTACCACCCGTTCCGGGCACGTGCTGAGCGGCACCGTGGTGCAGCCGGTGGGGCCGGTTCGCGCAGTGGCGTTGTTCGCGCACTGCTTCACCTGCACCCGCGCCAGCCTGGCTGCGGTCAGGATCACCGATGAGCTGGCACGTCTCGGCATTGCCACCTTGCGCTTCGACTTCACCGGGCTGGGATCGAGCGAGGGCGATTTCGCCAGTGTGGGTTTTCCCGGTGACGTGGATGACCTGGTCGACGCGGCCGAGCACCTGGCCGCCACCATCGGTGCGCCGCAGTTGCTGATCGGCCACAGCCTGGGTGGCGCGGCGGTGCTCGCGGCGGCCGCACGCATTCCATCGGCGCGCGCGGTGGCCACCATCGGCGCGCCGTCCGATGTCAGCCATGTGCTGGACAGCATCGACGGCGACCTGCAGGCGATCGAGGCACAGGGCAGCGGCGAAGTGTCCATTGCCGGCCGCCGCTTTCCGTTGAGCGCCGCTTTCGTGCGTTCGGCGCGCGAAGCCGACGTGCTCGCCGCCGTGAAGCAATTGCATCACCCCATCCTGATCGCCCACGCGCCGGGCGATACCGTGGTCAGCATCGACCACGCGCGCCGGTTGTTCGAAGCGGCCCGACACCCCAAGACCTTCCTCAGTCTCGATCAGGCCGGCCACCTGTTGTCGAAAGAGGCCGACGCACGCTACGCGGCGCGCATGATCGCCTGCTGGGCCGACCGCTTCCTCGAAACGGTGCCGGCTGCGGAAGCACTCGAACCGGGCACGGTACGCGTCGCCAACAACGCCTCCGGCCTTGCCGTGGCGATCGATGCGCGCCATCACCAGCTGATCGCGGACGAACCGCGCGAACTCGGCGGCGACGACGCTGGCCCCACACCTTACGATCTGTTGCTGGCCTCACTCGGCGCCTGCACCGCGATGACCCTGCGGATGGTGGCCGGCCGCGAATCGATCCCGCTGGACGAGGTCGAGGTGACGCTTTCGCATCAACGCAACCACGCCAAGGACTGCGATCACTGCGAGCAGGACGATGCGCGCGTGCAGGCCATCTACCGCCGCCTGAAACTGACCGGCAACCTCACCCCCGCACAACGCGACCGCCTGCTCGCCGTCGCCGAAAGATGCCCGGTCCACCGCACGCTCACCGGCAGTCTGCATATCCACGACGAGCTGTTGCCGGGCTGAGGTATCCGGGCATCAACGGCAGGCGCAGGTGAGGGGCGTGCCCGCCGATCGGGCCGCCAGGTGCTGTAGGTGCATACGTATGCACTGTGTGCGTCAGTTCCTGGAACGCACAGCTTGGCGCAGAGCTACCTGACAACTCTGTCAGGGAAGGCTGACATCGACCCTTTTGCCGTTGGTGCACTCTTGCGTCTGTCCTGCAGTTTTGGCGACAGGCCTGCGATCCACGGCATCCGTTGACCGAGGCATTCTTTCGACTCAAACCGAGGCACCTGTCGATGACCGTCCTGTTCGCGATCCGGGAAGATGAGGCTGGCATGTGGCGCATCCATCGCGGGCAGGTCTGCGTGATGAATCGCCTCACCCTGGCGCGAGCCATCACCGAGGCCCGCAAGCTGGCACGGGATCATCACTGGCTGACCGGCTTGACCGCTTCCGTGGATCTGGTCAGCCCGGAAGTTACGACCCGCCTGGGACACTACGCGCACCCCAATGCAGAATCCGACGACGCAGCCGTGGCCTAGGCTTTTGTCCTCGAACGCGCCGACTCGCTGGAGTCACCGCGTGTAACGGCAAGGGGTTTCGGGTTTGGGGTAGGGCGCTACCGCGCGGAGCTGCGACGGAAGGGGCGGTTGGTGGGTATCCGCTTTAGGATGTGACATCCCATCCACGGACCTTCCTCCATGCCCGTACGGCTTTCCTCGACCGGCCTGGTGCTGGATGGCCAGCAGCCGATGCAGAACCTGCTGCGTTTCCTCGACGCCGTCATGCGCGGCATCGGCCAGGTCATGCTGCAGAACAACAGCTACACCGGCTTGCTGTTTCTGCTCGGCATCTTCTGCAACTCGGCGCTGTTTGGCTGCGCGGTGCTGGTCGGCACGGTCGTGAGCACGCTCACCGCCATCCTGCTCGGCGCGAAACCGACGCTGGTGCGCGATGGCATGTTCGGATTCAACGGTGCGCTGGTGGCGATCGCCGTGATCTATTTCCTGCAGCCGGATGCGCTGACCTGGGCTTACGTGATCCTGGCCGCCGCCTGCACCACGGTGCTGATGGCGGCGATGCTGCGCCTGTTCGACGTCTGGAAGATGCCTGTACTCACCGCGCCATTCGTCTTTACCGCGCTGTGCTTCCTGTTGGCGTGCGCTCGCTTTGGCCGATTGCAATCGACCCATGTGTTGCCCACCGCGGGCCTGCCCAAGGCGGCAGCCATCGTCGAGGGCATCGTGACCACCTCGACGGTGCTGGAAGGCCTGTTCAACGGCATCGCGCAGGTGTTCTTCCAGGGCAGCGTGATCACCGGCGTGCTGTTCGCCATCGGCTTGCTGATCAGTTCGCGCCGGGTGTTCATCATCGCCTTGCTGGGCTCCCTGACCGGCCTGCTGGTGGCCTGGGGCATGGGTGCGGCCGAACCGGCCATCCGCTCCGGCGCGTTCGGTTTCAACAGCGTGCTGACCGCGATCGCGCTGGGCGGCGTGTTCTTCGTGCTGGACAAGGCCTCGACCGCCTACACCTTGCTGGCCACCATCGCCACGGCAATCGTGTTCGCCGCCGTCTCCGCCGCGCTGGAACCGCTGGGCATGCCCGCGCTGACGCTGCCATTCGTGCTGGTGGTGTGGCTGTTCGTCCTCGCCGGCCCGATGTTTCCGGGGCTGCGGTTGGCGGGGAATGCGTGAGGCCATTGCGTTGGGGATACCGGTTTTCCGCTGGCTCCACGAAAGAAGAAAAGGGCGTCACGGTGGCGGAGCCTTGATAACGAGCGGGTGAGCTGGTGCGTTGTGACGGTGACCAGCGTTCCAGTTATCGCTAGAACAGCCGTAGTTGCCTACGGGACAACTCAGCCTGTTCCCATTCGGACATCTGTATCACATGGCGCAGCACGTGCTCGGCGATCCGGCCGCGGCGTATCGTGCCGCCAGGTGCGATCAACCATTGTTGCCGGACCCGCCAGCCCGGCCATTGGCCGGTGAAGTCGTGTCGGCCGTCCACCTTGTCGAGCTGCCATTGGAGTATGTCCTTCAAGGGGATACGTCGACCGTTCGGCAGCACCAGGGCATCAGCGTCCAAACGCCAGTTGGCTTCATTCCATCGTCCACGCATGGCAATGTTTCCCCATTTTAGGTCGAGGTGTGGCTGCAGGTGGCCTGGCTTCTCCACATCATTGAATTTCGCATAATGTATATTATGTCAAATTATGAACATGGCCTCCCAGACGCCTCAGCCAGCGCAGCGGCCGGAAATGGGCGTTTTGCTGGATCGATGCCCTGCTTGCGGGCGACGTTCTATTTCGTTGTGCCGTTTCGCGTCTGCGCTGTTCCAACTTTTGTTGGATGCCGTTGGCAAGCCCAATCCGTGCAGCTGGATCGTTTCCCGGCCACGATCCGGACAAATCAGAAATCGAAATCGATGCCGACGAAACCGGTCGTGCCGATTGCCGGGAAGCCGATGTCGTCCATGTACTTCCTGTCGGTGACGTTCTCGACGCTGAGGTTGATGGCCAGTTGCGGGTTGATGCGGTAGTTCACGCGGGCATTCAGGCGGTCGTATTCGGGCATGGTTTCGTTGACGACGTCGCCGCTGTAGCGGCTGGCTTCGAAGCGGTGGCCGGTCCAGAGGTAGTTGAGGTCGAATTGCCAGTGGTCGTTGGGTGCATAAGCGGCGGTGGCGCCGGCCTTGATTCGCGGCCGGCCCAGCAAGGGGCTTTCCGCGTCGATGTCGGTGTAGCTGCCGTGGGCGCCCAAGGTCCATTTCCGGTCGTTGGAGTGCCAGCGGGCGTCGATGTCGACGCCTTTCATTCGGGTGTGGGCGCGGTTGACGTTGCGGAACAGCTCGCTGTCGAAGTCGATCAGGTCCTTGTAGTCGTTCACGAAGTAGCTGAGGTTGAGGACGGTGTTGCTGGCCGTCCATTCGATGCCGGTGTCGCGGGTGGCCGACCGTTCGGGCTGCAAGTCCTTGTTGCCGGTGAGTGGATGGCCCAGGGCGAAGAAGCTTGGCAGCTTGTAGCCGGTGCCGGCGTTGGCGAACCAGCTGACGTTGTCGCTCAGCTGATAGCGGAAACCGCCCTGCACGCTTTGTCGTGTGCCGAAATGGGCATTGCTGTCCGAACGGAGGCTTGCGCCCACGAACAACTTCCCGGTGAGGTAGCTGTTGAGGTTGAGGAAGGCGCTTCGGGTGGAGCGGCTGAGGCGGAAGTCCGTGGGCATCCGCTCGCCGTAGACGAGGTATCCCCTGCTCTCCCCGGCCTCGTGTCTGCCTTCGAAACCGATGTTGGCCCAGGTGCCCTGCTTGTCGCCCAGGGTGTTGATCCACTTGATGTTGGTGCGGGTGAAATCCGTCCGGGCGCCGTTGGGTGGCACGGCGTCGAAAGGGATGATGCCGGGGGAGTCGATGTCCTGATCGCGGTTGAACCATGTCGCGGCGAGTGTGCTGGTCCAGCCGTCGCTGATCGCCCACGCCCATGAGGCGGCCGCGTTCTGGTCGGTGTAGTGGCTTCGATCCAGATCACGGTTGCGCGCAAACAGCGGGCCGCCGCTTTGTTCGGGGAAGGTGGTTTTTTCTCCCTTCGTGTGGCGATAGGTGAAGTCCAGCTGATGCGCGCCGAGAGCCGAGTCGAGTTTTATCAGCGCTTCCCGGTTGTTGGCGCTGCTTCCTTCAATGGGCATGCCGGCGTGCTTGTCCTGCAGTCGCAACACATAGCCGGTGTTGTCCACCGTGCCGGTGCCGCTGAAGCTGCCGGTTCGGTAACCATGCTCGCCGGCGGACAGGGAAAGATGCTGTTGAATGGTCGGCGTGGGTTCGGCGGTGATGATGTGGATGACGCCGGCCAGGGCGTCCGATCCGTAGATGGCGGATTGGGCGCCGCGGATGATCTCCACGCGCTGGATCGAGGCGATGTTGATGTCGTTGACATCGAACGCGCCGCCGCGCGTGTTGGTGGGGTCGTTCATCTCGATGCCATCGACCAGCACCAGGGTGTGATTGGCCTCGGCGCCGCGCAGGCTGATGGTGGTGAGGCCGCCGGGACCGCCTTGCGCCGCGACCCATACGCCGGGTACTTGCCGCAAGGCATCGGCAAGGCTGTGGTTGCTCAGGGCGAGCAGTTGCTGGTGATCGATGACCGTGACGGAGGAGGCGATCTGCTCGGCGGTTACGGGGCTGTAGGTGCCGGTCACGATGACTTCGTCGGTGGCGGCGATGGCCTGGGTGGCCATCAGGCTCACCAGCACCGGCAATAGGCTGAACTTCATGCGTTTACTCGGATGTGGATAGCGGCCACCCGTTCGGCCCGCGGTGAACGTGGTGGCTTGATGTGTGTGGTTCGAAAGCGTTGCCGCATCATGCGCAGCGCGCATGATGCGCAGTCACGGACAGCAGCTCATTGATCCGGATCAGTTGCGCCGACGCCACTCGCCTCAGGTCAATGCGCCGGCTTGGCGAGTTCGCCCTGCAACAGGATCAGCCGCGGCTTCAATGCGGATTTGGCGGGCTTGGCGGTGTTCTGGGCCATGTCTTGAGCGCCCTCATCCGCACCATCCTTTTTCACGAATTCGCCCAGCAGATCCAGCTCGAAGATGCCGGCCACGATGTCCGGGCGCTGGTCGTGGTTGACGTCGGCCAGCGCCAGCGAGACGACGCCGGCGGGCCGGCTGATGATGGCGTGCGGCGTGAAGTTCTGGGTGCCGTCGTTTTCAAACCACACCAGGCTCTGGCGTTGCGGGTCGTCCCAATAGTTGAGCCAGCTGCCGGCCACGACGTCCATGTCGCCATCGCCATCGAGATCGCCGGCATCGGCGATGGCGGTGCCGTAGAAGCGGCCGATGTCGCGGAATTCGAACGTGAGGTTGCCCTTGTTTTCCAGCCATTCCACGCCGTGATACGGCTTGGGATCGGGCTGGTAGTCGAGCGCGTCGCCATTGGTGAACAGGATGTCGGGGTCCTTGTCGCCATCCATGTCGATCACCTTCATGCTGGTCGATCCGAACATGGGGTGCGGCCCGCGGTACAGCGCGGTGTAGGCGAAACTGCCCTGCCCCTTGTTCATGAAGGCCACGACCGCCTCGTGCTGTTGCGCGATAAGGCTCACGAAGTCGATCTTGCCGTCGTTGTCCAGATCGACCGGGGAAAGGTTCAGCGCGCCGGTGACCTTCAGTATCCGGTGCGGCACGAACTTGCCGCCGCCGAGCTTGCCGTCACCAAGATTCTCCAACCACGCCAGTTCGCCCACGTCGCCGCCGCCGAAGATGGCCACGCCGATGTCGAGGTCGCCGTCGTTGTCGATGTCCATCGCGCGCGCATCGGTCACCCGGCCCACCTTGTCCAGCAACACCTGCTTCTCGAATTTCCCCGACGGCAGCTGTCGCAGCAGGACGACTTTTCCGGTCAGCGCCGGTGACGGCGGGAACGTGCCCAGGTCCGCCACGATGATGTCCTTGTATCCGTCGCCATCGATGTCCGCGACATCGGTATGCAAGGGAATGTCGATATCCGCGAGCGCGGTTTCGTGCCAGGCGCGCCCCTTTTTCTGCAAGAGCACCACCTTCTTGCCGGCGCCGTCGCAGATGATGAACCCGGGGGTCGTGTCGTCGTGCAGCGGCGTGGCATTGATGTTGAGGATCAGCGGCACCGCCGATTTTTCCCCCAGCTCCGTCATGCCGAATGTCAGCGGGCTGCCTTCGCGGGTGAAATAGGGAAGCCGCGGCAGGCTCGCCGGGCTGCTGCCCACATACAAGGCGGTGATGTCCCTGACCACGTCTGCGGGGATCGCTTCATGGCCGGCTTTTGAAGCGGCCATGTCCGCCATGCCTTGCACGACGCGCGGCCAGCCGCTCTTCGGCATGACGCTGGGGGACGGGACCTTGTGGCAGCCACTGCAGTAGCGATTCACCGATTCCAGCACCGACTGCACGGTTTTCGGTTGCGTGTCGGTCAGTAGCTGGGCATGCGCCAGTGGTGCGACGGCAAGCATTGCCAACGGCAACCACCTGGATATCAGCGGACGGTTCATTGTTGTTCGGACTCTTGTTTGCGTGTTGTTGTTTCGTAACTGCGAGTGCCTAGTAGCGCTCCCCTCTCCTGCCACCGCAGGTTGCTGCATCGGGTGGCTTCGCTCGTCGATCGCACCATCATGCTATCGGGTTAGCGGTCGGCAGAGCGTCACCCATGAAAGCGCATGCGGCAATCTGCAGCAGCGCGCCTGTCTGTCGACCAAGCCTGCGACAATTTCGCACAGCGACCGACTCGCGCAAGCTGACTTGAATCAAGAATGGTGGCAGGGCTTGCCACCAGCATGCGCGCATCACAGGGAGATGCGCGATGAGTACCACTCGAAAACTCTGGCTGGGCCTTGCGGCCTTGCTGATATCGTCTTTTGCCGTATTGCTGTGGGTTGGCGATGTGGTGCACCAGGAGGCGCCGCCGCTGCCGGCAGCGGTTGTCACCAGCGAAGGCCAAACGCTTTATACCCGCGCCGACCTGCAGGAAGGCCGTCAGGTGTGGCAAAGCATCGGCGGCCAGCAACTGGGTTCGATCTGGGGCCACGGCGCCCTGCTCGCGCCGGACTGGAGCGCCGACTGGCTGCATCGCGAAGCGATGGCGATGCTGGAGCTGCTGGCGCGCGACGAAGGCGCCGCCTCGTTCGCATCCCTCGATGCGGCACAACAGGCCGCATTGAAGGCGCGCATCCAGCCCGAGCTTCGACACAACACCTACGACGCGGCCACCGACACCATTACCGTGTCGCCGCTGCGCGCGCAGGCCATGGCCATCGTTGGCGCGCACTACATGAGCCTGTTCAGCAATGATCCGGCCACCGCCAAGCTGCGCGAAAACTATGCGATGCGCGACAACACCATCGCGGAGATGGAACACCGCCGCATGGTCACCGCGTTCTTCTGGTGGACCAGTTGGGCGGCCGCCGCCGAGCGTCCGGGCAGCACCATCAGCTATACGCAGAACTGGCCGTTCGACCCGGTGGTGGGCAACGTGGCCACGCCGACCAGCTTCATGTGGTCGATCTTCAGCGTGCTGTTCATGATCATGGGCATCGGCCTGCTGGCATGGCACCACGCGCGTCATGTCAGTGATGAACCACTGCCGGCGATTCCCGCGCGCGATCCGTTGGCCGATCTCAAGCCGACGCCGTCGATGAAGGCCACGGCGAAATATTTCTGGACCGTGCTGGCGTTGTTCCTGGCGCAGATCCTGCTGGGCGCCACCACGGCGCACTACCAGGTGGAAGGTCAGGAAGCCTACGGTTTCGCCCTGGCCAACTACCTGCCCTATTCATTGACACGCACCTGGCACACCGAGCTGGCGGTGTTGTGGATCGCCACCGCATGGCTGGCCACGGGCTTGTACATCGCGCCGATGATTTCCGGCTATGAGCCGAAATTCCAGCGCTTCGGGGTGAACTTCCTGTGGGTGTGCCTGCTGGTGATCGTGGTCGGTTCGTTCGCTGGCCAGTGGCTGGCGGTGATGGACAAGCTGGGCCTGGAACACAATTTCTGGTTCGGTCACCAGGGCTGGGAATACACCGACATCGGTCGCTTCTGGCAGATATTCCTGTTCATCGGCCTGCTGCTTTGGGTGTTCCTGGTGGGGCGCGCGTTGTGGCCGGTGATCCGCAGCAAGGGTGAGACCTCCTCGATCGTGGGCCTGCTGTTCCTTTCCACCGTGGCGATCGGCCTGCTCTACGGCGCCGGCCTGATGTGGGGTGAGCACACCCATATCGCGATGGTCGAATACTGGCGCTGGTGGGTGGTGCATCTGTGGGTGGAAGGCTTCTTCGAAGTGTTCGCCACCGCCGTGATCAGCTACCTGTTCCTGAAACTCGGCCTGATCCGTCCGCTTACCGCCACCGTCGGCGTGCTGTTCGCCACCATCGTGTTCATGGCCGGCGGCGTGCTGGGCACGCTGCACCACCTGTACTTCACCGGCACCACCACGGCGGTGATCGCGCTGGGTGCCAGCTTCTCGGTGCTGGAAGTGGTGCCGCTGGCGCTGATCGGGCTGGAGGCCTACGACACCTGGAAGAAGCAGCACGTGGCGCCGTGGATGGCACGCTACCGCTGGCCGATCATGTTCTTCGTGGCGGTGAGCTTCTGGAACCTGGTCGGTGCGGGCATGTTCGGTTTCCTGGTCAACACGCCGCTGGCGCTGTACTACATGCAAGGCCTCAACCTCACTGCCACGCACGGTCATACCGCGCTGTTCGGCGTGTACGGCATGCTCGGCCTGGGGCTGATGCTGTTCTGCCTGCGCGGCATCAAGCCGGCGGCGCAATGGCGCGAAGGCTGGCTGCGTGGTTCATTCTGGTGCCTCAACATCGGCCTCTCGCTGATGGCGCTGTTGACCCTGTTGCCGCTGGGTATCCTGCAACTGAAGGCGGTGCTGGAACACGGCTACTGGTTTGCCCGCTCGGCCGAGTTCATGGATCGCCCGCTGATCCACATGCTGGTGTGGATGCGCGTGCCGGGCGACACCTTGTTCGCGGTGGGCGCGGTGTTGATTGCGGTCTTCGTCGCCTCGCTATGGCTGCTGAAGGACCGCCGCCGGCCGATCGAACCGCTGTTGCAGAAGCGGCCCGTGCTGGTGGCGGTTGAACGCAAGGAGCTTGAGGAGGCGTGAGTTTCCCCGCCGTGTACCGTCGGCGCAGTCTCTTGCACCGCTGTACGGGTGCGAGGTTGTCCGGCGGCGCGGCGGTGATCGGTCCCGCTGCCAGGGAAGATGTCGAACAACGCCGTCATTCCAGCTTTCGCTGGAATGACGGACCGGACGAGGTTGTTCGAGCGCTTCCCGAGAGCGCGATCGGCCATCCCCAGACTCGGAGTATCCCTTTCCATGCTTGAGTTCTACCCCCAGATCAAGGCCGTACACATCCTCTGCGTCCTGCTCAGCGGCGCCTTGTTCGCGCTGCGCGGCACGCTGGTGCTGGCGGGCCGCAACGGTGCTGCGCAATGGGCGCCGGTGCGCTATCTCAGCTACAGCATCGACACCACTTTGCTCACTGCGGCGTTGATGCTGCTGACCATCCTGCCAGGCGCGCTGTTCGCCAATGGCTGGCTCACTACCAAGATGGTGTTGCTGGTGGTCTACGTGGTGCTGGGTACCCTGGCGCTGAAGCGCGCGAACAGCCAACGTGCGCGGACGGTCTGCTTCGTCCTGGCGCTTGCTACCTACATCTTCATGCTGGGCGTGGCGCGCATGCACCACCCGTTGGGTTGGTTGCATGGTTGACATGACGCGGAGCGTGCCGAGTTGAGCTTCCACGACCTGCGCGCATTTCTGGGGCGGCTTGAACGCGAGCGTCTGCTGCAGCGTGTGGACGCGCCGGTGAACCCGCACCTGGAATCCACCGCACTCTCATTGCGTGCCTTGCGCGAAGGCGGCCCTGCCCTGCTGATGACGCAACCGACAGGATCGAACCACGCCCTGCTCGGCAACCTGTTTGGCCATCGTCGACGGATCGAACTGGCACTGGCCGGGCGGCCGCTGGCCTCGCTGCGCGAATTGGGCCAGTTGCTCGCCGCGATCAAGGAGCCGCGCTGGCCATCCAGCCTGCGCCAGGCCTTGTCCACCTGGCCGGAGCTGGCGCAACTCGCCCATGTGGCACCGCGACGGGTTCGCGACGCCGCGTTCGAGGAGGAGACCTTGCGCGGTGCCGACATCGACCTCTCGCATCTGCCGATCCAGCATTGCTGGCCCGGCGACGCCGGCAAGCTGATCACCTTCGGTCTGGTGGTGACGCGCGGCACCGGGAAGCCGCGGCAGAACGTGGCGATCTACCGCCAGCAGGTGATCGGACCGAACCGGGTGATCATGCGCTGGCTGCCGCATCGCGGCGGCGCGCTGGATTACGCCGACTGGCGCGCCGCGCATCCGCAACAACCCTTCCCCGTGCTGGTGGCGATCGGTGCGGACCCGGCCACCCTGCTCGCTGCCGTGGCGCCGGTGCCCGATACCTTGTCCGAGTACGAATTCGCGGGACTGCTGCGCGGTCAACGCACCCAGGTATGGCATAGCGAATTGACGGGGCTCGACGCGCCGGCTGGCGCGGAGATCCTGCTGGAAGGTTTCATCCATCCAGACGACACCGCGCTGGAAGGCCCGTTCGGCGACCACACCGGCTACTACAACGCGCAGGATCATTTCCCGGTATTCACCATCGAACGCATGCGTTTGCGCCGCGATGCGATCTACCACGGCAGCTACATGGGCCGCGCGCCGCACGACGAACCGTCGGTGCTGGCGATGGCCTTGAACGATGTTTTCGTGCCGATCCTGCAGAAGGTGTTTCCCGAGATCGTCGACTTCTTCCTGCCGCCGGAAGCATGCTCGTACCGTATCGCCGTGGTCAGCATCCGCAAGCAGTACGCCGGCCATGCGCGACGCATCATGATGGGCGTGTGGTCGTACCTGCGCCAGTTCACCTACACCAAGTTCGTGATCGTGGTGGATGACGACATCGATGTGCGCGACTGGTCACAGGTGATCTGGGCGGTGTCGACGCGGGTGGACCCGGCGCGCGACGCGATGCTGGTGGAGAACACCCCCATCGACTATCTCGATTTCGCCAGCCCGGTGGCGGGGCTCGGCTCCAAGCTCGGCATTGACGCCACCAACAAATGGCCGTCTGAAACCACGCGCACCTGGAGCCGGCCGATCGTACCGGATGCCGCCGTGGAGGCGCGCGTGGATACGCTGTGGGCGGCATTGCAGGCGACTGTTCCGCCGCGCTGACGCAACGGCCTCACCGCTAGTCCTGCGTATCGGCCGCCGCCGGCTTGTCCCAGCCCGGGTCGTTGAAATAGCGCGGATAGCTGGAGAGCGCTTCGCGCATTTCCGTCACCGACTCGACGTTCTTCGGGTCGGCCTTCAGCGACTGGGCGGCGGCGAGCAAGGGCACCAGGATGCCGTGCAAGGCAGCGTCAGGCTCGGCGCTCAGTTTGCAATTGGCAAACATGAACATCACCGCCTGCTCCACCTCCGTCGCACGATCGACGGCCATCGAATCGCTCATGTGGCCCTTTTCATGGTGGCTCAGCTGGTCGACCGCAACGTGTGCCCGCCGGATGCCTTCGCGCAATGGCGCATCGGGTGTCCAGCGTTGCGCCGGCACCGGCACGGTGTCGTGTGCGGCGCCATGTGCAGCCGCGTGCGCAACATCGCCATGCGCGTGCTGCGGTGTTGCCTGTACCGAAACAGCGAGGCCCAGGCCACAGGCCAAGGCAAGAACCGACTTCACGAGTTTCATGTGGAGTACTCCGGCATGCGGCATGAATGCCGCGGATGAAATGATGCTAGTGCACCAGGCGCGGATGACGGCTGACCCACGTCAATGCCCTCGCCCCGTGGCGGCGCGCGTGTTCAGGAACCGCCGCTGGCATGCAGTGTGGCGCCGTTCCCGTCGCGCACGCTGACATCCACCGCGACACCATGCCGCACGCTTTCGGTTACCACGCAGAAGTTTTCGAACTGCTGCAACAGGCGCTCGATCTGCGCGTAGTCGGCAGCGGTGTCCGGCAATTCGATCACCACGTCGATGTGGGTTACGCGCAGGCGCTTCTGTTCGTTGCGGTCGAGCGTTGCCCGCGCGCGGGTCACGATGGTGCCAGGCGTGTTCTTGTACTTGCGCAGCGAGAACAGCAGGCTGGCACTGAGGCAGTTGGCGACCGCCGCCACCAGCATGCGCGACGGATTGGGGCCGCTGTCGTTGCCCAGGGGCGCCGACTCGTCGGTATGCAACGCCGGAATCGCGGTGTCGTCGAACTCGATCCGGAAAACGTAATCCGACTCCTGGGTCAGGGTCAGCGTGAATGCCTGGGTCTCGCTCATGCTCAAGCTCCTTCGGACGTGGATGTGCCGGACGCCGGGTGACGCTGCAACCATGCGTAATACAGCAGCGGAATGACCAGCAAGGTCAGCGCGGTGGACACCAGGATGCCGAAGATCAGCGACACCGCCAAGCCCTGGAAAATAGGATCATCGATGATGAAGAAGCCGCCGATCATCGCCGCCAGCCCGGTCAACACGATGGGCTTGGCGCGCACCGCGGCGGCATTGACCACCGCCTCGCACAGCGGCTGGCCTGCCGCCAGCGCATGGTTGATGAAGTCGATCAGCAGGATCGAGTTGCGCACGATGATGCCGGCCAGGGCGATCATGCCGATCATCGAGGTAGCCGTGTATTGCGCGCCGATCAGCGCGTGCCCGGGCATCACCCCGATCACGGTCAGCGGGATCGGTGCCATGATGATCAGCGGCACCATGTAACTCTTGAACTGGCCCACCACCAGCAGGTAGATCAACACCAGGCCGACCGCATAGGCCAGGCCCATGTCGCGGAAGGTCTCGTAGGTGATCTGCCATTCGCCGTCCCACTTGATCGCGGCGTGGGTGGTGTCGATGGGCTGGGCGATGAAATGCTGCTGCAGCAGTTGGTCGTCCAGACGCTCGTGGCCCAGTTCGCCCACCAGTGAAAACATGCCGTATAGGGGGCTGTCCGTGTTGCCGGCGTCGTCGCCGGTGACCGTGGCATAAGGCAGCAGGTCCTTGTGATAGATGGCCTGCTCGCGATGGGCCGGCTGCACGCTGACCACTTCGGACAACGGCACCAGCACACCGCTGGCCGCGCGTACGCGCAAGGCCAGCAACTGGCCCAGCGAGGCCTGGTCGCCCGCGCCCAGACGCAGGCGGATCGGCACCGCGTACTTCGCCTGGCCGTCCATCAGATACGTGGCGTCATCGCCGGACAACGCAGTGCGCAGCAGTTGCGCGATCGAGCCCTGATCCAGCCCCAGCCGCGTTGCACGCGCACGATCGACCACCACCACGTCGCGCGGCGCCTCCGCCTCCACGCTGGTGTCCACATCCACGATGTCCGTATCGGCCTTGAACCTGGTCTCCAGCTCGCGTGCCATGCGCCGCACGCCGGCGTAATCCGGGCCATAGATCTCGGCCACGATCGGCGCCATCACCGGCGGACCGGGCGGCACCTCGACCAGCTTCACCGACGCGCCATAGCGCGCGCCCACCGCGACCAGTGTCGGGCGCACGGCGAACGCAATGGCGTGGCTCTGGCGCGAGCGCTCATGCTTGTCGACCAGGTTCACCTGCAGGTCGCCCACGATCGGCCCGCTGCGCAGATAGTACTGGCGCACCAGGCCGTTGAAGGTGATCGGCGCGGCGGTGCCGGCGTAGCCCTGCCAGTCCTTCACCTCGGGCAAGGTCGCCACGGTCTGCGCCAGTTCGCCCAGCAGGCGGTTGGTGCGCTCCAGCGTGCTGCCCTCGGGCATGTCCACCACGATCTGAAACTCGGACTTGTTGTCGAACGGCAGCATCTTCAGCACCACCGCCTTGACCACCACCAGGCCGACCGCCGCCAGCACCAGCACACCCATCGCGGCAAACAGCAGATGCCGTCGGCGCGACGCCCGCTCACCATCGAGGAACGGCAGCATCACGCGATGGAACAACCGGTGCGTGCGGCCACCATCGCCGGCGTGGCTGGCGACGGCCGCGTCCCCGGCCTCGGCATGCCCGCGCAACAGCTTCAGCGCCAGCCACGGCGTCACGATCAGCGCCACCGCCAGCGACAGCACCATGCCGGCCGAGGCGTTGATCGGGATCGGCCGCATGTACGGCCCCATCAGGCCGGACACGAACGCCATCGGCAACAGCGCCGCGATCACCGTGAACGTGGCCAGGATGGTTGCCCCGCCCACTTCGCTCACCGCCTGCGGAATCGCCTCGCGCAGCGTGCGCCCGCCCAGGGCCATGTGCCGGTGGATGTTCTCCACCACCACGATGGCGTCGTCGACCAGGATGCCGATGGCGAAGATCAACGCGAACAGCGATACGCGATTGATGGTGAAGCCCATCGCCCACGAAGCGAACAAGGTCAGCGCCAGGGTGATGATCACGGCGCTGCCCACCACCAGCGCCTCGCGCCAACCCATCGCCAGCAGTACCAGCAACACCACCGACAGCGTGGCGAAGATCAGCTTCTGGATCAGCTTGTTGGCCTTGTCGGTGGCGGTCTGGCCGTAGTCGCGGGTCACCGTGACATGCATGCCGGCCGGAATCACCACGCCTTGCAACGTCTGCACCTGCGCCGCGATGGCGCGGGTGATGTCGGCGGCATTGCTGCCGGGTTTCTTGGCCACCGCAAGGGTCACCGCCGGCGCCTGGCCAGTTGCGGGCCCGGGCTTGCCCGCCGGTGCACCGAACCACGCATAGCTGGCCGGCAGGTCGGCACCTCGATGGACGCGGGCGACATCGGAGAGAAACACCGGCTGGCCGTTCTTCAGGCCGATCACCAGTTGCGATACATCCGCCGCGTCGGCGAGAAAACGCCCGGCCGTCAGCGGTGTGGCGCGGTCGCCGCTGATCCGGTCACCCGCCTCGGTGACCACGTTGGCGGCGCGCAGCACATTCGACAGGTCGCTCACCGCCATGCCGTGGGCCGCCAGCCTGGCCGCATCGAGCTGCACCACCACGGCGCGCTCGGGCGCGCCGATGGTGTAGACATCACGTGTGCCGGGTACGCGCTTGAATTCGGTCTCCAGCGTGTGCGCCACTTCGGCCAGTTGCAGCGGGCCATGGGCCGGGTTGTCGCTCCATAGCGTCAGCGTCATCACCGGCACGTCGTCGATGCCCATCGGCCGCACCAATGGCTGGCCTACGCCGAGGCCGGGCGGCACGAAATCCCGGTTCCGGAACACCTGGTTGTACAGCCGTACGATGGCCGCCTGCCGCGGCACGCCCACCTGGAACTCCACCGTCATCAGCGCCATGCCCGGCCGGCTCACCGAATAGACGTGCTTGACGCCCTCGATCTCCGACAGCTTCTGCTCCAGCGGATAGGCCACCAGATTCTCGACGTCGTGAACATCGGCGCCCGGAAACGGCACCATCACGTTGGCCATGGTCACGTCGATCTGCGGCTCTTCCTCGCGCGGGGTGATCATCACCGCCGCCAGCCCCAGCAGCAGCGCCGCGATCGCCAGGATCGGCGTCAGCGGAGATGCCTGAAACGCGCGCGCAATACGGCCGGAGAAGCCCAGTCGCGGTACGCTCATGGCGTGGTTTCCGCACGATGCGCGACCAGCCAGCGGGCGGCCGCGGCCGGGTCGGTGGCGATGCGCTCACCATCCTCCAACCCGGCCAGCACCTCGACCTTGTCACCGTAACGGTGACCGATGCGCAGCTGACGCAGCGCCACCTCGTGCTCACCCAGCACGTACACGCCCGGCAATTCCCCGCGTTGCACCAGTGCACTGGCCGGCAGCAGCAGGCGCCTGGCCTCGCCGCGGGCAAAGGCGACCCTCACCGTCATGCCCGGATACAGCCCGGTGGTGCCGGCCGGCAACAGCAGGCGCACATTGAAGGTGTGCGTCTGCGGATCGGCATACGGAAACACGCTGACGCTGCTGGCCTTGATGCGGTGTGCGTCCTCGCCATCGAGCAGCACCTGCGCCGCGCCATAGCGGCGGATCGCTTCGACGGCCGCCTGCGGCACCTGCACGTTGACGCGCAGCGCATCCAGCGATTGCAGCGCGATCAACGGCTGCGGCGATGGCGGCCCGGCCTGCACCGCTTCACCCACCTGCACGAAACGGCGGGTGATGATGCCGGCATACGGCGCGCGCACCACCGTATAGTCCAGCGCCTGCCCCACCTGGTCGCGTTGCGCCCGCGCCGCCGCCAGCGCCGCCTGCGCCGCGTCACGCTGGGCACGCTGCTGATCCATCTGCGCGCCGGACACGAAGCCCTTGGCGTAAACCGCCTTGATCCGGTCATACGAGGCCAGCGCTTCGCGGTACGCCGCCTCGGCCGACACCACCTGTGCTTCGGCGGCGCGACGCGAGGACTTCTGTTCCACGTCGGTGAAACGCACCAGCACATCGCCCTTGGACACCACGTCGTTGACGTCGTGGGGCAGTTCGAGCACGCGTGCATTCGTCTGCGCGGTGATGGTGGCCTGGTTCACCGCCTCCACCACGCCATCCCATACCTGCTCGTCATGCACCGATTGGGCGTGCACGACCATGCCGGCGAGCGCGGGTGGCTGGCCGGCATGCTCGGTCGCTGGCTGGCCTTTGCCGCAAGCGGTCAAGGCCACAACAGCTAGCGACATGACGACATGGCGCAGGAGGGGTTTCATCAGGACGGGCTCTTGCTTGGAGGAACGAGGGGAGGCAGGCCTGCGGATGGATCGCTCAGGACTTTTTGCGCAGCGGCAGCATCCGGCGCAGGGTGTCGTCCTGCACGAAGTAGTGGTGGTACAGCGCCGCCGCTGCATGCAGGCCGATGAGGTAGTAGCCCAGGGTGCCGATCGTGCCGTGGAGATCCTCGATGGATTCCGCCAGCGCCTTGTCCGGCCCGATCAGCGCGGGCAGCTCCAGCCCGAAAAACGGGATCGCCTTGCCCGCGGCACTCAG
Organism: Rhodanobacter ginsenosidimutans; assembly: GCF_042655685.1. Lineage (NCBI taxonomy): Bacteria > Pseudomonadati > Pseudomonadota > Gammaproteobacteria > Lysobacterales > Rhodanobacteraceae > Rhodanobacter > Rhodanobacter ginsenosidimutans. Next base: position 2,051,998 of record NZ_JBHSMM010000001.1, on the reverse strand, counting down.
CGTGAGCCAGCCAAGTAGGGGCATCAGGATCAGAAACGCATACAAAGCGCCGTGCATCAGGTGCGCCAGGTGTCGCTGCCACGCCGCTATCTGCGGGTTCATCTGCGGCGACGGCGTGACGAAGCGCACCGCGAGGCGCAGGAACACCAGCGCAAACACCGTCAGGCCCAGCATGAAGTGCCAGGTCTTCAGGTCCGCGCGCAAGTCGCTGCCGCGTGGCGCCAGTTCGTGCAGGTTGATGCAGGCGTAGACGCCGATCAGCAGCGCCAGCATCAGCCAGTGCAGGCTGATCGACAGTGAACCGTAGCGGTGGGTGGTGTTGTTCCAGTTCATCGGCAGTCTCTCGGGCAAAGGGTTTCGGGGCGGTGCTCAGGTTACGGCAAGGGGCTACGGGGATTTTCCGTCGGCTTGAGCCGCTCGATACCAAGCGCCTTCATCACGTATTTCTCGTAGATCGGCTCGGTCTTGCCCACGCGGATCTTGTGCATGAAGTATTTCTCGAACGCCACCTTGGCCACGTGCACCCACTTGCCCTCCCGCGCCCAGGTCACGTTGCGCGGCGGAATCTGCGGAATGGCCACGAATGCCGCACCGCTGTCGCCCATGTCGGCCAGGCACACCGCGTTCCAGGTGGCCTCGGCGGTTGCCGGTTTGCTTTCGATCGCGGACTTGATGTTGGTCACCAGCGCCGTGACCATCGACTCGATCATGAAGCCGGTCTTCGGTGCGCCGGTCGGTACGGGCGTCACCTCCACCGGTGGGATCGCCACGCAGACGCCGGCGGCATAGATGTTGGGGAAGGTCGGGTTGCGCTGGTACTTGTCGATCAGCACGAAGCCGCGCGGATTCACCAGCCCTACCACCCCGAGCACGGCCGCCACACCGGTGAACGCCGGAATCAGCATCGCGTACGCAAAGGGCAAGGCATGCTGCTGCACCGGCTGGCCATGGGCATCGTGTTCGCTGACCAGCATCTGGCTGGGCTCGACCTTGTCGACACGGGCGTTGGTCACCCACTTGATGTGGCGCTCGCGCAGTTGCTTCTCCAGCAGGCCTTTCGAGTCACCCACGCCGCCCAGGCCCATGTGGCCGATATACGGCTCCGGTGTCACGAAGGTCATCGGCACCTTGTCGCGCAGCTTGCGCCGGCGCAGGTCGGTATCCAGCAGGAACGCGAATTCGTACGCCGGGCCAAAACAACTGGCACCTTGCGCTGCACCCACCACGACGGGCCCGGGCGCCTTCAGGAACGCCTCGTAGGCAGCCCAGGCGCGGGTTGCATGCGGCGTCGTGCATACGGATTGGGTGTAGCCATCTTCCGGTCCGAAACCGGGTATCTCGTCGAAGGCCAGGCGTGGTCCGGTCGTGATGACCAGGTAGTCGTAATGCAGTTCGCGCCCATCCTGCAGCCGCACGAGGTTCGCCGCCGGATTCACCGCGCTCGCTGGCGAGTCGAAAAAATCGATGTCGTGCCGGGTCAGCGCCGGGCCGGCGTCGATCTGCACCTCGCCCGGCTTGCGCCAACCGATGCCCACCCAGGGGTTGGACGGCGTGAAGGAGAACTGGCCGCCCTCGCCCACCACCCTGACCCGATGTCCGCCACCCAGCGCATCCTTGATCTCGTACGCCGCGCTCATGCCACCCAAACCCGCACCCATGATGATGACATCACTCATGACAGACTCCTGCTTGGTCGGTGCCCACAGCATGGGCTGGCGCACCTTGCGGGGACTTGATGCTGGTCAATTCGATGGCGGGCGGCAGTCGCGACAAAACATCGCGGCAGCGCTGGCAGCGCGCTGTCAGCGTGCTTCGTCGATGATGCGGGTCAGGGTTTGCTCGACCTCGCCCGCAATCGCTGCAAGTGCGAGGTCGCTGGACAGCATGGCCAGCATCGGCCCCGGCCGGATCATGCCGATCCAGGTCTTGCCACCGTCGGTATAAACCGAAACACGACACGGCAAAGCCATGTTCATCCGCATGTCGGCGGCCAGCACGCCCGCCGCCTGCTTCGGATTGCACACCTCGAAAACCTGGCACTCGCGCTCGAACGCGATGCCCTTGCTGCGCAAGGTCGTGCCCAGATCGTGCACGTGCAGCAAACCAAAACCGTTGCGCGCCACCGCCTCGGTCAGATCGGTTGCCGCCTGTGCCGGCGACTTGGCAGTCTCAACGATGTAATACATGGCTCACTCCGTTCGGACCGATCAAACAATGCGGGAAGGAAAGGCGCAGCCGGGTTTCATGCCCAGCTTCTTCAGCATCAGCGCCAGCGGGCAGAAGCCGGTGAACGATGATTGCAGCAAATTGGCACCCACAAAGACCGACACCCAGATCCAGCCGGGCGCCACGAAATGCGCCAGCGCGATGCCCAGCAGCACAACCGCGCCGGCAAAACCGATGACCATGCGATCGACATTCATGACCCGAGGCTCCTGTGGTGGAAAAGCTTCGCGGCGTGTACGCCCCGGCGGGGCTGGTTCGGCGCGCCTTGAAGTTAGACATTTACTAAATTAGATATAGCTTAATTAGCTATCCATGCTAAAGTCAACCATATGAAACAACCAACGCCATCCATCGCCAGGGCCCGGGCATGAACCTTCCTGCCCACGCGGATATGAATCTCATGCAGTCGCGTTCCGAAGATGCCGCGCGACTGCTCAAGACGCTCGGCAACGCGCAGCGGTTGCGCGTGCTCTGCCTGCTGCTGGAAGCGGAAATGTCGGTGGGACAGATCAACGAACAGTTGCCCGAGCTGAGCCAGTCGGCGCTGTCCCAGCACCTCGCCCGGCTACGCAGCGACAACCTCGTGACGACGCGGCGCGAGTCGCAAACCGTGTGGTATGCGCTGCCACCGGGGCCGGCCCACTCCATCATCGCCGCGCTGTACGAGATCTATTGCATGCCCGATGCCGGCACCCGCAAGCGCAGCAGTCGGAAACGCCGTTGAGCCGGTTCGCGGAGCCCATCGAAAAAGATTTGATGCACGGACACGCGCGGAACTGACCCACGTCAACGCAGCCACGCAAGACAACCGCCACGATGCGCCCCGAATTCACGGTATCGAGGTGCTTATGCAACTGGTCTGTCCTGCCGGCAACCTGCCCGCGCTGCAAGCGGCGATCGATGCCGGCGCCGATGCGGTCTACGCGGGTTTCCGCGACCAGACCAATGCGCGTGCCTTCCCCGGCCTCAACTTCAGCGACGAGGAACTGCGCGCGGGCATTGCCTACGCGCACCAGCGCGGGCGACAGGTGTACCTCGCATTGAACACCTACCCCGACAGCGCGCGGCTGCAGCAGTGGTACACGGCGGTGGACAAGGCGGCGGAGTTCGGTTGCGACGCGATCATCGCGGCCGAGATGGCGGTGCTCGATTACGCCACGCGCAGGCATCCGTCGCTGAAGCGGCATCTGTCCGTGCAGGGTTCGGCCACCACCGCGCCGGCACTGCGTTACGCGCACGAGCGCTTCGGCATCAGCCGCGCGGTGCTGCCGCGGGTGCTGTCGATCCAGCAGGTGGAGCGCCTGTGCGAAGGCTCGCCGGTGCCGATCGAGGTGTTCGCGTTCGGCAGCCTCTGCATCATGGTCGAGGGTCGCTGCCAGCTCTCCAGCTATGTCACCGGCGCCTCGCCGAACCGGCACGGCGTGTGTTCGCCCGCCAGTTTCGTGCGCTGGGAAGAGCACGACGACGGCCGCCGCAGCGTGCGCCTGAACCAGGTGCTGATGGACAAGTTCGAGCCCGCCGAACCGGCCGGCTACCCGACCGTGTGCAAGGGCCGCTTCGACGTCGGCGGCGAGATCTTCCACGCGCTGGAGGAACCCACCAGCCTCAACACGCTGGAGCTGCTGCCGCGCCTGGCGCAGGCCGGCGTCGCCGCCTTGAAGATCGAAGGCCGCCAACGTGGCGTCGCCTATGTGGCATCCGTCACCCGCACCTGGCGCGAGGCGCTGGACCGCCACGGCGCCGCGCCCGCCGCGTGGAAACTGCAGCCGGAGTGGCAATCGTCACTGTCCCGCCACGCCGAGGGTCACCAGACCACGCTCGGCCCCTATCACCGCTCCTGGCATTGAACCGATGACGACGATGAAACTGAGCCTGGGCCCGCTGCAATATTTCTGGCCACGCGAACGCACGCTGGCGTTCTATCGCGAAGCCGCCAGCTGGCCACTGGACATCATCTATCTGGGCGAGACGGTGTGCAGCAAACGCCGCGAGCTGGGCACGCGCGACTGGATTGCGCTGGCCGCGGAGCTGGCCGAAAGCGGCAAGCAGATCGTGCTGTCGTCGCTGGCATTGATCGAGGCCGAGTCCGAACTGGGCGTGCTGCAGCGGCTGATCGACGAAGGCGGCTGCTGGATCGAGGCGAACGACCTCTCCGCCGTGCAGCTGTGCCGCGAGCGGGGGATGCCGTTCGTTGCCGGCCCCACGCTCAACATCTACAACCACCACGCGCTGACCATGCTGATGGACGACGGCCTGCGCCGCTGGGTGCCCGGCGTGGAACAGGGCTACACCCTGCTGCGCGAACTGCGCGACGCGATGCAGACCGAGGAACAACCGATGCCCGAACTCGAGGTGATCGCGTTCGGCCGTCTGCCCCTGGCCTACTCCGCCCGCTGCTTCACCGCCCGTGCCTTGGACGTGGCCAAGGACCAATGCGACTTCCGCTGCATCGAATACCCCGACGGCATGCCGCTGGCCACCCGCGAGGGTCGCCCCTTCCTGCGCATCAACGGCATCCAGATCCAGGGCGAGGAAGTGACCGACCTCGGCCCCGAAATCCTGCAACTGCGTGAACTCGGCGTCGACGTGCTGCGCCTGTATCCCCAGGCCGAAGGCATGGCCGACATCGTGGGCCATTACCACCTCGTCCGCCGCTCACCACTGCCACCACCGCGCATCGGCGCCCGCAATGGCTACTGGCATGGCGAGCCGGGGATGCGGCCGGTGGTGGCTGAGCAGGCTGTGCCTGTCGGCTGAGGTAGCTATCGGAGAACTCGCATTGAACGCGCCATGACAGCGCCACAAGAGACGCTCCGGTCTGGAGGCATTCTTGGGCCGCCGGGCAAAGCTTAACGTCCCATTTGATGCGGTAAGCTACGCTGTGGTTCGACTCCAGCTTTAGGCTCAACAGGGATGGTTGCATGAAAGACGAGAAGGTTTCGCTCGTTGAATCGCTTGCAATGTTCAACGCCCTATCGATCGAAATCAGGTCCAAGATTGACGGCCTTGTAAAACAAGTTCTTTTCCTAAGTGGCGGCGTTCAAGCAATCACCATTGGTGCATTTTTCAGCGGTAAGCCACCTCATTTTCCTGCTCCGGCAACTGAACTACTGCGGTGGGGGTGGCTTTCACTGTCTGTCTGCATCGTTCTTTGTCTGGTCTTCATGCTAGGTCATGTGCTCACCATGATCTGCGTCGGCCTTGAATCCAAGAAGAAGCTTGAACAAGATCGTTCTGGCGCGGAGGTTCTAGTGGCTCCCAAGCCGCTGCGCGTACTTAACTGGGTCGTGGGTCTCTCGGCCTTCGTTTGCTGCGCCGCGGGCATGATTACGATTTCGCTGGCGGCTATGGCTTTAATTGGCGATCCAGCCGGCAGCTAACATTCGTTCAAGGCCGACGACTTCACCGCCGCCTTTACTAACGTCAGCCCAACTGCGCGAAGGGAAACTATGAAGCGGCTTACCATGTTGTTTTTCGCATTGCTGTTCGTGCCCACAACAAGCGCAGCTCAAGATGGCGTGGCTATCCACGGCTTCGATGACATGTCTTGTGGCGCCTGGGTCTCGTCCACCGGAAACGGTCTCGTACGCGCGCAGTATCTATCCTGGTTTCGCGGATTCGTCTCTGGTGTCAACTTTGCCGATTCAAAGCACCAGATTAGCCTCGGCCAAATGCCAACCAACGATACTCTTTCGCTTTACATCGATAAGTATTGTCGCGAGAAACCTCTCGGTTCATTCCCTGGAGCAGCATTTCAGCTGGTCAGAGAGCTTCGCGGCCAACCGTAGCCGCAATACCGGTACCGAACCGAGGTCGGAGACGACTTCCAGACTTCGAAAGCGTGCCTTGGCCTTTTCTCGCTGGGGCTTCGCCGCTCAGCTCCAGCGTAAGCGTCCAATGCCCGCCTTTACCCCAACCGCTGCGTTTCTACTCTCGGCAGCGGCGTTGACGTTTGCGGTTCTCTGTCTGTTGCCCCTGCGTGAGGTCTTTCCGCGCACTGCCGCAAGCACAGTGTTGCTTTGGCTGGTTACGCCTTCGGCCCATGGCTGGCAAACACCCGAGCAGTTCCATCCTTTCCGATCAGCATCACGTCGTAGTGCTGCGGCGCGCCCATTTCCATGCCGGGTGAACCCATCGGCATGCCGGGTGCGGCCAGGCCGCGTGCGTCGGGGTGTTCGGTGAGCAGGCGTTGGATATCTTCCGCGGGGACGTGGCCTTCGATCACGTAGCCGTCGATTTTCGCGGTGTGGCAGGACGCAGCGTCGGCCGGCACGCCCAGACGGGTCTTGACGGCGGCCATGGCCGGCTCCTCGTGCGAGTTGACGGTGTAGCCCTGCGATTCCATGTAGCGAATCCAGTTGACGCAGCAGCCGCAGGAGGGGTCGTGGTGGACCTCGATGGCACTGGACATGGCCACGGCGGCGACGGGTGACAGGGCCGCACCCAGGACAAGGGTACGCAGCAAACGGGGCAAGCGATGTTTCATGGGATCTTCTCGGTCAATGGTGGTAGCAAACAACACGCCATATGGCCGTTGTCAGCTTGCAGTTACCGGTGCGGCATGCAGTTGCACACCCAGCGCGCGCAGAACCTTGAGCACGGTGCCGAAGTTCGGGTTGCCCGTGGGTGACAGCGCGCGGTACAGCGCTTCACGCGCCAATCCGGTGTCGTTGGCAAGTTGGGTCATGCCGCGCGCCCGGGCTACGGTGCCAATGGCTTTGGCAATGAACGCGGTATCGTCGCCGGCTTCCTCGAGCACGGCGTCCAGATAAGCGGCGATGTCCTCGTCGGTCTTGAGGTGTTCGGCAGAATCCCAGGGACGGGTGGTGATCTTGTTCATGACGGATGCCTTCGGTTTTTGCGGGGGCGGTTTCGGGCAAGTAGCGAGGACGGTAGCCCTCACTCCAGGTTCCTGGCTATTTCCTTGGCCTTCGCTATGTCGGCGCTTTGCCTGCTCTTGTCGCCGCCGACCAGCAATACGATGACTTCGCCGGAACGTTCCGTGTAATAGACGCGATAACCTGGGCCGACGTCGACTTTCATTTCGTTGACGTCGCCAGCCAGGGCGCGACACTGGCCTGGGTTGCCGTTCGCAAGTCGATCGATTCGTACTGCAATGCGAGCCTTGGCCTGACGATCCCGTAGCTTGCTGTACCAGCTGTCGAACACGCTGGTTGTGCGGATCGTGGCCATGCATCGATAGTAACTTACAGGTTACAAAAGGGCAAGCTCGTCAGATGGCTGAAGCCTGCCGCGAACTGAGCTCAGAACGCATAACCCAGCACCGTGAAATAGTGGCAGCCCGTGCCGGCGAGTACGAACAGATGCCAGATGAAGTGGCTGTAGCGCAGTCGTTCGTGCAGCAGGAAGAACACCACGCCCAGTGTGTATGCGGCGCCGCCAGCGAACAGCAACGTCAACCCGGCGGCGGGCATGTTTTGCCATAGCGGGCGGATGGCGATCAGGGCCATCCAGCCCATGCCCACGTACAGCGCGGTGGACAGCCGCTCGAAGCGCGCGCCCACCAGCAGTTTGAATACCAGCCCCAGCAAGGCCAGGCTCCAGATCACCGCCAGCAGCGCCAGTCCCCAGCTGTTGCGCAATACGCCGAGCGCGATGGGGGTGTAGGTGCCGGCGATCAGCAGGTAGATGGCGCCGTAGTCGAGGCGTTGCAGCCAGGCCTTGGCACGCACGTGGGAGACCGCGTGATACAGGGTCGAGGCCATGTACAGCAGGATCGCGCTGCCGCCGAACACCGCCGCACCCACCATCGCCGCCGTGCTGCCGATGCGCACCGCGTTGACCACCAGGATCGGCAAACCCACGATCGCCAGCAGCACGCCCAGCCCGTGGCTGATGCTATTGGCGATTTCCTCGCCCATGGTCGAGGGGCGCGATTCGGATGTGGCAGGTGTCGACATGGGCAGGCCTGTGGGTGTGAAAGGTCAACGACTGGACGTTCAGACGTCCATTTCGGGTGCTGCGATGTAGTGGGCGCCGAGGCTTTCATGGCGTTGCAGGGCCGCGTCCAGCAGCGATTGCGCCAGCCGTGCCTGCCAGCCCTGTCCTTGCCATGCCATCAGCTGCAACAGGTAATGGCGCAGCGACTCGGTTCGACGCACCGGCCCGGCGGCTTGCCACAACAGGTCGCGCAGACGGGACAGATCGGTTGCCGCCAGCGCGCTGCCGCGTTCCGCCCAGCGGTGTTCCCCGCGTCCGACGACCGCCGGCGTTGCCGCCAGCACGGCACCGAGACGGCGGCCGCAGAGGATCCCTTCCAGCAGCGAGTTGCTGGCCAGGCGGTTGGCGCCGTGCACGCCGTTGCAGGCCACCTCACCCGCCGCGTACAAGCCGGGCACGCTGGTGCGGCCATCGCCATCCACCACCAGGCCACCCATGTGGAAGTGGGCGGCCGGCGTCACCGGAATCGGTTGTCGGCGAGGGTCGATGCCGTGTTTCAGGCAGGCCGCCAGCACGGTGGGGAAAGCGGTCTCCCACTCGGCCGTGATCGCACTGGCATCGAGCCATACGCGGCCGTCATCGCGCCGGGCCTGCCGCCGGGCCTGCCACACGCGCCGCGCCACCACGTCACGCGGGGCAAGGTCGCCCAGCGGATGCAGGCCTTCCATCAGCAAGCGGCCGCCGGCATCGCGCAGGCGCGCGCCGGCGCCGCGCAAGGCTTCGGTGATCAGCGGCAGGCAATGTGCGCCGGGCACGTCCAGCGCGGTGGGATGGAACTGCACGAACTCCAGGTCGCGTGCACGCGCGCCGGCCGCCATGCCCAGTGCCAACCCGCTGCCATCGGCGCCGGATGGATTGCTGGTGCATGCGAACAGCGCACCGATGCCGCCGGTAGCCAGCACCACCGCCGAGGCCTCGATCACGTGCTGCCTCCCCTGCCCGTCGATGGCGCGCACGCCACACACCGCGCCGTCGCGCAGCAGCAAGGCATCGGCATCGAGCCCACCGCGCCACTGGATATGTGCGGCGCATTGCGCCTTGGCCAGCAAGGCCCGCAACAGCACCGCACCGCTGGCATCGCCACCGGCATGGACGATGCGCGCCACCCGGTGACCGCCCTCGCGGCCCAGTTTCAGCGCACCGCCCGCGTCACGGTCGAACGCCACGCCTTGCGCCTGCAACCAGGCGATCGCCTCGGGCGCCTGCGCGCACAGCCAGCGGACCATGGCCACGTTGTTGTGATGGGCGCCGGCTACCAGCGTGTCCTCGGTGTGCGCCAGCGGGCTGTCGGCCGGATCGAGCGCGGCCGCGATGCCGCCTTGGGCCAGCGCGCTGGCACTGCCGGTGCCGTCGATGGCGCGGCACAACAGGCGCACCGGCGCCGGCGCCGCCGCCAGCGCCGTGGCCAGCCCGGCCACGCCGCCGCCGATCACCACGATGGGTGCGCGCGGATGTTTCACACGCTTTCGCGCCGACCCACCGCCAGCATGCGTTGCAGCGCGGCGCGCGCTCGTGCGCTGACATCGGCGGGAATCTCGATGGCGTGTTGCAGGTCGCGCAGGCAGGCGTAGATGTTCTGCAGGGTGATCCGCTGCATGTGCGGGCACAGGTTGCACGGCTTGATGAACTGCGTGGTGGGAAACTGCACGCGCAGGTTGTCGGCCATGGAGCACTCGGTGATCATCGCCACCCGCGCCGGCTTCTCGCGTTCCAGCCACTTGCCCATCGCCGTGGTGGAGCCGACGAAATCCGCCTCGGCCAGCACCTCGGGCGGGCACTCCGGGTGCGCCACCAGCTTCGCATCGAATTGCTCGCGCGCATGCCGCGCCTGCTGCGCGGTGAACTTCTCGTGCACCTCGCAGCGGCCATGCCACAGCACCAGCTCGACCTTGGTCTGGCCGGCGACGTGGCGACCCAGGAATTCATCGGGCAGGAAGATCACCTTGGGCACGCCCAGCGATTCCACCACCTGCACCGCATTGGCCGAGGTGCAGATGACATCGGACTCCGCCTTCACCGCGGCGGACGTGTTGGCGTAGCTGACCACCGGCACGCCCGGATGCTGCGCACGCAAGGCCAGCACATCGGCGGCGGTGATCGACGAGGCCAGCGAGCAGCCGGCTTCCAGATCCGGAATCAGCACGGTCTTGCCGGGCGCCAGGATCTTCGCGCTCTCGGCCATGAAGTGCACGCCGCACACCACGATCAGCTCCGCATCGCAATCGGCCGCCGCCTGGGCCAGGCCCAGCGAGTCGCCGGTGATGTCGGCCACGCCGTGGAAGATCTCCGGCGACTGGTAGCTGTGCGCCATGATCACCGCGCCGCGCTGCTGTTTCAGCGCGTTGATCGCGTCGATCCACGGCAGGTGCATCGGCACTTCCAGACACGGCAGCAAGGGTTCCAGGCGTTCGACCAATGCTGCGTATTCGAGTGGCAAGTCATCGCGCCAGGCGGGCACGGGCAAGATGTCAGTCACGGTCATGCGTTTCGCCAACAGGGGGAACGGTGGATGTCAGACAGCCTGGCCGCGATGGGCGGCGCGGGCGCTGCGGGCAAATCGCGCGCCCCGGTTCAGCGCGATACGCAAGCCCAGCGGCACCGATTCCCACGACAGCCGTTCGAGCAGATTGCGCGCGGTGAGGCCCAGTTCGGTATCACCGGTAAGCACCAATGCGCGCTGGAAGAACAGCGTGTCGGCATCTTCCAGTCGGCTGGCCAGAAGCAACAGATCGGTGGCACTGCCGCGCACGCTGGCCTCGGGCTCTTCATCGACGACGCCCAGGCGGTCGCCACGCAGGGTCAGCACCCAGCGCAGGCCCAGGTCGGTCACTTCGATGGCGAGTTTGCGCCCACGCATGAAGTCGAGTGAACCGTCGTGTATCGGCGTGGCCAGCACGCGCGCCATGGCCGCCTCCAGCCATGCGCGTTGCCAGCGTTGTGGCACGACGATGCGCAGCACCGGCTGCAAACGCCGTGGTGGTGGCAGCAGGCGCAGCAGTCGCGGCGCGAAGCGTTTGGATGGCTGTGGCAAAAAATTGGCAGTGGGCATGATGGCGCGCATCATCGCCGCGATTCGCAGGGTGTTGCCTTGACCCACATCAACAACGCGGCAAGCATGCGCGCCCTGCGTCAATCGGTGGCGTCGACGATGTGCCCCGCCGCCACGGCCAACGCATGCGCCGCCGGCAATACGTTGTCGACGTAGACGTGTTGCGCTTCCCCCGGATCGAAGTCGGCGTGCTTGCGCTTCTTGACGCCATAGTCGGACAGCACCAGATGCGTATCGGCCACCACACCGGCATTGGCCAGGCAGGCCGAGGCGCATTTCAGCACGCAGCCATCCAGCGCCAGGATGCGGCGGCCGCTTTGCGCGGTGCGCACCAGCCCGGTGACGCCGCCACCGACGCCGGCGATGCAGGACATTTCCGCAACGCCTTCGCGATCCAGTTTCAGCGCAAGATCGTTGGCCATCTGCGCGGCGCTGGAACAGCCCGAGCAGGAATAGACCAGCGGCATTGAAGTACTCATGCGTTGTTCTCCATCGTTGATACCTCTCGACTCGACACGAAACGGCGGGCACGGCGGTGTACGCCACACATCGCCAGCCACACACCCAGCCACGCCAGCACGACCGCCGCGCCGGCAAGCCGTGCCAGCCATGGCGACGGCCACAGCACCACCGCCGGCAACAGCAGCAACGGCACATGCGCCAGCAGCGCCCGGTGCTTGTCGCTGTCCGGCAGCAGCCGTTGCACGCCGGGCACCTGCACGCCGCGACCGCAGTGGCGGTGCAGCTCGATCCAGCCGATGAACGCCACGATCTCCATCGCCATGCACGCCACCAGCAGCGGCAACGCGATACCCACGCCTAGCGCCGCGGCAAGGCGGCCGTTGCCAAGCAGCAGTGCCAGCGATGCCACCAGCAGTACGCTCAGTCCCGCGCGCCAGCCATGCAGCAAGGGGCCGCGTCGCGGTCGCGGCGCACGCCATTGCAACCACATCAGCGCCGCCGCCAGCAGCGCGCCGAACACACCAAGCATCAGCCGCAGGCCAATGTCGTCGCCCTGCTGCAGGCGCCATGCAGCCGCCAGCGGCAGGCCGATCACCACGCCGACCAGCCAGGCCGTCTGGACGGCCGAAGGCAGCGTGCCGGTGCCCTGGAACATCGGCATCACCACGCGCGATACCGTGGCGATCAGCACCACCACCCAACCCAGCACACCCCAACTGGCATGCACGTCGGTCAGCGCCAACGCCGGCCATGTCAACCAGCCGCCCAACGCCAGCGTGAGGCCGCCGCCCAGCAGTGCCGTAAAGACCGCGCCAAACAAGGCCACGACGAAACCCGCCCGCAACAAATGTTGTGCAGCCGCGGTCAGCAAACCGGGCAAGGTCATGCCGGCCAGCAGCAAGAAACTTGCGGGCAACAACACGCCGGCAGCACCCAGCGCAAAGCGCCAGTGATGATGCAGGCCGACCACCAGCAACACGCTGCCGAGATTGAACAAGCCGTGCAGCCACCTGCCCCAGCGCAGCCCGCGCACTTGCACGCCGGCGGCTGCGGGCAGGAACTGCAGCACGCTGCCGAACATCGCGTTGCCAAGCACGCCTAGCGTGAACACATGCACCAGCGCCAGCGTGCCCGGGTTCCAGCGCGAGCGCAGCAGCGCGTCGCCATCGAGGATCAGCAACAGCCCCGCGAACATGCCCCACCACGGCATGCAAAGCAGGAAACGTCGCGGCAAGGCGGGCGCAGGCGCCCGCTCAATCGTCAGCCGGGCCATGCGGATCGGGGCGACGAATCCACACACGCGCACTCTGGTCGGGCAGCAGCTCCGCTTCGGCGTGCAGGCCGCGTTCGGCCAACACCTCCAGCAACGGCAGCGGCATGAACGGGGTGAGCACGCTCAGCGCGCCGCCGGGTGGCAGCGCGTCGGCGGCGGCCAGCGCGCGTTCCATCGGTTCGGGCATGGGCAGCGCGCGCAGGTCGAGTTCGTCGACAGGCGCGGCAACCGGCGAGGCGATAGCGGATCGGTTCGGGGAAAAAGCCATGCCGTCATTGCAACGGCATGACCACGGCCGCGCGCTGATCTGGGTCAACGCAGCAGGGGTTGCCTCCCATGCCATTCCAACTGTAACCACAGCCGCGCATCGTCGCGACCGAAACCATCGGCACGGTAATCGGACACCTTCACCAGCGCACTGAGCCCGTCTGTCAAAGGCGCGGACAGCGACGCATTCCACTCGCTGCCGTAATGCCTGTCGCCGTCCGTGCGATGCGTGGCGCGATAGTCATGCCAGCCCACCACCCAACCGAGCCGCGCCGCAACGCCGTGCTGGCCGAGGTTGCCGTTGAACGCGACGTAGCGATCATCCAGCCCGCCGGTCGGCGTCACGTTGAACTGGTCGGCCCAGCCGTTGAACGCATGCAGCGTCCCCAGCGGCGTTTGCAAGGCGTGGTGACCGTTGCCACCGAGATGCTCCCAGCCCAGCTTCGCGGTGACGCCGTACTGCGTCCACGACGGTTCCGCCAGCCAATACGTGTGGACAAACGATTGCGGGTTGTTGGCGTAATCGCGTTGCTGCGCCGCCTCCAGTGCCCAGCCGAAACCGCCATCGGTCGCGGCGGGCTTGCCGGTCCAGCGCAGGCCCGAGGTCACGCTGGAGGCAGTGGCCACATCGCGGTCGTCATGCAGGTAGGTGTAGCCGGTCCATTGTTGTCTGCCGCGCACGTAACTGGCGTTGAGCAGATGGGTGTCGAGCCGGCGCTCGCGGGCCTGCGGGTTCAACGCGTCGCGACCGGCCACGCGATGCACGCGATCGAGCCAGTCGTAGCGCAGGGTCCAGCCGTTGGCCGGCTGCCATTGCATGCCGATGCCGTCGAAGGTTTGTTCGTGCTGACGCCAGCCGCTGTTGCCCACCCAGCGCTGGTTGTCCAGCAGCAGGCGGCGGCGCCCGGCGGTCACACCGAAAGTGTCACCCTGCCAGGCAAGCCAGGCCTGGTTGAGCTCGCTGCCGCGAGGATCGGTGATGCCGGGATAACGCGTGCGTCCGTTTGCACCGCTGTTGTAGTCGTTGCCCGCGCTGGCCACGCCGGCACCTTCCAGCAGTGCGCTCCAGCCATCGCCGAAACTGGCGCGCAGGCCCAACCGCAGGCGCAGCGTATCGGCGCGTGCGTCACGACTGAAGGCGTCGTTGTCGACCTGCTCGTGGCGGACGCGCATATCCCATTCCAGTTGCAGTGGAGCCGCTGCTGCATCGGTGGTTGCTGCGTGCGCGGGCAACGTCAGCATGCCCACTGCCAGCAGGCAGCTTGCGGAAAGAACCTTGTGTTTCACCTTCATCACCATGCTCCCTTGTGGATGGGGAGCAGTCTCTGCGCGGCGCCAGTGGTGCCGTTTGACCGCCGTCAAATCCGCACGAAAAAAGCGGCCAGCGTGACAACGCGCCACACTACCGCCGTGCGGCATGCATGCCATCGCGAGCGCTGATGACCGCACATTCCGGGGGATATATATTCAACGACATTCAAACGGGATGGCCGCATGAAACAAACCAGGCGTCGATGCCTCGCGCTGCTTTTCGTGCTGCCGATGGCGTGCATCAGCGCTACCGCCTGTGCGGCGGATCTGGTGGTTTCCGCGGCGTCCAGTCTCACCAACGCCTTCCAGGAGGTGGCGCGCGCCTACGAGGCCGTCCATCCCGAAACGCATGTGGTGTTGAACTTTGCCTCGTCCGATACCTTGATGCGCCAGATCGTGCAGGGCGCGCCGGTGGACGTGTTCGCCTCGGCGGACCAGACGGCGATGGATCGTGCGCAGGCACAGGGTGTGCTGAGCGCCGGCAGCCGCGTCGATTTCGCGGCCAACCAGCTGGTGTTGATCGTGCCCTCCTCCAGCCCTGCACGCGTCGACGCGTTGAAGGATCTGTTGGGGCCCATGTTCAAGCGCGTCGCCTGGGGCAACCCCGCCTCGGTGCCGGCGGGACGTTACGCGCGACGCGTCCTCGACGATGCGGGGCTTGCCGGTGCGCTTGAGTCGCGGGCGGTACTGGCGCAGAACGTGCGCCAATGCCTGGACTACGTCCGCCGTGGCGAAGTGGATGCGGGTTTCGTCTATGCCACCGATGCGGCGATGGCGCGCGCGCAGGTGCGGATCGCCTTGCGGCTGGATTCGCCCACGCCGATCACCTATCCCATGGCGATCGTGGCGCAGACCGCGCGTGCGTCCGCAGCGCGATCGTTCCAGCACTTCGTACTTTCCGCTGACGGGCAGGCCCTGTTGGCGAAATACGGTTTCCTGAAACCGCACTGATGGTGCCGGATATCTGGCAGCCGTTGTTGCTGTCGCTGAAAGTGGCGCTGTGGGCGACCGGCCTGAACCTGTTGCTGGGCGTGACCACCGCGTTCGTCCTGTCGCGCTGGCGATCGCGGCTGAGCAATTTGTTCGATGCGATGTTCACTCTGCCGCTGGTGTTGCCGCCGACCGTGCTGGGTTACTACTTGCTGGTGCTGCTGGGCCGGCGCGGCGCGTTCGGCGCGTGGCTGGAGCATTGGGGGATCAACCCCGTGTTCACCTGGCAGGGCGCGGTGATTGCCTCCACCCTGGCCGCGTTTCCGCTGGTGCACAAGGCCGCCAGGGCGGCGTTCGAGAGTGTCGATCCGCAACTGGAAGGCGCGGCGCGGGTGTTGGGTTTGTCGCGGCTGGCGGTGTTCTTCCGGGTCTCGCTGCCGCTGGCATCGCGCGGCATCGTGGCCGGCGCCCTGCTGGCCTTTGCGCGGGCGCTGGGTGAGTTCGGCGCCACCTTGATGATCGCCGGCAACCTGCCCGGGCGCACGCAGACGTTGTCGGTGGCGATCTATTCGGCGATCGAAGCCGGTGACGAAGCCGGCGCCAATACCCTGGTGGTCGTCGCCTCGCTCACCTGCATCGTGGTGCTGTTGCTGGCCGGTCGACTCACCCGGGGGCATGCCCCGCAGCGGGTGGTTTGAGCATGGTGATCGACGTCGACATTCGCCACACGCTGGCTGGCCCGCATCGACCGTTTTCGCTGGACGTGCGGTTTCGCTCGGAGCATGCGCGCATCGTTCTGTACGGACCGTCCGGCTCGGGCAAGAGTCTCACCCTGCGCGCCATCGCGGGACTGATCACGCCCGATCAAGGCCGCATCGTGGTGCATGGCCAGACCTGGTTCGATGCCGACCAACGCATCTGCCTGTCCGCGCCGGCGCGTCGGGTGGGCTATCTGTTTCAGGACTACGCGCTGTTTCCCCATCTCACCGTGGGCCAGAACGTGGCGTTCGGCCTTGGCGCGGGCTGGCGCAATCCGTCGCGTCGTTCCTTGCCCGAGGCGGCGCGGCATTGGCTGGCGGCGTTCGAGCTGGATGACCTCACCGATCGCTATCCCTGGCAGATTTCCGGCGGACAGCAACAGCGCGTGGCATTGGCGCGCGCGCTGGCGCCGGACCCTCAGCTGCTGTTGCTGGACGAACCCTTCGCCGCGCTGGACCCACCGTTGCGCACACGCATGCGCGAACACCTGCTCGCGCTGCAATCGCGGCTGGGCCTGCAGATGTTGATGATTACCCATGACCCGTCCGACGTTGAGGCACTGGGCGAACACGTGCTGGAGATCCGCGAGGGACGCATCCACGCGGACTCGCGAACAGCAGACGTTACGGGCTGAAATCTGGTCCGGTGCTCAGGCGCAGCGGTGTCGCCAGCTCAAGACTGGCGATCTCCACCGGCATGCCGGCAGCGCAGTCGCCGGCCTGCTCATCCAGCACGATCCAGGCATCGGCGTTTGCAAAAGGCTGGATGCGAAACGGCTCCTGTTGATCGACGGGGCGTGCCTGCAGTTGGCCGCGATCGTCCAGCCACAACGTGGCGCGCAGGAAATGGCGCAGCCCGGGTTTGGGGTGCTGCGCCGAAGCCAGCACGGCGCGAAGGGTCGGCTCACTGCCCTGCCCGCACATCGCACGCAGCACGGGTGCCACGAAGAAACGGGCGCCAACGGCCACCGCCATCGGCGTGCCCGGCAAGGCAAGCACCAGTGGGCCGGTGTGCAGGCGCGCGGCGAGCAACGGTTTGCCCGGACGCATCGGGACCTTGTGGAACAGCACCTGCGCGCCAAAGTGGCGTAGCGCCGCAGGCACGAAATCGTATCGGCCCATGGATACCGCACCGGTGCTGATCACCAAGTCGACGCCCGCCTCGACGGCACGCTGCAAGGCTTCCAGGTACGGGTGCACCGTGTCATCGACCGTTTCGCAAGACACCACGTCGGCGCCCGCGCGCCCGAGTGCCGCCGTCAGGTACGGGCCGTTGGAGTTGTGGATCTGGCCATCGCGCAAGGATGCAGTCGGACCGGTCTGCAGTTCCTTGCCCGTGCAGACGATCGCCACGCGCGGACGACGGACTACGGCGACGTGGCCGACACCCAGCGCCGCCAGCAACATGACCTGCGCCGGCTCGATGCATGTCCCCGCGGCCAGCACGTTCGCACCACGCGGCACGTCCGTGCCCATGCGGCGCACGTTCCGATCGTGCGCGATGTCATCGAGCAGCCGGATGCGATGCGGCGTGCCATCGGGCCGCGCCTGCAGCATCTCGGTGCGCTCCACCGCGATCACCGCGTCGAATCCCTGCGGCAGTCGGGCGCCGGTCATGATTTCGCAGACACCCGCTCCCGCGATGTGGCCGACGTCGCCCGCCGCCCGGGAGCCGTGGACGTGATGCTCGGAACCGCCGCGTGAAGATGCGCCCGCCTTCAGCGCGTAGCCGTCCATGGCCGCGTGATCGAACGACGGCAAGGCCAACGGGCTGGTTACCGTATCGGCAAGCACGCGGCCGGTGGCATCGGCGAGCGCGCAGGTTTCCGATGGCAGAATCGACAGCGGCGCGAGCAGGCGTTCGATGGCGTCGCGGTAGGAAATCATGGCCGTCCAAACGTTCCGATCATGCGCATACGGTGCTGTCGCGCAGCGCGTTCAGGCCGCCCACCAGCGAGTACGCTTCGACGCCGCGCTGGCGCAGTTGCCGCGCGGCATGGTGGCTGCGCTTGCCACTGGTGCATACCAGCAGCAGGTCGCTGTGGAAGGGACCGAGCGGATACGTGGCTATCTCGCTGGCGGGGATGCATAGCGACGCGACCGGTAGCGGTGACGCATCGATTTCGTCCGCATCGCGCACGTCGACGATCACGAAGCCACGGACCACCGCATCAGCCAGAGCGTCGAAACGGCGATCGATATCCACCATGGCGGCATCGATTGCCCGTTGTGCCACGACCAGGCAGCCACCGTGCAGGGAGCAGCCGCTGGCCACGTCGACCGGCAGGCGTTGGCGTGTGCCTTCGAGCAGGTCGACCAGTTGCAGTGACGGATCGCCGGCACCAGGCAAACCGAGCAGCAGCTTCAGTGCCTCCATGGCCTGCATGGTGCCGAGCACGCCTGGCACCGGACCCAGTACACCGGTTTCGGCGCAGCTCCCGGCCAGGGCTGGCGAGGGTGACTCGGGCCACAGGCAGCGCAGGCAGGCGTGGCCGGGGAGCGCGCTGACCACTTGCAGCTGGCCCTCGTACTGGTAGACGCTGGCGAGGATCAGGGGCGTGCCGGTGAGCACGGCGGCGTCGTTGGCGAGGTAGCGACTGCCCAGGTCATCGGTACATTCGACCACCAGATCGAACCGCGCGAACACGTCCGCGATGGTGTCCGCACGCAGGGGCTCGGCGAAGGTCTGCACTTTCACCGCAGGATTGAGCGCCACCACCCGGCGCGCCGCGAGATCCACCTTGCGCTGACCGATATCGCGCGCGTCGTACATCACCTGGCGATGCAGGTTGCTGGCCTCCAGCACGTCGCAGTCGACGATCCCCAGCGTGCCCACGCCCGCGCCGGCGAGGTAGCTGATGACCGGGCACCCCAACCCACCCGCACCGATCACCAGCACGCGGGCCGCGGTGAGT
Organism: Rhodanobacter ginsenosidimutans; assembly: GCF_042655685.1. Taxonomy (NCBI): domain Bacteria; kingdom Pseudomonadati; phylum Pseudomonadota; class Gammaproteobacteria; order Lysobacterales; family Rhodanobacteraceae; genus Rhodanobacter; species Rhodanobacter ginsenosidimutans. The sequence goes on along the minus strand of NZ_JBHSMM010000001.1, from coordinate 2,032,846 downwards.
TTCGCCTGGCCGGTATCGCCAACGTCGCGCAGCCGGGTCTGGCGCGAATAGTCGGGCGTAAACGTGGATGGCGCGTGTACGTGGCTTTCGTGCGAATGGCCGTCTGGATGGTCGTCTGCTTCGACATGTGCCGCGTGCGTGCAGGCAACCCAGGCGGTGTCGCCCTCGATGTAGTGTTCTTTCTTCCAGATCGGCAGCCGATGCTTGATCTCGTCGATGATGTAGCGGCAGGCCCGGAACGCTTCGTCGCGATGCGCGGCGGACACGCCGATCCACACCGCCAGGTCGCCGATCCGCAGGTCGCCCACGCGGTGCACGCAGTGTGCGGCCAGCACACCGTAGCGTGCCACGGCCTCGTCCACCACGCGTTCGCCTTCGCTGATGGCCAGCTCGGCATAGGCCTCATAGGCCAGGCCGCTGACCTCGCGTCCTTCGTTGTTGTTGCGTACCCAGCCCTCGAACGAGCAGAAGCCGCCGGCGCCGGAATGCTTGAGGGCGTCAAGCAAGGTGGCGACGTCGACGGGTTCGGTGGCGAGCGTGAAGCGCGTCATCCGCCGGCCACCGGTGGAATGAAGACGATGGTGTCGCCGTCGTCGACCGCCCTGCCCCAATCGCTGAAGCGGACATTCACCGCCACCTTGAGCGCGTCGGTGGGCAGCGTGAAACCATGCCGGCCGCACAGTTCGTCGTAAAGGTCGCGCAGCGTGGCCGCCGCGGTATCGATCTGTTCGATGCTGGCGCCCGCCTGCTCGCGCAACTGGGCGTAGTACTGCACGGTGATCCGGCTCATGAAAGCACCTCCAACTGGCGTTGCATCTGTTCGAATTCCTGCGGCGTGTTGATGTTGTCCAGCGTGTTGCCAGGCGGCGGCAGCAAGCGGATGTCGGCCTGGATCAGCACCTTGCGCGGGCAATAGCTGCCGGCCTCATGGCGTTGTTTGAGCCGCTGGTGGATCGGTGGCTCCCACAGCGTGCACAGCGGCTCGGGCAGGCCGTCGAAGCGGCTGGCGAAGGCGGTGGCTTCTTTCGATGTATCGCGTGCGGCGATCAGCGTGCGCAGCGTGGTTTCATCCAGCAATGGCAGGTCGCAGGCGATCACCAGCCAGGCGGCTTCCGGGAAGGCATCGTGCGCCGAAAGGATGCCGGCCACCGGGCCGACCGCGTCGTACGTATCGATCAGTTGCGGCAGGCTGGCACGCAATGGCTCGTCGTGCTGGCTGTCGCGCACCGAAACGAAGGCGCGCTCGGTGAACGCCGTCAGCAACCGCCATGCGCGCAGCAGTTGCGGCTCGCCGCTGTAGTTCAGTTGCGCCTTGTCGCGCCGCATGCGACGGCTGGCACCGCCGCACAGCAACAGGCCGTGGAGTGGCGCGGCGCTCATGTGGATGTTCCCGCGCTGTGGTCGACATCGCGCTTGCCGCCGGTCTTGGCCAGCAGGCGGATCTCGGCGATCACGATGTCGTGCGACAGCGCCTTGCACATGTCGTAGATGGTGAGCGCGGCGACGCTGGCGCCGGTGAGCGCCTCCATCTCCACGCCGGTGCGCCCCTGGCAGGACACGGAGCACGCGATCAATGCGTCGTCGCCCTGCATGGTGATGTCGATGTGGCAGCGGTCCAGCGCCAGCGGATGGCAAAGCGGTATCAGCTGCGCCGTGGCCTTGGCGCCCATCACCCCCGCGATGTTGGCCACGGTGAGCACCGCGCCCTTGGCCGTGACATGCCCGGCGCGATGCAGTTGCGCGGCGACCTCGGGCGGAAACCGCACCCGCGCCTGCGCCTGCGCGGTGCGCCGGGTCACCGCCTTGGCGCCGACATCGACCATCGCCGGCCGGTTTGCGTCATCGACGTGGGAAAGCGTTTGCGCTGCTGCGGTCATGGGCGTCCTCGGACAGGAGTGCGTGGGGGGAAGTCAGCCACCGATGTAGTGCATTTCGATCTTGCGCACGGCGCGTTGGCGGCGCTCCCTGCGTTCCTCGCTGTAACGGTCGTTGCGGCGAAGCCAGGTGTGGCGCAAGCGTTCGCGCAAGGCCTCGTCGTTGCTGCCGTCGCGCAGCAGGCTGCGCAGGTCGGTGCCTTGCGTCGCAAACAGGCAGGTGTAGAGCGAGCCTTCGGACGACAACCGCGCCCTCGAACAATCGCCGCAAAACGGTTCGCTGATCGAGGAGATCACGCCGATCTCGCCCTGCCCGTCGCGGAAGCGGAAGCGTGTGGCCACCTCGCCTTCGCAACGGGGCGGCAGCGGATCCAGTGGCCAGCGCGCGTCGATGGCCGCGATCAGCTCGGCCGATGGCACCACCGCATCGCGGCGCCAGTCGTTGCGGTTGCCGGTGTCCATGTATTCGATCAGGCGCGGCACGATGCCGCTGCCGCGGAAACGCTGCACCAGGTCGAGCACCGTGTGGTCGTTGACGCCGCGTTGCACCACGGTGTTCAACTTGATCCCGCCGGGAAAGCGGGCCGCCTGCGCCGCTTCGATGCCTGCCAGCACCTCGTCCAGTGCGCCACGACCACCGCTCATGCGGTGGAACAACGCCGGGTTCAGCGTATCCAGGCTCACCGTCACCCGGTCCAGCCCGGCCTCGCGCAGCGCCGTGGCATGGCGTCCCAGCAGCACGCCGTTGGTGGTCATGGCCAGGTCGGTGATGCCGTCGATCTGGCGCAAGCGTGCCACCAGCTCGTGCAGCTTCGGGCGCAGCAGCGGTTCGCCGCCGGTCAGTCGCAGCTTGCTGACGCCGAGCGACGCGGCGATGCGGCACAGCCGCTCGATCTCGTCGAAGCTCAACCGTTGCTGGTTGTCCAGGAAGGTGTAGTGGTCGCCATAGATCGACTCGGGCATGCAATAGGTGCAGCGGAAGTTGCAGCGGTCCATCACCGAGATGCGCAGGTCGTGCAGCGGCCGGCCACCCTGATCCCTCAGCGCGGGCGACGCGGGGAAGATATCGGTGCGGGCGAGTGGAACGCTCATGTCACCACCTGTGCAGAACGGCTATGGTCCCGACGGGCGCGGCGCCAGCGGCGGGCGCCAACTCGACCACGCCGTGGGTTTGCGGCAACGAGGAAAAGTCGCCCGAAGTGAGGCTGGGTTGCGGCCGCGCCATGGCCCGGCCGTGGTCGTCGTGCTGCACGTCCACAGGAATGAAACAGGTCAGGGTCGGATGCGTGGCGGCCGCGTCCGCCAGCACGACCTTGACCGGCGGCGCCGCGGTCAGGCCGATGGCGTGCTCCAGCGCCGGCAGCAGGTAACGCACGGCACACACCAGCGCCGACACCGGGTTGCCCGGCAGCGCGAAGATCACCTGCCCCTGTGGCCCGATGCCAAACCACATCGGCTTGCCCGGCCGCTGTGCGATGCCGTGCAGCACTTCCTGCACGCCAAGCGCATGCAACGCGGCCGGCACGAAATCGCGCTGGCCGACCGAGACGCCGCCGCTCAATACCAGCACCTGTCGGGTTGCCAGCAAACCGGCAAGCACCTGCGTGGCGATGTTCAGATCGTCCGGCAGCCAGGTGCGCTCCACGTCGTCGAAGCCTCGCGTCGCCAAAGCCGCGGCCAGGGCGCGGTCGTTGGAGCGACGGATCTGCCCCGGCGCCAGCGCCTGATCGACCTCACGCAATTCGTCGCCGGTAGCGACCATCGTCACCGACGGCCGCTTCGCCACCTCGACCTGGGCCACGCCATTGGCTGCCAGCACGGCGACCTCGGGCGAGCGGATGCGCGTGCCCGATCGCAGCAGGAGTTCGCCTTCGCGACAGTCGGCACCGCGCGGATGGATGAACTGGCCGGGTGTGGGTTCATAACCATCGCTCAGCACGAATCGTTCGCCCTCGCGCCGCGTCTGCTCGATGGGAACCACGCTGTCGCAGCCGCGCGGAAGCATCGCGCCAGTGGTCACTTCGATGCAGGCGGCGGGATCGTCCAGCACCTGCTCGGCCATGCCCGCCAGCGCCAGTCCGGCGCGCCGGAAGCTGCACAAGGTGCCCGTACCGGCAGCGATCGCGATGCCATCCATCATCACCCGGTCGAACGGCGGCTGGTCGCGCTCGGCCTGCACGCTCTGGCGCAACACCCGACCCGTCGCCGCATCCAGCGCCACGTGCTCGGTGCCGAACGACGGCATGTGCGCGTGGATGCGCTGCTCCGCTTCGGCAACGCTCAGCAGGCTCTTCATCAAGCTGCACCGCCGTGCGGCAAGCGCGACGCCTGCCATGCCGCAGCGATCACGTTGACCAGCGGTTTCAGGTGGAAATTACGCTCGGGGCGCAGGATGGTGCGGACGCCGAGTTCGCGCAGCGTCGTCTCGATCACCGGGCCGATGGCGGCGATCGGCATGCGGGTGAGTGCGTGCAGCAGCGTGTTGCGCAGGCCGGCGTCCCTGGCCACGGCGAGCAGCCGGGTGAGCTGGGCCGAGCTGGTGAACGCCACCATGTCCAGTTGCCCGCCGACCAGCTCCTGGATCGCTTGCAGCACCTCGGTGGTGTCGCTGTCCGAGGCGTAACGGTAAGGCGTCACCGGAAACACGATGGCGCCCCGCGCGCGCAAACCGTCGAGCAGCGGTAGGCCTCCATCACCCGGATACAGTTGCAGGCCGAGCCGACGGCCGGTCAGATCCTCGGCGGCAAACGCCTGCAACACACCTTGCGAGGTCGGTTCCGGTGCCGGCAGCCACGGTGCGGGCAGGCCCAGTTCGCGCAGGGCGCGGGTGGGTTTGGGACCGCGGGTGATGGCGCGGCTGCGCTTGAGCGCGGCGATCACCGCATCGCGCCGGCCGATTCTCTCGGCGATGCCGACCAGCCGGTGAATACCGTCGCCGGTCATCCAGATCACGTCGCGAAAGTCCCCGGCCAGCAGTTGCCCGATCCACGCCTCGGCCTCGGTGCTGTCCTCGAGATCGAGGATCTGCACCAGCGGACAGCGGCGCGTGGTGGCGCCCTTTTTCTCCAGCATGCCGGCGAACAGATCCAGCTCGCGGCTTTCCGGCACGAGGATGCGCAACTGGTCGAGCGGTCCGCTGGTCATGCCTGCACTCCGGTCTCGATGACGTTCAACGCCAGCATTTTCTTCAGCTCGGGCAGGCACGAACCGCAGTTGGTGCCGGCGCCCAGCAGCGCGCCGATCTCGGCCGTGCTGGTCAAGCCATGCTCGCGGATGGCGTTGCGGATGCTGGCTTCGCTGACCGACATGCACGAGCAGACGATGTTTCCCGATGTTTGCGGCCCCGCTTCCAGGCCGGCCAGCAGGCCCAGCCGCTTCAATGCATCTAGCGGCTGGCCGAGCAAGGCGCTGGCGGCGTCGGCTTCGGGAAACGTGGCTTGCGGCGCGGCGAAGAACACGCAGGCGTCGAGCTTTCCATCGACCAGGCCGGCGTAGCGGAAGACGGATTTCTTGGGGTCGGCGTAGGAGATCAGCTCGGCCGCGACATCGATCTGCAGCAGGTGGCGAAGCGTCTGTTCGGAATCGATCAGCGCCTGCAATGCGGTGAGGCCGGACAGCTCGTAGCGGAAACCCATGGCGATCGGCGCCTTGCTCCACAGCCCGTCGTCACCCAGCGACAGCTGCCCGTCGCGACGTCGCAGCAGCACGCCACGCCAGGTTTCGCTCAATGCGCTGACCTGCACCGGTGTGCCCTTGAGGTCCGGCTGGCCCGATACCGGATCGGTCAGCGCATGCACCAGCCGGTCGGTGGGGCCGCTGGAGGCGAACTGGTCGGTCCAGTGCATCGGCGCGAACACCTGGCCCTGGCGCAGGCCCGGATCGATCTCCACCCGCAGGCTGGTCTGCCCTTGCGCACTGGTGACCCGCGCCAGGCCACCGTCGACGATGCCACGCAGCATCGCGTCGCGCGGATGCAACGCGAGTCGCGGGCCGGGGCTGTGCGTCATCAGGTGGGGGATGCGCCCGGTGCGGGTCATGGTGTGCCACTGGTCGCGCACGCGACCGGTGTTGAGGATCAGCGGAAAGCCGGCCAGTTTCGCGTCGGCGCGGATCGCCAGCGGCAGCATGCGCGCGCGTCCGTCGGCGGTGGAAAAGCGGCCGCGTGCGAACAGACGCGCGTGGCTGGCGCCCTGCCCTGATGCGGGACACGGCCACTGCACGGGATCGAGCGCCTCGTAGGCGTCATCGTCCAGCGTGGCCAGCGCACCCAGGTCGAGCCGGCGTTGGCCGTTGTTCTCGAACGCGGTGAGCGCGGCATGCTCGCGAAAGATCGCCGCCGGCGTCTCGAACGCAAACGCCTCGGGCCAACCCATGCGCTTTCCGACCTCGGCAAACATCCACCAGTCCGGCCGCGCCTCACCGGGCGCCGCGCGAAAGCGGCGCTGGCGCGAGATGCGGCGTTCCGAGTTGGTCACGGTGCCGTCCTTCTCGGCCCAGCCGGCGGCGGGCAGCACGATGTCGGCCAGCGCCGTGGTGTCGGTGGGCCAGACGTCGGAGACGATCACCAGCGGACAGGCGCGCAAGGCATCGCGCACGAGATCCGCGCGCGGCATGCTGTTGGCCGGGTTGGTGGCGGCGATCCAGATCGCCTTCAGCCGGCCATCGGCGGCGGCCTCGAACAGGCCCACCGCCTTGTAACCGGGCGTGCGGGCCACCTTCGGCGCCTTCCAGAAGCGGCCGACGCGATCCACGCTTTCCGGCTCGAAACCCATGTGCGCGGCCAGCTGGTTTGCCAGTCCGCCGACCTCGCGGCCGCCCATGGCGTTGGGTTGCCCGGTGAGCGAAAACGGTCCCATGCCGGCGCGGCCGATCCGTGCCGTGGCCAGGTGGCAGTTGAGGATGGCGTTGACCTTGTCGGCGCCATTGGCGGACTGGTTCACGCCTTGCGAGTAAAGCGTCATCACGCGCTCGGTGCGCGCAAAGCCGTCGTAGAAACGCAGCACATCGGTGGGGTCGAGATCGGTGGCCGCGGCCACCAGCTCCACCGAGCCGGCTGTGGCGCGGGCAGCGGCGACGGCCTCGTCGAAACCGGCTACATGCTCGCTCACCCAGTCGCGATCGACCTTCCCCGCATCCACCAGATGCACCAGCAAGCCGTTGAACAGCATCACGTCGCCGCCGGGGGCCAGCGGCAGGTGCAGGTCGGCCATGTCGGCGGTGGCGGTGCGGCGCGGGTCGATGTTGATCAACTGCGTGCCGCGCTTCTCGCGCGCGGCCATCAGGCGCTGGTACAGCACGGGATGGCACCACGCCATGTTGCTTCCCACCAACACCACCAGGTCGGCTTCCTCCAGGTCCTCGTAGCAACCCGGCACCACGTCCTCGCCGAACGCACGCACGTGGCCGGCCACGGTGGATGACATGCACAGCCGCGAATTGGTGTCGATGTTGCCCGCGCCGATGAAACCCTTCATCAGCTTGTTGGCGACGTAATAGTCCTCGGTGAGGAACTGGCCGGAGACGTAGAAGCCGATGGCGTCCGGCCCGTGCTCATCACGGATGCGGGTGAACTCGGCGGCGATGCGATCCAGCGCCTCGTCCCAACCGGCAATGCGTCCGCCGATGGTGGGTTGCTGCAGCCGGTCCGGCAGGTTCAACGCATCTTTCAGCGCCGCACCCTTGGAGCACAGCCGCCCGAAATTGGACGGGTGCTCGCGATCGCCGCGCGGCACGCCGCCTTCCACCGTCACGCCGCAGCCCACGCCGCAATAAGGACAGGTGGAGCGGATGGTGCTCACGCGATGGCCTCAACCGCCGGTTCGGGCAGGTAGACGTGGATGTTGCCGTCCACCACGCGCAGCGGTATCGACCCTGCGCTGCCCTCGTCCGGCGCCACGGCTTCGCCGGAGTCCAGCGCGATGCCCCAGTTGTGCAACGGACAGGTGACGGTCTTGCCCGAGACGATGCCTTCGGACAGTGGCCCGCGCTTGTGCGGGCATTCGTCGATGAGTGCAAACACCTCGTCGTCGCGGGTGCGAAACACCGCGATCGGCCGGCCGGCCTGGCGCAGGCACAGGCGGCGGCTGCCGCTGCGCGGGATGCTTTCCAGCGGTCCGATGTTTTTCCAGTCGTGTGCGTTCATGCCAAGGCTCCCGCGAGTTCCGGCAGGGGTTGAAAGGCTTCGGCCGCCGCGCCGCTGGCGCGTTCGTGCCAGGGGTCGATGCGGGCGAAGGTCTGCGAATACAGGAAGCGCTGGCACAACTGCTCGCGTCCTTCGGCGTCCTCCACCAGGCGCCGCTTGACGTAGTCGATGCCAACGCGGGCGATCCATGGCGCGCTGCGTTCCATGTAATGCGCCTCCTCGCGATACAGCTGCATGAAGGCGCCGGCGTATTGCAGCACCTCCTCCTCGGTGGATACGCGCACCAGCAGGTCGGTGACACGCACGTCGACGCCGCCGTTGCCGCCGACCAGGAGGTCGTAGCCCGCGTCGATGCAGATCACGCCCAGGTCCTTGATGCTGGCTTCAGCGCAGTTGCGCGGGCAGCCGGAGACGGCGAACTTCACCTTGTGCGGTGTCCACGAGCCCCAGCACATCTTCTCCAGCTTCACGCCCAGCCCGGTCGAATCCTGCGTGCCGAAGCGGCACCATTCCTTGCCGACGCAGGTCTTCACCGTGCGCAGTCCCTTGGCGTAGGCATGGCCGGAGACCAGGCCGGCCTGGCCCAGGTCGCTCCACACGGCGGGCAGGTCTTCCTTCTTCACGCCCAGCAGGTCGATGCGCTGGCCGCCGGTGACCTTGACCGTGGGGATCTTGAATTTTTCCGCCACGTCGGCGATCGCGTGCAGCTCGGCCGGCGTGGTCAGGCCGCCCCACATGCGCGGCACCACGCTGTAGGTGCCGTCCTTCTGGATGTTCGCGTGCAGGCGCTCGTTGACGAAGCGCGAGTTGGCGTCGTCCTGGTATTCGCCCGGCCATTCGCACAGCAGGTAGTAGTTCAACGCGGGGCGACACTTGTGGCAGCCCTCGGGTTTCTTCCACGCCAGTGCCGTACGCACCGCATCCATGCTCTTGAGCTGCTGCGTACGGATGGCGGCGCGCACTTCGTCGTGATCCGCCTCGGTGCAGTCGCAAACGGTTTTCTTGGTGGCCTTGGCATCCACGCCGGCGGCGTACGCCAGGATCTCCTCGACCTGGCCGGTACACTGCCCGCAGGAGGCCGAGGCCTTGGTGTGCGCGCGCACTTCGGACAGCGTGGTCAGCTTGAGCGTGCGGATCGCCTTGACGATGTCGCCCTTGCACACACCATTGCAGCCGCAGATCTGGGTGTCATCGGGCATGGCCTCGTAATCGACCGCTTGCGCGCCGCCGCTTTCCGCCTCGGCGAAGGCCTTGCCGAATACCAGCCGTTCGCGCAGGGCGGAAACGTCCTCCTTGTCGCGCATCAGTTTCAGGTACCACTGGCCATCGACGACGTGCCCGTACAGCACCACGCCGACCAGTCGTCCATCGCGCAGCACGATCTTCTTGTAGACGCCGCTGGACTCGTCGCGCAGCATGATCTCTTCATCGGACTCGTCCGCCGCCATCAGCGCGCCGGCGGAAAACACTTCCACGCCGGTGATCTTGAGGCTGGTCGACAAGGCCTTGCTGGCGAAGATGGCCGCCTGGTCGCCTGCCAGCCGCGCACCGCACACCTTGGCCTGATCCCAGATCGGCGCCACCAGGCCGAACACCTGTCCCCGATGCTCGACGCACTCGCCCACCGCAAAAATGAGCGGGTCGCTGGTGCGCATGTCGTCGCCCACCACGATGCCGCGGTTGATCTCCAGCCCGGCAGCAACGGCCAGCTCGATGCGCGGACGAATGCCGATCGCCAGCACCACCAGGTCGGCGGGAATCTCGCGCCCGTCTTCCAGCAGAACGCTTTCGGCGTGATCGACACCGGTGATCTCCTTGGTCTGGCCCTCGGTGAAGAAGGCGATGCCCCGACGATCGAGATCACGCTGCAGCAACTGGCCGGCGGCGGCATCGAGCTGGCGTTCCATCAAGGTCGGCATCAGATGGACCAGGGCCACCGACATGCCGCGCTGGCGCAAACCCCACGCCGCCTCCAGCCCCAGCAACCCGCCACCGATGACCACCGCATGCCTGTGCGTGCGCGCAGCCGCCAGCATCTTGTCGACGTCGGCAATGTCGCGGAACGCACACACGCCGGGCAGCTCCAGCCCCGGAATGCGCGGCGCCAATGGCTTGGAGCCGGTCGCGATCAGCAGGCGGTCGTAGGGCACGCAGATGCCATTCGCCGATGTCACCGTGCGCGCATCCCGGTCGATGGCGGTGACCTCGTCGCCGGTGATCAGGCGGATGCCGTTTTCCTCGTACCACTCGCGCGGGTTGATGACGATCTCGTCGAGTTGCTTGTCGCCGGCCAGCACGCTGGACAACATGATGCGGTTGTAATTGACGTGGGGCTCGGCGCCGAAGACGGTGATGCGATAGCGCTTGCCGCCTTCGTGCTTGAGCAGTTCCTCCACCGTGCGCATGGCGGCCATGCCATTGCCGATCACCACCAGTTGCGCGATGGGTGGGATGCGGGCGAGATCGTCGTTGATGTACATGGAGTCGCTCCGGTGGGGTTTGGGAGAGGAGGTGTTGTCGGCCATGGCGTGCATGCTCAGACGCGCACGCCGCTGAGTGCCGCGGCGCCACGCCAGCGCAGCCGCACGCTGGCAATGCCGCCCCAGGCCAGCAGTGCCAGCAGCGCGAAGGTGCCGAAGCCATAGCCGTAGTTGCCGGTGAATTGCCGGGCATAACCCAGCCCCGCGGCCAGGCAGAAGCCGCCGACGCCGCCGGTCATGCCGACCAGGCCGGTGAGCAGGCCGACGTCGCCACGGAAGCGTTGCGGCACCAGCTGGAACACGGCGCCGTTGCCCATGCCAAGCGCCGTCATCGCCAGCGCCAGCGCGGCCAGCGCGCCGAAGGCCGGCTGGTGGCCGAAGGTGATGATCGCCAGCATCAACGCCACAAACGCGTAGACCATGGACAGCGCGCGGGTGCCGCCGATGCGGTCGGCCAGCGCGCCGCCCAGCGGCCGCACGAACGAGCCCACGAAGACGCAGCCCGCCGTGAAGTAACCCGCGGTCACCGCGGACAGGCCGTACTGGTCGTTGAAGTAGATCGGCAGGAACGAGGACAGGCCGACGAAGCCGCCGAAGCTGATGCCGTAGAAAAACATCAGCCACCACGCATCGGGCGTGCGCAGCACGCGCCGGTAATCCGCCAGCGTTTTCGGCGGCGGCGAGTTGGGGCTGTCCCTGGCGAACAGGACGAACGCCAGCAACACCACCAGCAACGGCAAGGCCGCCAGGCCAAGGACATTCCGCCAGCCCACCGCGAGCGCCAGCGCCGGCGCGAACAGCGCCGCGAACACGGTGCCGGAGTTGCCTGCCCCGGCAAGCCCCAACACCACACCTTGGCGTTCCGGGGGATACCAGTACGAAACCATCGGCAAGGCGATGGCGAACGAAGCGCCGGCCACGCCCAGCACGACGCCCAGCGTCAGCATCTGGCCGAACGAATGCAGGCCCAGCCACCACGCCAGCAGCAGTCCCACGATCACCACCAGCTGCATCGCGATGCCGACCCGGCGCGCCTTCCACTGGCCGATCAATACGCCGTTGAGCACCCGCAGCAAGGCACCGGCCAGCACCGGCGTGGCCACCATCAGGCCCTTCTGGTCCGGCTGCAGATGCAGGTCGTTGGCGATCAGCACTGCCAGCGGCGCAAGCAGCACCCAGACGGCGAAGCTGAGATCGAAATACAGGAAGCAAACGGCCAGCGTGGGGAAATGACCGGCCTTGAAGAAAGCTTTGCTCATGGCAATGGCTCGCGGTTTCAGCGCTTGCAGCGCTGCCGGATCTACCGGTTGCGAACCGCCATTAGCTCGCGAGGAATTGCGTTGTCAGTAGCCAGATCAGCCCGCCATTAGGCTGTCTTCCTCGATCGTGCCGGCGGTGTGGGAACCGCGGGTCACGGTTTATGTTGTAGTGCAACAAATCGTCAAAGGCAAGCGTTTCTTACGTGGATTGTCATTTACCTCCACGCTCAACGCGTGGCGTCGTTCTCGTTGTTGCGTGCGCGGATGGGCATCGCACTCTCGCCCAGCGGCGGCAGCGCCTTGGGGTCGAAAACGGTGCCGTCGCAGAACCTATCCGGCGGCATGGGAATCGGCTGCGGCGTGGCATCGAGCGACCACGCCGCCGCGTGTGCGCCCTCCACTTTCCAGTCCGCCCGCGGTACCGATTCGCCTGAAGGCGACAGCGCGGCGCGATACAGGTCCGGCCGATACACGCGCTCGGCCAGGGTGCGCAGGTCGATGCTGTCGTCGATCAACTGCCAGCGCCGCATCTGGCTGAGAAACCACAGGCCCTGCGAGCGCCAGGGGAAGGTCGCCGCACCACGATGGAACACGCAGCCGTTCGACGTCTCGGCGCCGCCGGGCAGGCTTGCCAGGATGGCGTGCGAACCGAGGTTCAGGTAGCGCCGCCGCGACAGCAGCGAGGCGATGTAGGCCGTATTTTCGGCGTCGTCGCAGAAGCGGGATGAACGATGCAGCGCGCGCAGCACGCCGGACAATGCTTCGGGATGCTGGTTCGCCCAGCGCGCGCTCACGGCGAACGCCTTCTCCGGCGCGTTGCTCCATATCTGCTGCGAGCCGGCGATCGAATGGCCCACGCTGTTGCGCCGTGCCACCTCGCCCCACGGTGCGCCTGCACAGAAACCGGAGATCTGCTTTTCTCGCAGCGCTTCCACGGCACGCGACGGTGGCACCACCGCCAGCTTCACGTCGCGGTCCACCTCGATGCCGACGCTGGCCAGCCAGTAGCGGCACAGCAGGTTATGGGTGGAAAACGCATGCACCACGCCCAGCGTGAGTGGCTGCTGGCGCAGGCAGGCGGCCAGTGCGGGCAACGGGTCCAGATCGTCGCTTTCGCCCAGCGCGCGCACCCGTGTCGCCAGCTCGCGCTCCAGCGTGATGGCCACGCCGCCCACGCTGAGCGTGTAGGGAATCAGCATGGGCTGCGCCACGCCGCGCAGGCCCAGTTGCACCGCGAATGCCAGCGGCGGCACGATCACCGCCGCATCCAGCGCGCCGAAGGCCAGCTTGTCGGCGATGTTGGCCCACGAGGGCTCGACTGCCAGCTCCACCTCCACGCCTTCATCGGCAAAGAAGCCGAATTCGTGCGCGGTGACTACCGGCGCGCTGTCGGTAAGGCGCAACATGCCGATGCGCAGCTTCGGCGCCGTGCCGCTGCTCGATGGTGTCGGCGCATTCATGGCTGTCTCCCCTTTCCCTTGTGCGAACCCGTGCCCGCGTCGTGCCGGGTCACGAACGCCGCGACCACCTCGGCAAGTTTCCGGTTCTGGTTCATCGCCGTTTTCTGCAGCCAGCGATACGCTTCCGGTTCGGTCATTCGGCGACCCTGCATCAGCAGCGCCTTGGCCCGCTCCATCAGGCGCCGTTCCTCCAGCCTGGCCTGCGCTTCGGCCAGCTCGCCCTCGACCTTGCGCAGGCGGCGGAACAGCGCGATGGCCGAGGCCATGATCGGCTTGATGTCCTGCAACGGTACGCCGGAGAGGTTGTACGAGCACACGCCGGCGTCGATCGCCTCCTCGGCAAACGCCGGATCGTCGCTGCCGGCAAACATCACGATGGGGTGGCCGGACGACACCAGGCGCAAGTCTTCCAGCGCGTCGCGATCGGGCAACGCCATGTCGACGATGATCAGATCCGGCTTGATGTCCTCCACCGCAGCTATCCGCCCTGCCCCTTCCGGCACCCGCACCACCTGGGCAAAACCGGACTCGCACAGGATCTCCTCGAGCGCGCGCGCACGGCCGGCGTCAGTGTCGATGAGAAGGATTTTCAGGGACATCGGTGGGTGCGATTTCCATCAAGCCGTGATGACGCGTTGAAGCATTCAGCGGTGTTACTGCTCTGCAGCACATGCATCAGCCGGCGACGCGACATTCGTCAAAGTCGGCACGACCATGTTCCAAATCCGGTTCGATCCACCTTGCTGCGTTGCCACATTCATTGATTGATCTGTTATAAGAAAAGTACGGTTCGTGTGCCATTTTGCACACTTGCCTGGCATCCGTATACGGACGTATGGATGGCTAAATGATTTTCTCGAAATGCACCCGAATGCACCAACGCAATCCCCGAATTGGGGATTGCCCCGCCCCGGAGACACGACATGCGCCTGTATCCCCTGTTTGCGGACTTGAACGGCTTGCCGGTACTGGTAGTGGGCGGCGGAAACGTGGCCGAACGCAAGGTTGCCGCCCTGCTCGAGGCCGGTGCCGTGGTCCGTGTTGGTGCACCGCACTTGCTCCCGGCCCTGGCTGAACAGGTGGCCGATGGACGCATCGCGCACATCGGCGGCGACTTCGAGCCGTCGTGGCTGGACGATGTGTGGCTGGTGATCGCCGCCACCGACAACCGTGAACTCAATGCCGAGGTCGCCGCCCACGCCACCGAGCGGCGCATCCTGAGCAACGTGGTGGACGACCCGGCGCTGTCGCGTTTCCAGGTGCCGGCCGTGGTGGATCGGGCACCGCTGACCATCGGCATTTCCACCGCCGGCGCCGCGCCCATGTTCGCCCGCCGCGTACGTGAAACGCTGGAGTCGCACCTGGATCCGGCGATCGGCCCGCTGGTGGCATTGGCGCAACGGCATCGCAAGGCGATTGTCGACGCGTTCCCCGATCTCGCCGCGCGACGCCGGTTTTACGATGCGTTGTATGACGGCCCGGTGCTCCAGCTGCTGCGTCACGCACGACACGCCGAAGCCGAGGCGGCGTTGCTCGATGCGCTGGATCACGGTGCCCCACCCGTACCCGGTTCGGTCGTGCTGGTCGGCGCCGGCCCCGGCGATCCGGGCTTGTTGACGCTAGCCGGGTTGCGCGCGCTCAACCGGGCCGACGTGATCCTGCACGATCAACTGGTCAGCCCCGGGGTCCTGGCGATGACGCGGCGCGATGCCGAGCGCATCGATGTCGGCAAGCGCGGCGGCGGCCGGCACACACCGCAATCGGAGATCAACGCGTTGTTGCTGCGGCATGCCCGCGCCGGGCGTTACGTGGTGCGGCTGAAGGGTGGCGACCCGTTCGTGTTCGGTCGCGGCGGCGAGGAGATGCAGTACCTGCGGCGCCATGGCGTGGCCTGCACGATCGTGCCCGGCGTGACCGCGGCCGTGGCCTGCGCCGCCTACGCGGGCGTCTCCCTCACCCACCGCGAACACGCCCAGTCGGTGCGGCTGCTCACCGCGCACTGCAAGGATTCGATGGACACGCTGGACTGGGCCGCGCTGGCGGACGAGCGGCAGACCCTGGCGGTGTACATGGGCCTCGCCCAGCTCAGCCACCTGACCGAGCGCCTGCTGGCCCATGGTCGCGCGCCGAGTACGCCTTTTGCGCTGATCGAGTACGGCACCCTGCCGCAGCAGCGCGTGCTCCGCGGTGAACTGCATGCCCTGCCCGCGCTGGCATCAATGAACCACATCGAGGCACCCGCCTTGTTGATCATCGGCCAGGTGGCGATGATGGCCGACGAGCTGGGCTGGTTTGGCGAGACGGTCGATACGGCCAATGCCGAACTGGCCGCGTAGCGATGCCGACTGGGCGCATCCGCTCAGTCATCCCAACGCGACACCTCCGGAAAGCCGCAGCGGTAATACCAGTCCAGCACGGGCTCGGGCACCAGGGCCTGCAAGTCGTTTCCCAGCGCGACGTAAGCGTCGAGGACGTCGCGCAACACTTTTTCGGCCCGGCCGTTGCGCTGGTCCAGCGGGATATTGAAGTGCTGGTACTCGATCATCTCCAGCATGCGCGACGACCAGCCGAACAGCAGATCGCTCCACTCATCGAACCGGGCACGGACCCAATCGCGAAGCGGTGCGTGCAAGGTCAGCCCTTCCTGCACGCAGAGCTTGTGCGCCAGCACGCTGACGGGTAAATAGGCGCCGCGGTACCACTCGGTGTGACCGGCAGCCGATCGCGGCACCACCAGTGGCGCCGGTGCGCGGAAATCGGCGAAGGTGGTAATGAACAACCGTTCGATCCGACGCGCATCGCGCAGGCGGTCGGTGTGGATCAGCAGGCCGCGGTCCAGGTCGAAGAATTCAAAAAAGCGCGGATGCAAGGTGCGGAAGCGGTCCACGGGATCGCGCGAGAAGCCGACTTTCAGGATGTCCTCATCGCGGCATGGCAGCACGTAGACATAGGTTCGCCCACGGCTGGTGAAACGGGGAAAGGCAACGTCGTCATTCACGGAAGTCAGGCCGGCAGCACTTGCTTGGGTGTACCGCATTCCCCCGCGCCCGTCGTGGCATGGCGGCAGTGGTTCCATCCGCAGCTAGGGCTGCGGATGGCGAAACATTCAATCGTCGCTGGGAGCCTTGGCCGGAATGAACGGTGAAACGGGATCGCTCGCCGGAAAGGTCTCCTCCAGCGCCTGGTCCTGGTTGTCGCTCTCCCCCTTCTTGCGTGCGGCGCGCTCCGCCTCGGTCTCGGTGTGCTTGGGCAGTTCGTCAGGGCATCCGACGTCTTTGCGGTCGTGTGTGGACATGGTGACTCCTCTGGCGGGAGGCTTCAGCGTGCAGTGCGTGCTGTTAAAAGCGCATGCGTTTTCCGTCTAGACACCGCCGCCGGTCGGGATCATGAATGCGGGGTTTTCACCAGCGGCTCACCGGGGCTCCTGTTGCATGGCGGGAGGCATCGGCGAGCGGAAGGTGATGGGCAAATCGCGTATCGGCATTTCCGGTTGGCGCTATGCGCCGTGGCGCGGGAAGTTCTACCCGGAGTCGCTGGTGCAGCGCGACGAGTTGCACTACGCATCGCGGCAGGTCGCCACCATCGAGATCAACGGCTCGTTCTATTCGTTGCAGCGGCCGGAGAGCTACACGCAATGGCACGACCAGACCCCGCGCGGTTTCGTGTTCGCGGTGAAGGGGCCGCGCTTCATCACCCATGTGCTGCGGTTGCGCGACATCGAACGGCCGCTGGCGAATTTCTTCGCCTCCGGCGTGCTGAACCTGGGGGCGAAACTTGGACCCATGCTCTGGCAATTCCCGCCCAATTTCCGCTACGACAGAAAGCAGTTCGGCGACTTCCTGGCGTTGCTGCCGCGTAACACCCATCAAGCAACCCAACTGGCAACCAGGCACGACAGCCACCTGAAACATCCTGCCGAAAGTTTCCCGGAGGCATCGCACCGCCTGCGCCATGCGGTGGAAATCCGCCACGAGAGTTTCGTCGACCCCGATTTCATTGCCCTGCTCCGCCAGCACGGCGTGGCCCTGGTGGTGGCGGATACGGCCGGCAAGTGGCCGTTGCTGGAAGACGTGACCGCCGGCTTCATGTACCTGCGCCTGCACGGCGACAAGAAGCTCTACGCCAGCGGATACAGCGATGCCGCGCTGGACGACTGGGCTCGCCGCATCCGCGCGTGGCAGCGCGGCGCGCAACCGCGCGGCGCCCGTCGCGCCAGCGGCAAACCGCCGCCCGCGCGCCAATCGCGTGACGTGTACTGCTATTTCGACAACGACATCAAGGTGAAGGCGCCGTTCGACGCCATCAAGTTGCGCGGACGGCTGGACGGCCGTTCATAAGCCCCCAACGGCCGTTAGCCGCAGCCGCACATGCGCATCAAAAGAATGCGTTGGGATTGATCCCGAAGCGGGCGGACAGGTTGCGGATGTGGTGCGCCGTAAGGCTGCGCTGCCCCGCGAGGATTTCGGATACCTCGCTCTGGCGGCCGATTTCCGGCAGCTGAGCCAACTTCAGGCCGTGCTGCTCCATCAGGAAACGCAGCACCTGGGCGCTCTGCGGCGCCGACATCGCGTTGTGCCGCTGGTCGTAGGCGTAGACGAGATCGTTGAGCGTCATGAACAGCAAATGCTGTGGATGCGTCTCCTCCATCGCGCCTTCACTGATCAGCGCATCGGTCAGCTGGATGGACGCCTCATAGTCCTGGTCATCCGCGATGTGGCCGACGTGCGAGATCGCGTGGAAATGGTTCCAGGCGTCAGCAATGGGGGCGATGGCAAGCGGCTGATTCATTCCATTTCCTTGGTCGAGTCGGGGCGAGGGTCAGGACATCGGGCGTTTCACCACGGCGAAGGTAGCACCACTCGGGTAAGCACATCAGCCACGGTCATGCCGATCGGTACAGCCAGCCAGGAAAAGCCCACCGCCGCGGCGGTGGGCAGCAGCGGTTCGATTATCGAAATAGCCAACGCGTTCAAGATGTTGAACGCCACCAAGGGCGGCACCACGCAGCCGGTGCGGAAACCACCTGCGCGGCGACGTGCGCGCTCACGTCGTCGCGGTGGGCTTGTTGAAAGGCAGCGGCGTGGCGGCGGTAGCCACCAGGGCGGCATGGGCGCGTGCCAGCATGTCGCCCTTGCCATCGACCACCAGCAGCACGTGACCGGCGGCAATCTCGTCCTCGAACGTGCGACGCACGGTGTCGGGCTCCTCGGTACCGGTGAGCATGCCCATCCAGCCGCCAACGGCTGCGCCCACCAGCGTCATCGCCGCCACGCCGGCCAAGGTCAGACCCAGCGGTGCGATGGTGACTGCGACGATGCCGGCCAGCAGGCCGCTGGCACCCCCGCCCACCAGACCCTTGACGCCACCTCCCGCGAAATCGCCGCTGGTTTCCTGGAGGTCGTCGGGGATGGCCTGTTGTTCGATCTCGTCGCTGGCGATCAGCGAAATATCTTCCGTCGGAATGCCCGCGCGGCGCAGCGCATTGACCGCGACTTCAGCGGCACGCACGTCGGGCGTGGTGAATACGTGGCGTGTCTTCATATCACCTCCTGCGCAGTCGACGGATGCTGTCGATCTTGGTTGCGCCGCGGTGACCAGTGCGTGATGGGTGGCCGGCTTGCGCCTGCGAATGCACCGCTCAAGGCGTATCCCTCTTGATCATGGCCAAGCCCGCGCCGGGATCGAAGTGGCGACACACGGATACGCCGGCGTCTCCGTCACCACCACCTCGAGCGTGGTGTGCACATGGTCTTCCGGCAAATGGCCGTCCAGAGACTTGCCATCTGTCTGACCAAGTGCCGCCGCTTCGGCTCGCCATCCTTCAGCGCTACGTCACCCGGCAACGCCAGACTTCGCACCGGTTATCCACGCGGATTGCGTCGACAGGTTTTCTTCTCCCACTCGAAGCAACCCGGCACGGCACGCTCGAAAGCGCCGGTCGCGGTGAGGTGCGCCGCACTCACTTCCGGGCGATGGCGAACGACTGCGGGCACGACGTTTCCGATGCCGTGCTCTCAAACCTTTTCCACCGAACCGGTCCGTACGTCGCCGATCATGTCGCCGATGCGCCGTGCCAGCAGTTCGACGGTGAACGGCTTGGTGATCAGTTGCATGCCCGGCTCCAGGAAGCCGTCGGGCACTGCTGCTTCCGAGGCGTAACCGGTCATCAACAGGACCTTCAGGCCTGGCCGCTGCTGGCGCGCCATCCCCGCCATCGCGCGGCCATTCATGCCCGGCAGGCCGATATCCGACACCAGCAGGTCGATCGGCTGGCTGGTGTCGATGATCCGCATGGCCGCTTCCGCATCGACGGCTTCGAGCGCCTGGTAGCCGAGCTGGTGCAGTACTTCGACCACCAGCAGGCGAACCATCTCCTCGTCCTCCACCACCAGCACCACCTCGCCACTGCCTTCCGGATGCGTCGCGTCCGCTGCCGGCGCTGACATGGTGGTCTCGTCATCGGTCGTGCGCGGCAGGTAGAGCGTGATGCGCGTGCCCTGGTCGATATGGCTGTCCAGCTCGCAGTGGCCGTTGGACTGGCGCGCGAAACCGTAGACCATCGACAAACCCAGCCCGGTGCCCTTGCCGCTCGGCTTGGTGGTGAAGAACGGATCGAACGCGCGGCCGGCCACATCCGCCGGCATGCCGGTACCGGTGTCGGAAACCTCGATGCCCACGTACTGGCCGCGGTCGCCGACCTGCCAGGTGCGGGCACGCAGCTGATCGACCTCGACGTTGCGCGTGCGCACCGTCAGCAAGCCGCCATCGGGCATGGCGTCGCGCGCGTTGATGGCGAGGTTGAGCAGCGCGTTCTCCAGCTGGTTGGGGTCGCACAGCGTGGCCCACAGGTCGGCGGCCAGGTCCAGTTCGATGCGGATGTGTTCGCCCATCGTGCGGCGCAGGAACTCCTCCATCGAGGCGATCAACGGGTTGGCCTGCACGCGCCGCGGGTCCAGCGGCTGCCGCCGCGAGAAGGCCAGCATGCGGTGGGTCAGCGCGGCGGCCCGGTTGGCCGAGGTCAGCGCGCCGTTGATGAAGCGGCCGAGGCGCTCGTCGTCGTTGTCGCGCACGCGCATCTCGACCAACTCCAACGCACCGATGATGCCTTGCAACAGGTTGTTGAAGTCGTGCGCGATACCGCTGGTGAGCTGGCCGATGGCGTCCATCTTCTGCGCCTGCCGCAGTTGCGACTCGACCAGGATCTTCTCGCTGAGGTCGCGGATGAAGATGTTGAACCAGTCACCGCTGCTGAGCCGCAGCGCGCTGATCCGGAACTCCACGGTGAAGGTCCTGCCGCCACGGTGCACGGCCTCGAACTGGTCGTCGGCACCGTGCTGCAGCGTGGCGCCGGTCACCGTGGGAAGGGCTTGCAGGAAGCGTTCGCGATCCTTGGTCGCGATGGCCAGCTCGACGAAGTCACGGCCCAGTACCTCCAGCCGATCCCAGCCGAAAAGGCTTTCGGCGCGCGGGTTCCATTCGGTGATACGACCGGACTCGTCCAGTTGCGCAAAGCCGTCCAGTGCGGTGTCGATCACCCCGCGCGCCTGTTGCTCGCTTTCGATCAGGGCCAGTTCGTGCTCGCGCCGTTCGGTGATGTCGCGGGTGATCTTCACGAAGCCGACCAGCTTGCCTTCGTCGATGGTGGTGTGGATCACCACGCTGGCCCAGAAGCGGCTGCCGTCCTTGCGCACGCGCCAGCCCTCGGCGCCGAAAGTGCCGTTGCGTCGTGCTGCCGCAAGTGCGGCCCAGGGCAGGCCTTCGTCGCGATCCTCCGGCGTGTAGAAGGTCGAGAAATGCCGGCCCATGATCTCCGCCGCGGTGTAACCCTTGACGCGTTCGGCGCCTTCGTTCCAGCTGATGATGTTGCCGTCGGGGTCGAGCAGATAGACGGCGTAGTCGGTGGCGTTTTTCACCAGCAGCTCGAAATGACTTTCGCTGCGGTGCAGTTTCATGAACATCTTCTCCACCGTGTTGGTGCGGTGGACCACGCGTTTCTCCAACGTGTTGTTCAAATCCTGCAGTGCCTGCTCGATCTTGCGGTGCTCGGTGATGTCCACCATCAGGTTGACGGCGCCGACCAGCTGGCCGGCCTCGTCGAACAACGGCGTGGGGTAAGCCTTGAACGCCAGGCGCAGGCCGCCGGGCTGTTCGGTGATCGCCTCCTCGCCGTGCAGCGGCCGCGCCTCGCGCAGCGCGGTGGCCATCGGGCCTTCGCTGTGCGGCATCGGCCGACCATCGAGATGGAACAGTTTCCAACTGATCGACCACGGCTCGCCCAGCTTCGGCGTGCGTCCCACGAAGTGGACGGCGGCATCGTTGAAGAACGTGACCCGGCCTTCGGCATCGGTCATGTAGATGGCCACGGGCAACGCCCGCAGCACGCTGCGCCACAGCTGGTCGCGTTGGCGCGCGGCGGCGCTGAAATCATGGCTGCGGCCACCCGCCTGATCGGCGTGGGGAATCATGCCGATCCCGACCGAGGCCTCACCGTCCTCGACGTCCATCATCTGGAAACTGTTGACCACGCCCCACAGCGCGCCATCGTCATTGACCAGTGGAACCACGCTCGCGATGGCGCGGCGCGGCGGGCCATCAGCGGGTTGAATCAGGGCCTCGACGTCACGCAGCGGCTGTTGCTGGCGTCGCACGCACGCCATCGGGCTCTCGGCGGATGGCGCGTCAGGCTGCGATGGAAAGAAACCCTCCCCCGCGGCGCCCTCGCACATGGCGTCGCCCCACAATGCGCGTGCATGCGCATTGCAATCGATGACGGTGCCGCCAAGGTCGCAGACGAAGGCGGCGCCCGGCATCGCCTCCAGCAACGAATGGCCCAGTTCGCAATGTGACGGCGGTTGCGGGCCGGTGCAGCCCTGCGTTGATGCCTGTTTCCCCCTCACGACTGGTCTCCGGAATCACGATGGCTGGATGATAACCGGCGCCGCATCGGCCTCGCCCGGGATCAGGGCGAAGGCGTTGCGGCTGCGGCGGCGTTGAGTGCAGCCGCCAGCGCCGCATCGCCATTCACCAGGTCGGACCAGTACAGCTCCAGTCCTTTGCGGCGGCCCTTCTCCACCAGCTTCAGCCCCTGCGGGTCGATGGTGAGCGTATACGCCGCGTCACCCACGGCAAGCGAACGCTTCAGCGGTCGATCCAGCGGCGTCACGATCGTGCACCTTGCATGTGGCTTGATGGGACGCGTTGTGCATTCATGACTTGCTCCGTCTAGCTCAGCCCGGTATTCAGGGCCGCCCGCCGCGGGCGCCCCCGTTTCGGCCGTCTATGCCGCCGCTTTCGCTTCGCTCTTGAACTGCTTCAGCAGCTCGGCCTTGCGCGTTTCCATCTGCTCACCCAGGGTCTTCAGTTCCGCTGCGCTCATCAGTTTCTTCGCGCGCTTGAACATCTCCTTCTCTTCCTCGTCGGCGTGGTGTTCGACCAGTTCCTTGAGCACCTTGGCACGACCGGAGAATTTCTCGCTGTCCGGAGCCGTACCTTGCAGGTCGGGCAGCACCAGATCGCCGGCGGCGCGGTGTTCCTCCATCGCCTCGAAGTACATCTTGGCATCGTCGGACTTTTCGCCCGCCGCCTTGAATGCGGGATAGAAAATCTCTTCCTCGATGGTGGTGTGCGCCTTCAGCTGCGTGGCGATCTGCGATAGAAGTTCGCCGCGCTTCTTCACCGCGCGTGTGGTCGTCTCGGCCAGTTCGCTCAGCAGGGTGCGAACGGCCTGATGATCCTGGGTGAGCAGTTTGATGGCATCCATAACGTGTCCTGGTGAGGTGGTGGGAGCCATGAGGTTCCCTTACGCCGGATCAAAGCCGCGTCAATCACAACCGCGCCGAAGTGGGCTGCGAACGGGAGAACAAAATTTCCAGCCTGCCGGAGAGGTGTGACTGCTCTCCCATGGTTGCCTCCGGTTCCTGATGATTGGCCGAGGTGTCGCCGTACACATTCACGCCCCGGCGATTCCCCCGGCGCCATGCTTGCGCGCGCTCCAACGTTCCGAAGGGGAACCCGCATGCACAACCCATTGCCCCCGCCGGCGCCTCCGGCGCAAACTGGCCAGGCGTGATTCCCTCCCTCTCCCCGGTACTTGCGGCATTTCTGAGCGGCTGCGTGGCGGCGGCTGCCACGGCGGCAGGCACCTTGCCGGCGCTGTTCGCGCGCACCATCGCGCAACGCACGCAGGACACCATGTTCGGTTTCGGCGCCGGCGTGATGCTGGCGGCCAGCGCTTTCTCGCTGGCCCTGCCCGGCATCCACGCGGCGCAAAGCCATGGCGCCGGGCCGTGGCATGCGGGCGGCATCGTGGCGGCGTCGATCCTGGTCGGCGCGTCGCTGCTGCTGTTGCTGGACCGCGTCGTGCCGCACGAGCATTTCATCAAGGGCCCGGAGGGGCTTTCCTCGCAGCGGATCAAGCGCGCGTGGCTGTTCGTGTTCGCCATCTGCCTGCACAACCTGCCCGAGGGCCTGGCCATCGGCGTGGGCTTTGCCGGCACCGATACGGCACACGGCCTGGCGCTGGCCACCGGCATCGCGATCCAGGACATACCCGAAGGGCTGGTGGTGGCGGTGGCGCTGATGGCCGCCGGCTATGCGCGCGGCTATTCGGTGATGGTGGGCATGGCCTCGGGCCTGATCGAACCGGTGGGTGCGGTGATAGGCGCCGGCGTGGTGGTCGATTTCCCGCTGCTGCTGCCGGTCGGGCTGGGCTTCGCCGCCGGTGCGATGCTGTTCGTGGTGAGCCACGAAATCATCCCCGAGTCACACCGCCAGGGTCACGAGAATTTCGCCACTGGCGGCCTGATGGTCGGTTTCGTGATGATGATGATGCTGGATACGGCCTTCGGTTGATGCTGCCGCGCCCGGGCCGGTTCGCGGCCCGGGCAGGTGGTCGATTTACTTGCGTTTGGTCTTTTTGGCGGATCCCAGATCGACACCGGTACGCGGGTCGGCCTTGGGATCGGACGTGGTGCGCTTGGCCATCCGGTTGAGCGCCTTCTGCTCCTCCGCGGCAAGCGTGACTTCGGGCAGGCCGCTGCCGCCATCCATCGCCAGGAACCGCTCGCGATCGCTGAGGTAGTCGAAGTTGTCGTCACTGTTCCAGGAGCCGCGCATGTCGCCTTCGCCCTGGGAGGTGTTCACGTAGACACTGGCGAATTCAGGCATCCCCGGCAGCTTGCCCGGCGGGAAGTTCGGCTCGATCGAGTACAGCGCCTTCTCGAACGATTTCTGATGCGACATTTCCCGCGTCATCAGAAACCCCAGCGCCTCCTTCACTCCCGGGTCGGCGGTGACGTTGATCAGGCGCTCGTAGACGATCTTGGCGCGCGCCTCGGCGGCGATGTTCGAGCGAAGGTCGGCCGTGGGTTCACCGATGCTGTCGATGTAACCGGCGGTCCACAGCTGGCCGCCTGAATTGGTGAGCGCCGGTCCGCCGCCGTACAGCACCTGGGTGACATGCGAATCGTTGCCGGCTCCTTGCAGCGAGCGGAACAGTTCGGCTTCCTCCTCGACGGCTTCGGCCAGCTTGCCCTTGGCGCCCTTGTTGAGCATGGCCACGATCGTGCCGATGATCTCCAGGTGGCTCAGTTCCTCGGTGGCAATGTCCAGCAGCATGTCCTTGCGCCCTGCATCGTCCTCGGCAAGAGCCTGGGTGAAGTAGCGCATCGCAGCGGCGAGTTCGCCTTGCGGGCCACCGAATTGTTCCAGCATCAGGTTCGCGAGGCCGGGGTTGCACTCGGAAACGCGAACGGAATATTGCAAACGCTTGTTGTGGGCGAACATGGAGCTCTCCTGTGGCAGGTGGGCCTCGAATTACATCGTTGCCTGTTCATCCATGAGTGACCGGTCGCGTGCTGCCGGCAGGCGCCGGCCATGTCGACGAAGGGACCCGACCGATCGCCGGCCGTACTGGAAGGTCCCGGGAACTGTCGGCGAAGCTCGCCGACATCCATGTCGAGGTGGATGCATTGGGAGGATCGCCAGCCTTGCCCATCCAGCATCAATGGCCCGTCAAAAGTACGTGTCATGAACCGTAATCAACCGCGTCCAACGACATGACAGGTGTTGAACATTGCCTAGCCATCGTCGTCACGCGTGCGCTTGTCTACTGATCCGGCACGGCGACTCCCCCTCGCCCCAACCCGGCAGGCGCCCGACGCCTGGCACAAAGGAGAGCAACACATGAGCAATGATCACGACATCAAGGTGTTGAACAGCCTCGTCGAAACCACCCTGGACAGCGCCGAAGGCTATGCCGAAGCGGCGAAGGACGCCAAGAGCACGCAGCTCGTCTCGCTGTTCCAGGGGCGCGCCGGCGAACGCCGCCTGGCCGCCTCGACCCTGCAGCAATGCGTGCGATCGCTGGGTGGCAAGCCCAAGGACGATGGCACGGTGCTCGCATCGGCCCACCGCATGTTTGTGAACCTGCGTACCAGCGTCACTTCAGCGGACAACACCGCCGTTGTCGACGAAGTGGAACGCGGCGAGGACCACATCA
Organism: Rhodanobacter ginsenosidimutans; assembly: GCF_042655685.1. Classification (NCBI taxonomy): domain Bacteria; kingdom Pseudomonadati; phylum Pseudomonadota; class Gammaproteobacteria; order Lysobacterales; family Rhodanobacteraceae; genus Rhodanobacter; species Rhodanobacter ginsenosidimutans. The sequence goes on along the minus strand of NZ_JBHSMM010000001.1, from coordinate 2,007,132 downwards.
AGCACAAGTTCGAGGACGCCATGAACGACAACGAATTGTCGCCACCGGCGATGTCCGCCATCAGTGACGTCTACGTTTCCGTGCGCAATGGTCACGACCAGATGCGCGACCTGAAGAAGATGCTGCACGCGGCCTGATCGATCTCGCGGGAGGGACGGCCCCTGGCCGTCCTTCCCCCAGGGCCCAAACGCTTTCCGCGAGGCCGGTTTCAACCAGGCCATCGCACAAACCCGTCGAGCGACCGCTCCGGGCATGGCGAATCCCCCCCCGGCGTCACCCGCCCACCCAACGCTCCCGCTGGCAAACGCCGCGTTCACTGTCCGTGTGCGATTTCATGCCTACTGCCTGATGAGGGACCCTCATGCGTGTATCGCAATTCGTCGTCGCCGTACGCAAGGCCATCAGCGGTGTCGGTGAAGATGCGCTGTTGACCCGCGCGGCGGCCATCGCGTTCTACTCCGCCCTGTCGTTCGCGCCATTGATCGTGTTGCTGCTGTGGGTGCTGGCCGCGCTTCGTCCGGAGTGGCAGGGGCAGCTCACCGATGGCCTCGCTTCCATGCTGGGCGAGAAGGCCGCGGGCGCCATCACCCTGGTGCTGCAGAACGCGGAATCGCAACCCACGCTGGGCAATATCGCGGGCATCGTCGGTCTGGGCATCACCCTGTTCAGTGCCTCCGTGGTGTTCGCGCAATTTCAGGAGTCGTTGAACGCGATCTGGGATATCGAGGCGAAACCGGGCAAGGCGATCACGGCGTGGCTGTGGGCCCGGGCGCGCGCCATCAGCCTGCTGGTGGGTATCGCCTTCCTGCTGATCGTGTCATTCGTGGTGAGCACCTTGATCCACATTTTCGTGCCCGCCGATTCGCTGGCCTGGATCATTGCCGAGCGGGTCATCTCGCTGCTGGTGTTCATTGCCGCGTTCGGTGCGATGTACCGCGTATTGCCTGATGCCCACATCGCCTGGGCGGACGCGTGGCGTGGCGCGCTGCTGACGACAGTACTGTTCATCGCGGGCAAATACGTGATCGACCTCTATATCCAGCACGCCAGCGTGGGTGGCGCCTACGGCCCGGCCGGCGCGCTGGTGGTGCTGCTTACATGGGTCTATTACGCCGCCATCATCGTGCTGGTGGGTGCCGAACTTACCCACGGCCTGTCCCTGGCCCGCGGCGAACCGGTGAGGCCCCAACCCCAGGCCGACAAGACAGACGACACCCATCCACCAGGCTGAGTCTGCAAGCCCATCGACCATGCTTTCACTGGCGGTATGCAACATCTGCCATCCCCTTCCCCGAGGATGACACGATGAGCGACGACAAGACCCTGCGCACGCCCGCCGACGCCCAGCGCGTGAACGTGGGCGAGGATTACGAAGTGCGGTACTGGACCAACAAGTGGAACGTGACGCCGCAGCAATTGCGCGCCGCCGTCGACAAGGTCGGCGTGATGGCCGATGACGTGGAGCGTGAATTGCGCAGGTAGCGAGGAGCGCCCCCCTTCCGCCCTATCGGGCACCTTCCCCCGCAAGCGGCGGAAGGAAGCTTGCTGTTTCGAGGGCATGACTGTTTCCTTCCCCCGTGCAACGGGGGAAGGTACCCGGCAGGGCGGATGGGCGGCCTTCAGAACCTGAAGCGCGCAAACAGCGACGGACCCGAGAATTTCATGTCCAGGCCGTCATTGAAGTGCTCGCGATGCTGGTGCAGGGAAATCCTGCTGTATCCGTACTCGGCGCCCAGGCCCACGTGCTCCCAGGGAAACCATTCAAACCCTACCGATGCGTTGTAGATATGGCCGCCCAGGCGGCTGCTGTTGCGCTTGACGCCGGAGAGGTCGACGTACATGCGCATGGTGTTGGCAAAGGCATGCCGCCAGCCCAGCTGCAGCATCGGCGCCCAGGCGTTTTCGCTGGAACTGCTCGATGCCTGCACTACTTCGTCGTTGAGCCGCGCTTTGCCGCTGATGCTCGCATGCACGCCGTAGTAGGCCGCACCCAAGCCGATGCCGAAGACGTCGTTGCCACTGCCCATCCACCAGCGATAGGCGGCACTGCCGAAATTGAAATTGAGCTTGCCGCGGGCCGATGCCGAGGCGATGTAGTTGGTGCCGCCGTAGGAGAAATCGCGCGTCATCGATTTGGTGCGGGTGCGTCGGGCGTCGTAATAGTCGAACGAAAAGCCCTGATGGTCGCCGATCAGGAAATCCAGCCTGGCGCGTGGTGTGGTCTTGTGGGAGTCGAAGCCGAGGTCGTTCTCCAGATCCACCGAACCGTAGTGGTCACCGCTCTTGTCGCTGGCGCCAATCACCGTGTCCATGTGCGTGTAATAGCCACCCACCCACAAACTGGCGCGATCGAGTGCTGGCGAGTGTTGGGCCAATGCTGCGGTACTCATCATGGCCAGCGGAAACAACAGCAGGCTGCGAGCGCGACGATGCGCGCAAGTGGAGAAACCTCGATTCATCTTGTTTCGGACTCCGGGGGTGGGGAGTTCGCAATCTAGTCAGCGCGTCGTGTACGCGTTGTTGATGAGCGGCCTCGACAATGAACGGTTGCGCGGTTCATTCATCACGCAGCACAAACCTGGATGGCGACACTGTGTCGTTTGCGCCGCCCATCGTGTGGTGGTCAGCGCGACAAACCGCCGACGCCCCTGCTTTCAGCGCTGCACCAACCTGCGAGGTAATCGATGACCATCTTCAATGGCCCCTCCCTGATGACCCGCTTCGCGGGCAGCGACATGAAGTACGTGCCGCCCGGCCCACCCCCGCCCACGCCAACCGATCCCACCCGACCGGGTGAACCGGCACAGACGCCGCCGGAACCCGAGCTGCCACCCGTCGAACCGCACAACCCTGACCTGCCCGAGCGCCCCCTGCGCGCTGGCAGCCGGCGACTGACGCCGTAAGCGTCAGCGCTCAGGCCGATTTGCGACGCGTGGTTTTTTTGGCCGTCTTTACCGCTGGCTTCTTCTTGCTGGCTGACTTCTTGGCCGCCGCCTTGCGCGGCGCCTTCTTTTCGGCCGTCTTCTTTCCCGCTGCCTTGCTGGCCGGCGTGCGGTGCTTCGTTTCCAGGCTTTTCTGCAGCAAGGCCATGAAGTCGACCACGTTGGTGCTGGCGTTCTCGGGTGCCTCACCTTCATCCTCGGTCGGCGGTGTGACCACGCCCTTGGATTTCATGCGCTTCTCGATCACCGCGCGCAGGCGCTCACGGAATTCGTCGCGGTAATCGCCGGGCGTCCACTCGTCGCTCATCGATTCGATCAGCTGCTCGGCCATTTCCATTTCCTTGGACGTGATGCGGTAGTCCGATACGTCGCCCTCGGGGATCTTGTAGTCGCTGGCGTCCACCAGCTCCTGCGGGTAGCGCAGCAGCATCAGCAGCAGGCCGTTGTCGCGCGGCATAACGGCCGAAAGATATTCGCGGGTGCGGATTACCACCCGCGCAATGCCGATCTTGCCGGTGCGCTTGAGTGTCTCGCGCAACAGCACGTAGCCCTTCTCGGCCTTCTTGCCGGGCACCAGGATGTACGGCTTCTCGTAATACTCCGGCCCGATCGAGCCCGCATCCACGAAGGTTTTCACCTCCACCGCCTCGCGCCCTTCGGAGGATGCCGATTTGATGTCGTCCGGCTCCAGCACCACGTAGCTGCCTTTTTCGTACTCGAACGCCTTGACGATTTCCTTCCACGGCACCTCCTCGCCGGTTTCCGCGTTGACGCGCTCGTAGCGCACCGGTGTGTTGCTGCGGTTGTCCAGCATGCGGAAATGCAGATCCACGCTGCGCTCGCCCGACATCAGCGAGACGGGCACGTTGAGCAATCCGAAGGAGAGGGTTCCGGTCCAGATGGGACGCGCCATGGTGTGTGCTCCGGCGAGGGATTCGCCCACCGACTATGGCCATTGACCCGTGGAGAGGCTGTCAAGTTTTTCACCCCGGATCAACGGGATGCTGGGTAGCGTCGAACGTCCAGCCACCGCACGGGTTTCACCATGGCCACCAGCAAGAACACCCCGCAGAAATCCCGTACCCGCAAGACCGCGGAGAAAGCGCGGGATATCCAGCGCGGCGTGGAACGCAAGGAACAGGACAAGCCTGCCAAATCGGCAAAAGCCGCCAAAAAAAGTGCACCACAAACCGCCGAGCGCAAGAAGCCGGAAAACCCGTTGCCGAAGCAGCATCAAAGCAAGCCCGGCAGCGAGAAGGATCTGGACCCGCGGCCCCAATTCACCGCCCCCACCTATGCCGGCAGCGGCAAGCTGACCGGCATGACCGCCATCGTCACCGGGAGCGACTCGGGCATCGGCCGCGCCGTGGCCGTGCTGTTTGCCCGCGAGGGCGCCGATGTGGCCGTGGTGTATCTGTGCGAGGACGAGGATGCCGCCGAAACCCGCGATTACGTGGAGGCGGAAGGCCAGCGCTGCCTGCTGATCCGTGGCGACGTGAAGGATCCGAAGTTCTGCAAGAGTGCGGTGGAGAAAACGGTGAAGGCGTTCGGCAAGCTGTCGATCCTGGTCAACAACGCCGCATTCCAGCAGCACGCCGAATCCATCGAGGACGTCACCGACGAGCATCTGGACCAGACCCTGCGCACCAACCTGTACGGCTATTTCTACATGGCGCGCGCCGCGTCCCCGCACTTGGGCAGCGGCGATTCGATCATCAACACCGGATCGGAAACCGGCCTGTTCGGCAGCAGCAAGTTGCTGGATTACTCGATGACCAAGGGCGGCATCCATGCATTCACCAAGGCACTGGCGTCCAACCTGGTGTCGCGCGGTATCCGCGTGAACGCGGTGGCGCCGGGCCCGGTGTGGACGCCGTTGAATCCCGCTGACAAACCCGCGGAGAAGGTGAAGGATTTCGGCAAGCACAACCCGATGGGGCGCCCCGCCCAGCCGGAGGAACTGGCGCCCGCCTACGTGTTCCTGGCCGCGCCCTCGTGCGCCAGCTACATCTCCGGCGCGGTGATTCCGGTGATGGGCGGGCCCACCGGCTGACCACCACACCGTTGCCGTTATACGCGACCACTCGCCGGACAGGCACGATGACCGAACTGCAGGAATACCGCCGCAAGCGCGACTTCAGCAAGACCCGCGAACCCGCGCCGGACGCTGCGGTGGCGTCGGAGCGGCGCTCGCTGTTCGTGGTGCAGCTGCATCACGCCAGCCGCCGCCATTTCGATTTCCGGCTGCAGGTGGGCGACGTGCTGAAAAGCTGGGCGGTACCCAAGGGCCCCAGTTACGACCCGGAAGTGAAGCGCCTGGCGGTGGAGGTGGAAGATCATCCGGTGGCCTATGCCACGTTCGAGGGCGATATCGAGCACGGTTATGGCAAAGGCCATGTCGACCAGTTCGACCTGGGTGTGTGGACCACCGAAGGCGACGCCGAAGCGCAGATACAAAAAGGCCACCTGCGTTTCGAGCTGTTCGGCAAGCGGCTCAAGGGTGGCTGGCACCTGGTGCGCAGCGGCCGCAAGGAGCGCCAACCGGCGTGGTTCCTGATCAAGGCCAAGGATGCCTTCGCGGGCGACGTGGAGGCGGACGATCTACTGGACAAGAAGATGATCGCCAGCACCAAAGCCGCCGCGAAAACCCCCGCCACCAGGGCCGCCGCCAGGAAATCCACGGCGCGCAAGAAGGCCATTCCCAGGGGCACGAAGAAAATACCGCGCGCCCGCCTGACGAAAATCGCCGCCGGGTTGGATGGTGCGCGCAAGGCCAAGGCCAGCAATGATTTCTTCAAGCCCGAACTGGCGCGCCTGCGCGACACGGCGCCGGCCGGCGACGACTGGCTGCACGAAGTGAAATGGGATGGCTACCGCATCCTCACGGCGATTGCCGATGGCGAGGTGAAGCTGTGGTCGCGCAATGCCCTGCCCTGGAACGACAAGCTGCCCGACATCGTGCAGGCGCTGGAGTTGCTGGGGCTGCAATCGGCCCAGCTCGATGGCGAACTGGTGGCGCTGGATGCGCAGGGGCGCAGCGATTTCAACGCGCTGCAGAAAACCCTCTCCGGCGAGATGCAATCGCCGCTGGTCTACATGCTGTTCGACATGCCCTACTTCGAGGGCTTCGACCTGTCGCGCGTCGCCCTGCTCGATCGCAAGGATCTGCTGCAACAACTGACGGCACACGCGCCACGCCACCTCGCCTTCAGCACGCATGCCATCGGCAACGGCGAGCAGGCGTTCAAGATGGCCAGCGAGCAGCAACTGGAAGGCATCATCTGCAAGCGCGTGCAGTCCACGTATCACCCGGGCCGGGGCGACGACTGGATCAAGGTGAAGCGGCTGGAAAGCGACGAGTTCGCCGTGGTGGGATACACGCCACCCAAGGGCAGTCGTAGCGGTTTCGGCTCGTTGCTGCTGGCCCGGCCCGATCCCGACACGTCCTCGGGCTGGATCTACGCCGGCCGCGTGGGCAGCGGCTTTTCCGACGAGCAGTTGCGCGCGCTGAGCAAGACCATGGACGAGAAAGGCAGCACGAAACCCACGGTGGCGCTCGCCGGCGTGGACCCGCTGCTGCGCAACGCGCGCTGGATCAAGCCGACCGCTGTCGCCGAGGTGTATTACCGCGGCATCGGCAACCAGAACCTGCTGCGTCAACCGAGCCTGAAAACCATGCGTACCGACAAAAGCCCCGCCGACCTGCTCGATTCCGACCGCGCCATCGGCAAGACCCGCAGCAAGGCGACGAAGAAGGCGGCCAAGGCCAAGCCGCGCGGCGACGTCACCCGATCCGCCGACATCACCATCAGCCACCCCGACCGGGTGGTGTTCGCCGAAGGCAGCATCACCAAGCAGGATGTGGTCGATTACTACACGGCGGTGATGAAGTGGTTCCTGCCCGGCGTGATCGATCGCCCCACGTCGGTCATCCGCTGCCCCGAGGGCGCAGGCAAGGCCTGTTTTTTCCAGAAGCACCTGATGCAGGGTCTGAAGCATGTGGGCAGCGCCAAGCTGAAAGAGGAGTCTGGCGCGCAAGCCGTCTACATCTATCCGCTGGATGCCAGCTCGATCATCGAGCTGGTGCAGTTCGGCGTGCTGGAATTCCACCCCTGGGGCTCGACCGTGGAGAATCCCGACAAGGCCAACCGCGTGGTGTTCGACCTGGATCCCGGCGACAACGTGGCGTGGGAGCGCGTGGTGGCCGCCGCCCGCCTGGTGCGCAAGCTGCTGACGCAGCTGGGCCTGGAATCGTTCCTGCGCACCACCGGCGGCAAGGGCCTGCACGTGGTGGTGCCGCTCAACCCCGGCTGCCCCTGGCCGATGGTGAAAGGCTTTGCGCAGGCATTCGCCTCCACCCTGGCGCAGGCGCATCCGCTGGATTTCGTGGCCACCGCCACCAAGTCGCAGCGCAACGGCAAGATCTACGTGGACTACCTGCGCAACAGCCGCGGCGCCACCAGCGTGGCCTCGTATTCGCTACGCGCCCGTGCCGGTGCGCCGGTGGCCGTGCCGCTGCGCTGGAGCGAACTGGGCAAGCTGAAAAGCGGTCACGATTTCGATATCCATTCCACGCCCAAACGGCTGGCGCGACTGCGCTCGGACCCATGGAAAGGCATCGACGATGTGAAGCAGAACCTGGACAACGTGATGAAGCGCCTCGCCTGATCTACCGATATGGACGTCCATTCAAACCCCCGCCACTGAACGGAGCAGCTCATGCCGGATACGGATCGACCAAAACAACCACCAGGTACCTCGGGCTATCCCGAGCCGCAGCCAAGACCGAAGCACGATCCCGCGCAAATGCCCGACGCAGATACGCCGCACGAGCCGCAGAATGTTCCGGAGAGCAAACCCAATCAGCCCAAGTAAGTGTGCTTGACGGGAGGTTCGAGGGCGCCCTTCGACTTCGGCCCTGCGGGCCTACGCTCAGGGTGATCGGTGGTGAAGCATCAGCGCCTCACACTCCACCGATCACCCTGAGCGTAGCGAAGCGAAGTCGAAGGGCATCCATCGCCAGGAACGATCTACGCGCCACCCACCTCTTCCAGCGCCGCCATGACCGCACCGGAAAACGCGGGAATGTCCTGCGGTTTGCGGCTGGTGATCAGCTGGCCGTCGCGCACCACTTCGCTGTCTTCCCATTGCGCGCCCGCATTCTCCAGGTCCTTGCGCAGCGACGGCCACGAGGTGAGCTTGCGCCCCTTCACCAGGCCCGCGTCGATCAGCGTCCATGGCCCATGGCAGATCGCGGCGATCGGTTTGCCTGATTCGCCAAACCGGACGATGAAGGCAATCGCATCGGGTTCCAGCCGCAGCTTGTCCGGATTCATCACGCCGCCGGGCAATACCAGCGCGTCGTAGTTTTCCGGCCGTGCGTCCTTCAGCGCCACATCCACGTTTACCGGGTCGCCCCAGTTCTTATTGTCCCAGCCCTTGATCTGCGTGGCGCCGCCCGGCGCGATCACGTCGACATGGGCGCCGGCCACTTCCAGCAGGCGTTTGGGTTCGGTCAGTTCGGATTGCTCGAAGCCATCAGTGGCGAGTACGGCAACACGGCGGCCGCTGAGTTTTTCGGATTCGGTCATGGCGTTTTTCCGGGGTGGGGAGAACGCGCAGCTTCGGCCTTTTCGCATGGACGTCGCGTCAAGTTTCTTTGACGGGGCATGCACGAGGGGCTTGCCATGGTGCATGCCGTGACAGGCGCCACGCCTGCACCCGCATCATTCGCTCATCACTCAAGGACGCTGCCATGTCGATGTCACTTCTGCTGATCATCGTGTTGATCATTTTGCTGATTGCCGCGTTGCCCACCTGGCCGTACAGCCGCTCGTGGGGTTATCGCCCGATGGGCGGGTTGGGGATCATCGTGATCATTGTCATCGTGTTGTTGCTGCTTGGCGTTTTCTGACCGGCGGATGCGCCAATGAAGGCCGCCACCCTGGTGTCCGGGCGTGCCGCAGGCACTGCAGGAAACGCCCGGCACCTTCCCTTGGCCAAGCCCGTGGCGGAAATCCCCACGGGCAAGCTGGTGACGTTGCGCCGCAAGGCGAAAACCTGTCGGGCCTGCCCACTGTGGCGCGATGCCACGCAAACCGTATTCGGCGAAGGGCCCGCCTCCGCCAAGGCGATGTTGATTGGCGAACAGCCAGGCCTGCAGGAGGATCAATCGGGCAAACCGTTCGTGGGGCCGGCCGGACATTTGCTCGATCGCGCCCTGGACGAAGCCGGGCTGGATCGCGACACGCTTTACCTCACCAATACCGTCAAGCATTTCAAATACGAAATGCGTGGCAACACCAAATTGCACAAGCGCGCCAACGCCTCCGAACAGGCCGCGTGCCGCATGTGGCTGGCAGCCGAGCTGCTGCGGGTGCAGCCGCGGGTGGTGATCGGGTTGGGCGCGATGGCGGCCCAGACACTGTTCGGCGATGCTTTTCGCATCACCCGCGAGCGCGGGCAATGGCGCGAACTGGGCGAAGATGTACGCGGCATGGCGACCTGGCACCCTTCCGCGGTGCTGCGCATGCCCAAACCCGACCAGCGCCATCAGGCTTACGCGGAACTGGTGGCCGACCTGCGTGACGTGGTCGCCGTGCTGGCGGACATGGCGTGATGTTCGACCTGATCCACAAGCGCAGCAGGAGGCTGTCATGAAAAAGCGCCGCCGATGGATAGGGCTTATCGTGCTGATGGCCGCCCTGGTCACGATCCTGGCGATCGGCTTCTATCGCAGCGTCACCGGCCAGGATACCCATCCCGAGGACAGCAGCTCGCCGACTGAATCGTCCAAACCCTTGTAGGAGCGCACCCTGTGCGCGATCGCTCTTCGTCACGTCACCAAAAGCATTCGCGCACAGGGTGCGCTCCTGCAACAAACTGGGCACCCTGCGCCTAATGGAAATCCCGTGAGCGCGTATCCAGTGCACCGAGCAGCGGGGTGAGATCCTTGAGCCGGTGCGCGATCAGGTGGCTGACGCCATCCACCTGCTCCCACTGCCCTTCCACGGCGAGCAGGCGCGCCTGCAGCAGCGGCAGTCGCTGGGCTTCAGCCACATGACGCCATATCACTACGTTGATCAGCCCATGCTCGTCCTCCAGCGTCACGAAGATGATGCCGCTGGCGGTTTGCGGTTGCTGGCGTGATGTCACCAGGCCGGCCACGCGCACACGGCTGTTGTGGGGTTGCCTGCGTAGTGCCTTTCCATCGATGCAGCGTGCGGCATTCAACCGGCTGCGGATCTGCCGCAGCGGATGCACGCCCAGACTCAGGCCGGTGCGTGCGTAGTCCGCCAGCGTGTCTTCGGCCTGCGTGGGCAATGGCAGGATCACCGCTTGCTCGGTCGGACTTGCGTTGCCGAACAACGGCAGTTGCGGTTCGACCCCGGCCACGGCCCAGCGCGCTCGATGGCGATGGCCGGCCAGCCCTCGCAGGGCCGCCGCATCGGCCAGCAGTTCCTGGTGACGACGATCGAGACCGGCCCGCGAACACAGGTCGGTGATGTCGGTAAAAGGCCGCTGAGCACGCGCGGCCATCAACCGCAGCGCGGCCTTTTCGGAGCATCCACGCACCATGCGCAGGCCCAGGCGGACGGCGCGGGTGCTGGTGTTGCCATGTGGATCGGGCTCCAGCGTGCAATCCCAGTCGCTGAAACGCACATCCACCGGATGTACTGCGATGCGGTGGCGCCGCACGTCCTGCACGATCTGGCTGGGCGCGTAGAAACCCATCGGCAGCGAATTGAGCAAGGCGCAGGCAAACGCCGCCGGGTAATGGCATTTCAGCCAGCACGAGGCATAGACCAGGTTGGCGAAACTGGCTGCGTGCGATTCGGGGAATCCGTAGGAGCCGAAGCCCTTGATCTGCTCGAAGATGCGCGCGGCGAATTCCGCCGTGTAACCGTTCTTCAGCATGCCCCGCATCAGCTTGTCGCGATGCGGCTCCAGCCCGCCGTGACGTTTCCATGCGGCCATCGAGCGGCGCAGCTTGTCGGCCTCGCCATCGGTGAAGTCGGCCGCCACGATGGCCAGTTGCATCACCTGCTCCTGGAACAGCGGCACGCCGAGCGTGCGTTGCAACACCTTCCTGAATTGCGGCGATGGATAGTCGACGGTTTCCTCGCCATTCCGCCGCCGCAGGTACGGATGCACCATGTCGCCCTGGATCGGGCCGGGCCGCACGATCGCCACCTGGATCACCAGGTCGTAGAAAGTCGCCGGCCGATGCCGCGGCAGCATTGCCATCTGCGCCCGGCTTTCGATCTGGAACACGCCGACGGTATCGGCGCGCTGGATCATGGCGTAGGTTGCCGCGTCATTCGGCTCGATGGTGGCGATGGTCTTGACGACGCCATGCTCGCTTTCCAGCAAGCCGAAGCATTTGCGCAGGCAGGTCAGCATGCCCAGCGCCAGGCAGTCGACCTTCAGCATGCGCATGTAATCGAGATCGTCCTTCTCCCACTGGATCACGGTGCGATCAACCATCGCCGCGTTTTCCACGGGCACCATCTCGCTCAGCGAGGTGTTGGAAATCACGAAGCCGCCCACGTGCTGTGACAAATGCCGCGGCATGCCGATCAGTTCGTGGGTGAGTTTCAGCACGCGGCGGATGATCGGGCTGTCCGGATCGAAACCCTGTTCGCGCAGCCGCTCCTCCGCCGAGCTGTCGCCCCAGCCGCGCGCAAAGATATCGCTGAGCTGGTCGACCTGATCCAGCGGCAGGCCCAGCGCCTTGGCCACGTCGCGCACCGCGCTGCGGCCGCGGTAGCAGATCACGGTGGCGGCCAGCGCGGCGCGCTCGCGACCGTATTTTTTGTAGATGTACTGGATCACTTCCTCGCGCCGCTCGTGCTCGAAATCGACGTCGATGTCGGGCGGCTCGTCGCGGTCTTCGCTGATGAAACGCGCCACCAGCAGTTCGTTGACCTCCGGGTCCACCTCGGTCACGCCCAGCGCGAAACACACGGCGGAGTTGGCGGCCGAACCGCGGCCCTGGCAGAGAATTTCTTTGCTGCGCGCGAAGCGGACGATGTCGTGGACGGTGAGGAAAAAGGCTTCGTATTGCTTCGACGCGATCAATGCCAGTTCGTCGTCGATCAGCTTGCGCACCTTGTCGCTGATGCCGTTCGGCCAACGCCACTGGATGCCTTCTTCGGCCAGATGGCGCAGCCAACTGCTTGGCGAGTGGCCTTCAGGTACCAGCTCAGCCGGATAGTCGTAGTGCAGCTCGCTCATGTGGAAGGTGCAACGCTCGGCGATGCGCACGCTTTCCTGCAGCAGGGCATCGGGATAGAGCTCGGCCAACACATCGCATCGGCGCAGGTGTCGTTCGCCATTACGGAAGATCAGCGCGCCCGCCTCGGCGATCGGCACGCGATGGCGGATCGCCGTGAGCGTGTGCTGCAAGGCCAACCGCCGGCGCACGTGCATGTGCACGTCGCCGCTGGCTACCAGCGGCATTCCGAGCGTGTGGCCAAGCGCCTGCAGTTCGCGCAGGCGGGCGGCATCGTCGGGGCCGCGATGCAGTTCCACCGCCAGCCAGGCGCGATCGCCGAAGGTGTCGCGCATCCAGCGGCCGTGCGCGACATCTGGTTGCAGCCCGGGCATCCACAACGCCAGCGTGCCCGGCATGCCGCTTTCCATGTCTGCCCGGGTGAGCCGATACGTGCCCTTTTCCGAAGCGCGGCGGCCGCGCGTGATCAGTCGGCAGAGTTCGACATAGCCCTGCTTGTTCTCGCACAGCAGCACCAGCTTCGGACCATCCTCGAGCTGGAATTCGGCGCCCACGATCAGTTTCAGGTCGAGCTCGGTCGAGGCCTGGTAGGCGCGCACGATGCCGGCCAGCGAGCATTCGTCGGTGATCGCCAGCGCGTGGTAACCACAGGCTTTGGCGCGTTCGAACAACTCGCCGGCCTTCGACGCGCCGCGGCCGAAGGAGAAATCGGACAGGCAATGCAGCTCGGCGTAATCCGTCATGCGAACCAGCCCTGCAGCATCCAGCCCGCCTGCTCGCCCGGCGCGCAGAACGCCCACGCGTACTGGCCCAGCGACGTTTCCACCACGTAGTAATCGCGGCACACCTCGCCACCATCCCACCAACCGGTTTCCAGCCGTTCGGGACCGGCCAGGATGCGCGGCTCGGTGCCGCGCAAGGGAATGGGGCGATCCAACAGCCAGGTGGGGCGTGGTCCAATGCTCTGTAGGAGCGGCTTCAGCCGCGACGCTTTTGAGGCCGAGGCAGATTGAGAAGCATCGCGGCTGAAGCCGCTCCTACAGGGATTTCCCGCAATCGACTGCGCCCGCTCGGGCCGCGGATCGGTGGTGCTGTCCAGTTGATGCACGGCGCGATCGCCCAACCGTGCGCGCAGGCGTTCGCGCAACTGATCGATCGGCAGCGCGTTGGCGGGTCGGTCGTCGAACAGGTCGCGGCCGGCCGGTACGAACGGCGGCAACTCGCGCGCGATGAGCCGCATCGCCAGCACCGGCTCGGGCAGTTGCACCTGATCCAGCCGCCCGCGCGCCAGTTCAAACAGCATGCCAGGTTCGCGCTCCGGCGTGAGCAGGCCCACCGGCACCTCGGTAACCCTGCCGTCACGATGTTCCAGCCGCAGCGTGAACCGTTGCACGCCACCATCGCGCCCCGCCAGATAGGCGGCCAGATCGCCGGTCATGCGACGCAGGGGGAATACCAGCGAGGCGATGTTTTCCACCTCGTGCATCAACTCGATGCGCAGGTCGAAAACGTCGGGCGGACGGTAGGCATCGAGCCCCGCGGGCAGATCGCCGGTCAGCCGATCGAGTGCCTCCAGCAGTTCGGCGCCGAAGCGTCGGCGCAGGCCATCGCGCGGCAGCGCCAGCAATTGCCCCAAGCTGCGGATGCCCATGCCGGGCAAGGCTTCGGCCGCCAGCGCCGGCAGGCGGCTCTTGGCGATAGGCACGCCTTGCAGCGCGCGGCGCATGGCATCGGACGTCAGCACCGCCTGCCCGTCGCTGACGCCGGCCAGCACATACGCGGCGTGCGGCGTGGGCGCAGCGGTGATGCGGTGGCGAAAACCCAGCGCGGCAAGATCCGCGCGCAGCATCGCCTCCAGCCGCGGCCAGGGACCGAACAGGCCCATGCTGCGGCTTACCTCAAGCACGATCGCGTGCGGCAGCAGGCTGACCTCGGAGCTGTAGCGATACGCCACGGCGGCAAGGAAACGGTGCCAGCGATCCACCGCGTCGCGGTCGTACGGCACGGCATCGAAACGGGTCAGCAGGGCCTGCGCGGCACTCAACCGCTGACCCACGTGCAGGCCGGCATCGCGCGCCTCGCGATTGGCGGACACGATGCTGCGCGCGTTGACCGGGCCGCTCACCAGCACCAGCGGCCCGGTCTGGGGGTTACGACGAAGGACGCCGTCCAGCGCCAGGTGCGGCAGCACGATGCAGGCCCACAACATATCCGCCGACCATCAATGCAGGGCGCGGCCGAGCGGCACCGGCTGTGCCGGCACCGACCCGCCACGGCATTTGCGCACCCACACCTGGGCGCGGGGCGCAGCTTCCAGCTCCAGCCGCAGGGCCGCCGGCGACGCGTGCGGCAGGTGCTTGCGATCGCGGAAGGCGAACGCCAGCGCCTGGCCGTGATCCGCCGCCACCTGCAATCGCCGCAGCGTGCGGTCGTCGGCCTGGCGCGGCCACGCCAGCACCGCCGCGCAACTGCCCGAGCGCAGGCATTGCTCCATCGCCCAGGCCACGTCGTTGTCGTCAGCGGCGACGATGTCCACGCGGCGCATGTCCACACCCTGCTGCTGCCAGCCGGCCACGCACGGCAGGTAGGGCGGCGCCACGATCACCACCGTCCGCCCGCCCTGGGTGAGGCGCGCCAGGCTGGGCAGCACCAGCCGCAACTCGCCCACGCCATCGGCGGGCAGCAGGATTTCCGATAGCGCTGCCGGAGGCCAGCCGCCAGCCGGCAGCACATCATCGAGCGCGGCCCAACCGGTGGGCTGCTCGCCCGCCGGCAGCGGCACCGCTCGCCCGCGCCAGACCTGCTGCGCATCCAGCAGCGTGGACAAGGCCACCACGGCGCCCATCAGCTGCCCCTCAGCAGGCCCGCGAACAGACCTTCGATGGCGAAATCCTCGGTGGGATCGGGGTCGATCGGCTGGTAACCCGGGCTGTTCGGCAGCAGCCGGATCACGTCGCCCTGCCAGTACAGCCGCTTGATGGTGAAGCGGTCGCCGCCCACCCGCGCCGCCACCACCTGGCCGTGGCGCGCCACCGGCGTGGCGTGCACGCCCACGATGTCCTGGTCGAGAATGCCTTCGTCGCGCATCGAATCGCCGACCACGCGCACCAGGTAATCGGGCTTCAGCCGGAACAGCCAGCTGGATACGCGCAGCGTGCGCTCCACCCGTGCATCGGAAAACAGCGGCTCGCCGGCGGCGATACGACCCACCAGCGGCAGCTCCATCGTGTCCGCGTCCAGCGGGTCGGTCGAGGTCACCAGGCGGATGCCGCGCGAGCGGTTCGGCTCGATCAACAGCCGCCCTTTCGCCTCCAGCGAGCGCACGTGTTTCAGCACCGCGCTGACGTTGGCCAGGCCCATGGCCTGGCCGATCTCCTCCAGCGTAGGCGCCTGACCGGTGTGGTCGAGGCGGTCGCGGATGAAATCCAGGATGTTGGATTGGCGGGCGGTGAGCTGCAGGGTCATGGCTGGTATCTTTTCACCTTTTGTGGTGAAAATGAAGAAGGGAAAGATGAACGTCGCGGTTCGACCGAGTCTCGCCCTGCGTGATCTCAGCGGATGAGACCGCCCCTTGCTGTCATGCCGCCCTGCCTGCCGAGATCCGCCGATGAATGCCCTGCCCGACCGTTACCACGCCGCCGACGAACTGGTGCTGCGCAGCCCCGGCGATGGCCGTTCGCTGGCGCAGCGGCTCAACAAACGCTACGGCGCGCGCATCACTGGCGCATTCGTATTGCCCGCGCAGGAAGGCCGCTACGCGCCACTGCCGCCCGACCTTCCCCCGGCCCTGGCGCAGGCGCTGCGCAGTCGCGGCGTAAACCAGCTCTACAGCCACCAGGCCGAGGCCTGGACCGCCACCCAAACCGGCGCGCACGTGGCCGTGGCCACGCCCACTGCGTCGGGCAAGTCGCTGTGCTACACGCTGCCGGTGATCAGCGCGGCGATGCAGCAGCATGCCAAGGCGTTGTACCTGTTCCCCACCAAGGCGCTGGCGCAGGACCAGGTGGCCGAGCTGCTGGAGTTGAACAACGCCGGCGAGCTGGGCGTGAAGGCCTTCACGTTCGACGGCGACACGCCCGGCGACGCGCGCCAGGCAATCCGCCTGCATGGCGACATCGTGGTCAGCAACCCGGACATGCTGCACCAGGCGATCCTACCGCATCACACCAAGTGGGCGCAGTTCTTCGAGAACCTGCGTTATGTGGTGATCGACGAGGTGCACACGTATCGCGGCGTGTTCGGCTCGCATGTGGCCAACGTGATCCGCCGGCTGAAACGCGTGTGCGCGTTCTACGGCGTCACCCCGCAATTCATCCTGTGCTCGGCCACCATCGGCAACCCGCAGCAACACGCCGAGGCGCTGATCGAGGACGCCGTCACCGCCATCGTTGAAAGCGGCGCGCCGGCCGGCGAGAAGCACGTGCTGCTGTGGAACCCGCCGGTGGTGAATCCCGACCTGGGCCTGCGCGCCTCGGCACGTTCGCAAACCAACCGTATCGCGCGGCTGGCGATCAAGTCGGGCCTGAAGACGCTGGTGTTCGCCCAGTCGCGCAGCATGGTCGAGGTACTCACCAAATACCTCAAGGACGTGTTCGACCACGACCCGCGCAAGCCACCGCGCATCCGCGCCTACCGCGGCGGCTACCTGCCGAAGGAGCGCCGCGCGGCCGAACGCGACATGCGCGCGGGCAGCGTCGACGGCATCGTCAGCACCTCGGCGCTGGAGCTGGGCGTGGATATCGGCTCGCTGGACGTGGTGGTGTTGAACGGCTACCCCGGTTCCGTCGCCGCCACGTGGCAGCGCTTCGGCCGCGCCGGGCGGCGGCAGCAATCCGCATTGGGCGTGCTGGTGGCCAGCTCCGATCCGCTGGATCAGTACCTGGTGCGGCATCCGGAATTCTTCCAGGGCGCCACGCCCGAGCACGCGCGCATCCAGCCCGATCAGCCGCTGATCCTGCTCGACCACATCCGCTGCGCCGCGTTCGAACTACCGTTCGCGGGCGAGGAAATATTTGGCAACGAGGTGGCCACGCCGTGGCTGGACGTGCTGGGCGAGGAAGGCGTGCTGCATCGCGAGGGTGACCGCTGGGAATGGATCGCCGACAGCTACCCCGCCATCGCGGTATCGCTGCGCTCGGTGGCCGACGGCAATTTCGTGGTGGTCGATCGCACCAACGGCCGTCAGGCCATCATCGCCGAAGTCGATTACAGCGCCGCGCCGGTGACCTTGTACGAAGGCGCCATCCACATGATCCAGTCGGTGCCCTATCAGGTGGAACGGCTGGACTGGGAAGGCCGCAAGGCCTACGTCACGCGCACCGAAGTCGACTACTACACCGACGCCATCGACTACACCAAGCTGAAAGTGCTCGATTGCTTCGACAGCGCCGGCGCCGGCCGCGGCCAGGCGCATCACGGCGAAGTGCACGTGGTGCGCCGCGTGCCCGGCTACAAGAAAATCCGCTTCTACACGCACGAAAACATCGGCTACGGCCCGGTCAACCTGCCCGACCAGGAACTGCACACCACCGCCGTGTGGTGGCAGTTGTCGCAGACGGTGCTGGCCTCGGCGTTCGAGGATCGGCAGCAGGCGCTGGATGGTTTCCTGGGTGCTGCGTACGCATTGCATATCGTGGCCACCGTGGCCGTGATGGCCGAGGCGCGCGACCTGCAGAAATCGGTCGGCAGCGGCGACGGCGCCTGGTTTGTCAGCGCCGACCTCAGCGGTCGCGGGCAGTTGCGCGGCAGCGACGGTCAACCCACCGCGCTGGCGCCCGACGCGCCGTTCACGCCCACCGTCTATCTGTACGACGCCTTCCCCGGCGGCATCGGCCAGAGCGAGCCGCTATTCCAGCGCCGCGAGGATCTGGTGGCCCAGTCGATCACCCTGATCGAACGCTGCGATTGTCGCGCGGGCTGTCCCGGCTGCGTGGGGCCCATACTCGCGGCCGACGAGCACCATGACGAAATGGACGTCCAGACGCCCAAAGCGCTGGCGTTGCGCGTGCTGGCGCTGCTGGTGGCGCTGTGAGTGCCCTGGCCACCAAGCTGCGGCAATTGCGGGCGGATGCGGGGCAAACGTCGTCCATTGCTTCCGCTCGCTCCCCTATTACCGTTCTTCCTGAGCGTAGCGCAGCGAAGTCGAAGGACACGTCGCCGAGCACGCACAAAACCCTCTCCCCCGACCTCCGCCGCCTGCTGCAACGCCACGCCCAACTCAAACGCGGCCCGGCGTACCTGGCATCCAATGACCGCGACGTTCCCGGCATCGAACTGTCCCCCGGCCTGCGCTACACCGAAGCCAACGTCGACTGGCTCGCCCCGCCCGACATCGTCGACGCCGCCTTCGCCCGGATGGAGTCGGTACACCATCGCCGCCTGCTGCATTTCGACACCGAGACCACCGGCCTCGCCGGCGGCACCGGCACCCGTGCCTTCATGATCGGCGCCGCCGACTGGCACGACGGCCGCTTCCGCATCCGCCAACTCACCATCACCAGCATGGCCGCGGAAACCGCCATGCTGCGCACCTTCGCCAGCTGGCTGGCCGACGACACCGTGCTCGTCAGCTACAACGGCAAATGCTACGACTCACCCCTGCTGAAAACCCGCTACCGCCTGGCGCGCCTGCCCGACCCGCTGACCGGGCTGGGCCATCTGGACCTGCTCCACCCCGTGCGCCGGCACTGGAAAGGCCAATGGGAAAACTGCCGCCTGGCCACCGCCGAACGCGAACTGCTCGGCGTGGTGCGCGAAGATGACCTGCCCGGCTCGGAAGCCCCCGCCGCCTGGCTCACCTACCTGCGCGGCGGCTCCGCACGAAACCTGCGGCGGGTGCTGGCCCACAACAACCAGGACCTGAAGAGCCTGGCGGGTGTATTGCTGTACATGGCGCGGCTGCCGCACCAATGAATACGCCGGTGTCCCGCGCGCCTCACGGCAAACTCGATGCGGCCCTCCCCCAACTCACTCCGGAGCCATCCCCATGACAGCGATCAATCACGCAGCCACCTTCCGCCAATTGCATCAGCACGGCTTGCTCCTGCTCGCCAACGCGTGGGACGCGGGCAGCGCCCGGCTGATTGAAAGTCTCGGCGCCAAGGCCATCGCCACCACCAGTGCCGGTGTGGCCTGGGCCAACGGTTACGCCGATGGCAGCCACTTACCCATGCAGCAATCGATCGCCACGATCGCCAATATCGTCCGCGTCATCCGCGTGCCGCTCAGTGTCGATTTCGAGGACGGCTACGCCAGCGATCCCGCGACCGTCGCCGACAACGTCGCCCGCGTGATCGACGCCGGCGCGGTCGGCATCAATATCGAGGATGGCGCCGACAGTCCCGACCTGCTCGCCAGCAAGATCGAGCGGATCAAGCGCATGACGGCCCAGCGCGGCGTCGACCTGTTCGTCAACGCCCGTACGGACGTCTATTTGCGTGGCCTCGCCAGCGATGATCGGCGCGTCGAGGAAACGCTCGCCCGCGCAGCGCGGTATCGCGCGGCCGGCGCCGACAACCTGTTCGTGCCCGGCGTGGTCGATGCCGACGACATCCGCCGCATCGTCGAGAACGCGGGGTTGCCGTTGAATGTGATGAGCCGGCCCGGCCTGCCCGGCGTTCCGGAACTGACCGCCCTGGGCGTGCGGCGGCTGAGTGCCGGAGCGTCGATTTCGATAGCGACCCTGGATTGCGTGGCCGGGCTCACGAGCAGTTTCCTGCACCACGGCGAGGGCAACCCGGTACCCGGCAAGGCGCTGGATTACGGCGCGATCAACAAGCTGTTCGACGGCATCGAGGCCAGGCAACAGTAACGCCGCGCTCGTCGTACGACGCCATGCCCCGGGCGCTGGGTCGCAACCGATCCGGCCGGGCATCTGCAGTGATGGCCGAGCGTTTCAGGCGCCCCGGATCTCCCGTTCGCCCAGCCGATCGCGGTCATGCGGAGCGTCGAACGCGGGGGCCGGGCCGATCGACACGATGCCGTACGGGTTGAGCGTCTTGTGGCTGCGGAAGTAGTGGTGGCGGATGTGGTCCATCCACACGGTATCGGCCACGCCAGGCAGCTGATGGATGTCGCGCAGCAAACCCTCGAGGTTGGGGTAATCGCGAATTCGCTTGCGGTCGCATTTGAAGTGCGTCGCGTACACCGCATCGAAGCGCACCAGTGTGGTCCACAGGCGCAGGTCCGCTTCGGTCAGCGTATTGCCGACCAGGTAGCGGTGTTGCCCCAGGCGCTGCTCGAGTGATTCCAGCGTGGCAAAAAGCGCGGTAACCGCCTCGTCGTAGGCTTCCTGGCTGGTCGCGAAGCCGGCCTTGTAGACGCCGTTGTTGACGTTGTCGTACACGGTCGCGTTGATGGCGTCGATGGCGGCGCGCAGGTCGTCGGGATAGTAATCGCCCGCCCGCGCGCCGATGCCGTCGAAGGCTGTCCCAAGCATGCGGATGATTTCCGACGACTCGTTGTTGACGATGGTTTCGCGCTGCTTGTCCCACAGCGTCGGTACGGTCACCCGGCCGCTGTAGTGCGGGTCAGCTTTCAGGTAAAGCTCGTACAGCTTGTCGAAGCCGTGGAGCCGGTCGCCGGTGGCACCCTCGAAGTCGGTGCGCAGTTCCCACCCGTTTTCCAGCATCAACGGATGCACCACGGATACGTCGATGTGTTTTTCCAGGCCTTTCCACGCCCGCATCACCAGTGCGCGATGCGCCCACGGGCAGGCGTAGGACACGTACAAATGGTAGCGACCGCTTTCCGCCTTGAAACCGTCCTGCCCGGATGGCCCGGCGCTGCCGTCGGCGGTGACCCAGTTGCGGAACCGGCTTGCCGAGCGTTCGAAACGCCCGCCCGTGCTGCTGGTGTCGTACCACTGGTCGTGCCACTTGCCGTCTACCAGCAATCCCATGATGGTCTCCTCATCGCGTGTGCAGGTTGCCACCTGCCGGGCCGAGCCAGGGCGGTGACGCCGCGTACAACTCCTGTACCAGTTGCTTGATCAACACGATGTAAGGCGAGTCGTCATCGCGACGGTGGCTGAGGATGATCGGCGAGGTCGCGTGTTCGTCGGCGATCACGCGGTAATGCAGATCCTTGCGGTGCAGGCTGGCGGTGTACGGAACCACGCAGATACCGGTGGCAGCCGCGGCCAGGCCCAGCGCGATCTGCATCTCGCTGACCTCGTGCACGTTTCCAGGCCGCACCCCGTGGTCCTCCAGCAGGGCCAGCACCTGGTCGGCGAATGAGGGGTGCTGGCCTTTCGGGTAGACGATCAGGTCCTCGTCCGCCAGCTCGGCGATCGCCACCGGCGTATCACTGTCGGCCAGCCGGCTGCCCGGCGCCATGGCGAGCACCAGCCGCTCCTCGCGCAGCACGGTGCGTTCGACCGCCGCGTCGTTGCGGCGGATGCGGCCGAAGCCGACGTCGATACGGCCAGTCTTGAGCGCCTCGATCTGCTGCACCGACATCATCTCCACCAGCTGAATGTCCAGCTCCGGGGCGTGCTTGCGCAGCTCGCGCACCAGCGCGGGGACGCCGCCGTACAGGGTGGAGGCGACGAAGCCAATCGAGAAGACGCGCCGCTGCTGATGCCCCACGCGTTGGGTCGCGACCTTCATCTGCTCTACGCGGCCGAGGATCTGCAGGGCCTGTTCGAGGAACAACTTGCCCGCATCGCTAAGCCGCAACGGACGGCTGGCGCGGGAGATCAGGGTCACGCCCAGTTCCTCCTCCAGCAGCTGGATCTGGCGGCTCAGCGGCGGCTGGGCGATATGCAGCTTTTCGGCGGCGCGGGTGAAGTTGCGCTCGCGGGCGACGGCGATGAAATAGCGCAGCTGACGCAGGTCCATGGCTGATCTACCGTTAAGTTTTCATACCCTGAATGAACTCAGGCGAGGATCGAAGGCCAACGTGGCGCCCGTTTCGGTATGACTATACCTTCAAGGTATTCATGAAGAGTTATTCAGTGTTGGACGGCAAGGGTGCGGACCGCCGATAACCGAATCGTGATGAAACTCTCCCCTGCCCCCGCCATGCATCCTTCCGCCACGATCGAGCGCATCGAGACCGTGCTGCTCGACCTGCCGACCATCCGCCCGCACCGACTGTCGGTGGCCACGATGAACGGCCAGACCCTGATGCTGGTGCGCATCCACTGCTCGGACGGCGCGGTCGGCGTCGGCGAAGGCACCACCATCGGCGGGCTGGCCTACGGCGGCGAGAGCCCCGAGGGAATGAAGCTCGCGGTCGACACCTATTTCGCGCCGTTGCTCAGGGGCGCCGACGCCACCCGCGTGCCGGCGTTGATGGCGCAGTTGGACCGGTCGATCAAGGACAACCGCTTTGCCCGCAGCGCGGTCGAAACCGCCCTGCTCGACGCCCACGGCAAGCGCACCGGCCTGCCGGTGTCGGAGTTGCTGGGCGGCCGTCGCCGCGAGCGCCTGCCGGTGGCGTGGACGCTGGCTTCCGGCGATACCGCGCGCGATATCGAAGAAGCCGAGCGGATGCTCGACCTGCGCCGTCACAACGTGTTCAAGCTGAAGATTGGCGCGCGCACCGTGGCCGAGGATGTCGCCCACGTCGCCGCGATCAAGCGCGCGCTGGGCGACCGCGCCGCGGTGCGGGTCGACGTCAACATGGCCTGGAGCGAATTGCAGGCCGTGCGCGGTATCGCCGCCCTGGCCGATGCCGGCTGCGAACTGGTCGAGCAACCGGTGGCCACCGCCGGCGCATTGGCGCGGCTGGCGCGGCGTTTCCCGGTTGCGCTGATGGCCGACGAATCCCTGCACGGGCCGCGCTCGGCGTTCGAGCTGGCGAAGGTCGCCGGCGCGGACGTGTTCGCGGTGAAGCTGGAGCAATCCGGCGGCGCGTACGCCGCGCAGCACGTTGCCGCGATCGCCGACGCCGCGGGCATCGAACTGTACGGCGGCACCATGCTCGAGGGCGCGGTCGGTACCGTCATCTCGGCCCATGTGTTCGCCACCTTCGCCAACCTGCAGTGGGGCACCGAACTTTTCGGCCCGCTGTTGTTGACCGAGGAAATCCTCACCGAGCCGCTGGACTACAGCGACTTCCAGCTCACCGTACCCGCCGGCCCTGGCCTGGGCATCAGCCTGGACGAGGACCGCGTGCAGTTCTTCCGCCGTGACCGTGCCACGCGCACCGTGAGCCTCGCCAACACCACCAAGGGAGGTTGAGCCATGCTTTTCCAGGTACGAATGGACGTCCAGATTCCCGCCGACCTGCCGGCCGACGTGGCCAACGACATCAAGGCGCGCGAGAAGGCGTACTCGCAGGAGCTGCAGCGCAGCGGCAAGTGGCGCCACATCTGGCGCGTCGTCGGCGAGTATGCCAACTACAGCATTTTCGATGTCGACAGCAACGAGGAACTGCACGAGCTCCTGACCGGGCTGCCGCTGTTCCCTTACATGCGGATCGCGGTGACCCCGCTGTGCCGGCACCCGTCGTCGGTCCGTGAGGATGACCGCCAGGAATAGCAGCGACCGGGGCTTCCGCGAGGAGCCCGGGGCCGCCAACGCAAACTCGAGAGGAGTGGAACCATGAGCGTCAAGATCTTCGAAACCACCGAAGTGCAGGATTTCCTGAAAACCGTCGCCGGGCTGGACAAGCAGGATGGCGATCCGCGCACCAAGCTGATCATCCACCGGCTGATGTCGGACCTGTACAAGGCCATTGACGACCTGGACATCACCCCCGACGAGTACTGGACCGCGGTCGCCTGGTTCAACGCGCTGGGCACCGCCGGACAGGCTGGCCTGATCTCCCCCGGGCTGGGACTGGATCACTTCCTCGACCTGCGCCTGGACGCCAAGGACGCCGCGATCGGCGTGGAGAACCCCACCCCGCGCACCATCGAGGGGCCGCTGTACGTGGCCGGCGCACCGGTCGAGCAGGGTTATGCGCGGCTGGACGACGGCAGCGACACCGACGGCCAGCCGCTGGTCATGCACGGCACCGTATACGACGCCAGCGGCAAGCCGGCACCGGGCGCCAAGGTGGAGGTGTGGCACTGCGACACCCGCGGCTTCTATTCGCATTTCGACCCGACCGGCAAGCAGGCGCCGTTCAACATGCGCCGCACGATCATCGCCGACGAGCGGGGCCAGTACCGCTTCCGCAGCATCCTGCCCTGCGGCTACGGCGTGCCGCCGGGCAGCCCGACGGAAAAGTTGCTGACCGCACTCGGCCGCCACGGCCAGCGTCCGGCGCACATCCACTTCTTCATCAGCGCCGACGGGCATCGCAAGCTGACTACCCAGATCAACCTGGCCGGTGATCCGCTGGTCAACGACGACTTCGCCTACGCCACCCGCGACGAACTCGTGGCCGAGGCGATCGGGCACACCGATGCGGCAGCGATCAAGGCCGCCGGCATGGAGGGCCCGTTCGCCGAGATCGCGTTCGACTTCCGGCTCAGTGCGTTGGTGGACGGGGTCGACAACCAGATCAACGAAGCCCGCGTGCGCGCGGCCGGCTGAGTGAACCTCTCGGCGACTGCACGCCGCCGAGCGGCCACGTCATCCTCCCATGCCCCAAGGGGCGTCATCGGAATACTCCAGGAGACCGCCATGTCCGCAGTGATCGACAAAGCCCGGGATCTCGACCAACTGCTCGCCACGGCCGTGCAGGACGACAAGGACGCGGGCGTGTTCCGCTGCCGCCGTGACATCTTCACCAACGCCGACCTGTTCGAGCTCGAGATGGAGGCCATCTTCGAGAGCAACTGGGTCTACCTGGCGCACGAAAGCCAGATCCCCGAAAACAACGACTACTACACCACGAGCATCGGCCGCCAGCCGGTCATCGTCACCCGCGACAAATCGGGCGAGCTGCATGCGGTGATCAACGCCTGCGCGCACAAGGGCGCGATGCTGTGCCGGCGCAAGCGCGGCAACAAGGGCAGCTTCACCTGCCCCTTCCACGGCTGGACCTTCTCCAACAACGGCAAGCTGCTCAAGGTCAAGGACGCGAAGACGACGCAGTACCCGCCGCAGTTCGACCAGCACGGTTCGCACGACCTGCGACGCGTCGCCCGCTTCCAGAACTACCGTGGCTTCCTGTTTGGCAGCCTCGATCCGGACGTGCAGTCGCTGGAGGATTACCTGGGCGAGACCCGGGTGATCATCGACCAGATCGTCGACCAGTCGCCGGATGGACTGGAGGTGCTGCGCGGCAGCTCGTCCTACGTCTACGAGGGCAACTGGAAGCTGCAGATGGAGAACGGCTGCGACGGCTATCACGTCAGCAGCGTGCACTGGAACTATGCGGCGACCATGAACCGGCGCAACGCGGAAGGCACCAAGGCCGTCGACGCCAACAGCTGGAGCAAGAGCACGGCCGGCGTCTACGGTTTCGAGCACGGCCACATGCTGCTGTG
Source organism: Rhodanobacter ginsenosidimutans (assembly GCF_042655685.1). Lineage (NCBI taxonomy): Bacteria > Pseudomonadati > Pseudomonadota > Gammaproteobacteria > Lysobacterales > Rhodanobacteraceae > Rhodanobacter > Rhodanobacter ginsenosidimutans. The sequence goes on along the minus strand of NZ_JBHSMM010000001.1, from coordinate 1,981,568 downwards.
GACGCGCACGATGAATCCGGAGGTGCGGCCGGTGTATGGACGTCGCCACGAGATCGCGGCGCGCGTGGGCGCGGACCGGGCGGACTTCATCGTCAACCAGACCCGCAACCTGTGCCTGTATCCGAACGTGTTCCTGATGGACCAGTTCTCGACCCAGATCCGGGTGATCCGCCCGATCAGCGTCGACCAGACCGAGGTCAGCATCTTCTGCTTCGCGCCCCGGGGCGAGAGCGCCGAGGACCGTGCCATGCGCATCCGCCAGTACGAGGACTTCTTCAACGTCTCGGGCATGGGCACCGCCGACGACATGGAGGAGTTCCGCGCCTGCCAGGCCGGCTACGCCGCCACCTCGGCAGCGTGGAACGACATGAGCCGCGGCGCGCCGCTGTGGATCGACGGCCCCGACGAGAACGCCAGGCGCATGGGCCTCAACCCCTCGCTGTCCGGCGAGCGCAGCGAGGACGAAGGCTTGTTCGTGCGCCAGCACGCGTACTGGGCGAAGGTCATGCGCGACGCGCTGGAACGGCAGCGCAACGAGGTGTCGGCATGAGCTTCGACTACCAGCGGATATGCGCCTTCCTCTACCGCGAAGCGCGCCTGCTCGACGAGCGCCAGTGGGACGAATGGCTGCTGACGTACGCCGAGGACGTGACTTACTGGATGCCGGCATGGGACGACGACGACCAGCTGACCGAGGACCCGCAGTCGCAGATCTCGCTGATCTATTACCCCGACCGCTCGGGCCTGGAGGATCGCGTGTTCCGGATCAAGACCGAGCGCTCCAGCGCGTCCATGCCCGAGCCGCGCACCGGCCACGGCGTGCACAACGTGGAACTGCTGGCAGAGCGCGGCGACGAGGTCGACCTGCGCTACAACTTCCACACCCTCAGCCACCGCTACAAGGTCACCGACCAGTACTTCGGCACCGTGTTCGCCACCCTGCGCAAGGCGGGCGACGGATTCCTGATCAGCCGCAAGAAGATCGTGCTGAAGAACGACTACATCCGCCAGGTCATCGACATCTACCACGTCTGACAGGTGTCGTTGCCTGCGAGGAGGCCACATGAATCACAGCATCGCTTTGAATTTCGAGGACGGAGTCACCCGCTTCATCCAGTGCCGGGAAGGCGAGACGGTGCTCGACGCCGCGTACCGCAGCAGGATCAACCTGCCGATGGACTGCTCGGATGGCGTGTGCGGCACCTGCAAATGCCGCGCCGAGAGCGGCAACTACGACCTGGGCGACGACTACATCGACGACGCCCTGGGCGAGGACGAAAAGGACAACGGCCTGGTGCTGACCTGCCAGATGGTGCCATCGTCGGACTGCGTGATCGCGGTGCCGGCGGACTCCACCGTCTGCAAGACCGGCAACGCGAAGTTCAACGCCACGGTCGCCCGGGTCGAGCAGCACAATGACGCCGCGATCGTGCTGGAGCTCGACGTGGCGGATGACGCGCCGGCGTTCCTGCCGGGCCAGTACGTCAATATCGACGTACCGGGCAGCGGCCAGCACCGCTCCTACAGCTTCAGCTCGGCGCCCGGCGAGCGACGCATCAGCTTCCTGATCAAACGCATCCCCGACGGATTGATGAGCGACTGGGTGGGCAAGGCCCAGCCGGGGCAGGCGCTGGAATTGACCGGGCCACTCGGCAGTTTCTACCTGCGCAAGGTCGACCGGCCATTGCTGTTCCTGGCCGGCGGCACCGGTCTGGCGCCGTTCCTGTCGATGCTGGAAACGCTGGCGCGCACCGGCGCGGACCAGCCGGTGCACATGATCTACGGCGTGACCCGCGACGCCGACCTGGTTCTGGTCGAACAGATCGAGGCCTACGCGGCGAAGCTGCCGAACTTCAACTTCATCACCGTGGTCGCCGAGGGCGCGAGCGCGCATCCGCGCAAGGGTTGGGTCACCCAGCACATGCCGGCCGAGGTGCTGCACGACGGCAACCTCGACGTGTACCTGTGCGGGCCGCCGCCGATGGTCGATGCAGTGCGCAAGCACTTCGATGACTGCGGCGTCACGCCGGCCAGCTTCCACTACGAGAAGTTCACGCCGAACGCACCAGCGCGGGACAAGGCGGCATGAACGCACCGCGCTTCGCCGGCAAGGTCATCGTCGTGACGGGTGCCGCGCAGGGCATCGGCCGCGAGGTTGCCCTGCGCGCGGCGGCCGAGGGCGGCAAGGTCGTGTTCGTGGATCGTGCGGACTTCGTCGGCGAAGTGGCCGCCCGGGCGCAGGGTGAGAGCGCCGCTTTCCATGCGGATCTGGAAACCCACGCCGGCGCCGAGGCGGCGATGGCGTTCGCCGCGGCGACCTTCGGCGGCATCGACATCGTGATCAACAACGTCGGCGGTGCGATCCGCATGCGCCCGTATGCCGAGTTCGAACCGGAGCAGATCGATGCGGAGATCCGTCGTTCGCTGATGCCCACGCTGTACTGCTGCCACGCGGCGCTGCCGCACCTGTTTGCGCGCGGCGGCGGCACCATCGTCAACGTGTCGTCGAACGCGACCCGCGGCATCCACCGCGTGCCGTACTCGGCGGCGAAGGGTGGGATCAACGCGATCACGCAATCGCTGGCAATGGAGCTCGCGCATCGCAACATCCGCGTGGTGGCGACCGCACCGGGCGGGACGGATGCGCCGCCGCGCCGGATACCGCGCAACGCCGTCGACGAGAGCCCGGCCGAACAGGCATGGATGGCCGAGACCGTGGCGCAGGTCGTGGGCTCCAGTTTCCTCAAACGCTATGGAAGCATCGCCGAGCAGGTCGCGCCGATCCTGTTCCTGGCCTCCGACGAGGCGTCCTACATCACCGGCAGCGTATTGCCGGTGGCGGGCGGAGATCTGGGATGAACACCCCGGCATCGCTCCACTCCGCATCGACAGGAGAGACAAGACAGCCATGATCGACAAGACGACCTGGACCCTGCAGTCCGCGGTGGCCGACATCCCCGATGGCGCCAGCGTGATGGTCGGCGGTTTCGGCACCGCCGGCATGCCCGATGAGTTGATCGATGCGCTGATCGCGCATGGCGCGCGCGAGCTGACCATCATCAACAACAACGCCGGCAACGGCGACGCCGGGCTGGCTGCGCTGATCGCCAACAAACGGGTGCGCAAGGTGGTCTGCTCGTTTCCGCGGCAGACCGACTCGTGGCATTTCGACGCCGCCTACAAGGCCGGCGAGATCGAACTCGAATTGGTCCCGCAAGGCAACCTGGCCGCGCGCATCCACGCCGCCGGCAGCGGCCTGGGCGCAATCTTCACCCCCACCGGCTACGGCACCGAACTGGCCGCCGGCAAGGAGACACGCGAGATCGACGGCCGCCACTACGTGCTGGAGTACCCCATCCACGCCGACTTCGCCCTGATCAAGGCTGACCGCGGCGACCGCTGGGGCAACCTCGTCTACCGCAAGACCGCGCGCAACTTCGGCCCGCTGATGGCGATGGCGGCGAAATGCACCATCGCCCAGGTTTCAGAAGTGGTGGCGCTGGGCGAACTCGATCCCGAGTCCGTGGTGACACCCGGCATCTTCGTGCACCGCGTGGTCGCTGCAGGAGGCAAGTCATGAGCCGCTTGAACCGTGAACAGATGGCCGCGCGGGTGGCGCGCGACATCCCCGAGGGCGCCTACGTGAACCTGGGCATCGGCCTGCCGACCCAGGTCGCCAACTACCTGCCGGCGGACAAGGAGATCTTCCTGCAGAGCGAGAACGGCCTGCTCGGCATGGGCCCCGCCCCGGCGCCCGGCGAGGAAGATCCGGACCTGATCAACGCCGGCAAGCAGCCGGTGACGCTGCTCACCGGCGGCTGCTATTTCCACCACGCCGACTCGTTCTCGATGATGCGCGGCGGGCACCTGGACATCTGCGTGCTGGGTGCGTTCCAGGTCTCCCAGCACGGCGACCTGGCCAACTGGAGCACCGGCGCGCCCGACGCCATCCCCGCCGTGGGTGGCGCGATGGATCTGGCGATCGGCGCCAAGCAGGTGTTCGTGCTGATGGAACTGCAGACGCGCAAGGGCGAGAGCAAGCTGGTCGCCGAATGCAGCTACCCGCTGACCGGCCTGCGCTGCGTGTCGCGCATCTACACCGATGTCGGCGTGTTCGCGCTTGGACCCGAAGGTGCGCGCGTAATCGAGCTCGTCGACGGCGTGAACCTCGACGAGGTACGTCAACTGACCGGCCTGCCGCTGGAGATGATCGAATGAACCACGCTTACATCTGCGATGCCGTGCGCACGCCGATCGGCCGCTACGGCGGCATCCTCTCCGCGGTGCGCGCCGATGATCTTGGCGCACTGCCGCTCAAGGCGCTGCTGGAACGCAATCCGGGCCTGGACCCGGCGGCGATCGAGGAAGTGTTCTACGGCTGCGCCAACCAGGCCGGCGAAGACAACCGCAACGTCGCCCGCATGAGCCTGCTGCTCGCTGGGTTGCCGGCTTCGGTGCCGGGCGTGACGCTGAACCGGCTGTGCGCCTCCGGACTGGAGGCCGTCGGCCAGGCGGCGCGCGCGATACATACCGGGGAAATGGAACTGGCGATCGCCGGCGGCGTGGAGTCGATGACCCGCGCGCCGTTCGTCATCGGCAAGGCTGACCGGGCGTACGGGCGCGGCCAGCAGCTCGAGGACACCACCATGGGCTGGCGCTTCGTCAACCCGGCATTGGACGCGCGCTACGGCACCGAAAGCATGCCGCAGACCGGCGACAACGTGGCCGCGGAGCATCGCGTCGACCGCGCCGACCAGGACGCGTTCGCACTGCGCAGCCAGCAACGCGCGGCCGCGGCGCAGGCATCGGGCTTCTTCGCCGAGGAAATCATCCCGGTCACCGTGCCCGGTGCCCGGCGCGGACAGACCGAGCTGGTCGACACCGACGAGCACCCGCGCGCCGACACCACCGCCGACGCATTGGCCAAACTGAAGCCGCTGTTCCCGGGCGGCACCGTCACCGCCGGCAACGCCTCGGGCATCAACGACGGCGCTGCCGCGCTGGTGATTGCCGGCGAAGAAGCGATCCAGCGCTTCGGCTTGCGTCCGCGCGCACGCATCCTCGGCATGGCCGCCGCGGGCGTCGAGCCGCGGGTCATGGGTATCGGCCCGGTCGCGGCCACGCAGAAACTGATGGCACGGCTGGGCCTTCAGATCGGCGACTTCGATGCCATCGAACTCAACGAAGCCTTCGCCAGCCAGTCGCTGGCCGTCATGCGTGCACTCGGCCTGCCCGACGATGCGAAACACGTGAACCCCAACGGTGGTGCGATCGCGCTGGGTCATCCGCTGGGCATGAGCGGCGCGCGGTTGGCGCTGACCCTCGTGCACCAACTGGAAAGGACCGGCGGCAAGCGCGGCCTGGCCACACTGTGCGTCGGCGTCGGCATGGGCCTGGCGCTGGCTGTCGAGCGGGCCTGAGGCACGCGATGGCTTTCCTCAACCTCCCCACCCACCGCCTGCGCTACCGCATCGACGGCGAGCGCGGCCCGTGGCTGACGTTCTGCAACTCGCTTGGCACGGACCTGAACATGTGGGATGCGCAGGTCGGCGTGCTATCCAATACATTCCGCATATTGCGTTACGACCGCCGCGGCCACGGCGCGTCGGGCGCACCGCCCGGCCCCTACTCGATCGCCGATCTCGGCGGCGATGTACTTGCGCTGCTGGATTCACTGGCGATCGGCCGCACGCATTTCTGTGGCCTGTCGATCGGTGGCATGGTCGGCCAGTGGCTGGGCATCCATGCCGGCGACCGCGTGGATCGCCTGGTGGTCTGCGCGACCGCAGCCCGCATCGGTACTCCCGAAAGCTGGCAGACTCGCAGCGAACAAGTTCGCGAGCACGGCCTGGCGCCGCTGATGGAAACCACCGCCGAACGCTGGTTCACCCCTTCCTTCAACGCCTCCCACCCCGCGGTGGTCCGCGACATCCTGCAGCGCTTTGCCGGAACGTCGGTCGACGGCTATCGCGGTTGCTGTGCTGCGCTGGCGGGCACCGACCTGCGAGCGGAACTGGGGCGGATAGAAACACCGCTGCTGGCGATCTCCGGCAATGACGATCCGGTGTGCACCCCGACCGACCTGCAGGCCATAGCTGGCGGCGTGGTCAACGGAAGCCATCTGTCCCTGCCCGGCCGCCATATCGTGAACATCGAATCGGCGCAGGAATTCAACGCCGCGCTGCAGGATTTTCTGGTGTCACCTGACAGCGGGAATATCGACAAATCCCGCGATAGAACCGCAAGTGCCCGGCGCCTTCCGGTGCCGGGCACGTCGTGACGATACGACTCAGCGTGGCCGGTTACGGTCCGGCATGACCTTCGCCAGCCACGCCACTCACATCACTGGGTGTTGGCAAGCTGGCCGCAATCGCCTTGCTTGCAATCGAAATCGACCTTGATGCCACGACCCACGATGACGCCGACATTGAGGTGCTTGACCACGGGCTTGCCGTTTTCCTCCAGCGTTACCGTGTAAACACCCACCGGCAGCGAGCTGAGCATATAGCGGCCTTTTTCGTCCACCTCGACGTGACGCTGCATGCCGTTGGTCGTGCTTTTTGCCCGCACGGTGTCGCCCGCCGGTGCCTTTCCGAAGATGTGGCCCGCGGTGGCCTGCGCCTGGACAGCGACAGATCCCACCATGCCGCAGATGCCGATGACAGCCGTAACCGCCAGGCCACGGAAGGAGACGCGCTGATGGGAACGACGGGGAGAGGGAGAGCTGAAATGGTTCATGGGATTTTCCTTCTTGTTTTCCATGCGTGGGGATGAGCCGCCATGGGGTTGGCAACCAGCTCATGCGGAGTTGAAGTGTCAATCTGCTGCCGATGGAATCACTGTCACCGGAACCAGATCGACGCGCGCAGCGTATGTCGCGCAAACACCTTCCACGAAGGGTCAGAGGTCACGAACAGTACATGACGTATGGGGGAGGACGAAGGCGTTGCTTGACGATATCCACGACTCGCCGGACGATCTGTTGGCGCTTGCCGCGATCACGAAAACAAGAAAGCCACACACATGCGAACGCACGGAACGCTGGTGAAATGGAATGACGATCGTGGCTTCGGTTTCATCGAACCGGCAACAGGTACGGAAGAAGTTTTCGTCCACGTTTCCGCATTCCCGCGCGACGGCATCCGACCACGTATCGGCGAATTCGTATCGTTCGAGATCGACCTTCGAGAGGACGGGAAAAAACGCGCCGTCCGCATCATGCGTCCCGGCAAAAACAACAACACCGTGCGTCGGGCGACACGCGATGTACCGTCGGCGACGAGTCGCTCCGGCGCGTTAACCACGATCCTGGGTTTGCTGACGCTGATCGCCGTCGGCTGGTATGGCTATGCGTCGTTTGCATCGAAAAAGATGGCGCCTGCAGAGCCCATGTTGCCCGCGACACGTGCCCTGCCCGCGTCCACGCCAAGCTTCAACTGTGATGGCCGCACCCGCTGCTCGCAGATGACCTCATGTGCCGAGGCGACCTATTTCCTGAAGCAATGCCCTGGCACGCAGATGGATGGCGATGGCGACGGTGAACCGTGCGAAAGCCAGTGGTGCGGCGCCAGTTGGTCGGATTGATGGCGGCCCGCACCGCCAACGTTCTAGGCGTTGGCGGCGCGAACCACGCGCGCATGCTTGATCCGGCGCAACCAGTCGTAGCCGTTCAATTCGACCGGCATGGTGGTCGCCGCGCGGCGGGACGCCGGTGCAGCGGCGGGAGCCGCTCCATCGAATTCGGAGCGCTTGCCCTGCAACAGATTGGATAGATGACGTTTCATCGAAGTTCTTCCCGGTAAGAGCCGCTGTGACAACGGCGCATGACGTGTTCTCTGTGTGCCCAGATATCGGCGCGAAACCGCTGGAATCAACGATTCGCCACGCGATCAAAGCGTTTCCCGTCGCGAACAAATCGGCGCCGGCATCAACCAGCCCCCTGCTCCGCCCGGTGATCGAAGCGCCACACCGGCAGGGAACGATTGTTCGCATAGCGAAACACTTTGGGCGTGATTTGCGGGGTTTTGCCCGGTCTCGCCGGTGCCCATCTATCGGCACTCACGCACATTCGAGTGCCGCGCCATGCGCAAATCACTATCTTCCAGGCTATTGCCCACGCTGTTGTTGTTCGTCCTCGCGTTCGCGGCGATCGCGTCGCCGGGTGTCCGCGCGGCCACGTTGTACGGCACCGGCTACGCGCGGGTTGGCGTGCCGGACATGGCACAGGCGGTCACGTTCTTCCAGGATGTGCTGGATTGCCGCGTGATCGGTTCGAGCTTCACGAAGAAGCCGGCGACCTCTCGTTTGCTGTCCTGCGATACGGGTTCCATCGTGGAACTGTTCGACAACGGCGACGCCCCCGCGCCGGGCCAGCCCTTGCGGTTCGTCTCCGACGACGTGCGGCATGGCGGCGAGTGGCTGCGACGTGCGGGCGCCACGGTGAATGGTTCGCCGCACCGACTGACCTCCGGTCCACTGGCGGGCCGGATGGTGCTCGATTTCAAGTCGCCGTGGGGCATGCCGCTGCAGTTGCTCGACAGCCATGCCTACAACCCGGTGGACGGAACCCTGGCCACCGTCGCGGCGGATTGATCGCTCGGAGTCTGTGAGGAAAACCACTTCCTGTGGTTTTCCCCTATCGCGCGTCCGGCCATGCATGGCCGGTCCGACAGGTTGAACAAATCCAACCGCTCAGCGGCGGGCGCGAAAGAACTCGCGCAACATGCTGGCCGATTCCTCGGCCAGCAGGCCACCGGCCACCTCGATGCGATGGTTGTGGCGGGCGTCCACCAAGGTGTCGAACATGCTGCCGGCAGCGCCGGTCTTGGGATCGATCGCCGCGTAGATGACGCGACCGAGCCGGGCGTGGATCATCGCCATCGCGCACATCGCGCACGGCTCCAGCGTGACGTACAGCGTGGCGCCGGTCAGGCGGTGATTGGCCAGTTTCTCGCCGGCCGCGCGCATGGCCATCACTTCGGCATGGGCGGTCGGATCGTGCAGGGTGATGTTGCGGTTCCAGCCCAAGCCGACGACCTCGTCTCCCTGCACCAGCACCGCACCCACCGGCACCTCGCCCTCGGCGTCGCGGGCATGCGCCGCCAGCTGCAGGGCATGGCGCATGTGCCGGACGTCGGTCGCCGAAAACGCACTTGGGGTTTCAGGATTTTCGGCAGTCATTTCAATGCATTGTGGTTCATACATGAGAAAGCCGGCAAGTTGCCGGCCTCCCTGGATGCGCGCAAGTGACTGATTTTCCTATTCCCACTCGATCGTGGCAGGCGGCTTGCCGCTGATGTCATAAACAACGCGAGAAACACCACGCAACTCATTGATAATTCTGTTGGAAACCGTGCCAAGAAATGCGTAAGGCAGGTGCGCCCAGTGCGCCGTCATGAAGTCGATGGTTTCCACCGCGCGCAGCGCGATCACCCATTCGTAGGCGCGTGCATCGCCCACCACACCCACCGATTTCACCGGCAGGAACACGGCGAACGCCTGGCTGGTGGTGTCGTACAGGTCGGCCTTGCGCAGCTCGTCGATGAAGATGGCATCGGCCTGCGCCAGCAGTTCGGCGTATTCGCGTTTCACTTCGCCCAGGATGCGCACGCCCAGGCCCGGGCCGGGGAACGGATGGCGATAGACCATCGCGCGCGGCAAGCCCAGTGCCACGCCGATGCGGCGTACTTCGTCCTTGAACAGCTCGCGCAGCGGCTCGACCAGCTTCAGCTTCATGTGCGCCGGCAGGCCGCCGACGTTGTGGTGGCTCTTGATGACGTGGGCCTTGCCGGTCTTGCTGCCGGCCGACTCGATCACGTCGGGGTAGATCGTGCCCTGCGCCAGCCACTTCACCTTGCTGCCGTCTGCGGTGATTTTTGCCGACTCCTCGTCGAAGATCTCGATGAAAAGCCCGCCGATGATCTTGCGCTTGGCTTCGGGATCGGCCACGCCTTCGAGCGCCGTGAAATAGCGATCGGCCGCGTTGACACGGATGACCTTGACGCCCATGTGCTCGGCCATCGTGGCCATCACCTGGTCGCCCTCTTTCCAGCGCAGCAGGCCGGTATCGACGAACACGCAGGTCAGCCGATCGCCGATGGCCTTGTGCAGCAGCGCGGCCACCACCGAGGAATCGACGCCGCCGGACAGGCCCAGCAGGACGTGATCGTCACCGACCTGCTCGCGCACGCGGGCGATCTGGTCATCGATGATGTTGGCTGCCGTCCACAGCGTGGCGCAGCCGCAGATCTCGCTGACGAAGCGCTTCAGCAGGGGCTCGCCCTGCTTGGTATGGGTGACTTCCGGGTGGAACTGCACGCCGTACCAGCGCTTGTCGTCGTTCTCCATCACCGCGACGGGGATGCGCGCGGTGCGGCCGGTGACCACGAAACCGGGCGGCGCCGTGGCAACGTGGTCGCCGTGGCTCATCCACACATCGAGCTTGTGGTCGCCCGGATGGTCGTTGAGACCATTGAACAGGCGGCTGGGCGCGATGATGTCCACGCTGGCGTGACCAAACTCGCGCGCCTCGGCCGCTTCGGTGGCGCCACCCAGTTGCGCAGCCATCGTCTGCATGCCGTAGCAGATGCCTAGGATCGGCACGCCGGCATCGAACACCTGCTGGGGCGCCTTCGGTGCATCGGCCAGCGTGGTGGATTCCGGCCCGCCGGACAGGATGATGCCCTTGGCACCGAACGCGGCGATCTGCGCCGGGTCGTGGTCCCACGCCCAGATCTCGCAATACACCCCGATCTCGCGGATGCGCCGCGCGATCAGCTGCGTGTACTGCGCACCGAAATCGAGGATGAGGATCTTGTCGTCGTGGAGCCGGGATTGGGGATTGGGGATTCGGGATTCGGTCATGACGGCGTTTCAGCAGGGAATCGGGATTCGGGATTCGGGAATGGGAAAAGCGTCAAGCCCGAGCGCTGGCCATGACGCGCAGGGAACCGCTCTACCGATTCCCCATTCCCTATTCCCCATTCCCGGCACACTCAGGAATTCAGCCGATAGTTCGGCGCTTCCTTGGTGATCTGGATGTCGTGCGGATGCGCCTCGGTGACGCCGGCGGAGGTTACTTTCACGAACTGCGCCTTGTTGCGCACGTCTTCGATCGTGGCCGCGCCCAGATAGCCCATCGAGGCACGCAGGCCGCCGATCAGCTGATGGATGATGTTGCGCAGCGGGCCACGATACGGCACGCGGCCTTCGATGCCTTCGGGCACCAGCTTGTCCGCGTCGGCCTCTTCCTGGAAATAGCGGTCCTTCGAACCCAGCGCCATCGCGCCGATCGAGCCCATGCCGCGGTAGCTCTTGTACGAACGGCCCTGGAACAGCTCGACCTCACCGGGTGATTCCTCGGTACCGGCAAACATCGAGCCGAGCATCACGCTGGAGGCGCCGGCAGCGAGCGCCTTGGGAATGTCGCCGGAATAGCGGATGCCGCCATCGGCGATCAACGGGATCTCGTCCTTCAACGCGGTGGCCACCATGTCGATGGCGGTGATCTGCGGCACGCCGACGCCGGCAACCACGCGCGTGGTGCAGATCGAACCCGGGCCAACGCCGACCTTGACGGCATCCACGCCCACGTCGAGCAGCGCTCGCGCCGCCTCGCCGGTGACGATGTTGCCGGCGATGACCTGCACGTTCGGGTAGTTCTTTTTTACCCAGCCCACGCGATCGATCACGCCTTGCGAATGGCCATGCGCGGTGTCCACCACCAGCACGTCCACACCGGCATCCACCAGGGCCGCCACGCGCTGCTCGGTGTCGCCGGATACGCCAACGGCGGCGCCGACCAGCAACGCCTCGTGGTGATCCTTCGCCGCGTTGGGATTGTCGCGGGCTTTCTGGATGTCCTTCACCGTGATCAGCCCGCGCAACTGGAACGCGTCGTTGACCACCAGCACTTTCTCGATGCGGTGCTTGTGCAGCAGCAACAACACTTCGTCCTGGCTGGCGCCTTCGCGCACGGTTACCAGTTTGTCCTCGCGGGTCATAATGTTGCGCACCGGGTCGTCGTGCTTGCGCTCGAAGCGCAGGTCGCGACTGGTGACGATGCCGACCAGCTTGCTGCCCTCGACCACCGGCACGCCGGAGATGTTGTGCGCATGGGTCAGCCGCAACACTTCGCGAATGGACGTCTCGGGGTTCACGGTGATCGGGCTACGGATCACGCCGGCCTCGAATTTCTTCACCAACCGAACTTCGGCCGCCTGCTGCTCGGCCGTCATGTTCTTGTGGATGATGCCGATGCCGCCGTTCTGCGCCATGGTGATGGCGAGACGGGCTTCGGTCACGGTGTCCATCGCGGCCGACACGATGGGAATGTTCAGACGAAGGTCGCGGGTAAACCGGGTGGAGGTGTCGACGTCGCGCGGCAGCACGAGGGAGTGGCCCGGAACCAGGAAAACGTCGTCGTAGGTCAAGGCCTCGGCGAGGATGCGCATGCGAAAAGTCCCGCTGGCAAAGAGGGAATTATACGCGCCCCACCATGCCGCTCGCCAGATGGCTCGCCAACCATCGCGCCTTTTTCAGGCGGATCGCGTGGAAACAGCGCCCGCTTCCGCCGCTTCCAGTGTGTTTTCCAGCAGCGTGGCCACCGTCATCGGACCCACGCCACCAGGCACCGGCGTGATCCAGCTCGCGCGCTCCGCGGCCGCCTTGAAATCCACATCGCCCACCAGCCGACCATCGTCCAGGCGATTGATGCCCACGTCGATCACCACGGCGCCGGGCTTGATCCAGTCGCCCTTCACCAGCCCCGGCTTGCCCACCGCCACCACCAGGATGTCGGCCTGGCGCACGAAGCTTTCCAGGTCTTGCGTGAAACGATGGCAACAGGTCGTGGTGCAACCGGCGATCATCAACTCCAGCACCAACGGGCGCCCCACGTGATTGGACACGCCAACCACCACGGCATGCTGTCCGCGCACGGGGCGATCGGTGTGCCCCAGCAAGGTCATCACGCCCTTGGGTGTGCACGGGCGCAGGCCGAAACGGCGCAATGCCAGGCGGCCCACGTTGATGGCCTGGAAGCCGTCGACATCCTTGGCCGGATCGATCCGGTCGACCATCGCGTCTTCGTCGATGTGCGGCGGCAGCGGCGACTGCACCAGGATGCCGTGCACCTCCGGATCGGCATTGAGCCGGTCGATCAGCGCGAACAAGGCCTCCTGGGTGGTGTCGGCCGGCAGGTCGTGTGCGAACGAGCGAAACCCGACCTGATCGCAGGCCTCGCGCTTCTTGCGCACATACACCAGCGAGCCGGCATCCGTCCCCACCAGGATCACCGCCAGGCCCGGAGGCGGCAAGCCGAGCGCCTTGCGCGCCGCAACGCGCCGGCCGATGCGCCCCAGCAATTCCTGCGCAATACGTTTGCCGTCGAGAATGCGTGCGCTCATGATCGTGCCTGTCGATAAAGGCATGCATTATCGATGCTAGCCGACACGCACACAAACAAAAGGGAGCCTGGATGCCTGCCGAGACCGTGCCGCCCATCGAACTCAACGGCAAGGGTTTGCACCTGCGCCGCTGGCAATCGCGCGATGCCCGGGCGTTGTGTGACGCCGCGCAGAGCTCGCTGTCCACAGTGGGCCGCTGGTTGCCCTGGTGCCACGCCAGTTATTCGCTGGATGATGCGCGCGCGTGGGTCGCTTATTGCGAACAAGGCTGGACGAACGCGGAGGATTTTGCCTTCGCGGTGTTTGACGATCGCAACGGCGAATTGCTCGGCGGCGTCGGGCTCAATCAACGCAACCCGATGCATCGCAGCGCCAACCTGGGTTACTGGGTGCGCCAATCGCGGCAGGGTGAAGGCATCGCGGCGCGTGCCGCATCGCTGGTTGCCCGTTTCGGGTTCGAGCAGTTGGGATTGATCCGGATCGAGATCGTCACCCTGCCTGACAATGGCGCCAGCCAGCGCACTGCGGAAAACATCGGTGCGAAGTTCGAAACCCTGGCCCGCCACCGGTTGTGGGTGCGCGGGCAACCGATGGACGGCGTCGTGCACGCGCTCATTCGCGCGGACATGACGTAAGCGTCGCGGCTCATTTGACGGGTTGGCGCTGCGAGGGCGCCGTGGAGCGGCGCAACCTCAGCGGGTGCGCTTGATCAGGTCGCTGACCCGGCGTCGCGCCTTCTTTTCCTGTTCCTTGGTCAGCACTTTCTTGCGGCCGGCGTACGGATTCTCGCCTTCGCGGAAGGCAATGCGGATCGGCGTGCCTTCCAGCTTGTAGCGCTTGCGGAAGAAGTTTTCCAGGTAACGCTGGTAGGCCGGTGCGATGTGTTTGGTGCGCGTGCCGTGGATCACGATGGTCGGCGGGTTGTTGCCGCCCGGATGCGCGAAACGCAGCTTGGGCGAATGCCCGTGCACCAATGGCGGTTGATAGCTTTCGTACGCCTTTTCCAGCGTCTTGGTGAGGTCGGACGACGCCAGCACCTTGGTCGCTGAGGCATGCGCACGCACCACGGCGCGCATCAACTCGCGCAGGCCCGAACCGTGCAGTGCGGAAATCTGCACCTGCTTGGCCCAGTCGACGAACACCAGCCGGCGATCCAGCGCGCGGCGGCATTCGTCGCGCTGGTATTGATCCATGTCGTCCCACTTGTTGATCGCGATGACCAGCGCCCTGCCCTCGTCCATCGCATAGCCGATGAGGGTGAGGTCCTGGTCGGCCAGGTTTTCGCGGGCGTCGATCATCACCACCACGACCTGCGCCGCGGCGATCGACTGCAGTGTCTTGATGACGCTGAATTTCTCCACCGCCTCCTCGACCCGCGCCTTGCGCCGCACGCCGGCGGTATCGATCAAGGTATAGCGCTTGCCGTCGCGCTCCAGCGGCACGCGGATCGGGTCGCGCGTGGTGCCGGCCACGTCCGACACGATCAGGCGGTCCTCGCCCAGCAGGCGATTGATCAGTGTGGATTTGCCCGCGTTGGGGCGGCCGACGATGGCAACGCGGATGGTGCCGTCCTCGCCGTTGGCATCGGTGGCGTCTTCCTCGTCGGCCGGCAGCAACGGCAGCACGACGCGGATCAGGTCATCGGTGCCGCGATTGTGCGCCGCCGACAATGGCAAGGTGGTGGCGACGCCGAAAGCGGAAAACTCGGCCAGCACGGCCTGCTCGTCGAGCCCGTCGGTCTTGTTGACCACGGCGATGATCGGCTTGCCGCTGCGGCGCAGCTCGCCAAGGATCACGTAATCCTGCGGCAGCAGCCCGTCGCGGGCATCGACCACGAAGACCAGGATGTTGGCTTCCTCGATCGCCAGGCGCACCTGCTTTGCGGTGAGCACATCCATGGCGTCCTCGACGCCCGACAGGCCGCCGGTGTCGACCACCACGAACGGCCGATCGCCACTGCGGCAAATGCCGTAATGGCGGTCCCGGGTAACCCCCGGCATATCGGCCACCAACGCGTCGCGACTGCGCGTCAGTACATTGAAAAGGGTTGATTTACCGACGTTGGGACGACCAACCAGAGCGACGACAGGCAACATGATGGAAGGTCGATTCCCGGATCAGCGTGCGGACAGACGGTAGGCGCCGATGCGGCCTTCCACGTCTTCCACGTAAACGATGTCACCCACCACCAGCGGCTGGGCACGGATGGCTTTCCTGGAGAGCCGCTTGGTGGCCGCGAGCGCACCGTCGCCGGTTTGCAGCCAGTGCACGTAGCCTTCCAGATCACCTACCACCACGTAATTGCCCTGCACGGCAGGGCCGGTGACCCAGCGGTACTTCAGCGCGTCGTTCTTCCAGATATCGGAGCCGCTGTTCTTGTCGAACGCCCAGACCTGCGACTCGTCGTTCACGGCAAAAATGGCGTTGCCATTGATCGCGAGCCCATCCGTCGTCGAAAACTGGTGGGCCCACAGCGGCCGACCGCTGGGGCCGTCGATGGCCACCAGGTTGCCGTGGTAGGCGCTGCCATACAGGGTGGTGCCGTCGAGCAGGATGCCATTGTCGGCGTCATTCAGGCGCTCGATGTCGGTGCGGCCTTCGCCGGTGGAGAGCTTCTGCTCCCACAGCTTTTCGCCGTTGTCCTCGCGCAGCGCCACCAGCTTGCCGTCGTCTGTGCCGAAAAACACCACGCCGTTGGCAGCCAGCAAGGCGCCATTTCCACGCAAACTGAGCAGCGGCACGCTACCCTGGTCGTACACCCAGCGACGTTCGCCGGTGCCGGCATCCAGACCATAAATCCGGCCATCCTGGGTGCGCACCAGCACCAGCCCGCCATTGATCAACGGCGAGGCCAGCACTTCGGAGTTGAGCGTCGCATCCCAGCGCGGGCTGCCGTCCTTGGCGTTGATGCCGTAGACGTGGCCATCCAGCGTGCCTACGGCGAGCAGATCGCCACTGACCGCCGGGCCGCCCGCATAAAACGCGTCCGGGCGCTTCTTGTCGCCCCAACCGAACCAGCCGTGGGTCTTCGAGCTTTTCGACCAGAGCTTCTTGCCGCTGACCGCATCCATCGCCACCAGCTTGCCATCGGTGCTGTCGGCGTAGAGCACGCCGTCGACCACGGTCGGGCGCAGCCGCGCGCCACTGTCGCCGGCGCCTTCACCGACGCTGTTGCTCCACAACTTTTCCACCTGCACCGTCGGCTTGAAATCATCCGGCAGCGGTGTCGGTGGCTGGATGTTTTCCTTCTTGAAGGAATGGCAGCCGGCGATGGCAAACGTCGCCATAATGGCGAGCAGGCCCAGCGAATGTCGTTTCATGGATCCGGATTTCATGCGCCCTGCTTTCCGGCCGCGGCCAGATCATCGAGTTTCATCTGTAAGGCGGCGCGCTGCGGTGCTGCCTCGGTCAGTATCGACAACGCAGCCTGGTAGGCCTTGCGCGCCTCGTCGATACGCCCAAGCTTGACCAGTGCATCGCCGCGGAGTTCCTGGCTCAGGCCCTGATACTGCCCGGCAGGAATGCGGTCGAGCGCCGTCAGCGTGGCCGCGCCATTGTCACGCGCCAACTCGACCCGCGCGATGCGCAATTCGGTCAGCGACTTGAGCGCCTCATCACTGGCATGGCTGGCAGCCCACTGCAGCGAGGCTTCGGCCTTGTCCAGCTGGTTGGCCTCCAGTTGCTGGCGCGCGCGATCGCTCACCGCAAACACGGTGAAAGACGATTTCTCGAAATCCTTCATCATCTTGTCGACAAGCTGATCCGCGGCACTGGTTTTGCCGGAGGCCAGCGCGGTTTGCAGCTGCTGGTAGATTTCCGCCGCCTCGCCCTGGCTGCGCGCCTGATGGCTGCGCCATTGCTGCCAGCCGAAGATACCGACCAGTCCGATCACGATGCCCACGATGATGGAGGCGCCGTTTTCGCGCAGCCACTTCAGTACCAGCTCGCTCTGTTCGTAGTCGTCGTATGCGTCAAATGCCATGCAAAAATCCTTCGGAAGTCCGCGCCCCGCCGGCGTGTTCGGAAGCCGGCGTGGAAGATAAAAGCAAAAAGCCCACCGATACCGCTCGGTACCGGGCGGGCAATGGGCAAGCATAACCGAAATGTGGCACCCGGACGGAGCCGGGCGCGTGGATCAGAGGGCGGTCGGGGTGGCCTTGCCGTCGCGGATTTCAACGCTGAAGTGCGCGACGTTGGCGTGACGGAAATCGTCGAGGCCAACCGGCTGCCCATCGATGGTGGCGCTGGCGCCGGAAACGTTCCCGATGCGCACGTCGAGCGGCTTGTCACTCTGATAGATCTTGTGGCTGCCCGCGGGCAGCAGACCGTATTCCAGCCGTACGCCGGCCGCATCGGTCACTTCGACCCAACTGGCGGAGGTGAGGCTGAGCTCGAGGTTGTGGCCGCCCACACCTGTCTCGACCGCCGCGGGCGGGGCCAGGACAGACGGCTTCTTCGATGCCGCGCTGCTGTCGAGGTTCGGAAAAGCGGCCATCGAGGCAAGCAGGGGTTGTTCCTGCACCGGAGGCGGCAGCGCCACGTGACTGGGCAGCCGGGCTGCGTCATTCACGGCGGATTCCGGGGCATCAACCTGCGCAACCGGCGTCGCATCCAGGGGAGCTAGATGGCTGAGGTCGCGATTGAGCGTGCCGCGCACACCCATCCACACCATCGGTACCACGATGACGGCGGTCAGCACCACATACGTGGCGGCCGTCGCGTAACGGTCGAGCAGAAAACGTGAATGCGAAATGCCGCCGGTGGCCACCAGTGTGGGCTCGGTCTGCTTGATGCGGTCGAGCTCGGTCTGGATCAGCGCCGGATCCATTTCGAGATAATGGCCGTATTTACCGATGTAACCGGCCAGATAGACCTTGGAATCGATGTCCTGATAATCGTCGCGCTCCAGCCGCCGCAACATCCGGACCGGCAATCTGAGTGCGTGGGCGCAGGCTTCGATTTCCAGTCCCCGCGCTTCACGCGCCTCACACAAAAGGGCGCCGAAACTGGGGCTTCCCAGGGTTGCTGCTGAAGCCGGCTCCGCATTTTGGGGAGCATCAAAGACGATCGACTCGCTGGCATCCTGGCCAGGGAAATTGGGTTGCATGGTCATTGGCTGACGTTGTTGTCCAGAGCACGCGCCTGTTCCGAGTCCGGGAAACGGCTTTGCAGACGCTGATTGTAAGTGCGAGCGCCTTCCAGGTCGCCCAGACGAGATTCGATATCGTGACCGAGTTTCAAGGTCGCGGCGTCAGCCGCGCCCAGCCCCTCCCGGCGTTGCAGAAACGCGCGGGCGTGAAAGGCATCATTGCTCAAAAAAAGCAAGTTTGCCAGTTGATATAGTGCCTCGGCGTTCTTGGGGTTACGCACGAGCGCGTCACGAAAGCTCTGTTCCGCACCCTTCGAGTCGCTCATCTGCATCTGGCACACCCCGGCGTTGGTCAGTGCCACATCCGGGGTTTGATAGAAGGGATCGGTAACAGCCTTGCGGAAATAACCGATCGCTTCGCCGCCCCTGCCGGTATGGCAAAGGAAGGCGCCGAGGTTGTTGTTCGGCGCACCCTTGGTCGGATCCAGCGCAACCGCCTTGCGGTAATGCTGCTCGGCTTCGGGAAGCTTGTTGATCCGCTCATACAGCACCGCGATGACGGTGTGCGCGGGCACGTAATCGGGATCGAACTGCAGCGCCTTGGTCAGTTTGCCAAGCGCTTCCTGCAGGTCGCCGTTGGCCATGTAGCGCTGGCCCAGTTCGGTATGTACCCGCGCCGCATCGACGGCCTGTTGGGCCTTGGACGTCTTGGGCATGTGCGCCCCCAACGCACTGCTGTTGGTGTGCGTCGTGACACAGCCCGCCAGGGTCAACGCCAAGGCAACAACCAGGACCCGCTCAGCTCGCATGCAATGTCCCCTCGTCCTGCCGCTTGCGAATATCGGCGCTGCGCCGGGTGCGGTCCGTCACCTGCCCCGCCAACTGCCCGCACGCGGCATCGATGTCGTCACCGCGGGTGCGGCGCAGCATGGTAAGTACGCCGGCGTTGAGCAGCCGCGTCTGGAAATCGTGGATGTCGTTGGCGTCCGAGCGCTGGTACTGGGTGCCCGGGAACGGGTTGAACGGAATGAGATTGACCTTGCAGGTGGGCAATTTGCGCATCAGCTTGATCAGCTGGCGAGCATGCTCGGGCTGGTCGTTGATGCCCTTCATCAAGGTGTATTCAAAGGTGATCGAGGTGCGCGGCTTGCGCGCGATCCAGCGCTGGCACGCCGCCAGCAGCTCGGCGATCGGATAGCGCTTGTTGATCGGCATCAATTCCGTGCGCAACTCGTCATTGGCCGCATGCAGCGATACCGCCAGCGAGACGTCGATCTGCGCCGAAAGCTGGTCGATCAGCGGCACCATGCCCGCCGTGGAAAGCGTCACGCGCTTGGCCGCCAGGCCGAAGCCCAGGTCGTCGCGCATCAGGTGCATCGCCCTGACTACGTTGTCGAAATTGGCCAGCGGCTCGCCCATGCCCATCATCACCACGTTGGTGATGCGGCGGTTCTGGTGGGTGACGTTGCCCAGCTGTTTTGCCGCCACCCAGACCTGGCCGATGATCTCGGCGGTGGACAGGTTGCGGTTGAAACCCTGTGCGCCGGTGGAGCAGAAGCTGCAGTTGAGCGCGCAGCCGATCTGCGAGGACACACACAAGGTGCCGCGCGTCGGCTCGGGGATGTACACCGTCTCGATCGCGTTGCCGGAGTCCATGCCCAGCAGCCACTTGTGCGTGCCGTCGGTAGCCACCTTGTCCAACAGCGTCTTCGGCGCGCCGATGTAGCAGACCTCGGTGAGCTTGGCGCGCAGCGCCTTGCCCACGTCGGTCATGTTTTCGAAGTTGTCTTCCAGATCGTGGTAGATCCACTTCATCACCTGCTCGGCCCGATACGGCTTCTCGCCGATTTGCGTGAAGAAATCACGCAGACCCCGGCGATCGAAGTCGAGCAGATTGACCTTTTCGGGTGGATTGACCACAACCTGGTTCACAACGCATGCCTCACAAACAGGGGATCGCTCAGCGCGACAGGACGTCCGTCGCGGCGAAGAAATACGCGATTTCCACCTTGGCGGTTTCCACGGCGTCGGAGCCATGCACCGCGTTGGCGTCGATGGAATCAGCAAAATCCGCGCGGATCGTGCCCGGCGCCGCTTCCTTCGGATTGGTGGCACCCATCAGGTCGCGATGAGCCAGCACGGCGTTCTCGCCTTCCAGCGCGGTGATCACCACCGGGCCGGAAATCATGAAATCAACCAGAGCCTTGAAGAACGGGCGCTCGCGATGGACCGCGTAGAAGCCTTCGGCCTCCTGGCGCGACAGCTGTTTCATTTTGGCAGCGACGATCTTCAGGCCGGCCTTTTCGAAACGGGCGTAGATCTGGCCGATGACGTTCTTGGCGACGGCATCGGGTTTGATGATGGAAAGGGTGCGCTCCAGCGCCATACGAATCTGCTCCGGTGACGGATAAAAAAGATAAAGAGGGTCGGCCAGAACGGCCGGCGGTGACGTAAACCTTACAAGGATTGAGGGTTTAGCCCCGGAAAGTCTGACAGATTCTAGCTCATACGCAAGTCATATGCAGTTTGCAAGTAGTGAGGCGGTTTGACGTTCGTGAAGTGGGCCGCGTATGCTCAAACGATCGTTTGAACGCCTGTTCACCGCTGACGGATGGAAGCTATCGTGAATCGCTCAAGCTCGACCAAGGACCGCATACTCGGCGCCGCCGAAGTCCTGTTTGCCCAACGCGGTTTCGAAGGCGCGTCATTACGCCAGCTGACCGCCGCTGCCGGCGTGAACCTGGCCGCAGTGAACTACCACTTCGGCTCCAAGGACAAGCTTGTCGAACAGGTCTTCCGGCGCCGGCTGGACACGCTCAACGCACAACGACTCGCTGCACTGGGCAATGCCAGGGAAAGCGGCAACGACCGCCTCGAGGACGTGCTGGACGCGTTTATCCGCCCTGCGCTGAAGCTGTCCCACGAGGATAGCGGCTCGCTCTTCATGCGCGTACTGGCGCGGGCCTTTGCCGAACACGACGACTCGCTGCGCCAGTTCCTGTCCGAGAACTACGGCCACGTGATGCGCCAGTTCACCGCCGAGTTCGCCCGCCTGCTGCCGCATCTCAGCAAGGAGGAGCTGTACTGGCGCATCGACCTGGTCACCGGCGCGCTGACTCACGCCATGTCCGGCTTCGGCATGATCCAGCGCAAGCAGGATGTCAGCGAGGGCGTACATCTCGAACAAACCATCCAGCACCTTATTCGTTTCGCCGTCGCCGGGCTCACCCATCCCTAGAACCGGGTGCGTCAGTCCGGACCTCGCTCGGCACTTCATGTCGGTACTTTCGGAGAAGCCAATGACTACATCCCCCCGCCAATCCCCCTCGACGCCTTCCGCGCTGCGCATCCGCAAGGCCGCCGTGCTGGGCGCCGGTGTCATGGGCGCGCAGATCGCCGCGCACCTGACCAACGCCGGCGTTGAAACCGTGTTGTTCGACCTGCCCGCGAAGGAAGGCCCCAAGAGCGGCATCGCGCTGAAGGCGATTGCCAACCTGGCCAAGCTGTCGCCCGCTCCGCTGGCCGACAAGGCGCTGGCCGCCTCGATCATCCCGGCCAATTACGACGATGACCTCGATCATCTGAAAGATGTCGACCTGGTGATCGAGGCGATCGCCGAACGGATGGACTGGAAGCTCGACCTGTACAAGAAGATCGCCGGTCACCTGTCGAAGACCGCGATCATCGCCTCCAACACCTCCGGCCTCTCGATCAACAAGCTGGCCGAAGCGTTGCCCGAGGAAATGCGCCACCGCTTCAGCGGCGTGCACTTCTTCAACCCGCCGCGCTACATGCATCTGGTCGAACTGATCCCGACCAAACTCACCGACAAGAACGTGCTGGACGGCCTCGAAGCCTTCCTGGTCACCACCGTCGGCAAGGGCGTGGTAATCGCCAAGGACACGCCCAACTTCATCGGCAACCGCATCGGCGTGTTCTCGATGCTCGCCACCATGCATCACACCGAGCAATTCAAGCTCGGCTTCGACACCGTCGACGCGCTGACTGGCCCGGCCGTGGGCCGCCCGAAGAGTGCCACCTACCGCACCGCTGACGTGGTCGGCCTGGACACCATGGCCCACGTCATCAAGACCATGGCCGATACCCTGCCGGACGATCCGTGGCACCAGTACTTCAAGGCGCCGGTGTGGCTGCAGGGCCTGCTCGACAAGGGCGCGCTGGGCCAGAAGACCGGCGGCGGCTTCTACAAGAAGGTCGGCAAGGACATCCAGGTGTTGGATGTGGCCAAGCAGGACTTCCGTCCGTCCGAACAGAATCCGTCCGATGAAGTCGCCGCGATCTTGGGCGTAAAGGACCCGGCCGAGAAGTTCGGCAAGCTGCGCGCCTCCAGCGACCCGCAGGCGCAGTTCCTGTGGGCCAGCTTCCGCGACCTGTTCCACTACACCGCCTATCACCTGGCTGACATCGCCGACACCGCGCGCGACGTGGATTTCGCGATTCGCTGGGGCTACGGTTGGAAGCTCGGCCCGTTCGAGACTTGGCAGGCCGCCGGCTGGCAGCAAATTGCCGAATGGATCAACGAAGACATCAAGGCCGGCAAGGCGATGAGCAACGCGCCCCTGCCCGCCTGGGTCACCGACGGCCGCAAGGGCGTGCACGGCAAGGACGGTTCGTACTCGGCCAGCGCCAACGCCGACAAGCCGCGTTCGCAGCACCCGGTCTACCAGCGCCAGTTGTTCCCCGATCCGATCCTGGGTGAGACGTTCGATACCGGCACCACCGTGTGGGAAAACGACGGCGTGCGCCTGTGGACGCTGGGCGACGACGGCGTCGGCATCATCTCGTTCAAGACCAAGATGAACACCGTCAACGACCACGTGCTTGACGGCATCCAGCACGCGATCAAGCTGGCCGAGGAAAAGCTCAAGGCCGTGGTGATCTGGCAGACCGGCGAACCGTTCTCCGCCGGCGCGGACCTGAAGGGCGCGCTGGGCCTGCTGAAGGACGGCAAGTTCGACGACTTCGAGCACATGGTCGCTAACTTCCAGCGCACCAGCATGGCGATCAAGCACGCCCTGGTGCCGGTCGTGTCCGCCGTGCGCGGCATGGCCTTCGGTGGCGGCTGCGAATTCCAGATGCATTCCGCCCGGACGGTTGCCGCACTCGAAAGCTACATCGGCCTGGTCGAGGCCGGCGTCGGCCTGCTGCCCGCTGGCGGCGGCCTGCATGAGCTGGCCGTGCGCGCGTCCAAGGCGAATCCGGCCGACCCGTTCGAGGAGTTGAAGAAGGTGTTCGAAACCGTGGCGATGGCCAAGGTTTCCCCCAGCGCCATCGAAGCTAAGAACATGGGCCTGCTGCGCGACAGCGACGTGGTCGTGTTCAACGCCTACGAACTGCTGTACGTCGCCAGGAAGGTGGCGCTGTCACTGGCCGAGGCCGGCTACCGCCCACCCCTGCCCGCCCATGTCACTGTCGCCGGCGACGTCGGCACCGCCACGTTCAAGGCCTCGCTGGCCAACCTGCAAGCCGGCTACTTCGCCTCCGAACACGACGTCGACATCGCATCGCGCATCGCCGACACCCTGTGTGGCGGCGTGATCGAGCGCGGCTCGACGGTGGATGAGGAATGGCTGCTGGCACTGGAGCGCAAGCATTTCGTGGAGCTGGCGAAAACGGAGAAAACCCAGGCTCGCATCGCCCACACCATGACCACCGGCAAGCCGCTCAGGAACTGATCACGACCCTCCACACCGTCATCCCGGCGAAAGCCGGGATCCAGCGACTCAAGGCACCACCAAAGGCACTGGGTTCCAGCTTTCGCTGGAATGACGAACAAAAACCAAGACGCGTCGCCGCATCCCTGCGCGACGCCACGGAGCAAATCCCATGACCAAGCAAGTGCAAGACGCCTACATCGTCGCCGCCACCCGCACCCCGGTCGGCAAGGCGCCGCGCGGCGTGTTCCGCAACACCCGCCCGGACGACATGCTCGCCCACGTGATCCGCAGCGTGATGGCGCAATACCCCGACATCGACCCGCACCAGATCGGCGACGTCATCATCGGCTGCGCCATGCCCGAGGCCGAGCAAGGCATGAACGTGGCGCGCATCGGCCTGCTGCTGGCCGGCCTGCCGCACACCGTGCCCGGCGTCACCGTCAACCGCTTCTGCTCCTCCGGTCTGCAATCGGTGGCGATGGCCGCCGACCGCATCCGCCTGGGCCTGGACGACCTGATGCTCGCCGGCGGCACCGAAAGCATGAGCATGGTCCCGATGATGGGCCACAAGGTCGCCATGAACCCGGCGATCTTCCAGGACGAGAACATCGGCATCGCCTACGGCATGGGCATCACCGCCGAGAACGTGGCCAAGCAGTGGAAGGTCAGCCGCGAGCAGCAGGACGCGTTCGCAGTCGAAAGCCACCGCCGAGCCCTGGCCGCCCAGGCCGCCGGCGAATTCAAGGACGAGATCACCCCATTCCAGCTCGACGACCACTACCCGGATCTCGCCAGCCGCGACATCACCACCGACAACCGCGTCATCGACCAGGACGAAGGCCCGCGCGCCGGCACCACCCCGGAAGTGCTGGCCAAACTGCGCACCGTATTCCGCAACGGCCAGTTCGGCGGCACCGTCACCGCAGGCAACTCCAGCCAGATGTCCGACGGCGCCGGCGCCGTGCTGCTCGCCAGCGAAAAAGCCATCAAGCAATACAACCTGCAGCCCCTCGCCCGCTTCGTCGGCTTCTCCGTCGCCGGCGTCCCGCCCGAAGTCATGGGCATCGGCCCGAAGGAAGCCATTCCGAAAGCCCTCGCCCAAACCGGCATCACCCAGGATCAGCTCGACTGGATCGAACTCAATGAAGCCTTCGCCGCCCAGGCGCTGGCCGTGATGGGCGACCTCAAGCTCGACCCCAGCAAGGTCAACCCACTCGGCGGCGCCATCGCACTCGGCCATCCGCTCGGTGCCACCGGCGCGGTGCGTATCGCCACGCTGGTGCACGGCATGCGCCGGAGGAAGCAGAAGTACGGCATGGTGACGATGTGCATCGGCACCGGCATGGGTGCGGCGGGGATTTTCGAGGCACTCTGAAGCTCGTCATTCCGGCAAAGGCCGGAATCGCTTTTCAACAACAGAGCTGATCATCCAGAGACTGGAAACAAGAACGGTGCCGCAGGAACACGGCGCCGTTCTTGTTTATGGCTCTGCCGCTCATGTACGCGGCACAAAGCAGGACTGAACTATCTCGCAGAACCCGGTCAGCTTCGCATTGTCAATTTGATTGGTGGCATAGCAATACAACAAGTGCTGAGGCTTTCTGTGGCTGGCACCAGGTGAGGTAACGCCGAGCACGTCTTCAAGATCTTTCGGTATCGTGATGACCGCGTGCGTAAAGTTGGCGTCCTTCGAATCCGCAATCAGCTGATTGAGTTCCTGATGCTCGTTTGCATTGTTGTCGTCATCGTGCAGCACCGCATGCACAACACCGAGACCGCTCAGTAGATTCATGAAACGGTGAATGTTGTATTTGCCGAGACAGTCCATGACATACGTGCCTTGGGGCAAAGCCAGCTTGCCGTCATCCAGCAACCGGTTAATCAAGGCAGTCTCGCTTGGTCCCTCGACCAGCAAAACATGTTGTGCAAACAGCATTCCCGCCCGGTCAGGATTGAGCCACAAGAAGAATTTCACGGACTCCATCTCAGGTTTTAGGTCATCAGCCTGCATGGTCTTCAGTACGTTGGGATATTTCGCTGCAACGTGCTGGATCGCGTGATTAGCATCAACGATGTTGTTCCATAGCGCCTCGTCAATTTGGAAGGTGGACACGATGCCATCCGCTCGTCGTGCCCGAATGATGGTCGGAATCCGCATGGCATTTCTACTTACGAAGTGCGCTGAATGGGTAGGGCAGACGATTTGCCAATCAGCTGCCTCACTTACCTTGATCAGGTTACGGGCCAGATCTTCCTGTTGAGGCGGATGCAGGAATGCCTCCGGCTCTTCAAAGAGCACTAGATTCAAGGAAGGGGCAAAGTCCTTTGCCTTCTTCGCAACCTTCTGTGGCACGTACTTTGCGCCAAGCTGAATCAGTGAATAGACGAAGTGGCGCTGGAAGCCAGAGCCAAAGTACTCAACGCCTTGCGGCTGTTCATGATGGTTGTCGCGGATGTCCCATCCGAGCAGCGATTTAATGATTTCCGCTGTGGAAGGCGCGGTGAATTTGAGGTTGAAATTCGTCTGCCACGGTGCAAGCAGAGCATTCAAGTCATTTTCGAAGTTCGATAGCGAGCGCTTATCTTCAGTTTCGATTGTGCGAACGCTTGCGGCAAAGGTGGTAACGCTATCCGTCAAGGTCTTGTAAGCGTCGCTCCCTTCCACGACATCCGACATGATGTTGGTGATCAAGTCGCGCAGGGCTGATGGTCCACTGAGTTTGGTGTGTTCATCGACCTTGCTGATTGCCGGGATGTAGATCAGGTCGCCAAACTTGCCGCTCTGAACATTCTTCGCGCCATAGAAGGGTTCATTAGACAGCGTGCCATCAGACTTGTAGCCAAGGATCGAGCCAGCGGCATTCTTGCCGTCATGCAGTTTCTCGTCGGTTTGAAAGAGCTTCCTAACCTTCAGCGTTTTCTTGGCAGTCTTGTATTCATCCTTCAGGGAATCGTGTTCTTGGTCAGCGAGTGCAAACGTCAGTTCTATCCATGACTCCTGATCCGCCGCACCCTTGAGCGGGAAATCCGCTTCCTTCTTGAATTTAAACCCATCTTTCTCGTAGAAGGCCCGGATGCAATCAATGATCGTGCTCTTCCCGGAATTGTTCGCACCCACAACCAGCGTATAGGGATGGAAGTACATCGAAGCGTCGATGATGCCCCGGAAGTTGTGTATCGAGATGTGTATCAGTTTCATACGGCAGTCCCCTACGCATTTCTGTTTTTTCTAACTCATCTCCGGCTAGCAAACCGGATCAGAGCCACTTATCGCCTGCCTTGCTGCGCCCGAAACACCCGCCTCACCTCCGGATCCAGCGCATCCACCTGCCGCTTCTGCTGCAACATCGCCCGCTCCCCTGCCCTCAACTGGCAATTCCGCGACAACGTATCCGCCCCTTCCGACGTGGTTGCCGTCACGTCCTGCAGGTTGACCACCACGCCCAGCGTGTCGCCCAGCGGTTCCAGGGCGAGGCAGATGCGGTCGATGGTGGCCATGCTGCGGTACTGGCCGCCGCCGACCATCACCAGCAGATTGCTGCGGTCGATCCAGACGCTGGATTGCACACCATGCAGCGGGCGCACGGCGGCGCGGGCTGCTTCGTGGTCGATGGGGCGGGAGGGGTCGGGCAGATGCATGGAGCGCATCATGTCCTTGTGCATCGCGCTGACGTGGCCCTGGACCGCGCGCTGGTCGCCGGTCAGGGTGGCGGCTTCGATGCCGGCGAGGTGGCCCACGGTGGCGAGCGGGTTGGTCGCGCCGGCCTGTTGCGGGCGGCGTGTTGACGGTTTTTCCTCGTCGGTCTTGCTGCAGCCGGTAGCGGCAATACAGAAGGCGGCGGCTATCAGCCAGCGTTGCGTGGTCATCCATTCCCCCCGGAACTCCGACTGAGCATAACGCAGCGGCGTGAGGATGCTCAGGCATTTCTGACGAGTACGGGTTCTAGCTTCGTCTTCGGTCGCGCTGACGCTCAATAGCGGCAGACGCAAAACTTGATTCAGGCGCTCAACCGCGTTGCCGCACCGACGATGGAAGATCGTCGGCATGCGCCGCCCACAAGCGGCGCAGTCGCCGTGCCGAGCCCAGGCCGGCGCGTTCGGCCGCCTGTTCCACGTTGTCGCCATTGGCCAGCGCCTGGCGTGCCAAGGCCACGCGCAGGCGCGCGTGGTAGCGGTTGACCGACATGCCGCTGGCCTCGCGGAAGTGCCTCGTGAGGCTGCGCACACTGAGGTGACCGATGTCAGCCAGCCGCGCCAGTGTCCAATCCTGCGCGGGCGTCTTGAGCAATGCATCCTGTACGCGGTGGATGGCCATGTTCATGTGGTTGCGCCCTTCCAGCCACGGCGACAGCGCTGGGTCACCGGCGGCGCGGCGCATGTAGACGGCCATTTCCCGCGCCACGGCAACGGCCAGACGCGGCGAGCCGAGTTTGGCGATCAGGTGCAGCGCGAGATCGATGCCAGCGGTGATGCCGGCGCTGGTGCAGACTTCGCCGTCTTCCACGAACACGCGGCTGTCCAGCACTTCGGCCGCCGGAGCCAGTTGGCGCAGCTCGTCGAGCAGGCTGTGGTGCGTGGTGCAACGCCGTCCGTCAAGCAAGCCGGCGGCGGCCGCCAGCAGCGCGCCGGAACAGACGCAGGCCAGCGATCGGCCGGCGACGGCATGTTGCCGCAACCAGGCCACCGCGGCCTTACCGGGCGCCGATGACAACAACTGCGCGGCGCTGCCGGCGGCGCCGCACACCACGATCAGCACGTGCTCGCCCAGTTCATCCGGCAGCGGTTCGACGCCGGCCAGACCCACACCGAGCGCGGTCGGCGCCGCCGCGCCCGCCGCCACCGGCGCCATCAACCGCACACGCACCGGCAGGCCCATTGCCGCGGCGATGCGAAACGCATCGGCCGCGCCGGCCAGATCCAGCAGGATCAGGTCCGGCGGCAGCACGAAGCACACCTCAGTGATCGGCGAGGACGTCATCGACGGTGCAGATGCGGGCAAAGCGGCCATCCAGAACCAGTTCCGTGCGTTGCTTGATGTCCTGCGCATCGTAGCGAGTGCCGCTGCCGGCGTGGACCATCGGGAAGGTCAGCGTGGCTTCGGTGACGTAGTCGACGGCGAAGCCGAGATCGGAAGCGACCCGCGTGGTGGTTTCGCAACACTGCTCGGTGCGGATGCCACTGACGATCAGTCGCCCAATGCCACGTTCGCGCAGCCAGGCTTCCAGTTGCGTCCCGGTGAACGCGTTGTGCACCTGCTTGCGGAACACCACATCGTGCGCCTCTGGCACCCACGTCATCGGTTTCACCAGGCCCGACGCCTCGGAAAAGTGTGCATCGCCATCCTCGTGCAGGATGCGCACCACTGGCCAGCCGCGCGCGACCGCCGCATCGATCAGCTTCAACAGGTTCTCGCGGAACACCGGCACATCGTCCTCGCGCCAGTACGGCGCATGCAGAAACGATTGCTGCACATCGATGACCAGCAAGGCGGGGTTATCGGACATGGGACGACTCCATCGTTGAGGGAGCCGTCACTCTAGACAGCCGGGCGATAGCCAACGAGCACCGTGCCGGACCGTGAGCGGACGGATCCGGCCAGGTGTGCATCAACGGCGATCACCACTTCGCTTCTGGAAAACGTAGTGACGGCTACATCGACGCCGCGATACGTCCCACCGCCGCCAACACCGTTTTGCGTCCAGCCGGCTCGGCGTGGGAACCCGCGTAATACGCGGTCACCAGCAACGGTTTGCGCCGCGGTGGCCAGATGATGGCCACGTCGTTGGTTTCACCCTGGCTGCCGCTACCGGTCTTGTCGCCGGCCGTCCAGTTTGCGGGAAGGCCGGCGCGGATGGCGTCGAGGCCGGTGGTGCATCCGCGCAGCCATTGAAGCAGCAGGTCCCGCGATCCAGCGGAAAGCCGGTCACCCAGCAAAACGCAATGCAGGTCCGCCAGCATGGCGTCCGGCGTGGCGGTGTCGCGGATGTCGCCGGGGCTGCCCAGGTTGAGCTCGGGTTCGATGCGGTCGAGCCGGGTGGTTTGATCGCCCAGGCTGCGCGCAAATGCGGTGACCGCGGTGGGGCCACCCATGCTGGCGAGCAGGAGATTGGCGGCGGTGTTGTCGCTCAAGGTCACGGCAGCCGCGCAGAGCTCGGCCACGCTCAGGCCCGGCGCGCCTACGTGCTTGCTGGTGACCGGCGCGTAGTCCAACAACACGTCCTTGCCGTAGACCACGCGGCGATCGAGTCGCTCCCTGCCGCTATCCACCCGCGCCAGCACGGCGGCAGCGGCAAGCCACTTGAACGTGCTGCACATCAGGAAGCGCTCGCCCGCGCGATGCTGGATGCGGCGGCCGCTCTGCGTGTCGAGAATGGAAACACCCAGCCGCCCGCCATGCTTGCGCTCCAGGTCGGTGAACTGTGCCGTGGTGTCGTCAACAGACGCCGCCCACGCGAATCCGGGGCGGAGTGCCAGCGCAAATGCGCCCATCAAGGTGCCTTTCAACAAATCGCGACGATGCATGGAATGGCCTTTCAAAGAGGAGATGCAGCGGTTATGGGGTCACCAATGGTGGCTGGCATGACCGCCCATTCACGGCGCAAACCATGGCATTGCCGGGGCAGTGCAACCTGCCCACGATTCCCTTCTCATGATGGTGTGGATGGCGCTTCGACTCCGCCCGCTGCGCGGGCTGCGCTCAGTGCGAACGGTTGGAGGGCGGGCGAGTGGTCATCGCATTGCCAAACGTCGCAAGCAAATTGGCGCGGTCCGCTATTGATCGCTCGAACGGATATGGTCCAGCCCGGCCGGGCTCAGTTCGAACCGTTGACGATCCACCTTGTCGCGATCGGTCTGCACCAGGAGCCCAGCCGCCAGCAAGCGGGCGCTGACGTCGGCGGGCACCATCGCCGCCCTGCCCTCGGCCACCCAGGTGAGATAGTCCAGATCGGTCGGATCGCGTTGTTCTGTCATTGGCACGGGTTCCGTTGCTTTGGTGCATGCAGCTTGCCCGCTGCCTGGCGACGATGGCGTCGACGCATCAATCGGCGGGCGCATTGAATAGGTGCGCCTCGCTTACCGATACACCCAATGGCGTGAAACGACGAAGCTGATGACGGCAAGACACGCCTCGACCGCTGGCTTTGCCAGCCACGCCATCTGCAAGCCGAGTTTCGCCTCCACCAGCGTGACCAGAAGGGTGCTGAGCACGGTCAACGGCAGCCACATGGCCAGGAAGCGCAAAAACCGGTGGGGGCCAAGCCGGGTGGCATCGGGTGTGCCGAACGTGAAGCGGCCATTCGCCCAGAAGCCCAGCAGCGCACCGGTTATGCGCCCAAGAACATTGGCCACCGGCGCCGGCGTGCCGAGCGCCGTCAACACCACGAACACAGCCCAGTCGGCGGTCAGCAGACCGAGCCCGACCATCAAGAAGCTGACTCCCTGTCGCGCCAAACTCATTGAATCTCCCGCTGGATTGCCGTGTGCAGCAGCGAAGTCTCGCGTACTTGGCGCAGGGGTGGAAGCGTGGCGGTGCGTTCCGTCATCGCATGGGGACACGGCAACACGCGTCGACAACCGTCGGAAGCCCTGACGGCAATGCCATCGACGGCGTTCCAGCAGTCGTGGACAAGCTTGCTGAAAGCGCAATTGAACTTTGCGATGAATGGTGTGGTTGCGGCATGTGCAAACGCAGACACTCTGTATGCGCGGCGCCGCTCCACCACCCCACCCATCAAGGCCAACATCATGAAGTTCTACTACCACCCGTCCCCCAACCCCGCCAAGGTCGCCTTGTTTCTCGAAGAGTCGGGGCTTGATTACCAGATGGTGCCGGTCGACACGGCCAGGGGCGAGCAGCACGGTGCCGCCTACCGCGCCATCAACCCCAATGGCAAAACTCCGGCCCTGGTCGATGGCGATGCCGTGGTTTTCGACAGCACGGCGATCCTGCTTTATCTCGCGGTGAAGCACGGCAAATTCCTGCCCGGGAACACGCCGGAAGTTCGCAGCCGGATGTATTCGTGGCTGATGTTCATCGCCACCGGCATCGGTCCGTTCTCCGGCCAGGCGGTGCATTTCAAGCACTTCGCCCCCGAGCCCAAGGCTTACGCGCTCAATCGCTACGACTTCGAGGCACGGCGCCACTGGCGGATCCTCGATGAGCACCTGGCCACCCGCACGTTCATGGTCAACGAGGAATACACCATCGTCGACATGGCCTTGTGGGGTTGGGCGCGCGCCCTGCCCTTCATGTTTGGCGAACAGGGCTGGGTCGACTTTCCCCACGTCAAACGCTTCCTCGACCGCATCAATGCACGCCCGGCCGCCCAGCGCGCCGAAGCGCTGAAGGATGCACACACGTTCAAGACCGAGATGGACCAGGAATACCTCGACGCGATGTATCCGCACAACGCGGATCGCGCGGCGACAACCGCCGCCTGATTCGCCGGTGTCGTGGTGGCTCGATGGCCACCACGGCATCCCTTGTTCCCCGCTGGCGGATCAGCGTGGCGTCGTCGCCGGTGCAACCTGTGCCGGCGGCGGGCCGTAGGTGGGCGTGTCGCGGTATTGCGCCGGCACATCCCACATGCGCCCGGCGTAGAAGACCGCCCAGGCCACCACGAACAGGCACATCACCCACACCCACACCGGGATCGACGAACGCGCTTCGGCGCGCCGCGGGTCGAACGGGTCGTCGGTGCTGAAGGCGTCCACGGTCAGGCGCAACTCGCCGCGCCGGGTCGAACCCGAGCGCAAGCCCGACACGATGATGCCGGGGCCGTTCTGCACGTGGAACGGAATCTCCTCCACGCCTTCGGCGCCGCTGTGATCCTCGGCGCGGATGATCAGCCGGTGCGGGCCGTCGGCCAGCTTGCGGGTATCGAGGGTCAGTGCGGTCGGCAGTTCGTGATCCGCCACCGGTTGCAGATCGTCGTCGAGGTAGACGCGTACGTGGGGCTTGGACATGGCGGGTTTCCTCAACGGTCCTTGCGCAGGATCTCGTACTTGGCGTGGTGCGGGTCTTTCTCGCCGGGCCGGAAGATCATCCAGAACATCGCGACGAAACAGCCGATGGTGATCGCGCCGGCGATCGCGATGATGGCGACGTTGCCCCAGAACGGCCCGAGAAAAGCATGATGCATGGCGATCTCCTGTTCACGGGCCCTTGGCGCGTACAGCGGCCACGGCGGCCGCGGTCGCCGGCTTGGCGTGGTTGCCCCACGAGCTGCGCTCGTAGTTGACGATGTTGGCGATGTCCGCGTCGCTCAACTGATCGGCGAACGGCGGCATCACGCTGCTGTAGGCCACGCCGCCGATGGTGACGCCGTGCGCACCGTGCAGCACGGTGTGGATGTGTAAGGTCGGGTCGTCGGCATCCACCGCGGCGTTGCCCTTGAGCGGCGGAAACGCACCGGGAATGCCTTCGCCGGTAGCCTGGTGACAGGCCGAACAATTCGCCATGAACAGGCTCTGGCCCTTGCCGGCGTCGTAGCTGTAGCCACCACCGGCAGCCGCGGTTGGCGCCGGTACCGTTGCGGGCGCCGCCGAGGTCATGCCGCCCATGCCACCGTTCATCGTGTAGCCCGGAATCGGCGTCTGCTTCAACGACAACAGGTAAGCCACCAGCGCCTTGGCCTGCTGGGTCGGGATCACCTTGCCCTGCTTCGGCGCAAACGCCGCCGGCACCGGCACCGCCGTCTCGCCGGGCGGCACGGTGGCCACCACATGGAACAGGAACTTGAAGTTCGGCATCACCGACTCGGGCACCACCGCGCGCGGGTCGAACAGATGGATGTACTGCCACACGTCGCTGGGTTTGCTGCTGCCGATATTGGAGAGATCCGGCCCGGTGCGCTCGGAACCGAGAAGCTCCGGCGTCTGGTAGCTGAAATCGCCCGGTGCGGATGGACGTCCAAACACCTTGTCTTCGGCCAGCGGCCGCACCTGCTGGGTATGGCAATACGCGCAACCGTTCGCGGCATACACGGCGCTGCCTTCCGCCTGCAAGGCCGTCAATGGCTTCACGCCCGGGCCCGGCGGGGTTTTCGACAGGTCGATGGCCGGGATCACCGCAATCCCCATCACGATGACGATGTAGACAAGCAGTGCACCGCCGGCAATCTGCAGCAACTTTTTCATGCGGCGGCCCCCTCAGTGCGAGCCAGGATGGGTGAGCCGGCATTACCGGTTTGCCCCGACGTCATCCGCCACACGTTCCACGCAAACACGATGTGGGACAGGAACATCAGCAAGCCGCCGGCCCCACGCCACACCCAATACGGCGCCATGTCCGTCACCGACTGGATGAAGGGCCGCTGGTGCAGCCAGTCCAGCCCCTGGATGGTGCCGCCGATCGACAGCGCGATGACGTAGATGAAACTGCCTACCAGCGCCATCCAGAAATGCAGGGCAATGCCCAGCCGGCCCGGACTCTTGTGCGTTGCTAGCGGCAGCAGCGCATAGATGCCACCCCACACCGCAAACGTGACAAAGCCATACATCGTCAGGTGCGAATGCCCGACCGTGAAGTTGGTGAGATGCCAGATCGCCTGCATCGAGCGGAACGCCTCGACCGTGCCCTGGGTCGAGCCGAACAGGTAGCCGATCACCGCCACGAAAATGAACATCAGCGGATACGAGTGGGTCATGTCGCGATAGCGCCCACGCATCGTCAGCAGGTAATTCGCGCTGCCACCCCACACCGGCACCAGCATCGCCACGCTGAACACGATCGCGGTGGTCTGCAACCACCACGGCAGCGGGCTGAACAGGAAGTGGTGGCCACCGAGCAGCGGATAAAACAGCAGGTTGGTCCAGAACGCGAACACGCCCAGCGCGTAGGAGTAGATCGGGCGGCTGAGGATCTTCGGGATCGCGTAATAGAAGACGCCCAACGCCAGCGGCGTAAACCACATGCCCACCGCGTTGTGCATGTAGAAGCCGGAAATGGCGACCTGCCCCAGGCCATGCTGATACCACGGCAGCGTCGCGACGATCGCGATCACGCAGGTCCACAGCACGCCGCACACCGTGTACCAGTTGGAAAGATAGATGTCCTCGGTGGTGCGTCGCGCCACCGTGCCGATCAGATTCCAGCCGGTCACCAGCAACGCGGCGAGGAATACCAGCCGGATCGGCCACGGCCACTCGCGGTATTCCAGATCACCCCAGTTGTAGCCCAGCTCCAGCGCAATGGTGCCGGCGATGGCGGCAAGGTTGAACAGCGCCAGGCCGATCCAGGCCAGCTTGATGCTGTAAAGCTTCGTGCCGCAACTGCGTGCGGCCACGTAATACGCCAGCCCGACCAGGCCGATGCTGGCCCAGCCGTAGAAGGTGTCGTTGGTGTGGATCGGCCGCAACCGGCCGAAGGTCAGGTACTTCGCCGCCCAGAAATCCGGTGCGCCAAACTTGAATGCCAGCAGCAACCCCACCGCCGTGGCAAAGAGCAGCCAGCAGGTGGCCGAAACGGTGTATGCCGAGAACACGGCGGCCAATGCGCGATCATCGTCCGCGCTCACCGCCGAATGCTGTGCCGTGACAGTTGCCTGCATCGTCCATCCCATCGCACGTGGTACGGCGTCCACACGGGCGTCGGGATTTGTGACCGTATACCCACGCGGAACACGCACCCATGATCTGGATCAGGAAATGCCAGGCCGCGTTCGGTACTGGCCATGTTGGGCCGACGCTTGCCGCGACCATGGGGCGGTGCACACAAGTGCAAGGCTTCGTGTCGATCCGGCCGCGCGCCGTCCGTCGTAGGGGAGTAAGAAGTGCTTTCCGCCACGCTCAACCCGGAGAACCCGCATGACCAGCAAGAACACCATTTGCCTTTGGTATGACGGTACCGCCCTGGACGCCGCCACCTTTTACGCCAGAACATTTCCGGACAGCGCCGTGGGCGCCGTGCATCACGCGCCTGGCGACTATCCGGCCGGCAAGCAGGGCAATGTCCTGACAGTCGAGTTCACGGTCATGGGCATCCCGTGCCTGGGTTTGAACGGCGGCCCGGCATTCCGGCACAACGAGGCGTTTTCATTCCAGGTGGCCACTGACGACCAGGCTGAAACCGACCGCCTGTGGAACGCCATCATCGACAACGGCGGCCAGGCCAGCGAGTGCGGCTGGTGCAAGGATCAGTGGGGCCTGTCCTGGCAGATCACCCCACGCGCCCTGACCGCCGCAGTCACCGACCCCGACCCTGCCGTCGCCAAGCGTGCGTTCGAGGCCATGATGACGATGACGAAGATCGACATCGCCGCGATCGAAGCCGCACGACGCGGCTGATTACGGCCACGCCACCATCAGCTTCCTTCCTCGCCCGCGAGGGAAGGTGTTCGAGATCGCTGTTCGTGACGTTGGCCATGACTTCCTTCCCCCGCCCCGCGGGGGAAGGTGCCGAAGGCGGAAGGGGCGCTCTTGCTCCTGATCCTTTGCTCCCCCTCCCCCTTCCCCACTACACCGCAAACTCCCTCCAATCCCGCCCCATGGCACGCGCACACCGCCATAACTCGGAGTACCGTCCTCGCCCCTGGGGCTCGAAAAGGAAGCATCCCCGGCATGCATGGGGGCTTCAGCGCTTCGGGTGGATCCCGGCCGTGGTATCAATCAATGCGAGGGCTTGCGATGAAAAGATTGATGAACAAAACGTTGGTGCTGACAGCCTTGCTGCTGCCGTTTCCGCTGATGGCAGCGAGTGCGTTCGATGGCACATGGAAGATCGATGTCAGCAAGATCCACGGCTCCGGAACAGCGGAGGTGATGACGCTCAAGGACAGCCTGTACACCTGCAACTGCGCGCCGCCCATCCACATCAAGGCCGACGGCACCGACCAACCCGTCAGCGGGCGGCCGGACATGGACCACATGGCCGTGAAGGTCGTCAGCGACCACGTCGTCGAGCAGACCGCCAAGAAGGACGGCAAGCTCATCTACAGCCGCACTTATACCGTGGCCCCGGATGGCAAGACCGCCACCTTCGACACCACGTCCGATCGCGGCAAGCACGCCAACTTCCACGGAACCCTGAAGCGTGTTGGTCCCGGTGCACCGGGTTCGAACGCCCTGGCCGGCTCCTGGCAGATTGCGAGCTACCAGAGCGCGTCGGAAAACAGGTTGACCTCCACCTACAAGGTCGATGGCGACACGGTGACCATGTCCAACAAGCTCGGTGAGTCCTACACGGCCAAGCTTGGCGGCAAGCCAGTTGCTTTAGCGGGTGACCCGGACCATGACACCGTCGCGGTGAAAATGGTGGGGGATGCCCTGCAGGAGACCAACTACCGGGACGGCAAGCTCACTTCGATATCGAAGATGACGGTGTCGCCGGATGGCAAGCAGATGACCACCGTGGCCACCTTCAAGCCCACCAACCGTGGCCTCACCCTGGTAGCCAACAAGCAATAACCGAGGGCACCCGCCCGATCGTTCCACCGACGAAAGCCCGGCCAGATGCCGGGCTTTCGTCCGGAACCAGCGCAGATCGAAACCTGCTTTCTCCATGCCGATCCAGCGCACTCGTTCGTCGCTACACGAAGGCGGCCACAACGGACGCCATGACCTCAGGAGACAGCCATGCCCTACATCGACGGTTTCGTCCTCGCCGTGCCCAACGCCAGGCGCGAAGCGTTCACCACGCACGCCACCACGTTCGACACCATCCTGCTGGAATTTGGTGCCACGCGCGTCATGGAGTGCTGGGGTGACGACGTGCCCGACGGCAAGCTCACCGACTTCCGGCGCGCCGTGCAGGCCACCGCGGACGAGTCGGTGGTGTTCTCGTGGATCGAATGGCCCGACAAGGCCACCCGCGACGCCGGCATGGCGAAGTTCATGAAAGATCCCCGGCTGGAAGGCGCCAGCGACATGCCGTTCGACGGCCAGCGCATGATCTTCGGCGGCTTCGTGCCGGTGGTCAGCCTGCCCGGTTAGCCCCCGCGACGCCCTATGCCAGCAACTGCGAGATCGTCTGCACCAGCGCATCCCCGCTATACGGCTTGAGCAGCACCTTGGTGCGCGAATCCAGCAGATCGGTATCCGCGTCGAAGCGACCGGTGGTGAAGACCACCGGCAACTCCGCAGTGGTTTGCCGCAGGGTTTTCACCAGATCGATACCGGACGAACCCGGAAGCCTCAAGTCCGCGACCAGCAGATCGATCCGCTCGCGCCGATGCTTCTCGATGGCGGTTTCCGCCGAGCCCGCTTCCACGACGACATATCCCCTCGATTCCAGCATGTCCTTGACCGTGGAGCGAATGGACACGTCGTCTTCGCACAGCAGGATCCTCGACCGTCCCGCGTGGGTGGTGCGCGATGGCCGGGGCCGCGCGAAAAGTGTGGTGTCGGCGGGCGGTCGCGTCGTCCGTGCGGAAAGCACCTCGCGCAGCTTGAGCGCCAACGCTTCCTGCGTGTAAGGCTTGCTCAGCAACTCCACGCCCTGGTCGAGGCGGCCGGCGTGAACAATGGCGTTTTCGGTATAACCCGAGGTGAACAGCACCGCGATGTCAGGCATGCGTTCGCGCGCCTTGATGGCCAGCTCGGGGCTGCGCATCGTGCCGGGCATCACCACGTCGGTGAACAGCAGATCCAGCGCGACGCCGCTTTCGATGATGGACAGCGCGCTGCGGGCATCGGGCGCCTGCAGCACGCGGTACCCGAGGTTGCGCAGCAGCGAGACAGCCGTTTCCCTCACCGCCTCGTCATCCTCCACCACCAGGATCGACTCGGTGCCCCCGCGCATCCGATCCGGCGCGCCGATGGCCTGCGCCTCCTCCGCCTGCATGCTGCGCGGGAGATAGATCTTCACGGTGGTGCCATAGCCCGTTTCGCTGTAGATCTGCACATGCCCGCCCGACTGCTTGACGAACCCGTAGACCATCGACAGGCCAAGCCCCGTGCCGCTGCCTTCCGGCTTGGTGGAAAAGAACGGCTCGAACACCTTCTCCAGCAGATCCGCCGGCACGCCACAGCCGGTATCCGTCACCGCGATGAGCACGTATTGCCCGGCCTTCACTTCATGCTGGCGACGGACGTATTGATCGTCGAGATAGGCATTGCCCGCCTCGATGGTCAGCCGGCCGCGGCCGTCCATCGCATCGCGCGCGTTGATCGCGAGGTTCAGGATGGCGTTTTCCAGATTCGTCCGGTCAACGGACGTGTTCCAGAGCCCGCCACTGATGACGGTCTCGATCTCGATACCTTCCCCCAGCGTATGTCGCAACAGGTCGTCCATGTCACGGACGAGCTTGCCGGGGTTCATGACCATGGGCGCCAACGGTTGGCGGCGGCCAAATGCCAGCAACTGCGAGGCCAGTTTCGACCCGCGCGCCACGCTGGCCATGGCATTGTCGATCCGGCGTCTTGCCCGATCGTTGTCCGCAACGTCATCGCCCAGCAGTTGCAGGTTGCCGCTGATGACCTGCAGCAGGTTGTTGAAGTCGTGCGCCACGCCGCCGGTGAGCTGGCCGATGGCTTCCATCTTCTGAGCCTGATGCAGCGCCCGCCGCATTTCGTCCATTGCCTCCTCGGCGCGCAGGCTTTCGGTCGCGTCGCGGGTGATTTTCGCAAAGCCGATCGGGTTGCCCTCGTTGTCGTCGACCCGGTCGATCACCACGTGCGCCCAGAACAGGGAGCCATCCTTGCGCACGCGCCAGGCCTTGTTCTCGAAGCGACCGTGCTCCAGGGCGTGCGCCAGCCCTCGCTCGGGTTCGCCCGCCGCGCGGTCGGATTCGGTGTAGAACGTCGAGAAGTGCCGCCCCAGGATCTCCTGCTCCGTATAACCCTTGATGCGCTCCGCACCCGCATTCCACGAATGCACGTGGCCTTCCAGGTCAAGCATGTAGATGGCGTAATCGATGACGCTCTGCACCAGGCGACGAAACTGCTCGCCGGTGAATTCGTGCGCGTCGGCTTCGGCCTGCTGCTGGGAAACGTCGCGCGCGACCTCCCACCATCCAATCAGCGCCCCCGCGGCGTCGCACACCGGCTGCACCGTGATGGACGTGGCAAATACCGAACCGTCCTTGCGCCGAAGCACGCCCTCGATCTTCTGGCCGTCGCCATCGTTCCGGCAGGCAGTCCGGGCAATGGACAGTGTCGCCGTCTGCTGCTCATCCGGGTACAGCACGGCCACCGGCATGCCGATCGCCTCCTGCGGCGAATAGCCGGTCAACTGCTCGGCACCCCGGTTCCAGGTCTCGATGTG
This sequence comes from Rhodanobacter ginsenosidimutans, assembly GCF_042655685.1. Taxonomy (NCBI): domain Bacteria; kingdom Pseudomonadati; phylum Pseudomonadota; class Gammaproteobacteria; order Lysobacterales; family Rhodanobacteraceae; genus Rhodanobacter; species Rhodanobacter ginsenosidimutans. Next base: position 1,941,191 of record NZ_JBHSMM010000001.1, on the reverse strand, counting down.
CCCTTGGGCGTCCACCATGTAAACAGCAACGTCTTCCAGCGATTCGACCAGAAGCCGATAGCGATCACCAATATCCACGGGTCTTCCTTCAGCGATCACGCACGTCAGCTCGACTCTGCCTCCGCCTGAACTACCGGGCGGGAAGGCATGGGCTGACCGAAACGCAGACGATACAACGCGGGGGGACGGTCCGGACAGATGTTGGCCACTCCCCTTCGCAGGATTGCTTGACAGCATGTTTCCATGGAAACAATAATGAGTTCCACGGAAACCATGGCGGGACCGACGATGAAACATCAGGCAGGCCACGCGGCGCCGGACAAGCCGCTTGAAATCCACCTGGGTTACTGGCTTCGACTCGTTTCCAACCATGTCTCCGGAAGCTTTGCCAGCGCCCTGCAGGCCAGGCAGCTCTCGGTCGCGGAGTGGGTGGCGCTGAACCATATCGAAGGGCGCGCCGACATCACGGCGGCCCAGCTCGCTGACGCGATGAACCTGACACGCGGCGCCGTCTCGAAAATCGTCGACAAGCTGGTGAGGAAGCAGTGCGCCGTGCGGGCGTCGAGCCCACGCGACAATCGCGCGCAACTGCTCTCGCTCACCCCGTCCGGCAAGCGCACCCTGCCCCGCTTGCGGGCGATAGCCGACCACAACGACGAACACTTCTTCAGCCGACTCGACGCCGCCGAAAGAGCCGAGTTGCGGCGCCTGCTGCAAAAGCTGGCGGAAGCTCACGCCATAAGCACCGTTCCAGTCGACTGACCAGCGCCTTTCGGCGCCACGGTCCGATCCCCTGAAAATTACCCGGGAGACACACAATGAGCGAGGCGATTTCCAACCTGCAAGCCGCACAGGAAAAGGCGATGGCCGGACGCCCGCGCGTGGGTGGGTTCCCCTACCTGGCCGAAACTCTCCGGTGCGCCGGTGTAACGCGCAACGTGTGGCACCTGCCCGCCTGCGCGAGCCTGTACCAGACGCGGCTGGGCAGCGTGATCCAGCAAGGCACGCCGCTGGTGTCGGGAACCGTCGATGTGCCGCCCTTCGACGAACAGGCGCTGGTGGCCGCGATCCGCACGGATCAGGCCGGCGAAAGCACGTTCCCGCAGTTCCTGCTGGCCGCCTGGCAGGCAGGTGTCATCCGCTATGAAGTCGATTTCACCGAGCGCCACGTGACCTATGAAGGGTGTTGCGGGGAGTCGTACGTCGAACGCTACCCGGCCCCGCCGGCACAGGCGGCCGGCTAGCGCCCGCTCCTCACTCCCGCAACGCGGCATCGCCCCAGGTCACCACCAAAGGCAGGTCGCTGGTCGGTGCTTCGCTGCGCGCGACGAGTTCGACGGTTTTCACATTGGCAAGATCGGCGCTCAGCGTTTGCGCGGCCTGGCCATAAGCCGCCGTGGTCTGGGCAAGCAGGTGGCCGTCACCGAAGACCTGGAACACCACTTTGTCTTTCAGGTTGCGGGTGGAATCGTCCACGCCCACTTTCGCCTCGAAGTGCCTGAAGCCGGCGGCTTTCACTTCCATACGCGAGTTGGCCAGGATGCCGATGCCGGAGGCGAAGACTTTTCCATCCACGGTCAACGCCTGGTCGTACGGCGTGGCATCGGCGCGCGCGCCGCCCCAGCCGCCGTAGCTCGGGCGCTCGCCGCTATTGGTGGTGGCGCCCCAGGGGTTGCTCATGCGATGGACGATCGGATCGGGCACGGGCACGATCACGCCATCACGGGCAATGTTGATGGCGCCGGGTATTTCCGACAGGTACATGCCATCGGCAAGCTGCCGTTTGCCCTTGGCCTTGAACACGCGCGATTCGCGCGGCTGCAAGGTGAAGGTCCGTTCGCCGCCCGTCAGCATCATGGTTTTCTTCGACCACAGGTCGGTGAGTGCCACATCGCCCACCATCTTCAGCTGCGCGGGCGTCAGGGTGATCTCGGCAGGCCCCGAACCGCGGTTGAGCAGCAGCACGGCCTTGGTGCCGGAGTCGCTGAGCGTCTTGACGAAGATCTGCACGTCGTCCGAGTCGTAGGCCATGACCGCCTGGTGGCCGCCACTGTCCTGGTTGAGCCGCACGATGTCCTTGTTCGACCAGATGTCCATCAACGCTTGCGGCGCGTTGCGCAGGTCGTAGCCGATGATCAGCGGCGCGTCGATCATCGCCCACAGCGAGAAATGCGTGCGCGCTTCGGTGAGGTGGTGCACGTCGAAATCGCCGTGGCCGACGAACAGCATGTCCGGGTCGTTCCAGTGGCCGGGGCCGGCGTAGAGCGCACGCGTCGAGGCGCTGTCGAAGGTGTGCAACATGCGCGACCACTGCGGCGTGATATCGCCGCTGGTGCGCCACAGGTTGCCCACGTCCTTGCCCCACGCGCGCACGTTGGCGGCGCCCCAGGCACAGATGGAATACACGTAGTCGCCATCGGGATTGCTGGCGGCCAGGGCGTCGGCCACTTGCTGGTACAGCGCGCGCACGGCCGGGATATTCGTGCGGTTGATGCTGGCCTGGTCGATCAGCGGCGGATACGCGTTGTACTTGTGTTGCTTCACGAAGGGGCGGTCCGCCCCGTACACGTTGATGCCGCAGGCGTCGACCTTGATGTAGTCGAAGCCCCAGTCGGCGAAATACAATTTGATGTCCTGCTGCACGTGGCCGTGCAGGCCGATCTGCCGTTCGGCGATGGTGCCCTCGGGCAGGTTCGGCGAATGAAGGTCATAGGCCTGCGAACAGGCGTTGCCGCCGATGTCGGTATAAATGCCGGCCTTCAGGCCCATGCTGTGCAGCTTGTCGGTGAAGGGGCGGAAGCTGGATGTCTCGCTGCCGCCCACTTTCGCCGACGGGAAGATCGCGGTGCGCACCTGCATGCGCCCGTCGCTGGTGCGCCGTTTCAGCCACCAGCCGTCGTCGATGTTCACGTAGATGTAGCCCAGATCGCGCAGCCCGCTGTCGACCAGCACTTTCGCCGTGCCCATCACCTTGGCCTCGTCGACGTCGGTGCGGAACGCGTTCCATGAATTCCAGCCCATCGGCGGCGTGGCGGCGCGTCCTGCCGTGGCGCCCGTCCAATGTCCTGCGGGCGCGAGCGGATCGGCGGCGGGTTGGGCAGCCGTCGCAGACAGCGCAGTAGCGGCGAGCAAGGTGAAAGCGAGAAGCGTGGCCTTGAGCATGGGTCGTCTTTTTCCCTGATGGATTCGCGGCGGACGTCGGGGTTGTTTCATCAAACCGGAACAACGGATGATTGTACCCAGCCCCGCGGGACCAACCGGGATGGCGGTTGCAGATCGGCGCCGCCGACGTGGTGCGACGCAACGCTAATCCTCGCGTCGGCCCGTGTGCTCGCGATCGCGCGCGTAGTGATGCGCCAGCGCAAACGGCGGCAGCCAGCTTTCGCGGCGGACGGTCCAGTTCTCGTAGGTCGGCACCAGTTGATCGGGCGCATCCAGCGTCCCCAGGTGCACTTCGACCTCGTCCTCGACGCGGGCGAAGACCGACGAGCCGCAGCGGGGGCAAAAGTGCCGCCCAGCGTAATCGCGCGTTTCGCCTTCGATGACCACCGCGTCCTGCGGAAAGATCGCCCCCGCGTAGAAAAGCGCCCCGTGATGCTTGCGGCAGTCGAGGCAGTGGCACAACCCCACCCGATAAGGCTGGCCCGTGGCGCGCAGGCGCACATCGCCGCACAGACAGCCGCCGGTGAATGTCGTCATGGTGTACTCCTCTTTATGCCGGTAAGCCGCAAGTATCCGGAATTCCCGGTGGCGCCGCCGTGCAGGCCGCACCCGCCCGAGAAACACGAGGCCGACCGCCAGCGGCCCCGGCCGGGTTAAACTGCCCGATTTGCTCCGGAATACATGGCCCAAGCAGCACACCGCCCGCCGGTTCGCGGGCCCACCTTCATCCGCCTGCTGGCGCGCCTGACCGAAGCGGAGCTGGCGCCTTCCGGCCCGTCGCTGCCCGACCGGCTGGGCCAATGGCTGGATTGGAAGCACGCGCTGGCGCTGGCGGCAGCGCTCGACGCCCGGCCAGCCGAGGCGGCGGGCGATGCGGGGGCGCCGGACGACCTGCACGCCGAGTGCGCGCGGGCACGCGAGGTGCTGGCGGCCGCAATCAACGACGCCCCGCTGCTTGCGCCGGCGGCACCTGCCGAACCGGACTACGCCGCGTTCCGCCAGCTATGCCTCAACCGCCAGCGCGCCACGCAGGCCGCCGTGGGTCGCCTGCGCGGCAAGCTCCGCGACGCGCTCGCGGCGTCACCCGGCATGGGCCAGCTGGCCGAGGTCGACGCCGCGATGGAAGTGGCCATCACCCCGCGCGAGCACACCCTGCTGGCCAAGGTGCCCGACCTGCTGGGCCAGCGCTTCGAACGCCTGCGCACCGCCGGGGACGCCTCAACCAACTGGCTCGACAGCTTCCGCCGCGACATGCGCAGCGTGTTGCTGGCCGAGCTGGATCTTCGTTTCCAACCGGTGGACGCGCTGCTTGCAGCGCTGCGCACCTCCTGACCCGGTACACCATGTTCAAACGTCCCTTGCTTCTTTCCGTATTTGCCCTGGGCCTCGCCGCGATCGGCTGGATCGTGGCCGGCTACATCGGCAACAACCTGCTGGGCACGGCCATCGCCCTGCTGATCGGCGCCTGCTACCTCGCCGGTGCGTTCGAGCTGTTCCGCTACCGGCAGGCCACCGCCACGCTGCGCCAGGCGGTGGAGGAACTGACCGAACCGCCCGCCGAACTCGGCCGCTGGCTGGAGCGCCTGCATCCGGGGCTGCGCCACGCCGTGCGCCTGCGTGTCGAAGGCGAGCGCGCCGCGCTGCCGGCGCCCGCGATGACGCCGTACCTGGTCGGCCTGTTGGTGTTGCTGGGCATGCTCGGCACCCTGCTGGGCATGATGGCCACGCTGCGCGGCACCGGCACGGCGCTGGGCAGCGCCAGTGATCTTCAGGCGATCCGCGGCTCGCTGGCTGCGCCGGTCAACGGCCTGGCATTCGCCTTCGGCACCTCCATCGCCGGCGTCGCCAGCTCGGCCATGCTCGGCCTGCTCTCGGCGCTGGTCCGTCGCGAACGGCTGGAAACGGTACATGCGCTGGACGCCAGCATCGCCACCACCCTGCACATCCATTCGCAGGCACACCAGCGCGAGGAAGCCTTCCGCCTGCTGCAACAGCAGGCTGCCGCCATGCCCGCCCTGGTCGAGCGGCTGCAGGCGATGGCCGCGACGCTGGAACAGCAAGGCGCCGCTGCCCACGAGCGCCAGCACACCGATCGCGAAGCCTTCCACCGCCATACCGAAGAGACGTATACGCAGCTGGCCCGTTCGGTCGAGCAGTCGCTGCAGGCCAGCGTCACCGACAGCGCGCGCACCGCCGCCGGCGTGTTGCAGCCGGTGGTCGAATCCACGCTGGCCAGCCTGGCCCGCGAGAGCACTGCCATCCAGGCCAGCGTGGGCGACGCCGTGCAGCGCCAGCTCGATGGCCTCGCCGCCGGTTTCGACACCACCGCGCGCACCGTCACCGGCATCTGGAACGACGCGCTCGCCCGCTTCGCCGACACCTTCGAGCAGCGCTCGTCCACCTTGCTGGATGGCGTGGCCACCCGCCTGGATGCCAGCGCCGACCGCGCGGCCGACGCCTGGCAGAGCGCCTTGTCGAAACAGGACGCCGTCCACGCCGAACTGGCCGAACGCAACCGCCAGGCGCTGGCCGCCGCCAGCGAAACCTTCGAGTCGCACGCGGCCGCACTGATGCAGGCGGTCGACCGTTCGCACGCTGAGTTGCAATCGGCACTGCAAAGCCGCGACGACGAACGCCTGGCTGGCTGGGCGCAAAAGCTCGACGCCATCAGCACCGAGCTGGGCACGCAGTGGAAAGCGTCCGGCGACGTCACCGTCAGCCATCAGCAAGCCATCTGCGACACGCTGGAACGGACCGCCGGCGCCATCGCCACGCAAACCGAAGCCGCCGCCAGCAGGACCCTCGCCGAGATCGCACGCCTGGTCGAAGCCGCCTCCGACGCGCCGCGCGTGGCCGCCGAAGTCGTTGGCGAGCTGCGCCAGAAACTCTCCGACAGCATGGTCCGCGACACCGCCATGCTGGAAGAGCGAAGCCGCCTGCTGGCCACACTGGAAACCCTGCTCGACGCCGTCAACCACGCCTCCACCGAGCAACGCAGCGCGGTCGACGCCCTGGTCAGCACCTCGGCCGACCTGCTCGACCGCGTCGGCACCCGCTTCGCCGCGCAGATCGAAACCGAAACCGGCAAGCTCGACACCGCCGCTGCACACGTCACCGCCAGCGCCGTCGAAGTCGCCAGCCTCGGCGAAGCGTTCGGCGCCGGCGTGGCGCAGTTCGGCCAGGCCAACGACGCGTTGATGGAACGGCTGCAGCAGATCGCCGGCGCCCTCGACAGCTCGCTCACGCGCAGCGACGAGCAACTCGCCTACTACGTGGCGCAGGCGAAGGAAGTGGTCGAACTCAGCGTGCTCTCGCAACAGCAGATCATCGCCGACATGCAGCAGCTTGCTGGCCCCCGTGCGCCGGGCAAGGCGGCGAAGGCATGAGCATGCTGCTTTTCCAATGCCATCATTCCGGCGAAGACAAGCGGCTGCCCAGGATATTCCCGGCGGCCGGATCAGCTCCTCCCCCTGCTCGCAGGGGGAGGTTGGGAGGGGGTAAAGCTCTTGCCTCCAAACCAAAAGCACCCCTCCCCAACCCTCCCCTGCATGCAGGGGAGGGAGCCTTCGATCATTGCCGTCCCGCCACGACAACACCATGAGCCACGAAGTCGAAGCCGACGCCGAATCCACCGCGCCTATCTGGGCGTTCGGCGACCTGATGTCGGTGTTGCTGGGCGCGTTCGTGCTGATCCTGGTCGGCGTGATCGGCGTGCAGTTGCAGCTCTCGCACAAACTTGAAGTGGCCGAGCAACAGCGCCAGGCCGAACTGCAGCGCCGCACCACGCTGGAACAAGCCTTGGCCACGCCGCTGGCGCAAGGCCGCGTGACCCTGGTGAACGGCCGCATCGGCATCCGCGGCAACCTGCTGTTCGCGCTCAACTCCGACCAGTTGCAGCCCGACGGCCGCCTGCTCATCCAGAGCCTCGCCGCACCGCTGACGCAATATCTGCAATCGCGCGACGAACTGCTGATGGTCAGCGGCTTCACCGACGACCAGCCGGTGCACGGCGACAACCGCCAATTCGCCGACAACTGGGAGCTCTCCGCCCAGCGCGCCCTCACCGTCGCCCGCGCGCTGATCGCCGCCGGCGTGCCCGCCAACGCGGTGTTCGCGGCGGCCTTCGGCGCGCAACAGCCGGTCAGCGCCAACACCGACGAAGCCGGTCGCGCGAAGAACCGCCGCGTGGAAATCGCCCCGATCCCCCGCTCCTCGGCCGCCAACGCCGCGCCGAAAGACGCCGACCCTGGCCATGCGCGCTGACACCACCACGGCCATCCGTGCGCGACTGATCGCGGCGATGGAACAGCGCACCGCAAGTCTCGATGGCGAAGCACGCCGTGCTCTGGAAACACGGCTGGCCGAACTGCGCACACCAGACGCTGCACCTGACGAAACACCCGCCAACCCACCGCACTCCGGCCTGCGCGAACTCGTCGCGGATCTCGCCCGCGAAGCCTCGCCGCAGAGCGCCGCGTATCCCGACATCCCTGCCCTCGCCGATTTCCGCCAGCTGTGGTCCACCCTCCGTGCCGACAGCCAGCTCCGGCAATCCGTCGCCCATGCCACCACCGACGCCGGCCCGCTCAACTCCACCGCCCTGGCCAACCGCGCCATCGCACTGATGCGGGAACTGTCACCCGCCTACCTGCGCGCATTCCTGGCCTACGTCGATGACCTCGCCTGGCTGGAGCAGATGGACAACGCAAGCTCAGGCGCGGGGTCAGCCGGCTCGAAGAAAAAGCGCGCCCGACGCAAGCCACAGGGTTGAACGTTCGTCATTGACGGCGCGCCCGAATCGCAACGAAAACACGCGCGCTTCACGCGGTACGCCGCCCCGTATGGCGCGTGTAAATCAACTTCTCCACCGGATAGCCAAGCGAACGCGCGTACTCGAGGAACGCGTCGCGCGTGGCCGTGTCCAGTTCCGGCTCACGATGCAGCAGCCACAAATACGCATAGTCCGGCGAGCCGACCAACGCCGTGCGGTAGCCTTCATCCACGCGCAGGATCCAGTAATCGCCCTTGGTGAACGGAATCCAGCGCAACCCTTCCGGCAGGAAGCTCACCTGCAAACGCCCCGGTTCGGCCGGATCGGCCACTGTGGCCACGCCCACCGACTCCTCCAGTTCACCCTCGCCATTGTGGGCGCGGTTGTCCACGCGCAGCGTGCCGTCGGGCTGGCGACTGTAGCTGGCGCTGATGTCGGTGTATTCGGGTGGCTCGTGGCGCATCGGCAGCCGTGCGATTTCGTACCAGGTGCCGAGGTAGCGATCCAGATCCAGCGGAGACACGGTGGGCGGTGGTTGGCGATCCATAGGTTGGCCTCAAGAAAAGAAAACGCAGCTTGGGCGAGCGCGGATGAAGGCCACGACAAAAGGCAAGCCATTACACCGCGTTCGCACGCGCCATGGAAAATGGCCGAACATGGCCTGGGACGATATCGACCTCGATGCGTTGAGGCGGCTCCGGAACGTCTCGTACTACTTCCGCTACCCGCTGACCCGGCGCGACTTCCACGTCCTGCGCATGGACGACCGTGCGCAAGGGCATTACGCGTCCAAGGCGCTGCATTCGGGCTTCACACCCGATGGACGCGTCGACCGGACGACGCCTTACAACGGCGACATCGCCACCCTCTTCCTGCCGCTCGACGCCCGCGTGCCGACCGATGCACAGTTGCTGTTGACCCATGTCGATCCGGCGCAGATCGTCCATCCGAATGGCTCGCGCAATTGGGCAGCAATCCGCGATGCGGCGGAAAACTGCATTCGCGACACATTGCGCCAACGCGACGTCCGTTGAATGACGCAACCCGCCCGGTGGCGTTCCAATGGTTTTCGCCGCCGAGAGGGTGGTTTCGACAAGCTCGCCGATCCGCGCGGCGCGGGCGTCACGATCACGCCGTACCCGGGCACGCCCTTGCCGGACAGCGACAACAACCAGCTGCGACGATCATCCGGGTCCGGCCGGCGCTCGATCAATCCATCCGCCACCAGTTGCGCCGCCGCGACACGCATCGACTGATGCGTCACATTGCGCCGTTGCGCCAAGGCCGCCACGTTCATCGCCCCCTCGCGCTCAAGCAGGCCGAGCACGTCGGATTGCGCGGATTTTTCGGTAGCCGTCCTGTTGCGAATCACCCGCACAAATGTACTGATGGCACGTCGCAGCTCCTCGGCCAGGGCTGCGGCATCGGTGGATGGCGGGTTTTCCATTTTTCGTGCGGTCATGGCTTCGTCTGCGGTATTCCCTGCCCCGGTACCGTAATCGACGCCGATACCCGGCGTCCTCTCTTCCGGCCCATGACGGTGAAGTGCATCCGGCGCCAAAGCAAGTCACACTCGGCGCATGAAAACCATCCCTGCGCTGCTCATCACCCTGCTGCTGGCCACGGCCCTGTTGCCCGGCTGCACATCGCCCGCCACCGACGCGCTCAGCAAGACAAGCGCAAGCGCGACGCCTGCGGAAACCCCGAATATCCTGGTGTTCACCCGCACTGCCGGTTACCACCATGAGTCGATCCCCACCGGCGTGCAGACGCTGCGCGAGCTTGGGCAAGCGGAGGGCATCGACGTGACGCAAAGCGATGACCCTTCCCTGTTCAACGACGCCAGTCTGGCCCGCTTCGATGCGGTGGTGTTTCTCAGCACCACCGGCGACGTGCTCGATGACGCCCAGCAGGCGGCGTTCGAGCGCTACATCGGCAAGGGCGGCGGTTACATGGGCGTGCACGCCGCGGCCGATACCGAGTACGACTGGCCCTGGTACGGCCGCCTCGTCGGCGCCTGGTTCCATAGCCACCCCAAGGGGCTGCAGACCACCGTGGTGCGGTTCGAGAGCGATGAAGCTGCGTTGGCAAGCGAGTGGCAAACCACCGACGAGCTGTACAACTACCGCAGCAACCCGCGCGCCGGCGTCAACGTGATCGCCACCGTGGACGAAAGCCGCTATCAGGGCGGCACCATGGGCGCCGACCACCCGATCGCCTGGTGCTCGAACCGCCTGGGCGGACGTGCCTGGTACACCGGCCTCGGGCACACCGACGCGCAATACGCCGATGCCGTCTTCCGCGCACACCTGCTGCGTGGCTTGCGCTACGTGATCGGCCGCGCGAACACCTGCTGATGGCCTGCCGATAACGGGCAGCTTCGACCCGGTGCCGGAAAGCGCTCACTGCCCCGCGCTTTCGCCGGGTCGAGGCATCGCACCGGACAGCGCCGTCCCATTAAGATGTTCGATCATCCGGACGCAAGGACACATACAATGATGAAGCTGGCGAACGCGGTCTTTCTTGCGGCTCTGCTCACAAGCACAGCTCACGCGCAGACCAACGCAGGCGAGCAACCCGCCGATCCCAACCTCCCCTTTACCATCACCAAGGTGGCAAGCTTCGACCTGCCCTGGCGGATCGCCTTCCTGCCCGATGGCCGCATGCTGGTGACCGAGAAAGTCGGCCGCGTCCAGCTGGTCACACCACAGGGCGCCAAGACCGAACTCAAGGGCGTCCCGGCCAGCTGGTTCCAGGGCCAGAACGGCATGCTGGGCGTCTACCTCTCGCCCCATTACGCCAAAGACCACAACGTGTACCTCACCTATGTCGCACCGGGCGAGTACGGCGGCGGCCTGGCGCTGGGCCGTGGCCAGCTGGTGCTGGACGACAAGCAACCACGGCTCGACAACTTCCAGGTGCTGTGGCACCAGATGCCCACCGGCAAGGGCGGCCAGGCCGGCGCCGCGGTGGCGTTCTCGCCGGATGGCAAATACCTCTTCCTCACCGTGGGCGACCGCCAGCGCTTCACTCCCGCGCAAGACCCCGACCAGCCGGTCGGCAAGATCCTGCGCCTCACGCTGGACGGCAAACCCGCGCCCGGCAACCCTTGGGCCGGCAAGGTCGGCGCCCGCACCATTCCGCTGATCGATCCGCCCGCCGATACCGAGGCGGCCAAGAAAGCGCCCGTGGTCAGTACCTATACCTTCCCTGGCCCCAACCTCACGCCGTCTGAAACCTGGGCCACCGGTTTCCGCACGCCGTACGGCCTCGCCTTCGGGCCCGATGGCCGGCTGTGGGAACTCGAGCACGGCCCGCGCGGCGGCGACGAGCTGAACCTGGTCAAGCGCGGCAAGAACTACGGCTGGCCGCTGGTCTCCTACGGCAAGAACTACGACGGCGTGCCCATCCCTCACCCCGACACCCGCCCCGACCTGGTCAAACCCTTGATCTACTGGGTGCCGGTGATCGCCCCTGGCAACATCATGTTCTACAAGGGCAGCATGTTCCCGCAATGGAATGGCAGCGCCCTGATCAGCGGCATGGCCAGCGAAGCCATCATCCGCGTCACCTTCGACGCCAAGGGCGGCGCCACCGCCACCAACCGTTGGGACGTCGGCAAACGCGTCCGCGACATCGAAGAAGCGCCGGATGGGTCGCTGTGGATGGTGGAGGATTCCAAACCGGGCGGGTTGTATCGGCTTACGCCGAGGTGAGTTGGCGTAAGGCTGGCGCTTCGAACACGCAGCCTGGCAGCGGAAATTGTCCCTTACACGAATGGCGCTTACTTAAGCGCCGTTCGTCCTGAGCGTAGGCCGAAGGCTGAAGTCGAAGGACATGCCGGCGACACGGACAGATCTCACTTGGCGGCGCTTCGACTCCGCCCGCTTCGCGGGCTACGCTCGGCGAGAACGGGGTAGAACTGTCGCCAGCTCCAGATCAGGTGTCAGGTCTAACGCACGCCAGCAAGCAACTGATCGACGACAGGGGCCATCTTTGATTTCACGCCCTGCCACTTGGCCAGGGAGAGGCCACCCTTGCCCCTGAGGTGATATTCCGCTGATCCGATTTGCAGGCCGTCTTTCCACAAGTGGAGTTCGGCATGTGACAGATAAGGCGAGAAATCCCAGGAACGGAGCGCCGTGTAGGTCAACGTCACCGTGCACGAAGCGGCTTCGTTTTCGTTCACCAGCCTGGTTGGCAAGCCGTGACGGCTGAAGCCTTCCCGCACAACGTCCACAAAGCCCTCAACAATCACCTTGGGATTGTTGACGATGCACACTTGGGTGCCCGGCGAGACCGAACGGGCCGGCTTCACCTTGACGGACGTGCAGCCGCCAACGGCGACAAGCGCCGCCAGAAAAATCATCTTCTTCATGTTTTCCCCCTGTAAGCGCGTGACGATACACCTTGCAGCGCGACAACACTCTCCCTGCGGATGGCCCGCACCAAGGTGCATGTAACGAATCGCATGCGCTGAGCGAATACCCCTCACCAACCGCGCCGCAGCCAGCGCCCTTCGTGCGGCCTTGCGACACGACAACGCCAGTAAATGACGTTCGCAGACATGCCCCTGGAGTCGAACATGCACGATCCCACACCACCCCATACGCTGCCCCGCCGAATCGGCGCGTGGAGCCTGATCATCGGCATCGTCGTCATTGTCGCCATAGCGTTCGGCTACGTCGGCGGCTGGCTTGCACCGCATCGGCTCACGCCGAAAAAGCTGGTGAACCAGTTGCAGCACGACGCCGGTACGTTCGCCGGTTATCGCCGCAACCATGCGAAAGGCGTGTGCGTGGTCGGCCACTTCGACAGCAGCGGTCAGGCGCAGACGTATTCCGTCGCGCAGGTGTTCGCGCCGGGGCAACGCACGCCGGTGGTCGGGCGTTTCGCGATACCCAGCGGCAATCCGTATGCGCCGGATTCCAGCGTGCCGATCCGCAGCATGGCGCTGCGTTTCGCGCTGGCGAACGGGCAGCAGTGGCGTACCGGAATGAACAGCATGCCGGTGTTCCCGGTCGCTACGCCGCAGGCGTTTTACGCGCAACTGCAGGCGAAGCAACCGGACCCGGTCACCGGCAAACCCGACCCGGCGAAGATTGCCGCGTTTTTTGCGGCGCACCCAGAAACCGCCGCGTTCCGCGCCTGGGCGAAAACGGCCAGGCCATCGGCAAGCTTCGCTACGGAGAGCTACTGGAGCCTCAACGCTTTCGTGTTCGTCGACGCAGCCGGCCGACGCCAGCCGGTGCGCTGGCGCATGGTGCCCGAGGCGAGTGATGCTGGCGTCGCGACTACGCCGGGCGGCGCGGATTACCTTGCCGCCGACCTCACCGAACGCCTCGCTCGCGGCCCGCAACGCTGGCAGTTGCAGGTGACCCTGGCCAATCCGGGCGACCCGACCAACGACGCGACAAAGACCTGGCCGGACGATCGCCGCACGATCGATGCCGGCACGCTGGTGCTGGAACGCAGCGCGCCGCAGGCCAGCGGCCCGTGCCGCGACATCAACTACGACCCGCTGGTGCTGCCGGCCGGCATCGAGGCTTCCGACGATCCGCTGTTGCCCGCCCGCTCCGCCGCGTACGCGGACTCGTACCTGCGCCGTACCAGTGAGGACGCCCACCTGCCCGGCACCACCGCGCCCAAGCCGGAGACGAGCCGATGAACGCCACCCCCGACCGGTTCACGCTTGCCGCGCGTACCTTGCACTGGCTGATGGCGGTGATGATCGTGGCGATGCTGTTCATCGGCGTCGGCATGGTCGCCACCGTCTCCGCGCGGCACGAATGGCTGCTCGCCATCCACAAACCGCTCGGCATCGCGATCCTGCTGTTGGCGGTGATCCGGCTGGCGGTGCGCCTGCGCCATCCGCCACCGCCGCTACCGGCCGACCTGCCCGCGCTGCAGAAACTCGCGGCGCTGGCCTCGCACTGGCTGCTGTACTTTCTGATGCTGGCGATGCCGCTGATCGGCTGGGCGATGCTCTCGGCCGGCGGCTATCCGGTGATGCTGGGCGACTCGCTGCGACTGCCACCGATCTTCCCCACCAGCCCGGTCGCCTTCGCCGTGCTGCGCCACCTGCACACTGCGTTCGCGATGCTGCTGTTCCTCACCTTCCTGGCGCACATGGGAGCGGCGCTTTACCACGGGCTGATCCGCCGCGACGGCGTATTCGCGTCGATGTTACCCGCGGCGTCACCGCGGGTGGATGGTGATGGCGAGGAAGTCGATGCCGACAACGCTGGTCGTCTTTCCGCCGCCCCGCAAGACGACTGAGGAAAAGAAGGCTGGGGCTAGCTGGGCCACTTCACTCTGACGCCAGTTTTCCCCGCCTTCCCTTCCAAATCGGGAAGGTGTCATTTGTCCTGAACTGCTTCGACCTGAATGCGGAGGGCAACTTTCATATCCATCCCGAACGACTTGCCGCCATCAAGTCCGAATTCGTCTCGCTCGAACGTGCCCAGCGCATCGGCACCGCAACGCAGCCGTGGCTTCAGCATGAAATCAGGGACACATTTGAACCTGTCGATGGTGAGGGTCAGCGGCCTGGTCACCCCGCGCATCGTCAATGCACCGGTGGCTTTGGTTGGCGCCCCATCAACAAAATCCGTGAGCTTGCCGCGATAGTGCGCTGTCGGATATTTCTCCGCGAAGAACGTGCCGCACTCCGTCTGGCACATCGGTGCTTTCGCACCAAGCATTACCTTGTTCAACGCCGGGTTGCCGAAGTCGATGCTGGCGATGTCGACGGTCACATCAATCGCTCCCGTTTTACCGGCCGTGTCGAGTGTGGCCGTGCCGGTGCTGTGATCGAACTTGCCGCGCCAGATCGACAGGCCCATGTGATCAGCTTCGAAGCTGGGGTACGTGTGGTCCGGATCAAGGGTGTAATGCACCGGCGTGGGCGCGGCGACGGCCGTGGTTGCGGCCAGCAGCATCAGCAGTGAGGGCGTGAGAAGGCGCATCGTGGGTTCCCCGTGACGTTGACGTGGTTGATCGTGGCCGACCGAATGTCGACTTTCAGGGTTACGACGAACGGCAAGGCTGCAGATCGACATGTCGCTGCAAGACGTTTCGCGCCTGCAAAGACGCCCATGCCGCCCCATCCTGCTTCAGCAGGTCACCCACATGGCGTCATCTCTGGGAAACCGGGAAAAACAAGGGCCAGGAAGTGAACCTGGCCCCGGTTTCCGAGATCGTTGATTGCCATGCCCCTAAAGCCATCGGGCAACGCCACCATGATGAGAGCAGGTACCACGATGGCTCATGCTGAAGCTGAATGACCCGTCCCGACACTGTGCAGTTGCACCCGATGGAATCGCTCCATTGGCCGTATGCGCAGGGCGATGAACGTCGAACCCCTCACGGTTCGCGTAGCTCCCCTTCTCCACAAGCGTGGCCACACCGACAGGGGCAGTATGTGACGTTGAAGGTTCATGCTTCTGCGCCAGCAACAGACCGGGAACGACGCCAAGCACGAGAATCAGCGGGACGAGCCTAAGCATGGAGCGACCTGAGGCAATTCAACCTGGCTCAAGTAAGCAACAGGCCTGCCAGAACTCGATTGGCAAATACGGCAAGGCCGGAAATATCTTGGATGCTTAGGCTGGAGCGGTCGGCAAGGACGGGCAGGATCACTTCCATCCCCCCGCAGCAAGACGAAGAATGCCCGTCCCTTCGGAGGCTGAAGCTAAACCGCGTTTGAGCACGCCGACACCGCTCTTTTCGACACCTTTTTATCCCGATAGCGGTTTTAGCGGATTAAAGCGCTTGTAAGTGAACCTGACGCCGTTTTTGGCAAGCAGCAAGGGGCGCAGATGCGATTTTAACTAGAACGGTGACTGGCGCGATCCTGGCGCATGAAACACAACGGCGGGTGGTCAGCGACAAGACGGACACATATTCTTCGGCAGCACCGAGGGAGAGCACGTGCGCATCCCCGGCGGCGAAATGGTGACCTTGTTTCCCTTGGACCCTGTCTCCCTGTTTCCGGAGCGAGGCCAGCAGGCTGCGGTTGCCGGTGGCGGCGAAGTCTAAGGCGTCGACCTTGATTGTTGCCGGTCCCTACACATCTTCCTCGAGACGTTGCCCGTTATCGCGCAACCAGTCACGAGCCCGATCCATGGCCGTCAATTGCGCACGAACGATGTTCCAGAATCGTGGCGTGTGGTTGGCCTCGATGAGGTGGGCCAGCTCGTGCACGATCACATAATCGATGACGAACATCGGCGCCTTGATCAGTCGCCAGTTGAAATGGAGGTTGTTCCCGGGCGTGCAGGATCCCCAGCGATAACAGCTGTCGTTGATCGTCGCCTGCTCGAATGCCACGCCAAGGCCATGGGCCTGTGAGCACACGCGCGGCAGGATCTTTTCCCTTGCGCGCTCGACATACCATTGACGAAGCACCTGCCGACGTTGGCGCACATGGGATCTCGGGATGAGGAACTTGCCGGCAAAACGGATACCACCGTCGCTGTCATCCACGAGTTCGATGCGGTAGGCGCGCCCCAGATAAAGCGCGGCTTCGCCGTTGACCAGCTCTTTGCCGGGCGGGTGTGGCAGTGGCTGGTACTTCTGCTCGTGCTGCAGCTTCTCAAAGAGCCACAATCGCTTCTTGTCCACCAGTTGCCGAACCGCTCCATCCGACACGTTTGCCGGCGCATGGACGACCACGGACCGGTCGCGTTCCACCGTAATCGTAAGCTTCTTGCGTTTGGTCGAACGGCGGATTTCGTAGCTCAGTTCCATGGCGTCATGCGGCGTAGAGGATGGTGTCGTGCTTGGCTTCGGCCAGCTCCATCACTCGGCTGATGACCGCCTCGCGCTTGCGTACCAAGTCAGGCACCCTGGCAAACTGCGGTGAAACAAGGATCTGCTGCAACTCCGCCTTCAGCTTGTTGCGAGCCGGAAAGCTCTCCCAGAAGCCGGTCAACTTCAGCTCGCACTCCACGGCGTTGTAGATCTGCTGGGTCAGGTTCACCAGCACGGCGATGCGCTCATCAGGCTTGCCGCCGTAGTCGGGATGCCGCTCCATCGTGGCCCCCAGTTCACGCTGAAACAAGCGAAAGAACGGCAACTGCTTCTTGCGGTTCAGACCGTAGGTCGGTTCGTTGCGGGCATCCCGGATGCGCTTGCGCAGCTTCTCCAGCTCCTCGTAGATCTTGTCCCAGTTGTCCTTGAATTCTTTCAGAGTGGCAGCCAGCGCCTCGGCAAACGAAGCCTGTAGATCCGGATCATCATCCAGTTCCACGTCCAGATGGTGACGAATCGCGTGTTCCACTTCAGCGGCCTTGGTCTTGGTACGTTTGCGCTCGCCGACGTCCCTCTCGAAGTCTTCGTCGAGGATGGAAATCGGCTTGATCTTGGTGTAGATGCCCTTCGATCGCAGATGCGCATCGGCGACGGCACGCAGCTTGGGCGGAATGCCCTGCATGCTCAGGCGCTCATCGTGGAAGTGCTTGCCGGCCAGCAGATTGATTTCGGTCAGCGCCTGGTAGTCGGCCATATAACCCAGCGCCTCCTTGGCCGGGAACACCGTATTCAGCGCTCGCGTGAGCTTCTTGAACGCCAGCATGAAGGCAAAGCGGATGTCTTCGTCGTAGAACACGTCGAAAAAGGCATCGGGGTCGTTAAGGTCGGTCAATCCGTGCCGCTTCAGCAGCGCCATGATCTCAGCATGGGCCGCGGCAAGCTCGCGCAGTTCCTGCTCGGGAAAGCTCAGGCCGTTCGTGATTTCCTTCTGTTCGCGCTCGTCGTAGTTGTCCAGCGCCTTTTTCAGGTGATGGCCAATGCCTACGTAGTCGACGATGAAACCCTTGTCCTTGGCCTCGCCGCCCACACGGTTTACGCGCGCGATGGTCTGCAGCAGGTTGTGCGCTACCACCACCTTGTCCAGGTACATCACCTGCTCCACCGGCGCATCGAAGCCCGTCAGCAGCATGTTGTTGACGATGAGAATGCCGAGTCCACCGTCCACCCCGTCAGCCTTGGCGCCGAAGGCCAGCTTGAAGCGCTTGATGCTGGTCTCATGCCGGCGGCTGTCGCTGTATGCCTTCAGGTGCGGCAGGTCGTTGTGACTGCCGGAAATGATCACGTCGGTCTCGAAGGCCCTGAGCACAGCCAGATCCAGCCCGTCCGGATTGGCCTGCTCGAGCTCTTCCAACGCCGCGGCCAGCGCCGCGTCGATGTGCTTCTTGTAGCGCACCGCGGCTTCGCGCGAGGTGGCCACCACTTGCGCCTTGTAGCCGTTCGGGAACACGTGCGCCAGGTAGTGTCCCACCATGTCGGCCGCCTTGGCGGCGATGGTCGGGTCGGCCTCCAGATAGGCCTGCCGCGAGCCGTAACCGAGAATTTCCAGCCGATCTTCCAGTTGGTAATCACTGAACACGTCCTGGAAATCCGTATCCATCGCCTCGGCATCATCCACCTCGGCGTTGTGGGTGCGGCCCTCGTAGACGATCTCCAGCGTCACGCCGTCGGCGATGGACTGGCGCATGGTGTACTTGTCGATGTAGTCGCCGAACACGCGCTCGGTCTTGTCGATCGGGGTACCGGTGTAGCCAATGCGCGCCGCGCGGGGGATCGCGCGGTCAAGATTGGTCGCCAGCAGGTGGTACTGCGAGCGATGCGCCTCGTCGGTCATCACCAGGATGTGCGGACTGGCGTTGAGCTCCGGGAAGCTCGCTTCCAGCTCGGTCTCGCGGAACTTGTGGATCATTGCCATCACCAGATCCGACGATGTCGATGCCAGCAACTCCTTCAGTCGCTTGATGCTGTCGGCCACCTTCACGGTGAAGCCGATCGCCTGGCTGGTCTCGTTGAGCTGGTCCTCCAACTGGGTACGATCGGTGACGAACACCACCTTCCAGTGCGCCAGCTGAGCGTGTCTGTACATTTCGCGCACCATGAACATCATGGTTAGCGACTTGCCCGAGCCCTGGGTGTGCCAGATGATGCCGCTGCGCTGACGTGGCGTCTTGCCCTCCAGCAGCCGCTTCACCGCCAGCTTTACCGCGCGGAACTGCTGGTAACGGCCCACTACCTTGATCGTCTGGCCGTCATCATTGGTGGAAAACAGCGTGAAGGTGCGGATCAGATCCAGCAGGTTCTGCTTGTCCAACATGCCGGCCACCAGCCGCTGCTGATCATTGGGGCTGCCGGCGCCGTGGTCCAGGTCTTCCAGCGTACGCGGGTACGGATCGGCCCAACGGTAGAAGTATTTTTCCGTGTGCGTGGAGATGGTGCCGAACTTGGCCTGCTGACGGCAGGTGGCGATGATGAACTGGTTGTACCAGAACAGCGGCGCGCTGCCTTCGCCCTTCGCACCGCGCTGCTCGCTGTAGCGCAGCATCTGGTCGATGGCGCAGGCCAGGGCATCGTTGACCTTGGGCGACTTGCACTCCACCAGCACCACCGGCAGGCCGTTCAGGAACAGCACGATGTCGGGAAGGATGTGGTGTTCGGTGCCGAGGATGCGCAGCTTGAACTGGCACACGGCGGTGAAGTCGTTGTTGCGCGGGTCGGTGAAATCCACGAAGCGGACTGTGGGGCTGACCTCCCCGGTCTGCCGGTTCTCGGCCACGCTGGTGCCTTCCAGCAACAGGTGGAGCAGGTGTTGGTTGTTCTTCAGCAAGTCGTTGCCGGGGAAGCTCGCCGTCAACAGCTTCACCACGTCGTCCACTTGGGACTCTTCAAGCCACGGATTGATCACCGTGAGCTGCGCGTGCAGGCGCTTCTCCAGCACCACTTCGATGAAGCTCGCACGTCCCGTGTCGGCCGGCGTCTGCTTCTTGTCCGTCAAGTCGAGAACGTTCCAGCCCAGCCCCTCCAGTTGCTGCAGGAACGGCAGCTCCACATGCTGACGCTCGTCCAGTTTGATATGGACGGGTGTGGGTTTAGTGCTCATGGCCGCTCCGGCTGGCATGCAAGGCAGGGGATCGACCGGAAAGCAGGTTCATGGTCAGGCGCACCATCAGCTCTTTGGCCTTGGGATCGGATTCGGCAATCAGCAAGGTGAGCGCCGTCAGGCCTTGCTCGTTGAGCGTCAGCTCAAGCCCCTGCTTGCGCAGGTACAGCAACAACAGGAACGCACCCGAGCGCTTGTTGCCGTCGGAAAACGGGTGGTTCTTGATCAGGAAGTACAGCAGATGGGCCGCACGTTCCTCGGCGGTGGCATACAGCGGCTCGCCGAACATGGTCTGTTCGATATTGCCCAGGATACCCGCCAGGTTGTCGCCATGGTCGCGCGCAAACAGCTCACTGGCCTCGCCGCGGCTTTTCAGTTCGTCGGCCAGTGCATCCAGCGCCTGACGGGCTTCGGCCGTGGACAATCCCTCGCGCGGATTGCGCTGGCCCGCCGGCACCTGCAGCTTGCCTTCGTCGTAATCGAGCAGCAAACGCCAGGTACGGGCGTAGCCCATGATGATGCCGACCGCCTCGCGGCCGATGTCGGTCACCAGCTCCTGGCGCTCCAGCGTCCGCGACAACAGCGCCATGGCCTGTTCCAGCTCGGCCATGCCTTGCTGCGCCAGGCGGTGCTCGCCGAGGCTGTAACCTTTCGTCAGGTGTTCGCGCAGCACGCGCGTGGCCCATTGGCGGAAGCGCGTTGCACGCACCGAATTGACGCGGTAACCCACGGAAATGATGGCATCGAGGTTGAAGAACTCGATGCCGCGAGCGACCTCACGCTTGCCTTCCCTCTGAACTGTTGCATGTTTTGCAACGGTTCGATCCCTGTCCAACTCCTTGCTGTCAAAAATGTTTTTTAGATGCCGGGAGATGACGGACTTGTCGCGCCCGAACAGGTCGGCCAGCTGTTGCAGGCTCAGCCAGACGGTGTCGCCCTCCAGCCGTACCTCCACCGGCTGCGCGTCCTCCTCGAAAATCACCAGCTCGCTCATGGGAAGCTCCCTGTCTTGCGGCCGCGCCGACGCTTTCCGGCAGAGCGCTGGTCGCGCCTAATGTTCAAGGGGGCGAACCCGGCACTCATGCGGCGGCGGCTTCCTCGTCATCTTCGCCCAGTTGCCGCTCCAGTGCCTGGCGCACCAGGCCCATCACGTAGGGCAGGTCCTCTTGCTGCTCCAGTGCCACCTCCACGCAACCGTTGCCCCAGCGCCCCGTGTTCGTGACGTCGCGGCATTTGTGGCGTGGGTCGTCGATGTCGGGGAACGGCATGTTCAGCGTCAGCCGCAGGCGTTTGGCCTGGGGGACCACGTCAACGAAGTTCGTTTCCGCCTTGTAGGCGACGTAGAGTTTCAGGAATTCCTCGTGCACGCATTCGTCCAGGCCCAGCACTTCCTTGCGGAAGCGCTCGAACAGCTCACGCATCGGCCCGGACGCCAGGTTGGGATGATCTTCCAGCGTGTAGAGCGATTCGACTTGCGGATTCTTTTCGCGATAGGCGGCGAGCAGATCGTCGGCCAGGGCGGGGGCTTGCCAGATATCCAGCGCATGCGTGGCCAGGTGCTCGGCACGCTTCACGATGGCCTGCTCGTTCCAGTCGGCGCAGCTGCCCAGCCCTTCGTTGAGCTTCAGCGGACTCTGCGCAAAGCCGCCTTTCATGTCGCGCTTCTCGGCGAACGGTCGATCGCTGTACTCGGCGTTGTAGCCGGTCAGCGTGAGGTTGCCCAGCGTGTGCAGGTACTGCGCGTGCACGCGCTCCCAGTCGCTGCCCAGTGACTGGCGCCACGCCGCGCTCAGATGGTCGTTCTGCGGCATGATGTGCTCGATGGTGTAGTCCTGCACCATCACCCGCTCCTTGCGGCCAAAATTCTCGAAACGCCGCAGCCAGTAGCTGCGCCGGTTGAACTTGTACAGGTTGCGGATCTGCAGCTGGCGGCGGAACTCCTCGTCGCCCGGAAAGCGCCGGTACGACGGTAGCAGCATGAAAACGGCCTTGACGCTCTCCAGGTAGCGATCCTTCTTGAGCTGGCGACAGAAGGTGGCAAAGGTCTGCCGCTGGGAGTTGGTGGGGATGTCGCAGATGGCGCGGCGGAACACGTAGCTTTCCACCAGCAGCAGGATCTGGTTGAAATCCTTTTTGTCCAGCAGCTGCCGCGTGTAGTCGTGGTACACCTCCATCAGCATCGGGTAGCACACGTCTGCCCGCAGCTCGCGGATGTCCTGGAAGGCGCGCGCCAGCTCCGCATCCTGCTCCTTGCCCAGCGCCATGGCGCAGTAGTAGCGGGCAAATTCCAGCAGTGACGCCAGCAGCGGCTCGACCTTCTGGTCCAGCGAATAGGTCTTGAACTCACTGTATACCTCGTCCTTGCGGGTGCGGTGGTTGCGGGTATGGATGACCAGGAAGAAGCGCATGAACTCGTCGAAGTAGCTGGTGTAATTCTCCGCACCGAACAGCTTTTCCATCGGCCGCCAGTAGTCTTCGTAGAGCCGCGTCTGCTGCTCGTGCGGCAGCCCCATCAGCACGTAGTTGCGGATCAGATCGGCCTGGGTCAGCGCCTTGCCGGTGGAGTTCATGCTCTCGAAGATCATCTGCGGGTTGTCGATGCCCTGCTGCAGGCGCACGTCCACGATCATCAGTTTCTGGATGCCCGTATAGACCACGCCAAGGTTTGCACTCGCCAGCTTGCCGCTGAAGAAATCGAAGTTCTCCCGGATGCGATGAGAAGCGGTCTCCGGCAGCGCCTTGCCATCGAGCAGCGCGATCAGCGTGTCCTTGTCGCTCTTGGTCAGCAGCATCTTGTAGCGCTGCTCGCCCTTGCCGTAGCGGTTCAGCAGAAAATAGTCCTCGACCTCCGCCGCCGACACCGGCGTCTCCACCCCTTCGCTTTCCAGTCGTCGCTTCAGCGCCAGCAACAGCAGCGACAAAGTAGTGATGCGCTGCTGCCCGTCGATCACCAGCCAGCGCGAGATCGCCGCGCTGGTTTCGGCTTCGGGGATGTAGACCGCCGAGCCGATGAAATGGCTGTCCAGCTCCGCATGGCTGCCCGCGCGCAGGATGTCGTGCCAGAGCTGCTCGCAGTGGGCGATCTCCCAGCTGTACGGGCGCTGGAAGATGGGGATGATGAACTGCTTGGCGCCCTGCAACAGTTGGGTGAACTGCAGATCCTGTGCTTTCATGCGGTGGCCTCCTTGGCCGGTTGAAGCAATGGTGTGACGCGGACTTTGCCGGTGAGCAGGTCTTGCATCAGGGCGGTCTTTAGACAAGAAAATTTTTCACGTTGACCGGTAGCGACTTCGATCTCACCATCGCAACCATCGATTACTGCGGATATGTTAGCTTGCTCATCGATTGGTGGAATGCGAATCAAGAGTTGCTCTAGCTTTCGCCGCTGAATCCCTGTCGCTGTTGTACCAGATGATTGCTCATGCATAGTTTTGCGAAACAGTTGCGCACTCAGATAGTGCCGCATAAATTTATTGTCTATTACCCCCACTTTGCCTCGTAGCAAGATGACGCGTTGGCTGAGTATGTAGCGTTCGTTATTCGGTATTTGGGCAACGTTCCCAAGCGGCGCTTCCGTCGTCATGATGACGTCGCCTTTTTTTGCGTCACCGTGAGTCATCCACCGACCATAGAGATTCTCGTCACCGAAATTTGTGTGCTTCTGAAAATTAAGCTTGCCCATCTCGACGTTCATGGCAGAAAGCGCAGGAATCTCACCACCCCAGTCCAAACCAAGCTTCTTCGGTGTCCTCCCACGGAAATCCATGATCTGATCCATGGAGCTGACTATCGAATCGGATTCCCACTCCACAGGGATGCGGCCGAGCGGTGAGTCCTTGAAGGCGTGGGTGGCTTCGGAGCGGAGTTGGCCGTGTTCGTCAATGCCGCGGGTGAGCAAGTCCTGCATCAGGCCGGTCTTGATGCGCTGCTGCTTGGCGATCAGCGCCTCGGTCTGCGCAATCGCCCAATCCACCGTCGACAGCACTTCCGCGATTTTGGATTGTTCGGGTGGCGGCGGAGTCGACACTGGCAAGCGATACAAAACCTCGCGCGCAAGACTCGGAACGCCGGTCGCTTCATTCAGGCTGCGCAGATCGAAGCTCGACAATACGTAGTAGATCCACCTCGGCTCACATTCCGAAAACTTGCTCAGGAAGTATGCAGTGTCAATCGTCCAGAACGACCCGGTCACAAATTGGACCCTGCCTATTGTCCCCTTACGCCCAAGCACGACTGAGTCGCCATCGTAAAGATACGACGTTCCGCATCTACTGCTCTCGCCTGTTCCGTAAACGGGATAGGTGCCGTACGGATCAAGTATCGGTTTCGCATCACGTCCGTAATTGATCTGCGCCAGCTGGCGCAAAGTCTTCATATCCCATTGATCCGCGCCTGCCTGTTTCAACATCACTGATACCTCAATCCCGCCAACATCGTGTTCAGCGACGTCAGTGTCTCGGCGCGCGCCGCGTCAAGTTGGCGGCTCGACACCGCGTACTTGTCCCACAGGTTTTCTACCGCCAGGACCAACCCCCGCTTTTCGGCATTCAGGTAGCGCGCCAACTCAGCGCGCGCAAGGTCATCGAGCTTCTTCAGGATCAACATGCGCGCCTCGGCATCGCTCAGCTGCCCGCCGATGGCCTTGAGCAGGGCATCGATGCGGGCGATGCACGCTTGCAGGGTCTCCTTGTCGCTGACGAGCGCCTTGGCCTGCTTAAGCCCGGTGAGCTTGTCGCCATCCAGCCTGGCCAAGCGCTGGTCGATCTGCGCGATCAGCGTCTGGCTTTCCGCCTTGGCGGCGTCGGCGCCGACGCGCTTCAGCTCCAGCTTTTCTTCGAGTTCGGTGCGCTTGTGCCGGTGTTTGGCCTTGGCGTCCTTGATACGCTTCTCGACGGCTTTGATGGCGGCATCCTGTGCCTTCAGGGCCTTGCGTTCCTTCTCCGCGCTGGCGCCGGTGGCGTTCGCCAGATCATCGATCAGGGACTTCAGCGCTTTCTTGAGCACGGCGGCGCTGGCCTTCTCGTCGGCCTCCGGCTCCCAGCCGGCCACCTCCACGGCAGCCTCCACGGCTTCGTCCAGCTCCGCCTGCGCCTCGGCGATGGTCGCTTCCAGCGCCTCGATGGCGTCGGCATCCTGCTGGAAGAACGCCGCGATCAGGTAGGCGTCGGGAATCAGGCTGTGGTGCCAGCCGCTGGCGATGATGGTCTTGATGTCGTAACGGATCTGCTGCCACCAGTTGACGAACACGCCGGCGCTCTTGAACTCGTCCAGCACGCCCAGCGGCATCAGCCTGGTCTTGAGCGAACGGATCAGCGCGCGGCGGATGTCGGGTGTCTTGCGCCCACCGTTGCCGGCCTGAACATGCTCCAGCTCGGCGAAGTCCTGGCTGGCTTCGCGCCACCAGTCGGCCAGCGCCTGCTGGTGGCGGGCGAGGGTTTGCGTGAGTGCGGGGTCGGCTTCCAGCGCGCGCTTGATCGCGGGCTTGTCGGCGATGACCTCGGCAAAGGCACGGTAACCGGGGCGCTCGGCGCGGAACAGGCTGGCGGGCTGGACACCGAACTGGTTGAAGCGGGGGCCGAGGGCGTCGATTTCGGCCTGCGGGATGCCGCCGATCAGGTGCGCCTGCACGTCCTCGGGTTCGGGGTCGGGCGTGTTGTCCACGTAGCGGCGGATGTTGAGGTTGGCGTCGTGCTCGTCCACGATCTCGCGCTTGTCCACCAGGCGCGAGTACTTGGGCAACTCGCGCCTATTCGTGAACACGAAGTCGATCTTCTCGATGTCTTCCGGGCGCAGCTTGTTCTGCGCCTTGCCTTCGCCGTATTCGCGGTCGGCGTTGATGAACAGGATCTTGTCGCGCTGCTCGTCAGGCTTCTGCTTGTTGCACACCAGCACGCAGGCGGGGATGCCGGTGCCGTAGAACAGGCCCGGTGGCAAGCTGATGATGGCCTCGATGCAGTCGTCGTCCAGCAGCAGCTCGCGGATGAGCTTTTCCTTGCCGCCGCGAAACAGCACGCCGTGCGGCATGACGGTCGCCATGCGTCCGCCGGGCTTGAGGCTGGCCAGCATGTGCTGCACGAACATCAGGTCGGCCTTCTTGCCGGTTTCCGGACACCACTCGCGGAAGCGGCTGGCGAACTTGACGTTGGCGCGGCTGTAGTTCTGCGAGAACGGCGGGTTGGCCAGCACGCGGTCGAACTGGCGGATGCGGCCGCTTTCGAGAATCTGCGGGTCTTCCAGCGTGTCGCCGTTTTCGATGGTAAAGCGGGTGATGTTGTGGAGGATCATGTTCATGTTGCAGATCGACCACACGGTGCCGTTGGAGTCCTGCCCGTAGAGCGCCAGGTCGTTGGCGTCCTGACCCTGCTCCTCCACGTACTGGTGCGCCTGGATCAGAAAGCCGCCAGAGCCCACCGTGGGGTCGTAGATGCTCTGTCCGGCGGCAGGCTTGGTGAGTTGCACCAGCAGGCGCACCACCTCGGCGGGGGTGTAGAACTCGCCACCCTTCTTGCCGGCGCTGTCGGCGAAGTACTTGATGAGGTATTCGTAGGCGGCGCCCAGCAGATCCGGGAATTCGAAGCGGTCATTGACCAGCGGACCGAAGCCGTCGAAGTGGTCGAGCAGGTCCTTCCACTTCTGGTCGGCAATCTTGGTCTTGCCCTTGACTTCGTTGAAGTTGATGTTGCTCTTGAGCACGCCGGCCAGCGAGTCGTTCTCGTCCTCCAGCGCGGCAACAGCCTTGTTGAGCATGGCGCCGATATCATGCTTCAGATCCTTGAGCGCCGGCACGGTGTCGCCGTTCTCATCCAGCCACGAAGCATTCCAACGCGCGCGTACCGGCACGTAGAAGGTTTCGCCGTAGCTGGTCTTGCTTTCCAGCAGCTCGGCCAGCAGTTTGGGCTGATCGGCCAAATGGGCAAAGTCCCGCATGCGCAAGCGTGTCCGCTTGGCATCGAACTCGTCGGACAGGCGCTTGATGAAGAGCAGGCCGAAGATGAATTCCTTGAATTCGGAGGCATCCATCTTGCCACGCAAGATATCGGCCGCGCCCATCAGGAAAGATTCGAGTTGCGACAGGCTAACTTTTGGGTCTTTCAACAGGTTGTCCTTGCTTGGCGGATCAGCCCTGGCGTACATACGGGTGCCAACCGCGTGCCACGGATCGACCATGGTATTCGGATGATGCCCGGCCGCGAAGCATGCGCCAGCCATAAGGGCATGGCCGCCCGGAGATCCCTGATTGGCGCGCTTGTCTCGCAGATGAGCCTGCCTTTCGCCAGCCATTGGTCTGACCGGGCAGACAAGGCGAACGGGTAAAGACGCTATCTTCGCCCGAGCCAGAAGCAGCCGTCAGCGTCTTACGGCGGACCGGCTATGATTTGCGGTGATGCACGCATGTGATGATGCGTTCCGGCCCAGCCATGGTTCGCTCGCTCTCGACATGGCGGTTCCATGCGAGCAACAGCCAGGCTTCAAGCCTGGCCTTCCGGCGCTCAAATCATCGGCAACTTCAGCCCCTGCTCCTTCGCACAAACCACCGCATCCCCATACCCCGCATCCGCATGCCGCATGACACCCGAGGCAGGATCATTCCACAACACCCGCGCAATCCGCTCATCCGCCTCGCGCGAACCATCGCAAACGATCACCACGCCGGAATGCTGCGAATACCCCATCCCCACTCCGCCGCCGTGATGCAGCGACACCCACGTCGCCCCACCAGCCACATTCAACATCGCATTGAGCAACGGCCAATCGGACACCGCGTCGCTGCCATCCTTCATCGCCTCAGTCTCGCGGTTCGGTGACGCCACCGATCCCGAATCCAGATGATCGCGCCCGATCACCACCGGCGCCTTCAACTCCCCGTTCCGCACCATCTCGTTGAACGCCAGCCCCAGCTTGTCGCGCAATCCCAACCCGACCCAGCAAATTCGCGCCGGTAAGCCCTGGAAGCTGATGCGCTCCTTCGCCATGTCGAGCCAGCGGTGCAGGTGTTCGTCGTCGGGGATCAGCTCCTTCACTTTCTGATCGGTCTTGTAGATGTCTTCCGGGTCGCCGGATAGCGCCACCCAGCGGAACGGGCCGACGCCGCGGCAGAACAGCGGGCGCACGTAGGCGGGGACGAAGCCGGGGAATGCGAATGCGTTTTCGCACCCAACGTCCTGAGCCATCTGGCGGATGTTGTTGCCGTAGTCGAAGGTGGGGATGCCCTGGGCGTGGAAGGCCAGCATCGCGTCGACGTGGGTTTTCATCGACAGCTTGGCGGCGCGGGCGGTGCCGACGGGGTCGGCCTTGCGGCGTTCGAACCACTGCTCCACGGTCCAGCCCTGCGGCAGGTAGCCGTTGACGGGGTCGTGCGCGCTGGTCTGGTCGGTGACGGCGTCGGGCTTGACACCGCGGCGCACGAGTTCGGGCAGGATGTCGGCCGCGTTGCCGAGCAGCGCGATGGATTTCGCTTCGCCGGCCTCGGTGTACTTCTTGATGCGCGCCAGCGCGTCGTCGAGGTCGCTGGCCTGCTCGTCGACGTAGCGGGTTTTCAGGCGGAAATCGATGCGGCTCTGCTGGCATTCGATGTTGAGGCCGCACATGCCGGCGAGCGACGCGGCCAGCGGCTGCGCCGCGCCCATGCCGCCGAGGCCGGCGGTGAGCAGCCACTTCCCTTTCAGGTTGCCGCCGTAGTGCTGGCGGCCCATCTCGACGAAGGTTTCGTAGGTGCCCTGGATGATGCCCTGCGAGCCGATGTAGATCCACGAGCCGGCGGTCATCTGGCCGTACATCATCAGGCCTTTCTTATCGAGCTCGTTGAAGTGCTCCCACGTCGCCCAGTGCGGCACCAGGTTGGAGTTGGCGATCAGCACGCGCGGCGCGTCCTTGTGCGTGCGGAACACGCCGACCGGCTTGCCGGACTGCACCAGCAGGGTCTCGTCGTCGTTCAGTTCGCGCAGCGATTTCAGGATCGCGTCGAAGCACTCCCAGTTGCGCGCGGCGCGGCCGATGCCGCCGTACACCACCAGCTCGGCCGGGTTCTCCGCCACCTCCGGATCGAGGTTGTTCTGGATCATGCGGAACGGCGCTTCGGTGAGCCAGCTCTTGCAGCTGAGCTCGCTGCCACGCGGCGCGCGGATGACGCGGGTGGTGTCGATGCGGGTGGGTGCGCTCATCGATGGGCCTCCGTACGAAGACAAAGCAGTATAGGTCACGCGCTGAAGCACGAGCCGCCGCCGGGAGCGTGCCCGGACGTGAATCGACGGTCACCTGGTGCTATGTACACTCGGGCGCCTCATTGGAGAACCCGGACATGCCCACGGTGACGCAATTGGCGGACGAACTGCGCATCGCGAACGAGGCGTTGGCGACGGCGAACAGGAAACTGGCCGACGCCGACGCGCGACACAAGACCATGATCGGCGAACTCAACCACCGCGTGCGCAACATGCTGGCGGTGGTCAGCGCCGTGGCAAACCAGACCCTGGCGAAAGCGGTCGATGAGAACGTGCTGGACGCGTTCCAGGACCGGCTGCAGGCCATGGCGCGCATCTATAAGCTGCTGACGGAAGCGGGCTGGTCGCACCTGCCGTTCCAGGAGCTGGTGCGCGAAACGCTGGCCGCGAACGTCGATCCATCGCGCTTCTCGCTGGACGGGCCACCGTTGAACCTCGCCCCGCGCGAGGCCCTGGCGCTGGGCATGGTCATCCACGAACTGGCGGCGAACGCGCTGAAACACGGTGCGTTGTCCACCGCGAACGGGCATGTGGAGGTGCGCTGGGAAAACCCCGCCGACCGGGCCGATGCCATCGACATCCGCTGGGCGGAATCCGGCGGCCCGCCCGTGGTCGAGCCGCAACATCGGGGCTTCGGCATGCTGATGGTGGAGCGCCAGCTGGCGTACGAGCTGCAGGGTCACAGCACTGTCACCTATGCCCATGGAGGATTGCGGGCCACGCTGCACCTGCCCCCACAGCAGGCGCCCCAGGAGCATGAGCATGAACGCGGCACATCCCGATGGCCAGGTCGTCATGGTGGTGGAGGATGAACTGCTGGTTGCCGCCACTCTCGAAGCCGCACTGGAAGATGGCGGCTATCACGTGCTGGGGCCGGTCGCGACCGTACCGGCGGCGATCGGCCTGCTGCGGACGTCGCAGCCGGACGTGGCGCTGATCGATTACCGCCTGGCAACAACCACCACCGAAACGCTGTTGCCCTCGCTGAAATCGCGGCACATACCGGTTTGCGTGCTGACCGGCTACGGTGCCGGTCAGCTTCCGGCCGCGTACGCCGGGTTGACGGTTCTGGAAAAACCCTTCCGCATCAAGACGTTGATGGCGACCCTGAGCCGGATCGGTTCCGACAACGGCCCACACGCTGCAACATGATTGCGCTGGCAGAGCGCTCCCCGGCTGCGTATGCTGGTCATCGGGGACACCGATGAAACCGGCACGGCAGGAGTGCGCTTATGGACATCGCAGGATTGCGAGTGATGGTGTTCGAGGATGATTTTCTCCTCGCCGGGACGCTAGCGGACGTACTCGGCCGATTGGGCTGCACGGTCGTCCGCTGCATTGCCGCACTTGATCAGGCCATGGAAGCGGCGCGCACGGAAAACTGCGATTTCGCGGTGGTCGACCTGCAACTGCAAGGCGTGATGGCCTACCCGCTGCTGGACTGCCTGGCGCAACGCGGCATCCCCTGCATCATCGCCAGCTGTCAATCGCGCCAGGACATCCCGCCCCGTTACATGTCGATGCCGGCGATCTCCAAGCCGTACACGACGCGCGAACTTCGCCGCGCGATCGACGTCGCCTGCGGTGCCCAATCCGTGCGCGAATCCTCGGGCGATTCACCCGACTGAACCGTGATGCATTGATGTCCGAAAACGGCGAGTTCACGCCGCAGCGCGGTGCTAGCCTGCGCACATGGACATCACCTCATCCCTGCCCGACCCGCATATCTGCGAACAGGCCCGGCTCAGCCGCGACGCGCGTTTCGACGGGCTGTTTTTCACCGCGGTCAGCAGCACCGGCATCTATTGCCGGCCCGTATGCCCGGCACCCGTGCCGAAGCGGGCGAACGTGCGTTACTACGCGAATGCAGCCGCCGCCGAAGCGGCCGGGTTCCGCCCCTGCCTGCGTTGCCGGCCGGAGCTTTCGCCGGGCAACGATCAATGGCAGCGCGGCGACCACGTGGTGGCGCGTGCGCTGAAGCTGATCGAAAGCGGTGCGCTGGAGGAAAGCTCGCTGCCGCAACTGGCCACCCACATCGGCGTCGGGGCGCGCCAGTTGCGGCGGCTGTTCGTGGAGCGCGTCGGTGCGCCGCCGATCAGCGTGCACACCACGCGCCGGCTGCTGTTCGCGAAGCAGTTGCTGACGGAAACCGCATTGCCGGTGACCGAGGTGGCGCTGGCGTCGGGATTCCGCAGCCTGCGCCGTTTCAACGCGGCGTTCGCCCAGGCGAACCGCATCGCGCCGCGCGAGCTGCGCCGCCACCCGCGCGCGGCCGCCGGCGATGCGCTGGTGCTGCGGCTGGGCTACCGGCCGCCGTACGCGTTCGGTGAGCTGCTGGCATTCCTGCGCACGCGCGCCATGCCCGGCGTGGAGCGCGTGGATGACGACAGCTATGCGCGCGTGTTCGGCCCTGCGGATGCGCCGGGCTGGCTGCGGCTCAGTGCGTGGCCGGGCGAGCATGCGCTGCGGCTGCAATTGCATTGCCCGCAATCGAGCCGGTTGCTCGGCGTGGTGACCACGCTGCGGCGGATGTTCGACCTGGACGCGAACCCGCAGGCCATCGCCGATACGTTCCGCGATGACGCCATCCTCGGTCCGCTGCTGGCACGCCGGCCGGGCCTGCGCCTGCCCGGCGGCTGGGACGGTTTCGAGATAGCGGTGCGCGCGATCCTGGGTCAGCAGATCAGCGTGGCGGCGGCACGCACGCTGGCCACACGCATCGTGCAGCGCTGGGGCCAGCCCGTGGCCGAGGCGCCGATGCCAGGGCTGGAGCGATTGTTCCCCACACCGGAAGTGCTGGCGCAGGCGGAGCTGCGCGAGGTCGGCCTCACCACCGCGCGCGCCGCCACCGTGCGCGGCATGGCGCAGGCCCTCCTGGACGGACGCGTGGACTTTCGCGCGGACCAGTCGCTGGATGAATTCGTAGCCCGCTGGGTCGCCCTGCCCGGCATCGGTGAATGGACGGCGCACTACATGGCCATGCGCGCATTGAGCGAACCGGACGCATTCCCCGCTGCCGACCTGATCCTGCGCCGTGTCGCCACCACCGATTCGACGCCGCTGAGCACGAAAGCGCTCAGCCAGCGCGCCGAAGCGTGGCGGCCCTGGCGCGCGTACACCGTGATCCACCTGTGGCGCGGCACGGCGGATGCACCGCCCGCGCCGCGCTCGAAGAAATCGGAGAAGACCCCATGAAAACCCCGACCGACACGATTCACCACGACGAAATGGCGAGCCCGGTCGGCCGCCTGCAACTGGTGGCGGACGCCGATGGCCTGCGCGGCATCTGGTTCGAGCACGAGCGTGATCCGCTGGTCATCCCGCCGCACTGGATTCGGGTGACCGCAGCGCACGCCTCGGCGCCGATCGCCATGGCCCGCGCCCAGCTGACGGAATACTTCGCCGGTAAACGCCGCCAGTTCGACCTGCCGCTGCACCCGATAGGCACGCCGTTTCAGCTTGAGGTGTGGGAGGAACTGGCACGCATCCCCTACGGCGTCACCATCAGCTACGCGGACCTGGCCCATCGCATCGGCCGGCCCCGCGCGATGCGGGCGGTAGGCGCCGCGAACGGCCGCAACCCGTTGCCGATCATCGTGCCGTGTCACCGCGTCATCGGCCGCGATGGCAGCCTCACCGGCTTCAGCGGCGGCCTGGAAATCAAGCGCCTGCTACTGGATCACGAACACGCGGCGCCGGCTGGCGACTTGTTCGCGTAGTTTCTGTTTGTCTGCGCAATCCCTGTAGGAGCGGCTTCAGCCGCGATGCTCTGGCCCTGGTGTCAGCAGGTGCGAAAAGCGTCGCGGCTGAAGCCGCTCCTACAAAAAGTGCCTGGCTTTCACCCGCCGCTGTTTGCCGGCGCCGGGGCCGGCGGCTGCACCGGCACGCCCCAGTAGCGATCGATCAGGCTTTGCTGCTGGGCGCGGTCACGGTCGCGCCGTGCATCGTCCGCACGGTCGAACTGCCGGCCGGCGGACGGATTGTTCGCATAGGGTTGCCTGGCCACGTCCGACACACCTTGCTGCAGTTGTCCGCGCAGCTGGCTTTGCTGGAATTCCTTGCGCAGTTGCTGTTGCTGCACCTGCTGCTGGAATTGCAGATTGGGCCGCGGCGGGATGGGTGCCACCCGCAGCGGCGGCGCGGTTTTCGGCACCGGCGGCGTGGCGGGTTTGCGCTGCACGGATTGTTGCGGCGCGGCCAACGCAATGCCAAGCGGCAACGCCAGGCTGAGGCCGGCGAGCCAGCGGATACGTGCGTCAAAACGTGTGCGTAGCCATGTCATGGTCATGCATCTGCGCGATCATGGAGGAATCATTCCGCTCCATTTTCAGGCATTGCACATGAACATCCTGTTTCGCCTGCTGTGCGCGCTGCTGCTGGCGCTCGGCGCCGGCTGCGCCACGCAGCCGCCCAGCGCGGGCAAAACCGCCGGTACACATCCGCTCCTGCTGATCTCGATCGACGGCTACCGTCCCGACTACCTCACGCGAGGCTTGAGCCCCACCCTGGCGATGCTGGCGCGCGACGGCGTGCGGGCGCAATCGATGCAGCCCTCGTTTCCGTCGCTGACGTTTCCCAACCACTACACGCTGGTCACCGGCCTGCGCCCGGATCACCACGGCGTGGTCAACAACACCATGTTCGATCCCGAATTGGGCAAGTTTTCGCTGGGCAACCGGCGAGCGGTGAGCGACGGCCGCTGGTGGGATCAGGGCACGCCGATCTGGGAGACTGCCGACCGCCACGGCCTGCGCACCGCCACCATGTTCTGGCCCGGTTCGGAAGCGGATATCCACGGCCACCATCCGGATTACTGGAAGCCGTACGACGGCGCCGTCACACCCGACCAGCGCGTGGATCAGGTGCTGGCCTGGCTGGATCTGCCCGCAGACCAGCGGCCGGGTTTTCTCACCCTGTATTTCGATGGCGTCGACCACGCCGGCCATCATCACGGCCCGGATTCACCGCAGGTGGACGACGCGCTGCGCCAAACCGACGCCGCGCTGGCGCGGCTGGTGAAGGGCTTGCGGCAGCGCGGCCTGTTCGAGCGCATCAACCTGATCGTGCTGTCCGACCACGGCATGGCGAGCGTGCCGCTGCAGAACAGCGTGCTGATCGACAAGCTGATCCCGCTGGACCAGGTACAGACGGTGAGCCTGGGCGTGCTGGCCGGCTTCAATCCGTTGTCCGATTCGCCCGCCGCGCAGGCCGCGTTCACCCGCATCGAGAAGAAACTGGAGCAGCCGCAGCCGAACATGGATTGCTGGGACAAGACCCGCGTACCGGCGCGCCTCGCCTACGGCCACAACGCCCGTGTGCCGCAACTGCTGTGTTCGGCGCACGTGGGTTGGCGCATCACCACCACGGCGTACATGGCCAGCCACAAGGGCCGCGTCAGCGTGGGCGAGCATGGCTACGACAATGCGGCGCCCGCCATGCAGGCGCTGTTCGTGGCGCACGGGCCGGATTTTCGTGCGGGCCTCACGGTGGCCCCGTTCGCGAACGTGGATGTCTATCCGCTGATGGCACACCTGCTGGGCATCCCCGCGTTGCCGAACGATGGTGATTACACGGCGGTGGAGGACATGCTGCGTCCGGCGTCACGCTGAAACCTGGGGAACGGCCGCCACCCACCTTCCCGCAAGTTACACTTGCCCGCTTGTCTCCACGTCATCGCCGCCGGCGACCGTGCCCGCCGACGCCATGGCGCGGGGCACGCTTGCGCAACGGCAAGATTGCCCTATGTCGAAATCCCTGCCGCACCCGCCCCTGCCCACCACCCCGAAACAGCGCCGTTACTGGTCGCCACCGGATGGCTCGGCGCGCGCGCTGCTGATCGCGGAAACCGCCCGTGCGCATCCGGGACTGGTGGTCGCGGTGACGCGCGACACCCAACGCGCCCGCGCGCTGGAAGACGAGCTGCGCGTGTTCAGCGGCGGCTTGCCCGTGCTGCATTTCCCCGACTGGGAAACCCTGCCCTACGACGCGTTCAGCCCGCATCCGGAGATCGTGTCGCAGCGCATCGCCACGCTGTACCGGTTGCCCAGCATCCAGCGCGGCGTGCTGGTGGTGCCGGTGGCCACGCTGATGCAGCGGATCGCCCCGCGCAGTCACATCACCGGCGCGGGCCTGGTATTGGACAAAGGCCAGAAACTGGACCTGGCGCACGAGCAGCGCCGGCTGGAAGCCTCCGGCTACCGGCACGTACCGCAGGTCGCCGAGCCGGGTGATTTCGCGGTACGTGGCGCGCTGATCGACATCTACCCGATGGGCAGCGACATGCCCTACCGCATCGAGTTGTTCGATGACGAAGTGGAGTCGATCCGCAGCTTCGATCCCGAAAGCCAGCGCTCGCAACAGCAGGTGGAAAAGATCGAGCTGCTGCCCGCGCGCGAATTCCCGCTCACCGAGGAATCGGCCAAGTCATTCCGCAGCAACCTGCGCGAGCGCTTCCCGATCGACGTGCGCCGCTGCCCGCTGTACCAGGACATCAAGGAAGGCGTTACGCCCGGCGGCATCGAGTACTACCTGCCATTGTTCTTCGAGCAAACCGCCACGCTGTTCGACTATCTCGCCGACGATGCGCTGTTCGTGCTGGGCGAAGGTGCGGGCGAAGCGGCCGACCAGTTTTGGGCGCAGACGGCCGAGCGCTACGACCAGCGTGCCCACGACATCGAGCGCCCGGTGCTACCACCGGCCGAGCTGTACCTGCCGCCGGAGCAATGGCGCGCGCAGCTCAACAAGCGGCTGCGGGTGGAAGTGGTGGACCCCAGCCACGAGCACGCCGTGGCCGTGGGCACCCAGCCTGCGCCGGAGCTGCCGCTGAACCGCAAGGGCGAAGAGCCCGGCACCTCGCTGCGGCATTTTCTGGCCAGCTATCCGGGGCGCGTGCTGATCGCCGCGGATTCGGCGGGTAGGCGCGAGGCCTTGATCGAAACGCTGGCGGCAGCAGGGCTGAAGCCGCAGAACGTGGAGAGCTGGCCTGACTTTCTCCTCCCCCAGGAAGCAGCAGAGGGAATCAAGTTCGCCATCACCATTGCCGGGCTTGAGCAGGGTTTCGCGCTCACCAAACCGCCGATCACCGTGCTCACCGAGCGCGAGCTCTATGGCGAACGGGTGCGCAGCGAGCGCGACCGCAAGCGCCGCCGCGGCACCGCGCGCGATCCGGAAAGCATCATCCGCGATCTCACCGAACTCACCATCGGCGCGCCGATCGTGCATGTCGATCACGGCGTGGGCCGCTACCAGGGCCTGGTGTCGATGGACGTGGGCGGCATGGATGGCGAGTTCCTCACCATCGAATACGCCAAGGGCGACAAGCTGTACGTACCGGTGGCGCAGTTGGGCCTGGTCAGCCGCTACTCCGGCACCGCGCCGGAACTGGCGCCGCTGCATTCGCTGGGCGGTGACGCGTGGGAACGCGCGCGCAAGAAGGCCGCCGAGAAAGTACGCGACGTGGCGGCCGAGCTGCTGGCGATCTACGCCCAGCGCGAGGCGCGCGGCGGCGAGTCGATGCCGATCGATCGGCAGATGGTGGAAGAGTTCGGTCGCGGCTTTCCGTTCGAGGAAACGCCCGACCAGGAAAGCGCGATCGAAGCCGTGCTGAACGACCTGGCCGCACCGCGCGCGATGGACCGGGTGATCTGCGGCGACGTGGGTTTCGGCAAGACCGAGGTGGCCCTGCGCGCCGCGTTCGCCGCCGCCACCGCGGGCCGGCAGGTGGCCGTGCTGGTGCCCACCACGCTGCTGGCGCAGCAGCATTACCGCAATTTCGCCGACCGTTTCGCCGATTGGCCGGTACGCGTGGACGTGCTGTCGCGCTTCAAGTCCAGCAAGGAAGTGAACGAGGCGCTGAAGCGCCTGGCCGACGGCCAGATCGACGTGATCGTGGGCACGCACAAACTGCTGATGCCCGACGTGAAGTTCAAGAATCTCGGCCTGGTGATCGTCGACGAGGAGCAGCGTTTCGGCGTGCGCCAGAAAGAGCAGCTGAAAAAGCTGCGCGCCGAAGTCGACCTGCTGACGATGACCGCCACGCCGATCCCGCGCACGCTGAACATGGCCATGGCCGGCCTGCGCGACCTGTCGTTGATCGCCACCCCGCCTGCCCACCGCACCGCCGTGCGCACCTTCATCGCCGCGTGGGACCCGGCCACCATCCGCGAGGCCCTGCAGCGTGAGCTGTCGCGCGGCGGCCAGGTGTATTTCCTGCACAACGAGGTGCAGAGCATCGAGCGCACCGTGCGCGAGCTGGAAGAGCTGGTGCCCGAGGCGCGCATCCGCATCGCCCACGGCCAGATGCCCGAGCGCGAGCTGGAAAGCGTGATGGCGGATTTCCACCGCCAGCGCTTCAACGTGCTGGCCTGCACCACGATTATTGAAACGGGAATTGATATACCCACGGCCAACACCATCATCATCGATCGCGCCGACCGCTTCGGCCTGGCGCAGTTGCACCAGCTGCGCGGCCGCGTGGGCCGTTCGCATCACCGCGCCTACGCTTACCTGGTGGTGCCTGATCGCAAGTCGATCACCGCCGACGCGCAGAAGCGGCTGGAAGCGCTGGCCTCGCTGGAGGAACTGGGCGCGGGCTTCACCCTGGCCACGCACGACCTCGAGATCCGCGGTGCCGGCGAGCTGCTGGGCGATGAACAATCCGGCCAGATCCAGGAAATCGGCTTTGGCCTCTACACCGAACTGCTGGACCGCGCGGTGCGCGCGCTGAAATCCGGCAAGGTGCCCGACTTCGACTTGAGCAGCGAACACGAGACCGAGGTGGAACTGCACCTGCCGGTGCTGATCCCCGACGATTACCTGCCGGACGTGCACACCCGCCTGACGCTGTACAAGCGCATCGCCAGCGCCCGCAACGAAGCCGACCTGCGCGACCTGCAGGTGGAAATGATCGACCGTTTCGGATTGTTGCCGCCGCCGGCCAAGCAGCTGTTCGCGGTGGCCACGCTGAAACTGATGGCCACGCCGCTGGGCATTCGCAAGCTGGATCTGGGCGCCAGCGGCGGACGCATCGTGTTCCGCGAGAAGCCCGAGATCAATCCGATGACCATCATCAACCTGATCCAGCGCCAGCCGCGCATCTACAAGCTGGATGGCCGGGACAAGCTGAAGATCATCATGGATCTGCCGGGCGCGACGGAGCGCGTGCGGGCGGCACAGGAATTGCTGGTGACGTTGGGCGCGCGGCGGCCGGGTTGAAGCGTGGTCCAAACAAGCCGTCATTCCAGCGAAAGCTGGAATCCAGTGCCTTCATGCAGTGACCGGGAGTCGCTGGATCCCAGCTTTCGCTGGGATGACGGCAATGGCCTGTTTCGCCAGGACAACGCGCGAGCCTCGATCAGCGCACCCTAAGCATCAGCCGCCAGAGCTGCCGCGGCTTCATTGATAAACCCGGCCAGCTCACCCGGATCATTGGCGATGGCAGTCGCCCCGGCCAACGTCAACTCCTCGCGGCTGCCAAAACCCCACAGCACGCCAAACCCGCGCACCCGGTTCGCCACCGCGCCCTCGATGTCGAAACGGCGGTCGCCGATCATCACCGCATGTTCTGGCGCAGATCGGAAATCGGCCAGCGCGGCAGCGATCATCGATGCCTTCTCGCAATGCGGATTGCCCGGCTCCGGGCCATACACATGCTGGAAAGCCGCGCCGAACGGCAGGCTTTCCACGATCGGCAACGCGTGCAGCCGCGGCTTGCTGGTGACCACTGCCAGTTGATGGCCAGCCGCCTGCAGTCCTTCGATCAACTGAGCCAAGCCCGGATACACGGCGTGCTCGCGCCAGCCGATGGCGGTGAACCGGTCGTGGTAATGACCGATGGCGGCAGTGACTTTCGCCGCATCGTTGTCCATCAACGCGGCGAAGCCCTGGTGCAGCGGCGGGCCGATCCAGTCGCGCAAGGCCTCGGGCGTGGGTGCGGGCACCTGCATCTGCACCAGCGCATGGCGGATGCAGCTGAAGATGCCCAGCTCCGAATCGATCAGGGTGCCGTCGAGGTCGAACAGGCAAAGCATTACTTCGACGCCCGCGCCTTCAGTGCGGTGACCGCCGGCAGCTCCTTGCCCTCCAGGAATTCCAGGAACGCGCCGCCGCCGGTGGAGATGTAGGAGACGTCATCGGCGATGCCGTACTTGTCCACCGCGGCCAGCGTGTCGCCGCCACCGGCGATCGAGAACGCCGGCGAGGCGGCGATGGCGCGCGCCAGGGTTTCGGTGCCCTTGCCGAACGCGTCGAACTCGAACACGCCGACCGGACCGTTCCACACCACCGTGCCCGCCTTGGCGATCAGCTCGGCGTACATCTGCGCGGTGCGCGGGCCGATGTCCAGGATCATCTCGTCATCGTGCACCTCATCGACCGCCTTCACCGTGGCCGGCGCCTGCGCGGAGAACGTGGGCGCCACCACCACGTCGACCGGCATCGGCACTTCGGCGCCGCGGGCCTTGGCGTCGGCCAGCACTTTCTTGGCGGCGTCGATCAGATCGGCTTCGTACAGCGAATTGCCGATCGGCAAACCCATCGCCGCGATGAAGGTGTTGGCGATGCCGCCGCCCACGATGAGCTGGTCGACCTTGCCGATGAGGTTGTCGAGCAAGGTCAGCTTGGTCGATACCTTGGAGCCGGCCACGATCGCCAGCAGCGGCCGCGCGGGTTGCTCCAGCGCCTTGCCCAGCGCGTCCAGTTCGGCCGACAGCAACGGGCCGGCGGCGGCAACCGGGGCAAACTTGATCACGCCATGGGTGGAGGCCTGCGCGCGGTGCGCGGTGCCGAACGCGTCCATCACGAAGATGTCGCACAGCGCGGCATATTTCTGCGCCAGCGCGTCGTCGTCCTTGCCCTCGCCCACGTTCATGCGGCAGTTTTCCAGCACCACCACCTCGCCGCTGGCGACCTCGACGCCGTCGAGGTAATCGGCTACCAGCCGTACCGGCGTACCGAGCTGCTCGCCCAGCCAGGTGGCCACCGGCGCCAGCGAGGACTCGGCATCGAACTGACCTTCCTTCGGGCGGCCCAGGTGCGACAGCACCAGCACCTTGGCGCCGGCATCGCGAGCGGCACGGATCGTGGGCAGGGCGGCGTCGAGGCGCTGGGTGGAAGTGATGTGGCCGTTGTCGATCGGCACGTTCAGGTCTTCGCGGATCAATACGCGCTTGTCGCGCAGATCAAGATCGCTCATGCGGGTGACGGACACGGCAGGACTCCAGTGATATGTTTGGACGACCGCCCGGACCAGGGGCGGCCGGGCAGGAACCGCCTATTGTCCGGCGCGGCCCGCGCTGACGCAAACCGGGACACCCTTCCGGACCACCCGCAGGAGCCGAGCCTTGAGCCCTACCCTGACCCTGTACGGTTATTGGCGCTCCAGCGCCGTCTACCGCGTACGCATCGCGCTGAACCTCAAGGCGCTGGATTACCACTACCAGCCGCTGCACCTGCTGCGCGACGGCGGCGAGCAGCACGGCGCCGATTACCGCGCCTTGAACCCGCAGCAACTGATCCCCTGCCTGCTCGACGGCGACCGCGCGATCACCCAGTCGCTGGCGATCATGGAATACCTGGACGAGACCTTCCCCGAACCAGCCCTGCTGCCTGCCGACAGCCGCGGCCGCGCGCGGGTGCGCGAGCTGGCGATGGCAGTGGCCTGCGACATCCACCCGCTGGGCAACCTGCGCGTGCTGCAGCGCCTGGAAGCGCAGTTCGGTGCCGACGACGTGCAACGCGCGGAATGGTCGCGGCACTGGATCGCGACAGGGTTCGATGCGCTGGAAGCCATGTTGGCCGACAACCCCGCCACCGGTCGCTTCTG
Source organism: Rhodanobacter ginsenosidimutans (assembly GCF_042655685.1). Lineage (NCBI taxonomy): Bacteria > Pseudomonadati > Pseudomonadota > Gammaproteobacteria > Lysobacterales > Rhodanobacteraceae > Rhodanobacter > Rhodanobacter ginsenosidimutans. Next base: position 1,900,308 of record NZ_JBHSMM010000001.1, on the reverse strand, counting down.
CCACGGCGACACGCCGGGCCTGGCCGACGCCTGCCTGGTGCCCCAGTTCTACAACGCCTTGCGCTGGAAGCTGCCGCTGGAAAACTACCCCACGCTGCAACGCATCCACGCCGCCTGCAACGAGCTGGAGGCGTTCCAGCAGGCCGCGCCGGAAAGGCAGCCGGACGCCGTCTGACGATCCCTTCTCCCGCTCGCGGGAGAAGGTGCCCGACAGGGCGGATGAGGGCGCTCTTGCTCTGCGCCGTGAAAAGCGTCCCCCCTCAGCCCTTCGGGCAGCTCCCCCCGCGAGCGGGGGGAGCGAAACCCATCAGATCTTCGGGCAACTCAACCGGGGAGCGACATCATTGTTGCGCCCGCACCAACAACACATCACTGGGTACCGCCGGCACAATGCGCCGCGAGGTGCCGCCCACGAGCAGATGAAAGGCCAGGCCGCGGCGGAACGCGCTGATCACCACCAGATCCGCCTCTTCCCGCATCACATGGTCGCGCAGCACGATTTCCGGGTGGCCATGTTCGATAAGGGGTACGACGCGCTCCTTCACGTCGGCGGCAAGCGGCGTGTCGTCCAGGAACGATCGCATCGTGGCCATTTCCATGCGGGCCAGGTCGCTGCTGTGTTCCGCATCCAGCCACAACGAGGTGTACGGGATATCCAGCACGTGCATCAACGCCAGCCGGGCCGCGGGAAACCACTTGGCGGCGGTGGTCAGGCCAAAGCGGGATTCGGCGGTGAAATCGGTACCGACCACCACGTTGGCGTAGGCATCGTGCGGCCGGCTCTTGACCACCAGCAACGAAGCCGGCGACTTGCGCAGCAGTTGCTCGGTAACGCGCCCCAGCGCACTCGGTGACGACGGTTCGGACGCGCCCAGCACGATCAGGTCGCAGCCCTGTTGCACGGCGGTTTCGAGAATGGCGTCGGCCGGGTTGCCATCGGCCACGTGGATGGTGAGGTCGGCGATCTCCTGGCGCAGATCACGGCGGATCTGTCGCTCCACCAGGACCGGGCTGGAGTAGCCCTGTCGCCACGACGGCTGGTTGATCGGCGACAACTCGTCCTCGGCGGGACACGACTGCACGTGCACGACATGCAGCGGCACCTGCCACTGTTGCGCCAGTTGCGCGGCGCGATCCAGGGCGCGGTCGCCGTGGCTGCGCAGATCGGTCGCCAGCAGTATTTTTTGCGGTGGCGCGAGGCTTGAAGCGATCGCAGTCATGCGCGCTCTCCGTGGTCCCTGCAGGTTGACATGAAGGCGCGGCCGGCCGTTTGAACCCGACAGCGCGACCACGACTATAGAGCTTTGCGGGTAGATCGACGCGGCCTGTAGACTCGGAAATGGCGCTCGTTTTCGCGACTCATGCCTTCCGTCCGCGGAAGCGCATGGCGATGCGTGCGCTGCGCGACCGGTGCTGCCGGCGTATTCCCCGAACGGTGGCCCGATGCCTTACGACCTCGCTGCACTCGCCATGCTCTGCCTGCCCTTCCTGGCCAGCGTGGTCGTGTTGATGGTGCGTGGGCGGCAATGGGCGACATGGCTGATGATCGCCACCGCGGCGGCGTGCCTGTTGCTGGCGGTGGGCATCTATCCGGCGATGGATGGCGGCCACGCGTTGCGCCACGTCGTCCATTGGGTGCCGTCGCTGGGGCTGGATCTGGTGCTGCGCGTGGATGGCTTCAGCTGGCTGTTCCTGATGCTGATCTGCGGCATCGGCCTGCTGGTGGGTGTGTATGCCCGCTACTACATGCCGCCGGACGATCCGCTCAATCGTTTCTGCGCGCTGCTGCTGGCGTTCATGGGCTCGATGCTGGGCATCGTGATGTCCGGCAACGTGATCCAGCTGGTGTTTTTCTGGGAGCTGACCAGCATTTTCTCGTTCCTGCTGATCGGCTACTGGAACCAGGGCGCGTCGGCGCGCGAGGGCGCGCGCATGGCGTTGATCGTCACCGCCGGCGGCGGCTTGTGCCTGTTCGCGGGGATGATGTTGCTGGGTCACATCGCAGGCAGCTACGACCTGGATGTGATCCTGGCCGCCGGTGAACAGGTGCGCGCCGACGCGTTGTACACACCGATGCTGGTGCTGGTGCTGCTGGGCGCGCTGACCAAGAGCGCGCAGTTCCCGTTCCACTTCTGGCTGCCGCAGGCGATGTCGGCGCCGACGCCGGTTTCGGCGTTCCTGCATTCGGCCACGATGGTCAAGGCCGGCGTGTTTCTGCTGCTGCGTTTCTGGCCGGTGTTGTCGGGTACCGACGCCTGGTTCTGGCTGGTGGGCGGCGCCGGCCTGCTGACCCTGCTGCTGGGCGCAACCGCAGCCGTGTTCCAGCAGGATCTGAAGGCGGTGCTGGCGTATTCGACGATCAGCCATCTGGGTTTGATCACCATGCTGATTGGCCTGGGCAGCACGCTCGGCGCGGTGGCGGCGATCTTCCACATCGTCAACCACGCTACTTTCAAGGCATCGCTGTTCATGGCCGCCGGTGCGGTGGATCACGAAACCGGCACGCGCGATCTGCGGCGGCTGGGCGGCCTGCGCCACGTCATGCCGATCACCGCCACGCTGGCGGTGATCGCCAGCGCCGCGATGGCCGGCGTGCCCTTGCTCAACGGCTTCCTGTCCAAGGAGATGTTCTTCGCGGTGGCGCTGACCACCCATCGCGGCCCCGCGGTGGACATGGCCGCCGCGGCGATCGCCGTGCTGGCCAGCGCGTTCAGCGTGGTCTATTCACTGCGTTTCGCGCTGGGCGTGTTCTTCGGCCCCGCGCGCGACGATTACCCGCGCCAACCGCACGAACCGCCGCGCTGGATGCGCCTGCCGATCGGCCTGCTGGCGCTGGCCTGCGTGCTGGTGGGCATGCTGCCGGCGCGGGTGATCGGGCCACCGTTGCGCGCGGCGGCGTATTCGGTGCTCGGCGAGGCCACGCCCGCGTTCAGCCTGGCGGTGTGGCACGGGTTGACCCCGCCGCTGTTGATGAGCGCGATCGCACTGGTGGCCGGGTGTGTGGTCTACGTGGTGCTGCGCGGTTATTTCGCGGGGCGCGAAACGCTGCCGCTGCTCGGCCGGTTCAGCGGCAGGCGGATCTTCGAATGGATGCTGACGCTGCTCACCGCCACCTTGCCGGCCGCGCTGGAAGGCTTGTTCCCCAGTCGCCGGCTGCAACCGCAGTTGCTATTGATTGTGCTGGCCGCATCACTGGCGGCGGGCATGGCGATGTGGGGTTCGTCGCTGCCGCTGTCGCTGCATGGCTCGGGTGTCGATCCCGCGTTCGCACTGCTGTGGTTGCTCGGCGGCGCCTGCGCGATAGGCGCCGCGACGCAGGCGAAGTTCCATCGACTCGCCGCGCTGCTGCTCACCGGCGGCGCCGGCCTGGTGTCGTGCATCAGTTTCGTGTGGTTGTCGGCGCCGGATCTGGCGGCGACCCAGTTGCTGGTCGAGGTGGTCACCGCCATCGTTATCCTGCTCGGCCTGCGCTGGCTGCCCAAGCGCATCAGCGGCATGGCACCGGACAGCCGCCGTGCCCGCCTGCGCCGCCGTCGCGACATGGTGATCGCCGCCGGCGTGGGGTTGGGGCTGGCGACGTTGGCCTACGCGGCCATGCTGCATCCGGTGGCCGATTCGATCTCGCACTTTTTCCTGGAGCGCGCGTACACCGAGGGCGGCGGCCACAACGTCGTCAACGTGATCCTGGTCGACTTCCGCGGCTTCGACACCCTGGGCGAAATCAGCGTGCTGGCGATCGTGGCGCTGACGGTTTTCGCGCTGCTGCGCCGCTTCCGTCCGGCGATCGAGAGCGTGGACGCGCCCGCACAGCAACGGTTGCAGGCAGCCTTCGAGGCCAGCGACAACGGCACCGCTTCGGTAGTGGCCGATTACCTGCGCATCCCGGGCCTGATCGTGCAGTTGATGGCGCCGGTGATCGTGCTGTTCGGCCTGCATCTGTTCCTGCGCGGGCATGACCTGCCTGGTGGCGGGTTTGCCGCCGGCATCACCGTGTCGGTGGCGCTGGTGCTGCTGTACATGGCGCGCGGCGCGCGCTGGGTGGAGGTGCGCCTGCGGGTGGCGCCGTTGCGCTGGATCGGCGCCGGCTTGCTGCTGGCGGTGAGCACCGGCCTGGGCTCGCTCGCGTTCAGCTACCCGTTCCTCACTTCGCACTCGCGCCACGCCGACATACCGTTGCTGGGCGAGCTGCCGCTGGCCACGGCGATGCTGTTCGACCTGGGCGTGTTCTTCGTGGTGGTGGGCGCCACGTCATTGATGCTGGTGGCGCTGGCGCACCAGTCGCTGCGCCGCCCGCGGGTATTGGGCGAGCCGGTGGTCGATGCCGAGGGAGATCGCTGATGGAGGCGGTATTGGCATTGGCGATCGGCGTGCTGGCGGCATCGGGCGTGTGGCTGCTGCTGCGCCCGCGCACGTTCCAGGTGATCATCGGCCTCACCCTGATTTCCTACGCGGTGAACCTTTTCATCTTCTGCATCGGCGGCTTGCGCACGGGCGCGGACCCGGTGCTGCGCAGCGGCGCCGACATCACGCAGTACGCCGACCCGCTGCCGCAGGCGCTGGTGCTGACCGCGATCGTGATCAGCTTCGCCACCACGGCGTTGTTCCTGGTGGTGCTGCTGGCCTCGCGCGGGCTCACCGGCAATGACCACGTCGACGGCAAGGACGGCACGCCATGAGCGCGCATCTGCTGGTATTGCCGATCGTGCTGCCGTTGCTGGTGGCCGCGTTGCAATTGCTGCTGGGCGAGCGGCGGCGACGGCTGGTGGCCGCGTTGAGCGTGGCGTCCTGTGTGGCGCTGGTATTGCTGGCCGCCGCCCTGTTGGTGGGCGTGACCGGCGCAGTGGCCGGCGACGGCCTGACGGCGGTCTACCGCGTTGGCGACTGGCCGGCCCGGTTCGGCATCGTGCTGGTGGCCGACCGGCTGTCGGTGCTGATGCTGCTGCTTACCGCGGTGCTGGCGCTGGCCCTGTTGCCGTGCGCGCTGGGTCGCTGGCAACAGCCCGGCGGCCCGGTGCAGCCGATGTTCCAGTTCCTGTTGATGGGCTTGAACGGCACCTTCCTCACCGGGGACCTGTTCAACCTGTTCGTGTTCTTCGAGGTGCTGCTGGCGGCTACTTATGGCCTGGCGCTGCATCGGCCGGGCGCGCGCCGGGTCAGCGCCGGTTTGCATTACATCGCGGTCAACCTGCTCGCCTCGATGCTGTTCCTGGTGGGTGTCAGCCTGATCTTCGGGGTCACCGGCACGCTCAACATGGCGGCGCTGGCCCAGCTGATTCCCACGGTGCCGGACAACACGCGCGCCTTGCTGCATGCCGGCGCCGCGATCCTGGGCGTGGCGTTCCTGGTGAAGGCGGCGATGTGGCCACTGGGGTTCTGGTTGCCGCGCACCTACGCCGCGGCGACGTCGCCGGTGGCCGCGATGTTCGCGATCATGACCAAGGTGGGGGTCTACGTGCTGCTGCGGTTGAGCCTGTTGCTGTTCGGCAGCGATGCCGGCCCGGCCTCGGCCCATTTCGGCGACAGCTGGCTGCTGTGGGGCGGCATGGCGACGGTGGCGGTCGGGGTGGTCGGCATGCTGGGCGCGCGCGACCTGGGCAAGCTGGCCGGCTACAACGTGCTCATCTCCTCGGGCACCCTGCTCGGCGCGATCGGCCTGCAGCATCCGGCGGTCACGGCGGGCGCGCTGGCTTACCTGGTGATCTCCACCCTGGCAATCGCCGCGTTTTTCCTGCTGGCCGGCATGCTGGCGCCCGACGACGAGGCCGAGGCGACGCCACTGCTGGAACCGTACGATCCGGCCGGTGAGGCGCTGTACGCGGACGAAGACGAGAACCGCGCCACGCTGCCGGCGCCGGTGGCGCTGCTGGGCATGTGTTTCCTGGTCTGCGCGCTGGTGCTGGCCGGGCTGCCGCCGTTGTCCGGCTTCCTGGCCAAATTCGCCCTGCTGGCACCGATGCTGGAAACCGGGGCGGGCCGCGGCGCAATAGCGTTGTTCACCCTGGTGGTGGTGGCGGGCTTCTGCACGGTGATCGCGATGTGCCGCACCGGCATCCAGATTTTCTGGGCCGATGAGGATTGGACCTTCCCCCCCATCCGCCTGGGCGAGGCCGTATCGGTGCTGATCCTGCTGGGATCGTGTCTGGCCTTGAGCGTGTGGGCCGACGCCCCGCTGCGCTACCTGGCGGCCACCGCCGAGCAATTGCACGCACCGGCCCATTACATCCGCGCGGTGTTCCCGTGAGGCGCTGGCTGCCGCATCCGCTGATGGCCGGCTTCCTGCTGCTGGCCTGGTTGCTGCTGCGGCAGAGCCTGGCGCCAGCCACCGTGGCCAGCGGCGTGGTGATCGCGCTGGGGCTGGCGTGGGCGTTCGGCAAGCTGCGTCCGCCACGGGCGCGGGTGCGTCATTACCCGCTGCTGGGCAAGCTGCTGCTGCGGGTGTTGCGCGACATCGTGCGCTCCAACCTGGCGGTGGCGTGGATCGTGCTGCGCCGACGCGGGCGGTTCACTTCGGGCTTCGTAGCGATCCCGCTGGAGCTCACCGACCATTACGGGCTGGCCGCGCTGGCCTGCATCATCACCTCGACGCCGGGCACGATCTGGGTCGATCACGACTCGGCCCGCAACGTGCTGCTGATCCACGTGCTGGATCTGGTCGACGAGGCAAGCTGGATCGACACCATCAAGCAACGCTACGAGCGGCCCCTGCTGGAGATCTTCCAATGAGCCATGGTTTCCTGGCGTTCGCCATCGTGGCGGCGCAATACCTGCTGTTGCTGGCGATGGCCTTCTCGATCATCCGCATGGTGCGCGGGCCGCGCGCGCAAGACCGCGTGCTGGCGCTGGACGCGCTGTATGTGAACGCGATGCTGTTGCTGCTCAGCATCGGCATTCGCACCGGCAGCGAGCTGTATGTGGAGGCGGGCCTGATCATTGCCCTGCTGGGCTTTGCCGGCACGCTGGCGTTTTCCAAGTTCCTGCTGCGTGGCGAGGTGATCGAATGAACCATCTCGACGCGCTGCCACCGTGGGCCGCCGTGCTGGTGGGAGTGCTGGTATTGCTGGGCTCGGGCTTTGCCTTCGTCGGCTCGCTGGGCCTGCTGCGCCTGAAGGATTTCTACAAGCGCGTGCATGCACCCACGCTGGGTACCACCTTCGGCGCGTTCTTCATGCTGGCCGGCTCGATCATCTGCTTCTCGGTGGCGCACGGGCGGCCGATCTTCTACGAGATCCTGATCGGCGTGTTCCTCACCCTGACCACGCCGATCACGCTGATGCTGCTGGTGCGCGCGGCGCTGTACCGCAATCGGGTGGAGGAAGCACAGGAGCCGCCCCGGCGCACCACGCTGGAATGAGGCGTGGATGTTTGTCCTTGTGGGCGCCCGTTTGGACCGGCGCCCGGTGGCTCAGAAACCCATGCCGTAAGGGTCGTTGCCCGCCAGTTCCGCGTTGCTGCCGCCTTCGGCCAGGCGGATCTTCAGGGCCAGGCCATCGCGTGAATCGGACTTGTTGAGCGCTTCTTCCAACTCCACGCGGCCTTCCTTGTACAGCCGGTAGAGCGACTGGTCGAAGGTCTGCATGCCTTCCTGCAGGCTGCGATCCATCGCTTCCTTGATCTCGTGGGTCTGGCCACGGCGGATCATGTCGCGGATCAGCGGGGTATTCAGCAGCACCTCGGCGGCGGGAATGCGCCGGCCGTCCTTGCCGATCACCAGGCGCTGGCTGATCACCGCGCGCAGGTTCAGCGCCAAGTTCATCAGCACGTTCTTGTGCGCCGATTCGGGGAAGAAGTTGAGGATGCGTTCCAGTGTCTGGTCGGCGTTGTTGGAGTGCAGCGTGGCCAGGCACAGGTGGCCGGTTTCGGAGAACGCGATCGCCGCTTCCATGGTGTCGGTGTCGCGGATCTCGCCGATCATGATCACGTCCGGCGCCTCGCGCATCGCGTTCTTCAGCGCCTCGTGGTAGCTGTGCGTATCCAGCCCCACCTCGCGCTGGTTGACGATGGATTTCTTGTGCCGGTGCAGGTACTCGATCGGATCCTCGATGGTGAGGATGTGGCCGGACGAGTTGCTGTTGCGCTGGTCGAGCATCGCCGCCAGCGTGGTTGACTTGCCCGAGCCGGTGGCGCCCACCACCAGGATCAGGCCGCGCGGCTCCATGATCAGGTCGCGGAAAATCGACGGCAGCTGCAGCTGGTCGATGCTGGGGATCTCGCTCTTGATCGCGCGGATCACCATGCCCACTTCGCCACGCTGCTTGAACACGTTGATGCGGAAACGGCCGGCGTCCTTCACCGCCAGCGCCATGTTCAGTTCCAGGTCGCGCTCGAACTGCGGCACCTGGCCTTCGTCCATCAGCGAATAGGCGATTTTCTTGACCATGCCGTTGGGCAGTCCGGTATTGCCCAAGGGGTAAAGCTTGCCCTCCACCTTGATGTTCACGGGGGCGCCTGTCGACAGGAACATGTCGGACGCGCCCTTGTCTACCATGAGCTTCAGGAAGTAACCGATGTCCACGTATGACCCCTGTAACAGTGTGCGTTGCAATGAAGGATTATGCCTGCACACAATACGCTTCAAAACTCGATTAGGAATGTGATGGTGCACATCTTTTTCCAGCCGGCGCGGGCCTCCCGCCGACTTTTTGCGATGGCGACCGCCCTGGGCGTGGCGCTGATTATTGGCGGTTGCGCCAGCGTGCCGCCACCGGACAATGCGATGAACCTGGCGCAGAACCAGTTGCAGGCCGCACGCGACGCCGATGCGGCCGATTACGCGCCGGTCGACCTGGGGTTTGCGCAGGACAAGTTCCAGCAGGCACAGAACGCGATGGCGCAGCGCAAATATGCCGACGCCGCCAATCTGGCCGATGAATCGCGGGCCGACGCCGAACTGGCCAGGGCCAAGGCACGACTGGGCGCGGCGCGCGCGCAGATCCAGGCCAAGGTGCAGGAGAACGCCCGACTGCGCCAACAGGGTGAGCAGGATGCGTCATCCCCTGCCCCGGCGGAGAACGACTACGCACCCACCGGGAACGCCGCCCCGCAACTCGACGACATGCCGGCACCGGCGGCTTCGGCACTCACCGCACCGGCGCCGGGCGAAGGTTTTCAGACCGTACCCAGCACCCCGGCCCAACCCGACCAGACTCCCGATCCCACTGCACAGGGGAGCCAGCCATGAAACGTTTCCCCACCCTTTTCGCCGGTGCACTGCTGGCCCTGGCTGGCGCACAAGCCGTGCATGCGGCGCAGGACGACATCGACGTCAACCGCCTCAACAACAGCCTCGATCAACTGGCCAACGATCCCACGTTGGGCAATTACGCCCAGGCCGAACAGGGACGCGCCCACGATGCAATCAACCGGCTGGCCCAGGCGCGTTCGCGCGACCGCGCGCACGAGTTGTATCTGGCCGAGCGCCGGGTGGACCTGGCCAAGGCTGCGGCGCAATTGCAGGATGCCCAGCTCAAGCTGACCCAGCTCGATCGCGAGCACGACCAGATCCTGCTCGACAACAGCCGCCGCGAAGCCGACCGGGCACGCCGCGAGCTGGAGCGCCAGCGCATGCAGTACCAGATGGCGCAGGAAGAAACCGCCCGTCTGCAACAGCAGGGTGAAGCGTATTCGCAGGCTGCCGAGCAGGCCCGCAACGAGGCCGCAAAAGCCAAGCGGCTCGCCGCCGCCCAGAGCAAGGTCGCCAGGGCCGCACGGCGTGAAGCCGAGCTGGCGACCAAGGTGGCCAAGGCGATGCGTTCACAGATGCAAAGCGGCGACGAAGCACCCGCAGCCACCCCGGCACCGAAACCGAAGAAGCCGTAAATCGCGACGTCGGTTTCCCGCGAGCACCGCCCCTCTTCCCAACCCTCTCCCCTGCAGGGGAGAGGGAGCTATCCGGTGTCCTCGAAGTAGGTCCGTAGCGCCAACGCACCGCAAAGTCCGAAGCGACCGTGACCTCCTCTCCCCCTTGGGGAGAGGACACAGGAGAGGGGCCGGTGCTTGCGAAAATGCCCAAAAATACGGGCACCCGACAGCCCGAAGACCGCGCCACACCAAGCCCCGTCACGCACTTTGTCCGCCACCGCCAACCTGAACGCAAAAGCCTGTTTCGACAGGTTTTTTCTTTTAATTTGACCGCGTTCAAACAAGCCGTGAAACCAGCTTGCTAACCCCCCCGGGCCGGTGTAGGGTCAAAGTCCCATGGGCACCCTGACCCATGGGTCACTGACCTGAATTCATGCCCATCAGCGTTCACATCCCCACCCGCGATTCCGGAGTCCCGGCGCGGGTCGTTGGTGCGCGCATGCATTCATACGTCTGCGGGCGACCGCAACCAGGCGCCCGCCAGCCCACTCGCGAGGAGGTCGGATCATGTTTGAAAACCAGCAGCGTGACGATGTCGAGGCTTTGATGAAGGCGGATGCCGAATTCCGCCGGCTCTATCAACGGCACAAGCAACTCGACAGCAAAGTCCACGATGCCGACATCGGCGTACTCCCCATCGACAACCTCACCCTCAACAGCATGAAGAAGGAAAAGTTGCAGGCCAAGGCTCGGCTCGAACGGATGTGGGAAAGTCGCAGAACCCTCACGCATTAACCTGCCCGGTTTGACATGACACGCGGCCCCGGCCTCCTTCGAAAGACGGATGCCGGGGCCGCCGCCGTTCTGGCACCACGCGCGCACCGGAATCGCCCATCTGCTCGGCTATCATTGACGTCTGTCACGCGGCGCATGGCGCCCGACCCCTTCTTGCAACGGAGCAACCATGACGATCCACCAAAGCGTCCTGGAACTGATCGGAAACACCCCGATGGTGCGCACGCAGCACCTCGACACGGGGGGCTGCGAGCTGTTCCTGAAGCTGGAGAACGCGAACCCCGGCGGCTCGGTGAAGGACCGCATCGGCCTTTCGATGATCGAAGGCGCCGAACGCGCGGGCAAGATCAAGCCCGGCGACACCCTGGTGGAAGGCACAGCCGGCAATACCGGCCTCGGCCTTGCGCTGGTGGCGCAGCAAAAGGGCTACCGGCTGGTGCTGGTGGTACCCGACAAGATGAGCCGCGAGAAGATTTTCAACCTCAAGGCGATGGGCGCCGAAGTGGTGCTGACCCGCTCGGACGTGGCCAAGGGCCATCCCGAGTATTACCAAGACATGGCCGAGCGGATCGCCAACGAAACGCCCGGTGCCTACTTCATCAACCAGTTCGGCAACCCGGATAACCCCGCCGCGCACATCCAGTCGACCGGCCCGGAGATCCTCGCCCAGATGGATGGCAAGGTGGACGCCATCGTGGTCGGCTGCGGCTCCTCCGGCACCCTGACCGGCCTGTCGCAGTATTTCGCCGAACACTCGCCGGCCACCGAGATCATCCTGGCCGATCCGGTCGGCTCGATCCTCTGCCAGTACATCAATGAAGGCACGCTCTCGACCAAATCCGCCAGCTGGATGGTCGAGGGCATCGGCGAGGACTTCCTGCCGCTGATCAGCGATTTCTCCCGCGTGCGCAAGGCCTATGCGATTGCCGACAAGGAAAGCTTCCTCACAGCGCGCGAATTGCTGGCGAAGGAAGGCGTGCTGGGTGGTTCATCCACCGGCACGCTGGTCGCCGCCGCGCTGAAATACTGCCGCGAGCAGACCGAGCCGAAGCGCGTGGTGACGCTGGTCTGCGACACCGGCAACAAATACCTGTCCAAGATGTACAACGACTACTGGATGCTCGACAACGGCTTCCTGGAGCGCAAGCAGCACGGCGACCTGCGCGACCTGCTGCTGCGCCCCTACGCCGAGCGCGACACGGTGGTGATCGGCCCCAACGAACTGCTGGTCACCGCCTACACCCGCATGAAACTCTACGACGTGTCGCAGTTGCCGGTGATGGATGGCGACAAGCTGGTGGGCATCGTCGACGAGTCGGATGTGCTGATGCACGTCCACACCGACGAGACCCGCTTCCGCGATCCTGTCTCCGTGGCGATGATCAGCGACCTGCACATGCTGGACATGCGCGAACCGATTACCGCGCTGTTGCCGGTATTCGAGCGTGGGCACGTGGCCATCGTGGTCGACGGCGACGATTTCCTGGGCCTGATCACGCGCATCGATCTGTTGAATTACCTGCGCCGCAAGGTCAACTGACCACTTCCGGCGCGTCACCGCGACCCGCCGCCAACCAATCCAAAAGGATTTCTCCGATGTGTGGAATTGTTGCTGCCGTTGCCCAGCGCGATGTGGCGCCATTGCTGATCGTTGGCCTGAAGGCACTGGAATATCGCGGGTATGACTCGTCCGGCCTGGCCGTGCTGGCCGGTGGCGATATCCAGCGTGTGCGCGCCAAGGGCAAGGTGCGCGAGATGGAAGCGCTTTACCTGGCTGCCCCCCTGCCCGGCGGCACCGGCATCGCGCACACGCGCTGGGCCACCCATGGCGTGCCCAGCCAGGCCAACGCCCATCCGCACATCGCCGGCCACGTGGCAATCGTGCACAACGGCATCATCGAGAACTACGCCAGCCTGCGCGCCGAGTTGCAGCAGGCCGGCCACGTGTTCACCTCGGAAACCGATACCGAGGTGATGGCCGCGCTGATCGACCGTCAACTGAGCAGCGGACTGAAACTGCGTGATGCCGTGCTGGCTACCGTGCGCGAACTGGAAGGCGCCTACGCCATCGCCGTGGTCAGCAGCAACGAGCCCGACCGCGTGGTCGGCGCCCGCCGCGGCGCACCGCTGCTGGTGGGCCTGGGCATTGGCGAGAATTTCCTGGGCTCGGACGCGCAGGCGTTGATCCAGGTGACCAACAAGATCATCTACCTCGACGAAGGCGACGTGGTCGAGATCACCCGCGACAGCGTGCAGATCTGCGGCCTAGACGGCCAGCCGGTCGAGCGCGCCATGCACGAAAGCGAGCTGTCCGCCGATGCGGTCGAGCGTGGCGAGTACCGCCACTACATGCAGAAGGAAATCTTCGAACAGCCGCGCGCCGTGGCCGACACGCTGGAGGCGCGGCTGGGGCCGCACGGCGTGCTGCCCAACATCTTCGGCATCGAGAGCGATGAGCTGCTGCGCCGCACGCGCGGCGTGCACATCATCGCCTGCGGCACCAGCTACCACGCCGGCCTCGTCGCCAAATACTGGATCGAGGAATTCGCCCACCTGCCGGTGAGCGTGGAAGTGGCCAGCGAATACCGCTACCGCGACGCGGTGGTGCCGCCGGACACCTTGCTGGTCGCCATTTCGCAATCGGGCGAAACCGCCGACACGCTGGCGGCGCTGCGCGAGTCGACCCGCCGCGGCTATCTCGGCACGCTGGTGATCTGCAACGTGCCCGAGTCGTCATTGGTGCGCGAGGCGGATCTGAAATTGATGACCCGCGCCGGCCCGGAAATCGGCGTCGCCTCGACCAAGGCCTTCACCACCCAGCTCGCCGCGCTGGCGCTGTTCGCACTGGAACTGGCGCAACGCAACGGCATGGACCCGGCGCGTCATGCGCAACTGTGCACCGAGCTGCAACACCTGCCGCGCGCCATCGAGGACGCCCTGAAACTGGAGCCGGCCATCGTCGAACTGGCGGCCGAATTCATCCATCGCCAGCACGCCCTGTTCCTGGGCCGAGGCGCGCATTACCCGGTGGCGCTGGAGGGCTCGCTGAAGCTCAAGGAAATCTCCTACATCCACGCCGAGGCGTACCCGGCCGGCGAGCTCAAGCACGGCCCGCTGGCGCTGGTCGACGAGAAGATGCCGGTGGTGGCGGTGGCGCCGAACGGCCCGCTGCTGGACAAACTGAAATCCAACCTGCAGGAAGTGCGTGCCCGCGGCGGCCGGTTGATCGTGTTCGCCGACGGCGCGGCCGGCATGGACGACATGACCGAAAACGGCGCCACCTTGCGCGTGGCTTCCGGTGGCAGCTTCATCGCGCCGATCGTGTTCACCGTGCCGCTGCAGTTGCTGGCCTACCACGTGGCCGTGCTGCGTGGCACCGACGTGGACCAGCCGCGCAACCTGGCCAAATCGGTGACGGTGGAATAAGCCGGACGAACCTGCGCGGGCGGCAGCACGCCGCCCGTCTCAGGAGCTGCACGAAAGCATCGAGCATCCCGCCTTGTGCCGCGCCCAGTCAGGGCGCTTCTGCGCGAACGCCTCGCGCCCCGGCTGGTCGTCGTAAGGCCGCCGCATTACGTCGAGCAGTTCTTGGATGCCGCTGGCATCACCGGCTTGCGCCCGGTCGATCACGTTCTGCACCAGGTAATTGCGCAAGACGTAGCGGGGATTGGCCGTGCGCATGCGCTCGCGGCGCTGGGCGACGGTTTGCGGATCGGTGGCCAGGCGCTCGACATAGCGCTTCAGCCACTCGTCCAGCGCCGGCTCCGCGTCACGCCGCTTCGAGGCGTCGTAGAACGCGTCGTCCATGGGCGCCAGCGTGGGCGCGTCAGGGTCGATGTCGCTCAATCCGCGAAACCACAGCGTCATGTCCACTTCCGCCCGCGCCATCAGCGTGTGCAGCGACTGCATCAACGCCACGTCCTCGTCACGGCATTCGACCAGGCCCAGCTTGGCCGCGATGTTGGCGCGGTCGGCCGCGGCATACGCGGCGGCGTAGCGATCCAGCCCGGCCTGCAAGGGTTCGACACCCGAAAACAGCGGCGCCAGCGCGCCGGCCAGCCGGCTCAGGTTCCACCACGCCACGTCCGGTTGCTGGCCGAAGCGGTAACGGCGACGCTGCGCGTCGGTGGTGTTGGGCGTCCAGTCCGGATCGAAGTTGTCGATCCAGCCGTAGGGGCCGTAATCGATGGTGAGACCCAGGATGGACATATTGTCGGTGTTCATCACGCCGTGCACGAAACCCACCCGCATCCAGTGCGCCACCATGCGCGCGGTGCGTTCGCACACCTGCCCGAACCATTCGCCGTACAGCGCCTCGCCCTCCCCGCCAAGCTCGGGAAAATCACGGCGGATGGTGAAGTCGACCAGTTGCCGCAGCAACGCGTCATCGCCTCGCGACGTCGGCAATTCGAAGTTGCCGAAACGGATGAACGAGGGTGCCACACGGCACACGATGGCACCCGGTTCCGGCGCAGCATGGCCGTCGTAGAACATGTCGCGCAGCACCGCCTCACCGGTGTCGATCAGGCTGAGCGCGCGCGTGGTCGGCACGCCCAGGTGATGCATGGCCTCGCTGCACAGGAATTCGCGGATCGACGAACGCAACACGGCGCGCCCGTCCGCACCGCGCGAATACGGCGTGCGTCCGGCACCTTTCAACTGCACTTCCCAGCGCTCGCCGGCTGCATTGATCACCTCGCCCAGCGAGATCGCGCGCCCATCCCCCAACTGGCCGGCCCAGTTGCCGAACTGGTGGCCGCCGTAATTGGCCGCGAACGGCTGCATGCCCGGCAAAAGCGCGTTGCCGCCGAATACCCGCGCGAAAGCCAGCGTGGTGATGTCCGTCGCGCGGATACCCAGCAGGGCCGCGGTTTCTGCCGAATACGCCAGCAACCGCGGCGCGGCCACCGGCGTGGGCTCGACCAGCGAATACAGCGCGCCTTCAACCTGGCGCAAGCCCGCACCCCGCTCGGGGTCGACGGGCAATTCGCGGACAAACGCATTGTCGAAACGCAGCTTGAGCATGCGGAGGCCGATCGGCAGGAGAGACCCATCCTATATCCGGTCGGCGACGATGCCTTGCAAGGCGTCGTCACATGCCGCGAGCCGTAACGCCCATGCGGCTATAGTCCGCCCCACCGACATCTGCGGAAACGCCCATGCCCGATACACCCAGCCTCAACGCCGACGCCCTGCCCGAGGACGCCTCGTACATCGCCGACACCACGCGCTGGGTGGAGCGCGCCGTGATCGGCTTGAACCTCTGCCCATTCGCCCGTGCCCCACACGTGCAGGGCAAGCTGCGCATGCGCGTCAGCCATGCACGCGACACCGACGCGCTGCTCGATGATCTCTGCGGCGAACTGCAATCGCTGAACGCGCTGACGCCCGAAGAGTGCGAAACCGGCCTGCTGATCCACCCGTTCGTGCTCACCGATTTCCTGGATTACAACGACTTCCTCGACGTGGCGGATGCGGCATTGCAGACGCTGGGGCTGGAAGGCATATGGCAGGTCGCCAGCTTCCATCCGGACTACCAGTTTGCCGACAGCAGCCCCGACGACATCACCAATTTCAGCAACCGCTCGCCCTGGCCCACGCTGCACCTGCTGCG
Organism: Rhodanobacter ginsenosidimutans; assembly: GCF_042655685.1. Lineage (NCBI taxonomy): Bacteria > Pseudomonadati > Pseudomonadota > Gammaproteobacteria > Lysobacterales > Rhodanobacteraceae > Rhodanobacter > Rhodanobacter ginsenosidimutans. The sequence goes on along the minus strand of NZ_JBHSMM010000001.1, from coordinate 1,884,101 downwards.
CGAGGCGAGCGTGGAGCGGGCGATGGAATCGATGAGTGACACCGATGCCATCTACCGCAACAACATCGCCAGCCTGGAGCGGCTGGGCCACGCGGGCTGGCAGGCGCTGTGGCGCGACGACAAAAAAGGCTGAACGCATCGCGTCATCGCCGGCGTCGCGTGACTTTCGGCAGGCGGCCCTTGTCAGCGCGGTTCTATAATCGAAGCATGCGCGAGAGCGCGCGCCGATCATGGAACCGTGATGCCCAAGATGATGAAGGCGCTGGTCAAGCGCAAGCCCGAACAGGGCATCTGGATGGAAGAAGTCCCGGTGCCGGAGGTCGGCCCGAACGAAGTGCTGATCAAGATCGAGAAAACCGCGATCTGCGGCACCGACCTGCACATCTACAAGTGGGACGAGTGGAGCCAACGCACGATCAAGCCCGGCCTCACCATCGGCCATGAATTCGTGGGACGCATCGTGGAGATCGGCCCCGGCGTCACCGGCTACAAGATCGGCGACCGGGTCTCGGCCGAAGGCCACATCGTTTGCGGCCACTGCCGCAACTGCCGCGCCGGTCGCCAGCATCTGTGCCCCCACACCGTCGGTATCGGCGTGAACCGCAACGGCGCGTTCGCCGAATACATGAGCATGCCCGCCTCCAATCTGTGGCCTATCCCCGACCAGATTTCGTCCGAGCTGGCCGCGTTCTTCGACCCCTACGGCAACGCCGCGCATTGCGCGCTGGAGTTCGACCTGATCGGTGAGGACGTGCTGATCACCGGCGCCGGTCCCATCGGCATCATCGCCGCCGGTATCTGCAAACACGTGGGCGCGCGCAACGTGGTGGTCTCCGACGTCAACGACTACCGGCTGAAACTCGCCGCCGACATGGGCGCCACGCGGGTAGTCAACGTGGCCAACCAGTCGCTGGGCGACGTGGTGAAGGACCTGCACATCGAAGGTTTCGACGTGGGCCTGGAAATGAGCGGCAACCCGCGCGCGTTCAACGACATGCTCGACTGCATGTACCACGGCGGCAAGATCGCCATGCTCGGCATCATGCCGCGCGGCGCCGGCATCGACTGGGACAAGGTGATCTTCAAGGGCCTCACCCTGCAAGGCATCTACGGCCGCAGGATGTACGAGACCTGGTACAAGATGACGCAAATGGTGCTGACCGGCTTTCCGCTGCAGAAAGTGCTGACCCATCAGATCGCCATCGACGATTTCCAGCGCGGCTTCGACCTGATGGATGCGGGCCAGTGCGGCAAGATCGTCTGCTCCTGGAGCTGAACGATTGCGACGCATCACCGGCACCCGCATTACGGTATCTGCGTAAACTTCCCGTAGCCGGCCGCCACCGGCTGCAAGGAAGGCCCGGCAGGCTGTTGCCGGCCCATGACGCCACCGGAAAGTTCGCATGAATGCCCTTCGCTCCATGGCAGGTGCCCACCTGGCGACAACCCGCGACAAGGCACGGCAGCTGTACCAGTCGCATCGCGCGCGCAAGATCGCGCTGATCGCCGCCATCGTGCTGGTGGTGTTCGGCCTGCTGGGTTTCCTCGCCGCGCCGCCGATTATCCGCGGCCAGATCGAGAAGCGTGCCAGCACTGCCCTGTCACGGCCGGTGACGCTGAGCGCGGTGCACTTCAACCCGTTCACCTTGCGTCTGCAGCTGGACCAGCTGCACATCGCCGACCACGACGGCCGCGCGCCCTTCGTGGACGTCGACGAAGCCGTGATCAACGTCTCGTGGACCTCGCTGTTCCGCCGCGCGCCGGTGCTGGACGAGCTGCGCCTGCAGCACCCGCGGATCCACATCGTGCGCACTGCCGACGGGCGCTTCAACTTCACCGACCTGCTGGAACGCTACGCTTCCGAGCCCGCGGACCCGAAGGCGCCACCGGCGCGCTTCTCGCTCTCCAACATCGGCGTGCACGCGGGTGACATCCAGTTCGATGACCAGCTGACCAAGGCCAGCCACCACGTCGAGCAACTGGAGCTGGGCATTCCCTTCATCGCCAACCTGCCCAGCGACACCGACGTGTTTGTGCAGCCGCTGTTGTCACTGCGGGTAGACGGCAGCCCGTTGCGCATCGACGGCCACACCAAGCCCTTCACGGATACCCGCGAAGCAGTGATGCACTTCCAGCTCGACCAGCTGGACCTGCCGCGCTACCTGACCTACGTTCCCGTGCCACTGCCGGTGGCCGTGCCCAAAGGGCGGCTCAGCGGCGACCTGGAGCTGCATTTCGCGCAAACCAGGCCAACGCCCCAACTCCAACTGACCGGACACCTGCAACTGGACGACTTCGCGCTCGCCAGCAATCGCGGCGAGCCGATCCTCGAACTCGGCCACGGCCGCGTCGAGCTGGCCGACGTGCAACCGCTGCTTTCGCGCTACCACCTGGGTGCGCTGCAACTGGACCGTGCGCAGTTGCACTACACCCAAGGCGCCAACGGCCACGGCAACTTCGACAGCCTGACCACCAGCTCAGCACCAGCCGCGCCCGACGCGACGCCGACCGATCTGCGCATCGCCTCGCTGGCGCTGGCTGGCAGCACCATCCGCTACACCGACGCCACCAGGCACAAGCTCGATCTGGATGACCTGCATGGCACGCTGCAGGGCCTGAGCCTGCAACCTGCTCCCGCCGGCCGCATCGATCTGGCCGCCCGGCTGGGCGGCGGCACGCTGTCGACCAAGGGCACGCTGGATCTGGCCGCCAGCCGGCTGGCCGCCCGACTCGGCCTCAAGCAGGTGGATGTGGCCCCGTTGCAAGCCATGGCGCCGCCCATGGCCGCTCAGGTCACCAAGGGCAAGCTCGACGCCGACGGTCAGTTGCAGCTCGACTGGGGCAAGGCGTTCAACGTGCACCTGGCCGACGCGCACGCCACGGTAAGTGGCTTCGCGCTTGAAGCACCGTCGAAGGAACACGGCACGCCGCTGGCCTGGGGCAAACTGCAGGCGGAACTGCGCCTGCTCGACCTGGCCAGCCGCCAGGCGCAATTGGGCACGGTCACCGTCAGCAAGCTCGACCTGAAACTGCAGCGGCAGCACAACGGCGACCTCAGCTTGCTGGAACTGCTGGCAGCACCGGCCGGCCAGCGAAAGGCCGCTGTCGCGGCAGAACACGACCAGCCCTGGCACTGGAGCATCGCCCACCTCGGTCTCGATGATGGCGCGCTCGCCTTCACCGACTTCGCCGCTGGCGCCAAGCCGGTCAGCCTGCAGATGAAGTCGCTCAAGGGCAGCATCGACAACCTGAACGACAAGCTGGGCGACGCACGTCCGTTCAAGCTGCAGGGCACTATCGATCGCGGCACGTTCGCCGCCTCCGGCAAGCTGCGGCCCTCGCCCTTGGGTGCCGATCTGCAACTGCAAACCAGGCGGCTGGACATCGCCCGCTTCGAGCCGTACATCAGCGTGCCGCTGAACGTGACCGTGGCCGCCGCCCGGCTCACCAGCAACGGCAAGCTGCGTTACGACGGCCGCGGCGATACTCCAAAGCTGCGCTACCAAGGCAACGCTGCGCTGGAACGCGTGCGCGTGCAGGACAAGCTCACCGATGACGACTTCCTGCGCTGGCGCACGCTCAGCGCCGTGAACCTCGACGCCAGGGTCGGCGAGGACGCTCCACGCATACACATCGGCGCCCTCGCCCTCACCTCGTTCTACGCCCGCATGATCGTCAACGCGGACGGCAAGTTGAACCTGGCCGACGTGGTTGCCTCACCCGAAGCCGCACCGGTGTCGGTGACCCGCGCCGCCGGCACCACGCCGGCCACGCCGGCCACGCCGACACCACTGCCGCAAGCTCCCGCCGCCACGTCGACCGCGACAGTCGCCACCTCCGCGCCAGCCACGCCTCCGCCCGACATCCATATCGGCGACATCACCCTGGTCAACGGCCAACTCAACTACACCGACAACTTCATCAAACCCAACTACACCGCCAACCTCACCAAGCTCACCGGCAGGATCGGCGCGTTCGGCACCACCCCGGGCGACCCGCCGGCCGCGCTGTCGGTACAGGCGGCGCTGGACGACGATTCGCCGGTGGACATCGACGGCAGTATCAACCCGCTGCAACCAGTGGCCTTCCTGGACATCAAGGGCAAGGCCAACGAGGTCGAACTGACCCGTCTCGCCGCCTACTCCACCCGCTACACCGGCTATCCGATCACCGCCGGCAAGCTCAACGTGGACGTCCACTACATGCTGGACAACCGCAAGCTCAAGGCTGACAACCACATCTTCATCACCCAGCTCACCTTCGGCGCGCGCGACGAAAGCCCTGGCATCAAGCACATGCCGGTGAAGCTGGCGGTGGCGTTGCTCAAGGACACCCAGGGCAACATCGACGTGAACGTGCCGGTGTCCGGCTCACTGGACGACCCGCAATTCAGCATGGGCGGGCTGATCTGGCGCGCCATCGGCAACCTGATCGCCAAGGCCGCCACTGCCCCGTTCCGCCTGCTGGCCGGCGCCTTTGGCGGCAGCGACGAAGACCTCGGTTATGTCGAGTTCGCGCCGGGCTCGGCCGTACTCGACACGGCGGCACAGGCGCGCCTGGGCAAGATCGTGACCCTGCTGCAACAGAAACCCTCGCTCAAGCTCGGCATCATCGGCCGGGTCGACCCAAGCAAGGACCAGGACGGCTTGCGCAAGGTCACGGTGGAAAACCTGGTGCGCCGCGAGAAGTTGCTGAACACCGAAGGCAAGGACGCCGACACGTCCGACGCCGCATTGGCAGCGGTCAACGTCACCCCCGACGAGTACGGAAAATACCTGCGTCGCGCCTATCGCCATGACGATCTGCAGGACAAGCCGCGCAACTTCCTCGGCCTGAAAAAGTCGCTCGAACCCGACGAAATGCGCAGCCTGATGGAAACCGATGTGTCAGTGGACGCCAAGGCCATGCGCGCGCTGGCCGAGCGCCGCGCCGCAGCCGTGCAAACGTGGCTGAAGGGCAAGCTGGACGATGCACGCGTATCACTGCAGCAACCGCAGCTCGACGCCAATGGCATCGACGACAAGGGCAAGAGCACGCGCGCGGATTTCAGCCTGAAGCAATAGCGCCCCGCACACCGTGCCGGGCTTCCTTCCCTGCACCGCGCCAAGCGGTCAAAATCGAGCTTTCCCATCGGCCGGAATCCCCATGAGCTACTCAGCCAAGGCACGTTACGCCAGCGAACTCCAAACCATCCGCGAACAGGGCCTGTTCAAGGCCGAACGCATCATCACCTCGCCGCAGTCCGCCGAGATCGAGCTGGAAGACGGTCGCAAGGTGCTGAACTTCTGCGCCAACAATTACCTCGGCCTGGCCGACAACGCCGAGGTGATCCAGGCCGCCAAGGATGCGCTGGACACGCACGGCTTCGGCATGGCCAGCGTGCGCTTCATCTGCGGCACGCAGGACCTGCACAAGCAACTGGAGGCGAAGATCGCCGCCTTCTTCGGCACCGAGGACACCATCCTCTATGCCGCCTGCTTCGATGCCAACGGCGGCCTGTTCGAGCCGCTGCTGGGTGAGCAGGATGCGGTCATTTCCGATGCCTTGAACCACGCATCGATCATCGACGGCATCCGCCTGTGCAAGGCGCAGCGCTACCGTTACGCCAACAGCGACATGGCGGATCTGGAAGCCCAGCTCCAGGCTGCCGACGCGGCCGGTGCGCGAACCAAGCTGATCACCACCGACGGCACGTTCTCGATGGATGGCGTGATCGCGCCGCTGGCTGAGATCACCGCGCTGGCGGCGAAGTACAACGCGATGGTGCATATCGACGAATGCCATTGCACCGGCTTCCTCGGCGACACCGGCCGCGGCGCGGCGGAAGTGCATGGCGTGATGGACAAGATCGACATCTTCACCGGCACCCTTGGCAAGGCGCTCGGCGGTGCTGTGGGCGGCTTCACCACCGGCCGCAAGGAAGTGATCGAACTGTTGCGCCAGCGCTCGCGGCCGTATCTCTTTTCCAACTCGCTGCCGCCGCACGTGGTCGCCGCCGGCATCAAGGTGTTCGACATGCTGGACAGCGCCGCCGAACTGCGCACGAAGCTGCAGGAGAACACTCGCCATTTCCGCGAGCAGATGACCGCCGCGGGTTTCGACATCAAACCGGGCGTGCATCCGATCGTGCCGGTGATGGTCTACGACGCACCCAAGGCGCAAGCCATGGCCAACGCCCTGCTGGACGAAGGCATCTACGTCACCGGCTTCTTCTTCCCCGTGGTGGCCAAGGGCCAGGCACGCATCCGCACGCAGATGAGCGCGGCGCATACGCGCGAGCAACTCGACCGGGCGATTGCGGCATTCACCCGGGTGGGTCGCAAGCTGGGCGTCATCGGCGGCTGAAGCATCGCGGACAATGTTGCGGCGGGACGTATCACATCCCACCGCGACACCATCCACGCATCACTTCGCGGGCTTGCGGAACCGGTACATGAACTGGTCGGTGTGGCCGCGTATCGACTTGTCGAACACCTTGATGTCGTGCGGATCGGCCGGGTTGCGCAGCGCATCGCTCTCGCCATCGAACACGAAGCCGGCCGATTCCACCTGCGTCTTCACGATCGCCGGATCGATGCGGTGCAGCGTGTTGGTATCACGCATGCCCGAACCTGCCGGCGCCACGTGGTCGATCACCACGAACACGCCACCCGGCTTCAACGCCGCAAACGCCTGCCGATCCAGCGTCACCGGATCGACCTTGCCCATGAACGGGTCGGGATAGTCGTGGTAGTTCTGCGAGGTGAACACCAGGTCGACGGATTCCGGTGCGCGCAGCATCGCCGCCGGCTGGGTCAGCACGCTCACATTCGCGTAATGCGGGTTCGCCGCCAATGCCTTGATCGTCGCGACACCTTCATCGTCGACCTTGGCGTATTCATTCGGCACCACCGCATACACGTGCCCCTGCGTACCCACGACGGCGCTGAATACGCGGGTGAAATAGCCGCTGCCGGGCATCAGCTCCAGCACGTTCTGGCCCGGCTTCACCTCGGTGAAGGCCATGACCTGCGCCACCTTGCGCCGGGCATCATCGGACTGGTCGGCTTGCCGCGCGGGATCGGCAACGGCCTTGGCGACGGCATCGGAAACCGTGGGGGCCGATGTTTCAGCCAGGGTCACCGAGGGCAAGGCGAGAACAAGCAACGCCGCGAGAACAGTCAGACGCATGACGTACTCCTGCATCGAAGGGGGGAGCGCCGATTGTGCGCCTGATGCGCCGCGTGATCGATAGTCACGAAGGGCGCCAGCCCAGGAGTGTGGACGGCAGAAACGCAAGGGGCTGCAGCTTTGCGCTTTTGGCCGGGTTTTCCGCTCCTTTTCGTCAGATAGCTACGGCTATCTTCCTCAAACGATCGAAAAACCCGACTCAAAAGCGCTTCGCCTCGCTCCCTTGGTTTCCACCGCCCACGCTCCCAGCCGGCGCCCTTCCCGGTTACCAGGTGATCGGCTTGTCGTCATCCTTGGCGCGCATGGCGGCGGGGAACGCCTCCATCAGCGGCCGGATCAGATCCAGCGGCAACGGGAACACGATGGTGGACGACTTGCCGGTGTGCGACATGTCGGCCATCGTCTGCAGGTAGCGCAACTGCAACGCCTGCGGCTGCTGCGACAGCATCGCCGCGGCATCGCGCAGCTTTTCGGCTGCCTGCATCTCGCCCTCGGCATGGATCACCTTGGCTCGGCGCTCGCGCTCGGCCTCGGCCTGGCGGGCGATGGCACGCACCATGGTCTCGTTGAGGTCCACATCCTTGATCTCGACGTTTGCGACCTTGATGCCCCACGGGTCGGTGGATTCATCGAGGATGGCCTGCAAGGTCTGGTTGATCGAATCGCGCTGCGACAGGATCTCGTCCAGCTCGTGCTGACCCAGCACCGAGCGCAGCCGCGTCTGCGCCAGCTGGCTGGTGGCCTGCAGGAAGTTCTCCACCTGCAGCACGGACTTGTCTGGCTCGACCACGCGGAAATACACCACCGCGTTGACGCGCACCGACACGTTGTCGCGCGAGATCACATCCTGCGGTGGCACGTCCATCACGGTGATGCGCAGGTCCACCCGGATCATCTGTTGCACCACCGGCAACAGCAGCACCAGACCGGGCCCGCGCGTGCCCGTATAGCGGCCCAGCGTCAGGATCACGCCGCGCTGGTACTCCGGCAGGATCTTCACCGCGGAGAACAGCAGCAATATCGCGATGATGACCAGGACACCGACAAATCCAAACATGACTCTCTCCCATCAACAGTTTTTGGAACGGCACCGCGGAATGGCCCGCGGCGCCGCTTTCCGAGCGCTTCAGAGGGGCTCGACCCGCAACAGCAAACCCTCCCGCCCGACGACACGCACCCGCGCGCCGCTGGGCAGGGCGGTTGCGCAGCGGGCGCGCCAGCGCTCGCCGCGCACCAGGACCCATGTTTCGTTGTTGTCCCCCACCGGTTCGAGCAGCTCGGCGACATCGCTGCGCATGGCGTCGTCGCCGGTCACCTGGAGCGAGCGGCGCGAGCGGAACACCAGCCATACGACCAGTACCAGCAGACCCGCGGCGCATACCGCGATACCGCCAATGACACCCAGGTTCACCGCATAACCCGGCACGCCGGTATTCATCAGCATGATCGACCCCAACACGAAAGAAACCAGTCCACCCACGCCAAACACACCGACGGTGGGCGTCACCGCCTCGGCCACCAGCAGGCCGATGCCCAGCGCCATCAGCGCCAGGCCGGCGTAATTCACTGGCAGCAACTGCAACGCATACAAACCGACCAGCAACGCGATGCCGCCCACGATGCCCGGCAGCATGGCGCCGGGATGCAGGGCTTCCAGCCCTAGGCCGAAGATGCCGGCCAACAGCAACAGATAGGCAATGGTGGGATTGGTGATGATGCCGAGAAAGCGGCTGCGCGAACCCGGCGCGTAATCACGCACGGTGGCATCAGCCAACTGCAGGGTGACCGTCTCGCCGTCGACCTGCACGCGGCGCCCGCTGGCCTTGGCCAGCAGGTCGGCGGCGTCGTTCGCCACGAAATCGATGACGTGCTTCTGCGCCGCCTCGCTGGCGGTCAACGTGGCGGCGCCGCGCACTGCCTGCTCGGCCCAGGCCGCGTCGCGCCCACGCAGTTGTGCCAGCGAGCGGATATAGGCGATCGAATCGTTGAGGACCTTGTTCGATTCGGCGTCCTCGGACGCCGCGGCCTTGCCCGTACTGGATGCCGCCGCCGGCCCTGCATCCGGCTTCTGCAGCGGCATCGGCGTGCTGCCGCCCAGTTTTACCGGCGTTGCCGCGCCAACATGGGTGGCCGGCGCCATCGCGGCGATCTGGGCCGCATAGAGAATATAGGTTCCGGCCGAGGCGGCCCGCGCCCCGCCCGGTGCCACGTAGGCCAGCACCGGCACCTTGCTCGCCAGCATGCCGGCGATGATCTGGCGCATGGAATCGGAAAGACCGCCGGGCGTGTTCAACTGCAGCACGATCGCTACCGCGCCATCGGCAACGGCGCGTTCCGCGGCATCGTCGAAATATTCCGCGGCGGCGGGGCCGATCGGTCCGTTGAGCGACACGCGGGCGACCATCGGCGAGTTCGCTGGCGTCGGCGCAGGTGCCGCCGTCGCAGTGAGCGCAAGCAAGATCGCCAGCAACAAAAGCCAACGCGTCATCACGAACCTCCTGCATCCATGACGGCACTGTAGCGCGGATCATGTTAGTGATCGGGCAAGTTCAAACCCTACCGGAGTACATGATGCCGAAAATAGATATTGCCAGTGTTCCCGAACGCACCGGCTCGAACTACCCCGCCCCTTTCGCCGAACAGGCCGGCAAACGCATCAAGCTGGCCCTGGGCAATGCCGGCAACTTGCAGGACTTCGGCGTCAACCTCACCACGCTGCCGCCAGGCGCCTCATCCAGCCAGCGGCACTGGCACAGCCACGAGGACGAATTCGTGTACGTGCTGTCCGGCGACGTGGTGCTGGTGACCGACGCGGGCGAGCAAACCCTGCACGCCCACGACTGCGCCGCATTTCCGAAAAACGTGGCGGACGGCCATCAGCTGCTGAATCGCGGCAAGGTCAACGCGGTGTATCTGGAAATCGGCTCGCGCCATCCGGACGACGCGTGCACCTATCCGGATGTCGACCTGCATGCACCCGCCGGTGACGCTGGCTATACCCACAAGGACGGTTCACCGTACTAGTGCGGCAGCCCGGCGGGCAATCTCAGAGCGCGGCGTCCGACCCCCACAGCGCTTCCATGCTTACGTTCATGCCCAGCTCGTCGAGATCCACCACCTCGGTCACGGCGTGAGCCGTGGGGTCGCCATGGCGACGAATCGGCGCACCGATGCGCAAACCGTCCTGGGTGGTGATCGAGGACACCCGCGGATTGCGGTCGGTGGCGCCCCGGCGCGTGACCACCGCAATGCTGCCGTTGTGCAGACGCACGCCGGTGCCCGGCGGGTAAATACCCACGGTCTTGATGAACAGCGCCGCATGATGCTCGTTCACCGCCGCCCCCTCGTTGAGAAAGAGCCGCCGCAAGGCCACGTTGGGCAGCATGGCACTGCGGCAGGCGCGGCTGGAAACCCGCGCGCAATAGATATCGGCCAGCGATACCAGCTGGGTCAACGGGTGAATGGCGTCGCCGGATTTCTTTGCGGGGTAGCCGCTGCCATCCGGGCGCTCGTGATGGTCGCGCACGATTTCCAGCCAGCGTTCGTCGCCAACGCCGCGCTGCCGCAGCCAGTCCACGCCGCGTTCGCAATGACCGGTCACGTCACGACGCTGTTCGTCGTTCAACTCGCCCACTTCCTGCAGGCGTTGCTGCAGATCGAGCATGCCGAAGTTCATGGTCAAGGCCCCCGCCACCACGGTGGAGAGGTCGGCCGCAGAGAACGACATGGCCACGCCGGCGATCTGGCATGCGATGGCCGCGTTCACCGAATGGCGAATGGCGTAGGAACCCTCGCGATGCATCAGGATCGAAGCCAACGCGACATCCGCGTTGGCCCGGCAGGCACGCTGCACCGTGGCGGCCACTTGCAACAGAGGCGTGGAGACCTCGTCTCCGACCGGCGCGGCGGACAACAACTGCAACTGGCGTCGTGCACCGAGAATGAGCGACAGCGGCGACGGGTTCCGGTCGGGTTCCGGCGCCGCGGGCTCGTGGGTGGGCGTCGCCCCTGCCCACAACGCATGACGTTCCAGTTTCTCGATCTGGCTTGCGCTGGTTATCACGTGACCGCGGCGCAGGAGAAGCGTGCCCTTCACATCATAGGCATCGCATGGCAACGGTTCGCCAATCTTGAGATCCGATGGATCGATCAGACGCTTTTGCACATTCGCCCCGCTTTCAGGTACCGAGCGGTCGAAGCGGTGTGCTCCCGGGTCGATGGCCTCAACCAACCGACCCTCCATTGCGGCAGGCCTTGCAACTGCAACCGCAACCAGCACCGTGTACCTGTACATACCTGATCGGCGGATGCGCCGTGATCTTTAGCCTGGGCCGGAAGAAGCACCAGGCGCGGGACGTCCGGCGGCCGGCAAATCGGTGCCGACAAGGATCGCGCGGATGGCACGCAGCTTTGCCTTGATCAACGCCTCGTTGGCCGGCCCCGTACGCAACAGAAGCCTCTGGCCCGCCGAAAGGGATTCCAGCGCGGGATCCGCGAACACGTAATGGCTCTTCGATCGCAACAGGAGTGCCGGCTGTGCCAGCTCCGGCGCCGCCAGCAGGTCGTCGATCACCACAATCAACCGGTCGTTGAAATAACCATGGGGGTAGCCAAGCTCCTGATAAGCCTGCTGGAACATGGGGTATGCACGCGCATACCAGGCGACCAACTGCGCCGGATCGACATGCTGCATCACCTCGATATAAGGCGTATAGCGGTCACTGTTCTGCGCGGCCACGGTGATATGGCCATCGGTTTCGACCGTCGCAAACGCACCCTTGGGCGGGTGCGCGGGCAGCATCAACGTACCCATTGCACGCCGCGGCAAGGCATCGATGGTGGCGACGATGCGCGCCACCACCCGTGTCGATACCAGCAAATCACGCCCCTGGTCTCCACCTGTCAGCGCCATGAGCGCGGCGATCACGTCGTCGTCGCTTTCACCGAGCGGCGGCAGTGAGGCAGTGGACGCAGTAGCTGGCACCGCCGCCTGCGTGATCGGATGGCGGGGTGACGTCGCCGTCGCTGGTGCGACCTGCGTTGTGGCCGATGGCGCCGTTTCACCGGCCGCGGGCGGTTGCTGCTTCATCTTGTGCGACACATAAAGAGCCACCACCGCAACCACCAGCACCACGACCACAGCCAGCACCCAACTTGCCACCGATGTTTTCTTTTTCACGCGTACTCCGTCGTTGCCATTGCACAAGCGGTTCGACTGAAAGCGGTCCGGATCGTTCACGGCCCCGCGTCACGCCGACGACACCAGCATGTCCGAAGTGGCCTGCGCATGCGTTGATCTTTCGTTAGCCACCGTGCTTTCACCTCGCGTGTCCATGTATTTCCGCACCATGGCACCCCCTGCACACCGCGCTGCCTTCATGCCCGCCTCCCCCATCCGCTTCGCCGGCGAACGCGCTCCACGGGCCTGATCATGAAGCAGGCCGGTCTTTTCGATGCGGGCGGCACGCGGATACTGCTCGACGATGTCAGCGGCAAGATCACGCTGACGCCGGACCTCATCGATGCGCAAACCGCAGCCCGGTGGTTTCGGGCGTTGCACGACGGCATCGTGTGGAAGAGCGGCCGTCGGGTGATGTACGAACGTGAAGTGGACGTACCGCGATTGCGTGCGCATTTCCGCACCGACGACCCGGCGCTTCCCGACGTGTTGCAACAGGCCCTTGGCCGTGTTCGCGCCGCCTTCGGCGCACCGTTCGACAGTATTGGCCTGAATCTCTACCGCGACCAGCACGACAGCGTGGCGCCACACAACGACAAGCTCGCGGATATCATCAGAGGCCAGCCGATCGTGTTGCTGTCGCTCGGCGCCACCCGCACCATGACGATCCGCGGCAAGCAGCCGCCGCGCCATGTATTGCGGGTGGATCTGGACGCCGGCAGTGCGCTGTTGATGAGTTGGGAAACCCAGCTCCACTACGACCACGCCATTCTCAAACAGCGCGCTCCCATCGGGCCGCGCATCAGCCTGGCCTTTAGGGTGCGCGAAGCGGGCAAGACTGGCGATGGTTCCTAACGGCTGTCGCCTTTGGGAAAGCGCACCCGCTCCGGCTCGGCGTTGAGCCGCTGCAGCATTGCGGCGATCAGGCGGGATTTGACGCTGCCGGCCTGTTTGGGATCCACCACGTAGCGCACGATCGCGTCGATCCAGGTATTGGCGTTGACCCGAAACAGCACCGACGGCCGCTCGTGCACCTGCACCTGGTCCACCGGGGTGGACGCCAGGATGTCGCGGAAAACCTGCACGCGTTCGATCATCGCCTCGCCCAGTTCCGCCTCCGCCGCCTCGCGCATCACCCGGCCCACGAACTCAAAGTCGCTGTCGTAGCCCACCTGGAAGGAAATCTCGTTCCAGATATACGGAAAAACCGGCCATGAATAGTTGTAGATGGCGCTGGTCAGCACGTTGGCATTGGGAAACTTCACCAGGCGCCCGCTGGGATGATCGGTGGAGACATAGGGCCCGCCAACCTCCCACAGCGTCGTATCCAGGTAGGTCACGTCGATGACATCGCCGGTGGCCTCGCCGATGCTTATGCGGTCGCCCACGCGATAGGGCTCGCGCGCAAGGATGTAGATCCAGCCGATGAAGCTGGTGATCGGCGTCTGCAACGCAAAACCCAGCACCAGCGAGATAAGTCCCAGCGAAGCGGCGGCTGCGTACCAGTTGGCGAACAACACCGAAACCACGATGGACGCCAGCACCACGTACACCACCAGGCGCAGGATGCGGCGCAGGTTGTAGCGGGTGACCGCCGTCTCCGCCCGCTCGATGGCGTAAACGCGCGCCAGCCTGGCTGCCGCCAGAGTCAACACGATTGCCATCGCGCCCACGCTGGCTCGCCGCAGCAGCGGAACGTAGCGCGCGGCGAAATCGAAGTAATGCAGCCGCAACAGGTAAAACACCACCGCCAGCACAATCAACGCCAACGCATAGGTCCCCAGCCAGAACTTGTGCCGGCGCGGTACCGCTGGCGGCTTTTCATCGCCGCAGTCGCGCGAGCGCTGCCGCATGGCGCGCTGTACTTGTTCATCTTGGGCCTTCGCCGGGTCGAGGGCGCTGTTGGCGACGGATGGGGAGGGATCGGTCATGCATGCTTTCCCGGCTGGCCGAAGTACGGCGTAGGGCCAGCGAACTACACCGGCGGTACCGATAAAGTGAAAGCCAGCGCCTGCATGCTCACTGCGCGTGCACCATCGCGCCCGCTAGCATCCGGCAGTCCATCCCGATGGAGCCGTCGCGTGTCCCCGCTCAAGCTCGCCACTTTCAATATCAATGGCATCCGCTCGCGACTGCCGATCCTGCTGGCATGGCTGGAGCGCGAGACGCCCGACATCGTCTGCCTGCAGGAACTGAAGGCGCCCGATGATGCGTTTCCGATCGCCGAGATCCGCGCCGCCGGCTACGGTGCGCTGTGGCAGGGACAAACCTCCTGGAACGGCGTGGCGATTCTCGCCCGCGGTGGCGACCCGGTGGAAAGCCGGCGCGGCCTGCCCGGCGATCCGGCCGACAAACAGAGCCGCTACCTGGAGGCGGCGGCGCATGGCGTCATGGTCGGTTGCCTCTACCTGCCCAACGGCAACCCGCAACCGGGGCCGAAATTCGACTACAAACTGGCGTGGTTCGAGCGGCTGATCAAGCACGCCGCGCGCCTCTACAAGAGCGGTCACCCGGTGGTGCTGGCGGGTGATTTCAACGTGGTCCCCACCGACGAGGACATCTACAACCCGCGCTCATGGCTGAAGGATGCCCTGCTGCAACCTGAAAGCCGCGCGTGCTACCAGCGACTACTGGCGCAAGGCTGGACCGACGCCTTGCGTGCCCGTCACCCGGATGATCGCATCTACACGTTCTGGGATTATTTCCGCCAGCACTGGCCGCGCAATTCGGGCCTTCGCATCGACCATCTGCTGCTGAGCGCCGATCTGGCGCCGCGGCTGAAAGATGCCAACGTCGATCGCTGGGTACGCGACCTGCCCCATCCCAGCGATCACGCACCGACCTGGATCACGCTGGACATGGCGGCCCGGCGCAAATCCGCCGCGCCGCGCAAGACCGCCCGCCCGCGGCCGGCCGAGCCTTGACCAGGCCACGAGCGGGCGCGATGGCTGCAGCCCGCCATCGGTTTCTCGGCAAGCGGCCGGTGACAACCGACCCTGGCCAATCCCTGGCCGGGCCATCAAGCGCCGTCAATGGCGACGGTCGGCTTCCCGCTTGGCGTCGTCGTTAGCCTTGCCAACCTTTTTCTGGACCTTGCCGACGTTTTTCTCCACGGCGCCCTTTGCTTCCTGCCATTTGTCGCCCGTGACCTTGCCGGCCACTTCCTTCACGGCACCCTTGACCTCGTGCTTCGTACCCTCGACGCGATTGTGATCCATGCCAACTCTCCGCAAGCCTGCGGCGTGCAGGCGTTTCGTTTGTACGACGAGGGCGGTCGACAGGCCGTGACCGGCCTGTTTGCACGATGTTTGCGGGTGCCGATGCGCACGTTGCATTCACGGTCCGGGCCGGCAAGCTGTGTGACCACCTCGTCCGGACGCTCCGCATGGCCCACACCTACGACTGTCTGATCATCGGCGCCGGTCCCGCGGGACTCACGGCGGCGACCTACCTGGCGCGGTTCCGGCGCGACATCGTGGTGCTGGACGGCGGCCAGAGCCGCGCCCGCTGGATTCCGGCCAGCCACAACTGCCCCGGCTTTCCCTTCGGCGTAGCTGGCAACGAATTGCTGGCACGTTATCGCACCCACGCACGGGAATACGGTGTACCGATCGTGGAAACGCAGGTACAGACCCTGGCCAGAGAGGGCCCTGCCTTTGTCGCCGGTGATGGAACGTGCGAATGGCGGGCACGTCATGTGATCCTGGCCACCGGCGTGGTCGACCGGCTGCCCGAGATGGCGGACGTGGATGACGCCATCCACAGCGGCGTGGTGCGCTTGTGCGCGGTTTGCGATGGCTACGAAGCCCGCGACGAAGCGATCGGCGTACTCGCCCCGGCCGCCGAGGCGCTCGACCATGCCGAATTCCTGCGCACGTTTTCACGCAAGGTCGCCGCGTTGGTCATAGATGAACCCGGCATGCTTGATGACGCATGGCGGCGGCGCGCGGACCGTGCCGGTATCACGTTGTACCCCGCGCCCACCCGGCTGTCGCTGCGCGCCGGCGGTTGCCAGGCGGATTTCAGCGACGGCACCACGCTGCGCATGGATACGCTCTACCCCGTGCTTGGCGCCGAAGCGCAATGCGCGCTGGTTCGCGCACTCGGCGCGCGGCTCGATGCCGTTGGGGCGCTGCATGTGGACGAACGGATGCACACCAGCGTGGAGGGTTTGTATGCGATTGGCGATGTGGTCAGCGGGCTCAACCAGATCAGCGTGGCGGTGGGCCATGCCGCGCTGGCCGCCAGCGCAGTGCACCAGCGTCTTCCGTCGAACCCCCGGTGAGGATCGGTTCCCCGCGCCGTGCCGACAGCCGAGGCCACAGCTGTGCGGGTAGAAGATCAGGTGTTGATCAAGGGCGCGACGTTGCGAACCGACACGCGGTGGTATCGGCAAAAACCAGCCAACGGCAATGCGCGGGAAAGCGCATACACGCGCGAATAAATTCACCGTACCGGTGCCACCACTTGCGGATCGGGGCGAACGACGACGGAATGTTCGAGCCATCGGACTGACGATGTATTCAACACCGCCGGAAAACTTGCATATACTTCCGCCGCTGGGGGCAGCAGGGGCGGCGGCATATAACCGTGCGTCAGGGAGATTCGCGAGTGATAGTCGACTACCAGGATGGTTTGTCTACCACAGATATCGAAGCGGATCTTTGCGTCATCGGCGCAGGACCCGCAGGCATCGCCATTGCACAATCGTTCGTAGGGACGTCGGTGAATGTCTGTCTCATCGAAGGTGGCGGCCTTGCTGGTGAGCATGAAATGCAAGCGCTGTATGAAGGTTCGTCCATTGGGCCGTTGCCGTTCGATGCGTCGACATCACGCATGCGGGCGTTCGGCGGAAGCTGCAATCTCTGGGGCGGCGGGTGCATTCCACTGGCCGAGCTCGACCTGACCGAGCGTGATTGGGTACCGCACAGCGGCTGGCCCATTTCCTACGCCGAACTCGAACCGCATTACCGCCAAGCGCAGAAGTTCTGCGGTATCGGCGAGAAGGCCTTCGAATCGGGTTCGTTTCTGCAATCATTGCCACGCCCGCCAATCGCCTTCGACGAAACCAGCGGGCTGGTCAATCGAACGTTCGTCAGCACCCCCATGATCTTCAGCGACGCCTATCGCGGCGAACTGGAGCGCGCACCGAATATCCGGGTGCTGCTGCACGCGAACCTGCTGGAATTGCGGACCTCACCCGATGGCAGCGTCGTGCAAGGCGCGGTTATCGGCTCGGTCGCCGGGCGCCGCAGCATGGTTCACGCGCGCCACTATGTATTGGCCTGCGGCGGCCTGGAGAACGCGCGAGCGCTGCTGCTTTCCAATGCCGTGGCACCCAACGGACTCGGCAACGACCATGATGTCGTCGGCCGCTATTTCATGGACCACCCCAGCAGCAGGCTAGGCGCGATTTTCGGCGAGGGTGGCGATCAGGTTATACGGCCGTACGACCGTGACCTGGGCAAGGGAGATGTTCCCTCCTATCCGGAGATCACGCTCTCCGATGAGGTGCAGCGTGCCCGCAAGCTGTTGAACGCACGCGTTCACGCGTTTCCGGTGGAAAGGACAGTGCCCCGTGGCTTGCAGGCCTTGCGGCAACTGCGCGCCAGCTGGCGTCGCACCGGGAGCGAGCCGACGGTGGAGGAGCGACTCTGCACCGCCTTGAACCACCGCCCGAGAATGGTGCAGCCATCCGATGCCTCGCCCGCGATGCTGGCGCTGCGCACCGGCATCGGCGCCGTCGATATCCTGCGGGCGTTCGTGAACAAGTTGAACGACCGCCCCAGCGTGGAAAGCGATCATGTCGATCTCGTCGGCTTTTTCGAGCAGGCGCCGAATCCCCAGAGCCGGGTGATGCTTGGCGATGACCGGGATGCCCTGGGCCTGCGGAAGATCTGCGTGGATTGGCGGCTTACCGAGCTCGACCTCCACACCTACCGCGTGGCAGCGGAAATGTTCGGCCAGAACGTGGCTCGCGCATGCGGGGGTCGATTCGAGCCGGAGGCCTGGTTGCGCGACGGCAGCCAAGTACCGCCGATGTACACCACCGCCCATCACCTGGGCACGACGCGGATGGCGGACGACCCGAAGAAAGGCGTGGTCGATCGCCACGGCAAGGTGCATGGCGTAGCCAACCTGCACATAGCCGGCAGTTCCGTATTCCCGACCGGCGGCTGGGCGTTTCCGACACTCACGATCGTCGCCTTGAGCCTGCGCCTGGCCGAAAACATCAAGGCGAAACTGCGGTCGGACGCACTGGCCGAGATGGGGACTCAGGCGAACGCCGCCTGACTCCCTTCATTACAGAATTATCCGGTGTTGTAAACACTCGCCGCCTGGCGCCATGGCCAGGCGGCAGCGGTCGTTGCGACGTTCAGGCCAGGTGCCGGCGCACCCATGCCACGTAACGGTCGACGAAGTCCTGCAGGAATTTTTCGGTGCCGTCGTTGCTGATGTGGCCCTTCTCATCGATCAAGGTATCGTCCTTGAAATGCACGAAAACCTCCGGCTGCGCCAGCGTCGACACGTCCAGATAGGCCAGCGTGTTGCGCAGATGCTGCTGTGCCATGGCGCTGCCCACCGCGCCGATCGAGGCGCCGATCACCGCCCCCGGCTTGCCCGCGAACGAGTTGGTGCCCCAGGGCCGGGACCCGATATCAAGCGCGTTCTTCAGCACGCCGGGCACCGAGCGGTTGTATTCGGGGGTAACGAACAGCAGCGCGTTGGCGGCCTCCACCTGGTGTTTCAGCCGCTTGCACTCGGCCGGGTAATCGCCGTCGAAATCCTGGTTGTAGAGCGGCAAGTTGTCGATCCGGATGTGCTCGAACTCCACCCCTTCGGGCGCCAGCCGCTCCACGGCCAGCGCCAATCGGCGATTGATGGATGCCTTGCGCAGGCTGCCGACGAATACCGCTACCTTGATCTTACCCATGTGTTTGGCTCCGACAGGTTGAGGTCCATTTTGATGCGCCGACCAGTATAGGTTCCTCGGCGTTAGGCACCGTGATGACGCCCGGTTTGGCCCGAAACGACCCAGTGGCACGCCGATTGCTTTGTCGATCTCACGGATCACACTGATTTTTCAGGTTTTCTTGCCGACCCACCCCGTGCAACAATGGAGAGACGCCAGTGCTCATGCCCAGGGCATGACGGACTTGTTGCAGGGAATACGCATAGTCCGGTGAGGGGAAGTCAACGTTCAAGGAACGGTCGATGGCCAGGTCGAAAACAATCAGCGCTTTTTGCCACCTCCCGTGGCTCGGCTGTCTGATGCTGAGCCTGCTGTCGATTGGCATTGTCCGCGCCGCCACACCACTGGATGGCGCCTGGCGCACGGTGCATGCGGGCGATACGCCGCAACAGGTGCTGCAGGATTTTCACAACGGCACGCTGACCCGCTTCGATCCCGCCATGCTGCAGCAGTTCCCGCGCAGCAACCTTGGCAGCTGGGTCGTGCTTGCGCCGCAACCCCCCTGGGTCGATGAAGAAAGGGTGCTGGCGATTTACCCGCCCCCGGCCGGCATCATCACCATCTATCCCGCGGCAACCGACGTCGTCGCCCCCTTGTCGCGCAGGGATATTTCGGCACCGGCCCATGGCCACGGCCGGCTGGCGTGGTACGTGCCGACAACACAACCGCCCTCCGCACCGATTGTGCTGAAGTTCGAACCCACGACCGCCGTCGCCGCACCCGTGCGGTTCGACCTGCAGCCGTGGGGCGAATACCTGCAGAAGGACGCCAGCTGGCTGGTCTTCGCCACCGCGTGCTTCGCCGTGATGCTGGCGATGGTGCTGATGGCACTGTGTTTTTCGCTGATGCTGCGCGACGTCACCTACACCTGGTACGCGGGCTACATCCTCTGTTATGCGCTGATACAGGCCGCGCAGAGTGGCTTCCTGTTTCATCCGCTGGAGTGGCATTGGCTGGACGGGATAGCGCCCGCGCTCGAAGCCATAGCCACCGCCGCCTCGGTGGCATTCGCGTCGCTGTTCATGGTGCGGTTCTGCGAATTGCAGCGCTACGCACCGCTGCTGCGTGTTCTCATCGGCGGGCTGGCCGTCTGCATGGCGGCACTGGTCATCATGCAAGGTAGCCGCATCGACCTGCTCCAGCAGAGGATGTCATTGCTGCTCAATCCGCTGCTGTTGCTGGGGGCCACCTTGCTGTCCATCGCCGCCATCATCGCCGCCGCACGCGGTTCGAGGCATGCGTGGTTTTTCCTGGTCGGTTGGGTACCGCTGCTGGCGCTTACGGCAATCAGCAGCGCACAGATGAACGGCGCGCTGCCCAGCCTGGGCTGGATCAACCAGGCGGCGCTTGGCGTAGGTGCGTTCGAGGCCATCGTGTTGTCGCTGGGTCTGGCCGACCGTGCGCTGGTGCTGCGCCGCGACCGCGACACCGTGCGCGTACTGGCCGAACGCGACATGCTGACCAATGCCTTCAACCGCCGCGCATGGATCGAGCGCGCCGAGAAAGCGCTGGCCAGCGATCCCCCGCAATCACTGGCCGCCCTGTTCCTGGACCTGGATCACTTCAAGCAGCTCAACGACCACCACGGCCACAGCGCGGGCGATCACGCACTGACGTCGGTGGCGGCAGCGCTTGAAACGGAGCTGCGGCCCGCCGACTTGTTCGGCCGCTATGGCGGCGAGGAATTCGTGGTTTTGCTGACCGGTGCCACGGTGGCGCAAGCGATGCAGGTGGCCACACGGCTGTGCCGCCGCGTGCACCGGCTGGAGATTCCGGTGGACGAGGGAGAGCAGCGGCTCACGATCAGCATCGGCATCGCCATGCGTATCGAGGGCGACACCGTTGCGTCACTGGTGGATCGCGCCGACCAGGCCATGTACAAAGCCAAGCTCGGCGGGCGCAACCGCACCTTTCTGCATCGTGTCGCCACGCCACACTCGGCACGACCGCGGTTGCATATCATCGATGGAAACGGCCGGTAACAGGCTTTCGCCGCCGACGCCCACACTGGCGCCTGCTTGAAGCCTCCGGTTCAGTCACCCCAGCTTGCGGGCAGCCGCCACCACATCGTCTACACCCGGCAAAACCAGCAAGGCGGCACTCGCCAGCGGCGTGAAGGTGTCGGCGCCCACGACCCGGCGCAACGGCGTGGCACCGCAGCCGCCTTCGACGATCGCGGTGATCACGCCCTCGCCCACGCCCGCGCTCTTGCGGCCTTCATCCAGCACCAGGATGCGCCTGGCGCTCCTCGCCTGTGCCGCGATGAAAGCATCGTTGAGCGGCGCCAGCCAGCGCAGGTCGACCACGCGTACCTGCCACTTCAGCTCCGCTTCGATCGTGCGCGCGGCGCGCAACGCCATCGGCACGCCGTTGCCGAAGGTGAACACCACCAGGTCGTTCGCCCTTTCGTTGTAGACGCGGCCCTCGCCCAGCGTCATCGCCTGGTCGGGCGCGGGATAGTCGAACTGCCACTGGCCGTCGCCCGCTTCGTAAAGGTCCTTGGTCATGTACAGCGCGATCGGTTCGAGGAAGGCGCACACGCGGCCGTCGACCTTGGCCAGCGCCATCAGCGTGCGCAGCATCATCGCCGCGTCGTCGCCGCGGCTGGGGCAACCGACCACCAGGCCGGGGATGTCGCGCAGCGCGGTGATCGAGTTGTCGTTGTGGAAGTGGCCGCCGAAACCCTTCTGGTAACCCAGCGAGGCCACGCGCATCACCATCGGATTGCGGTACTGGCCGTTGGAGAAGAACTGCAGCGAGGCCGCCTCGCCGCGGATCTGGTCGCAGGCGTTGTGGAAGTACGCCAGGTACTGGATCTCGGGCATAGGCAGCATGCCCATGTTGGCGTAACCCTGGGCCAGGCCCAGGATCATCGTTTCATCGAGCAGCGTGTTGAACACGCGGCTACCCTTGAAGGTCTTGTTCAGCCCCTTGGTGACGGTGTAGACGCCGCCCTTCTGCGCCACGTCCTCGCCGAACAGCAGCGCCTCGGGATACTTCGCCAGCAGGTCGTGCAGGGCCTGGCCGATCTGGATGGCCAGATGCCGCGGCGGCAGTTTCTCGGGCAGCTTCCCCTCGCCGCCGAACACGGCGAGCCGCCTGTCGGCGTAGTCGGCGCGCTCGGCTTCGGCCTTCACCGCGGCCGGCGTGTATGGCGCCAGCGGGGCCATCACGTCGTCCAGCGAGGTCAGGCGATGACGCGAATCCGCATCCTCGGCGGCGGCGAAGCAGCGCTTGCGCGTGGCCTCGTAAAGATTCAGCAGCTCGTCCTTCGAGTACAGACCCGACTCCAGCGCGATACCGGCCGAACGCAGCAACGGGTCGGAGCATTCGACCGCGAACAGCTCCTCGATGCTGCGCCATTCGATCTCGAAATCGGTGCCGGCGTGGCCCATCACGCGGGTGGTCTTCAGGTGCAGGAAGGTCGGCCGGCGCGTCGTTCGGCAATGCTCCACCGCGCGCTGCACTTGGGCATAGCCTTCGGCAAGATCCAGACCGTCGGCGAAGAAATAGTCGAGATTGGCGCGATGCTGGTAATTGCTGGCTACCCAGCCACTCGGTGTCTTCACCGAGATGCCGATGCCGTTGTCCTCGCACACGAACAGCACCGGTGCGGGCAGTTTCTGGTACGCCGTCCAGGCCGCTGTATTGAACGCGGTCTGCGCACTGGCATGGTTGCTGGAGGCATCGCCGAACGAGCAGATGGTGATGCTGTCGTCGGGAATCGGCAGCTGATGGCCGATGCGCCGTGCCTGCTCGATCGCCACCGCAGTGCCCAGCGCCTTGGGCAGGTGCGAGGCGATCGTGGAGGTCTGCGGCAACACCCACAGCGGCTTGGAACCCCACACCTTGTGACGGCCACCGGAGGCCGGATCGTCCTTGCTGGCGGCGAAGGACAGCGCTGAGTCCATCACCGGGTCCATGCCCGGGATCTTGCGGAAACGTTCGGCCATGAAGGCGCCGGAACGGTAATGCAGGAACGCCGGATCGGTGTGGCGGGCCAACCGCGCCACCATCGCGTTGCCTTCGTGGCCGGACGAACCGATCGTGTAGAACACCTTGTTCTGCACGCGCAGCACGCGCGCCATCAGGTCGAGGTGGCGCGAGATCAGTTGCGATTCCAGCAACTCGCGGAAGCCGCGCGCATCCAGCGCACTGCCCGGCAACACGGCCTCGTCGTCGCGTGGCGCGGCACGGGTTTCGCGCTGCCACAGCTGCACGAACTCCAGAAAATTCTGGTCGACGACTTCGGCGCGATTGAAGCCCTTGTGGCGAGCGCCGAGGGCGAAGGGAATGGCTGTCATGGTGTGGTCGTTCTGATCGGGCGGTGGTCAACGGGAAGACAGGACCGGAATGGTGAAAGCAGCAGGCGTGAGTGCCCGCAACGCTTCGGCGTGCCGCATATCCTTTTCCCGTCCGAAACTTTTGAAGAGGCGAATCTGGTCGTCGAGGGAAGGCACCGGTACCGCCAGGCCGTTCACGCCCACCAGCACCAGGCGGCCGGGCGATACCGCCTGCCAGCGCTCATCGGCATGAACTTCAAGCGCGCCCATGATCTCCACCGCCGCGCCGGGAAAACGGAAACGGGCGAAATGCGAACGGAAGCGGCCGGCATCCGGCGGCGTGAACGCGGTTTCGCGCTGCGATGCCCAAACCGCCATCAACGTCTCGGCATCGGCACGCGAGGTCAGCACATCCACATCCGCCGCGCTTGCCTGCGCGCCGAGCAACAAAGCCGCGGTGCTGCCGATCAGGCACCACGGATCGACGCAGTGCACGTGCAGGTCGGGCACGATCTCGGCGAGAGTGGCGTAGAGCGCGGGCGTGAGATGGCTCATGCGCGGCGCCGACGCCATTGTTCGCGACTCTGGCCCCAGATATCGATCACCGCATCCTGGTGTGGAGGAGGCAGCTTGCCCTGGCCTTTCATCGTCGAACCCAGGCGCCTGGCCACGTTTTGCGAGGCGACATTGCCAGGGTCGATGCAATGGATGATGTCGTCCCAGCCAAGCGTGTCGAATGCCCAGTCGATGGCGGCGGTCCCGGCTTCGGTGGCATAGCCCTTGCCCCAGGCGCGCGGATGAAAGGCGTAACCGATCTCGTTGCCCGGCCAGCACTCCGGTTTCCACGGGCCTATCTGGCCCATCCACAGGCCGCTCTTTTTCTCGATCACACCGAACATGCCGAAACCTTGCACGAACCAGGCGCCCGGTTGCCACAGGAAGCGCCGCCATGCCTCCGCCCGCGTCACCGGCCCGCCGATGAACCGGCTCGCATCGGCATTGCCCTGCAATTCCGCGAAGCCGTCGAAATCCCCGGCACGCGGCGGGCGCAGGATCAAGCGGTCGGTTTCCAGAGTCGGACCCAAATGTGTCATGCCTTCGCCACCCTTGCCCGGCCTTCTCCCGTCAACGGAAGAAGCGCCACGAAATCAGAACGCGTTGATGCCGGTCAGCTCGCGGCCCACCACCAGTTCGTGCACGGTTTCGGTGCCCTCATAGGTGATCACCGATTCCAGGTTCAGCGCGTGGCGGATCGCGCCGTGTTCGGTGGTGATGCCAGCGCCGCCGAGAATGTCGCGGCACTGGCGCGCAATGTCGATCGCCATGCGGCAGTTGTTCCACTTCGCCAACGAGACCTGGGTCGGCTGCATCTTGCCGGCATCCTTCAGCCGGCCGAGCTGCAGCGACAGCAACTGCGCGGTGGTGATGCGCCGGGCCATGTCGGCCAGTTTCAGCTGCACCGCCTGGTTGGAGGCCAGCGGCTTGCCGAACAGGATGCGCTCGGCGGTGTAGTCGAGCACTTCCTTGAGGCAGGCCTGCGCCGCGCCGATCGGGCCCCAGGTGATGCCGTAGCGCGCCTGGGTGAGGCAGCCCAGCGGACCCTTCAAGCCCTTCACGTTCGGCAGGCGCGCGCTGTCCGGCACGCGCACGTTGTCGAAGAACAGCGCGCTGGTGACCGAAGCGCGCAGGCTCATCTTCTTGTGGATTTCCTGCGCCTTGAAGCCGGCCGTGTCGGTCGGCACCACGAAGCCCTGGATGCCGTCGTCCGTCTGCGCCCACACGATCGCGATGTGCGCCAGGTTGCCGTTGGTGATCCACATCTTGGCGCCGTTGATGACCCAGTCGTCGCCATCCTTCTTCGCATGGGTCTTCATGTTGGCCGGATCGGAGCCGCCGTGCGGTTCGGTCAGGCCGAAGCAGCCGATCACTTCACCCGCGGCCATCGGCGGCAGGTAATGTTTTTTCTGCTCCTCGCTGCCATAGGCGAAGATCGGGTACATGCATAGCGAGCTCTGCACTGAGGCGAAGCTGCGCAGGCCGGAATCGCCGCGCTCCAGCTCCTGGCAGATCAGTCCGTAGCTGACGCCGTTCATGCCCGCGCCACCGTATGCCTCGGGAATCGTGGCGCCGAGCAGGCCCAGTCCGGCGATCTCCGGAATCAGCTCCTTCGGGAAGCGGCCCTGGTCGAAGCAGTCGCCGATGATCGGCAACACGCGCTCATCGACGAAACGGCCGACGGAGTCCTGCACCATGCGCTCCTCGTCGGTGAGCAGCGAGCGGACATCATAGAGATCGAGCGGGTCGAGACGGGTAGCCATGCAATGGAGTCCGTAGGTCAAGGCAAGCTTCGCATTCTAGTCCGGCCGTCCGGAGCGGTCATGGCAAGCTGCAGCATCGGCGATAGGCGCAGCGGCAGGGCCGTGGGACAATCGTCGCGCCCGCCTCATCGCGCTGCACGCATGCTGCGATCGAAGTTTCCCCCGCCCTCTTCGGATACCCATGTTCAAAGGCATCCTGCTCGGTTTCCTGGCCTTTGCCGCCTTCGCGCTCAGCGACGCGTTCGTGAAGCTGTTGCACGGCTCGCTGCCTGCTTATGAGGCGGTGTTTTTCGGCGCCTTGCTGGGCCTGAGCGCACTGCCCTTCATCAAGGGAGAGGGCGACCGCTGGCGCGAGGTGCTGCTCGCGCAACGCCAGGGTTTGTGGGTCGTGCGCGCCGTCGCCAGCGCCATCGGTACGACCGCCGCCGTGATCGCGTTCACCGCGCTGCCGATGGCCGAGGCTTTCGCGCTGATCTTCCTGATGCCGATCTTCGTCACCATCCTGTCGGTGCTGGTATTGAAGGAGCATGTCGGCTGGCGCCGCTGGTCGGCGGTGGTGGCGGGTTTCCTCGGCGTGCTGGTGGTGTTGCGGCCGGGCTTCCGTGAACTCGGCGCCGGCCACCTTGCCGCGCTTGTCTGCGGCCTTGCCGGTGCCATCTCGATGATTGCCCTGCGCCTGTCCGGGCCACACGAAAAACGCATCACGCTGTACGGCGCCGGCGTGATCGGCTCGACGACGCTCGCCGGTATGCTGATGCTGACCAACTTCCGCTGGCCGCATTTGAGTCAATGGCTGTTGCTGCTCGGCTACGGTTTGCTCGCCGCACTCGGCGCGGTGCTGCTGATGCTGGCCACGCGCAGGGCGCCGGCGAATCATGTGGCACCCACCCAGTACAGCCAGATGCTGTGGGCCGTGCTGCTGGGCTATGTGCTGTTCGACGACCAGCTGGATTGGCCCATGGCAGTCGGCATTGCCATCATCCTCGGCGCCGGCCTGTTCACCTTCGTACGCGAGGACAAGGTCACGCGCTGGTGGAAGCGCACTCGCGTGGTGTGACGATCGATGGCGCGATACCGCAGCGGCTCAGCGGTTGCTGACGCCATGCGGGACATGCCCCGTTGCCACGTGCTTGCGTGCGGATTCCACGTTGGCCGGTGAGTCGTCGAAAAAGATGTCGGCACCGAAGGCATCCAGGAAAGGGCCCTTGTCGCGGCCCCCCAGGAACAGCGCCTCGTCGATGCGCACGCCCCAGCGGCGCAAGGTGAGGATGACGCGCTTGTGCGCGGGCGCGGAACGGGCCGTGACCAAGGCCGTGCGGATCGGCGAGTCTTCGGCGGGAAACGCTGCCTGCAGGCGGTGCAGCGCGGTAAGAAAACCGCGGAACGGGCCCACCGAAAGCGGTTCGGCGGCGTGCTCGGCCTCGCTGCGATGGAACGCTTCCAACCCTTCCTCGCGCGACACCCGTTCACCCTCGTCACCAAACAGCACGGCATCGCCATCGAATGCGATGCGCAACTGCTCGCTGGCGCGCGGCGGCGCGGTGCTAGGCAGGATGGTGGCGGCGGCGACACCGGCGGCGAGCGCGCGGCCGACGTCCTCCGCATTGGCGGAAAGAAACAGATCCGCCTTGAACGGCGCGATGTAATCGGACGTCGGCGCGCCGCTGGTGAAGGCGGCGCGGCTGATCTCCAGCTTGTAGTGCTGGATCGCGTTGAAGATGCGCAGGCCGGTGTCGCCCGAATTGCGTGACAGCAGGATCACCTCGACCGGCGGCACGTCACCGGCCAGCTTGTTGAGCCCCAACAGTTTCTGCACCAGCGGAAACGCCACGCCAGGCTGCAGGATCTCGTTCTCGTGCTCGATCTGGAAGTTGCGGTATGCATCCAGCCCGTCGCGCTCGAACAGCGAGTGGCTGTCACCGAGGTCGAACAACGCGCGCGAGGAAATGGCCACGACCAGTCGGTTGTCGCCGGCAGCTACCGGATCGTGCGCGTCGACG
Organism: Rhodanobacter ginsenosidimutans; assembly: GCF_042655685.1. Lineage (NCBI taxonomy): Bacteria > Pseudomonadati > Pseudomonadota > Gammaproteobacteria > Lysobacterales > Rhodanobacteraceae > Rhodanobacter > Rhodanobacter ginsenosidimutans. The sequence continues at coordinate 1,856,178 of NZ_JBHSMM010000001.1, read as the reverse complement.
GGAGGAGTGGTCATGCGTCCTGTGCCTGATGGGAGGGATGGTTTTGAATCTAGCAAAGGTGGGGGTATGGGTGGGTGGGGGCAGCTCTTCACTCCGCCGCAAACTGCTCATCCAGTATCCGCTGCTCAAGATTGTGCTCAGGGTCGAACAGCAGCCGTACACCTTGATCGCCCGATTGCCGGATCGTTACCGTCAGCACATCGCGCACTTCATGGAAATCCGCGGTGGCGCTGACCGGTCGCTTGCCCGGATCGATGACGCGAAACGCCACTTCCGTGCGATGCGGAAGAATGGCGCCGCGCCAGCGGCGGGGGCGGAACGGGCTGATCGGGGTCAGCGCCAGCACGTTGGCATCCAGCGGCAGGATCGGGCCGTGCGCGGACAGGTTGTAGGCGGTGGAGCCAGCGGGGGTCGAGACCATGATGCCGTCGCACACCAGTGAGGTCAGCTTCACCGTGCCGTTCAACTGCACTTCCAGATGGGCGGCCTGGTTGCTCTGGCGCAGGAGCGACACCTCGTTGAACGCCTTGGCGACATGCGCGCGGCCGGCCACGTCGGTCACCCGCATTTCCAGCGGAAACAGCGACGCCACGTGCGCCCGCTCGATGCGTTCGGGCAGGTGGTCGAGCTGGTGCATGTTCATCAGGAAACCGACCTGACCCAGTTTCATGCCGTACACCGGCACGTCCAGGTCGCGATAGGCATGCAGGGTGCGCAGCATGAAACCATCGCCGCCCAACGCCACGATCAGCTCGGCCTGGGCTGGCGGTACATCGCCATACCGTTGCACCAATGCGTCGCGCGCCTGTTGTGCGACGGCGGTGTCGCTGGCGACAAAAGCAAAACGCATCGGAAGCCCTGACTGGCGGGAGAAGGCTGAAGGATACGACAGAGGGGGAGCTGCGCCCTAAAGTCCCGAGCTTCCCCGCAAGCCTTAACCCCCTCCCGGCCTCCCCCTGCGACCGAAGGAAGTCCCTTTTGGGACAAGCAGGGGGAGGAGCAGAAACCGAACGACCCGCCACAGGTCCGAGCTTGCCGTAATACCCTCCCCTGCTCGCAGTGGAGGGACCGGGTGGGTCAACCCGCGGGGAACTCCAACCGAAGCCTCAAACCGGCAACTGCGCCAGTTGCGCCAGTCGCCTGACGGCCACCGATGCAATCGGGTAATCGGCATTCTGGGTGAGGATCTCGGCCAGCATGCTGCGCGTGTGTTGCAGCGTGGCGTCGTCGCGTTGCAACCATGCCTGCACCGCGGAGACATCGCCGCTGTCGTCGACGCCCATGCTCAACACCTGCTGTGCCAGCGCCCGGTGCTGCTGGTTCAACTCATCCAGCAGCGAGCCGCGCGCCTGCGCATGCCAGTGGCCTTCCACCGGCAACGCCTCGATCTGGTCGCGCAACCAGCCCAGATCCAGCGCTTCGCCCAGTTCATAGAAGATGCGCGCCACTTTCTCGATCGGCTCGTCGCTTTGGCGGGCGATCTCGGCCATGTCCAGCGCCGCGCGCAGGTCTGGCATGCGGGCCAGCCGCAGGGCCAGCGCCGATGGCATGCCCAGGCCTTCCCATTTCTCGCGGTCGCAGGTGAAGTCGCCCTGGCCCGCCTTGCCCAGCACGTGCGGCAAGGCCTTGCGCAGATCCGACACCACGCCCTGGTAGCGCTCGACGTTGGCGGCGATATCCAGCGTGCCGCCGGGTCGGTTCAACAGCCAGCGCGTCATGTGCCGCAGCAACGCCCAGATTTTCAGGATCGCGTCGGTCTGGGTGCCTTCGGCCACCTTGCTGTCCAGCGCCTCAAGCTCGGCCCACAGCTCGCGGGCATCGAGAATCTCGCGCGCCGCGGTGTACGCCTTGGCGATGGCGGCGGGCCGCTGGCCGGTGTCCTCCTGCATGCGCATCATGAAGGTGGCGCCCATGCGGTTGATGGTGGAGTTGGTGACCGCGGTGGCGATGATCTCGCGTTTCAGGCGGTGGCGCTGCATGTGCTCGGCATACTTCTCATGCAGCGGCTCGGGGAAATAGCGCACCAGCTCGCGCGAGAGGTAAGGATCTTCCGGTACGTCCGAATCGAGCAGTTGCTGGAACAGCCGCATCTTGTCGTACGACAGCAGCACCGCCAGCTCCGGCCGACTCAGGCCCTGTTCGCGGCTCTTGCGCTCGGCCAGCTCGGCATCCGACGGCAGGTTCTCCACCTGGCGGTCCAGCGTGCCCTCAGCCTCCAGCGTGCGGATGAAATGCGCCATGGAACCGAGCCGGCGCACCGACTGGTGCTCCATCAGCGTGATCGCCTGGTTCTGCCGGTAGTTGTCCCACAGCACCAGCTTGCCGACCTCCTCCGTCATCGCCGCCAGTTGCTCGTTGCGGGCATCGACGCTGAGCTCGTTGCGCTTCACCGCATCGTTCAACAGGATCTTGATGTTGACCTCGTGGTCGGAGGTGTCCACGCCGGCGGAGTTGTCGATGAAGTCGGTGTTGAGCAGCACGCCGTTCTGCGCCGCCTCGATGCGGCCCTTCTGGGTGAAGCCCAGGTTGCCGCCCTCACCCACCACCTTGCAGCGCAGCTCCCCGCCATCCACGCGCAGCGCGTTGTTGGCGCGGTCGCGCACGTCGGCATGGCTCTCGCTGGCGGCCTTGACGTAGGTGCCGATGCCGCCGTTCCACAGCAGGTCCACCGGCGCCCGGAGGATCGCGCTGAGCAGTTCGTTGGGCGGCAGGTGCTCGACATCGGCCTTCAACCCCAGCGCGGTACGCACCTCGGCCGAGATCGGGATCGACTTGGCGCTGCGCGGATACACGCCGCCACCAGCGGAGATCAGCGAACGGTCGTAGTCGTCCCAGCTTGAACGCGGCTTGTCGAACAGGCGCTGGCGCTCGGCAAAGGAGCGCGCGGCGTCGGGCTTGGGGTCGAGGAAGACATGGCGATGATCGAACGCCGCCACCAGCTTGATGTGCTCGGACAACAGCATGCCGTTGCCGAACACGTCGCCAGACATGTCGCCGATGCCGACGCAGGTGAAATCCTGCGACTGCGTATCCACGCCCAGCGAGCGGAAATGGCGCTTCACCGACTCCCATGCGCCACGCGCCGTGATGCCCATGCCCTTGTGGTCGTAGCCATGCGAACCACCGGAGGCGAACGCGTCGCCCAGCCAGTAGTCGTGCTCGATCGAAATGGCGTTGGCGATGTCGGAGAACGATGCCGTGCCCTTGTCGGCGGCCACCACCAGGTACGGATCGTCGCCGTCGTGGCGCACCACATCCTGCGGGTGCACCACCTCGCCCTCGACCAGGTTGTCGGTGATGTCGAGCAGGCCGTTGATGAAGATGCGGTAGCAGGCGATGCCTTCGGCCAGCTGTGCGTCGCGGTCGCCATCGACCGGCGGCCGCTTGACGAAGAACCCGCCCTTGGACCCGACTGGCACGATGACGGTGTTCTTCACCATCTGCGCCTTGACCAGGCCCAGCACCTCGGTGCGGAAATCCTCGCGCCGGTCGGACCAGCGCAGGCCACCGCGCGCCACCGCGCCGAAGCGCAGGTGGATGCCTTCGACGCGCGGCGCGCAGACCCATATCTCGCGGTAGGGAATAGGCTTGGGCAGCCCGGGAACCTGATGCGGATCGAGCTTGTAGCTGATGTAATCGCGCGGCGCGCCCTCGTGATGCTGGAAGAAGCTGGTGCGCAGCGTGGCGCCGATGACGCTGACGAAGCTGCGCAGGATGCGGTCCTCGTCCAGGCTGGCGACGTTCTCCAGCAGCACGCCGATGGCGCTTTCCACGGCCTGGATCTGCTCCGCGCGCGGCCGCGACAGGGCGGCGCCGAGATCGGCGATCAACGACGGCTGCGCGCTCTGCACGTTAGCCGGGATCAACGCTTCCATCTCGGCCGCCAGCGTGGCGCCAGCGGCCTTCAAGGCCTCGGCCGACATATCCTCGCGGCGCGGATCGAACCGCGCCAGGAACAGCTCCACCAGCAAGCCGGCGATCGCCGGATAGCGGTTGAGCGTGTCTTCCATATACGCCTGTGAGAACGCCGCGCCCGTCTGCAGCAGGTATTTGCAATAGCCGCGCAACATGGCGATCTGGCGCCAGCTGAGCTTGGCGCCCAGCACCAGCCGGTTGAAACCGTCGTTCTCCGCGTTGCCGCGCCAGATCTGCTCGAAGGCTTCCTCGAACAAGGTACCGACCTGCTCCACGCTGAAGGTGAGCTTGCCGGCCGGTTGCACCTCGAAATCCTGGATCGACAGCGACGCGCCATCGCGCGGGATGTCGTAGACGTGCTCGGTGAGCACGCGCAGGCCCAGGTTCTCCAACTGCGGCAATACCTCGGACAGGGCGATGTCGCCGCCACTGCGGTAAACCTTGAAACGCAGCGTCTCCGGCGCCTTCAGCGGATGGTAGAACGACATCCGCAGCGCGTTTTCGCCCGACAGCAGCGACAGTGCGCGGATGTCTTCGGCGGCCACGGCGGGGCTCACGTCATCGACGTAACCCGGCGGCATCGCCTTGCCGAAACTGTTGGCGAGCAGCATGCCCTCGTGCTCGCCCTGCGAACGCACCAGCGCATCGCGTACATCGTCGTGCCAGTTGCGCACGATCGCCTCGACACCCTGCTCCAGCGTGCCCAGGTCGTAATCGGGGTGATCGCCGATGCGCGGCCGCACCACCACGTACAACCGGGTCAACGCGGCCTCGCCCATCTGCACCGACGAATCCACCTGCTCGGCATGCAACGCCTCGCCCAGCAGCGCCTCGATGCGCTCGCGCACCGAGGTGTTGAAGCGTTCGCGCGGCACGAATACCAGGCAGGCGAAGAAACGGTCATAGCGGTCGCGGCGGACGAACAGCCGGGCGCGCGCGCGCTGGCGCAGCTCCAGGATGCCGCTGGCGGTGGCAAACAGCTCGTCCTCGTTGCTCTGGAACAGCTCGTCGCGCGGCAACACTTCCAGGATGTGGCGCAGCGATTTGCCGGAGTGGGAATCGCGCTTGAGCTCCGAACGCACCAGCACCGATTCGACCTTGTGCCGCACCAGCGGCACATCCTGCGGCCGGGTCATGTAGGCACTGGAGGAGAACATGCCGATGAAGCGTTCCTCCGCCACTGCCTTGCCATCGGCATCGAATTTCAGCACGCCCACGTAATCCATGTAGCCGCTGCGATGCACGTGCGAGCGGGCATTGGTCTTGGTGAGGATGATGGCGTCGGTCGCACCCGAGTGCGGCAGTTCGCTGGCCGCCAGCGAGCGCACCGACCGCGGCGCCAGCGAATGATCGCTGTCACGCAGGATGCCCAGCCCGGTGGAGTCCACCGCGCGCAGCACCTGCTCGCCATCGGCCGCCACCACCTCGTACTGGCGGTAACCGAAGAAGGTGAAGTTGTCGTCGGCCATCCAGCGCAGGAAATCCGCCGCCTCGCGCACGGAATCCTCGTCCAGCGAAAGCTTGCGGTGCGGCAAGTCGGCGGCGATCGCCAATGCCTTGTCGCGCATAGCCGACCAGTCGCCCACGGCCTGGCGTACATCATTAAGCGCGTCGGCAACCTGTGTCTGCAGGCGCGAGCACAGCGCCTCGTCAACGATGCGGTCGATCTCGAAATGCATGATCGACTCGGGCACGCCGGACTCGTCACCGAGCCGCAGGAGCTGCCCCTCGGCGTCGCGCACGGCGTCCAACACCGGGTGGATCACCGCCTGAATCGACTGCCGGTTCTCCGCCACGATCATGCTGACGGTGTCCACCAGGAACGGCATGTCATCGGTGACCACCTGCAACAGGCTGCGGCCGGGGTGACCAGGCACCGCATCCAGCACCCGCACCAGCGCCTGCCCACGGGGTCGGCGTTGCATGAATTGCAGCAAGCCCGCGATCAATCCGGCCCACTGCTGCGGCGTGTGTGCGGCCACGTCGCCCGGCGCCATGCGGGCAAAAAAGACGTCGGTGAAGATGTTCGCCCCCGCCAACTGGGAGGGTTCGAGCCCCTGTGCTTTCAGGGCGTCGAGTACGGCATTGCGGGGGGATGTTGCGGTGGTCGCTTGGATCGCATTCATGGCTTCTACTGGGTAGTGAAAACAAAATGGCGTCATGCAACGTCGCCCCAGAATACTGCCGCGTCGCGAAGCACCACCACCGACCTCCGCCACTTGCATATTTCGCGCGGACAGTGATCCAGTTACGTGGCGCGCAAACGCGTGCGGCATCGGCTGCCTGCCGGCGCTTGTCCATACCACCACACCCGATGTCAACGGGTGGATTCACACCTGATTTAAAATGTAAACTGTCCGGTATAGTCTTGCCGGCCAAGGCCCGATGCTCCGCGAGGATTCGCGAAGCATCCGTCGGGCGCCCCTACCGTCGGCAAGACCCAAAGACATGAGGCAGCCGAGGCACGGCGCTGTATCGATCCCCTGGATCGGCAGCCGCGCACCGGTGCATCCCCACTCTTCCCCGATTCGAGCATCGTTCTGGAGCCGCCATGAAGTCCTCCCTACTGCGCGCACCGTTGTGCCTCTGCCTGCTTGCCCTCGCGGCGTGCAGCGGCAAAGGCAAGGAACAAGGCCCGCCGCAAATGCCCCCGCCGGAAGTGGGCGTGCTGAAGGTACAGCCGCAAAACGCACCCCTGACGCGCGACCTGGTGGGGCGCCTGTCGCCCTATCGCAGCGCCGATGTACGCGCCCGCGTTGCCGGCGTACTGCTGAAGCGCACGTACGAGGAAGGCACCGACGTCAAGAAAGGCCAGCTGCTTTTCCAGATCGACCCGGCGCCGTTGAAGGCATCCCTCAATGCCGCGCAGGCATCGCTGGCGCAGGCGCAGGCCACGGCAACCAACGACAAGGTCACCGCGCAGCGGGTGCGTGAGCTGGCCCCGAAGGGCTACGTGTCGAAAGCCGATCTCGACAACGCGCTGGCCGCCGAACGCAATTCCGCCGCCGCCGTGCAGGCTGCGCGCGCCAACGTGGAAACGGCCCGCATCAGCCTGGGCTACGCCAACGTGACCTCGCCCATCGACGGTCGCGCCGGCCAGCAGCAGGTCACCGAAGGCGCGCTGGTAGGCAATGGCGAAGCCACCCTGCTCACCACGGTGGACCAGATCGATCCGCTGTACGTGAACTTCACCATGAGCGTGGCCTCGCTGGAGAAGATGCGCAGCGCGCAGCGCAGCGGCGACGTCACCCTCGCCGGCGCAAACAAGACCAGCGTGCGGATCACCCTGCCCGATGGCAGCACCTATGCGGAACCTGGCGTGCTGGATTTTTCCGACACCTCGGTCAACCCGGCCACCGGCGCGGTGAACCTGCGCGCCACCATCCCCAACCCGCAACGCACGCTGTTGCCCGGCATGTACGTCACCCTGACCGCCAACCTCGGCCAGCAGCACAAGGTGTTCCTGCTGCCGCAGGCAGCGGTGCAGCGTGACACGGTCGGCGCCTACGCGATGGTGGTTGGCGCCGATGGCAAGGTCGTGCGCAAGGACCTCACCACCAGCGACATGCGTGACGGCCAGTGGGTGGTCAACGACGGCCTCGCCGCGGGTGATGCGGTGGTGGTCTCCGGCCTGCAGAAGGTCAAGGCCGGCGCACCGGCCAAGGCCACGCCGTGGCAGCCTGCGCCACCCGCCGGCGCCAAGTCGGCCGCCAAAGCCCCGAGCGGCAAGTAACGGAAGAGAGCCTGCTCATGATCCCCAAGTACCCCGCGTTGCCCTCGAGTGGTCGTCAGGTGGCAGCGCATGGCGCCGCCCTGACTGGCCGTCAGGGCAAGCCACGCGCTGCCGCATGGCGGCCACTCGAGGGCAACCCGCAGGGCCGGGTCTGTTTGCCCGCATGCCTGCGTCATCACTCAGTCGTGGACGGACGTCCACTCCTTCCTTCTTCCTTGGCCTACGCGCAAACAGATCCCTGCGCGGGGCGCTTGGGGACCATGAACAGGCTCTAAGATCATGCCGAGTTTCTTCATTGACCGCCCCATTTTCGCGTGGGTGGTGGCCATCCTGATTTCGCTGGGCGGCGTGCTGGCGATCCTCAACATGGGTGTGGAATCGTACCCGTCGATCGCCCCGCCGTCGGTCACCGTCAGCGCCACCTACCCCGGTGCCAGCGCGGCCACCACCGAGAAAACCGTCACCCAGGTGATCGAGCAGCAACTGACCGGCATCGACCACCTGCTGTATTTCAGCTCGTCGTCCAGCGCCAGCGGTCGCGCCAGCATCACCCTGACGTTCGAAAGCGGCACCGACCCGGACATCGCCCAGGTGCAGGTGCAGAACAAGGTGGCGTTGGCCACCCCGCGCCTGCCCTCGGAAGTAACCCAGCAAGGCGTCGTGGTGGCCAAGGCGAACGCCGGCTTCCTGATGGTGGTGGCGCTGACGACGGACAATCCGGAGATCGACCGCAACCGCCTCAACGACATCGTGGGTTCCAGCGTGCTGGACCAGATCGCACGCGTACCCGGCGTGGGCAGCACGCAGCAGTTCGGTTCCGAATACGCCATGCGGATCTGGCTGAACCCGGACAAGCTGCAAGGCTACAACCTGTCTGCCACCCAGGTGCTCGCCGCGATCCGCGCGCAGAACGTGCAGTTCGCCGCCGGTTCGCTGGGCTCCGACCCCGCGCCGGAAGGCCAGGGCCTCAGCGTCACGGTATCGACCGAAGGGCGCTTCACCACGGCCGAGCAGTTCGCCGACATCGTGCTGCGTGCCAACAGCGACGGCACCACGGTCAAGCTGGGCGACGTTTCGCGGATCAGCTTCGGCCCCGGCAGCTACGGCTTCGACACCAGTTACGAGGGCAAGCCGATCGGCGCGTTCGCGATCCAGTTGCTGCCCGGCGCCAACGCGCTGGACGTGGCCACCGCGGTACGCGCCAAGATGGACGAGCTGGCACCCAGCTTCCCGCAGGGCGTGACCTGGTTCAGCCCGTATGACAGCACCAGTTTCGTGCGGATCTCGATCAACGAGGTGATCCACACGCTGATCGAGGCGATCATCCTGGTGTTCCTGGTGATGCTGCTGTTCCTGCAGAACTTCCGCGCCACGATCATCCCCACGCTGGTGATCCCGGTAGCCCTGCTGGGCACGTTCCTGGGCATGCTGGTGCTGGGCTTCACCATCAACCAGTTGACCTTGTTCGGCATGGTGCTGGCCATCGGCATCGTGGTGGACGACGCGATCGTGGTGATCGAGAACGTCGAACGCATCATGACCGAGGAAGGCCTCTCGCCACGCGACGCCACGGTCAAGGCAATGGGCCAGATCACCGGCGCCGTGGTGGCGATCACGGTGGTGCTGGCGGCGGTGTTCGTGCCCTCGTCGCTGCAGCCGGGCGCCACCGGCGTGATCTACAAGCAGTTCGCGCTGACCATCGCGGTGTCGATGGGCTTCTCCGCGTTCCTGGCCCTGTCGTTCACGCCGGCGCTGTGCGCCAGCTTCCTGCAGCCGGAACACCACAAGAAAAAGAACATCGTTTTCCGCAAGTTCAACGACATGTTCACCTGGATCACGAAGACCTATACGGGTCACGTCCACGGTGCGGTGAGTCATGCGCCGCGCTGGATGATCGTGTTCGTGGCGGTGGCCGTGCTGGGTGGTTTCCTTTACTCCCGCCTGCCCGGCAGCTTCCTGCCCGAGGAGGATCAGGGCTATGCGCTGGCGATCGTGCAGTTGCCGCCCGGCGCGACGCTGCAGCGCACCGCCAAGGTGATGAAGCAGATGCGCGACATCCTGGACAAGGACGAGGCGGTCGCGGGCGTGCTGCAGGTCACCGGCTTCAGCTTCGTCGGCTCGGGTGAAAACGTCGGCATGAACTTCATCAAGCTGAAGGACTGGGACGACCGCAGCGCCTCGGCCGCCGAATTCATCGGCCGCGCCAACGGCGCCTTGCAGCAGATCCGCGACGCGCAGGTCTTCGTGGTCAACCTGCCGACGGTGCAGGGCCTGGGACAGTTCGGCGGCTTCGACATGTACCTGCAGGACCGCAGCGGCGCCGGTCGCGACGCGCTCACCCAGGCGCGCAACACCTTGCTGGGCAAAGCCAGCCAGAGTCCCATGCTGGTGGGCGTGCGTCCCAATTCACTGGAGGACGCGCCGCAGTTGCACCTGGACGTCGACCGTATCCAGGCGCAATCGATGGGCCTGTCGGTGGGCGATATCTACAACGCGGTCGGCCTGATGCTGGCGCCGGTCTACGTCAACGACTTTGCCTACGGCGGGCGCGTCAAGCGCGTGATCATGCAGGCCGATGCACCGTATCGCATGGGCCCGGATGCGCTGGATCACTTCTTCACCCCCAGCTCGCAGCTCACCGCCAACGGCACGCCGGCGATGATCCCGCTGTCGAACGTGGTGCACACCGACTGGATCGTGTCGTCACCGTCGCTGACCCGCTACAACGGCTATTCCGCGGTGGAAATCGTCGGCTCGCCCACGCCAGGGCATTCCTCGGGCGAGGCGATGGCCGAGATGCAGAAGATCGTCAACGACGACCTGCCCAAGGGCTTCGGCTACGACTGGACCGGTCAGTCCTACCAGGAGATCCTCTCCGGCAACGCCGCCACCTTGCTGATGGTGCTGTCGATCGTGATCGTCTTCCTGGCTTTGGCGGCGCTGTACGAAAGCTGGTCGATCCCGATCGCCGTGTTGCTGGTGGTGCCGCTGGGCATTCTGGGCGCGGTGGTGTTCACCCTGTTGCGTGGCCTGCCCGACGACATCTACTTCAAGATCGGCATGATCACGGTGATCGGCCTGGCCGCGAAGAACGCGATCCTGATCGTGGAGTTCGCGGTGGCCGAACAGCAGGCCGGGCGCACCCTGCGCGAAGCCACCGTCGACGCGGCCCGACTGCGCCTGCGGCCGATCCTGATGACCTCGCTGGCCTTCATCCTGGGCGTGTCGCCGCTGTTCTTCTCCACCGGCGCCGGCGCCAACGCCCGCCACGCCATCGGTACCGGCGTGATCGGCGGCATGCTGTTCGCCACCTTCCTGGGCGTGCTGCTGATCCCGGTGTTCTACATCGTGGTGCGACGCCTGCTGGGCGACAAGCTGGATGGCGATACGCCGGCCAAGCCCGCACTGGATGGGCCGAGCACGTTCGACTCCGATCCGCGACGCGGCGCCTGATCCCCGGCAACAACGAAAAGCCCGGCAGGAAACTGCCGGGCTTTTTTGTGTCATCGCCAGCGCAGGGCCGCCGCCAAATCCCGTTCATCCTGAGCGTAGGCCGAAGGCCGAAGTCGAAGGACATGCCAGTGCGCAGCCACGTTTGGCGGCGCTTCGACTCCGCCCGCTGCGCGGGCTACGCTCAGCGCGAACGGTTGGGGGTGAGTCAACCGCGGCGGGTGCCTGCTCCCGCGTGCCAATCAGCGCAACCCTGTTTCCGCCCGCGCAATCACCATCCGCTGGATCTCGCTGGTACCCTCGTCGATCTCGGTGATCTTGGCGTCGCGGTTGAGCGTTCCAGCGAAAGCTGCCAAAGGCAGCTTGCTGGAGCGCGGCGTTTAGCGCAGACCTGTTTCGGCCCGCGCAATCACCATCCGCTGGATCTCGCTGGTGCCTTCGTAGATCTCGGTGATTTTCGCATCGCGGAAGTAACGCTCCAGCGGCATTTCTTTCGAATAGCCCATGCCGCCGTGGATCTGCACCGCCTGGTGCGCGATCCACATCGCGGCTTCCGAGGCGGTGAGCTTGGCCACGGCCGCCTCGGTGCCGAAGCGGCCACCGCGTTGCTCAGCTTCGCCCTTGGCCCACGCCGCGCGCAGGGTCAGCAGCGTGGCGGCGTCGAGCTTGCACTTCATGTCGGCGATCTTGGACTGGGTCATCTGGAAGCTGCCGATCGGTTGGCCGAAGGCCTTGCGGTCGCGCGACCATTGCAGGGTGGCCTCGTAGGCGGCGCGGGCGATGCCGACCGCCTGCGACGCGATGCCGATGCGCCCCGCGTCAAGCACGCCCATCGCGATCGAGAAACCCTTGCCCTCCTCGCCCAGCAGGTTCTCCTTCGGCAGCACGTAATCGGTGAACTCGATCTCGCAGGTGGCCGAGGCGCGGATGCCCAGTTTCGGTTCGGTCTTGCCCGCATGGAAGCCGGGTAGTTGCGTGTCGATGATGAAGGCCGACACGCCCTTCGCGCCGATGCCCGGCGTGGAGATGGCAAACAGCACGATGTAGCGCGCCACGGGGCCGGAGGTGATCCAGCTTTTCTTGCCATTGATCACCCAGTCACCGCTGGCGTTCTTCGTGGCGCGCGTGTGCATGGCCGAGGCGTCGGAACCCGATTGCGGTTCGGTCAACGCATATGCGCCGATCGCCTCGCCGGTGGCGATGGCGCGCACGTATTTCTGCTTCTGTTCCTCATTGCCGTGCTTGAGGATGCCGTGGCAGAACAGCGAGTTGTTCACGCTCATCACGGTGGCGGTGGCCGCGTCGGCCGCGGCGATCTCGATCATCGCCAGCACATAGGCGATCGGGTCCATGCCGGCGCCGCCGTAGGCTTCGGGCACTTCCACGCCCATCAAGCCCAACTGGCCCATTTCGCGGATGTTCTCCAGCGGAAACTCGGCGCGGGCGTCGAACTCGGCCGCCACCGGCGCAATGCGCTTTTGCGCGAAATCACGGGCGATCGACTGGATCGACAATTGCTCTTCGGTAAACCGGAAATCCACGGGCGCCTCCAAAGTTACGTCAGCAACCATTTTAGAACGTAAGAAGTGAAAGCCTCTGTGCGAACGCAACATGGCCCGACAGCGGGTTGCGGCATGGCCTCTGCTTGACGCATCGCACCACCCGGCCTAGCCTTGTCATCTTTCTATCGCGATAAAGGGATGACGATGGATCTCGCTACCGCCTCCGGCGTGCTGCGGCTACTCGCCGATCCCACCCGGGTGCGCCTGCTGGCCCTGCTCGAAAACGAGGAGCTGACCGTCGCCGAACTGGCCGCCGTGCTGCATCTGGCGCAGCCGCGCGTATCGACCCACCTGGCCAAGCTCAAGGAAGCCGAGCTGGTGCGCGACCGCCGCGCCGGCGTGTCCGCCTATTATCGCGCCAACAACGAGGGCGACGAACACCAGCATGCGCTGCTGCGCTCGCTGCGCGAAAGCATCGACGACGCGTTGCTGCGCGAGGACGCCGCGCGCCTGCCCGGCGTACTGGCCCAGCGCGCCCGCGAACAGGGCTGGGCCGACACCGTGGCCGGCGACATGGAGCGCCACTATTCGCCCGGTCGGACCTGGGAAACCGTGGCCCGCTCGCTGCTGCAATTGCTGGCCACCGGCGACGTGCTGGACATCGCCTCCGGCGACGGCGTGACCGCCGAACTGCTGGCCCCGCATGCGCATTCCATCGTCTGCGTGGATTCCAGCGAGCGCGTGGTCGAAGCCGCCGCCAAGCGACTCAAGCCGTTCACCAACGTGCAGGTGCTGCAGGGTGACATGCACGCACTGGAGCTGGGTGACCAGCGCTTCGACCTGGTGTTGATGCTGCACGCCCTGACCTACGCCGAGGACCCCGCCGGTGCCATCGCCGAAGCGGCCCGCATGCTGCGCCCCGGTGGTCGTCTGCTGGCGGCGACGTTGGGCCGGCACGACCATCGGGCCGCCGTGGAGCCCTTCGACCATCGCAACCTGGGATTCAGCAGCGACCAGCTGGAAGGTTTCGCGCGCGCCGCGGGGCTGGAGGTACTGAATTGCTCCCGCCTCAGTCGCGAACGCAAGGCCCCGCATTTCGAAGTCATCAGCCTGCTGGCACGCAAACCGTCATGACCCCCGACTTTCCTTTTCGCCACCCTGATCAAACGAGCATTGCCCCATGAGCGCCCTCCCCTGGATCCACCCCGAACGCGTCGCCCTGCTGGAGGCGGCACTGGCCACGCGCATCCTCATCCTCGACGGCGGCATGGGCACGATGCTGCAGGCGCACCAACTGGATGAAACCAGCTTCCGCGGTGAGCGCTTCGAGTACGGCCACGACGGCCACGCGCACGACCATGCCGGCAGCTGCGATCTGAAAGGCAACAACGACCTGCTCTCGTTGACCAAGCCCGAGATCATCCGCGGCGTGCACGACGCCTACCTCGAAGCCGGTGCCGACCTGATCGAAACCAACACCTTCAACTCCACCCGCATCAGCCAGGCCGACTACAAACTGCAGCACCTGGCGCAGGAACTGAACCGCGAAGGCGCCAGGCTGGCCCGCGCCGCCTGCGACGCGATGACCGCGAAAACGCCGGACAAGCCGCGCTTCGTCATCGGCGTGCTCGGCCCCACCAGCCGCACCGCCTCGCTGTCGCCGGATGTCAACGATCCGGGTTTCCGCAACGTCACGTTCCAGGAACTGGTGGAGAACTACACCGAATCGGCGAGCGGCCTGATCGAAGGCGGCGCCGACGTGCTGATGGTGGAAACCATCTTCGACACCCTGAATGCCAAGGCCGCCCTGTTCGCGCTGAGCGAACTGTTCCACCAGCGCGGCGCACGCATGCCGGTGATGATCTCCGGCACCATCACCGACCGCTCCGGCCGTACGCTCTCGGGCCAGACCGCCGAAGCGTTCTACTACTCGGTGCGCCACGCGCGGCCGCTATCAGTGGGTTTCAATTGCGCGCTGGGCGCCGAGGACCTGCGCCCGCACCTGCAGACGCTGGCGGGCGTCGCCGAAAGCTACGTCAGCACACATCCCAACGCCGGCCTGCCGAACGCCTTCGGCGAGTACGACGAAACGCCGGAGGAGATGGCCCGCGTGATCGGCAGCTTCGCCCGCGAAGGCTTGCTGAACCTGGTCGGCGGCTGCTGCGGCACCACGCCGGCGCACATCAAGGCGATTGCCGAAGTGGTGCGCGATTGCGCACCCAGGGCGCCGCTCTCACTGGCCACGGAGGCCGCATAACATGACACGCCACACCCGCCTCTCCGGCCTCGAACCGCTGGTGATCACGCCCGACCTGTTGTTCATCAACGTGGGCGAGCGCACCAATGTCACCGGCTCGGCGCAGTTCAAGAAACTGATCAAGGAAGAGCGCTACGACGAGGCCGTCGAAGTCGCCCGCCAGCAGGTCGCCAACGGCGCGCAGGTGATCGACATCAACATGGACGAGGGCCTGAT
The DNA here is from genome assembly GCF_042655685.1 of Rhodanobacter ginsenosidimutans. NCBI lineage: Bacteria > Pseudomonadati > Pseudomonadota > Gammaproteobacteria > Lysobacterales > Rhodanobacteraceae > Rhodanobacter > Rhodanobacter ginsenosidimutans. The sequence continues at coordinate 1,841,105 of NZ_JBHSMM010000001.1, read as the reverse complement.
CGACTCCGAGGCGGCGATGACCCGCTTCGTCAACCTGATCTCGTCCGAGCCCGACATCGCCCGCGTGCCGTTCATGATCGACTCGTCCAAGTGGACGGTGATCGAGGCCGGCCTGCGCTGCCTGCAGGGCAAGGGCATCGTCAATTCCATCTCGATGAAGGAAGGCGAAGCCCCGTTCCTGGAGCAGGCGCGCAAGGTGCAGCAATACGGCGCCGCCGCCGTGGTGATGGCGTTCGACGAACAAGGCCAGGCCGACACCATCCAACGCAAGGTGGAGATCTGCTCGCGCGCCTACGAACTGCTGACGAAGGAACTCGACTTCCTGCCCGAAGACATCATCTTCGACCCCAACATCTTCGCCATCGCCACCGGCATCGAGGAGCACAACAACTACGCGGTGGACTTCATCGAAGCCACCCGCGAGCTGAAAAAGCGCTTCCCGGATTGCCACATCTCCGGCGGCGTCTCCAACGTGTCGTTCTCGTTCCGTGGCAACAACATCGTGCGCGAGGCGATCCATTCGGTGTTCCTGTACCACGCGATCCGCGCCGGCATGGACATGGGCATCGTCAACGCGGGCGCGCTGACGATCATGGACGACATCGACCCGCCGCTGCGCGAGCGCGTCGAGGACGTGGTGCTGAACCGCCGCGAGGACGCCACCGAGCGCCTGCTTGAGATCGCCGACAACTACAAGGGCAAGCGCGGCGCCGCCGAGGTCGAGACGCTGGAATGGCGCGAGAAGGACGTGCGCTCCCGGCTCAGCCACGCACTGGTCCACGGCATCGACCAGTACGTCACCGAGGACACCGAGGAAGCGCGGCAGATGTCGACGCGCCCGCTCGACGTGATCGAAGGCCCGCTGATGGACGGCATGAACGTGGTCGGCGACCTGTTCGGCGCGGGCAAGATGTTCCTGCCGCAGGTGGTGAAATCCGCCCGCGTGATGAAAAAGGCCGTGGCCTACCTGCTGCCGTACATCGAGGCGGAAAAGCTGCGCACCGGCGACACCGGCAAGAACAACGGCAAGATCGTGATGGCCACGGTCAAGGGCGACGTGCACGACATCGGCAAGAACATCGTGGCCGTGGTGCTCCGCTGCAACAACTTCGAGGTGATCGACCTGGGCGTGATGGTGCCCGCGCAGAAGATCCTGGAGACCGCGATCGCCGAAAAGGCAGACATGATCGGCCTGTCCGGCCTGATCACGCCGTCGCTGGAAGAGATGGCCAACGTGGCCAAGGAAATGCAGCGGCAGAACTTCCACGTGCCGCTGCTGATCGGCGGCGCCACCACCTCGCGCGCACATACGGCGCTGAAGATCGAGCCGCACTACAAGGCCGGCACGGTGTGGGTGAAGGACGCCTCGCGCGCCGTCGGCGTGGCACAGTCGCTGGTGAGCAAGGACCTGGTCGGTGATTTCCTGGCCAAGGTGCGCGTGGAATACGCCGACGTGCGCGAACGCCATCGCAACCGCGGCCCCGGCAAGAAACTGGTGTCGCTGGAGAAGGCACGCGCGCAGCGCTTCAGCTGCGACTGGGCCGCCTACGAGCCGCCGCAGCCCAAAAAACCCGGCATCACCGTATTCGACGACTACGACCTGTCAGTCATCCGCCGCTACATCGACTGGACACCGTTCTTCCAGGCATGGGAGCTGGCCGGCCACTACCCCGCCATCCTCACCGACGAGGTCGTCGGTGCCCAGGCCACCGAGCTGTTCCGCGACGCCCAGGCGATGATGGACAAGATCATCGGCGAAAAATGGCTCACCGCCCGCGCCGTGGTCGGCCTGTGGCCGGCCGCCAACATCATGGATGACGTGGAGATCTACACCGACGCCAGCCGCACCACGGTGCTCGCCACCCTGCACAGCCTGCGTCAGCAAGCCGACAAGCCACCCGAACGCCCCAACCTGTGCCTCGCCGATTACATCGCGCCGAAGGAGTTCAACAAGCCCGACTGGATCGGCGGCTTCGCGGTCACCGCGGGCCTGGGTATCGAGGAACACCTCAACCGCTTCCTGGCCGACTACGACGACTATTCCTCGATCATCCTGAAGGCGCTGGCCGACCGCCTGGCCGAAGCATTCGCCGAGCACATGCACGAACGCATGCGCAAGGAATTCTGGGGCTTCGTGCCGGAAGAGGCGCTCGACAACGACGCGCTGATCGCCGAGAAATACCGTGGCATCCGCCCGGCCCCCGGCTATCCCGCCTGCCCCGAGCACACCGAGAAGAAAACCCTGTTCGCGCTGCTGGACGCCACCAAAAACGCCGGCATCGAACTCACCGAAGGTTTCTCGATGTACCCCGCCGCCGCGGTCTCGGGCTGGTACTACTCGCACCCCGACAGCCAGTATTTCGTGGTCGGCCGCCTGAGCAAGGAGCAGATCGAGGACTACGCACGCCGCAAAGGCTGGACCCTGGCCGAAGCCGAGCGCTGGCTGGCCTCCAACCTCGACTACGAGCCCGAATAAGCGTGGTTCTGCAGGAGCGCACCCAAGGTGCGCTCCTGCATTGTCTTTACGCGGTCGCGTCTCCGGTAATGCTGTTCTTGCGATTGCGCAGATGCACGTACAGGTTGTACGTGGAAACGAATACCGGGAAGAAATTCGAGAGGATACCCACCGAATCGTTCTTGCCCACGATGAAATACGCCAGCAGCAGCACGCTGCCCAGCACCGACAACCACCAGAACGCCAACGGCATCACCACGCGCTTGTACTTGCGCGTGTAATAGAGCTGCACGAACCATCGGCTGGTGAACATCAGCGTGCCGGTGTAACCCACCAGCTTCCATGGGGTCAGCTGAAAGTGCTGCAGCGCATGGACGATCGACGGGAAATTGGCACTGAAAAAATCCATGGCGACGCACTTCGATTTGTGAGGTCCGCAAGTCTACCAATTCACCCCGTGCTCCCGAGACGTTTCTCCTCGCGCGTCATCAAATAACGTTGACCCACGCCGCAACTGCCCCTAAAATGCAGCGCTCACATTGGGCGGTTAGCTCAGCGGTAGAGCACTGCCTTCACACGGCAGTGGTCAGTGGTTCGATCCCACTACCGCCCACCAAGACAAATAAAAAACCGGCCTTCTGGCCGGTTTTTTATTGCGCACGGTTCAAGCCCGGCATCGAGGCTCGAATCAAAGAGGCCGCGTCACGCCTGTCCTTGCGCAGCAAGCGCCGCCAGGCGATCGAGTTCCGCTTCCACAAAGCCTGCCTCCAGTCGCGCGGGTCGGTTGAACGGGCCGCGCAGATTGACGCCCATGTAGTCGCGTATCAGGGCGAAGAAATGGGCGATGGGTTCGATGCCGTCGCGCTGACAGCAGTGCTGGTACCAGCGGGTGCCGGCGGCGACGTGGGCGACTTCCTCGCGCAGGATCACTTCGAGGATGGCAACGGTTCGGGTGTCGCCCAACCGGCGCAGGCGTTCGATCATGGCCGGAGTGACATCCAGCCCGCGTGCTTCGAGCACGCGCGGCACCAGCGCCATGCGGGCGGTGTCGTCGTGAGCGGTTTTCTCGGCCATCTGCCACAGGCCGTCGTGGGCGTCGAAATCGCCGTAGGCATGGCCAAGCTCCTGCAACCGTTCGGCCAGCATCGCGAAATGGCGCGCCTCGTCATGAGCGCAACTGGCCCAGTCGCGGTAATACGCGGCGGGCTTGCCGCGGAAGCGGTAGACCGCGTCCCACGCCAGGTTGATCGCGTTGAACTCGATGTGCGCCACGGCATGCACCAGCGCCGCCCGACCTTCCTCGCTGCCGAGGCCGCGTTGCGGCAGCTGGCGTGCGTTCACCAGCACGGGTTTCGCAGGTCGGCCAGGCGCGGTGATCGGATCAGGCGCAGGCGACGACGTATCGGGTTGCAGGTCGCCGGCGAGAAACGCTTCCCACGTGGCGTGGGTAAGCCGCAGTTTCTCGGCCGGTTCGGTGGCATCCAGACAGCGTTTGGCCGCGGCGTGAAGATCGGTCATGGCTTTTCCTGTAGGAGCGCACCTTGTGCGCGATGCTTTTCGTTACGTGACGAAGAGCTATCGCGCACAAGGTGCGCTCCTACATGAGGTGGTCGCCCAGCGTTAGACGCTGCGCCTGGCGGCCTTGGCATCGTCCGAACGCAGCATCTGGATCTGCTCCAGGTAACGCTGGTCCAGGCCGGTGACGTACTCGCCGGAGAAACACGAGGCGTCGAACTGCTGCAGCTCCTCGTTGCCGTCCTGCACGGCCCAGATCAGATCCTTCAGGTCCTGGTAGACCAGCCAGTCGGCGCCCAGGATCTTCTCCACCTCGGCCTCGGTCTTGCCGGCGGCCACCAGCTCGGTCACCGAGGGCATGTCGATGCCGTAGACGTTGGGGTAGCGCACCGGCGGCGCGGCGGAAGCGAAATAGACATTCCTGGCGCCGGCGTCGCGGGCCATCTGGATGATCTGCTTCGACGTGGTGCCGCGCACGATCGAGTCGTCGACCAGCAGCACGTTCTTGTTGCGGAATTCCAGGTCGATCGCGTTGAGCTTGCGCCGCACCGATTTAACCCGCTCACCCTGCCCCGGCATGATGAAGGTGCGACCGATGTAGCGGTTCTTGACGAAGCCCTCGCGGAACGGCACGCCCAGCACCCCGGCCAGCGCGCTGGCGGCGGTGCGTGCGGTGTCGGGAATGGGGATGACCGCATCGATGCCGTGATCGGGGCGCAGGCGCAGGATCTTCGCGCCCAGCTTTTCGCCCATGCGCAGGCGCGCCTTGTAGACCGATACGTCCTCGATCATCGAGTCGGGCCGGGCAAGGTAGACGTACTCGAAGATGCATGGCGTGTGCAGCGCGCCCTCGGCGCAGCGGCGGCTGAACAGCTCGCCTGCGTCGGTGATGATCACCGCCTCGCCCGGCTCCACGTCGCGGATGCGCTTGAAGCCGAGCACGTCCAGCGCCACCGATTCCGACGCCACCGCGTATTCGCGGCCTTCGGCGGTGACGCGTTCGCCCAGCACCAGCGGGCGGATGCCGTGCGGGTCGCGAAACGCCAGCAAGCCGTAGCCCAGCAGCAACGCCACGCAGGCATAGCCGCCGCGGGCGCGCACATGCATGCCGGCCACGGCCTTGAAGATGTGATCCGGCGTCAACGCCATGCGGTCCTGGATCTGCAGCTCGTGCGCCAGCACGTTCAGCAGCACCTCGGAATCGGAGTCGGTGTTGATGTGGCGCCGGTCGCCCTCGAACATCTCGCGGCGCAACTCGTCGGTGTTGACCAGGTTGCCGTTGTGCGCGAACGCGATGCCGTAGGGGGAGTTGACGTAGAACGGTTGCGCCTCCGAGGAGCCCTCGGAACCGGCCGTGGGATAGCGGCAATGGCCGATGCCGATGCGGCCGGGCAGCGTCTTCATCGATGCCTCGGTGAACACGTCGCGCACCAGCCCGTTGCCCTTGTGCAGGCGCAGCCGCGAACCGTCCACGGTGGCGATGCCGGCGGCGTCCTGGCCGCGGTGTTGCAACACCGTCAAGCCGTCATAAAGCGCCGATGCCACCTGGGTGGTACCGACAATGCCGATGATTCCGCACATGTTGTTGCCTGCTTCGAAAGTCGTTCAAAAATGAGGGGCGGGAGCGCTGCCTGCAGCCGCGGGATAGGCCTGGTGCGCGGTACTGGCCGGAGCGGGCGTCCGGCCCGATATGGGGGTCAGCAGCGAAGCCGGCAAGCGTGGCAACTGGCTCAGCTGGGCGGGCGCGTGCAGGTTGCGCACCTGGGCCGGCACGCGCTGTTCCAGCCAGGTGGCCACATGCTGAAAATGCGGCAGCAACACCGACTGCTGCCACCACGGATCGCGGGTGAACGCGGTGAATCCGATCAGGAACACCAGCAAGGTCACCAGCAATACACCGCGCACGAACCCGAAGATCATGCCCAGCAGCCGATCGGTGCCGGACAAACCGGTACTCGCCACCAGCCGCGCCACCACGAAGCGCAGCAACGCGCCCAGGATCAACACCGCCACGAAACACAGGCCGTAGCCGGCGATGATCCGCGCCGAGGGCAGCGTGATGATGGTGCCGAAGTGCGACGCCACCGCCGGCCCGAAAACCCAGGCCACCCAGAACGCCGCCGCCCACACCACCAGCGCCAGCACTTCGGCAATCAGGCCACGCCACAGCCCGATCAATACCGACAAGCCGAGCACGCCGATGATCGCGTAGTCGATCCAGTTCATGGATGAATCCGTCCGGCTCGCAGTGGGCGATGCAAGCTCAAGGCACCGACACGATGTTGCCGTCGATGCCCAGCTTGGCCTTGATCTGGTCGTGCACGCGCTGTGCATCCGCGCGCTGCGTCTGCGGGCCGGCGCGCACCCGCCACAATTGCTTGCCACCCACGTTGACCGAATCGACAAAGCCGTCGAAGCCTGCCGCCCGCAACTTGTCGCGCAGCGCGTTGGCGTCGGCCTGGCCGCTCACCGCCGCCAGTTGCACCGCCCAGCCGCCGGCCTTGCTGGCGCTGGCGGTATGTGCGGAGGTGGTCGGGCTGGCGGAGCTGGCTTGCGCGACGCTGTGCTCCAGCGTCGCCGGCACGCCGGAGATGCTATGGGTGATTTTCAGCCGCGCCGCCTCAGCGGCCGTGCGCGTGGCAAACGGGCCGGCGACGACCTTGGTCCGGCGCTGCCCCGCCTGGGTGATCGGATGGCTGCTGACCGGGTAACCCAGGGCGCGCACCTTCTGCTGCAAGGCGGCCGCGCCGGAGGCGCTGGCGTAGGCGCTGAGGTTGATCATGTAGCTGCCCTGCCCACCGGCGTCGGCCACATGGGGCACAGGCTCGGCGGGTTTTGGCGCAGGCTTGGGGGCCGGCGCCGGGGCGGGTTCGGGCTTGGCCTCGGGCTTGGCGGGAGCCGCCGGCTTGGTCGCGACGGGCTCGGCGGCAGCGGGTGCCGGCGTTTCATTGCGGGTCGCGGCCTGCATCGGGATCACCGGCTCGGCGGTGGACGTGCCCGTTCCCGTGGTGACCGTGGTGGGCTCGTGCGCCTTGCCGGCGCGGGGGTCGGTCTCTACATCCAGCGGACGGTTGGAGCCGATGTTCACGGTGGCCAGCTGATCGCCGGAGAACGGCGCTTGCGCCTGCGTCGGCGCCGAGCCGCTGGTGGACAGATCCATGGTGCGCGTCTGCAGGTCGCGGTCCGGCGCCGGCGGAATCGCCAGGCTCACCGCCGCGTCGCCACTTTCCGCCGGCGGCTTGCCGGAAAACCACATGGGAATGAACAGAACCGCCAAGGCGATCAGGACGGCAGCACCCAGCAGGCGTGTATTCAAGGTTTCGCTCCAAGGCGGCTCGCGGCAGGCAGAACGCGATTATAACCGCCAGCGTCCCTGCTCATGGAACCGTCCCAACCGGCACGGTGCGCGCGGCGGCAGATGGTGTGGGCTCCAGCGCCATCTGCGCCAGCACGGCACTGGCCACGAAGAACGAACCGAAAGCCAGGATGCGATCCCCGGCCTGCGCCGTCCGACGCGCCGCAGCGAGCGCGGCCGGCACGTCGGCATGGGTGTCGAACGTTGCGCCGGGCTGGGTCTGCCGCAGGATTCCAGCGAGCGCATCCACGGCCAGGCCACGCGGGCTCACCTGCTCCAGCCCGGCCAGATGCCAGTGATCGATGCGCGTACCCAAGGCACCGATGACGCCGGCCACATCCTTGTCGCCCAGCGCGCCGTACACCGCGTGCACGCGTGCGGGCGGTTGTGCGTCCAGCCAGTCCGCCAGCGCACGCGCGGCCTGCGGGTTGTGGCCCACGTCCACCAGCACGGGCGGGTCGCCGCCCAGCGGTTGCAGGCGTGCCGATGGCGAGGCGGCGCGCAATCCTGTGCCGATCGCCGTAGGCCAGTCGTGCGTCGACAGCGCCGGCTCCGCCGACCACAGCGCATGCAGGGCCGCAATCGCAGCCGCCGCATTGGCGTATTGCACCGGCGCCGACAGCCGCGGATCGGGCAGCTTCATGTCGGCGCCGTCGCGGTGCCGCCAACGCCAACCACCGTCGGCATGACGCTGCGCGTGGAAATCCACGCCGGCCCGCTCGACCCTGGCGCCGCAGGCCGCCAGCGTCTGCAGCAATCCTAAGGGCGGATCCAGCTCACCCACGATCGCCGGCCGCCCGCGGCGCGCGATGCCGGCCTTCTCGCGGCCGATGCTGTCGCGATCGGGGCCCAGCCAGTCCATGTGGTCCAGATCCACCGTGGTGACCACCGCCACGTCGGCATCGATGATGTTCACCGCGTCCAGCCGTCCGCCCAGGCCCACTTCCAGCACGGCCAGATCCAGCCCCGCACGCGCGAACAGATCCAGCGCGGCCAGCGTGCCGAATTCGAAATAGGTCAGGGGGATGGCAGGATCGGAACCGGCCGTGCGCGCCGCCTCGATGCGTTCGAACGAGGCCACCAGCACGACGTCGTCCACCTCGGCGCCGTCGATCCGCACCCGCTCGTTGTAGCGCAGCAGATGCGGCGACGTGAAACTGCCCGTGCGCAGGCCGGCTGCCCGCGCCATCGCCTCCAGCAAGGCCACGGTGGAACCCTTGCCATTGGTGCCGCCCACCGTGATGACACGCCGCGCCACCACCGGCGTGCCCATCCGCTGCCACACCCGCCGCACCCGATCGAGCCCCAGCTCGATGCTGTGTACGTTGACGTGTTCCTGATAGGCCAGCCATTCGGCGAGGTTGCGGGTCATGCGAAAGCTTCTTGTTGAATGGCGGGTGCGGGGCGCGTGGTGGGAATCGATCGGGATCAGCCCGTCATTCTACTGTCCACGGTCGCCGTCGCGGCGCGGGAAAACGCGCACGCCGGGCGGGGATGGGGGAAAGCAGGCAAAATACGCGGTTTCGGCGCTCGCGATGTTGCTTCTGCCTGGTGCGGGTCGCGACTGAAGTCGCTCCTACAAGGGTCGCGCCGATCCATCAATCACAGCGGTAGACCTTTCGATGAACGCCCACCCCACCCTGCCCGCGCGGGATGACGACGAGTCCGCACTGCTGGCGCAATTGCGCGAAACCACCGCGCTGCTGGAGGCGCTGGCCGCCGACCGCCAATTGCTGGACCGCCTGCCCGCCGACGAACGCGCGCGGCTGCAGCTGGCCGTGGCCAATGTCTACCACCCCGACCCGGTGGCACGGCGAGTGAAGCTGAAGGCGGCCGAGAAGGCACGCCACGCGGCGAAGGTGCAGGCCGAGGACGGCGTGCTGAACCGGACCGGCATCCGCACCCTGCGTCGCAAGCCGGTGTTCACCACGCCGAACGTGTTCGCCCCCGAGGGATTCATCGCGCACGACGTCGGTCCCGACGCCGACGCGGCGCAGCCGCGCGAATCGGTCGAGCCGAAGCATTGCTACGTGTGCAAGCAGAAATACACGACGCTGCATTTCTTCTACGACCAGATGTGCCCGACCTGCGCCGCGTTCAATTACGCCAAGCGCACCGAGCTGGCCGACCTGCATGGACGCGTGGCCTTGCTCACCGGCGGCCGCGTGAAGATCGGCTACCAGGCCGGCCTGAAACTGCTGCGCGCCGGTGCCGAGTTGATCGTCACCACGCGCTTCCCGCGCGATTCGGCGGCGCGCTACGCGGCGGAGCCCGACTTTGCCGAGTGGGGCCACCGCCTGCAGGTGTACGGCCTGGACCTGCGTCACACGCCCAGCGTGGAGGCGTTCTGCCAGGAGCTGGTGGCGACCCGGCCGCGGCTGGATTTCATCATCAACAACGCCTGCCAGACCGTGCGCCGCCCGCCGGATTTCTACGCGCACATGATGGAAGGCGAAACCGCCGCGCTGCACGACATGCCCGAGCACGTGCGCAAGCTGGTCGGTCATTACGAAGGCCTGCGTGGCTCGAACATCCTGCCCCAAAGCACTGGCCGCGACACCGCCGTCCCCGGCCTGACCCGCGCCGCCGAGTTGTCGCAACTGCCGCTGCTGCCCGAGGAACTGCTGGCGCAGAGCCACCTGTTCCCCGAAGGTCGGCTCGATCAGGACCTGCAGCAGATCGACCTGCGCCAGCGCAATTCCTGGCGCTTGCTGATGGCCGAAGTGCCGTCGGTGGAACTTCTGGAAGTGCAACTGGTGAACGCCATCGCACCATTCATCATCAATGCGCGCCTGAAGCCGCTGATGCTGCGCACGGCCGAGCGCGACAAGCACATCGTCAACGTGTCCGCGATGGAAGGCCAGTTCTACCGCAGCTTCAAGACCACCCGTCACCCGCACACCAACATGGCCAAGGCCGCGCTGAACATGATGACGCGCACCTCAGCCACCGATTACCACAACGACGGCATCCACATGAACAGCGTCGACACCGGCTGGGTGACCGATGAGGACCCGGCCGAGCTGGCCGCAAAGAAGGTGCTGGAAGAACGCTTCCACCCGCCGCTGGACATCGTCGACGGCGCCGCCCGCATCGTCGACCCGATCATCCACGGCATCAACACCGGCGAGCACGTGTGGGGCCAGTTCCTGAAGGACTACCGCCCCACCGATTGGTAAAGTCGAAACACTCCCTTCTCCCGCTTGCGGGAGAAGGTGCCCGAAGGGCGGATGAGGGCGCTCTTGGCGACCCGCTATTCACACCCGCTTGCCTACCCACGGTATGCACTGCGCTTTACGTGCCCCGGAGCGATGCCATGCGCCACGCATTCGCCATAGCCTTCATCGCCCTCGCCCCACTCGCCCTCGCCAGCTGCGGCGAGTCAGCCCGGTTGACCGTGCATCAAGGCATGGGCCCGAACCCGCAACTGCCGCCGCCGCACAAAACCCTGATCCCCACCGTCAACACCGCCAAGGCGATTGGCTGGTCCACCCATGAACACCCCATCGCTGCGCCGGGCCTGACGGTCCACGCCTTTGCCCGCGATCTGGATCATCCCCGCTGGCTCTACACACTGCCCAACGGCGACGTGCTGGTGGCGGAAACCAACGCGCCCCCCAGACCCGACGACAGCAAGGGCATCAAGGGCTGGGTCGCCAGGCTGATCATGGCCGGCGCCGGCGCCGGCGTCCCCAGCGCCAACCGCATCACCCTGCTGCGCGACGCCGATGGCGATGGCGTCGCCGAGACGCGCAGCGTCTTCCTGCAGCATCTCAACTCCCCGTTCGGCATGGCATTGGTGGGCGATACCTTCTACGTCGCCGACACCGACGCGTTGCTGGCCTTTCCGTACCGCGCCGGTGAAACAAGCATCGCCGCGCCGCGCCGCAGGGTGATCGATCTCCCCGCCGGCACCATCAACCACCACTGGACCAAGAACGTCATCGCCAGCCAGGACGGCCGCAAGCTCTACGTCACCGTGGGCTCCAACAGCAACGTGGGCGAGAACGGCCTGGCCGTGGAAAAGGATCGCGCGCGCATCCTCGAAGTGGACATCGCCAGCGGCACGGCGCGCCCGTTCGCCACCGGCCTGCGCAACCCCAACGGCATGGACTGGCAGCCGCAAAGCGGCGCGTTGTGGACGGCGGTCAACGAACGCGATGAACTGGGCAGCGACCTGGTACCCGATTACATGACCTCGGTGAAGGACGGCGGTTTCTACGGCTGGCCCTTCAGCTACTACGGCCAGCACGTCGATACGCGGGTGAAGCCGCAGAACCCCGCGCTGGTGGCTTCGGCGCTCGTGCCCGACTACGCGCTGGGTCCGCATACCGCTTCGCTGGGCCTGATGTTCTATCGCGGCCAATTGCTCGGCGCGCACTATCGCAACGGCGCATTCGTGGGCCAGCACGGCTCGTGGAACCGCCGGCCGCGCAGCGGTTACAAGGTCATTTTCGTGCCGTTCGCCAACGGTGAGCCCGCCGGCCCGGCGCAGGACGTGTTGACGGGATTTCTCGACAGCGAAGGTCGCGCGCGCGGCCGGCCGGTCGGTGTGGCGATGGACGCGAAAGGTGCGCTGCTGGTGGCCGATGACGTCGGCAACACGGTGTGGCGCGTAACACCGGCTCGAACCGGCGCCGATTGAGCGCCCGTCCCGCCGCGGAGCGCGCCATGAACGACAACAAGCATCGACTCGCCACCGACGCCACCCCGGACGATCACCAGACCGCCGACGAGAAAGACGGCTTCTCCCTTTCCACCGAAGAAAAGCATGACGTGGAGGAGAAGCAACCACCCCGCGCCGCGGTGCTGCACGAAACCATCCGGCTGCAGGGCGAGGAGGAACTGGGGCGCAGTATCCCGGCACTGGGCTGGTCAGCGCTGGCGGCGGGTTTGTCGATGGGCTTTTCCATGCTGGCGCGCGGCCTGCTGCATCGCCATCTCGGCGACGCACCCGGCGCCTTCCTGATCGAAAGCCTGGGCTATCCGCTCGGCTTTCTGGTGGTGATCCTGGCGCGGCAGCAACTGTTCACCGAGAACACGATGACGGCCGTGCTGCCGCTGATGACCCATCCGGACCTGGCCAAGCTCGCTTCGCTGCTGCGGCTGTGGTCGGTGGTTTTCGTGGGCAACATCATCGGCACCGCCCTGTTTGCCTACGGCATCCTGCACATGCCCGTGTTCGACCATGCCACGCACGAGGCCCTGGTCGGCATCGGCGCCGAGGTGATGGCCAACTCGCCGGGGCAGATGTTCTCCAAGGGCATCCTCGCCGGCTGGCTCATCGCCACCATGGTATGGCTGGTGCCCGCTGCCGAGCAGGCGCGGATCACCGTCATCGTGCTCACCACCTACCTGATCGCGCTGGGCGGGTTCACCCACATCATCGTGGGCTCGGTGGAGGTGCTGTACTTGGTGTTCAGCGGCGGCGCCGGGTTCGGCGACTATGTCTTCCACTTCGGCCTGCCGACCCTGCTGGGCAATATCGTGGGCGGCAGTTGCATCTTCGCCTTGATCAGCCACGCGCAGGTGCGCGGCGACGAGGCTTGAGCGCTGCGTCATCGCACAGCCTTGAGACGCCATTCAAAACGCGGTGGAAACTCACCCTCTCACCGTTCTCCCTGAGCGTCGGCCGCGCAGCGGCCAGAGTCGAAGGGCACGCCTCGTGAACTTTCCCGCATCACTTTGACTTCGCCGCCCTGCGGGCGGCTACGCTCAGTGTGATCGGAGGAGGAGTTCGCTGCTCCAAGGGCCTTAAAAATCCAGCCCTCTCCGATCGTCACTTCCGCTTTCGCGGCGACGGTGGCGCCGTCGAACCGCGCACCACCAGATCCGCCGACAGCACCCGCTTGCGCGGCGGCACCTCGGGATCGGCAAGCAACTCGATCAGCATCGCCATGGCCTCGCGCCCCAACGCATTCTTGGGTTGCGCGACGGTGGTCAGCGCGGGCGAGGTGTAACGCGCGAAACGGATGTCGTCGAAACCCACCACCGAAACGTCCTCCGGCACGCGCAACCCGTGCGAACTCAACGCGCGCATGGCGCCGATCGCCATTTCGTCGTTGGAGCAGAACACCGCGCTGAACGACTGCCCTTGCGACAGCAGCAACTCGACGGCGCGCTCGCCGGCCTCGATCGAAAAATCGCCGCTGACCATCAACGCGGGATCGACGGCGAGCTTCGCCCGCTGCAACGCCAGCCGGTAGCCCTTCTCGCGGTCCACGCAGATCGGGCTCGACGGCGGGCCGGCGACGAAGGCGATCTGGCGATGCCCCAGCATCACCAGGTAATCGACGGCGGCGCCCGCGGCGGCGACGTTGTCCACGTAGACGCTGGAAATCTGCTTGTCCTTCACGTACTCGCAGGCGTTGACCACCGGCAGCCGGCCCGGCATGGGAATCTTCGGCACGCGGTGCGACATGGTGATGATGCCGTCGGCCTGGCGCGCGGCGACCATGTCGGCATACGCCTGCTCGCGCACCAGGCTGCTCTGGGTTTCGCCCAGCAGTACCGAGTAGCCGCTCTCGTGCGCTACCTGCTCGATGCCGCGGATCACCTCGGAGAAAAAGGGATTGGCGATGTCCGGCAGCAACGCCACGATCAGTCGCGTCCTTGCCGTGCGCAGGTTGCGCGCCAGCGCATTGGGCGTGTAGCCCACGCGTTTGACCACCTCCTGGATGCGCAGGCGCGTGGTCTCGTTGACCACCTCGGGCCGCTGCAATGCCCGCGACACCGTCGCCACCGAAACGTTGGCGATGGCGGCGATCTCCTTGATCGTCCTCACCCGCGCGGGCGTCGCGGCCGCGCGCGTTGCGCTGGCGGTGGGTCGCTTGCCTCTGGATCCTTCCGAACTCACGGTCTACCACCTCCTCGTCGACGCTGCGCCGCACGATAGCACTCGCCTGGCCAACCAACGCGCCATGCGGGGCGCTTCCCAACCCGTCCACAGCAATTTTTGTGCAACGCAATGTAATGGATTACATCGAACAGTTGCGCGGGCATTTGCGCATCTGTTACACAGCTTGCCACGTATTCCGACGTTTTTTGCATATTCGTCTTGCAACGCCGACTGAGGGAAGCCGGGTAAATCCGTCGTTTCCCGCCATCATGTAATCGAATACATCGCATGCGGCAGCCATGCCGCCGGAGGGGAGATGGCAAGCCAGCCCGTATCGAGCGGCACCCACGCAATGGCAGGCGCAAACGACGCGCCGAACCGCGAGGCATCCGCATGAAGGCCCTCGGCATGGCCCTGGTCGGGCCAGGCTTCATCGCCGCGCATCACATCGATGCCGTGCGCCGGCTGGGCAATGTAGAGGTCGTGGGCCTTGCCGGTTCCAGTCTGGCCTCGGCGCAGAAGCGGGCACGCGAGCTTGGCGTTGGACATGCCTACACGAACTACCACGAGTTGCTGGCCGACCCGGCCGTGCAGGTCGTCCACAACACCACGCCCAATCACCTGCATCGCGAGATTTCGCTGGCGGCCTTGCGCGCCGGCAAGCATGTGATCTCCGACAAGCCGCTGGCCAGCAACCTGCAGGAAAGCCGCGAATTGCACGAGGCCGCGCGCGACGCCGGTGTGGCGCACGTGGTCACGTTCAACTACCGCAGCCATGCGCTGGTGCAACAGGCGCGCGCCATGATCGCCAAGGGCAAATTGGGCGCACCGGTATTCGTGCACGGCTGCTACCTGCAGGACTGGCTGACTGACGACAAGACCTATTCGTGGCGCCTCGATCCCAAGCGCGGCGGCGCCAGTTCCGCGCTGGGCGACATCGGCTCGCACTGGTGCGACCTGGCCGAACACGTCACCGGCGCGCGCATCACCGCGGTGCTGGCCGACCTTTACACGGCGGTGCCGGTGCGCCATGTGGCGGCGGCGCCGACGCGCGCTTTCGCCAAGGCAAAAGCGGCACCGCGGCGCGACGTGAAGATCACCAGCGAGGACACGGCCAGCGTGCTGCTGCGTTTCGACAACGGCGCCCGCGGCTGCGTCACCGTGGGCCAGGTGCTGCCCGGCCACAAGAACGATCTCCGACTGGAAGTGAATGGCCGCCTCGCCTCGCTGGCATGGCGCCAGGAAGACCCCAACGAGCTGTGGATCGGCCACCACGACCGCGCCAACGCCGTGCTGTCGCGCGATCCGGCGTTGCTCGACTCGGCCGCACGCGGCTACGCACACCTGCCCGCCGGCCATCCGGAAGCGTGGAGCGACGCCTTCCGCAACCTGATCGCCGATGCGTACGCCTGGATCCGCAAGGGCGGCACGCCACAGACGAAACCGGCCGCGTTGCCGACCTTCGCCGACGGCTACCGCAACGCGCTGGTGATCGATGCCATGCTCAAGAGCCATGCCGCGGGCGGCGCATGGCAAAACGTGGAAGACGACCGCGAACCACCACGCAAAAGGGGAGTACGGAAATGAAGTGGCGCCTTCGCTTGATGATGCTTTTCCAATACGCGATCTGGGGTGCGTGGTACGTCACCGTGGGCACCTGGCTGGGCCAGACGCTGCATTTCAGCGGCACGGAAATCGGCGCCATCGCCGGCACCACGGCGATCGGCGCGATGATCTCGCCGCTGTTCGCCGGCCTGCTGGCGGACCGCTGGTTTGATACCCGCCGCGTGCTGGTCGCCTTGCAGGTGCTGGGTGCCGCGCTGCTGGTGTTCGCGGCGCAGCAGCAGGCATTCGGCGTGCTCTACGCCACGCTGCTGCTCTACAGCCTCTGCTACATGCCGACCCTGGCGCTGACGACCTCGCTGGCGATGCGGCACATCGATGATCCGCGCGAGGAGTTCGGCGCCATCCGTGTGTTCGGCTCGATCGGCTGGATCGTGGTCGGCCTGGTCGTCGGCGCCGCCGGCATCGAGGCCACCGCATCGCCGCTGTATTTGGCGGCCGGGCTGTCGCTGGCGATGGCGGGCTATTGCCTCACCCTTCCCGCCACCCCGCCGCTGGCCGGCAACAAGCGTTTCGAGCTGCGCCAGGCGCTGCCGCTGGAAGCCCTGCATCTGCTGCGCGGACGCTCGATGGCGGTGTTCGCCCTCGCCTCGTTCCTGATCTGCATCCCGCTGCAGTTCTATTACGCGTTCACCAACCTGTTCCTCAACGAAGTGGGCGTGGTCAACGCGGCCGGCAAGATGACCGGCGGGCAGATGTCGGAAATCCTCTGCATGCTGTTGATCCCCTGGTTCTTCCGCCGCCTGGGCGTGAAGTACATGCTGGCGGTAGGCATGCTGGCCTGGGTAGTGCGCTACGTGATGTTCGCCTTCGGCACACCGGACGAGCTGATGTGGATGTTGTGGCTGGGCATCATCCTGCACGGCATCTGCTTCGACTTTTTCTTCGTGGTCGGCCAGATCTACATCGACCGCGAGGCGCCGCCCGCCCTGCGCGCGGCCACCCAGGGTCTGATCACCTTCATCACCTATGGCCTGGGCATGTTCGTGGGCTCGTGGTTGTCCGGGCTGGCCGTCGATGCCTACGCCGCGACGGACGCCCAGGGCATCGTCGCGCATCAATGGCGCCCGATCTGGCTGACCGCCGCCGGCTTCGCCGCCGCCGTGCTGGTGCTGTTCGTGCTGCTGTTCAAGGACCGCGAACGCGCCGCGGACCCCGACCTTTCCCACCTCGACCTGGCCACCCGGGAGAAAACCCCATGACGATGACCCGCAGGCAGTTCCTGTCCCGCTCGGCGCTTTGCGGCACCGCTGCATTTCTGGCCACCAGCACCGCCGGCAGGGCATTCGCCGCCGCCGCGCAGGGCAAGCCGATGGGCATCCAGCTTTACATGATCCTCAAGGCCTATCAGGACGATCCGGTCGGCGCGCTGAAAACACTCAAGGAAATCGGCTACACCGAGATCGAGGCCATCATCACCAGCACCGCCGCCACCCTGCGCGGCCAGCTGGACGCCACCGGCCTGCGCTGCCCCAGCCTTCACTTCGACGGCATCGGTTTCGAGC
The DNA here is from genome assembly GCF_042655685.1 of Rhodanobacter ginsenosidimutans. Taxonomy (NCBI): domain Bacteria; kingdom Pseudomonadati; phylum Pseudomonadota; class Gammaproteobacteria; order Lysobacterales; family Rhodanobacteraceae; genus Rhodanobacter; species Rhodanobacter ginsenosidimutans. The sequence goes on along the minus strand of NZ_JBHSMM010000001.1, from coordinate 1,823,814 downwards.
CGGGCCTCGAGGCGGCGCACACGCTGGGCGCGCACTACATCGTCAGCAGCATGCTGCCGGCGATCATGCAGAAAGAGCTGGCCGCCAAGGGCAAGCATGGCGAGCAGGACTATTCACTCGACGGCGCCAAACGCACCGCGGAATACGCCAATCGCCTGGGCGAGAAAGCCAAGCAGGCGGGCCTGCAGTATGCGTATCACAACCACCATCTGGAATTTTCCGATGTGGGCGGCGGCCAGACGTTCTACGACGTGCTGCTGAAGGAAACCCGGCACGACCTGGTGAAGTTCGAACTGGACTGCGGCTGGGTCCACGTCGGCGGCAAGAACCCCGCGGATTACTTCAAGGCCAACCCCGGCCGCATGCCGCTGATGCACGCCAAGGATTTCCTGCCCGGTGCCGGCAACGGGAACTACCCGGGCTCCGAACTGGGCCGCGGCACGCTGGACTACAAACCGATCATGGCCGCAGCGGATCAAGCCGGGTTGAAGCATTGCTTCGTCGAGCAGGAAGGCCCGTTCTCGCGCATCAGCCAGCTCGACGCCGCGCGCATCGACTACGACTACCTGCGTCCGTGGCGCTGAGCGCCCACCTTTCCGTCTGATCGCCTTTTCCCCGGGGGCTCCATGAACAACCACATCTACGACGCCATCGTCATCGGCACCGGCATCAGCGGCGGCTGGGCCGCCAAGGAACTGACCGAGAAAGGACTCAAGACCCTGGTACTGGACCGCGGCCGCATGGTCGAGCACGGCGACTACCCCACGGCGATGAAAGCACCATGGGAACTGCCTTACGCCGACGAGCCCACGCAGGAAGATATCCGTCGGCATCCGGTCCACACGCGTCCCTCCTTCTACGGCATCAAGCAATCCACCAAGCACTGGTTCGTCGACGACCTCGACAACCCGTATGAGGAAACCAAGCCGTTCGACTGGTTCCGCGGCTACCAGGTCGGCGGCCGCTCGCTGATGTGGGGCCGGCAGAGCTACCGCTTCAGCCCGATGGATTTCGAGGCCAACGGCAAGGATGGCGTGGGCGTGGACTGGCCCATCCGCTATGACGACCTGGCGCCCTGGTACGACTACGTCGAGGAGTTCATCGGCGTCAGCGGCGACACCGATCACCTGGCGCAACTGCCCGATGGCCAGTACCTGCCGCCGATGGAGCTCAACGCCGTCGAGAAGGACTTCCGCGAGAAGCTGGCCAGCAAGCTGGGGCGCAGGCTCATCATCGGCCGCACCGCCAACCTGTCCGCACCGCTGAAGCACGACAAGAGCCCGCAACGCGCGCCCTGCCAGTACCGCAACCTGTGCATGCGCGGTTGCCCGTACGGCGCCTACTTCAGCAGCAACTCGTCCACCCTGCCCTCGGCCCAGCGCACCGGCAACATGACCATGGTGGCCAACGCCATCGTGCACGAGCTGATCTACGACAACGCCAAGGGCAAGGCCACCGGCGTGCGCGTATTGAATGCCGAAACCGGCCAGCAGACCGACTACTTCGCGCGCATCATCTTCGTCTGCGCCTCCACCTTCGGCACCGCGCACCTGCTGCTCAACTCCACCTCCAGCCGCTTCCCCAACGGCTTCGGCAACGACAGCGGCGAGGTGGGCCACAACATCATGGACCATGTGTTCGGCAGCGGCGCCGGCGCCCTGGTGGATGGCCACGAGGACCGCTATTACACCGGCCGTCGCCCCAACGGTTTCTACATCCCCCGCTACCGCAACATCGGCAGCGACAAGCGCGACTACCTGCGCGGCTTCGGTTACCAGGGTGGCGCCAGCCGCCAGGACTGGACGCGACTGGTCGACCAACCGTTGCTTGGCGACGAGCTGAAACGCGCGGCCGAGGCGCCGGGCCCGTGGCGCATCGGGATGACCGGCTTCGGCGAGATGCTGCCGTCGCACAGCAACCACGTCACCCTGGATCGCAACCGCAAGGACAAATACGGCCTGCCCCTGCTCAACTTCGACGCCGCCCACGGCGAGAACGAAGTCCGCATGGAGAAGGACATCATGAACGACGCCGCCGAGATGCTCAGTGCCGCCGGCTACCGCAACGTGGCGACCTACAAGATCAAGGCGAACGTGGGTGCCGGCATCCACGAGATGGGCACCGCGCGCATGGGCCGCGATCCGAAGACCTCGGTGCTCAATGGCTGGAACCAGATGCACGCCTGCAAGAACGTCTTCGTCACCGACGGCTCCTGCATGGCCTCGTCCGCCTGCCAGAACCCGTCGCTGACCTACATGGCGCTGACGGCACGCGCGGCCAACCATGCCGTGGAAGAACTGAAGCGCGGCAACGTCTGAGGAGAAACGCCATGAACCGTCGCGAATGGTTGAAGTGCATGTCCGCGCTGGCGCTCAGCGCGGCAGGCGCGCCGTTGCTGGCCGTATTCGATGCGCATGCCGCCGCGCAAAAACCCGCCATCGGCCCCCGTTTTTTCAGCCCGCCGCAAGCGGACGTGGTGGCCGCCGTGGTCGACATCATCATCCCGCGCACCGATACCCCCGGCGCGCTGGACGCGGGCGTGCCGCGTTTCATCGAGCAGATGTTCCGGGACGTGTATTCCAAGGCGGAACAAGCGCGCTACCTGGGCGCACTGGCCGCGTTCGAGCGCGCGGGCGGCACGCCGTTCCTGCAACTCGACGCCGCGCAGCGCAAGGCGCTGGTCACCCGGCTGCATGGCGAGGCGCTCGCCAGCGGCCGCCGCATCGACCACAACTCCGCCGCGGCCTTCGTGCTGATGAGCAAGAAGCTGGCGATGCTGGGTTACTTCATGTCCGAACCCGGCTGCACGCAGGTGCTGCAGTACGTGGCCGTCCCCGGTGGCTACCAGGCCGATGTGCCCTTGTCCAAGGCGGGCAATGGCCGCGCCTGGGCTGTCGAAACCGTCTTGAGGCTCTGACCCATGAAAACACTCAAAGGCCCGGGCATCTTCCTGGCGCAATACGCGGGCAACACCGCACCGTTCGACACCTTGCCCAACATCGCCCGCTGGGCGTCGTCGCTGGGTTTTGTCGGTGTGCAGATTCCCTCCAACGACACCCGCCTGTTCGACCTGCAGCAGGCCGCCGCCAGCAAGACGTATTGCGACGACATCACCGGCATGCTGGCCGAACACGGGCTGGCGGTGACCGAGCTGTCCACGCATCTGCAGGGGCAGCTCGTGGCATCGCACCCGGCCTACGACGCATTGTTCGACGGCTTCGCGCCGCCCGCGCTGCGTGGCAACGTGGTCGGGCGCCAGGCGTGGGCGGTTGAGCAGCTCAAGCTGGCGGCGAAAGCCAGCAAGCACCTCGGCCTCACCGCGCACGCCACCTTCTCCGGCGCGCTGGCCTGGCATCTGTTCTATCCGTGGCCGCAACGTCCGGCCGGGTTGATCGAGCAGGCATTTGCGGAACTGGGCAAGCGCTGGCGTCCGATCCTCGACGCGTTCGACGACGCCGGTGTGGACGTTTGTTTCGAATTGCATCCGGGCGAGGACCTGCACGACGGCGCCACGTTCGAGCGCTTCCTCGATGCGGTGGACCAGCATCCGCGCGCCAACATCCTCTACGACCCCAGCCACATGGTGCTGCAGCAGCTGGACTATCTCGCCTTCATCGACCTCTATCACGAGCGCATCCGCGCCTTCCACGTGAAGGACGCCGAGTTCCGCCCCAACGGCCGCTCGGGCGTCTATGGCGGCTACCAGAGCTGGATCGACCGCCCCGGCCGTTTCCGCTCGTTGGGCGACGGGCAGATCGACTTCCGCTCGATCTTCAGCAAGTTCGCGCAATACGGCTACCCGGGCTGGGCCGTACTGGAATGGGAGTGCTGCATCAAGGACGCCGAGCAAGGCGCGGCCGAAGGCGCGACGTTCATCCGCGAACACATCATCAAGGTCACCGAGCGCGCGTTCGATGACTTCGCCGCAACCAGCGCCAACGCCGCGTTCAATCGCCGCGTGCTGGGGATGGACGCGTCATGACCGCCAGCGGCATCACCCGTCGCGATGCGCTGGCCTGGCTCGGCACCACCATCACGGCGCTGGGCGCTGCGCCATGGCTGGCCGCATCGGCCGACAGCGGGTCGCACCCGCCCCGGTCGCAAAAGATGACGCCAGGGCGCCTGAAGCAATCGCTGAGCCGCTGGACCTCGCAGGCGCCGCTGCCGGAATTGTGCCGGCGGCTCAAGGGAATCGGTTTTGCCGGCGTCGATCTGGTCTACGCGGACGAATGGTCGGTGGTCAACGACAGCGGTCTGGCCGTCACCATGGGCTACCCCGCCAAGCGCGACAATTTCCTCACCATGGGTTTCAACAACCCGGCCCATCACGCCGTGCTGCTGAAGGAACTGGAAGCCGCGATTCCGCTGGCCAAGCGCGCGGGCGTGACCAACCTGATCACGATGTTCGGCAACCGCCAGCCGGGCATCGATGAAGGCCATGCCATCGACAACTGCGTCGCCGGGCTCTCGAAAATCGCGCCGTATGCGGCCGAGAACGGCATCACGATCTGCGTGGAGCTGCTGAACAGCAAGGTCGACCACCCCGGCTACCAGGGCGACAGCACGCGCTTCGGCGTCGCCGTGATGAAGGGTGTCGATTCGCCCCACGTGAAGCTGCTCTACGACATCTACCACATGCAGATCATGGAGGGCGACGTGATCCGCACGATCCGCGACAACATCGCCTGGATCGGCCATTTCCACACCGCCGGCGTGCCGGGCCGCCACGAGATCGACGACACCCAGGAGCTCAACTACCACGCCATCGCCAAGGCGATCGCGGATCTGGGTTTCGACGGTTATCTCGCGCACGAGTTCGTACCGACGGGGCCCGACCCGTTCGCCGCCTTCGCCGATGCGGTCAGGGTGTGTACGGTCTGATTTTCCTGTTTCGGAGCTGCCCATGACTTGGCAAACCATGTTGATCTTCACCACGCTGGCTACCGCCGCACCCTCTTTCGCCACTACCGCGGATCACCCGCCGACCGACCCCAAGGCCACCGAACAATGGCAGCCGGTGCCGAAGCTGGTGACACCGGGCAAGCACGACGCCGCACCGCCCTCGGATGCGATCGTGCTGTTCGACGGCCGCAACCTCGATCGATGGGAATCGGTCGACGACCATTCGCCGGCCCGCTGGAAAGTCCACGATGGCGTGCTGACGGTCGACAAGAAGGCCGGCAACATCCAGACCCGGCAGCGATTCAGGAACTATCAGCTGCACCTGGAGTGGCAGGTGCCGGCGGATATCACAGGCGAAGGCCAGGCGCGCGGCAACAGCGGCCTGTTCCTGGCCTCGACCGGGCCGGGCGACGCGGGCTACGAACTGCAGATCATGGATTCGTGGAAAAACCCCACCTACGTCAACGGCCAGGCCGCCAGCGTCTACAAACAGACGCCGCCGCTGGTCAACGCCATGCGTCCGCCGGGCGCATGGCAAACCTACGACGTCATCTGGACGGCGCCGGTGTTCGCCGCCGATGGCGCGCTCACCGCGCCGGCCTACGTCACCGTGCTTCACAACGGCGTGCTGGTGCAAAACCACACCGCGCTGACCGGCGAAACCGTCTACATCGGCAAGCCGGCCTACACGCCGTACACCGACGCGCCGATCAAGCTGCAGGCGCACGGCGATCCCTCGCAGCCCATCAGCTTCCGCAACATCTGGGTGCGTCCGCTGGATTGAGCGGGTATCGCATCGGTCGATGCGTGGCGCCGCCGGCGCGTGCGTAGTGCCGCCCAACGAAAAGCGAACAGCCCCAACGGCCGCAGTGTTTATACTCGGCCGCTTCGCATGCGACAGGAACACACGCACCGTGCAATCGATCATCGACGTGCGCCAGGTGACAAAAACCTACGCCTCGGGCTTCAGCGCGCTCAAGGGCATCGACCTGCAGATCCGCCGCGGCGAGATCTTCGCCCTGCTCGGCCCCAACGGCGCCGGCAAGACCACGCTCATCAGCATCATCTGCGGCATCGTGAATCCCAGCAGCGGCAACGTGCTGGCCGACGGGCACGACGTGGTGCGTGATTTCCGCGCCGCGCGCGAACGTATCGGCCTGGTGCCGCAGGAGCTCACCACCGACGCCTTCGAAACCGTGTGGGACACGGTCAGCTTCAGCCGTGCCCTGTTCGGCAAGCGGCCCAATCCGGCGCACATCGAGAAAGTGTTGCGCGATCTCTCGCTGTGGAACAAGAAAGACAGCAAGCTGATGACGCTGTCCGGCGGCATGAAGCGGCGCGTGATGATCGCCAAGGCGCTGTCGCACGAGCCGCCGATCCTGTTCCTGGACGAGCCCACCGCCGGCGTCGACGTGGAGTTGCGCCGCGACATGTGGGCGATGGTGCGCGCGCTGCGCGACACCGGCGTCACCATCATCCTCACCACGCACTACATCGACGAGGCCGAGGAAATGGCCGACCGCATCGGCGTGATCAACAAGGGTGAGCTGATCCTGGTCGAGGGCAAGGCCGAGCTGATGGAGAAGCTGGGCCGCAAGCAGCTAATCCTGCAACTGCAGGCGCCGATGACGGCGATTCCCGCCGCCCTGTCCGACTACCCGCTGACGCTGTCCGAGGATGGCCAGCAACTGGTCTACACCTTCGATGCCCAAGGCGAGAACACCGGCATCGACACGCTGCTGCGCCGCCTCGGCGAAGCGGGCATCGACTTCAAGGACCTGCAGACCCGCCAGAGTTCGCTGGAGGATATTTTCGTGAGCCTGGTGGAGGACCGCGCATGAAGTTCAACTGGCATGGCATGGGCGCGATCTACCGCTTCGAGATGGCCCGCACCCGCCGCACGCTGCTGCAGAGCATCGTCTCGCCGGTGATCTCCACCACGCTGTATTTCGTGGTGTTCGGCGCGGCAATGGGTTCGCACATGGGCGGCATCGATGGCGTCAGCTACGGCGCCTACATCGTGCCCGGGCTGATCATGCTGTCGCTGCTGACGCAGAGCATCTCCAACGCCTCGTTCGGCATCTACTTCCCCAAGTTCACCGGCACCATCTACGAGATCCTCTCCGCACCGGTGTCGTACCTGGAGATCCTGGGCGGCTACGTGGGTGCCGCCGCCAGCAAGTCGGTGCTGCTGGGCCTGATCATCCTGGCCACCGCGCGGCTGTTCGTGGACTTCGACGTCGCCCATCCGGTCTGGATGGTGGCGTTCCTGATCCTCACCTCGGTGACCTTCAGCCTGTTCGGTTTCATCATCGGCATCTGGGCCGACGGCTTCGAGAAACTGCAGCTCGTGCCGCTGCTGATCGTCACCCCGCTCACCTTCCTGGGCGGCAGCTTCTACTCGATCCACATCCTGCCGCCGCTATGGCAGAAGATCAGCCTGTTCAATCCGGTGGTGTACCTGATCAGCGGCTTTCGCTGGGCGTTTTACGGTGTATCGGACGTCAGCGTGGAAATCAGCATGGGCATGACGCTGCTGTTCCTGGCGGCCTGCCTGGCCGGGGTGTGGTGGATCTTCCGCACGGGGTATCGGTTGAAGGCCTGAAACGCGGGACCAGGCACAAGCTGACGCCGGTCTCGACACAAGCGGCAACAACGAAATGCCATCGGGTGTTCAACGCCGGTCCGACGTGTGCGCGGCGACGAAGCTGCGCAGCACGTCGTTGATCCGCGTCTGGTAACCCGCCCCCCCGTCCTTGAAGTAATCAAGCACGTCCCGGTCGATGCGCAGGGTCACCTGCGCCTTTGGCTCGGCGCGCGCGGGACGATGCGCCGCCCAGAACGCAGGCGACAGCGCCGGAATGTCGCTGTAGTCGATGGCCTCATCCGGCATGTCCGCGACGGCTTGCATGCGTTTGCGTTGCGCGGTGGCGAGCGGCTTAGGGTGTTTGGGATCAATTTTGTACTTCATGATAAATCGCTCGCTCGTAAGCGTTGGCCTTGCGGGCCGAAATGATGCGTGTGACCTCGCCGTGGACACCACGCACGGCGTGCACTACCACCAGCAGCACGGGATCCACCCAGCCGATGCTCAGCCAACGCTCCTCTCCGTACTCCTCGCGATCATCGACCATGTCGATGCGGCCAGGATCGAGAAACACGCGTGCAGCCTCTTCAAACGCGATGCCGTGCTTGCGCAGATTCAAAGCCGCTTTGGCATCATCCCACTCGAAGTCCATTCCTTGGGCCCCATCATATGTAACTACCAAATGTAGTTACATATGATGGGGGAGTCAAACCCGGAGCATCGCTTTGTCACCCCGGTAAAAACCCACGCGCCGGCTCGCGATATGACTACGCCCGCCCCTTGCCCATCGTCTGTGCCTCGATATCGGTGGCAAACCGCTGCAGCAGATTCACCAGCGTGTCGACATCCGCTTCGCTCCATTCGGCGAAGAGCTTGCGCGCCATGCGTTCGCGCGCCGCATCCAGCGCATCGGTCATCGCCTTTCCCTTCGGGGTAACGGCGGCCGCACGCACGCGTGCATCGGTTTCGCTCGCCTGGCGTTGCACCAGACCCAGTGTCTCCAATTTGGTGACTTGTCGGCTCACGGTGGTGTAGTCGCGCCCGGCCCGGCCGGCCAGATCGACGACGCCAATCGGGCCGAGCCGCTCGATCACCACCAGCAAGGGGAACAGTGCGCGGTCCAGCGCGATGCCGGCATCACGTACCAGTCGCTCATCGACCTCCGGCCGGTTCAGCACGCTGACCACGCTGATCAACGCCATGTGCAACGCACGCACGCGGGAGGATATATGTGCATCTTGCACATTTTTTCTGGAAGCCATACGATCCTCAATTCATGTGCATTTTGCACATATATGGAACCACGATGAACGTGTCGAACACCGATGTACTGATTTGCGGCGCCGGTGCCTCCGGCCTGACCCTGGCGATCGATCTTGCGCGGCGTGGTGTCAGCTTTCGCCTGATCGAGAAAAATAATGCGCCTTTCCACGGCTCACGCGGCAAGGGCATCCAACCAAGGACACTGGAAGTCTTCGAGGATCTTGGCATCGTCGACCGCATCCACGCCAGCGGCGGCCCCTATCCGCTGATGCGCACCTACCGCGCGGACGGAAGCCATGACGATATCGCGCTGGGTCAGGAGATCGCGGCCACTCCGGCCGAACCGCACGCCCTGCCGTGGATGCTGCCGCAATTCCTGACCGAACGGATCATGCGCGAGCGCCTGGCGGAGCTCGGGCATCAGGTGGCATTCGGCTGTGAACTGGTGGCGGTGCAGCAGGATGCGCAGGGGGTGATCGTCACGCTCGACGGCCCGCACGGTACGGAAAGCGTGCGCGCCCGCTATCTCGTCGGCGCCGATGGCGGCCGCAGTTTCGTGCGCCAGGCGCTGGGTATCGGTTTCCCCGGCAAGACCCTGGGCGTGCGCGCCATGGTGGCCGACGTCACCCTGCACGGCCTGGAACGGGATGCCTGGCATCGCTTCAACGACACAGACATGCCGCAACAGATCGCGATGTGTCCGCTAGCGGGAACCGGGATGTTCCAGATCCAGGCACCGATCCCGCTCGAAGGCGACGTCGACCTTTCCGTGGCCGGCCTCAACACCATGCTGGCGCAACGCACCGGGCGCAGCGACATCCACGTCAGCGAGGTGTCGTGGGCGTCCGCCTTCCACATGAACGCTCGGCTGGCCGACCGCTACTGCGTCGGCCGTGTTCTCCTGGTCGGCGACGCCGCCCACACGCATCCGCCCACCGGCGGCCAGGGCCTGAACACCAGCGTGCAGGATGCGTACAACCTCGGCTGGAAACTGGACGCCGTACTGGCCGGGGCGCCGGACGCCCTGCTGGACAGCTACGAGGAAGAACGCCGCCCCATCGCCGAAAGCGTGCTCGGCCTCTCGACGCGACTGCTCGATGCCGCCAAGCGCGGCGACAGCCGACGCGGCCGCGAAGTCCGCCAACTCGACCTCGGCTATCCCACTTCGTCACTGAGCCTGGAGGCACCGCAAAGATCGCATGGCCTGCAGCCGGGCGAGCGCGCACCCGACGCACCCATCCATCACGCCACCGGCCTGCCCACCCGCATCTTCGACCTGCTGCGGGGACCACACTGGACGCTGCTGGGCCAGGACGTCGACCGCGACTGCATGACGCCGCACACGCAACTGCGCATCCACGTGTTCGGTGATCGCGGCGACGTGGTCGACACGCAGGGGCATTTCCGCGACGCGTATGGCATGGCGTCGAACAGCTGGGTGCTGGTGCGGCCGGACGGGTACATTGGGACTTTCATCGCGGGTGACGGGATCGATGCTTTGCATGCGTATTTGCAACGCTTTGGCATCGCGTTGGGGAAGATCGCAGACGCCACTCCAGCCTGAATTCCTCCGCGTCACCGCCTGTCCCGGTGGCGCGGCAACTCCCGCCGAAACCGCGAACGACTCAGGCGAGCAGTCCAAGCGCACGCAGCGCATCCTCGGCCGCTTCATGGTCTTGCGCCGACGTGCCGCCGGAGATGCCGATGCCACCCGCAAGCTTGCCATCGAGCATGATCGGCACGCCGCCGCCCACCGCCATCAGCCGCGGATGCTGGCCCAACGGAGCCACCATCGGCTCGCTCATGTAGTGATTCCATTGATGCGTCGACATGCCGAACGATGCAGCGGTCCACGACTTGTCGATGGCCACTTCGGCCGTCAGAAAGGGAGCCGCATCCGCACGTTCAAAGGCGCGCAGGTGACCGCCCGCATCGGTGATGGCAATGGTGGCGGCGAAGCCGCGCTGGGCACATGCCGAACGGGCATGGCCGAGCAATTCATGCGCGGCTTCCAGGCTGAGGATAGGGTTGGTGGTTGCGTTCATGGCGATTCCTGGGGATGAAGAGTCAGCGGGCGGCAACGACAACTTTGCCGATCATGTTGCCGGCCTCGACCAGCGCGTGCGCCTGGATCAGGCCAGCGGCATCGAGGCCATCGATACGTCGGGTGAGCGTGTGCACCACGTCGCCGCGATCGACCAGTTCGGCCATGCGGCGCAGCAAGGCGTGCTGTCGGGCGATGGTGCGCGTGGTGAAGATCGGGCGCGTGTACATCAGCTCCCAATGGATCGAGATGGACTTGGTCTTGAACGGGCCGATGTCGAGCGCGACCGGATCGTCGATCAGCGCGAACTGGCCCTCCGCACGCATCACCGCGGCAATCTGCGGAACGTAGCTCGCGCTTTCATTGAGGCCCACCACGAAATCGACTTCCTTGATGCCCAGCGCCTGCAACTGCGGCGCCCACGGCTCGCGATGGTTGATGACGTGGTGCGCACCGTGCGCCAGTACCCACTCGCGCGTCTGGTCCCGCGAGGCGGTGCCGATGACGGTGACGCCAGTCAACCGACGCGCCAGCTGGGTCAGGATGGAGCCAACGCCGCCGGCCGCGCCCGTCACCAGCAACACGCTGTTCTCGGTGGGATCGGCTTCGTGGACGCGCAGGCGGTCGAACAGCAGCTCCCACGCGGTGATGGCGGTCAGCGGCAGCGAAGCCGCTTCGGCAAAATCCAGCGACCGGGGCATCGGCCCCACGATGCGCTCGTCGACGGCCTGCAGTTCGCTGTTGCTGCCCGGCCGCGTGATGTCGCCCGCATACCAGACGCGATCGCCGGGCTTGAAGCGCGTGGCCAGCGGCCCCGTCGCCCGAACGATGCCGGCAGCATCCCAACCGGGAATGCGGGGCGCGTCTTGCGGCACGTCGCCATGGGCGCGGATCTTGGTGTCCACCGGATTCACCGAGACGGCCTTCACTTCGACCAGAAGGTCGTGATCGCGCAACTCGGGTGTGGCCAGTTCAACGTCCTGCAGGACGTCGGGGTGGTCGATCGGGAGGTTCTGGAAAAAGCCGACAGCTTTCATGGGCGTGCTCTAGGTGATCTGGAGGCGCCATTGTGTCGTTCTTCGTTTTTACGAAAAATGGGTTAATGTCAGTAACACTTACCGCATTTTAAAGAAAATGATTCGACTCGACGACATCCAGATCTTTGTGCAGACGGTCGAGGCGGAGAGCTTTTCCGAGGCCGCCCGCCGGCTCAATATCGCCCCCGGCTTTGCCAGCGCCGCGGTGCAGCGGCTGGAGAAGGCGCTGAATACCCGGCTGTTCGTGCGCTCCACCCGCAGCATGCAGTTGTCCGCGGAGGGCGAACGCTATCTGCCGCATGCGCGCGCCATGATCGATGCACGGTCGCAAGGCCAGCGTGCACTGGCCAGTGCGCAAGACAGCTTGTCCGGAAGCCTTCGTCTTTCGGTGCCTTCGGATTTCGGCAGAAACCTCCTGCTGGGCTGGCTCGACGAATTCCAGCACCAGCATCCGGCCCTGTCCCTGCACCTGCGGATGAGCGATCGCGCCGCCACCCTGACGCGCGAACCGCTGGATGCAGCCGTGCGCTACGGCGCACTGTCGGATTCGTCGCTGGTCGCCATTCCGCTCGTCGAAAACAACCGGCGCGCGCTGTGCGCCGCGCCTTCCTACCTGGAGCGCGCAGGCAAGCCCGCTAACGTGGACGACCTCAGGCACCACAACTGCCTGCGCTTCGTGTGGAGCGAGCAACTCCACGAACGCTGGCTGTTCACCCTGCCCGGCGGCAACAAGACCGTGAGCGTCTCGGGTAATCGCATCAGCGACGACGCCGACACCGTGCGCCGCTGGGCGGTGGCCGGCGAGGGCCTGGTCTACAAATCCCGCATCGACCTCATTCCGGATCTGCGCGCCGGCCGCCTGGTCGAAATTTTCCCGCCAGCCCACTGCGAACCGTCACCGCTCAACCTCATCTGCGCCGACCGCTCGCGATTGACGCCGGCGATCACGCAACTGAAAACCTTCCTGCAGGCACGCTGCGCAAACCTGCTCGACGATTACTGGCAACACGTCGCAGCGAGCGCCGGCACCCGAAAAGGCAAGCCCCGGCGCGCTGCTCCACGTCGCTGACGAACGCCAGCCGTTGCCCGTCATCCCAGTGCCTCGCAACGGCCGAAGGGCCGGTCACGGCGGTATCCAGCGCCGCCACACCACTGCCCACAAGGCACGTCACTCCTGTCTACGCAGGAGCGACGTGCAGAAACCCAGGCCGACGGCAAGCCGCGCCGACTGCGGCAATTGAAACAAGCCACCTTGCCGCTCCCCTGATCAGGGTCAACACACGCAGGCGAGGCAAACGGTAGCTTGCAGCGATTCAATCGGAGCACCCTGCCCATGTCGTTCGATATCGTGATCATCGGCGCCGGCCCTGCCGGACTGTGTTTCGCCCGCTCGCTGGCGGGCAGTGGCTTGCGCATCGCGCTGGTCGAGCGGCAGCCGGAGGCGGCACTGGTCGCACCGGCCGACGACGGCCGTGAAATCGCGATCACCCATCACTCGCAGCGCCTGATGCGCGAGTTGGGCCTGTGGGCACGGCTGCACGACAACGAGATCGGCACCTTGCGCGACGCCATGGTGATCGATGGCGACGACCACGACGGTTTGATGTTCCGCCACGACGAGACCGGCAAATCACAGTTGGGTTGGCTGCTGTCCAATCACGCGATCCGCCGCGCGGCGTATGCCGAAGTGATGGAGCAGCCCGAGTCCGAGCGCATCACCGGCGTGCAGGTAACCGCCGTGCGCACCGCCAGCGACGGCGCCCAGGTCGAGTTGAATACCGGCGACATCCTGCACACCCAACTCGTGGTCGCCGCGGACAGCCGCTTCTCCGAAACCCGCCGCGCCATGGGTATCCCGGCAAGCATGCACGACTTCGGCAAAACCATGCTGGTGCTGCGCATGCAACACGACGTGGCGCACGACCAGGTGGCGTGGGAATGGTTCGGTGTCGGCCAGACCCTGGCCCTGCTGCCGCTGCACGATCCCCACACCTCCTCGGTGGTGCTGACCCTGCCGCCGCAGGAAATGCAGGCCCTGCTGGCACTGGACGACACAGCGCTGGAAACGGCGATGGCCTCCCGCTTCCAGCAACGCCTGGGCGCCATGCGTATAGCCGGCCCGCGTTGCAGCTACCCACTCGTCGGCGTGTACGCCAAACGCTTCGTGGCCGAACGCTTCGCCCTGATCGGCGACGCCGCCGTCGGCATGCACCCCGTCACCGCCCACGGCTTCAACTTCGGCCTGCTCGGCCAGGCCACCCTGGCACGCGAACTGCGCGCCGCCGTTGCCGCCGGGCAACCGATCCACAGCCGCGAACTCCTGCGCCGCTACGAACGCAAACACCGCCTGGCCACCCACCCGTTGTATCTGGCCACGCAGATGCTGGCCGGTTTGTACACCGACGACCGACGGCCGGCGCGGGTGGCGCGCAAGCTGGCATTGCGGGTGGGTGCGCGGTTGCGGCCGTTCCAGATGGCGGTGATGGCGGGGCTGACGGCCGACGCCGGGTCGGACATGCGCTCCGCTGCTTTTCAGCTTGGCCGTCCATAGCGATCAATCACGCTAGCGAAGCGACCTGTCGGTAGAAATTTTTCCCGACATCTTTATCTCGGCTTGGTGCGTTTCCTCGTCGAGGTCACTGACGCGTGGGCTGTCGTCGTTCTCCCTGGATACGGGGTGCGCCAGCAGCCTCTTCACCGTCGTTCGATCACGCCCTCGCCTTCGAGCATGGCGCGCAGAGGCGCGGAACGTACGGCAAAGAGATCGAAGAATCCTACAGACGCAAGCCGTCGCGCATCGCGCAGGATGCGTTCCTCGCACACCCTGCGGGCCGGTTCCGTAGCCCCACTGTCGAGTGTCAGTCTTGCCAACAGCATGAAAGACGCCAGGTCGTTCCATCCAGCAACGGGACTTTGCGATAGCGGCGTGCGAGATGGTTTGCCGAGGCTTCCGTACAACCCTTTCAGGCGCCGCACCCAGCCGGGGCGTCCGATATCTCCGCGCTTATGGCCCGGCATCAGAATCGATACCCCAGAAACACACCGGTGTAGAACTGGTTCGTCCTGCCGTAGCCGGTGACGATGGGACTGTTCTTGGCGTCGCCGGCCAGTCGCTCGTACTTGGCCAGGCCAATAATCGTCCAGCGCTTGCCGAAAGCGTAGTTCAACGTCGTCGTTACGCCATAGCTGGTGATGCCGGCTTTGGGCTGATAGGCCTGCAACCCCGTGGCCAGCGACTGCGCGTCCGAGACACCGAAATAGGTACGCGTACGGGTCGCGTCCGCCCACTGGGTGCTTGCCTGTGCCGTCCAGCGAAGATTCGGCGTAAAGCTCGTGGTATAGCCAAATCCGAACTGGACCGCGGTACCGCTGCTGCGCGTGTTCTTTTCACCCTGCTCCTTTCTGAGGACAGCACCGCGGGTGGCAGCAAGTTCGGCGAACCATGACTTCCCCCGATAGCTGCCGAACACGCCCGCATCGATGCCGCCACTGGTCTTGCCCAGGCCGTGCAATGCGCGATCGTCCGACTCATCCCACTGGGCTTCCGGCGTAAAGCGTGTCACCACGCCCAGCCGAAAGCGATCGTCCTCGCCGAAATGAAACAGGTTCACGCCGATGGCGGGGCCACGCACGAAAAAACGGTCGCGATAGTTGATCGAAAGATAGGGCGCGGGTCGAAGCTCGCTTTTGGCTGCGCCGGGGAAGATCGGCGTGCGCAGGACACCGATGCCGGCCACCACTTTCCAGTCGCTTTCCTGCGTAGCCTGTGAGGCGGACTGGGCGAAGGCCGGGGTGGTCATCATCAGCATCGCCACCCCCGTTGCACATGTCTTGGGGGTCGCGCGCAGGAACAAGGTCATCAGCTTCATCACGGGCAGGCATCCTGGGGGTGGGGAGCCGTGAACTCTAAGAGGCTGCCGGCCATGGGCGATTGCACCGGTCTTGCAGATCGTTTCAATTTGTTTCAGCCGAACCGCAGGCCGCTGGACTGCGTTATCGTCCGGCCATGAAATCCAGTGCCTCCTCCCCTCATCAACCACACGTGCTGATCGTCGACGACGACCAGCGGATACGTGCCATGCTGGCCCGCTTCCTCACTGACCACGGCATGTACGTCACAGCGGCAGGCGACGGGGTTCAGATGCTCGATGCCATGCGCCGCGAGCCTGCCGACCTCATCGTGCTGGACGTGATGCTGCCTGGCGAGAGCGGCTTGTCCCTTTGCCGGCAATTGCAGGATGCGGAGCGGCCCGTTCCGGTCATCCTGCTGACGGCCATGGACGGTGAGGCCGATCGCGTGGTCGGCCTGGAACTGGGCGCCGACGACTACATCGTCAAGCCCTTCAATCCTAGTGAACTGATGGCCCGCATCCGCGCGGTGTTGCGTCGGACCTACGTCAAGCCGGATCAGGCACAGAGCAAGCGGCCGGTCTATCGATTCGCCGACTGGACACTCAATGTCAGTCATCGCAGCCTGACTTCGCCCACCGGCATGCTTACCGATCTGACCAGCGGTGAATTCGATCTCCTGCTGGCCTTCGTGGAACATCCGCAACAAGTACTGAGTCGCGATCGGCTGATGGACCTGGCGCGAGGACGCAACAGCAATCCGTTCGACCGCAGCATCGATGTGCAAATCAGCCGGCTGCGGCGCAAGGTCGAAACCCACCCGCTTGACCCGGCACTGATCAAGACAGTGCGCAACGGCGGCTATTTCTTCGCTGCCGACGTCTGCACCGAAGATAGCCGTCAGACAGCATGAGATTTCGCTGGCATCACCGATTCGGGCTGACGTCGCGCATCGTGATCGTGATCCTGCTGTCGCAGGTGTCGATCGAATTGTTCCAGAACATGCTGAAGCGACTGGTGCCGCCACCGAGCTTCATTCTCATCGACCAGCAGTGGTTATCCGAGCGCACGGCAGAGGCCATTCGTGTGGCGCGCGACACACCGGCTGAAAAACAGCAGGAAAAGCTCGATGCGCTCGCCTCTGCAGGGTGGTTGAGTTTTCATATCGAGCCGGGCGATTCGAAAGCAGACACCAGCGCGCCCAGGCCTGCCGGCGGAGTGCTCCCGCCGACCCGCCACCATGTCCCCGCGCCGATGCCTGGAAAGTCATCCAGTCTGCTGACGTCGGTTGTCCGGGATATCGCGCAGAAAATCGATGTCGATCCGGCCAGGATCCAGGCCAGCGCGGAAACCACATCCACCGATATCGACCTTGAGACCGGCACCCTGGTCGTGCTGGCTGCCAGCCTGCCGACGCGCCTGGTCGACGTTGCGCGCAATCGCATGCAATCGGACATTGCGGTGTTGCGCAGCTTCCGCATCGCGATCGATATGGGCAACTCGCGCTGGCTGGTGGTTTCGCAGCATCTGGATGAGAAAGAGGCCACACGCCGCTTCAGGAACATCGCGATCATCATCGTCACGCTGTTGTTTATCGGCGGTCTGTCGTTCTGGCTGGCACGCCGGCTGGTTCAGCCATTGAAGCGGTTGACCGAGGCCGCCGAACGCCTGGGGAGGGAGCGCAAGCCCACCTTTATCGCCGAGATAGCCATCCCCGAATACGCCGCGATTGCACGGACTTTCAACGAAATGCAGCTGCGCCTGAAGCAGTTTGTCGACGAGCGTACCCACATGCTGGCGGCCATCGCGCACGACCTGCGCACGCCGCTCACGCGGCTGCGCCTGTTTGCCGAATACGTTGACGACCAGACGCAGCAGCGGCAACTTCTTTCCGACATCGCCGAGATGGACGCGATGATCAACAGCACCCTGGCATTCGCCGGTGGCGAAGCCAAGTCCGAGGCACACAGCCGGGTGGATATGGCGGCATTGCTGATCAGCCTGTGCGACAACGCATGCGACGCCGGGGGATGGGTCGACTATCTTGGGCCTGACCACGCACAGCTTCCCTGCCAACCGGTAGCCATGCGCCGGGCGCTGGCCAATCTCATCGAGAACGGCTGCAAGTACGCCGGGCATGTCACGGTCGAACTGGATGACAAAGCCGATTCCATCGTCATCGCCGTCATCGACGATGGACCGGGCATCGCGCCCGAACAGATCGAGCGCGCCTTTGCCCCGTTCCAGCGCCTGGAGGGATCGCGCAACCGTACGACCGGCGGCACCGGCCTCGGCCTGGCGATCGCGCGCGACGTCATCCATGGCCATGGCGGCAACATCCACCTGTTGCCGGTCGAGCCGCATGGTTTGCTTGTGCGAGTAGTTCTACCCAAGCCGGCTACACCGCTGACATGAATCTGGTCGCGAACCCGATGCCTGATGCGTTACCAAACGCGAGCCGCGCCCGCTTCTCAGTGATCGCTTTCAGGAACCACCGAGCCCGCTGGCGACGCGGCACTGCTCGCGCTGGCGAGCTTCTCGGAGCGGGTGTCCCCGGAAGCGTACTGCCCGACCTGCAGGGTGAACTGTGCTTTTTGGCCTGATGCCACCGCCGCAGGATCAACGTACACCTGAATCCTGTAAGTCGTCGCAGCCCCAACGGACTGCGACCACGTCTTGGCCCCGGACGTCGCCGTGTCGACCAGCGGCTTGCCATGAGTCTGGTCATCCACCTTGAAGTGCACCTGGGCGTTGCTGGAGAGGAGGTTGACCTTGACGGTCATGCCCGCGGCGATGGCCACGGTGAAGTTCTGCGACGTGGCGTCGGCCCCCAGTATCCAGCTCTGCACCGCCCATGGCTTGCCGGGTTCAAACGTCACAGCGGTCGCCGGCGCCTGAAAGTCTTCGACGCCGTATTGCCCGATTTGCAGCGCGTACTTCACGGTCTCGCCGGAGGGCACCGCGGCAGGGTCGATATAAACCTGGATCGTATACGTCGTGTCCGTCGGGTTGACCGTTGTCCAGGTGGTCTCGCCAGTCTTCTGCGAATCCAGGACCGGTTTTCTGCGGTTCTGGTCTTTCACCTTGAGCTGCACGTTCGGGCTGCGGGTGAGGAGATTGAGTTTGAACGTCTTGCCCGCCACACCGGCGACTGTGTAATCGACCGACTTGTTGGAACGGTCAAGACTGCCGATTTCCTGCGCCCACACACTGTTTGGCGCAAAGGTCACGGCAACCGGCGTGTCGGCGGATACGGGCAGCGATACGCAGGCAACCGCCACTCCCAGACCCGCGCCGAACGCGCCGCGGAGAAAATCGAAACGTGACATGTGTGGAACCCTCGCATGGTTTGGAATTCGCCGGGGATGCTTCGATGATTCCATCGCGCTGCATCGTGGCCCGCGCATCGGCGCAGCGTTCCAGTGCATGGGCGGCGCCTCACCCCTGAGTCGGTGCCGTCCGCGAACGATACGCCTGATTCGCGTGGCTCGCGATACTGTCCTCGACAGCTTTTCTCCGGAAGGGGACCGGACTGACACATTTTCTGGACTGATTCGCTCAAGGGGTCGCGGCGCCCCGCAATCCCGCATGAAAGGCGCCCAGCAGGTCGAGGTCGATCTGCACGTCGCCGGACCGCATGTCGCCTATCAGCAGCAGCCGGCCACCCGGGTCGATCTCCGTCGCCAGAAGATCCAGCACCGCGTCCAATGCGACTGTGACACCGGCGTTCGCCAACGGGTGCAGCACCTTTCTGGCGTCGTGTCCCAGCAACCATGCGCCGGCACGGGCATGGTCGTAATCGTCCGCTTCGAGCAGCTGGCTCGCTTCCGCATACAGGCGTTCCACGTTGCCCGCCTCTAGATAACTGCGCAGCAGCAGGCGCAGGTCTCCGGCATCGACGCCCGGCCGTTCGTGGCGTCGGTCACGCCAGGCGAGCAGCTTCAGGACGGCTTGCGCCGGCAAGGAGGCGACCGCCACCACCACGTCATCCGGCAGCCGTACCGCGACTGCCTGCGCCGCCGCTTCGCGGTAGCCGAGCATGGTCATCTCGGCAGCATGCGGCAACGGCCAGGCGATGCTGCGATCGGCCCGCTCCACGCCGCCGAAGGGAAGCAGATCCACCCGATGGCACTGCTCGAACTCCAACCGATGCAGCACGCCGGGCACTTCGGCGAAAGATCCGTCGGCAAGCAGGGCGTCCCTCAAACCGGCGAAGCTGTTCCATCCATCCAACCCAAACGCGAAATCCATGTCGGTCGTGGCGCGCGCCACGCGTATGCCATGCGCGAACGACAGCAGCACGTCGCGCGCCATCGCGCCAACCAGCAAGGGCTCGGCATCTGGCTTGGCCCGGCGCATCGTCGCCACTAGCCTGGCCAACACCGCCAGCCCGGCCTGCTCACGCAAATCCAGCGGCGATCCCTGCATGCATTTCCCCTGCGATTTCCAGACAGCGCGCATCGCCGATCGCCAGCAGGTCCGCGTACACCAGCAAGTGCGGCACCATGCCGGGGGTCTCGCCCTCGAAATTCCAAAAGCGTCGCAGCACTTCCACGTTGCCGTTGCGATCCGGCTGCAGACGCTGATCGGTCAGTAGATTTGGTTCGACCTTGTTGCCGTAGAAGGTGGCTGTGCCGGGCCGCAGGTGTTGCGTCAGCCGCGCCGCTGCCGGCTCACCGCCCAGCAGCAAGCCGTAACGCGTTGCGTCGATGGCCTCGACCCAGTCGAGCTTGCGCGTGTCGTAGCGGCCCAGCAGCAGCTTGGGCCGCAGCCGCTGTGGATACGCATCCACCCAGCGCTTGAGCAGCCGTTCCGCATCGATCAGCCGGCGCCCCTTGCGCAACGTGGCCACGAAGCCGAGCTGCGGCAGTTCGGTCATCACCCAGCCCACCGTGCCGTGCGCCACGCCCGCCAGGGCGGCGATCTCCCGATACGGCAGGTCCACCGCCGCCGGCCGGCACAACAGGGCGAACAGCACCTGCAGCCCGGTGGCCTGAAACGCGCGGCCGCCCTGCGTCGGCGGCGCGAGGGCTTCCCTCGGCCGCTCACCCTTCACCCAGACATGCAGCGGCGGCTGCGTCAGCCAGGCGTTGCCCGCGGCATCAATGAACTGCACGCCGCGCCGGCGCAGCTCGTCGGCCATCGGCGGCGTGACGTAGTCGGCCACCAGCAGCCCCTGCTCGCCGTGGTTCGCCAGCTGATGCAGCGCCGCGCCGAGCGTGGCACGGCGCAGGCCGCGCTTCAGCTCGGCGACGTAGCGCAGCTCGCGGCCATCGAAACGCAGGCACAGCACGGCATCGCCGCGCGTCGCCTGGCCGCCAGGCTCCCGTTCGACTACTTCCCATTGCAAGCCTGGCAGCTGCACCGCGGTCAAGGCAGCCTGCAGCAGATCCGGTTCGTGTTGGCGGCGGTGTTTGTCCATGATTGGCATTTGTCCATGTTTTGTGGACAGAAGTCAATTGTGGACAAGATGGGGCCTAGAGCCCGTGCGAGCCCCGCGATGCAAGATCAGGCACTGCGATTCGGGCCTAGCGCATGGCCCGAGCGCAGCAACTCCTGCGCATCGGCCCACAGCGTCTGACGCCACGCGCTGTCCTGCCCCGGTGGCGTGTCGATCAGATCGGCGGGGAACCAGCGATGGGTGTCGAGGGCAAGCACCTGCGGGACGAACAGCTGGCCGTCGTCAAGGCGCACGAGCGCCTCCCGCGTGGCGACATGACCGATGACCATGATGCCGAGGTCGGTTGCGATGGCGCAGAGTGCCATCAGGTTGACGGTGCAAGGCGAGTGATCGAGACGCCAGTGATCGGACAGTAGCCAGTAGCGGCTCAGCTCCTGCGTGTCGAGCGTATCGAAGCGCTCGCCATAGGCAACGCACAGTGATCCGGTGCTTTGCGGACCGAGCGGTTCCTTGCTGGCCACGAAGACGTGGATGATGCGATCGACATCGGGGAAAAGTTCCTGGCGCTGCCGCAGCCAGTCACGATAGATCGACGGGTGCTTGTAACCCTGCACGCGATGATGGCGCTCGGAGTCGACGCCATCGAGCCAGCCGCGGCGCAAGGCAAGCGTGTCCGCCGCCCAGTCGAGCAAGCGTGGCGTGAGTTTCGTCCTGAGCTCATCGGGATCAGCAAAATCCGCGTTGGGCAAGGCCAGTGCCTCGGGCAGCAGGCGCGGAATCTGCACACCCGCAACGCCATGCGCGGCGAAGGCATCCAGCAGGCGTTGGGCCTGGGCGCGGGCGGGATTGCGTCGTTTCTTCCAAGCCGCGATTCCGTCTCGGCACAAATCCAGCGCCGGCTTGATGACGGCGCTCAGCATGAGGATGATTGGGCTGCTGCGCTCACCAGCGCGTCGGCGAGGCGAGACTGGGTGGTGCGGGCTTGCTGCAGGTGTTCGCGCAGATCCGCGCAGAGGCGACGCAGTTGTTCGACGCGGATGACGATACGGTGTTGTTCAGCGAGGGGCGGTAGTGGGATGTCGAAAGCCTTGATCTTTCTCAAAACCAAGTTCTTGTTACCAACTCCCTCCGTTCCATCCTCGGACTGTTTTCGCACGAACGGCGAATTGATAACCAAGCACAAGTAGTCGCGATCCATCAGTTCACTTGGCAATTTGATTAGCGCGACGCTGACAAAGATACTGAAAGGACGAGGATCATCGATGACCACTGCAATGCCCGTTGTTCCGATCTTCGTGAGGAGCAAATCGCCGAGTTCCGGGTTGCAACGTTTGATCAGATCGGCGTGGGCAAGCTCTGAAATGAACCGCGTGACTGAGAAATCAAGACAACCAGTACTAAGGTTCTTTACTGATAGGAAAGGCACCCCATCGGGGAGATACTGCGGTGTGTGGTGCGCGCCGTCAGTAACTAACGTCGCAATCTGACCGAGCTTTGCCCACTCCCACTCGCTCGGCAGGCCAAATGCTGGGCTACCCCTATTTGCCGCGGGCGGCAACCGTTCCTGCTTAATCTTACCGAGATCAACAAGTCTCCTCTTCTCGTTGGCGATACGGTTGAGTAACTGGCTGGCTGGCTCGTCGGTAGGGTCTTGCGGAACGAGCAGGCCGCGGACGGCGAGTTGCAGGAGGGTTTTTTCGAGAGTGTCGACGGCTTCGGGGCGGTCGAGCAGCAGGTCGAAGTGGGTGGCGATGCGCTGCCAGTTTTCGGCCAGCTCTTCGGCGGATGCGCTGGCGGCGAGTGCGTCGAACAGCGTGGCGACGAGCCGCGCATGCTGCTCGTCCTGCAGCCGGCCGTGCGCTTCCAGCGCATCGCAAAGCTGCATCAGCTCCTCGACGCGAGCGACGATGCGGGCTTGTTCGGCGAGGGGCGGAAGGGGGACCAGAACCTTCGAAAACTCAGCGCCAGATATTTCTTTGAATGTTGTTCCGGACGCGGCCGCGTCGATGCCCTTCCCGGCATACTTCAAAAACCAGTAGAGATAGTCTGCCAATCCGTGGACATGGGGCACGCATGATTTGAAACCCTGATTCGTGGCGAGCGGAATCGCCGCAATCGCGACGTATCCGATCGGTGCACGGCTCGAAAAGAGTACGGAACCTCGTGGAAGAAGCTGGGCGGACGACTTACGCAAGCCAGCATCGCTGATGTCTCTACGCCCTCGGCCGATCATCTTGTCGCGGAGGCCATATAGGTCAGCCGGAGTAAGCCACGGTACGCCGTTACCAGAGGCCCACAGCGATGGATCATCCGACCTCGGCGTACCGCCGCCGAGAACTTTCCCCAGCTCTCCCAATCGCACCCATTTCCATCTCGCAGGGATGCTGTAAGGTCCTTCGTCCACAACTGTTTCATGCTTTCGCTTTTCGCGACGACCTGCACCGGGAGCAACTTGTGTCGCAATTGCTGCCAGCAATGCATCGATCGGTTCATCGCCACATTCTTGAGAGCTGAGCTTCCCTCGCACTGCCAGAACCAGAATCAGCTCCCGCAACTTCACCACACCCTTCGGCGCCGTCGCCAGCAGATCGAACGAGTCGTTGAACGCCGGCTCCACTGCCGTCTTCAACGCATAAACCACACTGCGTTCCGCGACCTGCGACTTGCTCATGCCTGCGCCTCGCCATTCAACGCCGCATCGAGCAACGTCTTGAGCTGATCCCGTATCCCCTGCGCTTCGCCCTGTAGTCGCTGGTAGTCGGCCAGCAGCTTTTCGGGATCGAGGCTGACCTGCTCCGCCATGTGCGGGTTCTTCTGGTCGAGGTTCCAGTTGGCTGCCTTGATCGTTTCGATGTCGACCTTCCAGGCGAACTCGTTTTCCACGCGACTGGCGTAGTTGTCGGCCGGGTCGCCCCACCACGCTTTCTCCACGTCAAATTCCTCGATGCGGATCGGCCTGGTCTTGTTGTAGCTCTTTGCGCCGGCCGGGTACTGATGCTCGTAGTACCAGACGTGCTGGGTGGGCTGGCCCTTGGTGAAGAACAGCAGATTGGTCTTGATGCCGGTGTACGGGCTGAACACGCCGTTGGGCAGGCGCACGATGGTGTGCAGGTTGCACTCGGTGAGCAGTTGCTCCTTGATGCGCGACTTGACGCCTTCGCCGAACAGGGTGCCATCGGGCAGCACCACGGCGCCGCGACCGTGGGGTTTCAGCAGGTGCTTGATCAGCACCAGGAACAGGTCGGCGGTTTCCTTGGTGCGCACGTCGGCGGGGAAGTTGGCCTCCACGCCCGGCTCCTCGGTGCCACCGAACGGCGGGTTGGTGACGATTACGTCCACGCGATCCTTCGCGCCGTAGTTGCGCAGCGGATAGGTGAGCGTGTTGTCGTGGCGGATCTCGCTGGGCACGTCGATGCCGTGCAGCAGCATGTTGGTGACGCACAGCAGGTGCGGCAGCTGCTTCTTCTCCACGCCGTGGATGGAGGTTTGCAGGGTGGCCTCGTCCTCGGCGCTGCGCGCCTGCTTGCGCAGGTGCTCCAGCGCGCAGACCAGAAAACCGCCGGTGCCGCAAGCGGGATCGAGTACGGTTTCGCCCAACTTTGGGTCGACCATATCGACCATGAACTGGGTGACAGCACGCGGCGTGTAGAACTCGCCGGCGTTGCCGGCAGACTGCAGGTCGCGCAGGATCTTTTCGTAGATGTCGTTGAACTGGTGGCGGTCGGCCTGGCGATTGAAGTCGATCGCGTTGATCTTGTTGATCACCTGGCGCAGCAGCTGGCCGGACTTCATGTAGTTGAAGGCGTCCTCGAACACGCTGCGGATGACGTAGCCGCGCGGGTTGCGTTTCAGATCGCCGGGCAGTTCCTTCAGCGTGGGGAACAGCTGGATGTTGATGAAGTCGAGCAAGGCATCGCCGGTGCGGCCTTCCGGATCATCCGCCCAGTCGCGCCAGCGCAGGTGCTCGGGCAACGGCGATTTGTAATGGTCCTGCATCACCTCGAGCTGTGCTTCGTGGGCGTCGAAGATTTTCAGGAAGAACAGCCAGGTGAGCTGGCCGATGCGCTGGGCATCGCCGTCGACGCCGGAATCCTGGCGCATGACGTCCTGGATGGATTTGACGATGGAGCTGAGATTGGACATGGAGATCTGCGTTTGATGTTGATTTTCCTTCTCCCACTGGGAGAAGGTGGCCCGAAGGGTCGGATGAGGGTGCGGGCGGAGCGTGAAGTACAGGCTTCGGCCGCACCCTCACCCCAGCCCTCTCCCGAAGGGAGAGGGAGCTAGGAGCCGGGCGAAGCTGAGCGGTACAGCTCAGCTTCCAGCACCTGCAGTGCCTGCAGGTATTGTGGCTTGCCACCGAAGGCGCGCACCAGTTCGATCGGGGTGCCGAGGTGGTCGATGGGCGGCAGACGCAGCACGTCCATGCTTTCCAGGGTCTGCACGCCGCTGTCGGCGTACTTGTCGATCAGCGCGGCGATGACCTGGCGGGCGACCGGGCCGTATTTGGTAAACACGTTGCGCTTGCGCACATGGTTGGCGCGCTCGGCGCGGGTGAGCGGCGGCATGTCGTAGGCGACGTGCAGCACCAGGTCGAACGGGTCGAAGTCCTTGCCCACTTCGTCGGCCAGCGCGTCGAGGAATACGCCGTGATCGTCCAGCTCCGCGATCAGGGCGGCTTTGCGCTCGGCCGTGGTCCATGCCTGCAGGAATGCATCCAACGACTCGTACTGCTTCTTGATGTTGATGCGGGTGTAGTCGCGCAGGCTCTCGGTGATCAGCTTGCCGTCGGCGTCGAGGTACTGCACACGCTCCTTGGAGACGCTGACTGGGACGTGCTTGCCGTCGATGACGAAGCGTTTGACGATCTCGCCGCCTTCGCCAGGACCGGCCGTACTCGGCAAATCGCCGCCCTCGGGACTCCACGGACCGGGCTCTTCCTGCGTGCCGCCAACCGATGGCGATGCCGGAGTCGGCGGTTCAACGGGGTCGTTCGGACCGGGCTGGTAGACCTGCACCGGGTCGCCATCGAACTCCTTGTCGGCAAACATCTCGGTGGCGCGCTTGAAATCCATGATGGTGAACCAGGTCTTGCCCAGATCCTCGCGCAGGCGCGTGCCGCGGCCGACGATCTGCTTGAAGGTGGTCATCGACTTGATGGTCTGGTCCAGCACGATCAGCTTGCAGGTCTGCGCGTCGACGCCGGTGGACATCAGCCGTGAGGTGGTGGCGATGACCGGCAAGGCTTTCTCCGGGTCGATGAAGTTGTCCAGCTCCAGTTTCCCTTCCCGGTTGTCGCCGGTGATCTGCACCACGTACCTGGGCTGGTCGATGCAGATGTCGGCGTTGGCGTTCGACAGCGCCTGGCGCATGCGTCCGGCGTGGTCGATGTCCTCGCAGAAGACGATAGTCTTGGCGTAGCGGTCGGTGACCTTGAGGTACTGGGTGATTTTCTCGGCGACGAGCTGGTCGCGCGCTTCCAGCACCAGCGAGCGGTTCATGTCACTCTGGCCGTAGACGCGGTCCTCGATCAGGTTGCCGTGCTTGTCGGTCATGCCGACGCTCGGGCGCCAACCGTGCACGTCGCGGTCGAGGTCGATGCGGATGACCTTGTACGGCGCCAGGTAGCCGTCGTCGATGCCCTGCTTCAGCGAGTAGGTGTAGAACGGCTCGCCGAAGTAGTCGCTGTTGGAAATCTCCTGGGTTTCCTTCGGCGTGGCGGTAAGGCCGATCTGCGCGGCGCTGCTGAAATAGGTGAGGATCTCGCGCCACGCGGAATCCTCGGCGGCGCTGCCGCGGTGGCACTCGTCGACGATGATCAGGTCGAAGAAATCCGGCGAGAACTGCTTGTAGATGTTGTCCTCGTCCTCGCGACCGGATACGGCCTGGTACAGCGACAGGTAGATTTCGTAGGACTTGTCGACCAGCTTGGTGGTCTTGTGCACGGCCACATCGAGCTGGTCGATGAAGCGCTGGCCCGTCTCGGCGTCGACCCGCTCCACCCCCTTCTGGTTCGGGCTGAGCTTGGCCATCGCGCCCTTGAAGGGCTTGAAGTCGTTGACCATGGTCTGGTCGATCAGGATGTTGCGGTCCGCCAGATACAGGATGCGTTTCTTCGCGCCGGACTTCCACAGCCGCCAGATGATCTGGAAGGCGGTGAAGGTCTTGCCGGTACCGGTGGCCATGACCAGCAACACGCGATCGCGACCCGCGGCGATCGCCTCGACGGTGCGGTTGACCGCGGCGATCTGGTAATAACGCGGCGGCTTGCCGGGGAACCACGCCGATTCCGCCACATGGCGCACGTCCGCTGACCAGCCTTTCCAGGCGCAGTAGCGTTGCCACAGTTCGTCGGGACTGGGGAACTCGTCGAGGGCGATTTCGCGTTCCAGCACACCATCGCCCAGCGTGCGATCACGAAAGAGGAAGCCTTCGCCGTTGCTGGAAAACGCGAACGGCACATCCAGCAGGTCGGCATACGCAATCGCCTGCGCCATGCCGGCGTTGAGTGAGTGGGTGTTGTCCTTGGCCTCGATCACCGCCATCGGGCGATCCGCACGGTGGCACAGCATGTAGTCGGCGCGGCGGATGCTGGATTTGTCGCGCGCGGCACGATGGCCCCGCACCACCATGCGGCCAGCCTTGAGCGTGAATTCCTGAAACACCTGCTCATCCACGTTCCAGCCGCTGGCGACCAAGGCGGGCGTGATGAACTTCAGGCAGATGTCCGCTTCGGACAGTTTTTTCTTATCCATGAAGCATGACTCTGGCGACTCCCCCGACTCGAACACGCCAGAGCATAGGGCGTTGGATCGACCCCGACCAGTCGACGGCGCATGTCGATGTCTTTACACCGCCGCGTGCGTGGTTTTTCAAAGCCGGCCGCGACCGTTGCCTGTTGCTCAATAGCGATACCGCAACTGCGCAATCAGCAGCGCGCCCGCGACGGGCTTGTACACCATGCGGTGCTCGTCGTTGATGCGACGCGACCAGTAACCCGCCAGCCCGTGCCGCAACGGTTCGGGTTTGCCGATGCCTTCGAGGGGATGGCGCATGGTGTCGTCGATCAGCTTGTTGATGCGCGCCACCAGCTTGCGGTCTTGGGCCTGCCAGTGGAGGTAATCCTCCCAGGCCGCGTCGGAGAAGATCAGCTGCATGCCGGTCAAGCTCAGCGGGCCAGGTTCAGCGGGCCAGCTTGCGCGGTTTGCCGCCGCCGGATTCCAGTTGCGCCATCGACTCCAGCAGGCGACGCGCGTTCCTGGGGCTGCGCAACAGGTACGCGGTTTCTTGCATGGACTGGTAATCGGCCAGCGACATCATCACCACCGACTCGTCCTTCTTGGTGATGATCACCGGCGCATGATCCTCGCAGACGCGCTCCATCGTCTCGGCGAGACTGGAGCGGGCCTTGGTGTAGGTGATGGTGTCCATCGGCCGCCTCAACATGTACATTATTCTGTACATAATCTAGCCGACGACCCACGGCCGGTCAAATGCCGTTCGGCGGTCGGTTCAAGCCTGGAAATCAGCCAGCAAGCGCCTTGCGTTCCCCCGCCCCTGCCAGCGCATGCATCAGGTCTACCGTGCTGTCGAGCACCCTGGCGACCTTCCCGCTGCGGGTGGAGAAGATTTCCGTCAGCGCCTGGTAGTAGCCGAGCGTGCCGTCGCGGCCGCCGGTGAAGCGGTCGAATACGAGGGTGGCTATTTCAGGGTCTTCCATATCCTGCACGATGGCGCGGGCGTTGTGGAGTTTGTCGCAGGCGGAGACCAGCAGCGTGGCGTCCGGTGCTTGTTTCAGGTGCGCGAGGTAGGCAAGTTTGCGCTTGACCCAGTCGCGGCGCTTGGCTTCCGGATCGGTATGGCGGGCCTTGCCTTCGGCGGTGCCGTCGGTGCAATCCATGACGATGTTGGCAACGGTGTCGCCGAACTGCGTGCGGATCATGGCCTCCTGCCTCGCGCCGCAATCCTCGACCGTGTCATGCAGCAGGCCGGCGATGACCTGGTCTTCGTTGCCTCCGAATTCGATCACCAGGCTGGCCACGCCGAGCAGGTGATAGAGATACGGAATGTTCGAACCCTTGCGGACCTGCGTGGCGTGGGCGATGCGGGCGTAATCAACGGCCTGGCTGACGCGGTCGGAGAGTGTGGTCACGGTGGATTCCCTGTTGGCTTCACTACGCCGACGATGACGCGGAAGTGTCGCACGGGGCGAGATTGCTGGCCGATGAGGTAATCCGACACAAGGCCTTGCTTGCAGACGGGAAGCGTACGTCCATACACACTTTTTATCGTACGATTTATGATACGATAGATCGAGTTGTACCAAGAGGAATTGCCATGAGTTCGATCAGTGCGAACCATCTGAAAACCCAGGGCGTGTCCGCGATTGCGGAAGCGCTGGCCGACGCGCCCGAGGCGATGGTGTCGGTGCGTGGCAAGGACCGTTTCGTGGTGATGAACATCGAGCATTACCACTACCTGCGCGAGTGCGAGCTGTCCGCGGCGCTGGCCGAGAGTCAGGCGGATATGGCTGCGGGCCGCTTTGTCACGGAGTCGGTGGACGCGCACATGAAGCGCCTGGCCAAACTGCCATGAGCTTCACGCTGGTCTTCACCGACCAGTACAACCGTCGCGCGGCGCGCTTTCTCAAGCGCCACCCGCAAGTGCGCGAGCAGTACCGCAGGACGCTGCTGTTGCTGATGGCCAATCCCCACCATCCGTCCCTGCGGTTGCATGCCCTGGGTGGAAAGCTGGAGGGGCTGCATTCGGTGTCGATCAACCTGTCCTACCGCATCACCTTGGAATTGATCATCCGCGACGAGCAGATCGTGCCGATCAATGTGGGCGATCATGATGCGGTGTATTGAGGTGGGGTCGACGCCACCGACGGCCTGAGGACGCTCTGATTTTGCTCGTCATCCCAGCGAGGCGCTTTTCAAAGGCCGAAGGTCGGTAAAGCGCCAGAAACAAAACGCCCCTTTCGGGGCGCGTTGCGTTTCTGGCGGAGAGAGTGGGATTCGAACCCACGGTAGGCTTACACCTACGGCAGTTTTCAAGACTGCTGCCTTAAACCACTCGGCCATCTCTCCATAAACTCGTTAGCTGCGGCAAGGCGCGCGTTGCGCGCCACTACGGCAGTTTTGCTACGGGCATCCTGCCCTTCGCCCCTTCGGGGCCAGCGGCTGCGCCGCTGTCCGCTTCGGCTTCCTGCCTACGCGTCAAGACTGCTGCCTTAAACCACTCGGCCATCTCTCCATAAAACTCTTTGCCTTGCCCAAGGCGCGCGTTGCGCGCCACTACGGCAGTTTTGTTCCGGGCATCCTGCCCTTTACCCCTTCGGGGCCAGCGGCTGCGCCGCTGTCCGCTTCGGCTTCCTGCCTACGCGTCAAGACTGCTGCCTTAAACCACTCGGCCATCTCTCCATAAACTCGTTAGCTGCAGCAAGGCGCGCGTTGCGCGCCACTACGGCAGTTTTGCTACGGGCATCCTACCCTTCACCCCTTCGGGGCCAGCGGCTGCGCCGCTGTCCGCTTCGGCTTCCTGCCTACGCGTTAAGTGGCTGCTGCCTTAAACCACCCGGCCATCTCTCCAAACCTGGTTCTTTATCCGCCGCTTCTTTATCCGCCGCATCAAACAAACCGGCGGATCGCCCTTCGACTTCGCTGCGCTACGCTCAGGGAGAACGGCTAGGGGTGCTTGCGCGGGGTGCAATCCTATCAGGAACGGCTTTGCGGGGGACGGCTGGAATCCTTCTTCGACAGCGCGACAAGGCAGATTGCCAGGATCGCCACCGGGATCAACGCGCCCAGCAGCGGTAGCAGCAGGATCGGTTGGCGGACGACCATCGGCACGAGTTGGGTGGCGGCGGCGAAGGTGATGATGGCGAGGCGTCCGCGGCGGCTGTGGCGGACTAGCCAGAAGCTGGCCAGGACGAGTGGCAGCGCGATGACGGACAGGTCGAGGTCGACGGTGGGCAGGCGCCACACGCTTTCGAAGCTGAGGCGCATGCCGATTACGGTGGCCAGCACCGCCAGCAGGAAGAAGCTGGTGTAGAACTCCACCCTGCCCCAGCTTCCGCGTGCCGGCGCCGTGGTCATGCGATGCGGTCCAGACCGGCCATGTACGGGCGCAGGGCTTCGGGGATGGTGATCGAGCCGTCGGCGTTCTGGTTGTTTTCCATCACGGCGATGAGGGTGCGGCCGATGGCGAGGCCGGAGCCGTTCAGGGTGTGCACGAGTTCGGGCTTGCCGGTTTCGGGGTTGCGCACGCGAGCCTGCAGGCGGCGGGCCTGGAAGTCTTCGCAGTTGGAGCAGCTGGAGATTTCGCGGTAGGTCTGCTGGCTGGGCAGCCACACTTCGAGGTCGTAGGTCTTGGTGGCGCCGAAACCCATGTCGCCGGTGCACAGCAGCAGCTTGCGATACGGCAGGCCGAGTTTCTGCAGCACGGTTTCGGCGTGGCCGACCAGTTCTTCGAGCTGGGCATAGGAGTCGCTGGCGCGGCTGATCTGCACCATCTCGACTTTCTCGAACTGGTGCTGGCGGATCATGCCGCGGGTGTCGCGGCCGTAGCTGCCCGCTTCGGCGCGGAAGCACAGCGTGTGCGCGGTCATGCGCAGCGGCAGCGCGTCGGCGTCCTGGATGGTGTCGCGCAGCAGGTTGGTGAGCGGGACTTCGGCGGTGGGGATCAGGTAGCGCCTGGTTTCGTTGACCTCGGTGGCGAACAGGTCGTCCGCGAATTTCGGGAGTTGGCCGGTGCCCTGCATGCTTTCGGCGTTGACGATCACCGGCACGTTGCATTCCAGGTAGCCATGCTCGGCGGTGTGCAGGTCGAGCATGAACTGGCCCAGCGCGCGATGCAGGTGCGCCAGTTGGCCGCGCATCACGGTGAAGCGCGCGCCAGACAACTTGGCACCGGAATCGCCATCGAGCCAGCCGTGGCGCTCGCCCAGTTCGACGTGATCCTTCACCTCGAAATCGAAACTGCGTGGCGTGCCCCAGCGACTCACTTCGACGTTGTCTTTCTCGTCGCGCCCTTCCGGCACGGACTCGTGCGGCAGGTTGGGGATGCCCAGCGCGATCTCGGACAGCTTCGCCTGCACGTCGGCCAGCGCCTGCTCGTTGTTCTTGAGCTTGTCGCCGAGGCCGGCGACTTCGGCCATCAAGTCGGTAACGTCCTCACCCTTGCCCTTGGCCTGGCCGATCGCCTTGGAACGCGCGTTGCGCACGCTTTGCAGCTCCTGCGTCTCCATCGAAAGCTGCTTGCGCTGGCTTTCGAGCTGCTCCACGGCCGCCGTGTCCAGCACAAAGCCGCGCGTCGCCAGCCGCTTGGCGGTATCGGCGAGATGCGCTCGCAGCAGCGTCGGGTCCAGCATGGTCGTTCCTTTGGGTGATCAGACCGGCAATTATCGTGGCAGCCGGTGAAGCGGCGCAAACGAGCGAGTCGGTCAATGGGCACGGATCGTCGCGGCGGCGACACGGTGGTTCAGGTAACTTTCCCCTTTGCCGGAACGAAAGACCCCGTGACCCGCACCGGCCGGCCATGCCGGCCTGCCCGACGCTCAACTCACAAAGGACGAGCCCGATGTCGAGACACCCGGTGACTTTTCCACGCGATCACGCACAACCGATGACGGCGGAGATGCCATGAACTGGCGTCGTCTTCTCCCCCGGCTGTTGATCGCGTTGCTGATCGTCGCCGCGATCGTCGGCTTTTTTGCGTTCGACCTGTCGCACTACCTCAGCCTGCATGCGCTCAAGGAGCAGCAGCAGTCACTGCAGGCATGGCGCGCCCAGCACCCCGTGCTGCTGGCGGCGGGCTTTCTGGTGGGCTACATCGTGATGGCGGCCGCGTCGCTGCCCGGCGCGGCGCTGGCCACGATTGCCGCTGGCGCGGTGTTCGGGCTGGTGGAGGGCACGCTGCTGGCCTCGTTTGCGTCGTCGATCGGCGCGACGCTGGCGTTCCTGGCCAGCCGTTTCCTGTTTCGCGATGCGGTGAAGCGCCGTTTCGGCAAGCGCCTGGCCACCATCGATGAAGGCCTGAAGCGCGATGGCGCGTTCTACCTGTTCACCTTGCGGCTGGTGCCGGCGCTGCCGTTTTTCGTGATCAACCTGCTGATGGGCGTGACCGCGCTGCCGGCGCGCACGTTCTATTGGGTCAGCCAGGTCGGCATGCTGGCCGGCACCGTGGTCTACGTGAATGCGGGCACGCAACTGGCGCAACTGGATTCGGCATCGGGCATTTTTTCGCCGCTGCTGATCGGCTCGTTCGTGCTGCTGGGTATCTTTCCCTGGATTGCGCGCGCGCTGGTGGCGCTGGTGCGGCGGCGCAAGCTTTATGCGCGCTGGAAGAAGCCGCGCCGCTTTGATCGCAACCTGGTGGTGATCGGCGCCGGTGCAGCGGGGCTGGTCAGCGCGTACATCGCGGCCACGGTGAAATCACGCGTGACGCTGGTGGAAAAAGGCGCGATGGGCGGCGACTGCCTCAATGAAGGCTGCGTGCCGTCGAAGGCGCTGATCCACAGCGCGCGGCTGGCCGCGCGGGCGCGCGATGCCGTCGCAGCCGGTGTGCAGGTCGGCGAGGTCACCGTCGATTTCGCCGCGGTGATGGCGCGCGTGCAACGGGTGATCGGCGATGTGGCACCGCACGATTCGGTGGAGCGCTACCGCGAGCTGGGCGTGGACGTGCGCAAGGGCCACGCCACCATCGTGTCGCCGTGGGAGGTGCGCATCGATGGCGAAACCCTCACCACCCGCGCCATCGTCATCGCCGCCGGGGCGGAGCCGCTGGTGCCGGACCTGCCGGGCCTGGCCGACTCCGGCTTTCTCACGTCGAACACCTTGTGGGCGTTGCGCGAACTGCCGCAACGGCTGGTGGTGATGGGCGGCGGGCCGGTGGGTTGCGAGCTGGCGCAGGCGTTTGCACGGCTGGGTTCCCGCGTCACCCAGATCGAACTGGGCGACCATCTGCTGAGCCGCGAAGACGACGACGTCTCGGCGTTTGTGGAGGCGCGCCTGCGCGAGGATGGCGTCGACGTGCGCACCGGGCACAAGGCGGTGGCGGTCGAGTCGGACACGCAGGGAAAATCCCTGCGCTGCGAGCACAACGGCGAAACCGTCACCCTGCCCTTCGACGCCTTGCTGGTGGCCGTGGGCCGTCGCCCGCGCGTCGAAGGTTACGGGCTGCAGGCGCTGGGCATTCCAACGCCGCGCACCATCGACACCGATCAATACCTGCAAACGCTATATCCCAACATCTACGCCTGCGGTGACGTGGCCGGCCCCTACCAGCTCACCCACGTGGGCGCGCACCAAGCCTGGCACGCCACCCTCAACGCGTTGCTGGGGGGACTGTGGCGGTTCAAGGCGGATTACTCGGCGATCCCCGCCACCACCTTCGTGGACCCGGAAGTGGCGCGGGTGGGGCTCAACGAACGCGAGGCCGCCGAGCAGGACATCCGCTACGAGGTCACCCGCTACGACCTGGCCGACCTCGACCGCGCCATCGCCGAGGACGGCACGCGGGGCTTCGTCAAGGTGCTCACTGTACCGGGCAAGGATCGCATCCTGGGCGCCACCATCGTCGGCGCGCAGGCCGGCGAGCTGCTGGCCGAGTTCACCCTGGCGATGACCCACGGCCTGGGCCTGGGCAAGATCCTGGGCACCATCCACGCCTATCCGACCTGGGCGGAGGCCAACAAATACGCCGCCGGCGCCTGGCGCAAGGCACACGCACCGCAGGGCGCGCTACGCTGGGCGGAACGTTGGTTTCGCTGGCGGCGACGATGAAAACCCGGTTTCTCCTCTGCATCACGCTGGGCCTTGTCGCCCCGTTGGCCATGGCGAGCGACGGGACGCTGTCGCTGCGTTTTTCCGACAGCGCCACGGGAAGCCAGCTGCCCTCCGGCTGGAAGCATTACGCGATGTCGCGGCACAAGACCAAGGCCGGCGTGATGCTGGTCCGCGACGGTGATGTCACCGTGCTGCACATCGACGCCAACCGCGGCGCCGGCGGCATCGCCCACCCGCTGAAGCTGCCGCCGGATCAGGTGTTGAGTTGGCGCTGGAAGGTGGACCACAGCGTGGCCAGGGCGAACCTCGCGAAGAAGCATGGCGACGATTTCGCGGCGCGCGTCTACGTGTTTTTCGACATGCCCGCCAACGCGCTGACCTTTGGCGAACGAATGAAACTGCGGATGGCGCGCGTGGTCATGGGGCATGCGCTGCCCCGCGCCGCGCTGTGCTACGTGTGGGACAACACGCACCCGGTCGGCACCATCGCGCCGAACGCCTACTATGGCGCCGTGCGCACCATCGTCCTGCAAAGCGGCAATGCCCACGCGGGTCAATGGCAGAGCGAGCATCGCGATGTCGCCGCCGATTTCCGCGCCGCCTTCGGTCGGCCGGCACCAGAAATCACCGGCGTGGCCGTTGCCAGTGACACCGACAACACCAAAGGCCACGTCAACGCGTGGTTCGGCGACCTCACTTTCTCGGCGTCCACCGCCATACCGGAGTCCACCGATGAATGACATCGCCATCGACGTGCGACCATCCTTCGCGCACACGCTGCGCACGCATGGCGTGGCCCTGCCGCGCACGCCGCTGGAAATCCTGCAGGTCAACGTGGGCAAGCTGTGCGACCTGGCCTGCCATCACTGCCACGTCGAAGCAGGCCCCAGGCGCACGGAGATCATGCAGGCCGCCACGGTGAACCGCCTGCTGGCCTTGCTGGCCGATGCGCCAACCATCCATACCGTGGACCTGACCGGTGGCGCACCGGAGATGAACCCGCACTTCCGCCAGCTGGTGCGCGAGTCGCGCGCCATGGGCAAGACGGTGATCGACCGCTGCAACCTCACCATCCTGTTCCGCGAAGGCCAGGAAGATACCGCGCAATTCCTGGCCGACCAGGGCGTCAAGATCGTGGCCTCGCTGCCCTGCTACACCAAGGCCAACGTGGAAAAGCAGCGCGGGCAGCACGTGTTCGATCCGTCCATCCGGGCGCTGCGCATGCTGTCGGAGCTGGGTTACGGGCGCGAGGGTTCGGGCCTGGAAATCGACCTGGTCTACAACCCGCTCGGCGCCACCCTGCCGCCCGCGCAGGCGTCACTGGAGGCGGACTACAGGCGCGAACTGGCGCAGCATTTCGATATCCACTTCAACCACCTGTTCACCATCACCAACATGCCGATCAAGCGCTTCCTGCACCTGCTGGAGCGCGAGGGCCTCTACGACAGCTACATGCAGACCCTGCTGGATGCGTTCAATCCGCAGGCGGCGCTGGGCGTGATGTGCCGCAACCAGCTGTCGGTGGACTGGCGCGGGCACCTGTACGACTGCGATTTCAACCAGGCGCTGGAGCTGCCACTGGGCGGTCGCGAACGCACGCTGTGGGACATCGACGCACTGACCGACATCGAGCATGAGCGGATCGCCTTCGGCAGCCATTGCTACGGCTGCACGGCCGGCGCAGGCAGTTCCTGCGGCGGCGCGCTGACCGTGTAACGGGGACCTGTAGGAGCGACTTCAGTCGCGACGCTTTTGCCCTTCGTCGGCATGAAGAAGAGCGTCGCGACTGAAGTCGCTCCTACAAAGGAACAGGTCCGGCGCTATTCATCAACCTCCAACCCGAAGCACAAACATGACCGAAGACACCCAAACCAAGACCTGCTGCGGCGATGACTCCCGCGTTCGCGACGACGTGCGCGAGTACTACGGCGAGACGCTGAAAAGCAGCACCGACCTGCGCACCACCGCCTGCTGCAGCACCAGCGCCATGCCGCTGCACCTGCGCGAAACCGCCGCCCTGTTGCATCCGGAAATCACCGAACGCTTCTACGGTTGCGGCTCGCCCATCCCGCCTGCGCTGACGGGCGCCACCGTGCTGGACCTGGGCTGTGGCACCGGTCGCGACGTCTATCTGCTGTCGCGCCTGGTTGGCGAGCAAGGCCGCGTGATCGGCGTGGACATGACCGCCGCGCAACTGGCCGTGGCCGAGCGTCATCGCGATTACCACGCCAAAGCGTTCGGCCACGCGCGCAGCAACGTCAGCTTGCTGGCCGGCGATCTGGCCAACCTCGACGCGCTGGGCATCGCCGACAACTCGGTCGACGTGGTGGTCTCCAATTGCGTGCTCAACCTGGTGCCCGACAAGGCGCGTGCGTTCGCGCAGATCCTGCGTGTGCTGAAGCCCGGCGGCGAGTTGTACTTCTCCGACGTGTTCGCCGACCGCCGCCTGCCTGCCGCACTGATGCGTGACCCGGTCTTGCTGGGCGAGTGCCTGGCCGGCGCGCTGTACGTCGAGGACTTCCGCCGCCTGCTGGGCACGCTGGGCGTGGCCGATGCGCGCGTATGCGCCCGCAGCCCGATCGAACTGACCGACCCCGCGGTGGAGCAGCGCATCGGCTTTGCCCGTTTCGAATCCATCACCTGGCGCGCGTTCAAGCTGCCGCTGGAGGATCGCTGCGAGGACTATGGCCAGGTCGCCACGTATCTCGGCACGCTGCCGCACCAGCCGCATGCGTTCGACCTCGATGACCACCACCATTTCGAAACCGGCCGCCCGCTAAGCGTTTGCGGCAACACTGCCGACATGCTGGGCGCCAGCCGTTATGCGGGGCATTTCCGCATCGACGGCGACAAGCAGCGGCACTTCGGCTTGTTCGATTGCGCGCCGGACACGCACGCCGCTGCTGACACGGGCGGCGCCTGCTGCTGATGAACGCGAGC
Source organism: Rhodanobacter ginsenosidimutans (assembly GCF_042655685.1). Classification (NCBI taxonomy): domain Bacteria; kingdom Pseudomonadati; phylum Pseudomonadota; class Gammaproteobacteria; order Lysobacterales; family Rhodanobacteraceae; genus Rhodanobacter; species Rhodanobacter ginsenosidimutans. The sequence goes on along the minus strand of NZ_JBHSMM010000001.1, from coordinate 1,786,004 downwards.
CCCGCCAGCGGTATCGATCACGACACGGCCGCCGCAGGCTCGCTGCGCCTGTCGGTGATCGTGCCGCTGGCACCGGGCGAAACGGCATGGCGTCCTTTGCTCGATCAACTGTCCGAAGGCTTGCCCCACGACAGCGAAGTGATCCTGGTGCATGCCGGCGCGCAAGCATTGCCGCCACTGCCGTCGTCGACACGATCGACGCTGCGCCAGATCGGCAGCCCACCGGGTCGCGCGCGGCAGCAGAACAGCGGCGCCCAGGCCGCGCGCGGACGATGGTTGTGGTTTGTGCATGCCGACTCCCGACTGCAACCGGAAACGCTTGCGGCGTTGCAGCGCTTCACGCAGCGGGCGGATGACGCGCTGGGTTTCTTCGACCTGTCCTTCAGCCGCGACGGCCCGCGGCTGGCCACGTTGAACGCCTGTGGCGCCAACCTTCGCTCGCACTGGCTGAAGATGCCTTTTGGCGACCAGGGCTTGTTGTTGCCGGCGCATTGCTTCACCGCGCTGGGCGGCTTCGACGAGCGCGTGCGCTACGGCGAGGATCACCTGCTGGTATGGACCGCGCGGCGCGCCGGCCTGCCCATCGTCGGCGTCGGCGCGGCGCTGCAAACCAGCGCCCGCAAATACGCACGGCATGGCTGGTGGCGAACGACCTCGCGGCATCTTTGGCTGACCCTGATCCAGGCGTGGCCGCAATGGCGCCGCCTGCGGCGGGAACGACGATGAGCGCGGCGCTGGCCATCTTCGTCAAGACGCCCGGCCACTCGCCGGTGAAGACCCGTCTTGCGGCGAGCATCGGGCAACCACGCGCCGAACACTTCCACCGCCTGGCCGCCGCGGCCGTCGCCGCCGTGGCCCGCGCCGCGATGCCCGCCGCTCAACCGTGCTGGGCTGTCGCCGAACGCGACGCCCTCAATGATCCGATGTGGAGCACGCTGTCCACGCTGTGGCAAGGCGAAGGCACACTCGGCGCGCGGCTGCATCACGTCTGTGCGTTGCTGCAGCAGCGTCACGGGCGCGTGCTGCTGATCGGCGCCGATGCGCCGCAGATCCGGGTCGACCTAGTGTCTGCGGCGCTCGAAGCGCTGGACGATCCCGCCACGCCCTTCGTCTTGGCGCCGGCGCACGATGGCGGCTTCTGGCTGTTCGGCACACGCCAGCCGGTACCGGAGGCTGCGTGGCTGGCGCCGCGTTATTCGTGCACCGATACCGCCAGCGCGTTGATCGACGCCTTGTCGAGCGACGGCGCCATCGCGTCGCTGCCGATGCTCAACGATGTCGATGACGGTGGCGATCTGGCGTCGCTCATCGTCGATTTGAAGGCACTGCCCGCGCCGCTGCCCGAACAACGCGAGCTGCTCGACTGGCTGCTGGAGGAATGCGTGGACGACCCGAGAAGCCCCGATAGATTGCTCCCCCTGCACAGCGGGGGGAGCTGCCCGAAGGGCTGAGGGGGGCGCTTTTCGTCATGCGAAACAAGATCAAGAGCGCCCCATCCGCCCTTCCGCCGACATCCCGCAACAACTGATTGAACGCCACGCCCAAGAGCCCGTACACCAACCTGGAGCCATCGCATGAATACTCGACCACCCTTCCCCTGGACTCGCCGCATCGCCTCGCTCGGTTTGCTGGCCGGCATCATCGCGCTGTTGGCGATGTTGGCCGGGCCGCTTTATCGGGCCGGAATGATCGGCCTGGGCGCCGCTTTCTCGAGCGTGTTCTTCGGTTACTGGCTGGGCCTGCTGGCGGCGCTGTTCGGCGTGGTCGCGCTGCTGCTGGCGCTGTTCGCCCAGCCGCGGCGCTACCTGGTGCGGGCGCTGATCGCTATCGTGCTGGGCGTGATTGCGTTCGTGCCGCCGATGCTGTTCAAGCACAAGGCCGGCTCGGTGCCGGCGATCCACGACATCACCACCGACACGGCCAACCCGCCGCCGTTCCAGACGCTGCTGGCCGAGCGCGCGGACGCACCCAACTCAGCCGTCTACGGCGGTGCCGAGGTGGCGGCCAAGCAGCATGCGGCTTATCCGGACATCCAGCCGCTGCAATTCGACGCGCCGCCGGCGACAGTCTTCAAGGCGGCGTTGGACAGCGCCAAGTCGATGGGCTGGGTGATCGCGGCGCAGGTGCCGGATGAGGGCCGCATCGAGGCCACCGCTACCACGTTCTGGTTCGGTTTCAAGGACGACGTGGTGATTCGCCTGCGGCCCGAGGCCGGCGGTACGCGCGTGGATGTGCGCTCCGAATCGCGCGTGGGCGGCAGCGACGTGGGCGCCAACGCGGCGCGTATTCGCGCGTACAGCCGCAAATTGCGTGAGGCGGTGGGCGCCCACTGACGCGCGCGGTTTTTTGTAGGAGCGCACCCTGTGCTCGATGTTTTTGAGGGACGTCGAAAGGCATCGCGACTGAAGTCGCTCCTACGGGTTCACCGGCGGCGGAACGGTTGCAGCATCAGGGCGCCGAAGCGCTGCTCGCGGCTGTCGCGGAACCGGTCCAGCCCCAGCCGCAGGGTTGCCTGCGGTTGGCGTGGGGCGTCGCGGTAGCTGCGGAACAACCAGTCCCACCACGACAGGTTGAAGCCGAAGTTGCTGTCGTGCTCGTCGCGCAGCACCGAGTGGTGGATGCGGTGCATGTCGGGCGTGACGACCACCCAGCGCAGCGCGCGATCCAGCCCAAGCGGCAAGGCCAGGTTCGCGTGGGTGAACATCGCGAAACCGTTGAGCAGGATCTCGAACGCCAGCACGGCCGCGGGTGCGGCGCCCAGCGCCAGCACCGCGGCAATCTTCAGGCCCATCGAAAACAGGATTTCCAGCGGGTGGAAACGCATGGCGGAGCTGGCATCCAGCGTGAGGTCGCTGTGGTGCAGGCGATGCAACCGCCACAGCCAGCCCACCCGATGCATCAGCCGATGCTGGGCGTAGATCAGCAAGTCCAGCGCCATCAAAGTCACCACGATGGCCAGCCACGATGGCAGCGTCCACAGGTGCAACAGGCCGACGTGGTGTTGCTGCGCCCATAGCGCGGCATCGATGGCCAGCCACGGCAACAGCAAGCGCAGGCAGAGCGCGCCAACCAGGCCGAAGCCCAGGTTCACCGGCCAGCGATGACGCCGGTCGGGATTACCTTGATGCCGCGGCCAGCGCCATTCGGCCAGCACCAACAGCAACAGCAGCACGACGAAGATGGCAGCGCGCCAGGCCACGGCGTTCATCGGCGCATGCCGGCCGCGGTCACGAACCCTGCGCGTCGCGGCGACGCTTGCGCAGGTCGAGCAGCTTCTCGCGCAATTGCAGTTCCAGGCCGCGCTCGACCGGCTCGTAGAACACGGTGCCGACCAGCGCGTCGGGCAGGCATTGCTGATCCAGCGCGATGCCGCCTTCGGCGTCGTGGTCGTACTGATAGCCCTTGCCGTAGCCCATGCCTTTCATCAGCTTGGTGGGCGCGTTGCGCAGGTGCATCGGCACTTCCAGCGTGCCGCCTTCGCGCACCGCGGCGCGGGCCTTGTTGTAGGCCATGTAGGCGGCGTTGCTCTTGGGCGCGATGGCCAGCCAGATCGCCAGCTGGGCCAGGCCCAGTTCGCCTTCGGGGCTGCCCAGGCGTTCGTAGGTATCCCATGCATCCAGCGCCATGCGCCAGGCGCGCGGTTCGGCCAGGCCCACGTCTTCGACCGCCATGCGGGTCATGCGGCGCGCGAGGTACAGCGGATCGACGCCGCCGTCGAGCATGCGGCACAACCAGTACACGGCGGCGTCGGGGTCGGACGAGCGCACGGATTTGTGCAGCGCCGAGATCTGGTCGTAGAACTGTTCGCCCTGCTTGTCGAAACGGCGGGTGCGGTCGGCCAGCACCTGGGTCAGCGTGGTTTGATCGATGCGGCCCGGCTCTGATGAGTCATGGTCAGCCAGTTCGGCGGCGATTTCCAGCAGGGTCAACGCGCGGCGCACATCGCCGTCGGCGGCCTGGGCGATGGAATCCAGCGCTTCGTCGCCGACCTGCAACTGCAACGTGCCCAGTCCGCGCTCGCTGTCCGCCAGCGCACGTTTCAGCGCGGCAATGATGTCGTCGCCGGAAACCGGCTCCAGCACGTGCACGCGGCAGCGCGACAGCAGCGCGGAGTTCAGTTCGAACGAGGGGTTTTCGGTGGTGGCGCCGATGAAGATGATCACGCCGCGTTCGATGTGCGGCAGGAACGCATCCTGCTGGGTCTTGTTGAAGCGGTGCACCTCGTCCACGAACAGCACGGTGCGCCGGCCCTGGGCAAAGTTCACCTCGGCTTCGGCCAGCGCCTTGCGCACGTCCGGCAAGCCGGAGAGCACGGCGGAAATCGCGCGAAAATCCGCGTCGGCGTAGCGCGCCACCAGCAGCGCCAGCGTGGTCTTGCCGCAACCGGGCGGCCCCCACAGCACCATCGAATGGATCTTGCCCGCCTCCAGCGCGCGGCGCAGCGCCTTGTCCGGCCCCACCAGCCGCTGTTGGCCCACGATTTCGTCGAGGCTGCGCGGGCGCATGCGCTCGGCCAGCGGTTTCAGCGCATCGGTTTCGGTGGCGAACAGATCGGCGGACGGGGATGGGTTACGAGGCATGGGCGGATGATAACCCGCCGGTTGTGGGCACCGCGTTCGCTCAGGCGTCGGCCGGGGCCCGGCGGCGATACAGCGTGTAGCCCAGGCCGCACAAACCCGTCAGCGCGGCGGGCACCAGCAGGGTGCGCTCATGCAAGGCGGGGAAAAGCAGCGCGCCCGCGGCACTGCCCAGGGTGAAGGTGACGATCACCAGCACGCACACCCGCACGCGCAAGGTATCCACGGTGAGGCCACGCAGGCGCTGGCCGATGTAGATGCCGAGGTCGGTGAACATGCCCGAGACATGAGTAGTGCGGAACACCATGCCGCTGTACGTGCTGGCCATGCCGTTCTGCAACCCGGCGCCCATCGCGGCCAGGTAAAGCCCCAGCGAATCGTTTTGATGCAGCAATGGCACGGCCGCGAACAGCAGGATCGATTCCAGCACCAGGGTCACCCCGTAACGGCGACCCAGCTGCAGCGTGCTCTGCTGCACGATCATGCCGCTGACCACGGCACCGAGCACGAACGCACCGATCGATAGCAGCCAATGCCACGCCTCGCCGCTGTCGCCAGTGCCCAGCGCCACGCCGAACAGGCTGGCGGAGCCGGTGAGGTTGGTGATCGACTGGTGGCGAAAACCCATGTAGCCGGCGGCGTTGACGATGCCCGCGATGAAGGCGAGCACGCCGCCGCCGAACCAGGCCCAACGCGGCAGTTGACGCAAGACCGGCATGAGGATGCGGTCAGTCTTTCAGCGGCTGCACGTTGATCACCGGCGCATCGCCGATCACGTCGGCGCCCGGCGGCGGCACGAAGTTGAAGGTCGATGGCGGGATCGCCACGTTGCGCTGCCAGCCGGAAAAGCGGATGTCCGTGGTGGAGCCGAGCTGGTCGCGGAAGGTCATGCGCGCCAGGCCGCTGGCGTCGAAACCCAGGTCGGCGTAGTCGAACTGCGGGTCTTTCGCGGTGGAGGTGAGCCGCAGCCATTGCAGGCCGTCGCGCTCGCCGCGTTCGGCCACCTTGAAGTTGTTGTCCAGTTGCGACACGTCGGTGAGCACGGTGAGCGGGCTGTGCGCCTCCTCGGCGCTCTGGATCCGCACGGTGACCTGGTCCAGCTCCGGGTCGTACATCCACACGCGGCTGCCGTCGGCCACGATGGTCTGCTTGTACGGCGTCAACGTCTCCCAGCGAAACTGCCGCGGCGACTGCAGCGCCAGCGTACCCGCGCTGGTCTTGCTGTCGTGCCCGTTGATGTCGATCAGGGTCTGGCTGAAATGACCGGTCAGCGAATGCAGGTTCTGCGCGAACGCATCCAGCCGCGTGCGTGCCGGCCCGGTGGCGGCCTGGGCCACGCTACCGAGCGACAGCAACAGGAGGGCGAAGGCAAAGGTGAAGCGTTTCATCGGATTTCCCAAAGCGATGGCGGTGCGGATTGTGGGGCGTATTGGCTTAACCGGAGCGTGTTCTCTGTAGGAGCGACTTCAGTCGCGATGCTTTTTCTCTGAAGCCCCGGAACAAGAGCATCGCGACTGAAGTCGCTCCTACAATTTTCCCGCATCCCGCATTGCCGCGGCTCAATCCCGCGGCGGCGGGGGCGCCAGCACTTCGCGATTGCCGTTGTGCTGGGGCGCGCTGACCACGCCGTCCTGCTCCATCTGTTCGACCAGGCGGGCGGCGCGGTTGTAGCCGATGCGCAGATGGCGCTGCACGCCGGAGATGGAGGCCCGGCGGGTCTGGGTGACAATGGCGACGGCCTTGTCGTACAGCTGCGCCTCGGCATCGCCACCCTCCTCGCCATCCTGCGGGATGCCGGAATCATTGATGAACTTGCCGTCGCTGGTGGCCTGTACTTCCTCCAGCACGCCTTCGATGTAGTTGGGCTCGCCCTGGGATTTCAGCCAGTTGACCACGCCGTGCACCTCGTGGTCGTCGACGAAGGCGCCATGCACGCGCTCGGGCGTGGCGGTGCCCGGCGGCAGGTACAGCATGTCGCCGTGACCCAGCAGCGCCTCGGCGCCGGACTGGTCGAGGATCGTGCGCGAGTCGATCTTGCTGGATACCTGGAACGCGATGCGGGTGGGGATGTTGGCCTTGATCAGGCCGGTGATCACATCCACCGACGGACGCTGGGTGGCCAGGATCAGGTGCACGCCGGCAGCGCGCGCCTTCTGCGCCAGGCGGGCGATCAGCTCCTCCACCTTCTTGCCGACGATCATCATCATGTCGGCGAACTCGTCGATGATCACCACGATGTTCGGCAATGGCTCCAGCGGCTCGGCGGCCAGGTTGGGCATCTCCGGATTGGGGCGGAACAGCGGATCGAGCAGTGGCTGGCCGGCGTTCTCGGCGTCCTTCACCTTCTTGTTGAAGCCGGCCAGGTTGCGCACGCCCACGGCGGCCATCAGCTTGTAGCGGCGCTCCATCTCGGCCACGCACCAGCGCAGCGCGTTGGCCGCTTCCTTCATGTCGGTGACCACCGGCGCCAGCAGGTGCGGGATGCCCTCGTAGACCGAGAGCTCCAGCATCTTCGGGTCGATCATGATCATGCGCACGTCTTTGGCGCTGGCCTTGTACAGCAGCGAAAGCACCATCGCGTTGACCGCCACCGACTTGCCCGAACCGGTGGTGCCGGCGACCAGCAGGTGCGGCATCTTGGCCAGGTCCACCACGACGGGTTTCCCGCCGATGTCCTTGCCCAGTGCCAGCGCCAGCGGCGATTTCTGCTGGTCGTACTTGTCCGATCGCAGGATCTCGGAGAGATAGACGATCTGCTTGCGGGTGTTGGGGATCTCCAGGCCGATCACGTTCTTGCCGGGGATCACGTCAACTACGCGCACGCTCACCACGGACAGGCCGCGGGCGATGTCCTTGTCCAGGCTGGACACCTGCGAACCGCGCACGCCGGCGGCCGGCTCCAGCTCGAAGCGGGTGATCACCGGGCCGGGGTACACACCCACCACCTTGGCCTCGATGCGGAAATCCTTGAGCTTCAACTCCACCTGGCGCGACAGCACCTCGAGCGTTTCTTCCGAATAGCCCGGGCCCTGCTCCGGCGCCTCGTCCAGCAGCGACAGCGGTGGCAGCTCGCCCGGCGCGGCAGCGCCCACGAACAGCGGGATCTGTGTTTCCAGCCGGGCGCGCTCGCTTTTGGTCACCGGCGCGGGGGCCGATTCGATCCGCACCGGCTCGCGTTTCGCCTGCTTCACCGCGTCGTCTTTCTTCACCGCAGCGCGCTCGGTGCGCGCCAGCCGCGCAGCGCGTTCCTGCGGCGCCTGGCGCAGGCGCTCGCGAACCATCTCGGTCAGCCGCAGCACCGTGTGCCCGGTCCAGTCCATCACCTTGAACCACGACAGCCCGGTGGCCAGCGTCACGGCCACCAGGAACACCGCCAGCAACAGCAGCGGCGCGCCCTTGTAGCCGAAAACGTATTGCAGCCCCTTGCCCACTGCCTCGCCGATCATGCCGCCGGCGCCCTGGGGCGCCATGCCGCTGTCGGGGAAATTGAGCCAGCAAAGGCCCGGCGCGGTAATGAAGAAGAACACCGAGCCGATCAGCCGCAGCGAAGGCTCCCAACGGCTGCTGCTGGGTTCCGCCCGGTGGCGCAGCACGTTCACGCCCAGCAGGACCAGCAGCAGCGGGAATGCATACGCCACCATGCCGAACAGGTAGCGCAGCAGGTCGGCCACGTACGCACCCAGCATGCCGCCGAAGTTGCGCGCGTGATCGGCGCTACCCACATGCGACCAGCTCGGATCCATCGGGTTGTAACTGAACAGGCACACCAGCAGGTATAGCGCCAGCGGCAGCAACAGCAGCGCGCCGGCTTCGCGCAGGCGCCGTTTCAACTCCTCGCTGAGGCCTTCCCGGGCCGGCTGTCTGGCGTTCGTGCTGCGTGTCGCCATGGACGACCTCTTCCTGTTGACCAACGTCAGAGCATACCTTGCAACGCCGGTTGTACCAGCTTGCCGTCAGGGGCACCGCCGGTGCCGGGATTCGGGGTTTTGCGGGCCATCAGGGCAAATCCTGTCAAGGGAGAAGTGTGGCGGAAAATCACCGCGGCGACGCCGGGCCTGCCGTTCGCCTTGAATCGGCGGCTTCGATTCCCCATCCTTGCCGACTGAACCGCCGCTGTTCGTCGGTCATGCGCAAGCCTTCGCGAAAAGCCGCGACCGCATGCCACGGCCGTCGACAGCTGACGAGGATTATAACGGTGCGCCGCTGGACCGGCGATTTTTCAGGACCCTGCCACGCGTCATCGACGCACAGCGACCGCCGGATCAACGGCTTGCGCGGGCAACCCCGGACAACCGCCCCAGCGCACACCATCCCGCAACCGCTGCAAAACTCCGCGGAGTAACTGGCAAAAATGAACACCGTTCCCAAGCACAGTCGACTGCTGATCCTCGGCTCCGGCCCCGCCGGCTACACCGCGGCGGTCTACGCCGCGCGCGCCAACCTCAAGCCGACCATGATCACCGGCCTGCAGCAGGGCGGCCAGCTGATGACCACCACCGACGTGGACAACTGGCCGGGCGACGTCGAGGGGCTGCAGGGGCCGGCATTGATGCAGCGCATGGCCGAACACGCCGAGCGCTTCCACACCGAGATGATCTTCGATCACATCCACACGGTGGATCTGAAGCAGCGCCCGTTCCGGCTGCGCGGCGACTCCGGCGACTACACCGCCGACGCGCTGATCATCACCACCGGCGCCACCGCGAAGTACCTGGGCATCGCCTCGGAGGAGAAGTTCAAGGGCAAGGGCGTGTCCGCCTGCGCTACCTGCGACGGCTTCTTCTTCCGCGAGCAGGCGGTGGTGGTGATCGGCGGCGGCAATACCGCCGTGGAAGAGGCGCTGTACCTTTCCAACATCGCCAGCAAGGTCTACCTGGTGCATCGCCGCGACAAGCTGCGCGCCGAGAAGATCATGCAGGACAAGCTGTTCGAGAAGGCCGCCGCCGGCAAGATCGAGCTGGTGTGGAACCACAGCGTGGACGAGGTGCTGGGCGACGACTCCGGCGTCACCGGTGTGCGCGTGAAGGACGTCAACTCCGGCGCCACCCGCGACATCGAGGCCACCGGCTTCTTCGTGGCGATCGGCCACACGCCCAATACCGGCATCTTCCAGGGCCAGCTCGACATGCACGACGGCTACATCAGGATCCACAGCGGCCAGCAGGGCATGGCCACGATGACCTCGGTCGAAGGCGTGTTCGCCGCCGGCGACGTGGCCGACCATGTCTACCGCCAGGCGATCACCTCGGCCGGCTTCGGCTGCATGGCCGCGCTGGATGCCGAGCGCTGGCTGGATCAGCAGACGCCGGCAGCGTGAGATGTAGGAGCGCACCCTGTGCGCGACAGCTCTTCGTCACGTAACGAAAAGCATCGCGCACAAGGTGCGCTCCTACAGGCCGAACCATGCTCACCACCCGCTTCCATGACGCCATTGCCGACCTGCCCGCCGCGGCGTGGGACGCCTTGCGCAGCGACGACAATCCGTTTGTCTCGCATGCGTTCCTGGCCACGCTGGAGCGCTCCGGCTGCATCCGGCCGGACTGGGGTTGGCAGCCGCATCATCTGGGCATCTACGAGCGCGAGCGGCTGATTGCCGCCGCACCGCTGTACTTCAAGGGCAACTCGCACGGCGAGTTCGTGTTCGATTTCGGCTGGGCGCGTGCCTGGCAGCAGGCTGGCGGCGAGTACTACCCGAAACTGCTCAACGGCGTGCCCTACTCGCCGGTCACCGGGCCGCGGCTGCTGGCTGGCAGCGACGGGCAAACGGTCCTGCTGCAGCGGGCGCTGGTGGAGGCGATGCGCGGCGAAGCGGAGGAGCTGGGGCTTTCCTCGGTGCATGCCAATTTTCTGGAGGCCGGCGAAACCGAGGCGTTTGACGAGGACTGGCTGGTGCGGTCGGACGTGCAGTTCCATTGGCACAACCACGGCTACCGCCATTTCCCGGCGTTCCTGGCCACGCTCAACCACAAGAAGCGCAAGAACATCCTGCGCGAGCGCGAACAGGTGGCGGCCAGCGGCCTTGCCATCGAATGGCGCAGCGGCGACAGCCTCAGCCTGCTCGAATGGCGCCGCGTGCATGCGTTGTACGAGACCACCTTCGACGCCAAGGGCAACCACGCTGCGCTCACCGCCGCGTTCTTCAGCCACCTGGGCGAACTGGGCCAGACCGCGCAACTGGCGCTGGCGCGCGACGGCGAAACCATCGTGGCGATGGCGCTGTTCATTCAGGGCGGCGGCGTGTTGTATGGGCGCTATTGGGGCGCGTCGGTGGACGTACCGGGGCTGCATTTCGAGCTGTGCTATTACCGCGGCATCGACTACGCCATCGCGCAGGGCCTGCAGCGTTTCGAACCCGGCGCGCAGGGCGAGCACAAGCTGGCACGCGGCTTTCTGCCGGTACGCACGCATTCGCGGCATTTCCTGGTCAACCCCGGCTTCCGCGCGGCGGTGGCGGACGCGCTGATCCACGAAGCGGAAGCGGTGGACGGCTATGCGGCCGAACTGCTGGCGCACAGCCCGTATGCGAAGACCCGCGAGGACAACGAAACCGGCTCACCGCGCGACCTGTCGCCGTGATCCGCCTGCCCCTGCTCGATCCGGACGCGCCGGCGTCGTTCCCCGACCCCCGGCAGGCGTTGACGGAACCCAACGGCCTGCTGGCGTTTGGCGGCGACCTTTCGCCGACGCGGCTGCTGGCGGCCTACGGCAAGGGCATCTTTCCCTGGTTCAGCGATGGCGAGCCGATCCTGTGGTGGTCGCCCGATCCGCGTTGCGTGCTGCACACGCAGGACCTGCGCATCAACCGCAGCCTGCGTCGGCAGTTGGCGGGCAAGCATTGGCACCTCACGCTCGACCACGCATTCGACGCGGTGGTTCGCGGCTGTGCCGCGCCGCGCCGGGACGCCTCGGGCACCTGGATCGTGCCGGCGATGGTCGATGCCTACAACCGCCTCTATCACCTGGGCCACGCCCACAGCCTCGAAGTCTGGGAGGGCACGCAACTGATCGGTGGCATCTACGGCATTGCGCTGGGGCAACTGTTCTGCGGCGAGTCGATGTTCAGCCGCCAGAGCGGCGCATCCAAACTGGCGCTGGTTGCGCTGGCCAAGCTGCTGCACGGCTGGGATTTCCCGCTGATCGACACCCAGGTGGCCAACGCACACACCGTGAGCCTCGGCGCTGTCGAGATACCGCGGGCGCAGTACCTGCAGGACGTGGCCACGTTACGTCGCCGGCCCGGTCAGCCGGGCAATTGGGCGGCATTTACGGATGAGCTGATCCAGCCCTGCAAATAGCGGCAGGAGCGCACCCTGTGCGCGAGGCTCTTCGTCATTTTCGGCAAAAAGCGTCGCGCACAGGGTGCACTCCTACGAGAGCGCGGCGCGTGGCGGCTCGGCGGTTTCGGGTGGCTCGCCCAGCGCCTTGATGTCGTCGTAGTGCTCGATGAACAGCGCGACCAGTCGGGGGTCGAGCTGGCTGCCGGCCACCTTGCGCAGGTAGTCGAGGACGTCGGCTTCGGGCCAGGCGGGCTTGTAGACGCGCGGGGAAATCAGCGCATCCCAGATGTCGACGACGCTGAATATCCGCGCCGCCAGCGGGATGGCTTCGCCGCGCAGGCCGGCAGGATAACCGGCGCCGTCCCAGCGCTCGTGGTGGCTGTAAGGGATGTCGCTTGCACCGCGCAGGAAATCCACCCGCTGCAGCATGTCGCCGCCGAACCGCGCGTGCTGGCGCATGACGGCGATCTCCCCTTCGTCGAGCCTGCCCGGCTTGACCAGGATCGCGTCGGGCACCGCCAGCTTGCCGATGTCATGCAGCAAGGCGCCGAATGAGAGGTTGCGCAGCGCATCGCCATGCACCCCTGCCACGCGCGCCAGGCCGGTGGCCATGCGCATCACGCGGCCGGAATGATCCCCGGTTTCCTTGTGCCGGATGTCGATCGCCGACACCAACACGCGCAATGCCTGCTCCTGCCCGTCCAGCAGTCGCTGGGTGGCCTGCTGCAGCCGGCGCATGTCGCGGCCGAGCATCCAATACAGCAACGCGCCGGTACCAAGTACGAAGAACCAGCCCTTGATGCTCTGCAGGAATGGCAGATCGGCGCGGTCGCCGGCCACGGCATTCAACGCGTGGTCGGAAAACCAGATCCACAGTGCCGACACGGATACGTAAAGAACGACGGTGCGCAGCTGTGGGCGTTTCGTCACGGATAGTCATCCCATTGAGGAGGTTTCGCTTCAGGGGCCTGTCGGACTTGTGTGGTCGAGGCGAAGAGCTGGCCTTGCAGCCCAGCCCACTCAAGCCCGACTGACTCCCTGGGTCAACACACGAGCTGGCAACGCAGTGTGAAGAAAACCGTACCCGCGCATTGTGACGCATCCATCAGCTCGTGCGGGCGGTGTATTTGCGCTCCACGTAATCGTCCAGGATGCCCACGAATTCGTTGGCGATATTGTCGCCACGCAGGGTCATCGCCTTTTCGCCGTCGATGAAAACCGGCGCGGCCGGCGCCTCGCCGTTGCCCGGCAGCGAGATGCCGATATTGGCGTGCTTGGATTCGCCCGGCCCGTTGACGATGCAGCCCATCACCGCCAGCGTGAGGTTCTCGACGCCGTCGTACTTCACCCGCCACAACGGCATCTGTTCGCGCACGTGTTCCTGCACGGTCTTGGCCAGCACCTGGAAGAACTCGCTGGTGGTGCGGCCGCAGCCCGGGCAGGCGGTGACCAGCGGCGTGAACGAACGCAGCCCCATCGTCTGCAGCAGCTCCTGCGCCACAATCACCTCGCCGGTGCGGGAGGCGCCAGGTTCGGGCGTCAGCGAGATGCGGATGGTGTCGCCGATGCCTTCCTGCAGCAACACGGCCAGCGCGGCGCTGGAGGCGGTGATGCCCTTGGAACCCATGCCCGCCTCGGTGAGGCCCAGGTGCAAGGCATAATCGCAGCGCGTGGCCAGGTCGCGGTACACGGCGATCAACTCCTGCACGCCGGAGACCTTGCACGACAGGATGATGCGGTCGCGTTCCAGGCCGATCTCCTCGGCCTTGGCGGCCGACTCCAGCGCCGAGCGGATCAGCGCCTCGCGCGCCACCCGCGAGGCGTCCCACGGTTCGGCGCGCTGCGCGTTCTCGTCCATCAGCGCGGCCAGCATGCTCTGGTCCAGCGAACCCCAGTTGACGCCGATGCGCACCGGCTTGGCGTAACGCAGGGCCATTTCGATGATCGACGCGAACTGGGTGTCGCGCTTGGCCCCGAAACCCACGTTGCCGGGGTTGATGCGGTACTTGGCCAGCGCCTCGGCGCAGGCCGGTTCGCGTTCCAGCAACTGGTGGCCGTTGTAGTGGAAGTCGCCCACCAGCGGCACGTCCACGCCCATCATCGCCAGCCGCTCGGCGATGCGCGGCACCGCGGCGGCGGCGGCGGGCGTGTTGACCGTAATGCGTACCAGTTCGGACCCGGCGCGGGCCAGCTCGGCAACCTGCCTGGCGGTGCTGGCGGCGTCCTCGGTGTCGGTATTGGTCATCGACTGCACCACGATCGGTGCATCGCCACCGACGCGGACCTTGCCGACCTGCACGGCAACACTGTGTCGGCGCGGCGCCGGACCTGCCGTGAGAGGCACCTGGGTAACCATTTCGCTCATGCTTCTTGTTCGGGAAAACAGCGCCAAGGATAACCGATCACCGGTACGCCTCCGATGACCCGGCCCGATGGCGCCATGGAGCGAAGGTGGCCGGCGCGCGCCATCGAGCGGCACGGGATATCTTTCACGAAAGCTGCAAGCCGCAGCTGCCAGACTGGGAGCGCACCGGGCAGTTCGGTACGCATTGTCGCAGCGACTTGATTGGCGTCATGGCATCGCGTCACGCTTTACGCAAAATAGCGCAGTTAACCGTCGGGGATCCGCATGCCGAACACCGAGTATTACAACGACAGAGTGGTGCGTCAGTTCCTGCTGGCTGCCGCCGTGTGGGGGATCATCGGCATGTCGGTGGGCGTATATGCCGCTGCCGAACTGGCCTGGCCCGCGCTGAATTTCGACACCTCGTGGCTGACCTTCAGCCGCATCCGCCCCGACCACACCTTCGGCGTGATCTTCGCGTTCGGCGGCTCGGCGCTGATGGGCACCTGCTATTACGTGGTGCAACGCACCGGCCATGCGCGGCTGGCGTTCACCAAGCTGGCCGGCTTCACCTTCTGGGGTTGGCAACTGGTCTGCGTGCTGGCGATGGTGACGATGCCGCTGGGCATCACCCAGAGCAAGGAGTACGCCGAACCCGAGTGGTTCATCGACATCCTGATCGCGATCGTGTGGGTGAGCTTCGGCGTGGTGTTCTTCGGCAGCCTGACGCGGCGCCGGATCAAGCACATCTATGTGGCGAACTGGTACTACGGCGCGTTCATCATCGCAGTGGGCCTGCTGCACATCGTCAACAACCTCGCCTTGCCCGCATCGCTGTTCAAGTCGTACCCGGTCTACGCCGGCGTGGTCGATGCGATGGTGCAGTGGTGGTACGGCCACAACGCGGTGGCGTTTTTCCTCACCGCCGGCTTCCTCGGCATGATGTATTACTTCGTGCCGCGGCAGGCGCAGCAGCCGCTGTGGAGCTATCGCTTCTCGATCGTCAATTTCTGGGCGCTGATCTCGGTGTACATGTGGGCCGGCGCGCACCACCTGATGTACACCGCCCTGCCCGACTGGGTGCAGTCGGTGGGCATGGCGTTCTCGCTGGTGCTGCTGATGCCCAGCCTGGGTTCGGCGGCGAACGGCCTGCTCACCTTCAACGGCTCGTGGCACAGGCTGAAGATGGATCCGGCGGCCAAGTTCATGGTGCTGTCGCTGGTGTTCTATGCCGCCTCGACCTTCGAAGGCTCGATGATGGCGATCAAGACGGTGAACTCGCTGTCGCACTACACCGACTGGACCATTGCGCACGTGCATTCGGGCTCGCTGGGCTGGGTGGCGATGATCACCATCGGCTCGCTGTACGCGATGGCGCCGCGCGCGCTGGGGCAGGAGAAGATGTACTCGCGCAAGGGCATGGAGTGGCACTTCTGGATCCACACCATGGGCCTGCTGCTGTACGTGGGTTCGATGTGGACGGCCGGCGTCACCGAAGGCCTGATGTGGCGCAAGACGCTGCCCGATGGTTCGCTGGCGTATGCGTTCATCGACAGCCTGATCGCGGTCAAGCCGATGTACTGGATCCGCTGGCTGGGTGGCGTGTTCGTGCTCAGCGGCATGGTGATCATGGCCTGGAACCTGTGGCACACCGCCGCCGATGCGCGTGCGCGATTGATCAAGCCGATCCCCGTGCCCATCCCCGAGCCCTACCCGCACCAAGTGCCGGTGCCCCTGCCCGCGGCCAATTGAGGAGCCTGGCTGATGCGCTCGTCCATGATCGCCACTTCGATCGGGTTACCGATTCTGCAAACCCTTCCGGCCCTGCAAGCCCAAAGGCGGCCATCCATCGCCGCACTCTTCAAATAGAGCTCAACCATGGCCTATAAACATTTCGAAGTCATCGAGAAGCACGCCGGCCTGCTCGGCGTCCTGATTGCGATCATGGTGTCCATCGGCGGTCTGGCCGAGATCACGCCCCTGTTCATCCAGGCGCATTCGGTGAAGGCGCCGCCGGGGGTGAAACCCTATGACGCGCTGCGCCTGGCCGGTCGCGACGTGTATGTGCGCGAAGGCTGCTACCTGTGCCACTCGCAGATGATCCGCGCCTTGCGGGCGGAGACGCAGCGCTACGGGCACTTCTCCACCGCGGAGGAGTCGGTCTACGACCGACCGTTCCAGTGGGGCTCCAAGCGCACCGGGCCGGACCTGGCCCGCGTGGGCGGCAAGTATTCCGACCATTGGCAGCGCCTGCACCTGGAGGACCCGCGCCAGGTGGAGCCGGAGTCGAACATGCCGGCGTATCCCTGGCTGAATGACAACAAGCTGGACATCGCCGACGTGCAGGCGCGCATGCGCACCCTGCGCCGGCTGGGTGACCCGTACAGCGACGACGACATTGCCAAGGCCAACGAGGCGCTGGCCGGCAAGACCGAGATGGATGCGCTGATCGCCTACCTGCAGGGGCTGGGCATCAAGAACGAGCCGGTCGCTGCCGTGCCGGTGCCGGCCGGCCACGGAGACAAGCCATGATGAATCCGATCTGGGGCCATATCACCGGCGTGGTGACCGTGGTGCTGATGCTGATCTTCATCGGCATCTGGGTCTGGGCCTGGCGCAAGCGCCATCGTTCAACGTTCAAGCGGATGTCGGAGATTCCGATGGAAGACAAACCCGAGGGCCCGCTGCCCGACCCGGCCGACATTGCCAAAAAGGACGTCGCCGACAACCAGGGGAGCGACCAGCCGTGACCACTGGATTGTCGTTGTGGGTAATGTTCCTGGTGGTGCTGAACCTGGGCATCACGTTCTTCCTTTTCCTGTGGGCGCCGCGGGCCAAGATCCCCACCCTGCCCGACCAGACCAGCGGCCACGTCTGGGCGCACGGCACCGTGCGCGAAGGCGTGCGCAACCTGCCGTTGTGGTGGCTGCTGTTCTCCGGCGCGATGTTCCTGGCCGGGTTCGCCTACCTGGTGCTGTACCCGGGCTTCGGCAGCCACAAGGGTATCCTCGGCTGGACCTCGCACGGCGAGCTGGCCAGGGATGAAGCCGCCAACGACGCGAAACTGGATGAGCTGCTGGAGCGCTTTCGCCAGTATCCGGTGGAGCAGCTGGCCAATGACCCCGCTGCGCTGCAAATGGGCGGGCGGCTGTTCGTGGACAACTGCGCCGCCTGCCACGGCCGCGGCGGCTACGGCAACGTCAAGGTGGGTGCGCCCAGCCTGATCGACAACGACTGGCTGTACGGCGGTACCGGCGCGGACATCCTGGCCAGCATCCACGATGGCCGCAGCGGCTTGATGCCGCCGTGGGCCAGCCTGGGCGAGGACAACGTCAAGAACCTGGCCCAGTACGTGTTGAGCCTGTCCGACTCGCCGCACGACGCGGCCAAGGCCGCGGCCGGCAAGCCGCTGTTCACCACCTGCGCGGCCTGCCACGGCCCCGACGGCAAGGGCAATCCCGCCTTGGGCGCGCCCAACCTCACCGACCACATCTGGTTGCACGGCGGCAAGCTGGAGGACATCGAGCACTCGATCGGCGGTGGCCGCCAGGGTGCCATGCCGGCGTGGAGCACGCGCCTGACCAGTGACCAGATCCGCGTACTGGCCGCTTACGTCTACCACCTCTCGCACCAGGGCGATGCCGCCGCGAGCCAAGGCCATGCCCAGCGCTGACCCGGTGCCGGTACCCGCCAGGGCAGCGTGGTATCGCCAGCCGATCGTGTGGCTGGGAGTGGCGCTGTTCGTGGCTTCGCTGGCCGGTTGCGTGTGGATCATCGTGGTCGCCGCGCACCATCCCGATACGCCGGTGGAACACGCCGGCAGCGGCCTGTTCGGCGTGCCGTCCGCTGCGCACAGCAGCCACGGCCCGCCGCCCGCCAGCCCGCGATGAATGCCTACGCGGCCTGGGCGCACCCGCAACTCGCCGCGCAGGTCATGCGCCCGCGCCGCGATGGCCGCAGCGAAATCGCCCTTCGCGTCGACGGCCTGCATGACGCCCGCCAGATCCTGACCCTGGAGCAGTTGATCCACGCCCTGCCCGGCGTGAAACGCGTGGCCATCGATGCACCGGCCGGACGCGTGCGGGTGGTGTGGGACGCGCGGCGCACGCCGTTGCCGCGCCTGCTCGCCGTTTTCGCCAGCACGCATTGCACCGCGCAGCCGCTGCGCCACGACAGCATCGACGACGCCCGCGCGATCGAGATGCATGCGGCACTGAAGCGCCTGCTGGTCGGTGGCATGTTCGCCATGCAGGTGATGACCTACGCGTTCGTGATGTACATCGGCGCGGTCGATTTCGTGGACTTCACCACCCGCGGGCTGTTCCGCTGGCTGAGCCTGTTGTCCACCATTCCGGTAGTGTTCTATTCGGCGCAACCGTTTTTCGCCGGCGCGCAGGCCGAGCTGCGCCAGCGAAGGCTGGGGATCAACCTGCCGGTGGCGCTGGCGGTGGCACTGGTGTTCCTGGCCAGCTCCGTCAACACGCTGCGCGGCGATGGCGAGATCTATTTCGATTCGGTGAGCATGTTCGTGTTCCTGCTGCTGGGCGGACGCTACCTGGAACTGCGCGCGCGCCATCGCAGCAGCGCGCTGGGCGATGCGGTGATCGATGCCACGCCACTGCTGGCCGAACGCCGCCGCAGCGATGGCCAACTGGAAACCGTGGCCGCTATCGAGCTGGCCCCCGGCGACCTGGTCCACGTCAGCGAGGGCGGCACGGTGCCCGCCGACGGCGTGCTGGAAGGCCATACGGTGCGTGTCGACGAAGCGCTGCTTTCCGGCGAATCGCGGCCGGTGACCCGGCATGCCGGCGAGCGGCTGGTGGCCGGCAGCGTGGTACTGACCGGACCGGCGCAACTGCGGGTGGAATCCAGCGGCTCGCACACGGTCGCCGCGCGGCTGGGTGCATTGGCGGCTCGGGCACGGCAGGCGCGCGCGCCCTCGATGCTGGCCAGCGAACGTGACGCCAGCCGCTTCGTGGCCCGCGTATTGCTGCTGACGGTGCTGACCGCACTGGGCTGGTTGCTGGTCGATCCCACGCGCGCGTTCGAAGCCGCGGTAGCGGTACTGGTGGTGGCCTGCCCCTGTGCTTTCGCGCTGACCTTGCCGGCCACCCTCACCCGCGCGCTGGGCGTACTGGCACAGCGCGGCGTGCTGGTGACCGACAGCGCGGCGCTGGAGCCGCTGGCGCGGGTCGATTTCGCACTGTTCGACAAGACCGGCACGCTGGCCACCCCGCAACTGTCGCTGGCCACGGTGGAACCGCTACGCGGCGACGACCCCGCCCGCACCCTGCAATGGGCCGCCGCACTGGCGCGCGAAAGCTCGCACCCGCTGGCCCGCGCGCTGGCCGCGGAAGCCGCCGCGCATGGCTCCCCGATACGCGCCACCGCGGTGCAAGTCGTCGCCGGCGCGGGCATCCGTGGCGAACTGGAAGGCCGTGCCCTGCGCCTGGGCCGCGCGGAGTTTGCGCTGGAACACAGCGGCGAAAACGCGTCCACGCTGGCTGCGGGTACCCTGGTACTGGCCGATGCGCAGGGCGCCATCGCCGCGTTCCATTTGGACGAACGAGCCCGATCCGACGCCGCGGACACCGTGGAATTTCTTCGCGCCGACAACATCGCCTGCGCCATCGCCAGCGGCGACGTGGCTGAACGCGTGGCCCCGCTGGCCAGCGCGGTGGGTATCGACGACTGGCATGCGCGGCAAACCCCGGCGGACAAGCTCGCCGTGCTGCAGGCCGCGCGGGCACAAGGTCATGTCACCCTGGCCGTGGGCGACGGCACCAACGACGCCCCCCTCCTGGCCGGCGCCGACGTCTCCGCCGCGCTCGACAGCGGCACCGGCCTGGCCCAGGCACATGCTGACCTGTTGCTGCTGGATGGACGTCTGGATGGCCTGGCCAGCGCCCGCGTGATCGCGCGTCAGGTGCGTCACGTGGTGGCCCAGAGCCGGCGCTGGTCGCTGGCCTACAATTTCTGCGCGGTACCGTTCGCCGCGTTCGGGCTGGTGCCGCCGTGGCTGGCCGGCATCGGCATGACCTTGAGTTCGCTGGTGGTCGTGCTCAACGCGCAACGGGTCGGCACGACTACGCCCGCGCGGGGAGCCTCCAGATGAACATCCTGCTGATCCTGATCCCCGTCACCCTGATCGTCATCGGCGTGGCCGTGGCGCTGTTCTTCTGGGCGGTCAACCACCAGCAATTCGACGACCTGGACAGCCCCGCCGTGCTGCCGTTGATGGATGACCCGCCTGCGGACACGGATGAAAAAGATGCGCCCTAGTGACTAACCAGGAGCCAGCACAACGGCGCACATCCGCGAGAATTCACCGCTCCGCCTTGTATCAATCCTCACTGCCAGTAACTGGCCTTGCGCTTGAGATGGATGACCTCTTTGTTTGCCGAGAACGATCCGGTCAGCTCTTGTGGTCCGATCGTTCCGACAAAGTTGCCGCGAGGATCGACGGATTTTGGTACCGAAAATTTGATTGATGTACCGGATATTGTCGCGGGTACCACCACGGGCGTTGTTGGGTCACCCTCGCTCGATTGATAGACGACAAAGTAGCCGTCGCGAGCATAGGTGACGAAAATCTCCGTCCCAAGCAGGTCGCCTCCTTCGTCGTTGTATGCCATGTTCGAAAACATGCCCGTCGGCTTCGGTTGCCCGGCGGTAGCAGCGGTGGCCGCCGTCAAGAAGATGCTGAAAACAAGCATCATCAGGAATACATGGTTCATCCGTTTCATCGTCTTGCTCCCGAAATCGTCAATCATCGGCCCATGCCCTAACCCATGCATGAAACATTCTGTGTGACGGTCACCTGCAGGTTTCCCTGTTGAGCCATCTGCTGCGCCCTGTGCTGGCCTTGCTGTTGCAAGGTCTGATTGACCTGCGCCATCTGCTGTGTGCTTTGCTCGATCGACATATTGACCGCTCTGACCGTATCTACATTTGCGACCTTCGTTACCACGCCAAGCATGGGTTGCTCAGCAGCAAACGCCTTGGAACCATCGTCGCTCAGAACAACACTGTCGATTTGCTTCAAGCCCTGCGATTTTGCCTCGACAGCCAATGCACCGGCCAGGTTTTTACTGATACGATCCGACGCGCGGCCTCGCTCGGCATCAATTTTTTTCACACCGGCATACGCCTGCTGAAATAGCGTGTGATCCGGATGTGAGGCTTCGTCCAGACGTGGTGATACCTGCGCTGATGTACCAGGTGCCGGATATCCTGGCGACGCCTGCTGCGCGTTTTGCTGGTGAGTTGGTGCGTCGTGGTGCTCAGGCGCGCGCGACCGATGGCGTCCGGTCAGCTCGTTATATTGCCGGGTTGCATTCGCGATAGCCGTGTTTCTGTCTATGGGCGGATCCACATAAAAATGCGGCGGGTCGCGCCGGTGAAAATTGCCGCCCCAGCTCAATCCCGCATTGTGTGCGGCCGTTCGAATGATTTCACGCTGCGCTTCGCTGACGGTCGAATAATTCACATCGACGGCAAACCCGGCCGAATGAAGACTGTGCGTGGCCGGGGTAATGGCGTTGGGATCGTGGTGCAACCGTTCCTGATGTTCTGGGGTCCTGAACGCGCTATTGAAATGGAGGCTTACACCGTGAGCTCGCGCATTCGCTATGAAAGCGTTGACCTTTGGAACCATCGATTGGTCGAGATAGGTATGACCCATGCCGGACAGCGTAACGGGCACGAGTTGAGTTGTTGTTCCGTGGTGCGTGTCAGTCATGGACAGGAACTCCCTGGGGTCGTTCAAATGCGCTTCTGGCTACCAGCTACCGGCCTGATGGATGCGTTGTTCGTTCGGTCACAATCTTACTTCTGGCGGAATGCGATTTCGTAGTCCTGGACATCGTGGCCACGCCGGGTAGAGCGCCGCGGGATGGTCGAACCTTTGCCGCGACCGGCGTAGGAACCTTCAGTCGAGGTGCTTCTGCTCTGGCCCCCAAACAAAGAGCATCGCGACTGAGGTCGCTCCCACAGCAACCGCTCCTACCGGGTATTCCGCAACGCCGCCAGCAACACCCGCTGCTGCAGCCGATCCTTCCACGTCGCCGGCGCCGCCAGGCCCATCCGCTTCAAGGCCTCGGCTTCGCCCGTCACCGCGTCGCCTGGCCGGATCACGGCCTTCAGCAGCCGCCACTTTCCACGCCAGCTGAGGGCGCAGCCTTTCAGCCAGTTCAACGCCGGCAGCAGCCGCTGTTCCACGTCGTCGAAATCGCTGCCGAACGGGAACGTGGGCAGCAGGCCCTTGCGCTGCAGCGGCGCCAGCGACTGGCGCAGGCAGTCGGGGCGGTTGTGGCGCCAGGCGGCGGGTATCACGAAGTCCGGCGCCAGCTTGCCATGCGCCTTGGCCTCCGCGCACAGCGCGTCGAGGAAGCAGGCGTCGCTGATCGACAGCATCGCCTCCACGCACTCGCTGTCGCTCTTGCCGCGCAGGTCGGCCACGCCGTATTCGCTGACGTAGATATCGCGCAGATGCCGGGGGATGGTGGTCTGGCCGTAGTTCCAGCGGATGTTGCTTTCCAGGCCGTTGCGGCCCATGCGGGTGGCGCGCAGCAGCAGCACCGAGCGCCCGTCGGCCAACTCGTGCGCCATCGCCACGAAGTTGTACTGGCCGCCCACGCCGCTGACCACCGCGCCCTCCTCCAGCGTGTCGGAAACCGCCGCGCCCAGCAGCGTGGCCATCATGCAGGTGTTGAAGAAGCGTGCGCCGCGCCGCTGCAAGGCGGCCAGCGTCTGGTGGTCGCCGTACAACTGGTTGACGTGGGACACCGGGCACATGTCGATCGCATCGGGATCGGCCGCCTCGGTCTCGCCGAGCCATGCGTACAACTCGCGCGAACCCAGGAAGAACGCGCCGCGCAGGAAATGCCCGCCCGGCGTCGCCGGATTCAACCGGCCCGCGACGGAGGCGCGTTCCAGCGCCAGGTTGTCCCAGCTGCGGCGCTTCAGGATGCCGCCGCGCTGCAGATGCATGAAGCCGTCCATCACCATCTCGCTGGCACCGTACAGGCCGGTGACCAAAGGCGCCGTACCACCCAGGTAGCCGGCCAGCGTGCGCGTGTTGCCGCCCGCATCCAGCGACGCCAGCGCGCCGCGCCACGCGCTGTTGGACTGCTGGCGCAGCAGCAGCGCCTTGACCAGCGCATCGGACAACGCGCCGATGCCGATCTGCAGGCAGCCGCCATCCTTCACCAGCGCACTGGCGTGCAGGCCCAGCGCATATTCGGCCACGTCCAGCGGCAGGCGCGGCAATGCGAACAGCGGTGGCGAGGTTTCCGGCTGCAGTTCGATGTCGAAGAAACTTTCGGGCACTTCGGCCGCGCCGCTCATGTACGGCAGGTCCGGATGCACCACGGCCACGCACAACGGCCGCGGCTTGCCGGCGGCTTGCATCTGGCGCAGGAAATCCAGGGTCAGGTCGGGGTTGCTCGACAAGCTGTAGTGCACGCCGTCGGGGTCCTCGCGCCGCGCCACCAGTTGCACCAGCAGGTTGATCTCCTGCAGCACCAGGTCGCGCGCCACGTGGGTGTAGTTCTGGCTGATGTAGCTGCGCTGCGCGCTGGCCGAATGCAGCAGCGCACCCGACTGCAGGTAGAACTCGTGCACCTCGACATTGGGCGGCAAGGCATCGCGCGCCTGGTCGATCGCGTACTGCGGGTCAATCTGGTCGGCACCGAAATGCCGCCGCAGGAAAGGTTCGAGGAAACGCGCCTCCAACCCCGGCTTGGGCCGCGGACGCGTCAGCGACAGCGCCGTGTACAAGCGCATCGACCGGGTGGTGTCCGCGGCGGTCAACGCGTACAGCGCGTTGAGCAGGCCATGCGGTTTGCCCAGCCCCAAGGGCGCGGCCACGCGCAAGTCCGGGCCTAGCGCATCGGCGACCTGCTGCGCGCAGGTGGCGGTATCGGCGTAAATGCGACGGATCGGCATGCCTGCGATCATGCCAGAAGCGCCGCGCGGCGATGGCGCTACGTCAACAAGGCTTCGCTTACACTCGGGCCATGTCATCGCTACCGCTCATCCCCACCACACCGAGCCGATTACTGGCCGAACAGGCGCTGAGCCGCGCCGCCGGTGCGCCGCTGCTCAACGGCAACGCGGTGGAGTTGCTGATCGATGCCGCCGCCCACTACGAGGCCTGGCTGGCGGCGATCCGCGGCGCGCAGAACCGCGTGCTGCTGGAGAACTACATCATCCGCAACGACGACGTGGGCCGCGCTTTCCGCGATGCCCTGGTCGAGCGCGCGCAGGCCGGCGTGCTGGTGAACGTGGTGGTGGACTGGATGGGTTGCCTGGGCCAGTCGCGCAGCCGCTTCTGGGCGCCGTTGCGGGCGGCCGGCGGCGAAGTGCGGGTGTTCAATCCACCACAACTGGGGCAATCGTTCGGCTGGCTCAGCCGCGACCATCGCAAGGTGCTGGTGGTCGATGGCGTGCAAGGTTTTCTTTCCGGCGTGTGCATCAGCGCGAAGTGGCTGGGTGATCCCGCGCACGATGTGCCGCCGTGGCGCGACACCGGCGTGGCACTGCGCGGGCCGGCTGTGGCCGAAATGGAAGCCGCGTTCGCCCAGAGCTGGGGTGGCATCGGCACGCCGCTGGCACCGTTTGCGCCCTTGCCCGAACCGGACGAACCCGCCGGCTCGGTCGCCCTGCGGGTGATCGCCACCCAGCCGGCCAGTGCCGGCATGTACCGGCTCGATCAATTGATTGCCTCGATGGCGCGCAAGACCCTGTGGCTTACCGACGCGTATTTCGTGGGCCTGGCGCCTTACGTGCAGGCGCTGGTGGCCGCCTCGCGCGACGGCGTGGATGTGCGGCTGCTGGTGCCGGGCAACAGCGATATCCCCGTGGTGGCCAGCATGTCGCGTTCGGGCTACCGGCCGTTGCTGAAAGCCGGCATCCGCGTGTTCGAGTGGAATGGCTCGATGCTGCACGCCAAGACCGCCGTGGCCGACGGCCAGTGGGCGCGGGTGGGTTCGTCCAACCTCAACATCGCCAGCTGGCTGAGCAACCGCGAGATCGACGTTTCGGTGGAGGATGCCGGCTTTGCCGGCCAGTTGGCCGCGCAGTACGAGCGCGACCTGGAGAACGCCACCGAGATCGTGCTGGCGCCACGTCGCCGCCATCCCGGCAGCGAGCGCGTGCGCAGCAGTCAGGACCGGCCGCGCCGGGTGCGCCATGCCGGCGGCAGTTCCAGCCGCGCCGCGGTGGGCGCATTGCGCATTGCCAACACGGTGGGCGCCGTGCTGAGCAACCGCCGCGTGCTGGGCGACACCCCCAGCGGCCCGTTGTTCGCCGGCACCGCCGGGCTGACCTTGCTGGCCGTGGTGTCGCTGCTGTGGCCCGCCTGGGTCGGCTGGCCGCTCGGCCTGCTGGCCGCCTGGTTTGCGCTGAACCTGGGCATCGCCGCCTGGCGCATGTATCGCGGCCGGCGCCGCCCGGCGCCGGGCAAGAGCAGCTGAGGCAGGATGCGGCCTGTTCAAAGCAATCTCTCAGAAAGCTTCGCCAAGCGGATGTTTCTACAGGACTAGGTCTGACGGCGCGTGATAGGCTCGCCGTCCCATGCCCGCCTTCGACGACAGCACCACCCGCCATGTCCTGACGCCCAGTTCGCTCAACCGGCTGGTGCGCGACCTGCTGGGCGATGCGCTGCCGCAGGTGTGGATCGAGGGCGAGCTTTCCAACGTGGCCCGCCCCGCCTCCGGCCATGTGTACTTCACCCTGAAAGACAGCGGCGCCCAGGTGCGCTGTGCGATGTTCAAGATGAAGGCGTCGACGCTGCGCTTCCGCCCGGTCGATGGCCTGCAGGTGATGGTGCGCGCCAAGGTCGGCCTGTACGAGCCGCGCGGCGAATTCCAGCTGGTGGCCGAATACATGGAGCCTTCCGGCGAAGGCGCGCTGCAGCGGGAGTTCGAGCAACTCAAGGCCAGGCTCAACGCCGAAGGCCTGTTCGACCCCTCGCGCAAGCGCGCACTGCCACATTACGCGCGCCGCATCGGCGTGATCACCTCCGCCACCGGCGCGGCGGTGCGCGACGTACTGAGCGTGCTGGCACGGCGCTGGCCATTGGCCCACGTGGAAATTCTGCCGGTACCGGTGCAAGGCCGCGAGGCGCCACCGGCGATCGTGGCGATGCTGCGCAAGGCCTCGGCCTGCGCCCGCTACGACGTGGTGTTGCTGACCCGAGGCGGCGGCTCGCTGGAAGACCTGTGGGCGTTCAACGAGGAGATCGTGGCACGGGCCATCCATGCCAGCGCGGTTCCGGTCATTTCTGCCGTGGGCCACGAGATCGATTTCAGCATCGCCGACTTCGTGGCCGACCTGCGCGCACCCACGCCCTCGGCCGCGGCCGAACTGCTGGTGCCCGATGCGGTGGCGGTGGGCCGCCACCTGCGCCAATTGCAGCAACGCCTGCTGGCGGTGCAACTGGGCCGGTTGCAGGGGCAATCGCAACGCGTCGATCACCTGCTGGCACGCCTGCAGGCGCAACGGCCGCAGGCGCGGCTGCAACGCGACCGCGAGCGACTGGTGCATCTGCAGCGCCGCCTGACCACCGTGCTGCGCGAACAGGACCAGCGCCGCCGCACCCGACTGGAACGCCTGCACGCACGCCTGCTGGCACGCCACCCGCGCAACCAGTTGCCCCTGCTGCAGCGCCGCCTGGCAGAGCAGGACCAGCGCCTGCGCCGCGCCATCACCCAACTGCTGCAGCGGCGCCAGACCCAACTGCGCCACGACGGCCGTGCACTGCACGCCGTGAGCCCGCTGGCCACGCTGGAGCGTGGCTACGCCATCATGTTCGACGCCGACGGCAAGGTGCTGCGTTCGGCAGCAAACGTCGCCACCGGCACACCGCTGCGCGCTCGGCTGGCGGATGGCGAACTTGCATTGCGGGTGTGTGAGGACTGAGCCGCGCAAGCGGCGATTGCCTTCCGCCGGTGCGTTCAGAGGCTCGACCAAACGAATGAAATGGGGCGTTCGACCGCCACTCGAATCCCGATTCGTGGTTCGGCAGCCATGCCGGGATGGCGCCTGACGACCACGCCGCTACATACCGCGAGACACCTCCTTGCCAAACTTGCTGCAGCCGAGAATCGATCCGCTCAACCCGGAATGATTGAACGCGCTGATGTGCGGTTGCATGGTGACCTTGACGGTATCGCCATCCTTTTTTACCTCCACGATCCGCTCGATGCCGGCATCCGATCCGAAACTGAAGTTCTGGCTGGTGTACACGTTGCCCGAACCGTAATCCGTGTCTACATGCCCGGCATAAACGTCGCGGGAGCCACCAAGCACCGCTGAAATGCTGGTCACCAGGTAATACTCGCCAAGCTTCATCCGGGAGAACTGGAACTCGCCGTTTTCGTTGGGCTTCGCTTCCATCCTCGCGACGACCAGGTCCGGATCCGTGACCACCTGATCCTTGCCTCGTTTTGCCTTCTTGCCGAGTGCGAGGATCTGTTGCAAATACGGCGTCACGGGATATAGAAGCACCGGCTGGCTTCCCAACACGAGATTTCCCCGCCAACTCCCGCACACTTGCCCCCTGATGGTCGAGCGCCCCGGCTCCAGCGCGGCTTTGGCCGCAGCCAGATCAAACGGTACGTCCGGCTTGAGGATATTCACGACCGGCTTGGTCACGGGAATCGTGGTGCGCGACTGTTCCAGAGTCTCCGCCGTCATGGCAGGTTCGAACTGATTCGGCACGGCGGGCCGACCGGCCTCGAACTTGCCGACCATCGCGCACAGCCGCTCCGGCACGCCTTTGCTCGCGTTGCCGGGCGGCACAATCGAGGTAAATGAAATCCCGGACGGTTGCTGAACCTGGACCAGCGTCGGTACGGGAGACGGCGGCTTGCCGATCCCCATGCTGGGATTCGGGCTGCTGTAGTCCGGCTCGATGGCAATCACGTATCCGTCGGCGGCGGCTATCTTCCGCACATCGTCGAACGTCTGCCGCACGCTGAGTCCGGCGTGAGTGGATGTCGCCGTGAAAAGCCGCGCGCCATCGCTCGCCGTGACTACATGCAGGCTATCCGCACATAACGCCGTGGCCATGCCGATGGCAGGTGCCGCCATCAGAGCCAGAAACAGGACAATTGTCCGCGCCCATCGCTTATTCAACGAAATAATCATCGATCCTCCATGACATGTACCCAATGGACATCCACGTGCCCACGTTCGACGAACCATGCGCCCCACGCGCCCCGCGAATCCCGAGACCAGTGATCATCGAACGGGACCGTCCACGGTGCGGGAGCATAGCATCCGGCAACGAGCACGGTAGTGCCGACGCCATAGCACGATGCGCCCAGGCAAACCGCCTCACAGGCTCTGAACATCGCCACGTCCTATGCTTGCCCGATCGCAACCGCGGGCAGGCGCCATGTTGAACAAGAGCTACCCCTACTACCTCGCCAACCAGCCACAGCAACCGAACACCGACCTCGTCGTGCGCGACAAATACAGCGGCAGGATCGCCACCCGTGTGGCGGTGCCGGACGCGAAGACGGTCGAGAAGGCCATCGCCGCCGCGGTGAAAGCCACCACGCCGATGCGCAACTTCAAGCCCTGGGCGCGGCAGGCGGTGCTGCGCCATTGCGTGCAGCGCTTCAGCGAGCGCCGCGATGAGCTGGCCGAGGCCTTGTGCATCGAGGCCGGCAAGCCGATCCGCGATGCCGCCGGCGAGGTGACGCGGCTGATCGAGACCTTTCAGATCGCCGCCGAGGAAGCCGTGCGCATCAACGGCGAGACGCTGAACCTGGAACTGGCCAGCCGTCTGGACGGCTATCACGGCTATACCAAACGCGTGCCGCTGGGGCCGGTGTCGTTCATCACGCCGTTCAATTTTCCGCTGAACCTGGTGGCGCACAAGGTCGCCCCCGCCATCGCCGCGGGCTGCCCGTTCGTGCTGAAACCGGCAGAGAAAACCCCGATCGGCGCGCTGATCATCGGCGAAATCCTGGCCGAGACGGATCTGCCCAGGGGCGCGTTCTCGATCCTCCCCATCGATGGCGAGCACGCCTCGCCACTGGTCGAGGACGAGCGCTTCAAACTCCTCTCGTTCACCGGCAGCCAGATCGGCTGGGACCTTAAGGCGCGCGCCGGCCGCAAGAAGGTGGTGCTGGAACTGGGCGGCAACGCGGCCTGCATTGTCGATGCGGACCAGGGCCCGCACCTGAAGCGCGTGGTCGATAGGCTGATCTTCGGCGCGTTCTACCAGTCCGGCCAGAGCTGCATCGGCGTGCAGCGCATCTACGCCCACGACGACATCTACGACGCCTTGAAGAAACGCCTGGTGGCGGCCACGAAAAAGCTGAAAAGCGGCGACCCGAAAAACCCGGACACCTTCCTCGGCCCGATGATCGACGAAGCGGCCGCCAAGCGCCTGCACGGCTGGATCGAGGAAGCGTGTCAGGCCGGCGGCAAGCTGCTGTGCGGCGGCAAGCGCGACGGCAACATGCTGCAGGCCACGCTGATGGAAAACGTACCGGCCGATGCCAAGGCCAATCGCATGGAAGCATTCGGCCCGTTCGCCCTGCTGCAGCGCTACAGCACGTTCGACGAGGCCATCGCGATGGTCAACGATTCGGATTACGGCCTGCAGGCGGGTATCTTCACCGACAGCCTCGACCACGCCATGCGCGCCTGGAACGAGCTGGACCAGGGCGGCGTGATCGTCAACGACATTCCCAGCTTCCGGGTGGACAGCATGCCCTACGGCGGCGGCAAGCTGTCGGGCTTCGGCCGCGAAGGTATCCGCTATGCGATCGAGGACATGACCGAGATCCGGCTGATGGTGATGCGGGAACCTGGATAAAGACCCGCGGGACCTGTAGGAGCGACTTCAGTCGCGACGCTCTTGATTCAGGGCTCCAGAGCAGAAGCATCGCGACTGAAGTCGCTCCTACAGTCGCTCCCTGTCACTGCCATTTCGCCGCGCCACGCATTGCGCCATCATCCCCAGTATCTCCTCGCGGAGCGCTGCCATGACCACGCTTGTGTTCGTCCACGGCTGGAGCGTCACCAATACCTCGACCTACGGGCAACTGCCGCGGCAGTTGCAGCAGCAGGCCGCCGCGGCCGGGATGCCATTGACGCTGGCGGATATCTGGCTCTCGGAATACGTGAGTTTCGACGACGCGGTGACCATGGCCGACCTGGTGCGCGCGTTCGACCACGCACTGCGCGACCTGCACCTGCTGGACGCAAGCATTGCCTGCATCACCCACTCCACCGGCGGCCCGGTGGTGCGCGAATGGCTGCGTGCGCAGCGCGACAAGCCCGGCAGCCACAGCACCATCAAGCTGAGCCACCTGGTGATGTTGGCGCCGGCGAACTACAGCTCAGCCTTGGCGCAGTTGGGAAAAGGCACGTTGGGCAAGCTGAAATCGTGGTGGAACGGGGTGGAACCGGGCCAGCGCATCCTGGACTGGCTGGCGCTCGGCAGCGATGCGTCGCTGTCGCTGAATCTGGATTACATCCATGGCGCCGATCCCACCAGCGCGGGCCAGTACCTGTTCGTGCTGACCGGCGACCGCCCCGACCGCGCGTTCTACGATCACCTCAACAGCTACACCGGCGAGGACGGTTCCGACGGCGTGGTGCGCATCGCCGCCGCCAACCTCAACGCGCGCCACGCGGTGCTGGCGTCCGACGGCAAGGTCGCCACGCTGGACACCCTGGCGCTGAACCTGCAGCGTGGTCCGCGCTGCGCGTTCAAGCTGATCGCCGGCGCATCGCACTCCGGCGATGACCACGGGATCATGGCCAGTGCCGCGCCCGCCACCGTGAACGCGATCCTGCGCTGCCTGCAGGTGCACAGCGCCGCCACGTACGCCGCGCTGTGCACCGCGTTCGAGCAGGAGAACGACGCACGCGATGCCGACAAGGTGGAATTGGAGCCCGCCGGCCCGTTCGCCCCGCGCGTGCACATCCACGACCCGCGCAGCCTGCTGATCCTGCGTCTTTCCGACGAAGCCGGCGAGCCGCTGCCGGAGGCGGGCTTCCTGTTCACCGCCGGACCACAGGCCAGCCCCGACCTGATGCCCGACGGCTTCATTATCGACCGCCAGGCCAATACGAAGACCCACGCGGTATCGCTTTACCTCAACCACAAGCTGCTGGCCGGCGATGACCGCGTGGCCGATCCGCGCAACAGCCGCAAGACCTTGCGCGCGGCAGTGGCCAGCCATCGCCCGTACGGGGCAAGAGTGCAGCCGGCCGATCTCGCCGGGCTGGTCCACCATGCGCTGGCGCAAAGCGCGCCGGCCGACGACCTGTTCAACATGTTGGGCGCGCACCAGACCACGGTGCTGGACGTGGTGCTGCCGCGGCACGTGCATGAGGGCGTGTTCCGCCTGACCCGCGACCTCGCACCACACGACTTCCACAACCCTGTACCCGGCCCGCTCATCAGCTGAGGAGCCTCAGCTGCCGTTGTGGTTTTTGGCCTATGATCGCGCTCGCTCCGCCCGGTCGAAACGTGCCCCGCACGCTGTCCGCGGGTGGCCCCATCGAAAGCGCACATGCAAAAGAAACCCGTCTTTTTCGACCCCACCGGCCGCCGCGCCGTTCGGGTTTCGCTGCTGGTGCTGCTGGCCGGCGTCATCAGTACCTTGTTCGTGGTGGCCTGCGCCGTCAGCCTGTTCGTGGGGCCGACCATGGGCGGCCTGCATATCGGCGAGCATGTCCGCACGCGCCACGCGCTGGCCAACGTCAAGGCCGCTGCACCGGAACTGCTGAAGCCCGCCGCGAAACTGGCCGCCGAGGTGCGCGCCCGCCAGAAACAGCTGCACGCGCCGCACACCCACGCCAGCAAGGCGCCCGCCACCCATGTGCCGCCGCTTTCGCTGGACAAACCCGCCGACCGGCCGTTGGCGATCGGCTTCTACGTCAACTGGGACGACAACAGCTACGCCTCGCTGAAGCGCAGCCTGCCGCAACTGGATTGGGTGATCCCGTCGTGGATGAGCCTCAGCGGCAAGGACATGGCGCTGCACACCAGCATCGACGCCAAGGCGATCAACCTGATTCGCCAACAGAAGCCTTCTACCCCGATCTTGCCGCTGCTGCAGAACGCGGTGGACGCCAACTGGGACGGCCCGGGGCTGGCCCGCATGCTGGCCGACCCGGCGTTGCGGCAGGCGCGTATCGCGCAGATCGTGGCGTTCCTCGCGGCCAACCATTTCCAGGGCGTGACGGTCGACTTCGAGGAAGTGCCCGATACCGCGCAGAGCGACCTGAAGACCTTCCTCGGCGAACTCAACGACGCGTTCGACCCGCATGGCTGGGGCATCGTGCTGTCGGTGCCGTTCGACGACGCCGACTGGGACTACGCCGGCTATGCCGACATCGTCGACTTCGTGGTGCTGATGGCCTATGACGAACACTGGGCCGGCAAGACCCCGGGCAGCATCGCCGGTCAGCAGTGGTTCGAGGACACGCTCGAAAAACGCATGAAGGACCTGGACCCCGCGCAGACCATCGTGGCGATCGGCAGCTACGGTTACGACTGGTCGCACGGCAACAATGCCGAAGCGCTGACCTTCCAGGATGCGATGGACCGCGCGTCGGACGCGCAGGCCGACGTCAGCTTCGACCCCGACACGCAGAACCCGCACTTCTCCTACGACGAAGACGACGGCAGCACCCACCAGGTCTGGTTTCTCGACGGCGTCACCGCGTACAACCAGATCCACGCCGCCGACGAGTACAAGCCCTATGGCTACGCCCTGTGGCGTCTCGGCTCGGAAGACCCGTCGGTGTGGTCGGTGCTCGATCGCCGCTATGGCGCACCGGCGCCCGATCAACTGCGCTCGATCGGCGCGGGCGAGGACATCGACATCGAAGGCCAGGGCGAAGTGCTGGAGATCGCCTCGCAGCCATCGCCCGGCGCGCGCACGATCGAGGTCGACAAGGACGATGGCAGCATCGACGACGAAAGTTACGCCAGCCTGCCCAGCTCATACGTGATCCAGCGCGCCGGCACGCTGCCACGCAAGATCGCGTTGACCTTCGACGATGGCCCGGACCCGGAGTGGACGCCGCAGATCCTCGACATCCTCAAGGCCAGGCATGTGCCGGCCACGTTCTTCATCATCGGCGAGAACGCCGAGATGTCGCCGAAGCTGGTGCAGCGCGAAGTTGCCGAAGGCCACGATGTCGGCAACCACACCTTCACCCACCCCAACCTCGGCGAGAGTCCCGCCGGCATCGTGTCGCTGGAGCTCAACGCCACCCAGCGGCTGTTCGAGGCGCTCACCGGGCACTCGATGCGCCTGTTCCGCGCGCCCTACTTCGGCGACGCCGAACCGACCACCGCCGACGAACTGGTGCCGATCCAGATCGCGCAGAAAATGGGCTACCTCTCGGTGGGCCTGCATGTGGATGCCGAAGACTGGCAGCGCCCCGGCATCGATGCGATCGTGAAGAACGTGGTCGCCGGCATCGAAACCACCAACGTCGACCGCAAGGGCCAGGTCGTGCTGCTGCACGATGGCGGTGGCGAGCGCTCGCAAACCGTGGCCGCGCTGCCGCGCATCATCGACGGCCTGCGCGCGCAGGGTTATGAGTTCGTCACCGTCTCCGCGCTGGCCGGGCTGACCCAGGCGCAGACCATGCCCGCGATCCAGCCCGGCTCGGTGTCGCAATGGGCCGACCGCATGGTGTTCCTGGGGCTGGGCTTTTTCGGCCACTTCATCCGCTGGCTGCTGACCACGGCGATCACGCTCGGCGTGGCGCGGCTGCTGATACTGGGCGGCCTGGCCCTGCTCAACCGCCGCCGCGAAAAGCGGCGCAGCGTGCCAGTGCTCGGCGCCGAGCCGCCGTTGGTGTCGGTACTGATCCCGGCCTACAACGAGGAAAAGGTGATCGCCAGCTCGATCCGGCAGATCCTCCGCAGCCACTACGCCAACCTCGAAGTCATCGTGGTCGACGACGGCTCGATCGACGCCACCTCCGCCGTGGTGCGCCAGCACTACGCCGACGAGCCGCGCGTGCGCCTGATCACCATCCCCAACGGCGGCAAGGCGCACGCCGTCAACACCGCATTGCGCGAATCCCGCGGCACCGTGGTGGTGGCGCTGGATGCGGACACCCAGTTCGAACCGGACACCATCCCGCGTCTGGTGCGCTGGTTCGCCAATCCAAAGGTCGGCGCCGTGGCCGGCAATGCCAAGGTCGGCAACCGGATCAACCTGATCACCTTGTGGCAGGCGCTGGAATACATCACCGCGCAGAACCTGGAACGCCGCGCGCTGGCCGCGCTGGGCGCGATCACCGTGGTGCCCGGCGCCGTCGGCGCGTGGCGTCGCGAAGCACTGGAACAACTCGGTGGCTTCCCCGCCGACACCCTGGCCGAGGATCAGGACCTGACCATCGCGGTGCAGAAAGCCGGCTACACCACCTTGTTCGATGCCGACGCCATCGCCTGGACCGAAGCGCCCGACACCGCCCGCGGCCTCGCACGCCAGCGCTTCCGCTGGTCGTATGGCACGCTGCAATGCCTGTGGAAACACCGCGACGCCACCTTCAACCCGCGCCACGGTTCACTGGGCACGGTGGCGCTGCCGCAGGTGTGGCTGTTCCAGATCCTGTTCTCGGTGGTCTCGCCACTGGTCGACCTGGTGCTGGTCTGGCAGATCGTGGCCACCACACTGGATTACCTGCAACACCGCGGTCAGTTCGACGACACTAACCTGATCCGCATGCTGGTGTTCTACGCCGCCTTCATGGCCGTCGACCTCGCCGCCTCGGCCCTCGCCTTCGCGATGGAGAAGAAGGAAAAATGGAGCCTGCTGTGGTGGCTGGTACTGCAACGCTTCGGCTACCGCCAGCTGATGTATTACGTGGTGGTGCGCTCCGTCTGGACGGCCATCAAGGGCCCGTCAGTGGGCTGGGGCAAGCAGGAGCGCAAGGCCACGGTGAATGCCGGAGCACAAAGCCCGTAGGAGCGCACCCTGTGCGCGATAGCCTTGCGCGAGTGCCGGGTATTGCAGAAACAAAAGCCAACACACCACGGCCCTGCAGGCTCAACCGCGCACCCGCATCGTCAGCCCCTTCAGGAAATTGCGCAGCAACTGGTCGCCGCACAGCTTGAAGTTCTTGTGGTCGCTCTGGCGGAACAGTGCGCTCAGCTCGGGCTTGGACACCGGCATGCCGGCGCTCTCCAGAATCTGGTGCATGTCCACGTCCTTCAGCTCGAAGGCGACGCGCAGTTTTTTCAGCACCACGTTGTTGGTGACGCGCTTCTCCGGCGGCCGCGGCGGCTGGCTTTCGTCGCGGCCGCGGCGTTGCACGACCAGACCGTCCAGGAACAGCACGAGTACCTGGTTGCTGCATTCCTCGTAGCCGGGCTCGCCTTCCTTCTTCAGGTACGCCTGCACCTGCTCCCGCTCCAGTTCCACCGTCGGGTCGGCCAGGTTCACGAGTTGCGCCACTTTCGCGTCGCTGAGATCGAGCATGTAGCGGATGGCGCGCAGTACATCGTTGTTGATCATGGGATCGCCGGGGTTTGCGGGGACGCCATGCTACCGCGACCGGGCTCGGCATGGGCCTGCCGCCGACCATTCGGCCGCCCAAAAGGATCACCGATGCACCTCATTCCATGCACACACGAAGCGGCGAATGCACGATGATCGGTGGAATGCCGGCGGCGGTTTGCCCGGCCCACCCCTGGAATACTGCTGATGAAACTCGTGCGTTATGGCAACCCCGGTCACGAAAAGCCCGGCATGCTGGATACCGAAGGCCGCCTGCGCGACCTTTCCGCCGCCGTGACGGATATCGATGCCGCCGTATTGAGCCGCCACGGCCTGCGCCAGATGGGCGCGCTGGATCCCGAGCGGTTGCCGCTGGTCGAGGGTTCACCCCGTTACGGCACGCCGGTGGCGCAAGTGGGCAAGATGATCTGCGTAGGCCTGAACTACGCCGACCATGCGGCCGAAAGCGGTGCCAAGGTGCCCGAGCAGCCGGTGCTTTTCATGAAGGCCACCAGTGCCATCATCGGCCCCAACGACGATGTGATCCTTCCGCGCGGCTCGGTAAAGGCCGACTGGGAAGTGGAGCTGGGCATCGTGATCGGCGACATGGCGCGCGACGTATCCATCGACGATGCGCTGAACCACGTGGCTGGCTACACGGTGGTCAACGACCTCTCCGAGCGCGAGTTCCAGCTGGAGCACGGCGGCCAGTGGGTGAAGGGCAAGAGCTGCGACACCTTCGGCCCGATCGGCCCCTGGCTGGTCACCGCCGACGAAGTGGCGGACCCGCAGAACCTGGCGCTGTGGCTGGAGGTCAACGGCCACCGCTACCAGGACGCCAGCACGCGCACGATGGTGTTCGGCGTGGCGCATCTGGTGAGCTACATCAGCCGCTACATGACGCTGCTGCCCGGCGACGTGATCAGCTCGGGCACCCCGGCCGGCGTGGGTCTTGGCTTGAAGCCGCCCACCTACCTGCGCGCCGGCGACGTGATCGAGCTGGGCGTGGAAGGCCTGGGGCAACAACGCCAGCAGGTGCTGGCTCATCCCGCCGACCGTTGAAACGCGCCTCCCCGTTCCGTGGCGACGGACACGGGGCTGACGATCACTTCGGCGCCGACGCGTCGTCCACCACGGGTGCGACGTCCAGCGCCGTGCTTTGCGGCGTATTCCAGCCCAACGCGTTGTAGACGTAATAGCGCGCGATACCCGCGTACTCGTGCAGCGCCAGATCCGTCAGCACCAGGTTGCTGGCGCTGGGCCACAGGCTGAAGGTGGCGGCGAGGTAATCGGCGCGGACCGGGGTTGGGTGGATGCCGAAATGCGCGAAGTACAGCAAACCGCGCTGCAGGTGGAAGCCCGACGTCACCAGCCAGATGCGTTGCGCACCCATCGTTTGCAACAACGGACGGCTGAATTGCGCGTTCTGCCAGGTGTTGCGGCTGCGCGATTCCAGTTTCAGATCCGCCACCGGCACGCCGAGTCGTTGCAGCACCGCGCCGTAGGTCACCGCCAGCGGCGTACCCAGCAGCGAAGGGTCGCCGCCGGTCACCAGCACGGTGCAGCGCCGCGCCGCGCTGGTGCACTCGCGATACATCGTGGCGGCCTGCACGATGCGGCCGTAAGCGGCGAAACCGGGCTCCACCGGTTCGTCCGGAACCGGCACCGCGCCCGAGGTCAACAGCACGATCGCATTGTCGGACGCCCATGCCGGTGCCGGTCGCACCACGTACGGCGCCTGCAATCGCTGCAGCAGGAGCATCGGCAACAAACCGCTTCCGGCCAGCAGAAACAGGATCAGCGCCAGCGCGAATACCACGCGGCTGCAGCCACGCCAGCGGACCCAACGCAAGACGCAGGCAAGCACCAGCGCAACGGCAAGAGCAGTGAAGATCATGGCGACCAGCAGCAATCCATCAGCGTCCGATTGTAGGGAAGCCGCGCGCGTACGGCGATCCATCGTCTGCCGCTACGACCCATGACGCGAAATGCATGCGCGACAATAGGCGGATGAGCGAAGCCCTTCACGCCCTCACCGAGCGCTGCCGCCACAGCGAGGAGATCAGGAAAAGCCGCTTCCTGGCCCAGGCCGCGCCCGTGGCCACGGCGGCGCAGGCACTGGATTTCCTGCGCGAGGCGAGCGATCCGGTCGCCACGCACAATTGCTGGGCCTACCGGATTGGGCAGGAATACCGCTTCAACGATGACGGCGAACCCGGCGGCACCGCGGGCCGGCCGATCCTGCAAGCCATCGAGGGCCAGGGCATCGACAACGTGATGGTCGTGGTCACCCGCTGGTTCGGCGGCACCAAGCTGGGCGCGGGTGGCCTGGTGCGCGCCTACGGTGGCACGGCCGCCGAATGCCTGCGGCTGGCACCACGCCAACCCATCGTGGCGATGGCGCGGCTCGGGCTGCATTGCGACTTCGCCGAGCTGGCCCTGCTGAAGGCGCGCCTGAAGGAACTGCAGGCCGAAGTCGAACAGGAAACCTTCGGCGCGGACGGCGTGACCCTGCAACTGCGCCTACCGGACAGCCACGTCGCCGAAGCGCAGGCCCGCATCAACGACATCACTCGCGGCCGCAGCACGGCGAAGCGCCTTGATTAAGACGGGCACTCCTGCTTTTACGAATTCCCAATCCCCAATCCCGCCTCAACCAATTGAATCAACGCCCACACGCCCCACTTCAATGACGGCGTGCCCGGCACGCATCGCCTCCAGCCACTGCGAGATTCCATGAGCGACGCCGCCGAAACGCCGAAACCCTCCCGCCGCATCGGCGCGCTGCGCGAGCTGTGGCCCTTCATCAAACCGCACAGGGCATTGGCGTTCGGCTGGCTGTTGTTCCTGGCGCTGTCGTCGGGCGCGTCGCTGGTATTGCCGATGGCGTTCCGCCACATCATCGACCAGGGTTTCGGCAACTCCAGCCTGGCGGTGATCAACGAAACCTTCCTGGCCATGTTCGGCGTGGCACTGGTGCTGGCCTTCGCCACCGCCGCGCGCTATTTCTGCATCACCCTGCTCAGCGAGCGCGCACTGGCTTCGCTGCGCGATGCGCTGTACGCCCATGTGATCCGCCTGGACGTGAGCTTCTTCGAGAAAGCCCGCGTGGGCGAACTCACCTCGCGCCTCAGCGCCGACACAGAGGTAGTGCAGGCGCTGGTCGGCTCGGGCGTGTCGGTGGCGCTGCGCAGCGCGGTGATGCTGGTGGGCGCCGCGGTGGCGATGGTGTGGACCGCGCCGTCGCTGGCCGGACTGACCGCGCTGGTGATTCCCGCGGTGATGCTGCCGATCCTGGTATTCGGTCGCCGCGTGCAGAAGCTGTCGCGCGCCAGCCAGGATCGCCTGGCCGACGCCGCCGCCATCGCCAACGAAACGCTGAATGCCTCCACGGCGGTGAAGGCGTACGCGCGCGAGACGATCGAAAGTCACCGCTACTCCAGCGCCATCTTCCGCGCACTGGCCACCGCGCGCCGACGCATCGGCATGCGTGCGCTGCTGACGTTGTCGGTGATCGTGCTGGTATTCGGTGCCATCACCCTGGTGCTGTGGGCCGGTGCCCGCCACGTGCTGGCCGGCACGCTGGATGCCGGTGTGCTGGGCCAGTTCGTGCTGTACGCGATCTTCGCGGCCGGCTCGGTGGCCGGCTTGTCGGAAGTGTGGGGCGACGTGCTGCGTGCCGCCGGCGCGATGGAACGCATCGGCGAGCTGCTGGCCGAGCGCCCCGGCGTCACCGCGCCCGAGCAGCCGCTGGCCCTGCCCAGCCCCATGCGCGGCACGCTGCAGTTCGACGACGTCACCTTCCACTACCCCACCCGGCCCAACGCCGCGGCGCTGGAAAATTTCACGCTGGACGTGCAGCCCGGCGAAACCGTGGCCCTGGTCGGTCCCTCGGGCGCCGGCAAGAGCACCGTGTTCGCCATGCTGCTGCGCTTCTACGATCCGCAATCGGGCACGGTGAAGATCGACGGCATCGACCTGCGCGCGCTGGCCCTGCCCGACCTGCGCGGCGCCATTGCGCTGGTGCCGCAGGAAACCGTGATCTTCAGCGGCAGCGCCGCCGACAACATCCGTTTCGGTCGCCAGGATGCCGGCGATACGGAAGTCGTCGAAGCCGCCAGGGCGGCCGAAGCGCATGAGTTCATCAGCGCGCTGGACAATGGCTACGACGCCGAGATGGGCGAGCGCGGCGTACGCCTCTCCGGCGGCCAGCGCCAGCGCGTGGCCATCGCCCGCGCGATCCTGCGCGACGCGCCGCTGCTGTTGCTGGACGAAGCCACCTCGGCGCTGGATGCGCAATCCGAAGCGGCGATCCAGCAGGCACTGGAGCGACTGGAAAAAGGCCGCACCACCCTTGTCATCGCCCATCGCCTGGCCACCGTGCAACGCGCCGATCGCATCGTGGTGATGGACGGCGGCCGCATCGTGGCGCAAGGCACGCACGAAAGCCTGCTGGCCGAAGGCGGTTTGTATGCGGAGCTGGCGCGGCTGCAATTTGTGGCATGAGCCCGCGCAACCTGCCGACCGAAGCGTCACGCGGCGCGGCTGACGCCAGCCATTGATGTTGTCGCCGGGCCCGCCGTCACCGATCTTCCGCACGGTGGCAAACCGCCTCGACCTTGTTGCCTTCGGGATCCAGCAGGAACGCGCCGAAGTATGTCTCGTGGTAATGCGCACGGAGGCCCGGAGCGCCGCCGTCGTCTCCGCCGTGACGAAGGCCGGCCTCATGGAAGGCGCGCACCTGCGCGCGGCTGGCCGCCTTGAAACACCAGTGACGGCGAGGGTCGGCCGCAGCGTTTTCCGAGGCGTAGACCGCCAGACAGGTGTGCGAGTCTTCGGCGGCACTGCAGCGGACACCGTACCCCAGCGCATCCTCGCGATCGTAGACCTTGGCGGCGTCCAGGGCGCCCATGATGGCGTCGTAGAACGGGCGACAACGCGCCAAATCCCTGACCGTGATGGAGACGTGGTCGAGCAAAAACATGGTTGCCCCCGCTTGCGCTGAAGCGGTGCAGTGTGCCACTCCCGCTCCACGCATCGCCAGTCGGCCTTCAGCCCGCCGCAGCCCTGCGGCCGGGAACGCGCAACGCGTTGGTGGAAGCAGCGTCGCGATATCCTCGTGCGCTGACCCATCACCCGCGACCGCCATGTCCATCGTCCTCACCCCGTTCGCCCGCACCCGCCTGTTTCCGCGCGACCGCCGCCCCAGCGCCATCCAGGATTGCAGCGCCGAGGCGTTCGAACGACACCTCAACAACGAACCGCCACTGAAGGTGCTGGATGGCTACGCGCCGTTCTGCAAGCTGCACGTGCACCGCAACTGGACCAGCACGCGCTGCACCGCCACGCCCATCACCGATGCGAACCGCCATCAGCTCCACTCGGCCTACGAGGCACGCAGCCGCGATGAATTGCCGGTTCTGGTGCGCTGGTTCGAAGGCATCGATCCACCCGTCGCCAACTACCTGCTGCCGATCCTTTACAGCCGCGAACAACTGGCGAAGGAAGGCGCGCCCATCGACGCCGACTGGGGCGTGGTCGGCTGCCTCTACACCGCCGAGCCGGAAGAGATTCCGATGGTGCCGATCACCATGCTGCGCAATGCGCTCGGCGTGGCCGAGGGCGGTTCCGGCGTACCGCTCGATCGCGAGGCGTATCGACGTGCGGTGGCGTTCTGGGATGCACACGCGAACTGGCGTGGGTGAACCCCCGGACGTGGCGACGGTTTTGGACGTATTTACTGCCCAAACCGTTCGCGTCGGGTATCCAATCGTGGGATACACCACGATTTCGCCATTGAGCTCATGCGTTGAACTATCTGTTCCCGATAACGTCGTAACGCGAAGTATCGATATTGTTTATGATGCGGGAGAGGGGAATTCCATTACAGTCGAAATCGGTGCAACGACCCATGAAGACTTGCACGGCCGCGTGCCGCACGTGTAACGCCAATTCACCCCCTCATCGCGGCTTGACCCCGGCTTTCATCCGCTGATGCATTAGAAAATTGAACTCAGGGTGTTTCAATTTGCATTCGCTAGATGCAGTTCCATGTCCATAGGAATCGGAGGATATACAGTGCTCAAGACCAAAATCGTTCTAGTACTCGCAGCAGTTTCCGTGACAGTTGGATGTTCGCCCAAATATCAGGTCAAGCTTGATTCGAAACCGCAAAGCGCCAGGGTCGTCTGCAATGGGGCCGATCAGGGCTATGCGCCAGTAACGTTGCCTTACAACACCGTCCCACACGAGACCTATGTCGATGCGAGCAACTGCAACGCCGTCTGGTCCAGCGGAGTCAAGGCAACCTACCCTGCAAAGGTGGAGGTCTCCTCCGGAGGCCAGGCCGAGTTCACGCTGGTGAGGCCGGAGGGTCCAGGTTCCGAGAAGGATGAGAAGTTCAATCGGAAAATCCAGGCGATAAAAAGGGAAACCAAACGAACCCCGGGCATGGATCCGAAGCCCATGAAGGAACATCCACGCCCAATGATGTGTTCTTCGGTAGGCGGCCAGGAAACCTGTTTGTAATCCGCCGCAGGTTGAATTTCGGCGGTGGACATATCGTTCACGCGGGGACTGGCTATTCGTTCAGAACGGACGACCAGTCCCCGTTGACGCCAGACTCCCTCCCGAGTCACGTCGTCAGGTTTCAGTGCGCCACCCGCTTTCCCTCCGCATCCACCGATTCCTTGACGGCCGCCACGAAGGCACGCCGCGCCGCGACCAGCGCATCCGATGTCGCGTGCGGCCAGGCACCCACCTGGGCGATCACCAGCTGGCGCGCGGGATCGACGTAGATCATCTGGCCGAAGATGCCGATGGCGGCATAGCTGCCGTCGGTATCCGTCCACCACAGATAACCGTAGCCACGGTCCGGCGCGTCGACGCTGGCCTGGCGTTGCAATGCGCCCTTGAGCCAGGCCAACGCCACCACCGGCTTGCCGTCGACGCGACCGCCGTCGAGCATGAATTGGCCCAGCCGCGCGTAATCGCCCAACGTGGCCGACAGGCCGCTGCCGCCGGTATCGCTGCCATCGCATTCGTCCTTGATCCAGGTGGCGTCCGACGCCATGCCGTACGGTTTCCAGATCGTCTGCGACAGGTACGCCGCCAGCGAACGATGCGTGGCCCGCTGCACCAGGATGCCGAGCAGGTCGGTTTCGGCGGTGTTGTAGTTCCAGTGCGTGCCGGCGGGCCATTGCCGTGGCTGCTTGCGCAGGTACGACAGCACATGCGCCTGGCCGTCGACGCAGGCGCCGAGGTACATCTGCGCCACATCCGATTTGGGGTCCGCGTAATCCTCGTCCCACTGCACGCCGGAGGTCATCGTCAGTAACTGCTGCACGGTGACGTCGGCGTAGGCGCTGTCGCGCAGCTCCGGAATATAGGTGCCCAGCGTGTCGTGCAGGCTGTGGATTTCGCCGCGCTGGAGCGCGATGCCCAGCAAGGCGGAGGTGACCGACTTGGCCACCGAAAACGACTCCCACCGCTGCTGCGGCCCGAAGCCCAACGCGTAACGCTCGAGGCGAACGCGTCCGTGCTGCAGCACCATCACGCCGGCAAGATGGTGCTGCTCCATGTAACTCGCCAGCGACGTGGATCCACCGAGCGGCAAAGGCTTGCCCGATGGCAGTTCGTGGACATGCGTGCCGCGCGGCGCAAGGTCGCTGGGAAACAGCGTGGCCATCTGGCGGAATTGCGCCTCGCGCTGCGCCTGCGGCCAGAACAGCACCTGCTCGCGCTGCTGGCCGATGGTGGGGGTCGCCGGCCCGGCCGCTGCCGATGGCAACGAGACGGTCAGGCCAAGGGCGGCGACGAGCAGGCGGACACTGATGACACGGTACATGGCGATACGGCCGGAGCGATGGCGGGGCCGTCATTTTACCGGCCAGCACCGCATGGATATGTCCAACATGTTTTGCGCCTATCTTGAAGCGCTGAACAGGGACATCAGGCGGCTGTAGGTTCGCG
Source organism: Rhodanobacter ginsenosidimutans (assembly GCF_042655685.1). Lineage (NCBI taxonomy): Bacteria > Pseudomonadati > Pseudomonadota > Gammaproteobacteria > Lysobacterales > Rhodanobacteraceae > Rhodanobacter > Rhodanobacter ginsenosidimutans. The sequence goes on along the minus strand of NZ_JBHSMM010000001.1, from coordinate 1,742,335 downwards.
GGAAGGTTCCGGCTTCACATCCAGACGACGTTGGCGCGGCCGCCTTCACGCTGCATTGCGCACAAGATGGTTCGATCAAGTCATTGCGGAGCAGCTTTCCAGCACTCCCATGACTTGGGCGACGCCGGCCAGCCGGCACGCCATCTGTAGTGCCAACCCGAGAAAGGAGTTATCGATGATCAAGCGCACGCTTCCCCTACTGATTGGACTGTCGGTTTGCAGTGTGGCCCTGGCGCAGGATCCACCTGTCACTACCCAGTCGCAGACAACCACCACCCAGACCACTACCAGTGCATCCACCTGGAGCACCGAGCCCCCCGCGGGCGCGTTGAGCGAGGAGGCCATCAAGACCGCGGTCGCCAACGCGGGCTACAAGGAGGTCAAGGACCTGGAATTCAAGGATGGCGTGTGGCGCAGCGAGGCGCGCGGCGGCAACAAGCAATGGGTGGAGATCGCGGTGGGTCCGGAGACAGGCAGGGTCTACGTCAGCGACGCGCCGTCCAAACTCAACGAGGACGAGGTGAAAGCCAAGCTGGCCGCCGCGGGCTATGAAAAAGTCCACGACGTGGAATACGAACACGGCCTGTGGAGCGCTGACGCCTCCACCCACCACGGCACCGCCGTCGATCTGCTGGTCGATCCGGGTGATGGCAGCATCGTGGCCAAATCGCGCGACTGACATCGCGTCACCCGCAAAAAAGAAAGCCCGGCGCAGCATGGCCGGGCTTTCCTGCATCACGTCGACGGCTACGGTGATTCCGTTGCCGTCAAGGTTGTACGCCTCAGCGCAATTGCAGCATCACGATCGACTTGGCCGGCAGCGCGACCTTCAATTGGTCACCCTGCACGCGCGCGCCGTTGAAGGCCGCCGGCTTCACCGCGTTGGGCTGGTCGAAGGTGTTGCGCGAGGTGATCTTCGGCGCGGTGAGGATCTGCCCGCTGACACCCTTCGCCTGCAGGCCTTGCACCTTCACCTGAACCTGCGCGGCGCGAGCCGGGTCGAGGTTGGTCAACGCCACGTAGACATGGCCGTCCTTCGCCCGCACCGCGGAGCCGTGCACCTCGGGTACCGAAATACCGTCGAGCGTGTACTTCGGCGTGTCGAGCTGCAACGGCAGTTCGGTGGCGTCCTGGTACGGCAGGTACATGGCGAACACGTGGTACGTGGGCGTCAGCAGCATGCGCGGGCCGTCGGTGAGGATCATCGCCTGCAGCACGTTGATCATCTGCGCGATGTTGGCCATCCGCACGCGATCGGCATGGTGGGTGAAGATGTCCAGCGTCAACGAGGCAACCAGCGCATCACGCAGCGTGTTCTGCTGCTGCAGGAAGCCGGGGTTGGTGCCCGGGAGCGGCGCATACCAGGTGCCCCACTCGTCCACCACCAAGGCTACTTTCTTTTCCGGATCGTACTTGTCCATCACCGCGCTGTGGCGGGTGATCAGGTCATCCATCCGCAGTGCTTCGGACAAGGTCTGGATCCAGCCCTTGTTGTCGAAATCGGTGGACGACTGGCTCGGAGGCCAGCCACCGGCCACGGTGTAGAAATGCATGCTGAGGCCGTCCATCAGCTTGCCGGCCTCGCGCATCATCACCTCGGTCCAGTGATAGTCGTCACCGTTGGCGCCGGGCGCGATCTTCAACATGGTCTCGCCGGCGGGCACTTTCACGAACGTCTGGTAGCGCCGGTACAGATCCGCCGCGTACTCCGCGCGCATGTTGCCGCCGCAACCCCACAACTCATTGCCGATACCGAACAGCGGCACTTTCCAGGGCTTTTCGCGGCCGTTGGCGACGCGCTCCTGGGCCAGTGTCGATTTGCCGGTGGCGGTCATGTACTCGGCCCACTGCGCCATCTCCTCAGGCGGCGCGTTTCCCACGTTGCCGGCCACATAAGCCTCGCTGCCGATAAGCTCCACGAAGTTCATGAACTCGTGCGTGCCGAACGCATTCGACTCGGTCACGCCACCCCAGTTGGTGTTGACGCTGGTCGGGCGCTTGCTCTTGGGGCCCACGCCGTCGCGCCAGTGGTATTCATCCGCGAAACAACCGCCGGGCCAGCGCACGTTGGGTACATGCAGGGCCTTCAGCGCCTTGATCACATCGTTGCGATAGCCGTCCGTATTCGGGATGGACGAATCCGGCCCGACCCATAGGCCGCCATAGATGCCCGTGCCCAGGTGTTCCGCGAACTGACCGAACAGATGGCGCGAGACCACGGCGCCGGGCTTGCCGGCCTCGAGGCTGCCGCTCACGGATACGTCGGCGGCCAGTGCCTGGCCCATCCCCAGTGTCATCAGGACGGACAGCGAAAAAAGGTGCCAGCGTCGTGCAGGTTTTTGTGGCATTGCAGATATCCCCGTTGAGTCGATGCGACGGCGGCACCGGCCAAAAAAAACCGACGATGGAAGGCGTCGCTCCGCCTGTCCATGCCGACCGTTCCCACTGAGCGTAACCCGCGACGCGGGCAAAGTCGAAGCACCGCGGGAGCACGCACAGATCCGTTGCATCACGCCCGCGGCGGCCCTTCGGGGCCGGTCACCGCCGTCGCGCGCGGGCGTGGGCCGTCGCTCAATCCTGCAGCAGATCCAGATCGCGCACGGCACCCTTGTCGGCGCTGGTCACCAGCTTGGCGTACGCCTTCAGCGCGGCGCTGACCTTGCGCTTGCGCGGCAATGCCGGTCGCCAGCCCTTCGCCGCCTGGGCCGCACGCCGGCGTTCCAGTTCCTCGTCGCTGACCTCGAAACGCACGATGCGGTTGGGGATGTCGATCACGATGGTGTCGCCAGTCTGCACCAGGCCGATGTTGCCGCCCTCGGCCGCTTCGGGCGACACATGGCCAATCGACAACCCGGCGGTGCCGCCGGAGAAACGGCCGTCGGTGATCAGGGCGCAAGCCTTGCCCAGTCCCTTGGATTTCAGGTAGCTGGTCGGGTACAGCATCTCCTGCATGCCCGGTCCGCCGCGCGGGCCTTCGTAGCGGATGACGACGACGTCGCCGGCTTTCACAAAACCGCTGAGGATGGCCGCCACCGCCGCATCCTGGCTTTCGAGCACCACCGCAGGGCCGCTGAAGGCGAGGATGCTCTTGTCGACGCCGGCGGTTTTCACGATGCAGCCGCGCTCGGCGAGGTTGCCGTAGAGCACCGCCAGGCCGCCATCCTGGCTGTAGGCGAATTCACGCGAACGGATGCAGCCGGACTCGCGGTCGGTATCCAGCGCGTCGTAGCGGCAGCTCTGCGAAAACGCGGTCTGGGTGCGGATGCCCGCCGGGCCGGCACGAAAAAACTCCTGCACCGCGGCATCGTTCGTGCGCGCCACATCCCACGTTTCCAGCGCCTCGGCCAGCGACGGGCTGTGCACCGTGGGGACGGATGTATCGATCAGACCCGCGCGATCCATCTCGCCCAGGATCGCCATCACGCCACCGGCGCGATGCACGTCCTCCAGGTGGTAACTGCTCGACGGTGCCACCTTGCACAGGTTGGGTACCTTGCGCGAGAGCCGGTCGATATCGCTCATGGTGAAGTCGACGCCGCCCTCCTGCGCCGCCGCCAGTAGGTGCAGCACGGTGTTGGTCGAGCCGCCCATCGCGATATCCAGCGACATCGCATTCACGAACGCGGCCTTGCTGGCGATATTGCGCGGCAACGCGCGTTCGTCATCCGTTTCGTAATAGCGGCGGGCCAGCTCCACAATCGTGCGACCGGCCTTGCGGAACAGCTGTTCGCGATCGGCATGCGTGGCCACCAGCGAACCGTTGCCCGGCAACGACAGGCCCAGTGCCTCGGTGAGGCAGTTCATCGAGTTGGCGGTGAACATGCCCGAGCAGGAACCGCAGGTGGGACAGGCGGAACTCTCGATGGCCAGCACGTCGGCGTCGGACACGCTGTCGTCGGCGGCGGCCACCATCGCGTCGATCAGGTCCAGCGCGACCTCCTTGCCGGCCAGCCTGGTCTTGCCCGCTTCCATCGGACCACCGGAAACGAACACCACCGGGATGTTCAGCCGCAGCGCCGCCATCAGCATGCCGGGGGTGATCTTGTCGCAATTGGAAATGCACACCAGCGCGTCGGCGGTATGGCCGTTGCACATGTACTCCACGCTGTCGGCGATGATGTCGCGCGATGGCAGGCTGTAGAGCATGCCATCGTGGCCCATCGCGATGCCGTCATCGACGGCGATGGTGTTGAACTCCTTGCCGACGCCGCCGGCCCGCTCGATCTCCTCGATCACCAGCTGGCCCATGTCTTTCAGGTGCACATGGCCGGGCACGAACTGGGTGAACGAGTTGGCCACCGCGATGATCGGCTTCTGGAAGTCGCCATCCTTCATGCCGGTGGCGCGCCAGAGCGCGCGGGCGCCGGCCATGTTGCGGCCGGCGGTGCTGGTGCGGGAACGGTAGGCGGGCATGAAACTTCCCCTGATGGCGATGGCTGCTGGGCGAACGCCCATTCTGCTTGGCGACCTCCATACCGTCCAATACAATACGTGGAGTCCAGCCATACGACATACGAATAGTGGAACTGCGCCAGCTTCGCTACTTTGCCGCCATCGTCGAGGAAGGCGGCTTCTCCCGCGCCGCCGAACGGCTGCATGTATCGCAACCACCGCTGTCGACCCAGATCCGGAATCTGGAGAACGAGCTGGGCGTGCAGCTGCTGGAACGCAGCAATCGCGGCGTGATGCTGACCACTGCCGGCGCCGTGTTCTACGACGAAGTGCAGGCAGTGCTGGCGCGGCTGGAACATGCCCGGGTGAAGACGGTGCAGACCGAGCGCGGCGACATCGGCATGCTCTCGATCGGCTTCGTGTCGATCGCCGATTACGGCATCCTGCCGCCGGCGCTGAAAAGCTTCCGCACCCGCTTTCCGATGGTGGAAGTGCAGTTGCACGAGTTGACGACGGATGCACAGATCCGCGAATTGCGCGCGGCGCGGCTCGACCTGGGCATCGCCCTGGCGCCCGTCAACGAGCCGGACCTGGCGTTCAAGGGCGTGATGCGCGAGGAGCTGGTGCTCGCCGCACCCGCCGACGCCCCCGCAGCGAAAGGCGACGGGCCGATCAGCCTGCGCAGCCTGTCGAAGGCCAGCTTCATCGTACCGCCACGCGAGGTCGCCTCCGGCCTGTACGACCTCACCATCAGCCATTGCCACGCCTCCGGCTTCGCCCCGCAGATCACCCAGCACGCGCGCCAGATGCAGACGGTGATCGGGCTGGTGTCCAGCGGCATGGGCTTTGCGCTGGTGCCTTCATCGGTGCGCAACCTGCAGCGCCCGGGCGTGCGCTATCGGCCGCTGCGCGGCAAGCCGGCCTTCATCGAGCTGGGCATCCTGCGCCTGCGAAACGCAACCAACCCGCTGGCCGAAAACTTCATCGCGGCGCTGCGCACCGCGGCCGCGGAACGGCGGCCCCGCAAGCCGGCCGGATGAGCTCCCCGGGCCATGCCGTGGCCTGCCGCGCACCGATCCGCCCCTCATTGCCAGCGTGAGCGGAAGTCGGCACGATCCGTACTCATCGGGCTGACCAAACGCTGGCTGGTTTCATGGCGGACGCGTCCTTTCTGTCGGGTGGCGGAGAAATGGGGGCGCTGATGCGCGCCCATGACTGGTCGCAGCACCCGCTGGGCCCGCCGGAAAGCTGGCCGCAGGCCTTGCGCACCTCCCTGCGGTCGATGCTCAACTCGCGCCACCAGATGTGCGTGTTCTGGGGCAGCGAGGCCTTCTGGTTCTACAACGACGCTTACCGGGGAACGCTCACGGTCGAGCGCCATCCGTCGTCGCTGGGCAAGCCGGGACGGCAGGTGTGGGCCGAGATCTGGGACGACATCGGCGCGCAGATCGCGCAGGTGATGCGCGGCGGCAGCGCCACCTGGCACGAAAACCAGCACCTGGTGATGCACCGCGACGGCCGCGACGAGGACACCTACTGGACCTACAGCTACAGCCCGATCGACGACGAAACCGCCGCCAGCGGCGTCGGCGGCGTGCTGGTGGTATGCACGGAAACCACCGAGCAAGTGCTGGTGTCCCGGCGCGCGATGGAGGAACGCCAGCACCTGGCCGAGCTGTTCGAACAGACGCCCTCGTTCATGGCCATGCTGCGCGGGCCCGACCACGTGTTCGAGCTGGCCAATCCCAGCTACCTGCGACTCGTCGGTGGCCGTCCGCTGCTGGGACGCGCCGTGGCCGAAGCCCTCCCCGACGCGGCCAGCCAGGGCTTCGTGGGCCTGCTGGACCTCGTTTACGCCAGCGGTCAGTCGTATGTGGCCACGGCCACGCCGTTCGCCATGCAGCCGGCGCCGGAAGCGCCGGTGAGCCAGCGCTATCTCGATTTCGTCTATCAACCGATCAAGAACGACGCCGGCAAGGTGACCGGCATCTTCGTCGAGGGCACCGACGTCACCGAACGGGCGCTGGCGGAGAAAGCCCTGCGCGCCAGCGAAATCAGGCTGCGCGCGATCAACAGCGACCTGGAGCAACAGGTGGCGCAGCGCATCCACGGGCGGGCACGCACGTGGCAGCTCAGCACCGACATCATGGGCGTGCTCAACGCCGAGGGCGTTTTCGAGCTTTCCAACCCGGCCTGGCAGCGCATCCTGGGTTGGCCCGAGCAAATCATTGCGTCCACGCCGTTCTTCGACTTCGTGCATCCGGACGATCTGGAGCGCACCCGGCTGGCGTACGCCCGCGGCATCGAACTGGGCGAGCCCGCGCTGAGCTTCGAGAACCGCTATCGCCATGCCGAGGGCGGCTACCGCTGGCTGTCGTGGGTGGCCATCCCCGAGGACGGCAAGATCTACTGCAGCGCGCGCGACATCACCGCCGAGAAGGAAGCGGCCGAATCGCTGGCGCGCACCGAAGCGGCCCTGCGCCAGGCGCAGAAGATGGAAGCCGTGGGCCAGCTCACCGGCGGCCTCGCGCACGACTTCAACAACCTGCTCGGCGGCATCATGGGCGCGCTGGAGGTCGCCCAAATGAAGCTGGAGCAAGGCAAGGTCGAGGATGTTCCGCGCCTGCTCTCGCTGGGCGAAACCGCGGTGAACCGCGCCGCTTCGCTCACCCAGCGCTTGCTGGCTTTCTCACGGCAGCAGACGCTGGACCCGCGCTCCACCGACATCAACCGTCTGGTGGCCGGCATGGAGGAACTGATCCGCCGCACCATTGGCCCCTCGGTGCAACTGGAGGTGATCGAGGCGGACGCGCTGTGGCCTTGCCGGGTCGATCCGCCGCAGCTGGAGAACGCGCTGCTCAACCTGTGCATCAACGCCCGCGACGCGATGCCCGACGGCGGGCACCTCATGATCGAAACCGCCAACCGCGCGCTCGACGATCCGGCCGCGGCAGCCGCGTTCGATCTCCAGCCCGGGCGATACGTCTCGCTGTCGGTTGCCGACACCGGCAGCGGCATGAGCGCCGACGTGATCGCGCGCGCGTTCGATCCCTTCTTCACCACCAAGCCGATCGGCCAGGGCACCGGCCTGGGCCTGTCGATGATCTACGGCTTCGCCAGGCAATCCGGCGGCCAGGTGCGGATCCATTCCGAACCCGGCAAGGGCTCGGTGTTCACCATCTACCTGCCACGCCATCACGAGGCGCCGCAGGAGGTGGAGCCCACGCGGCCCGCACGCTTGCCGCAGGCCACCCGGCAACGCGAGACGATCCTGGTGGTCGAGGACGAGCCGTCGATCCGCGAACTGGTCTGCGAGCTGCTGAGGGAGTCGGGCTTCCGCACCTTGCATGCCGCCGACGGCAGCGCCGGGCTGCGCATCCTGCAGTCGGAGACGGACATCGACCTGCTGATCACCGACGTCGGCCTTCCCGGCCTCATGAATGGTCGGCAGATGGCCGACGCCGCCCGCATCGTCCGCCCCGGTCTGAAAGTCCTGTTCGTGACGGGCTACGCCGAGCACTCCGTCGTGGGCGATGGCCACCTGGAACCGGGAATGCACCTGCTCACCAAACCGTTCTCGCTGGACGTGCTGCGACAAAAGATCCACGACATCCTGTCCGTGTAATGCCCACGGTGCCCACCGCCGGAAGCGGGCTATAGAATGAAACGTTCAATCCGCGGAACAGGAGCGCGACCTGGTCGTTCGCCGCACGCCGATGCGGCTCACAATCGCCGCAGCATCGCCCCGGCATCGCGCGTCGAACTGGCCCGCGCCACCGGCAAGGTGGCCGCGCACTTTCATTCCGAATACCTGAAAAGGATTTCACCATTATCGCGGATGAAGTACGCCGCCATGCCCATGAGCCCAGGATCGAATCGGCGAGCCTCGCCGCCGCGCTCGATGGCACCAGCGCCTGGGCGGTGGGTCGTTGCAAGGGGAGTGGCTCATAGCGCGCCGGCGCTTCAACCCACGGCGGGTGGCGGTCCGTATGGAACGACGCGTTCCATGCAGCCTCCCCCGGCCTGTCGATGACGTCTTTCTCCCATCCTGCCCTGTGGATCCATGCGCACCCTGATCACCGACAACCTGCGCTTCGCTGCCCGCAACATCCGCTGGATCGGTGGCTGCTTCCTGCTGACCCTGTTCTCCTCGTTCGGCCAGACATTCTTCGTGGGGCTGTCGGGCAACGACTTGCGCGAGCAGTTCGATCTGTCCGGTGGCGAGTTCGGCGGCCTGTACATGGCCGCGACCTTGATGAGTGCGATCACCCTGCCCTGGCTCGGCCGCACCCTGGACCTGATGCCGGGATGGAAGGTCGCGCGTTTCACCATCCCGTGTCTGGCCGGCGCCTGCGTGTTGCTGGCACTGGCTCCGCATCTCGCCGTGGTGGCGCTGGCGCTCTATCTGCTGCGCCTGTTCGGCCAGGGCATGATGACCGAGATCGCCTTTACCGAAACCGGCCGCTGGTTCGTGGCCAACCGGGGCCGCGCGATGGCGCTGGTGGTGCTTGGTGTGCAGGTGGGCTCGGCGTTGCTGCCGGTGGCGGTGGTGCTGTTGCGGGACGTGGGTGGCTGGCGGTTGCCATGGATCGCTTCGGCCATCGTGTTGATGCTGGTCGGCTATCCATCGGTGCTCCGGCTGCTAGCCACCGAGCGCGTACCGCATTCGACCGAATACCAGGCGGACGGCGCGCGAATGACACGCGACTGGACGCGCGCCGAAGTGATCCGTGACCCCATCTTCTACCTGTTGCTGAGCGGTGTGCTGGCACCGCCCTTCATCGGCACCACGATCTTCTTTCATCAGGGCTACCTGATTGCACTGCGTGGTTACGACGCGCTGGTTTTCGCGGCCGCCTTCCCCGTGATGGCGGTGACAACCGTGGTGTTCGGCCTGATATGCGGTCAACTCGTCGACCGGCTCGGCGCGCTGCGGTTGCTGCCGTTCTTCCTGATCCCGCTGGCCGTCGCCTCGGCAGCGGTTGGCCTGCTGACGCCGGTCTGGGGCATCTACCTTTTCATGTTTCTGCTCGGCATCAGCAGCGGCTTCACCCAGACGCTGCTGGGGGCGCTGTGGCCGGAGGTCTACGGCGCCGCCAACCTCGGCGGCATCCGCGCGATCATCGTGTCGGCCATGGTGCTGTCCACGGCACTGGGGCCTGGCATCAGCGGCGCCTTCATCGATCTGGGCATGGCGCTGCCGACGCAGATGCTATGGATGGCCGGCTGGTGCGTGGTCGCCTCGTTCGGCCTTGCGGCGGCGTCCCGCGCCGTCGTGGCGCGGCAATGAGTTACTGCACCACGCCGACCTCCAGGCTGCGCGCGTCGCTGCGGCCGTGGTCGTCCACCACGCGCAATTGATACGTGCCTGCCTGCACCGGCTGCCATGTCAACGCATGCGCGGGCGTGGCGCGGCCGATATAGGCGTCGTTGACGAACCAGTACAGCGCACGCACGTCGGCGTCACTGGTGGCCGCGAGCACCACGGCATTGCCCTCGGGACGATCCAGCCGCAGCGCGTAGGACGCCCCGCGCAACGGTGAGGTGATCGCCGGCGGATCGCCTTGCGCCTGGCCCGCGTTGGCACAGGCGGGATTGTGCGGCGGCTTGCGGATCGGGATGCCGGCACGGGCGAACACCGCGGCCAGATCCGAAGGCCAGTACTGGAACACCTCGGTGCGTGTCGACCCGCCGGCATACGGCGGACACGCCGGCAGGCCGCTGGCGTTGTCGATCACCACCGGTCGATACACATTGCCCACCCTGATCGGGGATACGCCGGGGATGAACCAGGTCTCGCCGGTCGCCGGGCACCAGCGGCTGGGCAGCATGCCGGTGGCCAGGCACACGCGCACGCGCTTCAGGCCGTCGGGCAACGAGCGTGATGGCGGGCGTAGCTGCGGATGGCCGGCCAGCAGTGCGTCGTGGATGCGGAAGAACAATGGCGCGGCCGCATCGATGCCCACGAACGCCGGGTTCGGCGTGCTGTCGAAATTGCCCACCCACACCACCAGCACGTACGGGCCGAAACCGCCCGCCGTCCAGGCGTCGTGGAACGCCCACGAGGTGCCGGTCTTCCAGAACACCGGCGCGGCAGCGGGCCGGCTGCCGAACGTGGTGCCCGGGCGCGGGTTCTGCTCCAGCATGTCGGTGACGATGAAGCTGGCCGCCTCGCTCAGCAGCCGCTTGCCCGGTACCGCTGGCACGTCCTGACGCAGGCGCAACGGTTTCAGCACACCGCGGTTGGCCAGCAGCGCATACATGCGCGCCAGGTCCTGCATGGTCACGTCGCCGCCGCCCAGCACCAACGCCAGGCCGTAGTGCTGCTCGCTGGCCAGGTTCTGCACGCCAGCCTGGCTCAGGAAGCCGTACAGGTCCGGATCGCGCAGTTGCGCATCGACCCATACAGCGGGAATGTTGCGGCTGTGGATCAGCGCCTGGGTGGCCGTCACCGGCCCAAGGAAACGCCCGTCGAAATTTTCCGGCGTATACGGCCCGAACGAGCTGGGCACGTCGCGCAACACGGTCTGTGGCCCCAGCACACCCTGATCCAGCCCCAGCCCGTAGATGAAGGGTTTCAGGGTGGAACCGGGCGAACGCGACGCCAGCGTGCCGTTGACCTGGCCGTGGATGTCCTTGTTGAAGTAATCGACCGAACCCACCAGCGCCTTGACGTCCATGCTGCGGGTGTCGACCAGCATGGCGCTGGCGTTGCGTACGCCCACGCCAGCCATGTGCTTCACGTAATCGCGCACCTGCCGCTCCAGCAATTGCTGCAGGCCGAGGTCGATGGTGCTGCGCACCTGCGACGGCAGCGGCTCGCCCCGCGCGTTCGCGCCGGCAATCAACTGATCGACCGCGTGCGGCGCCTCGAACGGCAGCTGCGCGATGGTGTGCAACGCCAACGGCATGCGGAAGACCGCGCGCCACCTGGCGTCATCCGGATGCCTGCGCAGCCAGCGCTGGAACAGCCGGTCGCGTGCGGCGGCAAGACGCGGCGCCACCACGGTGACGTCAGGGCCGTGGCGCGCGTCGAGCCGGCGCGACGGATCCTGCGGAATCACCGCCAGCGTCAGCGCCTCGGGCAGGCTCAACCGGGCGGCGGACTTCTCGAAATACACCAGGCTGGCCGCGCCGACGCCCTGGATATTGCCGCCGTAAGGCGCGCTGTTGAGATACGCCGCCAGGATGTCCTTCTTCGAATGGAACAGCTCCAGCCGCAGCGCCAGCGCCACCTGATGCAGCTTGCCCAGCGGCGTGCGCGTATCCAGCCGATACAGCAGCCGGGCAAGTTGCATGGTGATGGTGGAACCGCCTTGCGGATGTCCGTGGCGCACGTAGGTGATCCACGCCCCGCGCAGCAGCCCCCATGGATTGAAGCCCGGATGCCACCAGTACCACTGATCCTCGTGCATCAAGGTGGCGTCGATGAGCTGCGGGGAAATATCCGCCAACGGTGTCCACAGTCGGTATTGGTCGTCGCTGGCCAGGGTCAGCCGCAGCAGGCGGCCGGTGTCGTCATGGATGGCGGTCGATCGCGGCAACGCATCGCGCAGCGACGGATGCGGCCACAGCCGGCAGCCGATCAGGATCGCCGCGATCAGCCCCAGCGCCGCCAGCACGTTCTGCCAGCGGCGCAACCAGCGCCCGGCTCCGGCGCGCGCGGCACTTGCCCACTCCATGCGCACGCGCCCTCAGCTCACTTCGGTCGCACCACGGTCAGCACGCCGGCGGCAGGCGCTTCGGCCTGCACGCTGGGCCGGTACATGGCCGAGGCATAGGCCGGCGGAATCCGGAAGCTGCCCGCATTGGTGGCGCGGATGCGGTACACGAATTCGCGCACGTCCGACGATACCGAACCGTAGATCACCACCCGATCCTCGCGCACGTCGGCGTGATCGGCGTGCCAGCTGGAGCTGTCCAGGCCCAGCGGCGACGTCCATTGCGCCTGCGCGCTCTCGTCGTCGGCATATTCGCCGTCATCCGAGGTGTCGGTGTTTGCGGGCGGCGGCGTGCGCAGCACGGGGTCGAAGCCGCCGGGCAGCAGATCCACCACGGCAATGTCGTCCAGCTCCTCGTCGCCGATGGCGCGAACCTTCACGTGCACGTCGATCTCCTGCCCCACGGTGATCTTGTCCAACGGCCGTCCCTTGTCGTCGGTGTAATCGCGCACGATTTCCAGGCCCTGCTTGATCGCCTTGGCCGGCGCCTGGCGGTCGTAGCCGCTCTGGGTCAGCACGCCCCACGCGCTTTGCGTGCTGTGATTGACGAAGCGCAGCTTGGCCGTCGCCGCATCCCACGTTTGCGCCTGCAGCAGGTGGCCTTGCGCCTTGCCGATGGATGTCACCGCGCCACCCGTGCCGACCGCCTCGATGGAAAGCTTGGCGAGGTTGCCCGGCTCCATGCCGGCGTAACTGTCCAGCGCCAGGATCGTCATCGCCGACGACAGCGTGTTGTAGTCGTTCCGTTGCAGCGGCCAGGCGATGTTCTCGAACACCTGTGGCGGCAGTACCTTGGCCTGCGCCGGGAATTGCCGCGACACGATGTACAGCACGCTGGCATCGCGCACCGCGGGGCTGTAGTACTCGGCGAATTCGAAGCTGTCGCTGTCCGGCTTGCCGCGTTCCAGCACCTTGATCGGCCCGGCGATCAGCTTGTCGGCTTCATCGTCCTGTTGCAGCAACTTGTACGACGCGGCCAGCCAGGCGGCGGCCAGATCGCTGCGCCACTGCTTCGCGTACAACACCTCCAGACGCTGCTGCACGGCGGCGATCTGGTTGGTGGTGACGTTGCCCTGCACGGTCAGCAGGTAGATCGCGTAGGCGCGGTCGCGCAGTTGCGCCAGCGAGGTGAGGCTGTCGTCTGCCGCCAGTTCGCGCAGGTAGGCATTGCCGTTGTCGAGCACGTTCTGCGGTACCGCCACGCCACGCTCGCGTGCCTCCAGCAGGAAGTTCATCGCGTAGGCAGAGACGAACGGCAGCGAGGTCGGCGTGGCCGACCACAGGCCGAAACCACCGGCATCGTTCTGGCGCGTTTCCAGGGTACTGATGAAATCTCCCAGCGCCTTGGCGTTGCTGACCGGCTTGCCCTCGAACGCCGGTTGCAGCGCCTGCACGAATGCGGGTGCCGCATCCCAGTTGGCCACGATCAGGCGCGGCATCGCCGAGCTGATGATCTGCTCGGTGCAGTAGTTGGGGTAGTTGATCAGGTAGCTGGTGAGCCCGCGCGCCAGCACCACCGGCGAGGACGACAGCACCGCGTCGCGCCGCGCATACGGCGCGTACAACGCGCGCAGCGAAGCATCGTCCACCTGGCTACCCGGCTTCACCCGGGTAGTGGAGATCGAGGTGCGATACGGCACGTTCGGCCGCACCGACAGGTCGACCGTCTGCCGGGCCGCGTGCGCACCGTGGCTGGCGCTGAAGGCGAGATCGGCCGAGCCCAGCGTGTCGGTGGCCTTGACCCGGAACAGCAGCACGCCTTCGCGCATCGAGGCCAGGTCGATGTTCTGCGTGGCCGCACCGACCACCGCCAGCCCCGCGCCCGTCTTCAGCGTGACCGCCACCGGCACCGCCTGCTTGCCGATGTCGGTGAGGTTGTTGGCCACGCCCACGCTGACTTCCGCCTCGTCGCCCGGCGCCAGCGTGGTCGGCACGTTCGGCGACAACACGAAATCGCCGCGCACGGTGGTCGTGCCCTGCCAGGTGCCGATGCGGTCGGGCGACACCGCCACCGCCATCACCCGCAACGTGCCGTTGAAATCGTCCGGCACGTCATAATGGAAATCCCTGTCGCCATCGACATCGACGATACCGGACCAGTACGCCACCGGCGCCTTTTTCTTGCGGCTGAACGGGTTCAGCTGCCGCCCGATCGCCGCGTCGGCGTCGCCGCCGGTCGCCGCCGACAGCGACATCAGCTTCTCGAAGTCGGGCAGGATCAGGTCGAGGATCTGCGCGGTGGACACGCCCAGCATGCGCTTGCGGAAGAAGTATTCCAGCGGATCCTGCAATTCGTAGCGCGCCACCTGCAGGATGCCCTCGTTCACCGCGAACAGCACCACTTTCGCCGGCTGGGCCGCATGCAACTTGAACGTGGCGGTGGTGCCAGGCTTGATCAGCGCCCGCACCGCCACGTCCAGCTTGTCCAGGTGCGCCTCACGGCTCAGACGGAACGGCGCCACGCCGTAACTGAGCGGACTCATGAAAACGGCGTCGGACGACGGATCGCGCACGAACTGCACGTTGACGTAGCCGTTGCCCTCGAAACCCGCGGGAATGGTGATGTGCTGCACCGAACTGGTGGTGTCGGTACGGAACCATGCATGCGCGTAGACCTTGTCGCGCTCCAGCGTGATCAGGCCGCTGCCCACGTAGGGCGCATGGATGGCCACCTCGATGGTGTCGCCCGGCTGGTAGACACGCTTGTCCAGGGTCAGTTGCAGCTCGGCATTGCGCTCCAGCGAGCGCGACAGGTTGGCCGCACCGGCCACCGAATACTCCACCCGGTTGACCTCCTTGCCGTCATTGGCGCGCAGGATCAGCAAGGCGTAGTTGCCGGGCTTGTCGGTGGGCAAGGTGTAATCCATACCGCCGGCGGCAATCGTCAGCGGGCGTTTTTCCAGCGGTATTTCCTTGAGCCGCGACTCGTATTTGTAGACGCCCGAATACTGCTTGGTCAGCACCGATACGTATTTGCGCTCGACCAGCTGCGCCGTGAGCCCCGGCAGCGCGATCGACTTCGCCTGCGGGTCGATCGCCACCAGACGCACGCGGCGCACTGCATCGCGGTCGATGTAATCGAGGTTGTCCACGCTCTTGTAGCCCACCAGCCAGTCGTCATTGGAGACCATCGATTCGGTCGCCGCGGCCACGGCGCGGCCACCGTCCGCCTCGTAGACCTTGGCCAGCAGATGCAGCTGGTAGGTCGCGTCCTCGTAGCGCGAAAGATCCAGCGCGAACGCGGCATGGCCCTGGGCATCCGTCTGCTGATCCTGCAGCTCCTGCTGGTAGCCCTGCTTGGCGCGGCGGATGTCGTAGAAGTTCCAGCCGGACCAGCTCTTGAACGCGGGGAACGCCGGCTGCAGGCTCATCGATACCGCCACGCGCCGGTTGGCCGCGGGCGTGCCGAACAGGTTCTGCGCGTCCACCACGCCCTGCAGCTGCGCCGGTTTCACCCAGCCTTCGGTGACGGTTTGCGACAGGCTGGCGCGCACCTTCATGCGATCGGGCAGGAACTCCTTCACCTGCACCGTGGTACTGCCGATCTGCGTGTCGGCCTGGCCATCACGCATGATGTAGAGGTTCACCGTCCACGCGCCGGTGGCCGCGGTGTCGGCCGTGGTGTAGCTCAGCTCGCCGAAACCGGAGCGGTCCAGCGCCAGCGGAAACTGTTTCACCGTATTGCCGCGCGGGTCGACGATCTCCGCCTGCAGCGGAATGCCGGCGACGCTGCGCGTCCAGCTGGCCGCGCGCACGATCAGGCCGATATGCATCATCTCGCCCGGTCGATACAAGCCGCGGTCGGAGAACAGGTGGGCGGACAGCCGGCCCGGATTCGGCGCGTTGTCGGCACCGCCCACGTCGAAGCGCGAGTAATCCAGCTCCCGCCCGCTGGCACCGATCGGCAGGAACGACATGTCCGCGCCATGGGTGACCAGATACATCACCGGCCGCCGGTCGTGATCGAAGCCCGCCAGGCTGGGGAAACTCGCCATGCCGTCGGCACCGGTCGTGCGCGACAGCAAGGTTTTGCCGTTCACCGCCACCACCGCCACCGTGGCACCCGCCACCGGCTGGCCGCCGTGGATGGATTGCACGAACACATCCTGGCTGCTGTCATCGGCCTTCTTCACCAGCATGCCCAGATCGGTGACCACGATCAGGCGGCTGTCGGTGGGCGCGTCACCCATGCTGCCGGCGCTTTCATCGACGGGGTCGCAGGCCGGAATGCCCGCTGACGCCGGCGCGTTCGTCGACGTACCGGCTGCTGGCGCCAACAGTTGTTTTGCCGCCGTGCAGCGGCGGGCCGCATCGCGCTCCGCACGCTTCTCGACCGCCGGATCGTAGCCCCCCAGATGCAGGAGGAAGACGCCGCGCTTGCCGTCGGCCAGATATTTGCCCAGATCGACGCCGGTGTAGCTGGCCTTCGCCGGATCATCGTCGGACAAGGCCTGCTTGACCACGTAGCGCTCGACGATCTGGTCCTCGCTGAAGCCGTACATCAGCTGCGGGTGGCTGTAGTCGCCCTGATTGAGGCTGACCAGATGCTGCAGCTGATCGGGCAGCACGCGGCCCACCACCAGACGCATGCCCGGCAGGTTGCGCGACACCACCGAAAGGCGCTTGCTGCCGCTCATCGACAGCAGCGAGCCGGAGCCGACGAAGCGCAGCAACTGCGGATATTTCGGCACCGTGATCACCCGCGCCACCGGCTGGCCCTGCACATAGCCGCCAAAGGACTTCAGCCCCTTGTCGATCCGAACGTAGATGCGCTGGCCCGGCTGCGCGTGGAAGCCGAAACTTTGCAGCGCCTGGTAGTTCTCTTCCGTCGGCGTGGCGGTGAGCGGCAACACCTGCGATTGCCGCAGCACGTCGGTGCCGACCTGCGACACATCCCACGGATACTGACCGCCGTCACCGCTATCGGGACGACCCGACTTTTGCTTCGGCAACACCCACGCATGGACCAGCGGAACAACCTCGTCCGTGCGCACCGCGCCGGTGAAATTCAGCACCAGCACCTGCTGCGGTTCGTTCTTGTCATCGTCGACCAGGGTCGGCCTGACGTCATCGACGGTGAGGCTGTAGAGGCCGGGGATGCGTACCCGCGCGTGCAGGGCATCGCGCGTGCCGTCGCCGCCGCGCGAACTGGAGACGCCGTCATCCACGTTCACCAGCAGCAGGCCCGGATCATGCGGCAACGCCAGTTGCTGCGAGTGGATCCACGCGTGCAGCTTGTCCTTGCCGTAGGTGACGCTGAACTTGACCGGCGTGGTGGCCTTGCCGTCCGCATCAGCGTTCGACAGGCTGATGCGTTTTTCCAGCTGCGCCGGGTCCACCGGATAGTTGAAGTCCAGCTTCTGGATCACCTGCTTGGCGCTGGCGTTTTGCGGATCCTGGTAGAACTCGCCCTCGCCCAGGGTGGCGGTGAATGCCTCGGTGCTGAAATCGAAGCGGCTCTCGGCCAGGTGCACCTGCGGCGCCAGCAGCTTGGGCGCGTCCAGGCGCACCGTGTACTTCTGCCCCACCGGCCAATCGGCCGAGGGTGTGAACGTGAGGGTGCGGTCGTCCGTCCACTTCCATTGGCCCTTCACCGCGGGGCTACTGGCGATGCCGTCGGTGACGGCCTTGTCGACTTGCTCGATCGGTGCAGCCGAACCGGAGAACGTCACCACCAGCGGCTGGATGACCGGCGTGTCCTGGGTGTAATCGGTGATGGCCGGTGCCGTCACCTCGAATGTCATCTGCTGCGGACGCGGCCGATGCTGATACCACTGCCAGCCAAACCAGCCAGCCAGCGCCAGCCCGACGAAGGCCAGAGCAACGCCGCCGGAACGGCGCGGATGCCGCCGCACCACGTGCATCCAGCCCGGCGCCCCCCAACTGACATCACCCAGCAGGGGCCGCAGGCCGGCGCCAAGCATGCGGGTCAGCCAGCGCATTACACGCCAGGGCAGCATCAGCAGCCATTTCAGCAAATCCATGGTGTTTCCCCATCATCCAGAAGGCGCCGTCCGGCAGGACGGGCGTGACCACTGGTGGGGATAGTAACCGGCGATTGTGGCCAATGTGGGGACGTGCGCGGCGATCGGCGGGAAGGCGCGAACCGTGGGTGCCAGCACGGCGAGCCACCCGATTTTTGGGCAGCCGGTTGTGCCAAGCCGCCTCAAGACGGGACGCAATGAACGCGCGCCGTTCGCGCTTGTTGGATAATCGCCCGACGCCCCTGCCGCCGAAGAGCACCGAATGAACATCGAAAGTCCCAGCCCCATCGCATGGCGTTTTTCCGAGCGTGCCGGGCAGCTGCAAAGCTCGTTCATTCGCGAAATCCTGAAGATCACGCAGCAGCCGCAGATCATCTCGTTCGCTGGCGGCCTGCCCTCGCCGGCCACCTTTCCGGTCGACGCGATGAAGGCGGCATTCGACAAGGTGCTGTCCACGGCCGGCAAGACCGCGCTGCAGTACGGTCCGACGGACGGCTATCCGCCGCTGCGCCAGTGGATCGCCGAGATGCTCTCGAGGGATGGCGCCACGATCGTGCCGGAGCAGGTGCTGATGGTGTCCGGCTCGCAGCAGGCATTGGACCTGCTGGGCAAGGTGCTGATCGACGAAGGCAGTCGCGTGCTGGTAGAAACGCCGAGCTACCTGGGCGCCCTGCAGGCGTTCTCCGTGTACCGGCCCGAATTCAAATCGGTGCTGACGGACGACAACGGCCTGGTACCTTCTTCGATCCCCGCCGTCGCCGAAGGCGCACGCCTGCTGTACGCGCTGCCCAATTTCCAGAATCCGACCGGCCGCACGCTGTCCACCGCGCGTCGCGTCGAGCTGGTGGAAACCTGCGCCGGCCTCGGCCTGCCGCTGATCGAGGATGATCCGTACGGCGCGCTCTCATACAAGGGCAACCCGCTGCCGAAGATGGTGGCGATGAACCCGGCCGGCGTGATCTACATGGGCTCGTTCTCGAAAGTGCTGACGCCCGGTATCCGGCTGGGCTATGTCGTCGCCCCGTTGCCGCTGGTGCGCGTCCTGGAAAGGGCCAAGCAGGCGGCCGACCTGCACACGGCGCAACTCACCCAGATGGTGGTGCACGAGGTGGTGAAGGACGGTTTCCTCGATCGCCACATCCCCACCATCCGCGAGCTGTATGGCAACCAGTGCCAGGTGATGCTGGACGCGATGGCCGAACACTTTCCCGCCAGCGCCACCTGGACCAAGCCCGAAGGCGGCATGTTCATCTGGGCCACGCTGCCGCCGCACATCGACGCGATGGAACTGCTGGACGCCGCGATCAAGGAAAACGTGGCGTTCGTGCCCGGCGCCCCGTTCTACGCGAACGCACCGGAAACCAACACGCTGCGCCTGTCGTTCGTCACTGTGCCGCCGGAACGCATACGCCATGGCATCGCCGTTCTGGGCAAGCTGATCGCCGCACGGATGTAAGTACGAAAGACCGCGCAGCATGGCGGCGTCATATTGTTCCTTCCCCCGCTTGCGGGGGAAGGTGCCGAAGGCGGATGGGGGCGCGGCTAGCCGCGCTGCTGTTGTTCTTCACGCCGACCGAAGAGCGCCCCCATCCGCCCTGTCGGGCACCTTCCCCCGCGAGCGGGGGAAGGAATCAAGAATGATGGGCAACTGTACACGCGCCATCCACGGCGTTCGTCCGGCGGGCGGCTCGCGCCGCACAAAACGGCCATCCTACCGTTTTGTCCCCCTCTACGCAGGGGAAGCGAAAGCGGAGCCTCCGATTCTTCCACGACCTCTCAGCGGCTATCCCTTGGTGCGACGCGCCCCCTTGGGCTTGGCACCGCCACCGGCTTGATCCAACAGCAGCGCCCCGGCGATGACGCCGAACAGACGATCCGCGCGCGACGCCAGCGCGGGCTGATCGCCGAGCCACGCCAGCGCCGCCACCAACGCAAACAGGTCCGCCCCATCGATATCGGCCCGTGCCACGCCTTCCGCTTGTGCGCGAGCGAGCAACCTTGCGCCGGCTGCCTTCATGCTTACGCACGACGCATGGAGCGCCGAGTCCTCGTCATCGATGGCAGCGACCATCGATGCCACCACGTCGCGGTAATCGTTGGCCAGCGTGACCACGTCGCGCAGCCACGTCACCAGTGCGTCGCCCGGCGAAGCTGACGTTTCGCGTTCGATGGCCTTCGTCGTCAGGCCATCGAAGCTTTCGCGCAACAAGGCCTCAAGCAACGACTCGCGCGTGGGGAAGTGCCGGTAAAGCGTGCCGAGCCCGACGCCGGCCCTTCGCGCCACGTCGCGCAGCGACGCGCCGGCGCCCTGCTCGACGACGACGCCGCGCGCAACGGTGAGCAGGTCCTCGTAGTTCTTCCTGGCATCAGCTCGCATGATGGCCTCTTGATAAACGGAGCATTGCTCCGCATAATCGGAACACCGCTCCGTTAATTATAGAAGGACAGGCTGATGCCGACAAACACGATGAAAGCGATCCGGCTGCACACCTTCGGCGGCCCCGACGTATTGCGTTACGAAGACGCGCCGCCGCCCGGAGTGAAGCCTGGCGAAGTGCTCATCCGCGTGCACGCGGTGGGCGTCAATCCACCCGACTGGTATTTGCGCGAGGGGTACGCCAGCTTGCCGCCGGAATGGCGGCCGCCAATGTACCTGCCCATCATTCCGGGGACGGATGTGTCGGGCGTGGTCGCCGCGCTTGCCGATGACGTCGCCAATTTCGCCATCGGTGACGAGGTGTATTCGATGGTCCGCTTTCCCGAAGGCCTTGCCGGGGACAGCAAAGCCTACGCCGAGTATGTCGCGGTGCCCTCGGCGGAAGTCGCACGCAAGCCCGCCGGGATCGATCACGTGCACGCCGCCGGCGCACCGATGTCCCTGCTCACCGCCTGGCAGTTCATGATCGAACTGGGCCACGACGCTCCCAACCCGCTTCAGCCGCACGCGCACCAGCCGGTGCCGCTGGCAGGCAGGACCGTGCTGGTCAACGGCGCCGCCGGCGGCGTGGGTCATTTCGCCGTGCAACTGGCCAGGTGGAAAGGAGCGCGGGTGATCGCCGTGGCGTCCGGCAGGCATGAGGCGTTCCTGCGCGACCTGGGCGCGGACGAATTCATCGATTACACGAAGACGGCGCCCGAAGAGGTGGTTCGCGACGTCGACCTGGTCGTTGACGCCGTGGGTGGACCGGGCGCGGCGCGCTTCCTGCGCACGCTCAAGCGTGGTGGCGCGTTGTTCCCGATCTTTCCGCTGGGCTTCGCTGGTGCGGACGAGGCCGGCAAGCTGGGCGTCACCGTGTCCGCAACGCAAGTCCGCTCAAGCGGCGCCCAACTGGCGGAACTCGGCGAGCTGCTCGACGCCGGGACGGTACGCGTCGCGGTCGACAGCACGTTCGCCCTGGCGGATGCGCGCAAGGCGCACGAACGGGCGGCCCACGGGCATATCCAGGGAAAGATCGTGCTCACGGTCCGCTGAGGGAGCTCGTCATGACCACCCTCAAGGACGCCATCGAAGACCTTCTCAACAATCGCCAGCTGACGGCCGCCGAAGCGGTCGACCGGCACTTCGGTCCCGATTTCCGCCAGCGCACGAACGGGACATGGGACGACCGGGCCACTTTCCTCGCCCGCATCAACCATTTCCGGGACGTGGTCGCGCACGCCACGATCACCGTTTTGGACGAACTTGGTGATGCCGACCGCTACGCCGAACGCCATGTCATCGACCTGCTCGAGCGCGACGGCGGGCGAATCCGGCAAGAGGTCTACGTGTTTGCGACACGGGACCCGGACGGGCGTTTCGCACGCATCGAAGAGACGACGCTGTTGCTCGAACAGCAGCAGGAGATGCCTGGATCGACTTGAAGCGATGGCATGCGGGCGTCGTTGCATCGTCGTCCTGTTCCTCACCATGCCCTTCAGGGCAGCGCACCTCGCCGGCCAATGCGCAATAGACTGCCTGCTCCGACTCCTGCCCTGATCCCCTTCGCACCCACCTGCATGACCCGGCCCGAAAAGCACAGCACGCCCCAAGTCTCGCGCAGCTCCATGATTGTGGCGGCACTGTCGACGGTGGTGGAGTGGTACGACTTCACGCTGTACCTGTATTTCGCCACGGTGCTGTCGCGGGTGTTTTTCGGGGGTGGCGAGAACTCGCTGCTGGCGACGCTGGGCGGGTTCGCCATTTCCTACGCGATGCGGCCGTTCGGCGCGATGGTGTTCGGCCATATCGGCGACCGTCTCGGGCGGCGACGCACCTTGCTGCTGTCGATGATGTTGATGACGCTGGCGATGCTGGCGACGGCGCTGCTGCCCGACTACGCGGCGATCGGGCCGGCGGCGGGCGTGTTGCTGATCCTGCTGCGTTGCCTCATGGCGTTCTCGGTGGGCGGCGAATACACCGGCGTGGTGGCCTATCTGCTGGAAGGTGCGCGGCCGGATCGCCGCGGCCTGATCACCTCGCTGGCGTCCGCCGCCAGCGAGATCGGGGCGCTGCTGGCGGTGGCGCTGTCCGCACTGACGGTAGCGCTGATGAGCGCTGCCCATCTCGACGCCTGGGGCTGGCGCATTCCGTTCTTCGTGGGCGCGGCGCTGGCCGGCTGCGTGTGGTTTGCGCGATCCACCATGCAGGAGTCACCGGATTTCCTGCGCCAGGTGCGGCAGCACACCGTGCCCGATGCGCCGCTGCGCCACACGCTCGCCCACCACAAACCCGCGCTGCTGCGCACCTTCGCCATCTCGGCGCTGGGCTCGATCACCTATTACGTGGGCATCACCTATGTACCGGCGTTCCTGACCTCGTCCGGCATCCTCGCCGAAGGCCGTTCGCTGTGGATGTCGAGCGGCGCTGCCGTGGCGGTCATCCTCGTCACACCGCTGGCTGGTGCGCTATCCGACCGGGTTGGTCGCAAGCCGGTGCTGATCGCGTTCGCCTTCGCCAGCATGCTGTTGCCGCTGGCGATGTTCGGCCTGATGGGCGGCGGCGGTGACTTGGCGATAGCGGGCGGCGCGATCGTGCTGGCCTGCCTTGCCGGCGGCGTCAGTGCCGTGGGCGCGCCGGCCACCGCCGAACAGTTTCCGGGCGAAGGCCGGCTCAGCGGCCTGGCCCTGGGTGTCACCATGGCGACAGCCATCTTCGGCGGCCTGACGCCGTTCCTCGCCGAGCTTCTGGTCCAGCAAACCGGCTGGAACGCGGTGCCCGGCGCCATGATCGCGGCGGTGGCGCTTGTCGTGCTGCCGGCCTTCCTGACCATGCCGGAGACGCGTCCGGGGTGGCATGTAACGAAAACGCACC
The DNA here is from genome assembly GCF_042655685.1 of Rhodanobacter ginsenosidimutans. Taxonomy (NCBI): domain Bacteria; kingdom Pseudomonadati; phylum Pseudomonadota; class Gammaproteobacteria; order Lysobacterales; family Rhodanobacteraceae; genus Rhodanobacter; species Rhodanobacter ginsenosidimutans. Next base: position 1,718,948 of record NZ_JBHSMM010000001.1, on the reverse strand, counting down.
GGGCAACGAATAGCTTGTTGAGCGACGATCAGGCCGATGGCGGCACGCGCTAGCGCACAACCACCCGCACGAGCCGTCCCGCATCGGAGCTGCCGCTCGACACAAGCTACCCACGGCCACCAACGCCAGTCTTCCGGAGTTGAACCATGAAACGACGCAGTGTCCTGAAATATCTTGGAGCCGCGGCAACCCTGCCCTGGCTGTCAGCCTGCGCGCGCACCGTCGCGCCACCCGCCGGCTCGGACGCCGCAACGGTAAAAGCGCTGGACGTGCCGCCGGCTTTCTGGCGTGACAAGGTCAGCCCCGCGGCGTTCAAGGTGTTGTTCGAGGAAGACACCGAGCGTTCCGGCAGCAGCCCGCTGAATGCGGAAAAGCGTGCCGGCACCTTCCTCTGCGCAGCGTGCTGGTCGCCGTTGTTCGCCAGCGAGCACAAGTTCGAAAGCGGTACCGGCTGGCCTAGCTTCACCCAGGCGCTGCCCGGGCGTACGGCGACCAAGCGCGATTTCGTGCTGATGATTCCGCGCACCGAATACCACTGCGCCCGCTGCGGCGGTCATCAAGGGCACATCTTCCACGACGGCCCGCCGCCGCTGGGCACGCGCTGGTGCAACAACGGGCTGGCGTTGCGCTTCGTGCCGGAAGGTCAGCCGCTGCCCGCGCTGAGAGGCTGACATGAGCATGCATGCCCTGGCCGCGCTGCGGCATCCTTCATGGCTGCGGGCGTTGGCGAGCCTGCCGATGCTGATCGTACTGGCCGCCTGCGCGCCCTCCGGCGCGGGCGCTACCAGCCCGTCATCCAGAACGGTCGACGCTCCGTCATCGGCGCGGACCTCGGGCGGCACGGCCGTAGCCGTGTTCGCGGGCGGTTGCTTCTGGTGCATGCAGCCGCCCTACGACAAGCTCCCCGGCGTGATTTCCACCGAAGCCGGCTACACCGGCGGCCACACATCCCGGCCAACTTACCGGCAGGTATCCGCCGGCGGCACCGGCCATGCCGAGGCGGTGCGGGTGACCTACGACCCGCGCAAGGTCAGCTACCCGAAGCTGCTGGACGTGTTCTGGCACAACATCGATCCGGTGGCGGTGAACCGGCAGTTCTGCGACGTCGGTGACCAGTACCGCAGCGCGATATTCCCGATCGGACCGCAGCAACGCGGCGAGGCCGAGGCAAGCCTGCGCGCGATACAGGCCGACCCACGCTTCAAGCGCCCCATCGCCACCCGCATCGAACCGGCCGCAACCTTCTACCCGGCCGAGGAATACCACCAGGCTTATTACCGGAAAAATCCGCTGCGCTACAAGTACTACCGCTACGGCTGCGGCCGGGACCAGCGCCTGCAGCAGATCTGGGGCAATGCCGGTTAGCTGACGCGGGCCACGCACCGCGCATGCGCTTGCCAGGCTTCACAGCCCGGGAACCTTTTGCGCCCCTGCTTCATCCGATCCGTGCCATGGCCCCGCGCAACCGCGCGGGCGCACGTGATCGTGGCGACCGGACTCGTCCGCGAGCCTCTCCCGAAAAGCCAGCCGAGCTTCATGTCGACACCGTTCTTCTCCATCGTCATGCCCACCTGGAACCGCGTCGCATGGCTCGACCGCGCGCTGGCGTCGGTGCTGGCGCAGCAGGAGTCATCGTGGGAGCTGCTGATTGCCGACGACGGCTCGTCCGACGGCACATGGGCGTCGCTGTGCGACTGGACGCGCCGCGACGGCCGCGTGCGCTGCTGGCGACACGCCAACCGTGGGCCGGCGGCAAGCCGCAATGCGCTGCTGCGCCACGCGCGCGGCAAGTGGATCGTGTTCCTGGACAGCGATGACGAACTGCTGCCCGATCACCTTGCCCTGCGCCGCGAGGCCATCGCCGCGCAACCCGCTACCGAGCTGTGGTTGTCGCCGATGCGCATCGTCGGCAATCCCTTCGTGCCGAGCTGTATGCATCCCGGCGAGATGATCCATGTCGATCGCTGCATCGGCGTGGGCATGATCACCGTCCGGCGCGAGGCGATCCTGCGCGCCGGCGGCTTTCCCGATATCAGTTACGCCGAAGACGCCGCACTGATGACGCAACTGCGGATCATGGGCACACGAACCGCGTGGCTGACCCATCGCACCTACGTCTATCACCGCGATCACGCCGACAGCATCACCGGTCATCAGGCGCGGCAGACCCAGCCTTCCCGGCAGCATGTGGTGGCCGAAACCGTCGCGGGCTGAGCGCCCCCTTGGCGCTCGGCCGGACAGCCGCCATCCCGCAGCCAGAATCGATGCACTTGCGGCGGCGGGCAACCACGCCGGCACCTCAGTTCGCGATGGCGGAGTGGCCGCAACCATCACGGCATGCGCCCTGCCCGCACGCAAATCGGCCTCGGCTACACTCATCTACTCGCCGAGGATTCTCCCCACATGGCGCCATCCGTTTCCCGCGATCGTCTCCTTCACGGCGCAAGCATGATCACCTTGTCGCTGACATCGCTTGCCGGCGCTGCAGCCACCGCGCTCGCCTGGCTCGGGCCCGTGCACCGGCCGATGGACATGGTGATCCCGCCGCTCACGTGCGTCTTCTTTCTTGTCCTGCTGATCATGCTTGTGCGCTGGCCGCATCGCCTTGGTCTCATCATGCGCGTCGCGTTGGCGGCCGCGCTGGCCGCACTTGTCGCGCCAGCGTGGTTCTACACCTGGCAGGCCACGCAGACGCAGGGACTGCGGTTGATCGACATCTATCCGCCGATCGGCTCGCTGCTGCTGGTGCTGATGGTGACGGCAATGATCTACCTGCCGACCCGCGATGGCGTGACGATCGTCGTGGCCGGCTGGCTGCTGGTGGCCTTGCCGGTGCTGGTCTACCTGTTTGCCCATCCCCAGGAAATACGCACGCCGCGAGGCGCCGACCTATTGATGAGCTATGGGCCAGTCTTCGTGCTGCTGCTGGTGCTGCTGCCGGTGCAGCGCAAACTGACCAGAAGGATCCAGCACCTGGTCTCGGAGCAGGCCCACATGGAAGCCATGGTCAACCGGGATCCGCTGACCCGCATCTACAACCGCCGCTTCTGCGAACTGGTACTGCGAGACCTGCTCACCCGGCAGATCCCGGCAGGCGTGATCATGTTCGACATGGATCACTTCAAGGCGATCAACGACACCTACGGCCATCCGGTTGGCGATCGCGTCTTGCAGCAGGTGGCGCAGCGATGTCAGGAGCTGCTGCGCAAGAACGAATGCCTGGCCCGTTGGGGCGGCGAGGAGTTCCTCGTCGTCGTGCCGGATGTCGATGCCACTGCCCTGCACGCACTGGCCGAGCGGCTGCGAAAATCCATCACTGAATTGTCGATCGAGCCGGTGTCGCTGGTGAGCGCATCTGTAGGCATCACGCGGGTGCTGGATGGCGACACCACCGACACCATTTTTCAGCGGGTGGACAAGGCGCTCTACCGGGCCAAGAAGCTGGGTGGCAACATGGTGTCATCGTGATCGATGAACGCAGGATGCCGCCACTTTCCCCTCCCGCCTACTTCCCCTCGTGCTGCGCCGCCAGCGCCAAAAACATGAAGTTGGTGGCGCCGCCGCCCAGCACGTATTCGCGCTGCTGCCAGAAGTAGGGCCAGATTTTCAGCTCCGGCAGGTCGGGTCGAATCAGGGCCGTGCCGGAGATCACGCCGCCGGGGATGTAGCTCCAGTCGGCGCGGTTGCCGCCGTAGGCCACCGTGGCGGACAGCGCGCCCACACCGGAGGCGAACGACTCGGGGTTGTCACCCGGATGCACGCCGAGCACGAAGTTGAGCGCCTCCATCTGCAGCGTGTCCGGCGTGAATTGCGGCCACGCCTTGCGGAAGAAATACTGGCTGACGCCGAACTTCTGGATGTCCCAGCCAGCACCCCAGATGTACGGCACATACGGCACGCCGTACGGTGTCTTGGTGGCGTCCGCGGTGAGTTTGGCCTGATAGGTTTTCACCGCCGCTCCGACCTCGTCGATGAAGGCCTGGTCGTGGATCAGCGGCATCGCTTCGGCCAGCATGGCGCCGGTCTTGTCGATGTGCGCGACGATCTGCGGCTTCAGGGCGATCAGGCGCTGCACGTACGTCGCGTCGGCCGTGGTTTTCGCCAGTTCCGCCAGCGCGAATACCTTGGCGCCAAGGTCGTCGGCGCGGTCGATGGCGTGGCGGTAGAGGTCGAGCGCGGCATCGAGCGACTGCTTCGCCATCGCCGGGTTCGCCGCCTTTAGCACCCGTGCGGCGGTCGCGAGTTGCGCCGCCGTGGTGAGTTCGCGATCGGGGTTGTCCTCGGTGAACACCCAGCGGTCGTCTGGAATGGACGAGGTCGTCGCGGTCTTCTGGCCCGGCTTGAGCGCGGGATCGTAATCGAGCCCGTCCGTCTGGGTGGAGACATCGCCGAGCAGCACGTATTGCTCCAGCGTCGGCTCGATGATGCCGCGATAGGTGCGGCCCAGCGCCTTGTAGCCGCCGAGCACACTGAGCAGGCCATGCTCCATCTGCTGGATCGCGTCGTTGACGCCGTCCGGCCGGTGGATGTGGGCCACCTTCTTCGTCTCGTCGATGCTGGTGGCGTCGTAGTCGAGGCCGAACTCCTCCACCATCTTGGCCAGCAGCCATACCGTGCCCATCTGGCTCTCGACGCGCAGGTCGTAATCGCCGGCATCGTGCCAGCCACCCGAGGTCAGGCCTGGCACGCGGTCGCCGGGCTTGTAGCGGGTCAGCGTATCTGGCCCCTGCGCATAGCCGTCGAAGTGCACGCCGATTTGCGCCATGCGCGCATCGTCCTGATGATCGAGTCCGTGCCAGGTGCGGTAGTTCTCCTTCACCAGCATGTGGCACATCTGCACCGGCAGGAAATATTCGAGCGTGGGCTGCCACACACCGCGATCGTAGACATCGTCGGCAATGCGGAAAACGTGCGTCTTCTGCCCGCGATAGGACAGCTGGTACATGCCGGGGTCGGTCACCGCGCCGAGATCGGCGGTCAGGTAGTTGTAGCGCAGGAAATGGCCCCACGGCTTGGGCCTGAAGCTGGCCACCTGCCGAGGGCCGCCGGCGGTCATCTTGTAGAGGATCAGCGCATCGGCCTTGTCGTCGCGCTTGTCCTGCTCGATCACCACGGTCTTGGCCTGACCGGGTCGATAGCCGACCTGCGACACCTGCACCACCGGCGCGCCGCGCCAGTCCGGATCGACGTTCGGCGTGATGACCCACGACACCGCATTCTTCGTGGCGCCCGGGCGCGTGATCTCACGCACGATGTACCAGCCGTTGTTCTGGTTGCCGCGCCCGTCGAGCAGTTCGAGCCGACCCGTGCGGCTCTCGATCTTCAGCCGTTGCAGCTTGCTTTCCGGCGCCACCACCAGGGTTTTGCCTTCGGCCATGGGGGCGGAAATCAGCTGGCCATGGTCGTCACTGATGGGGCCGTCCGCCTGGCGCGGAAAGATCCCCGACACCTGATCCATCAACCAGCTCTTGCCGAACAGGTCGGTGGGAAACAGCTCGAAATTGAAACCGACCTTGCCTTCCCACTCCGCCGGCAGCGGCTTGTCCAGGTCGACGCTGACCTTGAACGCATCGCCGTCCATCGGCGTCACGCTGACGTGGTAGCTGAAATGGAGGTCGGGGTACTCGATCGGGTTGAAGCCCTTGCGGTTCTTCGTCTCGTCGGGATAGTGCAGCGTCTGGGTGACGGTCTGCGTCGCCGCGTCGACCACCGGTTCGCCGTCGCCCGCCGGCATCGGCGACCACTGCCCCGGCGACGGCTCAAGCCGCAAATCGCCATTGGCCGCCACGCGCGTGCCATGCTGGATCACCGTCACGCCCGTCTGGTGGCCGTCGGGATAGATGTCGGCAAACACCGTGACATTCAGCCCCGGCGCCTCGAAATAGCCCTTGTCGTTGAGCTTCAGCTGCGGCTCGGCCGGGGCCGCGCCGGCTCCTCTTGCAACCAGTGCCACCAGCAGACCGACGGCCATCGAAAGCGTGCGTTTCATTGATATCCCCTGGAGGCGGACCCGGTTCGGCCGCGCTGTGAGCGAACGCCAGAAACTAGCCCACGTGTCCGGGTACGGCAAGCAAGCGACCCGTATCCGTTCGTCGAAGGCTTCGCAAAGCCCGCATCGGAAATCCACGGGCCGGTGCGCCTCACCGGGAACCGCTGCTTCGGCCGCGCTAGACTCATCGCGCGGAGCTCCTCCGCAGGGGAATACGGCATGAGCGAACAACGCGGACGGCCAGGCGATGGCCGCTCTTCCACGGATTTCTTCGGTCGCCAGGACGATGCGCAACGCGCCACGCGGCGCATGCTGTTGCTCCTCGCGCTGGCCGTAACGTTGGTGCTCGTCGCGCTGGTGGCCGCGCTGGCGCTGGGCAAATACGCGTTCATGCACTACTTCGGATTGGTCTACGCGGGCTACTCGCCGTGGCCGGCCACATCCACAATGGCCGGCATCGCCATCGTCGCCGCCGGCGCCATAGGGTGGGTGTCGTGGTCGCGCATGCGCGAACTGGACCTTGGCGGCCGCGTCGTCATGGAATGGATCGGCGCGCGGGACGTCGACCCGGACACCACCGACCCGGTGCACCGCCGGCTCAACAACATCGTGCAGGAAATGGCGATCGCCAGCTCGATCCCGCCGCCCGATGTCTTCCTGCTTGTGCGCGAAGACGGTATCAACGCGTTCGCCGCCGGCCATGGTACCGCCGACGCCGCGATCTGTGTCACGCAGGGCTGCCTGGACAAGCTCACCCGTGACGAGCTGCAGGGCGTGATCGCACACGAATTCAGCCACATCGTGCACGGCGACATGCGGCTCAATATCCGCCTGATCGGCCTGCTTGCCGGGGTGATGTTCCTGGCAACCACGGGGCGCTCGATGATCTACGGCGACTTCAGCAGCGGCAGGAAAGACCCGACCTTCTACATGCTGGGGCAATACAGCATCGGCTTCATCCTGTTGTGCGTGGGCTCCATCGGCCACCTCGCCGGCCGCGTGCTGCAGGCGGCGGTTTCGCGCTCGCGCGAGTTCCTGGCCGACGCGGCCGCGGTGCAGTTCACCCGCCAGCAACTGGGCCTGGTGGGTGCGTTGCGCAAGATCCAGGCGCTCAGCGCAGGCTCCGCATTGCACGGGTTCGACAGCAGCGAGGTGGCGCACATGCTGTTCGGCGAAGGCGGCCGCTGGTCACGACTGCTGGCGACGCACCCGACCGTGCCCGTGCGCATCCGCGCGCTCGGCATGCCCTACCGCGAGCAGGACATCGCACGCATCGCGCGCGATTGGCAGACAACGGTACGGACGGCAGACGCGGACGCCCGTCACGTCTCCCTTGCCGGTTTCGCTCCGGCGATGGCAACGGCCCACGAAGGCAACCGCGCCACCACACGCGTCGCACAAACGCCGGGTACCGCGACACCGAGAGCACTGACGACCAGCATTGGCCAGACTATCGAAACGGCCATCCATACGGCCAACCATTTATTGCAGTCCGTACCCCGCCGGCTCCTTGACGCAGCCGCCAGCACCGATGACGCGCCGGCCCTGATACTGAGCCTGGCCGTCGACACGGACCGGGCGTGGCGCACCACCCAGCTCGATCACATCGAGCACCACCTGGGCGCAACATTCCGCGCACAAGTCGACACCCTGCTCGATGCCGGCACCCGGTTGACGCCAAAAGCGCGTCTGCCCCTGCTGCAGCTCGCCTTGCCACGCTTGCGCCGCATGCCGCACGCGCAGGGGCAGATGTTGTTGCAAGCGCTGGATGCACTGATCCATGCCGACGGCCGCATCGGCCTCTACGAATTCTGCCTGGTGCGTCTGGTTCGCCTGTACCTGGACGAAGCCGCGCAACCGGCGCGCGCCCGCATCGCCGGACCGGCGCGGTTGTTCGACCGACGCGCCGATTTCGCCACGCTGTGCGCGATTCTCGCCGGCCGCGACGGTGTCGACGGCAATGCCGCGCGTCACATCTGGCAGCAGGCCATGGACAGCGCCCTGCCCGATCACGGCCTCGCATACGCCGTGCCACCCGCCTGGCAAACCTCGCTGGATGCGCTGCTGCAACGCCTCGATGCGCTGCGCCCCATCGACAAGGAGCTCGCGATCGAGGGCCTTGCCATCGCCGTGCTCGCCGACCAGCGCGTCACCCTGGAGGAAGCGGAGCTGTTGCGACTGATCTGCGCCTGCCTGCATTGCCCGTTGCCGCCATTCCTGGTGATGGCGGATGGCCGGGGCAAACACGAATACCGATCCGCGTTCACCGAAGGTAGCGAGCCCAATCCATTGACCCGAGAAAACGATGCCCTCACCACGGAAACCCGCTAGCAGATCGAGCTCGAACAAGGCACCCGGGCGTACGAACGCACATAATCGACCGACACAAACCCGCCATCGCGGGCACCGCCGGCAGACGGCGGCATGCACACCGCTTGGCTTCAAGGGAACGCCATGATCCACAGCACGCTCATCCGCCGCGCACTGGCCTTCGCGATGTTGGCTTTCGCCGCCGCAAGCCCCGCGCAGACACCCGGAACCACGCTGGCCGCGTGCCCGCCCGGCACCCAGCGGAACGCGGCCGACGCCGCAGCGGTGGCAGAGCGCAGCCGTGAGCTCAAGGTACTCGGCATCGAGCAGATGAAGCCCGCGGTGGGTGCCTTCGATATCGGCAAACCCTGCAACGCCAATTACGACGAGGCGCTGGCCAATCCTTATCCGAAATTGCCGGACGCGCTCACTACACGCGCAGGGAACAAGGTCACCACGGCATCGCATTGGCGGCGTGACCGACGCCCGGAAATCGCCGAGCTGATGCAAAGCCAGGTCTACGGTTTCGTACCCGACAACGTGCCGGCGGTGACATGGAAAGTCACCCGCACCCTGCATCACGCCATCGGCGGCATCGCCGTGGTCACCAAGGAACTGACCGGCCATGTCGACAACAGCACCTACCCATCCATCGCGGTGAACATCCGCGCCAATCTGGTGACGCCGGCCGATGCGCGCGGCCACGCGGTGCCCGTCATCGTGATGAACGGCAGCCGCCTGCAACCGATCCCCAGGAATCCACCGGCATCGCTTCCGCACAACATCAGCTATTACAGCCTGCTGGGCGAGGACAACCTGGAGCAGCTTCTCCGCCGTGGCTGGGGCTACGTGGCGCTCGACAGCACCAGCGCGCAGCCGGACAGCCTGCCCAACGGCGACGGCATCGGTGGAGGCATCATCGGCCTGGCCAACCGGGGCAAGCCGCGCGGCATGGATCAATGGGGCGCGGTGCGCGCCTGGGCCTGGGCCGACAGCCGCCTGCTGGATTATCTCGTTACCGATCCGGACGTGGACGCCCGGCGGATCGGCATCTTCGGCCACTCGCGCTTCGGCAAGGCAGCGCTGGTGGCCATGGCGTTCGACCCGCGTTTCGCCATCGGCTACATCAGCGCCGCCGGCGCGGGCGGCAGCGCCATCTTCCGGCGCAACTTCGGCGAAACGCTGGCCAACCTCACCGGCCCCGGCGAGTTCTACTGGTTCGCCGGCAACCTGATGAAGTACGCCGCCGTCGGCAGCTCGCCGGACGAGCTGCCGGTGGACAGCCACGAACTCATCGCCCTGTGCGCGCCGCGACCGCTCTTCCTCAGCGGCGGCGTTTTCATGTCCGAGCCGGGAAAGATCCCCGGCGACGCCTGGCAGGACACACGCGGCACCTTCATGGCCGCCGTCGCCGCCAGTCCGGTCTACACCCTACTCGGCGCCAAAGGCCTCGGCACCGACACCATGCCCCCGCCACTGACCCTGATCGACAGCGGCAAGCTCGCCTTCCGCCAACATACGGATGGCCATACGCCCAGCCCGAACTGGCCGTATTTCCTGCGGTTTGCGGCGAGGGAGTTTGCGGAGCCATAGCGGGCTGCTTCGAAACACAGCTGCCGGCCATGAATTGTCTGCGAGCCAGGTAGACGGCGCCATTTTCAGAAATCGAGGGACCATACGATCAACACCGAGCCTGTTGCGCTTTCCCTTACGCAAATTGCAGAGGTGACTCACGTTCGTCGGCTGCGGACCGGTAGTAGGCTCGATGGTGAAAAGCTCATGCCGACCCCACGAGTAGATCGGATGTCGTCCATCACCTTTCGTTCCACAACTTGTTGGTTGTTGGCGTGCTCGCCGTTGCGCCGCGACCTGCCGCGAACAAAACGAAGACGCCTCCAGCGGAAGACCCGGCGGTCATCAGGCTTATGGCAACGATTGCCAAGACGACTCAGACCGCCGACATCCGATCCATAGTCCCTCATAGAGAACCCGATCCTCTTCACACCCAAAGAGCGCTTTCATGAAACCCCACCTCGGATTCACGATCTCATTCCTGGCCTCAACGATCGTTACCGCCGCGTTTGCCGCGCCGTTGCCCCCGCCCTCGCGGATCGAACCCAAGGCCGATGTGGTCAATGGCATCGCCATAAGAGCTGACGTAGAGCGGCTGTCCTATATTTCGCCTCGCTATCTGGGCATCCGCCCTGCCTATGACGCCTGCATAACGGAAACCCTCGGCGTAGTTCCGAAACAGCAGGACTGCGCTGACGCGGAGTACACCTATCAGGACGGCCGCTTGAATCGAGACTACAAGGCGCTTCTGGCCACGCTCGAACACGACGACAGGCAGGCTGCCATCGAGGCGCAACGGGCGTGGCTGCGCTTTCGCGACAAGGATTGCGCGGCCCGCGCCGGTCGATTTGGATCGGACGCTGGTCCAACGACGCAATCGACTTGTCTCATGGAAAGCACCGCCCATCGTGCGCAGCAATTGGAAGACTGGACGAATACCGTCAAAAGGCATCCGGCACGCTGAGAACTCGACGACAAAGGGACTTTGAGATGAGCGAAAGGGAGTTCAGCGGCGGCGACGCATTTGCCCCAACCTCCATGGAGTACCGCGTCTGCCAGATCATGATGAAAAGCGAATTGCGCGGGGGCTTGGGCGCCTACGAAATGGGCAACGCCGGAGCTGCCCAAAGCGGCCCCAGCTTCGGGCCATTCCAATACGACATCGGAGCGAACCAGGACGGGCGCCATCTTCTCGAATCCATCGCTGAAATCGCCACGGACGAAAAGGGGCGGCGAATCATCAGCGAGCATGATCTACAGATCATCCAAGGCCACTTCTACAAGCCGTTCAACGAATTTACGGGCGCCGACAACACGCTCTACGAACAAATGAAGCCCAAGCTCGACGCCGCCATCGGATCCGATGCTGGCGTCAAAGCGATCGATGCGGATTTCGTGCCCACGGTACGACAGAAGGTCGCGTCGATGAACGCCGTCGTGGATGGCATGCCTGCCGGAGCGAACCAGGCTTTCATGCAGCGTAACGATGCCGCCAAACTCATCCTTGTGGACACTCGGAACCAATATGGGGCCGCCGTGAACAGCGGCCTGGAAAAGTTCATCAGCATGACCAGCGCCGATCCCGCGATGGACATGCCGGGCCGTACCAGGGGCACCACCGTCAAGGTCGAAGGAGCGTTCGGCCTGGACGACATAGTTCGCTACAAGCTTGAAACGGCTTATGGACAAACCGACCGCGGGGCAAAGGATGTGCTCCGGCGCATTTCCCACTGCATCGAAGCTGCCGGTGTCGAGAACATCAAGACCGGCTTGTCCGATGAGGAGGCGCAATTTTTCAAAAGCGGATTGGAAACCTACCTCAGGAATCACGGTCGCAACGCGCATATGCTCGACGCTCCGGAACTGAGCGCACTCGCCGAACTCGGCGACCGAAAGCCACCCCTGAAACTTGGAAGTCGAGGTAATGAGGTAAAGGCCCTCCAGCAGGATCTGGCCGAGCTTGGTTACAAACATGACGACCTGCCGCCTAAGGTAGACGGTGCCTTCGGGCCGACGACGCAGGGTATCGTGCGGATATTCCAGCGAGACCATGGACTTGACCCGGACGGCGTCGTTGGAACAAAAACCGCTGAAGCACTTCGCCAAGCCACACTGCAACGATCTGCCCCGATCACGACTTTCGGGGATCCGCAGCACCCGGGACACACCATCTTTCAGCAAGCGCTCGCCGGCATAAGTCGACTCGACACAGCACGGGGCCGGACGCCCGACATGGCCAGCTATAACCTCTCTGGTGCGCTAACGGTGGCCGCACGTCGTGAGGGGCTGGAGCAGATCGACCATGTCCTCCTGAGCGAAGACGCCATGCGAGTTTTTGCAGTGCAGGGCGATTTCAACTCGCCTCTGCGTCGTTTTACCGATGTGGAGGTCGTCAACGGCATGAATACCCCGCTGACGCAAAGCAGTAGCGATTGGCTGCGACTCAATCCGCAGATGCCTTCGGTGCAGGCCAGCACTCCGGCGACGCCGGAGGCAGACGTTCAGATGTCTCAACCGCCAATACCGCACTGAGCAAGGGCGATCGGCGCCACGGTCGGATTTCCCTCCCCTCTACCAAGATGGAACTGCGGGAACAATACGTACAGCGGCCATCCGACGGAAACGCCAAACCATGTCACTACGCAATTCGATTTTCTGCCTCATGATGCTCGCCGCCCCGGCCGTCGCCAGCGCGCAGGAATGCCGCAACTGGAAGGCTGTCGCGCTTCCTTCGGATCGCCCCAGTGTGCAGGTCGACGTCAGCGTCTTGGCCGGTCTTCTTCCCGTGCAACCTGCCAATCCCGACTCGGAATATGCGGACGACGAGATCCGTGCATTGAAGGAAGCCCGCGACCTGCTGCACCGTGCCGGTCATCCGCTTCCTCTGGGGGACATCAGAGGTGCCTGGCGCGTGGCCTCCTACCAGGTGGGAAGAACTGGCGGCTACAGCTACCCCTATTTCGCCGGGCATATCGACCGCACGACATGCGGCTATCGCTTTATCAAAACTCGGGGTTCGCAGCGCCGCAGTGGCGTATTGCTGCCCATGCAGGAAAACGGGCGCACCCTCGCGTTTCTCGGCGTTGCCACCGTCAACGGAAACACCAGCAAACCGTACGGACCGACCAACCGGCCGATGGGACAGCCGATGGGTCTCGAGGGGCCATCCAATTCGGCAGGTCGATTGCTGCGGATCGGACCGGATACCTTGCTGATGATCATGGACGCGGACGACGAGGGCTTCGAGTTGTATCGGCTGGAACGCTGAGTCGTACGCCCCGGGCGATCTCCCAAACAGCGGACTCCCTGCAACGCAGGAAGCAAGGGATCGGGTATTCCCCGATACTCAACCCTTTCCGAAGAGGGCAACGCATTGCATCCGTCAGCCGAACACCCCCAGACAACCAGGCCTGAAGGCATCGCCCGTCGCATGATGTGGGCCCTGGTTACTGCATTCGCCACCTTGCTCATGGCTTCCCAGGCGCGCGCCAGCAGCGCCGCCCTTGTGTACGACAAGCCGGCCAGTCAGTGGAATGAAGCGCTGCCGCTGGGCAATGGCCTGATGGGTGCCATGGTGTTCGGCGGCGTGCCTGACGAGCGCGTCCAACTCAACCTGGGCACGCTGTGGGGCGGTGTGCCGAACGACTACCTCGCGCCCGGCGCCGCAACGCAGCTGAAGCAGATACAGAAGCTCATTTTCTCGGGCAAGGTGGCGCAGGCCGAGACGCTCAGCGCGGGCTTCATGGATGATCCGAAATTGCTGATGCCGTTCCAGCCGTTTGGCGATCTGCGGCTGCATGTCGAGAACAAGGGCACGGTGAGCGATTACCGAAGGGAGCTGCGGCTGGACGATGCGATCAGCACCGTTTCCTATGCGGTCGATGGCGTGCATTTTCGCCGCGAGACCTTCATCTCCTACCCCGACCGGGTGCTGGTGATGCACCTCGGCGCCGATCGGCCGGCCGAACAGAACTTCACCGTCGCGCTGACCTCGCCCCAACCCGGCGCCAAGGTCGCGCTGGTGGGCAAGGACACCATCGAGCTGACCGGGCAGATCGAGCCGCGCGCCAACCCGGCATCGTCGTGGACAGGCTCGTGGTCAAAGCCCGGGATGAGCTATGCGGGACGGCTCGTCATCAAGGCCGAAGGCGGCAGCATCCGCCAGGCCGGCGACCACCTGGAAGTGCACGGCGCCGACGCCGTCACCCTCGTATTCAGCGGGGCCACCAGTTTCAAGTCGTATCGCGATATCAGTGGCGACGCCATGGCGGCGGTTCGCACACCACTGGCCAAGGTCGCGCAGCACAGCTACGAGTCACTGAAGAACGCCCACCTGGCCGACTATCACGCGCTCTTCAACCGCGTGCATTTGCGCCTCGGCAACGACACTTCCGACGACACAGTGGCGACGGACCAGCGCATTCGCGACTTCAAGACCCATGACGATCCGTCGCTGGTGGCGCTGTATTACCAGTACGGACGCTACCTCCTGATTTCCTCCTCGCGTGCGGGTGGCCAGGCAGCCAATCTGCAGGGCATCTGGAACCAGGACCTGTTGCCGCCCTGGGGCAGCAAGTGGACCACCAACATCAATCTGGAAATGAACTACTGGCCGGCCGAGACGGGCGACCTCTGGGAAACCCAGACGCCGCTGTGGGACCTGATCGACGACCTGCAGGTGGCCGGCGCGAAAACGGCGCAGCGCTACTACGGCGCGCGCGGCTGGGTGCTTCACCACAACAGCGACCTGTGGCGCGCCACCGCGCCCGTGGACGGGCCGTGGGGTCTTTGGCCGATGGGCGGCGTCTGGCTGTCCAACCAGATGTGGGACCACTACACCTTCAGCGGCGACGAGACTTTCCTGCGCCATCGTGCCTACCCCGCCATGAAGGGTGCGGCGGAGTTTGTGCTGGATTTCCTGGTGGAAGCGCCGAAAGGTTCGCCAGTCGCCGGCAAGCTGGTAACCAACCCCTCCACGTCGCCGGAGAACCGCTACCTGCTCGATGGAAAACCGGTGGGCCTGACCTACGCCCCCACGATGGACATTGAATTGATCAACGATCTCTTCAACCACGTGCGCGCCGCCGCCCGCCATCTGGGTGTCGATGCGGCGCTCGTATCCCGCATCGATGCCGCCCAGAAACGCCTGCCTCCGCTGCAAATCGGCAGCAAGGGGCAACTGCAGGAATGGATCGAGGACTATCCCGAAACCGAGCCGGACCATCGGCACGTTTCCCACCTCTACGCGCTCTATCCGGGCCACGCGATTTCGCCGGACAAGACGCCAGCGCTGGCCAAGGCCGCGAAACGATCGCTGGAGCTGCGCGGCGATGGCGGCACCGGCTGGTCGCGGGCCTGGAAAATCGCGTTGTGGGCACGGCTCGCCGATGGTGACCACGCCTACAAGCTGCTGCGCGATCTGATCGCCGAAAACACGCTGCCCAACATGTTCGACAACCACCCACCGTTCCAGATCGACGGCAACTTCGGCGGCACGGCGGCGATCGCGGAGATGCTGATGCAAAGCCGTATCGGCGAGGTCACCGTGCTTCCGGCCCTGCCGAGCCGATGGCAGGACGGCGAAGTCGACGGCCTGCGCGCCCGCGGCGGCTTGCGCGTTGGCATCACCTGGCGGGATGGAGCGCCTACCGAAGTGCGCTTGCTGAGCAAGGCCGCCACCTCGGTTCACCTTCGCTACCAGCATCACGATGTGGTCGTGGCGCTTGAGCCGGGCAAGCAGCTCATCGTAAACGCTGCGAGGCTGATGCCCTCGGCAAATGAGCGGCAACCCACTATGGCGGACTGACACCAAGGAAGGTCCGATCAAGCGGCTTGCTCATCATTCCTGCGAGCAACATCAGACCTTCGCCGGGCGGGCGCCGCAACCAGGACAGCCCTGGCACCGTCGGATGGCTCGCAAGCCATGGCCTGCTCGATCTGATCGAGACGGAATTCCTCGCCGATCCGGGTGACGAACAGGGGGTCGTCGATCAGGCTCTCCAGCGTTTTCAGTGCTGCCACAAGTCGCCCCTGCTCCTTCACTGTCCGGCTCTCGAAATTGCTGAACCGCCGCATGGTCAGGTTCTTCATCATGAAAAGCACGGACGGGATGGCGATCGGCACGGCGCCGCCGAGAAAGCCATAGGCATAGATGGTGGAATTCATCGGCAGGCTCGGCGCAATTTTCCCGAGCAGGTCGCCGCCGACGCCATCGAATACGGCGGTTGTCGCCAGCTCGGCGGACAGCGCAGCGAGCCTGTCGGTGAAGCCTTCTTCAGTCACCAGGACATGCTCCACGCCCGACTGGATGAGCGCGCGTCGTGCCGCCTCGGTACGCACCAGAAAAATCGCCGGCAGCTTCCTGCTTCGTGCGAGTGAAGCCATGGCGCAACCCGTGGCCGAATTGCCGGCCGTGACAATCACGCCCTTGTGGCCGGCCTCGGCAATCTCTTCGAGAAAAGCGTAGGCCGTCATGACGTTGACGAGCGAGCCGCAGTAATCCCGCGCACGAACATGGTCCGGCAGGATCAGGCAGGCCGAACAAGGCACGTGTGCCCGCTCGCACCAAAGCCCGACACTCTCCGCGCTTCGGCCCAGCGATCGGTAGACCGCCACCTGCTTGCCCGCATAGTCCGCAGGCACGCCTGCCCCCACCGCGATCACCCTGCCCGCACCCGACGCACCCCATACCTCATGGCGGTCGAGCGCGAGGGGATTGCCGACCGCGGTCGGCATGCGCAGGAACGTCTTGTCGCCCTGGTTGATCGCCGAGGCATCCATCTCGACAAGTACGTGCCCGGCCGCGGGTTCACCCGGCGTGGGGATATCGCGAACCTCCAACGTGCGGCTGGGTGTCACGCAGATCGCTTTCATCGGTTTGCTCCTGGTTCGATGGCTGCGCGCAGCTTAAGCAACCTCATCCATTGCCGAAACGTTCGATAGCGACATACCATCCATTCCATCCTGGAATCGATGGTGGTGACTCACATGGATCGGATGCACGCGATTCGGCTGTTCGTACGCCTCGTCGAATGCGGCAGTTTTTCCGCCGTGGGGCGCGAGGAAGGGATCGGGCAACCCGCCGTCAGCAAGCAGATCGGCGCACTGGAACGGTACCTTGGCGAGCAACTCGTCCTGCGCACCTCACGCCAGGTGGTGATCACCGAGGCGGGGCACGCGTTCTACGAATCGGCCAAGCGGCTGATGGACGATTTCGATGCGCTCGAATCCTCCGTGGGCGAGCGCCGGCAATCACCGCGAGGCACCATCCGGATCAACACCGCACCAGCGCATGGCCGGCTCTGCATCACACCGCTGCTGCCGGAATTTTTCCGGCGGTATCCCGACGTCACGGTTCAGATGTCGGTATCGGAACGGCACGTTGACCTGGTCGGCGAAGGCGTCGATCTGGCGATCCGCCACGGGCGACTGGTGGACTCCTCGCTCACCGCGAGGAAATTGTCGGAGGCGGATGCCGTGCTCACGGCGAGCCGGGATTATCTTGCCCGGCACGGCGTGCCCACCCGGCTCGCGGATCTGGACCAGCACACGTGCATCGTGTTTGCGAAGGATCGCGAGCGTTACCCGTGGTCGCTCAAGGTCGGCAGGGAAACCGTTTCCTATATCCCGCACGGCTCGCTGCTGACCGGCGATGCAGAGCATGTCCGTGCGGCGGTGCTGTGTGGCCTTGGCATCTCCCAGGCGCCACGCTGGCTACTGGCCGAAGAGATCCGGTCCGGCCAGGTGCAGGTATTGCTGCCGAAGTTGCAGCCGGCGCGCGTGCCCATCCATCTCGTCTATCCGGCCGGCCGTCGTGTACCGGTGAGGGTAAGGGTATTTATCGACTACCTGGTGGCGGCGTTTGCGCATCCTTCGCACTGACCGCAAGCGGCCATCCGTAATCGCCCCGACGCGGGCCCGGCTCAACCCCGCAGCAGGAACACCGGCAGCGCCACCATGACCAGCACGAAGAGGATGCCCAGCACGCTCACCACCACGCGCACCGGGTCCGCACGAAGCATCGTGAAGAACGTGTCCGCGGTACCTGCGCGTTTGGCGGCGGCGTACTCCGCGCGGGCGTGATCGCGGCGTTGCCGCTGGAACTCGTCCATGGCAAGCCGGGCGTCGGCGTAGGCGGTGTCCTCGGTCACCCAGATGCCGCCGGCTGAAATGCCCCACATGCTGGGCCTGGTTTCGTAGAACGCGATCCCCTGTGCGTCGAGCATCGCGCGCACGCCGTCGGCCTCGTCATGAGGCACGTTGCGCAGGTTCAAAAGCAGTCTGGACATGGCGTGATGATAGCTGCCCTCGCCGCGGCGGTCCCCTCTAGAATACGTGTTCCCCACCATCAACGGATCTGGCCATGCCCGCGTATCCCGCCTGCCCGCAATGCGGACTCGACGACACCTACCCGGACGGTGCCCAGCTCGTCTGCCCGCACTGTGCCCACGAGTGGGTGGCCGGGGAATCCGCCGAAAACTCCTCGGACGAACCGATCGTGCGCGACTGCAACGGCAACCCGCTGGCCGCGGGCGATACCGTAGTGGTCATCAAGGATCTGAAGGTGCGCGGCAGCTCGATTCCGCTGAAGCAGGGCAGCCTGATCCGCAATATCCGCCTGGTGCCGGATGATGCCGAGCACATCGAGGGCAACGCCGACAAGATCAAGGGGCTGGTGCTCAAGACGTGTTTCCTGCGCAAGGCCTGACAAGGCGCCGTAGGACAAGGCGCCGCAGCGAATGACGAAAAACGTGCCGGGCCCACCATGCGCGAACCGGCACCCGCCCCGAATTTGCCGGACACCGCATCCATCGCACCTGGCCAGGATCAATCTGGAGGTTCTTTTGAAAAACCTGCACTCGCGCCTGCTTTTTGCCGTCTGTTCCGCCATCGCTCTGCCAGCCACCGCGCAGCAACTGGCGATCACTTGGGATGACCTGCCCGCCCATGGGCCGCTTCCTGCGGGCGAAACGCGGGTGGCGATCGCGCAGAAAATCATTACCGCCATGCAGCAGGCGCAACTGCCGCCGGTGTACGGGTTCGTCAACGGCATCCAGACGCGGAACGAGCCGGCCTCCACGCCCGTATTGCAGCTGTGGCGCGACGCCGGATTGCCGCTGGGCAACCACACCTGGTCGCACATGAACCTCAATGCCAATCCGCTCGCGGACTGGGAACAGGATGTGACCAGGAACGAGCCGATGCTGCGGAAGTACATGGGCGCCGCCGATTGGCACTGGCTGCGCTACCCGTATCTGGCCGAGGGCGACACCGCGCAAAAGCGCGCGGCCGAGCGTCGCTTCCTGGCGGAGCGTGGCTACAAGATCGCCAATGTCACCATGAGCTTCAGCGACTACCTCTACAACGAGCCGTACGCGCGCTGCGTCGCGAAAAAAGACAATGCCGCCATCACCAAACTGGAAACCAGCTACCTCGCTGCCGCCGACGCCGCCATCGTCTACAGCCGCGCCATGTCGAAAGCGCTCTACGGCCACGACATCCCCTACGTCCTGCTGATGCACGTGGGCGCGTTCGACGCCCGCATGCTGCCGCGCCTGTTGGCGCTCTATCGAGAACGCGGTTTCAGCTTCGTCACGCTGGAGGAAGCCGAAAGCGCTCCCTTCT
This sequence comes from Rhodanobacter ginsenosidimutans, assembly GCF_042655685.1. Classification (NCBI taxonomy): domain Bacteria; kingdom Pseudomonadati; phylum Pseudomonadota; class Gammaproteobacteria; order Lysobacterales; family Rhodanobacteraceae; genus Rhodanobacter; species Rhodanobacter ginsenosidimutans. Next base: position 1,699,453 of record NZ_JBHSMM010000001.1, on the reverse strand, counting down.
ACCGCAACGATCTCGACCTCAGCCTGCCGTCGTCACCCGACTCTCTCGAAGCGGCGATGGCCGCACGCGGGTTGCCACTGCCAGCCGCTCCCAGCCCCGGCCTCGATCTGGACAAGCTCTGCCGCTGACTGCCGCTGTGAAGACGCGCACCCGGCGTGGCGCATCTTCGATCACCCCGATTTGCGCCCGGTGAATGCGTCCATCGACGAGTACACCTTGAACACGCTTCCGGCCACCCAATCCCACAGCGGCAACGGCAGCAGCCCGCGCAAGGCGCCGCTCAACGCCACCGTCCACGGCATCATCAATCGCGGCTTGCCTGCCTTCATCGCGGCCCAGGCCTTGTCCACGACATGCGCCGGCTCCAGCAGCGGCGTCAGCAACGGCGCGCGGGCACCGGCGAACATGCCGGTCTTGATGTAGCTGGGGATCAGCGTGGTCACCCGCACGTGGCCGTGGCCCGCGCGCTTGAGCTCCAGCCGCAACGAATCGCTCCAGCCGATCAGTGCCCATTTCGAGCCGGTGTACACGGTCATCCGCGGCACGGAGAGCAACCCGGAGGCCGAGGCCACATTCAATATTCGCGCCTCGTTGCCGGCGGCGATCATGCCCGGCAGGAAGGCCCGGGTGACATGCATCGGCCCCAGCACGTTGACGCGGATGACGAACTCGGTGTCGGTGAGCGGGTCGTGCTCCCAGAACGGTTTGCCGCGGACTACGCCAGCGTTGTTGATCACAATGTCCGGGGTACCGACTTCGGCCTGCACCCGTTGCGCCGCCTCGGCGACCGCCTGCGGCGACGACACATCGACCACCTGGGCCAGCACCCTGGCGCCGCGCGAGGCGAGTTCCGTGCGGGTCGCCTCCAATGCCGCCGCGTCCATGTCCCACAACACCACGGCGGCCGCGTGCTCGGCCACCGCGCGCTCGGCATACAGGCGGCCCATGCCCATGGCAGCCCCGGTGATGAGAACGATCCTGCTTTCGACGGTGCGCATGTTTGTCCCCGGGTTTTGTGCCGCGATTATGCGCCATGGTCGCAAAACCTGACCGGTTTTCGTGGGGTAAAGGGACTTTCAAGCGGGCACCACACCCAAATGATTCAACGGCCATCCAAACGGCCATCGACCACCATGGGCGACACCATCACCCACGTCGTATATCCTTTCGTTTCGCCTTGGAATGAGGGGGAAAAATGGCATTCAAGACGCTGATGACCGCAGCCATTCTGATGAGCCTGGGCCTGGCCTCCGGCGTTGCGGCAAACGAACCTCACGGATCAGCGGCACCTGCTTGCGCACAGGACGGGCGGGCAGAAGCCGGCGGTTACCGGCTCGATGCCAAGCTGACCCGCAACGCGAACGCGTGGCTCCTGACCCCGCAAACAAACATCCAGTTCGCACCGGAGCAATACGGTGGTGCAGCCGTGCCGGGCACGGGGCACATCCATCTCTATTTGAACGGCACCTTGATCGGCCCGATAACGCATGCGGGCCCGGTCAGCCTGCCGCTGCTCGATCGCGAAACCTACGTCGTGAAACTGGCGCTGACCACCAGCGACCACAACGAAGCAAACTTCGGCGTATGCCGCGAAGTGCGCATTGCGGCACCCGTCATCAATGGATAATCGGCGAAATACCGGCATTTGTCCGGCCCGCCATCCACGACTTGAAAAGGCTTGAGCATGAGAATTTTTGCAGCCATCGCGCTGGCGTTCGTCGTTTCACCCGCAGTGTCCGGTGACCTGCCCTCGTTCACCCCCCAAAGCCTGGTGTTGAAAAACATCCCGGCGGCAACCGGGCCAGCCGTTGCTCTGTTCAACGGCAAAAATCTGGACCAGTGGGACGCCTGGCTGGGCTACGCCGATCCGGGCCAGACGTATCTGGCCAAACACGACGCACCCCTCGGTGTGGGCGGCAAGGGAACCATCTTCACCGTGGTGAGCGAGGACGGCGAACCGGCGATCCGCATCAACGGCCCAACCTGGGGCAGCCTGGTTCATCGCGGTGATTACGCCAACTATCACCTGCGGCTCGAATACAAATGGGGCAAGGCACGCTACGCACCACGCCAGGCGATGCTGCCGAACAACGGGCTGCTGTACCACACGCACGGCAAACCCGGCGCGGTGTGGGGCACGTGGGCGCGCTCGGTCGAGTTCGAGATCATGTCCGGCAGCGTCGGCATGGTGGTGCCGGTGGGCGACAAGCTGAGCGTCACGACAACCGCCGCGCACGACGCCTCCATCATCGATCCAAAGCTGCGCTACATGGTCGGCGGCGTGGATGCCAAAGCCATCGGCAACACCGCCACATGGAACGTGGAGAACAACCACAACGCCGACGCACCCGACGGCGAGTGGAACGTGCTCGACCTCTACGTCGTCGGCAACCACGCCATCCACGTCGTCAACGGCGTGCCCGTGATGGAAGTGCGCAACATCTGCGAGCCCGACACGAAAGGCGTCTGCCAACCCCTCACCCACGGCCACATCCAGCTCCAGTCGGAAGGCGCCGAAACCTTCTTCCGCCACATCACGGTTGAGCCGATCAAGCAGCTGCCGGTGATTGAGGTGGTGAAGTAGGCGGAGGCCTGGTGCACTCCGTCAGCCTCCTTGAAAACCCAAGGCAGGCAGCACGGTCTCCGTTACAACTTGCGACCGCGCACGTTGCGCAGCGTTGATGACGCCAGCGCCAGCAACGTCGCGGCGCCGAGCATACGTCGGAACGGGCTGGCGCCGTCGAGCACCTCCAGACCGGCCCACCAAGCAAGCGCCGCGTCGCGCGCGGTACTTCAGCGGTGCCTCCGACCCCGCTGAAGTGCGCGTTGCCAACGCCAGCGCGCTCCACGCGAGCATCGGCCCATTGGGTGATTGCGCGACCGCCATGTGGCCTCGGCGATCGGTGATGAAATGGCGTAACGCTGACGACATGACTTGCTCCTGGCTGGGCCATCAGGCTGGCATGGAAAACGCGCAGGCAAGGTGATCGGCACAGGTATTTCTTCTACCGACAACGGTCATGCGCCGGCGGCAACTGCTGCCACCGTCACGGCGTGATATCGAACGCCGCCTGCTCGGTCGCTTGCGAGCTTCCACCAACCCACCAAGCGCCCAACACCACGATCCGACACCACCAGCCAAGCCACCGGCGCTTGACAGTCCGTTTATGTGCATATACACATATCGCCCATGACACCGGACCTCACCATCTTCGCCACCACCCGTTGCCTGTGCCTCGCGGCGCGGCGTGCGGCGCGTACGATCACGCGCGAATTCGACCAGGCGCTGCGGCCGCATGGCTTGCGCGCCACCCAGTTCACCTTGCTCGCCGCGCTGCATCTGGCCGGTTCGAGCGCCATCGGCGAGCTCGCAGACATGCTCTCTGCCGATCGCACCACCCTGACCCGCAACCTTGCCGTCGCCGAACAACGTGGGTGGGTGACGTTGCGCACCGATCCCGCCGACGCACGTTCGCGCCTGGCGGCGATCACCCCCAAGGGCTCGCGCGCCCTCAAGGCCGCCATGCCCAGCTGGAACGCAACCCAGCAGCGGCTGCTCCAGGACATTGGTGAAGCCACCGCCGCAAGCCTGCATCGACTTGCCGGCGGGCCATGCGTCATGCCACTGCCCAGCCAAGGCGAGTGATACAGCCGTAACGGAAACCGAAAGCCCCTTCCGCCGTATCCTGAGGAGACGCCCGATGAAGCTTTACTGGTCCAATGTCACTTCCCCGCGCAAGGCCTGTGTGGTCGCGAAATACCTGCAATCACCGGTCGAATACGCCTATGTCGATCTTGATCGTGGCGAACAGAAGGCACCGGAATATCTGGCGCTCAACCCCAACGGCAAAGTGCCGACACTCGTCGACGGCACGCGCGTGCTGTGGGAATCCGACGCGATCATGTGCCACCTGGCGGCGCGTTCGGACTCGGACCTGTGGCCACAGGACGATCGCCAGATCGACGTCCTGCGCTGGTTGAGCTGGGCCGGCCAGGAATTCAATCCGGTGGCGAGCCAGCTTTACTTCGAATACATCATCAAGCCGCGCTTCAATATCGGCGAACCCGATGTCGATGCGGCGGGGCGCGCGCAGGAGGCTTTCCGTCAGCTCGCAGCCATCCTCGAAAACCATTTGCAGGACCGCCGCTGGCTGGTGGGCAAGACACTCACCGTGGCGGATTTCTCGCTCGCAATCACCCTGCCTTACGCCGAAGCCGCGCATATTCCGCTTGCCGAATTCCCAGCCATCCAGCGCTGGCACGACACGTTGTGCGAAATCGACGCATGGCGCGAGCCGTTCCCCGAGATCGCCGTCGCTGCCTGAGCCGCTGCGATCGATTGCCGTCGCAGGCAGTCGTTGTGTCCACTCCCGTCCCACAAGAGGAAATGTCATGAATCTGGTCAGCTACCTTTTCTTCAAGGACAACGCCGCCAAGGCGTTCGATTTCTACGCCCATGCCCTCGGTGGCAAGGTCACGATGAAGGTGACCATGGGCGAAATGTCCGGTGCCGAAGCGCTACCGGCAGAAGCCCGCAACCTGATCGCCCACGTGCGGCTGGAAGTCGGCGACGCCGTGTTGATGGGCTCCGACTGGTGCGGCCCCACCCCCAACCCGTATCCCGGTATCCACGGCAATGCCGTGTCGCTGAGCGTCGACGAGCCCGGCGAAGCCGAACGCGTTTTCAAGGCGCTTGCCGAAGGCGGCCAGGTGACGATGCCGATCGCCGAAACGGAATGGGCCCTGCGCTTCGGCATGCTCACCGACCGGTTCGGCGCGAACTGGATGGTCAACTGCAACCGCCCCGTGGCGGGAAACACCCCATGAACGCGCCAGCCATCGCCACGCGCGCGACCTGGCTGGAAGCCCGCAAGACGCTGTTCGAGAAGGAACGCGCCATGACCCACCAACTTGAGGCATTGCATGCCGAGCGCCGTCGGCTGCCCTGGGTGCGGATCGATAAGCGTTACACGTTCCAGGGTCCCGAGGGCACGCTCGACCTCGACGACCTGTTCGGGCGGCAGCAGCAACTGGCGATCTATCACTTCATGCTCACTCCCGGCTCGCACCATGTCTGCCCGGGATGTTCATTCCTGATGGATCACGTCGATGCCGCGCGTCGGCACTTCGAACATGCCGACCTCGCCTTCGCGGCGGTGTCGCGCGCATCCATCGAACGCATCGAAGAAGTACGGCAACGCATGGGCTGGACCTTCCCCTGGGTGTCATCCGGGGAAAGCGATTTCAACTACGACTTTGGCGTCTCGTTCACCGAAGCCGATCGCGCCGCGGGTCGCGCCAGCTACAACTACGGCCTTGCGAGCATCAGCAACAGCCCGGACATGTTCGGCACCAGCATCTTCGCCAAGGATGATGACGGCAACATCTTCCACACCTACTCCACGTATCACCGCGGTGTGGAACTCCTGGCCGGAGCGTTCAACTGGCTGGACCTCACTCCCAAGGGTCGTAACGAAGGCAACGGCACCATGAGCTGGGTGCGGCTGCACGACGAGTACGAAGATTGACGGGTTGCCATGGGCCGTCCTCTTGCCCCCTTTCGGCAAGAGGCGACCGTGCAACGCCTGGCCGATGGAAAGCGGGATTTCCTTCACCAAGAGCCGCAAGCATCGTATTCAAATAGACGTCCATCTCATTCGTATGGGTCGAGTCAACCCCCAAGTGGAGCTGCATGATGACCATCACCATTACCGCGTTCGAAAAATCGCCGGATCGCGGCCAGGGGCTGGCGCGCGACACACGCGTTCGCTGGGCGCTCGAAGAAGCGGGCCAACCTTACGAGGTTCGCCTTGTCTCATTTCGCGCCATGAAAGAGCCCGCCCATTTGGCCATCCATCCCTTCGGCCAGATTCCGACCTACGAGGAAGGCGACCTTGCCCTGTTCGAGACCGGGGCGATCGTCCTGCATATTGCAGAACACCATGCGGGACTGTTGCCGGATGATGCCAACGCCCGGGCACGGGCGATCTCTTGGATGTTTGCCGCCGTCAACACGGTGGAGCCGCCGATCCTTGATCTCGTTACCGCCAAAATACTGGAGGGCGACAAACCATGGAGCATGGAACGTCTGCCCCTGGTCCAGGACCGCATCCGCCATCGGCTTCGCCAGCTTGCTTCCCGGTTGGGTGGCGCAGACTGGCTTGACGGCCTTTTCAGTGCAGGCGACCTGATGATGGCGCACGTACTGCTCCGACTCCGTCCCTCGGGCATTCTGGACGAATTCCCCGGTCTCGCCGCCTATGTTGCTCGCGGAGAAGCCCGGCCTGCGTACAAGCGCGCTTTTGCGGACCAGTTGGCGGTCAACAAACCTGCCCATGGCGGCCGTTGAAGCGATGGGTTGGGAAAAGGGGAAATAAAAGCTGTCCAACGCCCATCAGGCAACAGCTGCCAGTCGATATATTCACGCTGAGAGGACACCGGATGGCCATCTGGGAACTGAGATGCGCGACACCCAACGACTTCGCCATGCTCACGCCTGTCGACCGCGATGACCTTGAGGAGGACGTGTTCGATACCACGGGCACACCCAAGCAATGGCTGGACCGGCCACGGGTGACATACCACGTGGAGAAGCGCCGCAAGGTGCAAAAGCCGCAGGCCAACGTCGGCCTGCTCATCCCCGGAGCCCTGGTGCTGGACGAGAAAGCATGGGCAGCCCTTGGCGGGTTTCTTCTCCGATCCGGCCAACTGCTCGAACTCGACTGTGACGGCGAGCCACGCTGGTTCTACAACGTCACGCGCATGGTCGCCTGCGTGGACACCGCACGCTCGGAAACCTTCGAAGATGGCGGCATCGCGCACGAGGCTTTCGACGAATCCGCCGTCCCCGCCGAACCCCTCGTGTTCAAGGATCCGCACACGGCTCCGGTACGGATGTACGTCAACGATGCTGGCAAGGCCTTGATCGAGCGCATGACCGCCGAGGCCGGTTTGACCGGCATCGAGTGTGGCGAGCCCGGGCCGCTGTAGAGCTCGCAACCCAAGTCGCATCGGCAGTTAGGATATGTAGTCGGTTCAGCGAGCTGCACGCGGCAAGGAACTCCCTCTTCCCCGATCGACAGCAGCGGCTGGATTTTTTGACAAGGGACTTCAGGATCCATTTTCCAAGGAGCTCACATGATCCCCTTTCATGGCCACCAGTCACCTCGGTGCCGCAGTACCATTCGTTTCGGCAAACTGGTCACAGCGTGCGGAGTATGTCTGGCGGCTCTCGCATGCACGGCGTCACCTACCGGCACTTCATCGACAAAGAACATACCCGACGACTTACGCGCATTTGTCGCACCGTCCGACACGCTGCTCGCCTACAAGTTTGCCGACCTCTATGGCGACGCAACGACGGCGGCCGTGATCATCATTCGCCACAAGACCAGCGAAAAGAGCGATTACGATTTCGACAACAATCCCTGCGATCTGATGGTGCTGCGCCGGAAGAACGGCAAGTTGGTCGAAGTCGACCACAGCACAAAGGCGGTGGATTGCACGTACAACGATGTCGCACGCAATGCGCCCGCCATGTCGTTGAACGACAACCTGAGCGCGTCGCCGGCCAACATCGTCTACGTCAACCAGAAAGACAAGGGTGGCAGCAGCTTCCAGTTCTCGTGGTCGAAGGACAAGAGCACGTGGTACTTGCAACGCGCCACGGCATCCAATCCGGCTGGCAACAGCGTCGCCACGGTCGGCGCAGCGTATCCCACGGATTTCGCGTGGACGCCGATGTCATCCGTCGACCCGGATGCCATCGCTGAGATTCTCGAGAACCAGGGAAAGACGACCGAATGAAAGGGAGTTCGCGATGCCACAGTTCAATGAGAGTTCCGCCCTTTTGTTCAAACGCTGCGTCGAAGCAGGCATCGAATCACCTGCCGAGCTCGCCAACATCATGGGTAATGCGTCGGTCGAAACCGGCGGTTTCAGGACGATGCACGAACGACTGGGATACTCCTCGGTAGATACCGTCGTCGATGCCGTGAAGAGCGCCGCCACAAGGTACACGCGTGAGGAGATTCAGGCCGCCGTCGACAGTCACGATCCGAAAGAAGTCGCCAAGGTGCTGTACGAGGGCCGTGCTGACCTGGGCAACAACACGCCGGGGGATGGCTACAGGTTTCACGGCCGCGGCTATTTTCAGTACACCGGGCGGCACAACTACACCACTTTTGGCAACAGGTTCGGAGTTGATCTCGCAAACAACCCCGATCAGGCAGCTGAACCGGAAACAGCGGCAAAACTCGCCATCGCCTACTGGAAGGACAAGATTCCGGAAAAATACCGGGAAGACGCCAAGCGCGCAGGAGCCATCATCAATGGCGGACCCAATGGCGCCAACGAACGCGTGGCACAGTCAGAGCTCTGGAAAAGCACCATTACTCCAGAGCTCGTCAACGGGGTCAAGGATGGAACGATCAGTCTGGATCAACTTGCCATGTTGGGCCTGGACGAGCACGCCAACGTGCACGATTCCGAGCCTAGATTCGGCGAAACCATGCGCAGGGGCGACCACGGCACGGGCGTAGCAGCACTACAGACCAGGCTCGGCCAACTGGGATACACCGATGAATCCGGTCATCCATTACTGTCCGACGGAGACTTCGGTCCAACGACGCTCGGTGCCGTCAAGGCATTCCAGAGTGACCATGGATTGGCCAACGATGGTGTAGTCGGCACTGACACCACCAAAGCACTTCAACAAGCGACCCTGCAGCCATCCCGCTCGCAAACCAGGACCATGGATCACCCGCAACACCCCGGCAACCTCATGTTTCAGCAAGCGCTTGCCTGCGTTGAACGGCTCGATGCGTCGCACGGGCGCGCCACCGATTTCCAGAGCTACAACCTCTGTGGCGCGCTGGCTCTGGCGGCTCGGCAGCAAGGGTTGGAGCGGATCGACCATGTGCTTCTCAGCGAGGACGCCATGCGTGCCATCGCCGTGCAGGGTGACGCCCATTCATTGCTGAGGCACTTCGCGGACGTGGACGTGATGAGCGGCATCACTACACCGCTCGCACAGAGCAGCGCGGACTGGCCGCAACTTCACCCCCAGACGATGCCTTCGCCTGGCCCGATGATGCCGACGCCGATGCAACGCTAGTTCCCAAACCGGGGCGGAGAAATACGGCCGACCATCGCCCTGCGCGGACCTGCAGGACCGTGCCGTACTGCTACAAGCCAGAAGAAACCCGACGTCCTCAGTCCCGGCTTTCGCGCATCCACGTGGCGGAGACCTCGCGGCCACGGGCCAGGTTATCGACCACCAGGATCAGCTGGTTGTCGTGGTCGCTGTAAAGCACCTCGATGTTCACGCCGGCCTCTGCCATGCGTCCGCAAAGCGCGCCCAGCTGGCCGGGCACATCCTGGCGCAGGCGCTGCACCAGGACGTCGCTCACCGCCATGACACGGATGCCCGCATCCGCGAGGGCCGCTTCGGCCTTGCTCGCGGCGGCGTCATGCACCAGAAAGTGCGCGAGGCCCAGCCCGCCGCCGACCCAGGCGCCGCCGCCCTCCACGCTGACTCCGGCACGGCCAAGTGTTTGACCCAGCCGGGCCAGTGAGCCCGGCTGGTGATCCAGGACGATGCTCAAGTCCTTCATGGCAGAAACTCCTTGGCGACCGGTCTCTGCACCGCGACGACCTCGACGTCGGCAGCACACACGACGGGGCGATGCGCGACGGGGAAATTGCACGAGTTGGCAATGAAGCACAGCCGGTGCGCCTGTTCGTGTAGCGCCATGGCACGGTCGACCACAACGTCATCGTCCACCATCACGTTCGGGTGCAGCAGCACGCTGCTGAACTGGCCGCCGCCGTCGGCGCGCGTCTGCATCACACCCTCGGCCCGATCAAGATACGACACGACGCGGAGACGCTGGCGCGCGCACAAGGCCAGGTAGGTCAGCATGTGGCAACTGCTCAGCGCGATCAGCAGCAGGTCTTCCGGATTGTGCAGGTCTGGATCGCCAAGGAAGCCGGGATCCGCCGAGCCGCGCAACGTGGGCTTGCCTTCAACAAGCGCGGCATACTCACGGCCGTAATCGCCGTACCGGCTTGTGCCGTCGCCGTGGTTGCCGTGCCATTCCAGCACGGCGGTATATCGGTGAAGATCGTGGGGCATGGCGGACCTCGCAGCAGTGGGGCGGTCATCATGCGTCGCGTCCACCCGCTTTACTTCGATGGGTATCGAATCATGCCGCAACCCGACCTGGCGAACATCGCCGCCCTGCTTGCCGACCCCAGCCGCGCCACGATGCTGGCAGCCCTGATGGATGGCCGCGCCCTCACCGCCACCGAACTCGCCGCAACCGCACAGGTCAGCGCGCCCACCGCCAGCAGCCACCTCGCGCGGCTGACCACTTCGGGTTTGCTGACCATGATCAAGCAAGGGCGGCACCGTTACTTTCGCATCGCCAACGAAGCCGTCGCGCATGTCGCCGAAACCCTGATGGCGATCGCCGCTGGGCATCCGTCGCCCGCTCCACGCACCGGCCCGTCCGACAAGGCATTGCGCCGCGCCCGCGTGTGCTACGACCACCTTGCCGGCGAACTGGGCGTGCAACTTCTCAATGGCCTGCTCGCCGCCGGTTACCTCAGCGAACGCGACGGCGCGCTCACCCTGCCGCCCGCGGGCGAACGCTGGTGCATCGAGTTCGGGATCGACCTTGCCACCCTGCGCCACTCGCGCCGCCCGCTATGTCGCGGCTGCCTCGACTGGAGCGAGCGACGCACACATCTCTCCGGTGCACTTGGCGCCGCGATCCTGGAGCGAATGCTCGCTCGCGGCTGGGTGCGTCGCCAGAGCCAGGGCCGTGCGCTGGTCGTGTCACCGGCTGGTGTGCGATTTGTCCAACAACTCTAGGCAAATGACTGCGGTGCGACGGACTATTTCGTCCTCTGCACGATCGTGGTGTGGGATGGCGACCTGCGACTCAGCGCCGACCAGTGGGACCATTTCAGCTTCAAGGGCAAACGCTGGGAACACGCCCGCAGCGCGGCCCGGCAACGCTACCTGCTAAACGCATATCGCGTGCTGCTCACACGTGCACGACAAGGGATGGTCATCGTGGTTCCGGAAGGCAGCAGCGAGGATCCGAGCCGGAAGCCAGGCTATTACGACCCTGCCTTCGGGTTGCTCGCCAGTCTGGGCATACCCCGGTTGTAGCGCAAACCGGGGCGGACCAGCTCCTTGCGCGTCACGCCGGGGCCCTGACGATCACCCGCCTTCTCGGCAGCAAGCGTCAATGGCCGTCCAAACCATCGCGCAGTGCCTCGGCGAATGCCTGCGGTTGGTCGATCCAGGCGCAATGCCCGGCATCGCGGATGACGTGCAGGTGGACTTTTCCCGCCTTGGCCAGGGCGGACCACAAGCGGGCTGACGGATCGAGATAGTCGCTGTCACCCTGGATCACCGTGATCGGTACCGGATGCGCGGCGATCGCCGGCCGCACGTCCCACGCGGGCATGCTCGCGGCAATCGCGGCACCCGCCGCGTGGTTGTAGTAGATGCCGCCGCTGGTGAGCTGGTGCCAGCGTTCCACGTGCACCAGGTCCAGCGGCGCGTTGTAGCGGATGCGCAAGCGCATCCTCGCCTGCCGCGGCGTGTCGCGGTGCTTGTCCGACGGCAGGCCGGCTTCGGCCAGCGCCCGCGCGATGGCGTCTTCGCGCGACATCATGGTGGTTTCCCGCTGCTCCAGCGCCTTGTCGTAAGCATCCGACATGTCCTTGTTCATTACCGGCGGCATGCTTCCGGCCAGCACCATGCGCTCCACGTGCGTGGGGTAAGCGCGGTAATAGGCCATGGCCAACAGGCTGCCGAACGAGTGGCCGAACAGCGCCAGTCGATCGCGACCCAGCGCAACCCGCAATGCCTCCAGGTCATCCACCATCTGCCGCATGGTCAGCTTGCCCTCCGTTCCCGCCGGCACCGGCGACAACACGCTGCCGCGCTGGTCGTACAGGACGAAAGCATGCCGCTTCAGCTGCGGTCGCAAGGCATCGATGATGTAGTGGAAATCGCGCCCCGGCCCGCCATGCAGGAACACCACCGGCGCGCCCTGCCCGATCTCGGTCACGAACAACTTCGCAACGTGATCCGTCGTCGGCAGATACCAGGCGTTGCGCTGCACCTGGTTGAAGACATCGTGCGCCCCGGGCTCCGTCGCGCCGTTGGCGTCGGCCGCATTGGCGGCGGTGCATACGAGGCCAGCAGCCAGAACCAAGGTAAAAAGACGAAGCACGCGCATGGCAGCCATCCTTCATGAAGACGGCAAGAGGTTACAGCGCTCCTTTTCCTCGCGCCCCCTCTTCCGAAAAAACGCATACGCCCAATGAGTGGCTCTTGGCCCTATACATGGCGGCATCTGCAGCGCGCAGGTAGTCGTCGGTTGTTGCAAAGCCGGCCTGGCTGCTGACCACCCCGATGCTGGCGCCGCAAGTCACGCTGTGCGCGCCGAGCTGATAGGGAGCAGCGAGGGCAATGGCCATCTGCCGGGCGCGCTCGATCGCACCGACGTGGTCGACAGACTCAAGCAGCACGTTGAATTCGTCGCCACTCATGCGGGCGACGAGATCGACCGCCCGCACACAGGATTCGAGCCGGCGGGCAACCTGCTGCAACAGCTGGTCACCCACATGGTGCCCAAGCGTGTCATTGATGGTCTTGAACTGGTTGAGGTCCAGCAACAGCACGGCGAATGTATTGTCGGCGCGTGCCGGCGCGTCTGCCGCTTGGGAGGCATGGTCCCGATGCAGAGCCACCGCGTGCTCAAGGCGATCGCGGAACAACGGCCGGCCTGGCAGATTGGTCAAGGCGTCGTACGAGCTGCCGCGCTCGGCCAGATCGCTCAATGACCCGGCCATCCGCACGGCAACGCCAGCTTCGAAGTGCGCCACCCCGCGCCAGTTGAGCCACACCAATCGCCCCGATCCATGACGCGCGCGAAAATCCACCGAAAAATTCGGCCGATCGCCCGACAGGTGCCTTCGATACGCCGCCTGCACGCGCTCGTGGTCATCGGGGTCGATGAGCTGCTGCAGGAAGTGCCAGCCGTCATCATGCAGACCGCCGGCGCCGCTCAGCCCGACAATCTCATGGAAGCGCTGGGACACGTGCAGGACATCCGTCTGCAGGTCCCAATCCCAGATGCCGTCATTGGAGCCGCGCGTGGCCAGCGCATAACGGTTGTCGGATTGCACCAGCTCCAGCTCGGTATGTTTCTGCCGGGTCACGTCGATCATCAGGCCGATCATGCGATTCGGGCGATCCTTGTCGACATCCACGCGACACAGGTCGCGCACCCATACGACCTTGCCGGATTTGGTGATCAGCCGGTAACTCATCTCGTACGCATAACTGTGCGTCGCGTTGTACGCGGCGTTGTCAATGACCAAGGCCTCTTCCAGATCATCGGGGTGCACGCGCGAACGCCAGAACCCCGGGTCGGCCCGCCACTCCTCCACCGTGAAACCAAAAAGGCGCTCCACCTGCGGGCTCAGAAACGTATTGCCCACGCCGCGTTCGGCTTCCCAAACCACGCCGTCGATGGTTTCCAGCAGCCGCAGGAAGCGCTGACGGACCTCCACCAGCACCTGCTCGGTAATCTCGACAATCTCGATCAGCACACCCTGGCGGCTGATCACCCGCTCGGCGTCGTCTGTCTTCGGCTGGAGTTTCAGCCGCATCCAGCGATAGTCCGCGTTGGCCACGCGCAACCGGAACACCGGCATGCCCGACCGCAAGGTGCCCGTGTCGTCGGGATGCACGAAGTCCAGCAACGACCGGCCCAGCGCCTCCTCCACCGAATGCCCCGTTAGCTTGTGCCAGGCGGGATTCACGTAGGTGATCGTCCACAAGGCATCGGTTTGCACCACCGCCTCGGGCAGCAGTTGCAGCAGTTCCAGAGGCGGTGTCAAACGGTCGGGCATTGCTGTTTATGCTTACCGAAGCACCCTCACCAGTCCAGCCCTCAGGCATGACGCCTGGGTCGACCAGCCCGGAGTACATCGAGAGGCCGACGCGCCAGCCTGCCGCGTGCGCACTGACCGGGCATCGCATCGCGCTGCCGCGAAATGCGCCGAAACCTGATGCGCGCCCGGCATCGATGGCAGGAAGACAACGGAAGGGTCCCGGGTCAATGGATGCCGATCCGGGTGGCAACAGGGCCAATCGGCACGCCGCGCCGGGAGGCTTCAGGGCGCCGGCAACACGCTGCTAATCTCGCGGCATGAATCTGCGACATGCATCGGCAAGCCTGTTGTTGTGGCTGTGCGCGGCGGCGTACGTCTGCGCTGCCGAGCCCGCAACCATCGAGCGCTCGGCCACGTTGGCCGACGTCTTTCCGGCGGCGCAGGTCCAGGCGCTGCGATCGGTGTTGCCCGCCGATCAGCGGGTAACGTGGGCCGTGCGCTTGCCGTCGACCTCACCGCGCAGCGTGCTGGTATTCGTCAGCCCCAACGCCGCGGCCGACCCACCGCCGGGCTGGGACACGGTGCTGGATCGGCACGCCACGGTGTGGATCGCCGCCCGCGATTTCGGTAATCCGGCACCGAGCCATCAACGCGTACTGGTCGCATTGATGGGATTGGCGCTGGCACGGCGTGACTACGTGCCGACCGACGCGCGTCGCTACATCGGCGGCATGTCCGGCGGCGGACGCATCGCCAGCATCGCCGCCACCACCTTCCCGCAGCGGTTCGACGGGGCGCTGTACCTCGCGGGCGCGGACGATTTCGGCCAGGCCGAGCCAGCGCGGCTCGCCGCCATTGCCGCGAATCGCTACGTATTCCTGACCGGCGACAAGGACTTCAATCGCCGCGAAATGCGGCAGGTCCACCAACGCTATCGCAAGGCCGGCGTACCACAGACCCTGCTGCTCGACCTGCCGCACTTCGCTCATCACTATCCTGGCGCGAACGATCTCGAACGCGCACTGGCCTTCCTCGATGGCGGGGCTGAGCGATGAAGAAGACAGCCACCGCTCCCTTCGATAGCGACGATCGCGCCCGACCTCGATACGCCGTATCCGGAGGCGATGGCCGATGCCACTTGCTGGTGGATCGAGAACGCGCTTCGTCCCGTATGATTCTCTCTCGAATCGGGCTGGCGTCGGGGGGCGCGGGCCGCGATGCGGTGAAGCGATTGCACAATAATCCGAACCACCCTTCCCATACCCGGCGCTGACACCATACGAACGGAGCCCTGATGAGACACAACAAACTCGGCACGCTGGCGACCCTGCTCGCCGTTTCCCTCGCCGCATGCACGCAAGCCCAGGATGCCGAAGATGCCCCATCGGCAAAAGCCGCCCATGGCGAGAACCTGTCCGAAGCCTGCAGCTCCGTCGATGCCGAGACCGGTGAGCTGGTGCCTTTTGCGCGCCTGATCCAGTTACGCATGGAATTGCGCTACCGCACCGATTACCGCCACGAATTCGACAGCGGCGACGGCACCGCAAGCAACCAAACCGAAATGAACGCGCTCGTCCAGGGCTCTGCCGACCTGCTCGCCTGCACATGGAAGGAATTCGGCTACAACCAGTACATGTTCCACCCCGCCAGTGAAGACGACCTGCCGCCCTTTCCCAACACCGCGTCCGGCACCGCAAGCCTGAAAGGTCTGGCGACCACGCATGCCGTGGTACACGGTGAAACCATCACCTCGAAGCAAACCGTGCAGGCCAGCGGCAAGCTCCGGGGGCTCACCTTGGCGATACCGACCCGCGACGAAACCATGCCGGACGACGATGGCACCTGCATCCTGGTGGATTTCGACGCCCCAATGTCCGGCAGCCAGGTGCTCGATGCCACGGGCAGCGAGGGCGGCCACAAGCATGAGGAGTCGTCACCGGCGTCGCTGGTGGACAACAACTATTCGGCGTTCGACGTCAGAACCCACGCCGACGGCGAGTCCGAGTTCACCAATCATTCGCTGAGGCTCTGCGATGGCCCGCGCAACCGGCCCGACCCCATTCCGCAGGATCTGCCCGCCCGTGGCATGACGATCAGCCCGGACGAATCCGTGTGGAGCCGCAGCGGCGAATGGGTCGGCCACAACTCGATGCCATCCGAGCGCCGCTACCTCGACTTTTCACTCAAGGTCGTTCCCCGAACGCTGCCCTATCCGAACCCATAGCACCAGCAAGGACGTCTCACACAATTTGGACGTCCGGACGGCCGTCCTTCGGCCGCACAAAGGTCTTGTGCATTGGCCAGTGCGACACGCTGGACAGCTGGAAAGAGATCATCCTTACGACGCTGAACCGCGGCGGAGGAAATGAAGCGGCCACGGCAGCTCAATCGAACAAGCGGCGCTCGCGCCCTTCGTGATCGAGCAGCCAGCGCTTGCGGGCCAGGCCGCCCGCGTAGCCGGTCAGCGAACCGTTGCTGCCCAACGCGCGGTGGCAAGGCACGAACAGCGAAATCGAGTTGCGCCCCACCGCCGCGCCCACCGGATGAAACGCCTCGGGCCGGCCGATCGCCCGCGCCAACGCGGCGTACGTCGTCGTCTCCCCGCTTGGCACCTCGCACAGCGCGCGCCACACATGCTGCTGGAACGCGGTGCCTTCCGGCGCCAGTGGCATGTCCAGCTGCGTCAACTCACCCCCGAAATAGGCGTCCAGTTGCCGCGCCGCCTCGCGCAACAAGGCCGTCGTGGCCTTTCGCCACCCGGCTTCCGGCGAGATCGCCGGAAAGTACTTCTGCCCCTCGAACCAGCCGCCTTTCAGCGCCCCGTCGCGCTCGGCGACCACGAAAACCCCTAGCGGCGTATCGATGGGAAGGTAAACCAGATTGTCCAGCATGATGAAGACGAAAGCAGAGGGCTGACCACACGGCCGATGCGATGCACGGTACTCCCTGCGGCGGTTCGGGCGAAGCGTGCCCGCCTCGCTCCAAGCGCGCCAAGGGGATGGAGGAAGCCGAGAACGACGGATTCAGCGTCCTGCGTTCCGGTTCCGTGGCAGTCAGCCATCCGTCGAACGCGTCACCGCCTCCCACTTGTCGATTTCGGCAGCAGAAGCAGCGAGCTTTTCGCGAACCAGTTCAAGCGCATCGCTGCCGAGGAGCAAATGGCTGGGCGGCGAATCGCTGTCGATGATGGCCAACATCGCGCGAGCGGCCTTGCGCGGATCGCCCAGTTGTTTGCCGCTCTTTTCCTCGCGGCCCTTGCGGATGGGATCGAACAACGCGTCATAGCCGGCGATGGATCGAGGCGTCCGCAACATGGATCGGCCAGCCCAGTCGGTGCGAAACGAGCCCGGCGCCACCGCCGTCACGGCGATGCCGAAAGCTGCAACTTCCTTGCTCAGCGTGTCGGAAATCCCTTCCAGCGCGAACTTGCTGCCGCAGTAATAGGCAATGCCGGGCATGGTGATGAAACCGCCCATCGAGGTGATGTTGAGGATGTGCCCACGGCGGCGCCCGCGCATGTATGGCAGCACGGCTTTCATCATCGCCACCGCGCCGAACACGTTGACGTCGAACTGGCGACGCATGTCCTCCAGCGGCGATTCTTCCATCACGCCCTCGTGGCCGTAACCGGCATTGTTGACCAGCACATCCACCGGGCCGATGTCGGCTTCGACCTCGGCTATCACGCCATCGATGGCGTCGAAGTCGGTGACGTCGAGGATGCGTGCGAAGGCGCGGGCGGCGTCGAGCGCCTCAAAGGATTGCCTGGCTTCCGCGCTGCGAACCGTACCGACGACCCGGTGGCCGGCCGCGAGCGCCTCTTGCGCGAGAGCGCGACCGAAGCCGCTGCTCACGCCCGTGATCAGCAGTGTTTTTGGAGATGACATGACATAGCCTGCAATGAAAGGGAGGATGCATACTATTCTTCTGGCATGTGGACTTACGCGCCGAATATTCCCTGTTTATTGCCTATTCTTATGAAGTGACAGTGCCATGAAGAGAGCGGGATCGACACCACCCAACGCGGAATCGGATCAGCAACGCATGGTGCGCCTGCTTCGGGCGCTCGCGCCCGCGGAGGGCTACAACCTGACCGCGCTGCCGGACGTACGCATCCTGCGCTCCGACCGCCCGCTGTCGCGCACGCCGGTGCTCTACGACCCCGGGATCGTCATCGTGTGCCAGGGATGCAAGCGGGGCTATTTCCGCGATCAGGTATATCGCTATGACGCGCAGCACTACCTGGCCGTGTCCGTTCCGGTGCCTTTCGTGATGGAAACCGAGGCGTCGAGACAACGCCCTCTGCTGGCCATCTACATGCACCTGGATTTCCAGGTGGCGGCGGAGTTGATGATCCAGATCGACCATCACGGCGCGCCCGCATCCGCGGCTGCGCCGCAAAGCATGATGTCCAGCCCGATGGATGCGGCGATGAAATCATCGGTACTGCGTTTCCTCGAGGCGATGGGCAAACCCCTCGACGCCCACGTACTCGGTCCGGCACTGGTACGGGAACTGTACTTTCATGTGTTGACCGGCGCCCAGGGCAGCGCCATGCGCGCGGCGCTGGCGATGCAGGGGCAGTTCGGCAAGATCGGCAAGGCGCTGCGACGCATCCACGCCGCGTATGCGCAACCATTGAACCTCACGCAACTTGCCAACGAGGCGGGCATGAGCGTGCCGACCTTCCACAGCCACTTCAAGGCGATCACCGGCATGCCGCCCATGCAGTACGTGAAGTCGGCGCGGCTGCACCAGGCGCGGCTGTTGATGGTGCGCCAAGGCATGACAGCCACGGCCGCCAGCTATGCCGCCGGTTACGAAAGCCCGTCGCAATTCAACCGCGAGTTCAAGCGCCTGTTCGGCCGTCCACCCGTCGAGGAAGCCAGGCGCATGCGCGAGAGCTTTGCGCTTCCACCAGCCCACGCGGCGTCCGCATACATTTCATCGCACTGAGCATGTCCAGCGCGGTGGCCGTCGTGCGCAGCGCTTCATCGACACCTTTCTTCCCGGCCCGGAAAACACCCATGACGCATCCGCCCGAACCCGCTGCCAAACGCGCACCTCCACCGCGCATCCCCTCCGTCTTCATCGCGGGCGTGCGCTATGCCCAGGTTCCCGGCGACGTTGAAACGGATGGTCAGATCGGCGGCTTCCTTGCGGCTTACGACGCGTCCAACCGCGAAATCTGGCGCATCAAGGTTTACGACAATCCACGACGCCCCGAACTGGAAGGCGATGTGCAGGACGTATGGTTCCGCTCACTGCGCGCCGAAGGCGGCAAGCTGCTGATCGAGAACGAACGAGGATTGCGGCTTAAGGTCGATCCCGCGACGCGGCACATCTCCGGCCACCCGGCGCCCGCTCCCGGGCCCCCACCGGACACCGATCCTATCTCCGGCCAGCCGCGCATCCGTCGGCCAGAAGCAAAAGATGCCGGGACGATCTGAACGTTCCGGCGCTGCGGGCGGAGGAAGCCCGCAGCGCCGGATCCAACGTCCTCCGCCCTTTTTCGACATCGGGGCGACCCGGCTATCCTGTGAATCATCTACCGCGAGGCGCCCGACATGTTTCGATTCCTGCTGTTGTCATTGATGCTGGCCATCATCCCGCTGGCCGGATACGCCGCCACGCCGGCCGAGGCCGCACTGGCGGGTTTACCGAATGTGTCGTTCCCGGCGCCGCACCGGGTTGCTTCCGGTAGGCTGCACACGGTTGACGTGGCGGCGCTGAAACGCGCCGGCATCGAACAGGTCATCGATCTCAGTGCCGACAGCGAGACGCCCGATTTCGACGAGGCTGCCGCAGTGCGAGCCGCCGGCATCAGCTATCACGCGTTGCCGATCCACGGCGCCGGCGACCTGACGCGCGCCCGCGTCAGACAGTTCGACCGGTTGCTGCAGGACGCGGGCGAGCAACCGACGCTGGTGCATTGCGCCAGCAGCAATCGGGTGGGCGCCATGATCGCGTTACGCGCCGCCCTGGTGGATGGCCTGCCCACGGAAGCCGCGCTGGCCGAGGGTCGGCGATGGGGCATGAAGATCCTGGAGCCCGCCGTACGCGAACGCTTGCACGCATGGTCTGGCGAACCAACCGAAAAACCCCATTGAACACCCGCCATTGCCGCTCATGCACTGGGCGATGCGCCAACTGAGCCGCCAACGTGCCTGCGAGCCATCTTTCGAGATGACTCCGGAACCGGGCATGGGTGCACCGCCCTCTTCCACGTCGTCACCCCTGCGTGCGGGACCTTAAGTAAACCTGACGCCCGTTTTGTTTCTCCGCGATCTCTTCAGGCATCCTTACCCATCGATGCCCAACTGGAGGTCGCAGCGGCCATGACGGATGAATCGAAGATCGCAAACGTGAAACCGGACCACGCCGCCTCGGGAACCTCCGGCGACACGGCAGCGATCGGCAAGATCACGCGCCGGGAATTTCTCGCGGGCTCGGCCATCGCCGCGACCGGTTTGATGATCGTGCCCCGCCACGTTTTGGGCGGGATCGGCTACACGCCGCCCAGCGATCGATTGAACATTGCCGGCATCGGCGTCGGCGGCATGGGCATGCACAACGTGCGCGCCCTGGCCGGTGAGAACATCGTGGCCCTGTGCGACGTGGACTGGCACTACACGGAGAAGAGCTTTCACGGGATGGTCGACGGCTTGGGGAAAGCGCAGGCCCGCCTCGACAAGGCCCGGACCGCCAAGGAACGCCTGAAGCTGCAGGACGAGATCAAGCAGACGAAGCTGCTTTCCAGCAAGTTCAATTCGGTCAAGCGCTATACCGACTACCGCCGCATGCTCGAGCAGCAGAAGGACATCGACGCGGTGGTGATCGCGACGCCCGACCACCTGCATGCCGTGATCGCCAGCGCGGCGATGAGCCATGGCAAACACGTATACGTGCAGAAGCCACTCACCTGGTCGATCGACGAGGCCCGCACGCTGGCCAGGAAGGCCAGGGAAAACCCGAAGATCGTCACGCAGATGGGCAACCAAGGCCACTCGACCGACGACGCCCGGCTGATCAACGAGTACATCGCTGCCGGGGCGATCGGCGAAGTCAGCGAGGTCCACGTCTGGACCAACCGCCCGCTTGCCTACTGGCCGCAGGGCATTCCACGCCCGCAAGCCAGGCCACGGCCGGACGACGCGAGCTGGAACGAGGACGCGGTGATGGATCGGCTCGCCAATGCCATGGTCGGCAATTATCCCAAGCCGGAAGGGCTGGCATGGGATCTCTTCCTGGGCCCCGGTCCCGTCGTCGATTACCACCCCGTGTATCACCCGTTCAACTGGCGCGGCTGGGTGGATTGGGGCGTGGGTGCCATCGGCGACATGGGCGCGCACCTGATCGATTCGCCGTTCTGGTCGCTGGACCTGGGTTTCCCCACGGCCGTGGAAACCGTATCGACGCCATTCAACGGCGCGTCGTATCCCGTGGCGACGATGACGTACTACGAGTTTCCGGCACGCGGCGGCAGGCCGCCGGTGAAGCTCACCTGGTACGACGGCGCCTTGCTGCCGCCCGGGCTGCAAGCGCTGGGTGCGGGGCAGCTGAGCAAGGACGGCGGTGTCCTCTACATCGGCGACAAGGGCAAGCTGATCCACGAGACGTACGGCGCCAACCCGCGCCTGTTGCCGCAGTCGTTGCACGATGCGGTGGGCAAACCTCCGCAGAAATACGCGCGCATCAAGACGTCGCACGAGATGAACTGGGTGGATGCCTGCAAGGGCCGAGCGGAAGCGTCGTCGCCGTTCTCGTACGCCGCACAACTGACCGAGGTGATGCTGCTGGGCATCGTGTCCCTGCACGCGGGCGGCAGGATCGAGTACGACGCGCAGAACATGCGCATCACCAATGCGCCGTCAGCCAACCAGTTCCTGCGGCGCGAGTATCGCGAAGGCTGGGTCATCTAGGACCAGACCGGGAAACCGGATCGAACCCTGGTTTCCCGCCGGGCTACCGCATCAAGGCGGTGGGTGCCCGACGCGTGTCCGAAAAAGCCGGGCCATTCAACCAGGCCCGTTTACCTTTTTGTTTTCAGGTGACGCCGGGAGGCCCATCGCGTACCGTTGCCGCATGGCAAAGCACAAGACGTCGCTCGCGACACGCATCCTCTGGGGACTGGTCATCGGCATCGTGGCCGCGCTGGCCACGCTCGCCATCGGCCAGTGGCATGCACCGACTCTGGCCTTCATGCAACGCGTGTCCTCGGCCGTGTTCGACCCGTTCGGGCAGGTATTCCTGCGCCTGCTTTTTTTCGTGGTCATCCCGCTGGTGTTCTCGTCGCTGGCTTCGGGCATCGTGCAACTGGGGCAGCTGAACAGGCTCGGCCCGCTGGCAGCACGCACCTTCGCCTTGTTCGCGGCCAACATGGTGATCGGCGTGGCCATTGGCCTGGTACTGATGAACCTGCTGCAGCCGGGCCACCACATCGATCCGCTCACCGCGCAGAAACTGATGGCCGAGTACGGCGGCTCGGCCGTGCAAAGCGTGCGCACGCACGCCGAGCAACCCAGCCTCAGCCTCGGCCTGTTGGTGGAAATGTTCATGCCGCGCAACCTGTTCGGCGCGGTAGTGGGCAATAACCGCGGGGTCATCGGCGACGTGCTGCCGCTGATCCTGTTCGCCATCCTGGTCGGCGCCGCGGGCACGCAGCTGGCGCCCGACAAACGCCAGCGCCTGCAGGATGGCCTGGACCTGATCAGCGAGTTGATGACGAAAATCGTCGACTTTGCGTTGCAGCTGGCCCCGTATGCCGTGCCGGCGATGATTTACAGCGTGATCGTGAAGGTGGGGCTGGACGTGGTATTGGCCCTGTCCGTGTTCGTAGTCGGCTGCCTGCTGGCCATGGCGCTGCACCTGTTCGGCACCATGTCGTTGTGGATCGCCTTGCTGGCGCGCAAATCGCCATGGGCATTCTTCAAGAACATCCGGCCCGTGCTGGTCACCGCTTTCAGCACCAGCTCCAGCAATGCCACGCTGCCCACCTCGCTGGCCATCGCCCAGGAAGAACTCAAGCTGCGCCCCACCACCTCGGGCTTCGTGCTGCCGCTGGGCGCAACCATGAACATGAGCGGCACGGCGCTGTTCGAGGGTTGCGTGGTGTTGTTCATCGCACAGGTGTTCGGCGTCGAGCTGAGTCTCGCTACCCAGGTCATCATGCTGTTGCTGGCGGTGCTCAGCGCCGTGGCCGTGTCCGGCATCCCGGGCGGTTCGCTGCCTATGATCGCGGGGTTGCTGGCTACGTTCGGGATACCTCCGGAAGGCATCGGCATCATCATCGGCGTGGACCGCCTCCTCGACATGGCGCGCACCACGGTCAACGTGGGCAGCGATATCGTCACCGCGCAAATCGTCGATGACAGCCTTAAGCGGGCCGAGGCGCGAAACGCGCGGGCGTAGTTACCGTGGGCCGCCCGGCTCATCGCAGGCCTGTGCACGCGCCAGCAGAACCGCTCGTTCACGCGCATTGGCGGTGAGCGATGCCGCCAGCTCGAACGCGTTGCGCGCTTCATCCAGACGACCCAGTTGCCGCAGCAAATCGCCGCGCACCGCCGGCAAGGGCGCGTAGTCGCGAAGCTGCCCTGCGTCCTCCAGCGCGTCGACGATGGTGAGTCCGGCGGCGGCGCCCTGCGCGCGGCTCACCGCCACCGCACGGTTGAGTTCAACCACGGGTGAAGGCATCACCTGCACAAGCTGCGCGTACAAGCCTGCAATCCGCGGCCAGTCGGTATCCTCCATCCGCAATGCGCGTGCGTGACACGCAGCGATGGCTGCTTGCAGCGCATAGGCACCGCCGGCTCCACCGAGGCGTTGCGCACGCTCCAATGCGGCCAAGCCACGCTGGATCTGCAGGCGATCCCAACGCGCGCGATTCTGTTCGGGCAGCAGGATCGGCGTGCCGTCGGCCTCGGTGCGTGCCGGTATCCGAGACGCCTGCAATTCCATCAGGGCCAGCAGGCCGAACACTTCGGCTTGATCCGGCAGCAGCCCCACCAACACGCGCCCCAGCCGCAACGCTTCCTCGCACAACGCAGGACGCATCCAGTCTTCACCACCGGTCGCGGCGTAGCCTTCGTTGAAGACCAGGTAGAGGACTTCGAGCACGGCGTCGAGACGTTCGGGAAGCTCGGCCCTGCGCGGTATCTCGAACGCCACCGCCTCCTTCGACAGCTTGCGCTTGGCGCGCACGATGCGCTGAGCCACCGTCGGCTCGGCTTGCAGGAAGGCGCGGGCGATCTCCGGCGTGCTCAATCCGCCGAGCAGGCGCAGGGTCAGCGCCACCCGCGATTCCATCGGAAGCACCGGGTGGCACGCCACGAACAACAGGCTCAGCAAGTCATCGCCGATGTCGTCGTCCGCCTTGTCCGGCGCTTCGTCACCCTGCATGTCGGCTCCGTGCAGCTCCCGTTCGATGCCGAATGCATCGTGTTTGCGCGCGTGCAAGGCGCGCTGGCGCAGATGATCGATGGCGCGATGCCTGGCGGCGGTCATCAGCCACGCCGCGGGGTTGTCGGGCATGCCATCGCGCGGCCAGCGTTCCAGCGCGCCCAGCAATACGTCTTGCGCCAGCTCCTCCGCGGTGTCGATGTTGCCGGTCATGCGCGCGATGCGCGCCAGCAGCCGTGGCGATTCCATTCGCCACAGCGTGTCCAGGGCACGATGTATCGCGTCGGGGTGGGTGCTTGCCATCATCGCCATCGATCACATCATCCCCGGCAGCCTGCCGCAAGCGTGCCTATCCCTGTCGCACCGGCTCATCAGGTCGGCATCTGCGTCTCGTCCATCCAGAACACTTCCCATTGGTGTCCGTCCGGGTCGGCAAACCCATGCTGAACCATGAAACCGTAGTCCTTCGACTCGATCGTCGGGGTGGCACCGGCCGCAAGCGCCCTGGCCATGAACGCCTCAACGTCGGCACGACTGTCGAGCGACAGCGCCAGCAAGGTCTCGGTGCTGGCACGCGCATCGGCAATGGGCTTGTTGGTAAAGCCGGCGAAGAAGCTTTCCGCCAGCAGCATCACGCCGGTGCGTTCATTGATGATCAGGCACGCCGCATTTTCGTCGGTGAATTTCGGGTTGAACGAGAACTCAAGCGCCTCGAAGAAATCGACGGAGCGCTCCAGATCTTTCACCGGCAGGTTGACGTAGAGATTGCGGGGCATGGTTGTCCTTGGTGTGGGTGGAAGGCACGTGGCTCACGACGCGGACGTCACGCAATTGACCATCCACGGTTGGCCATAACGGTCGTCGCACATGCCGAATCGCGGTGACCACGCCGTCGCGGCCATCGGCATCCGAACCAGCCCACCGTCCGACATCATGGCGAACACGCGCTCGGCCTCCTCGATGTTGTCCACCGCGATGTTGACCGAGGTCGTGGCCTGGCCATCGTGGTTTTCCATGGCGTCGGCGCCCATGATCGAAGCGTCGCCCACCACGAGGTGAACGTTGGCGATCAGTGGCCGCATCGGCTCGGGAATGTCGGGCCCCATCTCGCCATAGGTCGCGCTGGAGACAACGTCGCCGCGCAGGACCTGCGCATAGAACGCGAACGCCTCGCGGCATTTCCCCTCGCGAAACATCAGGTACGGGATCAGTTTCATGGTGTCGCTCCTGCTGGCTGTGGTTTCAGTTGCCAAGTCGCTGGCGCAAGCGCTCCGACTGCGCGCGCAACTCGGGGGTGAATTCGTCGCCGAAGTCGGCGGTGTCGAAAATCGGGCGGATCTCGATCTCGGATGGCCCAGGCATCGGATTCGGACAACGCTTGACCCATTCGATGGCCTCCTCCAGCGAGCGCACCTGCCACAGCCAGAATCCGGCGACCAACTCGCGGGTCTCGGTGAACGGGCCGTCGATCACCCGCCGCTGCGAGCCATCAAACGCGACGCGCGCACCAAGCGAACTCGGATGCAAACCCTCGCCTGCCAGCATCACGCCGGCGTTGACCAGCTCCTCGTTGAACTTGCCCATCGCCTCGAGCAACGCCTGGCTCGGCATCGCGCCGGCCTCGGACTCGTCGGTGGCTTTCACCATCACCATGACTTTCATTGCAGTCTCCTGTTTCGCGGCACGATCTGGCCGCTTGCAAGGAAGACGACGAACGGGCACGCCCCGGATCGACATACCCTGAAAACTATTTTCCCTGGCCCTGTTTGAGCGGATCGCCAGTAGCGGGCATGATCGGCATCCCCGATGCGCTGTGGAGCCCGCGATGCAGTACCTGACCCTGATCCATATCGACCCGGGCTTGCTGGCCGAACTTCCGCAGGCCGAATACGACCGTCTGATGCGCGGTTGCTTCGAGAAAGCCGATGCGCTCCAGCAAGACGGCTCACTGCACGGTTCGCAGCAACTGGAAAACCCCGACAGAGCCAGGACCTTGCGCATACGCGACGGCATCAGCCGCGTCACCGACGGTCCGTTCGCCGAAACGCGCGAGTTCCTGGCCGGGTTCAACCTGATTGAAGCGGACTCGATGGATGCGGCGATGGCCATCGCCCGGGAATTCCCGTGGGCGCGTTTCGGCAGCATTGAAGTGCGTCCGGTGCGCGACATGCAGGCGGTGCGGGAGCACGTCGGCGCAAAGCAGGCAGCCGACGGCAACCGGGAGTAGCGGAAAGTCCGGTCGGCGCGTCAAAACCCGCCGCCGTGTCGATTTCGGCCGCCGTCGTTCGTCGATACAGCAAGGCCGCCATTCCGGTGGCCGTTGCCGCCGAGGAGACAACCATGTCCTATGTCGATGGTTTCGTGATCGCCGTACCCAACGCCAACCGCGAGTCGTTCATCAAACATGCCAGCACCTTTGACGCCATCTTCCTGGAGTTCGGTGCCACGCGCGTGCAGGAGTGCTGGGCTGACGACGTGCCCGAAGGCAAGCTCACCGATTTCCGCCGCGCCGTGCAGGCAAAAGAGGACGAATCCGTGGTGTTCTCCTGGGTGGAATGGCCCGACAAGGTCACTCGCGACGCCGGCATGGAGAAATTCATGAAGGATCCGCGCATGGAGGCGGCCAGCGATTGTCCCTTCGACGGCAAACGCATGATCTTCGGCGGCTTTGCGCCGGTCGTGAGCCTGCCGGCGTAACCGCGGCTCCCACAAAAGGGGCCCGCAAAACGGTGACCCCTTTCTTTGCGTCGCCGGCTTCGGGTCCGTGCATCGCCAGCCTGCGGAAATCAAGACGACCGCGGGTGAACCTGACTGCGTTACCGGCCCCTTCCCTTCAAGGCTTCACAAACCGCAACGTCATCCGGTCCGATTCGCCAACCGCTTGAAGCTTTGCGTGCTCGCTATCCGGCCCCGCCAGATTGGGTGGCAGGCGGTGGACGTTGATGTCTTCGGGATCCTTCGGGTTGGCATTGACCTGGGAGACGCCCGCAAGGCGGAAACCCGTTTTCAGACCCAGTTCGATCAGGTAGTCCTCGGGAATACGGTGCAGCGCTTTCGCGCTTTCCACGGCATCGGAAAACGGTTTGGCGCGATGCTCGACCACACCGAAGACGCCGCCGGGCTTGAGCACCTGAAACGCCGATTTGAACACCACGGCCAAGGTCTCGGGGCTTTGGTTCAGCCAGTCGTGGGTGTTGCGGAACGTGAGCACCATGTCAGCCGAGCCAGGCTTGCCGAGGTTCACCTGCAGCGGTGGCGCAAACGGCACGACTTTCTCGATGTTGCCGAACATGGCGGGATGGGCCTTGATCGTGTCGGCAAACTTCGGCGAGCCCGCTTCAATCAAATGTCCGCGGTCGCGCAGGAACGGCGCCAGGATCTCGGTGTACCAGCCACCACCCGGCGCGATCTCGATAACCGTCATGTGCGGCTGGATGCCGAAGAATTGCAGCGTCTCGACGGGGTGGCGGTAGCGGTCGCGCGCCCTGTTCTCGGCGGAACGCCCCGGGCCGTTGACGGCCTGTTGCAACGAGGCGGTGGTATCCGTCTTCGGTGTGACGGCGTTGGCGAAGCATGGCCACAACAGGGCGCTGGCAAGCAGCAGGAGCTTTCGCGTGGGCTGGATCATGGTTCGAGCCTCCCTTGGTGGAACGTGCAGCGTACTCCGGAGGCGTCGAGGGTCACTACCGCAAATAGCGTTGGGGAACGGGGCCAGTCGAGCTGGCCCCATTCTTTGGTGCTTGTCAGACCGGGGCAAGCCCGTGCCCGCGCAAACGCCTCAGCTCCACTCCGCGTGAAAGCTGCCTTTTTCGTCGATGCGCTCAAATGTGTGGGCGCCGAAAAAGTCGCGCTGGGCCTGCAGCAGGTTGGCGGGCAGGCGTTCGCTGCGGTAGCCGTCGTAGTAGGCGATGGCCGAGGAGAAGCACGGTACCGGCACGCCGGCGGCAATGGCCGCGCTGACCACATCACGCAGCGCTACCTGATAGGTCTTGGCGATGTCGCGGAAATACGGTGCAAGCAGCAGGTTGGCCAGGTTGGCGTTCTCGGCGTAGGCGTCGGTGATGTTCTGCAGGAAGCGGGCGCGGATGATGCAGCCGCCGCGCCAGATCTGCGCGATGGTGCCGTAGTCGAGCTGCCACTTGTACTCGTCCGACGCGGCGCGCAACTGCGCAAACCCCTGCGCGTAGGAGACGATCTTGCTCAGGTACAAGGCCTTGCCGACGGCGGCGATGAACGCCTGCCGATCACCGCTGAAGGCCTTGCTGACAGGCCCTTCGAGTTGCCCGCTCGCCGCGACGCGTTCGTCTTTCAGCGATGACAACACGCGGGCGAACACCGCTTCGGTGATCAGCGGCAGCGGCACGCCAAGATCCAGTGCGCTCTGGCTGGTCCACTTGCCGGTGCCTTTCTGCGCCGCGCGATCGAGTATGACGTCGACCAGATCCTTGCCCGTCTTCTCGTCCTTCTTGCCGAAGATGGTCGCCGTGATTTCGATCAGGTAGCTGTCCAGTTCGCCTTCGTTCCAGCGGGTGTAGACGTCCGCCAATTCCTGGTTGGACAAACCCAGCACGTACTTGAGCATCGCGTAGCTCTCGGCGATCAGTTGCATGTCGCCGTATTCGATGCCGTTGTGCACCATTTTCACGTAGTGCCCGGCGCCGTCCGTGCCCATGTACGCCACACACGGCTTGCCGTCTTTGGCCCGTGCCGCGATCTCGGTGAGAATCGGCTCAACCAGGTCATACGCATCGCGCGGCCCGCCGGGCATGATCGACGGGCCGTGCAAGGCGCCCTCTTCGCCACCGGACACGCCGGTGCCGATGAAGTGCAAGCCAGCCGCGGCCAGCTCCTTGTTGCGCCGGATGGTGTCGTGGAAATTCGTATTGCCGCCGTCGATCAGGATGTCGCCCTTGTCCAGCAGCGGTCGCAGCTGGGCAATGGTGTCGTCGGTCGGCGCGCCCGCTTTCACCATCAGCAGGATGCGTCGGGGCTTCTCCAGTGAATCGACAAACTCCTGCAGCGTGTAGGTGGCGACAAGCTTCTTGTCGCCGTGCTCGGCGATCACCTCGTCGGTCTTCTCGCGACTGCGGTTGTAGATCGACACCGCGTGACCGCGGCTTTCGATATTCAACGCCAGGTTGCGACCCATCACGGCCATGCCGACGACGCCGATTGCCTGCTGACTCATCTTGATCACTCCTCGTGCTTGTTGACTTCAAACGGGGCGAATTCTGGAGCGTGCAAGGTAAGGCGTCAGGCCGTGTGAAGAAATCGTTCAAGTAATGAACCTGACGCTGAGGTTGGGCGCTACCCGCCGAGTCGTTGCCAACCCATCGAGCCAATCGGGTCAGAGCACTTGTTCGCGCTTTTGTCCCCCAAGCAGGTGGGATTTAACTTACTCCGTCCCGGCTTCAGTACATTACCCTGGATAGTTGAGCCACGAGGCGAAGCCAAGGCCGCCGCCACTCCTCCTTCCTCTTCACGACAACGACAAAGGACACGCCCATGATCCGCGCCGTTTGCTTCGCCCTCGCCATCCTCGCCGCCGCTTCAGCGTCCAACGCCGCGGAGATCGTCATCCACGACACCAAGTCGCAGCCCGAGAGCATGGCCGTGGGACCGGACGGCACCCTGTACGTCGGCAGCGCCAGTACGCCCTACGTCTATACGGTGAAGAAAGGCACCACGACGGCAACACCCTTCATCGATGCCAGCGCCGCCGGTCCCGGCACCTTCTTTTTCGGCGTACAGGCCGATGCGGCAACCAACACCCTGTGGACCTGCCAGCTGACGCCCGTGGCGGGTGTCACCCCGGTGCGCCGCAGCACCGCCCTGCGCGGCTTTGATCTGAAATCCGGCGCGCCCAAGCTGAGCTGGACCCTGCCGGGCGACAACTCCACCTGCAACGATTTCGCCGTGGGGCCGGACAAGGCGCTCTATATCACCGACACCGCCAACCAGAAGATCTACCGCCTCGCGCCTGGTGCCCAGGTCCCCACGCTCTATCTCGACCACCGCACCCTGCTCGGCATCGACGGCATCGCCTTCCTCGACGGAACGCTGTACGTCAACAACGTCTTCTTCAACAAGCTCTACCGGGTGCCAGTGGGAGCCGACGGCAAGCCCGGCACACCCGTCGACATCTGGATGGATGCCCCGGTCCACGGGCCGGACGGCATGCGCGCCGCCAACGGCAAGCTGTTCGTCGCCGCCAACGGCAGCGGCGAGATCAGCAGCCTGGCGATCAACGGCGACACCGCCCACGTCACCGTCATCAAGAACGGGCTGAAGACCCCGACCGGCGTCGAACCAGCGGGCGACACCTTGTGGTTCACCGAGCGCGCGACGGGCAAGGTCTGGTCCGTGCCGATGCCGGAATAAGAAGGGTCCGTAAAGGCGAAAACGGCGATCGGAACCGACCCGCACATACTTGCGCGCGAAACCCCACTTTTCGTCATTCCCGCAAAAGCGGGAGGAGCTTTTCAACAGACGAATGTCTGGTCATCCATTGCCTTCGGCATTTTGCCAGGTGCCGATGGCGCTGGATCCTCGCTCTCGTGAGGATGACTAGCTCCAGCAAGTACCGTTCGGATCCGGCACCGTTGGTCCGATGATAGGCTCCAAACCTTGGAAATCAGGACCATACGGACAGGAACCCCAGCATGAAGACATTCAGGCCGCTCGCTATCGCACTCACCCTCAGCCTCGTGGCTCAAGCCGCCGCCGCGATGGGTATGGAAAGCAGAAGCCAAAGCATCAAGAGCCACGCTCCGCCAGGGATCACCGACGAGTTTTACGCTTGTGTCGACCGGGCCGACTCAGACACCAACGCGGCAGCCAATTGCCTGACGGAAGAGCACACTCGCCAGGATGACCGCCTCAATGCGAAGTACAGGGCGCTTCTGGGAAAGCTGAGCCCGAAGGCCAAGGACGAACTGATCAACGCCGAGCGCGCCTGGCTGAAGTTCCAGGAGAAGAACGGCGAACTGGAGAGCTCTGTCTACGGCAGCGAGGCAGTCGCCAATATCCAAGTGACGCAGAACGAGATCTTCCGCATCTGCGAACGCGCCAACGCGCTGGACGACTACCTGTTTATGGCGAACCTGCAGTAATCCCCTTCTTCAAGGATGAAGACCATGCCCCACCTCGATACCCATGACCTCGATGCCATGACCGGCGCCACCTATTTTGTCGTGGGCCGCGGAACGGAAGGGGGACCAGCTTCCTATCGCTTGAGCATCGCCGGCGTTACCGCGGGGACATCCGACCCGAACTGGGGCCACGCAGACCGCGTCAAGGCGAATAGCGGCTACACCATCGGCACAATCCAGGTCGATCTCGGCCAA
Source organism: Rhodanobacter ginsenosidimutans (assembly GCF_042655685.1). NCBI lineage: Bacteria > Pseudomonadati > Pseudomonadota > Gammaproteobacteria > Lysobacterales > Rhodanobacteraceae > Rhodanobacter > Rhodanobacter ginsenosidimutans. The sequence goes on along the minus strand of NZ_JBHSMM010000001.1, from coordinate 1,667,786 downwards.
CGCGGGACCTGGGCATTGGGCGCGACCGATGGCACCGCACTGAAACCGGGTGAAACGCCGTACGTGGACGCGATCATCGATCAAGCCTCCGGGTACGCCGAAGCGCATGGCCTCTCTTTCACCAGCGACCGAGCGCACTTGCGAGCCGACCTGTTGAGCCATGGCAATGGAAAGAACCACCGAGACACACTTGCCTTCATCGACACTGATACCCGCGACAGCATCAATGCATGGGCGTCATCCGAGGAAGGAGAGAAGTGGATCCACAAGAACATCGACTATCCGCAGGTAAAGCATGCGACGCAAACCGCGATCGATATGCTCGACAAGTGCGGCACCCATATTGCGGAAGATCATCGTCTGGAGACGGCAGCCATCCTGGCGAAGACCGCAAACCAGATGCCGGCAGCGCTGAAAATATTCGAAAAGGTGCTGAAAGACGGCGGTGACTACGCCGACGTTCTTTCGTCCACCAACGACCTCCATCGAAGACTTGACTGGTATGACGGCCCCAAAGCCGCCGCAATCGCCAAGCAATACAAGCTCGCCTGCGAAGACCCTGCGGTGGCAGCGGCCATCGACCGGGCACACACAAAAGTGGGCGACGCCGACTTCAGCCCTTCAACATCCGCCAATGATCCGGATATCGAACAAGCATTGAATGCCATCGGCCAGCGTCATCGCAGCCACCTTGCACTGTTGCATCAAGGCTCACGCGGCAAAGATGTCACGTCGCTCCAGACCGACCTGGCAAGACTTGGATACACCGATACACACGGCCGCGCACTGAAGCCCGATGGTGATTTCGGAACAGCCACCCGTTATGCGGTCGAGACGTTCCAGCGAAACCATGGCCTGGAGTCGGACGGCAAAGTGGGACACGACACCAGAGAAGCCCTCAAGCACGCTACTCTCCAGCAATCCGCCCTCACAACGATGACTCTCGACAGTCCGCAGCACCCCGGGTTTTCGCTGTTCCAACAGGCTTTCAACGGTGTGGGCCAGCTCGACCAAGCGCAGGGCCGCCCGACGGACTTGCTCAGCTATAACCTCTCCGGCGCACTGGCGCTCTCGGCGCAGAAGGAGGGGTTGCAACGAATCGACCGGGTGATCCTCAGCGAAGATTCCTCCAGCGCGTTCGCCGTGCAGGAAAACGCAGGCTCCTTGTTGCGGAGGTTCGCCTTTGTCGATGTGGTTGGCGGCATCAATACACCGCTCGCGCAGAGCAGCGCGGACTGGTCGTTGATCCAGACGCCTGCGACACAGAACGCTCAGGAACCAGCGCCGCTATCGCAGTCAGCGGATGTGCGGGTGGCGCAGCCACCCTTGCAACGATGAACGAAAGGAGCCGGGGATGGTGAGGTGTCGGTGACGGAACCGATCATCATCGCCAGGGATCTTCCCACCGTCCCCGTGTCCCCATACTGGCCATTGAACGCGCCTACGAAAAGTATCCGCAAGCCTGACGAGGGCAGGTCCACTTCTTCACCGAATCAAGTGAACCTGCCCTCGGTTATGGGTTACTTGCCCGCGTCCCAGACCCGACCCTCCACGGTGCCGCCCTTGTCGACCATGAACACCTCGACCGCAAACACCTGGTAGGTGGGGTCGTCGCTGGCGTCGAAGTTGTCCAGGTTCGGGAGTTTCCAGCCGTTGGCTTCCCAGGCCTTTACGTGGTCGGCAAAGATGATCTTGTGATCCACCCCGAGCGGCTGCTGCTCCTTGGGCCGGCTCCAGTACTGGTAGAACGTGGCGGTGTTGTTGATCGAGGGCTTCTCCCTGCGGACGGTGCGGTAGGTGGTGTACTCCACGCCGTCGCTGACGAAGGAAACGCCCTTCTCACCGCCCTGCCCCGGCGTACGCACGCCGCGCTGGACAACGTAGTACTCCACCAGATGGGCCGGGTCGGTCGGGTCCATGTCCTTGTTGTAGCCCCAGCCATACAGGGTCACGTAGCTGGCGCCCGAATCCTTGTCGAGGTGGTAGCCGATCACGCGGTTGCGGTCGCCATGATCCCAGCCCGCACCACCGACATAGTTGTAGTCGCCACCTACCCAGTCGATGGTGAAGTTGCCTTGCTCATCCAGCTTGAACGAGGCCGCGCCACCATCCTTCCAGTGGGTAAAAAACAGATCGCCCACGTGGCCGGTCGCATGGCTCTGCGTGAGCAGCGTCTCGCCACTGAAGCGCTGGGTATACGCCTTGAACTTGGTGATTGGCGGCTTGGCCTGCGCCGCAGCGGACGGCTGGGGCCGGGACTGCGGCTGCGCCGCATCAGCCACACGCGCCGGGTGCGAGCCGCAACCGGCGATGCCCAGGATCAGGGCAGAAGTCAGGAGGGCTTTGGTGAGGTGACAGGTCATGAGGTGCCGTGCTGAATCAGGGGATGACCCTAGAGCATGGCCTGTCGGTGGCGTTTAGCCAAGGGTGTGGGGTGAAGCAGATTGCGCCTGACAATTTTCGAAGACAACGCACCACGCACCGAAGCAAGACTACCGACGCCTCTCACGTGCCGTTGCGCGGATGGCCGTAGCGGCCAGCGCGCGACGCGTTCGAAAGCGGCAAGTGAACCTGGCTCCGTTTCGGACGCCTCTTCACGCGTAGCGTCGGGCGGTTCACTGGGCGAGAGAACCCAGAAGCTGCGGCGACCGTCCGCGATTCACAGTCGGCGGGGACAGCCGTCCAATGTCAGAAAAGTGCGCTCTGGCTCGCGCTTTTTGTCCAAATCACGCCGCGATTCGTTCGATATGTTGGACCGCCTTGCCCAGCAAACGATGCGCCTCCTCCAAATCAAAGTCTGCCTGCAGGCCCAGCCAGAACCGCTCGCTCGTGCCCAAGGCGACCGCCAGGCGCACGGCGGTATCTGCCGTGACACCGCGCTTGCCGAGCACGATCTCATTGATACGCCGCGGCGGCACGCCAGCAGCGCGCGCCAGTGCGTTCTGGCTGATACCCATCGGAGTCAGGAACTCCTCGAGTAGCACTTCGCCGGGATGGATGTTGGGCAGGCTCTTCATGGTCAAGTCGCTCGTTAGTGGTAATCGACGATTTCCACGTCGTGGGCGTCGCCGTCGATCCACCGAAAACAGACGCGCCATTGATCATTGATCCGGATGCTGTGCTGGCCGTTCCGACTACCCTTGAGGGCCTCGAGCCGATTGGCTGGAGGAATGCGCAGGTCATCGAGCCTGGACGCGTTGCCGAGCATGCGCAGCTTGCGGCGCGCGACGGGCTGGATATCCGCAGGCAGCCGCCGAGATGGCGTACCGCACCAGATCTTTTCCGCTTCCCTGTCGGCAAAATTCCTGATCACGGAACAAACATAACGTTTTCCGTCATATGACGCAAGTCGTCATGGCTGGACAACCGCGAACGCGGATGGGAAGCGAAAGCACGGGAGCGTGAATGTGGAAGTCTGTGGGAAGCATCGAGAAAACCTGGCGTCGGGCAACTTAACTTCCCCAGTTGTCAGTCCATCCGGTGTCAGCAACAAGTGCACGTGATTGCTCATCAACACATATGCATGCAGCCGGCAACCGAATCGCCCCAGCGCCTGCCGCAAGCATTGCAGGTAGCGCTGGCGATCGAGATCATCCAGAAAGCACGGCAACCGATTATTGCCCCGCCGCACCACATGCTGCGCAATGCTGGGAAGATCAAAGCGAGGTTGTCGAGCCATGCCTGCAGCATCGCCGCTCCACCAGCCGACCGCTGTCAACTAAAACCGCCCCACCCATCGTCCAAGCCACCCACCCGACATCAGGCATTGTCCCTGACATCTTTTTTCTGACACCCTTTTTTCACCCTTTCTGTTTTCTCAGCATATGAGACAGAGACGGAGCACGGTGACGCACGCGTGATAGGCGCAATGACCAGAGGAACAGGAAGATGACGAGCTACTACGTCAACCAAAATGCTCAAACCAACGGTGACCATGAAGTGCACACCGCTACATGCGTCTACCAACGCAGCCACATGCAGTATTTAGGCGAATTTCCCACATGCGAAGGCGCTGTACGAGCAGCGAAACCGCATTATCCTCAATCGAACGGCTGCTACACCTGCTCGAAGCCGTGTCATACGACTTGAAGACACTTGGCTGATTCGGATCGAGCCTTTAGCAGATGTCGGTGCCAGGGACGATTCGTACGTCCTGAGCCCCCTAAGCACCCAACAACTGTCCCCGGCACCTTTTTCCCCAGTGAGCTTGCGCCGTCTTGGTCGGCCGAGGCGCCGGAACAGCGGGCACGAGGGAATTTAATTTCCTCCGTCCCGGTGTCGTTGGTCCAGCTACCACCACAACGCGCTGGGGCAGCACACACCACTCATCACCCCGCACCAGCAATACACGCTACTGGCCAGCACACCTGCCGGGCGCCAAGCCGCCTACTACGCGTTGGTGCATGAACACCTGGAAGAACAATTCCTCGACGAAATCCGACAGCACACCCAACAACAGCGCGCATGGGGAAGCGAACGCTTTCGGCAGCAGATCGAGGCCAAAGTCAGATTGAGGTAGTCCGGTTTTGGCGCAACCTTGACCGCGTTGCGGGAAGAACGGGATCGCCAGCAGGTCAAACACGACGAGCGCGCTCGTCATGACCATTTAACTTCCTCCGTCCCGGTTTTCGTGGCCGAGCCTTCGCGGGAGACGTTCGCCAGTCCACTTCCGGTTGCCGCCTGATCGGGTCGCCGGGGCTGACACCTTCTTGCTGAACTTCTTGCGCCGCCTCAAGTCGATGAAGACGCCCTGCCCGCGCCTCGGTCCGGGCTATCGACGGGAGACATTCGTTGAACAGAATGCATCTGAAAGCGGGCGGTGCCCTTTTACTGGCCATGATGCTCGGTCAGGCCAGGGCCACCGAAGCCAGCCACGCCACCGCGTCGCAGCGCATGCCGGACAGCTATGCGCAGACGGCAAAGCTGATCGACCTGGGCGATGGCCGCCATCTCAACCTGCGCTGCTCGGGCAGCGGACCGCAGACCGTCTTGCTGGAGGCTGGCGCAGTCGCCGATTCCTCCACGTGGTTCAAGGTGCAGCCGCTCCTGGCCGCCCACGCGCGCGTCTGCGCGTACGACCGGGCCGGCTTCGGCTTCAGCAGCGAGGGGCCGATGCCGCGAGATCTCGACGCCGACGTGTCGGATCTGCACGCCCTGATCCAGCGTGCCGGCCTCTCGACCCCACTGGTGATGGTGGGGCATTCGCTGGGTAGCAACATCGTTCGGCAGTACGCAAGCCGCTATCCGGCCGACGTGGGCGCGATGGTCCTGCTCGATCCGCCCGCGCAGGACATCGGCCGGTTTGCCCCCGCATGGCAGAAGGACGAGGACACCCTCTCGGTACAGCGGTTCGCGTTTCTTCGCCACTGCGAGGCGGCCGCCGAAAAGCACGAACTGACATCCACCCATAAGGAACTGAGCCAGTGTCTCGGCGGGCCCGATCCGCACGCCAGCGCCAAGCTCAACGCGGTGAACCTGGCCCTGATGTCGAAGCCGGCGTACTGGCACACCGTACTTTCGGTACTCCAGGCCAATGTCGAGGTGTTCAAGCAGCCCGTGTCGAAACAGGAAACGCATGGCTCGATACCCCTGATCGTACTATCCGCCGCCAACACCTATGCCGATGCGCTGCCGCGTGACCGCAAGGGGCTGGAAGAAGCCCGGGCCCACACGCAGGCGCAGATCGTCGCCACATCCTCTCGCGGCACGCTGGTACACGTTCCGGATAGCTCGCATGACATTCAGATCGATCAGCCGGACGCGGCAGTCAAGGCGGTCAGGCAAGCGCTGGGGATGACGCAGCGCGCAGCGAAGTAACGCTGCCCTACCAACAATGGTCGGACACAGGCATTGCACTTGGGGATCTGTAGCGCTTGCGTGCTTATGCCAGCCAGGAACGCGCCCTTGGTGACGAACGCTTCCAGCGCATGGTGGAAACTGCCCTCGGATGTCCTGCCGTGTACCGCCCGCGTGGGCGGTCACCGCGGGCAAGCATCCAGGAAGACATTTAATTAGCCACGCACCTTTACTCCCAACCCGGCCTCGTTCTTCACGGACGAACGCGAATGATCGTCTTCCCGCTGATCCGTCGGGTCGGGTTGAAAGCAGCGACGGCATCGTCGAGGGTGGCGATGTTGCCGATGTTCGGCCGCAATCTGCCGTCCCGTACGCGCTGGACGATCTCGCCCAGTTGGGCGCGGCTGGACTCGACCACGAAGTCGACCGCCAGGCCATCGACGGGCCGCGTTTCGGCCGGCGCGACAATGGTCACCAGCGTTCCGCCGGCTCGAATCAGGCCTGCGGATCGCTTCTGAATGTCGCCGCCGATGACATCGAACACCAGATCGACCTTGCCGACGTCTTCCAGCGTGTCGTTGTCGAGGTCGACGAACTCCTGCGCGCCGAAGTCGAGCACCTTCTGACGGTCAGCGGCGCGGCCGGTGCCGATGACATAGGCGCCCGCTTCACGCGCGAGCTGCGTCACCATCGACCCGACCGCACCGGCCGCGCCGTGCGCGATGACGCTCTGCCCAGCCCGAAGACGGCCGTGCTCGAACAGTCCCTGCCATGCCGTCAGGCCCGAGATCGGCAGGCTCGCGCCCACCGTGAAGTCGACGTCGCCCGGCAGCGGCGCGAGGTTGCGCGCCTCGATCGCCACATACTCCGCCAGGGTGCCGTCGCGATACCAGTCCGCGAGGCCGAATACCCGCTGCCCCACCGATAGCCCGGCCGTGCCGTAGCCCAGCGCAGTGATCACTCCAGCTAACTCGTGCCCGGGAATCGTCGGCGTCCTGCTGCGGTCGAGTCGATCGGTCCAGGTCGAGGGCCACGTCAGCTCGGTTCCGACGAATCCCGACGCATGAATCTGCACCACGACATCGTTTATTGCGGCCTGCGGCTCGGGGCGCTCCACCAGCTTCATCCCGGCCGTTCCCGCGGCCTCGTCGGTTACCACGATCGCCTTCATTGTCATTGTCTCCTCGGTTTGTCCCCTGGGTGGACATGTCGTCGAAATGGAAAGGTCATTGGTTATTCGATGCAAAATGCAGAGTGGTTACCTAAAGCGCGAAAACCGGGGTCAGAGTGCACTTCTGACGGAAGTTCGCGGAATGGCCCGACAGACGGAACCCGCAGCACTGGGAGACTGGAGCCATTCCAGCACGGACGCCGCGATGCCCCGCCAGCCACGACTCGATCTTGCCTACATTCCCCAACACGTCGTCCAACGCGGCAATGATCGCCAACCTTGTTTCTTTACCGACGTAGACCGTGTGCGCTACCTGCAAGACTTGCGCGAGATCTCGATGCGCGAGGGCTGCAACGTCCACGCGTATGTGCTCATGACCAATCACGTACATCTCTTAATGACGCCCGCCGCCAGTGGCCAGATTGCGCGCGTGATGCAATCCCTAGGGCGACGTTACGTGCGCTACATCAACGATCGATACCGGCGCACCGGCACCTTGTGGGAAGGTCGCTACAAGTCGTCACTGGTAGATCGGGAAACCTACTTGCTCCACTGCTATCGCTACATCGAACTCAACCCGGTCCGCGCTCGCATGACCGCCGACCCGCTCGACTATGCCTGGTCAAGCCACGCACACAATGCTTTCGGCCACGACGACCCTTTGATTCATCCCCACCCCGTCTATCTGGCGCTGGGAAGAACCGACGAGGAGCGATACAACGCATACCGCACCCTCGCCATGGAAAACCTGTCCCAAAATCACCTCGACGCCATACGCGCGCATCTTCAACGACAGCACGCGCTGGGCTCAGACCGCTTCCGCAGCGCTATCGAAACGCAGCTGTCACGCCGCGCAGGGCCGGCAAAAATCGGACGTCCGCGCAAAGTGCCTCAAGGAGAATAAACCTTGAAAAGTGCACTCTGAAAAGTGCACTCTGACCCCTGTTTTTGACCCCTGTTTTTCGTCAAAACCGGGCCAGCTCACTCTGTCCCGGTTTCACCCAAGTTCCGCAGTTTTAAGAAAAAATGAGCCCCCTCCGTTCTCGACCACTCTTCTACTTAAAGGGAAATCATAAGGATGAAATACGAAACGTTAGTCCACATTCTTGATGCTATTTGCCAGGAGGCTCCTGAAGGATCGAAGCGCTACAAACCTGATGAAAATGACGTTGAAAAAATGAACCAGGCCAGGGCTCGGGCATTCATCCACCTTTATCTCAAAGTGAAGTTTGGCCTATCAGATTTCTCCGATCGCGAGCGCACCATTACCGACGCGTCAGAAGACGGCGGAATAGATGCCTACCACATCGACTCGGAAGCTAAAGTTGTTTATCTCATTCAGTCAAAATTTCGAACAAACGAAAAGAATTTTGAGGACAAGGAAATTTCCTTAAATGAATTGCTTGCAATGGAAATTGACCGAATTATGAGAGGGGAAGAAACAGGCGAAAACGGAGTTCCTTACAACGGAAAAATAAAGCAACTTCAAAGGGATATTTCTTCAATAGATGACATCGCAAGATACAATTACAAGGTAGTTATCCTTGCAAATCTAGAAAGCGTACCTCCAAATAAAATAAGGCACCTTTGCGGAGGCTATTCTGCGGAGGTATTTAATTACCAAAAGGCATATCAAACTCTCGTTTTGCCGGTATTAACCGGAACATACTTTACCGCAAACGATATCATGATACCCGTAGACCTCTCAAGCAAGAATGCCGGAAGCAAAATAAGCTACAACGTAAAAACAAAGAACTGTGATTGCGAAATAACTGTGCTATTTGTGCCGGTAATCGAAATTGCAAAGATTATGGATAAATACAGGAACGCAATTCTAAAATATAATCCAAGGAGCTATCTAGACCTTGAGGGTAAATCGGTAAATTCATCGATAAAGAGCACTCTTCTAGAGAGGGATACAAATGAATTTGCCTTGTTCAATAACGGAATTACAATGTTGTCTGACGAGACTTATATAAATGAGAGAATTGGGCAAAAAAATAAGGCACAACTTCAGGTTAAGAATCCACAAATCATAAATGGCGGACAAACGTCATTCACTCTTAGCAGAATATATCACTCAGACAAAGTTGCGGCTGAAAAAGACCTTGCAAATAAGGAAGTTCTTCTCAAGGTTATAACTCTTCTTGGTAACGATTCACTGCAGAACAAACTGCAGTTGATTGATGAGATATCAAACGCTACAAATAAGCAAACGCCAGTGATCAATGCAGATAGATTCTCGAATGAATCATTTCATATCACGATTCAGCAGATGGTTTTTGAGAATTTCGGCCTACTCTATGAGAGGAAAAGAGGGGAATTTTCTGATGGCATCAGGGATGGCTATCTATCGGAATCCGAAGTCGTAGAAAGAAACCATTTCTGGAGACTGTACTACACAGCCAACGGAAGAATAGCGAGAGGGTTTCAAAAGAGGCTTTTTCAGCAGAACGAATTTTCAGGCATCGATCCTAACGACCAAAATTCATTCAAGAACCTCTATATGGCGATTCAGGTTTTTGGTGCGATAAAAGGCAGGTATAGGCGGGATCAAAAGATTCCTCGCGAGGAATATGCGAAGGTGTACCTATATGTACGGATCCACGGGAAAGAATCAGCGCTTGATACTGAGAGCATCGAGGCGAATATGCGCGTTGTAAACAAAGCGTTTAAGCTGTTTTTCTCATGGATCGAGAGTCAAGAAGGGAATATTGCCGGGAGAAGAACTTCCGTCAACAGAAAAACTGGCGAAAAGCGTGTGACGTTTAGCCAAGAGAGATATTTTAAGGGTCCGACTTTCGAGAAGGACTTTACCGAGTGGCTGACCGCAAACCGCGCGCTTCTGGATAGTAGCGCCCGAGAGGTGGCTTAGCTCACCTCTTAAAGCGTCACCCCGTTTGAACGACTGGTCAAATCAAGTTGTGTCAGACAGATTTTCACAGGAAACGACGTTGAAGAGAACTTCTCTGCAGGTAGAACTTCGGTGGATCCCGGAAGGGATCTATCTAGGGCTAACTGTGAAGTCCAGATATTTCCAGAATATGCCTACCGCCAACTCGACAATTTTCGTTACTCAGAACGACGTCTTAAGCCCTTCACATATTCCTCCGATACTCCCCCCCCCAAATCGTAAAGCGCATGCGAAATCTGCCCCAACGAGTTGTACTTGACCGCCTCAATCAACTGCTCAAACACATTCCGCCGCTCCCGCGCCGTCGTTTGTAGCACTTTGAGACTGTCAGCCGCCAGCGAGTTCCTCGCCTCGCCATAGCTCCGAACATTAGCAATCTGCGCCCCCTTCTCCTCCTCCGTCGACCGGATCAACTCGATCTCGGTAGCAATCTCCCCCCCCCCATGATCCTTCGGCAGGAACGTATTCACCCCGATCAGCGGCAACGACCCATCATGCTTCTTGTGCTCGTAATACATCGACTCTTCCTGGATCTTCCCTCGCTGGTACATGGTGTCCATCGCCCCCAGCACCCCGCCGCGCTCGCTGATCGCCTCGAACTCCTTGTACACCGCCTCCTCGACCAGGTCAGTCAGCGTGTCAACGACGTAACTCCCCTGCCACGGATTCTCGTTGAAGTTCAGCCCCAGCTCCTTGTTGATGATCATCCGAAACTGGGGTCAGAGTCGACTTTTACACCAACGTCGCCCATTTAAAGTGCACTCTGACCCCTGTTTCCCATCATCCAAACCACCCAGCCGGCATCAGGCATTGTCCCTGACACCTTTTTCCTCTTCTTCCCGCTATTCCCGCAAAGGAACCAACCTGTCGTACGGGGGAAGGTTGCTGCTGGCCAGCTCTTCGGCTTCATAGGCAATGCGCAAGTTGGCGGCGGCCTGCATGTAGCCCATCAGGACTTCCTCCTGATCACTGACGTCATCGTCCTCCCCCGCCTGGTCGATCTGCGCTTCCAGGGAATGGATCTGCGTTTGCACCGCCTGCACGGCCATCAGCAGGGTCTGCCCGTCAACATCAGCCATGGTTTTTTCTCATCGTGCACCAACGGCGCTAGGGGCGATTAACGAGATCCGATAGATACATGAAAATTGCCCCGGACACCTTCCCCATTTTTTCATCATCCAAACCATCCATCCGACATCAGGCATTGTCCCTGACACCTTTTTTAAAATCGGACGTCCGCGCAAAGTGCCTCAAGGAGAATAAGCCTCGAAAAGTGCACTCTGACCCCTGTTTTTGCCTTATTCACACGTCGAGCAAAATTACCTCCTGAACAATCTTATCAGTCTCTGGCAATTCCGAATCCAACAAATCGCGGGGTCTCTTAATTCTGATAAATGAAGACTTGACACCTTTGGCTTGCTTATTTTGAACCACGTCGAGCCTGCCGCTTCTGTGTAAAATGTCGCGAATTGCCGGCCATTTCGGGTCCTGAATCAAGAAATAGCCGTCGTCGTCACCTCCGTGCTCGCGTAGGTAAACCTGACGAATGACGCGCCGAACAACCTTGTAAAAATAATCTAGATGATCAGAGGACCGAAGCGAGGCAATCTGTGCGCAGATCTTTTCATCAATATACGTCTTAACTCGGTCTGCACCGTGAATAACTTCAGAATTATCTTCCGTTCGAACTTCGATATTTCCAATACCAATATTACCCTCGCCGAAACGAGTTTTATCATCTACAACAAGCGTATCGACGACCGTTCCCACCAACTTCAAATTTGTCAGATCAGCAAAGCGCGCATCCAAGCGCCCTAGCCGCGACTCGTTAATAAGAAGCTCTGGCGTGCCTCCAGCAAAGGTGCCATCGATAACATCCAAGTAATCCAGGCGCTTAATAAATCCAAGGCCGGAAAGAACAAGAAGCAACGCACCCGCGTTTGAGCTCAAACTATCAAGTCCAGTCTGGGCCGCGAACTGATGAAGAAGGAAAGCCGCTGCGTCTTTTGTATCTTTCCCGCCAGAGTCAAAAACTTCTGAAAACACTTCCATCAGAAACTGGGGTCAGAGTCGACTTTTAGAGTCGACTTTTACACCAACGTCGCCCATTTAAAGTGCACTCTGACCCCTGTTTCTGTCAATATCAGCCATGGTTTTCGCTCATCGTTGGAGTATGGAATCAAGCGCGCTGTACCGCTCGGGCTATGGCGTTTCGTGCAAGGTTGTCCAGCGCACCTTTGAATGCGTCGATACCGAAACTGGGGTCAGAGTCGACTTTTACACCAACGTCGCCCATTCAAAGTGCACTCTGACCCCTGTTTCGCGTTTCGCTGATCCCTTTTTGCACAAATTCCCTAGCGATTAGCCCCATCGATGTGGAAATCATTATGGAACACCACGTTTGCCAGCTCCAACGCATCCCCGATTTTCCAATAATGTAGGTGGAGTTCGTCGTCTATGTCTGCACGCCACGCCGTAGCCCCATCTGACTTTCTAGAAATTTGTTTACAACCCGCTCCTGGCCCAGATCTCAATGCGTGAGTAATACGCATATTTTTCCCAACAATCATAGACGACGAAGTACGAATCATCGACTCCATCCGACCCATATTGGAACCCAAGTTGCATCGCCCCACACTCTCGAGGAATGCATCACTCAGGGACCAGCCAGCACAGGTCAACGCAAAGCCTGGGGGACCTTTTCTCTGTTTCCACACGGACAAAGCGATTGCCTCCCCGACAAACCCTTGCATCGCTAAGCAAGTTGGCGTCAAGCCCTCATAGAAGTCGTTCATCGACAACTTGACCGGTATGTCGGCTTTTTGCAAACCACAATCAGGCTGCGGATAGCAGTCAACGCTGTCAATAACCATGACGTTAGACTCAACCGAAATGTCTGAACTACTCACTACCACACGAGAAAGCAGTGGTGCTTGTACTCCGTAGTAAACCGACCTAACAACCGCCAACGGAAGCAACTCCATCAAATACTCAACGTGCAGCAGAGAAGATGTCCGTATGCCCGGCAACTCAATATCACAGCTATCTGCCAAAACCGCTGATATTTCCTGGTCTTCAATCTTGGGTAATCGGTCCAGAAGATTCGCCACAATGCGATAAACATCGGACCGCATCGGCCACAGGGAACCAGGCAGATCCCGGCTAAGCGGATAAGTACCATCCGCCTCGAGAAGTTCAACGGCCTGTGCGGTGATCTGAACACTTAGCGCACCTTCGCGACTAGCGTCGTACAAATCAGTCAAGCACTGAACATACTCATCAGGGTCATCCTTGCCAGAAAAAGTCAAAACCCACGGATCCACGATCAACACTGCCATATTAAGAGTTCCGCTTCCTGCTTCTCTTCTTCATGCTCTGCCTAAGAATAGCCGCAGTAGCGAACTCGCTTTCGTCAAAAAATCCCTTTGGCCAGCTATCCAAGTTCCCCAAGTCATCGATTGTAACCTGTCTATAAACCGACTTATTTAGCTCCTTTTCGACGAAATAAATTATGGCCGAATCCGCAACATCGGAACCCTCGTCGGCAGCCGCCCTAAACCTAAGCCTGTTAATTAGATACTCACTATGAGTTTCAACGACACACTGCTTTCTCAGCTTCGTCATGGAAACGAAAAAATCAGCCAATCTTGATTGAACCTTCGGATGAAGGTGCAGTTCCGGCTGTTCAAAGATCAACGTAGAGCCGCCCTCCGCGAGCAAAGCAAGAACAAGAATTGGAAGTACTTGGCTTACCCCGACACCTACCTGAGTGAGATCATGCTGAAGCCCCGAACCCGTCGTAACTATCTTCAGTTCATGACCGAGCTTTCCCAAATCTGATGTATGAAAGTCAGTCCCAACCCCCATGTACTCCAACCAATCCTGGACGGCAGTGAATAGAGTCGCCTTTGACGGCGTCAGCGTCGCCCCATCGGAACTGAACTGCTTGCTACTAACGTAATGGATGACAGTGTTTTTATGAACATCAAGGACCGCAGCAGTATGCTCGCCACGAAATCCAACATCGCTTGGATCATTTGCACCAGCCAAGGGATATACAGGCTTCGGCTCGTCCCTTAGAGGGCCAAGGTATCTAACGCTTCGTGAAAAAAAATTATTTACATAATCAACACCATAACGAACATGCTCGTTAGGCAATTTCATCTCTAAGTTGTACTTTGGAAGCCGGTCATTTTTCAGTAAAGCTTCTATTGCATGCCTATTTTTCAAGATAAGTTCGTTTATTATATGTATATCTTTACTTGGAAAGCCTCTTAGCGACCTAGAAAGCGTAACGAGATCCCCACTGTCCTCAAACAGAGTGAGCGACTCCTTCATTCTACGTCTCGTCAAACTTCCCATAACCTGATCGCCCTCTGTCTCTTCAAGTACGGGCGTCAAAACTTCCTTCAAATATTTAATTACTGGGTCCGGCGCACGCAACATGCTTCGGTTTGCTGGATACCCCCTATGGGATCCGGGCTCAGTGAGTAGCCGCAACTGAATGGCCACCAACGCAGCCACTTCATCGAAACGGCTTGCGATACTTCTAGGCAGAAAATGGTACAGATATACACCAACATCTTTGCTCTTTACGCTGAGTCCATCTAGTCGCCCGCCATCGGCTTCGGGCGAGCTCTGGACTGTGTACTTAAGACTGTCAGCCAGAAGGCCCTGCATACTTGCATCTGAAAGCTTCAATTCAAGAATTCTTGACTCGACGCTGTCATTAGACCTCTCAATCTTTACGGAAGCTGAGGAGATTTTATCTTCATCTTCATAATCGACCTTAATGTTAGACGCGGTGAGCAAAGGCTGCAGCTGCAGGAGCTCTCTATCGATCGTCTCATTAGGTCCTGGTGTAATAGAAAATGAGTAACTAACTGAGACCCGTAAGACTTCACTTCCATGCCGTACATATAAGTTTTCTCGCCAGACCTGACCATCGCCCCCGAACACCGTGGCACTCTCTATATCCGGAACTAAATCAAATCCAACGGTGATACTCTTCTTCTCATCCCCCGATGAAACGATATCCGTAAATGAACCCAAGCGAGCTATGTGCCCATTTAGAACTACGGGTCGCGACATTACGGATGATTGTATAGTTTGAGCAGTTAGCAACATGCTTTGGATAACAGTACTCTTTCCCGCGCTGTTGGCTCCGGTAAATAGAGTCAAAGGCGCCAGCTTTAAATCGGTCTCGTCCATTGCTGACTTAAATTGGGACAGGCGCCATGAAGTAAGCATCGTTTCTCCATATTCATCAGTTTAATTGATATGCCACTAACTTCAGCATGGCATTTTCAGAACGTCCACCAAAGCATTTCTTTGAAACCGGATTTGTGCTTAGACATCTGTATTGGTAGACGAGCACCATCAGGCAGCAGCATTTATTTATAGCCGAGGTCGCTTAAGGTGCCCTACATATTCCTCCGATACTCCCCCCCCACCTCATACAACGCATGACTAATCTGCCCCAACGAGTTGTACTTCACCGCCTCCATCAACCGCTCAAACACATTCCCCCGCTCCCGCGCCGTGTCCTGCAGCCCCCGCAAGCTCCCCGGCACCAGTGAATTCCGCGCCTCACCATACATCTTCACATGCGCAATCTGCGCCCCCTTCTCCTCCTCCGTCGACCGGATCAACTCGATCTCGGTAGCAATCTCCCCACCATGATCCTTCGGCAGGAAGGTATTCACGCCGATCAACGGCAACGAGCCATCATGCTTCTTGTGCTCGTAATACATCGACTCTTCCTGGATCTTGCCGCGCTGGTACATGGTGTCCATCGCGCCGAGCACGCCGCCGCGCTCGCTGATCGCCTCGAACTCCTTGTACACCGCTTCCTCGACCAGGTCGGTCAGCGTGTCGACGACGTAGCTGCCCTGCCACGGGTTCTCGTTGAAGTTGAGGCCGAGTTCCTTGTTGATGATCATCTGGATCGCCACCGCGCGGCGCACGCTTTCCTCGGTGGGCGTGGTGATCGCCTCATCATAGGCATTGGTATGCAGCGAATTGCAGTTGTCGAACAGCGCGTACATCGCCTGCAGCGTGGTGCGGATGTCGTTGAACTGGATCTCCTGCGCGTGCAGCGAGCGGCCTGAGGTCTGGATGTGGTACTTCATCATCTGGCTGCGCGCGCTGGCGCCGTAGCGCTCGCGCATGGCGCGGGCCCAGATGCGGCGGGCGACGCGGCCGATGACGGTGTATTCCGGGTCCATGCCGTTGGAGAAGAAGAAGCTGAGGTTGGGCGCGAAGTCGTCCACCTTCATGCCGCGGGCGAGGTAGTACTCGACGATGGTGAAGCCGTTGCTCAAGGTGAAGGCGAGCTGGCTGATCGGGTTGGCGCCGGCTTCGGCGATGTGATAGCCGCTGATGCTGACCGAGTAGAAGTTGCGCACCTTGTGGTCGACGAAGTACTGCTGAATGTCGCCCATCATGCGCAGCGCGAATTCGGTGGAGAAGATGCAGGTGTTCTGCGCCTGGTCTTCCTTCAGGATGTCGGCCTGCACGGTGCCGCGCACCTGGGTCAGCGTTTCGGTCTTGATGCGGGCGTAGGTTTCGGCATCGACCAGTTCGTCGCCGGACACGCCAAGCAGGCCGAGGCCCAGGCCTTCGTTGCCCTTGGGCAGGTCGCCCAGGTACTGCGGGCGCGGCTTGTCCTTGTACAGCGCGGCGATTTTCTTTTCGGCGGCGGCCCAGCGGGCGTCGTCCTCGCGCAGGTATCTCTCCACGTTCTGGTCGATGGCAGTGTTCATGAACATCGCCAGGATCATGGGTGCGGGGCCGTTGATGGTCATCGACACCGAGGTGCTGGGCGCGCTCAAGTCGAAGCCGGAGTACAGCTTCTTCATGTCGTCGAGCGTGGCGATGTTGACGCCGGAGTTGCCGATCTTGCCGTAGATGTCGGGGCGCGGCGCGGGGTCTTCGCCGTACAGTGTGACCGAGTCGAACGCGGTGGACAGGCGCGTGGCGGCGCCGCCCTGGCTCAGGTAATGGAAGCGGCGGTTGGTTCGCTCGGGCGTGCCTTCGCCGGCGAACATGCGGGTGGGGTCTTCGCCGCTGCGGCGGTATGGGTAGACGCCGCCGGTGTACGGGTAGTGGCCGGGCAGGTTTTCCTTGCCGAGGAAGGTGAGGAGTTCGCCCCAGTCTTTGGATTTGGGTGGGGAGACTTTGGGAATTTTCTGGTGGCTCAGGGATTCGCGGTAGTTGTCGACGCGGATGACTTTGTCGCGGACTTTGTATTCGTTGACGTCGGCGGTGACGGAGGCGAAGAGCGACGGCCACTCGCGAAGCTGGTGGATGGCTTCGTGGGTGAGTTCCTTCAAGGCGGCGTTGTAGCGCTGGCGCAGGGTTAGCAGGCTGCGGTCGGGCTGGTGGGGCGCTTCGACTCCGCCCTGCGGGCTACGCTCAGCGTGATCGGTTTCAGGTTTGCGTGCAGTCTCCTCATCCGATCCTCCTGAGCGTAGGCGCGCGGCGCCGGAGTCGAAGGACGCGCGCAGGTCGGCGCTGCTGTACAGATCGAGCGGGCGCGGCAAAAGTGGATCGCCCAATTCCTTCAACGCCTCGTAATAATGCTGCGCCTTGCTGGCGAATTCGGCCTGGGTTTCGATGGCCTTGTTGATGGCGCGGCCCTGCTCGGCGATTTCGGCGAGGTAGCGGATGCGGGCGCCGGGGATCAGGACGGTGGCGCGGGGTTCTTTCAGGGTGGTGTCGAGCTGAGGCTGGAAATCGCAGCCCGCTTTTCCCATTCCCGATTCCCCATTCCCGATTCCCAACTTGTGCCGCAGCAGGCGGCACAAGTTCGCGAACATCCAGGTGACGCCGGGGTCGTTGAACTGGCTGGCGATGGTGGGATAGACGGGCACGTCCTCGTCTTTCACGGTGAACGCGGTGCGGTTGCGTTTCCATTGTTTGCGCACGTCGCGCAGGGCGTCTTCGGCGCCGCGCTTGTCGTATTTGTTCAGCACAATCAGCTCGGCGAAGTCGATCATGTCGATCTTCTCCAGCTGGCTGGCGGCGCCGTAGTCGCTGGTCATCACGTAGACGGGGAAATCGACCAGGTCGACGATTTCCGAATCGCTCTGGCCGATGCCGGCGGTCTCGACGATCACCAGGTCGTAGGGCTGGCTTTTCAGGAACGCGATGCAGTCGTGCAGCACCACGCTGGTGGCGGCGTGCTGGCGGCGGGTGGCCATCGAGCGCATGAACACGCGGTGGCTGCGCAGCGAGTTCATGCGGATGCGGTCGCCCAGCAACGCGCCACCGCTGCGGCGGCGGGTTGGATCGACGGCCAGCACGGCGATGCGCATGTCAGGGAACGCGTGCAGGAAGCGCAGCAGCAGTTCGTCGACCACGGAGGATTTGCCGGCGCCGCCGGTGCCTGTGAGGCCAAGCACTGGCGTGCTTGGCCGGGATTGGGGATTCGGGATTGGGGATTGGTTAGAGCCGGCTGACCAGCTTTTGCGTAGGTCGACGAGTTCGGCTTCGCTGAAGGCGCCGTCTTCCAGGGCGCTGAGCATGCGGCCGATGCTGATTTCGTCGTCGATGTCGAGCGTGCGTGCTTTTCCCGAATCCCAAATCCCGTATCCCGAATCCCGGTTGCGCGCCGCGCGCGCAACCACATCTTCAATCATCTCCACCAACCCCAGCTTCATGCCATCGCTCGGGTGATAGATACGCTCGACGCCGTAATCCTGCAGCTCGCGGATTTCTTCCGGGGTGATGGTGCCGCCGCCACCGCCGAAGACGCGGATGTGGCCGGCGCCGCGCTCGCGCAGCATGTCGATCATGTATTTGAAGTACTCGACGTGGCCGCCCTGGTACGACGAGATGGCGATGGCGTCGGCGTCTTCCTGCAGGGCGGCGCGCACCACGTCTTCCACCGAACGGTTGTGGCCCAGGTGGATCACTTCGGCGCCTTGCGACTGGATGATCCGCCGCATGATGTTGATGGCCGCATCGTGGCCATCGAACAGGCTGGCGGCGGTGACGAAGCGCAGTGGCGTGGTTTCTGCCGGCTTTGTGCCAGGGGGGACGTGCTTGGCGGGGGAACTCATGGCAACTCCGGACATCGTGTGCGATCAGCGCATCGATTCTAGTGGCGGCAAGCGCCAAGAGCTTGCTGCAGCGCGTGCAACCAGGCCGCTGAACGCGAAACGCAAGCCCCCATTCGGGTCGATTTACGCCATGCCTTGTCTGCTCGCATACTCGGTGCCGGCGGCATGTCATCCATCGAAAACCGGCCGGGGGACCAGTCACGAAAAGATGGGCGGAGACATCTCACCAGCATTGGTCGTCGAGTGCTGCGCGGGCGAACCCCGCGCCGCCGAAAGCCACTCGGCGAGTGGGACAACCGGATCGTTCAACGCAGTCTCATCAAGGAAAGCGCGCATGAAAAGACTAATGCTCGGTGTCATCCTCGCCCTGGCGGCGATGGTTGTGCAGGCCAGCTCCAGCAGCGATGTCGAAGCCTCCGCCATCGTCAATGGGACCCTGGTGGTCGCCCAGGACGGCACGGTGCAGGCCGCGGTCGTCGACGAGCCGGACAAGTACGGGCAGCCGATCGTGGAGCTGGTGCGCGGGGCCGTCTTGCAGTGGAGGTTCCAGCCCGTGCTTCGCAACGGCGCACCCGTGGTCGCCAAATCCACCATGCACGTGCGGGTGGTGCTCAGTAAAAAGCCCGACGGCAACTACACCGCGCGCATCAAGGGCGCCAGCTTCGGCGACAGCGACGCGCCATCCACCGATGCGGTGCACCGTGCTGAAATCAACAAGAAATTCCCGCCGAAGTATCCCGAGGCGGCCATCCGCGGCCGCGTACAGGGAACGGTGTACCTCGCGATGCGGCTGGACCGTAGCGGTCGCGTGGTCGACGCGGTGGCCGAACAGGTCAATCTTGGCAACCGCGGGCCGGACCACCTGCTCAAGCAATTTCGCGACGTGCTGGCCGAGTCGGCGCTGAAGGCGGCGCGCCAGTGGCGCTTCGAGATTCCCACCACCGGCCCGCTGGCCGCGCAGGAAAGCTGGACCGTACATGTTCCGGTCAACTACGCCCTGAACGACCGGAACGCGCCCCGGCCCAACTCTACCTGGGTGAGCTACATCCCCGGCCCGTATACGCCGGCGCCCTGGGTGAACAAGCCCGACGTGAACGCCGCCGATGCGGTCGCCGACGGCGGCGTGCGAACCGATGGCGCAGGTCCGGTACTGCTGTCCACGCTCGACCACGGCTGATACGCCGCAGCGGCTGGGCAATGCCGCCACCCCGACATGGTGGCGGCCCTGTCAATCAGGCGTAACGCTACGCCACGCCGTACGGCAGGTTGGGCGAGCTCACCACGCGCTCGCCCACCGACCCGCCGCGCACGAACGCCAGCGCGGCGTCGATCACCTCGGGTGCGTCGAGCACGCGGCGATGGCCCAGCCCCTGCGTGGTGAGCAGCCGCGCGCCGGGCCAGTGCCGGGCGTAGCGCTCGCCTTCGGCCCACGGCACGTCGCCGTCGTCGAGGTCGTGCACGATCAGCGCGGACTGGCCCAGCGCCGGCAGCCGCTGTTCCACCCGCAGCTCGTCGATGTGCACACCCGTGCGCCGGCGCAACCATTCGTAAAACGGGTGGCGCAGGTAGCTGGCCAGGTGCACGAAGCGGAAGAAGCGCCACGTCGCTGCCTTCATGTCGGCGGCGGGCGCCACCAGAATCAACCGGTTGGCGCGCCAGGTTTCATCCTGCGCAAGGGTAAGCGCGGTGCCGCCGAGCGAATGGCCGATCGCCAGCGCGGCGTTGCCGTAGTGCGCACCGATCGCGCGGATCGTGGCGATGAAATCCGGCAGCGTGCACAGCGTGCCACTGCTGTGGCCGTGACCGGGCTGATCGAAGGTGATCACGGCAAATCCCATCGCCCGCAACGCGGCCACCCACGGCAGAAAACGCAGCCCAAAGCTGGACCAGCCGTGCACCAGCAGCGCGTACGGTTGCGTGGCGGGGTCGCCCCAGACATAGGTGGCGATGGTTTCGCCGTTGACCTGCAACTGGCCGCGCTGCATGTCGTCGCCTGCCTGCGCCGCCTGTGCGCGACGGCGGCTGCTGGCGAACGGTGTGGCAAACAGGCGCGCGGCGCGGTTCACCGTGCGCGTGGGCGCAAGCCGCCCGCCCAGTACAAACGCGGCACGCACGGCGCCCAGCTTGAGGCGGGCGGAAAATCCGGGGCGATCCATCACGGTTCGGGTCGGCATGGGCGGGATCTCAGGCTTGCCAGCTGCGCCACAGGCGCTCGAAGGCGCGCTCGGCGTGACGTTTGGCTTGATCAAAACCGAACAGCCCGCCGTCGTGGTGCAGGCCGAGCATCAGTGCGTAGATTTCGAAGGCGAGCAGTTCGGCGTCGGTGTCGGCGCGCAGGTGGCCTTCATCCACCGCCTGCCCGATCGCCTTGCACAGTTCACGGCGCCAGCCGGCCATCTGCGCCACCACGCTGTCGTGCAGGGGGCCGCTGCGGCCGTCGTATTCGCTGGCCGACGACAGCAGCACGCAGCCGCTCTGGTATTCGCGACCCCAGGCGATCCAGTTAGCCACGATCGCCCGCAGCCGCGGCAAACCCCGCGGCCGTTTCAAGGCCGGCGCCAGCACGGTTGCCATGAAGCGCTGGGCAGCCGCGTCGAGCACCGCCAGTTGCAGACCTTCGCGCGAGCCGAAATGGGCGAACACGCCACTCTTGGACATGCCGACGTCAGCGGCCAGGCTGCCGATGGACAGCCCCTCCAGTCCGTCGTTGCTGGCCAGCGCAAAGGCGTGATCGAGGATGGTTTCGCGCGTGGCGGCGCGTTTTCCGATGGCGACGGGCGTGCTCATGCGCGAACAAATAGCACGATCGTTCGTTCTTTTCAATATCGCCACGCGATCGTGATGTGTTGTACGTATGCTTGCGGTAATCCCGTCCATGGAGGAACACCATGAAATATCGTCACCTGCTGGCGCCCTTGGCCACCGTGCTGCTGAGCGCCTGTGTCACCTCGCCCACCGGTCGCTCGCAATTGATGATGGTGTCCGATACGCAGATGAACCAGATGGGGCTGACTGCGTTCAACGACATGCGCAAGCAGGGCAAGTTCGTCGATGCGCCGCGCGAGCGCGCCTACGCCACCTGCGTGTCGAAAGCGCTGATCTCGGTGCTGCCGCCGCCGTGGAACACGCAGCAATGGGAAGTGCAGATCGTGGACGACGACACCGCCAACGCGTTCGCCCTGCCCGGCGGCCGCATCGGCGTGAACAAGGGCATGTTCAAGCTGGCCAACAACCAGGATCAGCTGGCGGTGGTGCTGGGCCACGAGCTGTCGCACGTGGTGGCGCGTCATGGCGCCGAACGCGTTTCCGACAACATGGCCACGCAGGCGGCGGTGGCGGCGGGCACCGCGTATGCCGGCACGCGCGGCACCAACACCGGCTATGTTGCTGCGGCGCTGGGCCTGGGCGCGCAGGTGGGCATCCTGTTGCCGTTCTCGCGCACGCAGGAAAGCGAGGCCGATACGCTGGGCCAGCGCTACATGGCCAAGGCCGGTTTCGATCCGCGCGCGGCGGTGACGCTATGGCAGAAAATGGGTGCGCAAGGCGGCAGCAAGCCGCCGGCGTTTCTCTCCACCCACCCTTCCACCGGCAACCGGGCGCAGGCGCTGAACCAGCAGGCGCAGCAGTTGATGCCGGTGTACGAGAACGCGCGCAAGAGCGGCCACGCACCGAATTGCCGCATGTAACAGCATCTCCACGCTTTGCTGCGTCGCGGAACTACCTTCACGGACGAAGTATTAGACTCCGCGCCAGTTTCATCGCCCCGGCCTCGGTCGGGGCGATCAGTTTCAGGGTTTTCTGTTTCCGGGGCGGTGGTGGTTGCATCGCCCCAGTCTGTAGATGCCGTCTGGCACCGTAATCCATGGAGTCACCGTTCCAATGATTTTTGAAACCATCGCCAACACGGGTCACGAAGAAGTCGTTTTTTGCCACAACAAGGACGCTGGCCTGAAGGCCATCATCGCGATCCACAACACGGTGCTGGGCCCTGCGCTCGGCGGTTTGCGCATGTGGCCGTACAAGACCGAGCAGGAGGCGGTGAACGACGTGCTGCGGTTGTCGCGCGGCATGACGTTCAAGAATGCGGTGGCCGGCCTGAACCTGGGCGGCGGCAAGGCGGTGATCATCGGCGATCCCAGCAAGGACAAGTCGGAGGCGCTGTTCCGCGCGTTTGGCCGTTTCGTCAATTCGCTCAACGGCCGCTACATCACCGCCGAGGACGTGGGCATCGACGTCAACGACATGGAGTACGTGTTCCGCGAAACCGATTACGTCACCGGCGTGCACCAGGTGCATGGCGGCTCGGGCGACCCGTCACCCTTCACCGCCTACGGTTCGCTGCAGGGCGTGATGGCCTCGCTGCAGGCGAAGTACGGCAACGAGGACGTGGGCAAGTACAGCTATGCCGTGCAGGGCTGCGGCCACGTGGGCGGCGAGTTCATCAAGCTGCTGCGCGAACAGGGTGCCAAGGTGTTCGTCACCGACATCAACAAGGAAGCGGTGCAGCGCTGCGTCGACGAGCTGGGCTGCGAGGCGGTGGGCCTGGACGAGATCTATGACGTCGACGCCGACGTCTATTCGCCCTGCGCGCTGGGCGGCACCGTCAACGAGCAGACCATCGACCGCATCAAGGCGAAGATCATCTGCGGCCCGGCCAACAACCAGCTGGCCACCGACGAGATCGGCGATGAACTGCAGAAGCGTGGCGTGCTGTACGCACCGGATTACGCGGTGAACGCCGGCGGCGTGATGAACGTGTCGCTGGAAATCGACGGCTACAACCGCGAGCGCGCGATGCGCATGATGCGCACGATCTATTACAACCTGGGGCGCATCTTCGAGATTTCGAAGACCGAGAACATCCCCACCTATCGCGCCGCCGACCGCCTGGCCGAAGAACGCATCAACGCGATCGGCAAGATCAAGCTGGCGCATATGGGTAACGGCGGGACGCGCTTCCAGGGGCGCATGCGGGGGCAGTAAGCCCGACTCGCATGTAGGAGCGACTTCAGTCGCGACGCTCTTGCCTTGGACTCTGCAGCAAGAGCATCGCGACTGAAGTCGCTCCTACAGGAAGAGCATCACGGGCGCGGGTTCGCACCGTATGCTTGACGCATGACGCAAACGTCCACTCTCTCCAGCTACTGGTTTCGCCTGCTCGGCTACGACCGCTTTGCCGAATGCGTGCGCGTGCTGCTGGCGCTGGGCGGCATCGTGGCCTATGGGCTGGTCAGTGGCCAGCTGGCCGCGATCATCCCGATCCTGCTGGGCGCCATCGCCTGCGCGCTGGCGGAAACGGAAGACCAGTGGCGCAATCGCCTGATCACCCTGCTGGTGACGCTGGCCTGTTTCTCGGTGGCCGCGGTGGCGGTGGAATGGCTGTTGCCGCATCCGGTGGCGTTCGCGATCGGCCTTTGGTTGTCGACCGTGCTGCTGGTGATGCTGGGCGCGTTGAGCGGGCGCTACAGCACGATCGCCGGCGCCACGCTGATCCTGGCGGTGTACACGATGCTCGCCTCGGACCTCGCCGGCGGTGCGCCGGAGGGTGGCCTGTTGCTGGAGCCGGCGCGGATGCTGGCCGGTGCGGCCTGGTATGGCGTGCTGTCGCTGCTGTGGAGCGCCCTTTCGCCGCAGCAGGCGGTACGGCATGCGCTGGCGCGTTTGTTTCACGCGCTGGCCGATCAACTGGATGGCAAGGCGGCGCTGTTCCTGCCCTTGCGCGGGCGCGATGACCAGGCATTGCAGCTCGCCCTGGCGCGGCGCAACGAGAACGTGGTGGCGGCACTCAACGACACCCGCCTGATGCTGATCGACCGCATCGGCAGCCGCCGCGCACGCGGCACCACCGCGGTATTGCTGCAACGCTATTTCATGGCGCAGGACATCCACGAACGGATCAACTCCTCGCACTATCCCTACGACGCGCTGGCCAGGGCGTTCTTCCACAGCGATGTGCTGTTTCGCTGCGAGCATCTGCTGCGGCTGCAGGCCAGCCGCTGCCGCCAGCTCGCCGATGCGTTGCGCCGGCGCGGCAGGATCGGGCGCGACGACGATGTGGAGGCCGCGTTCGCCGACGTGCGCACCTCGCTCGAATCCCTGCGCGAAACGCCGCACGAGCCGGCGCTGCTGCGCGCCGTCGATGGGCTGGCCAGCAACCTGGCCGCCATCCACGACCTGCTCGATGGCAGGGTGCTGCTGGACAGGCACATGGAATCGACGCTGCAGGACCCGGCGCCACAATCCCTCGCCGACGCCTGGGCGCGCATCCGCGCCCAGTTCAGCCCGCGCGCGCCGCGCTTCCGCCATGCCATACGACTGGCCACCGCCCTGCTGGTGGGCGACGTGGTGATGCGGCTGGTACATCCGCAACATGGCTACTGGATCATGATGACCACGCTGTTCGTGTGTCAGCCGAGTTATCACGCCACCTGGCGCGTGCTGCTGCAACGCATGGGCGGCACCATCGCGGGGTTGGTGATCGGCTGGGCGGCGCTGCACTCGATCACGCCGCTATGGCAGTTGCCGCTGATCGCGTTGACCGGCGTGGCGTTTTTCGCGGCCCGCCATCGGCGCTACGGCGTGGCCACGGCGATGATCACGCTGTTCGTGGTGATGCTGGTGAACCAGGTGGGCGACGGCTACGCGGTGATGCTGCCGCGGTTGTTCGACACGCTGGCCGGCGCCGCGATTGCCGCGCTGGCGATCCACTTCATCCTGCCGGACTGGCAAGCGCGGCAACCGGGCCAGTTGCTGGCCGATACGCTGCACAGCGACGCGCGCTACCTGGCCAGGATCCTGCCGCAATACCGCAACGGCAAACACGACGACCTCGACTACCGCATTGCCCGCCGCGACGCCCACAACGCCATCGCCGCGCTGAGCGGCCTGCTCGGCCAGATGCTGCGCGAGCCCGGCGGCAAGCACCGCCACGATGATGTGCTGTTGCGATTCCTGACCGCCGCCCAGGTCCTGCTGGGTCATTTGTCCACCCTGGGCAGCCACCGGCAGGTGCTGTCCGCCGATGCCGTCAACGCGGTCATGGAGCGGGGGAACCAGGCCGTGGCGGCCTTGCAGCGCGTGGCCGATGCGGTACTGGCATCCGAAAAACCCGCCATCGACCCGGCAGACGTTTCGGCAGATGGTGCCGAACCTTCCCTCCCGAATGACGACGTGGCGACCCTGGTGCTGAACCAGTTGGCGCTGGTGCGCGGCCAATGCCGCAAGCTGGCCGAGCTGACCGCCGAATGGCAGCCGCGCTGAGCGGAAAATAGGTGATTCCCACCCGTCTGTCGGCCTGCCGATGGGCGCCGGAATACCCACGCATTGCGGCTGCGCCAAGGCCGCCATCCGGTGCCGAAAGGTGGCTGACGGCCGCCATGATTCTGGTACACTCCATCACGCGTTTTTGACGCGTAAACCCTTGCCTGAAAAGGGCAAGGGCCACGGGGGACCCGCATCGCGGGGGGATCGGCCAGGCCGCTCCGCCAACATCGGAACCTCATTGGGGACAAGACACGGGGATGCCAGCGTCCCGGTGCGCGAAAGCGCCCGGCCCATCCCCGTCCATGCGCTGCATGGCATCACCGGAACAAGAGCAGGCGGAACAGTTATGAGCACGATGATGATGGAAGCAGGGATCAGCGACGAAGAGATTCTGGGCAGGCTCAGGGAAGTGCTTCGTGACACGTTCGAGATCGACCCGGCGCGGGTCACGCCGTCGGCGCAGTTGTTCACCGAGCTGGAGCTGGACAGCATCGATGCGGTGGATCTGGCGATCCACGTGCAGGAGATGACTGGCATGCGCATCAAACCCGAGGATTTCAAGAGCGTGCGCACGGTGGGCGACGTCATCGCCACCGTGCACACCCTGCTCGCCCGCTGACCGGCGGCGGCTTGCGTCGGATGTCGGTCCCGCTGATGTCAGTGCCCGCGGCGCGCCTTGCGCCGTGCGCGCTGATTCCGATCTACAACCACAAGCGCACGATCGAGCGCACCGTGCAGGCCGTACGGGCGCACGGCCTGCCGGTGATCGTGGTGGACGACGGCAGCGATGCCGACACCCGCGCGGTACTCGATGCGCTGAAAGAAAACGGCGACATCCAGCTTCTGCGCCTGCCGCGCAACCAGGGCAAGGGCGCCGCGCTGGTCGCCGGGCTGCTGGCCGCGCGCGACGCCGGCCATACCCACGCGCTGCAGATCGACGCCGACGGCCAGCACGACACCGGCGACGTGCCGCGTTTCCTGGCCGAATCCCGCGATCACCCCCATGCGATGGTGTGCGGACGCGCGGTCTATGACGACAGCGTGCCCAGGGCGCGCCTGTACGGCCGCTACCTCACCCACGTCTGCGTCTGGGCGGAAACGCTGTCGCTGGCCATCGACGATTCGATGTGCGGCTACCGGCTGTATCCGCTGCACGAAACCTGCGCGGAAATCGCCCGCGCACCATTGCCGGCACGGATGGATTTCGATACCGAGATCGCCGTGCGCCTGCTGTGGCGCGGCGTGCCGGTGCGCAACCTGCCCACGCGGGTGATCTACCCCGAGGACGGGCTGTCGCACTTCCGCATGCTGCACGACAACGCACGCATCACCGCCATGCACACGCGCCTGCTGCTGGGCATGCTGCCGCGCGCGCCGCGTCTCCTGTGGCGCCGCTGGAAGAGGCAGGCTGCATGAAGGCGATCATTCCCCACCACCTAGACGAGAAGCCGTTGCGATGAAGCGTGTGGTGATCACCGGCATGGGCGGCATCACCGCGCTCGGCCACGACTGGGTACCCATCGAGGCGCGGCTCCGCGCGGGCCGCAACGCCGTGCGCGCGATGCCGGAGTGGGATTATTTCGACGCCCTCAATACCCGCCTGGCCTGCCCGGTGGACGACTTCACCCTGCCGCCGTGGCCGCGCCGGCTCAGCCGCTCGATGGGTCGCGTGGCGCAACTGGCGGTGGCCGCCAGCGAGCATGCGATGCGCGACGCCGGGTTGATCGACGACCCCAGCGTCAGCGACGGCCGCATGGGCGTGGCCTACGGCTCGTCCGGCGGCAGCGTGGAGCCGGCGCGGGTGGTCGGCCACATGCTGGACACCGGTTCGATGCAGGGAGTCACGGCCACCAGCTACATCCACATGATGGCGCACACCACGGCGGTGAACATCGGCGTGTTCTTCCAGCTGAAGGGCCGCGTGATTCCCACCTCCAGCGCCTGCACCTCGGGCAGCCAGGCGATCGGCTACGGCTACGAGGCGATCAAGTACGGCCGCCAGACGATGATGCTTTGCGGCGGCGCGGAAGAGTTGTCCGGCCCCGGCGCGGCAGTGTTCGACGCGCTGTTCGCCACCAGCACCCGCAACGACCAGCCAGGCCTGACGCCGCGGCCGTTCGACCGCGCCCGCGACGGCCTGGTGGTGGGCGAAGGCGCCACCACGCTGATCCTGGAAGAGTACGAACACGCCAGGGCGCGCGGCGCCACCATCTACGCCGAAGTGATCGGCTTCGGCTGCAACTCCGACGGCAACCACATCACCCAGCCCACCCGCGAGACGATGGCCACGGCGATGCAGTGGGCGCTGCAGGATGCGGGCATTTCCGGCGAGGCGATCGGTTACGTCAGTGCCCACGGCACCGCCACCGATCGCGGCGACGTGGCCGAAAGCCACGCCACGGCCTCGGTGCTGGGCGCACGCGTGCCGGTGAGTTCGATGAAAAGCTACGTCGGCCACACGCTGGGCGCCTGCGGCGCGCTGGAATCGTGGTGGGCGATCCGCATGATGCGCGAGGGCTGGTTTGCGCCCACCATCAACCTCACCGACGTCGACCCCGAATGCGCCGAGCTGGATTACATCACCGGTGACGGGCGCACGCTTTCCACCGACTGCGTGATGAACAACAACTTCGCGTTCGGCGGCATCAACACCTCGCTGATCTTCCGGGCCTGCGACTGATGGCGTCCGACCTGCTCGACGCGCGCGGCCTGCCCCGGGTGGTGGTGACGGGGATGGGCGTGGTCAGTTGCCTGGGCAATGGCTGCGAGGCGTTCCGCGACGCGCTGCAAAACAACCGCAGCGGCCTGCGCGCGATGGACAGCTTCGCCCGCCGCGGATTGAACACGCGGGTCGGCGGCCCGGTCGACGTCAGCGCCCTGCCCGAGCCGCCACGCAAGCTGCGCCGCTTCCTGGCCCAGCCCGCGCTGTACGCCTGGCACGCGATGGGCGAGGCGATCGAACACGCGGGACTCGGCGCGGACCAGTTGGAAAGTGGCGACTGCGGACTGGTGGTCGGCGGCGGCGCCTCGTTGAACGAATACGAAGTGGGCCTGGACGCTTATCGCAGCAAGGGCGTGGGTCGGCTGTCGCCGTTCCTGGTGTCGCGCGGCATGAGCAGTGCGTTGTCGGCCTGCCTGGCGCATGCGTTCGGCATCCGCGGCGTCACCCAGACGGTGGCCTCGGCCTGCACCAGCGCGACGCTGGCGATCGGCCAGGCGATGGAGCTGATCCAGTTGGGACGCCAGCAGATCGTGCTGACCGGTGGCAGCGAGGAATTGTTCGAAGGCACCGCCACCTGGTTCGACGCGTTCGGCGCGCTGTCCGCGGCCAGCGCCGACCAGCCGCAGCGCGCTTCGCGGCCATATGACCTGCATCGCGATGGTTTCGTGCTGGCCGCCGGCGCCGGTGCGCTGGTGCTGGAATCGCTGGCGCATGCGCGCTCGCGCGGCGCCACCGTGCTGGCGGAGCTGACCGGCTTCGGTGCCGGCACGGATCCGGCCAGCATGGTCGGCCCGGGCGTGGACGGCATGATGCGCGCGCTGCGGCAGGCCTTGCAACAAGCCGGCACGCTGCCCGATTACATCAACACCCACGCCTGCTCCACGCCGCAGGGCGACCTGCAGGAATGGCAGGCAATTGAAGCGGTATTCGCCGAACGCGGCACGCCAGTGCCGGCGATGTCGTCGATCAAAGGTTTGAGCGGCCACGCGCCCGGCGCCGCCGGCGCACTGGATGCGATCGCCAGCATGCTGATGATGCAGCACGATTTCGTGGCGGCGGGCGCACCGGTGATCGACGCCGATCCCGCATTCGCGGCGGCGCCGCTGGTGCAACAAACCCATGCGCGCCGCATCGACAGCGTACTGTCCCACAACTTCGGTTTCGGCGGCAGCTGCGCCGCGCTGATGTTCCAGCGGCCGGCGGAGCAAGCCGCATGATCGCGCTGCGCATCGAACAATGGCGGGCGTGGGCGCCCGGCGTGGCCACCGAAGAAGCGTGGCTGGCCTGGGCGCAATCGCCGCGCGTGTTGGCCGACCAGCAGGAGCAGCCCGAGTGCCTGTCGTTGCCGCCGATGCAGCGCCGCCGCCTGAGCCGGCTGGCGCGGATGACGATGGAAGTGGCCTCGCCCTTGTGCGGCGATGACGAGCAGTTGCCGTTCGTGTTCGCCTCGCGCCACGGCGAAACCACGCGCACGCTCGACCTGCTGGGCGACGTGGCCGGCGAGCAACCGTTGTCGCCCACGCAGTTCGGCCTGTCGGTACACAACGCCATCGCCGGCCAGTGGTCGCTGCTGCGTGGCCAGCGCGGCGAATCGGTGGCGATCGCCGGCGAGGCGGACACCTTCGAGCACGCCATGCTGGAAGCGTCGACCCTGCTGGCCGCCGGCGCCTCGTCGGTGCTGGCGGTGATCGCCGAGGAAGTACCGCCGGATGCCTATGACGGCTGGATCACCGATGTGCCGTTCTCGTACGCCGTGGCCCTGCGGCTGGGCCGTGCTGATGTGGCGATGCCGGGCAACACCTGGCAACTCGACCTGGATCGCCACGACGGCGACACACCGCCCTGCCCCTGGCCGCATGCGCTGGATTTCCTGCGCGCCATGCAAACCGCCGCCCCCTCGTTGCAGCACGCGTGGAAGAGACGTCGATGGCAGTGGCAGCGCAGCTGATGGAACGCCGCCGCGACGCGTGGCTGTGGCGCCTGCTGGCCACGGGCGCCAGCTTTGCCGTGTTCGGCATTGGCGGGGTGATCCTGCGGGTGCTGATCCTGCCGTTGTTTGCACTGCTGCCCGGCGGCCCGCTGGCGCGCCGTCGCCGCGCCCGTGCCGCGATCAGCCGCGCGTTCCATCTGCATGTGCAGTTCATGTACCGCACCCGCGTGCTCGACTTCCACATCGACGGCGCCGAGCGGCTGGGCCGGCCGGGGCAACTGGTGGTGGCCAATCATCCGTCGCTGATCGATGTGGTGTTCCTGATCTCGCAAATGCGCGACACCAACTGCGTGGTGAAGGCCAGCCTGTGGAACAACCCGTGCATGCATGGTGCGGTGCGCGCGGCGCAATACATCAGCAACAACGGCAGCCCTGAAATGCTGGAGCAGGCCGCCAACGTGCTGCGCGGTGGCGAAACCCTGGTGATGTTTCCCGAGGGCACCCGCACCACGCCGGGACAAGCGCCGGTGTTCCACCGTGGCGCCGCGGCCATCGCGCTGCGCGGCGCGCGCACGATCACACCGGTGTACATCTCGGTGGCACCGACCACGCTGACCAAGGCCGAACCGTGGTACCACATCCCCTGGCGGCGGGTGATGGTGCACCTGCGCGTCGGTGACGATATCGACCCGGCCACGTTCGACAACGCCCCCATGCCGATCGCCTCGCGACGCCTGAACCAGCACCTGCATCAACTCTTCCTGCAAGGACTCGACGCCTCATGACCACCCAAGACCCCGTGTCCGCACAGGCCGCGCTGGAGCAGGAAATCGCCCAGCTCATCATCGACACGCTGAATCTGGAACACCTGACGGTCGCCGATGTGGCGGTGGATCAGCCGCTGTTCGGCGAAGGGCTGGGGCTGGATTCGGTCGATGCGCTGGAGCTGGCGTTGGCGCTGCAGAAGCATTACGCCATCCGCATCGAAGCCGACGTCAAGGCATCGCGCAAGCATTTCGCCACCGTGGCCAGCCTGGCCGCCCTCGTGCAGGAGCAGCGCAGCGCATGCGGCAGCTGATCGCCAGGATCGCATTGCCGCTGGCCGGCGTGCTGTATCCGTTTGTCGTGTATTTCGGCACGGAGAAAGTCGCGCCGCCGATCTTCGCGCTGGTGCTGGGCGCGATCTGGCTGATCCGCGCCCCAAGCCTGCTGCGCCAACCGGGCGGGCGCTGGATGGTGGGCATCTCCCTGCTTTACTGCGTGCTGCTGATGTTCACCGGCGAGGCAATGCTGCTGCGCTGGTACCCGGTGCTGATCAACCTGTTCCTGCTCGCCGCGTTCGGCTGGAGCCTGGTCTACGGCCCGCCCTTCATCGAGCGCTTCGCCCGTCTGCGCGAGCCCAATCTGCCGCCGGCTGCCGTGCGTTACACCCGCGTGGTGACCTGGGTGTGGGTGGGCTTTTTCGCGTTCAACGGCAGCATGTCGGCCGCGCTGACGCTGTGGGCGCCGCTGTCGTGGTGGATGCTCTACAACGGCATGATTTCCTACGCGCTGGTGGGCATTCTGTTCGGCGGCGAATGGGTGCTTCGCCAGCGATTGCGCCGGAGCTTTGCATGAGCCCGCTGGCGTCCGCGGCCAGGGCACTCGCCGACCATCCCTGGCTGGATGGCGCGTGGGCCGGCAGCACGGGCGCGTTGCTGTTGCTGAGCCGCCAGGGCCAGGCCGAGTTCCATCGCGAAGGGCGCCAGTCGTTGCTGGACGCATTGCAATCACAGCTCGCCACGCGCGATCTGGCTGTACCGGGCAACTGGCGCCTGCTGGATGCACCGCCACCGGCCACCGACCACGCCACCATCGAGCAACTGCTGGCAACACCGCGTCCGCGCCAGATCACGCCCATCGCCGAACAGGAAAACGCGGGCCGCTGGAAACTGGACCTGGTGCTGCCATCTGACCTGATCCTCTTCGACGACCACTTCCGCACGGCGCCGGTCTTGCCGGGCGTGGTGCAGGTGGCGTGGGCGCTGGCGCTGGCTGCGCCGCGACTGGGCACGTCGAACCACTGCCGCGAGATGGAGGCGCTGAAATTCCAGCGACTGCTGCGCCCCGGCGACCTGCTGCAACTGGACCTGCATTACGAGGACGAGCCCGACACGACGCTCGGAAAGCTGCATTTCGCCTAC
The DNA here is from genome assembly GCF_042655685.1 of Rhodanobacter ginsenosidimutans. Taxonomy (NCBI): domain Bacteria; kingdom Pseudomonadati; phylum Pseudomonadota; class Gammaproteobacteria; order Lysobacterales; family Rhodanobacteraceae; genus Rhodanobacter; species Rhodanobacter ginsenosidimutans. The sequence goes on along the minus strand of NZ_JBHSMM010000001.1, from coordinate 1,634,742 downwards.
CGCCTGGCGGGCCAGCATTGCTCGTCCGGACGCCTGCGGGTGACGCTCGCCCATGGCTGAGCACAGCACCGACAAGCAGCATTGGGCCGCGCAGCGCGAGCGCGGAAGCTTCTGGCTGATGAAGCTCACCGCGTTCGGCCTGCGTTTGCTGGGGCGGCGCCCGATGACGCCGGTGCTGTATGGGATCGTGCTGTACTTCTTCGTGTTCGGCCGCCGCGCCCGGCACAACGTGCGCCAGTACCAGGATTACCTCGCCCAATGGAGCGGACGCAGCGAGCTGCGCCCCACCCTGCGCAGCGTGTTCGGCCAGTTCATGGCGTTCGGCGAAAGCCTGCTCGATCGGCTCGACGCCTGGCACGGCAAGCTGAAACTCAGCCAGGTGACGCTGCACGATCCCGATGGCGTGCGCCAGCGGCTGATGAAAAACCGCCAGGGCGGCCGCGGCGAGATCCTGGTCGGCACCCATCTGGGCAACCTGGAGGTATGCCGCGCGCTGGCCGAACTGGGCGAGCAGGTGCCGCTGAACGTGCTGGTGCACACCGCCAACGTGGCCCACTTCAACCGCCTGCAGAGCGCCGCCGGCGATCATCAACTGCACCTGATGCAAGTCAGCGAGATGGACGCCGCGCTGATGCTCGACCTGTCGCAACGGCTGGAGCGCGGCGAATGGCTGGCGATCGCCGGCGACCGCGTACCGCTGCAGGACGGCCGCCGCGTGGTGGTGGATTTCCTCGGTCACCCGGCGCCGTTTCCGCAAGGCCCGTGGATGCTGGCCGGGCTGCTGCGCTGCCCGGTGAACCTGATGTGCTGCCTGAAGATCGACGGCCGCTACCAGATCCACCTCGAATCGTTCATCGACGCGCCGGCATGGGACCGTCGCCAGCGCGAGGCGCTGATCAAGGGTTGGGCGCAGCGCTATGCCGATTACCTGGCGCGCAAGTGCCTGCTGGCGCCGCGGCAGTGGTTCAATTTTCACCCCTACTGGCACGTCGACGCGCCACTACCCGCCACTGGAGAAAACGATGCGCAGCCGCGGCGTGTTGCACCTTGATACCGAGATCACCGTGCCGTTCTTCGACGTCGATTCGATGAGCGTGGTCTGGCACGGCCATTACGTGAAGTACCTGGAGATCGCGCGTTGCGCGCTGCTCGACATGATCGGCCACAACTACCTCGACATGCAGGCGTCCGGCTATGCCTGGCCGATCATCGACCTGCAATTGCGCTATGTGCAGGGCGCGCGCTTCGGCCAGCGGCTGCGCGTGCGCGCGGATCTCGCCGAATGGGAAAACCGGCTGAAGATCAACTACCTGATCAGCGACGCGCAAACCGGCGAGCGGCTGACCCGCGCCAGCACGGTGCAGATCGCGGTCAGCGCCGACGGGGTGATGCAGTTGGTCTCGCCGCAGGTGATGATCGACGCGGTCGAACGCCATCTTCCACCCCCTTCATCAACCCTCGCCTGATGCCTGCCATGAATTACGCCAGCTCCACGTACGTCGAGGAAACCCGCATCGGTTTCCGCTTCCTGAGCACGTTCACCTGGCAGCACCACGTGCTTCGCGTCGCCATCAACGACCTGAAGAAACTCTGCGGCGAACCGGCGCCGCAAGGTGGCGTGCTGCTGGACGTGGGTTGCGGCCAGGGCAAGTCGTTCCGGCTGCTGCAGGATGCTTTCCAGCCACAGCGGCTGATCGGGCTGGACGCCGATCCGCACAGCATTGCGCTGTCGCGCGCCGAAGCCGACAAGGAGCAGATCGGCGCCGAACTGATCGCCGGTGACTGCGCACAGATCGACCTGCCCGACGCCAGCGTCGACATCGTGTTCTGCCACCAGACCTTCCACCACCTGGTCGAGCAGGAACGCGCGCTGGCCGAATTCTGGCGCGTGCTGAAACCCGGCGGTGTGCTGCTCTTTGCCGAATCGACCAAGGCCTATATCGACACCTGGGTGATCCGCTGGTTCTTCCGCCACCCGATGCATGTGCAGAAGAGTGCGGACGGCTATTTGCAGATGCTGCGCGAACAGGGTTTCGTGTTCGGGCCGCAGCAGGTTTCGCTGCCCTATCTGTGGTGGAGCCGCGCGCGCGACTTCGGCCTGCTGGAACGCTGGCATCTGAAACAGCCGCCACCGCCGGGCAAGCGCGAGGAAACCCTGGTCAACGTGGCCGCCCGCAAGCCTGCCGTCCCATGACGGCTTATCTCAACGCGCTGGGCGTGATCTGCAGTCTTGGCCACGGAAAGCAGGAGGTTGCCGCCGACCTGTTCGCCGGCGACGCCAGCAGCATCCGCGCCGAAGCCGGCTGGGCGCCGGGACGCTCGCTGCCGCTGGGTGCGGTCAGCCATGAATTGCCGCCGATACCGCCGGCACTGGCGGCCACGCGGGACAACCGCGCCAACCGCCTGCTGCTGGCCGCGGCGCTGGAGATCGAGGGCGATATCCGTGCCGCCATCCACCGTCACGGCGAGCACCGCGTCGGCGTCGTCATCGGCACCAGCACCACCGGCATCGAGCACACCACCGAAGCGATCGACCATCGACGCCGGCACGGCCAGTGGCCGGACGACTACCGGTATGCCGATCAGGAGCTGGGCGCGCCGGCTGAGTTCCTGGCCGAATGGCTGGCGCTTTCCGGCCCCGCCTATGGCATCTCGACGGCATGCACCTCCGGCGCGCGCGCCCTTATCAGCGCACAGCGCTTGCTGCAGATGGGCGTATGCGACGCGGTGCTGTGCGGCGGCGTCGACACGCTCGCGCGATTGCCGGTGAACGGCTTTCTGGCGCTGGAGGCGCTCGATGCCGACCACTGCCAACCGTTCTCGCAGAACCGTCGCGGCATCAACATCGGCGAGGCCGCGGCGCTGTTCCTGATGACGCGCGAACACGGTGGCGTTGTTCTCGCCGGCAGTGGCGCCAGCTCCGACGCGTACCACATGTCGTCACCCGACCCGCAGGGCCTGGGCGCGCAGCAGGCGATGCGCGATGCGCTTGCCCAGGCGCAGCTCGATCCGGGCCAGATCGACTACGTCAACCTGCACGGCACCGCCACCGAACACAACGACCGCATGGAAAGCCACGCGATGACGACGGTGTTCCCGCACGGCGTGCCCTGCTCCTCGACCAAGTCGCTCACCGGCCACACGCTCGCCGCCGCCGGCGCGCTGGAAGCCGCGTTCTGCTGGCTGAGCCTGCTGGATGGCGCCCACCGTTTACCGCCACACGTATGGGACGGCGTGGCCGATCCGGAGCTGGCCGCACTGGACCTGATCGACGCGCAGCGCCGCCTGCCGGCACAAAGCACGCGGCGACTGATGAGCAACTCGTTCGCGTTCGGCGGCAACAATGCCAGCCTGATCCTGGCCGATGCCAGCGCCGGAAACAGCGAGGAAATCCCGCCATGACGCATGGGCCGATTGCCGACCTGCTGCCCCACACCGGCGACATGATCCTGCTCGATTCGGTGCTGGAGGCCGAAACCGACCGCATCGTCTGCGGACTCGTAGTGCGGCCAGACGGCCCGTTCAACGACGCCGATGGCAGCCTGCCCGCATGGTGCGGCGTGGAGTTGATGGCGCAGGCCGTGGCGGCATGGTCGGGTTGGACGGGGAAGCAGGAGCACCGCGCGGTACGTCTGGGCTTCCTGCTCGGCACCCGCCACTACCGCTGCAATGTGGACGCGTTTGCGCCGGGCAGCGAGCTGGCCGTCGAGGCATTCCGCAGTTTTCACGACGACAATGGCATGGCCATGTTCGCCTGCCGCATCGACGCCGAAGGCATCCACGCCGAAGCCCGCCTGACCGTCTTCAGCCCACCCGACAGCGACGCCTTCCTCGCCTCCCTTGCATCGAGTCAGCCCCATGTCTGAAACCATTCTCGTCACCGGCTCCAGCCGCGGCATCGGCCGCGCGATTGCCCTGCGCCTGGCCCGCGCCGGCTACACGCTGGTATTGCATTGCCGCTCACGGCGCGAAGAGGCCGACGCGGTACGCGGCGAAATCGAGGCGCGGGGCCAGTCGGCCCGCGTGCTGCAATTCGACATCGCCGATCGCGCCGCCTGCGCCGCCGCACTGGAAGCGGACGTGGCCACCCACGGCGCGTACTACGGCGTGGTCTGCAATGCCGGGCTGACCCGCGACGCGGCCTTTCCCGCGCTCAGCGGCGACGATTGGGACAGCGTGCTGCGCACCAACCTGGATGGTTTCTACAACGTGCTGCATCCGTTGATCATGCCGATGATCCGCCGCCGCGCACCCGGCCGGGTGGTCTGCATCACCTCGGTCTCCGGCATCATCGGCAACCGCGGCCAGGTCAACTACAGCGCTTCCAAGGCGGGCGTGATCGGCGCTGCCAAGGCGCTGGCGGTGGAGCTGGCCAAGCGCAGGATCACCGTCAACTGCGTGGCCCCCGGCCTGATCGAAACCGACATGCTCGACCCCGAGGTGCCGGTGGAGCAGATCCTGAAGATGGTCCCGGCCGAACGCACCGGCACGCCCGACGAAGTGGCGGCCGCGGTGGAGTTTTTGCTGGGGGCCGACGCAGGCTACATTACCCGCCAGGTGTTGGCCGTAAACGGCGGCCTGTGCTGAAGGGGATTGTTCAAGCACACGTTACGGAGATGGTTTCCCGTGCTTTGCCGCGGTCAGACGACCGCATCGATTCATCACCAAGGAGTCCCGCATGAAGGCTAAAGTTCTCGCCCTGACCCTGCTCGCGTTGTCCGCTGTTCCCGCCATCGGCATGGCCGAAGACGTGGTGTACCTGTCGTTCCAGGACACCGTGGCCGCCGCCACCGCATCCGGCAAGCTCGATGGCAGCGTGAAGTTCTACCTGGAAGGCAACCAGCCGGCCGGCAAGGTGGACGTGGTCAACAACAACGTCGTCACCAACAAGAAAACCAACGCCTTCGGCAAGTCCAGCCAGGAATCCTGCAGCTGGGCGCTGCAGTCGGCGCTGATCACGCTGCAGGACGCGGCCAAGCAGGCCGGCGCCAATGCGGTGGTGGACATCCAGAGCTACTACAAGAAACAGGTCCACAGCGACCCGAAAAACTACGAATGCCACAAGGGCGCCCTGATGTCGGGCGTGGCGCTGAAAGGCAAGCTGGCCAAGGTTCACTGAGCCAGGACGAAACACGGCGCGGTGTCGCCAGCGAGGCGAGCCGCGCCTGCGTTACCATCGACGACCCAACACCCGCGTCGCCATGGAGTCCGTCAATGCGTCCGTTTCCGCTCGGAGAAGACATCGACCTGCTGCGCGAGACCGTGCACGCGTTCGCGGAGAAAGAGATCGCCCCGCGCGCTGACAGGATCGATCGCGACAACCTGTTTCCCGCCGACCTGTGGCACAAGCTGGGCGAGATGGGCCTGCTCGGCATCACCGTCGACGAAGCGTACGGCGGCACCGGCCTGGGTTTCCTGGCGCACATGGTGGCGATGGAGGAAATCTCGCGCGCCTCCGGTTCGGTCGGCCTGTCGTACGGCGCGCACTCCAACCTCTGCGTCAACAACATCTTCCACAACGGCAACGAAGCGCAGAAGCAGAAATACCTGCCGAAGCTGTGCAGTGGCGAACACGTGGGCGCACTGGCGATGAGCGAACCGGGCGCCGGCTCCGACGTGGTCGGCTCGATGAGCTGCAAGGCCGAGTTGCGCGGCGATGTGTGGGTGGCCAACGGCACCAAGATGTGGATCACCAACGGCCCCGACGCCGATGTGCTGCTGGTGTACATGCGCACCGCACCACGCACCGCGGGCAGCCGCTGCATGACCGCCTTCATCGTCGAAAAAGGCATGAAGGGTTTCAGCACCGCGCAGAAGCTGGACAAGTTGGGCATGCGCGGCTCCAACACCTGTGAGCTGGTGTTCGAGGATTGCGAGATCCCGCCCGAGAACATCGTGGGCGAGGTCAACGAAGGCGTACGCGTGCTGATGAACGGGCTGGACACCGAGCGGCTGGTGCTGTCCGGCGGTCCGATCGGGCTGATGCAGGCGGCGCTGGACATCACCCTGCCCTACGTGCGCGAGCGCAAGCAGTTCAATGCACCGATCGGCACGTTCGAGATCATGCAGGCGAAGGTGGCCGACATGTACACCGCGCTGCAGAGCTCACGCGGCTTCGCCTACCTGGTGGCGCAACAGTTCGACAGCGGCGTGAAGTCACGCATCGACCCGGCCGCCTGCCTGCTCAACGCCTCGGCCAACGCGGTGAAGGTGGCACTGGAGGCGATCCAGTCGCTGGGCGGCAACGGCTACATCAACGAATTCCCCGCCGGCCGGCTGCTGCGCGACGCCAAGCTGTACGAGATCGGCGCGGGCACCAACGAGATCCGCCGCATGCTGATTGGGCGGGAGCTGTTTCACGGGAAGGCGTGAAAAGGCCGGGATTGGGGATTCGGGATTGGGGATTCGTTAGAGCAGAGCGCCCGACCTTCCCGCTCTGAAGCCCCTCTCCCGAAGGAGAGGGGCAAGAGCAAGAGCTAGCTTCAGAACACCCAATTGAAGCTGGCCGTTGCCATTTTCGCCTGCTGGCGCTGACCCAGATACTGGTCGTAGCCCAACTGGAAACTGACCCGCGGGCTGAATGTCCAGTCCAGCGCCGCGCCCGCCATGCCGCCGTAGCGCGCCAGCCCGATACCACCCACCGGCGCCCATTGATTCACGCCGCTGAAGCTGGCCTGGAACACGTCGCCGCGCATCCCGAACGATTGCTGCCACAGCAGATGCGTCTGCAACTGCACGCTGCCGCCGCGGTCGAACTGCCATCCGCGGGTGGCGCGCACACCCAGACCGGCCTGCCAGCGCGCAACAGTTTGCGCCTCCGATTTCAACCCGAACCCGGCGCCCCCCAGTTCGTTGAAACCGTCGCGTCGGATCTGCGCGTACTGCAGGTTGGCATACGGCGTGACAACGCTGCGACCAAACGCCAGGCGGTAGCCACTTTCCCCGTAAGCCACGCCGTAACGGCCACCGCTTCGGCTGCTGACACTGCTGGACTGCGCACCCAGCTCAACCGTGCGCCGCATGTTTTCGCGATAGCTGCCGATGCCGAAGCGGCCCATCGTGTACCACGCGCCATCGATCACGCCGCCGTACAACATGCCTTCCACCGCGTGACTGCGGCCCTGGTCCGCACTCTCGGCCAGGCGGCCAAGGCCCTGGCTCTGGCTCAACGCGAAGCCGGCCACGCCGTTGCCGCCGATACGATAGTCCTGGCCGGCCATCCAGCCGCTGAGGTCGTAACCGACCTCGTTGTAGCCGCTGCGCGACATGCCACCGTGATAGCCCAGGTTCTGCGTCCAGCCACCTGCGCTCGGTGTGCTCAGCAGGTTGTCGAAACGATCCGACAAGGCGCGCGTACCGGCATCGATCGCCTCGAACGTCATCGCCGTGCTGGCCGCATGCAACTGCCCGGACAGGCTTTCCAGCGAGCGTTGCAGCGTTTCGACGTTGGCCGTGCGCTGCAGGCTCGCTGCCGCCTTGATGAAGCCGCTGCTGACTGCCGCACTGCCCGACGTGCCACCACTGAGCTGGCTGTTGATCTGGCCGAACGCCGCATCGACCCGCTGCGCGGCACCGTACGAGGCCGCCGTATAGGCAAGCCCTGATACGGTGGTGGCATTCACCTGAGTGACATTGAGCCAGGCGTTGTTGGCGTCATAGCCCAGCGTGGCATTGAGCAGGGTCACGTTGGAAGCCTTGGCATAGCCGCTGAAGGCGCCGGTCAAGCCGCCCGCCGCGCTCAGCACGACGGTGTGCGAATCGGCAACGTAGCTGCCTTCCTTGCCGATCACATAGAGATCGCCACCGGTGATCGTCGCCTTGCCCGCTACCTGCAACATCGAACCCAGCGACACGGCCAGGCGACCACTGCCTTGCTGGGTGTAATCGCCGGCTACCGAAACATTGCCGCCATTGACCCCGATGACGCCATCGTTGACGACATCGCCACCGATGGCATGCGTGTTGGCCAACGTACCCGACGCACCGATGGTTACGCCCGAAGCCAGCGATTTCGCCACCAGCGTGCCTGCTTGCACCTGGGTCAGCCCGGCGAAGGTCGAGGGCTGGGTCAGGGTCAACGTGCCGGCCCCCTGCTTGACCAGTCCGCCGGCACCCGAGATCGGATTGTTCCAGCTGGAGCTGCCCGGCACGCTCACGGTGACGTCGCCCCAGTTGAACTTGGCCGGCCCGTTGACGGCCTTGCCTACATTGAGCTCGCCATAGCCGAACACCTTGTCCACACCCGCCACACCAAGGTCGTCGGCCGTGCCAAGCAAGGTCTGCCGTACCAGGTCGTTGCTGAAATACGGGTAGGCCTGCCAGACCAGCGCGGCCGCTCCGGAAACCTGTGGTGCCGCCAGCGAAGTGCCGCCGACGACCAGATAGTTGATGTCGGTGGTGGTGTCATCCTTGGCGCTGACGATCACGTCGCCGGGCGCGGCAAAGCAGTAATTCATGGCCACGCCGCAGGCGTTGGAATAGCTGGCCAGTTGGGTCGGATGGTTGCTGTCAACCGCCACCACGGTAAGCCAGCCGCGCTCCAGATCGGGTGCGCGACTCGGCAACGCCGCGACGTCACTGGGGTTGGCCTCGCCACTGTTTCCCGCCGCCATCACGACCAGCCCGCCCCAGGTATTGATGAAGGGGGCGTAGGCGTCGTGGAAGCTCTTTGTCGTGGCCGTGGCGGTATCGGACCAGTACAGCCCGCCCCATGAGTTGTTCGAGATCTTGACGTTGTTGGCTATCAGGTCGTCATTGATCGTGCCCAGCGGGTCGGCGCTAGTGACCAGGTTGCCCTGGCCGGTACCATCGTCGGTCGGCTCGACGTCGCTGATGATGCGTGCCGACACCAGTTGCGCGCCCGGCGCGATGCCACCAGCGAAAAGGCCGAACGCCTTGCCCGCCGCAATTTCCGACACCCAGGTGCCGTGGCCAACCACGTCATCGATGGAGGTGTTGTTGAAGGACGAGTCGACATAGATCAACTCCTTCGCTACCCGGCCGGCGAGCGCAGGGTGGTTGCGCATGATGCCGCTGTCGACGACGCCGATGGTGACCCCGGTGCCATTGAAACCCTGCGTATGCGCCGCCCTGGTATTCGTGATGCTGAGCTGGGCATCGATCGGTGGATCCGGGGTGGGCCCGGGAGTGGGAGTGGGTGTCGGCGTGGGGGTTGGGGTTGGCGCCGGAGTGGGCGCAGGCGTCGGTGTCGGCGTGGGTTTCACGTTGCCGATGCCACCGCCTCCACCGCCTCCACCACCGCATGCGCTCAAGGCCAGCGCCATGCCAACCACCAGCGCCGTCTCGCAGCGACGCACGTTCTCAGCGACAGTTTTCATGTTGTTTCCCCTTTGGAGTCCCGGAACGGGGCATGGCCACCAAACTTCGTGAGCTACGGCGCCGAACTCGAATACTGACACAACGAAAAGCTCACGAGATAGCGCCCGCACCGCATGGTAGCTTCGCCCTTCCCGGTTTGCGGCGACTTGTCGCCAACTGGGATAATCACCGGAATATCCTGCAGGCGCCAGCGCCTCTCAAGCATCGCGGAGATACCCATGTCGGACGACAGCATTGTCATTGCCGGTGCCAAGCGCACCGCAATCGGTTCATTCCTCGGCCAGTTCACCGGCGTTCCCACGCCGACGCTTGGCGCCACCGCGATTCGCGCGGCGCTGGAGCAGTCCGGCGTGGCCGCGGCGGACGTCAGCGAGGTGCTGATGGGTTGCGTGCTGCCTGCCAACCTGGGCCAGGCGCCAGCCCGCCAGGCGGCGCTGGCCGCCGGGCTGCCCGCAAGCACCGGTGCCACCACGGTCAACAAGGTGTGCGGCTCCGGCATGAAGGCCATCATGCTCGGCCACGACCTGATCAAGGCCGGCTCGGCCACCATCGTGGTAGCCGGTGGCATGGAGTCGATGACCAACGCCCCGCACATGGTCAATGCGCGCACGGGTATCCGCTATGGCGACGGCAAGCTGGTCGACCACATGGCGTGGGATGGCCTGACCAACCCTTACGACGGCCAGTCGATGGGCGTCTTCGGCGAACTGTGCGCGGACAAATACCACTTCACCCGCGAAGAGCAGGATGCCTTCGTGATCGGCTCGGTCGAGCGCGCACAAGCCGCGCAGAAGAACGGCGCGTTTGCCGGCGAGATCGTCCCCGTCACCGTCAGCGGCCGCAAGGGTGACGTGCAGTTCGATACCGACGAGCAGCCGGGTCGCTCCGACATCGCCAAGATCCCCAGCTTGCGGCCCGCCTTCCGCAAGGAAAACGGCAGCATCACTGCCGCCAGCTCATCCAGCATTTCCGACGGTGCCGCCGCCGTGGTGCTGCTGACCGCGGCCGACGCCAAGGCACGCGGCCTCACCCCGCTGGCCCGCATCGTGGCCCACGCCACCCATTCGCAGGAACCGGAATGGTTCACCACCGCGCCCGTCGGCGCCATCGGCAAGGTGCTGGAAAAGGCCGGCTGGAATATTGCCGACGTGGACTTGTTCGAGATCAACGAGGCATTTGCGGTGGTGGCGATGGCACCCATGCGCGAGCTCGGCATCCCGCGCGACAAGATCAACGTCAATGGCGGCGCCTGCGCGCTGGGCCATCCCATCGGCGCCAGCGGTGCGCGACTGGTGGTCACCCTGCTCAACGCATTGAAAACGCGCGGCCTCAAGCGCGGCATTGCCACCTTGTGCATTGGTGGTGGCGAAGCAACCGCGATTGCGGTCGAATCCGTAGACTGAACCCTCACGCGGGACGCGCAACAATCCGCTCCGCCAATGAAAGCGGGTTAAACCGGTTTTTAATGTGCACTGAAGCGTTGCTATAAAAATGTGGCGCAGGTTCGACGAAAGCGCTATTAATACACGGCCAAACGGCATTCCACGGCAAAGGAGATCCACCATGAAGTTTACGCGTACCCTACTCGCCTCCGCGCTCGTCGCGCTGTTGGCGGCATGCAGCAACGGCGCGCAGGATTCCGCGCAGGACGCCCAGAAGTCCGCTGATACGGCTCAGCAGGCTGCTGATACCGCGCAGCAGGCTGCTGCGCAGGCTCCGACCACGGAAGCGGTGCAGGCTGCTGATCAGGCCAACACCGCGGCTGACGCTGCCGGTCAGGCGGCTACGCAGGCCCAGCAGGCTGCCAGCGCTGCTTCCACCGCAGCCGGCAACGTTGCTGACCAGGCGACGGACGCCGCTTCGAACGCTGCCGACCAGGCCGACAAGGCTGCCGACGCTGCGAAAGACGCTGCCAGCACCGCGAAAGACGCTGCAGAAGACGCCAAGAAGGGTAATTGATCCCTGGCTGGTTTCCGAAAAAACGGCCGCCTTGTGCGGCCGTTTTTTTTTGCCCGTCATTCGGCACGCACCACCGGTCGAAACGATGAGAGAGTCAATTGGTTGAAACCACCGCCACGGCTATCATCGGGGATCGACCACGCCAATACCCGGCAAAATCCATGGACCTGTCAGCATGAGTGTCATCGCCTCGCAGATCGACCTTCGTTCCCCTGATTACCAGGCAGCCCATGCGCGCCTGCAAGCACTGGTGAACGACCTGCGCGACCAACTGGCCCACGCGGGCAACGGTGGTGGCGAAAAGGCCCGCGACAAGCACACCGCACGCGGCAAGCTGCTGCCACGCGAGCGGATCCGCGCCCTGCTCGATCCGGGCTCGCCATTCCTCGAACTGTCGCCGCTGGCCGCTCACGGCATGTACGACAACGCAGCACCGGCAGCGGGGCTGATCACCGGCATCGGTCGCGTCAACGGGCTGGAAGTGGTCGTGGTCGCCAACGACGCCACGGTCAAGGGCGGCACCTATTTCCCGATGACGGTGAAAAAGCATCTGCGGGCGCAGGAAGTGGCGCTGGAAAATCGCCTGCCCTGCGTCTACCTGGTCGATTCCGGCGGCGCCTTTCTGCCATTGCAGGACGAAGTGTTTCCCGACAAGGAGCATTTCGGCCGCATCTTCTACAACCAGGCGCGGATGTCTGCGCTGAACATTCCCCAGATCGCGGTGGTGATGGGCTCGTGCACGGCCGGCGGCGCCTATGTGCCGGCGATGAGCGACGAAACCATCATCGTGCGCGACGAAGGCACCATCTTCCTGGGCGGTCCGCCGCTGGTGAAAGCGGCCACTGGCGAAGTGGTGGATGCGCAGACCCTGGGCGGTGCAGACGTCCATACGTCCATCTCCGGCGTGGCCGACCATTACGCCGAGAACGACGCGCACGCGTTGTCGATCGCCCGTGACATCGTCGCCAGCCTCAACCGGGTCAAGTCCATGCCGTTGGCGCTTCGGGCGCCGGTGGAACCGAAATATCCCGCCGAAGAGCTCTACGGCGTGATTCCGGAAGACACCCGGCGCCCGTTCGACATCCGCGAAGTGATCGCGCGCATCGTCGACGGTTCCGAACTGCACGAATTCAAAGCGCGCTACGGCAAGACCCTGGTTTGCGGCTTCGCGCATATCCACGGCTATCCCGTCGGCATCATCGCCAACAACGGCATCCTGTTCGCCGAGAGCGCGCTCAAGGGCGCGCACTTCATCGAACTGTGCAACCAGCGCAACGTGCCGCTGGTGTTCCTGCAGAACATCACCGGTTTCATGGTCGGCAAGAAATACGAGCAGGCCGGCATCGCGAAAGACGGCGCGAAGATGGTGACCGCCGTGGCGTGCTCGCATGTGCCCAAGTTCACCGTGGTGATCGGCGGCAGCTTCGGCGCTGGCAACTACGCCATGTGCGGCCGCGCCTTCGGCGCGCGTTTCCTGTGGACATGGCCGAACGCGCGCATCTCGGTGATGGGTGGCGAGCAGGCCGCATCGGTGCTCGCCACGGTCAAGCGTGACGGCATCGAGGCGCGTGGCGGCGAATGGCCGGCCGCCGAGGAAGAAGCGTTCAAGGCACCGATCCGCGAGCAGTACGAGCGCCAGGGCCATCCCTATTACGCCAGTGCGCGGCTGTGGGACGACGGCATCATCGATCCGGCCGACACCCGTCGCGTACTGGGCCTGGCAATCTCCGCGTCTATGAACGCGCCGATCGAACCGCAGCGCTACGGCGTGTTCCGGATGTAAGCCGCGCGCAGGTGCGCTGACTGGTCGGCGCAGCTACTGCGCGGGTTGGCCCAGGCCGTCCGGCGGCGCGTGCTTTGCGACCGCTGCACCAGCATGCCCGCGCGCCCACCGCGCACCAGCCCAGAGCAGCAGCAAGGTCGACGCGAAAAACAGCATCTGCATGCCCGCCGGTTGCGCGTCGTAACCCACCAGAACGTGTGCCGCCTGCCCCGGCAACGAGCCATTGGCGAGCAGCCACGAGCTGTCCCACAACCGGTAACCCAGGGCCGGCACGATGTTCGCCTGGATCAGGTAACGCGCCGCCGTGGATGCCAGGCCCGCGGCCAGCAACACCAGCATCGCGTTGGTGGCGCTGAAGAAATGCCGCAGGGGAATGCGCAGCAATCCGGCGTACAGCGCGTAACCCAGGGCCGCACCGGCGACCACGCCGACCGACAAACCTGCCCACAAGTGGTCCGCACCACCGGCGCGCATGCCGAACAGGAACAGCACGATCTCCGAACCCTCACGCAGCACCGCCAACGCCACCACCGCCAGCAACATCACCATCGAACTGGCACCCGCTTTCACGGCGCTGCCCATGGCCTGCATCTGCCGGCTCAACTCGCGGCCGTGGCTGGACATCCACACCACATGCCAGCCGATCATCAATACGGCGGCCAGCAGCACGCCCGCGTTGAAAACCTCCTGGCCCGCGCCACTCACAGCTGCGGCGAGCCAGTCAGCCGACCAGGCGACGAGCGCCGCGCCGACCACGCCCAGCGCAATGCCGCCGCCGATGAACAAGCCGCGCTGACGCACGCCGCGAGTGGCCGCAGCCACCACGCTGACGATCAGCGCCGCTTCCAGCACCTCGCGAAAAACCAGCAATGCGATAGCCCACATGCGCCCTACTCCACGATCAACGTGCCCTGTGCGGTGGGCTGATGGAAATCACCAAAAAAGTGGTAGCGGCCGGCTTTCAACGGGCCCACGAAAAGTGTGGCGCTGCTTTTCGGCATGACGATTTTCTCGGCGGGAAAATCGTTGCTCTCGAACTCCTCCGGCGAGGGATCCTTGTTGATCACTTCCAGTTTCACTCGCGTGTCGGCCGGAATGTGCAACTCCGTGGGCTGGTAGCGGTGGTCCTGCAGCACCAGCGTGTAATCCTTCGACTCGGCAGCCACGGCAAGCCCCGAGGTGGCGAGCGACAGCAACACCCCAAACGCGATGGATCCTGTGTATTTCACGACGATGTCCGACGACCTTGATCGGCTAATGATAATCATTCTCACAAATGAGCTCAAGCGGAACACGGGTACATCGGCAAGAAGGGCTCGATTTTCAGCCTAGCGCCGAGGCCTGAATTCCAGCGGCTGTGGTTCGACCTGCGCACCGGCTGGCGGCTTGGGTCCGCAGGCGCCGCAGGTGGCGCAACCGTCGCTGCAATCGCCGGTGGCTTCCTTCGGCTTCAGCCGGCGCCCGAACGCACGTACCCAGGCCGGCCGATCTTTCTGGTTGAAGCGGATGGACCCCGCCGCCAGCCAGCGGTTGGTGAGCTTGGGCGCCAGCTTGCGCAACACGATGAACACGCTGGCCAGCACGATCAGCCCCACGATCACGTATTGCAGCCCCATGCTCATGCCAGCGCGCTCGCTACCTGGTAAACGACGAAAGACGCCGCGTACGCCAGCACGAACATGTAGCCGAACGAGATGGCCACGTTGCGCCAGGAGTCGGTTTCACGGCGGATCACCGCCAGCGTCGACATGCACTGCGGTGCATACGCAAACCACACCAATAGCGACAGCGCGCTGGCCAGCGAGATCTGCCCCGCCAACGCCTGGCCCAGGCCGCTCGCCTCGCCGCCGACCAGGTAAACCGTGGCCAACGCCGCCACCGCCGTTTCGCGCGCGGCGAAAGCCGGGATCAGCGCCAGGCTGATCTGCCAGTTGAAACCGATCGGTGCGAACACGTACTGCAGCGCCCGCCCGATGTAACCGGCGAAGCTGTACTCGATGGCCGGCCCCGTGGCACCCGCCGGCGGCGACGGGAAAGTGGAGATGAACCACATCAGGATGGTCAGGCCCAGGATCACGCCGGTCAGGCGCTTCATGAAAATCGCGCCGCGCTCGTACAGGCCAATCGCCACATCGCGTACCTTGGGCAACCGATACGACGGCAGTTCCATCAGCAACGCGTGCTCGCTCTTGTCGCGACGGATGTGCTTCATCACCCAACCCACCGCCATCGCGCCCAGGATGCCGGCCAGGTACAACGCAAACAGCACCACGCCCTGCAGGTTGAACACGCCGAACACGCGACGGGTGGGTATGAACGCGCCGATCAACAACGCGTACACTGGCAATCGCGCCGAGCAGGTCATCAATGGCGCGATCAGGATCGTGGCCAGGCGGTCGCGCGGGTCCTGGATGCTGCGCGTGCCCATGATGCCGGGGATGGCGCAGGCAAAGCTCGACAGCAGCGGAATGAACGAGCGTCCGGTCAGCCCCACCGACAGCATCAGCCGATCGAGCAGAAACGCGGCGCGCGGCAGGTAGCCCGACTCCTCCAGCACGATGATGAACAGGAAAAGGACCAGGATCTCGGGCAGGAAACCCAGCACCGTGCCGATGCCGCCGAACAGGCCGTCGGTTACCAGACTCTGTAGCGGCCCGGCTGGCATCAGCGCGGCGGCCTGCTCGCCCATCCAGCCGAAACCGTCGCCGATCAGGTCGGTCATCGGCTTGCCGATCGAGTACACCGCCTGGAACACCAGGAACATCACCACGGCCAAAATCATCAGGCCGAATACGGAGTGCAGCGTCCAGCGGTCCAGCGCATCATCGATGACGGCCGTGGCGCGCGGCATCGTCACCGTCGCCGCCAACAGCTCACGTACTTGCGCATGCAGATCGGCGCGGCTGGCCGCATCGTCCGCTTGCACCGGCGCGGCGGCGGGCACCTCGCCATCCACGCGTTCGATCAGTGCCTTGGCGCCGCCGCGCTTCACCGCGATGGTTTCCACCACCGGCAGGCCGAGCCGTTCCTGCAATTGCGGCACGTCGATGACGATGCCGCGCTGGCGCGCGGTATCCATCATGTTCAACGCCAGCACCACCGGCCGGCCCAGCCGCTTCACCTCCAGCACGAAGCGCAGGTGCAGGCGCAGGTTGGTGGCATCGGCCACGCAGACGATCAGGTCCGGTGGCGTCTCACCCGGGTAATTGCCGGCGCAGACGTCGCGGGTGATCTGCTCGTCCGGGCTGTTGGCCTCGAAACTGTAGGTGCCGGGCAGATCCAGCAATTGCAGCACCCGGCCGGACGGCGCGGTAAAGCGGCCTTCCTTGCGCTCCACCGTGACGCCGGCGTAATTGGCCACCTTCTGGCGGCCACCGGTGAGCTGGTTGAACAACGCCGTCTTGCCACAGTTCGGGTTGCCGACCAGCGCGATCTTCAGCGTGGAAGCACTCACGCGGCGACCTCGACACGCACGCTGACCCGGGCCGCTTCGGCGCGACGCAGCGCAAAGCGGGTCGAGCCGATCTGGATCAACAACGGATCGCCGCCCATCGGGCCGATCGCCACCACCCGCAACGGCTCGCCATCGACAAAGCCCAGGTCGCGTAAACGTTGTGCAATCGGGTCGGACGCGTGCGCATCATCCACGCGGTCGACGACGGCGGGAGATCCCTTGGGCAGCTCGGAAAGGCGCACGGCTTTTCTCAAATAAGAATTGTTCGCATTGTATCCCCTCACGTGGCCGGTTGCACCGCACGACACGGTCATCCGCGGGCAGCGTTTATGATGCGGTTCTTTGCCGGATGCACTCATGACCGACTCGATCCTCAGCGAACGGCGCGACGGCATCTGCTGGCTCACGCTGAACCGGCCGCAGGTCCACAACGCGTTCGACGACGCGCTGATCGCCGCGCTCACCCTCGCCCTCGAACAGGCCGGTGCCGATCCGGCCGTGCGCGCCGTGGTGCTGAGCGGCAACGGCAGCTGTTTCTCCGCCGGCGCCGACCTCAACTGGATGCGCGGCATGGCCAGCGCCAGCGAGGCGGAGAACCACGCCGATTCCCTGCGCCTGGCCCGCCTCATGCGCACGCTGCAATACCTGCCCAAACCCACCGTGGCACGGGTCAACGGCGCCGCTTATGGCGGTGGCGTGGGGTTGGTGGCTTGCTGCGACATCGCCATCGGCGTGGACGGCAGCAAGTTCGCCCTGTCCGAGGTGAAGCTGGGTCTGGTGCCGGCGGTCATCTCGCCGTATGTCGTCGCCGCCATCGGCCTGCGCCAGGCACGGCGGCTGTTCATCACCGGCGAAGTGTTCGACGCCGCCACGGCGGCCCGCATCGGCCTGCTTCACGCCAGCGTGCCGGCGGGTGAACTCGACGAAGCCATCGCACGCCAGCTGCATCTGCTGGGCAAGGCAGGCCCGAACGCCCAGCACGAAGCCAAGCAACTGGCGCTGCGCATCGGTGGCGCGGACGCGGCGCAGGCCGAGCGCATCGATGAAGAGAATGCGGCGCTGATCGCCCGCCTGCGCGTTTCCGAGGAAGGCCAGCATGGGCTCGCCGCTTTCCTCGACAAGCGCGCACCGGCATGGGTGGGCGGCCTCTGAAGCGATGGCCAAGCCGTGCAGTCGTTGGCCGCCGAAAGCCTGCTCGGCGAACCGCTTGACGGGCATTTCCATGCTGCGCCGCGCATCGGTTGCCATGCGCCTATCTGTTAGCGTTACAAGCTTTGCACCACCATCAAACGGTTGCAGGAATACCCCATGTTCGAACGCGTCCTGATTGCCAACCGCGGTGAGATTGCCTGCCGCGTGATCCGCACCTGCCGGCGCCTGGGCATCCACACCATCGCGGTGTATTCGGAAGCGGATCGCGATGCCCAGCACGTGCGCCTGGCCGACGAAGCCTGGCCGATCGGCGGGCCGCGCCCGGCCGAGTCGTACCTGCGCGGCGATGTCATTCTCGAGGTGGCGAAAAAATCCGGCGCGCAGGCGGTTCATCCCGGCTACGGCTTTCTTTCCGAAAACACCGGTTTCGCCCGCGCCTGCACCGACGCCGGCATTGTCTTCATCGGCCCGAAACCCGAAAGCATCGACGCGATGGGCTCCAAGGCCGCGGCCAAGGCGCTGATGGAGAAACACGCGGTGCCGCTGGTGCCGGGTTATCACGGCGAAAACCAGGATGCGGCATTCCTTGCGGGGCAGGCGCAAAAAACCGGCTTCCCGCTGATGATCAAGGCCGCCTCCGGCGGCGGCGGCAAGGGCATGCGGATCGTGCGCGATGCGGCGGAATTCGCCGATGCGCTGGCCTCGGCGCAGCGCGAGGCGACGAGTGCGTTCGGCGATGCGCGGGTGATCCTGGAGCGCTACGTCGAGCACCCGCGACACATCGAGTTCCAGGTCTTCGGCGACACCCACGGCCAGGTGATCCACCTCAACGAGCGCGAGTGCTCGGCGCAGCGCCGCTACCAGAAAGTGCTGGAGGAAACGCCCTGCCCGTCGCTCGACGACGCCACCCGCCAGGCCATGGGCCAGGCCGCGGTGGCGGCGGCGAAAGCGGTCGACTACGTGGGCGCCGGCACGGTGGAGTTCATCGTGGCGCGGCGGGCCGATGGCAGCCCGGGCGAGTTCTTTTTCATGGAGATGAATACGCGGCTGCAGGTCGAGCATCCGGTCACCGAGATGACGCTGGGGCTGGATCTGGTCGAATGGCAATTGCGCGTGGCCGCGGGCCAGCCGCTGCCGTTGCAGCAGGACCAGGTGCGCGCCCACGGCCACGCGATCGAGGTGCGGTTGTACGCGGAAGACCCGGACCAGAATTTCCTGCCCGGCTCCGGCAAACTGCAGACGCTGCGCCTGCCCGAGCCGTCGCCGCATGTGCGCCTGGATGGCGGCGTGGTCGAAGGCGACACGGTGACGATCTTCTACGATCCAATGATCGCCAAGCTGATCGTGTTCGATGCCACCCGTGCGAAAGCGCTGCAGCGATTGCGCGAAGCGCTGGCGGCCAGCGAGATCATCGGCCCCAAGTCCAACATCGGTTTTCTGGAGCGGCTGGCACGGCATCCGGCTATCACCGAAGGGCGCATCGACACCGGCTATCTGGATCGCCACCTGGATGAATTCGTGGTGGGCGACGCGGCGCCAGGCGACCGCGTGCTGTTCGCCGCCGCCACCGCCGCCTTGCTGCATGACGAAGCGCATGTGGACAGCGCACCCGCCGACCCGCATTCGCCCTGGGCGCGCGCCGACGCCTGGCGCATCGGCCATGCCGGCAAACGAATCATCGCCTTGACCTGGCGCGAGCAACGCCACGACATCGAAGCCCATGGCGACGGCGGCGACTATCGCCTGCGTCATGGTGAGGCCACCTGCGACGTGCGCGGCGCGCGGCTGCTGGAAAACGCGCTGAGCGCGCGCTTCGGCGGCGAGGCGCAGCGCCTGCCGCTGCGGGCCGATTCACGGCATGTCCTGCTGCACGACGCCGATGGCCAGCGCTACAGCTTCACCCGCGCCGTGGCGTTCGCCTGGGAAGCCAGCGATGCGGCCGGCGGCAACCAGGTGATCGCGCCGATGCCCGGCCGCATCGTGCTGGTGAAGGCGCAGGCTGGCGATCAGGTCGAACAGGGCCAGGATCTGCTGGTGATGGAGGCGATGAAGATGGAACTGGCCTTGAAGGCGCCGCGCGCTGGCACCATCGAAAGCGTGAGCGCAGCGCAAGGCGAATTCGTCGAGGCCGATGCGGTGCTGGTGAAATTCGCCGAAACATGAGCTGCAGGAGCGACTTCAGTCGCGATGCTCTTCGTAACGTAACGCATCGCGGCTGAAGCCGCTCCTGCATCAATCCGGAGCTTGCCATGACCTCTTCCGACCACGTACGCATTGTCGAAGTCGGCGCGCGCGACGGGCTGCAGAATGAAAAGACGCTGCTGCCGGCGGCGGTGAAGATCGAACTGATCGACCGGCTGTCGGATACCGGCTTGCAGACCATCGAGGCCACCAGTTTCGTCAGCCCGCAATGGGTGCCGCAGCTGGCCGACGCGGCGGAAGTGTTCGGCGGCATCCACAAGAAACCGGGCGTGAGTTATCCGGTACTGGTGCCCAACATGCAGGGCTACCAGCGCGCGCTGGCCGCCGGTGCCACCGACGTGGCCGTGTTCACGGCCGCTTCGGAGGCATTCAACCGCCGCAACATCAACGCCTCCATCGACGAATCCATCGAGCGTTTCGCACCCGTGCTGGAACAGGCGCGGGTCGATGGCGTGAGCGTGCGCGGCTATGTGTCCACCGTGCTGGGTTGCCCCTACCAGGGCGACGTGCCGGTGAGCGACGTGGTGCGCGTGGCGCAGCGTTTGCACCGGATGGGTTGTCACGAAATATCGCTGGGCGACACCATCGGCGTGGGCACGCCGGCCAAGGCGCGGGCCATGCTGAAGGCGGTGGCCGGCGAGTTACCGATGGCGGCGCTGGCGGTGCATTTCCACGACACCTACGGCCAGGCGCTGGCCAATATCCTGGCCTGCCTGGAGGAAGGCGTACGCGTGGTCGACAGCGCCGTGTCCGGCACGGGCGGTTGCCCCTACGCCAAGGGCGCCACCGGCAACGTGGCCAGCGAGGACGTGGTCTACATGCTGCACGGCATGGGGCTGGAAACCGGCATCGATCTCGACCTGCTGATCAACACCGGCGCGTGGCTGGCCACCCAACTCCACAAGGAAACCGCCAGCCGCGTGACCCGGGCGCGCACCGCCGCCGCCTGAGCTACCATCCTCCACCGCCACTGCGGCGACCCCACGCCATGACCGACACTTTCCTGATCCGCCCGATCCAACCCGACGACGACGCGGCCATGGCCGCGATCATCCGCGCCGTGATGCCCGAGTTCGGCGCCGACGGCCCCGGCTTCGCCATCAACGATGCCGAGGTGGACACGATGTACACCTCCTACGCACAGCCGCGCAGCAGCTATTTCGTGGTCGAGCGCGACGGCGTGGTGATCGGTGGCGGTGGTGTCGCGCCGCTGCAGAACGCCGAGCCGGATGTGTGCGAACTGCGCAAGATGTACTTCCTGCCCACCGCGCGCGGCATCGGCGCCGGCAGCGCGATGATCCAGCGCTGCCTCGACGCGGCCCGCGCGCATGGCTTCAAACGCTGCTATCTGGAAACCCTGACTGGCATGGATGCCGCGCAAGTGTTGTACAAGCGCAGCGGTTTCACCCCGCTATGCGCGCCGCTCGGTGGCACCGGCCATTTCGGCTGCGACCGCTACTTCATCCGCGACCTGTGAGCGCGACGATGCCCGACCACGATCCCTGCATCCCTGCGCGAAAGGCCGTCACCCGATGATCCGCATTGCCCGCGACGGGGATGCCGCCGCCATCCACGCCATCTATGCGCCGTCCGTCACCGACGGCGTGGCCACCTTCGAAACCGAACTGCCCGGCGTGGATGCCATGGCCGGGCGCATCCGGGCCAAATTGCAGCATTACCCATGGCTGGTATGGGAAGAGGCCGGCGACGTGCTCGCCTATGCCTACGCCGGACGTTTCCGCGAGCGCGCTGCCTACGACTGGATCGCCGAAACCTCGATCTATGTGCACGGCAATGCGCAGCGGCGTGGCATTGCGCGACGGTTGTACGGCGTGCTGCTGGAGGTGATGCGTGAACAGGGCATCACCCAGGCTGTGGGCGTGATCACCCTGCCCGGCACGGTCAGCGTGGCGATGCACGAAGCCATGGGGTTCACCCCGGCCGGCGTGTGGCGCCAGAGCGGCTACAAGCTGGGCCAATGGTGGGACGTGGGCGTGTGGCAGAAGGAGCTGCAACCGGCGACAAACCCGCCCCGGCCGGTCACGCCATTTCCCCAGCTTGCGCCCGCAACGTTGCGGACATGGCTGGGTCACGGCGACGACGCGCTCGGTTAAGATGGCGGCCTTTCCCACTGGGGACGGCTCATGCAGCTCAATCAGGTCAAGGCAATCATCACCGGCGGCGCTTCCGGGCTCGGCCTGGCGGTGGCGCGGCAACTGGTCGCCAGCGGCGGCAAGGTAACGCTGTTCGACGTCAACGACGCCAACGGCCAGGCCGCCGCCAGCGAACTGGGCGACGCCGCGCGTTTCCTGCGCACCGATGTCACCTCCGAAGATGGCGTGGCCACCAACGCCGCCGCCGCGCACCACGCGATGGGCGGGCTGAACGTGGTGATGAACTGCGCCGGCATCCTGGGCGCGGGCCGCGTGCTGGGCAAGCAGGGCGCGATGCCGCTGGCCAATTTCTCCGGCACCGTCATGGTGAACCTGGTCGGCAGCTTCAATGTCGCCAAGGCCGGCGCCGCGCTGATGCAGCACAACGACGCGGGCGAGGATGGCGAGCGCGGCGTGATCATCAACACCGCCAGCGTCGCCGCCTACGAGGGCCAGATCGGACAGGCTGCCTACTCCGCCTCCAAAGGCGGCGTGGTGGGCATGACCTTGCCGATGGCGCGCGAACTGGCCCGCTTCGGCATCCGCGTCGCCACCATTGCCCCCGGCATTTTCTGGACGCCGATGGTCGACGGCATGTCGGACGAGGTGCAGGCCTCACTGAGCGCGTCGATCCCGTTCCCCGCCCGCCTGGGCCAACCTGACGAATTCGCCAACACCGTGGCCTTCATCCTCGGCAATCGCTATATCAATGGCGAGACGATCAGGCTGGACGGGGCGGTGAGGTTGCAGCCCAAATGAGGGAATCGGGAATAGGGAATGGGGAATAGGAAAAGCCGGCTCCCCACCCTTTCCGCTTCCTTCGTTGTGAACAGATTGTCCGATTCCCCATTCCCGATTCTCCATTCCCGGTCGAACCCATGAAAGCTTCCGATACCAAGAAAGGCAACGTCGTCGAGCACGAAGGCACCGTGTACCAGGTGCGCGACATCGAGCGCAGCTCGCCCAGCGCGCGGGGTGGCAATGTCACCTATCGCTTCACCTTGTACTCGATCCCGGGCGGGCGCAAATACGACCTCAGCCTGCGCGCCGACGACGACATCAGGGAAATGGATCTGGTGCGCCGCGCGGCGAATTTCTCGTACATGGACGACGGTGCGTTCGTCTTCATGGATGCCGAGGATTACACCCAATACCCGCTGTCGCCCGAGCTGGTCGGCGACAACGCCGGCTACATCGTCGAAGGCATCGAGGGCTACTACGTGCAGCTGATCGACGACGCGCCGGTGGGCCTGCAGGTACCCAGCAGCGTGATCCTCACCGTGGTCGACACCGCCCCCGAAATGAAAGGTTCCAGCGCCACCAAGCGCAACAAGCCGGCAAGCCTTTCGACCGGCATCGAGATCCAGGTGCCCGAGTACATCGCCAACGGCGAGAAAGTCTGGGTAAACACCCTGACCGGCGAATTCAGTGGTCGAGCCTGACACGGAATGCCCAAAGGCATTCCGTGTCAGGCTCGGGCGAGGCAGGAAGCCGAGCGGCAGCACTCCATGGACGGCTGCTTGCCTCAGCTCACCAACGCGTTTGCGGAATGCCCAAAGGCATTCCGCGCGTCAGGCTCGGGCGAGGCAGGAAGCCGAGCGGCAGCGCTCCATGGACGGCTACTTGCCTCAGCTCACCAACGCGTTTGTGGAATGCCCAAAGGCATTCCGTGTCAGGCTCGGGCGAGGCAGGAAGCCGAGCGGCAGCGCTCCATGGATGGCTGCTTGCCTCAGCTCACCAACGCGTTTGCGGAATGCCCAAAGGCATTCCACGCGTCAGGCTCGGGCGAGGCAGGAGCCGAGCGGCAGCGCTCCATGGACGGCTACTTGCCTCAGCCCGCCATCGCGTTTGCGGAATGCCCAAAGGCATTCCGCGCGTCAGGCTCGGGCGAGGCAGGAGCCGAGCGGCAGCGCTCCATGGACGGCTACTTGCCTCAGCCCGCTTCACATGAAGTGAGCGACATTTCGCGCCCCAGGACCTCCAAAAACCACGTCATTCCAGCGAAAGCTGGAATCCAGTGACTTCCAGCCGCTGAAAGAGGCCCTGGATTCCAGCTTTCGCTGGAATGACGGGTCTGATGAGATTGTTCGCCCCCCATTGCGCGCATCAACCGAAGACGGGACGGAAACCAGGCGCGACGCGCACCCAACCCGCCCCCCACAACACCCAAAGCCTCGCCTCTCCTGCGCTACTCTCATCACGTGTAAACCCGAACCGTAGCGCCAAGGAACACCATGTCCAGCAGTGCCTACTCGCTACGCGCTCACGCGATCGAGAGCCTGGTCCGCATCAAGCGACCCGATGTGCCGTGGCGGGTGGTTGTGCGCAATACGGCGGCGGTGGCGTTGCCGCTGGCGATCGGCTTGGGCACCGGCCATCCGCAGGTGGGTCTGGGCGTGGCCGCTGGCGCGCTCAACACGATGTTCTCCGATCAGCCCGGCCCGTACCGGCAGCGCATGCGCCAGTTGCTGTTGGCGTCGCTGGCAGCCGGCACGGCCTCGTTGCTGGGGTTCCTGATCGGCGGCCATCTGCTGCCGATCCTGCTGGCCACCGCGGCGTTCGGGTTTTGTGGCGGGCTGCTGGTGGTGTTCGGCACCGATACCGCCCGGGTCGGCATGACCAGCATGATCCTGCTGGTGATCACGGCAGCCACGCCGATGCCACTGGCGCAGGCGGCCAGCGCATCCGCTTTGATTGTTTGCGGCGGCCTGTTGCTGGCGCTGTTTTCGCTGGCCGCGTGGCCGTTGCAGCGCTACTGGCCCGAGCGCCAGATACTGGCCACCGTGTACACCGGCCTGGCCGCTCAAGCCACGCAGCCATCACAGGACAACGCCGACGCGCCCGCCCTGACCGACGCGATGACGACCTTGCAGCACACCTTGCTGGGCCGGCACCGCTCGCATGGCCGGGCGATGGAGGCGTTCGGCGTGCTGCTGGAACTGGCCGAACGGATGCGGCTGGAATTCGTCGCCATGGGCGAGCTGGACGCGGACAACGACGTCTATCGCAAATTCCGCGAGCAGGCCGCCGAAGTGCTTTCGGGCATTGCCACGGCACTGGAAGAAGGCGAAACACCCACCCAGGCCACCCGCTCGCTGCAATGGTTGCAAGCGTGCGAGACCGAGATCGACGGCACCCAGCGCAGCGTCGGCATGAACCGGCACGTGCACGCGCTGACCGGCCAGCTGTCCGCCGCGGTGCGCAACGCCGACTGGGCCGGCAGCCGGGGTGAATTGCGCGCGCGGGCCGCGGAAACGCAGTTGCCCCAGGCACTGCGCAGCAGCTCCACCGTGGCCACGTTGCGCGCCAACCTCACCGTGCACTCGGTGGCGTTCCGCCATGCCATACGCACGGCCGCGTGCCTCACGGCGGCACTGTGGCTTTCGCGCCTGCTGGACCTGCCGCATGGCTACTGGCTGCCGATGACGGCGGCGATCGTGCTGCGCCCGGACTTCGCCGCCACCTTCAACTTCGGCCTGCTGCGCATGCTGGGTACGGTGGCCGGCCTGGTGGTCACCACCGTCTTGCTACATGTCACCCCCGACCAGCCGTGGGCGCATCTGCTGTTGCTGGCCATCCTGTGCATGACGTTCCGCTACCTGGCCAGCGCCCACTACGGCATCGCGGTGGCGGCGCTGACCGGCACGGTGGTGATTTTGCTGTCGTTCGATGGCGTCAATTCCGGCGTGGCGGTGATGGATCGCGTGATCAACACCACGCTGGGTTGCGGCATGGCCCTGTTCGCCTACGTCGCCTGGCCGACGTGGGAGCGCGGCCGCGCGCGCGCCGCCCTGGCCCGGATGCTGGAGGGCTACGCCGATTACCTGGCCGCGCTGGCGCAACCCGGCCAGCGCACGGCCCATCATGAAACCCGCACCGCGGCGCGGACCCGGCGCAGCAACGCGCAGGCATCGCTCGAACGCATGCGCGCCGAACCGGCCACGCCGCCCGAGCTTCTGAAAGTGGCGCGCGCCCTGTTCGCCAACGGCAACCGGCTGGCCCGCACGGCGATGACGCTGGAGGCCCTGATCGACGACAACGACGCCCTGCCCGAGCAAGGGGAAACCGGCAACTTCATCGAGCTGGTGGCGAACACGCTGCGCGAGATCGCCGATGCCCTGCGCGAACAACGCGCGCCCATCGACCTGCCCGACCTGCGCGCCCTGCAGCAGACGCTGGTGGTGTTGCTGCTGATGTCCGAGAACCGCGCTGGCGCCGACCTGCTGACCCGCATCAGCGATCGCCTGGTCGACAACGTGAACACGCTGGCCCACGTGGTGCAACAGAGTGTCACCACCTCGGATGGCCAGCGCTTGCGCTCCCACCCGGGCAAACCCACCCAGGCAACCTGAGCCGCGGCCAGGTCGGTGCGCGGCCGCTAGCGCTCCAGCTCGCGCTGCAACCAGGCCCGCGCCACGCGCCACTCCCGTTGCACGGTGCTGGTGGAGATGTCCAGCGCCGCGGCAATCTGCTCGCCGGTCATGCCCATGAAAAAGCGCATGGCCACGATGTTTGCCTGGCGCGGGTCCAGCGCAGCCAGCAGGTCGAGGCATTCGGCCAGCACGGCGTAGTCGACGTTGTCGGAAAGCTCGGCGGTGATCTCCAGCAACTGCATGCGGCCGGCTTCCTGCGGCCGCTTGGCGGCCTTGCGCCGGCGCGCCGAATCCACCAGCACTTCACGCATGGCACGCGCGGCCACGCCCAGCAGATGGTGCCGGTTGGCCCATTGCGGCGGTTCCGAGCTACCGAAAACCTTCAGGTACGCCTCGTTGACCAGGGCCGTCGCGCTGAGCGTGCGCTCCATCTGCTCGCGGTTGAGCTGGGCCTTGGCGATGCCGTGCAGCGCCGCGTACATGTGGCGCAGCGCCTCGTTCAACGCCTGCGGGTTTCCCGACTGCGCAGAATGCAGCAAGCGTGTGACTTCGGCTTGATCGCTCATCGGATTCCGCCTCTCGCGCATGGCGGCGGTTCGATGGCCGAAACCCCGACCTCACCCCGTCCAGACTGCCGCATGCAAGCCCTTATCGTAGCCGGAAAGCCGTTTGGCGTCTGGATGGATGTCACTTCCTGACGGCCTTTCTGCGCCATTCCAGCCACCGGATTGTGCGACCGCGGCACGACACCGCCGCGGCCCGGTTTTACACTGCCCGGATGCTGAAGATCGACAGCCATGCGCACATTCTCCCCCGTGACTGGCCGAATCTGGCGGCCAAGTACGGCAACGACCGTTTTCCGGTGATGACCCACTCCGACGGGCGCCATCGCATCTACAAGGGCGGCCGTTTTTTCCGCGAAGTGTGGGACTCGGCCTTCGACCCGCAGCAGCGTATCGACGATTACGCCCGCTTCGGCGTGGACGTGCAGGTGATCTCCACCGTGCCGGTGCTGTTCTCCTACTGGGCGCCGGGCTACCAGGCGCTGGAGCTGCACCGCCACCTCAACGACCACGCCGCCAGCCTGTGCCGCGACTATCCGCGCCATTACGCGGCGCTCGGCACGGTGCCGCTGCAGGCGCCGGAGCTGGCGATCGCCGAGCTGGAACGCTGCATCGACGAGCTGGGGCTGCAAGGCGTGCAGATCGGCTCCCACTGCGGCGACTGGAACCTGGACGCGCCGCAGCTGTTCCCGTTCTTCGAGGCCGCCGCCGATCTCGGCGCCGCCGTGATGGTGCACCCGTGGGACATGATGGGCACCGCCACCATGCCCAAGTACTGGCTGCCCTGGCTGGTCGGCATGCCGGCCGAGCAATCGCGCGCCGCCTGCTGCCTGGCGTTCGGCGGCGTGCTGGAGCGGCTACCGAAACTGCGGGTGATGCTGGCCCACGGCGGCGGCAGTTTTCCCTACACCATCGGCCGCATCGAGCACGGCTTCCGCATGCGCCCGGACCTGGTCGCCACCGACAACCCGCGCAACCCGCGCGACTACCTGAAGCGATTCTATTTCGACTCCTGCGTGCACGACGAGCAGGCCTTGCGATATCTGCTGGATGTGACGGGCGTCGAGCAGGTCATGCTCGGTACCGATTATCCTTTCCCACTGGGGGAACAGCAGCCCGGCAGCGGCATCGAGGAACTGGCACGCGGCGACGCCGATCGCGCCCGCCTGTTCCACGGTACCGCGCTGGAATGGCTGGGCCTGCCCAAACACCGTTTCGCCCCTGACGCCCCACCATCGGAGCAAGCATGATCTTCCCGCGTACCGTCCTTATCGCCAGCGCCATGCTGCTGGCCGCCAGCGTGCACGCCGCCGACGTGAGCATGGCCAATGGCCAGGTCCACTTCACCACCCCCAATGGCTGGCTGGACATCATGGAAACCGAGGGCGACCCCGAGGCGCGCGTCTTCCAGGTGCCGGACCCCTCGCCCACCGCGCAAAGCAGCTTGGCCCGCGTCACCGTGACGGTGAAGCAGACCGCCGACATCCCCGCCTTCCAGCAGTACGTCGGCGAGGCCACCGCCAAGGCCGCCGCCCTGCCCGGCTACACGGCCACCGCCCACGGCGGCGCGAACAACACCTATACCTACACCGCGCAGGAAGCCGGGGCGCAGTTCAACTACAGCGAGCGCTACTGGTACAAGGG
Organism: Rhodanobacter ginsenosidimutans; assembly: GCF_042655685.1. NCBI lineage: Bacteria > Pseudomonadati > Pseudomonadota > Gammaproteobacteria > Lysobacterales > Rhodanobacteraceae > Rhodanobacter > Rhodanobacter ginsenosidimutans. Next base: position 1,606,120 of record NZ_JBHSMM010000001.1, on the reverse strand, counting down.
CAACCATTCGATCCAGCTGCGTTGCGTACGGCCGCAGCAGAGCCAGGCCGGTGCCACCTGGGCAGCGGCATTCGACAAGGGCTGCGATGCGATCGCCGCGCAACTGAAGTAACCGCGAAACGCATCCGCCGCGAGGACAGTTCATCCATGCACGATTACCAAGCCAGCGCCGCCTGGACGCAGGCCCGCGACGCCGCCGATCCCCTACGCCACTTCCGCGACGAGTTCCTGATTCCGCCGCACGAGGACGGCAGTGGCCGCGCGGTCGATTCCGTCTATTTCTGCGGCAACTCGCTGGGCCTGCAGCCTCGCGCCGTACGCGAGGCGGTCAACGCGGAGCTGGATTACTGGGGCGAGCTGGGCGTGGAAGGCCATTTCAAGGGCCGCCTGCCGTGGATGGATTACCACGAGTTCCTGCGCGACGACCTGGCAGCCATCGTCGGCGCGCAACCGGGCGAAGTGGTGACGATGAACACGCTTGGCGTGAACCTGCACCTGATGATGGTCAGCTTCTACCGCCCCACGCCCGCGCGTTCCGCGATCCTGATCGAGGCGGGCGCATTTCCTACCGACCGCTATGCGGTGGAGTCGCAGATCCGCTTCCACGGCTTCGATCCCGCACGCGACCTGATCGAGATCGAACCGGACGAACCCAACGGCACCTTGTCGCTGGCGGCGATCGAGCAGGTCCTGGCCGAGCACGGCGCGCGCACGGCCCTGGTGATGCTGCCGGGCGTGCAATACCGCAACGGGCAGGCGTTCGACTTGGCGGCGATCACCGCGCTGGCGCATCGACACGGCTGCAAGGTGGGCTTCGACCTGGCCCACGCGGTGGGCAACCTGCCGCTGCAGCTGCATGACAGCGGCGCCGATTTCGCGATCTGGTGCAGCTACAAATTCCTCAACGGCGGACCTGGCGCCATCGGCGGCGCATTCGTTCATGCGCGCCACGCCAACGCCGTGCTGCCCCGCTTCGCCGGCTGGTGGGGCCACGACAAGGCCACGCGGTTCCAGATGGGGCCAGAGTTCATCCCCACGGCCGGTGCCGACGGCTGGCAACTGTCCAATCCGCCAATCCTGGCGCTGGCCCCGTTGCGCGTATCGCTGGAAGTTTTTCGCCGCGCCGGCATGGCCCGCCTGCGCGAAAAATCGGTGCGACTCACCGGCTATCTTGAATGGCTGGTGCACACGCAGTTGAACGACCTGCTGCACGTGGTGACACCCGAAGAACCCGAACGCCGTGGCGCACAACTGTCCATCCGCGTTACCGACGGCCGCGAGCGCGGCCGGGCACTGTTCGAGTACCTGATGCAACACGGCATCATCGGCGACTGGCGCGAGCCGGACGTGATCCGCATCTCACCGGTGCCGCTGTACAACCGCTTTGCCGATTGCCTGGCGTTTGCACATGCGGTTCGACGCTGGCATGACGCATCCGCTTGACCGGCAACACCATCCGACACTGCTGAACATCGATTTCATCGGACGTTGAGTTGCATTGCGCCATCGTGGAGCTTTCGACCACGACGGAGTCCGCCATGAAGAACGACGCGCCGAACCAGGGTGACCTGCGCAAGCTTGGAGAGCTCATCGACGATATCGAGGTGGCGATGCTGACCACGCGAGCCGCGGACAATTCACTGGTCAGCCGCCCGCTGGAAACGCTCAAGCTGGACGCGAACGGAGAGCTGATTTTCTTTACCGCCGCCAACAGCCACAAGGTGGCGGAACTCACCGACGACCATGAGGTGAATCTCGCCTACGCGCACCCGGGCGAGCATCGCTACGTGTCGGTACGCGGCCGAGCCCGCATGGATCGGGAGGCCGACACCATCAATGAACTCTGGTCGCCCGCGCAAAAGGTGTTTTTCCCCGACGGCAAGGACGATCCCAACCTGATGGTGCTGCGCGTGCAGGTACGCGATGCCAGTTATTGGGAGGCAGGAAATTTCGTCGAACGGGCGCTCGACCTGGCGCGCGGCATGATCAGCGACGCGCCCGGCGACATCGGCGAGCACGGCCATCTGGAAGGCTGAATCACCGCGTCCGCCCCCATGCCCTACCAGGCGAGCGTGCAGGAGCGCACCCTGTGCGCGATGCTCTTCGTTACCCAACCAAAGGCATCGCGCACAGGGTGCGCTCCTACAAATCCACGCGTCCCTACGCGCGACTTTGCGGATGCCGCACCTGGCCGTCCCCGCGCACCACGAAACGTTCGATAGTGAGCGACTCGGCACCCATCGGGCCGTAGGCGTGCAGGCGCGTGGTGGAAATGCCGATTTCCGAACCCAGCCCCAATTCGCCACCATCGGAGAAACGCGACGACGCGTTGACCATCACCACCGCACTGCGCAGCGCGTGCACGAATGCGTCGGCCGTCCCCTGGTCGGTGGTGGCGATGACCTCGGTGTGATCGGAGCCGTAGCGGCGGATATGCGCGATGGCATCGTCCGCGCTATCCACCACACGAATGGCCAGGATCAGGTCGAGGAATTCGGCGGCGTAGTCGTCCTCGCTGGCGACGGCCATGTCCGGCACCTGCTCGCGGCTGCGTTCGTCGCCGCGCAGTTCGACACCGCGCTGGCGCAGCGCTGCCGCGGCCTTCGGCAGGAACTCGGCGGCCACATCGCGATGTACCAGCAGCGTCTCCAGCGCGTTGCATACACCGGGCCGCGAAGTCTTGCCGTCGATCAGCAGATCCAGCGCGAGCGTGAGGTCCGCTGCCTTGTCCACGTAGAGATGGCAGACGCCCTTGTAGTGCTTGATCACCGGCACGCGCGCGTGTTCGGTGACGAAACGGATCAGGCCTTCGCCGCCGCGCGGGATGGCCAGGTCGATGATGTCGGCCAGCTGCAGCAGTTCGACCATCGTCTCGCGGCGCAAATCTTCGACGAGAGTGACGGCCGCGGCGGGAATGCCATGCTTCTGCAGCGCCACATGCAGCGCTGCCGCGATCGCGGTGTTCGAATGCAGCGCTTCGGAACCACCGCGCAGGATGACCGCATTGCCGGCCTTCAGGCACAGCGCCGCGGCATCGGCGGTGACGTTGGGACGTGCTTCGTAAATCATCGTGATCACGCCCAGCGGAATGCGCACGCGCTCGATCGCCAGCCCGTTGGGCAGTTGATCGCGCCGCGTCACCTGACCCACCGGATCAGGCAGGTCGGCCACCTCGCGCACAGCGTTGGCGATGGTCGCGACGCGCCCCGCATCCAGACGCAGCCGGTCGAGCATCGCGCCCTGCACGCCCTTGGCGGCGGCCTGCGCCATGTCTTTTTCGTTGGCGGCAAGGATGGTATCGGTCTGGCTGTCGATCGCCTGGGCCATGTCCAGCAGCAGCAGGCGCCGGGCGGTGTTGTCGAGCGCCGCGATGGCGGTGGCGGCGTCGCGGCAGGCCAGGGCCTGGGTACGGATGTCGCTCATGCGTATTCTCCTGTCAGCAACCCGGTATCGCCCAGCGTGGCCAGGTCGTCGCGATGGACGACGTTTTCGCCATAGCTGTAACCGAGGCGGTCGCCGATGTCCCGGGTGTGGGTTCGTGCGATGCGATTGATTTCCGCCGCGCCATATTGCGCGATGCCGCGGGCGATGACGTGCAGCATGCCATCATCGCCGCCCGTGACGATCTCGACCATGTCGCCACGCTGGAACATGCCATCCGCACGGATGATGCCCATGGGCAGCAACGATGCCCCCTCGCGCACGATGGCGTGCGCGGCGCCGGCATCGACGTGGATATGGCCCGTCACCGCCGGCATGTGCCGCAGCCAGTATTTGCGCGCATGCAGGCGGGTGGCGCTGGTATGCAGCAGCGTGCCGCGCAGCTGGCCGCGCGCAAGCAGGCTCACCACTTCGCTGTCGCGGCCGTTGAACAGCGCGGTCTGGATACCCGCCGTCGCGGCTTTCTCCGCCGCCTCCAGCTTGGTGCGCATGCCGCCCGTGCCCACGGACGACCCGGCGCAGCCCGCCATCGCCATGATCCCGGTAGTGAGTTCGAGCACTTCGTTGACTGGCTCGGCATCGGGATTCGTGCGCGGGTCGGCCGTATACAGGCCGTCGATGTCGGTGGCGATCAGCAGCAGGTCGGCGTCGACCAGTGCCGCCACGATGGCCGCGAGATTGTCGTTGTCGCCCAGGGTGAGCTCGTCGATGGCCACGGTATCGTTCTCGTTCACCACGGGCATGATCTTGTAGTTGAGCAGCTCGCTCAGCGTGGCGCGCGCGTTGAGGTAGCGGCGCCGGTCGCGCAGGTCGTCATGGGTCAACAGCACCTGCGCCAGCGGATGGTCGAACAGGCGTTGCCACAACGCCACGGTCTGCGTCTGGCCCAGCGCCGCCATGGCCTGTCGGGCGGCATTGCTGGTGTCTTCGTGGGAATGGTCGCGCAGCATCAGGCGGCCGGCGGCGACGGCGCCCGACGACACCAGCACGATCTCGCGACCGTCGGCGTGGCAGGCTGAAATGAATTGTGCAAGGCCCAGGGCGTAGCGCGTACTGAGTCCGCCAGTGTCGGCGGCGAGCAGGCTGCTACCCACTTTCAATACGGCGCGCCGCCATGGCGGCAGGGTTTGTGGTGTGAATGGTCGTGTCTGGGTCATCGTCCTCTACAAGTGGCCAAGGGAAATGCAACGTCGTGAATCCCGCATTTTAACCGATGCCCGCCGCGGGGTCGGCGGGGTGACTTCCAGCTAGCGCTGCGGCAACGCATCGCCGGTGGCATCGGTGAGGGTTGCCATGTCGTCGCGATGCACTACCTCGTCGCCATAGCTGTAGCCGAGCACGGTTTCAATCTCGCGGCTGTGCCGGCCCGCCAGGCGTCGCACCTCGGCGGCCGAGTACTGGCTCAACCCACGCGCCACCGATTGGCCGTCCATATCGATAATCTCGACCAGGTCGCCGCGATGAAACTCGCCCTCGGCACCGGTCATGCCACCAGGCAGCAGCGAGGCGTGGCCGCCGGCCAGCGCGCGTGCCGCGCCTGCGTCGATACGGATGCTGCCGAGTGCGGCGGGCGCGTGACGCAGCCAGTGCTTGCGCGCATGCATTCGCGTGCTTGCCGCGGCAACAAGGGTACCGTGCAACATGCCATGCTGCAGCGCCTCTACCGTGGCAGCGTCGCGGCCGCTGAACAATGCGGTGGGAATGCCGGCGGTTGCCGCGCGCGCCGCGGCCTGCAACTTGGTGCGCATGCCGCCGGTGCCGACCTTGCTGCCGCTGCCGCCGGCCATCGCCATGATCTGCGGGGTCAGGGCAGGAATCTTCGCGAACGGCACGGCATCAGGGTGATGCCGGGGATCTGCGCTGTACAGCGCATCGACGTCGGACGCGATCAACAGCAGGTCGGCATCGACCAGGGTGGCCACGATGGCGGCCAGGTTGTCATTGTCGCCCAGCTTCAACTCATCCACCGACACGGTGTCGTTCTCGTTGATCACCGGCAACACATCCAGCGCCAGCAGCTCGCGCAAGGTGGCACGCGCGTTGAGATAGCGGCGGCGATTGCGCACATCGTCGTGGGTCAGCAGCACCTGGGCCACCGACTGCGACGCCAGCGATTGCCACAGCGCGATCATCGGCGCCTGCCCCAGCGCCGCCAGCGCCTGTCGCGCCGCGATATCCGGGCCCGCGCCCGACTTCGCCCGCAACATGGCCCGTCCGGCGGCCACGGCGCCCGAGGACACCAGCACCACCTGACGGCCCGCGCGATGGCTGGCCGCCATGAAATCCGCCAGCGCGGCCGCGTACTGCGGCGTAAGCCCGCCGCCATCGGCCGCCAGCAGGTTGCTGCCGACTTTCAGCACGGCCCGCTTCCACGCGGGCAGAGGCTGGGCGGGCAAGCTTCGGGTTGCCGGATTCATCGCTCGCTTCCCGACAAGACGATCGAGGTGGAACGAGCAAACATGCGGACGGCCGGATGGACGTCTGGACGTCCATGATGCCGCATGCCCGCACGATGCAACGCCTTTGCCGAATGGACTGTGGACATCTCCCCTTCCCTCTCCATGCCGATCTTGTTCAGCCGCGTATGGCGTCGAGGCGCTGTTGCACCTGGTCGAGCTTCAGGTCATGGCCAGAACCGGGCGAGACGCGCGCCTGCAGGCTGGACTCGGGCGTGCGCCCGGCACCGGCCGCGCTGGCGGCTTCGGCGGCGGCGCGGTACGCATCGCGGAATGGCACGCCGGCCGCTGCCTGCTCGATCGCCACGTCGGTGGCGTACATCGACGGCTCGATCGCCGCACGCATGGCCGGCTCGTTCCACTGGAAACGTGCCAGCAGATCGGGCACCAGCTCCAGCGCCGACAAGCCGTGCGTCACGCCATGAAACAGCGAGCCCTTGGAAAACTGCAGGTCGCGCTGATAACCCGAGGGCAGCGACAGCAACTGCTCGATCTCGCAGCGCGCCGCCGCCACACTGGCATAGCTGGCGCGCAGCAATTCGATCACGTCCGGATTGCGCTTGTTCGGCATGATCGAGCTGCCGGTGGTGTACTCGGCCGGCAGTTTCACGAAATTGAATTCGGCGGTGGTGAACAGCGACAGATCCCACGCCATGCGGCGCAGATCCAGCAGCGCACTGGCAATCGACTCCAGCACCGCCATCTCGAATTTTCCGCGCGACAACTGCGCGTAGACCGGCGACACCTGCATGCGGGCGAAGCCCAGCGCCTGTGTGGTGTGCGCGCGGTCCAGCGGAAGATTCACGCCATAGCCGGCGGCGGTGCCCAGCGGGTTGGCGTCGATCCACACGGCGGTCTGCTGCGCGCGCAGCGCGTTGTCGGTGAAACCCTCGGCAAATCCCGCGAACCACATCGCGGTGGACGACACCACGGCACGCTGCAAGTGCGTATAGCCCGGCAGCGGCAACGTCGGTTCCGCCGCACGATCCAGGCAGACCTGGGCGATGTCGTGGCACAGCGTCTGCAGCGTGGCCAGCTTTTCCTTCAGCCAAAGCCGGGTGGCCACCAGGATCTGGTCGTTGCGGCTGCGCCCGGTATGCACGCGGCGGCCGGCGTCGCCAAGTCGTTCGGTAAGTCGCGCCTCGATCGCGGAATGGCCGTCTTCATGGCGCTCATCCAGCACGAACGCGCCGCTGCGGAAATCCTCGGCCAGCGCATCCAGCTCGCGCTTCAGCGCCGCCGCCTCGTCCGCGCCGACCACGCCGATGTTCGCCAGGCCTTCCACATGTGCCTTGCTGGCGGTGATGTCATGCAGGAAGAACTCGCGGTCCAGCAACACGTCGTTGCCGGCCAGGAACTGCATGATCTTCGCATCGATCTTGATGCCGTCTTTTTGCCAGAGGGGCTGGGTCATCGTAGGAAATCCTGTAGGAGCGCACCCTGTGCGCGATGGCTTTGACGAGGCCTTGTGGAAGAGCTTTCGCGCACGGGGTGCGCTCCTACACCGGTATGCCGGTGTACTCGTCCACGCCCAGCGCGCGGTTGATGTTCTGCATGGCCTGGGTGGCGGCGCCTTTCAGCAGGTTGTCCAGCGTCGCCACCACGACTACCCGCTTGCCATCGGCCGAGACCGCAAAGCCGCCGACTTCGGCACGATGCGTGTGGGCCACGCGGCTCACCCACGGCGCTTCGTCGGTGACATCCACCAGCTTTTCGCCGTCGTAGGCGGCGTGGAAGCGCGCCAGCACATCCTCGCGCTTCACCGAACGCGACAAGTACAGGTTGGTAGTGACGGTAAGCCCGCGGAAATGCGGTGCCACGTGCGGCATGAATTCCACCGGCAGGCCGAGATGGCGACTGGCCTCCTTCTCGTGCATGTGGCCAGTCAATGCATACGGCATCAGGTTGTCGCGCAGCTTTTCCGGATCGTTCTTGTCCGACGGCGTGGTGCCGGCGCCGGAGTAACCCGATACGCCAAAGCACACCGGCGGCGCCGCCAGCAGATCCTTCAGCGGTGTTACCGAAAGCTCGATCGCGGTGGCGTAGCAACCGGGATTGCTGATGCGCTTTTCGCCGCGCCAGCGGCCGCGGGTCAGCTCGGGCAGGCCGTAATACCAATGGTCGTCGAAGCGGTAATCCGCCGACAGGTCGAGCAGCAGCGTGTCGGGCCGGCTGGCCTCGATCGCGGCCACATACGGCGCCGCCTTGCCATTGGGCAACGCCAGGATCACCACGTCGGCCTTCTGCGCCGCCACGGCGTCGGCGTCGAGGCTGGCGTAGCGCAGCTCACCGGCAAAACCCTCGACGTGATCGGCCACGCGCTCGCCATCGAGTTCGCGCGAGGAGACGAAGGACAGCTCCAGCGCCGGGTGCGCCGCGATGAGGCGGATCAACTCCATGCCGGTGTGCCCGCGTGCGCCCACGATGCCGATGCTCTTTTTTTCCGTGCTCATGATTCCCGATCCAGCAGTGTCGGCTGCCGCGTGGCGCAATGGGCCACGCAACGGCCGATGTCATCGAAATTGTCCAGCCCGTACCAGAACACCTTCCAGCGCTCCTGCTTGAGGCTGCCGTCGGACTCGGCGTAATAGAACGGGTTGATCGCGTTGCCGTGGCGCGAACGCCAGAACAGCCGCGGATGCGCCTCGCGCATCACCTGCCACACGGCGCGACCCAGGCCTTCGCCCTGCGCGTCGTCGAGCACCGCGAATTTGTCGAGATACGGCATACCGCCCTCTTCGGTGAGGATCATCGCGGCGCGGTAATTCTCGCTGACGTAAACACAACGCGGCTTGGTGCGCTCGAAGTAATCGGCCACCAGCATGCGACCGAAACTGGACTCGATCAGCGCGCGCAGCCGATCCAGGTCGATACCTTCCCACGAGTCGTATTTCAGGACGCGCTCACCGCGACGCACCAGCGTGCCCGAACCCTTGTGGGTGAACAGCTCCTTGGCCAGCTCGGACGGCCGCGTGATCGACACCGACGAGGTCAGCGGCAGGTCGGACAACAGGTCGGCGATCTGCTCGATCTTCAGTCGCATGCCGCCGTTGATCCACGGCTGCGCCATCAGATGGTCATACTCGGTGCTGAGGTTGATCGAATCGATCACCTTGCCCTTCTCGTCCAGCAAGCCGCCGGTGCCGGTGAGGAACACGATCTTGTACGGCTGCAGCACGCGCACCAGTTCGTTGGCGGCGAAGTCGGCGTTGATGTTGAGGATCTGCCCGCTCGGCGTTTCGCCGAGGCTGGCGATCACCGGGATCGAACCGGCACGCAGGCTGGCATCGATCGGTGCCAGGTTGATGCTGTCCACCTTGCCGACCAGGCCGTACACGGACTGATCCAGGTAGCTGGACGCGAACACGCCCGACGGCACCGAGGTGGCACGCGCGTCCATGCCTTGCAGCGCTTCCACCAACCGCAGGTTCTGCGCCTGGAACACCTTGCGCACGATCGCCAGCGCTTCGGGCGAGGTGACCCGCAGGCCGTTGACGGTCTCCTTCACGATGCCCGCGGCGGACAACTCCTCGTCCAGTTGCGGACCGGCACCGTGCAGCACGATCGGCGTCAGGCCGACCTGCTGCAGGAAGGTCAGCGACGAGGTCAACGCGGACAGGTCGTCGCGCAACACCGCGCCGCCGACTTTCACCACGGCAAAGCGCTTGGCGTCCAGTTGCGAAAAGCGCTTCAGGTACTGCTGGATTTCCTTCGCGCTGCCCATGCTCGAAAGCAGGCGCACGATGGTCTGACGGGTACTCTTGTTATGCATTTCCACGATCGACGATCCGGTAGATGGTTTGTGCGTACTGCTGCAATTGGTCCAGCGCCACCCATTCGTCGGCGCTGTGCGCCTGGGCGATGTCGCCGGGGCCATAGACGAAGGCGGTATAGCCAGCGGCGGAGAACAGCGCCGCTTCGGTCCAGAAGTCCACCGCGTTGCCGACCGGGATACCCAGCTCGTCGGCCAGGTCGCGCGCGCGCAGGCGGCGCTCCTCGGCCCGCGCCGTGTCGCCTGCCGGCAGCGAGGGGCCGCGGAAGGTCTCCTCGAAATGCGCAGGCGCCGGTTCGGCCAAGGCGCGGAAGTTTTCCAGCAGACCGTCAGGCTGCATCGTGGGCAGCGGCCGCATGCCGAAGCGCAGCTCGGCGCTGGGCGCGATCATGTTGGCCTTGATGCCGCCTTCGATACGGCCGATGTTGAAGCGCAGACCGGTGAGGCCGCCGAAACGCTCATGCGACTGCGCGTCCACGAAATCCAGCGCCGCATCACCCCAGCGCACCGCCTGGTGCAGCGCGCTGTCGCTGGCCTTCTGCTCGCCCGAGGCATGGCCGGCGTGGCCGGCGAAGCGCATCAGCACCGACTGGATGCCGCGATGCGCCAGCACGGCCTCACCCTTGGTCGGCTCGGCAATGATCACTGCTTGATAGCTCCCCTCTCCCTTTGGGAGAGGGGTCGGGGGAGAGGGTACGGCCGGAGTCATACCGTTAGCTCCGCCCGCACCCTCACCCCGACCCTCCCCCACAGGGAGAGGGGGAAAAGCACGGAGAAAACCCGCGATGCACCGAGGATCGTTGGCTTCCTCATCGGTGGAGAACAACAGCGCCATGTCGCCGTCGCTGGCATTGGCCACGGCCACCAACGCCGCCGCCGCGCCCTTGATGTCACAGGCACCAAGGCCGATCGCCCGATCCGACGTGACACGCAACGCATGCGGATCGGCCGTCCACGCCGGCGAATCGGGCACCGTATCCAGATGCACGTTGAACAGGTATTTCGGCTGGCCACGCACCGCGTGCAGGCTCACCGCACCGGCGCCGTGATCGGTCACGGTCACGTCAAAGCCAGGCAACTGAGCGCGCAGGTAATCGAAGATGCCGCCGGTGTCGATCACCCGCGGTGGGTTACGCGTGTCGAAGCCGACCAGCGCACGCAGGTGCGCCAGAGTCGCCTCGAGCAACGCGCTCATCGGACAACCTCACGCTGCAAAGCCCCTCTCCCTGTGGGAGAGGGATTGGGGAGAGGGTACGGGCGAAGCGAGGCTTCGAGGCACATCCGTACCCTCTCCCCCTGCCCCTCTCCCAAAGGGAGAGGGGAGTAGAGCTGAGCGCTCATGCCTTGTCGCTCCGATTTACCTCGGCCCACAGCGTGCTGCTCATGCCGAACAGCTTGATGAAGCCTTCCGCCTCTGCCACGCCCCAGTCGGCCGACTGTGCATAGGTGGCGCCCTTGGCGTTGAGGATGTGCTTCGATTCGATCGCCACCGCGCTGACCACGCCGCCATGTGTCTCCAGCGTCACTTCGCCATTGACGGTGGACTGGCTGGACGCAAGGAATGCTTCCAGGTCGGTCTTGATCGGGTCGTGGAAGAAACCCTCGTACACCACTTCCACCCACTTGCGCGCCACGTCGGGCTTGAAGCGGTTCTGCTGCTTGCTGAGCACGGCTTCTTCCAGCGCGCGGTGCGCGGTCAGCAGCGAAATCAGGCCGGGCGCTTCATAGATGATGCGGCCCTTCAGGCCGATCGTGGTGTCGCCGGTGTAGAGGCCGCGACCCACGCCGTAGGGCGCAAACAGGGCGTTCAATTTCGCCAGCAGCTTGTGGCCGGCGATCTTTTCGCCGTTCAGCGACACGGCTTCGCCACGCTCGAAGCCGATCTTCACCTGCAGCGGTTTGGACGGCCATTCGGCGCGCGGCTTGCACCAGCCCACCGCACCTTCGCCCGGCGCCTGCCACTTGTCGATCTCGCCGCCGGACATGGTCAGGCCCAGCAGGTTTTCGTTGATAGTGTAGGCCTGCTGCTTGGCGCGCACGCCGAAGCCGCGCTCCTCCAGGAAGGCCTGCTCGTAGGCGCGTGTCTGCGTGTGTTCCTTCTGGATCTCGCGGATCGGCGCCACGATCTCGTAGTCACCCAGCGATTTCACCGCCAGGTCGAAGCGCACCTGGTCGTTGCCCATGCCGGTGCAGCCGTGCGCGATGGCGCGCGTACCCAGCTCGGCGGCGCGCTTCAGCGCGGCCTCCACGATCAGGTAGCGGTCGGACACCAGCAACGGGTACTGCCCCTGGTAGCCCTCGCCCGCCCACACGAACGGCTTGACGAAGCCGCTCCAGATCGCGGGGCCGCCGTCGACGGTGACGTGGCTGGCCACGCCCAGCTCCTTCGCGCGGTTCTCGATGAAGGCGCGCTCCTCGGCGTCCACACCGCCGGTGTCGGCGAACACGGTATGCACCGCCCAGCCGCGCTCCTTGAGGTAAGGCACGCAGAAGCTGGTGTCGAGGCCACCGGAGAAGGCAAGCACGATGTGCTTGCCTTCTCCGGTGGCAGGAATGGGGAATGGGGAATGGGGAATGGTAGAAGCGTTCGACATAATGGTTTTCCTGAAAAATGCGGACGTAGCAAAAACAGACGAGTTACGAAAAGCTGCTCTGGACGATTCCCTATTCCCGATTCTCTATTCCCGGCTCACAACAATGCGCGGTTCGCAGCGCACCGGGAAATTCACGGAATTGGCAATGAAACAGGCGTGGTGGGCCGACTCGTGAGCCGCTTCGGCCTTGGCCGCATCGCTGGCCGCGCTGATCGTGACGGTGGGGCGCAACACCACTTCGACGAAATGACCGCCATCCCCTTCCATGGCCATGGTGCCCTCAGCCGCATCGACATACTTCGTCACCACCACACCGGCCACCGTCGCCATGTGCAGGTAGGACAGCATGTGGCAGGTCGACAAGGCGGTGACCAGCATGTCCTCGGGGTTGTGCTTTGCGGCGTCGCCCCGGAAGCTCGGGTCGGACGACCCGGCCAGCGGCGGCTTGCCCTCGATGCGGATGACGTGGTCGCGGCTGTAGTTGCGATAGCCGTCCGTGCCGCTGCCGAGGTTGCCGGTCCATTCCACGTCGACGCGATAGTGATGCTGATGGTTCACGATGCGGATTCCTCGCGTTGGTTCATCATGGCGGCCAGTTCCACGTCGCCATCGCGATCGCGCTGGCGCAAGCCGGCGATCACCCCTTCGCGGTTGCGCGCGGGATGGTTCTGGCTGAGCTTGAACTTGCCTTCGATGCGTTCGACCGTGACTTCGATACCGACGATCGCGCCCAGCAATTTCTCGACGTGATCCTCGGGCGCATCGCTGATTGTCCATGGCCGGGGCTGGCCTGATTCATGGTGATCGGTGAGCGCTTCCAGCTGGCGGCGAACCCATGCGGCGTCATCGACCACGCGCAGCCGGCCATGCACGTGTACCACGGTGTAATTCCAGGTCGGCACTTCGCGCCCGGTCTCGTGCTTGCTCGGATACCAGTTTGGGCTGATGTAGCCCTGCGGCCCCTGGAACACCACAAGCACCGGGGACCCATCCATCGCCACCAACTCGTTGCCACGGGCGACATGTGCCTGCAGCGCGTCGCCGTTCCATTCGAACGGCAGATGGTTTGCCGCCAACCCACCCTGCGCCTGCACGACCACGGTGGCGAACGGATAGGCACGAACCAGATCGCGCAGGACCTCGCTGCGTGTTTCGCGAAATGACGTGGGCGCGTACATGGTAGCTGTCTCAGCCCTGGCCGATCAGCGAGGCCATGACTGCCTTCTGCACGTGCAGGCGGTTCTCGGCTTCATCGATGGCGATGCATGCGGGCGAATCCATCACCGCATCGGTGGCCTTGATATTCCGCCGCAATGGCAGGCAATGGCTGAACAGGCCGTTGTTGGTCAGCGCCATCTTCGCTTCGTCGACGATGAAGTGCTTGCTGGCCTCGCGGACGGGCTTTTCCTGCTCCCAGCGACCGAAATAAGGCAACGCGCCCCAGCTCTTGGCGTAGACCACGTCGGCGCCGCTGTAGGCCTCTTCGATATTGTGACTGACCTTGAGCGAGCCGCCGTTCTGCTCCGCGTTCAGACGTCCATACGCCATGTAGCGCTCGTCCAGCACGTAATCCGGCGTGGGGCACAGCAACGTGACGTCCATGCCCATCTTGGTGGCGATCAGCAAGGCGGAGTTCGCCACCGCGGTGTTCAGCGGCTTGGGATGGTAGGTCCAAGTCAGCACGTACTTCTTGTTCTGCAGGCTGCCCAGGTGTTCCTTCAGCGCCAGCGCATGCGCCAGCTCCTGGCAGGGATGGGTGATCGTTTCCATGTTGATCACCGGCACCGTGGCGTAGTGCGCGAATGCCTTGATCACGGTGTCCTGGCGGTCCACCGCCCAGTCCTGGAATTTGGGAAACGCGCGCACGGCGATCAGGTCGACATAGCGCGAAAGCACGCGCGCCACCTCGGCGATGTGCTCCTCGGTGTCGCCATCCATCACGCTGCCGACTTCGAACTCGATCGGCCACGCATCCTTGCCCGGCTGCAACACCACGGCATGCCCGCCCAGCTGGAACGCACCCAGTTCGAAGCTGGTGCGCGTGCGCATCGAGGGGTTGAAGAACAGCAGCGCGATCGACTTGCCGGCCATTTGCTGCCCGCCGGGCGAGCGCTTGAATTCGGCGGCTTGGGTCAGCAGCGCGTCGATCTCGGCGCGGCTGTAATCCTGGGTGGTCAGGAAATGTCGAGGTGCCATGGGGCGATACCTTGAGTGAGAGTCAGCCAATAGATACGTGTGAAACCAATTCCGAAAACGCAAAAACCCGGCACGAGGGCCGGGCTTTTTCGTCTATCCGCATAATTAACGTGCGCGACTGCCTACCCGGCCGAAAGTCGGTACCGCGGTCGGCGCGCGCGCGACGTCATGCCAGCGGCCATGCGGGCGCTGGTGAGGACGTTGGCGGTATAGACGGCTATGGACATGCGCGGAAATCGGTGATCAGCGTTGAACATGAACATGCATGATGGCGGGAATTTCGCTGCCTTGCAACAAAAATCTGCCGCCAGCCGCACACGCGATGCAAACGAATACGCCGCCCGAAGGCGGCGCATTCCGGTGACGCTGGCGCGGGTCAATCGGCCGGCTGCACGTTCACCCGGACCCGAAGCCGTTCGCCCGGATCGTAATTGAGCCGGGACACGTAGACCTCGCCCCGATACTTGTATTCGACGTCGTAGCCAACGATACGGCGCTGCCCGCTGACCGTGCTGACCTGCCGGCACTGCGTCTGCGTGGTTTCATACGTGCCGCCATGGTTGGACGCACGATTGCCCACGGCACCGCCCGCCACCGCGCCTGCCACGGTCGCCGCGCGGCGTCCATCGCCCTTGCCCACGGTGTTGCCCAGCACGCCACCGACGACGGCGCCGAGGATCGTGCCCGCGGTGCTGTTGCCGCGCTCCTGATGCACCACTTGCTGGTCGTAGCACTCCTGCCGCGGCACTTCGGTCTGGGTGATGGCCGACACCGGATCGACGCGCAATACGTCGGCCCAGCCGTAATGCGTGTTGTCGTCGCCATTGGCGTAGCGCCCGTCCTGGGCCTGGACGCCCGTCGTCGCCAAGGCCAGCAACAGCATGGGAAACAGCAGCTTGGTCATTACGAACTCCGATCAATAAGCACTGCAAGGATTGCGGTTGCTCCGTCATTGCAACAAATTCACGCTGAATAAACGCTTAGAATCAGCGGGTTCCGCCCGCCCCGCTTACACCTTGTTAAGATGCCGGGCTGCCGTAAAACGCCAGCACGCTTGTTCTCCATCGCGGATGCTCCAACCCATGCCGATTTCGCTCTACAACGGCCTCACCCGCCGGCTCGAACCCTTTGTTCCGCTCGACCCGCAACGGGTGACGATGTATGTGTGCGGCCCCACCGTCTACAACTTCGTGCACATCGGCAATGCGCGCCCGCCGGTGGTGTTCGATGTGCTGGCGCGGCTGCTGCGGCGGCATTACCCGCAGGTGGTGTACGCCCGCAACATCACCGACGTCGACGACAAGATCAATGCCGCCGCGCAGCAACAGGGCGTGCCGATCACCACCATCACCGACCGCTTCGCCCAGGCCTTCCGCGACGACATGGCCGGCCTCGGTGTGGCCCCGCCGGACATTGAGCCGCACGCCACCGCGCATATCGGCGAGATCGTCGCGATGGTCGAGCAGTTGCTCGCCAGCGGCCACGCATACGCCGCCGAGGGTCATGTGCTGTTCGATGTGGGCAGCTACCCGGCGTACGGCGAGCTGTCCGGCCGCGACACCGAGGAATTGATCGCCGGCGCGCGGGTGGACGTGGCGCCCTACAAGAAAAGCCCTGGCGACTTTGTGCTGTGGAAGCCGTCCACCCCGGAACTGCCCGGCTGGGACAGCCCGTGGGGCCGCGGTCGTCCCGGCTGGCATATCGAATGCTCGGCGATGAGCGCCGCCCACCTGGGCGAAACCATCGATATCCACGCCGGCGGCATCGACCTGCAGTTTCCGCATCACGAAAACGAGATCGCCCAATCCACTTGCGCGCATGGCGGCAAGGCGTTCGCCCGTTACTGGCTGCACAACGGCATGCTCACCTTCGGCGGCCGCAAGATGTCCAAGTCGCTGGGCAACGTGCTGCTGGTGCACGAACTCCTGCAGCAGCATCCGGCCGAGGCACTGCGCCTCATGTTGCTGCGCGGCCATTACCGCCAGCCGCTGGACTGGTCCGAAGACGCCATCCAGCAGGCGGTAAACACGCTCGATGGCTGGTACCGCGTGCTGCGCGACCTGGACGGGATCGACCTCCCCGAAGGCGCGCTGCCGGTGCCGCCCGCCGTCGAGGCCGCGCTGTGCGATGACCTCAATACCCCGCAGGCGCTGGCGGAGTTGTCGCAACTGGCCGATGCCGCGCGCCAGGCCGGCACGGCCGCGGCCAAGGCTGAGCTGCTCGGTGGCGGCGCCTTGCTCGGCCTGCTGCAGCAGGCACCCGAAGCATGGTTCCAGCGCGGCGGGGAAACGATCGACGCCGTCCACATCGAAGGTCTGTTGCAGCAGCGCCGCGACGCCCGCGCCGCGCGCGACTTCGCCCGCGCGGACGCCATCCGCGCCGAGCTGGACGCGCTGGGCATCGTGATCGAGGACAGCGCCCAAGGAACCCGCTGGAGCGTCAAGTGAGGGTTATGGATGCGCTGATGAGCCGGCCGCATCCCCCCGCCTCCACCCGTTGCGCGATAATGAGCCGATGAATACGCAAACCAGCGCCGACGAGGCGCAGCAGGAAATCGCCGAGGAATTCGCCTATTTCGGCGACTGGACCGAGCGTTACCAATACCTGATCGACCTGGGCAAGCAACTGCCGCCGTTTCCGGAGGAGCACAAGACCGAGGACTACCGCGTGCTCGGTTGCCAGTCGATGGTCTGGCTGGTTCCCAGCGGCGATGCCCAGTGCATGCATTTCGAGGCGATCAGCGATTCGGCCATCGTTTCCGGCCTGATCGCGTTGGTGCTGCGCGTGTACTCGGACCGCCCGGCACGGGACATCGTGGATACCGAACCCGCCTTCATCGGCACCATTGGCCTGGCCAAGCACCTCTCGCCCACCCGCTCGAACGGGCTGGCGTCGATGCTGGCGAAATTGAAGGGTTACGCCGCGCAGGCACTGGCCTAGCCACACGTCCACGACTGCGCATCGAGCGCACTCGCCGCGCGTACGCCGGCAAAGAAAAAGCCCCGCTTGAAGCGGGGCTTTTTCATGTCATTGAAACAGAGCGATCAATCGCCCATCTGCTTCTGCAGATGTTCGCGACGCTCCTGCGCATCGAGCGACAAGGTGGCGATGGGGCGGGCATCGAGCCGGTCCACGCCGATTTCCTCGTCGGTCTCCTCGCAGAAGCCGTAGCTGCCTTCCTCGATCCGACGCAACGCCTTGTCGATCTTGGAAATCAGCTTGCGGTAGCGGTCACGCGTGCGCAGTTCCAGCGAGTTTTCGGTTTCGCGGGTGGCGCGCTCGGCCTCGTCACCGACATCGCGCACTTCTTCGCGCAGGTTGTCCATGGTCTGGCGCGATTCTTCCACCAACTGGTCGCGCCAGTCGCGCAGCTTGTTGCGGAAGTAGGCCAGGTGCTGCGGGTTCATGTACTCCTCGTCGGAGGACGGACGATACCCCTTGGGCAAGGCGATGACGCTGGTGGAAGGCAGCGCGTAGCGCCCGTCTTCCCGAGTGACACCGTTTTCAAGCTTTTTTGTAGCCGATTTATTCATTGATGATGACGAATTTTTATGATTATGGTGAGAGGCATGGTGCGCGGGAGCCGGGGCCTTCCGCGGGGTCACCATGGCGATGGCACTTGCCACCTTGCCTTTGTAGAGCGCGGTGGTGGAAGCCGGAACAGCCTGTTTGTTGGGTGCAGCCACCGGTGCGGGCCGGGGAGCGGATTTGGCCGACACGGCAGCCTTTGCCGTTTTGTCCTTGGTCGGCAGCGGCGCCTTGGGTTTCGAAGCAGGCTTCGAAGCAACCTTCGCCGCGGGTTTTGCCGGTGGTGCAGACTTCTTCGCTACCGGCTTGATGGGGGTTTTCGAAACCGTCGAGCGCCTGGATGCTGGTTTCTGCGCCGACTTCTTTGCGACCGCCGGTTTGACCGACGCCTTCGTCACAGCTTGCTTCACGGGGGCTTTTTTTGCCACCCCTTTCTTCGGCGCGCTCTTTGCGCTAGCCGGTTTGGCAGACGCTTTCGCTGCCGGCCTGGCCGTGACTTTCTTTGCCGTCACAGCAGCCGACTTCGCCTTTTTCACGGTCGCCGGCTTGCGTGCCGCCGTGGTCTTTGCGGCGGGCTTCGCCGCAGCGGCCGGGCGCTTGGCGGTTGCCGACTTCGCCACGGGCTTGGCTTTGCCGCCCTTGACGGCGGC
The DNA here is from genome assembly GCF_042655685.1 of Rhodanobacter ginsenosidimutans. Taxonomy (NCBI): domain Bacteria; kingdom Pseudomonadati; phylum Pseudomonadota; class Gammaproteobacteria; order Lysobacterales; family Rhodanobacteraceae; genus Rhodanobacter; species Rhodanobacter ginsenosidimutans. The sequence continues at coordinate 1,587,483 of NZ_JBHSMM010000001.1, read as the reverse complement.
AGCCTTGGGCTTGCCGGCCGACTTGGTCGGAACCTTGTCCTTTTTAACCTTGGCAGCGGTCGAACTACGCGTCGTATTCGCCATATTCCTTCACCGTTTTTGGCCGTGGCGGCCGGGAGTTATAGCCCATGTGCCCTACACCGGCAAGCTCGATTCTGGAATACTCGTGGCACTGAATTCCCCAGCTCGCCGCGGTTACGTCTGTCTTGACCCGATTGATACTGTTGTTGCTCCGTTTCTACAAGCGTTGGCTCAGCCCACTGCTGGGACCGCGCTGCCGATTTCATCCCAGTTGCTCTGATTATGCACGTATCGCGGTGACGCGCTTCGGCCCGTGGCGTGGAAGTTTGTTGACCGGCTGGCGACTGCTGCGCTGCCAGCCGCTGTGCACGGGTGGTGAGGATCCGGTGCCCGAGCATTTCCACCTTGCCCGCTGCCGATCACACGACCACACCACCGGTCCCCATTGACCGTCGAGCGGCGACATTACCCGAGATCCAGCGACGCCGTCGCTGATCCCGCCCCTGCATTAGATCGCGACCGTCGGCTCACCTGACGCAACGGGTTCGTGCGCGGAACGCGGCGTGATCAGCAAGGCCAGCAACGTCACCACCGCTGCCGCGGCAAGGTAATAGCCGACGTAGGCCAGGCCACGCGTCGCCGCCAGCCAGGTGGCGATATACGGCGCCAGCGACGCACCGAAAATGCCCGCCATGTTGAACGCCAGCGATGCGCCGGTATAGCGCACTGCGGTGGGAAACATCTGCGCCAACGCCGTGCCCAGGGGGCCGTATGTCAGCCCCATCACACCCAGGCCCAGCGAAAGGAACAGGAGAACGCTGGTCATGCTGCCGGCCGTGAACAGCGGCGCGAAACCGATACCGAAAGCCAGGATCAGCAAGGTGGAAAGCACCATCGCCAGACGCGCACCGTAACGATCGGCGAAGATGGCCGACAGGGGGATGGTGATACCGAACAGGATCACGCCGAGCATCTGCAGCAGCAGGAATTCTTCGCGCGAATAACCCAGCCGCGTGGTGGCCCAACTCAGGGCGAACACCGTCATCAGATAAAACAATACGAACGTGGCCAGCGCCGTGAAGGTGCCGGCCAGCAGTGCGCGCGGATGGTGGGTGAGCACGGTCAGCATCGGCATGCGCACGCGCTCATGGCGCGATATCGCGCGGGCGAAGTCGGGCGTCTCGTGCAGCTTCAACCGCATCCACAAGCCGATCACCACCAGCGCCGCGCTGCCCAGGAACGGAACGCGCCAGCCCCAGGCGAAGAATGCGGCCTCGCCGATACCCTGGGTCAGCCACAAGAACATGCCGGAAGACAGGAAGAAGCCGATCGGCGCACCGAGCTGCGGAAACATGCCGTACCACGCACGCTTGCCCGGCGGTGCATTCTCGGTCGCCAGCAACACGGCGCCGCCCCACTCGCCACCCAGACCCAGACCCTGGCCGAAACGGCACAGCGCGAGCAGCACGGGCGCAGCCACGCCGATGTCCGCATAGGTGGGCAACAAGCCGATGGTCACGGTGGAAATGCCCATGGTCAGCAAGGCCGCCACCAGGGTCGCCTTGCGCCCGACGCGGTCGCCGAAGTGGCCGAACACGGCCGAACCGATCGGGCGCGCGAAGAACGCCAGCGCAAACGTGGCCAGCGATTCCAGCGTGGCCGAGGTGGCGTCCGCCGCGGGGAAAAACAGCGTCGGGAAAATCAACACCGCCGCCGTGGCGTAGATGTAGAAATCGAAGAACTCGATCGTGGTGCCGATCAGGCTGGCAAAAAGAATGCGGCGCGGCGAATTGACCGGCACGACCTCGGTGTCACTCATGCCATGGCTCCCCTGTTGGCTGGACGGCAATTCTGACAGAGCGCAGCCCACCGCGGCATCATCGCGGTTCATCGCGGATGGCCGTCCATTCGAGGGCTTGCTGGTAGGTCAGGCCGCCGGCAACAGGCTGCGTTCGCTGGCCATGCGGTAAAGCTCGAGCTCGGAACCGGCGCCGAGTTTCCCCATCACGCTGGCCCGATGGATATAGACGGTTTTCTGGCCAATGCCCAGCTCGGCAGCCACCTGTTTGGGCGCGCGCCCGGCGGCAAGCAGCAAAAAGACTTCGCGTTCGCGGGCCGTCAGCCGGTGGATGGGATCAAGCGCGTCGCCTGGCCGTTCCGCACGCCGCTTGCGGATATCCGAGCTCAGGAAGCTCTCACCATTCATCACGGCGCGCAGCCCGGCCACCAGTTCCTCCGGCGCCACGCCCTTGGTCACGTAGCCGCTGGCGCCACGGCGCATGGCTTCGGAAATGTACGGTTCGCCATCGTGCATGCTCAGCACCACGATGCGGGTCTGCGGCGCCACGCTCAGCAGATGCTCGATCAGCGGCAGCCCGCTGCCGTCAGGCAACGACAGATCCAGCGCCACGAGATCGGGGAGCCACTGGGTTACCGCCTCCACCGCGTCGTCGGCGCAACGGCATTCGGCGATCACGTCCAGATCGGGCTCAAGCTCGATCAGGCGCTTGAACCCTTCGCGGACGATGGCGTGGTCGTCAACCAGAACGATACTGTGCATGTCCCTACTTTACACACGCGCGTGCGCCACGGCACGACTTCCACTTCCTAAGGAACCACCGCCGCGACATGGTGCCGCACATGTACCATCGCGCCATGCTATCGAAGTCGTTCCTCACGTCATGTCTCGGCCCCATGCTGGGGCTCGCTTATTTCCTGGCGTGGATGGCGCTGTGGCCCACGGCGCAGCCATTCTGGATGTTGCCGTACGGGCTGCGATTCGGCGCCCTGCTGCTTGCACCCATGCGTTATTGGGGCTGGCTGCTGGGCGCGGAATGTGTCGCCTCGTTCGGCATCGTCATGAACCAGGGCGCGCCCGCCGGCTGGAACGGTCTCCTTTTCGGCGAACTGCCGGACATGCTGGTGATGGCCGGCGGCTTGTGGCTGGTGCGCCGGTTCGGCTGGCAGGTCACATTGAATACACCCCAGCAGATGGCGCGGCTGCTGTTGATCGTGCTGGTGCTGGTGGCTGCCACCGCGATCACCGACGCCACGGCGCTCACCGCGCTCCATCGTGGCAGCGACCAGATGCTGAGGATCCTGGGCGAACAACTGCTCAGCCATTATCTGGCGATTCTCCTGCTGGTCCCCCTGATGGTGATGCTGTTGCAGGATCGACTGGACCGCGGGGCGCTGATCAGCCTGTTGATCGACGGCGTGCTGGTGATGCTGCCTTCGATGGCAATCCTGCTTCTGCTGTCGCGACAGGCCGCTCCCGAGCCGCAATTCGCCCGCGTGCTGTCTCTGGCACCGATCCTGTATTTCGCGTTCCGGCATGGCTGGCGCGGAGCCAGCCTGGCCATGCTGGTCACCAGCGTGGGCATTACCCTGGCCGAGCACCGCCTGGGCTATGCGCCCTCGACTGCATCGGCCTATCTGCTGCTGGCGGTGGCCGGTACCGGCGCCATCATGCTGGGATCGGCCACCGACGCCTTGCGCGAGAGCAGCGCGTACGTGGCCGAGCAGAACGCCTACATGGGGGCGGTCAATTACCACCTCGACCAGCTCACCGGCCAGCTGCGCAATGCCGCGCGCGGCAACCTGCGCGCCGACGAAAACCAGCGCAGACACCTGGCCGCCGAACTCCACGACGAACTGGGGCAGAACATCACCGCCATCCAGACCCACGTGAAACTGGCGGAAGCGCGTCTGCGGCAGGCCGGGCTGGAAGACATCAGCAGCTCGATCAACACCATCCTGGGGCATATGCGGCGGGCCCTGCATCGGCTGCTCGACGACTTGCGCCCCGCGGTGCTGGACGAGTTCGGCCTGATGCGCGCGCTTGACGAAGGCCCGATACGCGACTTGCTGACCACCGCGGGCATCGCGTACCACACGGACCTGTACGGCGATCCACGTCAGCTCGACGAGGACATCCGCACGGCGATCTATCGCCTGGCGCAGGAAAGCGCCACCAACGCCGTCAAGCACTCCGGCGCCACCGAATTCCGCTTGCGCCTGCGCATTGGCAAACGCCAGGGCATCGCGCTGGCACTGCTGGACCTGCGCGACAACGGTACCGGCCTGCCCGCTCGCGTACCTCGTGGCGGACGCGGCCTGCAGGGCATGCGCGACCGGGTGACCTCACTGGGTGGGGATTTCAGGCTGCACCCGCAGCAGCCCGGCGTTCACCTGCGGATCCTGCTGCGAAACAGCAACGGTGGCGCCGACCCTTCCGCGCTGGCGTGAGGCGCAGCGAACAAAGAGCCTGCCTGACCGGATGCCACCGATGTCATTGAGCTTCAAGGCGGAGGCCACGGTGAATCACCGCGTCACCTAGGAATTTTTCCAATATCCGGCCCGTGAAAGCTTCGTTAGTATCGTTCCATCGATGTGGGGGAGCCACCATCGCAAGATGGTGTATCGAAGCAACCGTGGGGACGGGCGCTTCGAGAAAAACGGCAGGATGCCGTTTTTGCCGCGACTTGTGGCGTACCCGATGCCAGCGAGCAATTCGCTGAATCGGAGCTCGACAGGTAACGGAACAACCGCAGGCGGACAGGAGTCCAACTGCGGTTTTTTTTGTGCTTTTTTTGTCCCCCTACCCGGATCTTGCCGAGTGCCGCCAGGCGGCATCAGCGCCCGGGGACCGAAGGCTCAGGCCTTCCCGGCCCGCCGCTTGGGACGCACGTAGAGAACCAGGCTGTGGTCCTCGATAACGTAGCCATGCCGGGCCGCGATTTCGTGCTGCAGCCGCTCGATCTCCTCGCTGACGAACTCAATCACTTTTCCGCTGTCCACATCGATCATGTGGTCATGATGTTTGCCGCGGTCGAGTTCGTAGACAGCCTGGCCGCCCTCGAAATTGTGCTTGACGACGATGCCTGCTGCCTCGAACTGGGTCAGCACGCGATAAACCGTCGCCAGGCCGATGTCTTCCTGATGGGCCAGCAATTTCTTGTAGACGTCTTCGGCGGTGAGATGATTGCCCTCCTCCTCGTCGAAGATCTGCAGGATGCGCATGCGCGGATGGGTGACCTTGAGGCCAACCCGACGCAGTTCCCTGGTTTCCTGTTCCATCACTGACCTCCAGGCGCACAGCGCTACCGAAACGGTAGTGTATCATCCGACACCTTTATGATTGGGACGCACCACGCATGCAAAAGCTGATCTCCCTGCTGGTTTTCACCATGCTGGCGGTCTCCATCGCCGGCTGCCACATCGTCTACACACCCGATGTGCAACAGGGCAACCTGCTCGACAAGAAGACGGTCGATCAGCTGAAGCCGGGGATGACCAAGCGTCAGGTGCTGGTGCTGATGGGCACACCGTCGGTGGCCACGCCCTTCGAGCAGAGCCGCTGGGATTACGTGTCCACGCAGTCGCATCGCGGTGGCCCGATCAAGATACGCACCCTCACGCTGACCTTCAACAACGACACGCTGGTACGTACCGAAGGTGACTTCTTCCCGCAGGACGCGGAGAAGCTGCTGGAAGACAGCAAGAAGTATCACGCCGACTATCCGGTCAACGAAACCGAGGGCGACAAGAGTGAGAAGCCGAAACAGGACGACGGCGGTTTCGGCGCGGGCGCCAGCAGCGGCGGGGATAACGACGACGGTCAATGACCGTGTGAAGTAACCGGCCGGGCACGCCCGGTACGGTTTCTCAGCGGCGCCGCGCCCGCCGCCGACGCGCTTCCATGGGGTCGAGCACGAGCGGCCGGTAGATTTCCACCCGGTCGCCTTGGCCAAGCACCTGATCTGGGGATACCCGACGCGAGAAAATACCCAATCGCGTCGGGTCAATCGTGCCCACTGGCACGTCCCTTTCCAGTTCCGAAGCAGTGACCGCTTCCATCACCGTGCTGCCAGCCGGCAATTCCAGGCGACGAACGATCTGCCGCGTTGCATCGGCATACACCACTTCCACCGTAATCGCGGAGCCGTCTGGCGTAGCGTCATCCATACAGGCGCTCGGCCTCCCGGCAGAAGTCGTCGACCATGCGGTTGCCCAGGCTCTGGAAACCCAGCTTGAGCAAGGCACCGCCGAAGCGGCCAGCGAATTCGAAATCCAGTGCCAGCGCCACCTTGCAACCGCTGTCACCGAGCGCGGCGAACGTCCACACGCCATCGAGCGAGCGGAACGGGCCACCGACCAGCCGGATGTCGATGCGCTGCGGCGGCTCGGCCGTGTTGCGGGTGGTGAAGCTGTGGCGCAGACCGGCGAAATTCAGATCCAGCCGTGCTTCCAGCACGTTGCCGTCGCGTTCGATCACTTCCGACGAAGCGCACCAGTTGAAACGCTTTGGGTATGCTTCCACATCATTGACCAGATCGAACATCTGCTCGGGCGTAAAACGCACCAGCGCACTGCGACGAATTTCGATCACGGCAGCCTCTTCAAATCATCAATGGCCTGGCCCCTTCCGCGGTCGCGTCAACAGCAGGGCCGAAAGGCGAGAGTTTAACGGACATGGCCAAAACGAAGGACAAGGACACCAAGGGCAGCGGCACCATCGCGCTCAACAAACGCGCGCGCTTCGAGTACCACATCGACCAGCGCTTCGAGTGCGGCGTGGCCTTGCTGGGTTGGGAGCTGAAGGCATTGCGCGCCGGCCGGATCAACTTCGGTGACAGCTACGCGGTGGTGCTGAAAAACGAGATCTTCCTGGTCGGCGCCTCGATTCCACCGTTGATCAGCGCGTCCACCCACGTCATCGCCGAGGATCGGCGCACCCGCAAGCTGCTGCTGCATCGCAAGGAGATCGACCAACTGGTCGGCGCCGTCGAGCGCAAGGGCTACACCCTGGTGCCCACCGCGATGTACTGGAAGGGCAACAAGGTGAAGGTGGAAATCGGCCTGGCCCGCGGCAAGCAGGAGCACGACAAGCGCGACACCGAGAAACAGCGCGACTGGCAGATCGAGAAGCAGCGCACCATGCGCTCGCACAACCGCGCCTGAGGGCTCAGCCGATCAGCTTGATCTCGCGCAGCCGCTGCATGAGGTACTCGTGCGCGGTGATCGAGGTGTCATAGCGGCGCGGGTTGTCCGGCGTGATGCATGACGCCAGCGGATCGAGCACCACGTCCGGGTTCGGGTGCAGGAAGAACGGCACCGAATAGCGCGGCTTGCGCGCATTCTCGTTCGGCGGATTGACCACCCGGTGCGAGGTGGACGGAAACACGTGGTTGGTCAGCCGCTGCAGCATGTCGCCGATGTTCACCACGATGGCGTCGCCCTCGGTGGTGATCGGCAGCCACTTGCCGTGGCTCAGCACTTCCAGCCCCTCGGCGCTGGCGCCGACCAGCAAGGTGATCAGGTTGATGTCCTCATGCGCGCCGGCGCGCACGTTGGGGATGTCGATGGTGTCGTCGATCGGCGGATAGTGGATCGGGCGCAGGATCGAATTGCCGACGTCGGTCTTGTCCTCGAAGAAGTTTTCAGGCTGCTCGATGTGCAGCGCCAGCGCGCGCAGCACGCGGCTGCCGAGATCGTCCAGCGCCCGGTACAGGCCGTAGCCCCAGCGCTTGAAATCCGGCACCTCGGCCGGCCATACATTCGGCGGCATCACGTCGGCGAACTTCGAATCGCGCGGGATCTCGCGACCGATGTGCCAGAACTCCTTGAGGTCGGCGTACTGGCTGTCCTTGGCCGTTTCCACCTTGAACGGCGTGTAGCCGCGCGCGCCGCCGCTGCCGGGGATGTGGTACTTCAGCTTGGCTTCGGCAGGCAGCGCGAAGAAGCGCTGGAACGCGTCGTAGGAGCCGTCGATCAGCTCGCGGGCGATGCCGTGGCCGCTGATGCAGCAGAAGCCGAATTCGCGATACGCCGCGCCCAGTTCGGCGACGAAGGCGTCGCGGTCGCTGTCGTAGCGGCGGATATCGAGGGTGGGAACGTGTTGCATGGCTGTAGTCCAGTTGGGCCCGCATGGGCGGTGCACGTCGGGCCTACCATGGCGACCCGTACAACTACAGGTTCACGAACGTTCGGCCACCGATTTTACTATCCCCGCCAGCTTCTCCGCCAACGATTGCACCTCGTCGGCGTCGGCGCCCTCGATGGTGACGCGCACCAGCGGCTCGGTACCCGACGCACGCAAAACCACCCGGCCGCGACCGCGCAGCACGTCTTCCACCTCGGCCTGCGCCTGGCGCACCTCGACACTGTCCAGGGACTCGCGGGCACCGTTGGCGCGCACGTTCAGCATCACTTGCGGCAGTTTTTTCAGCCCCGCGCGGGCGCCGGCCAGGTCCTGGCCGGTTTCCCCCAGCGCTTCCATCACGGCCAGGGCCGAGACGATGCCGTCGCCGGTGGTGGCGCGGTCCAGGCACAGGATGTGGCCGGAGGTTTCACCGCCGAGCATGCCCTGGTGCTGCTTGAGTTGCTGCATCACGTAGCGGTCGCCCACATTGGCGCGGATCAGCGGTACATCGATGTCCGCCAGCGCCAGCTCCAGGCCGTAGTTGCTCATCAAGGTGCCCACCACCGGGCCGCGCAGCAGGCCGCGCCGATGCAGGCTGTGGGCCAGCACATAAAGGATGTCGTCGCCGTCGGCCAGCGCGCCGTGGCGGTCGACCAGCACCACGCGATCGCCATCGCCATCGAAGCCGATGCCGATGTCGGCGTGATGCTCAAGCACCGCCTGCTGCAGCGCCTGCGGGTGGGTGCTACCCACGCCATGGTTGATGTTGAAGCCGTCGGGCTTGTCGCCGATGGACACCACCTCGGCGCCCAGCTCGGCAAAGACGCGCGGTGCCACCTGGTACGTCGCGCCGTGGGCGCAATCGAGCACCAGCTTCAGCCCGCGCAGGCTGAAATCCTCGGGCACGGTGGCCTTGCAGAATTCGGTGTAGCGCGCCACCACATCGGTGAGGCGGCTGGCCTTGCCCAGCTTCTCCGACGCCACGGTGACGAAGTCGGCATCCACTTCCTGCTCGATCGCCAGCTCCACCTCGTCGGACAGCTTCTCGCCGTCGGCGGAGAAGAACTTGATGCCGTTGTCGTGGTGCGGGTTGTGCGAGGCGCTGATCACGATGCCGGCGCTGGCGCGCATCGAGCGGGTGAGAAACGCCACCGCGGGCGTGGGGATCGGGCCGAGCAGGCCCACGTCGACGCCCGCGGCCACCAGGCCCGCCTCCAGCGCCGACTCGAACATGTAGCCGGACACGCGCGTGTCCTTGCCGATCAGGACCAGCGGGCGGCCCTTGCTGTTGCGCGCCAGCACGCTGCCGGCGGCGCGTCCCAGGCGTAGCATGAAATCCGCGCTGATCGGCCACTCACCCACCATGCCGCGGATACCGTCGGTGCCGAAATACTTGCGTTGCGTCATGGGGTTTCCTTGTCCATTCCCGGCCATCCGGCCGGCGGAAGAAGTGGATGGATCAATCGTCGTCGGGCCAGCGCGGCATCGCGCTCTTTTCCTCGCGGCGCGGCGCCGCGTCCAACGCCTGCACCGGCTGCCACACCGCCAGCGCATCCACCGTGGCAGCCACATCATGAACGCGCACCATGCGCGCGCCGCGCTGTACCGCGATCAACGCGGCGGCGACCGAGCCGGCCACGCGCTCGGCGGGTACCTGCCGCCCGGTCAGCGTGCCGATCATCGACTTGCGCGACAAGCCCGCGTACACGCCGCTGCCCAGCGAGGTGAAGCGATCCAGCGCGGCCAGCAGCGCCAGGTTGTGCTCCAGCGTCTTGCCGAAGCAGAAACCCGGGTCGACCATCACGTTCCTGCGCTCGATACCGGCCAGCTCGCAGGCGAACAGCCGGTCGGTGAGGAAGCGATGCACCTCGCCGACCACGTCGTCGTAATGCGGCGCGTCCTGCATGCTGCGCGGCTCGCCCTGCATGTGCATCAGGCACACCGGCACGCGCAGCTCGGCGACGGCTTCCATCGCGCCCTCGCGGCGCAGCGCGTAGACGTCGTTGATCATGCCCGCGCCGGCGGCTACCGCCGCGCGCATCACCTCGGGCTTGGACGTGTCGATGGCGATGGGCACCTCGCTGCGCGAGGCCAGTTGTTCGATCACCGCGATGACGCGGTGCAGCTCCTCGTCCACCGGCACATCGGCCGCGCCCGGACGGGTGGATTCGCCGCCCACATCGATCATGTCGGCGCCCTCCTCCACCATCTGCAGCGCGTGCGCCACGGCAGCGTCCACGCTGTCGTGGCTGCCACCGTCGGAGAACGAATCGGGGGTGAGGTTGAGAATGCCCACCACGCGTGGGCGATCCAGCCGCAGTGGCCGGCCGTGGCAATCGAGTACGGGCGCCAGCAGATCCATCGACATGCAATTACCTCGTGGTGACGCCGCGCCGGGGCGACGTCACGGCGTGTGCAGCCCGCCCAGCTGGCCCATGAACTGGCGATAGTGGCGCAGTTCGCTGATGGAGTCGCGGATGTCGGACAGCGCCGTGTGCGCCGATTCCTTGCCGAAACTCTTGGCGATATCGGGCGCCCAGCGCCGCGCCAGCTCCTTCAGCGTGGACACGTCCAGGTTGCGGTAATGGAAGTAGCGCTCCAGCCGCGGCATCTCGCGATGCATGAAGCGGCGGTCCTGGCAGATGGAGTTGCCGCACATCGGCGACTTGCCCGGCGGCACCCAGGCGCGCAGGAAATCCACCGTGGCCTGCTCGGCCATGGCGTGGTCGGTTTCGGAAATCAGCACCTGCCGCCACAAACCGGATTTGTGATGCTGGTTCCGGTTCCAGCTGTCCATCGATTCCAGCTGGTCGATCTCGTGGCGGATGGCGAACACCGGGCCATCGGCCAGCACGTTCAAATCCTTGTCGGTAACCACCGTGGCGATCTCCAGGATGGAGTCGTTGTCGGTGTCGAGGCCGGTCATCTCCAGATCGATCCAGATCAGGTTCTCGTCGTTGGCTTGGCTCATGGGTCCTCCTTGGGAGCGCCAGTTTATCAGCCTTGCCTCCGCTTGCCCGTGATCGGCGCGTGAGATGATTCATCCATGCAGACCTTTTTCTGGCACGACTACGAGACCTTCGGCGCCGACCCGCGGCGCGACCGGCCGGTGCAGTTCGCCGGTATCCGCACCACGCTGGAGCTGGAGGTCATCGGCGAGCCGGTGATGTTCTACGGCAAGCCGCCGCGGGAAATGCCGCCCCATCCCGACGCATGCATGATCACCGGCATCACGCCCCAGCTGGCTGAGCACGAGGGTGTGATCGAGGCCGAGTTTGCCGCCCGTGTGCACGAGCAGCTGGCCCAGCCCGGGACCTGCGGCGTGGGCTACAACTCGCTGCGCTTCGATGACGAGATCACGCGACAGATGCTGTACCGCAATTTCTACGAGCCGTATGGGCGGGAATGGGAAAACGGCAACTCACGCTGGGACCTGATCGACCTGGTGCGCCTGTGCCAGGCGCTGCGGCCGGAAGGCATCGTGTGGCCGACCCGCGAGGACGGCTCGCCCAGTTTCAAGCTGGAGCACCTGGCCCAGGCCAACCAGTTGAAACAGGAACGTGCGCACGACGCGTTGTCCGACGTCTACGCACTGATCGACTTGGCGCGGCTGATCCGCGTACGCCAGCCGCGGCTATGGGACTGGTATTACGCCCTGCGCCGCAAGCAGAAGGTGTTCGAGCTGCTCGACGTGGTGAACCGCACGCCGATGGTGCACGTGTCCTCGCGCTACCCCGCCAACCGGCATTGCCTGGCGCTGATCGTGCCGTTGGCGACGCATCCGACGCGTGCCGGCGAGATCATCGTGTACGACCTTTCCACCGACCCGGCCGAATGGCTGGCGCTGGACGAGGACGACATCGCCGACCGCATCTTCACCGCCCGCGCCGACCTGCCCGAAGGCATCGAGCGCATCCCGCTGCGTACCGTCCGCGCCAACCACGCGCCCGCGCTGGCGCCGCTATCTGTCTTGCAGAGCGTGGACACGGCGCGGCTGCAACTGGACGTCGATCGCTGCCTGGCCCACCGCGACGTCCTGCACGCGGTGGACGGGTTGGCGGAAAAGTTGCGCCGCGTATTCCAGCGCGCCAGCGCGTTGCCACCGCCGGAAGACCCCGAGCTTGCCCTGTACGGCGGCGGCTTCCTTCCCGATGCCGACAAGCGCCTGCTGGCCCAGGTGCGCGCCACGCCACCGGAACAGTTGGGCGAGCGCGCATTCCCGTTTCGCGATGCGCGCTACCCGGAGCTGCTGTTCCGCTACCGCGCCCGCAACTGGCCGGACACGCTGGGTGCGGACGAGCGCGAGCGCTGGCGGCAGTTCTGCCGCGACCGGCTCACCCGCCATACCGCGCTGACCGGTTTGACCCTCGACGATTACTTCGCGCGTCTGGCCGAACTGCGGGCCGACCCTGCCGCCCAAGGCAAATTGGCCCTGATCGACCAGTTGCAGGCCTGGGGCGAACAGCTTGCCCTCGACTTGCCGCTGTCTGCCTGATTCCTATCTGCCCGACCGCGACTCACTCTCCCCAACGAAACGCCATGCCCACAAGCTATTTCACCCCCGCCACCTTCCGCTTCCTGCGCGCGCTCGACCGTCACAACGAACGTTCCTGGTTTCACGAGCACAAGGACGACTACGAACGCCACGTGCGCGAGCCGTTCCTGCAACTGATCACCGACATGCAGCAACCGCTGGCGGCCATCAGCGAGCACTACCGCGCCGATCCGCGCAAGAACGGCGGCTCGCTGTACCGCATCTATCGCGACACCCGCTATTCCAACAACAAGCTGCCGTACAAACCCTGGCAAGGCTCGCGCTTCTTCCACGTGCGCCGCCACGAAATCCAGGCGCCGGGCTTCTACCTGCACATCGAGCCGGGCGACTGCTTCGCCGGCGGCGGCATGTGGCACCCCGAACCGGATGCGCTGAAGCACATCCGCGGGTTTCTGGTCGACAACCCGGCAGCATGGAAACGCGCCACGCGGGGCAAGGCATTTGGCGATCTGCAACTGGGCGGCGAATCGCTGATCCGGCCGCCACGCGGCTACGACCCCACGCACGAGTTGATCGACGACCTGAAGCGCAAGGATTTCATCGCCTCCGCGCCCTTCAGCGAGGAACTGGCCTGCTCCAGCGAACTGCTGCCCTGGACGGTCGCCACCTTCAAGCAGGTCGCGCCGCTGGTCGACTACCTTTGCGCCGCGCAGGAACTGGAATTCTGAACCGCCATGGCGCTGCCCCGGGCCAGCAGCCATAGCGCCACGGCCGCACCGATCAACGCGGTGAACGCCACGTAATGCGCCGGCGCCAGCACCCCGGCGTGGCGCACCAGCAAACCGATCAGCGGCGGCGTCAGCCCGCCGAACAGCGCATAGGCGATGTTGTACGAAAACGACAGGCCCGAAAAACGCACGGCCGGCGGAAACGCCGCCACCATCACCGCCGGCACCACGCCCACCACGCCCACGGCGAAACCGGCCAGCGCATACAGCGCGATGAAATGCGCGCCGCCCGCCTGCAGATCCAGGTACAGCACATAATTGCTCAGCAGCAATCCGATCGCCCCCGGCAGCAGGGCGCGCGCATACCCGACGCGATCGGCCAGCCAGCCGTGAAACAGGCAACCCAGCGCCAGCGCGAACGAGGCCACGCTGTTGCCCAGGAAGGCGCGCGCCGGCGCGATATGGAAGGCCGACTGCGCCAGCGATGGCGTCATCAGGATCACCACCACGATCGCCGCCGTGAGCATCCAGGTCACCAGCATCGACAGCAGCACGCCGGGCAAATGCCGCTCCAGCACCCGCTTCAGTGGCAGGCCGGAAACCAGTTCCTTGCGTGCCTGCATCGCCTCGAACACGGGCGTCTCGCTGAGCCATCGGCGCAACCAGACTGCAAGCAGGCCGAACACACCGCCGATCAGGAACGGCAATCGCCAGCCATAGTCGAGTACCTGCGCCGGCGTCATGCCGCGGTTGATCGATGCCGCGATCAGCGAACCGATCAGGATGCCGACGGTCAGCCCCGAGGTAAGACTGGCGCAGGCGAATCCGGTCCGCCGCGGCGGTACATGCTCAGCCACGAACACCCACGCACCGGGCACCTCGCCCCCCACCGCAATGCCTTGCACCACCCGCAGCAGCAGCAACAGCAACGGCGCCAGCATGCCGATCTGCGCGTACACCGGCAGCAGGCCGATGCACAGCGTGGGCACCGCCATCAGGAACACGCTGAGCATGAACATCCTCTTGCGCCCCAGCGTGTCGCCGTAATGCGCCATCACGATGCCGCCCAGCGGCCGCGCCAGGTAGCCGGCCGCGAAGATGCCGAATACCTGCAACTGCGCCAGCCAGGGCGCCGTTGCAGGGGGAAAGAACAGATGACCGAGGGGAATCGCGAAAAACACGAACACCACGAAATCGTAGAACTCCAGCGCACCGCCCAGCGCCGACAGGCCCAGCGTGCGGATGTCACGGCGATCAAGAGTCCGGTCGGCGCCAGGGTCGCGGAAGAATTCGGGAGGTTTTGTTGCCATCAATCAGCACCTGATACCCGGCGGGGCGTCGCGCAAGATGAGCAAGAATATCCGAGCTCGGTGATGGATCGCGGCACCCCACGCAAGTTGATTTGCTACGCTCTGGTCGCCGCCGACCAAGGCTTGGGGAGCAGCGGCGCCTGATGGTTCACGTTGACCGGGCTTTTCCTTTCACACCGTTGCAAGGAGCATTTCAATGAACATGGGCAAACGTATGACGGCCGAATTCTTCGGTACGTTCTGGTTGGTTCTGGGTGGTTGTGGCAGTGCGGTGCTGGCTGCCGGGTTTCCCCAACTGGGTATCGGCTTCGCCGGTGTGGCACTGGCGTTTGGCCTGACCTTGCTGACCATGTGTTACGCCATCGGCCATATTTCCGGCTGCCACATCAATCCGGCGGTGACCTGCGGCCTCGCCGCCGGCGGCCGGTTTCCGCTGAAGGAAGTGATCCCGTACATCGTGGCGCAGGTACTCGGCGGCCTCCTCGCGGGGCTGGTCCTGTACGTGATCGCCTCGGGCAAGCCCGGCTTCGATGCCGCGGCCAGCGGTTTTGCTTCCAATGGCTTCGGCGCGCATTCGCCGGGCGGCTATTCGATGGGCGCGGCCGCGCTGTGCGAACTGGTGATGACCGGTTTCTTCATCTTCATCATCATGGGCGCAACGCACCGGAGTGCACCGGTGGGTTTTGCCGGCATCGCGATCGGCCTGGCGCTGACCCTGATCCACCTGATCAGCATCCCGGTCACCAACACCTCGGTAAACCCGGCGCGCTCCACCGGCGTGGCGTTCTTCCAGGGCGACTGGGCCGTGCACCAGCTGTGGTTCTTCTGGGTGATGCCCATCATCGGCGGCATCATCGGCGGGCTGATCTACCGTTATCTGTGGAGCGATCGGGACGCCCTGCCGGACATCAAGGGCGATACGGTCTGAGTTGATCCGGGCGCACGACGCGCAGCCCATGGGCCGCGCGTCATGCGCTCAAGCGTCGGCGAACGGGAACGCCAGCACGTCGGCGATCGCGTCGGTGCCGGCAAGACACATCAGCAGGCGCTCGACGCCGAGGGCCACGCCCGCGCAGTCGGGCATGGCGCCAAGTACGGCCAGCAGCTTTTCATCGAGCGGTACCTCCCGCGCGCCACGTTTGCGGCGCACCGTGTTGTCGCGCTCGAAACGCCCGCGCTGCTCAGTCGCGTCATTCAGTTCGTGATAGCCGTTGGCCAGTTCGTAGCGCCCCAGGTACAGCTCAAAACGTTCGGCCAGCGGCGGCTCGCCGGGTCGGATCCGGGCCAGCGCGCACTGGCTGGCCGGGTAATCGTGGATCACCGTGATGCGATCGGTCGGGAATGTCGGCTGCATTCGATGGGTGATCAGCAGATCGAGCCAGTCATCGCGCATCAGGCCGTCGGGATCGATGCCGAACTCGGCCAGCGGCGCACGCAATGTTTCCACAGTGGCCTGGTCGGGATCGATGGCCAACGCGTCCAGAAACAATTGCCGGTACGTCGTCACCAACACATCAGCGCGCTTGCCCGCCATCGCCAACGCCGCCTGCACCAGCGCGATGGTTTCCTCCATCAACCGATGGTGATCCCAGCCCACCCGGTACCACTCCAGCATGGTGAACTCGGGATTGTGCCGCCCGCCGGCCTCGCCATTGCGAAACACCCGGCCCAGCTCGTAGCAATCGCCGACGCCCGCCGCCAGCAACCGTTTCAACGGGTATTCGGGTGAGGTCCGCAGCCAGCGTTCGCGTGCGCCGGCGTCCACGTGGCCGCTGAAATGCGTGGTGAAGCTCTCGATGTTCGGTTCGGTGTTGCCGGCGGCGGAGAGGATCGGCGTTTCCACTTCCAGCACGTGGCGATCGGCGAAAAACGAGCGAACCAGGGCATAGAGGCGCGCACGCAGATGCAGGGACGGCAGAAGCACGCTCTTCGTTTCGTCACTCATGCGTTGTCAGCAACGCCAGCAGTTGCGCCTCGTCCCATACCGGCACGCCCAGCTCCTGCGCCTTGTCCAGCTTCGATCCCGCCGCTTCGCCGGCGACCACCACGCTGGTTTTCTTCGACACCGAACCGGAGACCTTCGCCCCCAGCGCTTCCAGGCGGGCCTTGGCGTCCTCGCGGGTGAGCGAAGCCAGAGTGCCAGTAAGCACGAAGGTCTGGCCGTCCAGCGGGGCGCGAGCGACGGCGGCCGTGGCGGGGATGGCATCCAGCAAACGCCGCATGGCCGTTTCCGTCTCGCGCAGGGTGGCCAGCGCCGATGGGTCGGCGAGATGGTTGTCCAGGGCGGTGGCGGCGGCTTGCGGCACGCCGGCCGTGATCCAGTGGGCAACGCCGCCGGCCAGCAATTTGTCGACGCTGGGGAAATGTTCGGCCAGCACGCGACAGCTCTTGGGGCCGAGCTTGCTGACGCCGGTCAGGCCCAGCAATACACCCAGATCCAGCCGCTCGCGCAGCAGCGGTGACGGCGCCGCTTCATCGCTGAACACGATGCCGGCGGCCAGCAGGTCATCAACCACCTGCTGGTTGCCCTCCTGCGCAAAGAAACCAGCGATGGAGGCAGCCACTTCGTCGCCCACATCCGGCAGCACGCGCAGCACGCTGGCCGGCATGCTGCGCACGAACTCCAGCCGGCCCAGCCAGCTGGCCAGTGTCTTGGCGGTGCTTTCGCCGATGTGCATGATGCCCAGCGCGAACAGGAAGCGGGCCAGCGTGGTCTGCTTGCTGGCCTCGATGCCGGCGACCAGGTTTTCGGCCCAGCGCGTCGCCACCTTGCCGGCCTTGACCGTTTCGGGCGTGGTGCCGTCGCGCTCGTCGAGCGCCTGTTTCATGGCCACGAAGCCTTCGACGGTGAGCGCGTACAGATCGGCCGGCGTATGCACGATGTCCAGTTCCACCAGCGCCTCGGCGAAGCGCTGGCCAAGACCTTCGATGTCCATCGCGCGGCGCGAGGCGAAGTGGATCAACGCCTCCGTGCGCTGGGCGCCGCATACCAGTCCACCGGAACAACGCCAGGCCGCGGCGCCCTCCTCGCGCATCAATGCGGAGCCGCACACCGGACAATGCGCCGGCATGGTCCAGGGCACGGTGTCCGCCGGGCGTTGATCAGTCACGACGCGCACCACTTCGGGGATCACGTCGCCCGCGCGGCGCACGATCACGGTGTCGCCTACGCGCGCGTCGAGCCGCGCGACCTGATCGGCATTGTGCAAGGTGGCGTAGGTCACGGTGACGCCGGCCACCTGCACCGGCTCCATCCGTGCACGCGGGGTTGCCGCGCCAGTGCGGCCGATCTGGATTTCGATGTCGAGCAACCGCGTGGTCTGCTCCTGCGCGGGGAATTTGTGCGCGATGGCCCAGCGCGGTGCCCGCGACACGAAGCCCATCTCGCGCTGACCGGCATAGTCGTCCAGCTTGTAGACCACGCCGTCGATGTCGTACGGCAAACTGTCACGCCTTGCGCCGATGCGCTGGAAATAGGCGATCAGGCCATCGAAACCGCGCGCCGTAGCCACCTCGGGCGATACCGGAAAACCCCACTCGCGCAACTGCTGCAAAGTGGCCGAATGGGTGGGCGGCAGCTCACCGCCCTCGACCACGCCGATGGCGTAGGCGAAGAAGCTCAGCCGCCGCTTCGCCGTGATCGCGGGGTCGAGCTGGCGCAGCGAACCGGCGGCGCCGTTGCGCGGGTTGGCCAGCGGCTTTTCGCCATGCTTGCGGGCGTAGTCGTTGAAGGCCTCGAAATCCTTGCGCAGCATGATCACTTCACCGCGTACTTCGAGCACGTCGGGCCAGCCCTCGCCGCGCATTTTCAGCGGGATGGCGCGCACCGTGCGCAGGTTCGCGGTCACGTCCTCGCCGGTTTCGCCGTCGCCGCGGGTGGCGCCCTGCACGAACACGCCGTGCTCGTAGCGCAGGCTGATGGCCAGGCCGTCCAGCTTGGGTTCCACCGAAAATACCGGCGCGCAGCGATCCAGCGTCTGCTCGATGCGTCGCTCGAATTCGGCGATCTCGTGGAAGCGTTCGCGTTCGGTATCGCCGGCCTCTTCGAACGCATTGCCCAGCGACAGCATCGGGATGGCGTGGCGCACTTCGGCAAAACCGCCGTGCGCCCGAGCGCCCACGGTGCGCGTGGGCGAGCTGGTCGAGGCCAGTGCGGGGTGTGCGGCTTCCAGCGCTTCCAGTTCCCGCATCAGCCGGTCGTAGTCGGCGTCGGTGATGTCCGGGTCGTCGAGGACGTGGTAGCGGTAGTTGGCCTGCTCGATCGCCGCCCGCAAGGTGGCGGCGCGGGCGATGGCTTCAGACGGGGGCGAGGGTTCGGTCATGCGCGTCTCCATGTCCCGCGCATTTTAGCGAGGCCGCGTGAACCCGCCGAGTCGCCGCTTCGGCGGCGACCCGGCAACGACATGCTCAGCGATGGAAATGGCCAGCGGCTTCGGGCTGGTAGTCGATACCCAGCACGCGCAGCCGACGCTGATGGCCATCCGGCGTGGGCCAATCGATATGCTGGCCAAGCGACAAGCCGAGCAGCGCACTGCCCACCGGCGCCAGGATGGAAATGGTGCCTGGCGCGCCGGCGGCATTGGGGTAAACCAGGGTCAGGGTGAGCTTCTCGCCGTTGTGCTCGTCTTCGAAACTGACGGTGGAGTTCATCGTCACCGTGTCGGCGGGCATGGCGGTGGGCTCGACCACCTCGGCGCGATCCAGCTCGGAGATCAGCGCGGCACAACGGGCCGCTTCGGCGGCGGGCAGCCGTTCCAGCAACGCTTCGATGCGTTCCATGTCGATGCGGGAGACAGTAATCGGTGGCTTGTTGCTCATGGCTCTTCCTGGTGCAGGCGGCGTTGCCGCACAAAAGCACACGCCGGAACGAAACCGCCCCGGCGCGTGTGGTCATTGTATGGCCGTCAGGACCTATGTAGTCACGATCGGCGGATGAAACAAGGGTAACTCTGCGCAGGACGCTCACGAAAAGCAAGCCGTCATGGCGGATACCATGCACCGCATGTCTGCCCCAGCGCCTGTGGATTCCCCGTCCGCTCCTGCTTTCGACCCGCCTGCGGCCGCTGTCGGCGAGCCGCCGCGGCTGTCGTCCCGCGTGCAGTTTCGCGGCCTGTTGTACCTGGTGGCCGCGGCGTTCTTCATGCAATCGCTGGATTCCACCGTGGTCAACACGGCGGTGCCGGCGATGGCCGGGGCGCTGGACGTGACGCCGCTGGGCATGCGCACGGCGTTGACCAGTTATGTACTGACGCTGGCGATCCTGATCCCGGCTAGCCCGTGGCTCTGCGATCGCCTGGGCACGCGGCGGGTGTTCGGCATCGCGATCATGGTGTTCGGGCTGGGCTCGCTGTTGTGCGGGCTGGCGCAGACGCTGCCGCAACTGGTCGGCGCCCGCGTGCTGCAGGGCGTGGGCGGCGCCTCGCTGATGCCGGTGGGCCGCTACGTGCTGGTGCGCAGCATCGAGAAACGCGAATTCGTGCGTGCCATGAGTACGGTGTCCACCTTCGGCCTGCTCGGCTCGGTGCTGGGCCCGTTCATGGGCGGTGCGCTGGTCGAGTACACCTCGTGGCGGCTGATCTTCCTGATCAACGTACCGGTGGCGATCGCCGGCTACTGGATGAACCGCCGCGACATGCCCGACTACCGGCTGGAACGCGCCAACCGCTTCGACTGGCGCGGCTTCATGATGTTCGCCGCGGCCTCGGCGCTGCTGCTGGTCGCCTCGGAGCTGGCCGGCAGCACGCCGGTGCCGTGGTCGCGCATCGGCTTGTACACGCTGGCGGCGGTGGCGCTGGGCGCCCTGTATGTATGGCACAGCCGGCGCACCGCGCATCCGGTGGCCGACCTTAACCTGCTGCGCGTACGCAGCGTGCGCGTGGCGCTGGCCGGGGGCTTGTTCACCCGGCTGGGTATCTCGGGCATGTTCCTGCTGCTGATGCTGTTTCTGCAGATCGGATGCGGCTGGTCACCGCTGGCGGCGGGCCTGATGATGGTGCCTCAGGCGCTGGGGTCCATCATCGCCAAATGGGCGATCAACCGGGTGCTGGTGCATTTCGGCTACCGCCGGCTGCTGCTGGGCAACACCTTGATCGTGGCTGCGCTGCTGGCCATGTTTGCCCTGCTGGGCCCGACCACGCCGGTATGGGCCATCGGCCTGCTGGCGTTCTTCTATGGCGCTTTCGCCGGCATGCAATACACCGCGATGAATACGCTGATCTACACCGACCTCGACATCAAGCATGCATCGATGGCCTCGTCGATGGCCTCCACCGCGCAATACCTGGCGATGAGTTTCGGCATCGCGCTGGCCACCTTGTTGATGCAGGCGATGCTGGACGGCCACGCCCACGAGCAGTACGTGGTGGCGTTCCGCTGGACGGTACTGATCCTGGCCGCGATCACCGCCGGGGCCAGCCGCGTGTTCAGCCAGTTGCGGCACGATCGCCCGCCCGCCGGCGCCCCAGCGGCGGGTTGACGACCACCGCACGGCACCGCGCATGTAGCATGTCCGCTTCACCACGCGGACGTGTCACATGCATGACCCCAGCAGCATCCTGTTCACCCTGTTCATCGTTTTTGTGGCGGCCCAGATCGGTGGCGAAATTGCCCAGCGGCTGAAATTGCCCGGCGTGGTGGGCGAGATCGCGGCCGGTTGTGCCGTCGGCCCCTCGCTGCTCGGCTGGATCACTCCGGCGCAGATACTCCCTGGCACGCCGCTGGACGTGCTGGCCGAGGTCGGCGTGATCCTGCTGCTGTTTGCCGTGGGCCTGGAGACGCGGCTGGAGGATCTGAAAAAGGTCGGCAAGATTGCATTCGCGGTGGGCGTCATCGGCGTCATCGTGCCGTTCGCGATGGGCAGCGTGTGGGCCCACGGCAACGGTTTCGACTGGGACCGTTCGCTGTTCGTGGCCGCCGCCTTCGTCGCCACCTCCGCCGGCATCACCGCCCGCGTGCTGCAGGAGCTGGGCGCGCTGCAACGGGTGGAAAGCAAGGTGATCCTGGGCGCCGCCGTGATCGATGACATCCTCGCCATGCTGCTGCTGGGCGTGGTGGTGTCGCTGCAGGGCGGCGGCTCGTTCGACGCGCTGCACCTGCTGATGGTGCTGGCCGGCGCCGTAGGCTTCATCGTGGTGATCGGCTGGGGCGGCGCCCGCGTGATGCGCTGGAATTCGCGCTGGCTGGATACGCCCATGGGCCCGCATTCGCCCCTGATGATTGTGCTGGCGCTGTGCCTGGGGCTGGCCTGTTTGTCCACCGTGTTCGGCCTGGCGGCGATCATCGGCGCCTTCCTGGCCGGCATGATCGCCTCGGAAACCCGCCAGCAGCACACGCTGGAACAACAGGTGAAACCGCTGCTGGCGTTGCTCACGCCGTTCTTCTTCGTGGTCACTGGCAGCAAGATCGACCTGCATGAACTGGCCGACGGCGACACCCTGATGATGCTGGCCGTGGTCACCGGGATCGCGGTGATTTCCAAGTTGGTCGGCGGCTGGCTGGGTTCACTGCCGCTGGGCACGCGCAGCGCCACCATCATCGGTTTCGGCATGGTGCCGCGCGGCGAAGTGGGCATCGTGGTGGCCACCCTCGGTCTCGCCGCCGGCGTGTTCGACAACCGCATCTACGCGTTGATCGTGGCCATGTCGCTGCTCACCGCCATGGTCACCCCACCGATCCTGGCGTGGTTGCTGAAACGGTCGGAAGTCAGCGACGGCACACCTTCGTAAGCGTCACGCGTACGTGATACCAGGCACAAAAAAAGCCGGAATCCTTGGGGATTTCGGCTTTTTCTGGACTGCGTTGTTGCTTGTATTGGTGGAGGTGGCGGGAGTCGAACCCGCGTCCGAGGATGCTCAATGCCCAGATCTACATGCTTAGCTCACCGTTCGATCTCGTTTCGCGACAAGCACGGTGGGCAAAGCGCACCGCGAAACCAGCCTGATTGATCTAGCCTAGAACCGCCAGGCAGCAGCGTTCGGCGATCTCATGATAATGACCCTACACCGACGAGCATGAGCACAAGTGGGTTCGGGGCTTACGCCTTAAGCGGCGAGAGCGTAGTTGTCGTCGTTGGCAACTATGAGTTTGCTGCTGGATTTACGAGGAAAGCTGCCCCCTCGGCATGCACCAAGTCATCTCACTACCCCCGTCGAAGCCAGGACACCCCCGGGGAAAACGATATGACCAGACAAGTATATGGGGTCGCCGCGCGCGGCATCAATGCAAATCGCAGGCGTTTGCCGGTGCCGTTCAGGACGCTGGTGCCCGGGGCGGGGATCGAACCCGCATCGCCTTGCGGCGGAGGGATTTTAAGTCCCTTGCGTCTACCAGTTTCGCCACCCGGGCGCGGATGTCGGGTCATGCCGGACGCATCGGCCGGCGGCGCGAATCGTAACATGCGCGGTCCGCGATCCATGGCACTCGAAGCGGCGGCCGCGGCAACAAAAAACCCGCCATCGGCGGGTTCAAGTGGGCGTGCAACGTGCTGCGCAATGGAGGCCAAGGTCGGAATCGAACCGGCGTACGCGGATTTGCAGTCCGCTGCATGACCACTCTGCCACCTGGCCGTTGCGCAATTGCTTCTTAAAAAACAAAACCCCGGTGAACCGAGGCTTTGCAAAACTGGAGCGGGAAACGAGACTCGAACTCGCGACCCCGACCTTGGCAAGGTCGTGCTCTACCAACTGAGCTATTCCCGCATCTGAGCCGCGAATGATAGCAGAACGAGGGCCGATGTGAAGCCACCTTTGTGCAACGTCGGCGCCGTGACACCGACTTCGCGCAAGGACGGAGCACGAACGGTCGCGGACAGCGACGATCCCGCCGTGTGCGGCGCTTACAATGTGTGCTCCCCCCGTCGTGAGCGGCGAACCGTGATGAGTGTCCTGGATACCCTGCGTGCCACCGTGGGTGACGCACATGTACGCGAAGGCACCGACGCCGCTCCCTATCTGACCGACTGGCGCGAGCGCTACCGCGGCCACGCGCTAGCGGTGGTGAGCCCCGCCTCCACCGACGAAGTCGCCGCCGTGGTGCGAACCTGTGCGACCGCCGGCGTGCCGATCGTGCCGCAGGGCGGCAATACGGGATTGTGCGGCGGCGCCACGCCGGACGATTCGGGCCGCGCCGTCGTGCTCTCGCTGCGGCGCATGAATCGCATCCGCGCCATCGACCCGTACAACGACACCATGGATGTGGAGGCCGGCTGCGTGCTGCAGTCGGTGCAGGACGCCGCGCGCGAGGCCGGCCGGCTGTTTCCGCTGAGCCTGGGCTCCGAGGGTAGCTGCACCATTGGCGGCAACCTGGCGACCAATGCCGGCGGAACCCAGGTGCTTCGCTACGGCACGATGCGCGAACTGGCCCTGGGGCTGGAGGTAGTCACGGCACGCGGTGATATCTGGCATGGCCTGCGCGGCTTGCGCAAGGACAACACCGGTTACGACCTGCGTGATCTGTTCATCGGCAGCGAGGGGACGCTAGGTGTCATCACCGCCGCGACGTTGCGGCTCTACCCGCTGCCCGTGGCGAGCTGCACGGCGCTGGTGGCGCTGTCTTCGATCGACGATGCCGTCGCGCTGCTGTCGCTCGCGCGGCGCGGTCTCGGCGCCTCGCTGACGGGCTTCGAGTTGATGGCCGGCGACTGTCTCGCTTCGGTCACGCGTGCTTTCCCCGCCCAACGACTGCCCTTCGAGGGCAATGCCGCGACGCTGCCCTGGTATGTGCTGCTGGAGCTTTCCGACAGCGAAAGCGAGGCGCATGCGCGAGAGCGGTTCGAGACCGTCCTGGGCGACGCCGTCGCCAACGACAGTGCCCGCGACGTGGTGATCGCCAGTTCGTTCGCCCAGAGCCGGGCCTTGTGGCATCTGCGCGAAAGCATTCCGCTGGCGGAAAAGGCGGCAGGCAAGGCGGTGAAACACGACATCTCGATTCCCGTGTCGCGCATGGCCGAATTCGTGCGCGACACGAACGAAGCCCTGCAACACATCTTTCCCGGCGTGCGCCATGTCATCTTCGGCCATCTGGGCGATGGCAACCTGCATTACAACGTCGCCCCTGGTGCCGGCTGGACCGATATCGCCTTGCTGGCACGGCAGGAGGCGATCTTCGACGTGGTGCACGCCCACATAGGCCGCGTTGGCGGATCGATCAGTGCAGAGCATGGCATCGGCCAGCTCCGACGCGACGCGCTCGCGCAATTCAAGGATCCGATCGAGCTCGCCTTGATGCACACGATCAAGCACGCGCTGGACCCGCACGGCACCATGAACCCCGGCAAGGTGCTGATCGCCGATTCGTGAACGCCACTGCGCAACGGCGGCTCGACGTTCGATCAGGGCGCTGGTGGCAGCCAGGGTCCAAGCACCTGCTCGGCCAGCGCGGGCCAGTTCCGGTTCGCCGCCGGATTGGCCGGGCTGGGGTGAAGCAGATAGCGCACATCCGCGTCCGCGCCGAGTACGGCGGTGGCGCGCTGCTGCGCATAGCGTCCGATGCCCACCACAACGGATGGCTTCAATACATGGACCACGGCTGCCAGCGCGCTGTCGCACAGCGCCATCAGGGCGTCGGCTTCTGCCTTGTCCAGCCGCTCCGGAATGAGGTTGCGTCCATCCTTGAGAAAAAGCAGCGGACAGTAGTTCCAGACGAAAAAGCGCTCGAAGAACGCCTCGGGCGTACCCACGCGCGCCTGCGCCCAACGCCAGACGCGCGAGCCGCTGCCCTCGTTGCGATGGCAGGCCATGCCGAGGATCGGATAGCGGGGATGCTGTGGCGGCAGCGGTTCGCGCAGTCGCGACGCGATGTGGAACCAATCGCGTACCATCGCCACGTCACCGAACGGCACGCCTGTCTGCGCCATCCCCCACGGTCCCGGATTCATGCCCAGCAGCAACACGCGCCCGCGTACGGCGCCGTAGCGCTGAAGGTATTCGCGGTGCGCGCTCCACGCATACACGAGCGGGTTATAGACATGGCTGGGCGTGTTCCAGCGCAACTGGTCGATGTCCCGCGCGAATTTTCGGACGATCTTGATCAGGCCGGTGGTGGTCATCTGTGGGGTGGAACGCAGCGGATAACGTGGCAGTGTAACGCTGGGGTAGGCAGTCAGCCGCCCGATATGTGCCTTCGGCTACGCTGGCGGGTGACACCCGCTGTCTGCGGGCAACGAGGATATGGACAGCATGTCCAGCTGCATTTTGCTTGACCGGGGGTTCTACCAGCGCGACCCGCGCGAGGTGGCGCCGGCTTTGTTGAACAAGGTATTGCTGCGCGACGACGGGCGCAGCGGCCGCATCGTCGAGGTGGAGGCTTATTGCGGCGCCAACGACGCGGCCGCGCATACCTACCGCGGCAAGAGTCGGCGCAATGCCAGCATGTTCGGGCCAGCTGGACATATGTATGTGTACTTCACCTACGGCATGCACTGGTGTTGCAACGCCGTTTGCGGGGAAGTGGATGAAGGCGTGGGCGTGCTGCTGCGGGCGTTGGCGCCATTGACCGGCCTGGAGCGGATGCGCGCGGCGCGTGCGGCCTGTCGGCGCGACCGGGATTTGTGTCGCGGGCCTGCCCGCCTGTGCAAGGCGTTCGACATCGACGGAAGCTGCGATGGCCTCGACCTCGTCGGCGGGCTCGGCAGCCTGACCATCGTCGATGACGGCACGCCGCCACCGGCCAAGCCGATCGAAACCTCACGCGTAGGGGTTTCCCAGGCCGCCGACGAGCCATGGCGCTGGTACGTCGCCGATGAACCCCACGTCTCGCGTCGGTAGGTCGATGTCGCGCAGGCGCGCGTCATCGAGACCGGTGGCGGCGGGAGATTCGTGAAAGCTGCCTCGTCGTAGCCGTTCTCGCGAGCCGCGCAGGACCCAGCCAGACGTGTCGATCGCAGATACAGGGACCAGGGCAGCGCGGCGAACGCCGCTTTCACCGAGCCCAGATCCGGAAACGAAAAAGGGAGCTTTCGCTCCCTTTTCGAGGAATCCGCGAGGGGCCCATCGGCCCGGCGGATCGAATTCTGGAGCGGGAAACGAGACTCGAACTCGCGACCCCGACCTTGGCAAGGTCGTGCTCTACCAACTGAGCTATTCCCGCATTGGAGCCGCGCATTCTAATACGTGAATCCGGAGCGTCAAGCGTTTTTGCTTTTTGCCGCCGATTGCGTGTCGGCGCTGAGGATCGGCCACGCCGCGCGCAGGTAATGCAGGCCCGACCAGATCGTGAGCACGCCTGCGATCACCAGCAGCGCTTCGCCGATGTGGTACAGCCGCAACGCCTCGGCGGCTTTCTCGTGCTGCACGATCAGCACCACCAGCGCCACCATCTGCATGACAGTCTTCAGCTTGCCGATGAAAGCCACCTTGACCGTGGCGCGCATGCCGATTTCAGCCATCCATTCGCGCAACGCCGACACGCTGATCTCGCGCCCCACGATCACCGCCGCGGTCACCGCCATCAGGATCCCGGGCCAGCCGCCGCGGTGCGATTCCACCAGCAGGAACAGCGTCACCGCCACCATCAACTTGTCCGCCACCGGGTCCAGGAACGCGCCGAAGGCGGAGGTGAGGTTCATGCGCCGCGCGAGGTAGCCATCCAGCCAGTCGGTGAACGCGGCCAGCAGGAAAACAACCGCCGCGGTGGCATTGTGGCCGGGGAAAGGCAGGTAGAACACGACGACCATGACCGGCAGCAGTGCAACACGGAACAAGGTCAGCCAGGTCGGCAGATTGATGCGCATGATTCGATCCAGTGATTTGTCACAGTGTCTCACGCACGCGCGCAGTCGGTGAGTGAAAACTGCTGCGGTGTTCAGCCGTGCAACATGGCGTAGATGCGTTCGGCCAGCCCGCGATCGATGCCCTTCACCTGCATCAGCTCCTCGACACCGGCGGCTTCCACGCCCTGCATG
Organism: Rhodanobacter ginsenosidimutans; assembly: GCF_042655685.1. Classification (NCBI taxonomy): domain Bacteria; kingdom Pseudomonadati; phylum Pseudomonadota; class Gammaproteobacteria; order Lysobacterales; family Rhodanobacteraceae; genus Rhodanobacter; species Rhodanobacter ginsenosidimutans. The sequence goes on along the minus strand of NZ_JBHSMM010000001.1, from coordinate 1,560,107 downwards.
CCGCCGAAGGTCTTCAGCAACGCCGAGCGGCGGCGCGCGCCGATGCCCGGTACGTCCTCCAGCACGCTGCGCTCGCGTGCCTTCTCGCGCCGCTTGCGGTGGCCGCTGATGGCGAACCGGTGGGCTTCGTCGCGTACCGCCGCCACCAGATGCAGCGCGGGCGATGAGGAACCGGGATGCAGTTCGCCGCCGAGGGTGCGATCGTCGCGCGCCAGCACCAGGGTTTCCTCACCGGCGCGCCGGCCCGGCCCCTTCGCCACGCCGACCACCACGATGCCGCTGACGCCCAGGTCGTCCAGCACAGCCAGTGCCTGCGCCACCTGGCCACCGCCACCGTCGATCAACAGGATGTCTGGTCGCGCGCCCTCGCCTTCGGCCAGCTTGCGGAAGCGGCGGGTGAGCGCCTGGTGCATCGCCGCGTAGTCGTCGCCCGGCGTGATGCCTGCGATATTGAAGCGGCGGTAGTGGGATTTTTCCGGGCCCTCGGGGCCGAACACCACGCACGAGGCCACGGTGGCCTCGCCCATGGTGTGGCTGATGTCGAAGCATTCGATGCGCCGCGGCGGCTCGTCCAGGCCCAGCACCTTCTGCAGGTCGTCGAAGCGCGTACCCAGCGTCTGCCGACTGGCCAGACGACCCGTCAGCGAGGCCTGCGCGTTGCGCTGGGCCATCTGCAGGAAGCGCGCCCGTTCGCCGCGCACGCTGGCCTTCAATTCCACCGGATGGCCCGAGTGCTGCGCCAGCATGTCGCCCAGGATCTGCTGGTCGGCCAGGTCTTCACCCAGCACCAGTTCGCGCGGTACCGGCCGGTCGAGGTAGTACTGCGCGATGAACTGGGTGAGCACGTCGGCGGGTTCGGCATCCAGCGGCAGGCGCGGGAAGAAATCGCGCGTACCCAGGCTGATGCCGTTGCGGAAAAACAGCACGCTGACGCAGGCCATGCCCGCCTCGATGCAGCAGGCGAGCACATCCATGTCGGCGCTGGCGCCCTGCACGTGGTGCTGCGCCTGCAACTGGCGCAATGTGGCCACCTGGTCGCGCAGTTTGGCCGCGCGCTCGAAGTTCAAGGCCTTGCTGGCCTGCTCCATCGCCTCGGCCAGCTCGTCGATCACGGCGCTGCTGCGGCCTTCCAGAAACATCTCGGCATGCCGCACGTCCTGCGCGTAATCGGCCACGCTGATCAGGCCGACACAGGGCGCGCTGCAGCGACCGATCTGGTACAGCAGGCAGGGCCGCGAACGGTTGCGGAAATAGCTGTCCTCGCACTGGCGCACCTTGAACAGCTTCTGCATCAGGCTGAGGCTTTCGCGCACCGCCCAGGTGCTGGGATACGGCCCGAAATAGCGTCCCGGCAGGTTGCGTGCGCCGCGGTGGAACGCCAGCCGCGGGTAGTCCTCACCACTGGAGAGGTAGATGTACGGGTAGCTTTTGTCGTCGCGCAGCAGGATGTTGTAGCGCGGCTTCAGCGACTTGATCAGCTGCGATTCCAGCAGCAGCGCCTCGCCCTCGGTGCGGGTGACGGTGATCTGCACGCGCGCGATCTGCGCCACCATCGCGGCGATGCGCGGCTCCATCCGCGGCTTCAGGAAGTAGCTGCCTACGCGCTTCTTGAGGTTGCTGGCCTTGCCAACATAGAGCAGCTCGTCCGCCGCGTTGAAGTAGCGGTAGACGCCAGGCGAGCCGGTAAGCGTGTGGACAAAGGCCTTGCCGTCGAAGGCCGGCGACGATGGTGACTGCATGTGCTGATTCTAGCCGTTTTGGCCAGGTACGCCGCGCCGCGGCAACGCACCATTCAACGGTTGCGCAGGCGCTCGATCAGCCCGGCAACGCCGCGCTCGGCCAGATCCACGCACTGCCGAAAGCCCTCGGCTTCGCCGTAATAAGGGTCGGGGAAATCCTGTACCGACGTCACCCCGGCCCACGGCAGGAACAACGCGGCCTGCCCTGCGGCGCCGGGTCGTGCCAGGCGATTCAGTTCGAGCAGGTTGTCGCTGTCCATCGCCAGCAACCAGTCATGGCGATCGAAATCCGCCGACTGCAATTGCCGCGCTCGGTGGCTTTCGAGATCGAACCCCGCCGCACGAGCCGCCGCACGCATGCGCGGATCGGCGCCGTGGCCGGCATGCCAGCCACCGGTACCGCAGGAGGCCAGCGTCACCGCCAATCCGGCTTCGGCGCAGCGCTTGCGGGCCACGCCTTCCACCAGCGGCGAACGGCAGATGTTGCCGAGGCAGACGAACAGGATGCGCGGCGTGCTCATGCCTGGCTCCGCAACCAGGCTTCGGCACGCAGAAGGTCCGCCTCGGTATCGATGCCGGGCGGGAACGGTTCAGGCGACAGACGCACCGCGATGGCGTGGCCGTGTTCCAGCACGCGCAGTTGCTCCAGCGACTCGGCCTGCTCCAGCGGCGTACGCGAGAGCCGGGTGTACTGGCGCAGAAAGCCGGCCCGGTAGGCGTAGATGCCGATATGGCGCAGGAATGGCGTATGGGCGGGCAAGGCGTCACGACTTGCCGCGAATGCATCGCGCGCCCACGGCAAGGGCGCGCGGCTGAAGTACAGCGCACGGCCATTGGCGCCGCGCACCAGTTTCACCACGTTCGGGTCGAACAGCTCGTGTGCGTCCTCGATCGGCGCAGCCAGCGTCGCCATCGGCGCGTCGTCCTCGGCCAGCGCACGCGCCACCTCGCGGATGCCGGCCGCCGGCGCGAACGGCTCGTCACCCTGCAGGTTCACCACGATGGCATCGTCAGGCCAGCCGTAATGCGCCACGCATTCGGCCAGGCGGTCGCTGCCCGAGGCGTGGTCGGCGCGGGTCATGCACACTTCCACACCCTGCCCGGCCAACGCCTCGGCAATGCGCGTGTCGTCCACCGCCACCACCACCTGCGTGGCGCCGGCCTGCAACGCCCGCTGCGCCACGCGCGCCACCATCGGCACGCCGTCGATCGGCCGCAACGGTTTGGCCGGCAGGCGGGTGGAACCGTAGCGCGCGGGGATGGCGACGATGAAGGAGGGATCAGGCATGACGACCTCGGCAAGCAAGGCGCCAAGCCTACCTTGCCGCCCTGGAACAAGGTAGGAGCGCACCCTGTGCGCGATGCTCTTGCTGTTGCGAATTGCGAATCCCGCAAAAGCCGTCGCGCACAGGGTGCGCTCCTACGCGCATGCGATGGCGAAGCCGCAGGCGTTGGCCAATTCCCGGTAGCCGGGGAACGAGGTGGCGACATGGCTGCAATCGCGCACGTGCACCGGTGCGGTGGCGACCAGGCCGGCCACGGTGAAGCTCATGGCGATGCGGTGATCCATGTGGGTTTGCACTTCGCCGCCACCCAGCGCGCCGCCGTCGATGATCGCGCCGTCGGGCGTTTCCTCGATGCGTGCACCCAGCGCGCGCAGGCCGGTGGCCATGCTGGCGAGGCGGTCGGATTCCTTCACCCGCAGCTCGGCGGCGCCGCGCACCACGGTGCGACCGTTGGCCACCGCGGCAGCGATGAACAGGATCGGGAACTCGTCGATCATGTCCGGCACCAGCGCCTCGGGCAGTTCGATGCCCTGCAGCGGTGCGTGACGCACCAGCAGATCACCCACCGGCTCGCCGCCGCTTTTGCGGGGGTTTTCGATCTGGATATCCGCACCCATCAACCGCAGCGCCTGAAGCAAACCGGTGCGTCGGGGGTTGAGGCCCACCGCTGGCAGGCGCAGTTCGGAACCGGGCACGATGCTGGCCGCCACCAGGAAGAACGCCGCCGAGGAAAAGTCCGCCGGTACGTCGACATCGGTGGCATGCAGGGCGTGGCCGCCGTCAAGCTTCGCGCTACCCGGCGAGAAGGTAATCGGCCAGCCGAACGCCGCCAGCATCCGCTCGGTGTAGTCGCGCGTGGGATGCGGCTCGATGATCTCGGTACTGCCTGCGGCATATAGCCCGGCAAGCAGCAGGGCGGATTTTACCTGGGCGCTGGCCACCGGCAACGCGTAGCGAATGCCATGCAATGGCTGCGCGCCATGGATATGCAGCGGCGGCAAACCTTCCTGCGTATCGATGCGTGCGCCCATCTGGCCCAGCGGATCGGTGACCCGCCGCATCGGACGCTTCGACAGCGAGGCGTCGCCGATCAAGGTGCTGTCGAACGCCTGCCCCGCCAGCAAACCCGCCAGCAAGCGCATGCCAGTGCCTGCGTTGCCGCAATCGAGCGGTTCCGCCGCGGCGCGCAAACCGTGCAGGCCCACGCCGTGCACCAGACGCTCGCCCTCGGCGGGCGTTTCGATCTTCACCCCGAGTTGCGCCAGGACCGCCGCCGTGGCGCGGGTGTCCTCACCTTCGAGAAAACCGCGGATGCGCGACGTGCCATCGGCCAGCGCAGACAGCATCAGCGAACGATGGGATATCGACTTGTCACCGGGAATACGCACGCTGCCGTGCAATGGCTGGCCCTGGCCGCTGACCCAGTCAAATGAATTCACTCCACCCTCTCCTGCGTTCAAGGCAATGCCACCGGGTAGGAACCAAGCACGCGCACGGTGCCGGCGTTGCCGTCGATCTCCTTCACTGCCGCCTGCACGCCCTCGTCGGAAATGTGGCCGGAGATGTCGATGAAGAAGGCGTACTGCCATTTGCCGGTGTGAGCCGGTCGCGACTCGATGCGGTTCATGCTCACCTTGTGCCTGGCCAGCGGGCTGAGCACGTCGTAAAGCGCGCCGGGTTTGTCGTTGACGGTGACCAGCAGCGAGGTGCGGTCGTTGCCCGACGGCGGGAACAGCGAGCGGCCGATGACCAGGAAACGGGTGGTGTTGTCGGCGCGATCCTCGATCGCCTCGGCCACGGTTTTAAGGCCGTACACGCGCCCGGCGGTTTCGCCAGCGATGGCGGCCACGTCGTCGGCGTGGCGCGCCAGGCGTGCGGCCTCGGCATTGCTGCTGACGGCAATGCATTCCACCGTGGGCAGGTTCAACCGCAGCCAGCTCTTGCACTGCTGCAGTGACTGCGCGTGGGCATAGACACGCTTGACGTCCTCCAGCCGGCCGTTCTGCGAATGCAGGCATTGGTGCACGCGCAGCTCCACCTCGCCGCAGATGATCGCCTCGGAGGTGAGGAACAGATCCAGCGTTATCTGGATCATGCCCTGCCCGGAATTCTCCACCGGCACCACGCCGAAATCGGCATTGCCGGCGGCGACTTCCTGGAACACTTCCTCGATGCTGCCCAGCGGCAGACTGTAGGCGGCGTGGCCGAAATGCTTGCGCACGGCCTGTTCGCTGAAGGTGCCCTCGGGGCCGAGATAGCCGATCTTCAGGGGGTCTTCCTGCGCCAGGCAGGAGGACATGATTTCGCGGAACAACCGTACCATTTCGGTATCGGGCAGCGGGCCGTCGTTGCGGTCGACCACCATGCGCAGCACGTGCGCCTCGCGCTCGGGGCGGTAATAGTCGATCGCGGAAAGCCCGGCGCCCTTCACCTGTGCCACTTCCTGCGCGCGGCGCGCACGCTCGGAAATCAGCTCCTGGATCTGGCGGTCGATGCTGTCGATGCGCTCGCGCATGTCACTCAGCGAGATCTTGGGGTCGCTCATGGTTCAGCCGCCTGGATGGAAAGAAGTCCAAATGATGAACGGGCATCTTGCCTGAAGAGCCCGTCCCCGGCCATTACCCGTGGCGCTTGGCAAAGTCCTGCATGAAGCCGGTCAACGCCTCGACCGCTTCGAACGGCACCGCGTTGTACAGCGACGCGCGCATGCCACCGAGCGCCTTGTGGCCCTTCAGCGCGATCAGCCCGGCCGCTTCGGATTCCTGCAGGAAAGCGGCGTCGAGCGCGCTGTCGTGCAGGGTGAAAGGCACGTTCATGCGCGAACGCGCGGCCACGTCGACGGGGTTGCGGTAATAACCGCCCGAGCCATCGATGGCCTGGTACAAGGTCTCGGCCTTGGCGCGATTGCGCTCGGCCATGGCTGCCAGGCCGCCCTGCTCCTTCAGCCACTGCAGGGTCAGGCCGGTGATGTACCAGCCCCAGGTGTTGGGCGTGTTGAGCATCGAACCGGCGGCGGCGTGTTCGGCGTAGCGAAGAATCCGCGCCATCGGGCGCGTAGCCCGCTGCAGCAGGTCGCGCCGCATCACCATCACCACGAAGCCGGCCGGGCCGATGTTCTTCTGCGCGCCGGCGTAGATCAGCCCGAACCGCGAAACGTCGATGGGCTCGGACAGGATGTTGGAGGACATGTCCGCCACCAGCGGCACGTCGCCCACGTCGGGGACGTCGTGATACTCCACGCCGTGGATCGTTTCGTTGGAGGTGTAGTGCACGTAGGCGGCATTCGGATCGAGCTGCCACTCCGCGCGCGGCGGCATGCGCAGATAGCTTTGCGCCTTGCTGCTGGCAGCCACGTTCACACGCACGTACGGCGCCGCTTCACTTGCGGCCTTTTCGCCCCAGTGACCGGTGATCAGGTAATCGGCACTGCCGTCAGGGGCCGCCAGGTTCATCGGGATCTGGGCGAAATGCTGGGTGGCGCCGCCCTGCAGGAACAGCACCGCGTAATCATCCGGAATGGCCATCAGCTGGCGCAGGTCGGTTTCAGTCTGCGCAGCCAGTTCGCCAAAGCGCTTGCCGCGGTGGGATTGCTCCATCACCGATGCGCCGCTGCCGTTCCAGTCCAGCATGTCACGCTGCGCACGTTCGAGCACGGCCAGCGGCAACGCCGCCGGACCAGCGCTGAAATTCCAGATTCTGCTCACTGCGATGGCTCCCTAGGTAGGTCAAGTATTATGGCGCAGCGCAACAACCGCCGGTCAAGCGGCGCCATCAGAAACGGATCAGCAACACCATCGCGATACCCAGCGCCAGCACCGCTGCGGTAACGATGAGCCACCAGACTTCACCGCGCGGTCCGGCCACGACTTCGGGCGCGATCGGCAGGTGCAGTTCGGGCATGGGCGCCTCGGGCATCATGCCGGGCGCATCCACCACGAAGCGATGCGAGGCCACGCCAATCTGGTCGCCCGGCTGCAGCGCCAGCCGCCCGGTCACGACCCCGTTGACGCGCAAGGGGTAATTGGCCGAAGCCTGGCCGGCCTCCAGCATCAGTTCGCCGTCGTGCCAGAAAATGCGCAGCGAAGCCTGCTCGCCCTGCGGCAGGTCGAGCGGCACGCGGCTCTGCGAGCCAAGTTCGAGACTGTCGCGCAACGACAGCACGCGCCCCGACAGCGGCCCACCCACGGCCCGCAGCGCAACGGTGCAACGCCCTTCCTGCGACACCTGCAAGGCCGGGCGCCGCGCCGGGTCTTCGTCATCGCGCAACAGCATGCGGCAACCGCCCACGCTGACCACGTCACCAGCGCGCAGCAACGCCCGCTCGCGTACGGGGCGCGCGTTTACGTGGATGCGCGCGGCGGAGGAAAGCACCTGCAGCACCCAGCCGCGACGATCGTGCTGGATCCGCACGTGATGCTCCGCGGCATGGCTGGCCGCCAGCACCAGGTCGTTGTCGGGCGCGCTGCCGATGCGCAGTTGAGGCTGCGTCCAGAGGAAGTCCTCGCGGGCCGAACGGGGAAACTCGATGCGCATCGCTGTACCAGGCAGGAGAAGCGAAACTCTAGCATGCGCAAGCCGCCAAACCGCCGTGCAACCGAAGGCACCGCTGCCTTAAACTACGCCGCTTACTGCGGAGCGCGGCATGTCCAGAATCCAGCTGAAACGACCCCACCAGATGACGCCTGCCGAGGCCCGCTCGGTGATCGACCAGATCGCCGCGCGCATGCGCGAAAAGTTCGGCATGGCATGCGAGTGGCAGGGGGATGCGTTGCGCTTCACCCGGCCCGGCGTCAAGGGCGACATCGCCATCGGTGCCAGCGAGATCCTGGTCAACGCCGAACTGGGCCTGATGCTGTCGCCGATGAAAGGCATGATCGAACAGGAAATCCAGCGCAAGCTCGACGAGCACTTCGCCTGACCCCGGGCGGTCGCGACTGATGATTCTTTGACCAGGGCCACATCCGTGGCATACTCGTCGGCTTACGCAGCCACGATGGCTGTGCACGAACACCGGACCACATGGCAAAAGACGACGTCATCGAAATGGAGGGTACGGTCCAGGAGACCTTGCCCAACACCATGTTTCGCGTACAACTGGAGAATGGGCATGTTGTCATCGCCCATATTTCCGGCCGCATGCGCAAGCATTACATCCGCATCCTCACGGGCGACAAGGTCAAGATCGAAATGACCCCGTACGACCTGAGCAAGGGGCGGATCACCTACCGCATGAAGTAAACCGGCGTGACGTAGTCGGCCCGTTGGCTTTGCCACGGCCTGCACTCAACTGGCGCGATCCGGATGCTCGAAGACAAAAGGCGGCGCAATGCGCCGCCTTTGTTTTGCCTCGCGTTTGAGCGCAGTTACCGGTTACACCACTACCGGAAACTTCTCGCTGGCCTCGCAATCGACCTGCAGCTCGCCGTCACGCACGCTGAGCCGCACCTTGCCGCCGTCAGCCAGCTTGCCGAACAACAACTCGTCGGCCAGTGCCCGCTTCACCTTCTCCTGGATCACGCGGGCCATCGGGCGTGCACCCATCTGCGCGTCGAAGCCATGCTCGGCCAGCCAGTGGCGGGCGTCCGCATCCACGTCCAGCACCACCTGCTTCTCGGCAAGCTGGCTTTCCAGCTCGATCAGGAACTTGTCCACCACGCGCAGGATGTGCTCGAAATCCAGCGCGCTGAACTGGATGATCGCGTCCAGCCGGTTGCGGAACTCCGGAGTGAAGATGCGGCGGATCACTTCCATCGCGTCGGACTCGTGCTTCTGTTCCACGAAACCGATACTGCGCCGCGAAGCCAGCGCCGCGCCCGCGTTGGTGGTCATCACCACCACCACGTTCTTGAAGTTGGCCTCGCGACCATTGGTGTCGGTGAGCACACCGCGGTCCATCACCTGCAGCAGGATGTTGAACACGTCCGGGTGGGCCTTCTCGATCTCGTCCAGCAGCAGCACCGCATGCGGATGCTTCACCACCGCCTCGGTCAACAGCCCACCCTGGTCGAAGCCGACGTAGCCGGGAGGCGCGCCGACCAGCCGCGACACGGAGTGGCTCTCCATGTATTCGGACATGTCGAAGCGGATCATCTCGATGCCCAACTGCATCGCCAACTGTTTGGTGACCTCGGTCTTGCCCACACCGGTAGGGCCGGCCAGCAGGAAGCAGCCGATCGGCTTGGACGGATCGGCCAGGCCGGAACGGGCCATCTTGATCGAGGCGGCCAGAGCTTCGATCGCCGGGTCCTGACCGAACACCACCATCTTCAGATTGCGCTCGAGATTGCGCAGCACATCGCGGTCGGACGCGGAGACCTGCTTGGCGGGAATCCGCGCCATCTTGGCGACGATGTATTCCACCTCGCCCACGTCGATGGTGCCGGTGCGCTCGTCATCCGGCAGCAGGCGCTGACGCGCGCCGGCCTCGTCGATCACGTCGATCGCCTTGTCCGGCAGCAGCCGGTCGGGAATGTGCTTGACGGAAAGATCCACCGCGGCCTTCAGCGCCTCGTTGGTGTAGGCGACGTGGTGATGCTCCTCGAAGCGCGAACGCAGGCCCTTCAGGATCTCGATGCTGTCCGCCACGGTGGGCTCGACCACGTCGATTTTCTGGAAGCGCCGCGCCAGGGCGCGGTCTTTCTCGAACACGCCACGGTATTCCTGGAACGTGGTCGAGCCGATGCAGCGCAGCTCGCCCGACGCCAGCATCGGCTTGATCAGGTTGGACGCATCCATGGTGCCGCCCGAGGCGGAGCCGGCGCCGATGATGGTGTGGATCTCGTCGATGAACAGGATCGCGCCCGGCTGCTTCTTCAGCTGGGTGATCACGCCCTTCAGGCGCTTCTCGAAATCACCGCGATACTTGGTGCCGGCCACCAGCGCGCCCAGGTCGAGCGACCAGATGGTGGCCTCTTCCAGCACCTGCGGCACTTCACCGTCCACGATGCGCTTGGCCAGGCCCTCGGCCAGCGCGGTTTTGCCCACGCCGGCCTCACCCACGTACAGCGGGTTGTTCTTGCGGCGGCGGCACAGCACCTGGATGGTGCGTTCGATCTCGTCGGTGCGGCCGATCAGCGGGTCGATCTTGCCTTCCAGCGCCAGTTCGTTGAGGTTGCTGGCGAACTCGTGCAGCGGGTTGCCCTTGGCCTCGCCTTCCTCGCCCTCGCGCTCCTGCCCGCCGGCCGAGCCTGCAGCCGGCTCTTCGCCGATCTTGGCGATGCCGTGCGAGATGTAATTGACCACGTCGAGGCGGGTGATCTCCTGCTGGTGCATGAAATACACCGCATGGGAATCCTTTTCACCGAAGATCGCCACCAGCACGTTGGCGCCGGTGACTTCCTTGCGACCGGAGGATTGCACGTGATAAACGGCGCGCTGCAGTACGCGCTGGAAGCCCAGCGTCGGCTGCGTATCGCGCTCGTCGCCTTGCGGCAGCACCGGCACGGTCTCGGCGATAATGCGCTCGAGCTCGCTGCTCAAGCGTGGCAGGTCGACGCCGCAGGCGCGCAATGCGCCCAGCGCCGACTGGTTGGTGGTGAGCGCCAGCAACAGGTGTTCCACGGTCATGAACTCGTGGCGTTGCTCCCGGGCCTGCTTGTAGCAATGGCCGATGGTGACTTCGAGATCCTTGCTGAACATTCGGATCGACTCCGCTGAGGTTGGAAGCGACTTGTTGTCGCCATGCCCACCAAAATGGGGGTGCTCAAGCCTTTTCCATAGTGCACAACAATGGGTGCTGATGAGCGCGTGAATATTCGTTTACCTGGGTCACCTTGGTCTCGGCCACCTCCCGGGTAAAAACCCCGCAAACGCCGCGTCCACGAGTATGCACGTGCAACATCACCTGTACCGCCTGCTCCTGGTCGAGGTTGAAGAAGCCACGCAACACTTCAACCACGAAATCCATCGGGGTGAAGTCGTCGTTGAGCAGCAATACCCGAAACAGGGGTGGTCGCGCCACCTCCGGCTTGGCCGATTCCACCGCCAGTCCCCGGCCGTGATCATGTTCGTGTTCGGATTCGTGGGCCATGAGTTCTTGAGTGTTGTTTTCGATACCGAGTATACGCTGCGGTACTTGGCGCCCCGCGGCGAGAACTGCATGAGGTAATGGCACAATGGGCGCTTTTCCAGTGCCTGCCCATGCCTGATTCACTTACCCCGCGAAATGTCTGGTGTCCCCATGTCACGGTGGCCTGTGTCGTCGCCAATGGCGACCGCTACCTGATGGTGGAGGAAGATGCCTGCGGTCGCCTCGCCTACAACCAGCCCGCGGGCCACCTGGAAGACCACGAAAGCCTCACCGACGCCGCGTTGCGCGAGACGCTGGAGGAAACCGGCTGGACGGTCGAGCTGCAGCACCTCATCGGCGTGCAGCAATGGCGCAGTACCGAGCATGGCGAGAGCGTGGTCCGCTTCAGCTTCGCGGCGCGTGCCGTGAGCCACGACCCGGCCCGAGCGCTGGACACCGGCATCCATCGCGCGCTGTGGCTGACCCGCGCCGAAATCGCTGCCTTGGGCGATCGCGTGCGCAGCCCGCTGGTGCTGCTCAGCATCGACGCCTGGCTGGCGGGCCAGCGCTTGCCGTTGCAAACCCTGGACTACCTGCCGGGCAACCCGCCGGACACGCCCGCATGAAGGTGATGCTGGGTATTTCCGGTGGCGTCGATTCCTCGGTCGCCGCCTTGCTGCTGCAACAGGCCGGCCACGAGGTCGAGGGCCTGTTCATGCAGAACTGGGAGGAGGACGAGCGCAGCGGGCCGTGCACCACCGATGCCGACCGCAAGGACGCGGTGGCCGTATGCGGACGGCTGGGTATCCCGTTCCATGCGCGAAATTTCGCGGCGGAGTACTGGGATGGCGTGTTCGCCCATTTCCTCGACGAATACCGCGCCGGCCGCACGCCCAATCCCGACGTGCTGTGCAACCGCGAGATCAAGTTCAAGACGTTCCTGCACGAGGCGCAGGCGCTGGGTGCGGAGAAGATCGCCACCGGCCACTACGCCCGCGTGGACCGGCGCGATGGTCGCTACCGGCTGCTGCGCGCCGTGGATGCGGCCAAGGACCAGAGCTATTTCCTGCACGCGCTGGGCCAGCAGCAACTGTCCGCCACGCTGTTTCCGCTGGGCGGCATCGAGAAACCGCGGGTTCGCGAACTGGCCCGCGAAGCGGCGCTGCCCACCCATGCCAAGAAGGATTCCACCGGCATCTGTTTCATCGGCGAGCGCGATTTCCGCAGCTTCCTGGCGCAGTACATCCCTGCCCGCCCCGGCGAGATGCGCACGCCCGATGGGGAACTGATCGGTGAGCACCAGGGTGCGATGTATTACACGCTGGGCCAACGCAACGGCCTCGGCATCGGCGGGCGCCATGGCGCCAGTGGCGAGGCCTGGTTTGTGGTGGGCAAGGATGTCGCCAGCAATGTGCTGTACGTGGCGCAGGGCGGCGAGAACCACTGGCTCCATTCGCACCGGCTGGAAACGGAAGCGCCGAGCTGGGTCGCCGGCGAGGCGCCCGCGTCGCACTTCCGCTGCACGGCGCGCACTCGTTATCGCCAGTTCGACCAGGCCTGCGAAGTCACGGTGCATGCCGACCGGTTGGAGGTACGCTTCGACGAACCCCAGCGCGCCGTCACCCCCGGCCAATCGGTGGTTCTCTATGATGGCGAGGCCTGCCTCGGTGGCGCCGTGATCGCCGCCACCGACGCCACCTATGGTGGCCTGCCACCTCTCCTCTCCTCTTGATCAGCGAGTCACGTTCTGGTGTTTGAAACTTTTTCGATGAATGAAGAGCGGGTGCTGGCGTTGGCCGGCATCTTCCAGGCGTGCTCGCTGGCGCAGAAGCTGGCCAACGAAGGGCGCTGCGACGACGCCGCGATGGAAGCGGGCGTGGCCAGCATTTTCCGCATCGACGCGCCGTCGGTGGTGGGCGTTTACGGCTCGGTGGCCACCATGCGGCCGGGCTTGCGCCGATTGGTGTCGCAACTGGACGAGAGCGACCGCGACATGGCGCTGACGCGCATGGTGGTCACCGTGATGCGGCTGGAACGCAGCCTGTCCGCACGCCCGGACCTGCTTGAGCAGCTGCAGCAGGGCATCGTTGCGGCGCAGCGCCAGGTGGAGCATTTCGGGCAGGCATCGCAGCAGGTCACGGGGCGGCTGGCGGAGCTGTATGTCTCCACCCTGTCTTTGCTGACCCCGCGCGTGATGGTCAACGGCAACCCGCAACAGTTGCAGCAACCGGCGGTGGTGGAGAAGATTCGCGCCAACCTGCTGGCCGCCGTGCGTTCGGCCGTGTTGTGGCGTCAGGTGGGCGGCCGCCAGTGGCAACTGCTGCTGTATCGGCGCCAGTGCAGCATGCTGGCGCGCGGATTGCTGACCGGCGCGATGCTGGACAACGGCTGAGCGGCGGCGCGCCGCCCTGTAGGAGCGGCTTCAGCCGCGACGCTCTTGTTTTGGAACTCCAGAAGCAGAAGCATCGCGGCTGAAGCCGCTCCTACAAAAAAGCAGTGCCGGGAACCCGCGTACTTAACCCAGCAACTTCAGCCCCGGACGCGCCCGCGCCAGCCGGCGCAGCAAGGTGGCAAATACCTGAAGGTTGTCCTGCCACGGCGACGCGTCGCGCCAGTACAACGCGATCTCGCGGCCGGTGGCCTGCCCTTTCAGCTTGGCCAGCACGATATTCGGCATCGACGCCAGCCGCTCATGCGCCAGCGCGGGCACCAGCGCGTAACCGCCACGCAGACTGACCAGCGCCGCCAGGCTTTCCAGACTCACATCCTGCACGTGGCCGTGATCGGCGCCATCACCGCCAAGGCCGTCGGCGTGGCTCTCGGCCATCAGCGTGGCCTGGGCCGGGTCGAGCTGCTCCAGCGTCACGCTGCGCTGGCTGGCCAGCGCGTGGTCGGCGCGCAGCATCAGTTCCCACGGCTCGAAAAACAGCGGCTTCATCGCGATGCCGCTGATGGCGGGAACCAGCGGCGCCAGCACCGCATCCAGCTCACCCTCGTGCAGGCGGCGCAGCAGGCCACGCGGTTTGCCTTCGGAAATCACCAGCCGGGCACCCGGAAAATGCTGCGGGAACGGCGAAATGAGATGCGGCAACAGGTACGGCCCCAGCGACGCCGGCAAACCCAGCCGCAATTCGCCACCAAAGGCCACCGCGCCGGCGCGGGCCAGCTGCTGCAGGTGCTCGGCTGCAGCCAGCACCGCGTCGATCTGCTGCAGCAGGCGACGGCCGCCCGCGGTGGGCACGATGCTGCGGCCACCGCGTTCGAACAGCGGCGCGCCCAGCGCCTGTTCCACCTTCTGCACCTGGTGCGACAGGCCCGACGGACTGATGTGCATGGCGCGCGCGGCGCTGTTGAAACTGGCATGGCGATGCACCGCCTGCACCAGCGCGAGATCACGCAACGACACTGCCGCCAGGGTGGTCGAAATCATCGAATGCTGCATGTCATCAAAAGCGTTTGCGCCACGGGTATGCGGACCCCATGCTGGGTGGACGGTCGCCGAAGTCTACTCGTCGCGCGGCATTGCATACGTTTCCGCCATTCCGTGACGCCAACCTGCGGGTGTTCGTTCGCGAGTTCCCCGCGTTTGGGCGATAATTGGCAAATTTGCCGGGACGGCCAACCGTCGCCGTGGTCATCATCCCAGCCGCAGGATTCAGCCAGGAGCTTCCCATGAAAGACACCTTTTCCGCACGCGACACACTCGAAGTCAACGGCAAGCAATACGCCTTTGCCAGCCTCGCCAAGCTGGGCCAGCGCTTCGACCTGAAGCGGCTGCCGTATTCGATGAAGATCCTGCTGGAAAACCTGCTGCGCCACGAGGATGGCGTGGACGTGACCAGCAAGGAAATCGAAGCAGTCGCCACCTGGGACGCGAAGAAGGAGCCGGACACCGAAATCTCCTTCATGCCCGCCCGCGTGCTGCTGCAGGACTTCACCGGCGTGCCGTGCGTGGTCGACCTAGCGGCGATGCGCGACGCGATGAAGGCGCTGGGCGGTGACCCGACCCTGATCAACCCGCTGTCGCCGGCCGAACTGGTCATCGACCACTCGGTGCAGGTCGACGTGTTCGGCAGCGAAGACGCGCTGGAAAAGAACGTCGCCATCGAATTCGAGCGCAACCAGGCCCGCTACAGCTTCCTGCGCTGGGGCCAGAAAGCCCTCACCGATTTCAAGGTGGTGCCGCCGCGTACCGGCATCGTGCACCAGGTGAACCTGGAGCACCTGGCCCGCGTGGTGATGGCCAATGAGGTCGACGGCCAGCAGTGGGCCTACCCGGACACCGTGTTCGGCACCGACTCGCACACCACCATGGTCAACGGCCTGGGCGTGCTGGGCTGGGGCGTGGGCGGCATCGAGGCCGAGGCGGCCATGCTGGGCCAGCCGTCGTCCATGCTGATTCCGCAGGTGGTCGGCTTCAAGCTGTCGGGCAAGCTGCCCGAGGGCGCCACCGCCACCGACCTGGTGCTGACCGTGACGCAGATGCTGCGCAAGCAGGGCGTGGTCGGCAAGTTCGTGGAGTTCTTCGGCCCGGGCCTGCAGCATCTGGCGCTGGCCGATCGCGCCACCATCGGCAACATGGCACCGGAATATGGCGCCACCTGCGGCATCTTCCCGGTCGACGCCGAATCGCTGCGCTACCTGCGCCTGTCCGGCCGCAGCGACGAGCAGGTCGCGCTGGTCGAGGCGTACGCCAAGGCCCAGGGCCTGTGGCATGACGAGAACAGCCCGCACGCCGAATTCACCACCACGCTCGAGCTGGACCTGGCCGACGTCAAGCCGTCGATGGCCGGCCCGAAGCGCCCGCAGGATCGCGTACTGCTGACCGACGTCAAGCAGAACTACAACGACAGCCTGGGCGCCACCACGGTCAATCGCGCGCCGAAGAACGGCGCGGCGGAAGCCTTTGCCAGCGAGGGCGGCGCCACCGCCATCGGCAACCCGAACAACACGATCGCCGACGGCCGGGTGCGGGTCGAGATGAATGGCGACAGCTTCAAGGTCGGTGACGGCTCGGTGGTGATCGCCGCGATCACTTCGTGCACCAACACCTCCAACCCCGCCGTGATGCTGGCCGCCGGCCTGGTCGCCAAAAAAGCCGCCGCGCGTGGCCTGAAGGCCAAGCCGTGGGTGAAGACGTCGCTGGCACCGGGCTCCAAGGTCGTCACCGATTATCTGGAAAAGACCGGCCTGCTGACCGAGCTGGAAAAAACCGGCTTCTACCTGGTCGGCTACGGCTGCACCACCTGCATTGGCAACTCCGGCCCGCTGCCGCAGGAAATCAGCCAGGCGATCAGCACCGGTGACCTCACCGTGGGCGCCGTGATTTCCGGCAACCGCAACTTCGAAGGCCGCGTGCACGCCGAAGTGAAGATGAACTACCTGGCCTCGCCGCCGCTGGTGGTCGCCTACGCGCTGGCCGGCTCGCTCGACATCAACCTCACCACCGAACCGCTGGGCCAGGGTTCCGATGGCAAGGACGTGTTCCTCAAGGACGTGTGGCCGAGCAACCAGGAAATCAGCGACCTGCTGGCCAGCGCGGTCACCTCGGACATGTTCAAGAAGAACTATGCCGACGTGTTCAAGGGCGACGAGCGCTGGAACGCCATCGCCTCGCCGGACGGCGCGCTGTACGCGTGGGACGAAGCGTCCACCTACATCAAGAACCCGCCGTACTTCGACGGCATGACGATGGAACTGAACAAGGTCGAGGACATCCACGGCGCACGTTGCCTGGGCCTGTTCGGCGACTCGATCACCACCGACCACATCTCGCCGGCCGGTTCGATCAAGAAGGATTCACCCGCCGGTCGCTTCCTGATCGAGCGTGGCGTGCAGCCGATCGACTTCAACTCCTACGGTTCGCGCCGCGGCAACGACGACGTGATGGTGCGCGGCACCTTCGCCAACATCCGCATCAAGAACCAGATGCTGGACGGCGTCGAAGGCGGCTTCACCCGCCACATCCCCAGCGGCGAGCAAATGGCAATCTATGACGCCGCGATGAAGTACAAGGCATCGGGCACGCCGCTGGTGGTCATTGCGGGCAAGGAATACGGCACCGGCTCCTCGCGCGACTGGGCGGCCAAGGGCACATTGCTGCTGGGCGTGAAGGCCGTGATCACCGAGAGCTTCGAGCGCATCCATCGCTCGAACCTGGTCGGCATGGGCGTGCTGCCGCTGCAGTTCAAGGACGGCGAGAACGCCAAGACGCTGGGCCTGACCGGCAACGAAACGTTCGACATCAGCGGTCTGGATGACGGCCGTTCGAAGGAAGCCACCGTCACCGCCACTGCACCGGATGGCAGCACCAGGCAGTTCACAGTGCACGTGATGCTGTTGACCCCGAAGGAGCGCGACTTCTTCCGTCACGGCGGCATCCTGCAATACGTGCTGCGCCAGCTGGCAGGCAAGAAAGCCGCCTGAGTTTCAGTGCCACCTGGAAAAAAGGAGCGCCCCGAAAGGGGCGCTTTTTTTTGACCTGGCCATGCCTGGCGAATCCCGCGAACGGCCCTACATCACGCGTTTCCACGTCGCGGTGTAGCAACGCCAATCGCCATCCTCGTTGCGCCACGCCGATTCGACTTGATACACGCCCATCTGGTCAGGCAGCAGCTTGCCACCGCTGGTCAATGTGACCGTGAACGTAGCCACCATCCGCTCACCGCGGTGCTCGATCGACACCGGCCCCATCGTGACGCCCACATGGTCGCCGCGCAGCGCCAGCAAACGAACCATGCCGGTCAACTTGCGCCGGTCCAGCCTGCCTGCGTTGCCGTCGAAATCCTCGCTGAGCGGCTCGGCCAGATCCCCGGCCGAACCGGCCTCGGCTGCCTGCGCCATGGCGACGATCGCCTCGCGTACCCGCGTTTCATCCGGCGTGCGGCGACAGCCCGGCAGCACCAGCGCAAGCAGGACAAGCGCGCCTGCGATGAGGATCGTTTTCTTCGGTCGGATCATGGCGGGACTCGTTGCGGTGCGGCTTGCCGCTATACGCGGGCGCATGTTCCAATGAATTGGAATGCGTGGTTCATGACGGATAGTGCCACCGTTGTGAATCCATGCGGTCCATGGTCATCGACAAACAGGGAACCCGAGCATGAGCAATGAGCGTCCGTGGCTGGCGAATTATCCGGCGGGCGTCCCCGCGCAGATCGATACGGGCCGCTACGCATCGGTGGTGGCCGTGGTGGAGGAAGCGTTCGCGCAATTCCGTCAGCGGCCGGCGTTCTCCAGTTTCGGCAAGCAGCTCAGCTACGGCCAGGTCGATGAGTTGAGCCGCCAGTTCGCCGGCTACCTCACCGGCGTCCTGAAGCTCGCCAAGGGTGATCGCGTCGCGATCATGATGCCCAACGTGCTGCAGTATCCAATCGTGCTGTTCGGTGCGCTGCGTGCGGGGTTGGTGGTGGTCAATACCAACCCGATGTACACCGCGCGCGAACTGAAACACCAGTTGGAAGACTCCGGCGCCAAGGCCATCGTGGTGCTGGACAACTTTGCGGCCACGCTGCAGCAGTCGCTGGCCGGCACGCAGATCGAGCACATTGTGACCACCGGCATCGGCGACATGCTCGGTTTCCCCAAGGGTGCGCTGATCAATTTCGTGCTCAAGCACGTCAAGAAGATGGTGCCGTCGTTCCGGTTGCCGCAGGCGGTGCGGTTCCGCGATGCACTGGCACGTGGCGCCACCCATCCGTTGCCCGCGGTGACACTCACGCGGGACGACCTGGCCTTCCTGCAATACACCGGAGGCACCACTGGCGTGGCCAAGGGCGCCATGCTGACCCACGGCAACATGGTGGCGAACATGTTGCAGGCCAGCGCGTGGATCGGCACCGAGCTGGTTACGCCGGGTGAGGAAGTCATCATCACCGCGCTGCCGCTGTACCACATCTTTTCGCTGACGGCGAACGGACTGGTGTTCATGAGCCTGGGCGGGTTGAACTGGCTGATCACCAACCCGCGCGACATGCCCGGCTTCGTCAAGGAGCTGAAAAAATCCCGGCCCACCGCGATCACCGGCGTCAACACACTGTTCAACGGCCTGCTCAACACGCCCGGTTTTGCCGAACTGGATTTCTCGCGCCTGCACCTGACCCTGGGCGGCGGCATGGCGGTGCAGCGGTCGGTGGCGGAGCGCTGGAAAAAAACCACCGGCTGCACCCTGGCCGAAGCCTACGGCCTCACGGAGACCTCGCCGGCGGTGTGCATCAACCCGCTGAACCTGGCCGCTTACAACGGCTCGATCGGCCTGCCGATCCCCTCCACCGACGTGGCGATATGGTCGGAAGACGGCCAGCCCCTGCCCATCGGCGAGATCGGCGAATTGATGGTGCGTGGCCCGCAGGTGATGAAGGGGTACTGGAACCGCCCCAACGAAACCGCCAATGTGCTGGATGCCGAAGGCTGGTTGCACACCGGCGACATCGCACGGATGGACGAGAGCGGCTACGTCTATATCGTCGACCGCAAGAAGGACATGATCCTGGTGTCCGGCTTCAACGTGTATCCAAACGAGGTCGAGGACACCGTGATGCAGCATCCCGGCGTGGCCGAGGTGGCGGCTGTTGGCCTGCCCGACGAGCATTCCGGCGAGGTGGTGAAACTGTTCGTGGTGCGCAAGGACCCGAACCTGACCATCGAGGCACTGAAGGCCTTCTGCCGCGAAAACCTCACCGGCTACAAGCGGCCCAAGCTGATCGAATTCCGCGATGCGTTGCCCAAGAGCAATGTGGGCAAGATCCTTCGCCGCGAGCTGCGCGACGAGCACAAGCCAACGCCGGCAAGCGCCAGCTGATCGGGTTCAGCGCCTGCGGACACGCAGGCGCGACCTCGTGGGTCGAGCGGACCTACTTCCAGTTCTCCAGGATGTCGGCATAGCCGCCCAGCAGATTCCATAGCGGTACCTGCTTGTCTTCGGGAATGTGGGTATAGGAAAAACCGATGTGGTGCTCGGATATACGCGCCACCTCCGCCTGCAGATGGATGTGCAGGTTGTGCCCGAAAATCATGTCGAGCACCCAACTCTGCCCCGGTTCGCCGACCCAGCCCAGCGGTCGGCGCAACAACGCCCCCGTCGCGGAGATATCAACCAGTTCGGTGGGGTGGGATTTGTCGCCGCGACACATCAACACGGTGGTCTCGATCTGCATTCGAGCCGGTCGCAATTGTTCGTATGGCGCGCCGGCGTCGTCTCGTTCGTTTTCGTCGATCATCAAAGATTCCTTCCACCCACGATGGCGTCTGGCACCACAAAGCATGTTCATTCGTTGCCACCCCGCATCCTTGACCAGGCAGCGCCAATGACATCCGGGGCTGCCGATATGCACCCCGCAACGGCAGCAGACAACCGTTTGCAGTGGGGCTCATGCGTGGTCAAGCAATCAACATGCCACGCCACGAAGCCACTGCGCCAGTGGTAGCGGTTGCAACGGACGGATCGCCTGATGATCCATTCCCGCTGGCGTACCCGTCCTGTCGGCAAGTGTGCACCCATTCCCGACCGTGATGCGCCCTGTCCCGTCGATGGATGCGGGGTTACCCGGAGCGTCACAGCGACCAATTGGGTCACATCACGCCCGGCTGCCGACATCCGGTCCTGGGCGGATCGCCCTGCCGCCGGAACGCGCCGGCATGAACGAAACCCCGCACGTGTATCCGATATAAGGCTGGACTTGTCCTGTGGCAGCCGTTACGCTTCGACCACGCGTGGTTCCCCGGC
Source organism: Rhodanobacter ginsenosidimutans (assembly GCF_042655685.1). Taxonomy (NCBI): domain Bacteria; kingdom Pseudomonadati; phylum Pseudomonadota; class Gammaproteobacteria; order Lysobacterales; family Rhodanobacteraceae; genus Rhodanobacter; species Rhodanobacter ginsenosidimutans. The sequence goes on along the minus strand of NZ_JBHSMM010000001.1, from coordinate 1,539,353 downwards.
AACAGGCTTGCAGCGCATTGCGCTGGCGGGACAGTCAACCGGTGCTCGGGCAGACCGATAACGACCACCGACAAGCAACCAGCGAAACCGGGGCTCCACCATCTCTGGCTGACGTCATTGCCGCTGTGACGGCGGATTGCGACGCACCGCGGAGACGGTCAACCCACATGACCGAACCGCCATCGAGTGGCTTCGTCATGTCGGCAACGGCGCCAGGCAATCTTGCCGTTCGCCATTGACAGCTGAACCAGATGTAGCCGGGAATGACGCATTGAGGCGCGCTCCAAGTACGGACATTGCCGCGGGGCATCCCGGTAAATGGACGGGTTCCAATCACGTTGAACGCACTGCCAGCCGCTGAAGGCGGCCTTTACGACATGCATTGATGAGCACTGAGCCGGTCGAGCCCCAGAGCCTGGTAACCGCACCGCAGGATGCGTTCGCGTCGGTGCCGCAGCAGCAGGAAATGCCGCTGGCGATCGTGCGCGGCGAACCGATGCTGCAGATGCCGCAGGATCTGTACATCCCGCCGGACGCGCTCGAGGTGATCCTGGAGTCGTTCGAGGGGCCGCTGGACCTGCTGCTGTACCTGATCCGCCGGCAGAACCTGGACATCCTGGACATCCCGGTGGCCGAGATCACCCGGCAGTACATGAGCTACATCGAGCTGATGCGCGATGTGATGCGACTGGAACTGGCGGCGGAATACCTGCTGATGGCCGCGATCCTGGCCGAGATCAAGTCGCGGCTGCTGCTGCCGCGACCGCCGCTGGAAGAAGGGCTGGAAGAGGATCCGCGCGCCGAACTGGTGCGGCGCCTGCAGGAGTACGAACGGTTCAAGCGGGCCGCGGAAGACATCGAGGCGTTGCCGCGGGTCGAGCGCGACACCGTGGTGGTACATGCCGAAACGGGCGAGCGCAACGTGATCAGGTTGCCGCCGCCGCTGGAGCTGACCGAACTGCTGCTGGCCCTGAAAGACGTGATGCACCGGGCCGAACTGTTCGGGCACCACGCGATCAAGCGCGAGGCGCTCAGCGTAAGGCAGCGCATGGGCGAGTTGCTGAGCCGGCTGGACGACAACAGCTTTCATCGCTTCGAAAGCCTGTTCGACCCCGCCGAGGGGCGTCTGGGCATCGTGGTGACCTTCCTGTCGATGCTGGAGCTGGCCAAGGAAATGCTGGTGGAAATCGTGCAGGAGGCGCCGCTGGCACCGATCTACGTCAAGGCAAAGATCAGCCACGGCGAAGACCTCGCCGACCTGGCGGACGATTCCGGCCAGGCGGATACACCGGCACGCAACGACGCGTTCGGCGAATGAACGACATTTATTGAATCGGCATCCGACCCAAGGTTATGCAGATCGAGCAAATCAAACCCATCATCGAGGCCGCGCTGCTGGCCTCCAGCCAGCCGATGACCACCCATCAGCTCGGCGACCTGTTCAATGAAACCGATGAAGTCGGTCACGAACAGATCGCCCGCGCGCTGGAAGCACTGGCCGGCGATTGCGAAGGCCGTGGCGTCGAGTTGAAGGAGGTCGCCTCCGGCTTCCGCTACCAGGTGCGCCAGGACGTGCATCCATGGATCTCGCGGATGTGGACCGAGCGGCCCAGCCGCTACTCCCGCGCGATGCTGGAGACACTGGCCCTGATCGCTTACCGCCAGCCGATCACCCGCCCCGAGATCGAGCAGATCCGTGGCGTGGTGGTTTCCTCCAACATCATCAAGACGATGGAGGAGCGCGAGTGGATCCGCGTGGTCGGTTACCGCGACGTGCCTGGCAAGCCGGCGCTGTTCGGCACCACCCGCGCGTTCCTGGACTACTTCAACCTGAAATCGCTGGACCAGTTGCCGCCGCTGTCGGAAATCCGCGACATGGAAGACCCGCAGCTGCGCTTCGAACCCGAACCCCTGCCCGCCCGCGTCGAACGCGACCTGCCCATCGATCCGGACGACGCCGTGCCGGACGAAGCGGAAGCGGAAGACGACGCAAGCACCACCGACATCCAGGCAGCCGCCGACGACGCGGATGCCGATCACCACGAAACCGACAACGCGACCAGTGCTGACATGCCGGCCGCTTCACCCGAGTCCGACGAGACCGGCTCCGACACGAGCCCCGCCGTCGCCAACCCGATTGCCACTGCCGATGAGGCAGCGAACCCCGCCGCGGACGTCGAACCCGACGCCGCAAGCCAAGATTCCGAGGAGTACCGCGCATGACTGCGCCGCAAAAATCCGTCCTGTCCCTGAAGCGCGAACCGCGCGACGAAGCCGCCGCCCAACTGGAAGAGCGCCTGCACAAGGTGCTGGCCAACGCGGGCCTGGGCTCGCGCCGCACGCTCGAAGTGCGCATCCAGTCCGGCGAAGTCGAGCTCAACGGCACGCGTGCCGAAATCGGCACCAGCGTGCATGCCGGCGATCGCGTCACGCTCGACGGCAAGCAGTTCGTGGTGGCTACCGACAGCCGCGACGACACCGAAGTGCTGATCTACCACAAGCCCGAAGGCGTGCTGACCACGCGCGACGACCCCGAAGGCCGCCCCACCGTGTTCGAACAGCTGCCGCGCCTGAAGGGTGCGCGCTGGGTCGCCGTGGGCCGCCTGGACATCAACACCACCGGCCTGCTGCTGCTGACCACCGATGGCGAACTGGCCAACGCCCTGATGCACCCCAAGAGCGGCCTCGAGCGCGAATACCTGTGCCGCGTGCATGGCGAAGTGCCCGACGAGATCATCGAGCGGTTGAAGGCCGGCGTGGAGCTGGACGATGGCCCCGCCCGTTTCGACGAAATCGCCGTGATCAGCCGTGGCGGCAGCCACAGCTGGTTCCGCGTGGTGATCCGCGAGGGTCGCAACCGCGAAGTGCGCCGCCTGTGGGATTCGCAGGGCTTCCTGGTCAGCCGCCTCAAGCGCATCCGCTACGGCCAGATCGAACTGCCGCGCAACCTGCGCCGCGGCGACTGCGAGCCACTCGATGCCGAAGCGGTAAAAAAATTGCGCCAGACCACTGGCTTGGGCGCGCCGCAACCGGTGCTGACCCTGAGCCCGGTGCTGCACCAGCGCCGCGCCAACCGCAGCGTCACCGAATACCGCCCCGAGCGCGGCGCCGGCACCGCCTGGACCGGCGGCCAGGACGAAGCCCGCGAGATACGCGCGTTTGACCGCATCCGCGAAGAGCCCACCCGTGGCCGCAAGCCGCCGCGGCGCGACGGCAAGGAAGTCAACGGTAACGTGGCCCGCCCCGAGCGTGCCGGCGGCGCACGCAGCGGTGGCGCCGGCCGCGGCCGGCGCGTGGCGCCGGGCCAGGAACTGCCCTCGGTACGCACCTGGTTCGCCGGTGAAAGCCGCGACGGCGCGAACCGCGCTGGCGGCGCACCGCGCGGCAACACCGCCGGTGGCGCCGGCAATCGTCGCCCCGCGGGCGGCAAGCCGTTCGGCGCACGCGCCGGTGGCGAGAACCGCAGCGGCGGCAACCCGTATAGCGGCTTCGGCGGCGAATCGCGCGGCACCGGCGGTGGCAACGGCAATCGCGCCCCGGGCGCACGGCCGCAGGGTCAGGGCAATCGCGCGCACGGCAATCAGGCTGGCGGCGGTCGTCCGCAAGGCCAGGGTGGCAACCGTCCCCAAGGCGCCGGCCGACCGCAGGGTCAGGGTGGCAACCGTTCGCAGGGAGCCGGTCGTCCGCATGGACACGGCGGCGCCGCCGGTGGACGCCCGCCGGGTGGCCGTGGCGGCAATCGCTCGGGCAACCGCTGAGCCGGTCGCAAACTGATCGGAGCCACTAACGATGGTGCGTATCTACCACAACAACCGCTGCACCAAGTCCCGCGCCACGCTGGCCTTGCTGGAAGCGCGTGGCGACGACATCGAGGTCATCAACTACCTCGACAACCCGCCCACCGCGGCCGAGCTGGCCGTGTTGCTGAAGCAGTTGGGGATGACCGCCCGTGCGCTGTTGCGCACGGGTGAAGCGGAATACCAGACGCTGGGGCTGGCGGACGAATCACTCGACGAACCTGCCCTGATCGCAGCGATGGTGGCGCACCCGAAACTGATCGAGCGCCCGATCGTCGTCGCCAACGGCAAGGCCGCCATCGGCCGCCCGCCCGAGACGGTGCTGGCGATACTCTGAGCGCACTCCTGTAGGAGCGACTTCAGTCGCGACCCGGGGTAACGGCAAGACCAGGTCGCAGCTGAAGCCGCTCCTACAGGGGGTTATCCCCGTGCGGGGAACCAGGTATCAGTCGAGGTCCAGCGAAAACGCATCCGCATCCATCCATGCGGGAAAGCGCTCGCGGTGCGCCAGCAGCACCGCCGGGTCCAGCGTCACGGTGGCCACCTGTTCCTGCGCACCGAGCTCGATCAACGCCTCACCTACCGGATCAACCGCCACGCTGTCGCCGGCATACGGCAACTCGTTGCCGTCCACGCCGACGCGGTTCACGCCGATCACGTAGCTGAGGTTTTCGATCGCCCTGGCGCGCAGCAGCGTGCGCCACGGATGGCGTCGCGGTGCGGGCCAGTTCGCGACGAACAGCGCCAGATCGTAATCCATGCCGCCCTCCGCATCGGCCAGCCGGCGATTGCGCAGCCACACCGGAAAACGCAGGTCGTAGCAAACCTGCGGCAGGATGCGCCAGCCTTTCAGCGTCACGATCAGGCGCGCATTGCCGCCGCCGTAGCGGGTGTGTTCGCCAGCCATGCGGAACAGGTGGCGTTTGTCGTATTGCTGGAAACTGCCGTCGGGCTGCATCCACAGCAAACGGTTGTAAACCACGCCATCTTCCAGGATCGCCAGGCTGCCGCAGATCACCGCACCCACCTCGGCCGCCAGTGCACGCAGCCAGGCCACGCCCTCGCCCTGCATGGTTTCCGCGCTGGCGCGGGTGTCGTTGCTGAAGCCGGACAGGAAGGTTTCCGGCAGCACGATGAGGTCGCTGCCCCTGGCCTGGCGCACCAGCGCGCCGTAGTAGTCGCGATTGGCCGGTGCGTCGTGCCAGCGGGTGGCGCCCTGCACCAGCGAGACCTTCAACGGCTGCATGCTCACAGCCGGCACAGGCGTTCGGCGCCCGCCTCCATGGTGGCGTCGCTCTTGGCGAAACACAGCCGCAACAATCGCGTGCCGGGCGCGGTCTCGTAAAACGGCGTCAACGGAATCCCTGCCACGCCGCCCTGCTCCACCAGCCAGCGGCTGAAGGCCACATCGTCTTCATCGCGGATCGCCGAATAGTCGACCAGCTGGAAATAACCGCCCGGCACATCCAGCAGCTTGAAGCGCGACGGCGCCAGCAAGGCGCGGAACCGATCGCGCTTGGCCTGATAGAACGCCGGCAACTCCAGGTAATGCTCGGGGCTGCTGGCCATGAACTCGGCAAATGCCACCTGCGCCGGATGGAACGTGCAGAACGTGAGGTACTGATGCACCTTGCGGAACTCGGCCGACAACGCCGGCGGCGCGATCGCGTAACCGACCTTCCAGCCCGTGCAGTGGTAGGTCTTGCCGAACGAGGAGATCACAAAGCTGCGCTCGGCCAGCTCCGGATGGCGCAGCACGCTTTGGTGCTGCGCGCCGTCGTACACGATGTGCTCGTAGACCTCGTCGGACAACACCACGATGGACGTGTCGCGCACGATCGCCGCCAGCTCGTCCAGGTCGCCCGCCGACAGCACGGCGCCCGATGGGTTGTGCGGGCTGTTGACCAGGATCATGCGGGTTTTCGGCGTAATCGCGTCGCGCACGCGCTGCCAGTCGATCGAGAACGCCGGTACAGTCAGCGGGATGTGCACCGCGCGGGCGCCCTGCAAGTCGATCGCCGGCTCGTAGCTGTCGTAGGCCGGGTCAAACACGATCACCTCGTCGCCCGCGCGAACCACCGCCGCCATCGCCGCGAACAGGGCTTCGGTGGCGCCGGAGGTCACCGTGATCTCGCGGTCGACGTCGACCTTGCGGCCATACAACCGCTCGGTCTTCAGCGCGATCTGCTCGCGCAGGCCGGCGGTGCCGTGCATCGGCGCGTACTGGTTGCGGCCTTCATCCATGGCGCGCGCAAGCGCATCGCGCAGCGGCTGCGGTGGTTCGAAATCCGGAAAGCCCTGCCCCAGGTTCACCGCCTTGTGTTCCAGCGCCAGCTGGCTCATCACGGTAAAGATGGTGGTGCCGACTTTCGGAAGCTTGGTTTCGATCATGATGATTTGGCCGTCTGGATGCCTGAATCGGGAATGGGACATTATATCGACGCTGCCCTGCGCATTGGCGTGATCAGCGGCAGGCAGGCAGATCATCCAGCGGACGCTTCTTGCATTGCTCGTGCCTCAGCGAGGTGGTGGCCGGCAGTCGCTCGGCCAGGAAATCCACCAGTGCGCGCACGCCGGGCAGCATGCCGCGCCGGCTGGGATAGACAAAGTGCATGGTGCCGCCGGGAACGCTCCAGTCCGGCAGCACCACTTCCAGCTCGCCGCTGGCGATGGCCGGCGCGCAGACGGACTCCGGCAACAGCGCAACCCCCATGCCGCGGCGGGCGGCTTCCAGCAGCACGGCGAAATCGCCGGTGATCAGCCGCGCCTGCACTTCAACGACAGACTGCTTGCCGTCGGCATCGATCAGCTCCCACACCTGCGCGCCCTCGTGCTCGCGCATCGACAGCGCCGGCAAGCGGGCCAGCTCATCGGGTTGCGATGGGCGCCCCTGCGCGTCGAGCAGCGTGGGGCTGGCCACCAGTTTGGTCTGCGCCTGGCCGAAACTGCGCATGACCAGGTTGGCGTCGGTATCCAGCTTGGTGCGTACACGGATGGCCAGGTCGTAGCCCTCGCCGATCACGTCGACGCGGCGATCGCTGGACAACAGCCGTACCTGCATTTTCGGATACAGCGCCAGGAAATCCGGCAGCAGATACGCCAGCACCGTCTGCGTCAGCGATATCGGACAGCTCAGCCGCACCACGCCGCGCGGCTCCGCGCGCAACTCGTCCACGGCATCCTGCGCGGCCTGCGCCTCCTCCAGCACGGCGCGGCAATGCGCGTAGAAGCGCTCGCCCACCTCGGTGACCATGAAGCGTCGCGTGGTCCGCTGCAGCAGGCGCACGCCCAGCCGCTCCTCGAGCTGGGCCACGCGCTTGCTGAGGCGGGATTTCGGCACGCCCAGCGCCCGCCCGGCAGCGGAAAAGCCGCCGTGTTCGACCACGGCCGCAAAGAAATACAGGTCGTTGAGATCCTGCAGCGCACCCGTCAATACCGTCATGACTGTTTCCTTTTCAGAACGATAAGTCCGATAACTGCGGACTTATCGCCACATTGTTTCGAATATATCCTGATTTCGTCGCCGGTCTTCCGGCCCAAACAGGAAACCAGCCATGAAAATCGTCCATATCGATTCCAGCGCCCTCGGCAGCTACTCGGTGTCGCGCCAGCTCACCGCCGACATCGTAGCGGAGCTGAAGCAGGGCACGCCCGACGCCACCGTCAACTATCGCGACCTCGCGGCGCAACCGCTGACGCACTGGTCGCCGGTCGCCGACGCCAATGACCCCGCTGCCGTGGCGGGGAACGCGATGCTGGAAGAGTTTCTCGCCGCCGACGTGGTGGTGATTGGTGCGCCGATGTACAACTTCGGCATCCCCAGCCAGCTCAAGGCATGGCTCGACCGCGTGCTGGTCGCCGGCAAGACCTTCCGCTACACCGCGAACGGCCCCGAGGGCCTGGCCGGTGGCAAGCGGGTGATCGTGGCCTCCAGCCGCGGCGGCTTCTACGGCGAGGGGACCGGACGCACCGCCGTGGATTTCCAGGAACCCTACCTGCGGGCGGTATTCGGCTTCATCGGCATCGGCGAGATCGAAATCGTGCGGGCCGAAGGCGTGGCGGTGGGCGACGAACAGAAATCGGCAGCGCTGAAATCGGCGCAGGACGCGATCCACATGCTGGTGGCCGAAGCCGCCTGACGCGCCACACGACGCCAGCGGCAGCGGTCCGTGCGTCGATAACAACCACCGGTAGCGGCACGTCGCTCCCCACGGCGGCCGCATACCGGAACCGCCAAGCAAAGGCCAGCCTCACAAGCTGGCCTTTTGCGTGGCTGAAAGGCCATCCCCAGCGCTCCGGCCACCCCTGCCATCAGTCATATCCCGATTTCAGGCTCCGCCCATTGACGGCTCAAAACATGGTGTTATAGTTCACTACAACACCGGTCAACGAGTTCACTGAGGAGCACGCCATGAAATCGCAAAACCTCATCGCCAGCATCGCCGCTGCCCTGTTCACCTTCGCCACGCTGGGCGCGGTCACCTACAACGTCGATGTCCCGCCGGCACCTGCCGCCGCGACTCATCGGGCCGTCACCGACCTGCCCATGATCGTGGTCCACCCCACCGCCGCCGAGCGGCGCGAGGCCGCGCTGATCGACAGCGGCGACTTCATCGGCGCCGCCGCCGGCCATGGCGGCGGGCCGCACCTGAGCCTGGTCAGCTCGCAATTGGCCATGCCCTACTATTCGTTCGCCAATCAATTCGGCGGCATCAGCAAGGAATAAGCATGACCATCACCTGGAACGACAACGCGCCGATCTACCGCCAGCTGCAGCAACGCGTGGTGGCGATGATCCTGGACGGCGCCTTGAACGAGGGCGACCCGTTGCCGTCGGTACGCCAGGTGGCAGCGGATTACCAGATCAACCCGCTGACCGTCTCCAAGGCCTATCAGGAACTGGTCGATCAACAATTGGTGGAAAAACGGAGGGGCTTGGGCATGTTCGTCATCGAAGGCGCTCGCGAGGCGCTGCTGAAATCCGAGCGCGAGCGGTTTCTTCGCGAGGAGTGGCCCGTACTGTTCGCCCGGCTGCAGCGGCTGGGGCTGGATCTGAAGACTTTGCTGCGCGAAGCGAGCACCCACACGGAGCAACAATCATGAGTGCGGTCATCACGGCCAGCAGGCTGGGCAAGCGGTACAAATCCTCGGTGGCGCTGGATGACGTCAGCTTCCAGATCGAGCCCGGCCGCATCGTCGGCCTGATCGGCCCCAACGGCGCGGGCAAGACCACGGCGTTGAAGGCCATCCTCGGCCTCACCGATTTCACCGGCGAGTTGAACGTGCTGGGCTACGACCCGCGCAAGCAGCGCGACAAGTTGATGGGTGACGTGTGCTTCATCGCCGACGTGGCCGTGTTGCCACGCTGGATCAAGGTCAGCCAGGCGGTGGATTTCGTCGCCAACGTGCACCCGCGTTTCAACCGCAAGAAGTGCGAGGCCTTCCTGGCGCGCACCAAGCTGCAACCGAATCAGCGCGTGCGGCAGATGTCCAAGGGCATGATCGTGCAGTTGCACCTGGCGCTGGTGATGGCGATCGACGCACGCCTGCTGATCCTGGACGAACCCACCCTCGGCCTGGACATCCTCTATCGCAAGCAGTTCTACCAGAACCTGCTGGAGGACTATTTCGACGAGAACAAGACGATTATCGTAACGACCCATCAGGTGGAGGAAGTCGAGCACATCCTCACCGACCTGATGTTCATCCGTGACGGCAGGATCGTGCTGGACGCCGACATGGATGCGGTCGGCGAACGCTTCATCGAGGTGATGGTCAACGCCGACCAGGCCGACGCCGCCCGGGCCCTGAAACCCATCGACGAGCGCCAGGTTTTCGGCAAGAGCATTTTTCTGTTCGACGGCGCGAGCCGCGCGACGCTGGAGCCGCTGGGCGAAACCCGCCGCCCCTCCGTCAGCGACTTGTTCGTGGCCACCATGAAGGGAACCTACGCATGAACAACCAGACGTTGAAAGACCTGTACTGGCTGGTGAAACGCGAATTCTGGGAGCACCGTGGCGGGTTCTTCTGGGCACCGGTCATCACCGGCGGCATCTTTCTGCTGCTCAACATCATGGGCATCATCACCGCCGAAGTCCTGGGCGCCCGCAACGGCATCAACTTCGGCGCCAGCGGCGGCCTGCAGCAGGTCATCGCCGAAATGGATGCCGGCGACCTGAGCAAGGTCGGGTTTGCGCTGGACATCGCGATGTATTCGGCCATGGGCCTGCTGGTGGTGGTGCTGGGTTTCGTGGTGTTTTTCTACTGCCTCGGCGCGCTGTACGACGACCGCCGTGACCGCAGCATCCTGTTCTGGAAATCACTGCCGGTGTCAGACACCAGCACCGTGCTATCCAAGGTCATCAGCGCCACCGTGCTGGCACCGGTCATCGCCGTGGTCGTGGGCATCATCGTGGGCATGCTGCAGCTGCTGATACTTGCGGTCACCCTGTCCTTCCACGGCGTCAACGTGTGGCAGTTGCTGCTGCTGGCCCATCCATTCCGGGTGATGTTCAACCTGATCGGCTACATCCCGCTGTATGCGCTGTGGGCGGCACCGGCCGTCGGCTGGCTGCTGATCTGCTCCGCCTGGTCCCGCAGCAAGCCCTTCCTGTGGGCGGTGGCACTGCCGGTGGGCGTGGGTCTGCTGGTGACCTGGTTCGGCATCATGGGGCTTTTCAACCTGCCCACCGCCTGGTTCTGGAAAAACATCGTGCAGCGCGCCCTGCTGAGCGTGTTCCCCGGCACCGGCAGCATGTTCGGCGACAGCATGATCCATATCTCGGGCAACACGGGAACGGACGTCCTGGACTTGGCGCAGACCTGGCACCTGGCCGCCTCACCCAGCCTGTGGATCGGCGTGGTTGCCGGCGTGGTCCTGCTGGCCGGCGCCATCTGGTTCCGCCGCTGGCGCGACGACGCCTGAGCTCGGTGACGGACGGGTCGCCCGGCCCGTCCGTTACACAAACATTCGCCCGGTCCATTCTCGGACATTGGCCAACACCACGACTTGCCCTGCCCGAATTCGCTTTGCGATTTCGCCGGCCCACTGCGCCCCAAGGATCACCATGAAATCGCTCCATGCCACCCTGTTCGCGCTCTTCACGCTCGTCGCCATACCGCTCGCATCGTCGGCGCATGGTGTCGGCGCAGCCACGCCGCCGACACGCACCGTATTGCTGGTTGGCGACAGCCTGAGTTCCGCGCATCGCACCCCCGCCGAGGCGGGCTGGGTCAATCTGCTGCAGCAACGCGTCAGCGCCGCCAGCACCACGGCGCCGAAGATCATCAACGCCAGCCGCGGCGGCAAGACACTGACCGATGCCCTGAAGGAACTCCCCGGGTTGATCGCCGCCCACCACCCGCGGCTGGTCATCCTGGAGCTTGGTGCCAACGACGCCATCCTCGGTGCAAGCCGGCAGCAACTGGAAACCGACATGACACGCCTTATCGACATGGCGCAGGCGTCGGGGGCAAAGGTTGCCGTGCTGGGCTTCCGGATTCCGCCCAAGCTGGACAAGGACCATTGCGCGGACATGCTGGCCGGCGTCTATCAGCGGATACAGCACGACAAGCAGATCGTGCTGCTGCCCTCGTTGATGGCCGGCATTTCCGACCAGCCCGCCCTGTTGCTGGACGACGGCGTGCATCCCGGCGTCGACGCGCAGAAACTGCTGCTCGACAACACATGGGCCACGCTGCGCCCGTTGCTGCTCAACTGATCCCGTGATCGACTTCGACCAAGGAGCACATCCATGAAACCGTTCTCTTACCGCGCCCTCGCACTGGTTCTGCTGCTGCCGCTGGCCGCATGCAGTCAGGCCCCTGATTCCCAGCCCGCGTCGACCGGGCAAACAACACCAGCGAGCAAGAACGGTGAAACTGCGCCGCGCTCGTTGCTCGCCAGAGGGATCGACAAGGCCATGCAGGAAGCCAAGAAGGATCTTGTCACCAAGAACATCGAACTGGACCATGTCCACTTCAGCAACGACGACAGCAACGACGACAACGACAAGCGACCAAAAGCCGAGATCACCCCGCAGGGCGATCTGTTGATCACCGGCAAGAAGGTCGACGCCACACCGGCACAGCGCGCCTTGCTGCTGGACTACCGCCAGCAGATCGTGGGCATCGCCTCCGCCGGCATGGACATCGGTACGCAGGGCGCGGACCTGGGCATGCAGGCCGCCAAGACCGCGATGATGGGCGCCTTCAGCGGCAAGAGCGACAAGCAGATCGAGGCCGCCATCAAGCCGCAGACCGACAAGATCGAGGCCGCCGCCCGCCAGCTTTGCCAGCAGCGCATGCCGGCCCTGCTGGCCAGCCAGCAGAAACTGGCCGTCGCCATGCCGCAGTTCCAGCCGTACGCCACGATGGAACAGAAGGACATCGACGACTGCGCCAAGGACATGACCGACGAGGATGGCAAGCACGGCTTTGCCGTGTTCTCCGACTGACGAGCAACACGACACCCTCATCGGAATCCATGATTTCGGAACAAGGTGATCCAGCCTGCGCAAGCACACTACGACGTAGCCAACTTGGTGGCGCGGCTGGCCCGACAATTCATTAAAAGGCGGATGGCTGCTCCGCCGGTCACCCCATGTGCTGGAGGTGGCAACCGGAGGTAACGTCAATGTCGCGTCGTGGATTGTTTCTATCGATTCTTGCCGTACCGGGCCTTGCCATGGCCCAGCAGACACTTCCCTTCCACCTTCACGACAACCTGGTCAGCGTCCAGGCGACGATCAACGGGAAGACTGTCAATGCGGTCCTGGACAGTGGCTCCGGGGCCATGATCGTCAGTAAATCGCTCGCCACCGAGCTCGGGCTGCAGTTGGGGCATTCACCGCTGCAGGCGTCCGGTGGGGGCACAGGTAACCAAAGCCTTTTTCCCGTGAAGCTGAAGAACGTCGAATTCGATGCGCTGGCCCTGCACGACGTACCGGGCTACGCCATCGACCTCGGCTCAATATCGTCTTCATCGGGCCTCAGGATCGACGCCCTTCTGGGATACCCGTTTTTCGAAAATCACGTCGTTCGCGTGAATTACGCTGAGTCAACCGTATCCATCTACCCCGAAAACGATCCCCCGGGCTGCCCCAACCCGATTTCCTTCGAGCTCATACACAACGTCCCTGTTGTGACAGCGACGGTCAAGAGCCAGGCGACTTCAGCACCAGAGACTGTGCATCTCGTCATCGATCTGGGAAGCCGGAATCACAACTACCTTGGAACCGCTTTCCTGCAATCCAACGCCGGCAAGGCGCTTTACACCAATGGCCACAAGCAAGCGGTCGGCGAAGGCACGGGTGGACGCGCCATGGGTGTGGTTTCTGAATTCGCAGAGCTGAGTGTCGGCACACAGCACTTTCACAACGTCAAATTTGCCCTGACCGAACAAGTAAAAGCCTTCAACCTGGAACAGGTGGATGGGTCCCTGGGAGTCCCTTTGTGGGCGGGTGGGATAATCACGTTCAATTATCCCAAACAGCAGATCTGCATCCAGGCACCGCGCAAGTCATCGTGAGCATTCGCTCAGGGAGCCACCCATGAAAGCAACCATCCACCTGCTTCTTGCCGCCACGATGGCGGCCTCACTCACTGCCTGCCACGCGCCCCAGACCGCCATCGCCACGGGAAACGGCGCTATCTTGCTGTACGGGGACACGATTACCCTGCGCGTCATCGATACGCCGAAAGCCACGATCAGTGCCGATGGTGCGTTCGCGATCGACGGCAAGACGGTGACGGTCACGCCTGCCGAACGCAGCCTGCTGGTCAACTACAACCGCAACGTGCGGAACGTGCACGAAACCGGCCTTGCCATGGGCAAGACCGGTTTCAAGATGACGACCAAGGCAATCGAGAACAAACTCTCAGCCACACCGGATCTGGCGGACAAGGCCGCCGAGGCCAGCAACCTGAAGACATTGAGCTTGGGCATCTGCAAAGCAGAGGTCGCGATCAAGGTCGCGCAGGACCAGCTTGCCGCACAAATGGCGGCCTTCAAGCCCTACGCCGCCATCATCAGCACTTCCGATGTGAAGAGCTGCGACAACGGCACCAAGTATTGATGCACCCGCCTTGGCCACACGCTGGATGGCTCATCCCTCGTGGATACCACCACGGGTTAGCGTCATCGGATCGAGCAGTTTCTTCAACTCGTCCTTCGACAAACCGGTGGTTTCCAGCGCCACGTCCATGATCGGGCGATGCTGCTTGTACGCCTGCTTGGCGGTCTACGCGTCCTACCCCTAGCTGATCACCGGATCGACCTTGCCGGCATGATTGACGAGCCCGACTGAAGCAGCGCGGCCGAGGCCTGTCAACTTGACGGCTCAGCGGCCTGCGTTCACCAAGGCGACCCTCGCCGTGGTGCTCGATGTGCGCAGCAAACTCGCCTTCGACGAGTTTCGTGTCGCGAACATCCTGGCGGCTCCATGAAGGCATGCATTCCAATTTCGATCGGAGATGCTGCCGCAACGCGCCGGCACCGTTTGACGCAAACGCACAAACAAAACTATCGGTTCAATTGGGCAATTTCACAATTGTCATATTATTTTATTAAAAGCCAGAATAATTCCCGACATAGACAGGTACGCCTTTGCTGGCATGTGTCCGCTTGCGAGGCGTCCGACGAGGAGCCCAGCTTGGCCCTTTTCGCAACCACATCAAGGTGTTATTTGCGCAAGACGCCGGTTGAACCAAACAACCGTTGAATAGGGATCAAATGAATCAGCTTGCGAGCACAACATCCGACCAGCGGCGCTGGCCGAACCCGCGACTGGGTCGCATCTCGGCCGCGATTGCCATCGCTCTGGCCCTGGCCCATGTGCCAGTACATGCGGAAACATCGGCAGTCGCCGGCCAGGACAGCACGCAGCAGCAGACCGCCGACGCGTCGCCGTCGAATACAACTATTTTGATTTGGCGAGCAAGGGCAAGCCGTCGGCCTCCTTCCTGTACAGCAACCGCTGGAACACCGACGTCGGTGAATTTGGTGTGCTGGTCGATGTGGCCTACCAGAAACACGCTTACCGCCGCGACGAAATCAGCACCGAGCCGTTCTACGAGATCCAGGCCAGCCCCGATTCCGCACAGACCAACTACCCGGGCTACGACGGGAAAACACTGTATGTACCGCATGGCGGTGATATCGGCCAAGCCGGCGGGGACAGGCGTCGGCTGGGAACCGTGGTGGCATTGCAGTGGCGCCCGAACGACGATGTCGAGCTGTACGCACAGGGATTCCGATCTGCCTACAAATTCCTGACGCACGCCACCTCGTACGCCGTCTATACCGGCGATTCGCCGATCATTCCCGATGCAAGCCAGCCCTTCAGTTTTGATCCGAACGGCAACTTCCTCAGCGGCACGTTCAATGGCACAGGCGACGGCAACGGCGGCGTGACCGATGGCGTTGGTGTGGACTCCAATGCATCACTGACCCAGCGCTATTCGGTGACCACCGACCTGTCGCTTGGCGGCAGCTGGAACGTGACCAACAACCTGACCTTGACCACTGACCTGCAGTACACCAAGGCCACCACCAAAGAAACCAATGTCATCCTCGACATGGGTACCAGAACGCCTTATCTGTTTCAGGACATCAGTGGCCGGACGCCGACGCTGCAGGTACCGGCCGGTTACACCACCAATCCCGCCAACAACACCTACAGCTGGCTACTGGACAACAAGGACCGCAGTACCGGCAACGAATTCGCCTGGCGGGCGGATGCCGAGTACACGCTCGGTGGCGACTTCTTTCGGTCGATCAAGGCCGGTGTGCGCACGACCAATCGCCGGGCAGTCACCGACAGCACCAATTACAGCCATTTCGTGACGTTGGGTCAGCCGCTGTCGGACTATCCCGATTCGACCTGGGTCACCACGAGCTACGGCAATTTCTTCCGCGGCGAATCGAACACGTTCGGCAGCATCCTTTCACCGAATCCGGCCGAGCTGGCGGACTACCCCGATTCGCTGCCCACGTACGGCATCAACAGCCTGCTCCAGTACACGCCGTCAGGACGCAACAATCAGGGCGAGAAGACCTATGCAGCCTACGGCGTCCTGCGCTTCGGCTGGGACATGGGCAATATTCCCGTCGATGGCAACGTCGGCATGCGTGCGGTCCAGACCAAGGTCGACTCATCGGGATTCCGCAACGAGCCAGGCAACTCCGGCAGGCTGCTCCCCCTTGACGTCAGCCAGAGCTACAACTCCTACCTTCCCAGCCTCAACCTGAGCGTACATCTGACCCCCGATCTGCAGTGGCGCCTGGCGGCCTCCAAGGCCATATCGCGACCCAATTTCAGCGACATGAATCCCAACCTGTCGCTGAACGTCGCCGACGCCAACAGTGCCACCCCGTCCTACACCGGCGCGGCGGGCAATCCCAACCTCAAGCCGATGACTGCCAAACAGTACGACACATCGCTTGAGTGGTACTACGGCAGAGGAAGCCTCCTGTACGGCGATCTGTTTTACAAGAACGTGAGCGGCTTCATCGCCAACACGGTCTTCAACGAGTCCTACGATAGTCATGCCTATCAGGTGTCGCGACCGGTCAACGGCGGCGACGGCATCATCAAGGGCGCCGAGATCGGCTGGCAGACTTTCTTCGACTTCCTGCCGGCACCCTTTGATGGACTCGGGCTGCAGACCAACTACACCTACGTCTACAGCGCGGCGCCCAGCCCGGGGGCGACGGACACCTCCGGCAACACGCTGACGGTACCGCTCGAAGGCCTGTCCAAGAACAGCTACAACGTGATCGCCATGTACGAGAAAGGTCCCTTCCAGGCACGTATTGCCTACAACTGGCGCAGCCTGTGGGTGATTACCACGCAAGGCGTCGGCTCGGGCAACCTGCCGGAGTACAACAAGGCCTACGGCCAGGTCGACGTCTCGGCGACCTACGAGATCAACGATCATTTCCAGCTCACCGCATCGGCGGTCAACCTGGCCAATGCCCATACCGATATCCAGTCCGGACTCCATGGGCGGCCGCGCCATCTTCAGATCGACGACCGGCAGTTCACGCTGAAGGCCCAGTTGAGCTTTTGAATGCCGGGGCCGATGCCGTGTGCTTTCCCCCTTCTACACACAGTCTCGGCCTCGGCCCCTATACGTCATGTGGCGTATGGGGATCTGTCTTTTTCTTCGACCACCGTGGCCGGCTCGGCGGCAACGAGCCGGCTCGTTCGAGCACACCAGCGCGTTGTGGACCACACACCTGCATCCGCACGGGATGAACGACATTGCCATCGATCCGCCCGATCCGGACCATGTGATGATCGCTACCGGCTACGGCATTCGCTACTCGAAGGATGAGCCAGGTGGCCAATAATCAGTGGGATGGGACTCATGATCATGCTTGATCGGCGAAAATTTCTTGGGGCGTCGATTGGATCAATCGCCGCCGCGATTTCCTCCGGCACTTTTGCGCGCACTCCCGGCGCGATGCCCGCCCCCGCGCGCGCCGAGCTGGATGATCCGGGCAAACCCAAGTCGGTGCCTGGCCGTTTCCAGCCCACGGTCGAATCGCTGAGGACATACCAGACACCCGAGTGGTTTCGGGATGCCAAGTTCGGCATCTGGGCGCATTGGGGCCCGCAGGCGGTGCCGCGGCAAGGTGACTGGTACGCGCGCTTCATGTACGTCCCGGGGCATCCCCATTACGACTATCACGTCAAGACTTACGGTCATCCTTCGGAATTCGGGTACAAGGATCTCATCCCGCTGTGGACGGCCGACAAGTTCGATCCCGACGCGCTGATGGAAAAATATGCCGCCGCCGGAGCGAAGTACTTCGTCTCGATGGGCGTTCATCACGACAATTTCGATCTGTGGAATTCGCGCCATCACCGCTGGAACGCCACCGCGATGGGGCCGAAGCGCGACATCGTCGGCGCCTGGAAAACGGCGGCCAGGCGGCAAGGTCTGCGCTTTGGCGTTTCCGAGCACCTCGGCGCCAGCTATTGCTGGTGGTATCCCAACCACCTCTATGACCAGTTCTGGCCGAAGCTCGGCATCGGCTATGACGGTGCCGATCCGCGCTATCGCGACCTCTACCACGACAATCGCGATCAACCGTTTCGCAACACGCCGGACAGTTGGTACACCAGCAACCCCGACTACCATTTGAAGTGGTACAAGCGGATTCGCGATCTCGTCGACAACTACCAACCCGACCTGCTCTATTCCGACGGCGGCCTGCCATTCGGTGCGATCGGCCGCTCGCTGCTCGCCGATCTCTACAACAGCAGCATGGCTCGCAGCGGAAAGCTGGAAGCGGTTTACAACAGCAAGGATTCCGGGTCCGGCGAATTCCACAGGGAATGGGCGGTGCAGGACGTCGAGCGCGGCGTGCTGAAGGGCATCAACCCGCTGCCCTGGCAAACCGACACCTCGAATGGCGACTGGTTTTTCAACGAGAACTACAGCTACAAGACCGCCGATGATGTCGTCACCATGCTTGCCGACATCGTCAGCAAGAACGGCAACATGTTGCTCAACGTCGTGCTCCATGCCGACGGCAGCCTGCCGCCCGAGTCGGAGCAGTTGCTTGCCGACCTGACGGCGTGGATGGCCGTCAACGCGCAGGCCATCCACGGCACGCGGCCGTGGAAGATCGACGGCGAAGGCCCGACCGAGGCTGCCGCCG
This sequence comes from Rhodanobacter ginsenosidimutans, assembly GCF_042655685.1. Lineage (NCBI taxonomy): Bacteria > Pseudomonadati > Pseudomonadota > Gammaproteobacteria > Lysobacterales > Rhodanobacteraceae > Rhodanobacter > Rhodanobacter ginsenosidimutans. The sequence continues at coordinate 1,520,885 of NZ_JBHSMM010000001.1, read as the reverse complement.
GCATGTTCAAGGAAAAAGTCGCCTACACCGCCAGGGACATCAGGTTCACGACCAAGGGCGATCGTCTTTTCGCGATTACGCTTGGCCAGCCGACGGGTAGCGTTGCCATCACCTCGCTGGCAACGGGCAATCCGCACGAAGGGCGGTCGGTAAAACGGATCCGGCTGCTCGGCCATCGCGGCGCGATGGCCTTCCGACAGACCGGGCAAGCGCTGGTCATCGACGCGCCAGCGACGCTGCCGACCCGCCACGCCAGCGTGTTCGAAATCACCTTCGCCTGACCGTGTATCCCTCCGCGCGACAGCAACGATCACTCGCCTCCGAAACGGATAACGACAGATGAATTTCAAAAAACATTCGGCCGCCAAAGTGGTGAAAATCGCAATCATGCTTGCACTGTGTGCCGGGTTCGCACCCGCACCGCAGGCACACGCGCAGAGTCCCGCCGGTCATCCGGACTGGCCGGGCAAAGGACAGTTGTTCGTCGGCACGTGTTACCAGCCGATCGACCGCAGCCCGGCGCAGATCAAGCACGATATCGCGATCATGAAAAACGCCGGCTTCACCATGGTCCGCATGGGCGATCTGTCGTGGGATTCGTTCGAGCCGAGCGAAGGCCAGTTCGAATTCGAGTGGTTCGACAAGATCCTCGCCCAGATGCACGCTGCCGGGATCAAAGTGATTGTCGACATCCCCGGCTTGCCTGCGCCGATCTGGCTGCATCAGAACTATCCCGGCGTCGATATCGTCAACCAGGACGGTGTCCGGCTTCATCCGGCAACCCGCTACTCGGACAACATCAGCGATCCGGACTACCGGCGTCTCACCCGCCAACTCGCCGTGAAAATGCTTGAGCGCTACGCGCACAATCCGGCCGTGGTGGCGGTTGGCTATGACAATGAGGTGGGCAGCTCGCCAATGTCTTATTCGGAGTCCGACCGCGGACGGTTTATTGTCTGGCTCAAGCAGCGCTACGGGACTATCGCCGCCCTCAACAAGGCGTGGGCGACGCAGCGCTGGTCGCGGCGGATCAACGACTGGAATCAGGTCTACCTGCCCTACGGAAATGGCCCGGGACCGAACGAACGCAATCTCGATCTGCATCGCTTCTGGTCTGACGTAACCATTGCCGATCTCACTGACCTCGATAACGTGCGCAAGAAATATGCACCCAACCTGCCCGCCGTATCTAACCTGTGGCCCAACGCGCCGGCCAAGGGTTTCAATTACCTGCGCTCATGGGACCAATACTCGACCTACGGCGCCGAAGGTTTCTATCCCAATCCCGACGATCCGATGAGTGCCGCGTTCGAGGTCATGATGGTCAAGGCCGGGCATCAAACACCGGTCTGGTTCAACGAATTCACCGCTGGCGGCGGCGGTGATTACGGCATGCCTGGGCGCTCGCGCATGTGGGCTTATTTCGGCCTTGTCTATTATTCGCAGACGTACCTGGCCTGGACATTCAATTCGCATATCGGCGGCGAGGAGCAGTCGTTGTTCGGTCTGCTCGATCATGATGGCCGGCCCTCATGGAAGGTCAGCGAATTCACCACCATTGCCGGTGAATTCAAGAAGCTCCAGACGATGGGTTTTCCGCGCTATCAACAGCCACAGGTCGCCATCGAAGATTCCTACGAGACCGAGTGGGTGACCAACCCGCCGCCTGGACCGAATACGATGAAGCAGTACGTTACCGACAACTACAGCGACCAGCTCAAGGCGGCGTTCAAACCCTTTTACAGGGACAACATCGACACCGCCGTGATCGATATCGCCCACGATCCGATCGACCACTACAAGCTCGTGCTGCTGCCAGCCACCTATGTGATGGATCAGCCAACGGCGGACGCGATCCGGCACTATGTCGCCAATGGCGGCACCGTGATCATGACCGGCTATTCGGCCAAGGTGGACGAGACCGGCAAGTGGTTCGAAACGCCACTGCCAGGGCGCTTGGCCGATGTTTTTGGACTGCGTACCAGTCAGTTCTATCGTTCGAAGCAACCGCTCAAGATCAGCTTCGGCGGCAAGCAGCTGACCGGTTTGGACGGCTATTACGAAGTGCTTGAACCAAGCACCGCCAAGGTGCTGGCCACCTTCGGAAACACCCCGCAGAAGGGCCCGGCCATCACTATCAACCATTTTGGCAAGGGCAAGGCGATCTATCTCGCGACGGCGTCTCAAGCAGCGTTCATCGCGCCGCTGGTCCGATCGCTATATGCCCAGCTTGATATTCAGCGCGGGCCTGATACGCCGAGCGGCGTCGTCGCCCGCGTCGTCGACGGGCGCACCCTGTACGTCAATACCAACGAGGAACCCGCGACCGTCTCCTTCACCGGCACCAAGCGTGATGTGCTGACAAGCAGTTCACACGACCGCACGTTGAACCTGCCGGGCCATGGCGTCGCCTTGATCCAGTAGGAAGGCGACAGCCTGGGAGGTTTCGCCTCTCTCACCTATTCGCGATGTTTCATCGCGAACACTCGACACGGTGAGAGAGGCGCTGTCGGTTCGGCCCAACCCATGCGTTGATGGATTCGCCCGAAGCCGCGGTTATTTGCCCTGGACACCGCCCTTGGTCAGCGTCATCGGATCGAGCAATTTCTTCAACTCGTCCTTCGACAAACCGGTGGTTTCCAGCGCCACGTCCATGATCGGGCGATGCTCCTTGTACGCCTGCTTGGCGGTGGCGGCCCCTTTCTCATAACCGATCACCGGATTCAGCGCGGTGACCAGGATCGGGTTCATCGCCAGCGCCTGGTTCACCCGCGCCTTGTTGACCTTGAAGCCGGCGATGGATTTGTCCGCCAGCAGCACGCTGACATTGGCCAGGATGCCGATCGACTGCAGCAGGTTGTGCGCGATCAGCGGCAGCATCACGTTGAGCTGGAAATTGCCGGACTGCCCGGCGATGGTGATCGACACATCGTTGCCGATCACCTGTGCGGCGACCATCGCCACCGCCTCGGGAATCACCGGGTTGACCTTGCCCGGCATGATCGAGGAACCGGGCTGCAGCGCCGGCAGCTCGATCTCGCCCAGGCCCGCCAGCGGGCCGGAATTCATCCAGCGCAGGTCGTTGGCGATCTTCATCAAGCCTACCGCCAACGTCTTCAACTGGCCGGACAATTCGACTGCGGCATCCTGCGCCGCCATGCCCTCGAAATAGTTCTCCGCCGACTCGAACTTCACCCCGGTCAGTTTCTTCAGCTGCTGTGCGATCGCCGGGCCGAACTTTGGATCGGCATTGATACCGGTGCCCACCGCCGTGCCACCCTGCGGCAACCGGCGCATGCGTTTCAACGCATCCTCGATGCGCTCGATCGCACTGGCGATCTGCGCCGACCAGCCCGACAACTCCTGGCCGAAGGTGATCGGCATCGCGTCCATCAGGTGGGTACGGCCGGTCTTGGGCGTGTTCTTCAATTCGCGGGCGCGCTTGTCGATCACCTTCCTCAGATGCTTCAGCGCGGGCAGCAACTGCTCGCTGGTGGTGAGCGCGGCGCTGACGTGGATCGTGGTGGGGATCACGTCGTTCGAGCTCTGCCCGTAATTGACGTGGTCGTTCGGATGCACCTTGGCACCGGCCGCCACCGCCAGATGCGCGATCACCTCGTTCGCATTCATGTTGGTGCTGGTGCCGGAGCCGGTCTGGAAGATGTCGATCGGGAACTGTGCGTCGTACTGCCCGTCCGCCACCGCCAGCGCCGCCTTGCGGATCGCCGCGGCCTGCCCCTTTTTCAGATGACCCAGCGACAGGTTCACGTCGGCCGCGGCGGCCTTGATCAGGCCCAGCGCGCGGATGAATGGGCGCGGCAGGTGCAGGCCGGAGATCGGGAAGTTGTCGATCGCGCGCTGGGTCTGCGCGCCGTACAGCGCGTCGGCGGGCACCTGCAGTTCGCCCATGCTGTCGTGCTCGATGCGGAAGTTGCTCATTGGGGAGATCCTTTTATTTCTCGGTCGCAACCATTCATGCCAAACGGGGCGCTGAAAGCGCCGCGCCCGGGGGAAACGGGACAAAACACTATAGGCCGCCAAACACCAAGCCGCCGTCAATGTAAAATGGCGGTTTTCCTCCCGCCGGAACCCGCCGATGTCCACTCACACCCTGACCGCCCTGTCCCCGCTGGACGGCCGCTACGCCGGCAAGGTCGAAGCATTGCGCCCGATCTTCAGTGAGTTCGGCCTGATGCACCGGCGCGTACACGTGGAGATCGAATGGCTGCTGGCGCTGGCCGCCGAACCGAAGATCGTCGAACTGCCGCCGTTCAACGCTGCCCAGATCGCCATTCTGAAAGCCATCGCGGACGATTTCAGCGTGGCCGACGGCGAGCGCATCAAGGCGATCGAAGCCACCACGAACCATGACGTGAAGGCGGTCGAGTATTTCATCAAGGAAAAGATCGGCGCCGACGCCAGCCTGGCCCAGGCCAAGGAGTTCGTGCATTTCGCCTGCACCAGTGAAGACATCAATAACCTCTCCTACGCGCTGATGCTGCGCGACGCGCGCGCCCAGGTCTTGCTGCCGCAACTGGACGCCGTCACCGCGCAGTTGCGCGAACTGGCCCACGCCAACGCCGCGCTGCCGCTGCTCTCGCGCACCCACGGCCAGACCGCCTCGCCCAGCACGCTGGGCAAGGAAATCGCCAACGTGGTGGCGCGCATCGAACGTCAGCGCCGACAATTGGCTGCGGTGGATGTCTCGGGCAAGATCAACGGCGCCGTGGGCAACTACAACGCCCACGCCATCACCTACCCCGACCTCGATTGGCAGTGCTTCTCGCAGACTTTCGTGGAAAGCCTGGAGCTGGACTACAACGCCTACACCACCCAGATCGAGCCACACGACAACGTCGCCGAATACTGCGATGCCGTGCGCCGCGCCAACACCATCCTGATCGACCTGGCCCGCGACATCTGGGGTTACATCTCGCTGGGTTATTTCAAGCAGACGCTGAAGGCCGGCGAAGTCGGCTCGTCGACCATGCCGCACAAGGTCAATCCGATCGACTTCGAAAACGCCGAAGGCAACTTCGGCCTCGCCAACGCGCTGCTGGGCCATTTCGCGGAGAAGCTGCCGATCAGCCGCTGGCAGCGCGACCTCACCGACTCCACCGTGCTGCGCGCACTGGGCACCGCCTTCGGCCATACGCTGGTGGCACTGGAATCGTTGAAGAAAGGCCTGGGCAAGCTCAACGTCAACGCCGACCGCATCGCCGCCGACCTCGACGCCAGTTGGGAAGTGCTGGCCGAAGCGGTGCAGACCGTGATGCGCCGCTACGGCCTGCCGCAACCGTACGAACAGCTGAAGGCGCTAACCCGCGGGCATGGCATCACCAAGGAGTCTATGCGCGAGTTCATCGGCGGGCTTGATCTGCCGGCCGATGCGAAGCAGCGCCTGCTGGAGCTGACGCCGGGCAGCTATATCGGCTTGGCTGAAGGGCTGGCGAAAGACATCTGACCAGTTCGAAACTCGCCGCGACGACAAACCTGTAGGAGCGACTTCAGTCGCGATGCTCTTGCCTTTGGGCTCCAGAGCAGAACCATCGCGACTGAAGTCGCTCCCACAACTGAGCACGCTTGGCAATTTTTCGAATCAATCCGGGAAAAAAGCCGTGGACATTCGACTCGACAACCTCGAAGGCCCGCAGATCCTGGAACTGCTGCGCGAGCATCTGGAATCGATGGCGCCGACGGCCCCGCCGGAAAGCCGCCACGCTCTCGACCTGGCTGGCCTTCGGAGCGACGACGTCACGTTCTGGAGCATCTGGGATGGTGCGGCACTGGCCGGATTTGGTGCCCTCAAGCACCTGACGGCAGCGCACGCCGAAATCAAATCCATGCGTACTGCCGGCTCCCATCTGCGTCGTGGCGTCGCGTCCATGATGTTGCGCCATCTGATTCGGGAGGCTGCTGTCAGTGGTTATTCGCGCCTCAGCCTGGAGACGGGTTCCATGGAATTCTTCGAGCCGGCACGTCGCCTTTATGCGTCCTTCGGATTCGCTCCCTGCGCACCCTTCGCGGACTACCGGCCGGACCCCAACAGCGTGTTCATGACGAGGTCGATCGATACCACCGACGCCTGACCATTCCATGGGACCGGACCCGCCTTGCGGGCCCGGTCAACTCGGACATTGCCGTACGCGCCGCTTTATGCGGCTTTGCTGAGCAACCCTTCAGCCTCAAGCGCCGCCTGCACCGCGGGCCGCGAGGCTACGCGCTGCTGGAACGCGGCCAGCGCGGTGAAGCGGGAGAGATCCAGGCCCACGTGGCCGGCCCAGTTGGTGACGGTGAACAAGTACACATCGGCCACGGTGAATTGCTCGCCCAGCAGCCACGGCTGTTTCGCCAGCGCATTCTCGATGAGCTGGTAGCGCCGCAACAGGTAGCTTTCGCGCTCGGCGCGCGCGGCTTCCGGCGTGTCCGGATTGAACAGCGGGCTGTAATTCTTGTGCAGTTCGGAGTTGATGTAACCCAGCATTTCCTGCAAGCGGTAGCGCGGCAACGTACCGTTGGCGGGAGCCAGGCCGCTCTCGGGCTTCAGATCGGCCAGGTACTGCACGATGGCGGTGCCTTCGGTCAGTATTTCGCCGTTGTCCAGCACCAGGGTCGGCACGTAGCCTTTCGGGTTGATCTGCCCGAAATCCGCGCCGCTCTCGGTGAGTTTGGTCTTGATGTCGGTCTTTTCCAGTTGCAGCGGGATGCCCGCCTCCAGCGCCACGATATGCGGGGACAGGGAACAGGCACCGGGGAAGTAATAGAGTTTCATCGTTGATCCATGAGGGGGTGGAACACGCGCTGCACACGCGGGATCGCCGCGCGAATCGCGGCGACGCAGTGCATGCTAGCCACCGTGGTTACTTATGGATACCAACCGGCGCCGAATCAGGCGAAAATGCGGTATCCCACCAGTAACCGGTTCCCCTGAAGCCATGGGCCTGCCCGTACGCAAAAACAACGCATCGATACCGCCGACCTGCCCGCTGAGCGAGAGCATGGCGCTGCTGCGCGGCGCCTGGGCGCCGAACGTGATCTGGTATCTGAGCGCCGGGCCGCGCCGTTTCGGGGAATTGCGACACGACATTCCACGCATCTCCGCGCGGGTATTGAGCGCGCGGTTGCGGGAGCTGGAATCACGGAGTCTGGTGACACGTCGTGCGCTGGACAGCTCGCCACCATCGGCCGAGTACGCACTGACCGAGTTGGGCCGTGAACTGCTGCCGGCGATCCAGGCGCTGGCCAACGTGGGTGAGAAGGTAATGGCGCGACGGGCCAGCTGACGCCGACTGCAACTGCCTAGAACCACCGCTGCCGCACGACCGACAGCAAGGCGGGCGGGCCGTGGGCGACCCGCCGCCACAACGATCAAACCTCGTCGGAACCCTCGTTGACGCCCTCGAACAGGAACGTCGACAGGTAGCGCTCGCCGGTGTCCGGCAGCATCGCCAGCAGCACGGAGCCTTCGGGCGCGGTCTGCGCCACCTGCAGCGCGGCCGCCAGCGTGGCGCCGGAGGAAAGGCCGGTGAAGATGCCTTCCTTCTGCGCCAGCACGCGCGCGGTGTCGCGGGCCACCACGTCGTCCACGGTTACCAGTTGGTCGACCACCTGGCCGTTGAGCACGGCAGGCAGGAAGTCCGGCGTCCAGCCCTGGATCTTGTGCGAGGCCCATTCCTTGCCGCCCAGCAGCGAGGCGGCGGCGGGCTCGGCACCGACGACCTTGACCTCCGGGCGCGCCACCCTGAGCACTTCGCCCACGCCGGTAAGCGTGCCGCCGGTGCCCCAGCCGCTGACAAAATAGTCGAGGCGGCGACCAGCGAAGTCGCTGATGATTTCAGCGGCCGTGGTCTGGCGGTGGTAGGCCGGATTGGCCGGGTTGTCGAACTGGTTGGCGAGGAACCAGCCGTGCTTGTCGGCCAGCTCCTGCGCCTTCGCCGAGGCACCGCTGCCACGCAGCGCCGCCGGGGTGAGCAGAACCTTGCCACCATAGGCGCGGATCAGCTTGCGCCGTTCGATCGAGAAGGAGTCCGGCAACACCGCCACGAAGGGATAGCCACGGGCCGCACACACGGCCGCCAGCGCCACACCGGTGTTGCCCGAGGTGGACTCCACCACGGTCTGGCCAGGCTTCAGCACGCCGCGCTGCTCGGCGTCGAGGATGATGGCCAACGCCAGGCGGTCTTTCACCGAACCGGCCGGGTTGAACGCTTCGACCTTCACGTAGATATCCACGTGGGCCGGTGCCAGCCGCTGCAGCTTCACGATGGGCGTGCGGCCGATGGTGTCGAGGATGCTGTTGTAGATCATGGAAACGCTCCGTGGGTAAAGAAAAGCGCGCTGCCGGAATCTCGGCAACGCGCAGCATGAAAGAACCGCGGTGACGCAGGGGTTACGCGCGATGGATGGCGCGCAAGGTCTCCACCGTGGCGTGCCGGGCGGGGCGCGGCACGGGCTGGGGCGGTGCCGCGGGCTCGATGGCGACGGGCGACCCCAGCGGCTCGGCGCCGAACCAGGCCAGCCGATGGCTGAGCGACGCTACCTCGCCCAGGATCAGCAGCGCCGGCGAGCGCACATCGTGGCGACGCGCCTGTACCGGCAGGTCGGCCAGCGTGCCGGTCACCACGCGCTGGTCCGCACGCGAACCGTTTTCGACCAGCGCAAACGGCGTTTCCGCTGCCCGGCCATGCGCAAGCAACTGCGCCTGCACCGTTTCCAGCCCGGCCACGCCCATGTAGACCGCCAGCGTCTGCCGCTCCTGCGCCAGCGCGGCCCAGTCGAGCGTGTCCATCGATGAGCGGCAATGCGCGGTGACCAGGCGCACCGACTGGGCGTGGTCGCGATGGGTCAGCGGCACGCCGGCGTAGGCGGCGCAGGCCAGCGCCGCGGTGATGCCGGGGACCACTTCATAGGCAATGCCGTGGTCGCGCAGGTATTCCAGTTCCTCGCCGCCACGGCCAAAGACAAACGGGTCACCGCCTTTCAGGCGTACCACCCGTTTGCCGGCACGCGCGTGTTCCAGCATCAACGCATGAATCTGATCCTGGGTGGCATGGTGGTTGCCGGCCTGCTTGCCCACCTCGATCCGGTCGGCGTCGCGCCTGGCCAGTTCCAGTATGTCCGGGCTGACCAGTCGGTCGTGCAGGATCACATCCGCCTCGTTCAGCGCGCGCAGCGCACGCAGAGTCAGCAGGCCCGGATCGCCCGGCCCCGCGCCCACCAGCACCACCGACCCCACAGCCTCCGCGCGGGGCGCGGCGAGTGCCTGTTCGGCCGCGGCGGTGGCTGCTTCGGGCTGGTTGCGGCGAAGCAGGTCAGCGACCGGACCGGTCAGCAGTTTTTGATAGAACTGGCGACGCAGGGCGAGGTCCGGATAGCGCCGGCGGATACGCTTGCGCAAGCGTGCGGCCAGCGCGGCGAGCGGCCCGACCGAGTGGTCGATCAACGTTTCCAGCCGCTCGCGCAGCAGCCGGCCCAGCATCGGCGCCTCGCCACTGCTGGAAATGGCCACGATCACCGGCGAGCGGTCGATCACCGCCGGCACGTGGAAACTGGACAACTGCGCGTCATCCACCACATTGACGAAAATGCGCTGCAAGGTGGCCAGTTCGGCCACCTGGGCGTTCAGCGCCTGATCCGAGGTGGCGGCCACCACCAGCCAGGCGTGGTCGATCCAGCTGGCCTCGAACACGCCCGCGCGATGCGCGATGCGGCCCTTCCTGACCAGGCTTTCCAGTTGCGGCGTCAGCAATGGCGCGCCGACCGTCACCTGCGCCTTGGCGGCCAGCAGCGCCGCCACCTTGCGCTCGGCCACGGCACCACCGCCCACAACCAGCACGGCGCGGCGGGAAAGATCGGCAAACAACGGATACAACTTCATGGGGACATACGGCATCGACGCCACGGCAGCGCGGCACCGTAACGCTATAGGCGCGGCCATTGTTGGGGAAATGACTTGTGATGCCGTTGATATACCTCAAGGTTATGAGCACCACCCTGATGTAGTATGACAACATTGTTTGGGCGTTTAGACGTCTGAATTTGCCAAGGCCGCCTGAAGTCGCCTGTCGTCCAGCCAGGTATCCGGCAAGGCCGGGACGTTATGCCACAGGCGTGTCGAAGCCACCGCAGCGCCTCCGTCTGCCCGTACACTCCTCATCGGTACACTGCGAACCCACGCCATGACCCTGACCCAACTGCGCTACCTCATCGCCATCGCCGATTGCGGACTCAATATCACCGCCGCCGCCGAACGCGTGCACGCCACGCAACCGGGCGTCAGCAAGCAGTTGAAGCAACTGGAGGACGAACTCGGCCTGCAGCTGTTCACGCGCAAGGGCAAGAGCCTCGATGGCGTGACCGATGCGGGCGCCCGCGTGCTCGAGCGCGCCCGCGTGATCCTGGCCGAAGCGGTCAACATCCGTTCCATCGCCGCCAACCTGCGCAACGAGGAACACGGCGAACTTCGCATCGCCACCACGCACACCCAGGCCCGCTTTGCCCTGCCGCCGTCGATCGCGGCACTGAGCCGGCGCTATCCGCAGGTCAGCGTGCACCTGCAGCCCAGCGGCGACGCGGAAGTACTGGCGTTGCTGGAAGGTGGCCGCGTCGACCTGGCCGTGGTCAGTACCTCGGGGGCGGCGCCAGCCAGTGGCATCGCCCTGCCCGCGTACCGCTGGAATCGCGTGGTGCTGATGCCGCATACGCACCCGCTGGCCTCGCTCAAGCGCGCGCCGACCCTGGCCGAACTGGCCGATTTGCCGCTGGTCAGTTACGACTCCTCGGTAAAGCCCGAATCCTCACTGCGCCGTGCGTTCGCCGCCGCGGGGCTGGTGCCACAGATCGCCATGACCGCCGCCGATGCGGACCTGATCAAGACCTACGTGCGCGCCGGCATGGGCATTGGCGTACTGGCGGAAATGGCCATGTTGCCCAGCGATGGCGACGACTTGCGCACGATCACCGCCGATGCGCTGTTCCCGACCTGCACCACCTGGATCCTGCTGCGCCGTGACAGCGTGCTGCGTGACTACACCCTGGACTGGATCGTGCAGTTCGCGCCGCACCTGAACCGCGCCGACGTGCGCAGCACGGTAACCAACGGCACGCCGCATCCGGCGACCGTGGTTCCGCATTGGCGCCAGAACGTGGCGCGGGCCCGGAAAGCCAGCGTGGAGTGAGAGGCTTTGACTTTTCGCTTCCCCCGCATCGCGGGGGAAGCTGCCCGGAGGGCTGAAGGGGGCGCTTTTTGCTCGGCGCGAGCCAGGCAAGAGCGCCCTCTTCCGCCTTCGGCACCTTCTCCCGCAAGCGGGAGAAGGAAAGGCCTCGTTACACCAGTTCGTGCAGGCCGCATTCGCGCTTCAGGCCGAAGAAGCGGGTGTCTTCGGCGTCCATGCCCGGCTCCCAGCGGCGGGTGGTGTGGGTGTCGCCGATGGAGACGTAGCCCTGCTCCCACAGCGGGTGGTACGGCAGGCCGTGGCGTTGCAGGTACATGCCCACGTCGCGGTCGGTCCAGTCGGCGATGGGATGGAACTTCCAGTGGCCGCGCTGCCATTCGACGAACGGGATTTCGTGGCGGCTCTTGGACTGGCTGCGACGCAGGCCGGCGAACCAGCCGTTGATCTCCAGCTCGGCCAGTGCGCGCTGCATGGGCTCGACCTTGCGGATGCGGTTGTACTGCTCCAGGCCTTCCAGCCCCTGCTCCCACAGTCGACCGTAGCGGGCCTCGGCCCAGGCGCGGCCGATCGCGGGGCGGTAGACCTTCAGGTTCAGCGACAGCTGTTCCGTCAGCGTATCGACGAATTGATAGGTCTCGGGAAACAGGTAGCCGGTGTCGATCAGGATCACCGGAATATCCGGCTTCTGCTGGCTGACCAGATGCAGCGAGACGGCGGCCTGTGCACCGAAGCTCGACGACAGCGCATGGTTGCCGGCAGTGTTCTTCAGCGCCCATTCCACCCGCTGCTCGGCAGTCAGGCTCGCCATCCAGGCGTTGATATCCGCCAGCGCGCGCGGGCTGTGGTCATTGAAAGGGAGCTGGATCGCGTTCATGCGTTCACCTTCAGCGGAATCTTCCGCGGTTCGCTCAACACACCCACGCGCAACAGGAAATCACCGAAGTATTCGCCCGCGTTGCGCTCGGCGGCGTAACGGCCGAACAAGCCATCCAGCACTTCCAGGATGACCGCCTCGTCGACGTTCTCGCGATACGCCTGGTTGAGCCGTTGCCCCTGGAAATCCGCACCCAGGCGCAGGTCGTAGCGACCCGGTGCGCGACCGACCAGGGCAATTTCCGCCAGGTAGGGACGCGAGCAGCCGTTGGGGCAGCCGGACAGGCGCAGCAGGATCGGCGCGTCGATCAGTCCGTGGCGGTCCAGCAGGGTTTCCAGCTTCAGCAGCAAGCTGGGGAGGTAGCGCTCGCTTTCCGCCATCGCCAGGCCGCAGGTGGGCAAGGCCACGCAGGCGATCGAATGCTGGCGGATGCCGCTGTACCGCTTGTAGCCATCCATGTGATGGCGGGCGACCAGCTCGTCGATGGTGTCGCGATCCTCGGCGGCCACGTTGGCGATGATGAGGTTCTGGTTGCAGGTCAGCCGGATGTCGCCGGTGTGGATGTGCGCCAGCTCGCGCATGCCGCTGAGCCAGGTGTGCGCCTCGGTGTCGAGCAGACGACCCGATTCCACCTGCAAGGTGAGGTGCCAGCGGCCGGCGTGGCCCTTGACCCAGCCGTAGCGGTCGCCGTTGTGATCGAAATGGAACGCGCGCGCGGGCTCCAGCGCGAAACCGAGCCGCTTTTCGATCTCGGCCTTGGTTGCATCCAGGCCATAGGTGTCCACCGTGTATTTCAGGCGCGCGTGCTTGCGCTCCTCACGGTCGCCCCAGTCGCGCTGCACGCCGATCACGGTTTCGGCCAGCACCACCAGGTTTTCCGGCCGCACGAAGCCGATGATGTCGGCCAGCCGCGGATAGGTGGCCGGATCGCCGTGGGTGGCGCCCATGCCGCCGCCGATGCCGACGTTGAAACCCACCAGTTCGCCGTTCTCGATGATCGCGATCAGTGCCAGATCCTGCGAGTAGACATCAATGTCGTTGAGCGGCGGGATGGCCACGCCGATCTTGAACTTGCGCGGCAGATAGGTGGGGCCGTACAGCGGCTCCTGCTCGTTGGCGGCTTCCTCGCCCACCAGCTTTTCGCCGTCCAGCCAGAACTCGTGGTACGCGCGGGTTTTCGGCTTCAGATGCTCGGACAAGCGCGCCGCCCAGGCATACGCCTTCTCGTGCGCTTCCGACTCGATCGGGTTGGTGTTGCAGATCACGTTGCGGTTGACGTCACCGCAGGCGGCGATGGTGCTGGCTGCCGCGGCGTTGATGGCCGCGATGCTGGCCTTCAGGTTCTTCTTGAGGATGCCGTGCCACTGGAAGGTCTGCCGGGTCGTGATGCGCAGGCCGCTGCTGGCGTAGTTGCTGGCCAGTTCATCGAACGCCAGCCACTGCGCGGGCGTCATCACGCCGCCTGGCAAGCGCGCGCGCAGCATGAACGCATAGGCCGGCTCCAGCTTCTGGCGGCGGCGCTCGTCGCGGATGTCGCGATCGTCCTGCATGTAGCTGCCGTGGAATTTCAGCAGCTTAGTGTCCGACTCGGCGATGGCGCCGGTGACGGTGTCAGCCAGCCCTTCGGCGATGGTGCCGCGCAGAAGACGGCTTTCGGATTTGATGTGTTCGAGATGGGAAGGCATGGGAATGTTGTTCTGAAGAGTGCGGCCATGGATGGCCGCTTTTTGACTCTGGCGTTCACGGATGAACGCAGAAATAAACCTCAATAGACGTCGCGGGCGTAACGGCCCTGTTGCAGCAAGTCGGCCAACCAGGCCTTGGCGTCGTCCGCACTGAGACCGCCGTGGACGGAGGCCACGTCGAGCAGCGCTTCGTGCACGTCCTTGGCCATGTGCGCGGAGTCGCCGCAGACATACAGGTGGGCGCCTTCGTTCAGCCACGCGTACAACTCGCGGCCGTTCTCGCGCACCCGCTGCTGCACGTACAGCTTCTCGGCCTGGTCGCGGGAGAACGCCAGGTCCAGCCGGTGTAGCGCGCCGCTGCGCAAGGCTTCCTGCCATTCCACCTGGTAGAGGAAGTCCTGCGAGAAATGGCGGTTGCCGAAGAACAGCCAGTTGCGGCCGCTGGCGCCCGTCGCCTGGCGCTCCTGCACGAACGCGCGGAACGGCGCAATGCCGGTGCCCGGGCCGATCATGATCACGTCGCGGCTGCCATCGGCCGGCAGGCGGAAGCGCTCGTTCTCCTCGATGAACACCGGCACCCGGGCGTCATCATCGGTCGTGGCGAGGAAGGTGGATGCCGCACCGAAGTGCTTGCTGCCATGCCTTTCGTACTCGACCACGGCCACCGTGAGGTGCACTTCGTCCGGACCGACCAGCTTGGGGCTGGAAGCGATCGAGTACAGCCGCGGGGTCATCGGCCGCAACGCGGCGACGAGCTGGTCGGCATCCCACGCGGCGGGGAATTCGCGCAGCAGGTCGATCGGCTGATGGCTTTCCAGCAACGCGGCAAAATCCGCCTTGTGCTCGGGCTCCAGTACGCGCTGCAGGTCGTGGTTGCCGCTGAGGGAGGCATGCGCCGCCAGCAACGGGCGGGTCAACCGGGTGATGTCGCGTTCCTGGCTCAACCAGCGGGCCAGCGGCAGGCGCTTGCCTTCGTGAGCCACTTCCCGAGTGCCGTCGAGCTTCAGCGCCGACAGCCACTGGTCCACCAGTACCGGCGGATTGCTGGGCCATACACCGAGGGCGTCGCCCGCTTCGTAACGCAGGCCGGAGCCTTCCAGCGACAACTCCAGATGACGCACGTCGCGGTTGCTGTCGCGCGACACGATGCGCTGGTTCTCCAGCACTTCGGCGGCGAACGGCTTTTCGCGTGAATGCAACGGGGCCGCGTTGACGGCATGCAACGGGCTGACCGGGCGCGCAGCCGCCGCGGGTGCACTCAGCGCCTGCTTCACCGTCTCCAGCGCGCCCTGCGACCACGTCGCCGCGGCCGCCTCGAAATCCACATCGGCCTCGCCCAGCGCCGCGAACCGGGTCGCACCCAGTTCGGCCAGCCGGGCATCGAGGTCGCGGCTTACCGCGCAGTACTTCGCATAGCTGGAATCGCCCAGGCCCATCACCGCGAACTTCAGCTGCGGCAGCTTGGGCGCCCGCTTGCCGGCAATGAACTCCATGAAGCCGATCGCGTCATCCGGCGGATCGCCTTCACCCTGGCTGCTGATCACCACCACCAGGTGGCGCTCCTGCGCCAGCTCACGCAGCGGGTAGGCACCGGCGCGCAGCAGCCTGACGCCCAGGCCGGCGGCCTCGGCCTTGCCGGCGAGCTTTTCCGCCACGCGCTTGGAGTTGCCGGTCTGGCTGCCGTAGACCACGGTCAGCCGCTCGGCCGGGCGCTCGGCCGGCGGCGGGGCATCGGCAACCACCGCCAGACCGGCGTGGCCGGGAATGCGCGTGGCCAGCGATGCCAGCGCCGCACTATAGGCGGACACCCAGTAGAGATCCGCCGGCGAGAGGCCGTCGGTCAAACGCGCCAGCAGCGCGAGCCGTTCCTCCCCAAGTGCAGGGGTGGGAAGAATGGGTTTCAACGCAACGTTCACGGCGCTTCCTTTTGGACGTCTTTACTTCTTGGCGTCCAATCCTAGGTACCTGCCGGTATCAGGTAAAAGCATATGTCGGCATGTGCTTATGCCCGCTCTTCATTTCAGCGCAGGCGATGACGGTCTGATACTCTCGCCGGCCTCCATCACCAGATATCCATGCCCAATTTCGCCGAGTTGTTCGTCTTCATCGCCGTCGGTGCTTTCGCCCAACTGGTCGATGGAGCACTGGGCATGGCCTATGGCGTGACCTCGGCCGGACTGCTGATGGGCCTGGGCGTACCGCCGGTGTCGGCCAGCGCCAGCGTGCATTACGCGGAAACGTTCACCTGCGGCGCCTCCGGGCTCAGCCACCTGCTGGCTGGCAACGTGCGACGGCGGCTGTTCCTGGCGCTGGTGATCCCCGGCGTGATCGGCGCCTTGCTGGGTGCCTACGTGGCGATCAACGTGCCGGCGCACTGGATGCGGGTGGCACTGACGCCGTATCTGCTGGGCATGGGGCTGTTCCTGCTGTTCCGCGGCACGCGCCCGCCCGGTGACCGCACGGACGTGCCGCGCGGCACGTCGGCCCTGGGTTCGGTCGCCGGCTTCGTGGATGCCATCGGCGGCGGTGGCTGGAGCGCATTGACCGTCACCGTCCTGCTGGCGCGCGGCTTGCCACCGCGCGCCGTGATCGGCAGCGTGCACCTGGCCAAATGCGTGGTCAGCGTGGCGGCCAGCATCAGCTTCCTGCTCAGCATCGGCACCACCCATCTCACCGCCGTTTTCGGGCTAATCATCGGCGGCGTGCTGGCAGCGCCGTTCGGCGCCGTGTTCATCCGCCGCATCCCCGGCCGGCTGGCCACCTATCTCGCCGGTTTCGCCGTGCTGGCGCTGGGCTTGCACAATGCGTTCCGGCTGCTTGTCTGAGCATCCAGCATCTACAATGGCCGGATGACCCCGACCCCAACTTTCCCCATCGAAGTCCGCGGCAGCGCAAGCCAGCCGCTGGGCATGAGCCCGACCCGGTTCCTGCGCGATTACTGGCAGAAACGGCCCCTGCTGATCCGCAGCGCCTTTCCGGATTTCGAACCGCCGCTGCAGCCGGATGACCTGGCCGGCCTGGCCTGCGAGCCGGCCGCGCTGGCACGGCTGATCGTGCATGACCCCAAGCACGACCGCTGGCATGTCAATTCGGGCCCGCTGAGCGAAGCCGATTTCGCCCGCACCCCGGACAGCCACTGGACGCTGCTGGTGCAGGACGTGGACAAATGGGACGCCGACGTGGCGCGCCTGCTGGAGCCTTTCAGCTTCCTGCCCAGCTGGCGCGTAGACGACATCATGGTGTCGTACGCCGAGCCCGAGGGTGGCGTCGGCGCCCACGTGGACCAGTACGACGTCTTCCTGCTGCAGGGGCTGGGCCAGCGCCACTGGGCGATCAGCGACGATCCGCTGGCGCCGAAGGCGTTCCGCGCCGACGTGGAACTGAAACAACTGGCGAGCTTCGAGCCGACACACGAATGGCTGCTGCAACCGGGCGACATGCTCTACCTGCCGCCTGGCGTGCCGCACGACGGCATCGCGTTCGGCGGGCCCTGCATGACGTTCTCGGTGGGCATGCGCGCGCCATCGCAGGCGGAAATGACCGGCGATCTGGCCGACTACATCGCCGACCTGCTGCCGGACGAACTGCGCTACGCCGATCCCGACCTGAAGCCGGCGCGCGCCGCCGGCGAGATCGATCGCGCCGCCCTGGCGCGCATCGTCGACGCCCTGCCGTTCGCCGCCGCACTGGATGAAACCCTGTTGCGCGACTGGTTCGGTCGCTTCATCACGCGCTACCGCAACGCGCAGGTCGTGGCCCCGCTGGCGCGGCCGCTGACCGAGGCCGCGCTGAAGAAGCAGCTTGCCGCGGGTGCCAGCCTATTGCGCCATCCGTGGTCGCGACTGGCCTGGAGCCAGGGCAAGAGCGGCTGCACGCTGTATGTCAGCGGCCAGGCCCACGCCGCCTCGCCGGCGCTGGCGCAGGCCTTGTGCGAACAGCGCGCATGGCGGCCGTCCGGCTCGCTCACCGACCCGGAGTTCGACCTGCTGCGCACGCTGGTGAACGAAGGCCACCTGCTGCCGCGCAAGTCGCGCCGTCAATGAAACTCCAGCATTTCCACGTCGAAGCCGCCGACTGGAGCCGCGAGGCACAACGCGATGCCCTGCTCGCCCTGCGCCACGAAGTCTTCGTGCAGGAACAAGGCGTGCCCGAGGAACTGGAGCGCGACGACCTGGACGCCTACTGTCACCACGTGCTGGCACGCGACGACAGCGGGGAGCCGATCGGATGCGGCCGCCTCACGCCGCAACACAAGATCGGCCGCATGGCGGTACGCCAGCCATGGCGTGGCCAGGGCGTGGGCGCCGCGATGCTGCGCGAGCTGGTCGAAAAGGCGCGCGCGCTGGGCTGGCCCGACGTGAGCCTGGGCGCGCAGCTGCCCGCCATCGGGTTCTACGAACGGCAGGGGTTCAGCGCGCATGGCGAGGTATTCGACGACGCCGGTATCGCGCACCGCGCCATGCGGCTTTCGCTGTCCGCCACGGAACGTCCGGAAACGCCACGCAAGCTGACCGAAGCGCTGCCGGCGACCACCCGCGTCGAACTGGCCCTTGCGCGCCTGCAACTGTTGCGCGACGCGCGCCACCGCGTCGAGCTGTACGCGCCGCTGTTGCCGGTCGATATCTACGCCAGCGACGACGAACTGGAGCAATGGCGCCGCCTGGCCACCTCGGGCCGCAATGCCCACATCCGCATCGTGCTGCACGACCCGGCCGCGGCGCTGCGTGACGACCACCGCCTGATTGCGCTGGCCCAGCGCCTGCCCAGCGCGATGCACATCCGCACGCCGCTGGAGGACGCCGACCTGAGCTACGGTTCGTCCTACCTGCTCAACGACGTCGGCGGCTACCTGCTGTTGCCCGACGCCACCCGTCCTCCGGGCCGCGGCGCGCGCCATGACCGCGCGGCGCAGGCGCCGCTGCGGCAGCATTTCGATCATGCGTGGGACCGGTCCGCGCCGGCCAGCATGCTGCAGATACTGGACATATGAACGCCCGCTGGCCCGGTGACGTGGCGGCGGCATGCCGTTTCCTACACGGCTGCGGGCGCAAACTGCGAGGGTATGGCCGCGATGGCCGATGACCCGGCACAAACGCCCGCGGACAACGGCGCGACGGGACTTTCACGGTTGTCCTGCCGGCGTGACGGAGGGCTATAATTATAGGAATTGCCGCCAGCCATCATCCCCATCGATCAGCACGGTGGCTGCAAGCATCTCTTCCCCAACCGGTGGTGACGTGAGCAAGAACCTGATCCGCGAATTCCTGGAATCATCGCAACTCGCCGGCGGCAACGCCGACTACGTCGAAGCGCTGTACGACGCCTGGCTCGCCGATCCGTCATCGGTGCCCGAGCAGTGGGCCGGCTATTTCGACACGTTCAAGGGACGCGAGGCGGGCGATGTCTCCCCGCGCGCCGCCATTGCCCGCATCGAGGCCGCGCAGAAACAGCGCCGCCTCAGCGGAGGCACGGCACCCGCGGCGGCATCCGACGGCCACGCCAGCAAGCAGGCCGGCGTGCTGCGCCTGCTGACCGCCTACCGTTCACGCGGCCACCTGGCGGCCGACCTGGACCCGCTGGGGCTCACCGAGCGCATGCCCGCACCCGACCTGGGCCTGGCCTTTCACGGCCTGGCCGAATCCGACCTCGACACCGAGTTCGATTGCGGCACCTATGCCGGTGGCGGCCAGCGGATGAAGCTGGGTGAACTGCTGGCGCGCCTGAAAAAGGTCTACGCCGGCACGGTCGGCGCCGAGTTCATGCACATCAGCAACCACGAGCAGCGCAACTGGGTTTACACCCGGCTCGAAAAGGCCAACGGCAGCGCGGGTCTGGATGCCGATGGCAAGCGCCGCATCCTGGCCGAACTCACTGCCGCCGACGGGCTGGAGCGCTACCTGCACACGAAATACGTGGGCCAGAAGCGTTTTTCGCTGGAAGGCGGCGACAGCCTGATCCCGCTGCTGAACGACGTGGTGCGGGCCTCCGGCGACAACGGCATCAAGGAGATGGTGGTGGGCATGGCCCATCGCGGCCGTCTCAACGTGCTGGTCAACATCCTCGGCAAGCCGCCGAAGATGCTGTTCAACGAGTTCGAGGGCAAGTTCGAACACGCCGACGATCCGTCCTACTCGGGCGACGTGAAGTACCACATGGGTTTTTCCGCCGACGTGAAGACGCCCAAGGGCGGCTTGCACGTGGCGCTGGCGTTCAATCCGTCCCATCTGGAGATCGTCAACCCGGTGGTCGCCGGCTCGGTGCATGCGCGCCAGATCCGCCGCCGCGACACCATGCACCAGCTGTCGATGGCGGTGCTGATCCACGGCGACGCCGCGTTCGCCGGCCAGGGCGTGAACATGGAACTGTTCAACATGTCGCAGGCGCGCGGCTTCAAGATCGGCGGCAGCTTGCACATCGTGATCAACAACCAGGTCGGCTTCACCACCTCCAACCCGCAGGACGCGCGCTCCACCATGTACTGCACCGACCTGGCCAAGATGGTCAACGCGCCGGTGTTCCATGTGAACGGCGACGATCCCGAGGCGGTGATCGAGGTCACCCGGCTGGCCTACGAATTCCGCAAGACCTTCCGCAAGGACGTGGTCATCGACCTGGTCTGCTACCGCCGCCACGGCCACAACGAGGCGGACGAACCTGCCGCCACGCAGCCGGTGATGTACCAGATCATCCGCAAGCGCAAGCCCACCCGCGAGCTGTACGCGCAGCAGCTGGTGAAGGAAGGGGTGATCGCCGAAGGCGACGGACAGAAGATGTTCGACGCCTACCGGGGCCAGCTGGAGGCCGGCGACACCGTCGCCAACCTCGATCCCGACGCCGCGCACAGCAATATCGTGGACTGGTCGCGCTTCATCGGCGGCAAGTTGACCACCCCCGCCGACACCACGGTGCCGAAGAAGAAACTGCAGGAACTGCTGGCGAAGATCCTGGATGTGCCCAAGGACATCACCCTGCAGGGACGCGTGGCAAAGATTTACGAAGACCGGCGCAAGATGGCCGCCGGCGAGCTTCCTGCCGACTGGGGCTTCGCCGAAAACCTGGCCTACGCCACCCTCATCGACGCGGGCAACGAGATGCGCCTGGTGGGCCAGGATTCCGGCCGCGGCACCTTCTTCCATCGCCATGCCGTGCTGCACGACCAGAAGGACGGCCACACCTACATGCCGCTGGCCAACGTGCGCGCCGGTGCCGACGTGGAAATCATCGACTCGCTGCTCAGCGAGGAAGCGGTGATGGCGTTCGAATACGGCCACTCCACCACCGACCCGGACACGCTCAGCATCTGGGAGGCGCAGTTCGGCGATTTCGCCAACGGTGCGCAGGTGGTGATCGACCAGTTCATCAGCTCCGGCGAAGCGAAGTGGAACCGCCTCTGTGGCCTGGTGCTGCTGTTGCCGCACGGCTACGAAGGCCAGGGCCCGGAGCACTCCTCCGCTCGCCTGGAGCGCTTCCTTCAGATGTGCGCGATGGAGAACATGCAGGTCTGCGTGCCGACCACGCCGGCGCAGGATTTCCACATGATCCGCCGCCAGATGCTGCGCCCGGTGCGCAAGCCGCTGGTCGTGATGACGCCCAAGTCGCTGCTGCGGCACAAGCTGGCGGTGTCTACGCTGGACGAGCTGGCCAACGGCAGCTTCCAGCTGGTGATCGGCGAACACCGCAAGCTGGCCGCCAAGAAGGTCAAGCGCGTGGTGTTCTGCTCGGGCAAGGTCTATTACGACCTGCTGGAATCGGCGGAAGCGAAGAAGCTGGCCGACGTCGCCATCGTGCGTGTCGAGCAGCTGTATCCGTTCCCGCGGGACGAGGTCAGCGCCGAGCTGGAGAAATACCCGGCCGCCAAGGAAGTGGTGTGGTGCCAGGAAGAGCCGATGAACCAGGGCGCCTGGTTCCAGATTCGCCACCACCTGCAAGCCTGCAGCGGCGCGAACCACAGCCTTTCATACGCGGGCCGCGCGCGCCTGCCGGCACCGGCGGCCGGCCACCTCAACACGCATGCCGCCGAACAGGCGGCGTTGGTCGAACAGGCGCTGATCGAACCGGTCGGCACCGACCATTCCGCAGAATAGACTTCCTGGATAGTGCGGCCACGGATGGCCGCTTTTGATTTTGCGCCCACGGATGAGCGCACTCACTCAAGAGCCCTTTTCTCATGTCCATCGAACTCAAAGTCCCCGTTCTACCCGAGTCCGTCTCCGACGCCACCATCGCCGCCTGGCACAAGAAAGCCGGCGACGCGGTGAAACGCGACGAGAACCTGGTCGACCTCGAAACCGACAAGGTGGTGCTGGAAGTCCCTGCGCCGGTCGATGGCGTGCTGAAGGAAATCCGCCACGACGTGGGCGACACGGTGAACAGCGAGCAGGTCATCGCGATCATCGAGGAAGGCGCCGCGGCCGCAGCACCGGCGCCGGCTGCTGCGCCGGCTGCCGCTGCTCCTGCTCCCGCGCCTGCCGCCGCGGCACCCGCCCCGGCGGCGTCGAAGGCCGCCGCCGAGCTTTCGCCTGCCGCGCAGCGCGTCGCTACCGAGAACAAGGTCGACACCTCCGCCATCGCCGGCACCGGCCGCGACGGCCGCATCATCAAGGAAGACGTGGTCAACGCCGGCTCGCGCCCTGCCGCGGCTCCCGCCGCCGCGCCGGCAGCGAAGCCGACCCCGGGTTCGCGCCCGGAAGAGCGCGTGCCGATGACCCGCATGCGCCTGCGCATCGCCGAGCGACTGATGCAGTCGAAGAACTCCATCGCCATGCTCACCTCGTTCAACGAGGTGAACCTCAGCGAAGTGGTGAAGATGCGCAAATCGCTGGGCGAGGCTTTCCAGAAGGAAAACGGCATCAAGCTCGGCTTCATGAGCTTCTTCGTGAAAGCCGCCGCCGAAGCGCTGAAGCGCTACCCGTACGTCAACGCCTCGGTTGACGGCAACGACGTGATCTACCACGGCTACCAGGACATCTCGATCGCCGTGTCCACCGACAAGGGCCTGGTCACGCCGGTACTGCGCGACGTGCAGGACATGAGCTTCGCCGACATCGAGAAAGGCATTGCCGAATACGCAAAGAAGGCGCGCGACAACAAGCTCAGCCTGGACGACCTGCAGGGCGGCACCTTCACCATCACCAACGGCGGCACCTTCGGCTCGCTGCTGTCCACCCCGATCGTGAACCCGCCGCAGAGCGCCATCCTGGGCATGCACACGATCAAGGAACGCGCCATCGTCGAGAACGGCCAGATCATTGCCGCACCGATGATGTACATCGCGATCAGCTACGACCACCGCATCATCGACGGCAAGGACGCCGTGCTGTTCCTGGTCGACATCAAGAACCAGCTGGAGAATCCGCAGAGGATGTTGCTGGGGCTCTGACGAGCCCGGGAATCGGGAATGGGGAATCGGGAATCGTCAAAGCGAAGCCTGCCCTGCCCCAACGATTCCCTATTCCCTACTCCCGATTCCCTATTCCCGTGAGCGAATGAAATGAGCGAACAATTTGATGTCATCGTCATCGGCGCCGGCCCGGCCGGCTATGTGGCCGCGATTCGCGCCGCGCAGCTGGGGCTGAAGACCGCCTGCATCGACGCCTTCACCGGCAAGGACGGCAAGCCGGCGCTGGGCGGTACCTGCCTCAACGTGGGCTGCATTCCGTCCAAGGCGCTGCTCGATTCCTCGCGCCAGTTCTGGAACATCGCGCACAACCTGCCGGTGCACGGCATCAGCGTGGGCGACGCCAAGGTCGACATGGGCACGTTCATCGGCCGCAAGGACAAGATCGTCAAGCAGTTCACCGGCGGCATCGGCCAGCTGTTCAAGGCGAACAAGGTCACGCCGTTCTTCGGCACCGGCAAGCTGTTGAAGGGCAACAGCGTCGAGATCACTGGCGCCGACGGCAAGAAAGAGACGATCAGCGCCACCAACGTGATCCTGGCCTCCGGCTCCGTCCCGATCGAACTGCCGTTCGCCAAGTTCGACGGCAAGGCGATCGTCGACAACGCCGGCGCGCTGGACTTCGCCGAAGTGCCC
Source organism: Rhodanobacter ginsenosidimutans (assembly GCF_042655685.1). Classification (NCBI taxonomy): domain Bacteria; kingdom Pseudomonadati; phylum Pseudomonadota; class Gammaproteobacteria; order Lysobacterales; family Rhodanobacteraceae; genus Rhodanobacter; species Rhodanobacter ginsenosidimutans. Next base: position 1,497,119 of record NZ_JBHSMM010000001.1, on the reverse strand, counting down.
AAGCGCCTTGGCGTGATCGGCGCCGGCGTGATCGGCCTGGAGTTGGGCAGCGTGTGGCGCCGCATGGGCGCGGAAGTGACCATCATCGAAGCGCTGCCCGATTTTCTCTCGGTGGCCGACGCCGACATTGCCAAGGTTGCCGCGAGGGAGTTCGCCAAACAGGGCCTGGACATCAAGCTCGACGCCAAGCTCAACAAGGCCGAGGTGAAGAAGGACGGCGTGCATCTGGTCTACACCAACAAGGACGGCGAGCAGAAACTGGTGGTCGACAAGCTGCTGGTCGCCGTGGGCCGCCGCGCCTACACGCAGAACCTGCTGGCCGACGACACCGGCGTGAAGCTGGACGAGCGCGGCCGCATCCTGGTCGACGAGCACTGCCACACCGGCGTGGACGGCGTCTGGGCCATCGGTGATGCCGTGCGCGGCCCGATGCTTGCCCACAAGGGCTCCGAGGAAGGCGTGGCGGTGGCCGAGTGGATCGCCGGCAAGGCCGGCCACGTCAACTACGACACCATCCCGTTCGTGATCTACACCGAGCCGGAAGTGGCCTGGGCCGGCAAGACCGAGAAGGAACTGAAGGACGCCGGCGTGCCGTACAAGGTCGGCAGCTTCCCGTTCGCCGCCATCGGCCGCGCCGTGGCGATGAACGAGGCCGTCGGCCAGGTGAAGATGATCGCCCACGCCGAAACCGATCGCATCCTCGGCGTGCATATGGTCGGCCCGGGCGTCTCCGAGCTGATCGCCGAGTGCGTGGTGGCAATGGAGTTCAAGGGCTCGTCCGAGGATCTGGCACGCATCGTCCACGCGCACCCGACCTTGTCCGAAGCCGTGCACGAGGCCGCCTTGTCGGTCGACAAGCGCGCCATCCACAAGGGCAACTGAGCGCTCGCGCAAGTCAACACGGCCCGCTCGTGGCGACATGGGCGGGCCGTCTCGTTTTCAGAAAAACCGTTCCGGGTTTCAGCCGGACCCAAGCCGATTGAGGTTCCAGAAACATGCCCCAGCCCACCGCCCTCTGCGTCTACTGCGGCTCCAGCTCCGGCAAGCATCCCGAATACGCCGAGCAGGCGCGCGCATTCGGGGCCGGAATGGCCGAGCGTGGTATGGCGCTGGTTTATGGTGGTGGCAAGGTCGGGTTGATGGGCACGGTGGCTGACGCCGTGCTTGCCGGTGGCGGCAAGGTGATTGGCGTGATCCCGCGCCAACTGGTGGATCTGGAAGTGGCGCATCCCGGTCTCAGCGAGCTGGTGGTGGTGGACACCATGCACCAGCGCAAGACCCGCATGTACGAACTGTCCGACGCCTTCGTCGCCCTGCCCGGCGGCTTCGGCACCATGGACGAGATGTTCGAGATGCTGACCTGGGCGCAGTTGGGGCTGCACCGCTATCCCTGCGCCTTCCTGGATGCGCGCGGCTATTACCGCGACCTGCGCGCAATGATGGACCACATGGTCGACGAACGTTTCGTACGCCCCGAACAGCGCGACAGCCTCTGGTTCGGCGATGACATGACCGCGCTGTTCGACTGGATGCAGACCTACGAAGGCACCTACCTGCCCAAGTGGATCGACAACCAGAGCGTCGACGCCTGACGGGAAATCCGCATGACCCGCTTCCAAGCCTTCCGCATCCACCACGACGACGACGGCCACCGGGCCGGGCTCGAAACGATGGACACCGACGCGTTGTCGCCGGGCGAAGTACTGGTCAAAGCGGCGTACTCGTCGGTCAACTACAAGGACGCGCTGGCCGGCACGGGCAAGGGCCGCATCCTGCGCCGCTACCCGTTGAACGGCGGCATCGACGTGGCCGGGCACGTGGTCGCGTCGAGTGATCCCGCATTCAAGGAGGGCGACGCCGTGCTGTGCACCGGCAGCGGCCTGTCCGAAACGCGTGATGGCGGGTTCGCGCAGTACGCGCGCCTCGATGCACGCTGGACGATCCCGCTGCCCGCCGGCCTCAGCCTGCGCGAAAGCATGGTCATCGGCACCGCCGGCTTCACCGCGGCACTTGCCCTGCTGCGGATGCAGGACAACCGGCAGACACCGGAGCTGGGGCCCATCGCGATCAGCGGTGCCAGCGGCGGCGTGGGCCAGCTGGCCATCGACATCTTCAGCCGCGCCGGCTACGAAGTTCACGCGATCAGCGGCAAGCCCGACCATTTCGACGCGCTGCGCGCGCTGGGCGCACACGCTTGCATCGACCGGCATCAATGGGACTTCAGTGGCAAACCGATGGACTCGGCGCGCTTCGGCGGCGCGCTGGATACAGTGGGCGGCGGCATGCTGAGCGGCCTGCTGCCCCTGATCCACCCCTACGGCAACGTGGCGCTGTGCGGCAACGCGGGTGGTATCGCATTCGACAGCACCGTGATGCCGTTCATCATCCGCGGCGTCAGCCTGCTCGGCGTGGCCTCGGCAGGCACCGCGCGGGACATCCGCGACACCATCTGGCAGCACTTGGCCGGCGACTGGAAACCTCGTCAGCTGGCGCGCATCGCCACCGATGAAATCGCCCTGGCGCAACTGCCAGCGACCTTTACACGCATGCTCGCGGGCGGCGCTTTCGGGCGCACCGTGGTAAACAATACGCTCGGTTTCTGAGCGCACCGCGCTTGGAACTGCAGCATCAGCAGCATAGAATTAACGCAACTCGCAGGGACAATCACCTTATGGCACGCATCCTGATCGTCGACGATTCCCCGTCGCAATTACTGGGCATCAAACGCATCGTCGAAAAGCTCGGGCATGAAACCCTGACCGCCGAAGATGGAGCCGCCGGCGTCGAAGTGGCCAAGCAGCAGCTGCCTGACCTGATCCTGATGGACGTGGTCATGCCCAATCTCAACGGCTTCCAGGCCACCCGCACCATCAGCAAGAATCCCGGCACCTCGCACATCCCGATCGTGCTGGTAACCACCAAGGACCAGGAAACCGATCGCGTGTGGGGCATGCGCCAGGGCGCCAAGGCCTATGTCACCAAGCCGATCAAGGAAGACGAACTGGCCAAGACGCTGCAGGAATTGCTGCAAGGCTGATCTTCGGCAACACCTCACCAACAAAAACGACACCCGCAGGTGTCGTTTTTTTATGGGCGATGACGCCGCCGGTTACTTGCGCGGATCGTAATCCTTGAACTGCTTGCGCAGATCCTCATACGCCTCCGTTTGCCCTGCCGTCTCCGCCGCCGGCGCCCGGATCGACAACTCCACCAGTTGATCGCCCGCCGGCGTGCCCGGCATGCCGCGCCCTTTCAACCGCAGCTTGCGCCCCGACTGGCTGCCAGCGGGTATGCGCAGATCCACCGTACCAGCCAGCGTCGGCACCGGCACCGTGGCGCCCAGCGCGGCCTCCCACGGGCTGATCGGCAACACATGCACCACGTTGCGGCCATCCAGGCGGAACCGCGGATCATCGCGTATGCCGATTTCCAGCAGCAGATCGCCCTTGGGGCCGCCGGCCACGCCAGCCTGGCCCTGCCCGGCCAACCGGATGACCTGGCCGGGCTGGATACCGGCCGGAATCTTCACCTCCAGCACGCGCTCGCCACCGGCCGGGTCCTGCATGGCCAGCCGCGTGCGGCCGCCATCGAACGCCGTCTGCAACTCGATCTGCACCGACGCCTGCACATCGCGACCACGGCGCGGACGTGCCTGCCCGCGCGCACCGGCGGCACCGCCACGACCGAACAGGCTTTCGAAGAAATCGCTGAAATCGCCGCCCGTGTCGTTGAAACCCTGGCTTTGACCCTGCCAGCCCGGCGGCGGCCGGAACTGTTCACCACCGCGATAGCCACCCGCGCGCAACTGGTCATAGGAGCGGCGCTTCTCCGCATCCATCAGCACTTCCTGCGCCTCGTTGGCGGCCTTGAACTTCTCCTCGGCGCCCGCGTCCTTGTTCTTGTCCGGGTGGTATTTGCGCGCCAGCTTCCGATATGCCGCCTTGATCTCGGCCTCGGTCGCGTCGGGCTTGACGCCCAGAATGTCGTAATAATCTTTGAATTCCACTACCACTCCCCAACGAACGCAAAACCCGCGGCGAATCCGTGCCGCCGCGGGTGTTCATGCAACATAGTCCGGCCCGTGGCCGGCCGGCTCAATGGCCGGTGTTGATGGTAATGCGTCGCGGCGTTGCCAGTGCCTTTTTCGGGATCACGATTTCCAGCACGCCGAGCTTGCCGTTGGCGGTGATGCCCTCGGCGTCAGCACTGTCCGGCAGGGCAAAGCGCCGGTGGAATGCCCCGCGCGCCCGCTCGACCCGGGTGAACTTGCCCTTGGTGGCCTCGTTGCCCTCGGCGCCGAGATCAGCTTCGCGCTCACCCTTGATGGTGAGGATGCCCTTGTCCATGCTCACTTCGATCTGCGCGGGATCCACGCCGGGGATATCCGCCAGGATCACGAAGCGCTGCTCGTCCTCGCGAATGTCCACCCGCGGCGCCCACTGGCTGGTGACCACGTTGGATGCATCGCTGTCTGCCGGTTGCAGGAAGCGATCAAACGCCTGGCGGATTTCCTCAGGCAGGGCATTGTTCGCGTTCCAGATGGAATGACGACCCAGGTTCATTGCACGTCTCCTCAAGATGAATGCGGCCCGTCGCCGCCTGCAGTGAAAGTAGGTGCTTCCGCGGGCGATTCAAGGCAATGGCACGCTTGCCGCGCGGCCCCTCGCTACCCCGTTCACCTGGCGTATGCCGTAGCATCACACTTCCTGATTACCGGCTTTGCACATGCCCATCCAGCCAGGCGACAAACTCCCCGACGTGGCGATCCGGGTTATCGACGGCGATGTCCAGTCGCGCCACACCGGCGAACTGTTCGCCACCCGCAAGACCGTGCTGGTGGGCGTCCCCGGCGCCTTCACGCCCACCTGCTCGACCTTGCATGTACCCGGCTACATCCACCACGCCGATGATTTCAAGGCTCGCGGGATCGACCTGATGTGCCTGGCGGTCAACGATGCACACGTGATGCGGGCATGGGCGGCATCACTGCAGACACCACCGGGCCTGTTGATGCTTGCCGACGGCAACGCCGGCTTCACCCGCGCGCTGGGCCTGGAATTCGATGGCTCGGCCTTCGGCATGGGCGTGCGTACGCGGCGTTTTGCGCTGTACGCGGACGACGGCGAGGTGCGGCTGCTGCACGTCGAGGCGCCGGGTGAACTGCGCGTATCCACGGCCGAGGCGATGCTGGCGGCGATCGACGCGTCGGGCCTGGCCAGCTGACGAAGCCCCTCATGCAAAAGGCCCCGGCATTGCCGGGGCCTTTGCTTCAGAGACGCGGTGGAATCACTCTTCCGTCGGGTCCGTCTCGGTCGGATCAGTCACTTCCGGGCTTCCCTCGGCTGCGTCACTGCCGCCTCCATTCATCGGTGCGTCGCCATCCACGGCAGCACCCTCTTCGGCGGAATCCTCTTCCGCATCGAGCCGCATCACGCTGACCAGCTTTTCGTCGGCGGGCAGGCGGATCAGGGTGACGCCCTGGGTATTGCGACCCAGTTGCGAAACCTCCGCCACGCGGGTGCGTACCAGCGTGCCCTGATCGGAGATGAGCATCAGCTCGTGCTCCTCGGTGACCTGGGCGGCGGCGACCAGCGCGCCGTTGCGCTCGGAGCACTGGATGCCGATGACGCCCTGCGTGCCACGTCCCTTCTTGGTGAACTCCACCAGCGGGGTGCGCTTGCCATAGCCGCGTTCGGTGGCGGTGAGGATGTCGCCTTCGGCGGCCACGATCAGCGACACCACGTGGGCATCCTTGGCCAGCTTCATGCCCCGCACGCCAGCGGCGGTACGGCCCATCGAGCGCACGGTGTTCTCGTCGAAGCGGTTGACCTTGCCATTGGAGGCGAACAGCAGGACATCGCTGTTGCCGTCGGTAAGCTCCACGTTGACCAGCGCATCGTCGTCGTTGAGGCGAATCGCCAGCTTGCCCTTTTGCAGCTGGAACGCGAATTCGCCCAGCGGCGTTTTCTTGACCGTGCCCTGGCGGGTGGCGAAGAACACGTAGCGGTCGTCGCTGTAGTCGCGAATCGGCAGCACCGCCTGCACGTGTTCGCCCTCACCCAGCGGCAGCAGGTTCACGATCGGCTTGCCGCGCGCGCCCGGGCTCGCCTCGGGGATCTGGTACACATTGAGCCAGTAGACGCGGCCAGTGCTGGTGAACGTCAGCAAGGTGTCGTGCGTGTTCACCACCCACAACTGCTCGACGACATCCTCTTCCTTCAGGGCCGACGCCGAACGCCCCTTGCCACCGCGCCGCTGCGAGCGATACGTGCTGGCCGGCTGGCGCTTGACGTAGCCGGTGTGGGACAAGGTGACCACCATGTCCTCCGGCGCGATCAGGTCCAGCACGTTGAGATCTTCCTGCGAATGCTGGATCTCGGTGCGGCGGGCGTCGCCGAATTCGGCATTGACGGCCTCCAGCTCCTCGCGGATCACCTCCAGCAGGCGTGCGGGATTCTCCAGGATCTCGATCAGGCCGCGGATGGTCTCCAGGATCTGCCTGTATTCGTCGGAAAGTTTTTCCTGCTCCAGGCCGGTGAGGCGGTGCAGCCGCATCGCCAGGATTTCCAGCGCCTGCGCCTCGGACAACTGGTAGCCATCGTCCTTCAGGCCATCGCGCGGATCCATTTCCTCCGGCCGCGACGCTTCGGCACCGGTGGCCGAAAGCAGCGCGCGTACCAGCCCGGCTTCCCAACGCCGCGCCACCATGCGCTCGCGCGCCTCGGCCGGCGACGACGAGGTCTTGATCAGTTCGATCATCTCGTCGATGTTGGCCAATGCCACCGTGAGACCTTCGAGGATATGCGCACGCGCACGCGCCTTGCGCAGGTCGAAGATCGTGCGGCGGGTAACCACTTCGCGGCGATGGCGGATGAACGCTTCAAGGATGTCCTTGAGGTTCAGCAGCTTGGGCTGGCCATCCAGCAGGGCCACCATGTTGATGCCGAAGGTGACCTGCAACTGCGTCTGCTGGAACAGGTTGTTGAGCACCACGTCGCCCATCGCGTCCTTGCGGATCTCGATGACCACGCGCATGCCGTCCTTGTCCGACTCGTCGCGCAGCTCGCTGATGCCCTCGAGCTTCTTTTCCTTCACCAGCTCGGCGATCTTCTCGATCAGCCGCGCCTTGTTCACCTGGTACGGCAGCTCGTGGATGAGGATCGTCTCGCGACCATGGGCGTCGGTTTCCACCTCCGCCTTGGCGCGCACCAGGATGCGGCCGCGACCGGTGCGGTACGCCTCGATAATGCCGGACGAACCGTTGATGATGCCGCAGGTCGGAAAATCCGGACCCGGGATGTAATGCATCAAGTCGTCGATGCCGAGCGACGGCTCGTCGATCAACGCGATGGTTGCCGCGATCACCTCGTTGAGGTTGTGCGGCGGGATGTTGGTGGCCATGCCGACCGCGATACCGGCCGAACCGTTGATCAGCAGGTTCGGCACGCGCGAGGGCAACACCAGCGGCTCACGCTCGCTCTCGTCGTAGTTGAAGCCAAAATCGACGGTGTCCTTGTCGATGTCCGCCAGCAATTCATGCGTGAGGCGCGACATGCGCACCTCGGTGTATCGCATGGCCGCGGCGTTGTCGCCATCGACCGAGCCGAAGTTGCCCTGGCCATCGACCAGCATGTAGCGCAGCGAGAACGGCTGGGCCATGCGCACGATCGCGTCGTAGACCGACTGATCGCCATGCGGATGGTATTTACCGATGACGTCACCGACCACGCGGGCCGACTTCTTGTATGGCTTGTTCCACACATTGCCCAGTTCGTTCATCGCGAACAACACACGGCGATGCACGGGCTTCAACCCATCACGGACATCCGGTAGAGCGCGCCCCACGATGACGCTCATGGCGTAATCGAGGTAACTCTGGCGCATCTCGTCTTCGATATTGACGCGTATGACTTCTTTGGCGAGTTCTGCCATTAATCGGCTTCCCTGGGTATGAAAAAGGGGCGCTGGCGACGCGCCTGGAGCGGCATGCGCCGATGGCCCGAAATCAACCCACGGAGTGTACCACGCGCAGCCCCAAAAAGACAGTATTTAATGCTTTTCGATCAATAACTTACGGCGACACATCCCCGCCGCGGGAAAGTGCTCCGCGGGCTGCTGGAAATGGAAGCGCAAAGGCGCCGGAACAGTGACTTTCAGCGCCGCGGGAATGGCGGCGAAACGATAAAGCGCGCGGGCGTTTTTTTTCCGCTCACGACACTCGCTTGCGCAGCGTCAGCTGCCGAACATCGCCTGCATCGCCAGCACGCTCGGCCGCTCGATCACGCCCCGCTCGGTGACGATCGCGTCGATCAACTCCGCCGGTGTCACGTCGAATACGGGATTCCACGCCTGCGCACCCTCGACCACCGTGCGCCGGCCGGCGACGCCGAGCAGCTCGGTGGCATCGCGCAGTTCGATCTCGATTTCTTCGCCGGTGGCGGTCGCCATGTCGATGGTCGAGGACGGCGCCACCACCATGAACTTCACGCCGTGGTATTTCGCGGCGATCGCCAACTGGTAGGTGCCGATCTTGTTGGCAACATCGCCGTTGGCGGCGATCCGGTCGGCGCCGACGATCACCCATTGCACCGCGCCGGACTTCATCAGGTGCGACGCCGTGGAGTCGGCGATCAGTTGCGCGGGAATACCATCGCGCACCAGTTCCCACATGGTGAGCCGCGCACCTTGCAGCCACGGGCGGGTTTCGCCGGCGTACACGCGCACAATGCGTTCCGCCGCAACACCGGCACGGATCACACCCAGCGCCGTGCCGAATCCAGCGGTGGCCAATGACCCGGTGTTGCAATGGGTCAACACGCCGGAGCCCGGCGTGATCAAGCCGGCGCCCAGCTCGCCCATCCGGCGGTTGGCGGCCAGGTCCCCATCCTGGATCGCCTGCGCCTCGCGCAGCAACGCCTCAGCATCGGCACCGGCGGCGATGCGCTTCTTCATGCGGTCCAACGCCCACATCAGGTTGACCGCGGTGGGCCGGGCGGCGCGCAACATCGCCAAGGCATCGTCCAGCGGCGCCTGCTGTTGGGCGGCCATCGCCACGCCCCACGCCGCCGCGATACCGATGGCCGGCGCTCCGCGCACGGCGAGGTCACGGATCGCAGTGGTGACCTGCGCGGTGTCCCGACATTCGATCCAGCGTTCTTCCGCAGGAAGCAGGCGCTGATCGAGCAGGTACAGATGATCGCCGCGCCATTGCACGGCGCGAACGCGATCGTAATGGTCGTAATCCATCGGAATAGTCGTTGCGCGAAACGTTGAGATCAAGGTGACTCGGGCATCACCAGCCAGAAGATCAGATAGATCAGGATACCCGAACCACCCAGCAAGGTGAGGACGATCCATGCCACCCGCACCAGAGTGGGATCCCAACCGAGATAGTCAGCGATACCGCCGCAGACGCCCGCCAGCTTGCGGTTCTGACGGGAACGGCAAAGTCGCTTCGGGGTGTTCATCGCTTCTCCGGGTTCCAACGGGAGCGCCGTGGGCATTGGCAGCCTGGCACGGCTCCTCAACAACACCTTGACAGGCGACAGTATGCGCGCTCTCAATATCAGAGGATTCGGTAGGGAGCAGGGATATGCGACGCGTTCGGGAATGGATGGAATGGACGGGGCGACTGGGGCGTGCCGCACTCCTTGGAAGGCTGGCGATAACAGCAGCCGTCTTCCTGGTGTTGTTCCTCTCGCTGGAAAGTCTCGCGGGCTACACCAGCACGCTCGTCCTGTATCCACCGCTCTTCATTGTGTTGTCCTCGCTGGTTGTGCGTCGGCTGCACGACAGCGCCCGCTCGGCATCGCAACTGCTCGCTTTGGTCGTACCCGTCCTCGGCCCCGTGTACGTGACCGGTTTACTGCTGTTCGCGCGAGGAACGCAGGGCGACAACCAATACGGTGACGACCCGCGCTCACGGAATCGCGACTACCTGCAGGTGCGCATCCATGAACCGGTCTGAACGCATGGGCATCGTCGTCAACGACGTAACGCGGTTGAACCCAGTGCCAGTACTGGCCGTCGCCACACCCACAACGACCGAGGAAATCCGTGAAGCAATTTTGCGCACGGAACTTCCGATCTCGGTCGGCGGCGGTCATTTCAGCATGGGCGGGCAGACCGCGAGCCCCGGTAGCCTGCACCTCGACATGCGACGCTTCAATAGCGTGCTGCACTTCGATCCGTCGGCGTGCACAATTCGCGTGCAGAGTGGCATCCGCTGGTGCGACATCCAGCGCTTCATTGACCCGCACGGCCTGGCGCTGCAAATCATGCAGACCTACGCCAACTTCACGGTGGGCGGCTCGCTCAGTGTCAACGTGCACGGCCGCTACATCGGGCTTGGTCCGCTGATCCTGTCGGTGCGCTCGTTGAGGATGATGCTGGCCGACGGCCAGGCGGTGGAGGCTTCACCAGCAAACAACCCGGCAATCTTCCACGCCGTCATAGGCGGCTACGGCGGTCTGGGATTGATCCTGGAGGTCGAACTGGCGCTGACCGAAAACGTGCGCGTGCGCCGCGAGGACGCATGCATGCCCGCATTGGATTACCCCGCATATTTCCGGAGCCGCGTACGCGACAGCGGTGACTCGATCTTCCACAACGCCGATCTTTACCCGCCGGATTTCCGCCATGCGCGTGCGGTGACGTGGCGGCGCACCGAACGAGCGGTCACCACTTCGCAGCGGCTGCAGAAACCGCGCCGGCAATACCCGCTGCAGCGTTATTACATGTGGGTATTCACCGAGACGCGCAGCGGCCGCTGGCGTCGGCGACGCCTGCTGGATCCGTTGCTTTACCTGGGCCGCCCGGTGCACTGGCGCAACTACGAAGCGGGTTACGACGTCGGCGAACTCGAACCCGGATCGCGCCACGACCGCACCTACGTATTGCAGGAATACTTCGTACCGGTGGAACGGTTCGAGGACTTTCGCGCACGGCTGTCGGAAATCCTGCAGCGCCATCGCGTGAACATGGTGAACGTTTCCGTGCGCCACGCCCATCGAGACCCCGGCTCGTTGCTGGCTTGGGCGCGCGACGAAGTATTCGCCTTCGTGCTTTACCACAAGCAGCGCACGCGCACGAACGCACGCGAGCGCGTGGCGGTGTGGACGCGCGAGCTGATCGACGCCGCGTTGGCGTGCGGCGGCACCTATTACCTGCCCTACCAGCCCCACGCCACCATCGAGCAGTTCCACCAAGCCTATCCGCGTGCGCACGAACTGTTCGCGCTCAAGCGCACGCTCGACCCCGATTACCGTTGGCGCAACGTGTTGTGGGACAAGTACTACGCCCCTGAATTGGAGCCATCCGTGACCACGACTGCCGCATCCGGCTCCGACTTTCATGCGGTCTATGACACTGTCCGCGGCAACGACGACTTCTACCGATTCCTGCAGAACGTCTACCGCATCTTTCCGGAAGACCGTTTCCACGCACTCATCCAGCATGCCACCGGCGAACATTGCGATGACGAGGCGATCTACCGTGCCGTACAGGCTGGCCTGCCGTCGATCAAATCCTTCCTGTCCGAGCTCGTGTATGCCCTTCCCGCCCTGGCGCGGCAAAAGCAGGAGATGACGCGGCAGACGCTGGCTCTGCTCGGCGAGCGCCGACGCTTCGACGGCTACCTGGAAGTCGGCAGCACCGGTCGCTACCTCAGTCAACTGCGCAAACACCTGCGCCTCGAGGGTGACCGCGTATTGCTGCATGACGTTGCGGCGGGGTTCTCACCCGTCGACATCGTCGAGCGTGGCGGCTTGCGTCGGCATGCCCGTTTCGTGCCGCTCGATGACTACGCACCCATCCCCGCGGATGCCGTGGCGGATGGCAGCATCGAACTGCTGACCTGCCAGATCGGCTTGCACCACGCACGCCTCGACCGTCTGGAACCGTTCATCGCCTCGTTACGACGGGTGCTGAAAGCCGACGGCGTACTGATCCTGCGCGACCACGACGTGAGTGATGACTACATGCGCGCGATGGCTTCGCTGGCGCATGCAGTATTCAACGCAGGGCTGAACCTTCCGTGGCAGGACAACGCGCGCGAGCTGCGCCACTTCCGTCCCATCGACGAATGGGTCGCCCTGCTTGGCAGGTACGGACTGGTAGCCACCGGACCACGACTGTTGCAAGCGCAAGATCCCACACTGAACACCTTGCTGCGCTTCGACGCCGCATGAAACGGCTCGCCTCCCACTTTCTCTTTGCTGCGATGGTCGCGCTTGCCACCATGGCGACCGCCGCCACCGCCCTCCCTGAACAACCGACGCTGCATGTGCCACCCCAGGATCGTCGCGGCGAGGAACAGACCTACCTGACCTTCCCGGAATGGTTCCTGGTATTCAGCCCCGCCGAATACGCCGATTGGCTGCAGCAGCATCCTCCCACGCACTTCCCCTTCTTCGCGCATATCGGCCAGTTCTGGTCGGCTTATGGCCACGTGATTGCAGCCACACGCGGGCGCTATCCGTTCAACGGCGAATATCACACGATGATCTGCGTCATCGGTGCGAGTACCACCGTGGAATACACTATCAAGGGGGTCTACGACACTCTGATCGGCCGGCTCAGCCAGTTCAGCCTGCCGGCCAACGCCACGCCGGAAGACCGCCTGGCAACCCGTGTCGAACGCGACTACGTGGACTTCATTCGCGTCGAGCCCTGGTACAAATTCGATTTCATGGGACCACTGCGCAAGCTGTGGAGCGACACGCCGTGGTGGGGGCCGCATGCCCTGCGCAAGTGGGAAAGACGCTATGCGCTGAGCAGCGAATGGCTGGTGAAAGCAGCTTACGGCTGGATGTTGGGCAAGGCGGCACACGAAACCTACGCCATCCCGAAGGAAAACACGCCGGTCGTGGCGCGCAATGCACCAGCTGATCTGCCCGCTGGCGTGCAGCTATTGGCGCAACAGGGCGACGAGTATCTGCTTGCTCTACCGCGATACCAGGGCTTCAGCGATGCCGCCACAGCGTTGGCGCGCCGGGGCACTACGTTCGAGGAAATCGCCGGCAACCGGGACACGATTCTGGTCAGCGTACTTGGAGCCCGCGGGATTGCGCCGCCAGACTATGCCCCCGTGTTTTTCACGCAGCCGCTGCTGACGAAGCCGGGACAGCAACGCGAAGTGCTGCAAGTTCCGGTAGGCAAACTTGAAACGCTGCTCAACCGCTACGCAAACGTACCTGGCACCATCGAACACATCTTCGATTACTGACACGCAAGCGCGGGTCAGTCGCGGTTGCGCAGCCATGCACTGATCGCCGGCGGCACCTCGCGCTGCGCGCGGCCGGATACGTAGATGCCAATGTGGCCGCCCTTGAATGCCAGCTGGGTGTAGTCGCTGCTGCCGACATGTTCGCCAAGAGCGCGCGAGGCATCCGGCGGCACCAGATGATCCTGTTCGGCGAAGATGTTCAACACCGGTTGCGTCACCTTGCCCAGATCCACGCGCTGGCCGCCAATTTCCAGCGTCCCCTTGATGAGCTTGTTGCCCTGGTAGAAATCCTTGATGAACTGCCGGAATGCCTCGCCGGCCTGATCCGGTGAATCGAAGATCCAGCGCTCCATGCGCAGGAAGTTTTCCAGCTCCACCGGGTTGTCCAGGATGTCGACCATGCCGATGTATTTCTGCTGGTTCAACCGCATCGGCTTCAGCGTGAGGTAGACGTAGTTCATCAGCCCCGCGGGAATGTTGCCCATGGTGTCGACGAACAGGTCCACATCGAGGTTGCGGCACCAGTGCGACAGCATGTTGTCCGGAGTCTGGAAATCCACCGGAGTGACCATGGTGATCAGGTTCTTCACCTTGTCGCGATGCAGCGCGGCATAGCACAGCGAGAACGCGCCGCCCTGGCAGATACCGAGCAGGTTGATCGCCTCGAGATCGTGCCGTTGGCGTACCACGTCCACACAACGGTCGAGGTAGCCGTTGATGTAGTCGTCCAGGGTCAGCCAGCGGTCGGCGCCGTCGGGATAACCCCAATCGATCAGGTAGACGTCCTCACCCTGCTCCAGCAGGTTGCGCACCATCGAGCGGTCGGCCTGCAGGTCGGTCATCCACACCGTATTGACCAGCGCATAGACGATCAGCAGCGGCGTCTTCGAGGTGGGCGCGGTGCCCGTGAAGTGCCAGACCTTGAGCTTGTCCTCGCTGTAGACCAGTTCGCGCGGGGTGTTGGCGTAGTCGGGCTCGTGCATGTTGCGCAGATGGCCCATACCGGCGGCCAGCTTGCGCTGGAACGTGTTGATGTCGGCAAGCGCGCGGGTGGGATCGATGCGCAGCGGCGTGTACATGGATACTCCTTATTTGCGCTTGCGTGGCGCGGAGGTGCGAGTCGTGGACGATTTGCGAACTGCTCGCTTGCCTGCGGGCTTTCGCGGCGCGGGGGGCGCGGATCTTTTGACAGCGGCCTTTTTTGTTGCCGCGGGTTTTGCGGTTGCAGCCTTCTTTACGGCCGAACGCGATGTCTTCGCGGCAGCTTTCGCCGTCGCCTTCTTTGCAGTTGATCGCCTGGCGGGAACAGGCTTCACCCCCGCAGCGGCCCATTGACGGCGCAACTCGGCCACCTCCCGGCGCAGATCGGCGATCTCCTCAGAGCGGTCGACCGCCGTGCCGGCACGGGATGCCCGCGCCTCGCGCCGCACCTGCTGCAGGCGCTCACCCAGCGTGTCCATCTCGCGGCGCGTCGGTAGACCCCATTGCTGGCACAGTTGCTCGGTCTGCTGTTGCTGCAAGCTGCGCACCCGCATCTGGCTGTTGGCCATGGCGCCATAGGCTTCGCGAAATTCCTCCGTCAACGCGATCTCGGCATACGCTTCCTCGGCCGCGTCCACCCACAGGTCGTACAAGGCCTTCAGCGACTCGATCTGGCGGCCGGGTTCGGCGTGTTCCGCCAGCTTGTCCTGCAGTTTCTGCATGCCTTGCGTATTGGCACGCTGGATCAGCGCCTGGTAGCGCGCGCTGGCCTGCATCGACTCCAGCATCGCCGCCGCCAGCGCCTGACGCTGCATCTGCTGCTCGCGATCCTGCCCGAAAGCAGGAGTGGGGCCGGACGCCATGGCATCGGCAGGCTGCATTCCCTGCAGCCAGGAATGCCACTTGCCGGCAAAACCTTCCATCCCGGCGCCATCGATATGCTGGAAAGCCTGCGCAAACGGTTGCTGCGCGCCGCCAAACAGTTGCTGCACCTGTTGTTGCCAGTCGGCACCGGGGACGCCGGCGGCACCCGCAGTCACGCCCTGCATCCATTCGAAATAGCTCTTCAATCCCGCCAGCGTGCGATCGAGCACCTCGTTGCCGGCGGCGGCATTGGGGGCGGCAGCAAACGATGGATTGCCAGCGCCCGTCGGCGCCGATTGCTGGCGCAACCAGGCATCCCACGACTGCTGTGCCAATGTCTGGAAATCGCGCAGGAAATCCGCATCGATCCCCGGTTTGAGAAAATCGGGCATCTGAAAATCCGCCGGAGGGGCCATCTCGATTCCTCGTCCATTGATGGCCACGATCTTAGCGCAGCGGATGGCATGGCGGACCGAAAACGCAGAAGGCCCGGTATCGAAATACCGGGCCTTCTGGTGTTCAACGCGAAACGCTTTAGACGCTGGCGCGTTCCTCGTCGGTCACCGCCTTCATCGACAGGCGGATGCGGCCCTGCTTGTCGACCTCGAGCACCTTGACCTTGACGATGTCGCCTTCCTTCAGCTTGTCGGACACCTTCTCGACGCGCTCATCGGAAATCTGCGACACGTGCACCAGACCATCCTTGCCCGGCATGATCGTGACGAACGCGCCGAAGTCCATCAGCTTGGCGACCTTGCCTTCGTAGATGCGACCCGGCTCCACGTCGGAGGTGATCTGCTCGATGCGCTTCTTCGCCGCTTCGGCCGCCTCGCGATTGACCGAGCCGACGATGATGGTGCCGTCGTCGCTGATGTCGATGGTGGTGCCGGTTTCCTCGGTGATCGAGCGGATCGTGGCGCCACCCTTGCCGATCACTTCGCGGATCTTGTCCGGGTGGATCTTGATGGTCAGCAGGCGCGGTGCGAACTCGCTCATTTCCGTGCGGGCCGTGCTCAGGCACTTGGCCATCTCGCCCAGGATGTGCAGGCGACCCTGCTTGGCCTGGGCCAGTGCCACCTTCATGATCTCTTCGGTGATGCCGTCGATCTTGATGTCCATCTGCAACGCGGAGATGCCATCGGCGCTACCGGCCACCTTGAAGTCCATGTCGCCGAGGTGATCTTCATCACCCAGGATGTCGCTCAGCACCACGAAGTCGTTGCCTTCCTTGACCAGGCCCATGGCGATACCGGCCACCGGCGCCTTCAGCGGCACGCCGGCATCCATCATCGCCAGCGAGGAACCGCACACGGAAGCCATCGACGAGGAGCCGTTGGACTCGGTGATTTCCGAGACCACGCGCACCACGTACGGGAATTCCTCGATCGTCGGCTTGACCGCCTGCACGCCGCGCTTGGCGAGGCGGCCGTGGCCGATCTCGCGACGCTTCGGCGCGCCGAAACGACCGGCTTCACCCACCGAGAACGGGGGGAAGTTGTAGTGGAACAGGAACGGGTCCTTCGACTCGCCGCCGGGGGCGTCGATGATCTGCGCGTCGCGCGTGGTGCCCAGCGTGATGACGACAAGCGCCTGGGTTTCGCCACGGGTGAACAGCGCCGAACCATGCGTGCGCGGCAGCACGCCGATGCGGGCCGAGATGGCGCGCACATCGTCGAGCTGACGGCCGTCGATGCGGACCTTGGTCTTCAGCACGCTGTCGCGCATGGTGTGGTATTCGAGTTCCTCGAATTCCTTGGCGATCGCAGCGGACGCCCAGCCCTTCTCTTCGGCCTGCGCCTTGAGGCCGGCCAGCACGTCGGACTTGATCGCGGAGATCGCGTCGCGACGCTCCAGCTTGTCGCGCACCTGGAACGCTGCAGCCAGCTGATCGCCGACGGCACCCTTGACGGCGGCAACCAGCGACTCGTCGCGGGCCGGCGCCTTCCAGTCCCACGACGGCTTGCCGGCTTCGGTGGCCAGCTCGGCGATGGCGCGGATGGCGGTCTGCATCTGCTGGTGACCGAACATCACGGCACCCAGCATCACGTCCTCGGACAGCAGCTTGGCTTCCGACTCCACCATCAGCACGGCACCGGCGGTACCGGCGACAACCAGGTCGAGATCGGAAGTCTTCAGTTCGGTGGCGGTCGGGTTCAGCAGGTACTGGCCGTTGGCGTAACCGACGCGGGCGGCGCCGATCGGCCCCTTGAACGGGATGCCGGCCAGGCTCAGCGCGGCGGACGCACCCAGCAGGGCCACGATGTCGCCGTCCACTTCCGGGTTCAGCGACACGACCTGCGCGATGACCTGCACTTCGTTCTTGAAGTCATCCGGGAACAGCGGACGCACCGGGCGATCGATCAGACGCGAGGTCAGCGTTTCCTTTTCGGTCGGGCGGCCTTCACGCTTGAAGAAGCCACCGGGGATGCGACCGGCCGAATAGAACTTCTCGACATAGTCGACGGTGAGCGGGAAGAAATCCTGCCCTTCCTTCTGCTTGGTGGCCGCCACGGCGGTGACCAGCACCACGGTGCCGCCCATGCTGACCATGACCGCACCGGATGCCTGGCGGGCAATTTCGCCCGTCTCCAGTGTGACTTCGTGATTACCGTACTGGAATGACTTGGTTACTTTTGCCACGTGTTTGATTCCTGATCTGATTGAAGAAGTGCGCCCTGCGACGGGCGCTTCTTGATCCTTGCGTTCACGCAGGAACGCGCGCGAATCAGCGACGCAGGCCGAGGCGCTCGATCAGGGTCTGGTAACGGGCGAGATCGCGATCCTTCAGATAAGCCAGCAGACGCTTGCGCTGGTTGACCAGCTTCAGCAGGCCACGGCGGGAGTGATGATCCTGCTTGTGATCCTTGAAGTGGCCGGTGAGGTGCTCGATGCGAGCGGACAGCAGGGCCACCTGGACTTCGGTCGAACCGGTATCGTTCGGCACGCGGCCGAAATCAGCGATGATCTTGCCGGTCTGTTCTGCGGTAAGAGACATGGAGTACGTTTCCTTGAAAAGGCGATGCGAAGCTTGCGCTTGCATCATCAGCGATGACACAAGCGCAAGCTTCGCCTAGATGAGTGAAAGCGTTGAAATAACTTGTCTATTCTACTGACCGGAGCGGTGTTACAACAAGAGCAGAGCGGCTTTTTCGCCGCAAATCGTCATCCGGCGGCAGGTTGAAGCCGCGCAGGATGCGGGTTTGCCGTTGTGCATCCAGCTCGAGCACCGCCAGCAACGCGCCATCGCTGGCAAATGCCGCACAGCGACCGGTCGGCAACGATGCGTCCAACTGCACCGGCTGGCCGCGGGCAATCGCCATGCTTTGCGTTTCATCGAGCTGCACGGCGGGGATGTCCGACAGGCCCGCGAACACCGGCAGCATCTGCGACAGCAGCACGTCGTCACCCTGCTCGGCGGCCTGCTGCAAATCCTCCAGTGTCATCATGCGCGGTTCGCGGAAGGGTTCAACCCAGGTGCGGCGCAATGCGGTCAGATGGGCGCCGCAACCCAGATCCTCGCCCAGGGCCGTGGCCAGCGCACGCACGTAGGTACCCGAGCCGCATTCGACCAGCAACTGCAACGTGTCATCCGTACGCGCCTGCAATTCCAGCTGATACACGTCGACTTCCCGCGGCTCCACCTCAACCGTTTCACCGCGACGTGCTTTCTCGTACAACCGTTCGCCGTCGCGCTTGAGCGCCGAGTACATCGGCGGCACCTGCAGGATGCGGCCGCGCAGCTTCACCAGCGCCGCCTCGATCGCGGCGGCGTCGAGTGGCGGCACGGGACGTTGCTGCAGGACTTCGCCTTCGCAATCGGCGGTATCGGTGGTGATGCCCAGGCGGCATTCGGCGATATACGCCTTGCGTGAACCCAGCAGGGTACCGGCCAACTTGGTGGCCTCGCCGAAGCATAGTGGCAGCAACCCGGTCGCCAGCGGATCGAGTGCGCCGGCATGGCCGCCCTTGGCCGCGCGAAACAGTCGGCGCGCGGACTGCAACGCCTGGTTGGAGCTCACGCCCATCGGCTTGTCAAGCAGCACGATGCCGTGCAAGTCACGCCACTGGATACGCGCAGACCGGTTTATCGAAGCACGGGATGCCACTCGACCTTCCGTCAATCCTGCTTGTCGTCGGCCGGCGGCAGCGTACGCGCCTGCTCGCGCAGCAGCGTGTCGATGCGCTCGCCCTTGTCGACCGAGTCGTCGTACTTGAACTTCAGCTCCGGCACGCGACGCATGCGCATGCCGCTGTGCGCCAGCGAATGCCGGATCTCGTGACTGATCTGGTTCAACGCCTTCACCGCGGGCAAGCCCTGGTCGGGCAGCAGCGCGGTCACCCACACCGTGGCCCAATCCAGGTCGCGCGTGATCTCCACGTCCGAGACGCTGACCGACGGCAAGCCGTGATCGCGCACGGCAGCATGCACCAGCAAACCGAGTTCGCGGCGCAGTTCAGCACCTATGCGGTCGGTACGTTTGAAATCGCGGGAGGGCATAGAGGGGCCGGGAATGGGGAATGGAGAATAGGGAATGGCAAGAGCCAGGAACGCGCGAAACCGGGAATCGAGGGAGAACCGGCTTTTACGATTCCCGATTCCCCATTCCCGATTCCCACGCTGTAACGCTCCGCGTTACAGCGTACGAGCCACCTCGGTACGCTCGAAGCATTCGATCTGGTCGCCGGCCTTGACGTCGTTGTATTGCTTGACGGCGATACCGCATTCCATGCCGTTGCGCACTTCGTCCACCAGCTCCTTGAAGCGGCGCAGCGATTCCAGTTCGCCTTCGAAGATCACCACGTTGTCGCGCAACACGCGGATCGGCTTGCTGCGCTTGACCGTGCCTTCGGTGACCATGCAACCGGCCACCGCGCCGAACTTGGAGCTGCGGAACACATCGCGGACCTCGGCGATGCCGATGATGTCCTCGCGCACTTCCATGCCGAGCAAGCCGGTGGCTGCCTGGGTCACCTGGTCGATCACGTCATAAATGATCGAGAAGTAGCGCACATCCAGGCCATTGGTTTCGATCACCTTGCGTGCCGACGCATCGGCGCGCACGTTGAAGCCGATGACCAGCGCCTTCGATGCGGCCGCCAGGGTAGCGTCCGACTCGGTGATGCCACCGACGCCGGAGGAAACCACGTTGACGCGCACGCGCTCGTTGCCGATCTGCGTGAGCGACTCGCGCAAGGCCTCGACCGAGCCCTGTACGTCGCCCTTGACCAGGATGTTGAGCGTCTGCTGCTCTTCGCCCTGGCCCATCTTGGCAATGATGTCCTCGAGCCGGTTGGCCTTGCTGACCATGCGCGTTTCGCGACGCTTCTGCTGACGTTCCTCAGCCACTTCGCGGGCCAGCCGCTCGTCCTCGACGCAGACAAAGTCGTCGCCGGTTTCCGGCACGCCGGACAAGCCGAGCACCTGCACGGGAATCGACGGACCAGCTTCAGCAACCTGCTTGCCCGATTCGTCGATCAGCGCGCGCATGCGGCCGTATTCGATGCCGCAGACGATGAAATCGCCCTTCTTCAGCGTGCCCTGCTGCACCAGCACGGTGGCCACCGGACCGCGGCCGCGATCGAGGCTGGATTCGATAACCACGCCCGAGGCGCGGCCATCGACTACGGCACTCAGCTCCATCACTTCAGCCTGGATCGAGATGGCGTCCAGCAGATCCTCCACGCCCATGCCGGTCTTGGCCGACACCGGCACGAACTGCACGTCGCCGCCCCAGTCTTCCGGCACCACTTCCTGCGCCACCAGACCCTGCTTCACGTTGTCCGGGTTGGCGCCGTCCTTGTCCATCTTGTTGACGGCCACGATCAGCGGCACCTTGGCGGCGCGCGCATGCTTGACCGCCTCGATCGTCTGCGGCTTCACGCCGTCGTCGGCGGCCACCACCAGGATCACGATGTCGGTCGATTGCGCACCACGGGCGCGCATCGAGGTGAACGCCGCGTGGCCCGGGGTATCGAGGAAGGTGATCACGCCCTTCGACGTTTTCACGTGATACGCGCCGATGTGCTGGGTAATGCCGCCGGCTTCACCGGAAGCCACCTTGGTACGGCGGATGTAATCGAGCAACGAGGTCTTGCCGTGGTCGACGTGGCCCATGATGGTGACCACCGGCGGGCGAGTGCTCTTCTCGCCTTCCAGTTCCACGTTCTGGGTGTGTGCGGCCAGCGTTTCCTCGGCGTTGTTCTGCGTATCGGCCACTGGCACGTGACCGAGTTCTTCGACCACAAGCACCGCGGTGTCGTGGTCGATGGTCTGGTTGATGGTCGCCATGACGCCCATCTTGAACAGCGCCTTGACCACCTCCGAACCCTTGACCGCCATCTTCTGCGCCAGCTCGGCCACGATGTTGGCATCGCTGACGATCACCTCACGCACCACCGGTGCGGTGGGGCGCGAGAAGCCATGCGGGCCGCTGGGCGCGCTGTGGCTGCTGCGCATGGCATCGCGACCGCTGCTGCGGCCGGGCTTGCCACGCTTGTTGTTGCTGGAACGGCGGGCGCGATCGGCCTCGCTGAGGTGCAGCTCGCCGCCGGCGAAACGCTTGCCGCTCGCATCGCCGCGCTCGCCGCCACGGGCGTGCTTGGCCTTGCCGCGCCCGGCATCGCTGGCGGGTGCTGCTGCCGTATCGCCCGCGCCGGCGGCGGGGCGCGTCGCCGCCGCACGCGCGGGGGCTGGCGCTGGCGCCGGAGCGGGTACCGGGGCCGGCTTGACCAGCTTTTCGCGCTTGCGCGGCTCGTGGATGCGCGGAAGGATCATGCCCAGCTCGCGCTGGTCCATCCGCTGGACCACGGACGAATCCGCGGCATCATGTGCGGGCTCGACCTCGGGAGCGTCAGGCGCCGCTGCGGCAGCCTCCGCTGCAACCGGTGCCTGCTCGGCGGCGGCTTCCGCCTCGGCCTGCGCCCGACGCTGGGCTTCGGCGGCCTGCTGTTTCTGCTCTTCTTCCTGAGCGCGCTGCTGCGCTTCTTGCTGGCGCCGTGCTTCCTGCTCGCGACGATCGTTCTCTTCCTGCTCGCGCTGCTGCTGCGATTCCTGCAGCTTGCGCGTGGCCTCCTCGCGCTCGGGCTCGGTACTGGCTTCCTCGGCGATCACGCTGCGCTTGACGTAGGTGCGTTTGGCGCGCACTTCGACATTCACCGTCTTGGCGGTACCGGCAGCGCCGCGCGCACCGGGCGTGGCGACCTTCAATTCGCCGACCGTGCGTCGCTTCAGCGTGATCTGCCTGGGTGCACTGGCGTCGGCCTCGGCCGCGGTGTCGCCCTTGCCATGCGTGCGACGCAGGAAGCCCAGCAGCTTCACCTTCTCGGTGCTGCTGATGACCTGCTCCTGGTCGGAAAATTTCATGCCCGCTTCGCCAAGCTGCGTCAGCAGCTTGTCCACCGGCATGCCCAATACCTGGGCGAGTTGTTTGATCGTGACGTCCGACATCGTTTTGTTGCTCCGCCGTTCCCGCGCTTATCGTCTGTGCGGCATTGTCTGCGCCGCCACCTCCATCCGTGGTGAAAGGCCCGAAGGCCTTTCCTGGTGCGCCCGTCCAGGGCGCCGCCAACCGCGGTTAGCCGCCCTTCTCCAGTCGCTCGATCATCGGTGCGCGCGCGGACATGATCAGCGCCGCCGCGCGCGCCTCGTCCATGCCCTCGATATCGATCAGGTCGTCCACGGCCAGGTCGGCCAGGTCGTCCACCGTGAAAACTTCGCGCGCGGCCAGTGCCAGCGCCAGCGATTCGTCCATGCCTTCGAGCGCCAGCAGATCGCCGGAGCCCTCGCCCTCATCGACACCCTCTTCCGCGGCCAGCGCCTCGGTCAGCAGGGCATCGCGGGCGCGCGCACGCAGTTCCTCGACGATGTCCTCGTCGAAGCCTTCCACGGCAAGCAGCTCGGCGCTGGGTACGTAGGCAATTTCCTCGACGCTGGAGAAGCCTTCCTGCACCAGGATGTTGGCGATTTCCTGATCCACTTCGAGCTTGTCCATGAACAACTGGCGGGCGGCGTCCTGCTCGCTCTCGCTCTTGGCGGTGACCTGGTCCTGCGTCATCACGTTGAGCTGCCAGCCCGTCAGCTTGCTGGCCAGGCGCACGTTCTGGCCACCGCGGCCGATCGCCTGGGACAGCTTGTCCTCGGCCACCGCGATATCCATCGAGTGCTTTTCCTCGTCCATGATGATGGACTGCACTTCGGCCGGCGCCATCGCATTGATGACGAACTGCGCCTGGTTCTCGTGCCACAGGATGATGTCGACGCGCTCGCCGTTGAGGTCGTTCGACACCGCCTGCACGCGCGAGCCGCGCATGCCGATGCAGGCGCCGATGGGATCAGTGCGGCTGTCGTGGGCCAGCACGGCGATCTTGGCGCGGTCGCCCGGATCACGGGCGCAACCCTTGATCTCGACCAGGCCCTGGCCGACTTCCGGCACTTCCAGCTTGAACAGCTCGATCATGAATTCCGGCGCCGCGCGCGACACGAACAGCTGCGGGCCGCGCGGTTCCGAACGCACTTCATACAGGTAACCGCGCACGCGATCGCCGACGCGGGCCGATTCACGCGGAATCGTCTTGTCGCGCGGAATGAAGGCCTCGGCGTTGCTGCCCAGATCCAGATAGATGTTGCCGCGCTCGACCCGCTTGACGATGCCGGTGACCAGCTCGCCCACGCGATCGACAAACGCATCGACCACCTGCTGGCGCTCGGCTTCGCGTACGCGCTGCACGATCACCTGCTTGGCGGCCTGCGCTGCGATACGGCCGAACTCGGCGTTCTCGACCTGCTCCTCGATGTATTCACCCACCTGGGCATCCGCGCGCACGTCCAGCGCATCCATCAGGCGCAGTTGATACGACGGCGATTCCATCTCGCCATCGTCGGCAATGATTTCCCAGCGACGGAACGTCTCGTACTCGCCGGTGTCATGGTCGATCGACACGCGCACGTCGGGCTCTTCTTCGGGGTAGCGCTTCTTAGCGGCCGAAGCCAGCGCGGCCTCCATCGCCTCGAAAATCACTTCCAGCGGCACGCCCTTTTCATTGGCGACCGCGTCGACGACCAGCAAAAGTTCTTTGCTCATTGCAGCAACTCCGTAGGCATCACGTGCGGATACCGATGGTTGAAATTGTTGTGTTCGTCCCGGAACACAAAACCTGGAACGCGGCCATGGTCAGGCCGCATCGAATCACTTTTTGCCGGACACCTTGCCGCCGGGCTTGGGCTGAGGCGCATAACCCAGCGCCACCCAGTCCGGCACCACACGCGCGCTTTCCACCAGTGCATGATCGAATTCGAATGTCTTGCCTTCGGCTTCCAGCACGATGTGCTCGCCTTCCACCGATGCCAGCTTGCCGCGCAGGCGACGGCGCCCTTCCAGCGGTGCCTTCAGCAGCACCTTCACTTCCTGCCCATCGACCTTCGCAAATTGCGCGGCGGTGAACAGCGGGCGATCAATACCGGGCGAGGAAACCTCCAGCACGTAATGGCCGGGGATCGGATCCTCCACATCGAGCAGCGCAGACAACTCGCGGCTGGCGCTTTCGCAATCCTCGATGCCGACCTCACGACGCTCACCATCGGCGCCGCTCTTGTCCAGCAGGTCCACGTAGATGCGCAGGGTACTCTGCCCTTGCGACGGGTTGAACTCCACGCCAAGGCATTCCAGGCCCAGATCGGCCAGAACCTCGTTGAAACGCTGTGCCAGTGCCTGTGTATCCATGGGTCGTTATTCCCGGCTCACTCTCAGAACGGCAGAAACAAAAAATGGGCTCCAACGGCCCATTTCCCTGTGTCGCCGATGTTCCTCCTCGTGCAGCTCCTTCCGGTGCCCTGGCGAAACTTGCCGCCCGGCACTACGCATCCTTGCGCCCAACAAAAAAGCCTCACGAGGAGGCTTTCTTGCATCAAGAAAGATCTGGTAGCGGGGGCAGGATTCGAACCTGCGACCTTCGGGTTATGAGCCCGACGAGCTGCCAGACTGCTCCACCCCGCATCAGAGTCCGAAGATATTAACGTAATGGCCGGTTTCTTGCAAGCTTCGGCGCCATTATTTCCGCAAATCGCCGCATTCCCTTACACGCCGAACGCGCGACGGCACCAGGCCAGCAACGGCCCCCAGTACAGTCCCAGCGCCAGCAGCGAAAGTGCGTTCAGCGACAGCACCAGGCGCAGCGGCTTGTCCTGCTGCACCTGCAGTGCGCCACCCTCTTCCGGCGCATCGAAATACATCACCTTGATGACGTAGAGGTAGTAGTACAGGCCGACAATGGCGAACACGATGCCGACGATCGCCAGCCACAGCATGTCCGCATGGATGGCCGCTTCCAGCACCAGCACCTTGGCCCAGAATCCGAACAGCGGCGGCACACCGGCCAGCGAGAACATTGCCAGCAACATCAGGAACGCCATCCAGGGCGCCTTGCGGGCAAGACCCTTGAAGTCGGCGATCTCCTCGCATTCGAACCCGGCCCGGCTCATCGCCAGGATCACGCCGAACGCGGCCACACCCATCAATGCGTAGCAGATCGCGTAGAACAACGCCGCGGCGTAGCCTTCCGGGCCGGCTGCGGACAGGCCCAGCAACAGATAGCCCATGTGCGAGATGGTGGAATAGGCCAGCATGCGTTTCAGGTTGGTCTGCACGATGGCAACCAGGTTGCCGATCGCCAGCGACAACACCGCCAGCACCGCCAGGATCAGCTGCCAATGCTGCGCCAGATCGCCCATGCCGTCCGCCAGCAGGCGATACGCCATGCCGAACGCGGCCAGTTTCGAACCGGCGGCGACAAAGGTGGTCACCGGCGTGGGCGCGCCCTGGTAGACGTCGGGAATCCACATGTGGAACGGCGCGGCACCCAGCTTGAAGCCGATGCCGACGATCATGAAGATCAGGCCGAACAGCAGCAGCGTGGGTGCCGTGGTGTAGCCCATCACATGGCTCAGCTGGGCCAGCTCCAGGGTGGGCGTGCCGCCCATGCCCGACGCGCCGTAGACCATCGACATGCCGTACAGCAGCATGCCCGACGCCAGCGCACCCAGCACGAAGTACTTGATCGCGGCCTCGGACGGCAGCTTCGCTTCGCGGTTCAGGGCCACCAGTGCATACGACGACAGCGAGAGCAGTTCCAGGCCCAGGTAGACGGTGACCAGGTTGCCCGCCGAAACCAGCAGCATGATGCCGATCACGGCGAAGATCATCAGCGTGTAGAACTCGCCACCGAGCAGCTTGCGGTCGATCAGGTACGGACGCGCATAGACGAAGATCATGGCCGTGGTGCCCAGCGCGAAGACCTTGATGATCTCCGCCACGTCATCACGCACGAACATGCCGCCGAATGCGGTCACCGCCCGATCCGGCTGGCCCGCGATCACCAGGTAAATCGCCACCAGCAACACCGCGATCGAAATCCAGTGCAACAACGGACGCTGCGCCGGTTTCATGAAGGCGTCCAGCAGCAACAGCAAGCACGCTGCCGCTACCAGGTAGAACTCCGGCAGCAGGATCAGGATGTCATTCAAAGTTGGCATGGTGTGTCCGTGTCCCGATCAAATCTTGTGAATGGCGAGCTGCTGCACCAGCTGCGACACCGAGCTGTCCATCAGGTGGATCAGCGGTTGCGGCCAGATGCCCAGCGCCAGCACGGCGGCGGCGAACGCCACCAGCACGAAGGTCTCGCGACCATTGATCTCCTTCATTTCCGCCACGTGCGGGTTGGTGATCTCACCCCACAGCACGCGCTTGACCAGCCAAAGCGTGTAGCCCGCGCCGATGATCAGGGTGAACGCGGCGAACAACGCGATCCACGGGCTGGCGGCGAAGCTGGCCAGGATCACCATGAACTCGCCCACGAAACCGCTGGTGCCCGGCAGGCCGCAGTTGGCCATCGCGAACAGCACATAGAAGAAGCCGAACCACGGCATCGCATTGATGACGCCGCCGTAATCCTTGATCTGGCGCGTATGCATGCGGTCGTACATCACGCCGATGCAGGTAAACATCGCGCCGGAGACGAAGCCGTGCGAAATCATCTGCACCATCGCGCCCTGCATGCCCAGCAGCGCCATGTCGGTGCTGCCCTGCTCGCGCACCAGCGCGAAGGCGATGAAGATGCCCAGCGTGACGAAGCCCATGTGCGCCACGGACGAATACGCCACCAGCTTCTTCATGTCCTCCTGCACCAGCGCCACATAGCCGATGTAGACGATCGCGATGAGGCTCAGCACGATGATCAGCCAGGCGAAGTGCGCGCCCGCGTCGGGCACGATCGGCAGGATGAAACGCAGCATGCCGTAGGTACCGACCTTCAGCATCACCGCCGCCAGCACCACCGAGCCGCCGGTCGGCGCCTCCACGTGGGCATCCGGCAACCAGGTGTGCACCGGCACCATCGGCACCTTGATCGCGAACGCGATCAGGAACGCGAAGAAGATCCAGGCCTGCTCCTTGAACGTCAGCGGCAGCGCCGCCAGCGTGGCCAGGTCGAACGTGCCGGCCTTCTGGTACAGGTACAGCAGCGCGATCAGCATGAAGACCGAGCCGAAGAACGTGTAGATGAAGAACTTCAGCGTCGCGTACACGCGGCGCGGACCGCCCCACACGCCGATCAGGATGAACATCGGGATCAGGATCGCCTCGAACAGCGCGTAGAACAGCAGCGCGTCGGTGGCGCAGAACACGCCGATCAGCAGGCCTTCCAGCATCAGCATCGCGGCCATGTACTGATGCGGCTTGTCCTGGATGACTTCCCACGCGCCGGCAATCACCAGGATGCCCACGAAGGTGGTCATCACTATCAGCGCCACCGAGATGCCGTCGACCGCGAGGCCGTAATGCACACCCCACGAAGCGATCCACAGATAGCTTTCGGTGAGCTGCATGCCGCCGGTATCGGCGTTGTACCGCACCAGCAGGAACAGGCTGGCGACGAAGGTCAGCACGGCCACCAGCATCGACAGCCAGCGTGCAAGGTTGGGTCGGGCCGAGCCGGCAAACAACACCGGGATGGCACCAACGACGGGTAGCCAGATCAGCAGGCTGAGCAAGTGATTGAACATCGATCCCGTTTCCCTTATTGCCCGGCCAGCCCGGGACCCACCAGCCAGTACCCGCCAAGCAGCAGGATCAGGCCGAGAATCATCGCGAAGGCATAGTGATAGAGGTAGCCCGACTGCAGCCGGCGCATGGCAGCGGCAATGCGATGCACCACGCCCACCGAACCGTTGACCATCGCGCCATCGATGACGCCACGCTCGCTCGCCTTCCAGAACCCGCGGCCGAGCATGACGCCGCCACGGGCGAACAGCGCGAAGTACACGTTGTCGACCCAGTATTTGCGGTCAAGCACCGTCCACAGCGGCTTCAGCGCCGCCTTGATCTTGCCGGCCATGGCCGGGTTGAACAGGTAGATATAGGTGCAGATGATGAACGCCGCCAGCAGCAGCCAGAACGGCATCTGGGTGAAGCCATGCAGCGCCATCGCCAGCGGACCATGGAACTCGGCGCCCATTTCGGCCAGCACGTCGTTGGCGGCCTCCACGTGGATCGCGCTGCCGAACCAGTTGCCGAACAGCAACGGCCCGATGGTGAAGAAGCCCACCAGCAGCGACGGAATGGCCAGCAGCACCAGCGGCAACGTCACCACCCACGGCGATTCCTTCGGCGCATGCGCCAGCACGCCCGGCTCGTGGTGGCCGTGATCGTCATGATCGTGACCATGGCCATGATGCTCGGCGATGGTGAAGCGCTCCTTGCCGTGGAACGTCAGGTACATCTGGCGGAACGTGTACAACCCGGTCACCAGCACGCCGGCCATCACGCAGAAATAGGCGTAATGCGCGCCCCAGCGATGGGATTCACCCACCGCCTCGATGATCGCGTCCTTGGAATAGAAGCCCGAAGTGAACGGCACCGCCACCAGCGCGATCGAGCCGGCCCACATGGTGATCCAGGTGATCGGCATGTACTTGCGCAGGCCGCCCATGTAACGCATGTCCTGCTCGTGGTGCATCGCGATGATCACCGAGCCGGCGCCCAGGAACAGCAGCGCCTTGAAGAACGCATGCGTCATCAGATGGAACACCGCGCCCGAATACATCGACACGCCCAGCGCCACCGTCATGTAGCCCAGCTGCGACAGCGTGGAATACGCGATCACCCGCTTGATGTCGTTTTGGACTATGCCAATCAACCCGGTGAACAGCGCGGTGGTGGCACCGATGACCAGCACGAAGCTCAGCGCGGTGGACGACAGCTCGAACAGCGGCGACATGCGCGACACCATGAAGATGCCGGCGGTCACCATGGTGGCCGCGTGGATCAAGGCGGAGATCGGCGTAGGGCCTTCCATCGAGTCGGGCAGCCACACGTGCAACGGCACCTGCGCCGATTTGCCCATGGCGCCGATGAACAGGCAGATGCAGATCACCGTGGCGGCGTCCCACTGTGTACCGGCCGTGATCTGCAGCGTGCGGCCGACCAGGGATGGCGCGTTGGCGAACGCGGTGGCGTAATCCAGCGTGCCCAGGAAATACAGCACCGCGGCGATGCCCAGCAGGAAACCGAAGTCGCCCACGCGGTTGACCATGAACGCCTTGAGATTGGCGAAGATCGCGGTGGGGCGCTTGTACCAGAAGCCGATCAGCAGGTACGACACCAGGCCCACCGCTTCCCAGCCGAAGAACAGCTGCATGAAGTTGTTGCTCATCACCAGCATGAACATCGAGAAGGTGAACAGCGAGATGTAGCTGAAGAAGCGCGTGTAGCCCGGGTCATCGCGCATATAGCCGATGGTGTACACGTGCACCAGCAACGATACGAAGCTCACCACCACCAGCATCATCGCGGTGAGGCGGTCGACCATGAAACCGACGCTGGCGTTGAAGTGGCCGATCTGGAACCAGGTGTAGAGGTTCTGGTTGTATTCGGCCGCGCCGCCCACGGTCAGCTGGTAAAGCACCAGGAACGACAGCGCGCAGGACACCGCCACGCCGAGGATGGTGACGCTGTGCGCGCCGATGCGGCCGATGAAGCGCGCCAGGAAGCCGGCCAGCAGGCAGCCCACCAGCGGCGCCAGCGCGATGATCAGCAGGATGTTTGTGGATATCGCCATTGTTCTTCCATTGCTGCGTGACCCGGAGTTTCTTGCGAGGAACCGTCCATGGTGCTGGGCGCCGGGCCGGACGTCCTGTCCGGCCGTTCGGCCTGGCGCGACATGCCACAGGCATGTCGCTCCGGCCTCACCCCTTCATGCTGTCGATGTCGGCGATATTGATCGTGCTGCGGTTGCGGAACAGCAACACCAGGATCGCCAGGCCGATGGCAGCTTCCGCCGCAGCCACGGTGAGAATGAAAAACACGAACACCTGCCCCGAAACGTCGCCCAGAAACCGCGAGAACGCCACGAAGTTCATGTTGACGGCGAGCAGCATCAGCTCGATCGACATCAACAGCACGATCACGTTCTTGCGGTTGATGAACAGGCCGGCGACGGCGATGCAGAACAGCACCGCGCCCAGCACGATGTAGTGCGCGAGCGAAATCATGGCTGCGGCTCCTGGCTGGCGGTCGGTTCATCCGGACGGACGGCGGCCATCTTCACGATGCGCACGCGGTTGCGCGGATCGACCCTGACCTGCTGGCTCGGCGTCTCGTAGCGGGCGTCGCGACGCTCGCGCAGCGTCAGCGCCACGGCGGCGACCACGCCCACGGTGAGGATCAACGCGGCGATCTCGAACGGCAGCAGGAACGTGGTGTACAGGGCATGGCCCAACCACTCCGTGTTGGACATGCCCGCCGCCACGGCCGGGTTTTCCCCCAGCACATGGGCGTTCATCGCGCGCACGCCGACCAGCCCGAGCATTTCCACCAGCATCACCACCGCCACGATCAGGCCGACGGGCAGAAACTTGACGAAGCCTTCGCGCATTTTTTCCTGGTCGATGTCCAGCATCATCACCACGAACAGGAACAGCACCATCACCGCGCCGACGTAGACCACAATCAACGCCAGCGCCAGGAACTCGGCCTCCAGCAGCAGCCACAGGCAGGCGGCACTGAAGAACGTGAGCACCAGCGCGAGCACGGCATGCACGGTGTTCTTCAGCGAGATCACCGACAGCGCCGCGGCCACGGTGACGAAGCTGAAGGCGTAGAAACAGATGAGTTGCAGCGTTTGGGGATTCATCAAAAGGCCTCAGCGGTACGCCGCGTCTTGCGCGCGATCGGCGGCGATCTGCTGTTCAAAGCGGTCGCCGATGGCAAGCAACTGCTGCTTGCTCACCACGTTCTCGCCGCGGTTCTCGAAGTGGTACTCGTGGATCGAGGTTTCGACGATGGAATCCACCGGGCAGCTTTCCTCGCAGAAACCGCAATAGATGCACTTGAACAGGTCGATGTCATAACGCGTGGTGCGGCGTTGCCCGTCGCTCTCGCGCGGCGCCGAGTCGATGGTGATCGCCAGCGCCGGGCACACCGCCTCGCACAACTTGCAGGCGATGCAGCGCTCCTCGCCGTTCGCGTAGCGACGCAACGCATGCAGGCCGCGGAAGCGGTTCGACTTCGGGATGTGCTCCATCGGGTAGCGCACGGTGTACTTCGGCTTGAACATGTAGCGCATGGTCAGGCCCATGCCCTGGAACAGCTCGATCAGCAGCAGGCTCTTGAAAAAACGGATCATCGTATTCACGGCTTACGCTCCCATCCCGACGGTCACCACGTCGAAATACTTCAGGCATCCGGCCACCATCACCCAGACGATCGCGATCGGGATCAGCACCTTCCAGCCCAGCCGCATGATCTGGTCATAGCGATAACGCGGGAACGTGGCGCGGAACCACAGGAACAGGAAGCTCATCATGAAGGCCTTGATGAACAGCCAGATGAAGCCGCCGTGCCCGATGAAGCCCCACGACGCCGGGAACGGCGACAGCCAGCCGCCCAGGAACAGGATCGAGGCCAGGAAGCTGATCAGGATCATGTTGGCGTATTCGGCCAGGAAGAAGATCGCGAACGCCGACCCGGAATACTCCACGTGGAAACCGGCCACGATCTCCGACTCGCCCTCGGCCATGTCGAATGGCGCGCGGTTGGTCTCGGCCACGCCGGAGATGAAATAGATCACGAACACCGGCAACAGCGGCCACATGAACCACTCGAGGATGCCCTTGCTGCCGGCCTGCGCGTTGACGATCTCGGTCAGGTTGAGGCTGCCTGCCAGCACCAGTACGCAGACCAGGCACAGGCCCATCGCCAACTCGTAGGAAATCACCTGCGCGGCGGAGCGCATCGCACCCAGCAACGCGTAGCGCGAGTTGGATGCCCAGCCGGCGATGATGATGCCGTACACGCCCATCGAGGTCATCGCCAGCAGGTACAGGATGCCGGCGTTCGCGTTGGACAGCACCATCTGGCCACTGAACGGAATGACCGCCCACGCGGCCAGCGCCGGTATCAGCGCGATCAACGGCGCCAGGAAGTACAGGAAGCGATTGGCCTTGGTCGGCAGGATCACTTCCTTGATCAGCAACTTCACCACGTCGGCGAAGGCCTGCAGGATGCCGAACGGGCCGATCTTGTTCGGCCCCAGGCGCACGTGCATCCAGCCGATGACCTTGCGCTCCCAGTACACGAACATGGCGACCGCGATCACCAGCGGCAGCACGATGCACAGGATGTAGATCACCGGCCACAAGACCTGGTTGATGAGTTGATCAGCCATGATGCTCAAGCCTTGCTCAAGGTGATGGTCGCGCCATACGGCGGCAACGTGGCAGTGAGGTCCTGTGCCGCCTCGATCCAGGTGGCCCCATCGGGAACCGCCACATCGATCCGCAA
Source organism: Rhodanobacter ginsenosidimutans (assembly GCF_042655685.1). NCBI lineage: Bacteria > Pseudomonadati > Pseudomonadota > Gammaproteobacteria > Lysobacterales > Rhodanobacteraceae > Rhodanobacter > Rhodanobacter ginsenosidimutans. Next base: position 1,464,218 of record NZ_JBHSMM010000001.1, on the reverse strand, counting down.
CAGCAGCGACGCATCACCGACGCGAACCTGCTCGCCATCGGCAAGACCCAGCCGTGCCGCTTCATTCGCGTTGATCCGGACAGCGGGCGCCCGGTTGAGCGGATGCGCGTTCAGTGCCGTCGCGCGGCGCAACACGGCATCGCTGCGGTAGATGGGCCAGGTGGCGACGCGGGTCAGCCCCGCCGGGGCGCTGGCGCGCGAAGCCATGCCATCGCGCGCAACCACCGCACGATCGGTGATGCCGTTGCGCAGGCCGGCGATATCGTCGAACTCGAAACCAGCCAGCTGCAGCGAGCCGCCAAGCGCACGCAATACCTTCCAGCCCGGTCGCGCCTGCCCCGGTGCCTTGGAGCCGGCGAGCACGCCCTGCGCCAGGCCGTCGACATTGACCAGGGTGGCGTCGATCTCGGGCAGCAAGGCGATCGGCAGGATCACGTCCGCCACTTCGCGCAATGCGTCGCTGGCAAAGGCACTGAACGCCACCACCTGCTCCGCCCCGCGCAACGCCTTCAGCGTGGCGGCACCGTCCGCGAAATCATGCGGCGGCTCCACGCCATACAGCAGATAGCTCTTGCGCGGCTGCGCCAGCATCGCCTGCGCATCCAGCCCCCCATTGCCCGGCACCACGCCGAGGCGTGCCAGGCCCACGGCATTGGCGCCAACCGGCAGTTCGTTGTAGCCCGCGCCGGTGGCGTCGGCGATGAAGCGTGCGATGGCGCGCAACCACGACGCCTGCGGATGGGTTACCGCCGCTTCGCCCAGGATCACCACCGCCGCACCCGACTTCAGTGCCGCCACGGCATCGCTGTCGCCCTGGTCGCTGGTCGCGCCGTTGATCGCGTCGGCCAGCGGTGCGGGTGCCGAAGCGCCCGCGCTCACGGCGGCTTTGGCCAAGGCCAGCAAGGCGCCGACCAGTTCGTGCGGCGCGGCGATCGCCTCACCGGCCAACTGGTAATTGAAGTCGAAATGCACCGGGTTGACCGCATAAACCCGCGCGCCCTTCTTCACGGCCTGGTGCAGGCGGTGATTGAGCAACGGCAATTCGAGGCGCAGGTCGGAACCGACCAGCAAGGCGGCCTTGAGCTGATCCACCTGGGCCACCGGCGTACCAAAGGTGGTGGCCACGGCGTTGTCGGCAAAATCCAGCTGACGCAGGCGGTGATCGACGTGGGCACTGCCCAGTCCGCGCGCCAGACGCATCAGCAGATCGCCCTCTTCGTTCGAGGTGGCCGGATGCACCAGCACGCCGAGTTCGCTGCCGGGCGACTTTTTCAGCGCCTCACCGACAAACGACAGCGCGTCTTCCCAGCTGGTCTCCTGCCACTGCCCGTCGCGCTTCACCTGAGGCGCAATGGCGCGGTCGGCGGCCGTCAGGCCCTGGTGGCTGTAGCGATCGCGATCGGACAGCCAGCATTCGTTGACCGCCTCGTTGTCGCGCGGCACCGTGCGCAGCACTTCGCCGCGGCGCGTATGCAGCCACAGGTTGGAACCCAGTGCATCGTGGTAGCCGATGGACGGCCGGGCAATCAATTCCCACGCACGCGCCTTGAACTGGAACACCTTGTCGGTCAGTGCGCCCACCGGACACAGGTCGATGATGTTGCCGGACAACTCGGTTTCCACCGTCTTGCCGATATAAGTGCCGATCAACAGGTCCTCGGTACGACCCATCCCACCGAGCTCGTACGAACCGGCGATCTCGCTGGTGAAACGCACGCAACGCGTGCAATGGATGCAGCGCGTCATCTCGGTGGCGACCAGCGGCCCGATGTTCTCGTCGGCCACGGTACGCTTGCGCTCGGTGAAGCGCGACACGCTGCGGCCGAAGCCCAGCGCCACGTCCTGCAGTTCGCACTCGCCGCCCTGGTCGCAGACCGGGCAATCGAGCGGATGGTTGATCAACAGGAATTCCATCACGTCGCGCTGGTATTGCAGGGCGAGCTTGGAACGCGTCTGCACCTTCATGCCGTCGGTGACCGGCGTGGCACACGCGGGCAGGCCCTTGGGCACCGGGCGGCCGCCCATTTCCACCTCGACCATGCACATGCGGCAGTTCGCGGCGATCGGCAGCTTGCGGTGATAACAGAAGCGCGGAATCGTGATGCCGACCGTGTCCGCCGCCTCGATGATCATGGCGTTTTTGCGGATCTGGACCGGCTTGCCGTCAATCTCGATGCTTACCAGATCGGGCGCGTTGTTGGTTGGCTGCGCACTCATGCCGTCACTTCCTCGCGAGAATCCACTATCGAGTGACCGTGCTGCACGAAATACTCGAATTCGTTCCAGAAGCGGTTCAGGAAACCCTGCACCGGCCACGCGGCCGCCTCGCCGAACGCACAGATGGTGTGGCCTTCGATCTGGCCGGCGATGGCCTTCAGGCGATGCAGATCCTCTTGCGTCCCCTTGCCTTCGACGATGCGGGTCAGCACGCGATGCATCCAGCCGGTGCCCTCGCGGCACGGCGTGCACTGGCCGCAGGACTCCGCCTTGTAGAAGCGCGAGATGCGATGGCAGACCCTGACCATGCAGGTGGTCTCGTCCATCACGATGACGGCGCCGGAGCCGAGGCCCGAGCCGGCTTTCTGCAGGCAGTCATAATCCATCGTGCTTTCGAGCATGATGTCGGCTGGCAGCACCTTCATCGACGAACCACCCGGAATCACGGCTTTCAGCTGGTGCCCGTTGCGCACACCACCGGCCATTTCCAGCAGGTCTTTGAACGACGTTCCCAGGCGGATTTCATAGTTGCCCGGCCGGTTGACGTGGCCGGACACCGAGAAGATCTTCGGGCCGCCATTGTTCGGCTTGCCCAGGTTGAGGAACCAGTCCGCGCCGTTGCGAATGATAGCCGGCACCGAAGCGTAGGTCTCGGTGTTGTTGATCGTGGTCGGCTTGCCATACAGGCCGAAGTTGGCCGGGAACGGTGGCTTGAAGCGCGGCATGCCCTTCTTGCCTTCCAGCGACTCCATCATTGCGGTCTCTTCGCCGCAGATGTAGGCGCCGGCACCCAGCGCGGCATAAATGTCCACGTCGAGGCCGGTACCCTGCACGTTCTTGCCCAGCAGGCCGGCGGCATACGCCTCGGCCAGCGCGGCCTCGAAGTGCTCGAACGGCTCGTGGTGGAACTCGCCGCGCAGGTAGTTGTAGGCCACCGTGGTGCCGGTGCAGTAGCAGGCAATGGCCAGGCCTTCGATCACCGCATGCGGGTTGTAGCGCAGGATGTCGCGGTCCTTGGCGGTACCCGGCTCGGACTCGTCCGAGTTGCACAGGATGTACTTCTGCATGTCGCCCTTGGGCATGAAGGACCACTTCAGCCCCGTCGGGAAACCCGCGCCGCCACGGCCGCGCAGGCTGCTTTTCTTGATCTCCTCGATCAGCGACGCCGGATCCGGCTTTTCGGCCAGGATCTTGCGCCAGGCCTTGTAGCCATCGACCTGCTCATAGCTGGCCATTGCCCACGGCTTGTCGAAATGCAAGGTGGTGTAGACGACCTGGTGTTCCTGCGGTGCGGCTCCGACGGCCATCAGTGCGCCTCCCCTGCGTGCCCGTGATCCGGGCCATCGACGCTCAACCCGTCGAGGATGGCGTCCAGCTTCTCGATGGTGAGGTGCTCGTGGTAGTGACCGTTGACCGTGGCCGCCGGCGCGTAAACGCAGGCCGCGATGCATTCTTCTTCGTTCTTCAGGTACACGCGTCCGTCCGCGGTGCTTTCGCCCAGCTTGATGCCGAGCTTCTGTTCGCAATGACGCACCAGATCCTCGGCACCATTCAGCCAGCACGAGATGTTGGTGCAGATCGCCACGTTGTTGCGCGCCACCGGTTTGGTTTCCAGCATCGAGTAGAAGCTGGCCACCTCGTAGGCCCAGATCGCCGGCACTTCCAGGTACTTGGCCACCGCCGTGATCAGCTCGTCGGTGAGGAAGCCGTGGTTCTGCTCCTGCGCGCCGAACAACGCCTGGATCAGCGCCGAACGCTTGCGGTCAGGCGGGAACTTGGCCACCCACTTGTCGATGTGGTGACGGGTTTGCTCGGTCAGTACGACCGTCGGATCGACGTGCCTGACCTGCTCGAAATGTCCGGTGGCTTTCATGCGTGAAACTCCGGGAATGGGGAATGGGGAATGGGGAATCGGAAAGATCCGACCCGCAGCACCACCGTCCCTACTCCATTGCAACATTTACGACTCATCAAAATACGAAAGGCGGAGCCGCAGCGATGCGCTCTACCCATTCCCGATTCCCTATTCCCTATTCCCGTGCTCATCGATCCACTTCGCCGAACACGAGGTCGTAGGTTCCGATCATGGCCACCACGTCGGCGAGCATGTGGCCGCGCACGATGGTGTCCATGGAGGAGAGGTGGGCAAAACCCGGTGCACGCAGGTGCACGCGGAACGGCTTGTTGGCGCCGTCGGACACCAGGTAGCAGCCGAACTCGCCCTTGGGTGCCTCGACCGCGCAATAGGTTTCGCCGGCCGGCACGCAATAGCCCTCGGTGAACAGTTTGAAATGATGGATGAGGGCTTCCATGTCCTCCTTCATCTCGACCCGCGACGGCGGTGCGACCTTGAAGTTCTTCACCATTACCGGACCGGGGTTGGCCTTCAGCCACTGCACGCACTGCTGGATGATGCGATTGGACTGGCGCATCTCCTCGACGCGGCACAGATAGCGGTCGTAGCAGTCGCCGTTGACGCCGACCGGGATGTCGAAATCCATCTCGGCATACTTCGCGTACGGCTGCTTCTTGCGCAGATCCCATTCGACACCCGAGCCACGCAGCATCACGCCGGTCATGCCCCATTGCTGGGCCAGCTCCGGGCTGATCACGCCGATGCCGACGGTGCGCTGCTTCCAGATGCGGTTGGTGGTGAGCAGTTCCTCGTACTCGTCGACCTTGGTCGGGAAATCCGCCGTGAAGGCCTCGAGGTAATCCAACATCGAACCTTCGCGCCAGCTGTTGATGCGCTTGAGGTCGTTGCCCTTGTGCCACGGCGACTCGCGGTACTGCGACATCTGCGCCGGCAGGTCACGGTAGACGCCGCCGGGGCGGTAGTACGTGGCGTGCATGCGCGCGCCCGACACGGCCTCATAGACGTCCATCAGCTCCTCGCGTTCGCGGAACGCGTACAGGAACACCGCCATGGCGCCCAGGTCGAGCCCGTTCGAGCCGATCCACATCAGGTGGTTCAGGATGCGGGTGATCTCGTCGAACATGGTGCGGATGTACTGCGCGCGCACCGGCGCCTCGACGCCCAGCAGGGTTTCGATGGCGCGCACGTAGGCGTGCTCGTTGCACATCATCGACACGTAGTCGAGACGATCCATGTAACCGATGGACTGGTTGAACGGCTTGGACTCGGCCAGTTTCTCGGTGCCACGATGCAGCAGGCCGATGTGCGGATCGGCGCGCACGATGGTCTCGCCGTCCATCTCCATCACCAGACGCAGCACGCCGTGGGCGGCCGGATGCTGCGGGCCGAAGTTCATCGTGTAGTTGCGGATTTCCTGCATGCTCAATTCTCCCGCCACTGATCGCCGGCTTCGGCCCGGGCCTGCATCAGGTCGGCGTCGTCACGGATGGTGCGCGGTACCAGCACGCGCGGCTCGATCGATACCGGCTCGTAGATGACCCGCTTCTGTTCGGGGTCGTAGCGCACTTCCACGTTGCCGATCAGCGGAAAATCCTTGCGGAACGGATGGCCCACGAAACCGTAGTCGGTGAGGATGCGGCGCAGGTCCTGGTGGCCATCGAAAATGATGCCGTACAGATCGAACGCCTCGCGCTCGAACCAGTTCACCGACGGCCAGACCAAAGTCAGCGAGGGCAGCAGCGGCATGGTGTCGTCGTCGCAGAACACGCGCAGGCGCAGGCGCCGGTTGTGTTCGATCGAGAGCAACTGGATCACCGAGGCGAAGCGACGCGGATGATCGTTGTCGCGCGGGCGCCCGGCCCAGGTGAAGCGGCCCATCGCCTGGCCTTCCACGCCGCGCGAGAAGCCGGTGCCGGAAACCGATTCGGTGTTCCACTCGGTCTGGCCATAACCGAGGTAATCGATACCACACAGGTCGATCAATTCGCTGAAGCGGAACGCTGGCTCGTCACGCAGCGCGGTGGCCACGGCGATCAGGTCGGCGGCGGCCAGGTCGGCGGTGGTTTCGTTGCGGACGGTGCTGAGGGTGAGCGTGTCGCCGAAGCGGGCGGCGAGTTGGTCGGACAGCGAGGTCGCGGATGTGTCGGTCATATCGGGGCCTACGAACGCGCGATGGTGCTGGTGCGGCGGATTTTCTTCTGCAGTTGCAGGATGCCGTGGATCAGCGCCTCCGCCGTGGGCGGGCAGCCGGGCACGTAGATGTCCACCGGCACGATGCGGTCGCAACCGCGCACCACCGAGTAGGAGTAGTGGTAGTAGCCGCCGCCGTTGGCGCAGCTACCCATCGAGATCACCCATTTCGGATCGGGCATCTGGTCGTAGACCTTGCGCAGCGCCGGGGCCATCTTGTTGACCAGGGTGCCGGCCACGATCATCACGTCGGACTGGCGCGGGCTGGGGCGGAAGATCACGCCGTAACGGTCCAGGTCCAGACGCGCCGCGCCGGCGTGCATCATTTCCACCGCGCAACAGGCCAGGCCAAACGTCATCGGCCACATCGAGCCGGTGCGCGCCCAGTTCATCAAGGCGTCCACGCTGGTGGTGGCAAAACCGCGCTGCACCACCGGGTTGTCACCGGCCGGGCGCAGGATGTCGTCCACCAGGTTCAGCGGCTGCGGGTTGTGCATCACCCCGCTGACGGATTCCATCATTCCCATTCCAGTGCTCCCTTCTTCCACACGTAGGCAAAGCCGATCACCAGCAGCAGCAGGAACAGGCCCATCTCGATCAGCGCGATCAGCCCGATCTGCTTGAACACCACCGCCCACGGAAACAGGAAGGCGATTTCCAGATCGAAGATGATGAACAGGATGGCGAGCAGGTAGTAGCGCACGTCGAAACGCATGCGGGCGTCCTCGAACGCCTCGAAACCGCATTCGTACGGCGCCAGTTTCTCGGCTTCGGGACGACGCGGGCCGGCCAGCAGGCCAACCGCCAGCAGCACCAGCCCGAGGCCGGTGGCAACGCCGATGAACAACAGGACAGGCCAATATTCGGCAAGCACGGTGCAACGTACCTCCGCGCCCTCGGGCGCATCAGTGACCGCGGGGTTCAACCCAGCAACTTACGGTCCGGCGACTTCGATTCGACAGGCCACGTGGGCTCTGGGCTTACCAGCCACGTCGGCGGATGAATCCGCTGGCGCTCGACGTTCCGCGAAGCGAGTTCGCGAATCTCGCCATTGTATCAGCGCGCATGGGGAGAACGACAAGCCTTGACGAAGCCGCAACGGCCTCGAACGTTGGAACGACGGAAGACATGCGACGAAAAGCGCGCAACGTCCGCGGGATTGCCGCCTTTTCACATCGTGTTGGTCGGGCGCTCGGAATTGAGTGTGCCGGCCAGGATGTTCTCGATGCGGCTGCGCGCGGCTTCCGCGTCGCTGGATTCGTTGAAGTGGATACCGATGCCCGCCGCACGATTGCCCTGCGCACCGGCCGGGCTGATCCATACCACCTTGCCCACCACCGACAGGCGCTCGGTTTCCTCGGCCAGGGTAACCAGCAGCACCACTTCGTCGCCCAGCGCATAGACGTGTTCGCTGGGGGCGAACAATCCGCCATGTTTCAGAAAGGGCATGTACGCGTTGTACAGCGATACGGCGTCCTTGATCTTCAACGAGATGATGCCCTGCCGGGCGGCCACGGGTTTCATGTTCGACTCCTGGATGGCGGCTGCACCGCCCGCTCAATGGCCATGATGGTAGATGCTGCCGGGCGATCGCACCACCGCGCGCGATCAGCGCACCGCAGGGGGCTGCACGGCCTGCTGGTTCCGCCGCTCGCCGACCAGTCGCTCCCAGGACGCAGGGGGCTTCCAGTCCGCCACCCAGCCAGGCACCGCCTCGGTGGGCATCGGGCGCGAAATGGAGAAACCCTGCAACTGGTGACAACCCAGCATGGCGAGCAGGTCACCCTGCTCCGGGGTTTCCACCCCCTCCGCGATCACTGTCTTGGCCAGCATGCGGGCGGTGGTGATGACGCCGGCGGCGATCGCCACGTTGCGTTCGTCACTCAGGATGTCGCGCACGAAACTCTGGTCAAGCTTGATGTGCTCGATATCCAGTTTCTGGATGTGGCTGAGCGATGCAGTGCCGGTGCCGAAATCATCCAGACCGACGCGGATGCCGCGGCGACGGCACTCCTCGATGACCACCTTGGCCCGGGCATGGTCCATCGTCGGGCCGGTCTCGGTCACCTCGATGCCGAAGCCGACATCCATCACGCCCGGATAGCTGTCCAGCGCCGTGTCGATGTCGGCGAAAAACGCCGGATGCAACAAGTGCCGCGTGCTGATGTTGATGGAGACGGGAATCGAGACGCCCAGGCGCATCCACGCCTGGCATTGCTTCAGCGCCTCGTCCAGCACATAGCGGCCGATGGGCCGGGCCAGTTGCGGGTCATCCAGCACGTGCATGAAATGCACAGGCTCGATCAGCCCGTCTTCACCATCGCGCAAGCGCAACAGCGCCTCCATCCCGGCCACGCCGTGCAGGCCGGGAAGCCCGTCGATGTACACGATCGGCTGGAACAGCAACTGCAGGCGCGACTGCAGCAGCGCCTGCGCCATCCGTTCGCGCATCGCCTGCAGGCGCACCTGCTCCTCTTCCATCGCCGGCTCGTACAACAGGCCGCGGTCCTTGCCCTCTTCCTTGGCCGCGTACATGGCCATGTCCGCGTGGCGCAGCAGGCCCTCGGCGTCCGAGGTATCCAGCGGATAGAGCGTCCATCCGATGCTGGCCGAAAGATAGAGCTGCTCCCCCAGCAGATCGAAAGGCGCGCGCAGCGCCTGCAGGATGCAACGACTGATCGCGTCCAGCTGCTCCTTGCTGTCCAGGCCCGATATGACAAGCCCGAATTCATCGCCACCGAACCGGGCCAGCACGTCGGCCTCGCGCAGCAAGGCGGCGACACGCGACGAGGCCTCCGCCAGCACGTGGTCGCCGCCGGCATGGCCGACGCTGTCGTTGACGCTCTTGAAGCGATCCAGGTCGAGCACGCCCACCGCGATCAGCGAACACTGCGTGGTTGCCAGCACGCGCCCCTGCTCCAGCCGTTCGAACAGCAGGCGCCGGTTGGGCAGCCCGGTCACCACGTCATGGAAGGCCAGTCGCTCGACCCGCGCCTCGTACATCTTCCGCTCGGTGATTTCGTGCTGATGCCAGATCCGCCCGTTTGGCCGGCCGTGAGTGGTGATCGGGGTGAAGTCGCGCAGAAAGATGCGCCCGCCCTTGACCTGCACCTCGTCGCCCCGCACCGTTTCGCCCCGGGCCACGATCTCCCGGACGCGGGCCCACTCCTGCTCGGGATCGGCGTACGCGGACCACATGCGCTCGTACAGGCTTTCCGCCGGCATGTTCTCCAGCGCGATGGGTGGGTCGGTGATGCCGAACAAGGCGCAGAACGCCTCGTTCGCCAGCACCACGCGATTGTCCTCGGACATCACCAGCACGCCGGTGTACTGGCTGGACAACACCGCCCGGACATACGCCGCACTGAAGGGCAGGTCAGACCTGTGCGGCAGTCTCGCCGGGGGCGAGCCAGAGGATGGCAGGGCCCGGCCCAGTTCCTCGGCGATCTCCGAAAAAACCAACATGCCCACCCCGGCAAGCGCATCGGCCTGATGGGCGCCGATGACGAAAACGCCATCGACAACGTGATCCCGGTGCAGCGGCAAGGCCAGCAACGCACCGATCGGCGCGAGGCTTGCGTCCCACGCATCCGCCACCTCGGCGGGCGCGACATGCGTGTGCCACGCGGGCTTTCCGCTGTCGATGGCCATGCTGGCGACGCTGGCCAGGCGACCGGAGCCGGCAAGGTCGGCGGTGGTATCGGCACCCCATGCCAGCCCGGCCGTTGTGCGCAACCGCAGCGTACCGGACGGCTCGCGCAAGGCGATCAGCGCGACCGGGCAATCATCAAAGCTTGCGGCCAGGCGGCAGACGTCGCCGAACATGGTCGACTCGTCGCGATGGGCATGGATGGCCTTGACCACGTCGCTGAGCAGGCGCAGCGCGCGTCGCTGCCGGGCTTCATCGTCCACCGACCGGGACGACGGACCGTGCTCCGCCATCGCTACCGGCAAACCGGTTGCTGCTGGCATCAGATGCTGGTCCCCGTCGCGCATGCTTGTTGTCCGGCGAATGGACAGCACCGGCAGTCCTGCTTTGCCCGTCGCCCCTTCCTCCCTGAACACCGGTGAGCGGAACGCTGCGGTCGCAAATCCGGGCCCCCAGCGCACCCTGTACCGTCACAAGCTAGCGGGGTGACCCCGGCGTGTAAAGCGTTCGACCCGGGGCTGCGTCACACTTCACACCAGCCCCAATGATCAAATATCCAGGGCGACGGAACCGCCAGCGACAGGCGTGCGAAACGGGGCGAGGCCACCGGCTCGCCATGCCGCGACGACAGCTGATACCCGCCAGCATCGCTGCGCTGAAGCGGAGCCTCGTGCCAACGCCAGGTATGGGCACCGGCGGCGTCGACCAGGCTGAGTCGCAACCACGGGTGCAGCACCGCTGGCGGCCGCCAGGGCAAACCGCCATCCGGCCGGGGAACGACAGAAAACTGCTCCGCCCGCCCGGAAAGACGTTGCACCCGGCCCCCGCTGAGCACCAGTTGGCTGTGATGCGCCGACAGCGCAAACCGCTTTGCCGCCTGCTCCGCGGACGACCCTTCAAGGCGAAGCGTGGGCGCACCGCTCTGTGGGCCATGCACCATGTACGTCAGCAACGCAGGGGCCGACGGCATCTGGGTCAGTGCCAGGCGCGCCAGCACGTGCGCCGACCCATGATCGGGATGACGATCCCCCAGCGCGGGAGCCACCACGATATCCGGGCGGAACGTGGTGATGGTGGTGGTCAACGCGGCAACAGCGGCGCGGTGCGTCGAAAGCAGGCGGGAGGTCACCCCCAGGTCGGGCCAATGCAGTTGCTGCAGTGCCGTGGCCGGGACACCCAGCCGCTGCATCGCCTGCAGCAGCTCGGCACGACGCCGCGCGCCCCAGCGCCGACGTTCCCCGGCGCCGATGTACAGGCGCCGTTCCACCCAGCGTTGCGGCCAGGGATTGTTGTCGCCGTCGGTCAACAGCACGATGCCGACCTCGCCACCGGCGGCGCGCACCTGCTGGATCAGCAAACCGTTGGCGATGGTTTCGTCGTCGGGATGCGGCGCCACGATCAGCAGGCGTGTGCGCGCCGAAAAGTTCGTCAGGGCGTCCGCTGCTGAGGGTTCGGCGGACGGCATTGTCACCGCCACATCGCCAGCAACTCCAGCAGCAGCAGGTCATCGCGCAACGGGCCACGCAAAGCCTGGCGGGTGCGGTTGGCGGCGGCGTACCACTGCGCCAGCATGTCGGCATCCATGGCACTGGACAGTGGCGGGGCCTGTCGATCGGCCCGCGCTTTCATTTCGTCGGCGGATGCCTGCGCGGCAAACCACAGCCGCTGCGCGGGCTCGTCGTCCAGCCAGCGCTTGACGACGTCAGCCGTCTGCCCGCGCCCCGCCGCCAGCGCGGCGAGATCCTTGCGTACTTCGCGACGGCGGTCGAGCGCGCCCTGCGCCGTCCAGTCACGCGCCAGCCCCGGGTTGCCACCGGCCGCCTGCAGCGCGGTGGCCGCATCGGCGACGCCTTCGGCCTGCAGCCAGGCCAGCGCCTGATCGGGCGCAGGCAGATGAAACTCGATGCGCTGGCAACGGCTGCGAATGGTCTGCGGCAATTGCCAGGGCGCGTCGGCCAGCAGCACCAGCATGGTCTGCGCGGCTGGCTCCTCCAGCGTTTTCAGCAAGGCGTTGGCCGCCGCCGCGTTCATTGCATCCGCCGGGTCGATGACGGCAACCTGCCAGCCGCCGAACTGGCTGCTCATCGCCAGCCGTGCCGACAGGTCGCGGATCTGTTCCACCACGATTTCGCTGCGCTGCACGCCATCCTTGCGCAGGCCGTAGGTCAAGCTGACAAGATCCGGATGGCTGCCCGCCGCCAGCAACAGGCAGGCGCGGCAGTGGCCGCATGCGACGCCGGTATTCCCGTCCGGCTGTTCGCACAGCAGCCCATGGATGAAGCGCTGCGCAAACGCGCGCTTGCCCAATCCGGTCGGGCCACACAGCAGCAAGGCGTGAGGCAGCGCGCCACGCGCCCGCCGCGCCTGCAGGCGCGACCAGTGCTCCGCATGCCACGGCGGGGTGCTCATGCGTTGCTCCGGGTCAATTCGGCCACGGCATCGATGGCATCGGCGAGTACCTTCGCTGGCGATTGGGTCGCGTCGATGACCCTGAACCGCGAAGGCTCGGCCGCAGCGCGCTCGCGGTAAGCGGCGCGTACCCGTTCGAAGAAGCCATCCGCCTCGCCCTCGATGCGGTCGGGCGCACTGCGCCCCGTGGCACGGGCACGGCCGGTGGCCACGGGAAGATCCAGCAGCAAGGTCATGTCCGGCGTCACGCCGGCGCAAGCCCACTGCTCCAGCGCGGCGATACGTTGCATGGGCTGGCCGCGGCCGCCTCCCTGGTAGGCGTAGCTGGCGTCGGCGAAACGGTCGCACAGCACCCACTGGCCGGCGGCCAGCGCCGGTTCGATCCGCTCGCGCACCAACTGCGCGCGCGAGGCGAACATCAGCAGCAATTCGGTTTCGGCGGCCAGGCCGTGGTGCCGCGGATCGAGCACGATGGCGCGCACCGCCTCGCCCAGTTCGGTGCCGCCGGGTTCGCGCGTCTGCACCAGGCTGACGCCCTGCTGCCCGATCCAGTCGCGCAGCCCCGCCAACAAGGTGCTTTTACCGGCACCCTCGCCGCCTTCGAGGCTGATGAAGCGGCCGCGTGCTGTCGATGATGGCGCGTTCATGGGCAGCGTTTCCGTTGATAGCAATCGACGTTGCGATTGTGTTCCGCCAGCGTGCTGGAAAACACGTGGCCACCATCGCCGCGCGCCACGAAATAAAGCGCATCGCCGGCCGCCGGGTGCAGTGTCGCCTGCAGGGCCGCCTTGCCCGGCAGCGCGATCGGCGTCGGCGGCAATCCGGGGCGGGTGTAGGTGTTGTAGGGCGTATCGGTGGTGAGGTCGCTGCGGCGGATATTGCCGGCGTAGCGCGCGCCCATGCCGTAGATCACGGTGGGGTCGGTTTGCAGCAGCATGTGATGGCGCAAGCGGCGCACGAACACCCCGGCAATCTGTGCCCGCTCGTCGGGCTTGCCGGTTTCCTTTTCCACGATCGAGGCAAGAATCAGCGCGTCGTAGGGCGTGGCCAGCGGCAGGTCGGGAGCACGCCCGGCCCACAGGCTGGCCAGGGTCTTGACCATCGCCTCATGCGCGCGGCGCAGGATGTCCAGGTCGCTGTCACCTTTGACGTAGGCGTAGGTCTCGGGCAGGAAACGGCCTTCCGGATTCTCGCCCGCCGCACCGATGCGCTGCATGACGGCCGCGTCGTCGAGGCCGCTGCTGTCGTGTTTCAGCTTCTCGGCGCGCGCCAGTGCCTGGCGCAGTTCCTGGAACGTCCAGCCATCGACGATAGTGAGATTGCGCTGCAATACGCGGCCGGCGGCCATGTTGGTCAGCAGCGCGCGCGGGGTGATGCCCGGGGTCAGCGCGTACTCGCCGGCATGCAGCTTGCCCGCTACCCGCATCTGTTCGGCCAGCATCCGCCAGTACAACGGATGGGCACGGGTGACGCCGTGCTGGCGCAGGTCGGCCACGATCGTCTTGAAGCTGCTGCCGCGGGCGATGTCGATATGGTCGCCAGTGGCCGCCACCTGCAGTGGCGTGCGGGCGAAACGGTTGAAATCGTGCCAGCCCCAGGCGGCGGCCGCGATCAGCGCCAGCATCGCGAGCCACATCAGGCCGCGTCCCAGCGCGCGACCGCGTGTTCGATGCTGATTCATGCCGCGTGCTCCATCGGGAAACCCAACTGCCGCCAGTGACGTTGCCATTGCCGCGTGACCGGGCCCGGCGCCCAGCCCCATGCATCCAGTGACTGTACCGGCACCACGCCGCGCACGCTGGAGCTGAGGAAAACCTCACTGGCGCGCTGCAGGTCAGGTAACCGGATGTCGCGTTCCGTAACGCTTTCGGCGTGGGCCAGGATCTCCGCGCGCGCCACGCCGGCCACGCCGCAGCGCTTCAACGATGGCGTCACCAGTTCGCCATCGATCACGGCAAACAGGTTGGCCATGGTCGCCGAAACCAGCCGGCCGTCACCATCGCGCAACAGGCCCTCGGCGATCGCCGGATCGTTCCACTCCGCGCGGGCCAGCACTTGTTCCAGACGGTTGAGGTGTTTCATGCCTGCCAGTTGCGGTTGTTCGGCCAGCCGCAGCGTGCACAGCCGCGTGCGCACGCCGCGTGCATACACGCCGTCATCCACCGATGGCGGCGGGAAGGCCGCCACGACGCGCGTGGGCGTGGCGGCCGCTGGCGGCGAATAACCGCGTGCGCCCACGCCGCGGGTCCAGGCGATACGCACCACCGCGTGCGCCATGGCGTCACGCACCTGCCGCGACTCGCGCAGAAGCTGTGCGGTATCGGGCAGCGGCAGTTGCAGGCGGCGGCAACTGTCGGCCAGCCGCTGCATGTGCCGAACCCACAAGGGCGCCGTCTCGCCCACGAAGCGGATGCTTTCGAACAGGCCGTCGCCATACGAAAAGCCGCGATCGGTGGCGGACACCACCTCGGACGCAACGCCGTTGACCAGCATGCGGCTCGCCATCAGCCGGCCACGCCCAGCGCGCGCAACAGGCCGCGCGCCTTGGCGCGCGTTTCCTCCAGTTCCAGCGCGGCCACCGAGTCGACCACGATGCCGGCGCCGGCGCGCAGGCTCGCCTGTGTGCCGCTCAAGGTCAGCGTGCGAATCAGGATGTTCAAATCGAGGTCGCCATGTCGATCGAGGTAACCCAGCGCGCCGGTATAGGCGCCGCGTGGTGCGTCTTCCAGGGCGGCGATGATTTCCATGCAACGCACCTTGGGGCAACCCGTGATGGTACCGCCCGGAAAAGTTGCTGCAATCACCTCGCCCGGTGTCACGCCGGCGCGCAGCCGGCCACGCACGTTGGACACGATGTGGTGGACGTGGGCGTAGCTCTCCACCGCCATCAACTCGTCCACCTCGACCGTGCCCGGTATGCAAACGCGACCCAGGTCGTTGCGCTCCAGGTCGATCAGCATGACGTGCTCGGCGCGTTCCTTCGGGTGACCGCTCAATTCGCGGATGCGGGCAGCGTCGTCATCACCGTCGGTGCGTGGCCGCGTGCCGGCGATGGGCCGCGTCTGCGCCTGGCCGTCGCGCACTTCCACCAGTCGCTCGGGCGACGAACTGACCAGCGACCATCCCGGCTGCTGCAGCAGGCCGGCGAAAGGCGCCGGGTTGGCCTGGCGCAAGGCGGCATACAGCGACGCGGCCGCGGGCGGCCTCGCGTAGCGGGCGCGCCACTCGCGCGACAGGTTCACCTGGAAAATGTCGCCGTCACGCAGGTGTTCGTGGATCCGCGCCACGCCGGTGAGAAAGCGTTGCGGGTCGTCTTCTTCGCACGAGGCCGGTAGCGGTGCGGCATCGATCGCCAGCGGTGTGTCGAGATCGGCCTGCATCGCATCGAGCAGCGCCTCGCCGCCGGCTTCCGCCACCAGCGTGGTGCAGCCGAGCTGGTGGTCGACGATGATCGCGGCCGGGCAACGCACGGCCAGTGCCTGCGGCAACAACGACGATCGCTGCAACGACAACGTGGGCTCGATTTGCGCGGCCAGCTCGTAGGCCAGCATCAATACCCAGCCACCGTGGAACGGCAAGTCGTCCGACGGGCTGCCCGGCAACTGTTCGCTTTTCCAGGCGGCATCCAGCGCGTCGAGGAAATGGCCGTCCAGCGCGCGCCCTGCTTCGTCGCGCAGCGAACCGTCGGCGTGCAGGGTCAGGGACTCGCGGGGAAACGCGAACAGGATGTCGTAGCGTGCCTGCCGCGTGCCATGCAGCACGCTTTCAAGCAGGCAGGGATAACGCTGCGGAAAGGCCGCGGCGGGCGCGAGCAGATCGCGCCCGCCGGGCAACAGGCGGCGGAGGCAGGTCACGCTCAGGCGCGACGGAAGACCAGCGAGCCGTTGGTGCCGCCAAAGCCGAACGAGTTGGACATGGCGATGTCGATGCAGGCCTTCTCCGCCTGGTTCGGCACCAGATCCATGCCGAGCGCGGCGACCTCCGGATCGACATCCACCAGGTTCATCGTCGGCGGCAGTACGCCTTCGCGCAGCGCCATGATCGAGAAGATCGCCTCCACACCGCCGGCAGCGCCAAGCAGGTGGCCGGTGACCGATTTGGTGGAGCTGACCGCGAACTTGCCCTTCTGCGTGGCGTGCTCGCCGAAGACGCTGCGGATGGCCTTGGCCTCGCCCAGGTCGCCCACCGGTGTGGACGTGCCATGCGCGTTGACGTACTGCACGTCGGACGGCTGCAGATGCGCGTCATGCAGTGCATTGCGCATGGCCAGCTCGGCGCCATCGCCACTCGGCGAGGTGATGTGGTACGCGTCGCCGCTCATGCCGAAGCCGGTCAGCTCGGCAAGGATGTTGGCGCCACGCGCCTTGGCGAATTCGTATTCCTCGAGCATCAACATGCCTGCGCCGTTGGACAGCAGGAAGCCGTCGCGACCGACGTCCCACGGACGGCTGGCGTGGGTGGGATCGTCGTTGCGGGTGGACATGGCCTTGGCCGAGCAGAAGCCCGCCATCGCCGTGGGCGTGGTGGCGAACTCGGAGCCACCGGCCAGCATGGCGTCGGCATCGCCGTACTGGATCAGCCGCATCGCCATGCCGATGTTGTGCGTGGCCGTGGTGCACGCCGAAACCAGGGCGATATTCGGCCCCTTGATGCCGTGGTAGATCGACAGGTTGCCGGCCACCATGTTGATGATCGAGCTGGGCACGTAGAACGGCGACACCTTGCGCGGGCCCCTCTCGGCCAACTCCAGCGCGGTCGTCTCGATGGTATGCAGGCCGCCGATGCCGGCGCCCGCGGCGATGCCGATGCGGGCGGCGTTCTGCTCGTCGACCACCAGTCCGGACTGGCGCAA
Organism: Rhodanobacter ginsenosidimutans; assembly: GCF_042655685.1. NCBI lineage: Bacteria > Pseudomonadati > Pseudomonadota > Gammaproteobacteria > Lysobacterales > Rhodanobacteraceae > Rhodanobacter > Rhodanobacter ginsenosidimutans. The sequence goes on along the minus strand of NZ_JBHSMM010000001.1, from coordinate 1,447,025 downwards.
CGCGTGGGTGCCCGCCACGATGCCGTAGTGGATGAACGGGTCCATCCGCTTGAAGTCCTTGGCGATCGCACGACGCTCGTCGTCCGGCGCATCGGTGCCGGCGAAATAGGCGTCGACCGGATCGAAATCGCGGACCTCGCCCGCAATGCGGGTGGCGTAGGCACTGGCGTCGAAGCTGGTCACGGGACCGATACCGCTGCGGCCTTCGACGATGTTCTGCCAAGCGGTGGCGATGTCGTTGCCGACCGGCGAAATGATGCCCATGCCGGTCACTACCACTCGTCGCTTGCTCATGCTGTTTTCCTTCAAGGTTGCGTGGCGCTGCCCATAATCGGAACAGGCCCGTGCACACCGCGGATATGGCGCCCCTCACCGCAGGCGCGCCTGGCGCACCATACGGGATCGGACGTTACAAAACGCAGAAACGAAAACTGCGCCAGAAGGCGCAGCATTCGCTATCACCACGGGAGCGGCAGGCTCGGGTATCGAACGCCGCCGACCGATGGGATCAAACCCGGATCATTCAATCCTTGGAGTGGGCCTTGATGTAATCGACGGCCTGCTGCACGGTGGTGATCTTCTCGGCTTCCTCGTCGGGAATCTCGGTTTCGAACTCTTCTTCGAGGGCCATCACCAGCTCCACCGTGTCCAGCGAATCTGCGCCCAGATCGTCCACGAACGAAGCATTCGTCGTGACTTCATCCTCTTTCACGCCCAGCTGCTCGATGACGATTTTCTTGACGCGCTCTTCGATGGTGCTCATGTTGCCCATACCTCTCAAGGAGTAGTTGTTTGTCTGTGCCGGCACCGTGCCAGCAAAAGGCCGGCGCATTGTAATGGCTAAGCAGTGATGCCGCCATCGCCGGCTGGTGAAACCACAGCACAGGCCACGATGGCCGGCGCGAAGGGGTAATTGTCGCCTAAAAACCGTCTGCTGGCGACAACCGGTGTGAGAATCCTCACGCCATGTACATGCCGCCGTTGACGTGCAGCGTCTCGCCAGTGATGTAGGCGGCCGCCGGAGAGGCCAGGAAACCCACTGCCTTGGCGATGTCATCGGCCTCGCCGAGACGGCCCAGCGCGATCTGCCCCAGCAGGGCTTCCTTCTGTGCTTCCGGCAAGGCGCGGGTCATGTCGGTGTCGATGAAACCGGGTGCAACCACGTTGACCGTGATGCCGCGGGTGCCGATCTCGCGCGCCAGCGATTTGGAGAACGCGATGATGCCGGCCTTGGCCGCCGCGTAGTTCGACTGGCCCGGATTGCCGGTGAGGCCGATGACCGAGGCGATCGAAATGATGCGGCCCTTGCGCGCCTTCATCATGCCGCGCATCACCGCCTTGGAGGTGCGGTAGACCGAGGTGAGGTTGGTGTCGATGATGGCCTGCCAGTCGTCGTCCTTCATGCGCATCAGCAGCTGGTCGCGGGTGATGCCGGCGTTGTTGACCAGGATCGACACCGCGCCGAATTCCTTGCCGATGGCATCGATCAGGTCTTCGACGGCAGCGCCGTCAGTGACATCCAGCTTGCGACCGTGGCCGCCGTGCGCCGCCAGGCGCTCACCGATCGCCGCGGCGCCCGCGTCGCTGGTGGCGGTGCCGATGACGGTGGCGCCCATCGCCGCCAGTTCATCGGCAATCGCCGCGCCGATGCCGCGGCTGGCGCCGGTAACCAGGGCGATCTCGCCTTGCAGGGACTTGCTCATCGTGTGGAATCCTCAACGTTCGATAACAAAAATCGTGTGCGGCGAATGACGCGTCGAGAGCGCGTTCAAACCCATTCGGCGCGTGCGGCGTCCAGCTCGGCGGGGGTGCCGATGGCGCGTGCCTCCAGCGTCTTGTCGATGCGCCGGATCAGGCCGGCCAGCACCTTGCCGGGGCCGCATTCGGCGATGCGCGTGGCGCCGCCGGCAGCCAGTGCCTGCACGCATTCGGTCCAGCGCACGGGCAGATACAGCTGGCGCTGCAGCGCGCCGCAGATGTCCTCGACGGTGTCATAGCTGCGCGCCTCGGCGTTCTGGATCACCGGGATCGACGGCAACTGCCATGCGATCGAGGCCATGCGCTCACCCAGGCGATCGGCGGCGTCGCGCATCAGCCCGCAATGCGACGGCACCGACACGGCCAGCTTGATGGTTTTTTTCACACCCAGCTCAGCCAGCTTCGCCAGGGCGCGATCGACCGCCTCCGCATGGCCGGCGATCACCAGCTGGCCGGGCGAATTGAAGTTGGCCGGCGCCACCACCTGCCCTTGCGCCACTTCATCGCACACCGCGGCGATCTGCGCATCGTCGCCACCCAGGATCGCCGCCATCGCGCCGACGCCAGCCGGGACGGCCGCCTGCATCAGCCGGCCGCGTTCGGCCACCAGCGCCGCCGCGTCATGCAGCGACAACGCGCCGGCGCACACCAGCGCGCTGTATTCGCCCAAGCTGTGACCGGCGAGCTGCGCCGGCTGCGCGCCGCCCAGCGCCTGCCATACCCGCCACACCGCCACGCTGGCAGCCAGCAACGCCGGCTGGGTGTTCTCGGTGCTGTTGAGCTGATCTTCGGGGCCCTGCGCGCTCAGTTTCCACAGATCGATGGCCGCGCCCTGCGAGGCTTCGTCGAACGTCGCGCGCACTTGCGGATGCGCCTCGGCGAGGTCAGCCAGCATGCCTACGGACTGCGAGCCCTGACCGGGAAATACGAAAGCGAGCGAAGGGGAAATCGAACTCATGATGCGCGAACCATCGATGGAAAAACGGCATGGTGCCATGCCGGGCTATCCGTGCGCAGCGGTATCGGATCATCCTGCCCGATATGACGATGCCGCCTCAGCGGCGGCATCGATTCAAACGAACCCAGTCAGCAAGCGTGCCGGAATCAGTAACGCAACAGCGCCGACGCCCAGGTAAAACCGCCGCCGAACGCTTCCAGCAACAGGTTCTGGCCACGCTGCACCTTGCCCGAACGCACGGCGTAATCGAGCGCCAGCGGCACCGAACCGGACGAGGTGTTGGCGTGCTTGTCGACCGTCACGACGACCCGGTCCATCGACATGCTCAGCCGCTTGGCGGTGGCCTCGATGATGCGCAGGTTGGCTTGGTGCGGGATCAGCCAGTCGATCTGCGATTCCACCATGCCGGCGGCCTCGAGCGTTTCGCCGACCAGCGCGTCGAGCGTTTTCACCGCAACCTTGAACACCTCGCGGCCGGCCATGTTGATACGCACGCCGTGGTTGGGTTCGTCCTTGAAACCGGCCGACACGCCCACCGGGTTGTACAGCAGCTCCTTGAAGCCGCCGTCGGCGTGCAGGCAGGTGGCGTAAATCCCCGGCTCGCTGGAAGCCTCCAGCACCACGGCGCCGGCGCCATCGCCGAACAGAACGCAGGTCTGGCGGTCGCTCCAGTCGACCATGCGCGTCAGCGTCTCGGCGCCGATCACCAGCACCTTTTTCGATTGCCCGCTGCGGATGAACTTGTCGGCCACGCCCAGCGCATAGACGAAGCCCGAACAGGCCGCGTTGACGTCGAACGCGGCGCAACCGTTGGCGCCCAGCCGGTGCTGCACCAGGCAGGCGGTGGACGGGAAAATGATGTCCGGCGTGGTGGTGCCCAGCACGATCAGGTCCAGCTCGGACGCCTTGACGCCCGCCGCCTCCAGCGCGTTCTGCGCGGCCCGGAAGGCGAGGTCGCCGGTGGTCTCGCCATCGGCGGCGATGTGCCGCTGGCGGATGCCGGTGCGGCTGTGGATCCACTCGTCGCTGGTGTCGACGATCTTTTCCAGGTCGACATTGGTGACCACTCGCTCCGGCAAGGCGCTGCCGGTGGCGATGATGCGGGAATATATCTGCGGCATTCGGCTATCCATCCCATGACTGCAAAGGATTCGGTCGGCTGGGCGGCGACACGACATCGCCACGTTACGTTTCAGCCGCCGGGAACGCAAAACGGCGCGTCACCGCGCCGTTTGCCTGGGGTCGTGACTACCGGAACCTCGGGCCCCGGAACACGCGGTCAATCTTCGACCGACACCGCACCCTTGGTTTCGATGACTTTCTTGCCGCGATAGTAGCCGTCCTTGGTGACGTGGTGGCGCAGATGCACCTCGCCGCTGGTCGGATCTGTGGACAGCTGCACGGTCTTCAACGAGTCGTGCGAACGACGCATGCCGCGGGTGGACGGGGTACGGCGGCTCTTGGCAACTGCCATGGTAGTTCTCCAGCTAAAGCAATGATTTGCTAGGTATGTTCTGAATCGGTATGGACCGGATCACTGACCCGGCCCGATGGTTATTTCTTCAGCTCGCGCAATACCGCGAACGGGTTTCCAGAATGCCCTTCGCCGGAATCCTCTTCGACGTCATGGCCTGTCACTTCGTCGGGCAGGCTGCTGTCCGGGTTGACCGGTACCAGCGGCAGCGCCAACAACAATTCGTCCTCAATCACGTCCGCCGGATTCAGCCGCCCATCCTCGGGCACCAGCAGCGCCTCGTAGTCCGGTGGCAACCCGGCCTCGTCGCGCTCGTGCCTGATCAGGCCCAGCCGCGTGTCCACGACCACCGGCAGCACGAACGGTTCAAGCGTGCGCTGGCAGGTCAGGGTAAGCCGGGCCTGCGCCCGTACAGCGACGTAATCCGTTCCGAGGCTGTCGCGTCCGAAATCCAGCTCGAATTGCACCAACCCGTCGGTGCCGGCCAGCGCCTCGCTGAGGCGCGACAGGGTCGCGATGGGGAGTGTTCCTTCGAACGAACGCCGCGCCGAAACCACGCGCCAAGCGTCCAGGGACTCTGGCAGTGTCACGGACATAGTCGCGGAATGGTAGGTTTGAACCCGATCGAAGTCAACCGGCACGCCACAACGGCCGGCTGGCCGGGGTCGGCCATTCGCCCATTTTGCCTGATCCGCCCACGATACGGCAGACTGAGGCCTTTCGACCCCGTGTCGCCTGGATGCGCACCTTGAATGTCTACCTGACGCTCGGCGCCGCCGCGTTGCTGGCGCTACTTGTTGCCGCGACAGGCTGGCTGTTGCTGCGCCGCCCGGGCCGCGCTGAAAGCCTCACCAGCCTGCTCGACCTGGCCGACCGGCTGGAGAGCGACCTCAAGACCTGCCGCAGCGGCTTGCAGCAGGCCTACGCCGTGATGTCGATCAACCCCGACCTGCCGGCCGCGGGCGAGGAAGACGCACAGCACGCGATCGACGCCGGCCTGCGCGCCCTGCTGCAGCAGCGGCTGTGGATCCGCGACCGCCTGCCCCACGCCAAGGCGCATGAAGTCGACGAGGCACGCAACTCGCTGCTGAGTGCGCGCGAGCGCCTGCGTCCGCTGCTGCAGGCGTTGAACCAGGCCCAGACCGACCTGGACAGCGCCATGCGCGACCACATCCGCCGCGATCCCGACGCATGACCGACACGGCGGCCCGATTGGTACTCGCGTCCACCTCGCGTTACCGCGCCGAACTGCTGCGCCGGCTGGGCGTGGATTTCGAGCCCTGCGCCCCCGGCACCGATGAAGCGCCCGTGGCCGGTGAAAAACCACACGCGCGCGCGCTGCGGCTGGCCATCGCCAAGGCCGAGGCGGCGGCCGGCACGCGACGCGACGCGGTGGTCATCGGATCGGACCAGGTAGCCGAGCTGGACGGAACGCTGCTGGACAAGCCCGGCACAGCGTCGCGTGCACGCGAGCAACTGCTGGCCAGCTCGGGCCGTCAGGTGGATTTCCATACTGCCGTCTGCGTGCTGGATACCCGCGATGGCCACCGGCACGTGCACGTCGATCTCACCCGGGTGCGCTTCCGTCCGTTGCGGGACGAGGAAATCGCCCGCTATATCGAGCGCGAGCAACCGCTCGACTGCGCGGGCAGTTTCAAGTGCGAGGGCCTGGGCATCAGCCTGTTCGAGGGCATCGACAGCAGCGATCCCAGCGCGTTGATCGGCCTGCCGCTGATCGCCGTGGCCCGGTTGTTGCGCAACTGCGGCGTCGCCCTGCCCTAGGCGCCTGCCGGGCGCGCGGCAAATTGCGGCACGGTCGCTGGACGGTTCCGACTCGGCATGGGTAAGGTCACACTACCCTTCCCGCATCGACAGCCCATGCCAGCCACCACGCCGCTTCGTGATTCCTCCCTGCAGCAGCGGCTGGACGCCGCCATCGCCCAGGTCAACCAGGTCCTGCTCGGAAAAGCTCGGCAGGTGAAGCTGGCGTTTGCCTGCCTGATCGCCGGCGGCCACCTGCTGCTGGAAGACGTGCCTGGCGTAGGCAAGACCACGCTGGCGCACGCGCTGGCGGCGACCTTCGCGCTGGAGTTCCAGCGGGTGCAGTTCACCAGCGACCTGCTGCCCTCGGACATCATCGGCGTCAGCGTGTATGAGCGCGAAACCGGCCAGTTCCGCTTTCATCCGGGTCCGATCTTCACCGGCCTGCTGCTGGCCGACGAGATCAACCGCGCCAGCCCCAAGACGCAAAGCGCGCTGCTCGAAGCGATGGCCGAGGACCAAGTCACCGTCGACGGCCAGACGCACGCGCTGGCCCAGCCATTCTTCGTGGTGGCCACGCAGAACCCGCTCGATCTCAACGGCACCTTCCCGCTGCCCGATTCGCAACTGGACCGCTTCATGCTGCGGCTGTCGCTGGATTATCCGGACGCGGCGGCCGAACGCGCGCTGCTGACCGGCAGCGATCGACGCGACCTGTTGGCGCAACTGACACCGCAACTCGACGGCGCGGCCCTGGCCGCATTGCATCAGCAGGCGCAATCGATCACCGCCAGCGCGGCCCTGCTCGATTATCTGCAGGCCCTGCTCACGGCCAGCCGCCGTCATCCGGACATTCGCGCGGGGCTCTCGCCACGCGCGGGGTTGGCGTTGCTTGCGGCGGCACGGGCGTGGGCCTTGCTGAGTGGTCGAACCCACGTGCTGCCCGAGGACGTGCAGGCCTTGTTCGTGCCCCTGGCGGCACATCGGCTGCTGCCCGTACGCGGCGCCAACGGCGAAACGCTGGCGCGCCAGCTGCTGGCCGAGGTGGCGGTGGATTGATGGCTCCGCTGCTGCAGCGCGCGCAACTACTGGCCGAGCGCCGGCTGCCGTCCCTCACCCGCTATCGCAGGGCCGAAAAGCTGCCGATCGAATTGCACCGGCGGCGCATCTACATCGTACCGACCGGTTTCGGCCTGGGCTTTTCGGTGTTGCTGCTGGTGATGCTGGTGGGCGCGCTCAACTACGCCAACAACGCCGCCCTGTTGCTGACCTGCCTGCTGGGCGCGGCCAGCGCCGCCAGCATGCTGGTGGCGTTTCGCGATCTCGATGGACTGCGGCTGGGCCATATCCGTGCCGGCCATGCCGTGGCGGGCCAACCGATCGAGCTCACGCTCGCTTTCGATTCATCACGCGTGCGCCAGGCGATCCGGGTGGAACTCGGCCGGGATGCCACTGCCTTCGCGATCGAGGCCGGTGCGGTCGTGCACCTGAAATTGATGATGCCGACAACGCGGCGCGGCTGGCAGCCGCTGGCACGCCTGCGGGTCTGGAGCAGCTGGCCGCTGGGGCTGTTTCGCGCATGGAGCTGGCTGCATCCGGAGCAGGCCGTGCTGGTGTGGCCACGCCCGGAAGAGGCCGGCCCGCCACCGGTCGCACCGGCCGAGGATGCGCGGCACATGCGCCTGCTGCAGGGTGACGAGCTGGCGGCACTGCGCGAGTACCGCGTGGGCGACCCACAGCGCCACGTCGCCTGGAAAGCCAGCGCGCGCCACGACAACCTGCTGGTGAAGGATTTCGAGCGGGCGCAAAACCGCCCGCAATGGCAACTGGACTGGCGCCGGCTCGACGGGCTCGACGCTGAATCACGCATTTCCCGGCTGGCCCGCTGGGTCAACGAGGCACAGGCGCAACAGCGCCATTTCAGCCTGTGGCTGCCCGGCAACATCATCGCCAACGGCAGCGGACCGGAGCATTACGCCCACTGCATGAACGCCCTGGCGCAACTACCATGAAACGCGCGCCAGGCCCGAAAGCCACCATCGATGCACCCATCGACAACCGCGCCTTCGACCTGCTGAGCGGCACGCTCGCCCTGGTCCTGGCGCTGCATGCGTCGCATCTGCCGTGGTGGCTGAGTGCAGCGCTGGCATTGATACTCGGCTGGCGATGGTGGCAGCGGCGGCGGCAAACCGGCCGGGTGCCGGCCTGGCTGAAGTTGCCGATGCTGGTGTTGCTGACCCTGGTGGTGATTGCCTGGTACGGCAGCATCTTCGGCCGCGAACCGGGCACTGCACTGGCGGTAGGCCTGCTGGTGCTGAAACTGCTGGAGAGCGAAACCGAACGTGATGCGCGCGTGGGCATCAGCTTCGCCTGCTTTGCGCTGATGGTTGCCCTGCTGTTCGACCAGGGCCTGATCGCCACCCTCGTGGTGGCGCTGGGCCTGTTGCCGGCATTGGCCACCTTGCGCGCGCTGCAACCGGCGCGCCTGCCCGCCAGTGTGCGCGGCACCGTGATGTCCAACCTGGGGTTGTTGTTCGCCGCGCTGCCACTGGCGCTGCTGGCGTTTCTGCTGGTGCCGCGGTTGAGCACGCCGTTGTGGGGTGCGCCTTCGCCGCGCCAGGCGACCACCGGCCTCAGCGACAGCATGACGCCGGGAAACTTCACCGAGCTGCTTACCGACGACCGGCCCGCTATGCGGGTGAGTTTTGACGGACCGCCGCCGGCCGCCGATCTGCGCTATTTTCGCGCCTACGTGATGGGCTACTACGACGGTCGCGGCTGGCACCGCCGGCCACCCGATCCGCGTGAAGCCGTCGCCTCGATCGAGGCCGGCACGACAGTCAGCTACCGGATCACACTGCAGCCCACCCGCCAACGAGTACTGCCAACCCTGGACGTACCGCTGCAGGCGCCGGCGCAGTCGCAGATGCAACCCGAGCGCGAAGTGCTTGCGGACAAGGCCGTGACCGAGGCGATCAGCTACGCCGGCACGTCGGCGTCGCGATACCGGCTGCAAGCCGTGCTCGACCCCGCATCACGACAACGCGGCCTGCAGCTTCCGGCGGGATTCAATCCGCGCACCCATGCCCTGGCAACGCAATGGCGCCAGCGCTTCGGCAACGACGATGCGGCGATCGTGCAGGCGGCGCTGGCACTGTTCCACGATGGCGGTTTTCGCTACACCCTGGCGCCCGCCCCGCTGGGCCGCGACTCCATCGACGACTTCCTGTTTTCCACGCAGGAGGGTTTCTGCGAGCACTACGCGTCGTCTTTCACCGTGCTGATGCGCGCCGCCGGCATTCCCGCGCGGGTGGTCACCGGTTACCAGGGCGGCTACTGGAACAAGCTGGCCGACTACCTGCTGGTGCGCAATTCGGATGCGCATGCATGGAGCGAGGTGTGGCTGGCCGGGCGTGGCTGGATTCGCGTCGATCCCACCGCGGCCGTGCGGCCAGAGCGCGTGACCCTGGGCGCGGCCGCGGCGGCCGGCGATCAACGTGACTGGTACCGCAACGACTGGTTGCAGGACGTGCGCAACCGCTGGGACATTGTCAACCGATGGTGGGATCAGGCCGTTGTGGGTTTCGATGCCTTGCGCCAGCGGGGCTTGCTGACGCCTTTCGGCATACGCGACACGGATACCGGGATGCTCGGCCTGCTGCTGGCGATCAGCAGCGTGCTGTTTGTAGCCCTAGGGTTGGGCTGGGCGCTATGGCGGCGTGAAGCGCGCGATCAGCTGCGCGCCGCCATGCACCGGCTTGAAAACAAGCTGGCGCGTCGCGAGATCACGCGGCGTTCCAGCGAAGGGCCGCAGCATTATTTGAGCCGCGCCGCGAGAGCCTTGCCCGCGCAGCGCCATGAACTGGAAGCACTGATGAATCTGTATCTGTCATTGCGTTATGCCCAGGACCATCCACCGACTGAATCCGTGCGGGCGTTTTCTGTTGCCGTACGGGAATTCCGCCCCCTCGACGTGGTCAAATGAGCATCGAAGTGATCGCGCACGCCATCGCCCCTGCCGGAGAAACCGTCATGTCCCCCTATCGCCCGCTTGCCCTCGTCGCGGCTATCGCCCTGCTGGGCGGCTGCGCCACCATTCCGCAACCGCTGCAGGGCACCTATTCCAGCGTCAGCACCGCGGCTGCCCAACAGGGCGGTGCCGGCGGCACGCATGTGCGCTGGGGTGGCGAAATCATCAAGACCGAGCCGGGCCCGCAGCAGACCTGCTTCTACCTGTTGTCCCGCCCACTCGACGATCAGGCACGCCCGAAGGCTGGTGTCGAAGGTGAAAACCAGGGCCGTTTCGTCGCCTGCCGCAACGGCTTCTATGACCCCGAGGTATTCACCCGCGGTCGCGAGCTGACAGTAACCGGCACGCTGCACGGCATCGTGTCGCAGAAGGTCGGCGAATTCGATTACGCCTACCCCCGGGTGGAGGCCGACGTGGTCTACCTGTGGCCGAAACGGGTCGCGCCGCAGCGTTACGGACCAGGGTTCTACGACCCGTTCTGGGGCCCGGGCTTTGGCCGCTATTACGGCCCCGGCTTCGGCGGCTACGGTTGGGGCAACCCTTACTGGAACCAGCCACGGGTGATCATCGTGCGGCCTCCGCACCAGCATCCGCCACGCGGGAAATAACAGGCCCCAAAGAAAACGCCGGCTTCGTGCCGGCGTTTTCGTATTGCCATGCCGTATAGCCGGCTCAGCCCGGGGGCCACGCCAGGCGACGGCCAGCCAGCAAATGGACATGCAGATGGAATACCGTCTGCCCGCCATCGTCGTTGCAATTGATCACCGTTCGATAACCCTGCTCGGCAACCCCTTCCTGGCGCGCGTAATCAGCGCAGGCAAGCAACAGCTTGCCCAGCAGCGTCGCATCGCCCGGCTCGGCGTCGTTCAAGGTGGCCATCGGCCGCTTCGGGATGAACAGCACGTGGATCGGCGCCTGCGGATTGACGTCCCTGAAACCCAGCACATCGTCATCTTCGTAGACGATATCCGCGGGGATTTCGCGGCGGATGATCTTGCTGAAAATCGTGTCGCTCATGGTGCTTTCCCTTTAGTCACTCAACGATCTGTCGACGGCCAAACGCATGTGCGAGGGTGCCGCGGTCGACGAATTCAAGTTCACCACCCAGCGGCACGCCATGCGCCAACCGGGTCGGACGGATACCGCCGGCGCGTGCCAGTTGCGCCAGGTAATGCGCCGTGGCCTCACCCTCGACGGTGGGGTTGGTGGCGATGATCATCTCCTCGATCTCGCCCTCGCCCAGGCGCTGGGTGAGCAGCCCCAGGCCCAGCTCCTCCGGGCCGAGCCCGTCCAGCGGCGACAACCGCCCCATCAGCACGAAGTATTGGCCGCGATACCCGGTCGCCTGCTCGATCGCCGCCACGTCCACCGGCGACTCCACCACGCACAGCACCTGGCGGTCACGACTGCTGTTGGCGCACAGCGCGCACAGCGGGTCTTCGCTGAAATTGCGGCAGCGATTGCAATGCCCGATGCGCTGCATCGCCTGCTCCAGCGCCGCCGCCAGTTTCAGCCCGCGCTCGCGATCGCGCTCCAGCAAATGGAAGGCCATCCGCTGCGCACTCTTGCCACCCACGCCAGGCAGGCAGCGCAGTGCTTCGATGAGGTCGGCGAGGAGGGGGGAGCTGCTCATGGGGTATCCGGGAATGGGGAATCGGGAATGGGGAATCGGAACGTCAAGAGCATCCGCTTTTACCCATTCCCGATTCCCTATTCCCCATTCCCTGCATCAAAACGGCATCTTGAAACCAGGCGGCAAGCTCATGCCCGCCGTGACGCCGCCGAGCCGATCCTTGCTGGCCTGCGCCACCTTGTTCACCGCGTCGTTGACCGCGGCGGCGACGAGGTCTTCGGCCATTTCCGGGTCATCAGCGAAGGTTTGGCGGTCGATCTGCACGCGGCGTACTTCGTGCGCGCCGGTCATCACCACGCTGACCAGGCCGCCGCCGGCACTGCCGGTGACTTCCAGTTTGGCCAATTCTTCCTGCGCGCGCTTCATGTCTTCCTGCATGCGCTGGGCCTGCTGCATCAGCTGGCCGATCTGTCCTCTCATGGCATTACTCCGCTCTTCAGTCAGGATCGACTGTCAACTATGGGCTTGATCGATTGCGGCACCACCTTGGCGCCGAAATCGCGTTTCAATGATTGCACCAGCGGATCACCCTCGATCGCCTGTTCGGCGGCCGACTGCGCCATGTCACGCGCATGGGCGGCCCGTGCCGCGGGTGTCTCCACGGCCGCATCCGCGCTGCTGCCGACGAAGCGCAGGCGGATGTGTTCGCCCAGCGCCTGGCCGATCCGCTCCTCCATCTGGCTGACCATCGGCTCGACCGCCAGATGCATGTGCACCGGCTGCAATGCCAGCACCAGGGTTTGCCCTTCGCGTTCACGCAGCACGGCGTTCTGCGCCAGCAAGCCCAGCGGGCCGCGCAAGCCCGCCTGGGCAATCAAGGCCTCCCACACCGGCAAGCCGTTGGCATCGCGCGGCATCGGTGCGGACGGCGCGGGTGCCACCGGCGGTGGCGGCGACGACACCGCGGCATTGCGCGGCGGCGATGGAACCGTGGCGGGAGGTACGGGAGTGGCGCGGTGTTCCGTCCGAGCCGGTGCCGGCCTGGGCGCTGGCACGGGTGCCGGAGTGTGGCTGTTCGAACGCTCCGTGCCTGTGGGCGACGCATCCCCCGGCCGGAACGCCAGCATGCGCAACAACGCCATCTCGAAGCCGGTGCGCGCATCCGGCGCCAGCGCCAGATCGCGGCGACCCGAGGTGGCGATCTGGTAATAAAGCTGCACATCTTCCGGCGCCATGCGCTCGGCGAGCGCCGGTAACGCCTGGTCGTCGTCACTGCCCTCTTCCGCCCGGTAACCGGGAATCAGCTGGATCAGCTGCACGCGATGAAGCACGCTGGCCAGATCGTCCAGCACGCTGCCGAAATCCGGCGAATACGAAGCGATCTGCGTGGCTTCGGCCAGGAGACGCTCACCGTCGCCCGCGGCCAGCGCATCGAGCACGCCCAATACCTGGCCGCGCGCCACGCTGCCCAGCATGGTCCGCACGTCGTCGCCACGCAGCGCACCGCCGCCATAGGCGATTGCCTGGTCGAGCAGCGACAGCCCGTCGCGCAACGAGCCATCGGCGGCACGCGCCAGCTCACCGATGGCGGCTTCCTCGTACGTCAGGTTCTCGGCGCCCAGGATATGCCGCATCTGGCCGGAGATCTGATCCGGCAGCAGGCGCTTCAGGTTGAACTTCAGGCAGCGCGACAACACCGTCACCGGCAGTTTCTGCGGGTCGGTGGTGGCGAGCAGGAATTTCACGTGCGGCGGCGGCTCCTCCAGCGTCTTCAGCAACGCGTTGAACGCGTTCTTCGACAGCATGTGCACCTCGTCGACCAGGTACACCTTGAAGCGGCCTCGCGAGGGTGCGTACTGCGCGTTTTCGATCAACTCGCGCACGTCGTCGACGCCGGTGTTGCTGGCCGCATCGATCTCCAGCAGATCCACGAAGCGGCCTTCGTCCACCGCCGTGCACACCGAACACTCGCCACACGGATCGGCCGACTGCCCGCGCTCGCAGTTCAATGATTTGGCGAAGATGCGCGCGATCGTGGTCTTGCCCACGCCCCGCGTGCCGGTGAACAGGTAGGCATGGTGCATGCGTCCGGTATCGAGCGCATTGGTGAGTGCGCGCACCACGTGTTCCTGCCCCACCAGTTCGGAAAATTTACGGGGGCGCCACTTGCGTGCGAGTACCTGATAAGACATGGCAACCAACGTTGGGGCAAAGGTCGATTGTGCCAAGTCGGGCGGGGTAAGTCAGTAAAGGGCTGGGCGCTCGTACGATTGCCCTCTCCCCAACACTCTCCCGCGAGCGGGGGCTAGCGCGGTGGGCGGGAATCACACTTGCGGGGTCGCCGCTGGCGTGCGGTTACGGATTGGGGAGTTGCGGGGCCAACTGGCCCTCTCCCCAACCCTCTCCCGCAAGCGGGAGAGGGAGCGAGCGTGCCGTGCGGGAACCGCACTTGCAGGTTCGCCGCCTACCTGAGGCTGCGGGCTCAAGGAAAGAATTCGGAGTTGAAATGGTGGCGGCCCCGCCAGCCACACCCCGGCACCCGAATCATTCGCTACCGTTGCTTCCTTCCGGACCTGGCGGAGTTTGCGAACTATCGTCGCGGGGGGACCGACGGGGCCACCATGGACGTCAAGCGATGCACGCTTGCTGATTTGCTGTTGCGCCAGCCTCAGGCTGTCGCACTTGCTTGGAAACTGGCGGAGAGAGCGGGATTCGAACCCGCGATAGGTTTTACCCTATACACACTTTCCAGGCGTGCTCCTTCAACCACTCGGACACCTCTCCGTAAAACTCTTTCGTACCACAACCCACGAGCGGGATTGTTCGACTCATCCTGAGTCTCACCCCTCACTGGCGTTCGGGGCCAGCCTGCGGCTGTCCAAATTTGTTCCAGACAAATTTGTCGAACCCGCGATAGGTTTTACCCTATACGCAACTCCAGCCGACCCCAATCAACCACTCGGACACCTCTCCGCAGGGTGAAACCGTCTTTGCAGGCAACGCCGCCCGACAAAGAAGCGGAAGGATAGCCGCTGGCTTGGGGTACAGGCAAGCGAATCGAGAGCGTTTCAGCCGGCGCTGGCACGCGGCACGGTGGGCGACGCCAGCGCAATGCGCTCGCCCGATATGGCGATGCGGTAGCCGCGCGCCGCGAGTGCGGCACCGTCGGCGGCGCTGCCGTAGTGGTAGAGCATCATCTGCCGACGCAGCGTCTCGGAGTACTCGCGCTCGATGTCGTCGACGCCGGTGTGCGACGGGTTGCCGACCAGGCCGCAATCATGCGCGATCAGCATCGATTCGCCGACCAGCGCGTCGAGCACTTCCGGGATCGGCCGCGTGTCACCGGTGTAGGCAAAGCTGCCGTCCAGCGCCAAACCATACGAGGTGCCGGGGACGTGGTGGCGGGTGGCGAAGACGTCGAACCACAGGCCGTCCAGCCAGAAGCCGCGCGTGCATGGCACCAGGTGGAACGCCTCCCAGAAATTGACCCCGCCTTCGGCCAGCGCGCCGGGATAATCGGCCACCCGCGTCTGCAGCCACGGCAGCAGCGCGGCATGCGCGAAGACCCGAGTGCGACCGCGCAGGCGCTCGTCGAACCACAGTCGGGTGAACAACCGCTCCATGCCACCCACGTGATCCATGTGCGTGTGGGTGATGAAGATCGCCCGCGGCAAGCTGCCATAGGCGGCCTGGTAGCGGTCCAGCGTATCGGGCCCGCAGTCGATCAACAGCAGCGGCTCGCCGTCGCGCTCCAGCACCACGGCGGAGGAACCCAGTTCCACCGCGTGGGCGGCGCCCACTCCCAGAAAATGCAAATGCCAGTTCATGCCGACATCGTACGACGGTAGCCGCGTAGCAGTGGCTGCCACAGCTCGCGGTCGAAAGCGCTTTCATCCCCCGCCGCCGCGCCCAGCTTCAGCAGCGAACGGCGCAGGCGTTGCAGGTTGGCCTGTTGCCATGCCGCCTGGGGCACGCGCTTCCGGCCGCGATCGAAATCGATCAGGAACAATGCGTCCGCGCTCACCATCACATTGTGCGCGTTCAGATCCGCATGCCAGATGCCTTCGCGATGAAAGCGCGCCACCAACGTGCCCACGGCTTCGGCAAGCGCACCATCCAGTTGCCCCGCGGCCAGGCGTTCGGCCAGCGTGTGCGCATCGGCGATACGGCGGGTGATCAGGTCGGCGGTGTAGAACGCGCCCTGGCGGCAGTAGCGCGCGGCGACCGGTGTGGGGCCGGGCAACCCAAGCCGTTCGATCTCGGCAAGCAGATGGAATTCCGCGAAAGGGCGCGTGCGCATGGCGCCGCGCCAGAGGTAGCGATCACCCATCAGTGTGGCGACCAGTCCGCCACGGCGGTAATGGCGCAGCACGCATTCACCCGCCGGCGTGTCGATCACCGCGACGCCACCGCGACCGCCGGCTTGCACCCGCAACGCATCGCGCTCACGCCAGTACGCCGGCGCAAACCAGTCGTGCGTGACTTGTGCCGACAGCGCGGCGTCAAAGACAATCGCGCCGCCCGCCTCGTTAAGCGTCTCTTCCTGCATCATCATGCCCGGTGATCCTCCACGATTCTAACCCAGGCCCATGACTCCCACCCCGACGACTCCCGCCTCGATCTGCCTGCTGCGCACCTCCGCCATCGGCGATGTCACCCACGTGGTGCCGCTGGTGCGCACGCTGCAACAGGCGTGGCCGGGGGTGGCGCTGACGTGGGTGATCGGCAAGCTCGAACGCAAGCTGGTGGGCGACCTGCCCGGCGTGGCGTTTGTCACGTTCGACAAGGCCGCCGGCTGGCCGGGCATGCGCGCGGTGCATCAGGCGCTGCGCGGGCAGCGATTCGACGCGCTGCTGCAGATGCAGGTGGCGATGCGTTCCAACCTGTTGAGCCTGGGCATCAAGGCCAAACGCCGCATCGGCTACGACCGTGCACGTGCGCGCGACCTGCATGGCCTGGTGATCAACGAACGCATCCCGGCGCGACGCGGCGAACACGTGCTGGATGCGATCGGCAGTTTCTGCGAGCCGCTGGGGCTGCAACAACGGCAGGTGCGTTGGAATATCCCGGTGCCTGACGAAGCGCATGCATGGGCCGCCACGCAATTGCCCGGTAACACGCCAACACTGCTGGTGAGCCCTACGTCCAGCCATGCGCTGCGCAACTGGCGACCGGAACGCTACGCCGCCGTGATGGATCACGCCAACGCACGAGGCTGGCGCGTGGCGCTGGTCGGCGGGCCCTCACCGATCGAGCGCGACATGGCCGACGCGGTACTGGCAGCCTGCAAACACGCGCCACTTGACCTCACCGGCAAGGACACCTTGAAGCGGTTGATGGCCCTGCTTGGCCGCGCACACTTGCTGCTGACGCCCGACTCGGGCCCGATGCACATGGCCAACGCAGTCGGCACCAAGGTGTTGGGATTGCACGCCGCCAGCAATCCCGACCGCTCCGGCCCGTATTCCGACCGCCG
Organism: Rhodanobacter ginsenosidimutans; assembly: GCF_042655685.1. NCBI lineage: Bacteria > Pseudomonadati > Pseudomonadota > Gammaproteobacteria > Lysobacterales > Rhodanobacteraceae > Rhodanobacter > Rhodanobacter ginsenosidimutans. The sequence continues at coordinate 1,429,995 of NZ_JBHSMM010000001.1, read as the reverse complement.
CTGGTGCGTGAACAAATACGACGAGGCCGCCCGCCAATACCTGGGCAAACCGGCCAGCGAGATCGCCTGGGGAAGCAAGATCGAAAAGCCCGGCGTGATGGATCTGATCACCATCGACGACGCGATCGAACGCTACGAAGCCGCCGCCCACGAAATAGGTTTGCTGTAGGAGCGACTTCAGTCGCGATGCTCTTGCTCTGAGGTCTCGTAGCAAAGGCATCGCGGCTGAAGCCGCTCCCACAGGAGCTCGTCATTTCTGGCGGTAATCCTGGTACGACTTTTCCTCGACCAGTTCCGAGCCCAGCTTCTGGTTGATCTCGCGCTTGAACGCGGCGCGTTCGTCGTTGCGGAAATACACCGAGCGCGCCAGCTCGATGAAGGCCGCATCGAACGTCTGCGCGCGCTCCATCAGGCGGATGTTGTCCTCGATGTCCCACAGCGCTTCGTTGACCGCCAGCAAGCGCGCGCGCTCATCGCTGATATCGGTTTGCGAGGCGGCGCTGTTGGCCCAGGTGGCGTTGAGCATGTCCAGCTCGTTGCGCACGTTGGCCAGCTTGGCCTCGTCGGTGATGCGGCGCGACTTGATTTCGAGGATGGTGATCTTGTCGATGAGTTCGCCATAGGACACCGGCGTCTGGATCAGGCTCATGGCTGGGGATTCCTTTGGGAAATTGAGGGTTCGGCTTGTTGGTGCCAAACCCGTTGTTCTTGTCGCGGAGTGGAAAGCGAAGGCGGCCGATATCCGGCCCGCCTTCAGCCCATTGCAGCGGCCTGCTCCAGCTCCACCCGCAACGTCTTGATCAACTCGCCGCGCGCCACCTCGAACTGATCCTGGCGGCGCAGGTCCTTCACGGTCACCACGCCCTTGGCCAGCTCGTCCTCGCCCAGCACGACCACGAAACGGATACCGGCGCGGTCGGCGTACTTGAATTGCTTGGCCAGCTTGCCGCCCTCCAGCACCACTTCGGTGGCGATGCCGGCGCTGCGCAGCTCGTTGGCCAGAGCCAGATAGGCCGGCAGTTGCGCCGGGTCCATCTGCGTCACCAGCACGTCCACCGTGCTCTGCGCAGTGTTGATCAGCCCAGCGTCGCGCAACTGCCAGTACAGCCGGGTCAGCCCGATCGAGATGCCCACGCCGGGCAGGTGCGACTTGGTGTACTGGCCGGCCAGGTTTTCGTAGCGACCGCCCGAGCACACCGAGCCGATCTGCGGGTGATCGTTCAGCGTGGTCTCGTAGACCGTGCCGGTGTAGTAATCCAGGCCGCGCGCGATCGACAGGTTCAGCACGAAATGCGATTCGGGCACGCCGAAATCGCGGATCATCGCCAGCACTTCCTTCAACTCGGCGCGGCCCTGCTCCATGATTTCCGGGCCGGCACCCAACGCGTCGAGCTTGTCGAAGGCGTCCTGCAGCGAGGTCGAACGCACCTGCACGAAAGCCAGGATCTTCTGCACCACGGCGGCGTCGAGACCGAAAGCCTCGCCCACCAGGGTGTCGCGCACGGCATCGGCGCCGCGCTTGTCCAGCTTGTCCACTTCACGCAGCACCAGCATCTGCCGCTCGCCGTCGACGATACCCAGGCTCTCGAAGTAACCGCGCATCAGCTTGCGGTTGTTCAACTGGATGGTGAACGCGCCCACGTTCAATTCGCGGAACACGCTGTAGATCACCGCCGGGATTTCGGCGTCGTAGCGAACCGAAAGCGCGTCCTTGCCGATCACGTCGATGTCGCACTGGTAGAACTCGCGGAAGCGTCCGCGCTGCGCGCGTTCGCCGCGATAGACGCGCTGCATCTGGTAGCGGCGGAACGGGAAACTCAGCTCGCGCTCGTGCTCGGCAACGTAGCGGGCCAACGGCACGGTCAGGTCGAAACGCAGCGCCAACTCGGGTGCGCCCTCCTTGTCCAGCGCGCCGGTCGACTGCACGAAATACACCTGGCGCTCGGTTTCGCCACCGGTCTTGGTCAGCAACACATCGGAGTGTTCAATGGCCGGCGTTTCCACCGGCAGGAAGCCGAAGCGCTCGTAATTGCGACGGATCACGTCGAGCATGCGTTGAAACGCGATCTGGTCGAGCGGCAGCAGCTCGAGCACGCCGGGCATGGTGCGGGCCAAGGTAAGCGCCATGAAAGCCTCTGCTGGCAAGGGAGAAGATACCGTCCCGTGGAGTCCGTGACGGAGCCGCCTAGATTAGCAGAACGCCCTGTCCTCTCGCCGCCGCATCCATCCGGTTGCTGCGCAAAACCTGTTGCCAAGCACCCGCGCGGCGATTAAGATACGCGGCTTCCCACGGGGTGTAGCTCAGCCTGGTAGAGCGCTACGTTCGGGACGTAGAAGTCGCAGGTTCGAATCCTGTCTCCCCGACCAAATTCGATGAAAAAGCCGGCTTTACGCCGGCTTTTTTGTGCCCCGAGTTCGCCGCCTGATGCGGCGATGCGTGGAGCTCAGGGCGTCGCGGAATCCGTGTCGTTCACCAGCCGCAATTCCTTGGGCAGGGCGAAGGTGATGTTTTCCGGCTCGCCGTCCAGCTCGCGCACGGCACCGGCGCCCCAGGACTGCAGGCGCTCGATCACGTCGAGCACGAGTTTCTCCGGTGCGGATGCGCCGGCGGTGAGGCCGATGCGGTTCACGCCATCCAGCCAGCTGCGCTCGATGTGCTCGGCGCCGTCGATCAGGAAGGAACGCACGCCACGCTTCTGCGCCAGCTCGCGCAGGCGGTTGGAGTTGGAGCTGTTGACCGAGCCGACCACCAGCATCAGGTCGACCGAGTCGGCCAGCCGGCGTACGGCGTCCTGCCGGTTCTGGGTGGCGTAGCAGATGTCGTCCTTGCGCGGCCCTTCGATGTCGGGGAATTTCTGGCGCAGGGCGTCGATGATCGCCTTGGTGTCGTCCACCGACAGCGTGGTCTGGGTGACGTAGGAAAGCTGGTGCGGGTCGCGCGGCGCAAGCTTCGCCACGCACTCCAGCGATTCCACCAGCAAGATCTCGCCTGCATTGGCGGCGTTCCACTGCCCCATCGTGCCTTCGACTTCCGGGTGACCGGCGTGGCCGATCAACACCACGCTGCGGCCGATGCGGCCCAGCCGCGCCACTTCCATATGCACCTTGGTGACCAGTGGACAGGTGGCATCGAAAACTTTCAGGTGACGCTGCGCGGCCTCCTCGCGCACGCCCTGCGATACGCCGTGCGCGCTGAAGATCACCGTGGCGCCGTCGGGCACCTCGTGCAGCTCCTCGACGAACACCGCGCCGTCGGCGCGCAGTTTCTCCACCACGTAGCGGTTGTGTACCACCTCGTGCCGCACGTAGATCGGCGGCCCGTAGGATTCCAGCGCACGATCGACGATGGCGATGGCGCGATCGACGCCAGCACAGAAGCCACGGGGGTTGGCGAGCAGGATGTCCAATGAATGTCTCGATGCGTTGAGGTACACCTGTAGGAGCGACTTCAGTCGCGACATCCGGCTACCCGTCGCGGCTCAAGCCGCTCCTACAAGAACGCCGATTATCGCACGCCGTCCCCAGACTTGCCGCCGAACATGCCGAACACGATCAGCAGCACCGCGCCCACGGTGATGCCGCAATCGGCCACGTTGAACACCGGGTAGTCCCACTGGCGAAAGTAGACATGGATGAAGTCGGTGACCTGCGCCGCGTGCAGCCGATCGATCAGGTTGCCCAGCGCGCCACCCACGATCAGGCCCAGCGGCAGGCCGGTGCGCCAGTCGCGCCGCGGTGTGCGTGCCAGCCACACCAGCAGCACCGCGCAAATGACCAGCGCCAGCACCACGAAGAACCAGCGTTGCCAGCCGCTGCCACCGGCCAGAAAGTTGAAAGCCGCGCCACGGTTGAAGGCCAGCGTCCAGTTGAGGAACCCGGGGATCACCGGATGCGGCACGCCCGCCGGCGCCAGGGCGTGCAGCGCCCACCATTTGCTGAGCTGGTCGAGCGCGATGACGATGGCGGAGAGCCACAGCCACGGGAGTGCGTTGGGTTTGGTCATGGGTGGCTCGTGTGTGGGTTAGTGGAGAGCGCCGCGGAGCGGCCCCCATCCGGCCTGTCGACCACCTTCCCCCGCAAGCGGGGGAAGGAAGTCATCGGACTCCTCGAAACAGCCAGCTTCCTTCCCCCGCTTGCGGGGGAAGGTGCCCGAAGGGCGGAAGGGGGCCGCTCCGAGATCAGAACCAGCGCCGATCCTCCCCCGGCCCTTCGACATTGCTTACGCAGCGCCCGCACAGTTCCGGATGCTCCGCATGGCTGCCGACGTCATCGCGGCGATGCCAGCAGCGCACGCACTTGGCGGCGTCGCTGACGCTGGCCGAGACCCAGGCCTCGGCGCCTTCCAGATCGACCTTCACGGCATCCTCCGGCCGCGGCAGCAACGGCGCCACGTGCAGGTCGGAAACGATGAAAAAGAAGCGCAGTTCGTCGGCGGTGTCGGCCAGGCGCGCCTGCGTGGCGTCATCCGCATGGATCACCAGCTTCGCCTCCAGCGCGGCGCCAATGCGCTCGGCCTTGCGCATGCCTTCCAGCACGCGCGAGGCGGTATCGCGGATCGCCAGCAGCTCGGCCCAATAGCGGCGCTGCGCGGGCGAATCCTGGGTGGCGACCAGGCCGTCGTACCAGGTTTCGAACAGCACGCTGTCGCCGCGTTCACCGGGCAACTGCTGCCAGATTTCCTCGGCAGTGAACGCCAGCACTGGCGCCAGCCAACGCACCAGCGCCTCGGCGATGCGGTACATCGCGCTCTGCGCGCTGCGCCGGCCGCGGCTGTCGGTCGGCATGGTGTAGAGCCGGTCCTTGGTGATGTCCAGGTACAGCGCACCGAGCTCGTTGGTGCAGAAGTTCTGGATGCGCGCCACCACTTCGGGGAAGTCGTAACGCTCATACGCCGCCAGCACCGCCTGTTGCACGTCGTATGCCTGCTGCACGGCCCACTGGTCGAGCAGCAGGCTGTCTTCCACCGGCAGCAGGTGTTTCGCCGGGTCGAAACCGTCGAGGTTGCCGAGCAGGAATTTGGCGGTGTTGCGGATGCGGCGGTAGGTGTCGGAGACGCGCTTCAGGATCTCGTCCGAAACGGTCATCTCGTTGCGGTAATCGGCCGAGGCCACCCACAGGCGCAATACGTCGGCGCCCAGCGTGTCCATCACCTTCTGCGGCGCCACCACATTGCCCAGCGACTTGGACATCTTGCGGCCATTGGCGTCCACCGCGAAACCGTGAGTCAGCACATCCTGGTACGGCGCGCGGCCGAAGATCGCCGACGAGGTCAGCAAGGACGACTGAAACCAGCCGCGATGCTGGTCGGAGCCTTCCAGGTACATCACCTTGTAATGCGAGGCAGTGCCCTGCTGCAGTTCCGGGCGCTGGCCGATCACGGCGAAATGGGTGACGCCGGAATCGAACCACACGTCCAGCACGTCGGTGACTTTCTCGTAGTTGGCCGCGTCGTCGCCCAGCAGTTCGGCCGGATCCAGCGTGAACCAGGCATCGACGCCGCCCTGCTCGACTTTCTTGGCCACCTGCTCCAGCAACGCCACCGAATCGGGATGCGGTTCCTGCGTGGCCTTGTGCACGAACAGCGCGATCGGCACGCCCCAGGTACGCTGGCGCGAGATGCACCAGTCCGGGCGGCCGGCGACCATGCCGGCGATGCGCTCCTCACCCCAGCCCGGCACCCAGCGCACGGACTTGATCGCGGTGAGCGCGGTCTCGCGCAGCTTCGCCTGCTCCATCGAGATGAACCACTGCGGCGTGGTGCGATAGATCACCGGCGTCTTGTGGCGCCAGCAGTTCGGGTAGCTGTGCTCGATCTTCGCGAACGCCAGCAGCACGCCGCGTTGGCGCAGCAGGTCGACGAGGGCGTCGTTGGCCTTCCAGATGTGCATGCCGCCCAGCTCGAGGCCATCGGCGGCCGGCGTATCGGCACGGTAGGTGCCGCGCGGCTCGATGTAGTTGAGCAACTCGATGCCGTATTCGCGGGCCACCACGAAATCCTCGACGCCGTGATCGGGCGAGGTGTGCACGGCGCCGGTACCGTCTTCGGCGCTGACGTGATCGCCGAGGATCACGGGGACTTCGCGCGGGTAGAAGGGATGGTGGAGTTTCTGGCCTTCGAGCGCCTTGCCTTCGGCGTGGCCCAGCACGATCGCCTGCTCCAGCCCGTAACGCTGCGTCACCTTTTCAACCAGCGCGGACGCGACAACCAGCAGCACGCGCTTGCCACCGCGCTGCGGCCCTTCAATCAACGCATATTCCAGCTCCGCACCCAGCGACACCGCCTGGCTTTCCGGCAGCGTCCAGGGCGTGGTGGTCCAGATCGGGATGGCCACGATGGCGTCACCCGCGTCCACGCCGAATGCCGCCGCCAGCGCCTTGGCGTCGACGGCGTCATACGCCACGTCGACGGCGGGCGAGACCTTGTCGCCGTATTCGATTTCCGCCTCGGCCAGCGCCGAGGCACAATCGAAGCACCAGTACACCGGCTTGGCGCCGCGCAGCACATGCCCGTTGGAGACGATGCGGGCCAGCGCGCGCAGCATGTCGGCTTCGTAGCTGAAATCCATCGTGCGGTACGGGTGCGACCAGTCACCCAGCACGCCCAGGCGCTTGAAATCGGCGCGCTGGGTGTCGACCTGCTCGGCGGCGTATTCGCGGCATTTCTGCCGGAACGCGGCGGCGTCGAGCTTCACCCCGGGCTTGCCGAATTTCTTCTCCACTGCGATCTCGATCGGCAGGCCGTGGCAATCCCAGCCGGGCACGTACGGCGCGCGATGGCCGGAGAGCAGCTTCGACTTGACCGTGATGTCCTTCAGGATCTTGTTGACGGCGTGGCCGATGTGGATCGCGCCGTTGGCGTACGGCGGGCCGTCGTGCAACACGAACACCTTGTCGCGGTTGGCGGTTAGCTGCTGGATCTGCGCATAGCGATCGACCTGTTCCCACTCCGCCAGCCAACCCGGCTCGCGCTTGGGCAGGTCGCCGCGCATCGGGAACGCCGTCTGCGGCAGGTTGATGGTGCTCTTGTAATCGTGGGTCATTGCGGGGTTGCCATGGCTAGCGGTTGCCGCCCGCCTTGGGCGGGCAAAGGGTTCAACGTTAATGGATTACGCGGCGTGCGGGAATCCGTGGCGGGGTTTCACGGGGCACTCAATCGCGGGTTCATGCCCAGCAGCTCGCGCGCCCGGCAGGCGTCCAGATGCATCTGCGCCTTGAGCGGTTCGAGCCCGTCGAATTTCTGTTCGTCGCGCAGCTTGGCGACAAACTCCACCGCCATGCGCTGGCCGTAGAGGTCGCCCTCGAAATCAAAAAGATGCACTTCCAGCAGCGGCTGGCTCACCTCGTTCACCGTGGGCCGCACACCCAGGCTGGCCACGCCTGGCCAACTGCATTCGCCTTCGCCCAGGCCCACACGCACGGCAAAGATGCCCTGCACCGGGCTGACCCGCTGCTGCAGGTGGATATTGGCGGTGGGGTAGCCCAGCGTGCGGCCCAGCTGGTTGCCGTATTCCACCTTGCCGTCGATCACGAATGGACGGCCAAGCAACGGCTCGGCGCCGGTGAACTCGCCCGCGGCCAGCAGCGCGCGCACGCGGCTGGCGGAGACCCGCGCACCGTGCAGTTGCACCGCCGGCATGGTGCAGGCGGCAAAACCCAGCTCGCGACCCATGCGCTCCAGCAGCGGCACGTCGCCGCCGCGCTTGTGCCCGAAGCGGAAATCGCCGCCCACCCACACCTCGCGCGTCGCCAGCCGGTCGCACAACACGCGGCGCACGAAATCCTCGGCGGGCATCGCGGTCAGCGCGCGGTTGAAGCGCAGCAACAGGGCCTGCTCCATGCCCGCGGCGGCAAAGCCCTTGATCTTCTCGCGCACGCTGGACAACCGCGGCACCGGTTCAGGCGAGAAAAACGTACGCGGCAACGGCTCGAAACTCACCACCGCCGGCGTGCAACCGAGCGCCCGGGCGCGCTCGCGCACTTTGGCCAACAACGTCTGGTGCCCGCGATGGAGGCCGTCGAAGGCGCCCACGGCAACCACACTGCCGTGTGGCGCCAGGCAAGGGCCCGCGACATCCCTGGAAAGTCTCATCATGGCGCCAGTATAACGGGCGCACCCGCCGCGATTGAGCGCAAGCGCCGTGTCGACGCCATCACGCGCCGCGCAGATCGCGCAAGCGGAAGCCGGTGGCGAACAGCATGCCGACATACGTCAGGCCGCCGCCGCAAACCAGCAGCGCCAGATGCCACAAGCGGTCCACCACGGATACGCCGACCGTCCAGTCCGGCCACACCCAGCGCCCCAGCAACAGCACGGCCACCATCGCCGTACATGCCACCGCCAGCCGCAGCAGGTGGCGCGCCCAGCCGGGCTGGCGCTGATACACGCCGGCGCGCTTCAGCCAATGCCACAACAGCCACAGGTTGACGTACGCCGCCACCGCGCTGGCCATGCCCAGCGCCATATGCAGGCCGGGCAGCCGGGCCAGGCCATCCAGCAAGGGTAATTGCTTCAGCGCGGACGGCGCCCACCACTCGAACAGCAGCAGCAGGAACACCACGTTCAACACCATGTTGGTCAGCAACGACGCCACCGCCGCGCGCACCGGCGTGCGGGTGTCCTGGCGCGAATAGAACGCGGGCAGCAACACCTTCACCAGCGCGAAGGCCGGCAGACCGAAGCTCAGCGCGGTGATCGACAAGGTCGCCATATGCGTGTCGTGCGCGGTCCAGTGGCCGTGCTGGAACAGCGTGGCCACCAGCGGCCCGGCCAGCAGCAACAGTGCGAACATCGCCGGCACCGCAATCAGCAAGGTGATGCGCAGGCCCCAGTCCAGCGCGCGCGAGAAACCCGCGGTGTCGGTGGTGACGTGATGGCGCGACAGCGACGGCAGGATCACCGTGCCCAGCGCCACGCCAAACACGCCCAGTGGCAGTTCCAGGAACCGATCAGCCTGCGACAGCCAGCTCTGCGAACCGGCGATCAGCAGCGAAGCGATCACGGTATCGAACAGCAGGTTGATCTGCGCCACCGACGAGCCGAACAGCGTGGGCACCATCAGCCGCATGATCTTGCGCACCTCGGGATGGCTCCAACCCCAGCGCGGCAAGGTCAGCAGATCCAGCCCGCGCAACGCCGGCAACTGGAACAGCAACTGCAGGATGCCGGCGGCCAGGATCGCCCAGCCCATCGCCATGATCGGCGTATCCAGCCGCCGCGACAGCCACAGTGCGCCGCCGATCATGCACAGGTTGAGGATCACCGGCGTCAGCGCCGGCAAGGCGAACCGATGGAAACTGTTGAGCGCGCCACCGGAAAGCGCGGTCAACGACACGAACAGCAGGAACGGAAACGTCAGCCGCAGCAGATCGACGGTCAACTCGAATTTGCGCGGCTCGCCGATCGCGCCGGGCGAAAACAGCACGGTGACCTGCGGCGCGAAGAAAATGCCCAGCGCCGTAATCAGCAGCAACACGCCGCCGAGCGTGCCCGACACCCTCGACATCAGGTTCTTCAGCTCCGCATGCGTGCCCTTCTCCTTCACCTCGGTGAACACCGGCACGAAGGCGGTGGAGAACGAACCCTCGGCAAACAGCCGGCGCATGAAATTGGGGATGCGAAACGCCACCCAGAACGCGTCGGTGGCCCCGTTGGCGCCGAAGGCCGCGTTGATCGACATGTCGCGCACCAGCCCGAGCACCCGCGAGATCATCGTCATGCTGCTGAACGAGAGCAGCCCGCGGAACATGCTGGGAGACTTCATGCGCCTGATATCGCCTTGTGCTGAGCGGAGGGAGGCGCCCGGGCCAGCCGGGCGCGGCGCGTAGTTTGACAGCGGCCGGCGCCAAGTTGACAGCCCGGCGCGGGCAGAATCCGGGCATCCTGGCGGCAAGGCCATGGCCGGGGCTCGACGATGGCCCGGCCATGGCCTGCATTCAATTGACGCACGGCCGAATCACCCGCATAATTGGCGTCTTTTTCCAACCCCAACACTGCATTCCGGAGTTCTACCTTGGCCAACATCAAGTCCGCGAAGAAGCGCGCGCGCCAGTCCGAACAGCGCCGCCTGCGCAACATCAGCGCACGTTCCATGGTCCGCACCGCCCTGAAAAAGGTCGTCAAGGCCATCGAGGCCAAGGACAAGGCAGCCGCCGTTGCCGCCTTCACCGTCGCCCAGCCGGTGATGGATCGTTACGCCGCCCGCGGCCTGATCCACAAGAACAAGGCCGCCCGTCACAAGAGCCGCCTCAACGCGAAGATCCGCGAACTGGCGTAAGCCAGCCACCGCGATCCGGGTTGGCAATGGCGGGGAAATCCCCCGCCATTGAAACGATAAAGCCGGCGCAAGCCGGCTTTATTCATGGGCCAGTTTTATTCATGGCCTGAAGCGGAGCCGGCGCGCGCCGGCTTTTCGCGTTTGCGATGGGCCTCAGCCCTGCGGCTCTTCCCCGCGCAGCCGCACGTCACCGGCCAGCATGTCGGTGCGGCCCTGGTGCTCCTCGCGCTGCGCGTCGAAGAATTGCTGCACCTGCTGGCACACCGTCAACGTGTTCTCGCGCGTCGCCGCCGACACCAGGAACCACGGCTGTGTCCAGCCCAGCCGCTGCACGATATCGGCGGCCACGGCGTCGCGTTCGTCCGGCGCCAGCATGTCGGCCTTGTTCAGCACCAGCCAGCGCGGGCGCTCCAGCAATTCCGGGTTGAACTTGGCCAGCTCGTTCTCGATCGCGCGCACCTGCGCCACCACGTCGGTGTCGTCGATGGGCGCGATGTCGACCAGGTGCAGCAGCAGCGACGTCCGCGCCACGTGGCGCAGGAACTGGATGCCCAGCCCCGCACCATCGGCGGCGCCCTCGATCAGGCCGGGAATGTCGGCGATCACGAAACTCTGGTCGGTACCCAGACTGACCACACCCAGGTTGGGATGCAGCGTGGTGAACGGGTAATCCGCCACCCGCGGCGTGGCCGCCGACACGGCCCGGATGAAGGTGGATTTGCCCGCATTGGGAAAGCCCAGCAGGCCCACGTCCGCCAGCAGGCGCAGCTCCAGCTTCAGCTCGCGCGCGTCGCCCGGCGTGCCCGGCGTGGCCTTGCGCGGCGCCCGGTTCACCGAACTCTTGAAGTGGATATTGCCCAGGCCGCCCTTGCCGCCCTGCGCCACCAGCATGCGCTGGCCGTGGCTGGTCAGGTCGCCGATCACCTCGTCGGTATCGACATTGGTGACCATGGTGCCGACCGGCACGCGGATGACCGTGTCTTCCCCGCCCTTGCCGTACATCTGGCTGCCCATGCCGTTCTCGCCGCGCTTGGCCTTGAAGCTGCGCTGATGGCGAAAATCGACCAGCGTGTTCAGACCCTCATCCGCCACCAGCCACACGGAGCCGCCATAGCCACCGTCACCGCCATCGGGCCCGCCGAACGGGATGAATTTCTCGCGGCGGAAACTGATGCAGCCATTGCCGCCATTGCCCGCCTGGACCGTGATGTTTGCTTCGTCGACGAATTTCATTGGGAAGGCCGGGAATGGGGAATAGGGAATGGGGAATAGGAAAAGCCGGCGATCCGGAGAGGGTACGGGATTAGCGGCGAGCCCGCTTCTGCCATTCCCTGTTCCCAACGCCTCGCTACAAACGAAAAACCCCGCCGAAGCGGGGCCTTCGCTGCCGCGTCGCGGGAGGCTTACGCCTGCACGACGTCGACGAAACGGCGGTTCTTGTCGCCGCGGACCTTGAACTGCACGGTGCCATCAACCAGCGCGAACAGCGTGTGGTCGCGGCCCAGGCCGACGCCCACACCCGGGTGGAACTGGGTGCCGCGCTGACGCACGATGATGTTGCCGGCTTCGATGGCCTGGCCGCCGTAGATCTTCACGCCCAGGTATTTCGGGTTCGAATCGCGACCGTTGCGGCTGGAACCTACGCCTTTTTTATGTGCCATGACTCAATGCTCCAGTTGCTCAGGCGTTGATGCCCGTGATCTCGATTTCGGTGAAGTGCTGACGGTGACCCTGCTGCCGCTTGTAGTGCTTGCGGCGGCGGAATTTGATGATGCGGATCTTGTCGGCGCGGCCGTGCTTGCGGACGGTGGCGCTGACGGTGGCGCCTTCCACGACCGGCGCACCGACGGTGACCGACTCGCCGGAACCGACCATCAACACCTGGTCGAAGCTCACGGTGGCGCCTTCTTCGGCGGTCAACAGCTCCACGCGCAGGACATCGCCCTGCTGAACGCGGTACTGCTTGCCGCCAGTCTTGATGACTGCGTAACTCATGGGAATGCCCTTCTGTCGTTATTCTCTTGGGTATCGCCATGACCCCTTCAGGTCTGGCGAACTGCGGATTATAGCGACCCGCCGCCGCGCTGGTCAATTACTGACCACAGGCCGGACGATCCCGCCGCTGCCCACAAAAAAAGACCATCTGAACGCCTTGGTATAGTAATCGGCTCCCCCATATTCAGCCGTCATGGACAACATCAGCATTCGCGGCGCCCGCACGCACAATCTCAAGAACATCGACCTGGACCTGCCGCGCGACAAGTTGATCGTGATCACCGGCCTGTCCGGCTCCGGCAAATCCTCGCTGGCGTTCGACACCATCTACGCCGAAGGCCAGCGCCGCTATGTGGAATCGTTGTCCGCATACGCGCGGCAGTTCCTGTCGATGATGGAGAAGCCCGACGTCGACCACATCGAGGGTCTGTCGCCGGCGATCTCGATCGAGCAGAAATCCACCTCGCACAACCCGCGCTCGACCGTGGGCACGATCACCGAAATCTACGATTACCTGCGCCTGCTGTACGCCCGCGTGGGTACGCCGCGCTGCCCCGACCACGGCATCGCGCTGGCGGCGCAGACGGTGACCCAGATGGTGGACGCCACGCTGGCACTGGATCCGGAGAAGCGCTACATGCTGCTGGCGCCGGTGGTGCGCGAGCGCAAGGGCGAGCACGTGCAGGTGTTCGAGCAACTGCGCGCCCAGGGTTTCGTACGCGCCCGCGTGGATGGCGCGGTCTACGACCTGGACGCCGTGCCGCCGCTGATGCTGCGCCAGAAGCACACCATCGAGGTGGTGATCGACCGTTTCCGTCCGCGCGAGGACATCAAGCAGCGCCTGGCCGAATCGTTCGAGACCGCGCTGCGGCTGGGCGAGGGGCTGGTGATCCTGGTGGACATGGACGCCCAGGCGGATGCCAGCGGCGAGGTTCCGGCCGAGCAACTGCTCTCCTCGCGCTTCTCCTGCCCGGTGTGCGATTACTCGCTGCCCGAGCTGGAACCGCGCCTGTTCTCGTTCAACGCGCCGGCCGGCGCCTGCCCGGCCTGCGACGGCCTGGGCATCACCCAGGTATTCGACCCGATCCGCGTGGTCAGCCACCCCGAGCGCGCGTTGGCCAGCGGCGCCGTGCGCGGCTGGGATCGGCGCAATGCGCATTATTTCCAGCTGATCCTGTCGCTGGCTGCGCATTACGGCTTCGACGTGGATACGCCGTGGCAGGAGCTGCCGAAAGACGTCCAGAAGGCCATCCTGTTCGGCAGCGGCAAGCAGCGCATCGCGTTCCGCTACCTCACCGAGCGCGGCGGCAAGGTCACCCGCGAGCATGCGTTCGAAGGAATCGTGCCGAACATGGAGCGGCGCTACAAGGAGACCGAATCGGCGGCGGTGCGCGAGGAACTGGCGCGCTTCATCAGCGACCAGCCCTGCCCCGAGTGCGAGGGCCAGCGGCTGAACCGTTCCGCCCGCAACGTGTTCGTGGCCGAGCAGGCGCTGCCTGCGCTCACCCGCCGTTCGATCGACGACGCGCTGGCGTTCTTCGACAAGCTGGCCCTGCCCGGCTGGCGCGGCGAGATCGCGGTGAAGATCATCAAGGAAATCCGCGAGCGGCTGAGCTTCCTCAACGACGTGGGCCTGAACTACCTCACCCTGGACCGCCAGGCCGATTCGCTTTCCGGCGGCGAGGCGCAGCGCATCCGGCTGGCCTCGCAGATCGGCGCAGGCCTGGTCGGCGTGATGTACGTGCTGGACGAGCCCTCGATCGGCCTGCACCAGCGCGACAACGAGCGCCTGCTGGGCACGCTGACCCGGCTGCGCGACCTGGGCAATACGGTGATCGTGGTGGAGCACGACGAGGACGCCATCCGCATGGCCGACCACGTGCTGGACATCGGCCCCGGCGCGGGCGTGCACGGCGGCGAGATCGTGGCGCAAGGCACGGTGCAGGACATGCTCGATTCGCCGCGCTCGGTCACCGGCCAGTTCCTGTCCGGCGCCCGCAGCATCGAAGTACCCGAAAAACGCCGCCAGCCCGCCGACAGCGAAGCATGGCTGCAACTCAAGGGCGCCACCGGCAACAACCTCAAGGATGTTGACCTGGCGATTCCGGCCGGGTTGTTCACCTGCGTCACCGGCGTCTCCGGCTCGGGCAAATCCACCCTCGTCAACGACACGCTGTTCCGGCTGGCCGCGGCCGAGTTGAACGGCGCCAGCACGCAGCCGGCGCCGCACCGCTCGGTCGAGGGCATGGAGCTGTTCGACAAGGTGGTGGACATCAACCAGTCGCCGATCGGCCGCACACCGCGTTCCAACCCGGCGACCTATACCGGCCTGTTCACGCCGTTGCGCGAGATGTTTGCGCAGGTACCCGAGGCGCGTGCACGCGGCTATACCGCGGGGCGCTTCAGCTTCAACGTGCGCGGCGGCCGCTGCGAGGCTTGCGAGGGCGACGGCCTGATCAAGGTGGAGATGCATTTCCTGCCCGACGTCTACGTGCCCTGCGATGCCTGCCACGGCAAACGCTACAACCGCGAGACGCTGGAAATCCTCTACAAGGGCCACACCATCGCCGACGTGCTGGACATGACGGTGGAGGACGCGCTGAAGCTGTTCGAGAACGTGCCCACCGTGGCGCGCAAACTCGACACGCTGCGCGCCGTGGGCCTGGATTACATCAAGCTGGGCCAGAGCGCCACCACGCTTTCCGGTGGCGAGGCGCAGCGCGTGAAACTGTCCAAGGAGCTGTCCAAGCGCGACACCGGGCACACCTTGTATATCCTCGATGAGCCCACCACCGGCCTGCATTTCCACGACATCGAACAATTGCTGGACGTGCTGCATCAGCTGGTGGACCAGGGCAATACCGTGGTGGTGATCGAACACAACCTCGACGTGATCAAGACCGCCGACTGGATCGTGGATCTGGGCCCGGAAGGCGGCGCCGGCGGCGGCCGCATCCTGGTGACCGGCACCCCGGAAACCGTGGCGGCCACGGCGGTGTCGCACACCGGCCATTTCCTGGCACCGCATCTGAAAACGGCCAAGGCGGCGAAGCCGACCGCCACCAAGCGGATCAAGTCGGCCGCCAAGCACATCGCCTCGGCCGACAAGTACAAGCCGATGCCGCGGAAGAAGAAGACATCGTGAGCGGGCACGCCTCAGCACCGCTGGCCGGCGCACCCCTGTTCGCGGCATCCATCGCGGTGCGCTGGCGCGACCTGGACGCGTTCAACCACGTCAACAATTCCACCTACCTCACCTATCTGGAAGAGGCGCGGTTGCAGTGGATGCAGTCGATGGGCGATGCGCTCGAATCGTCCGCCACGCCCGTGCTGGCGGCCAGCGAACTCAATTACCGCCGGCCGATCGCATGGCCGGCGCAACTGCAGGTGCAGTTGCTGTGCGAGCGCGTCGGCAACAGCTCGATCACCATCGCCCATCGCATGGTCGATGCCAGCGATCCGCAAACGCTGTATTGCGACGGCCGCGTGGTGATGGTGTGGATCGACCCGGCCACCGGAAAACCGGTGCCGTTGCCGCCATCCGTGCGCCAGGCCGCGCAGCATCCCGCACCGCCGACAGACGCCGCGCAATAACGCAACCACCCAAGTCGCGACGCTGCTCACATACGCAAGCGCACGGTGTTCACACAGCATCGTTATGATGTCCGTCGATGCCTCGATGGAGCACACCGATGACGCCACGCCACACCCTTCTCGCCCTCGCCTGCCTGACCACCCTGGGCGCAGCCGCCACCGCCCACGCCGCCGACGGCACCGAACTGACCCTGTATCGCAGCGACAGCAGCGCGCTGTACGCCAGCAGCGGCGACGGCTCGGTCGACGACGGCTATGCCGTGGTGCGCGAACAGCGCTCGTTGACGCTGGCCGCCGGCAGCCATGACGTAGTGATCGGCGACCTGCCGAACCATATCGATCCCGAAGCGATGGCGCTGGGTTTCCCTGCGGGCAATGCCAAGGTCATTTCGCAACGCCTCCTGCTGGGCCAGGGCCAGAACGCCGCGCTGACCGGCCTGGTCGGCCACACGGTGGAAGTGCTCGGCGACAGCGGCCAACCGCTGGCCAATGGCAACCTGCTGCGCGCCGGTGACGGCCTGCTGGTGCGCGGCGGCAACGGCAGCACCACGCTGGTACGCAACTACGCCGCGGTGCGTACCACCGGCGCCAACTTCCCCACCGGCTCCAGCCTCAGCCTGCGCGTCGACGCGCAGCGCGCGGGCCAGGCCAACGCAGTGCTCAGTTATCCCACCGCCGGGCTGGGTTGGCGCGCCGCGTATGTCGGCACGTTGCAGCCGGGCAGCGCCTGCCGCATGCAGTTCGAGTCGCGCGCCAGCATCGCCAACCGCAGCGGCCGCGACTGGCACGATACGCAACTCACACTGATCGCCGGCGAGCCGCACTTCGCCAAGGCCTCCGCACCGCGGCCGATGATGGCCATGGCGCGCGGCTACGCCAAGGCCGAAAGCGCCGACATGCCCGCGCAATCCACGCTCGCCGATTACCGCAGCTACGCCTTGCCCGCGCCGGTCGACCTGCCCGATGGCAGCGTCAGCCAGGTGCCGCTGTACGCCACTCGCACGCTGGATTGCGAACGCACCGCGCTGCTGGAAAACGGCAACAGCTACCAGCCGCCGCAGCCGATGCTGGACGCCAATTTCAATACGGGAAGCAACGATTCCATCATCAGCACGCTGCGGGTGAAAGCGTTCGACAGCCTGCCCGCCGGTTATCTGCGCGTGCTCAGCGCCGACCGCAACGGCACGCCGCAATTCATCGGCGAAGGCCGCATCGACGACACGCCCAAGGGCAGCGACGCCACCATCACGCTGGGCACCGCGTTCGACCTGCGCGCCCAGCGCGAACGCACCGCGTTCCACGTCGACAAGGCCGGCCGCACGATGGACGAGGCGTACCGCATCACGCTGACCAACGCCGGCGACAGCGCGCGCGTGGTCACCGTGCGCGAGCATCCCAACCGTTGGCAGCAGTGGACGCTGGCGTCCTCGTCGAGCAAGCCCAGCAAGCAGACGCCCGACGCGCTGGAATTCCGCATCAACGTACCGGCTGGCGGCAAGGCCACGCTGGAGTACGCCGTGCGCTACAGCTGGACTGCCGACCAGACTCCCTGAGGACATCGCCATGTTCGACATGCTTCCGCATGAGCACGACATCACCGAGATCCGGCTGAACCGGCCGCCGGTCAACGCGCTGGATACCGCCTTGCTGGTGGCCCTGCGCGAAGCGTTCGAACAGGCACCGGCAAACGGCCAGCGCGGCCTGGTGCTGTCCGGCGCGCAAGGGCTGTTTTCGGCGGGCGTGGATATTCCCGCCCTGCTCGCGCTGGACCGTGATGGCGTGCGGCGGTTCTGGCAGGAATTCTTTGCGCTGTGCTCGACGCTGGCGCGGCTGCCGATCCCGATCGTGGCCGCCATCACCGGCCACAGCCCCGCCGGTGGCGCGGTGCTGGCGTTGTTCTGCGATTACCGGGTGATGGCGCAGGGGCCGTACCGCATCGGCCTCAACGAGGTGCAGGTGGGCCTGATCGTGCCGGACAGCATCCAGCACGCACTGCGCCGCGTGGTGGGCACGTATCGCGCCGAGCGCCTGCTGATATCCGGCGCGATGATCGAATCGGACGCGGCGCTGGCCTGCGGCTTCGTGGACGAGCTGACCGTGGCCGAACAGGTCACCACCCGCGCGTTGCACTGGCTGGGCGAATTGCTGGCGCTGCCTTCGCAGGCGATGCTGGCCACGCGCGCGCTGGCACGCGCGGATCTGGTCGCCGCGGTCGACCCGGACACGCTGCCGCTGGACGATTTCCTCGATGCGTATTTCCGCCCCGAAGCGCAGGCTACCTTGCAAGAGTTAGTCGCGCGGTTGAAGAACAAGGGCTGAGCAGCACCCGCTTTCGCTTCCCCCGCTCGCGGGGGAAGAAACTGCATCGCTCTCTCGCACCGGCCTGTATTCTTCACAGGCACCACCGCCGGCCGCAAAGATCCGAGTCGCTGGATCCCGGCTTTCGCCGGGATGACGTATTCCGGATGCTGCCTAGTCGTAGTGATAGAGCGTCACCCGACGAATCGAGAATTCGTCATCCGGCAAGCTCAGGTGGCGGCCCTGGTTGGTGTCGTCGCCATTCATTTCGCGACCCGGCACCCACTGCCCGTTGATGAAACGCCCTTCCCGGATCGACTCGATGCCCACGGCGGATCGCCCTTTGCCGGGCGGCTCGAAATAAACCGTGATGCCGGTGCCGGCGAACCAGAAATCGTTCGGACCGGTCTGGATGATCAGGCCGCCATGCGTGGTCGACGTGTCGGCGTCGATCTTCGCGCCGATCGATGCGGAACCCGGCTTGCGGTAGCTCGCCGTCACCTTGTAGTCGCCGAAAACGAAAGTCTGCGGGCTCAGGTCGACGCTGCCGTCGAACTGGGTGCGCGGCAGCATGCCGACCATTTTTCCGCTGCCCTGATGGGCGAGGATCAGCGGCGTCAACTGCTCGACCACGTCATACGCCTGCCCCAGCGCCTTCGCGTCATCGGGCGACAGGAATTCAGGCGCATAGGGTGAATAGCCCATCGCGTTCAAATGCGCATACGCGTACAGGCCATTGGCGCCCATCTGCGCACCCGAGACGCGGCCGGTTTCGGGGATCAGGAAGGGCTTGCCGGGGAGCGCGTACTTTTCCGCCCACTCGGTGAAATTCGGGAAATAGATATCCGGCGCCAGAAAGTCCACCGCCGGGGCCGCCGCACGCCACACGTCGAAAAGATGCGGCAGCGGGCCGCCGCTGGGATATTCACCGGGACGCTTGCCGGGCCGGATCAGTGCCGCATTGACGTACAGGGGCAGCGGGTAAACCGCCTTGCCCGCCGCCGCGACCTCCCCCGTGTAACGGCCTTCCGTCCACGCCGTGAACAACTCGTCGGTCTGCTCGCCGGCACCGAACGTGTCTTCCCAATCGGCCCCGGTCTTGAACCCCTGCGCGCGCCACGCCGCCTTGAGCCCCGGCGCCAGGATTTCCTTGTGCTTCGACAGATAGTCGGTCAGCGCCGTCGGCACCGGCGCATGGAAAGCGGCATCGGCCAGCGGGCCGTGGTCACGCGCTTCCGGGATCATGCCGACCTCGTTTTCCACCTGCACCATCACCACGGTGTGCCGCTCGCCGTCGATCTGCTTCAGGTGTTTCATCAACGCCACGAACGCGACGCTGTCTGCCTGCAGGTTGGCCTGGTCCAGCGCCGACAGTATTTCCATCGGCGTGCCGTCGGAGCGACGGGCGCGTGGATAGCGACGGGAATCGCGCTTGACCCATGCAGGGACGTAGCTCGACATGCTGTTTTTCCAGCTGCCGAACCACAGCAGGACGAGGCGCATGTCGTGAGCGCGCGCGCCCTCGATGAGTCCATCCACGGTACTGAAATCGAACTGCCCCTGCTGCGGCTCGATCAGGTTCCAGTAAACGGGAGCGATGAGCGAGTTGAAATGCATGGCCTCGAATTTCGGCCACAACGTTTCCAGGTAAGGCAGGCTCGATGCGGAGGAGTTCTCAAGCTCCCCCGCGCGCATCAGGAAGGGCTGGCCGTCCACGATGAGTTGCGTGGCACCGTGACGCTGCGCCAGGTGGGGCAGGCCCGGCACATCCCCGGCCTGCGCCGAAAGCGCCAGGCCCGGCAACAAGATGAGGACAACAGCAATCATGCCGCTCATGCGCCACCGGCTTTTTCGCGCAACCACTCTTCTCACCGTGCTGTGCATTCAATCCCCCTTTCCAGCTTTTCAGCCACGACCGTCTTGCGCATGTTCATGCCGCGAAGCCGCGAAGTCGATGCGATCACGCAGCCTGCCCCATCGCGCGGATGCATGTACCCAGGCGCGCACGGAGCGGAAGTCAGCGAAGCGCTCCACGTTCACGGCCGTCTGCCGGCCTTGAGCGTGGAGTTTTCTCCCGGGGATCATCGCCCCATCCAGGTCAGAACGTGCCGCGAACACCCAAGGTGATCGTACGGCCCGGGTTGTAGATGCTGTAGGCCGCGTTGGAATACTGGAACGTCGAACGCAGCGGTTCGTCGGTCAGGTTGGTGGCATCCAGCGTGATCTGCGGCGACGTGGGCAGATGCTCGAACGTGTAGCTGGCCGACAGGTCGAACTCGCCCCGCGCATCGGTCTTGATGCGTGCAAACGAAATACCGTTCTGATTGGCGCCGGAGGAGATCTGGTTGTCGGTCCAGTTGTAGGAAACGCGCGCCGATACCGGCCCCTTTTCCCAGTACACCGTCCCATTCCACAAGTTCGGCGCGACGCCCACGGCAACCGCCGACACACCCGAGCCCGACGACGTTTGCCGGATGTGGGTGTAATTGGCCGTGAAACCGAGGCCATCCACCATCCAGTCGAGTGGTTGCACCCAGTCGATTTCCTCACCGCGGATCTTCAGCTTGCCGTCTGCGTTGACCTGGCTTTGTACCAGCACGGTCGCCACATCAGGGCCGCCACGCTGCTGGATCGCCGCCTGTTGATAAGGCTGCAGGCTGTCGTAAGAAACGCCCAGCTCGCCGAACGGGATCGTGCGGATGCCGTTGACCGTGAAGCCGGTGATCTCCTTGTTGAACAAATCCACGGCGACATACCCGGCGCCGCCGGTATACCACTCGCCAGCCAGGTCGAGGTTGTCCGACGTGTATGGCTGCAGGTCCGGATTGCCCTGGCTGGCATTCTGCGCGGAGGGATCGCTGAAGTTGGTGTTCGGCAACATGTAACTGGGGTTGGGTCGGGTCATCGAGCGCGACCCGGCCAGCCGCAGCACCACGTTGTCCCGCACGCTCCAGGCAAGGTTGAACGACGGCAGGGTATTGGACAGGTCCGAATCGAACGAGCGCACTTCGGTGGTGCTGCCATTGGTGACCGGCCCACTGATGTTCTGGTCGGTGGTGACGTAACGCAGGCCGGCATTCAGGCGCAGGGGACGGCCAAGTACCTCGGTGGTGGCGTTGGCCTCGATGTAGTACGCCCAGCTCTTTTCACGGAAGCCGCCGGTCGTCGCCCCGGTGAATACCGACCCGGCAACGGGCGCGCTCTCGAGCAGGTTGCGGTAATTGGAGGCCGCATAAATGCCGGCGTAATCCACGGCAATGAACCCCGCCGGGCCTGGCCTCAGATAGGACGCGATGTCGGACTGCGGCACCGCCGAACCCGGGCCGCCATCGCACACGCCCGTGGCCGTGCCCTGGCAGATGACCTGCGACCAGGCCTTGCTGTTGTCGTAGCCCGTGATCTGGCGGCCTTGCTGATCGAAGGAGAAACCGGCCTTGAGGTTGTTGTCGTCCTCGCCAAATTGCAGATAGGACCCCACGCCCTTGGTCGTGGTGACACGACGCTCGGCCTGGATGTTGACGCGGTTCCAGCTCCATCCGCTGGCGGGGTCGTTGAGGTCGACGTCCGTGCTCAGGGTCGGGTGCGAGCCACTGTCGTTGCTGTACTGGACGGTGGTGAACGGCGAATTGAACAGGATGCTGGGTACTTCCTCGTACATCCAGCTGCGATTCACGTGCGCCTGGACGTGGAGTTTGATGTCGGCGTCGTCGCCGAAATAAATGTCCGCGCCCGGATTGGCCGACCAGAACTTGGTCGTCTGGTGGCGCAGGCTGGCTTCGAGAAAGTACTGCGCGTTGGTGAACGTGGCCGAGGTGACCACGCCATTGCCGTCGACCTCCTCGTTGAGCGGGATCATGGTGCCATTGCGGCCGATCAGGTTCATGTCGGTGCTGTCGGTATCGCGCTTCTGTTTCGTGAACAACGTATCCAGGTAGAAGTGCATGTTGACGTCAGGCCGGTATTCCAGCGACATGACGGCGGCCTTGCGGTCGCGGACATCGGTCAGATGGAGCGGTCGGCTCAGGCGCGGGATCAGCGAGTTGCTGATCTGCTCGATGGTCAACCCGGGGTTGTTCTGCAACAGGAACGCGTCGTCGATGGGCTGACCGGCGACCAGCCCGGCACCGGCCGTGATCGGCACGATGTCGGGAATGCGCCAATTGCCGCCGCCATACGAGTTGCACCCGGTCGTCCCGCTCACCTGCGTATTCGCCGCCGTGCCGGCCGGCGGGGTAAGGCCGCATTGGTCGTAGGTGAGGCCAGGGGTCGTCCAGCCGATGGTTTCGTAACCTGTCTCCAGCGCCCTCTCATGCTTGGTGGCGACACCGGCAACCACGCCGAACGTGTTGTCGGCGTTGGTCCAGCTACCGATCAGGCTCGCGCTGGGGCTGTACAGCCCGCCCTGACTGTTCCAGCCCTCTTTCACGTTGTACGTGAGATGGGTCCCCGGGTTGTCGAATGGCCGCACCAGGCGCAGGTCGACGTTTCCGGAGATGCCGCCCTCAAGCATGCTCGCCACGGGCGTCTTGCTGACGGCCAACTGGCTGAAGAACTCGGTGGGGAACAGGTTCAGGTTGATTTCGCGGTCCTGATTCTGCTGGTTGCGATCGGTGTACGCCGTGGCAACGCTGCCACCATCGAGCGTGACCCGCGTGAAGCTTGGCCCCAGGCCGCGAATGGAAACCTGCATGCCCTGCCCGCCGACACCGCGCGACAACTGCACGCCAGGGATGCGGTTCAACGACTCCGCGATGTTGTTGTCGGGGAATTTGCCGATGTCCTCGGCAAAGACCGTATCGGTGATGTTGGTGGCATCGCGCTTGGCATCGGTCGCGAACTGCAGGCTGTGCAGATAACCCGAGGTGACCGTCACCGTGCCCAGGTTGGTGGCCTGCGACTTGTCGTCCTGCGTTTTGACCGGTTCGCCGTTCTTAGCGCCCGGCGACGGGGCGACCTGCGAAGCTGGCACTTCCTGCCGGGCCGCCGCGGACGCGGTGGCGGCGATGGCGCCGCTGGCCGTGCCCAGCAGCGCCAGCCCCAATGCCTGCGCCAGCGCCGCCTTCAGGTAGATATTCTCGATCATGGCGTCTCCACGTTTCACCAAGTGATGGGATGCCTCGCGATGTTCAATCGCGATGGCGTACCTTGACCGGCGGTGACGGCGCGGCATGACTGACGCGACGCTCCTTGCCGATTCATCTACCTGGATGACGCGTCCCCCGACGCCTGGGCTCATTGATACTGGGGCGTGATCTTGCGGGCTGGCAATTATGAAAATTGCCAGGGCGCGTTATGTTTCTTGTATCCATTGCTGGCGTTTGGCGCTGACATGCGGGCCATTGGCGACGGCGTTTGGCGCCAGACAGTCGAAAGCCGGATACGGTCGCTGCGGCCTCAAAGCCGCCTGCACAAGCAGTCGGCGAACGCTTGCCAACGATTCACCCTTTCGCCACGGGTCGCGAGGCATCGCTGATCCAGCCGCTCCACGACGGCGCATACAACCGTGAGCCGTGCAGGCCCGCATGCTCCATCGCCAGCAGGTTGTGGCACGCGGTGACGCCGGAGCCGCACATGTGCACCACATCGGCGGGCTTGGTGTCGCCCAGCACCGCGGAGAACTCCGCACGCAATTGCGCCGCCGGCTTGAAGCGGCCGTCGTCGGCAAGGTTGTCGGGGAACGGCCGGTTCAAGGCACCAGGCACATGGCCGCCGACGCGGTCCAGTGGCTCCACGTCGCCGCGGTAGCGTGGCGCGGCGCGGGCATCCAGCAATTGCCCCGAACCTTGGCCCAGCGCGGCGTGGTCGGTGAGTACCTGGGTTTCGTCGTAATGCAGTGCCACCTCGGTGGCGGCACGCGCCGCGGGTTCGCCTTCTTCCACCGGCAAACCGGCCTTTTTCCAGGCGGCAAAGCCACCATCGAGCACGGCCACATCGCGCACCCCGGCCAGCCGCAACAACCACCACAGCCGCGCCGCCGTCAGCGCACCGCTACCGGCGTCGTAGCTCACTACCGGCGTGCCGGTGCGCCAGCCCCAGCGCGACAGCACGGCGCTGAAGGCTGTTTCCAGCGGCAGCGGATGACGGCCCAGCCCTTCGTGCTGGCGCGAAAGATCGGACAGGTCGTGGTCGAGGTTGGCGTAGACCGCGCCGGGAATATGGCCCAGCCGGAATTCGCGCTCGCCCTTGCCGGGGTCGGCCAGGTCGAAGTTGCAGTCGACGATCAACACCTCGCCCGGCGCCATGGCCGACAGCGTGGCGGGATCGATGAGTGTGGTGAGCAAGGTCATGCGCGTCCCATCCTCTGCAGCAAGTTGAGAAGTATCGCCGCGGTGGCGCCCCAGATGCGGTGGCCGCCGTGCACGAATTCCACCATCGGCCGCTGGTGTCCGCGAAATTCCATGGTGTAGCGGCGCAGGTTGGCCGGCTCCATGAAAAACGCCAGCGGCACCTCGAACACCTCGGCCACTTCGTCGGGCGCCGGGTACAGTTGCGCCTCGGTCGCGATCCGCGCCACCACCGGCGTGATGCAGAAGCCGCTGATGGTCTCAAAACGGTCGAGGAAACCCAGCGGCGTTACCAGCCGCCGCTCCAGCCCGATCTCCTCCTCGCTCTCGCGCAGCGCGGTGGTGATGGCGTCGCCATCATCCGCCTCACTGCGTCCGCCGGGGAACGCCACCTGGCCTGCATGCGCATGCAGGTGATCGGTGCGTACGGTGAGCACCATGCGCGGCTGCACGCCCTCGCGCAGGCCGATCAATACGGCGGCCGGCTGGCGTGGTGCGTCGCCCAGCAGTTCGGCCATGTCCGCATGGTTCCAGGCCCGCTCGATCGGCGGCGCCGACAAGGGTCGCAGCGCGTCGGTCAGGTCGTCGATCATGGCTGTTTGGCCAGGATGCGCAACGGCAACACGTCGCGCATGAGCCGCCACCGTTCGGCATCATCCAGTGCGCTCCAGCGGCCGATTTCCTCGCCTGTGCGGCGGCAACCGATGCAATACCCGCGCGCATCGAGGCGGCAGATCTGGATGCAGGGCGTCAGCGGTGCGGGGGGAGAGGGGCGATCGTTCGACATGCTCCGGCCATGGTACCGCGCCGGTGCCGGCGCGCGGTCAGCTTTTGATGTCGAGCAGCTCGATCTCGAACACCAGTGCCTCGTTCGGCCCGATGCGTGGCAACTGGCCGTATTCGCCATAGGCAAGCTCGGACGGAATCACCACTTTCCAGCGATCGCCCACGCGCATCCGCGGTATCACGTCCTGCCAGCCGCGGATCACCTTGTTCACGATAAAGCTCACCGGCGCGCCGTGCGCCCAGGTGCTGTCGAATTCGGTGCCGTCCACCAGCATGCCGCGGTAGTTCACCACCACCCGGCTGGTTACCGTGGGATGGACCTTGCCACTGCCCTTCTTCAGCACCGCGTACTGGATGCCCGAGGGCAGTTGCACCACGCCGGGCTGCTTCCGGTTTTGCGCCAGGTAGGCGGCGCTTTTTTTCGCGTTCTCGATCGCCATACGCTTGAAGGTGGCCACCGCATCGGCGTGCATCTGCTGGTCGAGCCATTGCAGTTGCTGGTGCATGTCCTGCATCGACACGCTGGGGTCGCGCTTGTCGTAGGCATCCTGGATCGCTCGCTGCATCGCGGCGATATCCAGTGATGGCTTGCGGTCGGCAAACTGGCTGCCGATCTTGTAGCCGATGGCATACGACAGCTTGGCCTTGTCCAACCCCGGCGGATGCGCGGCTGGCGTCTGTGCCTGCGCGGCGCCTGCCAGCAGCAACGCGCCAAGCGACAGCCAGCACCATGTGCGCAGGGCTCGCTCCAACGCGGGAAAAGCCCGGCGCGATTGTCGATACGGTAGGTTCATGCCAAGCCGATTCTGCCAGTGTCATGCGCCCCGCGGGTTTCCTGCAGGGCGCGTGGTTTGAGGACGCATGGCTGAGAAACCGGGCCGGCACAAAGGTTCCCGCTGCTACCATCGAAGGCCCGCAATCGGCCGGAGTCAGGCATGGCTTACCGCAATCTGGAAATCACGAACCGCGGCGCGGTGAACGTGATCACCGTCAATCGCCCCGACAAGCTCAACGCGCTGAACCGGGAGACGCTCAACGAACTCGGCATGGCCTTCACGCAGGCGGCGTACGACGACGCGGTACGTGTGGTGGTGCTGGCGGGCGCGGGCGAGAAAGCCTTCGTGGCCGGCGCCGATATCGCGGAGATGCATGGCTACACGGCAACCCAGGCGCAGGGGTTTTCGCGCGCCGGCCAGCAGTTGATGACGTCGATCGAGCGGCTGGGCAAACCGGTCATCGCCCGCGTGCAGGGCTTTGCGCTGGGCGGCGGCATGGAGCTGGCGATGGCCTGCCATTTCCGCATTGCCAGCGAGAAGGCGAAGTTCGGCCAGCCGGAAATCAACCTGGGCCTGATCCCCGGCTTCGGCGGCACCCAGCGATTGCTGCGGCTGGCCGGCCGCGGCGCCACGCTGGAGCTGTGCCTCACCGGCACACCGATCACCGCGCAGCGCGCTTATGAACTGGGCATCGTGACGCGCGTGGTGGCGCCCGAAGCGCTGGACGAAACCGTGAACGCCCTCGCCGATCAGCTGGCGGCCGCCGCACCGCTGGCGGCCCGGCGCATTCTCGACGCCGTGCTCGAAGGCGGCGAGAACGCGATCGACCAAGGCCTGGCATTCGAAACGCAGGCGTTCGCGCTGAGCTTTTCCACCGACGACATGCGCGAGGGCACCACTGCCTTCCTGGAAAAGCGCAAAGCCGTGTTCCACGGCATCTAACCTGGGCCGTGGGAGCGGCTTCAGCCGCGATGCTCCTGGGTGAATCCGGGAGTAAAAAGCATCGCGACTGAAGTCGCTCCCACAGCGATCAGGAAATGTCGCGTTTCTCGCGACGCAGACGCGTGCCGCGCACGATGCCGTAGATGCTGATCAGCAGCCACGCCGCCTCCATCACGAAGGCGGAGGTGTTGAAGCTGCCGAACACCAGCGACAGCAGCACGCCCAGCGCACCGAACGCATTCAGCAGCTGATACGTCAGGCCGTTGCCGTGCAGGCGATGCGCCTGCAACAGCAAAAACGCCAGCAGCACCAGCACCACGCCGATGTAGCCGGACCAGTCGTGCCAGTAAAGTGTCGTCATCGTTTGGACGTCCGTTGGCGCAAGGCTTCGAACAGCGCCACGCCGGTGGCGACGGAAACGTTGAGGCTTTCCATCGTGCCGGGCATGGGGATTTTCGCCACGAAATCGCACAGCTCGCGGGTGAGCCGGCGAATGCCTTCGCCCTCGCTGCCCAGCACGATGGCCACCGGGCCATTGAAGTCGACGCCATAGATCGAGGTGTCGGTATCGCCGGCCAGGCCGGTGATCCACACGCCGGCGTCCTTCAATTCGCGCAGCGTGCGGGCCAGGTTGGTGACGGCGATCAGCGGCACCCGGTCGGCACCGCCGGCCGAAGCACGGCGCACCACCGGGGTGAGCCCCACCGCGCGGTCCTTGGGCACGATCACCGCGGTGACTTTGGCCGCTGCCGCACTGCGCAGGCAAGCACCCAGGTTGTGCGGATCGGTGACGCCGTCGAGCACCAGCACCAGCGCGGTGTTGCCGTCGCGCTCCAGCAGGCCGGCGAGGTCACTCTCATGCGCGGCCGGTGCCGCTTCGTAACGAGCGACCACGCCCTGGTGGCGCGCTTCGCCGGCCAGCCTGTCCAGTTCGTCGCGCGGGCGATGCTGCACAGGAATCTTCAGTTTCTTCGCGCGCTCGGCCAGTTCCAGCACGCGCGCGTTGCGCTGGCCGTTTTCCACCAGAACCTCGCGCACGCGCTCGGCATCATTGCTCAGTGCACCTTCGACCGGATTGATGCCTACGATCCAGCTTTCGCTCATTGCTCGCCCTTCGGTTTCTGTTTCGATCGACGCCGGCCGCTGTTGCCGGGCGCGGCTTTTTTCGATGCGCCGGCCGGCTTGGCTTTCGGCGCGACCGCCGCCTTTTCACGCTTGCCCGCGGTTTCCCCACCCTGCTTGCGCGGGCGGCGGGCCGTAGCGTCGCCTGTCTTCTTCGCAGAGCGCGGGCGCTGGCTGGTGTCGGCCTGCTGGCGTGTGCGCCGTGCGGGCTCGGCAGTGGTGACGGCGGGCGCTGCCGCCTCGGGCGCCGCCGCGGCGTCCTTGCGACCGAATGCGCGGCCGATCGCCTTGGCGGCACGACCGAACATGCCCTGCTTCTTGGCTGCAGCCGCTTTCGGCAGCGAGTAACGCTCGCCGCTGGCGGCATAGTCGTAGGCCTTGCCGCTGGCGACAGGCACCGCCGTGGCGCGCGGTGCCACCAGCCGGAAATCGATCTTGCGATCCTCCAGGCTGGCGCGAAGCACCTGGATGCGCACGTGATCGCCCAGGCGGAACTGCGCGCCGGTGCGCTCGCCCTTCAGCAGTTTGCGGGTGGCGTCGAAGTGGTAGTAGTCGTTGGCCAGCTGGCTGATGTGGACCAGGCCGGAGACTTTCGACGCGTCCAGCTCCACGAACAACCCGAACGAAGTGACGCCGGTGACCACACCGTCGAATTCCTCGCCCACGTGCTTGGCCATCCAGGCGCACTTGAAGCGCTCGTCCACGTCGCGCTCAGCTTCCTCGGCGCGGCGCTCGCGCTGCGAGCAATGAATCGCCATCGCCGCCATGTCGCTGGGGCTGTAGGTGTAATCGGCGGGTTTGCGGCCGGTCAGCGCGTAACGGATGGCGCGATGCACCAGCAGGTCGGGATAGCGGCGGATCGGCGAGGTGAAGTGCGCGTACGCGGTGAGCGCCAGGCCGAAGTGGCCGCGGTTCTCGGGCTGGTAGGCAGCCATGCTTTGCGAGCGCAGCAGCACGTTCTGGATCAGCTCGCGCTCGGGGCGGTCGTGCACCAACGCCAGGATTTCGGAGAAATCCACGGGGGTCACTTCATCCACCGGCGGCATACGCAACTTGAACTCGCGCAGGAACTGCTGCAGGTCCTCGTACTTTTCCGCCGGCGGCGGCTCGTGGGCGCGGAACAGTGCGGGGATTTTCTTCTTCTCCAGGAACAGCGCCGCCTGCACGTTGGCGGCGATCATGCATTCCTCTATCAGCTTGTGCGCGTCGTTGCGCTCGGTGGCGCCCATCGACTCCACGCTGCCGGTATTGTCGAGGCGGAATTTCACCTCGGGCGTCTCGAAGTCGATCGCACCACGACGCTTGCGCTGCGCCGCCATCGCCTTGTACAGCGCGTGCAGGTTTTCCAGCTGCGGCAGCACGTCGGCCACTTCGTGGCGTGCATCCGCGTCTTTCAAACCCACCGCCTGCCACACCTTGTCGTAGGTGAGCCGCGCGTGCGACAGCATCACCGCGTCATAGAACTTCGCCTTGCTGACCGCGCCATCGGCGTCGACCACCATGTCGCAGACCATGCACAGCCGGTCGACCTTCGGGTTCAGCGAGCAAATGCCGTTGGACAGCGTCTCCGGCAGCATCGGTACCACGAAGCCGGGGAAATAGGTCGAGGTGCTGCGTTCGTAGGCCTCGCGATCCAGCGCGTTGCCCACCTGCACGTAGTGCGACACGTCGGCGATGGCCACGATCAACCGCCAGCCGCCACCGCGCTTCGGCTCGGCGTATACCGCATCGTCGAAATCGCGGGCGTCGGCGCCGTCGATGGTGACCAGCGGCAGCTTGCGGATATCGGTGCGGCCTTCGCGCTCGGCGGCGGTCACCACCGATTCCACCTGGGCCGCATCGCGCAGCACGGCGGCCGGCCATTCGTGCGGCAGGTCGTGGCTGGCGATCGCCATTTCCACCACCAGCGACGGCTGCAGGCGCTCGCCCAGCACGGCGCGGATCACGCCCATCGGGCCACGCTGGGCCGTGGGCGGATCAGTGATTTCCGCCACCACGATCTGGCCGGACTGTGCGCCCTGGTCCTCGCCCGGCTTGATCAGCACATCAAGATGCAGGCGGCGATCGTCGGGCGTCACCAGGGTCACGCCGTTCTCGATCACCACGCGACCAACCAGCCGCGGCGAGCGACGCTCCAGCACTTCGGCGACGGCGCCCTGCCGGCGGCCGCGGCGATCGATGCCGACCACACTGGCCAGCACGCGGTCACCATGCATCACTGCGCGCATCTGCTGCGGCGACAGATAAAGATCTTCGCCGCCTTCGTCCGGGCGCAGGAAGCCGTAGCCCTCGGCATTGGCCAGCACGCGGCCGGCAATCAGGTCGAGCTTCTGCGTCGGCGCGTAGCCGCCGCGGCGGCCCAGCAGCAACTGGCCGTCACGCACCATGGCAGCGAGACGCTTGCGCAGCGCTTCGAGGTCGATTTCCTCAATGATCTGCAACGCCTCGGCGATGCGCGCCTCGGTCAGCAATTCGCCGCGTTCTTCGAGCAGGGCGAGGATCGCCTCGCGGCTGGGGATGGGCCGGTCGTAACGACGGGCCTCGCGCTCGGCTTGCGGGTCGCGCACGGCGCCGACGGCAGCCCGGTTGCGCTTGTCCGCGGGAGCGTTGGCACGCGGCGAGCGGCGGGCCGGTTTCTTCGCGGGCGAGGATTCCGGCGGCTTGCCGGAATGGGGAGGGGTTTTTCTGGTCACTCAGTGTCCTTGTGATGTACGCGACGCGGAGAATGCCACGGCGCGAGGGAAAGGGGGGTGGAAAAGTGTTGACAAGCTATCGGCAGGTGCCTACATTACGCGGCTCACGCAGCTGCTGCAGCGACGTGAGACCCACTGCCCAGGTGGCGGAATTGGTAGACGCACTAGCTTCAGGTGCTAGCGGGGGCAACTCCGTGGAGGTTCGAGTCCTCTTCTGGGCACCAATTATAAACGAAGGCCGCCTAACAAGGCGGCCTTCGTCTTTTCCGGGTTCGTTCGTCTTTTCCGGGTTCGTTCGTCTTTTCCGGGTTCGATTAAAGTCAGGAAGGCCGCCTTTCAAAGCGGCCTTCGTCTTTTCCGAGTTTGATTGAAGTCAGGAAGAACCTGCGCCCTGCTCCGTCCCCTGCGCAGCGGGGGAGGATGGGGAGGGGTCGATCTTCGTCAATCCGGGGCAGAAGCCTCACCCTTCCTGACCTCCCCTGCACGCAGGGAAGGAGCCGCGCCCGTAACCGCCGGCCCCTTCAACTCGATCATGTTGCCCTGCGGGTCGTACAGATAGATCGACGGCCCCTCGCCGCGCGCGCCGTAGCGCGAACCCGACTCGCCGATGCGCACACCATGCGACTTGAGATGAGCCATGATTGCCGCCTCGTCGTACGCCTCCACGCGCAGGCAGATGTGGTCCACGTTGTGACCCTCGGGGCCGGGCGCCGCGCCACCCTGACGACCCAGCTTGCCGTCCATGCTGACCAGGTCGATCAGCGATGCGCCCGCGCGCAACTGCACCAGGCCGATCTCGTCCTGCCGGCGCTCCTCATGGCATCCCAGCACCTCGACGTAGAAGCGCTGCATGGCTTCAATGTCGATGGCGCGAAGCACCACATGGTCGATTTCGCCAATACGGATCATCACCTTTTCCTTGCATGAACCGGTGTCCGAGGATAGCGCCGTCGCGCCGCCAGCCCCTGTATAATCGCCGCGGTAAACGCATGGTGGGAGAAGCGGTCGTCCCTTGCTGGAATTGACTGCTGCCGAAGACGCAACGCCCGTAATCGCTCAGGCCCCCATACCACCGCGCGCAAACACTCTGGAGAGACCGGTTGAATCCGGCGCCGAAGGGGCACGAAGCGACCACAACGGTGCTTCCAAACTCTCAGGCAAAAGGACAGAGGGGCGCCCCGCGTGCGGCACGCACGCTGTCTTCGGATGCCCTGACATGAGCCACCCCACCCATGCCTCGTTGCGCGACCTGGAACACCATGGCGCGTTCATCGAACGTCACATCGGCCCGGACGACGCCGAAATCGCCCGCATGCTGCACACGATCGGCCACGCTTCGCTGGAGTCGATGACCGACGCCATCGTGCCCGGCTCGATCAAGTCGACCGCGCCGCTGGCCCTGCCCGAGGCGATCACCGAAGAGGACGCACTGGCCCGGATCCGCGCCATCGCCGACAGAAACCAGGTGTTCCGCAGCTTCATCGGCCAGGGCTACTACGGCACGTTCACGCCCAACGTCATCCTGCGCAACATCCTCGAGAACCCGGCCTGGTACACGGCATACACGCCGTATCAGGCGGAAATCTCGCAGGGCCGCATGGAGGCGCTGATCAACTTCCAGACGCTGTGCGCCGACCTCACCGGCATGGACATCGCCAACGCTTCGCTGCTGGATGAGGCCACCGCCGCGGCCGAGGCGATGACCCTGGCCAGGCGCTCAGCCAAGGCCAAGGGCAACGTCGTGGTGGTGTTCGGCGACGCCCACCCGCAAACCATCGAGGTGATGCGCACGCGCGCCGAGCCACTGGGCCTGGTGATCAAGCTGGCCGACTCGGCCGAGGCGTGGGACGCCGCGATCGCCGCGGACGACTACTTCGCCGCGCTGATCCAGTACCCGGCCAGCAGCGGCTGGCTGATGGACTGGAGCGAAGAGACCGCGAAGATCCATGCGAAGCATGCGCTGGCCATTTTCGCCACCGATCTGCTGGCGCTGACCCTGCTCAAGACGCCCGGCGAAATGGGCGCCGACATCGTGATCGGCAACTCGCAGCGCTTCGGCGTGCCGTTCGGTTTCGGCGGCCCGCATGCCGCCTTCATGGCCTGCCGCGATGCGTACAAGCGCTCGATGCCGGGCCGGCTGATCGGCGTGTCGGTGGACGCGCAGGGCAACACGGCCTACCGCCTCACCCTGCAGACGCGCGAGCAGCACATCCGCCGCGAGAAGGCCACCAGCAACATCTGCACCGCCCAGGTATTGCTTGCCGTGATGGCCTCGATGTACGCGGTCTACCACGGCCCGGACGGGCTGGTGCGCATCGCCTCGCGCGTGGCGCGGCTCACCGCGATCCTGAAGGCCGGCCTGCAGCAGCTCGGCTTCAGCGCCAGCCACCACGACAGCGCGTTCGACACGATCAGCCTGAAGACCGGCGACCGCACCGACGCCCTCGCCGCCCGCGCGGTGTCGCTGGGCGCCAACCTGCGCAAGGCGTGGGACGAATACCTGTGCATCTCGCTGGACGAAACCACCACGCGCGCCGACATCGAACTGCTGTGGCGCATCTTCGGCGGCGATGACGCGACGCTGCCCAGCATCGATGCACTGGACGCCAACGCACCGTCGCTGATCCCCGAGACGCTGCGGCGCACCTCGCCCTTCCTCACCCACCCGGTGTTCAACAGCCACCACAGCGAGCACGAGATGCTGCGCTACATGCGTGCGCTGGCCGACAAGGATCTGGCGATGGATCGCACGATGATCCCGCTGGGTTCGTGCACCATGAAGCTCAACGCCACCGCCGAGATGATCCCGGTCACCTGGCCGGAATTCGCCAACATCCACCCGTTCGCGCCCGCCGCTCAGACGCAGGGCTACCAGGAACTGATCACGGGGCTGGAAGCGCAGCTGGCGGAGATCACCGGCTACGACGCGGTGAGCCTGCAGCCGAACTCCGGCGCCCAGGGCGAATACGCGGGCCTGCTGGCGATTCGCGCGTATCACCAGTCGCGCGGCGAAGGCCATCGCGACATCTGCCTGATCCCCGAATCCGCCCATGGCACCAACCCGGCGTCCGCCCACCTGTGCGGCATGAAGGTGGTGGTCACCAAGTGCGACGCGAACGGCAACGTGGACCTGGAAGACATCCGCGCGCAGGCCGCGAAGCACTCGGCCAACCTCGCCGCGATCATGCTGACCTACCCGTCCACCCACGGCGTGTTCGAGGAAGACGTGGTCGCCATCTGCGACATCGTCCACCAGCACGGCGGACAGGTGTACACCGACGGCGCCAACATGAACGCGCTGGTCGGCGTGGCCAAGCCCGGCAAGTGGGGCTCGGACGTCAGCCACCTCAACCTGCACAAGACCTTCTGCATCCCGCACGGCGGCGGCGGCCCCGGCGTGGGCCCGTGCGCGGTGCGTTCGCATCTCGCCCCGTTCCTGCCGGGCGCGCTGGGCAACGACGGCGCGCGCACCCAGGGCACTGGCAACGGCGCGATGGTCAGCGCCGCCACCTTCGGCAGCGCGTCGATCCTGCCGATCAGCTGGATGTACATCACCCTGATGGGCCAGCAGGGCCTGCGCAAGGCCACGCAAGTGGCGCTGCTCAACGCCAACTACATCGCCAGGCGCCTGGACGCGCACTACCCCACCCTGTACACCGGCCGCAACGGACTGGTGGCGCATGAGTGCATCCTCGACCTGCGCCCGCTGAAAGACAGCACCGGCATCAGCGCCGAGGACGTGGCCAAGCGGCTGATCGATTTCGGCTTCCACGCACCCACGCTGAGTTTCCCGGTGTCGGGCACGCTGATGGTGGAGCCGACGGAAAGCGAATCGCAGGGTGAACTGGATCGCTTCATCGACGCGATGATCCAGATCCGCGACGAGATCCGCGCCATCGAGAATGGCCAGCTCGACCGCGAGGACAACCCGCTGAAAAACGCGCCGCACACTGCCACCACGGTCACCGCCAGCGAATGGACGCACGCCTACCCGCGCGAACTGGCCGCCTTCCCGCTGGCCAGCCTGAAGCTGCAGAAATACTGGCCGCCGGTAGCCCGCGTCGACAACGTCTACGGCGACAAGAACATCATGTGCGCCTGCATCCCGGTGGACGCGTACAAGGAAGACGTCGAGGCGTAAACCGCCGTTGCATCATCGGAAACGGCAAAGGCCCCGCATGCGGGGCCTTTGCTTGTTGACGCCTGTCGACCATTTCGCCCGCTACGGTTCGTCGGCCATCGCGATGCGGTTGCGGCCCTGCAACTTGGCCTGGTACAGCGCGCGATCCACCGCATCGATCAACGACAACGGCTCGTCGGCCATGTCGGGGACCACCGCGCCCACACCCAGGCTGACCGTCAGCACCGGGGCCGCGCTGGATTTCTCGTGCGGCATCTGCGTCTGCTCGATCAACTCGCGGCACCGCTCGGCCATGCTGCGAGCGGATTGCGCGTCGGTCTCGGGCAACACCAGCACGAACTCCTCGCCGCCGTAGCGGGCCAGGAAATCGCGCGGCCGGGTGGCCATGGAGTCGAGCAAGGCGCCCACCTGCTTGAGGCAGTTGTCGCCCTGGATATGGCCGTAGTGGTCGTTGTACTGCTTGAAATAATCGATATCGAGCATCACCAGCGACAACGGCTGCCGGCTGCGCTGCGCGCAGCTCCATTCGTTCTTCAGCACCTTGTCGAAACAACGCCGGTTGCCCACGCCGGTTAGGCCGTCCTTGAACGAAAGCCGTTCCAGCTCGCGCTGCATGTTGAGCAGCTTCTCCTCGGTGCGCTTGCGTTCGCTGATGTCGAACATGAAACCGACCAGCGCCTCGACCTCACCCTCGCCGTTGCGCACCACGTGCACCACGTCGCGGATCCACACGTATTCGCCGTTCTTGCTCAGCGCGCGGTAGTCCGCCTCGTGGTCGACGCCGTCCTTCGATTGCGCCACGCAGAAATCCACTACCCAGGCGCGGTCTTCCGGATGCATGCGGTCGACCCAGTCCTGCACGCTTGCCCAGCTTTCCGGCGTCCAGCCGAGCAGGCTCTCGATCTGCGGCCCGATATAGGCAAACGCCATCGTGGCCCAGTCGATCTTCCAGGGAATCGCGTTGGTGGATTCCAGCAACGTCCTGTAGACGTCACCATCAAGCTCAGTCCTTGCTTCGATGTCCACCATCGTTCCCTCCATCCGATCCAGAGCCGGCATGCCGGCGTTTTTTTGATCTTGCAGGAGCCGCGAATCAGGCGATGAGACGCACCGCTGCATGCCGCCCATCCGCCCAAAGTACACCTCAGGGCTGTCCGGCGCGAGCCAGCAAGGCCAGCAGTTGCTGCGGCTCGTCATAGTCAATGCGCTCGCCGGCGCGCAAATCGCGGCGCATCAGGCGAATCATCTGCCGGGTGATCTCCTCGGGGAAATC
Source organism: Rhodanobacter ginsenosidimutans (assembly GCF_042655685.1). NCBI lineage: Bacteria > Pseudomonadati > Pseudomonadota > Gammaproteobacteria > Lysobacterales > Rhodanobacteraceae > Rhodanobacter > Rhodanobacter ginsenosidimutans. The sequence goes on along the minus strand of NZ_JBHSMM010000001.1, from coordinate 1,393,817 downwards.
GCTCGCCGGCTGCCCGGTCACTTCCGCCAGCCGGCCCGCGATCACCGTCGGATCGCTGACTACCGGGCAGACCCGATAACGGTAGCTTCCACCGATCGCCCGTGGCGCCAGATCCATGAAGCGGCCAGGGATCTGCCTGAACGAACTCAGGGTGAGGCGGTACGCGTTGTGCCCCAGCACCGGCAGGTCGTCGGGCACCGGTTTCAGGTCGTCCAGCTCCTGCAGCCCGGTCGCCAACGGCAACAGCTGGTCCAACTGGTAATCCTGCACATGCGGATTGCCCACGCGCGCCAGGTTGGCGATCAGTTCGCCCAGCGAGGCATGGCCGATGATCGCCGCGCGCTTGGGCAACCCGCCCCAGATGCCATCGGCGCCATTGAGCAGCGCCTCGATCACCGAGGCATTCTCGAAACCGGCGCCGGCATGGATATGCACCAGCAATTTCAGCGGCGGCGGCAACAGGCTGCGCGCCACCGCCACATAGGCGCCGACCTGGAACGGCAGGAAGCTGCCGCGGTCGTCCTCGAAGGTGACGCCCTCGATCGGCAGCCCCGCCAGCAGGTCGATGATGGAACAGGTCACCTCGGGACATTCGGCGAAGGCATCGCAGCCATCGACAATATTGACCAGGATGCGCGGCCGCGTGCCGTCCTCGCCGCGGATGTTCTGGCACAACCAGTCGATGCTCGCCGGCAGGCTGCGGCGCAGGGTTTCCAGGTCGTATTGCGTACCCCTGCCCGCCTTGGTGATGGAGATCTCTTGCACCGTGTTGGGCACGCCGTACGCACGCAACTTCAACTGCGACGGATCGGGCGTGAACACGCCATCGGCCGACTGGATACCCATCGCGGTGAACGCGAAGCAGCCGGTCATGTCGACCTGCTGGTCACGCAGGTGTTGCATGAAATCGTCGTCGACCTCGAGCTCCTCCGGCATCGCGTAATCGAGCGTGCCGAGCGAGATATTCCGGAAACCGAACTCGCGCAGCTTCGGCAGGATCGCCAGCTTGTCCGCCAGCGTCTGGCCCAGGTTCGAGCCCACCGGATTTTCCCGCAGTGACAGATCGATCAGGTACGGCTCGATGCGGCGCAGTTGGTCCAGCTTGGCGTCCGCCCGGGCCAGGATGGCATGGGCACGCTCCAGCGCTTGCTGTGTCAGTGGCACGATGGTCCCCTTGTTGACGTCGACGCACGATCGATCGCGGCGCCCGAGATCATACAAGCGGTGTTTGACGCCGCGCTTACTCCTCCACGTAAGTACGCGGCACCCGCTTCAGTGCACACAGCAACTGGTACGCGCTGGTCTCGCAGCGCGCAGCCAGGTCATGCACACGCACTTGCCCACCCCACAACTCGACCCGGCTGCCCAGGCCGGCAGCCGGATGGTCGGTGAGATCCACCGTCAGCATGTCCATCGACACGCGGCCGACCAGGTCGCCGGGCCGGCCATCGATGGCTACCGGCGTGCCATTGGGAACGAATTGCGGATAGCCGTCCGCATAACCCATCGCCACCACACCGATGCGGCTGGGCCGGCGGGTGACGAAGCGCGCGCCGTAGCCCACCGGTTCGCCCACGCCGAGGTCACGTACGCTGATGATTCCCGACTCCACCGTCATCACCGGGCGCAAGCGGTCTGCCACGGGATGGGTGCCGGCAAACGGCGAGGCGCCATACAGCATCAGGCCAGGCCGCGACCAGTCGCCATGCACATCCGGCCAGCCCAGCAGTGCGGGCGAGTTTTCCAGGCTGGTCGGCAGCGACGCCTCCGCACAAACCTGGTTGAACAGCGCCAGCTGCTGCCCGGTGCGGTCGCAATCCAGTTCGTCGGCGCGGGCGAAATGAGTCATCGCCACCACTTCACCAACGTGCGGCATGGCCTGCAGGCGATGCCACGCGGCGCCGTAATCCTGCGCCGCCAGACCCAGCCGGTGCATGCCCGAATCAAGCTTCAGCCATACCGTGAACGGCTTCGCCGGCCGCGCGCGCTCGATGGCGTCGATCTGCCAGTCTGCCTGCACCACGAACCACAGGTCGTGAGCCTCGATCAACGCCAGTTCGGACGCTTCGAAAAAACCCTCCAGCAGCAGGATCGGCGCGCGTATGCCGGCCTCGCGCAATTCCAGCGCTTCCTCGATGCAGGCCACGCCAAAACCATCGGCTTCGGGTTCCAGCGCGCGGGCACAGCGCACCGCACCGTGACCATAGGCGTCGGCCTTGACCACGGCCAGCGCCTTGCGGCCGCCCAACTCGCGTGCGAGGCGATAGTTGTGGCGCAACGCGGCCAGATCGATGAGCGCACGTGCCGGGCGCATCAAGCGTTCGCCCCCGCAGCACGCGTGCCGTAGCGCGAAATATCCAGACCCTCGCCGCTGATCTGCGGCGGCCGCCCGGTCATCAGGTCGGCCAGGTAGCGACCCGAGCCGCAGGCCATGGTCCAGCCCAGCGTGCCGTGACCGGTGTTGAGGTAGAGGTTGTCGAGGCGGGTGGCGCCGACCACGGGCGTACCATCCGGCGTCGCCGGGCGCAGGCCAGTCCAGAACGAGGCGCGGGTCAGGTCGCCGCCATGGGGGTACAGGTCGTTGATCACTTTCTCCAGCGTCGCGCGCCGGCGTGGCGACAGCGACAGATCGAAGCCGGCGACCTCGGCCATGCCGCCAACGCGGATGCGCTGGCCAAGCCGGGTCACGGCGACTTTGTAGGTTTCGTCAAGGATAGTGGAGGTTGGGGCCATTGCCGGGTCGGTAATCGGCACTGTCAGCGAATAGCCCTTCAACGGATAGACCGGCAGCCGAATGCCCAGCGGTACCAGCAGCCGCGGCGAATAGCTGCCCAACGCCAGCACGTAGCGATCGGCGCGTTCTGTTTGGCCGTCTATCCGTACGCCGGTGATGCGGCCGCCATCGTGCTCGAACCTCTCGATGGTGGCACCGAAGCGGAACTCGACACCGGCCGCCTGCGCGCGCTCGGCCAGGCGCCGGGTGAACAGCTCGCAATCGCCGGTTTCGTCGTGAGGCAGGCGCAAGGCGCCGCTCAACTGGTCGACCACGCCGGCCAGCGCCGGCTCGGCCCGCACGATGCCGGCGCGGTCCAGCAGTTCGTACGGTACGCCGTACTGATCGAGCACGGCCGTGTCCTTGTCCGCCCCGTCAAGCTGTGCCTGGGTGCGGAACACCTGCATGGTGCCCAACTGGCGGCCTTCGTATTCCAGCCCCGTTTCCTTGCGCAGCTCATCCAGGCAGTCGCGGCTGTACTCGGACAGGCGCACCATCCGCGCCTTGTTGATGGCGTAGCGGCTGGCCGTGCAGTTGCGCAACATCTGCAGCAGCCACAGGTATTGCTGCGGATCGAGGCCGGGCCGGATCGCCAGCGGCGCGTGACGCATGAACAGCCACTTCAACGCCTTCAGCGGCACCCCCGGGGCGGCCCATGGCGACGCATAGCCGGGGGAAATCTGGCCGGCGTTGGCGAAGCTGGTTTCCAGCCCGGCCCCCGGCTGGCGATCGACCACGGTGACCTCGAACCCCGCACGCGCCAGATACCACGCGCTGCAGACGCCGATCACGCCACTGCCCAATATCAATACCCGCATTGCCCTCGCCCGCCCTGTCGTTCGCCCGCACCTGCGCGGGAATCGGAGGCGAGTATAGGAAGGTTCGACCAGGCTTGTTTTCCGTCTTTTGTGCCAATGACAGGTAAAATCACTGCCAAACAGGCAAGCAACGGAGCTTTCATGGCCGGCCAACGCCGCAACTTCGACAAAATCGACCGGAAAATCCTGCGCGTGCTGCAGGAAGAGGGCCGCATATCGTTCACCGACCTGGGCGAGCGGGTCGGCCTTTCCACCACGCCCTGCACCGAACGCGTGCGCCGGCTGGAACGCGACGGCGTGATCACCGGCTATCACGCGCGGCTCGATCCGCAACTGGTCGGCGCCGGCCTGCTGGTGTTCGTGGAGATCAGCCTGGCCTACAAATCAGGCGACATCTTCGAGGAATTCCGCACCGCCGCGCTGCGCCTGCCCAACGTGCTGGAATGCCACCTGGTTTCCGGCGCGTTCGATTACCTGATCAAGGCGCGCATTTCCGGCATGGCGTCGTACCGCAAGTTGCTCGGTAGCACCTTGCTGACGCTGCCCAACGTGCGCGACTCGAAAAGCTACATCGTGATGGAAGAAGCCAAGGAAACCCTGACCCTGCCCATCGGCGACCGCATCGGTCGCGCCGATGGCGGACGGGATGGCAAGGGCGACTCAGGGCCATGAGCGGCCGAGGTTGTCGCTCACAGCGTCGGAAAATCCTGCCCATGCCAGGCAGCATGTACACGTGGCTGGATGCAGCGTGCACAAACCCTGGAATCAACGCGACGCCAGCGGACGACTGAAACCCGCCTCCATTCGCTGCATGCAGTGATGCAAGGCCTGCTTCACGACAGGTGCTTCCTCAAGCAGGTCGGCGTGGGTTTGCAGCTGCTGCGCGCAGGCCTCCAACAATTGCCGAACCCGTTCGCGCGGCTGCTCGATATCGCAGCGTCCGGCCAGATCCAGCAGATGCAGTCGCGCTGCCTGGAAGCTCTTGCTGCCTCCGAGAGTGAGCGCCAGCGCATCGTCGGGAAGGTACGCGGTGGTGTTGACGATGTCATAGGCCGGCGCAATGCGGCAGTCGGCTGCGGCAGGGTGGGTGTAGAGCAAACCGAAGTTCTTCAAGTGTGCATCACCGTTTCCCACGATCACCGACAGCGCCACCATGTCGAACAACTGGGTCAGCGCCGCCCGTACGTTTTCAGCCGGGCAGTTGTTGCGGATGACCCTGGCCAGGCGCTCATAGCTGCCTTCATACTTTTGCGGCGTACCCAGCCCCATCAGCGTCGCCATGTCCTCGAAGCCCAACGGCATCCCGTCGTCATGTCGGCGATCGAAACGACGCATCACGAACAGGTCGTGTCGGTCGGACAGATAAAACTCGGGCACGGGAATGTTGGCGGCGCGCGCGATCGACATGCATACGAACTCATTGATCGCCAGTCCCGGGTACTGCACCTGGCCGCTTTTCACGATCAGGTCGCCGGCGATCAAGGTGGCTTTCGATGCCGGAGGCTCGAACCGCTCGGGTACCAGTACCTTCGGCTGCACGCCCGAAACGCCAGTGCGCAACAGATAGCGTTCCACCAATTCGGTAAACAGATCTTCGGTGCCGTCCCACGCGAGGATCTCTGCCAACCGCTCACCTTTCGCCGCCGTTTTCGTCTTGCCGAACAGATGCTCGATCTCCGGCGATTGCACGCACAAACGACCGATCGCGCCATCGTTCCCGGTGAGCGCAAGCAGCAACATGGGATCGAAATGGCTGAGTTTGGCCAGGCGCAGGCGCAGCTGCTCCAACACGAAACCCTCTGGCAGGCTTTGCTGAAAGATCGGCAGCAGTTGGGTGGCGCGGTACTGATCGCGCCGCACCGGCATGGTCAGGCTTACCGCGACATCAGGGGTGCTGCCCGAATAGCGAAATTCATAGTGCCCGGCTTCATGATGCAGGTCGCCGCTCACGCCCTGCGGCGTCAACACCTGCGCAAGCACGACGGTGGCCGTTTCCCTACTCACGGTAATGCTCCGCGAGCTCCTCAAAGGCCGGGCGTTGCGCCGGCTCCAGCCGGAACGCCACATCCAGCGCCGCCGCGATCCGGGCGTAACTTTCGAAAGCCACCGAGCCCCTGCCCTGTTCCAGCAGCACGAGCTTGGAGCGCGCCATGCCGGCGCGCTCAGCCAGAGCAGCCTGGGTAAGGCCCCGGCGTTTGCGCAATTCGCGGATCTGGCGGCCCGTGTCGCGTAGAAGGAAATCGATATCCATGTCTCCAATATCAGACATCCAACTCTAAATGTCCAGCCTGACAGTCATTTAGTTTATGAATCCAGACCACCTCCGCCGCGGCGGGAACGAAGCCATTCCCAGGGTGCGGCGATGAGTTCGATCAACATGCGATGTCGATCAACCTTCCGCACCGCATCACATGGGAATGGGTGATCCGCGGCCTGCACGTCCGGCCCAAAGAAAAACCCCGCGTTTCCACAACGCGGGGTTCGTCAGTCCTGAGCCTCGCGGCGCAAGACCCGCCTGTCGCGCGATCAGCCGTGATCAGGCGAACGGATCGTCCAGGCTGATGGTGTCGTCGCGGTCGGCACCGGTGGCGACCAGGGCCAGGCGGCAGCCGGAGAGTTCCTCCACCGCGCGCAGGTAGGCGCGGGCGGCGGCGGGGAGCTTGTTCCAGTCGCGGATGCCGGCGGTGGATTCCTCCCAACCGGGGAACTCCAGGTACACCGGCTTGCACTCTTCCCAGCCGTCCGCGTCCAGCGGCGCCAGTTCGCGGCGCTTGCCGCGGTATTCGTAGGCGACGCAGACCTTGATGCTGGGCAGGCCGTCCAGCACGTCGAGCTTGGTGATGGCCAGGCCGTTGATGCCGTTGATCTGCACGGCGCGCTTCAACGCCACGAGGTCGATCCAGCCGCAGCGGCGCGGACGACCGGTGCTGGCGCCGAACTCGTTGCCCTTCTTGCGCAACAGCTCGCCCATCTCGTCATTGAGCTCGGTGGGGAACGGGCCGCTGCCGACACGTGTCGCATAGGCCTTGCAGATACCCAGCACGTAGTCGATGTCGCCCGCACCTACGCCGGTGCCGGCCAGGGCGCCGCCCACGGTGGTATTGGACGAGGTGACGTAGGGGTAGGTGCCGTGGTCGATGTCCAGCAGCGCGCCCTGTGCGCCTTCATACAGGATGTTGCCGCCGTCGCGGCGCACGTCGTGCAGGATGGTGGCCACGTCGTCGACCAGCGGGCGGATGTATTCGCCCCAGGCCAGCGCGTCCTTCAGCACGGTGTCGTAGTCGACCGGTTCGGCCTTCAGCCACTGGGTGAGGATGAAGTTGTGGTACTCGACGGCGGTCTTCAGCAGTGCCGGCAGCTCGTGCGGGTACATCAGGTCGGCCACGCGCACGCTGCGGCGGGCCACCTTGTCCTCGTACGCCGGGCCGATGCCGCGGCCGGTGGTGCCGATGGCCTTGCCGCCGGCGGCAATCTCGCGCGCCTTATCGACCGCGATGTGGTACGGCATGATCAGCGGCGTGGCCGGGCTGATCTTCACGCGCGACCGCACCTCGACGCCATTGGCTTCCAGTTCGGCGATCTCGCTGATCAGCGCTTCGGGCGACAGCACCACGCCGTTGCCGATCAGGCACAGCGCGTCGTCGCGCAGGATGCCCGAGGGGATCAGGTGCAGCACGGTCTTCTTGCCTTTGATCACCAGCGTGTGGCCGGCATTGTGGCCACCCTGGAAACGCGCCACCGCACTGACCCGCTCGGTCAGCAGGTCGACGATCTTGCCCTTGCCTTCGTCGCCCCATTGCGCGCCAAGGATTACGACTGACTTGCCCATGATCTTCTCGCTCACTATGCGTTGATTCCACGCGGGAACCGGGAAATAACTCATGCATCCGGGCTAGCCCGCGATGCACCTCAATGGAACCATTGCAACAGCACCAGGCCGATGATCACGGCGCACGCGCCGAACAGTCGCAAGGTCCGCGGAGACAACGTCAACGCCTGTCGCACCATCGCCTGCCAGGATGCCGGTGCCGCAAACAGCAGCAGACCCTCGAGCACCAGCACCAGGCACAGCGCGGCCGCCAGCTGATGCATCGATACCGCCTAGCGCTTCTGTGCAGGCTGGTTGAAGTAGCGCATGAACTCCGAGTCGGGCTTCAGGATTAGCATGCCCTTGCCATCCTCAAACGACTTACGGTAAGCCGCCAGACTGCGGTAGAAGGTGAAGAACTCGGCATCCTGACCGTAAGCCTTGGCGTAGATCGCCGCGGCCTGGGCATCGCCCTCACCACGAATCTTGGCCGCATCGCGCATCGCATCGGCACGCAATACCTGGCCCTGGCGATCGGCGTCGGCCTGGATCTTCTCGGCCGCTTCCTGACCGGTGTAACGCAGTTCATTGGCCAGTTGCAGGCGCTCGGCACGCATGCGCTTGTAGACCGATTCGCTGACCTCGTTGGGCAGGTCGATGCGCTTGATGCGCACGTCGACCACGGCAATGCCGAGGTTCTTGCGGGCCGACGCATCGGTTTGCGCACGCACGCGCTCGGTGATGTCCTTGCGGCCGCCGGAGATCAGGTCGGGCAGCGTGCGGGCGTTGAACTCGAAGCGCAGCGCATCCTTCACGATCGGGGTCAGCCGCTGTGCCGCCTGCAACTGGTCGCCGCCGGTGGCGCGGTAATACGCGGCGTTGTCCAGCACGCGCCACTTCACGTAGAAGTCGACGTTGACGCTCTTTTTCTCGGAGGTGAAGTAACGCTCCGGCGGCGCGTCCAGCGACAGGATGCGCTTGTCGAAATGCATCACCTGCTGGATCACCGGGATCTTGAAATGCAGCCCCGGCTGGTAATCGGTGTGCACGATGCGGCCGAATTGCAGCAGCAGCGCGCTGTGCCCTTCGCGAACCACGAACATGCTGTTGAGCCCCAGCAGGATCAACAGCACCGCGACGACGCCTGCGGCTATCCGGCTCATGGCTGTGCTCCCTTGTCGGCTGAATTGCTGCTGGCGGCGGGCACCACGACATTCGCGCTGGATGAATCCGCATTGGCCGAAGTGGCCGTGCCGCCCTGTTGTGCCGGCAGGTTGATGATGTTGCGGCCGTCGGAGCCGTCGATCACCTTGGGGTTGTCAGCCATCACCTGTTCCATGGTTTCCAGCCACAGCCGCTTGCGGGTGACCTCCGGTGCCGCCTGGTACTGCTTCAGCATCAGGTCGAAGCGGTCGGTGTCGCCTTCGGCGCGGGCAATGCGCTCGGCCTTGTAGCCGGCCGCCTCGGCCGCGATGCGCGCCGCGTCGCCGCGCGCCACCGGCACCACCTTGCTGGCGTAGGCCAAGGCGCCGTTCTCGATGCTCTGCTTGTCTTCGCGGGCGTTGTTGACGTCGTCGAAGGCATCCTTCACCTCGTTCGGCGGCGCCACGTTCTGGAAGCTCACCTCGGTGACGCGCAGGCCCGAGTTGTAGCTGTCCAGCGTTTTCTGCAACGCCACCTGCGCCTCGCTGACCAGGCTGGCGCCGGCCGCGGACAATATCTGGTCCATGTCGCTGCCGCCGATCACCGAACGCACTGCCGCCTCCGCCGCGGCGCCCGTGGTGCCATCGGGATCGTTCAGCGAGAACAGGTATTTGCGGGCATCGTCCACCTGGTATTGCACGGTGAAATCGATGGTGATGATGTTTTCATCGCGGGTCAGCATGGCGACCTTGTCGGTCACCGAGCGGATGCGGGTGGCTTCAACCTTGGTGATCGTCTCGAACGGCACCGGCAGCTTCAGGTGGAAGCCCGGCGGCAACGTGCGCGAATACTGGCCGAAGCGCAGCACCACGCCCGCCTCGCGCGCACCGACGATGGTGTAGCTGCTGAACAGCACGCTGAGCACGATCAACACCACCACGACGGTGATGATGCCGCCCGCGCCATTGCCGAACTTGCCGAAACGGCTCTTCAGCTGCTTGAGCAGGTCGTCCAGGTTCGGCGCACCGCCCGAGGGCCGCTTGCGGTTCCATGGATCGCCCTGTTGTCCCTTACCGGGTTCATTCCACGCCATGAGTCAGTCTCCTTGGGACCGCTGGAGGCCGGCAGCCACGGCCGGAGCACACGTTGAAAGGGGAAACCACATGATGTCTGCCATAACGGTGGGGGCATGTGCCGACCCGGTCAGGCGGCAGCACAAACGCCGGACAGTTTAGCAGAGCCTGACGCATTGATCCGCTGCCCGCGACCGTCTCGACCGGGCCACGCCGGCGCCGCCAGGCGCCCTGGACGGGGAGCACCGCTAGGACGCCGGGGCCAGCAGATCACGCAGCATGCCGGCCTCGGTAGCATCCGCGCCCAATGGCGCCAGCACGCTGCGTGGCGCATCGATTCGCAGGCGCCAGCCGTGCTCGTCGACCGTTTCCTCGGCAATTGCGCCGGAGGCCTTGAGCCGGGCATGCAGGCGCCCGGCGGTCAGTGGCAGATGCAGCGACGACTGCACCCGGTCGCCACCCAGCAACTCGCCCAGCGCCTGGTGCAGCAGCTCCACCCCCGCGCCGGTGGCGGCTGACAGCCACACCCGATACGGGCGCCCGTCGCCATCGCGGTCGATCCGCGGCTCAAGCCCGGCCAGGTCGATCTTGTTCATCACCTGCAACTGCGGCAGGTCGCCGGCGTCGATTTCCTGCAGCACCTTGTTGACCACCCGATGCAACGGCTCGCGCTCGTCGTCGGCGGCGTCGCTGACATGCAACAGCAGGTCGGCCTCGCGCGCCTCGGCCAGGGTGGCGCGGAACGCGGCCACCAGGTCATGCGGCAATTCGCGGATGAAACCGACCGTGTCGGCCAACACGGCAGGGCCGCAGCTGAGGCCGTCGATCTTGCGCACGGTGGGATCCAGCGTGGCGAACAATTGGTCGGCGGCGTACACCTCGCCGGTGGTGAGCGCATTGAACAACGTGGATTTGCCCGCGTTGGTGTAACCCACCAGGGCCACGCGCGGCACGGTGTTGCGCAGCCGCGCGCGGCGTTGCTGGGTGCGCTGGGTCTGCACTTTTTCCAATCGCTTGCCGAGGATCTTCACCCGCTCGTTGAGCAGGCGGCGGTCGGTTTCCAGCTGGGTTTCGCCGGGGCCGCGGTTGCCGATGGCACCACCGCGCTGCGCGTCCAGATGGGTCCAGCCGCGCACCAGCCGGGTGGCGATGTGCTTGAGCTGGGCCAGTTCCACTTCCAGCTTGCCTTCGTGCGAGCGGGCGCGCTGGGCGAAGATGTCCAGGATCAGCCCGGCGCGGTCGACCACGCGCACCTTGAGCTGCTTTTCGAGGTTGCGCTCCTGCACCGGGGTCAGTTCGTGGTCCACCAGCACCAGGTCGGCCTCCAGCGCGGCCACCGCCTCGGCCACTTCATCGGCCTTGCCGCTGCCGATGTAGAAGCGCGGGTTGGGTACATCGACACGGGCGGTGATGGCCGCCAGCACCTCGGCGCCGGCCGACTTGACCAGCTCGGCGAATTCCTCGGCACGGCGGGCACTGTCGCCCTCACCGCGCGAATGCGGCATGACCAGTACGGCGCGGTCGCCTTTCTTCTGTCGATCAAACACGAATGGGGTGGGCCTTTGCGGAAACGAACCTACTTCATGCGGGCCAACACCCCATCAATCAAGCGCCTGCGTCGGCCGGCGTGCCGGCGGCGGGCGCGGCGTCGTGGTCGGCGTGGCCCTCGTGGTCATCCGCGCCACCGCTGATACGCACGTTGCGGCTGGGTACCACGGTGGAGATGGCGTGCTTGTAAACCATCTGGCTTACCTGATTGCGCAGCAGCACCACGAACTGGTCGAACGATTCCACCGTACCCTGCAGCTTGATGCCGTTGACCAGATAGATGGCCACCGGCACGCGTTCGCGCCGCAATGCATTGAGAAACGGATCCTGCAGCGATTGTCCCTTGGACATGTTTTGTTCCCCTGGCGACGGACGGGTCCGGAAAAAAAGCGCCTGCGGCGTCCGGCCCAACTCCGGTGATGGTAACCGCTTTCAAATGCTTGATGAAAGGTGGTTTTCAACCTGCCGGCGCAAATGAGCAGGGGTTGGCAAAAGCACGTTCAGCGAGGCCTGGCGACACCGTCCAGCAGCAGTTGCACAGCGTCGGTTGCGCGGAGCGTGCAGCCCGATTCGTCGGGGTCGAAAAACCGCGCACCGAGGTCGCTGCGCAGCCAGGTGATCTGCCGTTTCGCCAGCTGGCGGGTGGCGAAAATGGCCTGGTCGCGGAAGGCGGCCGTGTCGATCTTTCCTTCCAGGTACTGCCACGCCTGGCGGTAACCCACCGCGCGGATGGCGGGCAGGTCGGCATGCAGGTCGCCGCGCTCGCGCAGCGCACGCACCTCGTCCAGAAAACCCTCCGCCAGCATGATGTCGAAACGCCGCGCGATGCGTTCGTGCAGCACGCTGCGATCGCGAGGCATCAGCGCCAGTTTCAGCACGCGCCAGGGGAAAGGGGTTTCGTGGCCGCGCCGTTGCAACTCGGACAGCGGGCGGCCGCTGAGCTCGATCACCTCCAGCGCCCGCTGCAACCGCTGCGCGTCATTGCTGCCGATACGCGCGGCCGCCGCCGGATCGAGCTGCGCCAGCCGCGCATGCAACGCGGGCCAGCCAAGTTGCTGCGCCTCGGCACCGAGCCGCTGCCGGATCGACGCGTCAGCCTGCGGCAACGCCGACAGCCCCTGTTGCAAGGCCCGGAAATACAGACCGGTGCCGCCGACCAGCAGCGGCACCCTGCCCCGCGCGCTGATCGACTGCATCGCCACCAGCGCGTCGTCACTGAAATCCGCCGCCGAATACGGCTGCGCCGGGTCGCGGATGTCCACCAACGCGTGCGGGTAGCGCGCCAGCGTCGCCGCGTCGGGCTTGGCCGTACCGATGTCCATGCCGCGATAGACCAGTGCGGAATCCACGCTGACCAGATCCAGCGGGAACCGCTCGCTCAACTCACAGGCCAGCGCGGTCTTGCCCGAGGCGGTGGGGCCCATCAGGAAGATGGCAAGGGGGCGCTGGTCGATGGGCATGGCGGCCAATCAGCCAACCGTCGGCGGCGCGAAAACGGCGGCCACCTCGTCGGCATCCAGCGCCCGCCATTCGCCCAACGGCAGGCCGCCCAGCGTCAACGCGCCGACCGCCACGCGCTGCAGGGTTTCCACGTGGTTGCCCGCAGCGGCAAACATCCGCCGCACCTGGTGGTAACGCCCTTCGGTGACGGTGAGCCGCGCATGGCGCGGGCCCAGCACCTGCAGTTGCGCCGGTGCCAATGGTTCCTTTTCCGACTCCAGCATCAGGCTGCCGCTGGCGAACAGCACGCCTTCGTCGCCGCGCAGATCCTGCGCCAGCGTGGCCTCGTACACCTTGGCCACGTGTGCCTTGGGCGAAATGATCCGGTGCAGCAACGCGCCATCGTCGGTGAACAGCAGCAGGCCGGTGGTATCGCGATCGAGCCGGCCCACGCTGGACAAGGCCGGCGTGCGCACGTTGAACCGCGGCGGCAGCAGGTCGTACACCACCCGGCCCGGGTCCTTGCGCGAACAGGTGACGCCCAGCGGCTTGTTGAGCATCAGCACCAGGCCGGGCGGCGGATCGAGCGGCTCGTCGTCGACGCGGATGTTTTCGTGTGGCACCACGTCGTCGGCGTACAGCACCTCGCCATCGGTGTCGGTGATGCGCCCGGCACGGAACAATTGGGTCACATCCTTGCGGCTGCCGTAGCCCAGGTTGGCTATGAGTTTGATCAGTTTCATGGCTTGACCCGTTTCATGGGCGCACTCCGTTCGCTTCGATCACTTTGAAACCGTCCTGCGTGGTCACCGTGGTGACGTGGTGGAAACGCGCCGCCAGGATCGCCTCATACGGCAGGTGCCGGTTCGCCACCAGCCACAGCCGGCCCTCCGGCCCCAGCGCGTCGGCGGCGCTGGTGATGAAGGCGCGGCCCAGTTCGGGCAGGTCGGCGCGGCCCTGGTGGAACGGCGGATTGCTGACGATGGCGTCGTAACGCCGCGGCAAACCGCGGGTGACATCGTGCCAGTGCACCGCAATCTCGACATCGCGGCCACTGGCCTGTTGCGCACGCGTCAGGTTGATCCGCGCCGGTTCCAGCGCACGCGCCTCCGCTTCGTACAGGTCGATCGATGACACCTGCGGACAGCGGGCGATGATCTGTGTGGCCAGATAACCATAGCCGGCCCCCAGGTCGGCCACCCGCCCACGCAGGTCGGCCGGCAGATGTGCGGCCAGCAAGGCGGAGGCGGGATCGATCCGGTTCCAGGCAAACAGCCCGGGCCGGCTGACGAAGCCGTCGTCGGTTTCGCGCGGTGCATCCAGCGCCAGCCATTGCGTCAGCAACTCGTGATCGACGCTGTCCGCCGTGGGCGTGGTCCAGAACACGCGGCATTTGTGCTTGGAAAGATGCTGCACGGCGCCGGCCAGTTTCACGAGGTCGGCCTCGCCGGATTTCGCACCTTCCGCATTGGGCATGCTGACCAGTACGGTACCGCCCGGCGCCGTGTGCTGCAGCGCCCGGGCGAACAGCGCGCGCGCCTCGTCGCGCTGGCGCGGCGGCAGGATCAACACCAGCGGGAAAAGCTCACCCACGGATGCCTCGCCCACGTGCAGGCCACAGCGACCCAGCTCATCGGCGAACGGCATGAAGCCCTGCTCGCACAGCCATGCCGGCTGCGCCATCACGCGCAGGCGCACGCCGGCCCGCGCACGCAGGAACAGCACGCGGCCGTCGGACGGCAAGTGCAAGTGTCCCAACTCGAAGGGAACGAACAAGGCGGCCAGCGCCGTGTCGGGCGCGGCCGCGGAAAATCCGGATGCCGTCACGTCATTACTTCAGCAGGCGATTGATGCACGCATTGTACGTGGCCGAGGGAAGCGCTTCCCTGTGTGGGAGCGACTTCAGTCGCGATGCTCTTGCTTTGAGGCTCAATGCAAAAAAGCATCGCGACTGAAGTCGCTCCCACATAACGGCGTTACGCCATTCCGCTGGACTGGTTGCGCCCCAACCGCGCCACCCAGCGGTACAGCGCCGCGTTGACCAGCACGAAGGCGATGCCGCCGATCCAGATCGCGGCGGTACCGAAGCCATCACCCACCAGCGCCAGCGGCGTGCTCTTGCCGGAAAACACCACGATCGCGGCTATCACCACGCCGATGATGCTTTCGCCCACGATCATGCCCGAGGCCAACAGCACGCCCAGTTGCTTGGTGCCTTCGGGGTTGGCGCCGCGGTCGGCGCGCTTGTCGAAGTACCAGCCCACGATGGCGCCGACCACGATCATCAGCGTGGTGGAGCTGGGCAAGTAGATGCCCAAGCCCACGGCCAGCGGCGGCAACCTGGCGGTGCGCGTCGTGCGGCCCAGCATCTCGTCCAGCACGATCAGCGCCACGCCGATGGCGGCGCCCAGGCCGATCAGGCTCCAGTCGATATTGCCCTGAATCACGCCTTGCGCCAGCGCCGAGATCAACCCGGCCTGCGGCGCCGCCAGCGCCCGCGTGGGATCCACGCCGGGCATGCCGGCAAAGCCGTACGCTTCGTTCAACAGATCCAGCACCGGCGGGATCACCGCCGCGCCCACCAGCACGCCCACCACCAGCGCCACCTGTTGTTTCCACGGCGTGGCATCCACCAATTGGCCGGTTTTCAGGTCCTGCAGGTTGTTGTTGGCGATGGTGGCCACAGCGAACACCACCGAGGTGGCGAACAGCGCGAACGCCACCATGCCCTTGCCGGCGTCGCCGGTTTGCGCCTGCACGCCCAGCATCAGCAGCAGCGCGGCGATGATCACCACCAGGATGCCCACGCCCGACAGCGGACTGTTGGACGAGCCGATCAGCCCCGCCATGTAACCGCACACCGCCGAGACCAGAAAGCCCATCACCACCACGAAAACCAGGCCGCCGATCACCAGCAGCCACAAATGCTCGCCAAGCCCGGTGGCGAGGCTGAAATCGCCCAGCAACCAGGCGATCGGCAACAGGCAGGCCACGCTGATGAGGCCTACCAGGCCAATCGGCATGTCGTGTTCGGTGCGCGGCAAGGTGGCGCCCTGGCCCGACTTGCGCGCCCGCGACGAGGCCATCGCCGAGGTCAGCCCGCTGATCACCGGCTTCACCAGTTTGGCCAGCGTGTAGATGGCCGCCACGCCGATCGTGCCGGCGCCGATGAAGCGCACCTTGGCGCTCCACGCGGCCTGCGCCACGTCGGCCGCGGCGCCGGCGGTCGCCGCCAGCATCGTGTAATGCGGCACCGCCCAGCCCCACGCGATCACCGCGCCCAGCAACATCGCCAGGCCCACCCACAGGCCCACCAGATGACCCACCGCCAGCAGCGCGAACGACAGCGCGAAGTCGTAACCGGTGGCACCGCCGCGATCGCCGAAGCGGAAATACTGCGCCACGTTGCCGGCGAAAACGCGGGTCGCCACCACCACCGCAAATACCGCCGACACCACGGTGCCGGCGGCCACGGCCAGCAAACCGGCGCGGCTGCTTTCCTCGGACGTGGCAGCCGCATCGTCGCCACCGCCCACCTTCAGCACCTCGGCGCAGGCCACGCCCTCGGGATACGGCAGGTCGGAATCGGTCACCAGCGCGCGGCGCAACGGAATCGTGTACATCACGCCCAGGATGCCGCCAGTGGCGCAGATGCCGAACGTGATCCAGAACGGAAACCCGTTCCACCAGCCGATCATCACCAGCCCGGGCAGCACGAAGATGATCGCCGACAGGGTGCCCGCCGACGAGGCCACCGTCTGCACGATGTTGTTTTCCTGCATCGTGGAATTCTTGAACGCGCGCAGGATCGCCATCGAGATCACCGCCGCGGGAATCGAGGTGGCGAAGGTGAGGCCCGCCTTGAGTCCGAAAAACACATTGGCCGCGGTGAATACCAGGGTGATCACGATGCCGATGATCAGGCCGCGTACGGTGAGCTCGGTGCGCGGCGTGGCGCCGGACAGGGGTTGTGCATTCACGACGGCTCTCCCGCGCCAATAGTGCGCGCAACGATAACGCGGAATGGTCGCTTACCGCGCGTCGGCGGAACCAACTTCTGGCACTGGCCCCGCAAGCTCCAGCCCGCTCTGGAAGTGGCGCCGCTCGCCCGACAGCGGGTCGTCGAACGCCAGGTTGCGCGCCAGCAATTGCAGCGGGCGGCGATGGTCGTCATCGGCCGCGGGCGCAAGTTCGGGATACAACGTGTCGTGCAGGATCGGCGCGCCCAACGCGGCCATGTGCAAGCGCAACTGGTGCTTCTTGCCGGTGACCGGGTGCAGCGCATAGCGCCAGATATCGGCCCCGCGCTCGATCACCTCGATCAACGTCTCGCTGTTGGGTTCGCCCTCGACCTCGCGCATGCGGAAAAACGGCTCGCCCGCCACGATGCGCGAACGGCGATGCTGTGGAAACGACAGCTGCGGCAAACCCGGCGCCAGCGCGTGATAAAGCTTCTCGATGCGCCGTTCGCGGAACAGCGCCTGGTACGCCGCGCGGCTGGCCGGGTTGGCCGAGAAAAGCACCAGCCCCGCCGTGGCCCGATCGATCCGGTGCAGCGGCACCAGGTCCGGATTGCCCAGCCGGCGCATCAGCCGCCGCAGCAAGGTCTGCTCCACGAAGCCGCCCGCCGGCGTCACCGGCAGGTAGTGCGGCTTGTCCGCCACCACCAGATGCGCACCGACATGCAGCACGGTTTCGACGCCGGGGATCGGCACCTCATGCGCCACCTCGCGGTAATAGTGGAGGCGCAGCCCCGCGCGATACGGCGTGTGCGGCCTGATCGCCCGCCCCTGCGCATCCAGCACCCGCCCGCGTTCGATCCGGTCCAGCCACTGCGCAGGGCTCACGCTGGCGAAATGCGCGCACAGCGCGTCCAGCACCGTGGCCCATTCGCCGGCAGGCAGATGCACGGTGCTGGCGCGGGGATCGTGGAAGGCGTCAGTCATAAGCACCGCAGTCTAGAGCCAACGCGTAGAATGGCCGGCTGTTGTCTCAAGGCTGGCCCATGGCGCTCAACTCCACCATCTACAAAGTCGAACTGCAGATCAGCGACATGGATCGGCATTACTACGCCACCCACGCGCTGACCCTGGCGCGGCACCCCTCGGAAACCGAGGAGCGCCTGATGGTGCGGCTGCTGGCGTTCGCGCTGTACGCGGACGATCGGCTGGAGTTCGGCAAGGGCCTCAGCGACGAGGACGAACCGGCCCTGTGGCGCAAGGCGTACACCGACGAGATCGAGCTGTGGATCGAGCTGGGCCAGCCCGACGAAAGCCGCATCCGCAAGGCCTGCGGCCGCTCGCGCCAGGTGGTGGTGATCAGCTACGCCGGCAACGCCGCGGAGATCTGGTGGAGCAAGGTCGGCTCCGCGCTGGCGCGCAACAGAAACCTCACCGTGCTCGACATTCCCGCCGCGACCGTGACCGAACTGGTTGCGCTGCTGCAGCGGGGCATGCGGCTGCAGTGCCTGATCCAGGATGGCCAGCTGCAATTGATGAACGACACCGACGCGGTGGCCGTGGACCCGGTGAAGCGCATGCTCGCCACGGACGCTTCGAAATAACCCTCACCTTTTCCGGAGATACCCATGCGCTGGTTGCTGCCCCTGCTCGCCGTCTTCACCCTCGCCGCCTGCGGCGGCTCGCCCCAGGTCCGCACCCACGGTCACGTGGACAAGCTCACCACCATCGACCACACCGTCGGCAGCGGCGCCGAGGCGAAGGCCGGCATGGACGTGCTGGTGCACTACACCGGCTGGCTGTATGACGACACCGCCACCGACAAGCACGGCACGAAATTCGACAGCTCACGCGACCACGGCACGCCGTTCAATTTCCAGCTGGGCGCCGGCCGCGTCATCGAAGGCTGGGACCAGGGCGTGGCCGGCATGCGCGTGGGTGGCAAGCGCACGTTGTTGATTCCCGCCGCGCTCGGCTATGGCGCCCAGGGCGCCGGCGGCGACATCCCGCCGAATGCGTCGCTGGTGTTCGATGTGGAATTGATCGACGTCAGCAAGCACTGACCCCTGTAGGAGCGACTTCAGTCGCGATGCTCTTGAAGGGGATTCGGGATTCGGGATTCGGAAAAGCATCGCGACTGAAGTCGCTCCTACAAGAGCTGTGCTCCTACAATCAATCCTCCTGCGCCGCGGCCTCGCGCCCCTGCTGGCGGATGATCGCCTCTTCGCGCGCATCGATGATCGACTGCATCACGCTGTCCACGTCGGCGATGCTTTCGTCGAACTCGAACTGGCCGGTCAACTCGGTGTCGGGGTGCAGTTCGCCCAGCTCGTACAGCGCCCACATCTCCTCGCCGTAATAAGTGTCCAGCAATTCCGGCGCAAAGCGCGACAGGCTGATGGTGATGTTGCCCACGTCACGGCGCAGCATGGCGCGCGCCGCGTTGTTGCCCGACGCGCTGACCACCTGCGGCAGGTCGATGATCACCGGGCCCTCGGGGCCCACCAGCACGTTGTATTCGGACAGGTCGCCGTGGATCAGGCCGATGCACAGCATGCGCGCCACCTGCTGCATCAGGAAGCGGTGGTAGTCGCGCGCCGTGTCGGCCGACAACTCCACCTCGCCCAGTCGCGGTGCCGAATAACCGTCCGCGTCGGTGACCAGCTCCATCACCAGCACGCCGCTGAAATAACCGAACGGCCGCGGCACCCGCACGCCGGCGGCGGTGAGCTGGTACAGCGCGTCGACCTCGGCGTTCTTCCAGTTCTCCTCCATCTCCTTGCGGCCGAACTTGCTGGCCTTGCCGATCGCGCGCGCCTGGCGGCTGCCGCGCACCTTGCGGCCCTCCTGGTATTGCACGCGCGCCTGGAAACTGCGCTGCCCCATGTCCTTGTAGACCTTGGCGCAACGCGTTTCATCGCCGCAGCGCACCACGTAAACGGAGGCCTCCTTGCCGCTCTTGAGCGGGCGGAGCACCTGGTCGATCACGCCTTCCTCGATCAATGTCTGCAGGCCCTGGGGTGTCTTCATGCGTTGGAAAGCTTCAAGTCGTCGTGGAAAGGTCGCGATTATGGCCGATCGGATGTTGCTATTTGTTCGACGCGCACACGGCGGCGATCTCGAATGAGCGCCGGCGGGCGGCGTGGTCGAACACGTTCGCGGTGATCAGCACCTCGTCCGGCCGATGCCGCTCGATGAATGCGTCGATGCCTTGCCGCACGGTCGCCTCGTCGCCCACCACAGCGCAGGCCAGCGCGCGCTCCACGCCGATCTTCTCCACCGGCGACCAGTAGGTCTCGATGTCGTCGATCGGCGGCGGGATCAGCCCCGGCCGGCCGCGACGCAGATTGATGAAACTTTGTTGCTGGGTGGTGAACAGCCGCCGCGCCTCGGCATCGCTGTCGGCCGCCACCACGTTCAGACCCAGCATGGCGTACGGCTGTTGCAGCCGCGCCGACGGCCGGAAATCGCGACGGTACAGCGCCAGCGCCTCGTCCATCGCATCGGGCGCGAAATGCGAGGCGAACGCGAACGGCAGGCCCAACGCCGCCGACAACTTGGCGCTGAACAGGCTGGAACCCAGCAGCCACACCGGCACGTCGATGCCGGCGCCAGGCACCGCGCGCACCGGCTGGCCGGGCGTAGCGGGTTCGAAATAGCCGAGCAGTTCCATCACGTCCTGCGGAAACGCGTCGGCACTGTCGAAATAGCGGCGCAAGGCTTTCGCGGTGGGCTGGTCGGTGCCCGGCGCGCGGCCCAGCCCCAGGTCGATGCGGCCCGGATACAGCGACGCCAGCGTGCCGAACTGCTCGGCCACCTGCAGCGGTGCATGGTTCGGCAGCATGATGCCGCCGGCGCCCACGCGGATGGTCGAGGTGCCGCCGGCCACGTGTCCGATCAACACCGCCGTGGCCGCACTGGCGATACCGGGCATGTTGTGGTGCTCGGCCAGCCAGTAGCGGTGGTAGCCGAGTCGCTCGGCCAGCTGCGCCAGATCCAGCGTGTTGCGGAACGCCTGCGCGGCATCGCTGCCTTCGGTAACCGGCGCCAGGTCGAGTATCGAGAAAGGGATCATGTGGGGACGTCCGCCATGGTGGAGGTTTCCAATCTGGGGGCGCGCACCGGGAATGCCACCGCGGCGGTTTATTTTCGTGCGGTTGCCCACGGATGCCTACAATGGTGGATTCCCCTGCGCTGGCCCTTCCCATGACCGAACCTGTCCGCCTTGCCAAACGGGTCGTCGCCCTGGCGGGTTGCTCGCGCCGCGAGGCGGAGCAATTCATCGAAGGCGGCTGGGTGCGGGTGGACGGCGTGGTGGTGGAAGAGCCGCAGTTCATGGTGGACGCGCAAACCGTGGCCATCGACCCCGCCGCCCGGCTGGCGCCGCTGGAAGCGGTCACGCTGGTGCTCAACAAACCGGCCGGCATCGACGCCGGGCCGGGACCGGACAGCGCCGCCACACTGGTCACGCCGGCAACGCGCAGCGCCGACGACGCTTCCGGCGTGCGGCCACTGAAGCGGCACATGTCCCGCCTCACGGCGCCCCTGTCGTTGCCGACCAAGGCCAGCGGCCTGCTGTTTTTCACCCAGGACTGGCGCGTGGCGCGCAAGCTCACCGAGGACGCCAGCCGGATCGAGCAGGAGTTCGTGGTCGATGTGGATGGCGAGCTGATCGAGAACGGCCTGGCGCTGCTCAACCATGGCCTGCGCTTCAACAACTACGCGATGCCGCCGATCAAGGTCAGCTGGCAAAGCGAGCACCGCCTGCGTTTCGCGTTCAAGGGCCTGCAACCGAGCCAGATCGAACCGATGTGCAACGCGGTGGGCCTGCAGGTGGTGGCGATGAAACGGTTGCGCGTGGGCCGTATTTCACTGAGCCGCCTGTCGCCCGGGCAATGGCGTTACCTGGCGCCGCACGAGCGCATCTGACAGCGGCGCGATGGCGATCGGCATCATCGCCACGACCGCTTCGAAAACGCCAAGCGCCACCGGCTTGGCTTCCACTGCGCCCACCCCTAAACTCCGATCGCGCCGCGCTCGAAGTTTCTGCCGGCGCCCGGATCGGCGCTGCCGCTCCCGTCCAACCTTCCACAGTGCGGAGTTCGACATGAGCAAGGGCATGGATTCAAAGAAAACCGAGAAGAAAAAGCCGGCCAAGACCATGAAGGAAAAAAGGGCGGCCAAGCAGGAAAAGAAGAAAAGCCAGTAACCAGGGCTGAAATCCGGGCAGCGAACCCGCACCATCGCAGGCAGCCGGCTCACCACGGCCGGCTGCACCAGGCACCGCAGCGGACGATCGGATTGCTCAATTTTTCCGTCGCCCTGCCGTTATCTCCGCAAGTTGTGGGACGCTTGCGTTTTCTCGAAAAGGGACGTTTGCATGGGGAATCTTTGGCAGCGTTTGTTTCGCAGCCAGAAGCCGGTTGCGGGTCGCATGCGACCCATGGCGACCGGACCCGTGCGGGCGTCCGCGCGGATTCCCGACGATGACGTGGTGGTGGAGCCGGACTTCCCGCTGACTGAAATCGAAGACCGCTTTCACCGCTTCGTACTCGATCTGCCGCCCAGCGAGGCGGGAGAACCCAGTACTGCCGAGCAGGCCATGCTCAAACGCCTGGACCTGCTCAGCACGCGCTTCGACATGCGCAGCCTGCCGCGCCTGCCCAGCGTGCTGCCGCAACTGCTGCGCACGCTGAAAAACGACAACGCGGCCGGTGGCCAGCTCGCCAAACTCGTGGGCCGCGATCCGCTGATGGTGGGCGAGGTCATGCGGGTCACCAGCAGCTCGTATTACCGCTCCGCCCAGCCGATCAGCAGCCTGCAGCAGGCAGTGGTCCTGCTGGGCCAGGACGGCTTGCGCCGGGTGCTTACGCAATACGTGATGAAGCCCATCCTGCAGGCCAATGCCGGCAGTTTCGGCCAGGCTGCCGGCGAGCGCCTGTGGGACCACGCCGAGCGCTGCTCGCACGCGTGCGCATGGCTGGCCCGGCACAACGGCGGCGATACGTTCGAAGCCTACCTGGTCGGCACCATCTGCCACACCGGTACCGGCGCGGTGGTGCGCCTGCTCGACCAGCTGGCGCAGGATTCCGCCCTCACATCACCCTCGGCGGAGCTCATTGCCAGCTGCAGCGCACTGGCGGCGCGGCTGTCGCTGCAGGCAGCGCAACACTGGGAGCTGCCGCCGCGCGTGGTCGAGGCGATGGCCGATCGCCAGCCTGGCAAGTCAGTCGCCACCAGTTCGCCGCTGGGCAAGACGCTGGCCACCGCCGATGGCCTGGCGATGGCGCAACTGCTGGGTGAACACGAGCGACTGGATCGCGACGTGGACCTCAGCCACAGCTGGCCCGATGCCTTTGCGCCGGCGCTGCTGGCGCGTTGCCAGCAGGATCTGCGCCGCCATTTCCCCGCGGCCGAGAAGTCGATCTGAGAGCCGCGTCATTCGGCGTGACCGTCAGCGGTGGAGTTCGCGCTCGTCCTCCCGGCTGACGCTCAGTCCGATCAGTCGCGATACCACCAACGCGATATACATCACGCCCACGAACATCTCCAGGCAGGCCAATGCGCGCGCATGCACGGTGATGGGTATGACGTCACCGATGCCGGTGCTCGACATCAGGGCAAAGCTCAGAAACAGCAGTTCGGTCCAGCTGCGCGGAGCGGCCGGATTGACCGCGGCGGCAAAGCAGCCCGGCTGCAATACCTGGCAGAGCACGAACAGGTAGGTGAAGCCCCATACAAGCAGGGTGAAAGTGGCGCCGGCGGCGAACATCTCGTCGGTGGTGGCGCGGCGATCGGCCAGCATGTAGGCGATCAGGCAACCGGCCGCATAGAAGTAGAACAGTGCCTCCAGCGCGGCCCACCACGGTTTCAGTGCCGGCATGTCCAGCATCAAACCCATCGCGTTGCACACGACCGCGGGCACGGCGATGGCCACGCTGATCCAGCCCCGGCCGCGGGTCCGCTGCACCATCGAAATGGCCAGTATCAACACCACCACGCCGAAGGCGCCGAACAGCGCGCGTGCCGCACGCGTCTGCTCGATGAACGGATACAGCAGCAACCCGGCCAGCTGCACCAGCAGCAGTGCCGCGGACGGATGACGGATGAGGATGGCGAGCCACCGCAAACGACGCATGCTCCACACGGTATCGCCGTCACTCGTTCGCATGCGTCACCCTTTTGCTCCAAAGGCCGTTTCGAAGACGGCGTTGCCGATATTCAACACGATGGGCCACGACCATCCCCATCGTCGGGATGCCGCGCCTGCCACGCCTCCAGCAACATACGGTAGCGTTCGAGCGACGCCTCGTATACGTCATGGACACAGCGGACGCAGCCTTCGCCACAGCAATCGCCCGGGTCCGGCGCAACGGGCGGAATCGGGGGTGGATCGCTCGGGCATGCCGGATCGTGCGTCATGGTTTCAGCCCATCGATGGAACGTTTGATGCTCGCATATTCGCGCGTTTCACCAGCACTATCGATGGCGCTTGAAGCGCCCTGGGGCAAAAGGCCGCCGGCTGTCCGATCCAGCGCTGACAGGCGGGATGAAAGAAAAGAGACGTCCATAAGCATTTCGGCCCATGCGTCGCTCCGTCGCAGCGGCAACTGTTCATCTCCGGCCGCACCTCAGTGGGCACCGGTGCTGCAATAGGCTATCGTTCTCCGTGCGTTGCGCGCCGTAGACCCGAGCAGGCGCACGCCAGGGGAAAACCGCGCATGCATGAAATTGCAAGCCAACCGAGCTTCGGCTATTTCACGGCCGCCTTGCTGGCAACGGCAGCCGTGGCGCTGTCGTCGGGCATGCAGTTTCTGGTTATCGGCCTGCGTCATCAGCGTGAACTGATGTACCAGGCGTATGCGGTGTTGTGCATCTGCATCGCCGCCCTCGCCCTCTCCAACGTGCTGCTGGACTGCGCCACGACGCTGGCGCAAGCCACGCTCGCGCTGCGGCTCATGTACGCCTCATCGATTTTCTCGTTCCCGGCCTTCATCGTTTTTGTCAGCACCTACACCCGAAAACCCGTAAGTCGCTTCACCTTCGGCGTGATCCTGATGGTCGCGACAGGCTTCTTCTGGTTCGACCTGCGAGCACCTTACGGACTGCATGCCAGTCTCAGCGCCGGTGCTCCGATGGTGCTTCCATGGGGGGAATCCCTGTTCACGCTGAAGGTGCAGCCATCCGTCGCCAGCCACGCCTTCCACATCCTGACCTACGTGGTTTTCCTCTGGGCGCTGCTGCGTTCGTGGCGGTTTTACCGCGGTGGCCAGGCGCGGCCCGGGCTGCTGTTGGGCATTTGCCTGCTGGTGCAATTCACCGCCATGCTCTGGGGCGATATCGTGATCGATATTTTCGACCAGCCCTACCCCTATCTGGACGCCTTCGCGTTCCTGCCGTTTGTGTTGCTGATGGGCGTTTCGCTGGCCAGCCAGTTGCGCGCCCGCACGCTGCAGTTGGAACAGACCACGCTTGAACTGCGCGCCGAAGCGGAGACGCGGCGCGAAGCCGAGCTGGATCTGCGCCACATCGCCTACCACGATCCATTGACGGGCTTGCCCAATCGTTCGCGCGCGCTGCATTCACTGGCCGAAATGCTCGCCGACGCCAACCAGTCCGGCCGGCATGGCGCCGTGCTGATGATCGACCTGGACAACTTCAAGACCATCAACGACTCGCTGGGCCACCACGTCGGCGACCGCGTGCTGGAGGCCATTGCCGATTGCCTGCTTGCGGTAGCGCCCGGCGAATCCACCGTGGCCAGGCTCGGGGGCGACGAGTTCCTGGTGCTGCTGGATGCCGGATCGCACGAAGCCATGGATGCGGACGCCACCGCCGCACTCGCCATGGACGTGGCCGAAAGCATGGTGGAACGGCTTTCCGTTCCGCTGCCGATCGACAGCCGCATCCTGGCCATCGGTGCCAGCATCGGCGTCGCGGTTTTTCCCAACGGCGATGCCGAAGCAGCCGACATCGTGCGCTGCGCCGACATCGCGCTGTACCGCGCCAAGGCTGCAGGGCGCAACGGCGCGCGACTGTTTCTGCCGCATATGCAACGGGATGCGGACAACCGCCTGGAACTGGAGCGCGGCCTGCGCACCGCGCTGGAGCGCAACGAGCTGTCGCTGCATTTCCAGCCGCAAGTGAGCATGAGCGGCAAACTGATGGGCGCCGAAGCGCTGCTGCGCTGGCGCCACCCGGAACTGGGCGACGTACCGCCAGACGTCTTCATTCCGGTGGCCGAGGAAACCGGCCTGATCCACGCGCTTGGCAGTTGGGTGATCACGCGCGCCTGCGCGCATATCCAGACCTGGCGCAGCCAGGGCGTGGATTTCGGCGGCCGCCTGGCCGTGAACGTCAGCCCCTGGCAGATTGCCCACCCCCAGTTCGTCGAACACATCCAGGCCATCGTGGTAACTGCCGGCATCGACCCGGAGTGGCTGACGCTGGAGCTTACGGAAAGCGCGCTGCTGAACGATTTCGAGGCGGCGCTGGCCACCCTGCATGCACTCTCGAACATCGGCTTCCGGCTGGCGATGGACGATTTCGGCACCGGCTATTCATCGCTGGCCTATCTGCAGCAATTGCCGTTGGATGAATTGAAGATCGACCGCTCCTTCGTCAGCGCGTTGCAGCCATCGGTTCCCGACCCGTTGGCGGGATTCATCGTGGACATCGGCCGCCGCCTGGGCATGGCCACCATCGCCGAAGGCGTGGAAACGGAACAACAACGCGCGCGGCTGGGCGCCATGGGTTGCGACACGCTGCAGGGTTACCTGATCTGCCGTCCACTCCCCGAAGCGGACTACCTGCGCTGGCTGGCCGCGCGCAAAACCACCGCCAGCGAAAAAAGCACGATCACCTAGAAGCCCGGACGCGCGCCTGCCCGTTTACTTCGCACGCCGCCGGTCCAACATCGCCACTTCGGTGTCGCTCAGGCGACGCCACTGGTTCTTCGGCAGATCGCCCAACGGCAGCGAGCCGATCGCCACGCGGATCAGCCGCAGCACGTCAAACCCCAGCGCCGCCAGCAGACGGCGTATGTGGCGATTGCGGCCCTCATCCAGCATCACCTCCAGCCAGGCGTTCTTTTCACCCTGCCGCAGCACGCTGGCGTGACGCACTTTCAGCCACTCATCGCCGTCCGCGATCCCGGCATGCATGGCGGCCAGGGCAGCCGCATCCGGCTGGCCCGCCACCTGCACGTGATACGTCTTGTCGAGATGGGTGACCGGATCCGTAATGCCGGCCGCCCACGTCGTGTCATTGCTCAGCAACAGCAATCCCTCGCTGGCCTTGTCCAGGCGCCCCACCGGGCCCAGCCAGGGCAAGCCGGCGGCGGCCAGTGCCGTGTAGACCGTGTCGCGGCCGTGCTCGTCGGACGCGCTCACCACCAGGCCGCGCGGCTTGTTGAACATCACATGGACTTTTTCCGCCGATGCCAGCGGCTTGCCGTCGACCGTGATCGGCGGGCCGTCCGGCCGGATGGGAAAGTGCGGATCGCTGACCACGCGCCCGGCCACGCTGACCCGACCGTCGCGAATCCATTGTTCCGCCTGGCTGCGCGAACAAACGCCGGCCTTCGACAATACCCGCGCAAGGCCGTGACGTGGAGTGGCAGCCTTTACGCTGGTGCGGGTGTTGCCGGAAATGGGGGAACGCATCGCGATAGCGTAACGAATACACGCCGCAAACGCCGACCGTGAAGGCAAAAAAAACCCGGCCGAAGCCGGGTTTTTTCATTCACCGGACTCCGAATGGAGCCCGGTCTACTGCCGCGGTTCGATTACTGCTGAACCTGCAGTTCCGTGCGACGGTTCTGCGCGCGGCCGGCATCGGTCTCGTTGTCACCGATCGGGTTGGTTTCGCCGTGGCCGATCGGGCCTTCCAGACGGCTGGCATCGATGCCATGGCTGGTCAGGTAGTTGTAGACGATCGAGGCGCGACGCTCCGACAGGCTCTGGTTGTAGGCATCCGTACCCACCGAGTCGGTGTAGCCGGCGACGGTGACGTGCACCTGCGGGTAACGCTGCAGGGTGTCGACGGCCTGGTTCAGAACGGCGATCGAATCGGAGCTCGGCTCAGCCAGCGCGCCGGAGATATCGGTCTCGTTCTTCTTCGGGCGATCGAACTTGAAGTTCACGCCACGCAGGTCGATGACGACCTTCTGCGCGCAACCGTCGGGGCCGACGATGGTGCCGGCCGTGGTCGCCGGGCACTTGTCTTCGCAGTCGTTCACGCCGTCGTTGTCGCTGTCCATGGTGGAGCAGTCAGCCACCGGGGCCGGTGCTTCAACCGGGGCCGGAGCCGCGGCCGGTTCGCCAAAGCGCGAAACGATGCTGAAGCCCAGGAACCAGTCGCCATAGCCGTCTTCGGCCGGCTGGGACTTGTCATCCCAGTCGTAGCGGTAGCCGGCTTCGATGCGGACATCGGAGCTGTCGGTGATGGTCTTGGACAAACCGCCGCCCAGTTCGGCAGCCGGCGACCAGCCCTTGTCGCCCGCGTTCTGGTGGTGGCTGCCCATGACGCCGGCCAGCACGTACGGACGCCATGAATCCCAGGCGCCAGCGTAGAAGCGAACGGCTGCGCCGACCGTGTTGTTGGCCCAGCTGCCGCCGCCATCGACGTCGCGCTTGGTGCGGTCAATGAAAATGTCGATGGACGCATTCGGCGAGATGAAGCGGCCGACACCCAGACCGTAATAAACCTGGCGGCTGTTGGTATTGCGGTCGGTGTCGTTGTAATAGCCACCAACGGTCGGGGCAATGTACCAGCGACCATCATAGTCGGCCGCCGCGGTGGACGAAGAGGCGGTATCAACGGCGCCCGTGGTGTCCTGCGCGTGTACGGCGCCAACGCCGCCCAAAGCCAGCGCAATCAGAAAATACAAGCCCTTACGTTTCATCGGGTGTCTCCTTGTGTGGGATTTTTCGTCCGCTTGACAACATAAATACGGGGATCGAACGAATGGCCAATGACAACGGCTCTTTCACCGATTCGCCGTGCCACGTTCGACGCGAACTTTAGCAAAAAATAAACATACCCGACCGCTTCCGCGACGGCTCGTTCATTTTCCGCTTATGTCGTCTTTACAGTGTGAATAGACCGAGGAAGTCCTGAATCGGCATTTTATCCAGGGCGGCCGCGTCACCGGTTGCCGCCAGGATGGCATTCACCCGGTGCTCGGGCAGATGCCCGCGCAGGGCGGATTCAAACTTCCTCAGCAGCACCGGGATGCCTTCGGCACGGCGGCGGCGATGGCCGATCGGGAAATCGACGGAGACTTTCTCCGTGCTGCTGCCATCCTTGAAGAACACCTGCACGGCATTGCCGATGTAGCGCTTGGCCGGGTCGAAGTAATCACGGGTGAACTGCGGGTTCTCGCTCACCGTCATCTTGTTGCGCAGCGCATCGATCCGCGGATCGGCGGCCACGTCGTCACTGTAGTCGCTGGCCACCAGTCGCCCGAAGATCAGCGGCACGGCCACCATGTACTGGATGCAATGATCGCGATCGGCGTAGTTCGCCAGCGGGCCGGTCTTGTCGATGATGCGGCAGCCCGCCTCCTGGGTTTCGATCACGATCCGGTCAATATCGTCCAGCCGGCCGGCAACCTGCGCGTGCAACTGCATGGCGCACTCCACCGCCGTCTGTGCGTGGAACTCGGCGGGGTAACTGATCTTCAGTAGCACGTTTTCCATCACGTAGCTGCCGAACGGGCGCTCGAACTCGAACGGCTTGCCGTTGAACGCCACGTCGTAGTAGCCCCAGGTCTTCGCGCTCAACGCCGACGGATAACCCACCACGCCGCGATGCACCGCGTTGATCGCGTGGGTTACCGCGCGGCGGCAGGCATCGCCGGCGGCCCAGCTCTTGCGCGGGCCGGTGTTGGGCGCGTGCCGGTAGGTACGCAGCGCGCCGTTGTCGATCCAGCTGTGCGAGACCGCCGCGACCACCTGCTCCTTGTTGCCGCCCAGCATCGCGGTCGCCACTGCGGTGGACGCCAGGCGCACCAGGATCACGTGGTCCTGCCCCACCCGGTTGAAGCTGTTGAGCAGCGCGTAGCCGCCCTGGATCTCGTGCGCCTTGATGGCATAACCCAGCACGTCGCGCACGGTCAGCGGCTGGCCGCCTTCACGCACCGCCTGGCGGCTGAGGTAATCGGCCACCGCCAGGATCGCGCCCAGGTTGTCGGAAGGATGGCCCCACTCCGCTGCCAGCCAGGTGTCGTTGAAATCCAGCCAGCGGATCTGCGTGCCGATCGCGAACGCCGCCTGCACCGGGTCCAGCTCGTGGCTGGTACCGGGCACGCGTGCGCCGCCGGGCAAGCTGGCGCCGGGCACCAGCGGGCCGAGGTGCTTCACGCATTCGGGAAACTTCATCGCCAGCATCGCCGTGCCCAGCGAATCGAGCAGGACGTAGCGGGCGGTATCGTAGGCCTCGGTCGAGTCGATGCGGTAGTCGATCACGTAGTCGGCGATGTCGACCATCGGCTGATCGGGATCGGGACGGATGGCGGAGCGGACGTCGGGCGCACTCATGGGGTCTTCTCGCTAAATCGGAAACCACCATTTTAGCCTGAGCACCCGTCGACCGCTTGCCACGCGGGGGGCACATGGGGACAATGGCCGCTCCCAAAAGGGAGTAGTTCCCGGCGCGGCTTCCCGCATCGGTGCGGTGATCGTCAACACGAGCGACGCTTCGCTCCGGTCATCGCGGCAGCCACGTTGCGAACGAGACTTTTGCGGTGGCTACGGGCCGCGCGCGTCCGTACCCGCTGCATTGTCCGCCGCGCATGGATTGTCCTATGGATTTTTTCACCCCTGATTTCTTCTCCGGCCTGCTGGCCATCGTGCTGCTCGACCTCGTGCTGGCGGGCGACAACGCCATCGTCATCGCGATGGCCGCCAGCCGCCTGCCCAAGGAATTGCAGAAGAAAGCGGTGTTCTGGGGCACCTTCGGCGCCGTCGCCGTACGTTTCGCCCTGACCGCGGTGGTGGTCTACCTGCTGAAGTTGCCAGGCCTGATGCTGGTCGGCGGCGCGTTGCTGTTGCCGATCGCCTGGAACCTGCTGCGCCACGACGGTGATGAGAGCCACGAGATCAAGGCAGGCCGCACGTTCTGGAGCGCCTTGCGCACGATCATCGTGGCCGACGCGCTGATGGGGCTGGACAACGTGCTGGCGATCGCCGGTGCGTCACGCGGCCACCTGGGTCTGGTGATCATCGGCCTGCTGATCAGCGTGCCACTGGTGGTATGGGGTTCGACCCTGATCCTGAAACTGATCGAGCGCTTCCCGATCATCATGTACGTGGGTGCTGGCGCCATCGCGTTCACCGCCGCGCGCATGATCGGGCACGACCACTGGCTGGCGGGCTGGTTCGCCGCGCACGGCTGGGCGCAATACGCGCTGGACGTGCTGCTGGTCGGCGCGGTTTGCGTGGGCGGCTGGCTGGCGCAACGGCGGCGGGCGGCACGATCCGCGTCCGCATCGAAGGTCGCCACCCACGGTTAAGGCAACGCTGACCAAGTATCGCCGCCGTCATGATGACTGGAAGGCCCGCAGGTGGTGGCGCGTGGCGCTGGCAAGACTGGCCGTCTTGTCAAGCCGCGCGGCGTCGCCTGCGGGCCTTCCAGTCATCACCTCATCATTTCAAATTCAATAGCTTGAGGCCCACCCTCTCTGTTCGCATGCCTTCGGTCCGCCGCCTCGACAGACGGCCAGTCTGCCTTCGCCGACGGCCCTGTGGCCTGCGAACAGAGAGGTTGGGTGACGGCGGTGATACTTGGTCAGCGTTGCCTTAATACGTGGTGGGCAGGCGCACGGTTACGGTGGCGTCGGGCGTGTCGCGGGTAATGCCGACGCCAAGCGCCACGTTCAGCGTGCGCCGGTCGCTGAGGCGATAGGAACCGCCGACCAGCAAGGTGCCCAGCACCGTCTTCGCCGACCCCGCCACCGTCTTGCCGTTCTGCCTGGTCAGGCCCACGAAACTCTGGTCGTAGCCCAGGCTGATGGACGCCTTGTCGTTCAGCGCAAAGCCCATGCCCAGGCTGAGATCCACCACGTCACCCACCTCGATCGTGCCCAGCGATTCCCTGTCCCCACCCAGCACGCGGCGGCTGACGCCATGGCGGGCAAAGTTGTGCAGGTAACTGAGGTTGCCGAAAAACACCACCGGGTCGGACGGATACAGCCAGGTCACGCCCGGCTGCAATGAATAGAAACCCGAGCCTGTCGGCAGTTGCAGCGGCATGCCGGTGCCGGTGACGTTCTGGATGCAGCGGTTGACGCAATCGGTGGTGACATCGAACGGATCGCGACCGGTGCGCGATTTGAAACGCAGCCAGCCCACGAAATAGGGTTTGTCGGCGCCACCGTCATTCATCTGATAGCGCGCGGTCGCCTCGATGTCGCCCAGGCCGTGCCCGCTGGAGGTGAACACGCGATCCTCCGCGCTGCCGGTGAATATCTCGCGGCTGGTCGTGTCGGTATGGCTGTGCAGGTATGGCACCCGCAGCTCCAGCTCCATCCGGTTGGTGAGCCCGTAGCGCAGCGCCAGCGCGCCGGTCTGCGTAGTGGTCCTGACCTGGCGAGCGTCGATCAAGCCGATCAGCACGGCGGGGATCACCGTGTAGCCGATCAGGTCGACCCGGTCGGCCGAGGAATAGCCGAACTGGTACGACGGCTCGATCACGAATTTGCCGCGCGGCGTTAGCACCCCGGGCTGCTCGAAGATGGGCGCCACCGCGGGCGGCCCCGGTTCGCGCACGGGCGCGCGGCCAACCGGTTGCGATGCCGCGGCGACGGCCGTTCCAGTTGTCGCCACGCCGGATGTGGCAGCCGTATTTGCGGTGCCCGCAGACTTGTCACCGCCGTCCATGCCCATCTCGTGGCGCAATGTGCGGTAATCCGCCTCCTGTGCCGCCAGCGCGCGCTTGAGCTGTTCGATCTGCGCCATCTGGGCGGCCAGCTGGCTGCGCATGGCATCCAGCCGCTCACCCTGCTGGATCACATTCTGCCTGATGGCGGCGGGCAGCCCATCGGCGGTGGACGATGCCGGTTGCTGGGCATGCGCCATCCCGAGACAGAGCAAGCCGACGCAACCGGCGGCATATTTGCTTCGCGACGATTTCCCTGCCATGCCCTTTCCTCTTGAGCCCAAAAGCACGTGCGAAGCCGCACTCACCGCGTCGCCACTCAATGCCCCAGCGACTGGATCAACGCGCCCTGCAAGGTGTCGCCCAGGCGCGCGCTGCGAAACTGGTCCAGGTGATCCACCGACGCGTCGATCGTGGTAAGGCTCTGGATGTGCTGGCCGTCGAGGCTGTTCTGGATCATGGTGGCCGTGGCGGCGCCCGATGGCACCAGTGCCGCGGTGTTGCCCTGCCCGCCTTGCACCACCGTGAGGACGCCATCGACCGCGGCCAGCGCCTGCGCCTGCGCGGGCGACATGTGGCCGATATCGGGTATCGACACGCTCGTGCGGGTGGCCAGATTGCCGTTGATATAAACCACGCGATCGATGCCGAACGACGCCAGCAAACCGCTGCCGTTGTCGAAGCCACCGCGCATGGTGTCGAGCTGCGCGTTGCCGACCGGAAGCGACCAGGCATTCACGCAAGGCGGCCCGCATGCCGCCGTCGCCAGCGGTGCCGCACCGAGCGTGGCCGCTGCAACCAAACCCAATGAGCAAGAACGAAGATGCCGCGAATGTCGGGTCCTGGTCATGGTTCGTTCCACGCTCAGAGGTCGTTGGGACCGCGTTTGGGCAGGGTGATCCGGTCCAGCCCGCGCCGGTCGATGCCGTCGCCCAGCGAGGCCAGCGGCGCGGTGCGCCAATCGTCCGCGCTGTTGAACACAGCCAGGGTGCGGCGGTTGTGAATGACGAAAACCAGCTTGCTCTGCCATGCCGCCTCGAACGTGCTGCGCGCCATTGCCCGGGTACCGCGCGCAGGGTCGCCCACCAGCACGCGACCGTTGCGCAGGCCCTTCACCACCACGAAATGGTGGTAGCCCTTCTCGTTCAGCAGCACGATGGCCGGCACGCTGGATTGGCGCAGTTTGTCCAGCGGCACATGGAACCCGTCGGCCTCGAAACCGTTGGCGTGCAGAAAGCGCTTGATGTCCAGCAGGGAGAAACCTTCGCGCCGGATCTTCGCGCGGTCGCCATGGGTGTACATCTGCTCGAACACCCATTGCTCGTCCACCGGGTAGCCATACTGATACGTCAGCAGGGTGGCGGTGGCCGCGGAGCCGCAGCTGAAGTCGAAATGCTGGCGGATGGTGTTCTTGAAACGCGCTTCCTTGAGGCTGGTGAGGTGGAACGTATAGCCGTTGCCCTGGATGCCTGGCACCTCCATCGTGGCCGCCCACGCCGTGCCGAGCAGCAGCATCGATACCGCCAGCAACACCTTGCACCAGTTGCCATGCTTCATGGCTGGAATTGCACGTTGATGATCGTGGCGTTCTGGATCAGCACGTTGTTGCCGCTGTTCTGGATCACCATCGGCACGCCCGCCGCACCCGTGAATGCGCCGCCGGAAATCGTGTTGTAGCCGCTGGCGACGTGATCGGCGCTGTTGTTGTCCACGGTGCCGTGCAGGTGCATGTTTTCCACGACGTCGGTACCGCCACGCATCGTGGCCAGGGTGGCGGAGGTGACGCTGGGACCAAAGCCGTCGGTGCTGACCGGCACGGCGACGTGAGCCGCAGTTGCCGGCGAGGGAGTCGCCGGGGCCGGTGATTGTGCGAGGGCCGCCATCGCCATGGGTGCCAGCAGGCATCCCGGCAATGTGGGCAGAAGAAATCGGCAGCTTCGCATGGCGTCACTCCGTGAATACTCGGCGCCAGGGCACGGCGCATTACCGTGCCTTGGCCAGGTCAGGGAAAACGCCGTGGAGCATTACTCCACGGCGGGCTTTCCGTTACGGGCCGACGGTGAGGTTGGCCTGCACATTCACGCTTTGCTGCACCAGCGCGGCAGCGCCGCTGTTCTGGGCGATCACCGCGATACCCGCGGCACCCACGGCGGTGCCGTTCATCTGGTTGGACATGTCGAAGCTGCCGGCGTCCGCGTACGACGTGCCGCCGGCACCACCAGCACCGCCGGCCGCACCCATGCCATCGCCGCCGTTGCCGGCACCACCGTTGCCGCCCGCGCCACCGTTGCCGGCGGTATTGCCGCTGGCACCGCTGCCGCCGCCGCTGCCGGTGGCCGCGCCGCTGTCCGAGGTGGCCGCACCACCGGTACCGGCACCGGCCATCCAGCTGTCCGCACCACCCGTCGCGGTGCCGCTGTTGCCGCCGGAGAGCATGCCGGAGCTGTCGTTGTTGTTGTCGCCAGCCGCGCCGCTGCTGTTGCCGCCCGCGCCGAGGCTGCCCGCGGCGACACCGCCACTGCTCGCCGATCCGTAGCCACCGGCGCCGCTATGACCCTGCGCATCGCCACCGCGGCCGCCATGGCCGGCACCGCCGCCATTGCCCCTGGCTCCGTAACCGGCACCGCCGGCACCGCCGCGCCCGCCGTCGGCATTGCCCATGTTGTTGGCGGCGTTGCCCACGGTGACACCCACGTTCGAGACCATGCCGCTCAGTTCGCTGTTGGCGGCGACGCGGTTGACGTTGTTGGAGCTGGTCATGTCATGCGAATCGGCGTGGGTGCTGGAGTTGGAGTGGCTGCTGGAGTCGCTGCTGTTTGCCACGTTTTGCAGCACGGCCGCGTTGTCCTGGGCGTTGGAGCCACCACCGTTGTTCTGGGTCTTGTCCGCCATGGCGGGCAAGGTGAGGCCGATACCGAGGCAGATGGCAGTAGCGATAAGTGTCTTGCGCATGGTCGTTCTCCGTTTGAAAGCCTGATCAAGCTCTGGAATCACCCCGGCGGGCCGGGGCCGTTGTCTGCGATGCCAGAGGGGTCGGATCAGGCGCTCACCGGAACGACAGTGCGTTCGGCGATTCCATGACAACCATCAAGACTTGCTGATCCTGGCTACAACCGGCTCGTGTTCGCAGCGTGCGGAATTTGCATAAACGGTGCCGATCAGACGGATCAGATTAATTTCAACGAAATCATTGATTTGCGGTTAAAACCAGGAGAACGAAACGCTTCCGTTGCGGAAACGGTGTAACACCGGTGATACACCCGCTGCGCATCACCCGTCGGCAATTAGGCGCACCGATGGCGCCACGGCGGGCTCGGTGTGCCCGCCGTGGCGTCAATGAGTGGTGTATCGAGGTTGTTACAGGTGTATCGCGGCAAGGCGGTGTTGCCGCTGCCGCGGGGCCTCAATCAGGCGTGTGGAAGAGCATCGCGACTGAAGTCGCTCCTGCATATACAGCGTCAGCGCTTGTCGATGGGGATATAGCTGCGGTCTTCCGGGCCGGTGTAGTTGGCGCTGGGGCGGATGATCTTGCCGTCCTCGCGTTGCTCGATCACGTGCGCGCTCCAGCCTGAGGTGCGGGCGATCACAAACAGCGGCGTGAACATCGCGGTGGGCACGCCCATCATGCGGTAGGCGCTGGCGGAGAACCAGTCGAGGTTGGGGAACATCTTCTTGATCTCGGCCATCACCGTCTCGATGCGTTCGGAAACATCAAACAAGGTGGGGTTGCCGCCCTCGGTGCACAGCCGGCGCGAGATTTCCTTGATGATCTCGTTGCGCGGATCGGACACCGTGTACACCGGGTGGCCGAAGCCGATCACGATCTCCTTGCGCTCCACGCGGGCGCGGATGTCGGCCTCCGCGTCATCGGCGCTGCGGTAGCGGGAGATGATCTCCATCGCCACCTCGTTGGCGCCGCCATGCTTGGGACCGCGCAGCGCGCCGATCGCCCCGGTGATCGCCGAATAGATGTCCGAACCGGTGCCGGCGATGACGCGCGCGGCGAAGGTGGACGCGTTGAACTCGTGCTCGGCATACAGCACCAGCGACTTGTCCAGCGCCTGCGCGTGCAGGTCGCTGGGCTTCTTGCCGTGCAGCAGGTGCAGGAAATGGGCGGCGATGGATTCGTCGTCCGTCTCCGTCTCGATGCGCTTGCCGTTGTGGCTGAAGTGGTACCAGTACAAAAGCATCGAGCCGAAGCTGGCCATCAGGCGATCGGCGATGTCGCGCGCGCCGGTGACGTTGTGGTCGTCCTTTTCCGGCAGCACCGTGCCCAACACCGAGCAACCCGTGCGCAACACATCCATCGGATGGGTGGAGGCCGGCAGCAGCTCCATCGCCGCCTTCACCGGTGCCGGCAGGCCGCGCAGGCGCTTCAGCCGCTGGCGGTAATTGTTGAGCTCGGTCCAGTTCGGCAGCACGCCGTGTACCAGCAGGTATGCCACTTCCTCGAAGTTGCCCTTGGACGCCAGGTCGTGGATGTCGTAGCCGCGGTAATGCAGGTCATTGCCGCTGCGGCCCACCGTGCACAGCGCGGTGTTGCCGGCGGCCACACCGGACAGTGCGACGGATTTCTTGGCCTTGGGCAGGGCTTGCTCGCTCATGGATATCTCCTGTGATGCAGGGAATTCGAACCTTGAAACGTGTGTCCTGCAGGAGCGCACCCTGTGCGCGAAATGCGTCCGTGAAGAGCTTTCGCGCACAGGCTGCGCTCCTGCAGGGGGAGTCAGTTCTTCTGGGAAAACAGCTCGTCCAGCTTGTCCTCGTACGCGTGATAGTCGAGGAAGTCGTACAGCTCCTCGCGCGTTTGCATCGTTGGCACCGCGGCTTTCTGGGTGCCGTCACGAAGCACGGTTTCGTAGAAGTTCAGCGCGGCCTTGTTCATGGCGCGATAGGCGCCGCAGCAATACAGCGCGATATCGACATTCGCCTCGCGCAGCTCGTCGGTGGTGAAGAACGGCGTGCTGCCGAATTCGGTGAGGTTGGCCAGGATGGGCACTTTCACCGCGGCCTTGAAGCGGCGGTAGTCGTCCAGCGTCTTCATCGCCTCGGGGAAGATCATGTCGGCGCCAGCCTCGACATAGGCGCAAGCACGGTCGATCGCCGCGTCGATGCCCTCCACCGCCGCCGCATCGGTACGCGCCATGATCACGAAGCCGGGCTCGGTGCGCGCGTCCACCGCGGCCTTCACCCGATCGACCATCTCCTCCTTGCTCACCACTTCCTTGCCGGGACGATGGCCGCAACGCTTCTGGCCCACCTGATCCTCCATGTGCACGGCGGCAACGCCGGCCTGCGTGAAACTGCGGATGGTGCGGGCGATGTTGAACGCACCGCCCCAGCCGGTGTCGATGTCGACCAGCAGCGGCATGCCGGTGGCATCGACGATGCGCCGCGCGTCGATCAGCACGTCTTCCATGCTGCTGATGCCCAGGTCCGGCACGCCCAGCGAATTGGCCGCCACGCCGCCACCGGAGAGGTAAATGGCCTTGAAACCGGTGCGCTGGGCCATGCGCGCCGCATAGGCCGTGATGGCGCCGACAACCTGCAACGGTTGCTCCTGCGCCACGGCGGCGCGGAATCGCGCGCCGGGGGAAGCTGTCTGTGTCATGGCGCCTCCGTCAAAGCCGCGATTTTAGCCCACCACGTCTGCGCGGCCGTTCTGCAGGGCAACATATCGATAGTCACAGCCAATCGAAGCGATGCCGACAATCAATTAGATAGATCGCTCGCCACGTCGTATCTTAGGACTCACCTTCACCAACGAGGATGCTCCCGATGTCCCTGATCAACACCGAAATCAAACCATTCAAGGCGCAGGCTCTGAAGAGCGGCAAGTTCATCGAAGTGACCGACGCCGACCTGAAGGGCAAGTGGTCGGTCGTGTTCTTCTACCCCGCCGACTTCACCTTCGTCTGCCCCACCGAGCTCGAGGACCTGGCCGACAACTACGCCGAGTTCCAGAAGCTGGGCGTGGAAATCTACAGCGTCTCCACCGACACCCATTTCGCCCACAAGGCGTGGCACGACACCTCCGATGCGGTGAAGAAGATCAACTACACCATGATCGGCGACCCGACCCACGCGATCTCGCGCAACTTCGACGTGCTGATCGAAGCCGACGGCATCGCCGATCGCGGCACCTTCGTGATCGACCCCGCGGGCAAGATCCAGATTGTCGAGATCAACGCCGGTGGCATCGGCCGTGACGCCGCGGAACTGCTGCGCAAGGTCAAGGCCGCGCAGTACGTCGCCGCCCATCCGAACGAGGTCTGCCCGGCCAAGTGGAAGGAAGGCGAAAAGACCCTGGCGCCGTCGCTGGACCTGGTCGGCAAGATCTGATTCACCGCGCCACCGAAACCGGGCGCTGAAAAGCGCCCGGCTTCACCTCACTCTGGATGCTTCTGTCAGCGGCTTGCGCCCGGCAACGCTCCCCCGCCTGCCGACCCTCCCCTCGGTACAGGCCGCTGTCACAAACGTCTTTCCTCCCCCCACGATTTTTCTCCGCATCCATCACTGGAGTGGTAGCCATGCTCGACGAAACCCTCAAAACCCAGTTGCAGGCCTATCTGGAAAAGCTGTTGCAGCCGATCGAACTGGTTGCCGCGCTCGACGACAGCGCCAAATCCACAGAGCTGGACGAGCTGCTGCAGGAGATCGCCGCGCTGTCCGACAAGATCACGCTGCGCCGCGACGACAGCGAAGCACGCAAGCCCTCGTTCGCGATCAACCGCATCGGGACGGACATCGGCGTGCGCTTCGCCGGCATTCCGATGGGCCATGAATTCACCTCGCTCGTGCTCGCCCTGCTGCAGGTCGGCGGGCATCCCTCCAAGACCGCGGCGGATGTGATCGAGCAGGTACGCAATCTCGATGGCGAGTACAAGTTCGAGACCTATTTCTCGCTGTCCTGCCAGAACTGCCCCGACGTGGTGCAGGCGCTGAACCTGATGAGCGTGCTGAACCCGAACATCCAGCACATTGCCATCGACGGCGCGCTGTACCAGGACGAGGTCGAGGCACGCCAGGTGATGTCGGTGCCCACCGTGTTCCTCAACGGCGAGGTGTTCGACCAGGGCCGCATGAGCCTGGAGCAGATCCTGGCGAAGATCGACACCGGCTCCAGCGCCCGCGAAGCGGAGAAGATCAAGGCCAAGGACGCGTTCGACGTGCTCGTCATCGGCGGCGGCCCGGCCGGCGCGGCGGCGGCGATCTATGCCGCGCGCAAGGGCATCCGCACCGGTGTGGCAGCCGAGCGTTTCGGCGGCCAGGTGCTGGACACCATGGCCATCGAGAACTTCATCTCGGTGCCCTACACCGAAGGCCCGAAGATGGCGGCGGCGCTGGAACAGCACGTGCACGAATACGAGGTGGACGTGATGAACCTGCAGCGCGCCGAGAAGCTGGTGCCGGCCAGCGACGCCACCGGCGGCCTGGTGGAAGTGCAACTGGCCAACGGCGCCACGCTGAAATCGAAGACCGTGATCCTCTCCACCGGCGCGCGCTGGCGGCAGATGGGCGTGCCCGGTGAAGACCAGTACCGCAACAAGGGCGTGGCCTACTGCCCGCACTGCGACGGCCCGCTGTACAAGGGCAAGCGCGTGGCGGTAATCGGCGGCGGCAACTCCGGCGTCGAGGCGGCCATCGACCTGGCCGGCATCGTGGCCCACGTCACGCTGATCGAGTTCGACAGCAAGCTGCGTGCGGATGATGTCCTGCAGCGCAAGCTGCGCAGCCTGCCCAACGTGGACGTCATCGTCAGCGCACTCAGCACGGAAGTATTGGGCGACGGGCAGAAGGTCAGCGCGCTGGTTTACAAGGACCGTACCAACGAGCAGATGCACACGCTGGAGCTGGAAGGCATCTTCGTGCAGATCGGCCTGCTGCCGAACACCGAATGGCTGAAGGGCACGCTGGAACTGTCCCCGCGCGGCGAGATCGTGATCGACGAACGCGGCCAGACCTCCCTGCCCGGCGTGTTCGCCGCCGGCGACGCCACTACGGTGCCGTACAAGCAGATCGTGATCGCGATGGGTGCGGGTTCGACCGCGGCGTTGAGCGCGTTCGACCACCTGATCCGCACGTCGGCACCGGCAGCCGAAACCAGAGCTGTCGCAGCGGCGTGACGCTTGGTACACACCTGTGGGAGCGACTTCAGTCGCGATGCTTCTGCTCTGAAACTCCAAAGCAAGAGCATCGCGACTGAAGTCGCTCCCACAACAACAACACACAAAAAAGCCGGCGAAAGCCGGCTTTTTTGTGTCACATGGATCCGCCGCTTACTTCTTGGCAAACAGATGCTCGACGCCAGCACGCTCCTCGCGCAGCTCCTTGGCGGTGGCGTCCATGCGGGCGCGGGCGAAATCGCTGACGGCCAGGCCCTGCACGATCTCGTACTTGCCGCCCTTCACGGTGACCGGGTAACCGTAGATCACGCCCGGCTCGATGCCGTACGAACCGTCGGACGGGATGCCCATCGACACCCAGTCGCCCTCGGCCGTGCCCAGCGCCCAAGTGCGCACATGGTCGATCGCGGCCGACGCCGCCGAGGCGGCGGACGAGGCGCCGCGCGCCTTGATGATGGCCGCGCCACGCTGCTGCACGGTGGGGATGAAATCGGTTTCGTACCAGGACTGGTCGACCAGCTCCAGCGCCGGCTTGCCGTCGACGGTAACGTGCGACAGGTCGGGGAACTGGGTGGAGCTGTGGTTGCCCCAGATCGTCATGTGCTTGACGTCGGTGTTGTGCTTGCCGGTTTTCTCGGCCAGCAGGCTCAGCGCGCGGTTGTGGTCCAGGCGCACCATCGCGGTGAAGCACTTCGGATCCAGATCCGGTGCGTTCTGCTGCGCGATCAGCGCGTTGGTGTTGGCCGGGTTGCCCACCACCAGCACCTTCACGTCGCGCTTGGCATGGTCGTTCAAGGCCTTGCCCTGCGGCCCGAAGATGGCGCCGTTCGCTTCCAGCAGATCCTTGCGCTCCATGCCGGGGCCGCGCGGACGCGCGCCGACCAGCAGCGCGTAATCGACGTCCTTGAAGGCCACGTTCAGATCATCGGTGGCCACGACGCCGGCCAGCGTGAGGAACGCGCAGTCGTTCAGTTCCATCACCACGCCCTGCAGCGCGGGCAGCGCCGGGGTGATTTCCAGCAGGTGCAGGATGACCGGCTGGTCCTTGCCCAGCATGTCGCCAGCGGCGATGCGGAAAAGCAGCGCGTAGCCGATCTGGCCGGCAGCGCCAGTGATGGCAACTCGAACGGGGGCTTTCATGAGCGGTGACTCCTTGGGTGAGAGGGGCAGCGTGTGGCGAAGGCGGTTCAGGCCCGAAGCAAAGGCGCGATTTTATCACGCGGCCGTCTGCCGGCGCGATTTGGGCCGTCCAGACGGCAGAAGGCCGCCAACAGACGTGGCGGCCTTCACCTTTCCAGCGTGGGGAATGCTCAGCCGCGCTGGTCGAGCACCGCGTTCCATTCCGCCACGCGCTCGGACTGCGCCGCCAGCAGCGCGTCGACGTCGCCGGACACTTC
Source organism: Rhodanobacter ginsenosidimutans (assembly GCF_042655685.1). Lineage (NCBI taxonomy): Bacteria > Pseudomonadati > Pseudomonadota > Gammaproteobacteria > Lysobacterales > Rhodanobacteraceae > Rhodanobacter > Rhodanobacter ginsenosidimutans. Next base: position 1,351,853 of record NZ_JBHSMM010000001.1, on the reverse strand, counting down.
CACCTTCTCGATCACGTCGCCCTGCTGCACGGCGTTGACCACTTTCTGGTCATCCTCGCCCAGCACTTCGCCGAACACGGTGTGCTTGCCGTCCAGCCACGGCGTGGCGCCATGGGTGATGAAAAACTGGCTGCCATTGGTGCGCGGGCCGGCGTTGGCCATCGACAGCACGCCGGGCTTGTCGTGGCGCAGCGACGGGTTGAACTCGTCCTCGAACTTGTAGCCCGGGCCGCCGCGGCCGCTGCCTTCGGGGCAACCGCCCTGGATCATGAAGTCGGCGATCACGCGGTGGAACGACAGGCCGTCGTAGTAACCACGCTTGGCCAGGTTCACGAAACTGGCCACGGTGACCGGCGCCTTGTCGTCGTGCAGCCGCAGGTGGATCGGGCCGCGGTTGGTGGTGAAGGTGACATTGATGGTCATCGATAGTCCTTGAGGTCGGAAACGGTTTGCGCCCATGGCCATGGACGCGGGAAGTCCTGAAATCGCACCGCCGCGCGTCGAAACGGGCCGCCGGTGCCACCGGGGCTGCCAAGAATAACCCAGGCCCCGTGCGGAGCAGTGCCTCCGTCGACAGCTCTCGCAGCATGCAATGACGCGGGTGAAAACAACGCGACCGCAGCCCTGGCACGGCCGAAAACTAGCCGAGCGCGACCACGGCCCGGGTCCGGCTGCTCTCCAGCGCGGCCTCGATGATGCGCACGTTCAGCAAGGTATCGGCCAGCGCCACCGGCGCGGGCGCACCCTCTCGCACATGGCGATAGACCCCGGCGAAGAACGTCTGATAGCTGCCCGCCGGCGAGGGATAGCGGCGGCGCTCGTCGTGGCCATCGACGCAGGTGTGCAGTACGCCATGCTCCGCCGTGGGCTCTTGTCCCCAGTCGGCGACATTGGGCGAGATGCCCTGATCCAGCATGTCGGCCTGCACGTCGGCACGGGATTTGAGGAACGATCCCTCCGTACCATGCACCACGAATCCCGGTACCGGCTCCAGCGCCAGCAGGCTGCTCTTCAGTCGTACGGTAAACGCGCCGTACAGCAGCGTCAGGTCGAAATAGTCGTTGACCACCGAGCCGGGCCGGTGGGTGCGCAGCACCGCGAAAACACGCTCCGGCCTGCCGAACAGGCAGATCGCCTGGTCGATCAGATGCGGGCCAAGGTCGTAGATGACGCCCGTGCCCAGCTGATCGACCTCCTTGTGCGCCTTCGCGCTGAGGTTTTTTTCGTAGCGGTCGTAATGGAATTCCGCCTCGATCAGCTGCCCCAGCAGTCCCTTTTCGACAACCTCCCGCACGGCCAGGAAATCGCTGTCCCAGCGGCGATTCTGGAATGCGACCAGCTTGCGGTCCTGCCGTGCTGCCAGTTCGACCATCTCGGCGGCCTGTGCGGACGTCACCGAGAAAGGCTTCTCCACCACCACATGCTTGCCCGCCAGCAGGGCCATCCGCACGTGCTCGAAATGGTCCACGTTCGGCGTGTTCACCACGACCAGCTCGATGGCCGGGTCCGCCAGCATCGCCTCGACCGAATCGTACGAGCGGATGTCGGGATAGGTATTCGCCACGCGCTTGGCATGGCGTTCCACCACGGCGTGCAGCGAGAACTCGTCCATTGCATGCAGGAATGGCGCCTGGAACATCCGGCCCGACATGCCGAACGCGCACAGGCCGGTGACGATGGGGCGCTTGTTTTCCGCCATGGGGTAGCTCCGTGATGGTTTGGCTTGGGGAGATGCGGTTGGGTTGTGCGTCGGCTGAGGGACGCTGGACGTTCAGGAGTATTGCAGCCGCAAAGTGCGGGCGCATTGATGTGGTTTTTGTTCGGCTTTGAGGAGCGCCCCCATCCGCCCTGCCGGGCACCTTCCCCCGTTATACGGGGGAAGGAAACTGGCCGTTTCGAGGAGTCCGATCGCTTCCTTCCCCCGCTTGCGGAGGAAGGTGCCGAAGGCGGAAGGGGACCCGCTCTTCAGCACACCCCAAATCAATCCGCCGCCGGCGACTTCCTACGCCGTACCGGCTTGGCCTCGCTGGCGGCAATCAGCTGCTGCAGATACGCGATGCCCTCCTCCTCGGGAAAGAACGCCACCACGTCGGCCACGGTCAGGCCATAGCGCTTGCGCAGGGACAGAAAATCCGCCCTTGCGTTGGCGAGTCGCTGGTCGGCGACGGGGACATCAGCGGGAAGGTGCTCCTTGCGATCGATGGCGGCGAGTTCCTCCTGGAAGCGCCGGAATGCATCGTTGGGGACAGTCATGAAACTCGAAGGTGCGGGATGGCGAAGGCCGATATTGTCGCATGACTCGAGCCAACGGCTGACTGCCGCGCGGATTCGTTCCTCACCCCGGCGCATCCTCCGCCGCCACGAACCCGCCGGTCTGCCGCTTCCACAGCCGCGCATACAGCCCATCGCGTGCGATCAGTTCGGCGTGCGTGCCGCTCTCCACGATCACGCCCTTGTCCAACACCACCAACCGATCCATGCGGGCGATGGTGGACAGGCGGTGGGCGATGGCGATCACGGTCTTGCCCTGCATCAGCAGGTCGAGGCTGTCCTGGATGGCGGCTTCCGCCTCGGAATCCAGCGCCGAGGTGGCTTCGTCCAGTACCAGGATCGGCGCGTCCTTCAACAGCACGCGGGCGATGGCGATGCGCTGGCGCTGGCCACCGCTGAGTTTCACGCCGCGCTCGCCGACCAGCGCGTCATAGCCGCGGCGGCCTTCGCCGTCGCTGAGCGTGGGGATGAACTCGTCCGCCCGCGCCTTGCGTACGGCGGCGGCGATCTGCGCATCACTGGCGTCTGGACGTCCATACAGGATGTTGTCGCGGATCGAGCGGTGCAGCAGCGAGGTGTCCTGCGTCACCACGCCGATCTGCGAGCGCAGGCTTTCCTGGGTGACGTGGGCGATGTCCTGGCCGTCGATCAGGATGCGTCCGGATTCCAGGTCGTACAGCCGCAGCAGCACGTTGACCAGGGTGGATTTGCCCGCGCCCGAGGGGCCGACCACACCGATCTTCTCGCCGGCCCGCACGGCCAGGTCGAGTCCCGCGATCACGCCACCCTGCTTGCCGTAATGAAAATGGATGTGCTCGAAACGCACCGCGCCGTTGACCACTTCCAGCGGCATGGCGCCCTCGCGATCCTGCACCGTGCGCGGCTGCGAGATCGTGGTGATGCCGTCCTGCACGGTGCCCACGTCCTCGAAGATGCCGTTGACGACCCACATGATCCAGCCGGACATGTTGTTGATGCGGATCACCAGCCCGGTCGACAGCGCGATCGCGCCCACCGTCACCCGGCCCTCGCTCCACAGCCACAACGCCAGCGCCGAGGTGCCCACGATCAAGAAACCGTTGAGCACGGTGATGCTGGCGTCCATCGCGGTGGTGACGCGGGTCATCCGGCGCAGCTTGTCCGTTTGCTCGGCCATCGCGTCGGCCACATAGGCTTCCTCGCGCCGCGTATGCGCGAACAGTTTCAGCGTCAGGATGTTGCTGTAACCGTCGACGATGCGGCCCATCAGTTTCGAGCGTGCCTCCGAGGCCAGCCACGAGCGCTGCTTGATGCGCGGGATGAAGAACGTCAGCAGGCCGACATACGCAAACACCCACGCGAACAACGGCAGTGCCAGCCACAGGTCGGCCTGCGCAAACAGCACGATGGCGCTGCCGGTGTAGATCACCACGTACCAGATCGCATCGACGATCTGCACCGCCGAGGCGCGCAACGCGCTGCCGGTCTGCATGATGCGGTTGGCGATGCGGCCGGCGAAATCGTTCTGGAAGAACGCCAGGCTTTGCCGGATCACGTAGCGATGATTCTGCCAGCGGATGCGGTTGGTGAGGCTGGGCACGATGGCCTGGTTCACCAGCAGGTCGTGGGAACTGTTCAGCAGCGGCCGCGCCACCAGGGCCACGAAGGCCATGCCCAGCAGCTCCATGCCGTGCGTGCGGAAGAAGACGTCCGGCCCGCTCTGCGCCAGATCCACCAACCGCCCGATGAATCCGAACAGCGCCACCTCCACGATGGCCACGCCGAAACCCACCACGATGGCCGCCGCGAATGCCGGCCACGCCTGGCGCAGGTAGAACAGGTAGAAGCGCCGCACCGACGTCGGCGGCATCACGTCGACCGGTTCCTTGAATGCGTCGATGAGGGATTCGAACCAGCGGAAGATCATGGGGAGGCAACGAGCGGGGGATGGGATAACTTGCGTGTCCGCGCCGGGTTTCGCAAGGGCCTGTGGAACCGACTTCTGTGGGAGCGACTTCAGTCGCGATGCTTTTGCTTTGAAACTCCCGACCAAGAGCATCGCGACTGAAGTCGCTCCCACATGATCGGGCCATCGGCACGAACATGAACGCCAGCCGCCGCAACCGGCACGTACGCGCCGGCCGCGATTGACCGCCTGCGGCGGCGCTCCGATCATGCACGGATGCCTATCCTGCTCCGCTGTCTCCTGCTTCTGCTGCTGAGCTTCGGCAGCAGCCTTTCATTGGCCCAGACCGGCGATCCGTCGCCGGCCGCCGCCACGCCGACGGCCACACCGGCGCAATCGCTGGATCAACTCACCGAACAACTCGATTCGGTGCGGGCCGATCTCAAGAGCAAGGATGGCAATCCGCCGCTGGCCGACCTGCGCGCCACCGCCCTGGGCGTGCAGGACCAGGCGCGCCAGCTGGCCGCCAGTCTGGCGCCGCAAATGATGGCCTTGCAGGCGCAATTGACCGTGCTGGGGCCGGCGCCGGCCAGCGGCGCACCCGCCGAAGCGTCCGAGGTTGCCGCACAACGGCGCCAACTGGACCGGGCGCAGACCAACCTGGACGCGCAGATCAAGCAGGCGCAGTTGCTCAGCCAGAACGCATTGCAACTGGCCGCGCAGATCAGCGGCATGCGCAACGACCAGTTTCAGGCGAGGTTGGCCTCGCGTACGGCCACGCCGTTCAGCGGTGCGTTCTGGCTCGATGTGGCGCGCACCTTGCCGGGCGACACCCAGCGGCTCAAGCGGCTTGGCGTTCGCCTTGGCAATGCGTGGAGCGACGCGTGGCAGCCGCCCAACCGGAAACCGTTGCTGCTTTGCCTGATCGGCGCGGTGCTGCTGCTCGGCGGCGGCCGCTGGGCGCTGGAACGGGCGTTGCTGGGGCTGGCCAAGCGCCATGTTCCGGATGGCCATCTGCGGCGCAGCGCGATGGCCACGGCGGTGGCGCTGACGGCCGTCTTCACCACCGGCCTGGCGGCGGAGCTGGCCTACCTCGGGCTGAACTGGAACGACATCCTCGACGACGACACCGCCACGCTGGCCCATGCCGCGGTGCAACTGGTGTGCTTTGCGGCGTTTGTGGTGGGGCTGGGCCGGGCGCTGCTCTCGGTGCGGCGCCCGTCGTGGCGGCTGCCGGCGTTGACCGACCGGGTCGCGCAGTGCCTGCGTCCGTTTCCCTGGTGGCTGGGCGCGGCGGCGCTGGCGTTTGGCCTGTTCGACCGCGCCAGCCGCACGATCGGCACCAGCCTGCCCGCCACGGTAGCGGCGCGCGGCCTGTTTGCACTGGTCGTCAGCGGCTTGATCGGCATGGCGCTGATGCGTATGCATCGCACGCGCCTGGCATCAGCCAGCAGCGACGCCGAACCACAACATCGCCCCGTGTGGGTAGGCATCCTGATGGCCGCCGCCACGCTGGCCGTGGTGCTCTGCTGGCTGGCAGTGGCGACCGGTTTCATTGCGCTGGCATTTTTCCTGGCCAGGGAAATGCTGTGGGTGGGCGTGATCGTGGCATCCACCTACTTGCTGATCCATCTGCTGACGGATCTGGTCACGGCCCTGCTGGCGCCGCAGGGCCGTGGCGGCCAGCGTCTGCAAAGCACGTTCGACCTGCGCCCGCACACGTTGGAGCAGGCGGTGATCGTGCTCAATGCCGTCCTGCGGGTGACTCTGGTGCTGCTGGCGCTGGCGACCGTGCTGACGCCGTTCGGTGCCGGCCCCGGCGACCTGATCACCAGCGCGAAGCAAACGTTCGGCAACCTCAAGCTGGGTGATCTGGCGATCGATCCGGGCAGCATCTTCACCGCCGCGCTGGTGTTCGCGATCGGCTGGTACACGCTGCGCAGACTCAAATGCTGGCTGCGCGACAAGCTGCTGCCGAGCTCCACCATGGAGCTCGGCATGCAGGAATCGCTGGTTACCCTGCTCGGCTACCTGGGCAGCATGCTGGTGTTCGTGCTGACGCTGGCCGCGTTGCATGTGGATCTGAAAAGCATCGCCTGGATCGTCAGCGCGCTGTCGGTGGGTATCGGTTTCGGCCTGCAGGCGATCGTGCAGAACTTCATCTCCGGCCTGATCCTGCTGGTGGAGCGGCCGGTGAAGGTGGGCGACTGGGTCAGCCTGTCGTCGGACGTCGAGGGCGACATCCAGCGCATCAACGTGCGCGCCACCGAAATCCGCATGGGTGACCGCTCCACCGTGATCGTGCCCAACTCGCAACTGATCACCCAGAACGTGCGCAACGTGACCCTCGCCAACGCGCTGGGCCGCGTGCAGATCGTGTTGCCGCTGCCGCTGGATACCGACGCGGGCAAGGTGCGGTCATTGGTGCTGGAGGTGCTGCAGGCGCATCCGGCCACACTGGAATCGCCCGCGCCGCTGGTGCAGCTGTCCGGCATCGACGCCAACTCGATGACCTTCAGTTGCACCGCCTACGTCAACAGCCCGCGCGACGTGGGCAGCGTGAAAAGCGACCTGCTGTTCGAACTGCTCGACCGCCTGCGCAAGGCCGGGCTCCAGCTGGCGCGCACGCAAAGCATGCTGGTGCGCACGCTGCCGCTGCCCGGGGACGCCGAACCCACGGGCTGAGCCGGTAGTTGCAACCCGCGGCAGGCTAACCGGCGGGCCGGAAATTCAGGGCGTGGCGACAGGCTTCAGCCTTGAATCCGGTCGCGCGACGGCATACATCGCCCAGCTGATCTGCTTGAGCAGGCCGTGGTGGTCGTCGCCGATCCAGTACACATTGCCGTGGGTGCGGTCGGGCAGGAAACGGAACTCGGACTTCGCACCCAGACCATCGAGCACAGCCTTCAGCTTGTGCGCGGAGCCGTCGAGGTAGAACGTGTCGGCGGTGCCCACGTAGAGATGAATCTTGCCGTCCAGGTCGGGTTTCAGCTCGGGCCACTGCTGCTGCAGGCGGTACGCAATGTCGTAGTGGTCGCGCCAGTATGACACCACCGCCGGATCAACGTCGCCGGTGTCGCGATCGAACATCGGCACAGGCCGGCCATCCTTGCCGCGCGGTGAGAACACCCACTCGAACGAGGCCAGCTGGCCGCCGTAGCTGCCCAGCACGCGTTCAAGCTTCGCGAACTGCTCGAACGTACCCAGCACCTTGTCGTGGTTGCGCACCAGCGGGTAGGCCGAGCCGTCGGCGCGGCGATAGACATTGGCATGCGGCGCGTACAGGTCGACGCCGGTGAAGTCGTGGAAGTCGCTGGGGTCGGGCGAGGTCGACCAGGTGCCGCCGAAGACCTTCGGATAGCGCGTCTGCAGCCACAACGTGGCCCAGCCACCGGAGGAGTGGCCGTTGAGGAAGCGACCGTTGACGTCACCGTCCATGCGGTAATGCGCTTCGAGATGCGGGATCAGCTCGGTGGTCAGCGCCTGTCCCCACGGGCCGTTGTTGACCGAGTCGGCAAACTCGTGGGTGCCGGTGGGGCTGGACTCATCCAGGAACACCCAGATCATCGGCGGCATCTGCTGCTTCGCCATCGCCGTGTAGACGGTGACGATGGGGCGGATCACGCGATCGTTGTTGCCGCCGAAACCCTGGGTGTAATAGACCGTGGGGTAGCGGGTGGCGGCATTGGCGTCGTAGCCGGGCGGCGTCAGTACCCAGCCGCGCATGTGGATCGGCCGGCCCCAGAACGCGCTCAGCAGCGGGCTGGTGAAATCGACCAAGTGCGCGTGCGGGCGTGCCGCGGCCACGTTTTCGCGCATCGCCGGCGACGCCGACAGCGGCACGGTCCATGGGTCATCGTCTGCCGGCAAGGCCTTCGCCAGCTTCAGTTTCGGCACACCGGCGGCGGGCAGATGCAGCTTGACCACCTCGCTGACCAGGTCGCCGGCGCCACGCCCCAGGTAGTTGTAGTCGTGGTTCACGTCCAGCACGGCCTGCACCAGGTAATCGCCCGGGGGCAGCTGCGACCAGCCGGCGGGATACGCCATGTGTTCGGGGTCGACGTCGATCGTCTTCCCCGGCACCCAGTGCTCCACCTCGCGTGCCGCCACGCTGGTGACCGTGCCGCTGAACGGATCGGCATCCACCGATTCGACCACGCTGCTCTTGCCCTTCGATTCCGCCTTGGCGGCCGCCTCGGCCACTTTCGCGTCTGTCGCGAACAGCAGCAGCCGGCCCGAGGTCGGTTGCGCGCCGTTGGTTCCGAGTTCGACCCGGATGTAGTGATGATCCAGTGCGTGGTCGCCGCGCGCCTGGGCAGCGCCAACCAGCAACCCGAACGACAGCAGGACCGCCACCGCATGATGCCGATACTTCATGTCCCTTCCCCTTGGAGTGTGGGCGGTAGAAACTTTCGAGGCGAAAAAGTGGTTGCGTGAGGACAGATTTTTGCCGATTTGCCGGCCCATGGTGGTTCCATGGGCCAAGAAGCGGCGGAAATATGGACCACGCAACCGCTTTTGCAGCCCGGAAGATTTCTACCGCCCACGCTCCTAGCCTGAGCGCCGCGAACAGCGCGGTGGTGGATCAGTTATCAGTGGTTCGCCGGCTTCAATCGCAAATCCTGGAAATCGAAACTGAAATCGGTCAGCGGCGAGATTGGCTCCATCCGCACCTCGCGCACGGCCCCGTCCGGGTCCAGCGCGTAGCTGACGAACGCATCGGCATTCAGCGTGCGGTCGTCCCAGCGCACCACGAAGGTGTCGTGCTGCCACGGCGTCATGGTGCCGACCAGTTGCGCGGTCTTGCTGAAGCGCATGCGCAGCTTGCCGTTCTCCTGGCTGACGATGATGTCGCCGTACCAGGGGTCGCGGTAGGTGCCGGCGTATTTCGCCAGCGGCAGCGAGGGCTTGCTGTGCTTGTCGCGGGCGGCCTCGTGTTTGGCGAAGCTGTCGTCGGCATGGGCCTGAGATTTCTTCACCGCCTTGGTATAGACGGCCACCCAGTCCGTCTTATGATCGCGGTTCAGGTAGGCATCCAGCACGCGGTAGGTTACCGCGTTGAAGGCCGCGCCCGATTCGGCATTGGTCAACACCACTACGCCCAGGTGCTGGTCGGGCACCAGGGTCACCCGCGACACCATGCCGGGCCAGCCGCCGGTGTGCCACACCAGCCGTTGTCCGCGGTAGTCGGACAGGAACCACGACTCGCCGTAGCCGGAGAACTTCGGCGTCAGCGGCGCCAGCTCGGGAATCGACGGTTTGCGGATAGTGATGGGCGTCAGCATGCTCCACATCTGCTGCTGGCTCTTCTCGGAAAACAGCCGTTGCGACTTGCCGTCCGTACCCTTGGTGGGCAGGACGCCGCCGGCCAGTTGCACGTTCATCCACTTGGCCATGTCGTGCACGCTGGCATAGATGCCGCCGGCGCCCGGATCGTTGAGCCAGGCCATCGGCGGCACCGGCTGCAGATCCTTGAAATCGGCCTTGGCGTGCCCCGTGGCCACATCCATCCCGGGTTTGATGTAGGTCTTGTCGATCAGCGACTCGTCCATGCCCACCGGCTTGAAGATGTGGTCGCGCACATAGTCGGCATAGCTCTGCCCGGACGCTTCCTCGATCACCAGCGTGGCCACCGCGAACAGGATGTTGTCGTAGGCATAGCCACTGCGGAAACCATTGGCGATCGGCACATGCGCCAACCGCTGCACCACCTCCTTGGTGGTGTATGAGGTGGGCGGCCAATACAGCAGATCACCCGCGCCCAGTGACAGACCGCTGCGATGCGCCAGCAAATCGCGGATACGCATCTCGTGGGTAATGTACGGGTCGGACATGCGGAACCACGGCAGATGGTCGATCACCCGGTCGTCCATGTTCAGCTTGCCCGCCTCGGCCAGCTGCTGCAGCGAGGCGGCCGTGAACGCCTTGGTATTGGAGGCGATCGCGAACAAGGTGTGCGCATCGACGGCGTCGGGTTTACCCAGCTCGCGCTGGCCGAAGCCCCGCGCCAGCACCACGTTGCCGTCCTTGACGATCGCCACGGCGATGCCGGGCACGTCGAACGCCTTGCGCGCGCTTTCCACATACGCATCGAAATCCTGCAACTGCGCGGGCAGCAGCGGGCGTACCTGGTCGTTGGTGGAGATGGGCAGCTGCGGTATCGAGGAGGTCGGCGCCTGCGCCGCGGCACCCAACGTGGCGACGCACAACGCGCACGCCACCGAGAGGCGCAAGACAAGAGGTCGCTGCAGCATCGATAACTCCATGACAGGGGCAGTCGCACCACTATCGCGGCAAACCGGGCGGCAGGCCAGCGCCGGAAGTCACGCGGCCGCTGGCGGCCGTTCACGACAGTTGCATGCACGTCGCGGCATGCTGCGTTACCAACTCCGCCAGGCCTGTTTCCGATGGAACACCCTGACCACACCGCCGCCAGCAGCGCGCTGCACGGGCCCATCCGCGTCGGTGTGGGCGGCTGGGTGTATGCGCCCTGGCGCGACAATTTCTATCCCGCCGACCTGCTGCGGCGGCTGGAGCTGGATTACGCCAGCCGCCACCTGCGCGCCATCGAGGTCAACGGCACTTACTACAGTGCGCAAAAACCGGCCACCTACGCCAAGTGGGCCGAGGCCACGCCGCCGGGTTTCGTGTTCTCGCTGAAAGCGCCGCGCTACATCACCGAAAGCCGGCCGCTGGCGCACAGCGGCAAGGGCGTGGACAGCTTCATCTACGGCGGCATCGAGGAAATGGGGGATCGGCTGGGCCCGATCCTGTGGCAGCTGCCGCCGTCGCGAAAATTCGATGCCGACGACCTGGACGCCTTCCTGCAGGCGCTGCCTCGCGTATTGAACGGGCGACCACTGCGCCACGTGCTGGAGGTGCGCAAGCCCGGCTTCCTGTGCCCGGCTTATGTGGAATTGGCGCGCAAGCACGCGATCCCCACCGTGTTCACCGACTCGCCGAAATTCCCATCGCTGGCCGACCTCACCGGCGACTTCGTCTATGCCCGGCTGATGCGCAGCATCGAAGAGATCGCCACCGGCTACGAAGACAGGGCGCTGGATCAATGGGCGGCGCATGCCCAGGCATGGGCCGCGGGCCGCGACATCGCTGCCCTACCCCACGTCGGCCCCACCCAACCGCCCGGGCCACCGCGCGAGGTGTTCGTTTTTTTCATCAGCAGCGCAAAACTGCGCAACCCGGCCGCCGCGATGGCGTTGCAGGAGCGAGTTGATCGGCTGGCCTGACGGGAATCGGGAAAGGCAGCGCGCCGCCCCCTCACCGTTCGCCCTGAGGGTAGCCGCGCAGCGGCGAAGTCGAAGGGTGTTTCGCCGCGATGCGGCTACGATGCGAACGGCCAACCGGCACTCGCCCGTTGCGTTTCCGTATCATCACGACTGACCCAAGCCGACCTGCCGCCAACCTGCCATGCGCCGATTCCATCCGCTGATCCTGCTTGCCGCGCTGGTGGTTGCGCTGGTCATGTGGCGACAGCCACCGTCGACCTCGCCGGGGGTGGCCCCTACCGCACCGGAAGTCGCCAGCCAGATCGATCACGCGCGCGATTCGTCGACACTGCCAGCGTTCCTGCCGCCCGAGGCCCGCGATACCTTGCGCCGCATCGCCAGCGGCGGGCCATTCGCCCATAGCCAGGATGGCACCGTGTTCGGCAATTACGAGCGCCACCTGCCACAACAACCGCGCGGCTATTACCACGAGTACACCGTGGAAACGCCCGGCGCGCGCAACCGCGGCGCGCGGCGCATCATCACCGGCGACACACCGCCGCGCGTCTATTACTACACCGACGATCATTACCGCAGCTTCCGCCGCTTCACGCTACAACCATGAGCGCGCACCGTTTCGACCTCAACCTGACCCAGCCCGCGCAAAGCGGGGTGTATTTCGTCGGCACCGACGACCTCGACCGGCTGGCGAAGGCGGCGCGACGCGACGAGTTGCAGGTGTGCCGCACGGACCTTGGCGGCTGCGCGGACAAATACGAATTGCTGCAGCGCCTGGCCGTTTCACTGACGTTGCCCGCCAGCTTCGGCCACAACTGGGATGCCCTGGCGGACTGCCTGCGCGACATGAGCTGGTTGCCCGCGTGGGGCTACGCGCTGCTGTTCGAACGCGGCGACGACCTGCGCAAGGCCGCACCGGAAGATTTCACCACCCTGCTCGGCGTGCTGGACGACGCGGCCACCTTCGGTGCCGACCACGACAAACCCTGGTTCGCGTTTCTGGCCCTGCCCGACGAGGCATTCGACGGCGGCTGATCGTGTCACGCTACGCCTCTGCCAACGCACCCATCACCCTGGATACCCATGCAAACGATCGATTTCGAACTGGAAGGCAGCTACGTCGAGTTGAACATGCTGCTGAAGCTGGTCGGCCTGTGCGACAGCGGCGGCGCCGGCAAGCGGCTGGTGGCCGAGGGCGATGTCAAGGTCGACGGCGCCACCGAATTGCGCAAGACCTGCAAGATCGTAGCCGACCAAACGGTCACGCTTGGCGATGTGGAAATCCGGGTATTGGCCGACCCCGAAGGCTGAGGGTGAAGGCTTTGCTTCCCCCGCCTGCGGGGGAAGCTGCCCGGAGGGCTGAAGGGGGGCTTTTCCCGACGGCGAAAAGCAAAAACAAGAGCGCCCCCATCCGCCTTCGGCACCTTCCCCCGCAAGCGGGGGAAGGAAACGACGAGGCTCACGCCTTGCTTCCCCCGCCTGCGGGGGAAGCTGCCCGGAGGGCTGAAGGGGGCGCTCAACCCGGCAGTTCACCCAGCCGCCGACCCAGGTCGGCATGCTCCGGTAAACGCAACCCGAACCGCTCCTCCAATACCCGCCGCACCTCCCCGCCATCACGCAACGAATGATGCTCGGGCTCATGGCCCAGCCGGCGCACGGTGAACTCGCGGTCGAGCAGGGTCAGGCGGCGGTCGCCTTCGATGCGGGCGGCCACCAGATGGGTGGTGAAGCGGGAGCCGGGATAGGTCGAGACGTAGTGGTTGGCGACCACAAGGTCGATCGGATACGGCGTGTGCAGGTCGAAGCGGTACAGCGGGCGCCAGACACCGTGCACCCGCGATTGCATGCACCAGTCGCTGTCCATCCGCACCAGGCGGAAAGGTTCGAGCGGTGTCGGTTGTTCGATATCTGCCTGCAGGCGCAAGGCGCCGGTGAGGGTCTGGCTGCCGAAGCCCACGTCGACCAATCGGGTTTCACCATCCAGATCGACGCGCAGCAACATGTGTGTCTGCGCCGTCATGGTGTCGTCGGTTTGCCGCCAGAGCACCCGCGCGATCAACGCGGAGACCTCGAAACCGATGGCCCGCAACGCAGCTTGCAGCAACAGGTTCTGTTCGAAGCAGTAACCGCCGCGGCCATCGTGGAGCACTTTGCGCTCGATCGCGGAGAGCTCCAGGTCGACCGGCAGGCCAAGCCAGGGAGTGAGGTTTTCGAAGGGAATGGTGGCCGCATGGGCCGCTACCAGCCCGCGCAGGGTCGGCAGGTCGGGCGCCACGGTGGCGCGATAGTCGATGCGCCGCAGGTAGGCGTCCAGGTCGATGGGCGGGTGCACGCGGGTGGCCGTAGTGGTGGGGCACATGACGGTATCACCGTCGGGGCCACGGCGCCCCATGGCAGGCGACGTCGATCAATCGTGGTTGTGCGCGTGCTGCATGGTGTCCAGCGCCAGCGCCGAATGCGCGTAGGCGCCGCCGGCGCGCATCTCCGCTGCCACCCAGATCGCCTCCATGATCTGCTGTTCGCTGGCGCCTTGCTTCAACGCTTCGGCGGTGTGGCCCTTGATGCAATACGGGCATTGGGTGACATGCGCCACCGCCACGGCAATCAGCTGCTTGGTGACGGCCGGCACGGCGCCTTCGGCAAACACGGCGGCACTGAACGCCTTGAACGCCTTCAGCGGCTCGGGCGCCAGCTCGCGGCGTTTGCGTGCCAGCTCGGCGCTGGCCTGGGGATAGAGGGGTGTGTCCATGGTTGTGCTCCGTGGGGAATCGGCTTCCGGTTCGATCGCAGGGGTATCGAACGGGGATCAGGAAGGCCGCGGGGAGACGCCTTGCACCCAGCTCGGCGGGTCGCTGGCGGGAAAGCTCTGCGCCAGTTCCTCGTCGATGCGCTGCTCGCGCTGCGCCCTCAGTTCCAGCGCGGCAGTTGCGGAAAGGCCGGACCCGCCGATACCGCCGCGCTCCGGCACAACGGCATGGCGATGCAATGGACGGCGAAACAGGTACATGGCGATACCTCCTGGTGGACGACGACGAAACCGCCACCGGGCCTGCCGTGCATGGCGCTCACAACCCCAGGTTGTTGTGCTCCAGCACGCGCTCGGCGCGATAGCTTGAACGAACCAGCGGCCCGGCCACGGCTTCCAGAAAACCCTTGGCCAGGGCCAATTCGCGGTACTGGCGAAATTCGTCCGGCGTCACGAAACGTTGCACCGCCAGGTGATGCGGGCTGGGGCGCATGTACTGGCCGAGGGTGACCACGTCGACGTTGGCGGCGCGGATGTCGTCCAGGGTACGGTCGATCTCCTCGTCGGTTTCGCCCAGCCCCAGCATCAGGCTGGTCTTGGTCAGCGTCTTCGGCGCGTGGCGCTTGGCAAACGCCAGCACGTCCAGCGTCTGCGCGTAACCGGCGCGCGGATCGCGCACGGGGTGGGTCAGGCGTTCCACCGTCTCCAGGTTCTGCGCATACGTGGCCAGCCCCGCATCAAGCACGGTGGCCACGTCGGCACGCCGGCCGGCGAAGTCGGGTGTCAGCGCCTCCACCGCGGTTTGCGGCGAACGCTGGTGGATGGCCCGCACGCAGGCGGCGTAATGGGCGGCGCCGCCATCGGGCAGGTCATCGCGATCCACCGAGGTCAGCACCACGTAGTTGAGCCCCATCAAGGCCACTGCGTCGGCCACCTGCATCGGCTCCAGCGGATCGAGCCAGCCGTTGGGGTTGCCGGTGCTGACCGAACAGAAGCGGCAGGCCCGCGTGCACACCGAGCCCATCAGCATCAGCGTGGCGGTACCGCGGCCCCAGCATTCGGCGATGTTGGGGCATTTCGACTCGGCGCAGACGGTGTGCAGGTTGTGGCTGCGCACGATCTCGTGCACTTCCTCGTAGCGGGCGCCGCTGGGCAGTTTTATGCGCAGCCACGGCGGTTTGTGCCCGATGTCGGGCGTGGCACTGCCGGCGTTGGGGCGGATGCCGCCCTTGATCGCACGGGTGCCCTGCGGGCTGGTGAACTTGGTGCCGTCGGGGACGTGGGTGGGTTGCGGGTCACTGGACATGGGCGGAGTGTCGCGCGTACTTGCGCGACCCGCCATGACATGTATCAGGCGCCACCCGGTCGGTGGCTACAGGCCACGCTTCGGCGGCACCAGCCGCAACTTGGTCGGCACGTGAAACGAGCGCGGCGACATCAGTTTTTCGATGGCGCTGGCCGTCAGCGCGTACGAATACAGATAGCCCTGCCCCTCATTGCAGCCGGCGCGCATCAGGAACTCGTGTTGCGCCTCGGTCTCGATGCCCTCGGCGATGGTCTTCAGGCCCAGGCTGCGCGACATGGCCAGCATGGCTTCGATGATCGCCACGTCGTCGGTACTTTCCGGCAGGCCGGACACGAACGAGCGGTCGATCTTCAGGTACGCCACCGCCGGCAGTTTCAGATAGGCCATGGAGGAATAGCCGGTGCCGAAATCGTCGACCGCCACCTCCAGCCCCAGCGCATGCAACGCACGCATGGTGCGCTCGGTGTCGTCGCCCATCCGCAACATGGCGCTTTCGGTGATTTCCAGCATCAGCCGCCCGGGCGGCACCCGCCGCTGCTGCATCGCGCGGCTCACGCCATCGACGAAGGCCGCGTGGCCAAACCCGCGCGCCGACACGTTTACCGCCACGCGCACCGGCGGCATGCCGGCCAGGTCCCACGCCTCGATCTGGGCGCAGGCGGTCTGCATCACCCATTCGTCGATGCGGCGGATCAGGCCCAGGCTTTCGGCCACGGGGATGAACTCGCTGGGCAACACCTCGCCCCGGTCGGGATGTTGCCAGCGCACCAGCGCCTCGACCGCCACGATGCGGCCCGTGCGCATCTCGATGCTGGGCTGGTAAACCAGCCGGAATTCCTCGCGAGCCAACGCCTGGCGAAGCTCGGTGGCCAGCAGCAGGCGGCGGCTTGTGCTGGCGTGCATCATCGGCGTGTAGAATCGCAGCGTGTTGCGTTCTTCAGTCTTGGCGGCGTACATCGCCGCGTCCGCGTTGGCGACCAGGGTCGCCGCGTCGAGCCCGTCCAGCGGGTAGCCGGCGATACCGATGCTGGCGCTCAGCACGATCTCGTAGTCGTCCACCAGCAGCGGTTCGGACAACACCGCCAGCAGCCGCTCGGCCATCACGCGCGCGTCCTCGCGCAGGTTGAGGTGATGGATCAGCACAGTGAATTCGTCGCCGCCAATGCGTCCGGCCACATCGCCCTCGGACAACTGGCGGCGGATGCGCTCGGCCACTTTCACCAGCAGCCGGTCGCCAATCGCATGGCTGTAGCTGTCGTTGACGATCTTGAACGCGTCCAGATCGATGAACAGCACCACGGTGGCCAACCGCTCGCGCTCGGCGATGGCAATGGCGTCGGTGCAATACCGCTCGAACTCCGCCCGGTTGACCAGGCCGGTGAGCGGATCGTGCCGGGCCAGGTGTTCCAGGCGCTGCTGCTGCTGCTTGGTCGCGGAGATATTGGTGAACACCGCCACGTAATAGAGCACCTGGTGTTCGGTATCGCGGATAGCGCTGATGCTGAGCTGCTCGGGGTAGCTGGTGCCGTCGCGACGGACGCTCTGCACCTCGCCCAGCCAGTTCCGGCCGGCGGCAATGTCATCCCATATCGACTGCGGCAGGCTGTGGCCGTCGGGCAGGCGGCGCGTGGCGTCGAGGCGCTTGTCGCGCACGGCATCGGCATCGAAACCGGTGAGCTGCTCGTGCGCATCGTTGACGGAAATGATCCGGCGCTGCGGGTCGGCAATGATCACACCCTCGGCGATGCTGGCCAGCGCCTCGGCGGCGATGCGCCGCTCCCGCTCCATCGCCACCCGCTCGGAAATGTCGCGGATGATCGCCTGGCGCACACGCCGGTCGCCCCAATTGACCAGGCTGCACTGCGTTTCCACCGGGAGCTTGGTGCCATCGGCGCCCAGCAAGCCATTGATGGCGGCGCGGCCTTCCAGTTGGGACACCGTCTGGGTGAACAGGTGCACGAAGCGGTCGCCGATCAACTCCCCGGCACGCCGCCCGGTCCATTCCGATGCAGCCCGGTTGGCGTCCAGGATGCGCCCGCTGGCTTCATCCACCATCACGATCGCGTCCGAAGCGCTGTCGAACAGCAACCGGTAACGCTCCTCGGTACCACGAATGCTGGCCAGCGTGCGCCGGGCCATGAGTATCCACAACAAGGCGGCGATAGCGGCCGCAGCCAGTACGCCACCGAACAGCACCTGGCCCATCCAGGTGGCGCCCAGGGCGATTTTCAGCGAAAACAGGTTGCTGCGCGGTTCGATGTAGCTGTTTATCGTGCCGATCCGCGCACGCTGACGTGTGACCTCCTGAGCCGACACGGCGCCCAATGCATGGGCACGCTGCAGTTCGAGTGCGATGGTCTCCAACTCGGCGACGGCGTTATCGGTGGATCGCCAAGCCAGCAGTGCGTCGCGCATGTACGGCGCGCCGGAAAAATGATGCAGCATGAAAATCACGCCGGGGATCGCGGTGGGCATCGCATTGGCCCGGCGCAGTCCATTCACGGTGGCGTCGTAGTCGTAGTGCCCCGAGGTGATGTTGTCGCGCGCCCAGCGGTCGGTATTCAGTACGGTCAGGTTGCGCTGAAAATCGCGAAGGTCCGTCGCCGACCCGCTGCTTGCATAGGCATCCAGATCGACCACCGCCTGCTTCTGCGCTTTCGACCAGACGCTCTCGCCGTTGAGAAAGCCGGCGAGAGCCACCTGTGTCTGCAGCGCCACCCAGGTCAAAGCCAGGATGAGCGCCACCATGGCCAGCAATGCATAGACCAGCGGCATCAATCGCCGCGACAGGGGCCGCTGCAAGGTAATCGGGAAAGTACGCATGGATGCCTTTATCTCACGATTTGCGCGTCAATGCGTTTACCAAAGGACCTTGCAGCAGCCCGTTCCGTCAAGCTGCCGCTTCGCTGAGAACGTTCAGCATCCGCGAAGGCTGTACACAACGATCAGCAAGTATCCGCATGCTCGTGTAGCTGCGCTTGATACAGGCTGTGATGTGTGCAACCTCCTCGGCTGCCGGGGACGTGCCGAGCAGGGTGCAAACGATTTCCAGCGCCTCCCATGGATGGGTATCGTCATAAGCCGCATGCAACTGTAGCCAGCGTAGCGAACCGGCACGCGTTTTCTCGGGAAAACGCTGCTTGTAGCTCTCGCTTTCATAGATCAGCTGCGACCATTCCCCCGTGGCGCCTTCCACCGCGTAGTTGGTGGCAGCAATGCTGGCTACCAGGCTGTCGCCGCTGCTCACCTCTTCGCACCAATGCGCCAAGGTCTGGGTTCCCCGGGGGGGCATGCCGTTCAGCACTTCATCGCGCGACACCCCTACCCCCTCGGCCCAATGCAACCAGTATTCGGCATGGTTCTGTTCCACGCGGATGTTGCGTACCAGCCAGCGTCGCGCCAGGTTGTCGCCGGCACTACGGCCGTACTGGGTCTTGAGCAGGCTCATCGCCATGTAACCGGGAAACCGCTCGATGACCGGCCAGATGCCACACATGAAATTGATGGTGCCATCGCGACCGAGCGTGCCATCGCTCATCCTGGCCCACAGCTGGTGATCCACCACGCTCTGCTTGGTACTGGCACAGTCCGCGACCATATCTTGCGCCCATTGCGGGTAGCTGGTCAGTTCGGTCAGCGGGCCAGTGCGTTCAAAATGCGAGTTCATGCCGTTCTCCTTGGAGATACAAGTGAGAGGCTGCAAGGTTTGCAGCCTCGGTTGAGCCGGCGCAGGAGACAGGGATCCCTTTTGCCGGTGGTGCTTCAACATCGCGAGCGATGCCAAATCTCATTTCATGAACGCCGGGCCGCGATTGGGCGCGCCGGCCTGCTTGATCGTCATCGTAGACAACCCAGGCGACGATTGCCGCTAACGGCTCGGTCTTTTTCGTATTCGCGCTTCCCCATCACGTAAGGCTTCCGTACGCTGCGCGCCAACGGTCGCCACCTGCATTGACCTTCGATACTCGCGCAGTCCCGCGGCAAGAGAAAGCGCCGGCCGTCCGCGGTGTGATGGCGCCCCGCCGCCATCCGACGGCGGCCCCTGAACGGGCCGGGTTCTACCACCGCGCCCCGCCTGAACGAAATCACGGGCAAGTTGGCGCACAACTCCGTATAATCGGTTAATTCGTCCTTCAAAAACCTGCGTGACGGCCTGTGCGCCGCCCGAGTCGATCCCATGTCTATCGAAAACCTGCGCAATATCGCCATCGTCGCCCACGTCGATCACGGCAAGACCACCCTCGTCGATTGCCTGCTCAAGCAGTCCGGCACGCTCAATGAGCGCACCGTGCTGGCCGAGCGCGTAATGGACTCGAACGACCAGGAAAAGGAGCGTGGCATCACGATCCTGGCCAAGAACACCGCCATCACCTGGCAGGGCAACCGCATCAACATCGTCGACACCCCGGGACACGCCGACTTCGGCGGCGAGGTGGAGCGCGTGCTGTCGATGGTCGACTCGGTGCTGATCCTGGTCGACGCGATGGACGGACCGATGCCGCAGACCCGCTTCGTGACGCAGAAGGCGTTCGCGATGGGCTTCAAGCCGATCGTGGTGATCAACAAGGTCGATCGCCCGGGCGCGCGCCCTGAATGGGTTGTCGAGCAGGTGTGGGACCTGTTCGACCGCCTCGGCGCCACGCCGGAGCAGATGGATTTCCCGATCGTCTACGCCTCGGCGCTGAACGGCTACGCCGGCCTTAATGACGACGTCCGCGAAGGCGACATGACCCCGCTGTACGAAGCGATCATGCAGCACGTGAGCAAGCCGGACGTGGACCCGGACGGCCCGTTCCAGATGCGCATCAGCCAGCTGGACTACAACAACTTCGTGGGCGTGATCGGTATCGGCCGCATCCAGCGCGGCACGTTGAAGAAGAACATGCCGGTGGCCGTGATCGACCGCCATGGCAAGAAGCGCCAGGGCAAGGTGCTGCAGGTGCTGGGCTTCCTGGGCCTGGAGCGGATCGAGCAGGAAACCGCCGAGGCCGGCGACATCGTGGCCATCTCGGGCATCTCCGAGCTGACCATTTCCGACACCGTGTGCGCGCTGGAGGCCCCCGAGGCCCTGCCCGCGCTGACCGTGGACGAGCCGACCATCAGCATGACCTTCCAGGTCAACAACTCGCCGTTCGCCGGCAACAAGGACCTCAGCGGCGGCAAGTTCCTCACCAGCCGCCAGTTGAAGGACCGCCTGGACCGCGAGCAGGTGCACAACGTGGCGCTGAAGGTCGAGCAGGGTTCGGACGCCGACAAATTCCTGGTCTCCGGCCGCGGCGAGCTGCACCTGTCGGTGCTGATCGAGAACATGCGCCGCGAAGGCTACGAGCTGGCCGTGTCGCGCCCGGAAGTGATCATCAAGGAGATCGACGGCAAGAAGATGGAGCCGATCGAGCAGCTGGTGGTCGACGTGGAGGAAGTCCACCAGGGCGCCGTGATGGAAAAGCTGGGCATGCGCAAGGGCCAGCTGAAGAACATGGAATCCGACGGCAAGGGCCGCGTGCGGCTGGATTACGAAATCCCGGCGCGTGGCCTGATCGGATTCCAGAACCAGTTCAAGACCCTGACCCAGGGTTCGGGCCTGCTGTTCCACGTGTTCGACCATTACGGTCCGAAGGAAGACGGCCAGATCGCCAAGCGCCTCAACGGTGTGATGATCGCCAATGCCGGCGGCACCACGCCGGCCTACTCGCTCGGGCCGTTGCAGGATCGCGGCAAGCTGTTCGCGGCCGAAGGCGACAACGTGTACGAAGGCCAGCTGGTCGGCATCCATGCCAAAGACAACGACCTCACCGTCAACGTGATCAAGCCCAAGCCGCTGACCAACATGCGTGCCTCCGGCAAGGACGATGCGATCCAGCTGACCCCGGCGATCAAGTTCTCGCTGGAACAGGCGCTGGACTTCATCGACGATGACGAGCTGGTCGAGATCACCCCGAAGGAAATCCGCCTGCGCAAGAAGCACCTCACCGAGAACGACCGCAAGCGCGCCTCGCGCAGCTGAGCTGTCGCAGCCGGGTAAAGACAAAAGGCCGCCGCAAGGCGGCCTTTTGTTTTCGACCATATCCCTGTGTAGGAGCGGCTTCAGCCGCGACCGGGCTGACAGAAACCCTGGTCGCGGCTGAAGCCGCTCCTACAGATTCGCTAGGGCACCACCGGCAACTGCGCCCGCTCCAATGCCGCAATATGCCGCTCCAGCCGCGGCCCCAGGTAGCAATGCGAGCCGCACGACAACAACCCGGCGGCGCCGAACTCGCGCAGATACCACGCCGGCGCGCGGGAGATGAAACCCTGGCGGTCGCCAATCACGTCATCGCGGCCGGTGAACACTTCCAGGAAGGCGATCCCCTCCAGCATCTCCACGATACCGCCCAGGCCAGCGCGGATCTCGGCGGGCTTCAGGTAATGCAGCACGTCGGTGCATACGATCAGGTCGAAGCGCTGGTCGAAACGCAGGTATTCCAGCTGGCCGAAGCTGGCCAACCCCACATTGCGGCTGCGGCCGTAACGTGCGGCGACATACTCGCTGGCATCCAGCCCGCGGTAATCGATGCCCGGTCGCAAGGCGCGCAGCGGCGCGCGCCACACGGCCTCGCCGCAGCCCACGTCGAGCACGTTGCGGATCGGTCGCGCCAGGTAGTACTCGGCCTGCGCCACCACCATCGCCACCTTGCGCCGCAACTCGGCGGGCGAACCGATCGCGTGACGCGGGTCGCGATACCACTTGTCGAAATAGTTGCGGTCGTAAGTCTTCGGCATGCGCTGGCCCGGGCAAAGCTGCATGGTAACTGTCGCAGACGGCGCGACCCATCTGGGCGACAATCCCCGATCACACAGGAGTGCTGCCTTCCGTGAGTTCCGCTGCGCCAACCACTGCCCTACCGATCGAACCCGGCCTGATGGTGCTGCACGGCAACCGGCTGGAGGATCTGCGCGACCTGCTTGCCGCCTGGCTGGCCCGCGCGCCGCTGCGGCCGCTGGAAAACGAGCTGATGCTGGTGCAGAGCAACGGCATCGCGCAGTGGCTGAAACTGGCCCTGGCCCGCGCGCCGGACGCCGGCGGGCTGGGCATCAGCGCGGCGATCGACGTGCAACTTCCGGGGCGTTTCCTGTGGACCGCCTACCGCGCCGTACTGGGCCGCGACGCGGTGCCGGCCACCTCGCCGTTCGACAAGACGCGGCTCGCCTGGCGGCTGTTGCGGCTGATCCCGCAGCACCTGGACGATGACGACTTCGCGCCCATGCGCGATTTCCTGGGCGATGACCCGGACTGGCAGAAACGCTACCAGCTGGCCGCGCGCGTGGCCGACCTGTTCGACCAATACCAGGTCTACCGCGCCGACTGGCTGGACGACTGGGAACACGGGCGCGACGACCTGCACGATCCCCTGCGTGACCGCCTCACGCCACTGGCGCCGAACCAGCGCTGGCAGCCGCGACTGTGGCGGTTGCTGCTCGATGATGTGGGCGCGGCGTCGGTGCGCAGCCATCGCGCCGCCGTGCACAAGGCGTTCGTCGAGCGCGTACCGACACTGGATGCACGGCCAGCGGGGCTGCCCCGGCGCATCGTGGTGTTCGGCATGTCGTCGCTGCCGCAGCAGACGCTGGAGGCGCTCACCGCGCTGGCGCGCTTTTCCCAGGTGCTGCTGGTGGTCGCCAATCCCTGCCGCCATTACTGGGCCGACATCATCGAGGAGCGCGAACTGCTCAAGGCCAGCCAGCGGCGACAGGCCGGCAAACCCGGCACACCCGCCGTTCCGCGCTACGAGGATCTGCACCTGCACGCCCATCCGCTGCTGGCGGCGTGGGGCAAGCAGGGGCGCGATTACATCCGCCTGCTGGATGGCTGCGACCAGCCCGACCGCTACCGCCAGCAATTCGCCGCGATCGACCGCGGCATCGACCTGTTCCACGACGTGGAAGGCCACGGCCTGCTGCAGCAGGTGCAACAAGCCATCCTGGATCTGGAACCGCTGCCCGCCGACCCGTCGTTGCGCAAACCCTGGCGGGCCGACGACGCATCGTTGCGCTTCCACGTGGCGCACAGCCCGCAGCGCGAGGTGGAAATCCTGCACGACCAGTTGCTGGCGATGTTCGAGCGCGCCGCCGCTGCGGGCACGCCGCTGGCGCCACGCGACGTGATCGTGATGGTGCCCGATATCCAGACCTATGCGCCCCATGTGCAGGCCGTGTTCGGGCGGCTGCCGCCCAGCGACCCGCGCTACCTGCCCTGCAGTGTGGCCGACCAGTCCGCGCGCGGCAGCGTGCCGTTGATCGTGGCGCTGGAGCACTTGCTGGCCTTGCCGGAATCACGCTTCGCAGCCAGCGAAATTTTCGACCTGCTGGATGTTCCGGCCCTGCGCGAGAGGTTCGGTTTTACCGAAGCCGGACTGCCCACACTGCGGCGCTGGATCGAGGACGCCGGCATCCGCTGGGGTCTGGATGGCGCGCAAAAAGGCAGCCTCAACCTGCCCGCGCTGGAACAGAACAGCTGGCGCTTCGGCCTGCGCCGCATGCTGCTTGGCTACGCGGTAGGCGATGGCGAATCGCTGGATGGCATCGCGCCGTACGCCGATGTCGGCGGGCTGGACGCTGCACTGCTGGGGCCGCTGAGTCTGCTGCTGGATCAACTGGAACACCACTGGCAGCAATTGCGATTGCCCGCCACGCCCGATGTGTGGAGTGACCGCCTGCACGGGCTGCTGGCGGATTTCTTCGACCGCAGCGACGCCGAGGACGCACAGCGCCTGAACCGCCTGGACGAGGCTCTGGACGAGTGGCAGCAAGCCTGCCGCGAGGCGGATTTCGCCGAGCCCATTCCGCTGGCCATCGTGCGCGAACACTGGCTGCAGGCCATCGACGAGAGCCGGCTGTCGCAGCGCTTCATGGGCGGCGCGGTGAGCTTCGGCACGCTGATGCCGATGCGCGCGATTCCGTTTCGCGTGGTGTGCCTGCTGGGTATGGATGACGGCGCTTACCCGCGCCAGCAAACGCCGCTGGATTTCGACCTGATGGCGCAACCGGGCCACAGCCGTCCGGGCGACCGTTCGCGCCGCGAGGATGATCGCTACCTGTTCCTCGAAGCCCTGCTGTCCGCCCGCGAAACCTTGTACGTGAGCTGGGTCGGCCGCAGCGCGCGGGACAACAGCGCGCTGCCTCCCTCCGTACTGGTGGGGCAATTGCGCGACTACCTGGCCGCCGGCTGGTACCGCGACGGTGATACGCCCACCGACGCCGACGCGGGCAAGAACCTGCTCGCCGCGCTCACCACGACCTACCCGCTGCAACCCTTCAGCCGCTGCTATTTCGGCGCTGGCGAGGATGCGCGGGTCTTCACCTATGCGCGGGAGTGGCAGCAGGCGCATCAGCCCGCAGCCATCGCGTTGCCGGCTTCGACACTGGCACCGTGGCAGCCGGACGTGGCGTTGGGCATCGGCGCGTTGCAACGCTTCCTGCACAAGCCTGTGGCGTATTTTTTCAATCAACGATTGAACGTGTTCTTCGCGGACAACAACGACGACGTCAGCGATGACGAACCGTTCGCGCTCGATGGGTTGCAGCGCTACAGCGCCACCCAGTCCGTGCTGCACGCCGCGATCGACCCAGCCGTCGACGACGTCGACCATGCCATCGTCGCGGCGGCCGCGCGCCTGCACGATGAAGGCCGCCTGCCGCCCGGTGGATTCGGTGCCGCGTTGCAGGCGGACATCGCCGAACAGGTCAAGGGGCTGGCCGGCGAATGGCGCGAGGCATGCGTGCAGTGGCCACTCACCGACGACAAGCACGAGCTGCATTACGCCGGCGCGGGATTGCAGGTCGAAGACTGGCTCACCGATCTGCGCCGCAACGAGGCAGAACAGCACGGCCGCCTGGAACTGGTCAACGGCGCCTTGGCGGACAAGAACGGCAAGCTGCGCCACGAAAAGTTGTTGTCTGCGTGGGTGATCCATTTGCTGGCCAATGCGAACGGCCTGCACATGCAGACCCGACTGATCGGCGCCGATGCGCAGGCGCGGCTGGATGCGTTGTCGCCCGAAGACGCGGCTGCCCAACTGGATGCCCTGCTCGCCGCCCTGCATGAAGGCATGCAATCGCCGCTGCCCATCGCCCGCAAAACCGCGTTCGCGTGGTTGCAATCGCCGAAAAACCCGGTCACGGCGGCCAAGGCCTGTTACGAAGGCAACAGCTTCGCCCACATCCCCGGCGAAGCGGGCGAGGACGCCTATCTGGCGCGTGCCTGGCCCAGCTTCGAGGCATTGCAGGCGGGTGGCTTCGAGCGCTGGTTGCCGCTGTATCAGGCCGTGGTTGATGCCACCAGCGGGAGCGACGCATGACGCGGATCGAATCCCTCGCCCCCCTGCACTTGCCACTGCACGGCGTACGCCTGATCGAGGCCAGCGCAGGTACGGGCAAGACATGGACGATCGCCGCGCTGTATCTGCGCCTGGTGCTCGGGCATGGCGACACCGCAACGCCCTTGCTGCCGCCGCAGATCCTGGTGGTCACCTTCACCAAGGCCGCCACCGCCGAACTGCGCGAGCGCATCCGCGCACGCCTGGGCGAAGCCGCCGCCGCGTTCCGCGGCCAGGGCCTTGCCGACGATTTCCTGACCAAACTGGTCGCCGAGTATCCGGAGGCCGACGATCGCGCCCGCGCCGCCCGCCAGCTGGAACTGGCCGCGCAATGGATGGACGAGGCCGCCATCCACACCATCCACGGCTGGTGCCAACGCATGTTGAGCCAGCATGCGTTCGACAGCGGCCACGCGTTCGTGCAGAACGCCACCGGCGACGAAACCGAACTGCTGGTCGAGGCCGTGCGCGACTACTGGCGCCAGAACTTTTTCGCGCTCGACCGCCGCGACGCCGAGCAGGTCACCGCGCTGTGGAAAGCACCCGGCGACCTGCAATCCAGCGTCGTGCCGCTGTTGCACCAGCCGCTGGAGAATCTGCGTCTGGACGGCCAAACCCTGCCGGTCATCGACAGCCTCGCCACAGCCATGCAGGCACAACTGGCTCCGCTGCATGAAGCAGACAACATCGCGCGCCAGCTCTGGCGCGACGCCGCCGACACCATCGAGTCCAAACTGAAAGCCGCGATCGAGGCCAAGGCGCTCAGCGCTGCCACCTACAAGGCGGCGCAATTCCCCCTGGACATGGACGAATTGCGCCACTGGGCCAGCGACAACGCCGCCATCGACGACAAGACGCTGGCGCGCTACACGCAAAACAAACTGCTGGCCGCCACCAACAAGAACCACGAGACGCCGCAGCACCCCGCCTTCGCCGCCATCGAACAACTGCTGGAAGCCCGGCCCATCGGCAAGGCACTCAAACCGCTGATCCTGGCCCACGCCGTGCCATGGATCGCGGCGCAGATGGAAACGGCCAAGCAGCAGCGCGCGCAACTGGGTTTCGACGACATGCTCAAGCGCCTGGACCGGGCGCTGCATGGCGGCAACGGCGAGCAACTTGCGAACACGATCGCCGCGCAATACCCGGTGGCGCTGATCGATGAGTTCCAGGACACCGACCCGCAGCAATGGCGCATTTTCCGGCAGATTTACGCGCAGCGCGCCGACACCGGACTGCTGCTGATCGGCGACCCCAAGCAGGCGATCTACAGCTTCCGCGGCGCCGATATCCACACTTACCTGCTGGCGCGCAACAGCGCCCGCCAGCCGACCTGGACGCTCACCACCAACTACCGCTCCACCGAGGACATGGTCAAGGCAGTGAACCGCGTGTTCGGTTTCGCCGAGGAACACGCACAGGGTGCCTTCCTGTTCGGCAAGGATCAGCACGGCCTGCCCTTCCTGCCGGTAACCGCGCAAGGGCGCGCGGAGCGCCTGCTGCTGCACGGCCTGCCCATGCCCGCGCTGCAACTCGCCGTGGCCGCCGACGCTACGCCGATGAGCAAGGACGCCTACCAGAAGATGATGGCCGCACACGCCGCCGCCACGCTGGTGCAATGGCTGGATGCGGCGCAGCGCGGTGAATGCGGTTTCGCCGATGCGCAGGGCGGCTTCAAGCCATTGTCCACCGGCGATATCGCCATCCTGGTGCGCACCGGTAGCGAAGCGAAGCTCATGCGCGATGCGCTGCAATCGCGCGGGTTGGCCAGCGTCTATCTGTCCGACCGGGATTCGGTGTACGCCTCACCCGAAGCCCACGACCTGCTGTTGTGGCTGCACGCCTGCGCCGAGCCCGGCTCCGACCGCGCCATGCGCGCGGCGTTGGCCAGCGACACGCTGGGCCAGGGTTATGCCGAGTTGGATCGCCTGAACCAGGACGAGACGTACTGGGAAAGCTGCGGCGACCGCTTCCGCCAGTTGCACGACACCTGGCTGCGCCATGGCGTACTGGCGATGATGCACGACCTGCTGCATGCGTTCCGCCTGCCCGCGGCACTGCTGGCCCGCGCCGATGGCGAGCGCGCGCTGACCAACCTGCTGCATCTGGCCGAACTGCTGCAGCAAGCCGCCACCGCGCTGGATGGCGAACATGCGCTGATCCGCCACCTGACCACCCAGATCGCCGATGCCGGCAGCGCGATGGAAACCGCCGACGAGAAAATCGTGCGGCTGGAAAGCGAGGCCGGGCTGATCAAGATCGTCACCATCCACAAGTCCAAGGGGCTGGAATACCCCGTGGTAATGCTGCCTTTCGTCTGCGGCCTGCGCGAGACAAAACTCACCGACAGCTTCGTCTGGCACGACGACGCCAACCAACCCGCGCTGGATCTTCAACCGACCGGCGCTGCACTCGCTGCCGCCGAACGCGAACGGTTGCAGGAGGATCTGCGGCTTTTCTACGTGGCGCTCACCCGCGCGCGCCACAGCTGCTGGCTGGGCATCGGCAATCTCAAGGATGGCCAGAAAAAAACCTCCGGCCTGCACAAATCCGCATTCGGCCATGTCTTGGCCGGCGGCGAAAGCATCGAGGCGGAAGCGCTTTCGGCGCGGATCGAACAGCTTTCAAATGGCCATCCATACGTCCATGTCAGCAAGCTGGAAGAACCAGCGGAAACAAGGCGCCACCAGCCCACCGCCGAGACACCAGCCATCCAGCCCGCGCGCACTTTCCACGGACAACCGGCGGAACCCTGGTGGATCGCCAGCTACAGCACATTGAAGGTCGCCTCGGTGGAAGCGGCGCCGCGTCGCTCAGCGCCGGAAACCGCCCAGCAGGATGTGTTCGTCGAGGCGGGGATCGAATCTCCTGCGGCGCCCCTGCCAACGGGCAACATAGAAACGCCGACCATCCACAACTTTCCCCGTGGCGCCCAACCCGGCACGTTCCTGCACGACCTGCTCGAAACGGCGGCCGACGAAGGCTTTGCGTACAGCGCCACCGCACCAGCCACGCAGAGCGTGCTGATCGCTCACCGTTGCCGCCGCGACTTGCAACGATGGAGCGACATGCTGGCGGCGTGGCTACCGCAGTTTCTGAATACGCCGCTGCCCTTGCCCACGGGTGAAAGCGTGCCGCTGGCCGCGCTGGGCGACCACGCTTACCGCGCCGAACTGGAGTTCTGGTTCGAGGCCCATCGCGTGGACGCCAGCGCGCTGGATCAGCTGGTCACCGCGCACACGCTGGACGCGCGGCTCCGAGCGCCACTGCTGCCCGACCGCCTCAACGGCATGCTGAAGGGCTTCATCGATCTGGTGGTCGAACACGACGGCCGCTATTACATCGTCGATTACAAATCGAACTGGCTGGGCGCCGACGCGACGGCCTACACCATCGATGCCATGCGTGATTCGGTGCTGCACAGCCGCTACGACCTGCAGTACGCGATCTACACGCTGGCCCTGCATCGGCAATTGCGCGCGCGCCTGCCTGGCTACGATTACGCGCAGCATGTCGGCGGCGTGCTCTACCTGTATTTACGCGGCGTCGACGGCACCGGCCACGGCGTGCACAGCGAACGCCTGCCGTTTGCGCTGGTGGACGCGATGGACCGCCTGTTCGCCGCGGGAGATGCACACGATGCCCACTGAGTCGCTCGCCGCGATGTTCGAATCGGATATCGCACAGCATCGGCTGCGACCACTGGACGTGGCGCTGGCGCGTTTCCTGGCCGAGCGCGACAACGCCGCACCGGCACCGTTGTTGTGGCTGGGCGCCCTGCTCAGCCGTCAGCTGGCCGATGGCCATCTGTGCCTGGATATCGACGCACTGGACGCCCTGGCCGACGAGCAGCAATGGCCCTTCCCCTGGCGCACCTTGCTGCGCCGCGTGCAGGAGGACGTCGGCACATGGCGTTCCCCGTTGATTGCCGACGCCAAGGGCCAGCCCACCGCCGCGCCGCTGGTGCGCGACGGCAGCCGGTTGTACCTGCGTCGCTACTGGAACCACGAATGCCACGTGGCTGCGGCCATTCGCGAACGCCTGGCGCGGCCCCACGAGCTGCCGCTGCAGCTGGCCGACGAACTTCAACGGTTGTTTCCATCAAACGGAAAGAACCCAGTCGAAGCGGTGCACGACACGGCGCCCCTCCACTGGCAGAAAATCGCCTGCGCACTGGCGGCGCGATCCGCCTTCAGCGTCATCACCGGTGGACCGGGCACCGGCAAAACCACTACCGTCGTGCGGCTGTTGGGGTTGCTGCAGACCCTGCATCTGCGCGAGCACGCGCGGCCGCTGCGCATCCGACTGGCGGCGCCCACCGGCAAAGCCGCCGAACGCCTGAGCGCTTCGATCGTCGCGCAACTGACCACACTGGACGTCGATACAGATGCCCGTACCGCCATTCCCACCCAGGTCGACACGCTGCACCGCCTGCTCGGCTCACGCCCGGACACCCGCCGCTTTCGCCACGACCGCGCCAATCCATTGCACCTGGACGTGCTGGTGATCGACGAAGCGTCGATGATCGATCTGGAGATGATGTCCGCAGTGCTGTCCGCGCTACCTGCCACCGCACGGCTGATCCTGCTGGGCGACAAGGATCAGCTATCCTCGGTGGAAGCCGGCGCCGTGCTCGGCGACCTGTGCCGCCGTGCGCAGGGCGGTCACTATGATGACGCCACCGCACAATGGCTGAAGGCCACCACCGGCGAAGATGTCTCGCCGTTCGTGACCGCCGACGCCAACGCGCTCGACCAGCAAGTGGCCATGCTGCGGCATAGCCACCGCTTCGATGCCGGCAGCGGCATCGGCAGACTCGCCGCTGCCGTGAACATGGGCGATGCATCCGCCGTGCACGCATTGCTGACGACCGCCACGACCGACGTGATATGGGAGCCATCGGCGACACCCTCACACCTGGTCGACCTGGCGATAGATGGACGTTCGCACGCACAGGACGACAGCAGCGACGCCAACGCATGCGGGCATCGCCACTACCTTGAACAACTGCGGCGCCAACGCCCCACCGATGACGCAGGCAACGACGCCCACGATGCGTGGGCACTCGACACGCTGCGCGCGTTCAACCGCTTTCAGCTGCTGTGCGCCTTGCGCCGCGGACCGTACGGCGTGGAAGGGCTGAACCGGCAGATCGCCGAAGCACTGCAAGCGCGTGGCCTGATCGAAGGCCGCTTAGCGGGCGTCGGCCCGGGCCATGCAAACGAAGGCTGGTACGAAGGCCGCCCCGTCATGGTCACGCGCAATGACTACAGCCTGGGCCTGTCCAATGGCGACGTCGGCATCTGCTTGCGCTTCCCCGATGGCGAAGGCGGCGCGCGACTGGCCGTGGCATTCCCCGCCAGCACGACGCCGGGCGCAAGAGGCAGCACACACGTACGCCGCATCCTGCCCTCACGCCTCAACGATGTCGCCACTGCCTACGCGATGACAGTGCACAAATCGCAAGGCTCGGAATTCGAACACACCCTGCTGGCCCTGCCACCCGACCCCGGCCCCCTGCTCACCCGCGAATTGCTCTACACCGGCATCACCCGCGCCCGCCGCTGGTTCACCCTGGCCGGCAGCGAGGAGATCATCGAGCTGGCGACCCGGCAACAGACCCGGCGGTACTCGGGGCTGGCTGAGCGGCTGGGAGGCTGCTGACATGCAGTGTTACGCCATCTTCAAAGCCTCGAATCGCTCTGTGTGGCGGCCAGCTTCATGACAAATTGCGGGAAGCGGTGGCAATCGATTCAAACCAGGCTCGGATGGCGCAAACGGGGAGGTCCGGGGGTGTAATTCAAGAACAACCTTCGCTGGTCGCCAGTTTGCTCGACGCAGCGCGGCCGGAAGTGGCGATATTCAACTGGACGCCTGGCACCGCCGTCGTGTTGGTCCCGATACTGTCGTCGTCGCCCTGTTTGGCGCAGATGATGACGCTGACACTTTTGGGGACACCGCCGACAAGCAACTCGCCACGTGAATTGAATGTAAGCACGCCGCCACTGCTGGCACGTATGGAGGTGCCACCAGGGGCGGAAGCGGCGCGTTGAAGACTGCCGGTGACGCTGGCGTCGTAGGCGATGTTCGGCTTGGAGGCCGTATACACCAACCAGCCCTGATCGTAACTTTTACCGGCACTTGAGCAGGTGGTGGTCCCCGCGATAGCCAACGGACAGACTGACAGATAGCTGCGAGTGGCGGCCGCTTGACCACGTGCAAATTGCATATCGGAACGGATGCTGTTGGATTGGGCTACCGCACGGTTCCGCCGCATGAAGTCACGCATGCTCGGGTAGGCGATGGTGGAGAGTATGCCCAACACCCCCAATGTCACCATCAACTCCAACAGAGTAAAACCACGGGTTCTTGCGTGCGCCGCCCCATGCCTGCCGAGCCCGCGCCAATGGGAACCCCGCCCATACGCGGCAGCCATAGGTGGCGGTAGGGGTGAATTTGACGGAGTGCAGGTTGTCATCGTGATCATCCGCGATCGCAGTACTGGGTAATTTGATGCCGCGCCTCGACCGTGGCCGCGACCCGCTGTTCGGCCGAGAGCTTGGTCGCCGTGGTGACGCCATCAGGATGTTGCACGGTACCGGTATCGAGCACCATCGAAGACCCAGAGAGCAGTTGCAGGTTGTTGCGCGCGGCGGCACACGCCTGCTTCCGAAAGTCATCCGTGGCCGCCTTCAGATCGCCTGCCATGGTGGCGGGCGCGGCTGCGGTGGCAGGTGCGGCGGGCACCTGCCCCTGCGTGCCACGCACATGGACGGGCTTCGCCTTCGTCGTCGGTGGGCGTTGCTCGCTGTAGTGTGTGACGCCTTGGGCATCGATCCACTTGTAGTACGTCTGTGCCCATGCCGCACCTGTGCCCAGCATGGCCAACGCCACCAGCGCCAGTAAGCAGCGCATGCTCAATGCCCGCCCCAGCAGATTTCCGTCGCACCGCTACCGGACGATCCCTTCGCGCCGGAGCGATGCAGCGCGAACGCAGTGCAGGCGCCATCCTGCGTCTGCGTGCCACGCGCCGCGGCAGTGATTTCATAATCAGTGCTGCTGGCCGAGGCGATGGCGATGGTGTAATACGATCCGGCGATGCTTGACGTGGCGCCAAGATCTCCGAGGTTGTCGGCGTATTCGTTGTTGCTGAAGTAGTAATTCTCCTGGCGTGAGGCAATGTCCTGCAGCGCCCGCGTCGCCTCGGAGCGGTGTCCCTTGAGCATGTATTGTCGGTAGGACGGGATAGCAATGGCGGCCAGAATCGAGATGATGACCAGGACGATCATCAACTCGATCATGCTGAAACCGCGGGCTCGGTTCATGTCGGTTCTCATTGGTTGTCCATCGGTTCGCGCCACGAAATTTCTCCATTGCTGGCCGCGCCCAGCGCGCCGATCTCCTGCAGCTTGGTGCCGCCACTGATACCCAAGGCAGCCCTGACCTCTCCATTGCCAACATGCAATACCGGCGAGGAAGCCTTGCCGCTACCCAGGTTCACCTTGTTCGACACGTTGCCTCCACTGATGCCGAAGGAGCTCGCCAGAGAGGGATCGGCCGTGCCGGTCTGATAATTCATGCCATACAGGTTGCTGCTGCCCGGCACCGGCACCGGATTGCAAGCGCTCTGCTTCGCCGCCGTCTTCTGCGACAGGTTGGCGGGAATGTAGCTGGGCGTGAGCAGAATGCCGTTGTAGAGCACTTGGCTGCTGATGATACGTTCCGATGGCTGTTGCACCGAAACCCCGTTGTTGCCCGCCGCAAGCCGCAGTTTCCAGCCCGAATAGTTGTAGCACCCAGTTTCAGGATCGCGTGCGGTCAATTGCGCGGCCAGGATATCCAAGGTGGCTGTGTCCTTGAATTTGTCGTCATCCGGAAGGCCCGAAACTTTTCTCTCGCTGGTCACGAAAATATCCGAGGCGTCAAAGAGCGGCCCCGTGGCGGGCATCTCCTTGCAGACGTCGTCGAAACCCACCAGCAAGCTATTGTCCGATACCCCATAGATATATTGCTGCTGCACACCCTGTGCGGATGCCCCGCTGTCATCGTTGGTGGTGAACGACCGCCCTGTGCCGAAATACACCATGGCTCGATTGGTGGAATCCAGTGCCAATGTTGGCCGGATGGTTACTGGCTGTCCGGTATCGATCACCTGTTCGAGGGCCCACGTATTGGGATCACTGGTGTCGGTCACCGTAGCGGCGTTTCCGTCTGCATCCGCGGGAGCCGTATTCATGTCCAGCTTCCACAGACCGCCACCGAACATGCCGGTGGACTTGCTCAGGTCCAGATCGGCGGGGTTCGTGACCACACCGAAGTAGACACCCTCGGCGCTGTTGTTCAGGTCGAAGTCGGAAGCCACCATGTCACCAGCGAAGCTGTCTTCCGGTCCCGTGTCCAGGGCGGCTACCGGCGTGCTGCTTTGCGCCACGATGTCGGCGACGTCGTAGACCCATACCTTGAGGTTGCCGTCGGGCGCCGCTACGGGCTTGTCTTGCTCCCCGTTGGGACCGCCGTTGTCGATGGGACCCGAACCGATGGTGAGGTAGTAGTGCAGCGTGCCGTCTTTCTCCCGGTGCACCGAGAACGCGGGCGCAGACGTGGTGTACGTACCCGTGGTGATCTCGCCCAATACAGTGGGCGGCTGCTCGGGGTCAGTGATGTCGAGCAACACGTAGGCGGAAGCAGAGGACTGGAAGTGAGCCTTCCCCTCTTCCGTGTCGCCATCGCCCACGGTATCCACTTTGATCGGGCCGCCTCCCAGCCGGAACGGCACCACCATGACCGTGCCCCAACCGCATACATGACCCTTCGTGTCCTTGACTGTGGACGTCCCAGCCTTGCAAGCGGCGGTGGACGGGTCGCTCGCGGTGCTGACAAAGGCCTGGACATCGGAAACGACTGGCGAGCCATCAACATAGAAGACATGCGTGTAGTTCTTGTCCGCCAACCAGCGCAAATGAGGCAAAAGGTTGTTAGGCACATAGGCCCACACTTCCTGACCAAGCTGCCAGTTATTGCCTAGCGGCAAGCTGTCATTACCGCTGGTCATCTTGCTCGCGGTGGTCAACTGCCGGACGACCGTGGGGTTGGTGGCATTGTCGGGGTCGGGATCGGCGTGACCGGGCACATAGAAGCCGCCATTGAACGCATGGAGCATGCCGTCATTGGCCCCTACGTAAACCATCTGACGACGGTCACGGTAGTTGGCTCGGAACGAGGCGAAACTGTAATCGCTGTATAACAGGTCATAAGATTCCGCCGGAACGCCTACGACAGACGGCGACGAATCCACGATATCGCCCAGCCGATACGTGCGCGTACCTCCGGTGCCAGTACGGCTGCGATAGTCGTTGTACTCCACGCCTCGCACCCAATTAACCAGCTTCTTGGCCATCAACGGATCTTTCTCGTTGAGCAAACCATAGTTGCCGTAGCGTTCGCCGTCCTTCATACCGCCGCAGAAACCGGACGCCACCGCCAGTGTGTACGTGCCATCGGCATCGCACGCCGCATCATTCCATACGAACGCGGTCTGGGTGCCGTTCACCACCGTACCGCTGGCAGCGTCACCGTTGGGAGCCTGAGTCAGGTAAGTGAAGATGTAGCGCTGGCTCGCACCAGCGAGGTCGGTGGCGTTGCCATAAGTGCGTTGCTTGGCCAGGTTGGCGATCGCATTGGCGTCACTCGACCCGGTCGCCGCGGTGGGTTCGTAATAAGCGTTGAGCCATTTACCCACGTCCCACGCCGGATGTAGCGGATTGGTGGCCGTGACCATCGAACAGTTGCTGTTGTTCTTTGAGGGATCGAACGACGCATCCCCTTCTGCAGGTTCTGGTTTGACCGAGCAGCGATAACTGGCCATTGCGCCAGCTAACGCGCCCTCGGACGTATCCGGCCCGGTGGTTACATACATCGCGTCGGGCTCCAGCTCCTGCGCCCCGCTGTCCGTGCCTTCGCGCTGGTAGCCCTCACTGTCGGACCAGAATGCCTGCAGGCTGCCGGTCCACTTGACACCATCGCGCTGCTGGAAATATTGCACCTGGTAAGAAAGACCACTGCCCTGCACGTCGTTGCTGGACGACGGCGTGGTCGCGTTGCCGAAATTGTTGGCAGCGATCGAGGTTGTTCCACCAATGGCCTTGTCGAGCTTGTCTTTCAAAGCACCGGCGTTCCGGGCGAAGAAGTAGTTCAATGGATCTTTTGAATCCACTGGCAACGCGGGCGTTTCGCCTGTGAAACCGCTGTATTTTGCTGCGTACCAAAGCGGACTCTGCAAGGCCGTCACAGCGGAGCCCGTGCTCGTAAACCGCTTTACCTGAGGCGCTGAATTGCAGACGATATTCGCAAGCATGTTGCAACCGAAGGAAACGCCTGAATTGTTGATTTCAGCAACTGCAGTGGAGTTCGCGCCGCTCAATTGATAGCCGATATACATGCCCGAGGAGCTGTAGCCCAGCCATTGGTTGCGCACCAACACGTCTTTCGGACCCATCGTCTGGGCAAGCTTGCCATCGGAGGTGCATGCCCCGCCGATGGCAGCCGTGGATTTGGTTCCGTTAACGACGATGGGGTCGCAAATGGCCACGCCGGATGTTATTGAGGAAGGTTTGTTGCAGCTCGTTCCTACGCACCAGGAAATGACGTTCGTGGCGTCCTGGTCATGGTCGGATCCATATTGCGAGTCCTCCCACACGAAATAATAGCTTCCAACGGTTTCGTATCCCGGGGATGGCGCGAGCCCATAGGTCGTATTCCCGTTCTGGTTCTTTCGCGCACCAATGGCAACCGAACCGATATAGCAACTGGCATAAGTGCCTTTGTTGGCGGGGTCAGCGCGACACGTCGGCGAAAGCGAGATGGAATCGCTACCGACCGGTATCGAGAATGACGGCAGGTTTTCCGACAGGGATATTCCGTAGGTCTTTACCTTGAAATCGTCCTTGACCCTGTCGTCGGTCCGAATCGGATCGGCCCACGCCCGGTAACTCAATCCCGCGATGGTGTAGGAGCCTTCCTGGCCGGGAGTGCCCAGGCAGATGCCGGTAACATCGGACAGGCTGCCAATAGTTGTGGGCGAGCAGATAGCGATGTCGCTGAACTTGGTCCCACCCACGGTGAGATAGCCATTGTCTGGTGCGTCCGTCAACGCCTTGTCGTTGTAGTAGGTGGACAGCAAATAGCTGCCTGTAATCCCCTCCTTCGTTTGCAGGGCATCGGTATAGGTGTCCGCCTCCAACGTACTTGCATCAGGGACATTGGCGTCATCGAAGCTGTTGAGACCGCTGCTGATCACAATGATTGAGCAGCTGGCGCAAGGAAGGTTGCGCGGTTCTCCATCGGCGGAATCACCATAGGGATCCACCCAAGCCGGCGTCGGCAGCGCGCCACTATCGGCATAGGTTGGGCCGGACGCTCCCTGGATATAGCGCAGCGCTTCGGCATACATGCCCGCCAGCGGGTTGCCAAAATCCGGGCACATCGCCGGATGCTCCTGGATGTAATAACCACGACTGCCCCAAGCCGTCCCACCCGGCGCGTTACACCGCGCGTCACCGCTCGTGCCGTAGTCCGAGCCATTCCAACCAACGATCTGCAAACGGTCGAGCGTCTTGACGATGCCTTCGCCCGGTTGCGGGCTGGCCGTCTTGTAGCAAAAAGTTCCATCGAGGCTGTTGAACTCGTCGCCTTGGGCACAGCCCGTGCCCGGTTGGTTGGACGCCAGCTTCCCGATGTTCCTGCGCACTTGCCCGCCCTTGCGCGCGTTGACCCAGGAGCCCGTGACCAGGCCGAAACGCTTGACGTCGGCGCTCCCCTCCTTGCTGTATTTCTGCAGCAGGCCTTCCGGCTTCAGCGAGCTTCCGGTTGCCACGCAGAACGATTCGTTGGGCGCGGTGCCGTTGTTCTGGCAAACCGTGACACGCGCGGTGCGCTCGACGTTACCCGTCTTGGAGGGCCTGTTGCTGTCGCCTTCCGCATTGTCTCCCTTCCATTGGCATTGCAGCTTCGCCGTGGTGGCCCAGTCCGCCCAATCGCCACTGGCCACGCGGATCTGTGGCGTGGTGTCGATGCCGCTTTGGACATCGCTTACGGTGCCCCAGCCGCCAGTTTTGCCGCTGGAGACGTTACAAAAGGTGCGTGTGCCCGTATACGGCGTGTATTTGTTGATGTCGGCGCCCGAATAGACCTTCGCCCAAGCGTGCAGGTCATTGGGAATTTCGGCGCGCTCAAGGACGGTCTTTCCGGCTTGATCGGTGCTGCGCGTGCCGCCGTACAGAACCCAGCGGATGATATCCAGCCGGCTCATCGAGACCCAGTTGAGGAAGTTTCCGCTCCAGAGCGAGCCGTTGCACTGGTGATTGCTGGCGTTGGCCTTCGAATAAAAAGTGCCGGATCCGTAGTCGTAACAGATTGCCGGATCAAAATAACCGTTGTACTCAAACGTGTTCTGGTACGTCGTATCGATGACGCCATCGTTGTTCAGATCGGTGTAATCTGGATACGCCTTGTTGAACAACTGTTCGTCACGCGACATCACCAGCATGATCAGTGGCGGCGGGTTGCTGGCCGCCAATCCATTCACGCCCGATGGATAGGCCTCGAAAGAGGGCATGTCCTTGAGAGATATACGGCCAGGCTCGACGGTGGGCGTGACTGTTTGCGCTGAGACGGCCACGAGCGCCACGCCACTGATCAGCACCATGGGCAGACACAGCCAGAGGCCACGCAACAACGGTTTGAATCGGGTCATTACGACGCCCTCAATGATCGATATTCAACTTGTACTGCGCGATGGTGGCCGCTTGGCCATTGCCAGGCACCGTCGCCTGGCTACGTATCTGCAGGTACAGTGCGGAACCACCCCTCGCCGTGCCTACACCAATGCTGGCGTACCCTTGTGATTGCGCGGCCCCGGACCCCTTGTTGACCGTCACGCCGTCACGAATCATGGCCACGGTGGTCTTGATCTTTCGATTGGATTCGCACGTGGCGCCACCGTCGCTGCAGGTGGTCATGATGACGGAAGGATCCCAATCCGACGGCGAATAGCTGTAATTGTCGGCGTGTACACCGCAAGCCTGCGGCATGTAAAAGATCACCAACCCCACGCCTCCGCACTTTTGCAGGCCCTGGCCGCTCGTGGTGGCGGGATCGAGCAGTTCTATCCAGTCAGGACGATGTACAAAGGTGGCGTTCAGATCGAACGCGCTGTCTGGCACCGACCCGCCCCAGCTATTGGGCCAACCGCGGTTGAACACATGCGCAGCCAACACTGTCTCCGGGATCAGGCGGCCGGCCTCGGACGCCTCGAACGCCTGCTCGTGCCGCGCGGTTGCCGTGGTCATGCGCGTTTCAAGCAAGGTGTCCTTCATCACCACGATCGCCACCAGACTCAACATGACAAGAAACACCAGGCCCACGAACAGCGCAACGCCGCGCTGTCGCCGAAAACCGGGAGTTGCCGTGCGCATGTCCATACCGCCTTCTTGTCCGATTCGTTGCATCGACATCACCGTCATCCCCGTATCCGGTTGCGCAGTTGCACCACAAACTGCTGACTGGCGCGCACGAATTGCGATGCCTTGTCACCACCGAAGGGGGTGAAGTCCTCACAATCCGTGGTGGTCGGTGCGGCATCACGATTGATCGTGTACTTGCAGGCTTCAAGCGTGCCAAGCGTGTAGGTGCCGATATGCGGAACAGAGACGTCGCGTACCGCATTCACCGCTACCACCGAAACGCGTACCGATACGACATTTCCCCAGTTACTGTCGTTTGTCACTTTAGTCGCGCGGGCGTATTCCGGCACCATGTCGTTTGCCGAGGTAGCCACGCCGAACTCGAAATTCAATTGTTCGATGCCGTCCACCACCGGCTCGGAAATGAAGGTGCCGTCGCTCTGCAGATGCATGCGCATCAGGGTCGGTACCGGCATGCCACCATCGGCAGCGGCATTGCAGATCGAGCCCACCGGCACGTTGCAGGGACGCAGGTAATACATGTCGATCTGGTAGGGGTGCACATAGCGGCGCAGCGAATTGTTGCCGCCAGCCCCGGGCACGGTGCCGGCGAACAGCTGGGCAGTAGAGCCCGGTACGGAAAGCAGGAAAATCTGGTCGGGGTTGTCACTGATGGTGGCTGCTTCTGCCGGTGCGGCGCTGCTGGCAGCAGGCCCGGGCGACAATACGTCCGGCTCGGCATAACGCAACACCAGCACATCCGAGCCCTTGACGTAATTGTCTTCGCCACCGATGCAGGCGGCATCGAGCGGGAACGCATCCGCGCCGTCATAGCCAAACACCGCACCCGCACCGTTCGAGCCCGGTGCGACGGCAGTTGCCCACGCGCCGTCGCAATCCCCCTTTTTGGTGACGGTACTGCCAGCGGACACGACGACGGCCGACGACTTGTTGCCGCCCCAGAAATCCGCCATGCGCAAAGACCAGCCCACACGGTCCGATGCAATGCGCAGGTTCTCCTGCAGATAATTATTCCCGGACTGGATCTGGTACGCCTTGCGGTTGGCGACGAACAGGTTGATGAGGCCGGCGACCACCAGCAAGCCGAGAACCATCGAGACCATCAGTTCGATCAGCGAAAAACCACGCAGGCGCGCCGGACCCCGCCGGACACTTCGAGAGCGGACCACCTCAGGGGTGGTAGGTAAAATGGTACGAATCATTTTGTGCGACTCCGCTCGCGCTGGCGGACATGCCGTTCCAGCTGGACGTGATGATCAAGCTCCCCTTGTCACTATCGACCGCTACCCCCGCCAGGGCGCTGCTGTCCATGCTGCCATCGGCCTTGACCGGCGTGGGCGCAGCGGCTTTCAATTGCGTAATCCACTGCGCCAGGTCGCTATGCGCCTGCCTGCAGGCATCGTTGTCGCAACCGACGCTGGTGGGGACGGCTGGTCCACTGTGAAGGTAATAACTTTCGCTGAGGTCGCCGTTTTTTGACGGAATCAGATCTTTGCTCTTCACGCCGTAGACGCCCGCCGGATTGGCACGCATCGCATCGCTCAACGACCGTGCCTGCAATACGGCGACGGTACGTGCCCCGGCCTGCTTGGTGTATTGGGCACCCTTGATCTGCATGAGCGCGATGCCCAGCACGCCGATGCTGAAAATCAGCATGGCGACCAGCACCTCGATCAGCGAGACGCCTCGCTGACGCGACAAGACTTGCATGGAAAATTCTCCCTGATACCCCTTCGTGCAATGTAGCCACTCCGCAGCTCTCGGCCAGCCCTCTCCCGACAAGCGGTAGCAACGGCCCGATGAGCGGTGTCCGGGCAGCGTGAAAACGTGACCGTGGTCCGGTGCGCGATAGGTGCGGGCATGCCTGGTATCGAGGATGCGGCGGGGAAAAGGTTGCCGACCAGCGCTTGCGGCGCACGTCCTGCGGAATGCCGGCCCGCCACACAGCTTGCGCCAACCACCTCCCGCCCCGTAAAATTCGCGGCTCACTGCCGGAATAGCTCAGTTGGTAGAGCGGCGCATTCGTAATGCGTAGGTCGGAGGTTCGACTCCTCTTTCCGGCACCAGTTTCCTGCAAGACCCGAAGCCCCGGAAAGCGCGAGTTTTCCGGGGCTTTCTTGTGTCGGCGAAGCTCCCCGCTGAGGTGAAGCCACCCACGCCAGGCTTCGCGCTCAGGGGCTCTGCCTGATCTCCATCAGCACGACATCATTGGTTCGCATCGGAACGGGCACGCTTGCCTTTCCATCGGCGTCGACCGTCACCGCGAGAATCCCGGGTTGGTCGGTGGTGGCCGCCTGCAATTGCTGCAACTGGCCTGGCGTCAGTGACGCCGGGGAACCCATGCGCAGATAGGCGGTGTACGCGTCGTTGGCGTCGTAGCCCGTGCGGTAAACCGCGGCTTGGTAGGTGCCCGGCGGCAGATGCTTCAGGTCGAGCGTGACGGCGCCATCCTGCCGGGAGGGAAACACCTTCGTGTAGAACGGGCGGTTGCTCTTGTCCTGCGTTGGTTGCACGAAATCCCAGACCAGCACCTTGAGCACGCCGTCGTCCCACGTCACGTAACTCTGCGCGTCGGCGGTTTTCAGCTGGCTTGCGCCGAGCCGGTTCAGATACTTGTAGGCGAACCAGGCCGGCTTGCGGATACCCTGCGGATTCATCAGGCCGAAACCGCCCTGGAACGGCGCCGTGGGCGGGCCCGGCTCCTCGAACAGGTCGCTGAAGGTCCAGTAGCTCATGCCTTGCGCCAAACCTTCCGACGCCTTGAGCTTGCCGAGGATGTACGCGGCGCTGACGTACGAATCATGCACGGGATCGCGTGGCGTATAGCTGCTGCTCCACTCGGTGAAGTACAGCGGCAGGCCGGGCATGGAGGATTGCTCGATCTGCTGGCGCACGCGGCGCACGTCGCCGACGATCGCATCCGGTGATGGCGAGAGTTTGGTGTCGCTCTCGCCATGCTCATCGAGGAAGCCGCCATCAACGCCATAGGTATGCGTGGTGATGAAATCGATCGGTACGCCGACCTGCCTGGCGTGCGCGATCAACTCGGGCACCCAGGCCGCACCTGCCGTGGCCGGGCCGCCCACTTTCAATTGCGGATCGACCTGCTTGATGTGGCGCACAGTGGCATCGAAAAGGTCGAAGTAGGCCTTTTGATCGGCGCCCTCCCAGAAGCCGGCCAGGTTCGGCTCGTTCCAGACCTCGAAATACCAGCGCCGGATCTCCTGCTGGCCATAGCGCTGCTCCAGGTGACGCACGAACGCGGTCACCAGCGCGCTCCACTTCGAAAGCACCGGATGGGAGGTGTTGCCCTTCCAGTAGAAGAGGTGCTGATCCGAGGTCCGCATCGCCTCCGGCGTGAAGCCCAGCTCCACGAACGGACGGATGCCCATCGCGAGCAAGCGATCGTAAAGCGCATCGATGCCGGTCCAGTCGTAAACCGGTTTGCCGTCGACCTCGCGATAGGTGCCGAGCACGTCGTGGAAGATGGCGTGGAAACGGATGTAGCGAAAGCCCAGTTCCTTCCTTGCGGTCTGCAGCTGCGCGAGGCTGTCGTCGCGCATCAGCGTGCCGGGGTAATCGGAGCCGATGGAGAAATTGAAGAAACGATCCAGCGGCGACGTCTTCCCCTGCACATCGATGTCGATATGTCGTACCCCCTGCGCGGCGTAGACGACGGGCACCAGGCAGACCAGGAGCATGACCAAGCTGCAGGCGGTAAGGGAACGGCGGAAAGTGGGCATGTTCATGGCGCCAGTAAAGCAAACCCGGGCCAGCGATTTCCGGCAGCGGCCTTTACGATTTTCACCAGTTGCCGCAAGCAGGGCACCAAGGGCTTTCACCGCGGAACAAACCGTGGGTACCGCCCACGCAAAAGGGCCACGATCACTCGCGGCCCTTTGCTTGAATTTTGGCGCCCGAAGTTGGACTCGAACCAACGACCCCCTGATTAACAGTCAAGTGCTCTAACCAGCTGAGCTATTCGGGCGGGAGCTGCGTAGTTTGTAGTTCGTGCGCTCAGCTGTCAACCCATCGGGAGCAAATTTCGCGCCCTTTTCAAGGCGTACGCACGCGGTAGCAAGGCACGTACGCCGCGCCGCCGGGCAGCTTCATGCGTTGCTGCTCCACGAAGGCCTGCAGCAGCTTGTCCAGGGCCTGCATGATGTCGCTGTCGCCGTCGATGTCGAACGGCCCGTGCTGCTCGATGGCGCGCACACCCTCCTCCTTCACGTTGCCGGCGACGATGCCGGAAAACGCGCGGCGCAGGTCGGCGGCCAGTTCGTGGCGGGGCCGATCATGCCGGATCTGCAACGCCCGCATCGCGGCGTGGTCCGGCTGGAACGGCAGCTGGAACGCATACGGCACCTGCAGTGCCCAGTTGAAGAAGAAGGCGTCCTTGGTATCCAGCCGGTGGTGGCGAACCTTTTCCACGCCCTTGACCATGGCCCGTGCCACCGTCGCCGGGTCGTCGACGATGATCTGGTAACGCTCGGCCACTTCATCGCCCAGGGTCAGGCGCAGGAATTGATCGATCTGCTCGAAGTACGCCGCCGATTGTTTCGGCCCGGTAAAGATCAGCGGGAACGGCGTATCGGCGTTGTCCGGATGCAGCAGGATGCCGAGCAGGTAGAGGATCTCCTCGGCGGTGCCGACGCCGCCGGGAAACACGATGATGCCGTGGCCGATGCGCACGAAGGCTTCGAGGCGTTTCTCGATGTCCGGCATGATCACCAGGTGGTTGACGATCGGGTTGGGCGATTCGGCGGCGATGATGCCCGGCTCGGTCAGCCCGATATAGCGGTTGTGCCGGTGACGCTGCTTGGCGTGCGCAATGGTCGCGCCCTTCATCGGCCCCTTCATGGCGCCGGGGCCGCAACCCGTGCAGATGTCCATGCCGCGCAGACCGAGCTGGTAACCGACCAGCTTGGTGTAGT
Source organism: Rhodanobacter ginsenosidimutans (assembly GCF_042655685.1). Lineage (NCBI taxonomy): Bacteria > Pseudomonadati > Pseudomonadota > Gammaproteobacteria > Lysobacterales > Rhodanobacteraceae > Rhodanobacter > Rhodanobacter ginsenosidimutans. The sequence goes on along the minus strand of NZ_JBHSMM010000001.1, from coordinate 1,307,634 downwards.
CGTACTCCTCGCGCGAGATCGAATGCCCGCCCCAGCACACCACCAGGTTGGGGTCGGCATGCGGCTTGAGGATGCGCGCATTGCGCAGGATCTCGAACACGTCCTCGGTGAGCCGGTCGGATTCATCGAGATCGTCGCCGGTGTGCTCCAGCTGGGTCGCCACGTAGACGATGTCGCGTACCACCGCCACCAGCAATTCGTTGATGCCGCGGATGATCTGGCCATCCACGAACGCCTGCGCCGGCGCGTGCGAAAGCTCGATCTTGATGCCGCGATCCTGCTGCAGCACCTGGATGTCGAAATCCGGATATCGCTCCAGGATGGCGCGCGGATCGTCGCTGATGCTGCCCGAGGTGAGCACGGCCAGCGCGCAACGGCGCAGCAGTGCATGCAGCCCGGACCCGCTGGCGCCACGCAGGCGCACCACCTCGTTGCGGGACAGGATATCCAGGCCACCCGCGGGCGAAATGCGCGCGCTGACGGTGGCGACTTTGCCGGAACCGGTGTTTACAACATTCATGCACTACATCTCCATGCCGTCTCGATACGGCGAGCTCGTTAGCTTCACGCGCGGGCGTCGACAGGGTCAAGCCAAAAAAAACCGGCGCCCTCGCGGACGCCGGTCTGTTCGATCAATCCACAGGTTCGCTTAGAACGTGTAGCGAAGGGTCAGCATGGCCGACCAGCGCGAAACCACGCGGGTCGGGTTCTGGCCCGATTCGTACACGCCAATCGGCGTTGCCTGGTAGTTGCCATTCTTGTCGGTCGGCAGCTTGTAGACGTACTTGCCGTCCACCACGCCGTTGTAACCGGCGAGGTTGCGCGTCTGGTACTGAATGTAGGGCACGCTGCCCCAGTCCTTGTTGACCAGGTTCAGGAAGTTGTAGACATCCAGTCGCAACTCACCCTTGTGACCCTTGAAGAAGCCCGGAAGCTCCTGCACGAAGCTCATGTCCAGCTCGTTCGACCAGGGCAGATGGCTGGCATTGCGGCCGGCGATGTCGCCGCGGTGGGCATTGAGGTACTCGTTGTTCGTGATGTAGTCCTGGAACTGCTGCACGAGCTGGGCACTGGCGGGCTTGCCCTTGCTGTCCACATAGGCACCCACAAGCGCGTCGTTGACCTGCGGGATGTAGGCCAGGTCGTAATAGCTGATGCCGTCGCCATTCGCGTCGCCGCTGTAGACCCAGCTGTACGGCAGGCCGTCGTGGCCCAGGTACAACGCCGAGATCTGCGTGTTGTAGTCGCCGAAGAACTTGTGCTGCCAGGTCAGCGACAGCTTGAGGCTGCGCGGAATGTTGTAGGCGGAAATTTCGTTCTCGTTGCCGTTCGGATTGATGCGCGGCATGTACTGGTAGCTGGAGAACGCCTGCGAGCTGCCGCCCGAATTGACCTCGGTCGAATGGCTGAGGGTGAAGCTGGCGTTGCCGAAGAAGTTCTCCGAGAACGGCTTGCGCAGCGACAGGGTGAAGCTGTCGGCCTTGCCCTTGTGGGTGTTGGTCAGCTGCGTGGAAGCGGTGGAGAACGCCGGGTTGGCACCGTTGTTCGGGCCCTTGGTCGCGCCAGGCGTGACCCAGTATTGCTCGCGGCCGTCAGGCAGGTAGCCCGAGGGCGTGCCCAGGTTGATCGCCTTGTACAGGATCGCATTGCGCACCTGGATGTGCTGGTACTCGGCCGAAGCGATCATGCCCCACCACGGCAATTCGCGATCCAGCGCCAGCGCGGCCTTCCACACGGAGGGCAAGCGGAAGTCCTTGGAGATCGTATCCACCGGGCCGGCCACCGCGCAGCCGGGCGAGTCGTCGATGATCTGGTTGTGCGCGTCCGGGCTGAAATCCGGCTTGGCGTCGCAATGCGAGCCGTAGCCGTACTTGTAGTCAACGAGGGTAAGGCCGTTGTTCTGGTACGGGTTGGTCATCCATACCGTGGGCGGTGTGGTCTGGAACAGGCCCACGCCACCGCGCAACTGCATCATGCGGTCGCCTTCGAAGTTGTAGTTGAACGACAGACGCGGTTCGACCACGCGATTGCTGGAACCGACCGCGTAGTTGTTCGGATAGCCGAACGCGGCAGCGGCATCGGCGTTGTACGGCGGCTTGTGGTCGGAGTACGGGATGTCGACGCGGACGCCGTACATCACCGACAGGTTGTCGGTGACCTGCCAGGTGTCCTGCAGGAACGGGGTGTACTGGCGGTAGGTCCACTTGGCGGCGATGTCGCCGATGCCGCGGTCGCCGGCGGGCTGGTACAGCTCATAGCTGTCGTAGTTGCCCGCACCGGCGGCGAAATCGTCGATGCTGTTGAACGTGTACGAACCGAACTCCGTGCGGCCGAACAGGTTGTAGATCTGGTCCTGCTCGAAGGCCAGGCCACCCTTGATGGTGTGGTCGCCGGCGTAATAGGTGCCCGCGACAAACGCCGTCCAGCGCTTGGTGTTGATTTCGTTGTAATGGCGGAACTGGTCTTCGCCCAGGTTCACCGACGGGCTGTTGAACGAATCGGTGTGCACCTGGATGGCCGGCTGGTCCTTGGCGCCACCCGCCAGCTGCGAGAACTGCTGGAAGCCGATCTTCACCTCGGTGGAGAAATTGTCGGACCAGTCGTCGAACAGGTGGATCACCGAGTTCTCGGTGAGGCTGTTGGTGGTGTACCAGTAGCTGCTCAGGCCGACCGACGAATTGCCGTTGCCGTTGACCTTCGGATACGACTCTTTCGTGCGCTGGTAGGTGAAGCTGGCGCGGTGGTTGTTGCTGATGTTCCAGTCCAGCTTGACCAGGTAGCGGTCATCCGTCAGGTCGGTCGTGCCGCCGGCAACGTCGCCCGGATCCAGGCCGTAACCGATGGCGATGTTGCGGATGCGCTCGATGTCGCCGGGAGAAACCGCATTGCCGGTGGACGGGCCATCACCGAGGCTCGGGTCATACGCCACATTGGACGAGGAGCCCACGCCGGTGGTCTTCTGCTTCTCGGCGGACACGAAGAAGAACAGCTTGTCCTTGACGATCGGGCCGCCCAGGGTCACGCCCTTGGTGGCGTCGATGCCGTAGCCCTTGTAGTGGTAGTTCGGGTCGTCGCGGTCCAGATAGCCGGCGTCGCCTACCAGGTGGCTGGCGTTGCGATAGGCGTAGTAGACCGAGCCGTGGAAATCGTTGGTACCCGACTTGGTCACCGCGTTGATGCTGGCGCCCACGCTGTTGGAGGTGGTGTCGAAATTCGCGGTGGAGATGTTGTATTCGGCGATGGTGTCGGGCGAGATCGGCGAGCCCTGGTACGGCAGGCCGTTGGCGTTGAGGCCAAACGGGTCGCCCTGCGATACGCCGTCCACGCTGATGTTGTTGTAGCGGGTGTTCTGGCCGTTGGCGGAGATGGCGCCGGAGCCCTGGTCGGTCACCGTGATGCGCGGATCAAGACGCGCGATGTCCGAGATCGAGCGGTCGGCCTGCGGCGTCGCCTGCAATTGCTTCTCGGAAAGATTGGTCGACAGGCCCTTGTTGTCCGGCGTGAAGGTCTGCATCAACGCGCTGGCGGACACTGTCACACCGGAAAGGTCCTGAACATTCTTGGCCTGCTCGGCACTCATGGTCAGGTTGACCGTGCTTTCCTGGCCCAGCTGCAGGTACACCTGATCCTGCTCGCCCTGGGTCAGGCCGGCCTTGGATGCGGTCACGTCGAACGGGCCGCCCACGCGCATGCCCTGGGCCGAATAGCGTCCATCGGCGTCGGTGGTGGTGATCTTCGTGGTGCCGGAAGGCTCATGCACGATCTGCACAGTGGCGCCCGCCACCGGCTGGCCGGCGTTGTCGAGCACGCGTCCACTGATGGCGGACGAGGTGACCTGCGCCATGGCGGGCGCACTCGCCACCAGCAGGGAGGCGATGGCGAGGGGCAGGATCTTGGTGCGTATCGGGTTATTCATTCTTGATCGACCTTGGGCTCACAACGGATTCGTGGGCGTTGCCGGTGACTGCGGGACGGCACGGGCAACGCCGCTGGACAGGTTTCGGACCATCATCGAAGCCGACCGACGGCCTCGATTGTTAAAAAATATTAACGATAGTGTATGACACTTTTATAACGTTTGCAGGTGCCTCGATGCGTGTAGCCACCCCAAAACTCAACGTTTAATGCATGAATATCAGTCACTTATAAAATTTCACCGATTCAGCCGCTGCCGCCCCCAGGTAGCGCGTCCGCTTGGACGCCTTCAGATTCGCCAGATCCAGCATCACCAGGCCGTCGACACAGCCGGAGAAATCCGGGTCCTCGCCAAAGTCCAGAAACTGCACACCCGCCGGCTCCATCAAGTCGACGTACTGGCGATACAGCACCGGCAGGCTGACGCCCAGGGCATCGAGCTGATGCTTGAGCTGACCCAGGCCCGCCTGCGGGTCCAGGCCGGCCAGCGCCTGATGCACGCGCTCGGCCACCTGGGGTGACACCACGAACGGCTGGCGCGCCGCGGCCAGGCCCGGCGCGCCGAAATAATGCTGGTGCGCCACGGCGATCCACTCGCGCGCCTCGCGCGGCAGCTTCACCGACATGCTGACCGGGCCGAACAGGTAGCGGATCTCGCGGTGGCGCTGCAGATACAGGCCGATGCCCTGCCACAGCTGATCGAGTGCCCGCGACCGCCAATACGCCGGCGCGATGAAACTGCGCCCCAATTCCAGTCCCTGGCTCAGGCGGCTCTCGAGCGCGGGCGAATAATGGAACAGGCTGGCGGTGTACAAACCGGCCATGCCGCGCTCGGACAGCACCCGGGCGCCATGACCAAAACGGTAGGCACCCACGATGCGTTGCGCCGCCGGGTCCCACAGCAGCAGGTGCTCGTAATGGGCGTCGTACGCATCCAGGTCGCAGCGCTGGCCGGTGCCCTCACCCACCTTGCGAAAGGTCAGCTCGCGCAAGCGGCCGATCTCGCGCAGCACCGCGCTGTCGCACGAACCGGTGAATAGCAACACCTGTTTGCCATCCGACAGATCGCCCAGTTTTTCGGCGCCGGCCAGTTCGTCGACCAGCTGCTGCACGGGCTCCGGATGCGCCAGCGCCACCTGCCCGCCGAAGATCAGCCCGCGACCACGCGCTACCCGATAGACGTGCCGCCGCATCAGCACCGTCGCGCGTGCCGGCGAATTCCCGCTGCGCAAGGCCAACTCATCGGGATCGATCAGGGCGCCGATCTGGAAGCCGATACGCCGCTGTCCCGCGGCCACCGCCTCGCGCGGCAGCATCGCCGTGCTCAACGGCTTGGCCAGCATCGACAGCCCGTAGAAAGCGGCGGAATTGCGCGCCGTCACGTGGATCGGCAGCACCGGCACCTTTCGCCGCAACGACAACCGGGCGAAACCATCCGACCAGCGCCCGTCACGCACGCCCGTGGCGCGCATGCGCGACACTTCGCCGGCAGGAAACACGATCAAGGCCTCGCCGTTGTCCAGCGCGCGATAGATGCCACGCAGGCGCGAAGCGGCGCCGTTGCCGAATACATCCACCGGCAACAGCAGATCCCCCAGTTGCGGCACCACGGCCAGCCAGTCGTTGCCCAGCACCCGCACGTCACGACGCACGGAGCCGATCAACTGCAACAGCGCCAGCGCATCCTGCATGCCCAGCGGATGGTTGGCGACCACCAGCAGCGGGCCGTCCACCGGAATGTTCTCGCGCTGCTGCGGGTGGACGTGGCTGCGCGTTCCCAGCAACGCCAGCGTGCGGTCGACAAAGTCGAAACCGCGCGCGGCGCCGGCCTGGTCAAGCACGCGGTTGAAGGTGGATTCGTCGGCCAGGCGTCCGAAAAGCCCGGCCATGGGGCGGCGGATCCTGGGGTGCTGCGCCAGCCAGGGCATCCGCTCGACCAGCGCCTGTTCAATGCTCAGCATGTCGCGCCCTCGAGAGTTTTCCCCAATCTGTCAGACGATTGTGACAACAGGTCGAGTATGTGCGGCGTCAATGCCGCTTCAGCCGGGGCGCCGAGGGAAAGCGCCTCGCGCTCAGATCGCCAGATGCAGGAACGAGGCGACGCCGCCCAGGAACATCTGCACGGACAAGGCGATCAGCAACATGCCCATGACCCGCTCCAGCGCGGTCAGCACGCTCTCGCCCAGCCAGCGGAACAGGTAGGTGGCACTGAGCAGGATCACCGACGTGGCCAGCCACGCCAGCAACAAGGCGATCACCCAGTCGGCGGTGCGACCGGGCTGGGTGTTGGTCAGCAGCAGCAGCGCGGCCATGGCCGACGGGCCGGCCACGCCGGGGATCGCCATCGGCACGATGAACGGTTCACCCTCGCCCGCCTTGCCGAAGATGCCGCCGCCGTCGGCCGGCGGAAACACCATGCGGATGCCGATCAGGAACAGCACGATGCCGCCGGCGATGCTGATCGAATCGGACTTCAGCTGCAGCAGCTTCAGCATGAACTGGCCGCCGAACAGGAACACCAGCAGCACGCCTAGCGCAATCAGCAGCTCGCGCACCATCACCAGGCGACGCCGGCGCGGCGGCACGTCCTTGAGCAGGCTGAGGAAGAACGGGATGTTGCCCAGCGGGTCCATGATCAGAAACAACATGATTCCCGCCGACAACGTGGTCATCTGCGTTTCCATCGAACCGGAGGCTCCTTGGGTGGCGGGTCGGCCGACCCGTGCAGGGGTTGCGTACAGACTGCGGTTCTACACCGAAACCAGCGGCCGCATGCGAAGGCGGTGTACCGCTCGGAATCAGGCGCCGTCGCGCAGGTCCAGCACCGCGCCACGCGCCGGTGCCGCATCGGGGCCAAGCAGGTAAACCGCCGCTTCCGCCGTCGCATCAGGCAGCGGCAGTTGCATGGAGTCTTCGCCGAAATAGGCCATGCGCCGCAACGTGGTGCGCATGGGCGCGGGAAGCAGCGCATGCGTGCGCATCGCGCCGTCGTCGGTTTCCTGATGCAGGATCGCCACCAACCGCTCCAGCGCCGCCTTCGATGCGCCATAGGCGCCCCAGTGCGCCCGCTGCAACAAGTCCGGGTTGTCCAGCACGAACACCACGGCGCTGTCCGGCGCGCCAAGCAGCAGTGGCATGCAGGCCTGGGTCAGCGCGAAGGGCGCCGACACATTCACGTGCATCGTGCGCAGCCAGGCATCGGGCTTGTGCATGACGATGGGCGTGAGTCCGGCAAAACTCGCCGCCGCATGCACGATGCCGTCCAGACGGCCAAAGTCGCGCTCCAGCCCTTCGGCCAGCGCGGCGTAATCGGTGGGCGTGGCCGCCTCCATGTCCAGCGGATGGATCACCGGCTCGGGCAAGCCCTCGGACATCATGGCGTCGTAAAGCTGCTCCAGCTGGCGCTTGCGCTTGCCGGTGATGACGACCGTGGCACCGGCGCGCGCAGCTGCGCGCGACACCGCGCCACCCAACCCGCCATAGGCACCGGTGACGAGAACAACGCGTCCGGCCAGCGTATCGGCCGCAGGTTTCCAGCCCTCGGGCAAGCGGGCTACAGGCAGCGCGGTCAATGCGTCGTTTCCGCGACGTCGCTGGCCATGCGTGCCAGTTCACCGGCCACCTGCAAATCCTCGATGACGTCGCAGCCGCCGATCAACTCGCCCTGGATGAACATCTGCGGGAACGTGGGCAGGTTGGCGAAATGCGGCAACGCTGCGCGCACCTGGGGATCGGCCAGCACATTCACGGCGTGGAATGGCGCACCGGCATCGCTCAACGCACGCGCCGCGCGGCTGGAAAAACCACACATGGGAAATTCCGGCGTACCCTTCATGAAGAGCACGATGGGATGCTCGGCAAGCATCGCCTTGATTCGTTCGTTAATATCCATGGTTCGAATGTTTCATCTTTACAATGCGTGCAGGCCGGCATTGTATCAGCCCCCCAGCGACCGGCCGTTGCGACCGGTCGCGCTTTCTCCGCCATCGCCAAGGAGCCAATCATGGCAATTGAACTTCCTCCCCTTCCGTACGAAAAAAGCGCCCTCGAGCCCCATATCTCGGCCGAAACGCTGGAGTTTCATTACGGCAAGCATCATCAGGCCTATGTCACCAACCTGAACAAGCAGATCGAAGGCACCGAGTTTGCCAACGCCTCGCTCGAGGACATCATCAAGAAGTCGTCCGGCGGCGTGTTCAACAACGCGGCGCAAACCTGGAACCACACGTTCTACTGGAACTCGATGAAACCCAACGGCGGCGGCGAGCCGACCGGCAAGCTGGCCGACGCGATCAACAAGGCGTTCGGCTCGGTCGAGAAATTCAAGGAGGAGTTCACCAAGTCCGCCGCCGGCAACTTCGGCTCGGGCTGGACCTGGCTGGTGCAGCGCCAGGATGGCTCGCTGGGCATCGTCAACACGTCCAACGCCGCCACCCCGATCACCGGCACCGACAAGCCGCTGTTCACCGCCGACGTGTGGGAGCACGCGTACTACATCGACTACCGCAACGCCCGCCCGAAGTATCTGGAAGCGTTCTGGAATCTCGTGAACTGGGATTTCGCGGCGAAGAACCTGGCCTGATTTTTCCTGTCAGCGCCACCAAAAAAACGGAGCCGTCATGGCTCCGTTTTTTCATGGGTCGACGCGGTCGCGATGGCGCTTAGCGGGTCAATGCATCCAGCGCCGGCTGCGCTTGCGGCAGGCGGCCCAGTGTCGTGGCGACATCAGCCAGACGATCGGCCAGGGCGCCGGACGTGGGCGCGCAAAGCGTGGCATGGCCCACCTTGCGACCCGGCCGTGCCTGCTTGCCGTAGTCGTGCCAGTGCGCATCCACCGTGCGCAATACGGGCGCGGGATCCGGCAGGTCACCGATCCAGTTGAACATCGCCGATACGCCGCGCGCCTCGCAATCACCCAGCGGCATGCCGAGGACGGCGCGAACATGATTCTCGAACTGGCTGGTGTGCGCGCCTTCGATCGTCCAGTGGCCGGAGTTGTGCACGCGCGGCGCCATCTCGTTGCCCAGCAACTCTCCGTCTTTCACGAACAGTTCCAGCGCGAAAACGCCGACATAACCCAGCCGCTCGGCCAATGTGCGCGCCAGCTCGGTGGCCCGGCCCTGCAGCTGCTCGATATCCGGCGCGGGCGCCAGGCTCATGCTGAGCACGCCATCGGTATGCCAGTTGCGGGTCAGTGGCCAGGTGTTGAAATCACCGTTGCGACCGCGCACCGCGATCACCGACAACTCGCGCTGGAACGGCACGAAAGCCTCCAGGATCAGCCCATGCCGCGCGGCGGCCGCACCTAGCGATGCCCATGCGGCATCGGCATCGGCGATCGAGTGCAGGCGGAACTGCCCCTTGCCGTCGTAACCCAGCCGACGGGTCTTCAGAATGGCCGGCGTGCCGATCGTGGCCAGCGCCTGATCCAGCATCTCGCGGGTATCCACCGCCATGAACGCGGCCGTCTGCAGGCCACAATCGCGAAACATGGTTTTTTCGGCCAGGCGATCCTGCGCGACGGCCAAGGCCTGCGGCGCGGGGAACACCGCCACGCGCTCGGCCAGCCAATGCGCGGTTTCCGCGGGCACATTCTCGAAATCGAAGGTGACCACGTCGACTTGCGCGGCAAACGCTTCCAGCGCGGCGTAATCGGTCCAGTCGGCCACCACCAGCGGCGCCACCTGACCGGCGCAGGCATCGGCGACGCCGTCCACGACCTGGGTCTTCACGCCCAGCGGCGCCGCGGCCAGGGCCAGCATGCGGGCCAGTTGACCGCCGCCAAGAATGCCCAGCACGGGCTGCCGATCAGCGGTCATTGGCGGGGGTCCGGTTGATCGATCACCGCTTGCGTCTGGCGGCTGCGCCACGCGTCCAGCGCCTTGGCCAGCTCGCCGTCGTGCAAGGCCAGCACCGCGGCGGCCAGCAATCCGGCATTGACGGCGCCAGCGCGCCCGATGGCCAGCGTCCCCACCGGGATGCCGGCCGGCATCTGGGCGATGGAGAGCAGTGAATCCATGCCGTTGAGCGCCTTGGACTGCACCGGCACGCCGAACACCGGCAGCCGCGTTTTTGCCGCCAGCATGCCCGGCAGGTGCGCCGCGCCGCCGGCCCCGGCAATCACCACCTGGATGCCCCGGCCGGCAGCCTGTTCGGCATAATGAAACAGCAAGTCAGGCGTGCGGTGCGCGGAGACCACCTGCACCTCGTGTGACACGCCCAGCTCGGTCAGCACATCGGCCGCGTGCTGCATGGTTTCCCAGTCCGAACGTGACCCCATCACCACGCCAACGCGCGGCGCCCTGATTGCTGCTGTCATGGTTCGGCCGTCCAAAAACCGCTATTGTACGGGCTTTCCGCAGCTCCGGCATCCCGCATAAATCATCATGGACAAGCGCTTACTCGACATCCTGTGCTGCCCGGTCAGCAAGACACCGGTGCGGCCCCTGGGCAAGCATGAACTCGACGCCCTGAATTCGGCCATCAGCGCCGGATCCGTCGATACCGTGGCGCACGCCCGCGTGAGCCAACCCATCGCCGAAGGCCTGATCACCACGGACCGGAAGGTCATCTACCGGGTCGACGATGGCATTCCTGTCATGCTCCCGGAAGAAGGTATCGGTACGCTGCAACTGACGGATTTTCCGGCGGCATCCTGAAAACGAGTAAATGCCCTGCGGCCATCGGGCCGACCGGATCATTGATAATGTGCGCCAGGCATGACATGCGGGCTCGCTTTGGCTTATTGTGGCATTCCGACCGGTTCGCCCGGACGGCACTGCATGACTGATGACGCTCCGGGGGCGTGGCTATGAACGAAGCCAGTGACTCATCAAAAATCGTCAATTTGAACCAGCGCATGGATCCTTCCAGCGAGCGCGTCGGTGAATTGCTTGCAACGGTTCGCACCATCGCCAATCGTTTGCTGCAGCAGTGGGTCGGCAACGTGTTCGAACATGTCGACGACGCATTATTCGACCTGGCCGAAAAGGCCGAGAACAATGCGGCCCAGATGCACTACTTCGATGGCATGCGCGACGTGCGCAAGCGTCGGGCGACGGTGGAGCGGTCGTTCCTGTCCACCATCGGGCGCGAGCTGGGCGAACTGGCCAGCCGCCGTCCGTCGGCAACGCATTCCCCCGCCCCTACCGGCGTGGTGGAGTTGTCGCTGGTTGCCGACAACGAACTGGAAGAATCGCTGGCGATCACCAGCATGATCGGCAAGAACGAATCGCGCATGTCCCGCGACCTGTTCGCCGTCAATCATCGCCTGTCGGTCATTTGCGGCGGCCACAAGATCGACGACAGCAACAACCCCGTCGCGCCCGCGATCCTGTCCCAGGCATTCCGCACGGCATTGCACGAACTCAGTGCCGACATGCGCGTGAAGCTGATTATCTACAAACTGTTCGACCGCTATGTACTGTCAGCGCTCGAGGAGTTGTATCAGGCGATCAACGCGGAGCTTATTCGCGCTGGCGTACTGCCCCAACTGCGCCCCCACGTGGCTCGCCAGCCGTCCGGTACGGCGGCTGCGTCCTCGTCGGTAAATGGCGAACACCATGGCGTGGCCAGCGAGGAATCGGGCGACATTCCCGGCGACCTGCTGCAAACCCTGCATGCGCTGTTCAGTGCACGTCGTGGCAATCCCGGTGAAAGCGGCGACGGCGGGGCGGGCAATTATTCCAGCGGCCCGTTGCCCTCGGTGAACGAGTTGCTGGGCGCACTCAGCGTATTGCAGAACCAGATAGCCACCACTGACGCGCAACCATCGGCCGCCGGCCTGTCCGGCGCCAACCTCAGCCACGAGGTCACCGCGCTGAAGGAACAACTGCTGCGCCAGATCGGGGCCTTGCGTGGTGCACGGCCGGGCCAGGTGGCCTCGATCGACGAGGACACCATCGACCTGGTCGGCATGTTGTTCGAATTCATCCTGGAAGACCGCAACCTGCCACCGGAGATGCAGGTACTGCTGGCTCGACTGCAGATTCCCTATCTGAAAGCGGCCATCATCGATCGCAAGCTTTTCGCGCATCGCCAGCATCCGGCACGGCGCCTGCTCGACGGCCTGGCGGAACAGGCGAAGGGCTGGTCCGACGAATCCGACCGCGACCGGCGCCTGCACGAGAAGGTCAAGTCCATCGTCGAACAGCTGCTGCACGAATTCGATGATGACATGGGCATTTTCGACCGGCTCCTGGCGGACCTGCAGCAGTTCCAGGAACTGAGCATGAAACGCGCGGATCTGGCCGAGCTGCGCGTGGCCGAATCCACCCGCGGCCGCGAAAAGCTGGAATACGCACGTCGTCGCGCCGCCCGGGAAATCGTCGAGCGGATCGGCACCAACGAATTGCCACCGTTGATCCATGGCGTACTGGCCCGCGCATGGGCCAATCACATGGTGCTGCTGCTGTTGCGCCACGGCGATGATTCGACCGAGTTCAAGGTGGCGCTGCATTTCGTCAATGAATTCATCGCCAGCAGCCGTCCCGCCCAAACCCCTGAAGCCCGGCAGGCGCTTCGGCAGATGTTGCCCGGCATCGAGCGGGCGCTGCGTCACGGCTTGGCCAATGTCGCTTTCCAGGAGCCGGATATCGAGCGACTGCTTGGTCAGTTGCATACCTACTACCGCCAGCAACTGGGCGAGATAAACCCTTCCGCCGCACCGCCGGCGGAGGACGAATCCGCACTGCCTATCCCCGACAGCATCCAGCCGCTGGTTCAGGCCGCGCCAGATTTCGACGACGACAATCTCGGTTTCGCGTCTCCGGACATCACTACGGACAGCCCCGAGTATCGTCAGGTGGAAGCGCTTCAGTCGGGTACCTGGCTGGAGCTCTCGCTCGCCGATGACTCCTGCACGCGGGCCAAGCTGTCGTGGATCAGCCCGATGACCGGGCGCTACCTGTTCGTGAATCGGCGCGGGCTGAAGGTGGCGGATTACGCGCCACGCGAGCTGGCCACCCTGCTGAAGCAGGGCAAGGCGCGCGTACTGGCCGCCAACGCGCTGTTCGAGCGAGCCATGAGCGCCATCGTGGACCGCCTCAGCCATCCGTCCCCTGTCACAGAAGAAGAATGAATTTCGGCACGCCTTTTTCGCCCCCTTCCCCCGACCAGATCAGCAACGACATCGAACGCGCCTTCGCCGAGGACATCGGCGCAGGCGATGCAACGGCGGACCTGCTCGGCGCCGATGCCCACGGGCGCGCCGAGCTCACCTGCCGTGACGACGCGGTGTTGGCCGGAAGCGCATGGTTCGATGCCTGCTTCCAGCGGCTGGATCCCTCAGTCCATATCGAATGGCGGCTGCAGGACGGGCAACGGGCTACGGCTGGTGCCGTGATCTGCCGCCTTTCCGGTCAAGCCCGTGCATTGGTGACGGCGGAGCGTTCGGCGCTGAACTTCCTGCAATTGCTGTCCGGCACCGCCACCGTCACCTCGTCCCATGTCGGGGCCATCGCCGGCACCGCCGCGCGCATCCTCGACACCCGAAAAACCGTACCGGGGCTGCGATTGGCGCAAAAATACGCGGTGCGTTGCGGCGGCGGCCACAACCAGCGGATGGGCCTGTACGACGCCATCCTGATCAAGGAAAACCACATCATCGCCGCGGGCAGCCTCGCAGCGGCGGTGCAATCGGCGAGGCAAAAACACCCTGATCTGCCACTTGAAGTCGAGGTGGAGACGCTGGCCGAGCTGGCACTGGCGCTGGAGACGGATGTGGACCGCATCATGCTGGACAACTTCGACCCGCCACAAATGACCGAAGCGGTGCGGATCACGGCCGGCCGCGTGCCACTGGAAGCTTCGGGCAACGTCGACCTGCAGACGATCGGCGCCATCGCGCGCACCGGCGTGGATTTCATTTCCGTGGGTGCGCTGACCAAGCATGTCCACGCGGTGGATTTCTCCCTGCGCCTGCAATTGAGCTGACGGCTCAGCGTTTGTGGGGTAAACCACTTCCTGTGGTGTACCTCTGTCGCGCTTCCGGTACATGCCCGGAAGCGCTCACGCGAATGAATCACCGGCGTGATCGACACGCCCCCGCCCATCGCGACCGTGCTTCGAGATTGAAAAATCACAACCTCTCGGCGCGCCAACTCCCCGAACCGGTGAATCGTCCGTCGCCGACCGCACCGCAGGCCGAACGATATGCCGGCGATCGCTTGCACACGGTAGCGACGGCCCACACACTGACGGCATGAGCAATCTTTCAGACCTGCTGTTGCTGCTGTCGCTTGGTGCCGTTGTCGGCCTGTGGCTGAAAATCAGCGCGGCGCGGGAACATGCCGTACGCGAAGCGCGTCGCTTGTGCCTGCAACATGGGCTGCAACTGCTCGATGAAACCGTCGGGCTGCGTGCCTTGCGACTGCATCGCGGCAGTCCCGGCCGGGGCAGGATCGAGCGCTGCTACGGGTTCGAGGTCAGTCTTGAAGGCGATGATCGCAAATCCGCGCACATGTGGATGCTGGGCACAGCGATCAGCGCACTGAGCTTGCCTACGCCAGACCTGCCGGTGTCTCCGGTTGCCATTACCGGCGCGACAAGCGCAAGCCACCAGACATCCGACAACGTGATCCCGCTGCGTCCCCGTCGCGCCGACCAACGCCTGCACTGATTCCCGCGTTTACGCGCGGTACCTGTTGGTTATTTGACGACGCGCAGATGCGCGCCGCGCTTTGGCGCCGCTTCGGCGGGTGCGGCGGGGCCGGCGGACGTCTTGTCGTCGTCGGGCGGCGTGGTCGGCGGAGGCATGTCGCCCTCCTCCTCGGCCGGGAACATCATGCCTTGCCCGTTTTCCTGGGCATACAGCGCCAGCACCGCACGAACCGGTATGTGGATCGATTGGCTGACGCCAGAGAAGCGCGCCTGGAAGCTGATCCAGTCGTTGCCCAGGTCAAGGTTGGCGACGGCGCGCATGGCGAGATTGAGCACGACCTGGCCGTTCTTGATGACCTGGGGCGGCACCCTGACCCCTTCCACGCCGGCGTCCACCAGCACGTACGGGGTGAGGTTGTTGTCGCTGATCCAGTCGTAGATCGCCCGCAGCAAATACGGGCGATTGGAACTCATCGAGGGGGACTCGTCGGTGCTCATCTGTGGGGGTGATGCCTCAAGGCCAGGGGCCAAATGAAAGTCGATGTTTGCGGGCGTACCAGAATGTTGGCGGCGGACAGCTGAACATCAACAAATGGATCGTGCGTCGACAGCTTGTCAGCCGTCGCCCGTGCCGTCAGCGTTGGACACCCTGCGACAGCGGGCGGAAAAATGGTGTCAAGACGGCCGCAGCCGGCTTCAGCGCACCGTTTCCAACCGCATGTTTTTTTCGTCCTCGGTAAGACTGCGCTCGAAGCCCTGGCTGTGGAACAGCCGCTCACCGTAATCGACGATCGGTCGCCCTTCCTTGCCAAGATCAACGTCCAGCGACGGCAACCGCCAGATCACCGGGGCCACCAGGCAGTCCACCAGGCTCATCTCGGGGTTGAGGAAGAAGCGCGACGCCTTGAACAGCGGCACCGTGGAAAGCAGGTTCTGCCGCAGCCGCTTGCGCGCGGCATCCGCGGGCCGACCACCAGCACGGATCACATCCACTTCCGTCAGCCAGTCTTTTTCGATACGCACCGCCGCCACACGAAGTCTGGCGCGCGAAAGCGGATCGATCGGCATCAGGGGCGGATGTGGATAACGTTCGTCCAGGTATTCGCACACCACGCTGGTGTCATAGAGGACCAGGTCGCGATCAACGAGCGTCGGTGTCGTGCCGTAAGGGTTGAGCTCCACCAGCTCCGCCGACGCCTTGTCGCGGTCCACGATCACGCGTTCGTAGCTGACGCCCTTGGCTGCCAGAACCAGTCGTGCCCGGTGACACTGGATGTCATCGGCCAGGGTATACAAGGTGAGTACGTTACGTGAGCGCGCGCTTTGAACCATGCACCAATCCCCTTCGTCGACACGAAGGCGGCGGCTGGTCGGCCGCCGCCTTCGCAGGGTTATCTCACCCGTTTCAGTGGACGTCTTTCCAGTATTCCTTCTTCAGCATGTATGCCAGCAAGGTAAAGAAGGCCAGGAACAGCAGCACCCAGACACCATAGGCATGGCGTTCGAGCGCGGCCGGTTCGGACGCGTATTCCAGGAAGCTGGTCAGATCGCGGGTAGCCTGCTGGAACTGCGCCGGGGTCAGTTTGCCCGGGTGCGACAGCACCAGCTTCTCCACCTGCGCATCTTCACCGGGCTTGGCCGGCTTCATTTCCGCCGTCTGCAGACCCTGCAGCTCCCACAGCGGGAACGGCATCGAGGCGTTCGGGAACACGGTGTTGTTCCAGCCCACCGGACGGCTCGGATCCAGGTAGAACGAGTTGAGGTAGGCGTTGACCCAATCAGCGCCCTTGGCGCGCACTTCCAGCGACAGATCCGGCGGTGCCTTGCCGAACCACGCTGCGGCCGAGGCCTCGGGCATGTGCGAGATCACCGGTTCACCGAACTTGGCACCGGTGAAGTTGAGGTTCTGCATCACTTCCTGTTCGGACAGGCCCAGATCGGCCGCAATCCGCTCGTAACGCATGTACTTCAACGAGTGGCAACCCACGCAATAGTTGAAGTACAGCTTGGCTCCGCGCTGCAGCGACGCCTGGTCGTGCACGTTGGTGCCAGCCGCCGGCAAACCGCCCTCTTCGGACGCCTGCACCGACATGCTGCCGACGAGCAGACTCAGCGCCAACGCCACCGGGAAGATGTATCGCTTCATTAGCAGCTGCCGCTTAGTCATGCGTGGTCACCCGTTCCGGAACCGGCTTGGTCTTTTCCCAGCCGAAATATGTGTAAGCCCAAAGGAAGGCGAAGAAGCCGAAGTAGACGAGCGTCATCACGCGGCCGAACAGGTTCTCCCAGAACGTCACGTCGACATCGCCGAACCAGACCGGGATCACCTCGGCGGTAATGCCCGCACCGACCGCGCCCAGCGCGAAGAACGACAGCACGAACAAGCCCAGGCCCACCTTGAAACCGGTGCCGCGGTAACGGATCGACTTCACCTTGCCCCGATCGAACCAGGGCAGCGCGAACAGCACCGCGATGGCGCCGAACATCGCCAGCACGCCCCACACGGCCGAGCCGAGGAAGGACGGGATCATGCGCACGATCGCGTAGAACGGGGTGAAATACCACACCGGCTTGATGTGCGACGGAGTCGCCAGGTTGTTCGCCGGGATGAAGTTGTCATGCTCCAGGAACCAGCCGCCAAACGTCGGCGCGAAGAAGATGATGAACGCGGCGATCATCAGGAAGAAGCCCACGCCGACCAGGTCCTTCACCGTGTAGTACGGATGGAACGGAATGCCGTCGGCCGGCTTCAGCGCATCCCAGCGGTTGCCCTTGGGACCCTTCTTGATTTCCACGCCGTCGGGGTTGTTGGAGCCCACTTCGTGCAGCGCGGCGATGTGCAACACCACCAGCAGCAGCAGCACGATCGGCAACGCGATCACGTGCAGTGCGAAGAAGCGGTTCAAGGTGGCGTCGGCGGGCAGGAAGTCGCCCATGATCCACTCCACCAGCGTGTCGCCGATGTAGGGGATGGTGCCGAACAGCGAGATGATCACCTTGGCGCCCCAGAACGACATGTTGCCCCACGGCAGCACGTAGCCCATGAAGGCTTCCGCCATCAGCACCAGGAAGATCAGCATGCCGAGCAGCCACACCAGCTCGCGTGGCTTCTTGTACGAGCCGTACATGATGCCGCGGAACATGTGCAGGAACACCACCACGAAGAACAGCGAGGCGCCGGTGGAGTGCATGTAGCGGATCAGCCAACCCCACTCCACGTCACGCATGATGTACTCGACCGAGTTGAAGGCTCCCGCCGCACTCGGGTTGTAGTTCATGGTGAGGAAGATGCCGGTGACGATCTGGTTGATCAGGACCAGCAGCGCCAGCGAACCGAAGTAGTACCAGAGATTGAAGTTCTTCGGCGCGTAGTACTCGGTCATGTGCGCGCGGTACATCGGCGCCATGCCGGGTGCGCGTTCGTTGACCCAGTCACCGATGCTCGTGAATACGTTGGCCATCAGACAGCCTCCTTCGGATCCACGCCAATCTGGATGGTGTTGTCGTCAACAAAGTGATACGGCGGCACCGGCAGATTCTTCGGCGCCGGTACGCCCTGGAACACACGGCCGGCCAGGTCGTAGCGCGACTTGTGGCAGGGGCAGTAGAAACCGCCTTTCCATTCCGGATCGAACGGCTCGGGCTTGATCTCCGGCACGAAATCGGGGACGCAGCCCAGATGCGTGCAGATGCCGATCACCACCAGCCATTCCGGCTTGATCGAGCGCGCTTCGTTCTGTGCGTACTTCGGCTGCTGGTCGGCCGAGGCGCCGTCGGACTTGGGGTCCACCAGCCGTGAGTCGACCATCGGCAACGTGGCCAGTTGCGCCTTGCTGCGATTCAACACGAACACCGGCAGGCTGCGCCACGACACGGTCAGCATCTGGCCGCTCTCGATCTTGGCCAGGGACTGCGTTACCGGAGCACCGGCGGCCCGGGCTCGCGCGCTGGGTTCCCACGACTTGATGAAGGGCACAGCCGCCGCAACGATTCCCACCCCACCAACCACCGCAGTGGTTGCTGTAAGGAAACGGCGGCGGCCGTGATCGACGACTTCGTTCGCCATCAGGCTCTCCGGTACTTGCAATATCATCGTGATGGGTTTGGGCATGCCGATCGTCGAAGCCCATCAAGCTGCTTCGCCGAAACTGGCAGAACCAGTGCCCGCAAAAATCGCGTTAGTGTAGCGTCAGGGCCGGCCCCGTACAATAAAACACCTACCCGGCGATGGCGACGCGCCGCGGCCCCAGCTCCCGACTTGCCGAGTATCCCCCTCGATATGAAACATGCCGCCGGCACGCTCGCCTTCATTGCCCGATTCGTGATTCTCGGGCTGGCGATCGCCTTCGTGATCACCCTGTTGTGGCCCGGCAGCGGTGATCGCCTGCGCAGTCGATTCGGGGTAACTACCACGCCGCCAGCACGTACCGAGCCGGCCAGTGCGCCGGCTGGCAGCCCGTTGTCGTATGCCGACGCGGTGGCCGCCGCCGAACCTTCCGTGGTGAATATCTACGCCAACAAGATCGTCACCGGCCAGGCCTTCCGGATGTACAACGATCCGCTGCTGCAGCAACTGCTCGGCGGGCAGCCGACCACATACCAGAGGCGGGAACAGACTCTTGGGTCGGGCGTGATCGTCAACGCGCAGGGCCAGGATTACGTACTGACCAACAACCACGTCATCGCGCACGCCGCCGATATCCAGGTGCTGCTCTACGACGGCCGCATCGCCAAGGCGACGCTGGTGGGCGCCGACGAGGAAACCGACCTGGCGGTATTGAAGATCGACGCCAGCAACCTGCCCTCCATCCACATCGCCGATCAGCAACCACTGCGCGCAGGCGACGTAGTGCTGGCGATCGGCAACCCGCTGGGCCTCAACCAGACCGTGACGATGGGCATCGTCAGCGCGATCGGGCGCCAGTTGAACAGCTCCAGCGCCGAGGATTTCATCCAGACCGACGCGGCCATCAACCTCGGCAATTCCGGCGGCGCGCTGATCAACGCCCGCGGCCTGCTGGTCGGCATCAATACGCTGTTGATCGGCAAGGCGGCCGGGGCCGAGGGCATCGGTTTCGCCATCCCGGTCAACACCGCCATGAAGGTCCTCGACCAGATCATCGCCACCGGGCACGTGGTGCGCGGCTGGCTGGGCGCGGATTACGCCTTCGTGCCGGTGGCCGCCAACAGCGGCCTGCCGGCGGCGGCGCGTGGCGCCCAGGTAACGGACGTCTATCCGGGTAGCCCGGCAGCCCTCGCCGGCCTGCAGCCACACGACATCCTGCTGAAAATAGGCAAGGACGACATTCTCGATCCAGCCGATCTGCGACGACACGAGGCAGCGTTGGAACCGGGCAGCAAGGTCACGGTTTCCGGCCTGCGCAACGGCGCTCCCTTCCATTCGGAACTGACGGTCGCCAAACGTCCGCCCATGGCCACCAGCACCACCTCGGACGACTGAGCGGAATCCCGCCTGGCCCAGTTCACCCGGCCCGGTCAGCCCGGCCCGCTGGCCGCCAGCGGCGGATGGATCGCTGCGCCATAACGCTGCCGCAGCGTACCGACACGCTCTACATACACCTTGGTTTCCGCATACGGCGGCACGCCGTTGTAGCGTTGCACGGCGCCCCGGCCTGCGTTGTAGGCCGCCGCCGCCAAGCGTTCGTTGCCGTGGAAATTCTGCAGCAGCAAACCCAGGTAACGCGCGCCGCCGCGGATGTTCTGGTCGGCATCGAAGGCATCCAGCACCCCCATGTCGCTGGCAGTGCCCGGCATCAATTGCATCAGCCCCTGCGCGCCCTTGATCGAAAGCGCACGAGGATTGAACGCGCTTTCGGCATGGATGATCGCGCGCAGAAACGCCTCGTCGACGCCATATTCAAGACTGGCGGCACGGATAGTGTCGTTGTAGGCAGTGAGGTTGAGCGCCACCCGCCCCCAGCGAATGGTGGAATGCAGATCGCAGGCAGCACAGGTGGCGATGTAGCTGAAAAGCAGGGTCGCCGCCTTGCGGCCGCGCGGCGGCAGGTTGGTGTATTCAACGGTGCCGTCGTGGCCCACGACACGGTAAACCGCTCCGCGCAACACCTTGGTCGACGGGGCGATCGCCGTGGCTGGCGCCGCTTCGGCATCATGCGATTCGCGATAACTCCATTGCCCTGGCTTGGCGGGGGCGGCGACGGGTGCCGGGTGCGCGCCCTTGCCGGTGGTGCTTGCGCTTGCCTCCACCTGGGCCAACGAAGCGCGCCGTACCGAGGCCGCGCCCACCGCCGTGGCGCTGGTCTGCACGCTCCCTTGCACGTTGGCCAGCGACACCGGCTTGATGCCATCCGCTGCCAGGCTGCGCGCCGAGGTCGTCACGTCGCCGTTCGCCCGCGCCAGCGATGCCCGCGGCACCGGCACCTTGCGCGATGGCGAGGCACCGAACGTGCTGATCCGCTTGCAGCCGTGGTAGCCCACCGTGCTGCTGCTGAACACCGCTTCCCCACCGCTGCCCGTGCAGCGGTACAACGCACCCGCTGAAGCACCCGGCAGCCAGAAGGCGCCGCACAGCAATGCGCCGGCCAGCGCGAGCCGGCGCGGCAACGTGATCAAGGAGAAGCCCCCGGCGAACCGACCGACGCTTCCCCCGTGGCGTGCGGTATCGAACATGCGCAGAGTGTGGCGCCAACGCAACGTCGACGCCAAGTGCAATGTCTCACTTTTGCGGAACCGCAGCGGCCCGCGGCCAGTTGACGCAAGTGTTTGATCCGCGAAGCATCGATTGGCGGGGCCAGTCGTGCAGGGGTAAAATGCGCGGTTCAGTGCATTACGCCTCACCAACCACGGTACCCACGCCATGAGCGGCAAACTCTTCATCAAGACCCACGGCTGCCAGATGAACGAGTACGACTCGGCCAAGATGGCCGACGTGCTGCGGGAGTCGCACGGCATGGAGCTGACGCTGGACGAGTCCGAGGCGGACGTGATCCTGATCAACACCTGCTCGATCCGTGAGAAGGCGCAGGAAAAAGTCTTCAGCCAGCTCGGCCGCTGGAAGCAGCACAAGAAGGACGGCAAGCCGGTGCTGATCGGCGTCGGCGGTTGCGTGGCCTCGCAGGAAGGCGCGGCGATCGTCAAGCGCGCGCCGTACGTGGACCTGGTGTTCGGCCCTCAGACCCTGCATCGCCTGCCCCAGCTGATCGAGCAGCAGCGCGCCAGCGGCCTGCCGCAGGTCGACATCAGCTTTCCGGAGATCGAGAAGTTCGACTGCCTGCCCGAGCCGCGCGCCGAAGGCCCCACCGCGTTCGTGTCGATCATGGAAGGTTGCTCGAAGTACTGCAGCTACTGCGTGGTGCCGTACACCCGCGGCGAGGAACTGAGCCGCCCGTTCGACGACGTGATCGTCGAAGTCGCCAAGCTGGCCGCCCAGGGCGTGCGCGAGGTCAACCTGCTGGGCCAGAACGTCAACGCCTACCGCGGACCCACCTTCGACGGCGGCACCGCTGACCTGGCCGTGCTGATCCACGCCATCGCCCAGATCGACGGCATCGGCCGCATCCGCTTCACCACCTCGCATCCGCTGGAGTTCTCCGACTCGCTGATCGAGGCCTACGCCAACGTGCCGCAGCTGGCCAACTACCTGCACCTGCCGGTGCAGGCCGGCTCCGACCGCATCCTCAGCGCCATGAAGCGCGGCTACACGGCGCTGGAATTCAAGCAGAAGATCCGCAAGCTGCGCGCGGTGCGGCCGGATATCTGCGTGTCATCCGACTTCATCGTGGGCTTCCCCGGCGAGACCGAGGCGGATTTCGAGAAGACGATGAAACTGATCGAGGACGTCGGCTTCGACCAGAGTTTCTCCTTCATCTTCTCCTCGCGCCCGGGCACACCGGCGGCGGGGCTGGCCGACGACACGCCGGCCGAGGAAAAGCACGCCCGGCTGAGCCGGCTCCAGGCCGCGATCAACGCCAATGCGAAACGGATCAGCCAGGCGATGATCGGCAGCGTGCAGCGCGTGCTGGTGGAAAAACCCAGCACCCGCGACGCCTCCGAGCTGACCGGCCGCACCGAGAACATGCGCTTCGTGAACTTCGCCGGCCACCCGCGCCTGATCGGCCAGTTCGTCGACGTGGAGATCACCGAGGCGATGGCCAATTCGCTGCGCGGACGCGTGAAGCTGACCGACGACGTCGCCGCCTGACTCTGTCGCCCGGCCGAACGGCGGCCGGGCGATCCCCCCGGGTAACCAATCGCCGGCCACCGCCCGGGGCAGATCAAAGTTCGCCATCGGCTCGGATTTCGGCTGCTGCCGCACCATACCTGCCTTTGCCGATGGGTAGGGTTCTGCCGACCGCGGAAAACGGGCTCCGGCACAGCGGCGCGCACGACGCTCCACGAAAAGGGGGCACGGCCTCTCCGAACCTCGCCGGCGGTCACAAATGGCCCTGCAAACAATGGATGACCTTCCGCGCAGACTGCGGTAGATTCAACAACATACGGGGATGGGGTAGAAATACGGTTATGTCTTCTGAAGTGCAAGCAACGCTCGCGGGTTTATCCGGCATGGCGCGCCGCCTGGTATCCGAAGGCGTACTGCCGGAGACGGATGTGCGCAAGGCGATGTCCGACAGCGCCGCGCATAAAACCACGCTGACGGTCTGGCTGCTGGACCATGGCCTGGTCGACAGCGCGCGCATGACGCAGATCGCGTCAGCCGAATTCGGCATGCCGATGATGGATGTCTCGGCGCTCAATCCGACCACCATGCCAATGGATCTGATCAGTGAAGCGCTGATCAGCAAGCATCAGGCCCTGCCCCTGTTTCGCCGTGGCAAGCGCCTGTTCGTCGGCATTGCCGATCCCATGCAGTCGCGCGCGCTGGACGAGATCAAGTTCAACTCCAACTGCAATGTCGAACCGATCCTGGTCGAGCGTGCCACGCTGCAGCGCACGATCGAGACCTTGCTCAACAGCATGCGCGACACCATGCCGGATATCGGCGGCAGCGAGCTGGACGGGCTGGAGCTGGAGATCGGCGATGACGAGAGCGAGGCCGCCGGCACCGGCGTCGACGCGAACGCCAACGACGACGCGCCGGTGGTGAAATTCGTCAACAAGATCCTGCTCGACGCGATCCGCCGCGGCGCGTCGGACATCCATTTCGAGCCGTTCGAAACGCAGTACCGGGTACGCCTGCGCATGGATGGCATGTTGCGCGCCGTGGCCAGCCCGCCGATGAAACTAGCCAACCGCATCTCCTCCCGCCTGAAGGTGATGTCGCAACTGGACATCGCCGAGAAGCGCGTGCCGCAGGATGGCCGCATCAAGCTCAACCTGTCCAAGACCCGCGCGGTCGATTTCCGCGTCAGCACGCTGCCGACGCTGTTCGGCGAAAAGATCGTGCTGCGTATCCTCGATGGCTCGTCGGCGAAGGTCGGCATTGAAAAGCTGGGCTACGAGCCCGACCAGCAGAAGCTCTACATCGACGCCATCCACAAGCCCTACGGCATGGTGCTGGTCACCGGCCCCACCGGCTCGGGCAAGACCGTGTCGCTGTATACCGGCCTGAACATGCTCAATACCGCCGAGCGCAACATCTCGACGGTGGAAGACCCGGTGGAAATCCGCGTCGAGGGCATCAACCAGGTGCAGCAGAACGCCAAGCGCGGCATGACGTTCGCCAGCGCGCTGCGATCGTTCCTGCGCCAGGATCCGGACGTGATCATGGTCGGCGAAATCCGCGACCTGGAAACCGCGGAAATCGCGATCAAGGCGGCGCAGACCGGCCACATGGTGCTGTCCACGCTGCACACCAACGACGCGGCACAGACCATCGCCCGATTGATGAACATGGGCATCGCGCCGTACAACATCACCTCGTCGGTCACCCTGATCATCGCCCAGCGCCTGGCCCGGCGCCTTCACGACTGCAAGAAGCCGCAAAGCCTGCCGCCGAACGTGCTGCTGGCGGCGGGCTTCACCCAAGCCGACATCGACGCGGGCATGACCGTGTACGAAGCGGTCGGCTGCTCGGGGTGCAATGATGGCTACAAGGGCCGCGTGGGCATCTACCAGGTGATGCCGATGCTGGAGGAAATCCAGAAGATCATCCTGCAAGGCGGCAACGCCCTGCAGATTTCCGAGGTGGCGAAGGCGCAAGGCATCAATGATTTGCGTGCGTCGGCGCTGCTCAAGGTGAAAAACGGGTTGACCAGCCTGACCGAGATCGACCGCGTCACCAAGGACTGAGCAAGACATTTGTTGGAAAAACCGTTGGCTGGAGTTGCGTTGCGCGCCACGGTTTGGGGGCTGGAAATTGGCATAAGCTGTACTGACCTTGCCTGCCGCCTGCGGCAAGTCTGGATTGGATCATTGGGGGAAAATGCGCATGGCCACGGCTACCGCAAGCAAGACGCGCACGCTCGGCGCCCAACGCGCCGAAGTCAGCAGGCTGACCACCTACGAGTGGGTGGCGCTGGACAAGCGCGGCAAACGAATGAAAGGCGACATGCCGGCGAAGAACGCCTCGCTGGTAAAAGCCGAACTGCGCCGCCAGGGGATGAATCCGCAGACCGTGCGCGAACGCGCCAAGCCGCTGTTCGGTTCGTCCGGCAAGCCAGTCAAGCCGCTCGACGTCGCGGTTTTCAGCCGCCAGATCGCCACCATGATGGCGTCCGGCGTACCCATCGTGCAGTCGTTCGACATCATTGCCGACGGCCAGAAAAACGTCCGCTTCAAGAACATCCTGCTGGATGTGAAGCAGAACATCGAAGGTGGCTCGGCCCTGCACGAAGCGCTGCACCGCTATCCGGTGCAATTCGACGAGCTGTACTGCAACCTGGTTCGCGCGGGTGAAGCCTCCGGTGTGCTGGACACGGTACTGGACACCGTGGCCACCTACAAAGAGCGCATGGAAGCGATCAAGAAGAAGATCAAGAAAGCGCTGTTCTACCCGATGATGGTGCTGGCGGTGGTGTTCATGGTCTGCCTGATCATGCTGCTGTTCGTGGTGCCGGTGTTCGCCAAGACCTTCCAGGATGCCGGTGCCCAGTTGCCGGCGCCCACGCAGTTGCTGGTGACCGCGTCGGAGTTCATGCAGAGCTATTGGTGGGTGGTGATCGGCATCATCGGCGGCGGCATCGTCGCCCTGGTGGTGGCCAAGAAACGCTCGGTGAAGTTCGCCCATTTCCTGGACCGCATGGCGCTCAAGATGCCGGTGATGGGCAATATCGTGCGCAACTCCGCCATCGCCCGCTTCGCCCGCACGCTGGGCGTCACCTTCCGCGCCGGCGTGCCGCTGGTCGATGCGCTGGATGCAGTGGCCGGCGCCACCGGCAGCGTGGTTTACGGCGACGCGGTGCACCAGATGCGCGAGGACATCGCGGTCGGCCATCAGCTGCAACTGGCGATGAAGCAGACCGGTCTGTTCCCCAACATGGTGGTGCAGATGACCGCCATCGGCGAAGAATCCGGCGCGCTGGACAACATGTTGTTCAAGGTGGCGGAGTTCTACGAGGAAGAAGTCAGCAATGCAGTCGATACGCTGTCGACCCTACTCGAGCCCATCATCATGGTGGTGCTCGGCACCTTGGTCGGCGGCATGGTGGTCGCGTTGTACCTGCCTATCTTCAAGCTTGCCGGCACGTTCTAAGCCTCGACAACCACGACACGACACGAAACGGCGGGCATGGCCCGCCGTTTCCGTTACGGGACGAAGCACCGTAACCTAAGAGCTTCGTTCACAGGCTCACACACAAGGCCGACGCATGCCCGATCTTCCCTTTGCCCTGTGGATCACCCTCGCCGGCGTGCTGGGCCTGCTGGTCGGCAGTTTCCTCAACGTGGTGATCCTGCGCCTGCCCGAACGGATGGCGGCGGGGTGGCGACAGGAAGCCCGCGACGTGCTGGAGCTGGAGGCCGACGCCACGCCACTGCCGCCCGGCATCGTGCGCGAACCGTCGCATTGCCCGCACTGCAAGCACCGCCTGGCAGCTGGCGACAACATCCCGCTGCTCAGCTGGCTGCTGCTGCGTGGGCGCTGCCGCTATTGCAACGCGGCCATCTCGATCCAGTACCCGCTGGTGGAACTGCTCAGCGGCGTCCTGAGCGCCGTGATCGTGTGGAAGTTCGGGCCGACCTGGGTGGCGCTGGCCGGGCTGGTGTTTACCTGGACGTTGATTGCGCTGGCCGGGATCGACTTCCGCACCCAACTGCTGCCCGACCAACTGACCTTTCCGTTGCTGTGGCTGGGCTTGCTGCTGTCGCTGCTGCCGACGTTCGTGGCGGCACCCTCGGCGATCATCGGCGCCGCCGCCGGCTACCTGAGCCTGTGGAGCGTGTACTGGCTGTTCAAGCTGCTCACCGGCAAGGAAGGCATGGGTTACGGCGATTTCAAATTGCTGGCCGCATTGGGCGCGTGGATGGGGCCGGTGTCGTTGCTGCCGATCATCCTGTTGTCGTCGCTGATCGGTGCGCTGATCGGCGGCACGCTGATTGCCCTGCGCCGACACCAACGGGAGTTGCCGATGCCGTTCGGGCCCTTCATCGCAGCGGCCGGCTGGGTCTGGCTGGTGGCCGGTGATGGCCTGTTGCAGGGCTACATGCAGTTCACCGGCCTGCGATGAACACGCGGCCCTTCGTCGTCGCCGTGACCGGCGGCATTGCCTCCGGCAAGAGCGCGGTGACGCGCCGGTTCCAGGCGCTGGGTGTGCCCGTGCACGACGCCGACGTGGCTGCCCGCGAAGTGATCGAGCCTGGCACGCCCGGACTGCGGGCGGTGGTGCAGGCCTTTGGCCCAGACGTGCTGGACCAGGACGGCCGGCTGGACCGCCCCGCGATGCGCCGCCACGTGTTTGCCGATGACGGCGCCCGACGCAAGCTGGAACAGATCATCCACCCGCGCGTGCGCGAGTGGATGCACGATCGCGCGATGGCGCAGCACGATCCCTATTGCCTGCTGGCGATCCCGTTGCTGGTGGAGAACATGGACGCCTACCGCTGGGTGGATCGGGTGCTGCTGGTGGATGCGCCGCCAGCGACGCAGATAACGCGGCTGGTCGAGCGCGACGGCATCGACGCGGCGCTGGCGCAGCGCATGCTGGACCGCCAGGCGAGTCGCACCGAACGCCTGGCCGTGGCCGACGACGTGATCGACAACAGCGGCGACGAAGCAGCGCTGGACGATGCCGTCATGGCACTGCACCAGCGCTATCTGGCGCAAGCGCGTTAGGAAGCGGTACCGCCCACCGTCATGTTGTCGATCTTCAGGGTCGGCTGGCCCACGCCCACGGGCACGCTCTGGCCGTCCTTGCCGCACACGCCCACGCCTTCATCCAGCTTCAGGTCGTTGCCGATCATCGAAACGCGGTTGAGCACTTCCGGGCCGGAGCCGATCAAGGTGGCGCCCTTCACCGGGCGGGTGATGCGGCCGTCCTCGATCAGGTAGGCCTCGCTGGCGGAAAACACGAACTTGCCGTTGGTGATGTCCACCTGCCCGCCACCGAAATTGGGTGCGTACAAGCCACGTTTCACCGAGCGGATGATTTCCTGCGGGTCGTGCTGGCCGGCCAGCATGTAGGTGTTGGTCATGCGCGGCATCGGCAGCGCGGTGAACGATTCGCGGCGACCGTTGCCGGTGGATTTGACGCCCATCAGCCCGGCGTTGAGCTTGTCCTGCATGTAGCCCTTGAGGATGCCGTTCTCGATCAGCGTGGTGCACTCGCTCGGCGTGCCTTCGTCATCGATGCTGAGCGAACCGCGGCGATTGGCAAGCGTGCCGTCATCGACCACGGTAACGCCAGCGGCGGCCACGCG
Organism: Rhodanobacter ginsenosidimutans; assembly: GCF_042655685.1. Classification (NCBI taxonomy): domain Bacteria; kingdom Pseudomonadati; phylum Pseudomonadota; class Gammaproteobacteria; order Lysobacterales; family Rhodanobacteraceae; genus Rhodanobacter; species Rhodanobacter ginsenosidimutans. Next base: position 1,279,326 of record NZ_JBHSMM010000001.1, on the reverse strand, counting down.
ATCACCGATGCGGCCGGCGAAGGCGGAGCTGCCCTTGCGGTTGAAATCGCCTTCCAGCCCGTGCCCGATCGCCTCGTGCAGCAGTACGCCAGGCCAGCCCGGGCCCAGCACGACCGTCATGCTGCCGGCCGGGGCGTCGACCGCCTCCAGGTTCACCAGCGCCTGGCGTACGGCCTCATCGGCGAAACCCAGGGCGCGGCCGTTCTCCATCAGCTCGCGATAACTGTGGCGACCACCACCGCCGGAATGACCCTGCTCGCGCCGGCCGTTCTGCTCCGCGATCACCTGCACGCTCATGCGCACCAGCGGCCGCACGTCAGCCGCCAGGGTGCCGTCGGAGGCGGCGATCAGGATGGTGTCGACGGTGGCGGCAAGGCTGACGATCACCTGCTTGATGCGCGGGTCGCGCGAACGCGCATACGCATCGACCTCGCGCAGCAACGCGATCTTGTCGGGGTTGGGCAGGCTGTCGACCGGATCGATGGCCGGATACAGCTGACGCGCGCCGTTCAGCGCCAGCGGCTTGCCGGCCCCGTTGCCGTCATTGGCAATGGCGCGGGCCGCTTTCGATGCCTGCAACAGCTGCGGCATCACGATCTCGTCGGAATAGGCGAAGCCGGTCTTTTCACCGGAGATGGCACGCACGCCCACGCCCTGCTCGATCGAATGACTGCCGTCCTTGACGATGCCCTCCTCCAGCAGCCACGACTCGCTGCGCGAGTGCTGGAAATACAGGTCGGCGGCGTCGATCGACGGCCCCATCAATTGCGAGAAAACGCGATCGAGATCGGTGGCGGCAAGGCCGCCGGGCGTCAACAACCGGCGCTCGGCCTGGGCAATCAGGGAATCCATCAAATCTCAGCCATTCAATGCGGGGGAGTCTTGTCAGATGAGGGTCGGAGCGCACCGTTTAAAGGGAACCGGCGGGGATCGCTGCCCCAACGTTGCCGTCGCGGGCCTCAATGCGCGGCAGAACTGGCTGGCGCCGGCAGCAAGGTCGTACCGGCCGCCGGCGGCTCCCCCGCGTCGCGATACGGCGGCGCCAGAACCGGCGCGGTCGTCGCGGGCGTGGGCACATCGTGTTTCTCGATCAGCGTCATCACCGGTTTGTCCCAGCTGCCGCTGACGTGATACCGGGCGCCTGCGGCGCGGTTGAGGCCCTTGCCGAGCAGACCCTGCATGGCGATCCCCGCCGCCGCACCGATGGGTCCTGCCACTACGGCTCCCACGATCGGCAAGCTGTTGCCCACATGCGGTACCACGGTCACCTGCTGGTCGTAATCGCGGCTGCGCAGGCCGGTGCGGCCGGAAATGCTGATCCGGGCCGCCGGCCCCTGAATCACCAGGTTGTCGGTGGTGGCATTGCCGTCGGCCAGGGTGAAGTCGCCGGTGATCGCGTCGAATGCGAGGCCCTTGCCGAACACGTCGCCGAAATCCAGGGTCAGCCGACGCGGCAGTTCGGCCATCGACACCAGACCGAACAACCGGCCCATGCCGGGTGGAACCTCCGGAATGCGGCCGTCGCTGACGTTCACTTTCAAGGTGCCGCGCATGTTGGCCAGCGCCAGCGCCGAGGGCGACCCGGGCCAGCTGGCATCCAGCTCGTCATGCGTCTTGCCGCCTTCGAACAGACCGGTGTAGCCCAGCGCGGTCAGCATGCTGCCGAGGTTTTCCGCGGCGAATTCGATGCGCATATGAGTATGACTGTCGCTGGCCGTGCCATTCCAGTCGCCACTGCCGGTGATCTGCACGCGACTGGACAGCGCACGCAGTTGATCGATGTGCATGCCGTCGGCCGTCGGCCAGCTTTCCAGCCGCGCTTCGCCCAGGCGCGCCGTACCCAGGCGCAAATCACTCACCCACAGATGCAGCGGCGGTACCGATGCGGGAGCGATGCCGGTATCGGACGGGTGATCCTCCACCGCGGACGCGGGAGTCGGCTCGGCCGGTGGCGCGGCGGCCACTGCGGGCGCGGCAGACGGCTTGTGCGGCTCAGTCGACTCCTTCGTCTCCTTCGGCCAGTACAAGCGCTGCAACCGCGCCGTGATGCCGCGCTTGGCGAGTTCCTGCCGCGGAATGCTGAAATTGCCGACCATCGCCGCGCCCGTCACGTCCACGCTCAACGCATCCGGCTGCACATTGGCGCGGATCTGCATCGCACCCAGCGGCTGGCCAAACCACTCGGCGTGTTCGGTGCTTACATCCACGCTTTCCAGACCCGGCCCATCGCCGCCCGTGCCGGCCGCAGCGCGCTGGACCCAGCCTGTCACATCCAGCGTGTCGGCGTGACCGAGGATACGCAGGTCTTTTGCGGGCAAGGTGGTGGGCATCTCGCTGCCAAAGGCCAGGGCGCCGGCCAGCGGCTTCCGCGCACCCGGGTTGCCCGTGTTCGGTACATCCTGCGGCAGACGCAAATGCCCGCGCATCACCTGCCCCAATGACAGCTGCACATCGCTGCCATCGACCGGCAGCGTCAGCGCCACGTGCAGCGGCAGGCTGCCACTGGCGGGTTTGCGTAGCGGAGCTGGCAGATCGAGCGCGGTGCCGTCCAGGCTGGACTCGATGCGCAAGGACTGCGCGGCGGGTGCCGTGCCACGCGAATCGGCAATGGAAAAACCGACCGTGAAATCGCTGCGGCCGTCGGCAAGCTTGCCCAGCCAATCCAGCGTCGGGTAATCGCTGACCAGTTCGGCCATCGTGTAGCGGCCTGTCATGCTGGCCGAAAGCATGGTCGATGGATCACCGGTGGCGGCACCCACCGCCAGTTGCAGCGTCGAGGGCTGGCCATGGAACGCGCCGCTCAATGGCCCCACCTGCAAGCCATGCGCGTCGAAACGCAGCGGGCCGGCAAGCTTGCCCAGCGCCAAGTTCCAGTCCGGCGCATCAAGATCGGCGGCACTGAGCTGCGCCTTGCCGTCAAGGCTCACCGACTGCACGTCATGCAGCGGCAACACCAGGTGGAAATCGAACGTGGCGCTGCCGCCGAGTTTCATTTTTGCCAGTACATCAGCCTCGCGACGCGCCACCGGGCTTTGCCGGGCGAACGTGAGCAGATCACGGGCGGCGCCGTGGCCGCTCACGTTGAGGTCGAGCAGGCTTTGCCCGTAGTCGGGTATCACCGCGACAGCCTTGTCGACCTTGACGCCCAACGACTGGCCACTGCTGGCTTCGGCCAGCAAGCCGTTGTTGACAAAACTGGCGACCACATCAACGCCTTTGGCGACCGGCCATTCGTCGTGGCCGTAATCCAGCGTCAGGTCGCTGATGTTCGCGTGCGCCTCGAACCGCCCTTCATTGTGGCGAAACGGCCAGTCGGCCAGATTCCCGTGCAGCACGACCTGCGCGCTGTCGAGCGTGCCGCCGGCCAGTGCGGTGTCCAGCCAGGCGGTGGTTCCATGGGGCGATGTCGAGGGCGGAAGGAACAGGCGCGTCGCCGTGACATCCGCATGATCCACCGCGGCATACAGGTCGACAAACGGCTTGCCGCCTTTCGCGGGCAACAGCACCTGGCCACGCACCTGCCCGGAAAAACCGTCGCCTTCGATGTCGAGTGCATCGGCGCCGAGATGCCAGCCGGCACCGTCAGGCCAGAACGCCAGCGTGCCGCCAAGTTTCGACAACGCGAGTGGCTGGCGGAAAAGATGCGGGAACGTCAGCGTGGTCGCCTGCACGGGCAGTTCCAGCGAAAGCGCCTCGCCATCACCGCGCAGGGTGCCGCGCAACCCGCTGACGCCCGGCAATGCACCGGCCGCGTCGATGCCCACGTCCTTGAACGCCAGCTCGATCGACCGCAACCCGGCCGCCTCACTCCAGTTCATCGCCAGCCGGCTCAATTCACCATGGGGGCGTCCATCGCCCAGCCATTGCGCCACCCCGTTCGGGAGCCCGGATTTCAGCGCCAGCCAGGGCAACAGTGGCGCCAGTTGCAGATCGCGGGCGGCAACGGCCAGCCACCGCTTTCCATCCGCCGGCTGGTGCAGCGCCAGCACCAGCGCGCCGCCCTGGTCGCCCGCCCAGCGCAGTTCGTAACCGTCATCGTTCCGGCGCAGGCTGGCCACGCCATGCAAGGCGGGCACGTTGGCGCTGTCGTGGTTCGGCGCGGTGATCTGCACGTCGTTGAGATCGAGGCGCGCGGTGGCGCCGACGATGCGCTTGTCGCGCCAATCAACCCAAACCCCCAAGCGACCATGGCCACGATTGGCCGTATAGCCGTCCATATCGACGCCTTGCAGCGCCGCCTGGAGATCCACCTGATCCGCGCCGAGCCAGAGCCTGCCCGCACTGCCGTCATCGCTGAAACGCCCGACCACGCTCAGTGATCCCGCCGCACCGGTCCGGTGCAGCACGCCACCAACCCGCAAGTTTCCGCCGCGGCGGCTCAGCCGAAGCTGACGGGAGGTGAGTGTGTAATGCCGGTCGAGCGCTTCATCGGTGACATTGACGCGCACGTCGTTCAGCCACAGATCGAGCGACATGCCTCGCAGCGATACCGGCTGCCGCTGCGCCGTGGCATCCGTACCGATGCCATCGAGATGCCAGCGGCCATCACGACTGTGCAGGACATCGAGTTGCAACCCGCTCACGTGCAGGTTGAACAGATGCCGCGACGGCCAAAGCCAGCCACCGAAATCGAGCTTCAAACTCGACGAGGGAATGTGCAACGGGCTGCCGCTTTCGCCTACCGGCACGCCGATGGTCACGCCATGCAGCACCAGCGACGGGCCGGAACGGGTGCGATGGCCCTCCATCGCCTCGATGCTGACGGGGCGTTGCAGGCGTTGCGAAAGCTTTGCGGCCACCCAGTCCGGGTGATGGGCCACCAGCGGCAGCAACAGCTGCGCCAACGCCACCATCAATGCGAGGGCGATCAGCAGACTGCCTGCCGTCCAGCCCAGGCCACGAGCGGCCCGCTGCCAACGGCGTCGCCACTCCATGTTCACGCGCAACGGATCCCGACGGATTTACAGCAAAACGACATCAAACTGTTCCTGCGAATAATGCTCTTCAGCCTGAAATCGTATGCTTTTGGAGATGAACTCTTCCAGTTCCGCCACCGCGCCTGACTCTTCTTCCAGGATGCGGTTGACCACCGCCGGGTTGGCCATCACCAGCAGCTTCTCGGCGTCGAACTGGCGGACCGCGCGGGTGATCTCGCGGAAGATCTCGTAGGTGATGGTTTCGGCGGTTTTCAGCACGCCCCGGCCGTTGCAGGTGGCGCAGGGCTCGCACAGTTGCCGGGCCAGGCTTTCGGTGGTGCGCTTGCGCGTCATCTCCACCAGGCCCAGTGCGGAAATCGGGTACACGGTGGTCTTGGCGTGGTCGCGCGCCAGGCCCTTGTTGAGCATCCGCAGCACCTGGCGCTTGTGTTCCTCATCCACCATGTCGATGAAGTCGATGATGATGATGCCGCCCAGATTGCGCAGGCGCAGTTGCCGCGATGCGGCCTGGGCCGCTTCCAGGTTGGTGCGGTAGACGGTTTCTTCCAGATTGCGGGTGCCGAGGTAGGCGCCGGTGTTGACATCGATGGTGGTCATCGCCTCGGTCTGGTCGACGATCAGGTAACCGCCGGATTTCAGCGGCACCTCCTTCTTGAGCGCGCGCTGCATTTCGTCCTCGGCCCCGTACAGGTCAAAGATCGGCCGCTCGCCGTCGTAGTGCTCGATGCGGTCGTCCAGGCTCGGCATGAACTTGTGCACGAACTTCACCACGTTGTCGAACGTGGTTTGCGAATCGACGCGCACCTTTTCGATGTCGCTGTTGAGCATGTCGCGCAGGCTGCGCAGCGGCAGCGACAATTCCTCGTAGACGCGCTCGCCCGCCTTCGCCTTGGCGATGTTCTCCTGCACCACACGCCAGACCTTGCCCAGGTAGGCCACGTCGAACGCCAGCGATTCGGCGCTCTGCCCCTCGGCGTTGGTGCGCACGATATAACCCAGCCGGTGGCTGCCGGGAATGTCCTCGCCGATCATCGGCGTGAGCACGTCCTTGAGCCGCTGGCGTTCGGCCTCGTCCTCGATGCGCGCGGAAATGCCCAGGGTGCGCGAATACGGCAGCAGCACCAGATAGCGCGAGGGAATCGACAGGTGCGCCGACAACCGTGCGCCCTTGGTGCTGATCGGGTCCTTGACCACCTGCACCACGATTTCCTGGCCTTCGTGCACCAGTTCGCTGATCGATGGAATGTGGCCGTTGCCGTTCGATTCCGTGCCATCGGCGCCACCCGGCGCCGGCGGCTTCACGATGTCCGACGCGTGCAGGAACGCCGCGCGCTCCAGCCCGATCTCCACGAACACCGCCTGCATGCCCGGCATCACCCGCTGCACGCGGCCCTTGTAGATATTGCCCACGTAGCCACGTTTGGAGGCGCGTTCGACATGCACTTCCTGCAGCATGCCGTTCTCGACCACACCAACTCGTGTTTCCCGCGGGGTTACGTTGATCAGGATCTCTTCACTCACCACACACCCCCAGGACAAGTGTTCTTTATAGCGGGTGGCCGCGGCGGCTGTCGATCCATCGCACGGGCTGTTGTGACGCGGTCGGCCTGCGCCGACGATGCGACACGACGACCAGGTACACGGCGCCGGATGAAAGCGCACCCATAGCGCTCTCAGGGCGAACCGGGCGACGGCCCGTCGGCAGGTTGCGCCAGCAGCGGACGGGAGCGGTCCGGCGGCGACGCGCTTTCAGCCTGATGAAACTCGGTGCGGCGCAGCGGCAGGTGCTGCGGATAGTTGGCCTGCACGAATGCGATCAGCCCCTCGCGCACAAAACAACGCAGGTCCCAGCCGGTGCCCGAATCCACGGTGCTGACCAGCACGCGCAATTGCATCGCCTGTTCATTGGCGTCGGTCACCTGCAACACGCACACCCGGCCGTCCCACTGCGGTGCCTGCTTGCACAACCGCTGCAACTCCGCGCGCAATGGCTCCAGTGGCATGCGGTAATCCAGCCACAGAAACACCGAGCCGATCAGCTGCGAGGTGGTGCGGGTCCAGTTCTGGAACGGGTTCTCGATGAAATAGTTCAGCGGCACCACCAGCCGCCGCTCGTCCCAGATGCTCACAACAACATAGGTGCCGGTGATTTCCTCGATGCGGCCCCACTCCCCTTCGATGATCACCACGTCGTCCAGCCGGATCGGCTGCGCCAGCGCGATCTGCAGGCCGGCGATCAGGTTGCCCAATACCGGCTTGGCGGCAAAACCCAGCGCCAGTCCCGCCACGCCCGCCGATGCCAGCAGGCTGGTTCCGATCTGGCGAACGCCGGGGATCGTCATCAGGATCAGTGCGGCGCCAATCAACACCAGGATGACGTCCCCAGCGCGACCCAGCACGCGAGCCTGGGTTTGTACCCGCCGTGCACGCAGGTTGTCAGCGGTGTTGAGCGGATATTCGCGCACCATCCAGCTCTCCAGCGCACCGATGCACGACACGCCCAGCCAGGTGGCGGTGCCGATCAACGCCGCCAGCAGCACGTGCTGTATCAACCCGGGAACCATTGGCGACATGCGCAAGGCCACCGTCAACGTGATCAACGGCACCAGCCAGCCCATCGGCGCACTGGCACGGTGCAACATGTCGGTGGCCACCTCGCGGCCACGCGTCAGCCGGCGCAACACCAGGTAAACCAGACGGTGCAACAAGGCGCCGAGCAGCAAGGTGACGACGATGGTGGCGCCCAGTCGTGCCCACGGATGGGCGTTCCAGAAATCGATGAGGGGGATCATGACCGCCACCTTGGCAGCGCCTACGTCCATGCCACGTCGATACGGGAGCAAGTTAAAGTAAGGCAATGAATGCGCGCCCCATACTGCTGGCCTGGAGCGGCGGGAAGGATTGCCTGCTCGCCCTGCAGCGATTGCTTGCCGACCCACGCTGGCACGTCGTCGGCCTGCTCACCACCATCAACCGCTCCTACCAGCGGGTGGCCATGCATGGCGTGCGGCAGGAAGTGCTCGCCGCGCAAACTGCCGCGCTCGGCCTGCCGCTGGTGGAAGTGGCGCTGGACTGGCCCGGCAGCAACGAGGCCTATGAACAGGCACATGCGGAGGCGCTGGCGCAGGCACAACGCCGCTGGCCCGGACTGCGCCATTGCGCTTTCGGCGACCTGTTCCTGCAGGACGTGCGCGACTATCGGGTGCGCCAACTCGGCCGCGAAAACTGGCGCGCGGTGTTTCCCTTGTGGGGCGAGGACACCACGCTGTTGTCGCGGCGCTTCATCAGCGAAGGTCATCGCGCCAGGTTGTGCTGCGTCGACACGCAGCAACTGGACGCAGGTTTCTGCGGCCGCGACTACGATGCGGCGCTGCTCGATTCGCTCCCCGCCGGCGTCGACCCCTGCGGCGAACGCGGCGAATTCCACACACTGAGCTACGCCGGGCCACTGTTTCGCCAACCGCTGACCTTGAACCGCGGCGAATCGGTGCTGCGCGACGACCGCTTCCAGTTCACCGATTTCCTGCTTGCGGACGCGTGATGGTGGCCGATGCGGACATGATCCTGCCCGACCTGCTGCAACCGGGCCTGGCCCTGGTGTTCTGCGGCACCGCCGCAGGCAAACGATCGGCCGCCGAACACGCCTACTACGCGCACCCCGGCAATCTGTTCTGGCGCGCACTGCACGAGGCAAGGCTCACCCCGCGCCGACTGGCGCCTTCCGAATTCCCCGTCTTACCAGACTTCGGCATTGGCCTTACCGACCTGGCCAAGCATCACAGCGGCAATGACAACCAACTGCCACCTGACGCCTTCGACGTATCTGCACTGCACGCCAAGATCGCGATTTATTCCCCGCACGTGCTCGCGTTCACCAGCAAGAATGCCGCACGCGCTGCGCTGGGCCACGCGGTGGATTACGGCCTGCAGACCGGGCATATCGGCACGACACAGTTGTTCGTACTGCCCTCGCCGTCCGGCCAGGCGCGAGGGCACTGGCAGATTGCGCCATGGCTCGCGCTTGGGCAGTTGGTGGAGACGCTGCGCAACCGGTGAAGCCGGGCGCAGCATTCGCGCGCTAATCGATTGGCGTATGCCGGTAGACGCTGACGTCCGACGGCCGCACCGCCGGCGCCTTGTTCGACCACGACTGGCGGATGTAGCTGACCACCGCCGCCACATCCTCGTCGTTCAATTCCTGCGCATAAGGCGGCATCGAGTACGGACGCGGATTACCCGCGGTGACCGGCGCGAAACCGCCCAGCAGCACGGTGCGGATCGCATTGATGCCGGTCGGTTCGTTGATCGAGGTATTGCCATCCAGCGGTGGATAGATGCCCGCCACGCCACGACCATCCGCACCATGGCAATCCGCACACCGATCCGCATACAGCTGCGCGCCCTTCTTCCGGTCGAACGACACGCGCGACACCGGCGCCTGCGCGGCCGGGCGCGCCGGCAACGATTGCAGGTAGGTGGCGATCGCATCCAGATCCGTGTCGGTCATGTGCTGGGTGCTCTTGCGCACCACGTCCGCCATGGGCCCGAAGGCCGCGCCCTTGGCCGACTGACCGGTTTTCAGCAGGTCGACGATGTCGCCCTTGCTCCACCCTTCCAGCCCGCCACCCTGGTTGACGCTCAGATCGGGGGCGTACCAGTTCTGCTCGGGAATCTGGCCGCCGGTCAGCGTGTGATCGGGAGACAGGCCGCCGAGTGCGTCACGCGTGGCATGGCATTCGTTGCAATGGCCCAGGCCCTGTACCAGGTAGGCGCCACGATTCCACTGTTCCGACCGCGCGGGGTCAGGCTGATAAACCCCAGGCTTGAAATACAGCGCGCGCCACGCCGCAAGGCTGCGACGCAGGCTGTACGGGAAACGCAACGAAGGCTCCTCGGACGCCTGCCGCACGGGCGGCAACGACTGCAGGTAGGCGAAGATCGCCAGCGCGTCGTCATGCGTGACCTTGGTGAACGAGGTGTAGGAAAACACCGGATACAGCAACTCGCCGTGGCGTCCCTCGCCCAGGTGCAATGCCCGCCAGAAATCCTCGAAGCTCCACTGGCCCAAGCCGGTCTCGGGGTCCGGCGTGAGGTTGGGCGCCGGCACGTTGCCGAACGGCGTCGCCAGCGAACGACCACCCGCATAACGAACGCCGCCCTTGCGGGTATGGCAGGCCGCGCAATCGCCAACCGCGGCAAGGTATTCGCCGCGGGCAATCAGCGCGGGGTCACGCAGAGTGGCGGCACTCACCTGGGATGATGCGGACTGTGGCGATTTTTCCCGGGGCGAGGGGAAGAACGTCCACGCCAACGCCAACGCCACGAGCACGATGACGACCGCCAGCAAACCGCCAAGCCACCGCTTCATGGCGTGACTCCGGCGTCACTCACCACGCACCAGCCCGGCAAGACCTGCTTTTCGACATCGGCCGGCTGCGCGTGCATGTCCGTCGGTGGCGGCAGGCTGCCCAGCCACGCGGCGACCGCCGTGATGTCGGAATCACGCAGGCGGTTGGCCACGATCGCCATGCAATCGGGCGACTTTGCCGCGCGGGTATGCGTGCGCCAGGAGCCGATCTGCGCGCTGACGTAATCGTAGGACAACCCGGCCAGACCCGGCATCGCCGGCTCCACGCCGGTAAGCCGCTCACCATGGCAACTGACACACGAGGGGATGCCGCGCGTCGAATCACCACGTTCCACCAACTGCTTGCCGCGCTCCATCACCGCCGTGGAAACCGAAGGCACCGGCGACTGGTGGTAAGGCGCTTCCTGGGCGGAAAAATAGGCGGCGATCTCTTCCATGTAAGCCGGGCTCAGCTGGCGCACGGTGTATTCCATCGGTGCGTACTTGCGCAGACCGTCCTGGAAATAAGCGAGTTGCTGCGCAAGATAAGCAGCTGGCTTGCCCGCCAGTCGCGGGAACACACCGTCGCCGGCGGAGCCTTCGCCGTGCACGCCATGACAGGTGGTGCAGGCTTTCACGCGCTGCTGAATCGTATCGGGAACCTGCGGCTGCGAGTCCGCGGTGGATACGGAATCGGCGGCCAGCGTCGTGGCAAGAGGCGCACAAACCACGAGCAACGCGATCGCTGCCCGCGAAGCCCATCCCGACCAGGCGAGGTACGGCAAGACAAACCAGTTCATCCGCCGATTATAGATCCCCTGTCACAGGCAATCGCGCAAACATGGAGTCAACCGCGACGTCGTGCCGCACCTCGCCGCGTGGATTTCCCGGGAGGATCAGCCGCGGGAGGGAATCTTTCCGTTCGACTTGCGCACGATCAGCATGGCCATTTCCAGCGACTGCTCGTAGTTCAAGCGTGGATCCACCATCGATTTGTAGGCACGGTCCAGATCCGCATCAACCAGGCCACGTGCGCCGCCGGTGCATTCGGTCACGTCCTCACCGGTCAACTCCAGATGCACGCCGCCCAGGCGCGTACCTGCCGCCGCGTGGATATCGAACGCCTGATCGAGCTCGCCGCTGATATTGGCGAAGCGTCGCGTCTTGTAGCCGTTCGACGTGCCCTCGGTATTGCCATGCATGGGGTCGGCCACCCACAACACGCGGCGCCCTTCGCGCTTGACCGCCTGCAGCAACGGCGGCAAGGCCTCGCCGATTTTCGTGTTGCCCATGCGATGGATCAACGTGAGCCGGCCCGGCTCATCCTCGGGGTTGAGTGCGTCGATCAAGGGCAGCAACTGGTCCGCCGTCACCGTGGGGCCCACCTTCACCGCCACCGGATTGCGGATGCCGCGGAAATATTCCACATGTGCGCCATCCAGCGCCGCCGTGCGCATGCCGATCCAGGGGAAGTGGGTGGAGAGGTTGAACCAGCCAGGGTTACGCGGCACTTCGCGCGTCAGCGCCTGCTCGTAATGCAACAGCAGCGCTTCATGCGAGGTGAAAAAATTCACCTTGGAAAAACCGGCAATCGGGCCGGCCAGCGTTTCCATGAACTGCAGGGAATCGCCGATGGCCGCCACCATTTGCCGATACTCGGCCGCCCAGGGCGAATGCTCCACCCAGGCCAGGTCCCAGTACTCGGGATGGCGCAGATCGGCGAACCCGCCATCGACCAGCGCACGCACGAAGTTCATCGTCAAGGCGGAATGCGCATGCGCCTGGATCAGCCGCTGCGGATCAGGCCGGCGCGCGGCGGGCGTGAATTCCGGGCTGTTGACCAGGTCACCACGAAAACTCGGCAGGCTCACGCCGTCGCGCGTTTCCATGTCCGCCGAGCGCGGCTTCGCGTACTGGCCGGCAAAACGCCCGACCCGCAATACCGGCTTCTTGAGACCGTGCACGAGCACGAGACTCATCTGCAGCAACACCTTCAACCGGTTGGAAATGATCGGGCTGCTGCAGTCGGCGAAGCTCTCGGCACAATCGCCGCCCTGGAGCAGGAATCGCTGCCCATCCTGCGCCTCGGCCAAGGCCTGCTTCAGAGCCAGAACCTCCCACGACGTCACCAGCGGCGGCAGCTGCGCCAGGTGCGTGGTGGCCGCGGCCAGCTCGGCTGCGTCCTCGTAATGCGGCTGCTGGAGTGCTTCGTGCTGCTGCCACGATGCCGGGGTCCACGACGCCGGCGCTGGCGGGAAGGTGTTCGCGTCCCGCTGCGACCCAGGTTGCATGATCACTTCCCCACGCTACGACGACGGCTTGCCACGATCACCAGCACCGCCAGCAACACGAACCACAACAAACTCCACGCCGGCATCGGCAAGCCCAGGATGGGCTCCACCTTGGCGCACTCACCCGAACCGGTGAACACCAGCTTCAGCATTTTCCCCAACGGAAACGCATCGAACAGATAGCCGATGCCGGGACCGCAGGACGGAACCTGATCCGGTGGCAGCGTTTGCAACCACAGGTGCCGGCCGGCAGTGACAAGCCCGCCCAGTGCACTCAGCAGCACCAGCCCCGCGTATGTCCACCGACCGTTGCGGCCGCTCGGCGCATGCAAGCCTCCCAGCAAGAAGAAGAAACCCATCGCAAGGAAGGCAATGCGCTGGAACACGCACAAGGGGCAAGGCGCCATGCCGAGGCCGTATTCGGCGTACAGGGCGAAAGCGAGCAAGCCGAAACAGGCGCAAAACCCGACGAGGAAACTGACGCGGTACGACCAACGAAGTGGATTCATGACATCTTGCTGCATGGCGAGCTCCCGACATTACCGGTTCGGCGCGATGCTGTCAGCATGCCGGACCGGGCCAAATACATCATCGCACCGGCGATGGATGCACCGACAGAACCGATCTTTCGACAAACAAAAACCCCGGAAGGTTGCCCGACCGGGGTTTCGTGTTTGGACGTCTGGATGTCCGTGCCGCTTAGTCGGCGTCGACTGCCTCGACCTGCGGACGGCCCACCAGCTCGACGTACGCCATCGGCGCATTGTCGCCGGGACGGAAGCCGCACTTCAGGATACGCAGGTAGCCGCCGGGACGTTCGCGGTAGCGCGGACCCAGCTCGACGAACAGCTTGCCCACCGCTTCCTTGTCGCGCAGGCGCGAAAAGGCGAGGCGACGGTTGGCGACGCCATCGGTCTTGGCCAGCGTGATCAGCGGCTCGGCGACGCGGCGAAGTTCCTTCGCCTTGGGCAGGGTGGTACGAATCAGCTCGTGCTTGAACAGCGACGAAGCCATGTTCTTGAACATGGCTTCGCGATGGCTGCTGGTGCGATTGAGCTTGCGTCCGGAATATTGATGGCGCATGGCGGAAAACTCTCTAGTCTGTTGTTATGAAAAACCGGCACCTGCGTCCGGTTTTCCGCGGATTACCCGCTTTTATTCGGGATTCGGGATTAGAGATGCGGGATTCGTGAAAAGCATGCGCTCGCGAGAGCGTGCCTTACCGAATCCCGAATCCCGTCTGCCGAGTCCCGGCTTTCAATCAACCCAACTGCATGCCGTGGGACAAGCCCGGCGGCGGCCAGTTTTCAAGCTTCATGCCCAGGGCCAGGCCACGGCCACCCAGGACGTCCTTGATTTCGGTGAGCGACTTCTTGCCCAGGTTCGGCGTCTTCAGCAGCTCGACCTCGGTCTTCTGCACCAGGTCGCCGATGTAGTAGATGCTCTCGGCCTTCAGGCAGTTCGCCGAACGCACGGTGAGTTCCAGATCATCGATCGGACGCAGCAGCAACGGATCGAAACCGCTCTTCTCGGCGGTGCTGATGTCGTTCTCGCGACGCGAGAAGTCGCCAAAGACCGACAACTGGTCGTTGATGATCTCGGCCGCCTTGCGAACCGCATCCTCGGCATTGATGGTGCCGTTGGTCTCGATGTCGAGAACCAGCTTGTCGAGGTTGGTACGCTGTTCGACACGAGCCGCATCCACCTCATAGGCGACGCGCAACACGGGGGCAAACGACGCGTCCAGCTGCAGCCGACCGATCGGACGCGCCTCGTCATCCGGATGCTGGCGCGCGCTGGCCGGCTGGTAGCCGACGCCGCGACGCACCTTCAGGCGCATGTTGAGTGCGATGTCCTTGGTCAGGTGGCAGATCACGTGCTCGGGGTTGATGATTTCCACCGAGTGATCGACGGCGATGTCGCCGGCGGTGACCACGCCCTTGCCCTTCTTGGACAGCGTAAGGGTGACTTCATCGCCGGTGTGCTGACGAATCGCCACTTCCTTCAGGTTGAGCAGGACTTCGATCACGTCCTCCTGCAGACCCTCAAGGGTGGTGTACTCGTGCAGCACGCCATCGATTTCCACCTCGACGATGGCACTGCCAGGGATCGAGGAGAGCAGCACGCGACGCAGCGCGTTGCCCAGGGTGTGGCCAAAGCCACGCTCGAGCGGCTCGACCACCACCTTGGCGCGGTTGGCTCCGAGCTGTTCGACGCTGAGGCCACGAGGCCGCAGCACGCTAGTTGACGAAACTGCCATGCAGAGCTCCGGTAATTACTTCGAGTAAAGCTCGATGATCAATGCTTCATTGATGTCGGACGGCAGATCGCCGCGATCCGGCACCGACTTGAACGTACCTTCAAATTTCTTGGCATCGACCTCGACCCAGATCGGACGCAGGTCCATCGTGTCGAACACGGTTGCCGCTTCCTGCACGCGCAGTTGGCTGCGCGCCTTTTCAGTCAGTGCAATCGCATCGCCCGGACGAACCTGGTACGAAGGAATATTCACTTTCTTGCCGTTCACCAGGATCGCCTTGTGGGCAACCAGCTGACGCGCCTGGGCGCGGGTGACCGCGAAGCCCATGCGATAAACGACGTTGTCCAGGCGGCTCTCGAGCAGGCGCAACAGGTTTTCACCGGTGTTGCCCTTGAGCGTGGTCGCCTTGGTGTAGTAGTTGCTGAACTGGCGCTCAAGCACACCGTAGATGCGCTTGACCTTCTGCTTCTCACGCAACTGCACGGCGTAGTCGGACATGCGCATGCGCTTGTTGGCGCCATGCTGACCGGGCTTGTTTTCCAGCTTGCACTTGGAATCCAGCGCACGCGCCGGGCTCTTCAGGTTGAGATCCGCACCCTCGCGACGGGCGAGTTTGCAGGTAGCTCCACGATAACGGGCCATGGGTTACTCCTTAGACTCGACGCTTCTTGGGGGGACGGCAGCCATTGTGCGGAATGGGCGTGACGTCGATGATGTTGAGCACCTTGAAGCCCAACGCGTTCAGCGAGCGCACGGCCGACTCGCGACCCGGGCCTGGGCCCTTGATCCGCACTTCGACTGTCTTGACGCCATACTCGCCAGCCACGCGACCGGCCTTTTCCGCTGCGACCTGCGCAGCGAACGGGGTGGACTTGCGCGAGCCACGGAAACCGGCGCCGCCGGCGGTAGCCCACGACAAGGCATTGCCCTGGCGATCGGTGATGGTGACGATGGTGTTGTTGAAGGAAGCCTGCACGTGGGCCACCGCATCGGTGACAACGCGCTTGATCTTCTTCTTTGCTTTTACCGGCTTAGCCATATTCGGAATCCGTTACTTCTTGATCGCGCGACGGGGACCCTTGCGGGTACGTGCGTTGGTACGCGTGCGCTGACCGCGCACCGGCAGGCCACGACGATGGCGCAGGCCACGGTAGCAACCAAGATCCATCAGACGCTTGATGGCGATACCCACCTCGCGACGCAGATCACCTTCGACAATGTACTTGCCGATCTCGTGGCGGATTTTCTCCACCTCACCCTCGCTGAGGGACTTGATCTGGGTGGTGGGAACCACACCAGCATCCGCGCAGACCTTTTTGGCCCGGCTGCGGCCGATACCGTAAATGCTCTGCAAACCAACCCAGACATGCTTCTGGACCGGCAAATTGACACCCGCGATGCGCGCCATGATGTTCTTTCTCCGATGCGTTTCGTGCGCGGTAAACGCGCAATTCTAACCTGAATTACACTGCCGGGAAAGCCCTGCGGCACCGCGGTGCCGCCACCTCCCGACTTCGAACCCGACACACGCAGCTCAACTGCGGCGAAGGTTGGCCTTCTTGAGCAGACTTTCGTACTGATGACTGACCAGATGCGCCTGGATCTGCGACGTGAAGTCCATCACCACCACCACCACAATCAGCAGCGAGGTGCCGCCGAAATAGAACGGTACGTGCCAGAAGCTCTGCATGAACGACGGCACCAGGCACACCAGCACCAGATACAGAGCGCCCACACCGGTCAAGCGCGTCATTACCGCGTCGACGTAACTGGCCGTGGCCCGACCCGGACGGATGCCCGGAATCAGCGCACCTGACCGCTTGAGATTGTCGGCGGTCTCATCGGCGTTGAAGACGATCGCCGTATAGAAGAACGCGAAACCAATCACCAGGATCGAGTACACGATGTCGTACAACGGCTCGCCCGGATTCAGCGACTGCGTCAGTTCCTGTAGCCAACGTGACTGGTGACCGGTACCGAACCAGGTGATCGCCGTTGCCGGGAACATCAGCAGGCTGGACGCGAAGATCGGCGGGATCACACCCGACATGTTGATCTTCAGCGGCAGGTGCGAGCTCTGGTTCTGGTAAGCGTTCTGACCGCCGCCGCGTCGCGCGTAATTCACGGTGATGCGCCGTTGCGCACGCTCCATGAACACCACGAACGCCGTGACCGCCAGGACCAGCCCGAACACCATCAACAGCTTCAGCACCGTCAGCTCGCCGTTGTTGGCCATGCCCAGCGTATGCACCACCGCTTCCGGCAGGCCGGCAACGATACCGGCGAAGATCAGCAGCGAGATGCCGTTGCCGATACCGCGCTCGGTCATCTGTTCGCCCAACCACATCAGGAACATGGTTCCCGCGGTCAGCCCGATCACCGATGCCATGATGAAGCCGAAGCCCGGGTGGTAAACCACTGGTGCCCCGCCGGCCGCCACCTGCTTCTGCAGCGCCACCGCGATACCGAACGACTGGAACAACGCCAACCCGACCGTGCCGAAGCGCGTGTACATGGTCATCTTGCGCTTGCCGGACTCGCCTTCCTTGCGCAGTGCCTGCAGGCTGGGTACGACCGACCCCATCATCTGGATCACGATCGACGCGGAAATGTACGGAATCACGCCCAGCGCGAACACCGAGAACCGCTCCAGCGCGCCGCCCGAGAACATGTTGAACATGTCCATCAGGCCATTGCCGTTGACCAGGCTGGTCATCGCCGCCGGATTGACGCCGGGCACCGGAATGAACGAGCCCAGGCGGAACACCACCAGGGCGCCGATCACGAAGAAGATGCGCTGACGAAGCTCCGTCAGCTTGCCGAGCTTGCCGAGTGCATTGCCCTTGGCTGCAGCCACCGTCTTACTCCACGCTGCCGCCGGCCGCCTCGATGGCTGCCTTGGCGCCGGCGGTAGCCAGCAGACCTGACAGCTTCACCGCGCGACCGATCTCGCCCTTCAGGACGACCTTGACCTTCTTGGCGCGACTGTTGATCAGGCCAGCCTGATGCAGCGCGACGACGTCGATCACGTCAGCCTTGAGACTGGCCAGCTGGTACAGGAACACTTCCTGGCTGCCGACCTTCAGCTTGGAACGGAAACCGACCTTCGGCATCCGGCGGTTCAGCGGCATCTGGCCGCCTTCGAAACCGTACTTGTGGGTGCCGCCCGCACGGGCATGCTGACCCTTGTGACCGCGACCGGCGGTCTTGCCCAGGCCCGAACCGATACCGCGACCGACGCGCAAACGCGTCTTGTGCGAACCGGCGGCCGGCTTGATGTCATTCAGACGCATGATGATTACTCCTCGACCCGGACCAGGTAATAGACCGTGTTGATCAGGCCACGAACCTGCGGGCTGTCCTTCAATTCGCGGACATCATTGAGCTTGCCCAGACCCAGCGCCTTCACGCTGAGACGGTGACGCGCCTGCACGCCGCGCAGGCCCTTGACCAGGCGCACGCGCACGGTCTTGTCGGCGGTTGCTTGAGACTTAGCCATTGCCGAGCACCTCTTCCAGTGTCTTGCCACGCTTGGCGGCGATCTTCTTGGGCGAGGCGACCGCCTGCAGACCCTTGATGGTGGCGCGCACCAGGTTGATCGGGTTGCGCGAGCCGACCGCCTTGGCCAGCACGTTCTTGACGCCAACCACTTCCAGCACGGCACGCATGGCGCCGCCGGCGATCACGCCGGTACCTTCGGAAGCGGGCTGCATGTAGACGCGGGCCGCACCATGGTTGGCCTTGATGGCGTACCACAGCGTGCCGTTGTTCAGTTCGATGTTCACCATCTGGCGGCGGGCGCGCTCCATCGCCTTGGAAATGGCCACCGGCACTTCACGTGCCTTGCCATAGCCGAAGCCGACCTTGCCCTCGCCGTCGCCGACAACCGTCAGCGCGGTGAAACTCATTTGGCGGCCACCCTTGACGGTCTTGGCCACGCGGTTGACGGCAATCAGCTTTTCGAGCAGGCCGTCCGAATTTTCGCGATCGTTAGAAGACATGTTCTATCCGTATGCCCGACAAACGGGACTTTGCTTGCGGCTGAGCCGCTTGGAGTTGTAGGTGTTGCTTGCGGCATCGGCACGCCGGAGGCACTGCCGAACCAGGTGTCGCTTTCTTAAAACTTCAGACCCGCTTCGCGAGCAGCTTCGGCCAACGCCTTGATACGCCCGTGATAGCGGAAACCGGAGCGGTCGAATGCCACCGACTCGATACCGGCAGCCTTGGCGCGCTCGGCCACAGCCTTGCCCACCGCCGCGGCAGCGGCCAGGTTCTTGGTGCCCTTCAGGCCTTCGGCCACGGACTTCTGCAGCGTCGAGGCAGCTGCCACCACGTTGGTACCCGACGCATCGAACACCTGCGCGTACAGATGCTGGCCGGTGCGATGCACCGACAGGCGCGCAACCGCCAGCTTGCGGATGTGCGAGCGGGTGGACTTGGCGCGGCGCAGACGACTTTCGTTCTTGTTCATCGTTATATCTCCAGGAAGCGGATCGACTTGCATGAGTGTTAGCGAATCGCCCTGCTCTTTTGAGGAGTGCGGCCATGAATGGCCGCTTTCCTCACGCAGGGAAAGCGTACTAACCCACTTAAGCCTTCTTGGCTTCCTTCATCGTGATCTTCTCACCGGCATAGCGGACGCCCTTGCCCTTGTACGGCTCGGGCGGACGGAAGCCGCGGATCTTGGCGGCCACCTGGCCGACGCGCTGCTTGTCGCTGCCCTTGATCAGGACTTCGGTCTGCGTCGGCGTCTCGATGCTGATGCCTTCGGGCGCATCAAACACCACCGGATGGGAAAACCCGAGGCTGAGGTTCAGCGACTTGCCGGTCATCGAAGCGCGATAACCCACGCCGACCAACTCCAGCTTGCGCTCGTAACCGTCGGAAACGCCCTTGACCATGTTGGCCAGCAACGCACGCGCGGTGCCGCCGAACATGTCATCAGTACCTTCGGCGAGGCTGATGGTGGCAACGCCGTTGTCCACCGCCACCGAAACACCCGGCAGATGATGAACGGACAAGGTTCCCTTCGGGCCCTTGACCGAAATGTTCTCGGCACCCACGACCAGTTCCACGCCCTTGGGCAGGGTAATCGGCTGTTTGGCTACTCGTGACATGATCGACTCCTTATGCCACTTGGCCGATGACTTCGCCGCCCAGACCCTTGGCACGGGCCTGCGCGTCGGTCAGCAGACCGGCGGAAGTCGAGATGATGGAAATGCCCAGACCGCCCAGCACCTTGGGCAGCTCGTCCTTGCCGCGATACACACGCAGGCCGGAGCGGCTGACACGGGAAATGGTCTCGATGGCGGGGGCGCCGTCGAAGTACTTGAGTTGAATCTCTAGTACCGGCTTGCCCTCCTCGGCGGAGGTCTTGAGATCGAGGATATAACCCTCGTTCTTGAGAAGGTTGGCGATCGCCACCTTCAACTTCGACGACGGCATACGAACGGTCGGCTTGCCCATGGCCTGGGCATTGCGGACGCGCGTAAACAGATCGGCGATGGGATCAGTCATGCTCATGAAAACATCCTTCAGAGTGCACCGATATCCGATAAAACCGGAAATCAATCAGATTGTGAGCCAGCATGGAAGCCGGCCTGCGTTGCGCAGACCGCCGACTATATCAGCTTTACCAGGTTTTAGCGAATCTCGATGCGGTAGTCGCATCAGCGATGGCGACATGCCAGCGCGTGGCTCGACGTCGGGGCGGAATGCCCCGACGTCGGCTCAATCAAATTACCAGCTGGCCTTGCGCAGACCCGGCACGTCGCCACGCATGGTCGCTTCACGCAGCTTGTTGCGACCCAGGCCGAACTTCGCGTAGACGGCACGCGGGCGGCCGGTCAACGCGCAGCGCGTGCGCTGGCGTACCGGGCTGGCGTCGCGCGGCAGCTTCTGCAGTTTGCCCTGGGCGTCCATCTTCTCTTCATAAGAAGCGGTGGCGCTCAGTACGATCGCCTTCAGTTCGGCGCGCTTGGCGGCGTACTTCTGGACGAGTTTGGTCCGCTTGATATCGCGGTTCACCATTGATGTCTTGGCCATGGATAACGCCTATCAGTTGCGGAACGGGAAGCTGAACGCGGCCAGCAAGGCCTTGGCTTCGTCATCGGTCTTGGCGGTGGTGGTGATGGAAATATCCATACCGCGCAGCGCGTCGACCTGGTCGAAATCGATCTCCGGGAAGATGATCTGTTCCTTGATGCCGAAGTTGTAGTTGCCACGGCCGTCGAATGCCTTCGCCGACACGCCGCGGAAGTCGCGCACGCGGGGCAGCGAGATGTTGATCAGACGGTCCATGAACTCCCACATCTGGGCGCGGCGCAAGGTGACCTTGCAACCGATCGGCCAGCCGTCGCGGATCTTGAACGAGGCCACGGAAACGCGCGCCTTGGTCGTGATCGGCTTCTGGCCCGAAAGCTTGGCCATATCGGCCACGGCATTCTCCAGCACTTTCTTGTTGCCGGCCGCTTCGCCCACGCCCATGTTCAGCGTGATCTTGGTGATGCGGGGAACCTGCATCACGTTCTGGTAGCCGAACTGCTCGGTGAGCTTCGCCACTACCTGCTCTTTATAAAACTTTTCAAGGCGCGTCATGATCGTGTTCCTTACGCGTCCACGACCTCGCCATTCGAACGGAACACGCGGACCTTGCGCCCATCTTCGAGCGTTTTGGTGCCGACGCGTTCACCCTTGTTCGTGGCGGGGTTGAACAGCTGCACATTGGAGAGATGGATCGAAGCTTCACGCTCGACGATACCGCCAGCCTGGTTGGCCTGCGGGTTCGGCTTGGTGTGGCGCTTGACCAGATTCACGTTGGAGACGAACACGCGCTCGCCTGCAACACGCAGCACATCGCCGCGTTGGCCCTTGTTTTTGCCGGTGATCACGAGGACCTGATCACCTTTACGGATACGGTTCATGTCTTGACTCCGCTCAGAGCACTTCAGGCGCGAGGGAGACGATCTTCATGAACTTCTCGCTGCGCAGCTCGCGGGTAACCGGCCCGAAAATACGGGTGCCGATCGGCTCGAGCTTGTTGTTGAGGAGGACCGCTGCATTGCCGTCGAAACGGATCAGCGAACCATCGGGACGGCGCACGCCCTTGGCGGTACGAACCACCACGGCGCTGTACACCTCGCCCTTCTTTACCTTGCCGCGGGGAATCGCATCCTTCACGGTGACCTTGATGACATCGCCGATCGCGGCGTAACGGCGCTTGGAGCCACCGAGCACCTTGATGCACATCAGTTCCTTCGCGCCGCTGTTGTCCGCTGCGGAGAGCGTGCTTTGCACCTGAATCATGTCTGCACCCTCCCTTAGACGCTGGCGCGCGTGATGATTTCGACCACACGGTGATGCTTGGTCTTGGACAACGGACGGCACTCGGCGATACGTACGAGATCACCTTCGTTCGCACCCAGGTCGTCCTGCGCATGCAGCTTGGTCGAACGACGGATGATCTTGCCCAGCAGCCAATGCTGCACCTGGCGCTCGACCAGCACGGTGACCGTCTTGTTCATCTTGTTGCTGGTGACGCGACCCTCGAGGGTACGCGCCTGCTTCGCTTCTGCTTGAACTTCTTGATTGTTGGCGCTCATCTCGGCCGTCCCTTACTTCTTGCCGCCGAGCACGAACTTCGTGCGGGCGATGTCACGCCGAACGCGGCGAAGCTGGTGCGGCTGAGTGAGCTGGCCGGAACCCTTTTGCATGCGCAGGTTGAACTGCTCCTTGCGCAGGTCCAGCAGGTGCTGCTTCAACTCGTCGGCCGACTGGTTATTGATATCTTTGCTGGCCATCACATCACCGCCCTGGTCACGAACTGGGTCTGCACGGACAGCTTCGCCGCCGCCAGACGGAACGCTTCACGCGCCGTGGTCTCGTCGAGACCCTCGATCTCGTAAAGCATGCGGCCGGGCTGGATCTGGGCAACCCAGAACTCGACGCTGCCCTTGCCGGCGCCCATACGCACTTCGATCGGCTTCTTGGTGATCGGCTTGTCGGGGAACACGCGGATCCACAACTTGCCGCCACGCTTGACGTAGCGCGTGATGCAACGACGGGCGGCCTCGATCTGACGCGCGGTGATCGCACCGTGCGTGATCGCCTTTAGGCCGTACTCGCCGAAACTGACGAGGTTGGCGCACTGGGCCAAGCCGTCGTTGCGGCCCTTGAACTGCTTGCGGTATTTGGTTCGCTTAGGTTGCAACATGGCAACTCTCCTTACTTCGCAGACCGCTCGCGGCGGCCGTCACCGGCCTCGCGACGCGAATCATTACGACGACCTTCGCCACCCTCGCGGCGCGGCTGCGACGACTCGTCCTTCGACTCCTGGGTGGCCGCGGCGAGATCGAAGATTTCGCCCTTGAAGATCCACACCTTGATGCCGATGATGCCGTAGGTGGTTTTCGCCTCGGCAAAGCCGTAATCGATGTCGGCGCGCAGCGTATGCAGCGGCACGCGACCTTCGCGGCTCCATTCGGAACGAGCGATCTCGGCACCGTTCAGACGACCGGACACGTTGATCTTGACGCCCAGCGCACCGAGGCGCATCGCGTTGCCGACCGAGCGCTTCATCGCGCGGCGGAACATGATGCGGCGCTCCAGCTGCTGCGCGATCGACTCGGCAACCAGCTGCGCGTCGAGCTCGGGCTTGCGCACTTCGCTGACGTTGATGTGCGTCGGGACGCCCATCATGTCGCTGACTTCCTTGCGCAGCTTCTCGATATCCTCGCCCTTCTTGCCGATCACCACGCCCGGACGGGCGGTGTGGATCGTCACGCGTGCGGTCTTGGCCGGACGCTCGATCTGGATTTTCGAGATGCCGGCCTGGGCCAGCTTCTTCTTCAGCATGTCGCGAACCTTGATGTCAGCCACGAGATACGTGGCGTAATCGCGCTTGTTCGCATACCACTTCGAGTTCCAATCCTTGGCAATGCCGAGGCGGATACCGGTGGGATGAACTTTATGACCCATCGTCTATATCCTCGGTCAGTTGCCAACAACCACAGTGATGTGGCTGGTGCGTTTCAGGATGCGCGAACCGCGGCCCTTGGCCCTGGCGTACATGCGCTTCATCGCCGGACCCTCGTCGACGAAGATGCTGGACACCTTCAGCTCGTCAACGTCGGCGCCGAGATTGTTCTCGGCATTGGCGACGGCCGAAAGCAGCACCTTGCGAACGAGGTGTGCGGCCTTCTTGTTGGTGTAGGTGAGCACGTCGCTGGCCCGGCCCACGGGAAGCCCGCGGACGAGATCAGCCACCAGGCGTGCCTTTTGCGCCGAGATGCGGGCGCCACGCAGGATCGCTTTGGCTTCAGTGCTCATCACTTACCCTTCTTGTCGCCGACATGGCCCTTGAACGTACGGGTCACCGCGAACTCGCCGAGCTTGTGCCCGACCATGTTCTCGTTGATCAGGACGGGCACGTGCTGACGGCCGTTGTGGATGGCGATGGTCAAGCCGACCATTTCCGGCAGGATCATCGAGCGGCGCGACCAGGTCTTGATCGGACGCTTGTTGTTGGCGGAAACCGCAGCTTCCACCTTCTTTACGAGGTGAAGGTCGACGAACGGACCTTTCTTCAGAGAGCGAGGCATGTCGGTTTCCTGTTACTTCGTACGACGACGCACGATGAACTGCTGCGTGCGCTTGTTGTTACGGGTCTTGTAACCCTTCGCCGGCGTGCCCCACGGGCTGACCGGATGACGACCACCGGAGGTCTTGCCTTCACCACCGCCGTGCGGATGGTCGACCGGGTTCATCACCACACCGCGAACGGTCGGGCGGATACCCAGCCAGCGCTTGGCGCCGGCCTTGCCGAGCTTCTTCAGGCTGTGCTCGCCGTTGCCGACCTCACCGATGGTGGCGCGGCAATCGACCGAGACGCGACGCATTTCGCCGGAGCGAAGACGCAAGGTGGCGTAGCCGGACTCGCGGGCCACCAGCTGCACCGAGGCGCCGGCGCTGCGGGCAATCTGCGCGCCCTTGCCCGGACGCAGCTCGATGCAATGGATCGTGCTGCCCATCGGGATGTTGCGCAGCTGCAGGCAGTTGCCGGCCTTGATCGGCGCGTCGCGACCGGACACCAGGCGATCGTCCACCTGCACGCCCTTGGGCGCGATGATGTAACGACGCTCGCCATCGGCGTAGCACAGCAGCGCGATGTGCGCGGTGCGGTTCGGATCGTATTCGATGCGCTCGACGCGGGCGGCGATGCCTTCCTTGTCACGCTTGAAATCGATGATGCGGTAATGCTGCTTGTGACCGCCGCCGCGATGACGCACGGTGATGCGGCCATGATGGTTGCGACCGCCGCTGCGGGACTGCGACTCGGTCAACGCCGCGTACGGCGCACCCTTGTACAGGCCTTCCGTCTTGACGCTGACGGCGTCGCGACGGCCTGGCGAGGTCGGCTTGTGGTTGATTAGTGCCATCTCAAAGAACTCCTGGCTCAGGCCTTGGCGGACACGTCGATGGTCTGGCCATCGGCAAGACGCACATAGGCCTTGCGCTTGCCCTGGCGGCTGCCAGCGCGGAAACGGAAGGACTTGACCTTGCCTTTCGTGTTGACGAGGTTCACCTGCTCGACTTTCACGTCGAACAACTTCTCCACGGCAGCGCGGACATCGGCCTTGGTTGCCGCGGGGGCAACCACGAATACGTACTGGTTGTGCTCGGCCAGACGCGCCGATTTCTCGGAAATGTGCGGCGCGCGCAGCGTATCGAGAATGCGTTCGTTGTTCATGCCAGCCACTCCTCGATCTTCTTCACCGCATCGACCGTCACCACTACGTGGTCGGAGCCGACGAGGCTGACGGGGTTCAGGCCCATCACGTCCAGCACATGGATATAGGGGATGTTGCGCGCGGCCAGAAACACCGACTCGGACGCATCTTCGGACACCAGCAGCACGCGACCGGAAACGTCCAGCTCGGCCAGCTTGGCAACCATCGCGGAGGTCTTCGGCGTTTCGATGCCGAAGCTCTCGACCACCTTCAGGCGATCCTGACGAATCAGCTCGGAGAAAATCGAGCGGATCGCCACGCGGTAGGCCTTGCGGTTGACCTTCTGCTCGTAGCTGCGCGGCTTGGCGGCAAACGTGACACCGCCACCAATGAAGATCGGAGCGCGGTAATCGCCGTGACGGGCGCCGCCGCCCTTCTGCTTCTTGAACTTCTTGGTGGTACCGGACATCTCGCCACGCGAGAGCTGCGCCTTCGTACCGGCGCGGCCGGCGGCCTGATAGGCCACCACGACCTGATGAACCAGGGCCTTCTTGTACTCACCGCCGAACACTTCGTCGGACACGCTGAGCGACTTGGCACCAATGACATTGAGTTCCATGGCGTCTCTCCTCAGCTCTTCGTCGTCGGGCGGATGATGACGTCGCCACCGGTTGCACCGGGGACCGCGCCCTTCACCGCGATCAGATGACGCTCGGCGTCGACCTTGACCACTTCCAGACCCTGCTGCGTGCGGTTGACCGCACCCATGTGACCGGCCATCTTCTTGCCCGGGAAAACGCGACCCGGGGTCTGGCGCTGACCGATGGAACCCGGCGCGCGATGCGACAGCGAGTTACCGTGGGTAGCGTCACCCATCTTGAAGTTCCAGCGCTTGATCGTGCCCTGGAAACCCTTGCCCTTCGACACACCGGCAACATCGACGATCTGGCCGACGCTGAACACCTCGTCCGCCTTGATGTCGGCACCGACGCTGTACTTGCCGAGATCATCGGCGGACACGCGGAATTCCCACAAGCCGCGACCCGGCTCGACCTTTGCCTTTGCGTAATGACCCTTCAGCGGCTGGGTCAACAGGTTCGCGCGCTTGGTGCCCGCTGCAACCTGGACGGCGCTGTAGCCATCGTTATCTTCCGTCTTCAGCTGGGTCACGCGATTCGGGGTCGCTTCGATCAGCGTCACCGGAATCGAGCGGCCATCTTCAGTGAAGAGGCGACTCATGCCGCATTTGCGGCCAACCAATCCGATACTCATCTTCGTATCCTGTCTGTCGCTCAACCGAGCTTGATCTGAACATCGACGCCAGCGGCGAGATCAAGCTTCATGAGCGCGTCCACGGTTTTGTCGTTCGGGTCGACAATGTCGAGTACACGCTTGTGCGTGCGGGTCTCGTACTGATCGCGCGCATCCTTGTCCACATGCGGGGACGTGAGGATCGTGTAGCGCTCGATCTTGGTCGGGAGCGGGATCGGGCCGAGTACCGTTGCGCCAGTGCGCTTGGCGGTCTCGACAATCTCGCTGGCCGAGCGGTCGATCAGTCGGTGATCGTATGCCTTCAGCCGAATCCGAATCTTCTGGTTCGCCATAACCGTGTCCTGTTGTCGAAAGAACGTAATGTGAAACGGAACGGCTTCTCACCGATCCGCACAACCTGTTTCTGCACCACATCGGGGCCGCAAACACGCCGCCCCAAATTCGAAAAGCCCAGGCGAACGTTGACGGCTCGCCTGGACCAGCATTTGCCTTCGCGCAAAAAAACCGATCATCGGCCATGCCTTTGATCGAGTGAGATTGCGAGGGCCGTCCTCGGCCAGCGAACTCGAAACACTTCCTGTGTCTCATTTCGCGGTAGATCGACGAAAACCATGTCCGTCGATAAGCAAGCTGCGAAGTATATCTGCAAACTTCCGCTTAGTGAAGCCCCCTCGACATTTCAGTCGATGGGAACCTGCGCGGGAATGCACACGAGGCCGCGCAAGGCGGCCTCGTGATTGACGGCTTTACTTGATGACCTTGGCCACCACGCCGGCGCCGACGGTGCGGCCGCCTTCGCGAATGGCGAAACGCAGGCCTTCGTCCATCGCGATCGGGTGGATCAGGCTCACCACCATCTTCACGTTGTCGCCCGGCATCACCATTTCCACGCCCTCGGGCAGCTCGCAAGCGCCGGTGACGTCGGTGGTGCGGAAGTAGAACTGCGGACGATAGCCCTTGAAGAACGGGGTATGACGGCCACCCTCGTCCTTGCTCAGCACATAGACTTCGGCTTCGAAGTCGGTGTGCGGGGTGATCGTGCCCGGCTTGGCCAGCACCTGGCCACGCTCCACGTCGTCACGCTTCAGGCCGCGCAGCAGCAGACCGGCGTTGTCGCCTGCCTGACCCTGGTCCAGCAGCTTGCGGAACATTTCCACGCCGGTGACCGTGGTCTTCTGCGTGTCGCGGATACCGACCACTTCGACTTCGTCGCCGACCTTGATGATGCCGCGCTCGATACGACCGGTGACGACCGTGCCGCGACCGGAGATCGAGAACACGTCCTCGACCGGCATCAGGAACGGCTTGTCGATGGTGCGCACCGGCTCCGGGATGTAGCTGTCCAGCGCGTCGACCAGCTTGATGATCGCCGGCACGCCGATTTCGCTCTGATCACCTTCCAGCGCCTTCAGCGCCGAACCGTGGATGATCGGGGTGTCGTCGCCCGGGAAGTCGTACTTGGAAAGCAGCTCGCGCACTTCCATCTCGACCAGCTCGAGCAGCTCGGCGTCGTCGACCATGTCGGCCTTGTTCAGGAACACCACGATGTACGGCACGCCGACCTGACGCGACAGCAGGATGTGCTCGCGGGTCTGCGGCATCGGGCCGTCAGCGGCCGAGCACACCAGGATCGCGCCGTCCATCTGCGCCGCACCGGTGATCATGTTCTTCACATAGTCCGCGTGGCCCGGGCAATCGACGTGCGCGTAGTGGCGCACCGGCGATTCGTATTCCACGTGGGCGGTCGAGATCGTGATGCCGCGCGCCTTCTCTTCCGGCGCCGCGTCGATCGCGCTGTAGTCCTTGAACTCGCCACCGAAGCGCTCGGCACCAACCTTCGTCAGTGCGGCCGTCAGCGTCGTCTTGCCGTGATCCACGTGACCAATCGTGCCGACGTTGACGTGCGGCTTGGTGCGTTCGAATTTACCCTTTGCCATGACTCAAACCTCGAAAGAACTGTTATTCGGAAAAATTATCTGCAGAGCGGAACCGCCCTGATCAGGCCTTGTGCATGACCTGCTCGGCGACGTTGCTCGGCGCTTCGGCGTAATGGTCGAATTCCATCGTGAACGTGGCGCGTCCCTGGGTCAGCGACCGGATCGTGGTGGCATAACCGAACATCTCGCCCAGCGGAACCTCGGCGTTGATGGTCTTGCCCGACGGCGTGTCTTCCTGGCCGGTGAGCATGCCGCGACGCTTGCTGATGTCGCCCATCACGTCGCCCATGTAGTCCTCGGGCGTCACGATCTCGACCTTCATGATCGGCTCCAGCAGCACCGGACTGGCCTTGGCGAAGCCCTGCTTGAACGCCATCGATGCCGCCAGCTTGAACGCCATTTCCGACGAGTCGACGTCATGGTACGAACCGAAGACCAGCTTCACCTTGACATTGACCACCGGGAAGCCGGCGAGCGGGCCGCTGGTGATGGTTTCGCGCAAGCCCTTCTCGACCGAAGGAATGAATTCCTTCGGAATCACGCCACCGGTGATGTCGTTGATGAACAGGAAGTCGTCCTTGATCGTGGCGGCGAGCTTCTCGTCCGCACGGTCCTCGGCACTGATCGGCGACATCTCGATGACGACATGGCCGTACTGGCCCTTGCCGCCCGACTGCTTGGCGTGCTTGTAATCGGACTTGACGTCGCTGGAACGGATCGTCTCGCGATACGCCACCTGCGGCTTGCCGACGTTGGCTTCGACGTTGAACTCGCGGCGCATGCGGTCGACCAGGATGTCCAGGTGCAGCTCGCCCATGCCGGAGATGATCGTCTGGCCGGATTCCTCGTCGGTACGCACGCGGAACGACGGATCCTCAGCTGCCAGGCGACCCAGCGCGATACCCATCTTTTCCTGGTCGGACTTGGTCTTCGGCTCCACCGCCATCGAGATCACCGGCTCGGGGAACGACATGCGCTCCAGCGT
Source organism: Rhodanobacter ginsenosidimutans (assembly GCF_042655685.1). NCBI lineage: Bacteria > Pseudomonadati > Pseudomonadota > Gammaproteobacteria > Lysobacterales > Rhodanobacteraceae > Rhodanobacter > Rhodanobacter ginsenosidimutans. The sequence continues at coordinate 1,249,570 of NZ_JBHSMM010000001.1, read as the reverse complement.
GATGATCTGGTCCTGCGCGCACAGCGTGTCACCCGTGGTCACGTCCTTCAGGCCGACCGCGGCGGCGATGTCGCCGGCGCGCACTTCCTTCAGTTCGTGACGCTCGTTGGCGTGCATCTGCAGGATGCGGCCCACGCGCTCCTTCTTGCTCTTGACCGGGTTGTAGACGGCGTCGCCGGAGTTCAGCGTGCCCGAATAGACGCGGAAGAACGTCAGCGAACCGACGAACGGGTCGGTCATGATCTTGAACGCGAGCGCGGAGAACGGCGCGGCGTCATCAGCCGGGCGCGAGGCCTCGTTCTCGTCCTCGTCGATACCGGCAACCGGCGGACGATCGGCGGGCGACGGCAGCAGCTGCACCACCGCGTCGAGCATCGCCTGGACGCCCTTGTTCTTGAACGCCGTACCGCAGTAGACCGGGATGATTTCGTTGGCCAACGTACGCTGACGCAGGCCGGCGATGATCTCGCTCTCGCTGAGGTCGCCGCCTTCCAGGTACTTGTTCATCAGCTCTTCGGTGGCTTCGGCAGCCGACTCCACCATGAAGGCGTGAGCTTCGGCAGCCTTGTCGGCCAGTTCGGCCGGGATCTCCCGGTATTCGAACTTCATGCCCTGGGTTTCCATGTCCCAGATCACGGCCTTCATCTTGAGCAGGTCGACCACGCCCTCGAAGCCGTCCTCGGCACCAATGGGAACCTGCATCGGCACGGCGTGCGCACCGAGGCGCGCCTTCAGCTGGCCGACGACCTTGTCGAAATTGGCACCGGTGCGATCCATCTTGTTGACGAACGCCAGACGCGGCACTTTGTACTTGTTGGCCTGACGCCAGACCGTCTCGGATTGCGGCTGCACGCCACCGACCGCGCACAGCACGAACACGGCGCCATCGAGCACGCGCAGCGAGCGCTCCACTTCGATGGTGAAGTCAACGTGTCCCGGGGTGTCGATGATGTTGAAGCGGTGTTGGGGCAGCGAGCCGTCCATGCCCTTCCAGAACGCCGTCGTTGCCGCCGACGTGATGGTGATGCCGCGCTCCTGCTCCTGCTCCATCCAGTCCATCGTGGCCGCGCCATCGTGCACTTCGCCAATCTTGTGACTGACGCCCGTGTAAAACAGGATGCGCTCCGTGGTCGTGGTCTTGCCGGCATCGATGTGAGCCATGATGCCGAAGTTGCGGTAGCGTTCGAGGGGAGTGGTGCGTGCCATTGATATTTACCTGTGTCGGGCTGCCTGCCCTGGTTTGTGACAGCCATCCGGGCCGTTGCGCTTATGAATATCCGGCCTGGATGCCGGCTGGCTTGCCCCATCGTGACGATGCGGCTTTTGGATAACCGACGGTCCGGCAATGATGCCGGACCATCTTCGCCGTCGTGGCGACGGCTGAATCATCAAGGCCCACCATCTGTGGCGGGTCGGTCGTCGCCGTCATCGATGACGGCGCAAACCACTTACCAGCGGTAGTGCGAGAACGCCTTGTTGGCTTCCGCCATGCGGTGCGTCTCTTCGCGCTTCTTGGCGGCGCCGCCGCGGCTTTCAGAAGCCTCCAGCAGCTCGGCAGCCAGCTTGCGCGGCATCGAGGTCTCGCCGCGCTTGCGGGCGGAGTCGATCACCCAGCGCATGGCCAGCGCCATGCGGCGGCCCGGACGCACTTCAACGGGCACCTGGTAGGTGGCACCACCGACGCGACGGGACTTCACTTCGACCGCCGGAGCGATGTTGTTCAGCGCCTTCTCGACCAGAGCCACCGGCTCGGCATTCTTTTCGCCAATGTGCTGCAGCGCGCCGTAGACAATGCTTTCGGCGACCGACTTCTTGCCGCTCTTCATCACCATGTTGATGAAACGGGCGATCAGCTGGCTGCCATGCTTGGGATCCGGCAGGATCAGACGGGCGGGATGTGAACCTTTACGCGACATGTTTGTTGTCCGTTATTTTCGCGGACATTCCTGCCCGCCTGTAAAGCGGCCAGCGAGGGCCGCGCGACATTATTTCTTCGGGCGCTTGGCGCCGTACTTCGAGCGCGATTGACGGCGCTTGGTGACACCGGCGCAGTCCAGGCTGCCGCGCACCGTGTGGTAACGCACACCGGGGAGATCCTTGACGCGACCGCCGCGGATCAGCACCACCGAGTGCTCCTGCAGGTTGTGGCCTTCACCACCGATATAGCTGATCACCTCGAAACCGTTGGTGAGGCGCACCTTGGCAACCTTGCGCAACGCCGAGTTCGGCTTTTTCGGGGTGGTCGTGTAAACGCGCGTGCAGACGCCGCGACGCTGCGGGCTGCTCTGCAGGGCCGGCGACCCGCTCTTGTAGGTCTTGGGGCTGCGGTTTTTGCGCACCAATTGATTGACTGTCGTCATGCGAAGCTGTTCCTGAAAACATAAAGGCAGCCCGAATAAGCTCGGTCTGCCAAGAAGCGGGAATTTAACATGAGCGAGCTTGCCTGGGCAAGTTGACGCTCTGCCATCCGTGACCCGAACACGAGGTGCATCCATGCACCTCATTTCGTATGTCGGCGAGTAAAACCTGTCGAGGCTTACTCGGCACCACCTTCACTGCTGACCGGCGCTTCGACAAATGACGTCGGAGGTGTGGAACCGGAAAGGGTATCCAGCTCCAGATCGGTCAGACCACCCTGGCGGCGACGCCCTGCGTGGTAGGCCAGACCCGTACCTGCCGGAATAAGACGGCCGACAATAACATTTTCCTTCAGGCCACGCAAGGTATCGCGCGTGCCACGAACCGCCGCTTCGGTAAGGACGCGGGTGGTTTCCTGGAACGAGGCCGCCGAGATGAACGACTCGGTGGCCAGCGATGCCTTGGTGATGCCCAGGAGGATCGACTGATACTCGGCCGGACGCTCGCCCTTGGCCACCGCGCGGTCGTTTTCGCCGTTGATGCGCACGCGCTCGATCTGCTCGCCGCGCAGGTAATGGCTTTCGCCCGGCTCGACGATCTCGACCTTGCGCAGCATCTGGCGAATGATCGCCTCGATGTGCTTGTCGTTGATCTTCACGCCCTGCAGGCGATACACGTCCTGGATTTCCTTGACCAGGTACGAGGCCAGCGGCTCCACGCCCAGCAGGCGCAGGATGTCATGCGGGCTCGGCTCGCCGTCGACGACGGTTTCGCCCTTCTCCACATGCTCGCCCTCGAACACGATGACCTGGCGCCACTTCGGAATCAGCTCCTCGTGCTCGTTGCCGTCGACATCCTTGATGATCAGGCGCTGCTTGCCCTTGGTGTCCTTGCCGAAGCTGATGATGCCCGACCGCTCGGCCAGGATCGCCGGCTCCTTCGGCTTGCGTGCCTCGAACAGATCGGCCACGCGCGGCAGACCACCGGTGATGTCGCGGGTCTTCGACGTTTCCTGCGGGATACGGGCAACCACGTCGCCCACGCCCACTTCGGCACCGTTCTGGATCGACACGATCGCACCGGCCGGCAGGAAGTACTGCGCGGCGATGTCGGTGCCCGGCAGCTTCAGTTCGCGGCCCTTGGCGTCTTCCAGGCGCACGATCGGGCGCAGGTCCTTCGCCTGCGCGCCACGACGCTTCGGATCGGTGACCACCGCCGATTCCAGGCCGGTCAGTTCGTCGGTCTGGCTCTGCACGGTGACGCCATCGAGGAAGTCGATGAAGCGCACCACGCCGGCCACCTCGGTGACGATCGGGTGGGTGTGCGGATCCCAGTTGGCCACGGTCTGGCCCGGCTTCACCGCCGCACCGTCCTTCACCGCGATGGTGGCGCCGTACGGCACCTTGTAGCGCTCGCGCTCACGGCCGCTGGCGTCGATCACGCTCAATTCGCCCGAACGCGACACCGCCACCAGATGGCCCGACTTGTGCTGCACCGACTTCAGGTTGTTGTACTTCAGCGAGCCGGTGGTCTTCACCGTCACGTTGTCCACCGCCGCCGCACGCGAAGCCGCGCCGCCGATGTGGAACGTACGCATGGTCAGCTGGGTACCGGGCTCGCCGATCGACTGCGCAGCAACCACGCCCACGGCCTCGCCCATGTTGACCAGGTGGCCACGGGCCAGATCGCGACCGTAGCAGAGCTTGCACACACCATGGGCCGCTTCGCAGGTAATCGGCGAACGCACCTTGAGCAACTGCACGCCAGCCTTGTCCAGCTTCTCGACCAGCGCTTCGTCCAGCAGCGTGTCGGAGAGCACGATCGGCTCATCGTCGTCGCCGGGCGCGTAGACGTCACCCACCACGACACGACCCAGCACGCGCTCGCGCAACGGCTCGACCACGTCGCCGCCCTCGACGATCGGCTGCATGATGATGCCGTCTTCGGTGCCGCAGTTGTCCATGGTGATCACCACGTCCTGCGCCACGTCGACCAGTCGGCGGGTCAGGTAACCGGAGTTCGCCGTCTTCAACGCGGTATCGGCCAGACCCTTTCGAGCACCGTGGGTCGAGTTGAAGTACTGCAGCACGTTCAGGCCTTCGCGGAAGTTGGCCTTGATCGGGGTCTCGATGATGGAGCCGTCCGGACGCGCCATCAGGCCACGCATGCCGGCCAGCTGGCGAATCTGCGCCACGGAACCACGGGCGCCGGAGTCGGCCATGATGTACAGCGAGTTCATCGACTTCTGGTTGACCGTCTTGCCTTCGGCGTCGGTCACCTTTTCGGTACCGATGCCGTCGATCATGGCCTTGGCCACCAGTTCGCTGGTACGCGACCAGATGTCGACCACCTTGTTGTAGCGCTCGCCAGCCGTGACCAGACCGGACTGGTACTGCTGCTGGATCTCGACCACTTCCTTCTCGGCGTCTTCCAGGATCGGCTTCTTCTCGTCCGGAATCAGCATGTCGTCGATGCCGATGGAGATGCCCGCGCGCGTGGCGAAGCGATAGCCGGTGTACATCAGCTTGTCGGCGAACACCACGGTCTCTTTCAGACCCAGCAGACGGTAGCTGGAGTTGATCAGGCGCGAGATGTTCTTCTTGGTCAGCTCGGTGTTGGCCAGCGCAAACGGCAGGCCTTCGGGCAGGATTTCGGCCAGCAGCGCGCGGCCCACGGTGGTGTCGACCAGCGCGGTTTCATGCGTGCGCGCGCCGTCCTCGGCGATGTGCACCAGGTGCAGGCGCACCTTCACCTTGGCGTGCAGTTCCACCGCGCGGTTGTCGTAGGCGCGGCGTACTTCGCTGACGCCGGAGAACACCATGCCGGTGCCCTTGACGTTGATCAGCTCGCGGGTCATGTAGTACAGGCCCAGCACCACGTCCTGGGTCGGCACGATGATCGGCTCGCCATTGGCGGGGCTGAGGATGTTGTTGGACGACATCATCAGCGCGCGCGCTTCCAGCTGCGCCTCGATCGACAGCGGCACATGGACGGCCATCTGGTCGCCGTCGAAGTCGGCGTTGAACGCGGTGCAGACCAGCGGGTGCAGCTGGATGGCCTTGCCTTCGATCAGCTTCGGCTCGAACGCCTGGATACCCAGACGATGCAGGGTCGGCGCACGGTTCAGCAGCACCGGATGCTCGCGGATCACATCCTCGAGGATGTCCCACACCATCGGCTCTTCGCGCTCGACCAGCTTCTTCGCCGCCTTGATGGTGGTGGCTTCGCCACGCGCCTGCAGCTTGGCGAAGATGAACGGCTTGAACAGCTCCAGTGCCATCTTCTTGGGCAGACCGCACTGGTGCAGGCGCAGGGTCGGGCCGACCACGATCACCGAGCGACCGGAGTAGTCCACGCGCTTGCCGAGCAGGTTCTGGCGGAAGCGGCCCTGCTTGCCCTTGATCATGTCGGCCAGCGACTTCAGCGCGCGCTTGTTGGTGCCGGTGATGGCACGGCCGCGACGGCCGTTGTCCAGCAACGCATCGACCGATTCCTGCAGCATGCGCTTCTCGTTGCGCACGATGATGTCGGGCGCATTGAGTTCCAGCAGCCGCTTCAGGCGGTTGTTGCGGTTGATCACGCGGCGGTACAGGTCGTTCAGATCAGAGGTGGCGAAGCGGCCACCGTCCAGCGGCACCAGCGGACGCAGGTCCGGCGGCAGCACGGGCAGCACGGTCAGCACCATCCACTCGGGCTTGTTGCCCGATTCCAGGAACGCCTCGATCAGCTTCACGCGCTTGGTGAGGCGCTTCAGCTTGGTCTCCGAACCGGTCGAGCCGATCTCTTCCTTCAGGCGGATCACTTCGGCCGGCAGGTCCAGCGACTTCAGCAACTGGTAGACGGCCTCGGCGCCCATGCGGGCATCGAACTCGTCACCGTGCTCTTCGGTGGCTTCCAGGTACTGGTCTTCGCTGAGCAGCTGGCCGCGCTCCAGCGCGGTCATGCCCGGATCGATCACCACGAAGGCTTCGAAGTACAGGATGCGCTCGATGTCGCGCAAGGTCATGTCCAGCATCAGGCCGATGCGCGACGGCAGCGACTTCAGGAACCAGATGTGCGCGGTGGGGCTGGCCAGCTCGATATGGCCCATGCGCTCGCGGCGCACCTTGGCCAGCGTCACTTCGGTGCCGCACTTCTCGCAGACCACGCCGCGATGCTTCATGCGCTTGTACTTGCCGCACAGGCACTCGTAGTCCTTCACCGGCCCGAAGATGGCAGCGCAGAACAGGCCGTCGCGCTCGGGCTTGAAGGTGCGGTAGTTGATGGTTTCCGGCTTCTTCACTTCGCCGTACGACCACGAGCGGATTAGCTCAGGCGACGCCAATGCGATCTTGATCGCATCGAAGTCCGGCATCACGCGCTGCTGATTGAACAGATTGAGCAGGTCTTTCATTTGAATCTCCGGTCGGAGCAAATTCTTGGGTCGAGGTCCGCGGTTCGAACGAGGTCAGGCTTGCCGGATCCGGGATCGGAAGCCGGGTTTGCTTGTGCAAATCCCGAATCCCGACTCCCGAATCCCGGACATCACTTGATCTCTTCCAGATCGATGTCGATGCAGAGCGAGCGGATTTCCTTCACCAGCACGTTGAAGGATTCCGGCATGCCCGCGGACATCTCGTGGTTGCCGTCGACGATGTTCTTGTACATCTGGTTGCGGCCCTGCACGTCATCGGACTTCACCGTCAGCATTTCCTGCAGGGTGTAGGCCGCGCCGTAAGCTTCCAGCGCCCAGACTTCCATTTCGCCGAAGCGCTGACCGCCGAACTGCGCCTTGCCGCCCAGCGGCTGCTGGGTCACCAGCGAGTACGGGCCGGTGGAACGCGCATGCATCTTGTCGTCAACCAGGTGGTTGAGCTTCAGGTAATGCATGTAGCCCACGGTGACCGGGCGATCGAACGCCTCGCCGGTGCGGCCGTCGTACAGCGTGGTCTGGCCCGATTCGGGCAGATCCGCCAGCTTCAGCATCGCCTTGATCTCGGTTTCCTCGGCACCGTCGAACACCGGCGTCGCCATCGGCACGCCTTCCTGCAGGTTGTTCGCCAGCGAGCGGATCTCGTCGTCGGTCAGCGACTTCAGGTCGACGTGCTGCACGGCACCTGCGGCGTGGTGGTTGTACACCTGGTCCAGGAACTCGCGGATCTTGGTCACCTTCTCCTGCGCTTCGATCATCTTCTGGATCTTCTTGCCCAGGCCCTTGGCGGCCCAGCCCAGATGCACTTCCAGAATCTGGCCGATGTTCATGCGCGAAGGCACGCCCAGCGGGTTCAGGCAGATATCGACCGCCTCGCCGTTGGCCATGTACGGCATGTCCTCGACCGGCACCACGTTCGACACCACGCCCTTGTTGCCGTGGCGGCCAGCCATCTTGTCGCCCGGCTGGATGCGGCGCTTCACGGCCAGGAACACCTTGACCATCTTCAGCACGCCCGGGGCCAGGTCGTCGCCCTGGGTGATCTTCGCCTGCTTCTCCTTGAAGCGCTTGTCGAACTCCTCCTTGTGACGCTTGACCTGATCGGCCGCGCGCTCCAGGAACTCGGTGATGCTCTCGTCCTTGACGTTGATCTTGAACCAGTCGTCCTTCTTCAGGCCGTCCAGGTAGGCGTCGGTGATCTCGGCGCCACGCTTCAGGCCACCGGGGCCGCTCATCGCGGACTGGCCGACCAGCTGGGTGCGCATGCGGTTGTAGATCGCGCCTTCGAGGATGCGGAACTGATCGTCGAAATCCTTGCGGATCCGCTTCACTTCCATTTCCTCGATCTGCTTGGCGCGCTTGTCCTTCTCGATACCGTCGCGGGTGAAGACCTGCACGTCGATGACGGTGCCGTCCATGCCCGGCGGCACGCGCAGCGAGCTGTCCTTAACGTCGGACGCCTTCTCGCCGAAGATCGCGCGCAGCAGCTTCTCTTCCGGCGTCAGCTGGCTCTCGCCCTTGGGCGTGACCTTGCCGACCATGATGTCGCCGGCTTTCACTTCCGCACCGATGTACACGATGCCGCTCTCGTCCAGGCGCGCCAGCGCCTGCTCGCCCACGTTGGGGATGTCGGCGGTGATTTCCTCGGCGCCCAGCTTGGTGTCACGCGCGATGCACGACAGCTCCTCGATGTGGATCGAGGTGTAGCGGTCTTCCTGCACGACGCGCTCGGAGAGCAGGATCGAGTCTTCGAAGTTGTAGCCGTTCCACGGCATGAAGGCGATCAGCATGTTCTGGCCGAGCGCGAGCTCGCCCAGGTCGGTCGACGAACCGTCGGCCAGCGTATCGCCCTTCGCCACCACGTCGCCGACATTCACCAGCGGGCGCTGGTTGAGGTTGGTGTTCTGGTTGGAGCGGGTGTACTTGGTCAGCGTGTAGATATCGACGCCGGCGTCATTGTCACCGACCTCTTCCTCATTGACGCGCACCACGATGCGGGCCGCATCGACCTGGTCGATCACGCCGCCGCGCTTGGCGGAAACAATGACGCCGGAGTCGCGCGCCACGGCGCGCTCGATACCGGTACCCACCAGCGGGGTCTGCGAACGCAAGGTCGGCACGGCCTGACGCTGCATGTTCGCGCCCATCAGCGCGCGGTTCGCGTCATCGTGCTCCAGGAACGGCACCAGCGCTGCGGCGACCGACACGGTCTGCATCGGCGAGACGTCCATGTAGTTGATCTCGGACGCCGGACGCAGCTCGGACTCGCCACGGAAACGGCAGGACACGAAGTCCTCGACGAAGGCGCCGTGCTTGTCCAGCGGCGAGTTCGCCTGCGCGATCACGTGGTCGCCTTCCTCGATCGCCGACAGGTAATCGACGGTGTCGGTGACCTTGCCGTCCGCCACCTTGCGGTACGGCGTCTCGAGGAAGCCGTACTGGTTGGTGCGGGCGTACACGGCCAGCGAGTTGATCAGGCCGATGTTCGGGCCTTCCGGCGTTTCGATGGTGCAGACGCGGCCGTAGTGGGTCGGGTGCACGTCGCGCACTTCGAAGCCGGCGCGTTCGCGGGTCAGGCCGCCCGGCCCGAGCGCGGAAACGCGGCGCTTGTGCGTCACTTCCGACAGCGGGTTGTTCTGGTCCATGAACTGGGACAGCTGCGAGGAGCCGAAGAACTCCTTCACCGCCGCCGCGACCGGCTTGGCGTTGATCAGGTCCTGCGGGGTCAGGCCATCGGCCTCGGCCAGCGACAGGCGCTCGCGCACGGCACGCTCCACACGGACCAGGCCGATGCGGAAGGTGTTCTCGGCCATTTCGCCGACCGAACGCACGCGGCGGTTGCCCAGGTGATCGATGTCATCGACGGTGCCATGACCGTTCTTGATGTCGATCAGCACCTTCAGCACGTCGAGGATGTCGGACTTCTCGCCCTGCTCCTTGACCAGCACCTGGGAAGCCTCTTCCTTGCGCTCGCTGAAGAACTTGTGGTCATACAGCACGCCCGGGCCCAGGATGTCCTGGCGGCCCACGCGACGGTTGAACTTCATCCGGCCCACGGCCGACAGGTCGTAGCGATCGAAGGTGAAGAACAGGTTGAAGAACAGGTTCTGCGCCGCGTCCTTGGTCGGCGGCTCGCCCGGACGCATCATGCGGTAGATCTCCACCAGCGCCTCCAGCGGCGTCTTGGTGTTGTCGATGCGCAGGGTGTGCGAGATGTAGGCGCCGCGATCGAGATCGTTGACGTACAGCGTGGGCAGCGTCTCGATGCCCGCCTTGCGGAAGGCTTCCAGATGCTCGGCGGTGATCTCGTCGTTGGCCGAGGCCAGCAGCTCACCGGTCTGCGCGTCGACGATGTCCGTCGCCAGGATGCGGCCGATCGGGTAATCGTCCGGCACTTCCAGCGCGGTGATGTCCTCGGCCGCCAGCTGGCGCACGTGGCGCGCGGTGATGCGCTTGCCCGCTTCCACCAGCACCTTGCCGCCGATGGCCAGGTCGAAGCTCAGCGTTTCACCGCGCAGACGCTCGGCCACCAGCTCCAGCGTGATGCCACCCTTCTTGCCGAGATGGAACACGTTGTGCTCGAAGAAGATGCTCAGCATCTCCTCGTTGCTGTAGCCGAGCGCGCGCAGCAGTACCGTCACCGGCAGTTTGCGGCGACGGTCGATACGGGTGAACAGCGCGTCCTTCGGGTCGAACTCGAAGTCCAGCCACGAGCCGCGGTAAGGAATCACGCGCGCCGAGAACAGCAGCTTGCCCGAGCTGTGCGTCTTGCCGCGGTCGTGGTCGAAGAACACGCCCGGCGAACGGTGCAACTGCGAGACGATCACGCGCTCGGTGCCGTTGATGATGAAGGTGCCGGTGTCGGTCATGAGCGGAATCTCGCCCATGTAGACCTCCTGCTCCTTGATGTACTTCACCACCTTCTTCGAGGCCGGGCTGTCCTTGTCGTAGATGACCAGGCGCACGGTGGTGCGCAGCGGCGCGCCGAACGTCATGCCACGGTTGCGGCACTCACGCTCGTCGAACGCCGGCTCGCCCAGGCGATAGTCGACATACTCCAATGCGGCATTGCCGGAATAGCTGGAAATCGGGAACACCGATTTCAACGCCGCGTGCAGGCCTTTCTCGTCGCGCTGCTTGGGCGCGACATGCTCCTGCAGGAATTCCCGATAGGAATCGGTCTGGATGGTCAGCAGGTTGGGCACGCCCAGTACGGGTGGACGTTTGCCAAAATCCTTGCGGATGCGCTTCTTCTCGGTATACGAGTAGGCCATGGTGAATACCGCCTCGGTTCGCTGTGACGCCGGTGGTGCACACACCGGCTGAATGAAAAAACTGGGGACTCGGGAATCGAGAATGGGGAATCGTCAGAGCAAACAGCTGGCGTCGCTCAACGATTCTCCATTCTCCATTCCCCATTCCCGCATAAAGCAGGCAAAGCCCGGGAGCTTTCGCCCCCAGGCTTGCCTGAAACTAGATCAAACTGACGACGCGCAAGGGCGCCAATTACTTCAGTTCGACCGTGGCGCCGGCAGCTTCCAGATCCTTCTTGAACTTCTCGGCGTCTTCCTTCGACACGCCTTCCTTCAGCACGCCGCCGGCCTCGGTGAGGTCCTTGGCTTCCTTCAGGCCCAGGCCGGTGATCGCGCGGACAGCCTTGATCACGTCAACCTTCTTGGCGCCGGCGGTCTTCAGCACGACGTCGAACTCGGTCTGCGCTTCAGCAACCGGACCAGCAGCAGCCGGGCCAGCCACGGCAACCGGGGCGGCGGCGGTCACGCCAAACTTCTCTTCGATGGCCTTCACCAGGTCCATCACTTCCATCAGCGACTTGGCGGCTACGGCTTCAACGATTTCTTCGTTGGACAGGGACATTTCATTTACCTCTGGATGTGATTCGATTCAGTATGTAAGTCGATGAACTCAGGCGGGCTCGGCTTCAGCCGGGGCTTCGGCGGCGACTTCGCCACCACCCTGCTGATCGGCGACGGCCTTGACCACGCGGGCAAACATCGTGGCCGGTTCGGCCAGCACGCGGGCCAGCATGGCCAACGCCTGTTCGCGGGTCGGCAGCGCGGCCAGCACGTCAACGTGCTCAGCCGGCAGCAGCTTGCCTTCCACCGAGACGACCTTCGCCTTCAGCTTGTCGTTGCCCTTGGCAAATTCCTTGATCAGACGCCCGGCAGCACCGGGCTCTTCCGTCGAGAATGCGTACAGCAGCGGACCGACCAGGGCGTCCTTGACGACCTCGAATTCGGTTCCGGCCACGGCGCGCGACGCCAGCGTGTTCTTGACAACCCGCAAGTACACACCGGATTCGCGAGCCTTCTTGCGCATCGCGGTCATCTGTTCGACCGTGGTGCCCGCATACTCGGCAGCGACCAGGGAGTGAGCCGTTGCGGCAACACCTGCCAGTTCGGCGACTACTTCTTTCTTCTGTGACAGATTGAGAGCCATTGCACTCCTCCAAATGAACTCCGCTTGCGGCTCCTGCCGCTTGCGGTCCTGGGCGACGCCATCCTTGACGCCGGGGACACACGTCCCGGGTGATGGCCTTTCCAGAACAAATCGAACATTCCAGAAGGGCAGCACCATCTGCGCAGGCCGGATCCTCGCGAACCCGATTAAGCGATCCCGCTGGCGGTGACGGCGATTCCCTGCCAGATGCGAGCGTCCTGCCCGTCGTCACCGCGCGCTGAGCGCGCCTGCGGTCTTTGACGGCGGCATCGGCCAGTGGCCGAAACTGCCCTCAAAAACGTGCCCGCACCGGAATGACCGGTACGGGGCTTGATACTTACTTGGCGCCGAGCGTCAGCGTGGAGGTATCCACGGCGACACCGACACCCATCGTGCTGGACAGCGCAACTTTCTGCAGGAACTGACCCTTCGCCGTCGCCGGCTTGGCCTTCAGCAGGTCACCGATCAGCGCATTGAGGTTGTCCGCCAGCTGCGACGCCTCGAAACTCGCCTTGCCGATGGTGGCGTGAATGATGCCGCCCTTGTCGTTGCGGAACTTCACCTGGCCGGCCTTGGCATTGGTGACGGCCGTGGCGACGTCGGCGGTGACCGAGCCATCCTTCGGGTTCGGCATCAGGCCACGCGGGCCCAGCAGCTGACCCAGCTTGCCGACCACGCGCATGGCGTCCGGCGTGGCGATCACGCGACCGAAGTCGAGATCGCCGGCCTGCATGCGCTCGGCCAGGTCATCCATGCCGACAGCGTCGGCACCGGCGGCCTTGGCGGCCTCAGCCTTCTCGCCCGGCGGGCAGAACACGGCGACCTTGACGGTCTTGCCGGTGCCATGCGGCAGCAGCGAGGAACCACGTACGCCCTGGTCCGACTTCTTCGCGTCGATGCCCAGACGCACGGCCACGTCGACCGACTCGGCGAACTTCGCCTTGGCGTTGTCCTTGACGATCTTCAGGGCTTCTTCCAGGCCGTAGAACTTGCCCGGCTGCACCGCGGCCTGAGCCGACTTCATACGCTTCGTGAGCTTTGCCATGTCTTAACCCTCCACCACAAGGCCCATGCTGCGGGCGCTACCGGCAATGGTGCGCACCGCGGCGTCGAGATCGGCAGCCGTCAGATCCGGCTCCTTCTGCTTGGCAATGTCTTCCAGCTGTTTGCGGGTGACCTTGCCGACCTTGTCGGTGTTCGGCTTCTGCGAACCCTTGGCGACGCCGGTGGCCTTCTTCAGAAGGATCGTGGCGGGCGGGGTCTTGGTGATGAAAGTGAAGCTGCGGTCGGAATAAGCCGTGATGATGGTCGGAATCGGCAGACCCGGCTCCAGTTTCTGCGTGGCGGCATTGAACGCCTTGCAGAATTCCATGATGTTCAGACCGCGCTGACCGAGGGCGGGGCCCACCGGCGGCGACGGGTTGGCCTGACCGGCCTTGACCTGCAACTTGATGTAACCAATAACTTTCTTTGCCATGGGATTTCCTCGCGAGTGCAGGCGCCTTGCGGCTCCTCGCTGTTCACCGCTCCTTGGATGGAAGGAAGATCCGCCTCTTGCGGATCCCGAAACGCGCGCACGCCGAGTCGAAAAGACCCAGCGTGAACCGCGTAGTTTAGAGATTTACCTGTTTGTGAGCAAGCCCCGTGCCAGTGAGGCGTCGAGGTGAAGCAAAAGCGGCTGGAAGTTCCGGTTAGCTGGAATCTCCCCTCTCCAACTCTCCCCGCTAACGGGGAGAGGGCGAAGGTGCCGAGCGGATTCGCCCTGAGCCAACCAATCCCTGGCTCAGGCCTTTTCGACCTGGCCGAATTCCAGTTCCACGGGCGTGGAGCGACCAAAGATCAGCACCGCGACGCGCAACCGGCTCTTCTCGTAATTGACTTCCTCGACCACGCCGTTGAAGTCGTTGAACGGGCCTTCGGTGACACGCACCATCTCGCCCGGCTCGAACAGCACCTTCGGCCGCGGCTTCTCGACACCTTCGCGCACCCGGCTGAGGATCGCCTCGGCCTCACTGTCGCGGATCGGCAACGGGCGGTCGGCGGTACCGCCGATGAAACCCATCACCTTCGGCGTTTCCTTGATCAGATGCCAGCATTCGTCATCGATGCGCGGCACCTTGCCTTCGGTGTTGGCCTCGATCTGCACCAGCACGTAACCGGGAAAGAACTTGCGCTCGCTGCGCCGTTTCTGGCCGCCGCGCATTTCGATCACTTCCTCGGTCGGCACCAGCACTTCGCCGAACTTCTCTTCCATGCCCGCGCGCTGGATGCGCTCGTCCAGCGAACGTTTCACCTGGTTCTCGAAACCGGAATAGGCGTGTACCACGTACCAGCGCTTGCTCATGCTTGCCACCTCAGGAACCCAACTTGAGCAGCCAGTCAAGGATGACTGACTTCAGAATCAGGTCGATCAAACCCAACAGCAGCGACAGGATGATCACCACCACGATAATGATGCCGGTCGTCTTCAGCGTCTCGTCGCGCGTCGGCCACACGACCTTGCGCATTTCGAACTGGGATTCGCTGATGAAGTGCCGCACGCGCCGGCCGGGCGCGGTAAAGGCTGCAATGGCCAGCGCGATCGCCAGCGCAGCAAATACGCCCAGCAGGCGAACCGTGCCGGGAACGTTGGCGTCGTTGTTGAACCAGGAATAGGCGAAGATACCGGCGGCCAGCACCAGCCCCGCCAGTACCAGCTTGCCGATATCGGCGGCGTTCGTGCCCTTGGGCTGTTCTGCCTTGGTATTCATGCGCAGTTGCCGTGTGTCATCGGCATACCGGACCTTGCGGCCGGTATCGCCATCCGCCACCCGTCATTGCTCCTTGGAAAGTGGCACGCCAGGAGGGACTTGAACCCCCAACCTGCGGTTTTGGAGACCGCTGCTCTGCCAATTGAGCTACTGGCGTATGGAAAACGGGAATAGGGAATGGGGAATCGGGAACAGGAAGATCGGATGGCGCTGTCGCATGCCCTTCCGATTCCCTATTCCCTATTCCCCATTCCCGGTTTTCAGCTTACTTGATGACCTTGGCCACCACGCCGGCGCCGACGGTGCGGCCGCCTTCGCGGATGGCGAAACGCAGGCCTTCGTCCATCGCGATCGGGTGGATCAGGCTCACCACCATCTTCACGTTGTCGCCCGGCATCACCATTTCCACGCCTTCCGGCAGGGTCACGGCACCGGTCACGTCCGTCGTGCGGAAGTAGAACTGCGGGCGGTAGCCCTTGAAGAACGGCGTATGACGACCACCCTCGTCCTTGCTCAGCACGTAAACCTCGGCCTCGAAATTCGTGTGCGGGGTGATCGTGCCCGGCTTGGCCAGCACCTGGCCGCGCTCCACGTCGTCACGCTTCAGGCCGCGCAGCAGCAGACCGGCGTTGTCGCCTGCCTGACCCTGGTCCAGCAGCTTGCGGAACATTTCCACGCCGGTGACCGTGGTCTTCTGCGTGTCGCGGATGCCGACCACTTCGACTTCGTCGCCGACCTTGATGATGCCGCGTTCGATACGACCGGTCACCACCGTGCCGCGGCCCGAGATCGAGAACACGTCCTCGACCGGCATCAGGAACGGCTTGTCGATGGTGCGCACCGGCTCCGGGATATAGCTGTCCAGCGCGTCGACCAGCTTGATGATCGCCGGCACGCCGATTTCGCTCTGATCACCTTCCAGCGCCTTCAGCGCCGAACCGTGGATGATCGGGGTGTCGTCGCCCGGGAAGTCGTACTTGGAAAGCAGCTCGCGCACTTCCATTTCGACCAGCTCGAGCAGCTCGGCGTCGTCGACCATGTCGGCCTTGTTCAGGAACACCACGATGTACGGCACGCCGACCTGACGGCTCAGCAGGATGTGCTCACGCGTCTGCGGCATCGGGCCGTCAGCGGCCGAGCACACCAGGATCGCGCCGTCCATCTGCGCCGCACCGGTGATCATGTTCTTCACATAGTCCGCGTGGCCCGGGCAATCGACGTGCGCGTAGTGGCGCACCGGCGATTCGTATTCCACGTGGGCGGTCGAGATCGTGATGCCGCGCGCCTTCTCTTCCGGCGCCGCGTCGATCGCGCTGTAGTCCTTGAACTCGCCACCGAAGCGCTCGGCACCGACCTTCGTCAGTGCGGCCGTCAGCGTCGTCTTGCCGTGATCCACGTGACCAATCGTGCCGACGTTGACGTGCGGCTTGGTGCGTTCGAATTTACCCTTTGCCATGCGCGCTAAACCCCGATGGAGTCAATGGTTAAAAAGAAAACGTGCCCTGCAAGGGTCACGACCGTGAAGGTCAAACTGAATTGGTGCTCATAACAGGAATCGAACCTGTGACCTCTTCCTTACCAAGGAAGTGCTCTACCGACTGAGCTACATGAGCGTATGTATTTCAGCCATCCTCCATGATGGCGAAGAACAAGACCGGCATCCTGCCGGACTCTTCATAAAAGCGTCGATCTAGGCAGCATCTGCGTTGACCAACTTCGCATCAGCAGATGCAGAACAATGGAGCGGAAGGCGGGAATCGAACCCGCGTAATCAGTTTGGAAAACTGATGTTCTACCATTGAACTACTCCCGCCCTGCGCGGAACCTTTGCCAACTGCGCCGCTTTCGCGTCGTATGATGCCGCTTGCAACTGGTGGAGGGAGGTGGATTCGAACCACCGAAGGCGTAAGCCAGCAGATTTACAGTCTGCCCCCGTTGGCCGCTTGGGTATCCCTCCAACAAAGAACGCGTATTGTGTGGATCGGACCCGGGACTGTCAACACCTTCTGGCACCGAATTCGCATGTCGGCGTGATTTTCCGGCAGGTTTTGCGGCTGCTCAATCCAGCGTCACGCCCCGCAGATCGACCAGTTGCTCCATTCCCTTGGACAGCTCCAGCAACTGCCGGGCCTGCGCCTGCAACCGGCGCTCGCTGTCGTCGCGCGGCTCCCAGCGCGGCACCGGGGTGGGCTTGCCGTCCTGCCCGTCGAGCGCCACGAAAACCATGACGCAGCTGGTGGCCAGGCGCTGCTCGTCGCGACGCAGGTCGCGAGCCAGCACGTCGACGGCCAGATGCATGCTGCTGGTGCCGGTATGAATCAGCCGCGCGCGTACCGTGACCAGGTCACCGATCAGGATCGGCGCCACGAACTGGATGCCGCTCACCGATGCGGTGACGCAATATGCCCCGCTCCAGCCCACTGCACAGGCATAGCCAGCCTGGTCGATCCACTTCATCGCCATGCCGCCATGTACCTTGCCGCCGAAATTGACGTCCGTTGGCTGGGCGAGAAAACGGAACGTCACTTCGTGCTGTTGTCCGGACATGGGGCGGCGTCTCGTCGGTGAAGTAGGAGGGCGGGATTATGCCCTGACTGACGGAGCCATCCTTGCCGGCCCGGCTTGCGGACAACCAATTATTCGTGGCTAGATGCAAGGCCAAGGAAACCGGGAATGCAGCATGGCCCTGCGCAGCATTGCATCGCGGACAGCATTGTGGGTTCTGGTCGGATCGATGGTCGTGCTTGCGGCGATCGGGGCGTTGTTGCTCAGCCTGACCCGCGCGCAGATCCTGCAGCACACCCACCACGAGGCCGCCGCCCTGGCGGCCAACGCGGGCAGCCAGATCCAGGCCCGGATCGATCGCGTTGCCGTTTCGGCACAGATGCTCGCGACGATCGTCGCCACCCGCCAGGATGATGCCGAATCCCTGCTGCGCGACACCCTGTCCACCAATCTGGACATGGATGGCCTGGCTGCAGCGTTCACGCCGTCACCCGACACCGCCGATGGGTCCATGTATTCGCCGTTCGCGCGTCGACTGGACGACGGCAGCCTGGCCAGCCGCAACCTGTCGCAAGACAGCAACCCCTACTGGAACAGCAACTGGTTCCTCGGCGGGCTCGGCTGCGCCAGCGGCTGCTGGCAGCGACCGTTCCTGTCGCTGTCGCGGCACCGCCAGGTGATCAACTACTCCGTGGCGATCGAGCGCGAAGGGCACCCGATCGGCATCATCAACGCCGATGTCACGCTCGACTGGCTGCACCAGATACTCGGCAGCCTGGACAAGCCCGCGGGCGCCTACGCCTTCGTGCTCGACAGCGACGGCAACTACCTGGCGCACGACAATCCGGCCCTGGTGGGCAAACGCGGCTCACCAGCCTTGCTCAACGCGCTGGCCAGCGACCAGGCCGGAGCCATGCGTCTGCGGGTGGCGCAGAACCCGCGGGCGCGCGGGCCGGTCTGGGTCTATTCCGCACCGATCGAAGGCACACGCTGGCGGCTTGGGCTGGTGGTGCCCGAGTACCAGACCTACGCCAGCGTGCGGCACATCTTCATGCTGAGCCTCGCGCTGGGCCTGCTGGCCCTGCTCGGCGTGTCGCTGATCACCCTGCTGACGATCCGCCGCACGATGGCGCCGCTGGGTGTACTGGCCGACCGCGCCGAGCACGTTGCCCGCGGCGAGCTGAATTTCGAATTGCCGCCGGCACGCCGGCCCGACGAAGTGGGCCGCCTGACCCAGTCGTTCGACCACATGCGCCGCGAGCTGGCGTTGCATCTGGAGGACCTCGCCCGGGTGGCGCGCGAAAAACAGCGGCTGGCCAGCGAACTGGAGATCGCCCACCAGATCCAGCTCGGCCTGTTGCCGAACGCACACTACCTCGATGCCGTCTGCGCGCAGTTCGAACTGCATGCGGCGCTGCGTCCCGCGCGGGCCGTCGGCGGCGATCTCTACAGCTACTTCATGCTCGACCCGCAGCGCTTCTTCGTGATGGTCGGTGACGTCTCCGACAAGGGCATTCCGGCCGCCCTGTTCATGGCGCAGACGATCACCCTGGCCAAGGCGCTGGCGCCGCGCGCGCAGACGCCGCAGAACCTGTTGCAACTGCTCAATCTCGAACTCTGCCGCGGCAACGACAGCTGCATGTTCGTCACCCTGCTGTGCGGCCTGCTGGACACTGGCAGCGGCGACCTGGTGCTGGCCAGCGCCGGCCACGAGCCGCCGATCCTGTGCGGCCGTGGCGCACCACAACTGCTGGAATTCCCCACCGGCGCGGTGCTGGGGCTGTACGAAGACTCGACTTACCCGGAACAACGCCTGCGCCTGCGCCCGGGCGAAACGCTGCTGATGTACACCGACGGCATCACCGAAGCCAGCGACCACGAGCTGCAGATGTACGGCATCGAGCGCACCGTGGAGAGTCTCGCGCAGGTTCCGTCAACCGCCGACACCGCCGCCTACATCGAGCGGCTGCTGGGTGACGTCGACCATTTCGTGGCGGATGCCGCGCAGGCGGACGACATCACCCTGCTGGCGCTGACCTGGCACGGCGCCGGGGCGCCGCCGACCGGGATAGACATCGACAACCGGCTGCCGGACGTCTTCGTGGCGCTCGACCGCTGCGAGCAGTTGCTGCAGGAGGCAAAAGTCCCGGCATCACTGCACGGCGACGTGCGCCTGGTGCTGGAGGAGCTGATGGTCAACACGGTGGAATACGGCTATCCCGATGGCCGACCCGGCCGGATCCGCGTGTTGCTGCAGTCCCGACCCGGCGCCACCACGATCGAGCTGATCGACGACGGCATCGCCTTCGACCCGTTGCAATCCGCCGCCCCCACCCTTACCGGCGACCTGGCCGACCGCGAGCAGATCGGCGGCCTCGGCATCCACCTCGCACGCACCATGACCGACGAAATGCGCTATACACGGGACGCGCAAGGCAATCACCTGCTGCTTCGCTTCACCTACCCGACCCAGGATGGATCTTCACCATGACGCTCAGCCTGCACAGCGAATTCTCCGCCCCCGACCGCGTGGTCGTGCAGGTCGGTGGCCGCCTCGACGCGATGACCTTCGGCGAGCTCGACGAGGCCATGCTCGCCCTGTTGCCACGACTCGCCGATGGCGGCACCGTGGTGATCGACCTGGCCCATCTGGAATACGTCAGCAGCGCCGGCCTGCGCAGCTTCGCCAAGATCCGCAAGAATATGCGCACCCGCGGCGGCCACACCCTGCTGCTGAATCCGCAGCCGCAGGTGCGCAAGGTGTTCGACATCGTCAAGGCCGTGCCGGTGAACGAGGTATTCGCCAGCACCCAGGAACTCGATGCCTATCTGGACCGCATGCAGCGGCAGATCACCGAAGGCGACGACAGCGACATCTGATCACTGCGTCGCCGTACGTACGGCAGCTCAGACGTTGAACAGGAAGTGCAGCACGTCGCCATCCTTGACGATGTATTCCTTGCCTTCCTTGCGCAGCCGCCCGGCCGCACCCGCGCCCGCCTCGCCCTTGTACTGGATGAAGTCCTCGTAGCCGATCGTCTCGGCGCGGATGAAGCCCTTCTCGAAATCGCTGTGGATCACGCCCGCCGCCTGCGGCGCCGTGGAGCCGCGCCGCACCTGCCACGCGCGCACTTCCTTCACACCGGCGGTGAAATAGGTCTGCAGGTCGAGCAACTTGTAGCCGGCGCGGATCACCCGGTTCAGGCCCGGCTCGTCCAGGCCCATGTCCTTCAGGAACTCGTCGCGGTCGGCGTCGTCCAGCTGCGCCATCTCTTCCTCGATCGCGGCGCACACCGGCACCACCTCGGCACCTTCGGTGGCGGCGCGCTCGCGCACGGCGTCCAGCAACGGATTGTTCTCGAAGCCGTCGTCGGGGACGTTGGCGATGTACATCAACGGCTTCAGGGTCAGCAGGAACAGGTCGCGCACCAGCGCCTTCTCTTCCTCGTCCAGGCCCAGGCTGCGCGCGGATTTGCCTTCGTTGAGGCCAGCGGCCAGCTTCTGCAGCACCGGCTTCTTCGCCAGCGCTTCCTTGTCGTTGGCCTTGGCCGCGCGCTCGGCGCGGTTCAGCGCCTTGTCCACCGACTCCAGGTCGGCCAACGCCAGCTCGGTGTCGATGGTCTCGATGTCGGCGATCGGGTCAACCTTGCCGGCCACGTGGATCACGTCACCCTCGAAGCAGCGCACCACGTGGGCGATCGCGTCGACCTCGCGGATGTGCGCCAGGAACTTGTTGCCCAGGCCCTCGCCCTTCGACGCGCCAGCCACCAGGCCCGCGATGTCGACGAATTCCACCGCGGTCGGGATCACCTTTTGCGGATTGACGATCTCTGCCAACGCATTCAGCCGCGGGTCCGGCACCGGCACCACGCCCACGTTCGGCTCGATCGTGCAGAACGGAAAATTCGCCGCCGCGATGCCCGCCTTGGTCAGCGCGTTGAACAGGGTGGACTTGCCGACATTGGGCAGACCGACGATGCCGCATTTGATGCCCATGGATGTGATTCCGGGAATAGGGAATGGGGAATCGGGAACAGGAGAAGCAGGAATCGGGCTTTGGCTTTTGACCATTCCCGATTCACCATTCCCTATTCCCGGCTATTCGTATGCAACAACTGCATTGCCTTGTCGAACTGGCCGCCTACCACCAGCGGCAGCACGTCCAGCGCGCGGGCGATACCGTCGATGATCGCGTCCTCGTCCGTGGCCGACGGCCGGCCCAGCACCCAGGGCGTGACCTGGTCGCGATGGCCGGGATGGCCGATACCCACACGCAGCCGATGGAACTTGCCGTGGCCGAGATGGGCCATGATGTCGCGCAGGCCGTTCTGGCCGCCGTGGCCGCCGTCGAATTTCATCCGTACGGTACCCGCAGGAAGGTCCAGGTCGTCGTGCGCGACCAGGCACTGTTCGGGTTCGATCTTGTAATAGCGCAGCGCCGAAACCACGGCGATGCCGCTCTTGTTCATGAAGGTGGCCGGCTTCAACAGCCAGACCGGTTCGCCACCGAGGCGCACGCGGCAACTCTCGCCGTGCAGCTTGCCGTCGAAGGCGAAACGCTCGCCCTGCCCGCTGGCGAGGGCGTCAACTAGCCAGAACCCGGCGTTGTGCCGGGTTCGGAGGTATTCGGCACCGGGGTTGCCCAGTCCGACAATGAGTCGCAAACCAGCCATGCGCAGAAGCAGCAGGACGGCCCGCACTCCATCGGAGCGCGGGCCGTCGCGGCTTACTTCTTGTCAGCCGCCGGCTTGGCCGGCTTGGCAGCCGCGGCCTTGTTCGCCTCGGCTTCGGCTTCGGCCGCAGCGTCTTCCGCCGCGTCGGCAGCGCTTTCCTTGACCGCATTCACGGTGACCACCGCAGCGTCGTGCGCTTCACCCAGCGCCAGCGCGGGCAGTTCCACGTTGGCTGGCAGCTTCAGCTGCGACAGGTGGATGATGTCGCCGGCTTCGACCGCGCCCAGGTCCAGCTCGATGAATGCGGGCAGGTCCTTCGGCAGGCAGCTGACTTCCACCTCGGTCAGGTTGTGCGAGATCACCACGCCGGACATCTTGCCGGCCGGCGACGTTTCCTGGTTGAGGAAGTGCAGCGGCACGTTGGCGCGCAGCTTGGCGTTCTCATCGATGCGCAGGAAATCCATGTGCATCATCAACTGCTTGAACGGATGCTTCTGCCAGTCACGCACCAGCACCTTCTGCACCTTGCCGTCGACGTTCAGGTCGAGCACCGAGGAGAAGAACGATTCGTTCTTCGCGGCCAGCAGGATGGTGTTGTGCTCGATCTGGATGCTCTCGGGAGCCTGATCGCCGCCGTAGACAACGGCAGGCACATAAGCGGCACGACGCAGGCGGCGGCTCGCACCTTTCCCCTCGTCCTTGCGGCCTTGCGCCTTGATTTCAAGATTCTTGGACATTGCTTTTCACTACCTTGGTGGTTGTTTGCCGCCTCGCGGCGACTGGTTGACTTCCCCGCGACCAGGAAAGTCTTGGTTTGGGAATAGAGAATCGGGAATGGAGAATCGTCAAGCCGGCTGTGCTTTTACGATTCCCTATTCCCGATTCCCCATTCCCGTTGATCAATCCACATACAACGAACTTACCGACTCGCCGTAGGCGATGCGGCGAATGGTTTCGGCCAGCAGTTCGGCGACGGACAACTGGCGGATCTTGCCGCAGGCCTGCACTTCGGCGCGCAGCGGCAAGGTGTTGGTGACGATGAGCTGGTCGAGCTGGGAGTTCTCGATGTTGCTGACCGCCGCGCCCGACAGCACCGGGTGCACGCAATAGGCAATGACCTTGCGGGCGCCACGCTCCTTCAGGGCGGCGGCGGCCGCGCACAAGGTGCCGGCGGTGTCCACGATGTCGTCAACCATCACGCAGGTCTTGCCGTCGACGTCGCCGATGATGTTCATCACCGTGGAGACGTTGGCGCGCGGACGGCGCTTGTCGATGATCGCCAGGTCCGCGTCGTCCAGCCGCTTGGCAATGGCCCGCGCACGCACCACGCCGCCCACGTCCGGGCTCACCACGATCAGGTCGTCCGTGGCGTGGTTGCGCCAGATATCGGCCAGCAGCACCGGCGAGGCGTACACATTGTCCACCGGGATATCGAAGAAGCCCTGGATCTGGTCGGCATGCAGATCCACCGTGAGCAGGCGATCCACGCCAGCGGCGCTGACCATCTTGGCAGCCAGCTTGGCGGTGATCGGCACTCGCGCCGAGCGCGGCCGACGATCCTGCCGTGCATAGCCGAAATACGGCATTACGGCGGTAACGCTGGTGGCAGATGCCCGCTTCAGCGCATCGGTGAGCGCCAGCAGCTCGAACAGGTTTTCCGCGCTCGGCGCGCCCGTGGGCTGGATGACGAAAACCTCCTGCCGGCGGACGTTCTCCTCGATCTCGATCTGCACTTCACCGTCGCTGAAGGTGCCCACCAGCGCCTTGCCCAAGGGCACACCCAGGCGCTGGGCGACGTTCTCGGACAGTGCGCGGTGCGCATTGCCGGAAAAAAGCAGCATCGGGGTGGACGTATCCACAGTCATTACCTCAGAACCAATGGCCATCATGAATGGCTGGGGCGGCAGGATTCGAACCTGCGCATGCGGGAATCAAAATCCCGTGCCTTAACCAGCTTGGCGACGCCCCAGAAGTTTTAGTTTTCGTTCGTGCTTTGGTTCGATCCATGCGGCTCACGGCGCGCCGCAATGGCGCGCCAAGGCCTGGTTCAGCGGTGACACGTCGACACCTGCGGCCACTTGGGCCGAAAATGCCGCCGGGCAACGACGCGCAATCGCCACCGCCCGATCGAGTGATTTCGCCTCCAGGAACACGCAACCACCGCTGCCGGAAAGTCGCGCCTCGCCGAAGCCCGCCAACCAGTCCAGCGCCGCGGCCACCCGCGGGTGTCGCGCTCGCACAACGGTCGTGAAGGCGTTCTCCGACGTTTCGCCGGAAACAAAGGATGAAATTGTCGCCCGCGGCGCATTTCGTGTCAATTCGGGCGCCTGGAAAAGCGCCGCCGTCGGTACCGATTCGTGCGGGTCGAGCACTACATGGTAGCGCCGCGGCAACGCCAGCGGCGTGAGTTTCTCGCCGACGCCTTCGGCCCACGCCGATCTGCCCCGCACGAAAACCGGTACGTCGGCGCCCAATTGGCGGCCCAGCTCGGCCAGCGCATCGATGTCGAGGTGGCGCCCCCACAGGTGGTTGAGCGCCACCAGCACGGTGGCCGCGTCGGAACTGCCGCCGCCCAGGCCGCCACCCATGGGAATGCGTTTTTCCACCGTGATGTCGACGCCCATGCCGCCATCGGTTTGCAGCAGGCGCGCGGCGCGGGTCACCAGATCGTGTTCGGCCGGCACGCCGGGTGTGTCGCTCAGCCGGCGTATCTCGCCATCGCCGCGGACGCGAAGGCGTATCTCGTCGCCCCAGTCGAGCAGCCGGAATACGGTTTGCAGCTCGTGATAGCCATCGTCGCGCCGGCCCACGATGCGCAGGAACAGGTTGAGCTTGGCTGGTGCCGGCCAGGCCGACCAGTCGCCTGCGGCCAGCGGCGGCAGATGGCGGCTCATGAACTGGCGCAGGTGCTCGGGGAACCCGTTGTCACGATCGCGCTGGCGCGCCAGCGCGAAGGTCGGATCGCTCCTGTCGACCGCCACGAAACCATGCCTGGCGTAGAACGGCGCATTCCATGGCACATCGGCCAGGGTGCCCAGGTCGACCCGGCGATAGCCGGCCGCGCGCGCCCAGTCGCAGGCATGCTCCAGCAGCGCCGCGCCGATGCCGCGGCGGCCGTGCGACGGCAGCACGTCGAGCTCGGCAATGCCGATCGCGCCCTCGCCCACGTCGGTATCCAGCCACACGAAACCCACCGGCTCGCCGGAAGTATCCAGCGCCACCCACACCAGGCCGCGGCTGACCGCCAGATGCAGCAACGGGGGCGGAATGACCATCGCCGCATACGACGGCCAGGCCGGATGGCCGCGGAACAGCTGCACGGCCTTGCGCTCGATCTCGCACAACGCGTCGACGTCGGCGGCGCCGGCACGCACGATGCGGCAGTTCATGTCGTGGCGGCTGGGTCGGAGATGGGGCGACCCGTCATTGCCGCGAACCGCACTCAGGGGAGTTGCCACGATTCGATCACCAGTTTCACCTTGTACGGGGATTTCGCCGCGTACAGTTTTTTCGGCAGTGGCGGCTGGCGGCTGGTATCCCACTCGCGATAATCCACGCTCCAGCCGTCCTGCAGCAGCGTGGCCGGAAGCCGGTCCTCGCCGAAGGTGAGTTCCGCCGGGCCGCTGTCGGCGCGCAGCCCCAGCACCCAGGCGCGCAGGTCGCTCAGTGGCACATCCCAACCCAGCGCCCGGTGCATCAGTGATTCGGCGTCGCGGCCGCGGATCGGCCCGCCATCCAGGCCTTCCATCAGCGCACCGTGGTTGTCACCGCTGAGGCGGAAGCTCTTGCCGGTGACCGGCGCGCGCAACACGAATTCGTAATGGTCGCCGTCCTGGCTCCAGCTGAAACTTCCGCTGCCGCCGTCACTGCCGTTGGATACGCCCAGCCGCCCCTGCAACACCCAGCGATCGACCGGCGCCAGCGCCTGCTCGCGCGCGTGCTGGGCGGCCAGCAGGCTGGCGTCGCCCTTCATCCGCACGGCGGGCACGCAGGCGGTCAGCAGCAACGGCAACACCAACAGGGAATACCGCAACCAGCGCCTCACGGTTGCAGCCTCTTCAGGGTCTCGCGCAGCAAGCTGCTGTGCGGGTCGAGCTTGCGTACTTCGTCAAACAATTTTTTCGCTTCCTGTTGCTGGCCCTGTTTCCACAGCACTTCGGCCAGATGCACGCCGACGTCGGCGTCCTTGCGCGACTGCCACGCGCTGCGCAGAACCTCGGCCGCCTGGTCGAGGTGACCCAGCCGGTATTGCAGCCAGCCCCAGGAGTCGGCGATCGCCGGGTCATGCGGTTTGGCGGCACGGGCGGCGCGCAGCAGTTTTTCGGCTTGCGGCAGATCGCGGTCGGCATCGGCCAGGGTGTAGCCCAGCGCATTGCTGGCATCGATGTCATCGGGCTTGATCTCAAGCAGGTGCTCGAAATCCTTCACCGCCAGATCCACCTTGCCCGCCTCGGCATAGGCCAGCCCGCGCCCGTACAGCAAGCCGGGATCGTTCGGTACCACCTGCAAGGCGCGGTTGAACGCCGCTTCGGCCAGCGTGAAGTGCTGCTCGCGCATGTAGAGCTCGGCGTCCACCTGGTAGGCCTGACGCAGTTGATCGGGCTGGTCGAGGTAACTCATCTGCAACTGGCTGAGCAGCTCGTGGGCCTCGGCGCTGTGGCCTTGCGACTGCAGGATGACCGCGGTGCGCAGGTCGGCGTCGAACGCGTGCGGGTCGTCATCAGCCACCTGGTCGTACCAGGTCAATGCCTCGGCATCGTGGCGCTGCATCTGCGCCAGTTGCCCGAGCAGGTAGGCGTTGTGCCGACGCACGTCGGGCGACGCCTTCTGCAACTGCTGGTAGAGCGCCGCGATGGCCTTGTCGTCATCGGCCCGCGCGGCCAGCGACGCGCGCAGGGCATAGGTGTCGGCATCCTGCGGGCCGTGGTCGAGCACCCGCAAGGCGGCGGCGTTGTCGCCGGCCTGGCTCAACATGCCGGCATAACCCATCCGCAGCGCGGTGCTTTCCGGGTGACGCGCAACGGCTTGGCGCAGCAGCGCCTGCGCCGCCGCATGGTCACCCTGGCGGAACGTCATCTGCGCCGCCCAGGCATAGGTTTCGGGGCTTTTGAAGCGCTCCATCGCTGCCTGGGCGATCTGCATGGCGTAGGCATGGCGACCCAGCTTGTCGCCCAGTTCACTCATCGCCAACCATGCCCTGGGGTCGGCAGGCAGGCGTTGCGCCGTGGCCAGTTTTTCCAGTAGACGGCCCGCCTGGGCCTGGTCGCGGGCAGACAGCAAGACACGGCCAAGCTGACGCCAGGCGTCCTTGTCGCCGCTGTCCAGCAGGCGCTGCAACTGACGCGCCGCCTCGTCGCCGTCGCCGCGGTCCAGCGCCAGTTGCGCGCGTCCCGCAGCCAGCGCGGCAGGCTCGGCGCCCAGCGACTGCCAGCGGTCCAGTGCGCGCTGCGCGGCGGCGTCATCGTGCACCGCGGTGGCCAGGCCGGCGGCGCGCTCGGCCACTTCCGGCTCGTTGCTCAGCATCATCGCCTTGCCGAAGAACCCGGCCGCACCGGCGAGGTCGGTGCGGTTCAGCGCCATCTCGCCGGCCAGCAGCTGGGCCAGCAGATCGTGGTCGGCATCGGGCGTCGCCACCACCAGGTGCGTCAACGGCTGCGCGGGCGCCGGTGCGGTGGTGGCTGGCCGCGATGCCATCGAGGCGCATCCGGCCAGGCCCAGCGCGAATGCCGAGACTGCCGTAAAATGCCGCAGTTGCTTGAACTTGACCGACCTGCTCCGCACACTGTTCACCGTTTGTTTGACCGTTTCGCCGTATCGCTCCGTACACGGCAGGTTGCATCAAGCTTAGCCTACGCTGCCGTCATTCCTGCCCGGATTCCTTCCGAAAATGCCGCTGATCGCCCTCGGGCTCAATCACCTAACCGCGCCGGTCAGCCTGCGCGAGCGGGTGGCGTTCGACCCGGACGCCGCTGCGGCAGCCGTGCGCGCGCTGCGTGGCGAACCGGGCGTGGAAGAGGCGTTGATCCTGTCCACCTGCAACCGTACCGAGTTGTACGTGGGCGTAACGGCCGGCGCCGAGGGTATCCCGCAGCAGTGGCTGAACCGCCACCATCATCTGACGCCGGGCAAGCTGGACGAGTTCCTGTATCGGCACGATGAACAGGATGCGGTGCGGCACATGTTCCGCGTCGCCACCGGGCTGGACTCGATGGTGCTGGGCGAGCCGCAGATCCTGGGCCAGGTGAAGGATGCCTACCAGCAGGCCCGCGCCGCGCAGGCCTTGGGCGCACCGTTGGATCGCCTGTTGCAGCACACCTTTGCCGTGGCCAAGCGGGTGCGCACCGATACCCGCATCGGCGCGCACACGGTCTCGGTGGCATTTACCGCGGTACGCCTGGCCGAGCAGGTGTTTGCGGACCTGAAGCAGGCCTGCGTGCTGCTGATCGGCGCTGGCGACACCATCGAACTGGCCGCGCGGCACCTGGCCGACAAGCAGGCACGCCGGCTGATCGTGGCCAACCGCACGCTGGAAACCGCGCAGGAACTGGCCGCCCGCCATGGCGGTTATGCGGTGGCGCTGGCCGACCTGCCGCAGCACCTGGCCGAAGCCGACATCGTGATCTCCTCCACCGCCGCGCGCACGCCGATCGTCACCCGCGCCATGGTCGAACAGGCGATGGCCACGCGGCGGCGCAAACCGATGTTCATGGTCGACATCGCCGTGCCGCGCGATATCGAGGCCAGCGTGGCCGAGCTGTCCGACGTCTATCTCTATGGCATCGACGACCTGCAGCAGGTGATCGACGAAAACCGCCGCTCGCGCCAGGCCGCCGCCCGCGAGGCGGACGCCATCATCGACCTGCAGGTGGACCGCTACATGGCCTGGCGCCGTGCGCTCACCGTGCACAATCCGGCGCTGGACATCCGCCAGCACGCGGAGACCTACCGCGACGAAGTGCTGGAAAAAGCCCGCGCCATGATCGCCCACGGCAAGCCGACGGACGAAGCACTGGCCTTTCTCGCCAACACGCTGACCAACAAGCTGCTGCATCACCCCAGCGCTCGCCTGCGCGAGGCCGCACTCAGCGGCGACATGGATCTGCTGCACGCGGCGGGCCGCCTGTACGGCCTGGACGACGACGCGAACACCCCCCATCTGTAGGAGCGACTTCAGTCGCGATGCTCTTGGCTGTATCGGCGCCAAGAAGAGCATCGCGACTGAAGTCGCTCCTGCATTATTTGCCGCCTGTCAAAGGGTAAACGTACCGGCCATGACCCCATCGATCCGCCGCAAGCTCGAAGCACTGGCCGAGCGTCACGAGGAAATCGGCCTGCTGCTGGCCCAGCCCGACGTGCACGCCGACAACGCCCGCTTCCGCGCGCTGTCGCAGGAATACGCCCAGCTTGAACCGGTCGCCGCCTCGCTGCACGAACACGACCAGGCCGAACACGAACTGGCCGATGCGCGCGCGATGCTGGACGACGCCGAACTGCGCGAGATGGCCGCCGACGATGTGCGCCGGCTGGAGCAACGGCTGCGGGAGCTGGACGACGAGCTGCAGATCCTGCTGCTGCCGAAGGACCCGCGCGACGACGCCAGCCTGTATCTCGAAGTGCGCGCCGGCACCGGCGGCGACGAGGCGGCGATTTTTGCCGGCGACCTGCTGCGCATGTACCTGCGCTTTGCCGAAAGCCGCCGCTGGCAGGTGGAAATTCTCAGCGAGCACGCCGGCGAGCACGGCGGCTACAAGGAAGTGGTGGCGCGCATCGAGGGCAAGGGCGCGTATTCGCAACTGAAATTCGAATCGGGCACGCACCGCGTGCAGCGCGTGCCGGAAACCGAATCACAGGGACGCATCCACACCTCGGCCGCCACGGTGGCGATCATGCCGGTGCCCGACGAGATCGACGAGATCGAGATCAACCCGGCCGACCTGAAAACCGACACCTTCCGCGCCTCCGGCGCCGGTGGCCAGCACGTCAACAAGACCGACTCGGCCATCCGCATCACCCACCTGCCCACCGGCACCGTGGTGGAATGCCAGGACGAGCGCAGCCAGCACAAGAACCGCGCCCGCGCACTGAGCCTGCTGAAGGCACGGCTGCTGGACGTCGAGCGCAGCAAGCAGAGCGAGGAACGCTCCGAGGCGCGGCGCCTGCAGGTGGGTTCCGGCGACCGCAGCCAGCGCATCCGCACCTACAACTACCCGCAGGGCCGCATCACCGACCACCGCATCAACCTCACGCTCTATCGCCTGCCCGAAATCGTGCAGGGCGATCTGGGCGAGCTGATCGATGCGCTGAACCGCGAGTACCAGGCGGATCAGTTGCAGGCGTTGGGCGGCGGGTAAAGAGCCAAGAGCAACCCCCTCCCAACCTCCCCCTGCGAGCAGGGGGAGGAGCAAAAAGCTGCCTCCTGGGCAGCCAGAGGCTGAGCGCTGTGCCCCCTCCCCTGCTCGCAGGGGAGGGTTGGGGAGGGGTCGCTCTTCGTCACCCGATCCGAAAACCCCGCAACGCCTGCTCCGGCAAGTCCTCCCGACTGACCGCATCAACCACCGCCATCCGCGGCCCCTGCCGCAGCCAGCGCTGCAACGCATCGAGCGCCGACGCCGACCCGCTGGCCAGCACCTCGACGCTGCCATCCGGCCGGTTCTCCGCATGCCCGGCCATGCCAAGCGCCAGCGCCTGATCGCGCGTACTGGCGCGGAAGAACACACCCTGCACCCTGCCAGTGACGACAAAACGTGCAGTCGGCATCACGACACCCTCATCACGGCTGGCCGATCAGCGCCGCCAGCGAGGCCTCGGTCACCGGCCCCACGATGTGTTTGGCGACCTTGCCGTCGGGGCTGATCAGGTAGGTGGTGGGTAACCCGCGCGGCTGGTCGAAATCCTTCAGCGGCTTGTCCAGCGTCACCTGCGCGATCGGGTACACCACCGGCCGTTTCGTCAGGAAGGCCTTGATGTCGGCCGGATCGCTGTCTTCATATGCCAGCCCGATCGCGCGGACATTCGGGTGCGCCGCCACGAAGCGCGAGATGTCCGGCATCTCCTTGATGCACGGCACGCACCAGGTGGCCCAGAAATTCACGATCACCCACTTGCCGCGCTGCGCGGAAAGATCGAACGTCTTGCCCTGCAGCGTGGTCACCTGGAGCGTGGGCTGGGCGGGCATGGCCGACCAAGCGGGCGCGGCAAAAGCCAGCATCGCGGCGGATATGGCCGTCCATACGGCAGGACGGAAAAAGCGGAAAGTCATGCGTTCGGTTCCTCAATGGCAGGCACGTCGGCAGGCGCATCGGCGTCCTGCGGATAGATCTGATCCAGCCGCGTGCCCAGCGCGGCATGCAGGGTATCGGCCATCACGTCCAGCAATTCAAGCAACGTCCTGGGCAACTCGATGCCAAGTGCGGCCGCTTCCTCAGCCGGGCGCAACGGCAGGCGGTAATGGGTTTTGTTGTAGACGCGCAGCAGGTCCGTGCTGTCCAGACTGCGGCAGAGCAACCAGCCGGCCTCGCCGCGGGTGATCAGGTCGGCGCGTTGCAGGTCGTCGAAATAGGCGGCGATGGCGGCGCTGCGCAGATACGGCTCGCACAACCGTACTTGCGCCGGATCCACTCGCGAACCATCGCGCTGGGCTTCGATGAAATGGCGCAACACCACCAGCAGCCCCAGAAATTCCGCGCCCTCGGGCAACGTCGTGGCCGGCGCGTGGTATTCGTACGCCGACAGCGAAGCGGCGACGGACGCCGCCAGTATCACGATCACCCACGACAGGTAGATCCACAGCAGGAAGATCGGGATCGTGGCCAGCACGCCGTAGATCTGCTGGTAGGTATGCGCATTGCGCACGAACAGCGTGAAGCCCCAGCGGGCGACCTCGAACAGCACCGCGCCCAGCAGCGCGCCGATCGCCGCATCACGGCGCGACACGCGGCAATTGGGGATCACCGAATACATCAGCCACAGCGTCACGAACGTCACCACGAATGGCAACACCACCAGAAACCGCTCGGCGATGCTGGTGCCCAGGTCGTAGGCGCCATGCAGCAGCGGCATCGCCGTGACATACGAGGTGGCGGCGATGCCACCACCCACCAGGATCGGCCCCAGCGTCAACGCGGCCCAATACAGCAGCAGGCGCGATCCCCACCCACGCGGCTGGCGCACGCGCCAGATGCGATCGAGCCGATCCTCGATGCTGATCATCATCGACACCGCGCTGAACAGCATCACCAGGATGCTGATGCCGGTGAGCTTGCTGGCGTTGGCCGCGAAACCCAGCATGGTGTTGCGCACCGCCTCGCCCGCCGCCGGCACGAAATTGTTGAACACGAAGGTGATCAGCGTGTCGCGTGCAGGCTGGAACACCGGAAACACCGAGAACATCGCGAACACCGCCACCATCAGCGGCACCAGCGACACCAGCGTGGTGTACGACAGCGCGCCGGCCGTCTCGAAGCATTTGTCGTCGACAAAACGCTGCCAGATGAAGCGGCTGAAATTCGACGTGCGTTCGCGATTGAAGCGCAGGGCCATCATTCTTCCATCGTTGCGCCGGAGGGCGGCCTCCTCGCCACAACCATCGCGGCCGGAACCTATGCGGCATGAACTCATTGCGGCATGCGCCGGTACACTAGCGTATCGCCCATGAACGACAAAAACACATGAATCCCCGCCACCGGAACCACCGCGCATGAGCCAGGACATCCTGGTGCTTTACTACAGCCGCAGCGGCCACACCGCCCAACTGGCGCGCTTGATAGCCCGCGGCATCGAGGAAGTGCCCGGCATGCACGCGCGCCTGCGCCAGGTGCCGCCGGTGGCGCCGGTGACCGAAGTGGCACAGCCGCCCGAACCGGACGACGGCGCACCTTACGTGACCCGCGCCGATCTGGCCGACTGCGCCGGACTGGCGCTGGGCAGCCCCACCCGCTTCGGCAACATGGCCGCGCCACTGAAGTATTTCCTCGACTCCACCGGCGCCGAATGGGCCAGCGGCGCGTTGGTCGGCAAACCCGCGGCGGTTTTCACCTCCACCAGCACCATGCACGGTGGCCAGGAATCCACCTTGCTGACGATGGCGCTGCCGCTGCTGCATCACGGCATGCTGCTGCTCGGCCTGCCATTCACCGAAGCCGCGCTCAGTGCCACCCAGAGCGGCGGCACGCCCTACGGCGCCAGCCACATCGCCGGCACCACGGGCGACAACCCCATCAGTGACCACGAACGCGAACTGGCCCGCGCCCTGGGCCGCCGCCTTGCCGACACCGCACGCAAACTGGCGGCCGGCGCATGAGCACGATGGCGCAGTTGCCACCCGAACAACGGCTGGGCCTGATCGCCTGGACGGCGCTGACGGCGTTGCAGCCGGTCTGGCACGCCTGGCTGTTTCCCGCGCAGACCGTGCCGGTCTGGCTGGTGGTGGCAATCACCACTGTGCCGCTGCTGCTGCCACTGCTGGCGATCCGCGACGTGCGCCGCGCCTTGCTGTGGGTGGGCACCCTCAGCCTGTTTTATTTCTGCCATGGCGTCTCCGAAGCGTGGAGCGCCGCCGACCAGCGCTGGCTGGCCATCATCGAGATCGTGCTGACCGTGCTGCTGATCGGCTTGCTGGGCGCCGGCGTCAAACGCAAGGCGCACTGAACTAGTCGGACTGCAGCCGGCAGATGCGCAGGTTGCCGGACGCCTCCTTGCCGTTGCGCCGTTGCTCCAGCCCGCTTTGCACCGGCGCGCAATCGGTCATGCGGACACCGGGCAGATACCGTTGCAGCAGCGGCAGATCCTCACCAGCGTCGTCGCGCAGCAGGGCGTACACGGCGCCCGTGTGCGCCGCGATCCGCTCCTGGACCAGCGTATCGAACCGGAAGCCAAGCGCGGACCGGGTGAACCAGCTCAGTCCGATATAGCGGTTGTCCTGCGCATGCGGCAGAAACGGAATCACATACGCATCCGGCTGCCCCACCACTAGCACCAGGCTGCCGCGCTCGACTGCCGGCGGCCGCACATCGAACGTGACATCCGCATATGGCACATGCCCCCAGCCCGGATAGCGGCTGAACCCGGCCAGCAGCAGGAAGGCGCCAGCCATGGCCCACACCAGCCAGCGCCGCGGCGCCGCGTCTGCCGGCGCGAAAAGCTGCAACGCCGCCAGCAGCAACAAGCCCGAGAGCGACTCCAGCGGCACCGCATAACGCAGGATCGAAAACAGGCACAGCCACAGCACATAGGCCGTGGCCACAAACACCAGCAACAACCGTATCGACCGATCCACTGGCCGCCGCCTCAGCAGCCACGGCAACGTCACCAGCGCCAGTGTCGACAGCCCCGCCAGCGCATAACGCGCATCGGCAAAGTTCACCTCGGTGACGATGTGCTGGTTCTTTCCCAGCCAATACAGCGGATAAAACAGCCATTGGCCCAGATCGCGCGGCAGATATTGCCGGTCGGTGCCGCCCACCGCCGGTACCCACGCCGAGTGGAACACCTGGTTGAACAGCGGAAAGATCGGGTTGCCGGTGAGCTCATAAAGCTGCCAACCCCACCAGCCGTACGCCAGCGCGAAACCGGCCAGCGCACCGACACCGAACAGCGTTGCCAGCCGCCACGCCTCGCGCCGCATTCCCAGCGCCAGCAACAGGCCCAGCGCCAGGGCCGGCGCGTAAACCACGGCGGTGGGTTTCAAGCCTGCAGCCAGGCCGCCCAGCAAACCGGCCAGCAACGCACGCCGCCATGGCCGGGGTGTGTCGCCGCACAACGGCAACAGCACGTACAGGCTCGACAGGATGAACAAGGCCAGCGGCAATTCGTTGAAGCTGGAACCGGTCTGCGAAACCGTCATCGTCCCGGTCACGCCGATCAGCACAGCCCACACGTCAGCCCAGCCAAACGTGCGCCCGCGCAGCCACGCCAGCCGGATCGCGACACGAAACAGCATGAAAACCAGGCCGCCGTACCACAGCCCCTGCACACCCGCGAGCAGCCGCGGCCAATGCTGCAACGGGCCCGTTCCCAGCAGGAAATACGGCACGTCCAGCAACGGATTGAAAAAGCTCTGCAGGCCCGCCGGCGCCAGGTCCAGCGCCAGCCGTCCGTGCAGCCCGGCCCAGGCGTTGTAGAGGTGGTAGTTCTTCAGGTCCCAGTTCGCGTCCTGGCCGCGCAGCACCGACAGCAGCGCACCGAAAGACAGGCACGCCAGCAAGGCGCGCACGCCCAGGAATTTCCGCGCATCCAGCGCCCGCATCAGCGTGGGTCACTCGCGCTCGGGAGTCCCGGCTGGTTGAGATACGCTAGATACTTCTGCTCGCGCCGCCCCAGCGTCACCGTGTCGAGCACCAGCCCGCAAACCAGGAACACGCCGCCGAGCAGGCACAGCGACGCGCTCAGGATCGCGGTGGGGAATCGCGGCACCAGTCCGGTGGCCAGATAGGTCTCGAACAGCGGCAGCGACAAGCCCACCGCCAGCAACACGCACAAGACGCAAGCCACCGAGAAGAACGCCAGCGGCCGACCGTTCTTGGCCAGCTTCACGATGGTCAGGAAAATACGCCAGCCATCGCGCCAGGTGTTGAGCTTGCTGTGTGAACCCTCCGGCCGCGCGCTGTAGCGGCTGGGCATTTCCGCCACCGGCATGCGCAATTCCAGCGCGTGGATCGCCAGCTCGGTCTCCGTCTCGAAACCCTGCGCATGGGCCGGAAACGATTTCACGTAACGCCGCGACATCACCCGGTAGCCCGACAGCATGTCGGTAAACGTGTTGCCGAATATCCAGCCGACCAGGCCGGTCAGCAAACGGTTGCCCCATTGGTGCCCGGCGCGATAAGCCTGCGCGTGATCGCTGGATCGGCTGGCCACCACCAGATCCAGGCGCTCGTCGCACAGGCGCTGGATCATTGCCGGCGCATCGCCGGCGTCATAGGTGGCGTCGCCATCCACCATCACGAAGACATCCGCGTCGACATCGGCAAACATGCGGCGCACCACGTGGCCCTTGCCCTGCAGCCGTTCCTGCCGCACCTCGGCGCCGGCCTCGCGGGCGATGCGCGCGGTGTCGTCGGTCGAGTTGTTGTCGTACACCACGATCCGCGCCTGCGGCAGGCTGGCGGCAAACGCGCGCACCACGGAGGCAATCGCCACCGCCTCGTTGAAACACGGAATCAACACCGCCACGCGCGGTACCGTCACTGGGGTCATGGGGCTGGCACGCCTCGATGGAAACGCGCCTATTCTAGTCGTCTGGCGAAAGCTTCCACGCTCCTAGGGAGAACACCCATGGGATTCCTGCAAGAAGGGCCGCAACTGGCGCATCCGTGGCGCAGCGATCGATTGCTGCACGGCCTGCTCGATCGTGTGCTGCCGGCCGAACGCCGCGCGGCGCTGGATGCCGACCTCGCCGCCCTCGGCGACTACGCACAGATGGCATGGCAACGCGCCAGCGAAAGCACCCGACCCAACCCGGTACTGACCCAATGGGACGCGTGGGGCCATCGCGTCGACCGGATCGAGCTGACCACGGCGTGGCTGGAAGGCCCGCAGCTGACGACGCGGCACGCGGTGCTTGCCGCCGGCCATGCGCCGGGCGAGTACGCGCGGCTGGAGGAGTTCGCCCGCGTCTACCTGTATCACGTGGCCAGCGAGTTCTACACCTGCCCGCTGGCAATGACGGACGGCGCCGCCACCGCGATCAAGGCCTCCGGCAACGCGGCGTTGATCGAGCGCGCGCTGCCGCACTTCCTCAGCCGCGATCCGGCGCGGTTCTGGCTCAGCGGCCAATGGATGACCGAGAACATCGGCGGCTCCGATGTCAGCCACAGCGAAACGGTGGCGCGCCGCGATGGCGATGGCCAGTGGCGATTGCATGGCCGCAAGTGGTTCAGCTCGGCCGTGGTCGGTGAAGCGGCACTTGCGCTGGCCAGGCCCGAAGGCGCCGGTGAGGGCAACGCCGCGCTGGCACTGTTCTACGTGGAAACGATGGACGGCCAGCGGCGCAAACCCGAGCTGATCATCGACCGGCTGAAGGACAAACTGGGCACGCAGGAGCTGCCCACCGCGGAAATCCATCTCGACGGCCTGCCCGCCTGGCCCGTGGGCGAGTTGGCTCACGGCGTGCGCCAGGTGGCGCCGATGCTCAACGTCACCCGCACCTGGAATGCCGTCTGCGCGGTGGCCAGCATGGCCCGCGCGATCAGCCTGACGCGCGACTACGCCACGCGGCGGCAGGCGTTTGGCCGTCCATTGATCGAGCAGCCGCTGCACGCGCAGACGCTGGCGGACATGCAGGCCGAGTTCGAGGGCGCGTTCGCGCTGGCATTCGAAGTGGCGCATCTGCTGGGTCGGGTCGAGAGCGGCGCTGCGACCGCGCATGAAGCGGCGCTGCTGCGCCTGCTCACACCGCTGGCGAAACTGTGGACCGGCAAGCTGGCGGTGAAAATCTGCTCCGAAGCGCTGGAAGGGTTCGGCGGTGCCGGCTACATCGAGGACACCGGCCTGCCCCAACTGCTGCGCGACGCGCAGGTGTATCCGATCTGGGAAGGCACCACCAACGTGTTGTCGCTGGACAGTTTGCGGGCGCTGGCCGGCGAGGGATTGGCGGCGTTGCGATTGGCGGTCGACGACTGGCTGGCCGGCAGCGATGACGCGGCAGCCGCGGCAGTCATCACGGGCGCGCTGGATGCGGCCACCGCGCATCTCGATCGGCATGGCGCCGATCGTGCGTCGCTCGAAGCAGGCGCGCGCGGGTTGGCTTTCACCCTCGCCCGTTGCGCGGCGGCGGCGTTGCTGGCGCGTCAGGCGGTGTGGTCGGCGCGCAGCGGCGAGCGGCGGCCGGGGGCCGCGTTGCGCCGGTTTGTCAGCCATGGGCTCAATCGGTTGATTGCGCCGGATGCAGAGGACACTGGGTTGTTGCTGGGGTGAAGACGGTCGCGGCCAAAAAGCGTCGCGGCTGAAGCCGCTCCTACAGGGGGGCACGGCGCAGATGTGCGGGCGGGCTAAAATGCGTCATTCCCTCTATTGGCCGACCCCATGCAGCATCTGACCATCGTCACCACCGGCGGCACCATCGACAAGATCTATTTCGACGACAAGTCGGATTACAAGATCGGCGCACCGCAGATCGGCGAAATCCTCTCCCAGCTCGGCGTGGGCTTCCAGTTCGACGTGATTCCCATCCTGCGCAAGGACAGCCTGCACATGGCCGCCGAGGACCGCGCCCTGGTGCGTTCCACCATCGAGGCGCAGCCGCACCGGCACGTGCTGGTGACGCACGGCACCGACACCATGGTCGACACCGCCAGGGCGCTGGCCGACATCAAGGGCAAGGTGATCGTGCTGACCGGCGCGCTCAACCCGGCGCGCTTCCAGGGCTCGGATGCAGTGTTCAACATCGGCTGCGCGGTGGCCGCTGTACAGACCCTGCCCGACGGCGTCTACATCACCATGAACGGCCGCGTGTGGGACCCGGCCAAGGTGCGCAAGAACCGCGACGCCAACCGATTTGAGGAAGCGTCAGGCGCCTGAAGGCCCGACATTCCCTTCCCCCGCTTGCGGGGGAAGGTGCCCGCAGGGCGGAAGAGGGCGCTCTTCTTCCGCGCAAAAGCCAAGATCAAGAGCACCCCCATCCGCCTTCGGCACCTTCCCCCGCAAGCGGGGGAAGGAAGGTTTGGGTGCTACAGCGAGCGCCTTGGCGAGATCAGCAAATCGCCGAACATCAGCCCCGCCACGATCGACACCAGCAAGGTCAGCAGCAGCATCGCGGTGTCCAGGCCCAGCGGCGTATCGCGCTCCAGCAGGAACGACATGCTGCGAAAGCCCACGCTGCCCGGCACCAGCAGCAGGATGCCCGGCTCGCGGATCACGGCGCCTGGCTGGTGCGCATAGCGCGCGTACAGGTTGGAGAACGCGCCCAGCAGCAAGCCGCCCAGGAACACGCCGAACGGCGCCGCCGGCAACGCGCCGGAAATCTCGCCGCCCCAGCGCGTGGCCAGGTAACCCACGATCACCGCACCGATCACCGCTGGCCAGTCGCGCAGCGCGGCGCGAAACAGGATGGCGAACGCGACCGCGCCCACCAGCAGCGCCACGTAGTCGGTCCATGGCGGCAACGCCGGCAAGGCGTAATCGCGCGCGTGGATACCGGCGGCGGCGCACAGCTGCGTGGCGGCCACGGTGCCGAACACCAGTTTCAGCAGCGTCGCCATGGCGCCGCCCATGCGCGCCATGCCGGAAACCAGGTTCTGGCTGGAAATCTCGCGCACCGCGTTGGTCAGCGACATCCCCGGGACCAGGATGATCAGGCCCGCCAACACCACCGACTTGATCGCCAGCGGCACCACGAAGGCGCTCACCACGATCGCCACGGTAGTCGCCACCATCGCGCAGATCACGTCGCTGGCCACCGCCAACCGCGGGCGCGTACCGGCGAGTATCGCGATCCAGCCGATGAGCACGCCGATCACGCCGGCGACCACCAGGTCGACCCACGAACTGTGCAGGAACAACGCTGCGATCGCGGCGGCAGACAATCCGTAGCTGGCGATGGTGCCCGCCTGCTCCCACGGCGTATCGGGGCGACCCAGCAGCCGCAACTGGCGAAAGCCTTCGCGCAGATCCAGCTCGCCCGCGATGGCGCGATCGGCGATATCGTCGGCGCGGCACAGGCGCGCCAGGTTCACCTCGCCCGGCGCCAGCCGCATCACCTGGGTGGTCTGCGCCACGCCTTCCTCGCCCTGCGCCATGTCGGTGAACGAGATGATGATGGCGGTGGGGCTGGACCACACATCCGCCACCAGCTCCAGCCGCTGCGCTGCGCCGGAAATGGCCATCTCCAGCCGTGGCGCGGAGGTGCCGTATTGATGCAGCCGCCGCGCCAGCTCCACCAGGAAGGCAATGCGCGTGTTGAGCGCGATGGCCGCAAACGGCTGGCTGACGACCGCATTCATGCCGCTGCGCGAACCTGCAGCGTGGTGCCCTGCACCGCCACCACCTCGACTGTGCTGCCTGCGGGCAGATCCGGC
The DNA here is from genome assembly GCF_042655685.1 of Rhodanobacter ginsenosidimutans. Taxonomy (NCBI): domain Bacteria; kingdom Pseudomonadati; phylum Pseudomonadota; class Gammaproteobacteria; order Lysobacterales; family Rhodanobacteraceae; genus Rhodanobacter; species Rhodanobacter ginsenosidimutans. Next base: position 1,209,405 of record NZ_JBHSMM010000001.1, on the reverse strand, counting down.
CCGCTGACCAGCCACTGACCGTCGCCCACGCGCGCCTTGCCGCGGCCGTTGATGATCGGTTCGATCAACTCGTAGCGCTGGCCGATCATCTGCTCGCCACGACGGTTCAAGCGCTCATTGCCCGGCTCGCTGCGCTCCAGCCGCGGCCGCAGAAACTTCGCGTAAAGCACGCAGGCCGCGAACGCCAGCACGCCAAACACGATCGCCTGCGCCAGCATCCCCAGCGTCGGCACCACCCACAGCACCACGCCCATCGCGGCGGCGGCAATGCCTATCCACAACAGGAAATACCCCGGCAGCAACAACTCCCCCGCGATCAACAGCAACGCGAGTATCCACCACAGGTAGTGCGTTGAAATGGCCTCGAACATGATGGTTTCCGTGGAGTGATAACTCCCCTCTCCCATTCATGGGAGAGGGGTTGGGGGAGAGGGCAGCGGGCTGAAGGACTGCTCATCGACAGCCAGTCGAATCCGCTCCAGCACACTCTCCGTTTGATTCAATACATCGTGATTCCAGAAGCGCCGCACCACGAAGCCTTGCGATGCCAACCACTGGTCACGTCGCTGATCATAAGCAACATCATCACCGTGTTGTCCGCCATCCACTTCGATCACCACCCCGCGCTCCAGGCAGATCAAATCCACGATGTAGGGGCCGAGGGGTTTCTGTCGCTTGAACTTCAGCCCCATGAAGCGATTCGCGCGCAGGTGGTACCAGAGGTGCTGCTCGGCCGGTGTTTGCGCTGAACGCATGGATTTGGCGTTGCTGAGGTTGTCCATGGCTTCTTCGGCTCCTTGCCCTCTCCCCCGGCCCCTCTCCCGCTAGCGGGAGAGGGGAGCAAATCAGCGTAGTGGCGGTTGGACGACGGTTTTCTGCTGGCCCAGCGACTCCTTCGCCAACTCCGCGATGCCGGCCAGCGAGCCGAGGATGCCGGTGGCTTCGATCGGCAACAGCAGCATTTTCTGGTTGGGGGATTTGGCCATCTCTTTCAGCGCATCCACGTAGTTGTTGGCGACGAAGTAGTTCAGCGCGTTGACATTGCCGCTGGCGATCGCGTCGGACACCATCGTGGTGGCTTTCGCTTCGGCCTCGGCCGAACGCTCACGTGCCTCGGCGTTGCGGAACGCGGCCTCCTTCTCGCCCTCGGCGGCCAGAATCACCGACTGCTTCTCGCCCTCGGCCTTCAGGATCGCCGCCTGGCGGAAACCCTCGGCGTCGAGGATGTTGGCGCGCTTTTCGCGCTCGGCCTTCATCTGCCGCGCCATCGCGTCGATCAGGTCGCGCGGCGGTGCGATGTCCTTGATCTCGATGCGGTTGACCTTCACGCCCCACGGATGGGTGGCCTCGTCCACCACGCGCAGCAGCTTGGCGTTGATGGCATCGCGCTGACTGAGGCTTTCGTCCAGATCCATCGAGCCCAGCACGGTGCGGATGTTGGTCATGATCAGCGCCAGCGTGGCCTGCTCCAGGTTGGAGACTTCATACGCCGCCTTGGACGCGTCCAGCACCTGGTAGAACACCACGCCATCCACGCCGACCACCGCGTTGTCCTTGGTGATCACGTCCTGCGAGGGCACGTCCAGCACCTGCTCCATCATGTTGATCTTGCGTCCGACCGCCTGGTAGATCGGGATCAGGAAATGCAGCCCCGGGGTCAGCGTGCGGGTGTATTTGCCGAAAGTTTCCACGGTCCATTCGTAGCCCTGCGGCACGATGCGCACCAGCTTGACGATGCCGACCACCACCAGAAAAACAATGACCAGCGCCAGCAGTTGTCCCAATCCCATGACGTAACTCCATCCCCTGAAGAAGTCCTGAGTATAGGCGAGCGCCGCGGGCCAAAGCGGTTATCTCGGCGTGGTCTGCGGCAGCACCAAGGTCACCCGCAAACCACCGCCTTCGCGGTTGGCCAGCAGCACCCGGCCGCCGTGCGCCTCGGTGATCTCGCGCGCCAGGGCCAGGCCCAGGCCGGTGCCGGCGCGCTTGGTGGAATAGAACGGCAGCAGCGCCTGCGCCAGCACGGTTTCGCTCATGCCCGGGCCGCGATCGGCCACCTCGATGCGCAGGTCGCGCCCGGCCTGCGTGATGGCGAGCGACACCTCGTCCTCGTCGCCGCCGGCTTCGTGGGCGTTCTTGATCAGGTTGATCAGCACCTGCTCGACCTGCACCGCGTCGAACACGCCCGGCCGCTCCGGCGCCTCCCCCAGCAGGTGAAAGCGGCAGTGCAAGGCCAGCGCGTCGAGGAAAGGCTGCCATGCCACCGGCGCCAACCGCGGCGCGGGCAACTTGGCGAAGCTGGCGTAGCCGGCGATGAAACCGTGCAGATGGTTGGCCCGCTCGCCGATGGTGGCGAACACGCCCGGCAGCCGCGCCACGTCGCCGCGGCGGGCCAGCTCCGCACCCGAGTGCGCCAGCGAGGAAATCGGCGCCAGTGAATTGTTCAACTCATGGCTGATCACCCGGATCACCCGCTTCCAGGTCGCCACTTCCTGCCGCGACAGCTCGCGCGTCATGCGGCGGAACAACTGCAGGCGGTGCGGTCGCCCCTGCAACCGGAACGCGCGCTGGGAAAGGTGGAAGGTTTCCTCCCCGCCATCCATTTCCACGCTGAGCAGGGCATCCTCGCCGCTTTCCACCGCCTGGCGCAGCGCGTCGGGGCCGGCGGCCAGCAATTGCGAGAAATCCATCCCCTGCAGGCTGCGGCCGTTGTTGAACAGGTGGCGCGAGGCGATGTTGGCGTAGGCCACGCGGCCGATCGCATCGGTCAGCACCAGCGCCACCGGCGTGTTCTGCACCACGGTGTCCAGCAACAGTTCGCGCTGCACCAGGTGCTGGCGCTGCTCGCGCAGGGTCTGGCCCAGCGCGTTATGCATGCGGATCAATTCGCCCAGTTCATCGCGCCGGTCCACGGCGATGGAGAAGCTGAAATCGCCATCGCGGTAGCTGGCCACCGCACCTTCCAGTGCGCGCAGCAAGCGGCTCACCGGCGCCATCACCACCCCGGCCAGCCAGAGCGCCAGCGGCAACAGCACGAGCAGGCTGATCAGCACGCCACCATAGACACCCGCCGACGACGCATGCGCCGAAAACGACTCCTGGGTCTGCAGCCAGTGCAGCACCTGCGGCACGGGCCAGCGGCTGACACCGGCATAGATCAAGGCCCCCGCCACACCGGCCACGACCAGCAGGATGGTCAGCCGCATCCGCAGCGAGGTCAGCCAACGCCACATGGCGAACTCCACCTTTGCGCAAAACCTGTAGGAGCGGCTTCAGCCGCGACCCACGGCCGTCGATTCTGCGTGGTCGCGACTGAAGTCGCTCCTACAAGGGCTGTGCAATGAACAATCGCACCATCCCTCAATGGCACTTGGCATCCATCGGCGTCTGCGCGCAATCCAGCGGCGGGCGGCCATCGGTCCACGGCAGGCCCAGGCCCAGCACCACATTGCGGTCGTTGGGTCGCGGCGGCGGCTGGCCCACCGGGCCGCGCGGGCGATGGTCGTCGAACTCGAACGGACTGGGTGGCGGCGCGTCGAGCCGCGGCGATCCGACGCGGTAGTCGATGGCGGGCGACTCCGTTGCCGGGATCGTCCACTTTTGCGCGATGGTTGGCTGGGTCAAGGCGGCTTGGGCCACCAGCGCACCCAGCAGCAGTGCCGGCAGCGGTGCCATTACGTATCGCATGACAGTTCTCCCCCGAGACAGACGGCGCCCATCTTTCTACGACCAGCGCGGCGCGGCAAGGCCACTGCATCTCAGTTTGACGACGCCAGGCCGTAGCGCTCCATGCGCCGGTACAGTGCCTGTCGCGACAGGCCCAGTTGTTGCGCTGCACGACTGACCACCCCGTCGGCCTTGTGCAACGCGCTTTCCACCACCTCGCGGCTGGGCTCGTCCAGGCTGCGCGCCACGCTGGAAACGTGCTGCGGCAGGTTGAGCAGCTCCGGTGTGATCGACCCGCCGCCCGAGAGCAATGCGGCGCGCTCGATGGCGTTTTTCAACTCGCGCACGTTGCCCGGCCACGGGTAGCCGAGCAGCAGCTCGCGCGCCGCATCGCCCAGTTCGGCGCGGCCACCGAGGAAAAATTCGGCCAGCGGCAGGATGTCGTCGCTGCGCTCGCTCAACGGCGGCAGGTTCACCTCGATCACGTTGAGCCGGTAATACAGGTCCTCGCGGAACGTGCCGGCACGCACCATCGCCTTCAGGTCGGCATTGGTGGCCGACAGCACGCGCACCTTCACCTGCCGCGTGCGCCCGGAACCCAGCCGTTCGTACTGGCCCGTCTCCAGCACGCGCAGCAGTTTCACCTGGCCGGACAACGGCAGGTTGCCGATCTCGTCCAGGAACAAGGTGCCGCCATCGGCCAGCTCGAAGCGTCCCTCGCGCGCCTTGTTGGCGCCGGTATAGGCACCGGCATCGGCGCCGAACAGCTCGGCCTCGATCAGCTCGCCGGGCAATGCACCGCAGTTCACCGCGATAAACGGGCCGCGCTTCACCGCGGAGTTCGCATGCACGATCGCGGCGATGCGCTCCTTGCCGGCGCCATTGGGGCCGGTGATCAGCACCGGTACGTCCGAACGGGCGATCTGGCAGGCCAGCTCCAGCGTGCGCGCCATCGCGTCGGAGGCGAACACCAGACCGTCCAGCTGGTAGTTCTTGCGCAGCTGATCGCTGCGCTGGCGCCGCTCGCGCCGGCTGCGCGACACCTCGCGGGTGGATTCGGACAGCTCCAGCAGGTTCTCTACCGTGGCCAGCAGCTTGTTGTCGTCCCACGGCTTGGCCAGGTAATCGGCGGCGCCGGCTTTGACCAGCTCCACCGCGGTTTCCAGGTGCGTCCACGCGGTCAGCAGGATCACCGGCAAATCCGGATGCCGCTCGCGGATGGCACGGAACAGCGCCACGCCCTCCTCGCCCGAGGTGGTGTCGGCGGTGAAGTTCATGTCCTGGATCACCACATCCACCTGGCCACGCGCCAGCAACGCCAGCCCCTCGTCAGGCGTGAGCGCGGTAAGCGGCTTGATCTCGTTCAACGACAACGCCAGCGACAACGCCTCACCCACGGCCGGGTTGTCGTCGATGACAAGGACAGTTCTCATAGGCTTTCTGCACATGCGGTCATGGATGCCGCCAAGGCCGGGAAGGTTGCCATGACTTTTGGCGGAAGTACCTCAATGATGCCTGCAGGAGCGGCTTCAGTCGCGATGCTTTTCGGTTCGCGCAAGAGCATCGCGACTGAAGTCGCTCCCACATGTCGGTTTTGGTGGCGTTTCGTCACACCGACCTCGTCGCCACCACCGGCGGCACCGCCGAGGCGCGGAGCGCGGGGCCGAGTACGGCGAGCTGGCCCAGCAGCCACAGCACCGGCGCGCCGATCGGCAGATAGAACAAAGGCAATCGCGGCACTTCGTAATGCGTCATCAATACCGCGTTCAAGCCGAACGCCAGCGCCATGCCCAACACGATGCCTGCGCCCACGATCAGGAAATTCTCGGCCTGGAAATAGCGCAGGATGTCGCCGCGGGTGGCGCCGATGGCGCGGCGGATACCGATACTGCGCGTGCGCTGCTGCACCCAGAAGCTGGCCAGCCCTGCGATACCCAGTGCGGTGACGAACAGCAGGCCCAGGGCCGAAGCCAGCAGCAGGCCGATCATGGTGGTGTCGCGCTGGAAGTAGGCCGCCCGGATCTCCTCGTAGGTCTGCGTGCGGGCGGCACTGATCAGCCGGTTCGCGTTGAGCTTCAGCAATTCCGCCGAACCCTCCTGCAGGACCCGCGCCCGATCACCGGGGGCGCTGCGCAGCACGTAGAGCACGCCTGAGCCCGGCGGCAGCTGCGGCCAGATCATGCTGTCCTCGTCCACCGCCGGCGAGCGCAGGTTCGGGCGCAGCAACCGGTCGACGATGCCCACGATGCGAATGTAGTTGTCGCCGTCGTACATGCTCTGGCCCAGCGCCTGCTTGCCCGGATACAGGTGTTGCGCCAGCGCGCGACTGACGATGGCCACCGCGGGCTTGCCCTGGCTCACGTAGTCTTCCGGCCGGAAGTCGCGCCCCGCGACCAGGTGCAGGCCCAGCGTGCCGACCAGACCGGGGGTGCCGTCGTAGACGGCAGGTTGCATGCAACCGCTGCCTTCGATCGTATTGAGCTGCATCGCCCGATCCAGCGCCTGCTTGCTGGGGCAGATGCCGCTGGACGACTCGCTGCGATCCAGCGGCAGCGAATAGCTGACCGCCACCACCGACTGCACGCCGCGCACGCCACGCAGGGCAGCCAGGTCCGCGGCATGCCGCGCCTGCGGATTCTCGCCCTCCTCGATGCTCGTGCTGGGGATCACCGACAGCTCGCTTTCGGCGATCCCGGTCGGCACGCTGATCCGCTGCAGGCGATTGGCGATCATGAACACCACGTTGCAGACGATCGCGCAGGTCAGGGCAGCCTGCAGCACCAGCAGGGTCGCGGTAAGTTTGTGTCGACGCAGGGTCGAGAGTATCGGGCGCAGTTCCATGCTGGATGTCCTCACAAGGCCTTCAGTTGCAGTGCGGGCGGCACGCGACACGCGCGCCATGTCGGCAACAGGCCGGCCAGGAGGCTGGCGGCGACCGCCAGCGCGAACGTGCCCAGCAGCATCGACGTGTCCATCTGCGCCAGTTGCGCATAGTCGTCGGGGCGATGGCGCACGCTCCACAGGCCGAGCTGGGCGATCAGCAAGCCGGACAGGCCGCCGGCCACGCCGACCATCGCCGACTCGATGCCCAGCTGCAGGAAGATGTCACGCCGGCGCGCACCCAGCGCGCGACGCACGCTGATCTCGCCGCTGCGGCGCAGGAACTTCGCCAGCAGCAAGGCCATGATGTTGACGATGCACACGAACAGGAAACCCAGCGCCAGCCACAGCTGCAGGCGCACATCCGTGGGCACCAGGTTGCGGTGCGCCAGCCAGCCCATCAGGCTGTACAGCTTCGCTTCCGTGGGCGGGCGCTGGAAGCGGCCCAGCGCCTTCTGCTGGGCGGAATAGTCGAGCAGGAACTGGCGATACGCCTGCACCTGCCCGGGGCTTTGCAATTGCACCCAGAATTGCAGCCAGGACATGTTGCCGCTGGTCATGGAATCACCGGCGTCGTCCTTGCCCCAGCCGGATTGATTCCCGTTGGTCGGCAACTTCAGGTCCACCGCGGCGGACAACGGCAGGAAGAATTGATCCGCATCGCCAAACGATTGCGCCGACAGGTCGGCATGGAACATCGGTTGCGGCTGCCAGTCGGTGGTGACGCCGATCACGCGGAAGTCGTGTTCACCCAGCCGCACGACCTGACCGACGCCTCCGCTGCCGCCGAACAGCTTGCGATCCAGCGTCTCGCCGAGCACCACCACATGCGTCCGTGCGGCATCGTCGGCGGCGGACCAGCCCTGTCCATGCTCGAACGAGATGCCGAACATCGCGAAGATGTCCGCCGTGGCATAACGCCCATCCACGCGGAACGGACGCACGTCCGCCCGCGCGGGGCGCACCAGCAGCGAGCCACCCGCCATCGCCGCCTGGCGCACGCCGCGGTGCGCGCGCAACAGGGACATCGCATCGGGCCAAGTGAGGTTGTCGGCAGGATCGGGACCGTTGCCGCCGTGCGTGTAATCCAGCGGCAGCGGATCAAGGTGCGGCGTATAGAGATGCGCACTGCGCCCCGGCAACGGATCCTCGGTCATCACATGCAACACCGTGATCATCGTCATGCTGGCGCCGATGCCCAGGCCGATCGCCAGCACCATCAGCGCGGTGAGCACCGGGCTTCGCTTCAGGCTGCGCAGCGCAAGTTCCATGTAATAAGCAAACATCCCATTCCCCTTGAATGGCTGGCGGAAGCGTGGACGATCAATCGCCGCGGGTGATTTCCGCCGGTGCCGCATCGCCGGCCTTCTGGGCAAACGGCAACGCATCCGTCACCAGGTGCATCAGGAATCGGCCCGGTTGATCCTGCATCACCATGTGCGCCGATTCCGCAAACAGCACCAGGTGCTTCGACGGCGCCTGGATGCGGTCGAACCATTGCTCGGCCAGTTCGTGCGAGGTGGTGTAGTCGTGTTGCCCGACGAACAGGATCACCGGGCAGCGGAACGCCGTTACGTTGTCGAGGTTCAGGCTGAGCAGCGGCTGCAGCAGGTGATGGAGCGTGTACAGGCTGCCCTTGCCGATCGCAGCGAGCTCAGCCTGGCTGTAATCGGGCGACAGGGCGCCGGCGTCGGCGTCGTAGGAGAAGTCCCTGCGGCCATAGGCCAGGCCGCCGTAGTAGGCCTCCCACTTGCTGCGCGTGCCGATGCGCGGGATCGTCATGGGCCCCGTGCCCGGATAGGGCATCAACGCCTCCAGCTCGCGTACGGCCGCCTGGTTGTGGTCGGCCTTAGCCTTGCGCAGGGCGAAGGCGAAACCGATCTCCTCGTTCCTGCGAACGTTCACCACCTGGCCGACGCCGATGTAGGCGTAGAACCAATCCGGATGCTGCTGCGCCAGCCGCGTGCCCAGCACGGTGCCCCAGGAATGGCCGAGCAGGAAAATCTTCTGCTTGCCGTAGTGCTTGCGCAGGTATTGCACGAGTTGCGCAGCGTCGTCGGTCATGCCGTCGACGGTCATGCCCGGCGACATCTGCGCTTCGGTGTTGGCCGCATAGGTCTTGCCGGCGCCGCGCTGGTCCCACTGCACGACGGTGAAGTAATCCTCCCACGGCGACTGGAACGTGTAGCTCGCCGGCATCACCACCGACGCCGGGCCACCGTGGAGAAACAGCAGGATCGGATTGCGGCGGTCGCGCCCGCGAATCGACACCCACTGGTCGATGCCGCCGATACGCAGCTTGATGCGTTCGTCCACGCCGTTGGGTGAAACGATGCGACGGGTGTTGTCGATGATGCCGGTGATCTCGTCACGCGAAAACATCCGGGGCGTGGCACTCGATGATGCCGACACTGCCGGGGCATCTGCTGGCGCGGGCGTCGCCCACGCCGCACGCGCCATCGTGGCCACGGCGACGGTCGCCATGCAAAGAAGTGTCATGCGGAAAGTGTTCATTGAAACTCCATGTTGGAAATGCCGGAAACCGAACCACCGATACGAGCCTTCACCGCGACATGTCCCGAGAGGCAACCCATCACACGCTGCGCGTGGCCACCACCGGCGGCACCGCTGCCGCACGCAGCGCGGGGCCGAGCACGGCAAGCTGCCCCAGCCCCCACAGCGTCAGTGCACCGATCGGCAGGTAGTAAACCGGCAGGCGTGGCAATTCGTAGTGCTGCATCAGCAGCAGGTTCAACCCGAACGCCAGCGCCATGCCCAGCACGATGCCGCCGCTGACGATCAGGAAGTTCTCGATCTGGAAGTAGCGCAGGATGTCGCCGCGCGTGGCGCCGATGGCGCGGCGGATGCCGATCTGTCGACGGCGCTGCTGCACCCAGAAGCTGGCCAGGCCGACGATGCCCAGCGCGGTGACGCCGAGCAGGGTGACGATCACGCCGAGCAGCAGGTTGATCATGATGCGATCGGATTCGAAGTAGGTCGTGCGCAGGTCGCTCACGGTCTGGCTGTTTTCCTGATCCAGCACCACATCGGGGGCAATCTTCGCCACGGCGTCGCGCGCGTTGTGCAGTACGCGCGGCAGATCGTGCGGGTCGGCACGCAGCAGGTACGTGCCGGCCAGCGAGCCTCCCGGCAGCGTGGGCGTGAACACCGTCCACTCTGTTGCCTGCGTGCCCCAATCATGCGGATGCGCGCGCGCCAGATGATCGACCACACCCATCACGCGGAAGTGCAGCTTGTCGCACCAGAAGTCCTTGCCCAGTGGGCTTTCCCCCGGCCAGGCGTGATCCGCCAGCGCGCGACTGACCAGCACCCGCGCATCCGGCGGCGCGAAATTGGTGGCAGGGCGATAGTCGTCCGTCTGCGGCAGGCGGCCCTCGACCAGCTTCAGGCCCAGCGCCTGATACGTGCCCGGGCCGCCCAGCACGAAATCCACCACGCCGATCTTGTTCTTGAAACTGCCGGGGTCGTGCGAAACGCCCGCTGCGCCGGCCTGGGTTCCGAACGGCACCTGGTTGGTCACGGTGACCGACTGCATGCCAGGGATGGTGCGCAAGCCGGTCAGCATGCGCGCATTGAGGTCTGCGGCCTGGCTGGGGTCGAAGCCATTGACCGTCAGCACCGCCAGCGCGCTTTCATCGACACCGCTGTTTATCTGGATCAGCTTCCAGCGCTGCACCACCAGGAAACACGCGTTGCACAGCACGGCGCAAGCCAGCGCAATTTCCATGGCGATCAGCAGCGTGGCGAGCCGATGGCGACGCAAGGCGGCGAGTATGGGTCGAATCTGCATGGTCATCCTCCTCACAGCGCCTTGAGTTGCCAGGCGGGCACCACGCGGCTGGCGCGCAGCGCGGGTATCACCCCGGCCAGCAGGCTCGCTGCTATCGCCATGACGAAGGTGGCCAGGAACATGCCGGTGTCCAGATGCGCGAGATGGGCGTAATCCACCGGTTGCTGTCGCACCAGCCACAAGCCGGCCAGCGTCAGCAGCCAGCCGAAGAACCCGCCAAGCAGACCGATCACGCCGGCTTCCACCAGGCACTGCGCAAAGATCGCGCGACGGCTCGCGCCGAGCGCGCGGCGCACGCCGATCTCACCGCTGCGGCGCAGGAACTTCGCCAGCAACAAACCCACCGCGTTGAACAGGCAGATCGCGAGGAAAGCCGACGCCAGCCATGCCTGCAGGCGTACATCGCCAGGCACCATGCCGCGTGCGGTCAGCATCGTCATCACGTCACGCATCCGCACATGCTCCCTGCCCGTCGCAAACCGCCCCGACGCCTTCTGCTGATCCGCGTAATCGCCCACGAAGCGCGCATAGGCCGCCGCCTTCGCCGGGCTGTCCAGCTCCGCCCACAACCACACCCACACGCAATCCGCGTTCTGCAGGTGGTGCGTATCCTCCGGCACATGCCAGCAGGTGTAGGGCAGGAAATTGCCCTCGTTGATTTCCATGCTGCTGGTGAACGGCGCAAATACATCCTCCGTCTTGCTGAAGTTCTGCGGCCACGGGTCGTAGAACAGCGGCGTGGGTCGCCATGGTTTGAGCACGCCCACGATGCGCACGTCGGTGTCGCGCACTCTCAGGCTGCGGCCGACGCTGTTGGCGCCACCGAACAGCTTGTCGTTCAGATCGTGCGAGATCACCACCACGCGTGCGTGGCGAGCGTCGTCTTCCGCGCTCCAGCCGGAGCCGTACTGGAACGGCACCTGGAACATCGGGAAGAAATCCGCGGAGGTGGAAAGCAGGCCCAGCATCAGCGGTGGTCGACCGGTTTCCGCTGCGCGCACCTTCACGGAACTGCTGGTAAGGATGGCCTGGCGATCGGCGCGGTGCGCGCTCCACAGATCCACCGCCGAGCGGTAATCCATCATGGCATAAGGCTCGGCGTGATCCGCTCTGGCAGGATTCTCGGGATCGAGCTGCGGGAAATACAGCACGCTGCTCTTGCCCGGTATCGGGTCGCCGGACAGCAGATGCACCACCGTGAGCGTGGTCATGCTCGCGCCGATACCCACGGCAATGGCCACCACCATCAGCGCGGTGAGCACCTTGTTGCGCTTGAGGCTGCGCAGCGCGAGGTTGAGGTAGTAGGTGAACACCTTCGGTGACTCCTTCGGAGGAGGGAATGGGGAATCGGGAATAGGGAATGGGAAAAGCCAGAGCGGGCCGCTGTTGCTCTACCGATTCCCTATTCCCGATTCCCCATTCCCTGCTTGTTGATCACACTGATCGCGTGGCCACTACCGGCGGCACCGCCGCCGCGCGCAATGCAGGCCCCAGCACGGCCACTTGCCCGATCAGCCACAACGCGATCGCGCCCACGGGGAAATAGATGGCCGGCAGGCGCGGCAATTCGTAATGCATCATCAAAAACAGGTTGATGCCGTAGGCCAGCACCATGCCCAGCGCGATGCCGATGGTGGCCAGCAGGAAATTTTCGGTCTGGAAGTAAACGAGGATGTTGCGGCGGGTCGCACCCAGCGCGCGGCGCACGCCGATGGTGCGGCGGCGTTGCGCCACCCAGAAACTGGCCAGGCCCACGATGCCCAGCGCGGTGACGATCAGCAGCGCGGCGATCGCTCCCACCAGGATGCCGGCCATGGAGCGATCATTCTCGAAGAACTTCTCGCGCACCTCGTCATACGTGCGTTGCGTGGTCACCACGCGGCGGGGGTCGGCCTTTTTCAGTGCGGCCACGGCGGCCTTGAGCACGGCGTGACGGTCCTGCGGCCGGGTGCGGATGAGGTAGCTCTGGTCCTTGCCGGCGCCCATGAACATGGGCAGGATCATCGAGTATTGCGCGGTGGCGTCATCGTACGCATTGGCACGCGCCAGTTCCGCCACCACGCCGACCACCCGCACACCGATCGGTCCGAGATAGATCATCTTGCCCAGCGCCTCGCCGCCCGGCCACAAGCGTTGCGCCATCGCCTGCGTGATCACCGTGACCGGGGCGATGACGTCCGTATCGCCATTGGCCACGGCCTTGAGCACGATGTCTGAATCAAGCACTTCCTCGGGGCGCAGGTAACGTCCCGCCAGCAGGCGCAGGCCCATCGTGGGCGCCAGATCCGCGCCGAAATACGTACCGGCATTGAGGGTCGGCTGGCGTTGCGCGGGGTCGAGAAAGATGCTGGCATTCGACGACGACGAGCCCAGCGGCACCTGGTTCACCAGGGTCGCGGCCTGCACGCCGGGCACCTGCCGGATGACGGCCAGATCCTCCCGCGCCCGCGCGTAGATATCCGGCAAGGGCGCCACTTCGGCCACCTGTATCTGCACCAGGGCGTGCTCGTCGATGCCGGTGGACATCTGCATGTGCTGCAGGCGGTGGTTGATCATGAACACCGCGTTGCAGACGATCGCGCAGGTCAGCGCGATTTCCAGTATCAGCAACCATGCGGTGGTCTTGTGCCGTCGCAGTGTGGAGAGAATCGGTCGCAGTTCCATCCGTGTCGTCCTCAATTGCTCTTGAGCTGCAGGGCGGGCGGCACCTGGCAGGCGCGCCAGGCGGGCAGCATGCCGGCGACCAGGGTGGAACCCAGCGCCAGTGCAAAGGTGACCAGCAACATGCTGCCGTCCAGATGCGCCAGCGCGGCATAACTGGACGGGCGCTGCCGCACCGCCCACAACCCCAGGCCCGCCAACAGCAGGCCGCCCACGCCACCGACGATGCCCACCACGCCCGACTCCACCAGCAACTGCGCGAACAGCGAACGTTTGGACGCCCCCAGCGCGCGACGCACGCCGAGGTCGGCGGCGCGACGCATGAACTTGGCCAGCATCAAGCCCATCGTGTTGACCAGGCACACCAGCAGGAAGCCGAACGCCAGCCCGGTCTGCAGGCGCACGTCGTCCGGCACCACTTTTTCGTGGGCCAGCCACTGCATCACGTTGCGCAGGCGCACGTTCGGCGGCCTCACGAAGCGTCCCAGCGCTTTCTGCTCCTGCGAGTAATGCACCAGGAACTGCTCGTAGGCGGCAACCTTCACCGCGCTGTCCAGCTGCGCCCAGAACTGCAACCACACGCAGCTTTCGCCGGGGTAGATCCGGCCCACACCACCGGCGCCCTTGCCCCAGCAGTCGTTGGAACCGTGGCGCTCCAGCTTCAAACCCATGGCCGTCTGCAACGGCACGAACACCTGCTCGGTACGGCCGAACGAGCCGGTATTGAGATCGTAGAAATGCGGATTGGGCGCCCAGTCGTCGAGCACGCCCACGATGCGGAAACGGGTGTCGGCGATGCGCAGCGTGCGGCCCACGCTGTCGGCGCCACCGAAGAGGCGGCCGTTGAGCTCGCCATTGATCACCACGTCGCGTGCCCTGGTCTCGTCGTCGAAGGCATTCCAGCCGCGGCCGTAGCGAAACGGCGCGCCGAACATGGGAAAGAAATCGGCGGTAGTGAAACGCGCCTCCACGTAGAACGGATCGACCACCGCGGAATCGGACTGCACCGGCACGTAACCGCCGGTCATCAACGCCTGTCGATCCGCCCGTTTCGCATGCAGCAGGTTGAGCCCGTCGGCGAGGGTGACCTGCGTCGGCGGCTCCTTGCCGGGCATCTGGCCACTGTCGTCGCGCGGGTCGATCTGCGGGTAATACAGCGATCCGCTGCGCCCCGGCAGCGGATCGCCCGACAGCACGTGCAGTACCGTAAGCGTGGTCATCGACGCACCGATACCCAGCGCGATCGCCAGCACCATCAGCACGGTGAGCGCCTTGTTGCGCCTCAGGCTGCGCAGGGCCAGGTCGAGGTAGTAGCCGAACACCTTCGGTGTCTCCTTTGGAGATGGGAATGGGGAATGGGGAATCGGGAATGGGGAATGGGAAAAGCCAGAGCGTGCGGCTGTTGCTCTACCGATTCCCTATTCCCTATTCCCGATTCCCTGCTTGTTGATCACACCGCGCGCGTCGCCACCACCGGCGCCACGTTCGACGCGCGTCGCGCCGGCACAAACACCGCGGCCTGGCCAATCGCCAGCATTGCCAGCACGCCCGTGAGCACGTACAGGACAGGGATGCGGGTCATCTCGTAGTGGCTCATCAGCCACTGGTTGAGCCCCACCGCCAGCAGCACGCCGATCACCACGCCGGTGCCGGCGATCAGCAGGTTCTCGATCTGGAAGTAATGCAGGATGTCGATCTTGCGTGCGCCCAGCGCGCGCCGCACGCCGATCTGCCGGTGCCGCTGGCCGACCCAGAAACTGGTGAGCCCCACGATGCCGGCGGCGGTGACGCACAGCAGGATCAGGCACACCACGCCCATCAGGATCGCCATGCCAAGATCGGCGCGATAGGCCTTGTCGCGGATCTCGCCGAACGAGCGCACGCTGTCGTCGTCGAGCACACGCATCGGGTTGACCTTGTACAGCGCCGGCATCACCGCGCGCATCACCTCGTCCAGGCGGCCCGGCTTGGTGCGTACCGCGTAGCGGGCGAAGTTCGCGTTCAGGCGGGCGGGTATCAGGGTGGAGTTCCACGCCACCTCGTCGCCGCCGCCGGCATACGGCACCTGCATGCGCTCGACCACGCCGATCACGGTGACCGGCTTGTTGTTGCCGTTGAGGTAAACGGCCTTGCCCACGGCACCATCCGGGAACAATTTGTCGGCAAGCGCCTTGGTCAGGATCGCGATGTCCGGATCACGCTGGTCGCGGAATCCCTGGTGCACCACGTCGCCGGCATTGAACGCGCGCCCGGCGACCAGCCGCACGCCGAGCGTGGGCAAGACATGCTCGTCGCTGAAGTAATACGTGGTGCGGGTAACGCTTTTGCCGCGGAATTGCGTATCCCCTGGCTTGGTGGCGATGGCGCCGTTCCATGACGAGTCGAGCAGCGGCATCGAATTGATCGGCGCCACCGACACCACGTCGGGCATTTGGCGCAACGCCGCCAGATCCTCGAGCTGCATGGCATCGAGCTTGTCCACGCCACCGGGCACGTCTTCGCCCGGCGCACCCACCCATTGCTGGGTGACCAGGAACAGGTTGCTCTCGTCCAGCCCGGTCGGGCGGTTCACCCGTTCGATGCGCTGGCCGATGATGAACACCGCATTGCAGACGATCGCCAGGGTCAGCGCGATCTGCATGGCGATCAGCACGACGCCGGCCTTGTGCTTGCGCAATGCGGCGAGGATGGGATGCAAGGTCATCGGTCGATCCTCAATTGCTTTTCAGTTGCCACGCGGGCTGCACGCGCGACGCACGGAAGGTGGGGTAAAGCCCGGCCAGCAGGGTCGCCGATACGGCCACCAGCAGGGTGATCACCAGCAGCGAAAGGTCGAGCCTGGCCAGGTCGGAAATGCTCTTGGGCAACACCAGGCCCACGCTGGCCACGCCCACGCCGGTCAGCAGCAGACCCAGCACGCCGCCGGCCGCGCCGACCATGCCGGCCTCGGTGAGAAACTGCAGGTAGATCGCCTTGCGCGGCGCACCCAGCGCGCGGCGCACGCCGATCTCGCCGCTGCGGCGCAGGAACTTGGCCAGCAGCAGGCCCACGGTATTGACCAGGCACACCAGCAGCAGGCCCAGCGCCACCAGCAGCGACACCTTGGTATCGCGCGGCACCACTTGTTGTTGTTCCAGGTAATCCGGCAGGTTGCGCAGGCGGTTGTTGGGTGCCCAGCCGAAACGGCCTGCCTTCTGCTGGTTTTTCGCATAGGCGTCCAGGTACTGGCGATACGCGGTGACCGCCGCCGCATCGTCCAGCTCGGCCATGTAGGCGATCCACACGCATTCCGAATGCTGCAGTCCCACGAAGCCCGACTCCTTCGGCGTGGCGTTGCAGTTGGTGTTGCCGTTGTTGGGCAAGCCCACGGAGATCGCGCGCTCGAACGGCAGGAAGACGTCCTCGACGTTTTCGCTGAAGCCGCCCGTGTTCGTCACATCGTAGAAGCGCGGTTGCGGATTCCAGTGATCGAGCACGCCGACCACGCGGTAATCGCGGCCTTCGATGTTCACCGTACGGCCCACGCTGTCGACATTGCCGAACAGCTTCTCGTTGAGCTTGCTGCTGATCACCGCCACCGCGGCGCGCTGCGCATCGTCCTGCGCGCTCCAGCCGTTGCCGTAGAGGAACGGCACGTCCAGCATCGGGAAGAACTCGCTGTACACCGCATGGCCGGTGACGTTGAGCGGATGCTTGCCGGCCTGCGTGGGCACCACCGAGGGAGAGATCTGATACATCGCCGATTGCCGCTTGGCGCGGTGGTCGCGCATCAGCGTGGTGGCGTCCACATAGCTCATGGCGCTGGGTGGCTCGCCATCGGTGTCGCGATCCTTCGGACCCCAGTTGTCGACCTGGGGCACGAACAACTGTGCCGACTTCCACGGGATCGGGTCACCCGAAACCGCGCGAAACACCGAGTACGTCGTCATCGACGCGGCGACGCCGAAGCCGATCGCCAGCACCATCAACGCGGTGAGGCCGGGGCTTCGCCTGAGGCTGCGCAGGGCCAGTTCGAGGTAGTAGGCAAACATTCCATTCACTCCGTTGTTTGTCTCCTCCCCCTGCAAAGCAGGGGGAGGTTGGGAGGGGGTGCTCCTTGAGCTATCCCGCGAAAAGCAAAAGCACCCCACCCCAGCCCTCCCCTGCATGCAGGGGAGGGAGTAGAAACTCACACACTCCGCGTTGCCTCCACCGGCGATACGTGCGAAGCACGCAACGCCGGCGCCAGCACCGCACCTTGGCCGAGCACCAACAACGCCACCACGCCGGCCGCCACGTAAGCCAGCGACAGCCGCGCCATTTCGAACTGGCTGACCATCCACACGTTGATACCGATCGCCAGCACCGCGCCGACCATCACCCCGCCGATGCCGATCAACAAGTTTTCAGTAAGGAAATAGTTGAGGATGTCGCGGCGCGTGGCGCCCAGCGCGCGGCGCACGCCGATCTGCTTGCGCCGCTGGCCGACCCAGAAACTGGTGAGGCCCACGATGCCCGCGGCGGTGATCGCCAGCAGCACCGCGCTGATGATGGCCATCAGGATCGCCATGCCGCGGTCGGGCCCGTAGGCGCGTTGGCGCACCTGGGCGAAGGTCATCACGCCGTCCTCGGGGTCGATGATGCGCATGCGGCTTTGCGCGAACAGCGCCTTGGGCGCATCTCGCATCGCGGCATCGAGCTGGCCCGGTCGCGCACGCACCAGATAGTAGGTGTAGTCGTTCAACAGCCGCGCCGGCACCAGCACCGCGTTGTACGCATAGGGGCCGGCCCAGCTGCCGGTCATGTGCGCCTGCAGCGTGTCGGTGATGCCGATGACGGTGGATGGCGTGCGCCCCATCGTCACATAGATGGTCTTGCCCAGCGCGGAGCCATCGGGGTAGAGCCGGTGCGCCAGGTCCTTGCTGATGATCACCTGCGCCGCATGCATCGCATCGCGCGGCTGCTGCGCGCCTACCTCGCTGGCGGTGAAATTGCGCCCCGCGATCAGGCGTGTACCCAGCGCGGCCAGGGCGTGTTCATCGGAGAAAAATATTGCCGCGTCGGTGGTCATCTTCACCTGGTCGGGCTGCAGCTTGATGAAGTTGTCCCAGCCGCTGCCAAGCAGCGGAAAGCTGTTGATCGGCGCGGCATCCTGCACGCTGCCGAGCTGGTGCAGGGCGATCAGGTCGGCGCGCATCTGCGCGTCGATGCGCTGCGGGTCGGACTTGTCGGCCCAGTCGCTGCGGATCACGAACAGGTTGGTTTCATCCAGGCCGCTGGGGCGCGCCATGCGTTCGATGCGCTGCTGGATGATGAACAGCGCGTTGCACACGATCGCCAGGGTCAGCGCGATCTGCAGCGCGATCAGCACAGTGCCGGCTTTGTGGTGGCGCATTGCCGCGAGGATGGGTTTGATCTGCATGACTGGAGCCTGCCCCATGCCTTCAGTTGGATTTCAGCTGCCACGCCGGCTGCACTCTCGCGGCGCGCCAGGTGGGATAGAAGGCCGCCAGCACGGTCGCCACGACCGCCACTAGCAAGGTCATCGCCACCAGCGACGCGTCGAGATGCGCCAGCCGGGCGATCTGCGGCTCGAACAGCAAACCCACGCCGAACATGCCCAGCGCCGTCAGCAGCAGGCCGAGCACGCCGCCGGCCAGGCCCACGGTGGCTGCCTCGGTCAGAAACTGGCGGTAGATCTCGCCGCGCGGTGCGCCGAGTGCGCGGCGCACGCCGATCTCCGCCGCACGGCGCATGAACTTGGCCAGCAGCAGGCCGATGGTGTTGACCAGGCAGATCACGAAGAAGCCCAGCGCCACCATCAGCGAGATGCGACTCTCCGGCGGCACCACCTGCTTGTAGTCGAGCCAGTTGTTGACGTCGCGCAGGCGCACATTCGGCGCCCAATGGAAGCGACCGGCACGCTGCTGCTCGGCGGCGTAGTGGGTGAGGAAATCGCGATAGGCGTTCGCAGCCGGCTGGTCGGCCAGCTCCGCCCACATCGGCACCCACACGCACTCGCCGTGCAACCAGGCATCGCGGCCGCTACCGAAATCCGCGTTGCTCCCGCAGTTGTTGCGCCCCGCGGTGTCCATCTCCACGTCGACCGCGCGGGAGAACGGCAGATACACCTGCACTGGGTCGCCGAAGGCGTTGCCGCTGAACAAGTCGTAGAAACGTGGCTTTGGATCCCAGTGCGCCGTCACCCCGACGATGCGGTAACTGTGCCGATCCATGGTGATTTCGCGGCCCACGCTATCGGCGCCGTTGAAAAGCTGCTGGTTGAGCGCGTGGCTGATCACCGCCACCGCCGCGCGGCCCTCGTCGTCGCTGGCGCGCCAGGCGCCACCAAACTCGAACGGCACCTCGAACATGCCGAAGAAGTCCGTGTTGGTGGCGTAACCGTGAGCGATGAAAGGCAGGCTCTGGTTGCCTTCCGGCAGCACCGACGGCGCCACCTCGAACAACAGCGTCTGGTGCGCGGCCTTGCGCGCGGCGACCAGCGCGGTAGCGTCGGTATAGGTAAGCGCCTCCGGCGGCTCACCCTTGTCGTTGTATTGCGGACCGCGGTTGTCGACCAGAACCGTATAGAGCTGGCCGGATTTGCCGGGTATCGGATCGCCCGACACCGCCCGAAACACCGACCAGGTGATCATCGACGCGGCCACGCCAAACCCGATCGCCATCACCATCAACGCCGTCAGAGCCGGGTTGCGGCGCAGGCTGCGAAGACCGAGTTGGAAGTAGTAGATGAACATGCGTGGGTTCCGGGAATGGGGAATCGGGAATGGGGAATCGGAAAGCGGCGGTCTCGCGAGCTTGCGCTCTCAACGATTCCCTATTCCCGATTCCCCATTCCCTGCTCTTCAGCCACGCACTTCGCCAGCGGCGACTTGCGCCGGGTGAAAGCGCGGGTCTTCCGACAACTCCACCACCTGGCCGTCGATGATGTGCACGTTGCGCTGGGCGCGGGCGGCCAGCTCGGGGTCATGCGTGACCATCACGATGGTGGCGCCTTCGCGGTGGATGTCTTCCAGCAACTCCAGCACGCTGCGCGCCATCTGCGTGTCCAGGTTGCCGGTGGGCTCATCCGCCAGCAGCAGGCGCGGCGAGCCGGCCAGGGCGCGGGCGATGGCCACGCGTTGCTGCTGGCCGCCGGAGAGTTCGGCCGGGTAGTGCTTGGCGCGCGAGGCCAGGCCCACGCGCTCCAGCGACTCCATGATCCGCTGCTTGCGCTCGGCCGCCTTCATGCCGCGGTAGCGCAGCGGCACCTCGATGTTGTCGAACACGTTGAGGTCGGGGATCAGGTTGAACGCCTGGAAGATGAAGCCGATCTTCTCGTTGCGGATCTTCGAGCGGGCGTTGTCGTTGAGGTTGCTCACCTCGATGCCATCGAGGTGGTACTCGCCACCGCTGAAGGTCTCCAGCAAACCGGCGATGGTGAGGAAGGTGGTCTTGCCCGAACCGGACGGACCGGTAACGGCCACGAACTCGCCTTCCTTCACGTCGATGTTGAAATCGCGCAGCGCGTAGGTCTCCACCACTTCGGTGCGGTAGACCTTGGACAGGTGGGTCATTTTCAGCATGGTTGCGTCCCTTGGTGGTGGTGATCTTGAAGCCCCTCTCCCCGTGGGAGAGGGGTTGGGGAGAGGGTTCGGGGCTTGCGGGGATTCCGCGCAAGGCACCGCACCCTCATCCGCCCTGCGGGCAAATCGTCAGTTACTGATCGCGACCGTCGTCGCGCCCTTGAAGCTGTCGGTACCGGAAATCACGATGCGGTCGCCTTCCTTCAGGCCTTCGAGGATTTCCACTTTGTCGATGCTGGAGGCGCCCACGCGGATGGGAGTCTTGGTGGCGATGTCGTCGCGCACCAGATAGGCGTAGCTGCCGCCGGATTCGTCCACGAACGAGCCGCGCTGCACGGTCAGCACGTTGTCGCGCTTGTCCAGCAGCACGCGCACGGACAGGCGCTGGTTCTGCCGCAACTGTTTGGGCGTGTCGCCGGCGAAGCGCAGCCGCGCGGCCACCTGGCCGTTGACCACCTCGGGCGAGATCGCGCTGACCAAACCTTTCCAGGTATGGCCATTGCCGCTGATCTCGCCGGCCATGCCGATGCCCAGATCGCGGGCGAAGCTTTCCGGCACCTGCATTTCCACCTGCAGCGCGGACAGGTCGATGACGCTGAGCAGTTGCGCATCCTTGGCCACGGTGGCGCGCTCGGCGATAAACAGCTGGCCGACCTGCCCGTCCACCGGCGATTTCACGTTGAGGTCGTCGACCTGGCGCTGCAGATCCTTCACCAGCAGCAACTGGCGTTCGTGCGCCAGCTTCTTCGACTGGATGTCGAAGTTGAGGCTGGCGTTGTCCATGCCCAGGTCGGCCTGGGCGTGCTGCAGGGTGATCTGCGCCTTGTGCAGGGCGTCCTTGGCACGGTCCACGTCCATGCCGGGCACGGCGCCCTTGCCGAACGCCTTCTGGTTGCGATCGAGATCGCGCGCGGCGGCCTGCTCGTCGATCTTGGCGTTGTCGTACGCCTTCTGCAGTTCGCCGCGCTGCTTGCGCGCATCGATCTGGGCGCGCTGGTAATCCACCTCCATCGCGTCGGCGTTGCTCTGTTCCTGCGCCAGCTTGTTGGTCAGCTCGGGGCTCACGATGGTGGCCAGCACCTGACCCTGCTTCACCGTGTCGCCCGCGTGCACCTTCAAGGTCACCGCGCCGCCCGACGTGGCATACAGCGTTGGGCTGACCGCCGCCACCACCTTGCCCTCGGCCGCGATGTCGCGCACGAACGGCCCACGCTCCACCGTGGCGAACGACAACCGCGAACTGCTGACCGACGCGGACGCGGAAAACATGCGCCCGATCCCCGGCGCCAACCACACCAGCAAGGCCAGCACGGCCACGCCAACGCCCGCCAGAATCACCCGTCGCCGACGGTTGGGTTTGACCTCGACCATGCGGTCTTGCGCGGAGGTATCACGAATCATCTTGCCCTTCCCGACCGCGGACAGCGCGGTTGCGAAGGGATGATTGCAAACGCTGTGCCAGCAGTACCCGGTACTGATTTGGCTTACCAATCAGTCAGTTAGGTCACAGCTGCGGAAAGACTCCAGTGTCCGCGGACAATAGGGCGGACAGGCGGACAGCCAAGGCGCCCTCATCCGCCTTCGGCCCCTTCTCCCGCGAAGCGGGAGAAGGAAACGGCAAAAGCTCGCGGCGCAAGCCCGCGACGCGGTAGGGCGGGATGCCCCCTTCTCCCGCTTGCGGGAGAAGGTGCCGAAGGCGGATGAGGGCGCTCTTCTAAACCCTCGCCACCCGCTACAGCGGTAACGCCTCGGCCAGCGCCACCTGTGCGGCCAGCCGCTGCCCCACCAGCGACACGACGGGCGCGGGGCAGGCATCGAACACCTTGAAACACGCCTGCGGCCACCAGCGAAAACCGCACAGCCGGGCGCTGGCCGGTCGAAATCGGCGCGACGCACGCCACGACGCGGCCGCAGGCACGCCCTCGCCCGCCGCCAGCAACCGGTCCCAGGCGAGATAGTCGGTATCCGGCAACAGATGCAACCGAGCCTGGGTCGCGCCGCGCACATCCACGCATTCGATCCATTCGCGCGGGCCTTCCGTGGTCACTTCGCCAACTTCCGCCAGCCAGTGCGTGCGCAACAACGGTTGCAGATCAGCCGAACCCAGCAGCCAGCCAGGCGGTGACCGGGTGTCGGCGCACTCGCCCGGCAGGTACAACACGCAGCCGAGGGCCGGCAGCCGGTGCATCAACTCCAGCGGCGTGAGCCGCCGCCAGCGCCGGGTGACGTGGGTGGGTGCGGGGTGATAGCCCAGACATTGCAAGATGGAAAATGGACGGCCAAACATGGATCACCTCGACGGTGGCCCGGCTGGCGCATGCGCACTGGCTGAGGCGTGGAAACTGGGGGTGGCGCGAGCTACTTGGTGAGGATCAACTTGTCGTTGCGCGTGAGGCGCAAGTGGTATTCGTTGCCCTGGTGCTGGATCACCAGCTCACGCGCGCCATCGAGCAGCGCGAGGCTGTTGACGCGGCGCACCGCACTGGTGGTCATCGACAGCGGGCGTCGACGTGATTCGCCGATGGAAACGACGGGGGACGACAACAACTGGGAGGAAGGCGACATCGGGAGCTCCAGCGCGGCGACGGTTTAAAGATGATAATGATTCTCATTAACCTGTCAACCGTACCGCAGCGAAGCCCGCGGAAATCCCGCTCAGCCCGCCATCGCCTGCTCGATCCGCTGTGCCACGGCTGCATCCAGCCGCGGCAGCACGTCCATCGCGCCCAGGTTGTGCTCCAGTTGCTCCAGCCGGCTAGCGCCCAGCATCACGGTGGACACGTGCGGGTTCAGCAGGCACCACGCCAGCGCCAGTTGCACCTGGCTCACGCCCAGGTCGTCGGCGATCGTCTTCAGCGCGCGCACCTTGCCGATGCGCTTGTCCAGGCCATCGCCCAGCAGGCTGTCGCGCAGCCATTCGTAACCTTCCTGTGCCAGCCGCGAATCCGGCGGCACGCCGTTGTTGTACTTGCCGCTGAGCAGGCCGGACGCCAGCGGCGACCAGATGGTGGTGCCCATGCCGTAAGCCTCGTACAGCGGCGCGTATTCCACCTCCACCCGCTGGCGATGCAGCAGGTTGTATTCGGGCTGCTCCATCACCGGCGCGTACATGTGGTTTTCGCGAGCCACGCGATGCGCCGCGTGGATTTCCTCGGCCGACCATTCGCTGGTGCCCCAGTACAGCACCTTGCCCTGGCGGATCAGCGTATCCATCGCCGCCACGGTTTCCTCCATCGGCGTTTCCGGATCGGCGCGATGGCAGAAATACAGGTCCAGGTAATCCACCCGCAACCGCTGCATTGCCTGGTGGCAGGCTTCGATCACGTGCTTGCGCGACAGCCCGCGCTGGGTCGGCAGCGGGTTCGCGGCCGAGCCGAAAAACACCTTGCTGGAGACACAGTAGCTGTCGCGCGGAAAACGCAGGTCGGCCAGCACGTCGCCCATCACTTCCTCTGCCACGCCGTGGTTGTAGATCTCGGCGTTGTCGAAAAAATTCACCCCGCGCGCGTGCGCCAGCGCCAGCAACTCGCGCGCCTGCGTGCGGTCCACCTGCTTCCCGAACGTCACCCACGCGCCAAACGACAATGCGGAAAGCTGCAGGCCGGATTTGCCAAGGCGACGGTATTGCATGGGCGTTTCTCCATGGGTCGGGTGAGTTAGCGCGCCGCAGCTAGCTGCGGCGACGAACTGCCGACATTACCTCAGCTGACCTCAGCGCCGCGAGAAAGTGGGAAAAGCGCAGGGTGCGTTCCCCGCGCCTTCAGGTCGACGGTCGCTTGTACGTGGTCACCTGCGTCCACAGCGCCCGCGTCAGGGCAAGCACCTCCTCGCGGCTCAGCTCGGTTTCGGCGCCGATGAACACCTCCATCATCACGCCACGCTCAGCCACCACCACCTGCCGAAGGGATTGGGACGGATCGCTGCCGAAACCCAGCGCCACTTCGGCCAAGTCGCCCAATGCAGGCGACCCCGCGTTGCCGTAAGTCTGCGCGGCCTCGGCCAGGATCAGGCGCACGGATTGATCAAACTGGCGCGAACCGCCCGCCGCGGCACGCGTGAGAAGCCCGACCTGGATGCGCCCGCCGCTACCGTCGCCGTCGTCGACATGGAACTCGCAGGTACCCGGTCCGCGCTCGGTGATCGGCACGCCATGCAGCGCTGAAGTCGCCGCCTCCAGCATCAGCGCGCAAACGTCGACGGTCTTCTCCGACGCCACCCGATGATTGCAGCCGGCCAGCAGCAACAGCGGGAGAACCATCAGTACGTGGCGTGACCGATGAAAGGCCCGAGACCACGCCTTCCCCGCCCGCACGGAAACCGGGCCCGGAAAGAATCCGCCCCCATGAGTGTCTGCAGCATGCATCGGTCTATCCCCTGTCGATGATCAAGCGGCTCAAGCGTCTTGCGGACCATACGCGACAACCGGGGGCGCCGGAATGTGCATGCCCCTCCCCCAGCAACGCCCGCACCCGCACAACCGCTAGATATTGGTCCCGTCGGACGGCGCCTCGCTGCCCAGAGGCGATGCCCCGGGCAAACCCGCCGCGGCAGGCGGGCACGGCACGCCCACGCCAAACGACGTCATCGACAGCGAGCCATAGGCGTAACCATCCACCAGCACCTTCGGCGTGTCCCCGGTGGCCGCGCTGAACCCGGCGATGTACAGCAGCGGCAGGAAATGCTCCGGCGTGGGCGCCACGCGGCTGAAGTCGCGATGCGACACCAGTTGCGCCGCATCTGCGGGGCGGTCCGTCATCACGTCGATCGCCTCCTCGCTGAACGGCCGCACCCAGTCGAAACCCAGGTCGGGCGAGCGGCCGTCCATCGCGCGCAGGTTGTGCACCACGTTGCCGCTACCCATCAACAGCACGCCGCGCTGGCGCAGCGCCGCCAGCCGAATGCCCAGCTCCACGTGATAACGCGCGGGTTCGGCGGCGTTGATCGACAACTGCACCACCGGCACGTCGGCATCCGGAAACGCATGCACCAGCACCGACCAGGTGCCGTGATCCAGCCCCCAGCTGTCCGCATCCGCGCCCACATAATCGGGCTTCGCCACCTCCGCCACTTCCTCGGCCAGCTCCGGCAACCCGGGCGCCGGGTAATCCACATCGAACAGCGCCTGCGGAAAGCCGTAGAAATCGTGGATCGTCTTCGGCCGCGCCATCGCCGTCACCGCCGTGGCATTGACATACCAATGCGCCGACACCATCAGGATCGCCCGCGGCTTCGGCACCGATGCGCCAAACGCACGCCATGCCTCCGTATAGCGGTTGCGCTCCAGCGCATTCATCGGACTGCCGTGGCCGATGAACGCGGCGGGCATGACGGGAGTGGGCATGGCTCATCCTCGGGCGGGTGACTGGAGATTACGCCA
The DNA here is from genome assembly GCF_042655685.1 of Rhodanobacter ginsenosidimutans. Taxonomy (NCBI): domain Bacteria; kingdom Pseudomonadati; phylum Pseudomonadota; class Gammaproteobacteria; order Lysobacterales; family Rhodanobacteraceae; genus Rhodanobacter; species Rhodanobacter ginsenosidimutans. Next base: position 1,183,445 of record NZ_JBHSMM010000001.1, on the reverse strand, counting down.
CCCAGTCTGATTGGGCCGATGTGGTTTTCTGGCGAAGCTGGGGACCGCGCCGAATGGCACTTACCTAAGCGCAGGACCTTTTTTCTCGTCATTCCTGCGAAGGCAGGAATCCAGTGACTCGGGCCTTCCGCGAGCCGCCAAGGGAAACAAAAGGGGGGCATGTTCATTTACTGTTGAAAATGACAGCTAATAAATGAACCCGACCCCTTTTCCTTGACCCCTTTTCCTTGATGAGATGCTACGTATCACTTGGGCGATGGTCGTTGCCAAGCGGAATGCCAGCGAATCCACGTACGATCCAACCAATGGCCCAAACTAGCGCCCAGAAAACGCCAAGACCCACCGCGATGAAGCCTAATGAATGCAGCCAATTTTTCCAGTAACGTCCAGAGATCTCCTCGTCTACCCAGCTTGCGTCAGAAGCGGGGAACCTAAACCGGCTCTCCAGGTCGTGCTTGTAAACGCTAACTTCGTTGCTGTAGGTGGCAGCCCCCCAAAGCATGCCGGACTGGTCAATTTTGTAGGGGACCAATTGCTGGTGATCTTTGCCAAACGGCATAGTCAATAGACAGAGATTGATACCAACAGAATTACCATCTTGGCTCTTTTTAGGAAAGTAATCTCGCGCAGCCTCCATTGGACATGGATCATCCGTACGGATAAATGGCGCATCCGGACGAGAAACACTGTAATTCAAAGATAGGTAAGGCTTGTTTGTGCCCGCAACAATGAGAGCAGTAACAGTTGCTAGGAGCGCAAGCAATAAAGCAATTCTACGAGCCCCCTCAAATACATTGATTCGCATGGCTACCCCTAAGTTCACGTGCTGCCTAACGCTGGATTTTAGCGATGGATAAGCCGCCACCTCGAATGAGGTGTCAGGCCGCATTTTCGATCTTGACATTGACCAGCTGGATACAAGACGGCACTGCCACGTCGGGAATTGGGCGCGCTGCGAAAGCATTCTTGTACACCGTAACCGTAGCTCCTTCCTTTGTCTTTTGAAGATGACCGACACCGCTAAAGGAGGTATTGACACCCTCTCGCAATTTCGCGTTGCGACCGTAAAATAGCTCGCGCGCTTTGAGGCTCGTGGCGTCAATATGAAGCGTAAGCTCACCATACATTGCGTGCAGAAAATCGTGCGGCTCAGTGCCAAACAGTTGAAACGGGTCCACGGTGTTATAGATCAGAAGAATGGTTGGCATGCCATTACGCGCCGCAGCTTGAAGTTGGGCGCGGGCATCCGAGATCTGCTGCCGTACATGCCAACCGACGGTTCGCGAGCTAACCCCGCCTGGGTTAAACCCACGGAGACTTTCAATTTGTTTGATTTCTACGGCAACTGCAACCGAGCCAAAGTTAACGCTGTAATCCGGGGTCTTGACTGCACTTTCAGGAATACGGCACCAGTCCAAGTCGTGTCGGCGACAAAAGGCTTCGAAGATATCCTCGGATTCTGTCTTGTTCATTTCAAGATCATCTAGAGGTTGATAACGCGACCTAACGCTTAGTTGATTTAAAGACGCTCTGCGATACTGCAGCCTAACTCAACGGTTGACCTGTTCATTTCGGCGACATGCCTTGCTAGGCCAGATAGTTGCCCCAAATGGCGTAACCCGATCCTTCGCCTATCCCGATCTTGTCAACAAATGGCTTCTTGCGTATCGAATCCACCGTAAAGGTTGATCCGGTTTGTAGGCACGCTTTCGGCAGAAAGCGAATTCGACCACCGCTTACCCCAACCCCCACAACCCTACTACCAACGCCACCCCCGCAAACATCCCCGCAATCACATCATCAATCATCACCCCAAACCCGCCTTTGACCCGCCGATCTAGCCAACGAATCGGCCATGGCTTCCACACGTCGAACAGGCGGAACAGGGCGAAGGCGGCGAGGGGCATCCACCAGGCCAGGCCGGTGGGTGGCAGCAGGACCGCGATGCCCAGCGGCAGCAGGGCGATCCATTGGCCGATGAATTCGTCCCAGACCAGGCTGCGGTGGTCGTCCACGCCCAGCGCGCGGCCGGCGATGGTGCAGGCCCCTACGCCGATGGCGAAGCCGACGACCAGCACGGCAATGTAAAGCCACAACGGCAGCTGGCGCAGGGCCAGCCAGGGGATGAAGGCGGCGACCGAGCCGAAGGTGCCTTGGGCGATGGGTGCCAGGCCGGAGCCGAAGCCGCAGGCCAGCCAGCCGGCGGGAGTGGCTAGCAGGGCGCGGCGCTGGTCGCGGCTGAGGGTCTTTTTGGCGCTCATGCGAAATGCTCCCAGCCCTTCATGGTGACAGTGAGAGGGCTGCCATCGACGGCGCGCACGCGCACGTCGTGACCTTCGACGATGCGGCCGATGCGGGTCACGGGACAGCCGGTTTCGGCCAGCGCCGCCAGTGCGGCCGCCAGCCGCTGCGGCGGCACGGTGAAGCAGAGTTCGTAGTTGTCGCCGCCGCTCAGCGCCAGTTGTATGGATTCGTCTTCGCCATGCAGTTCACGCAGCGCGGGCGAGCGCGGCAGTTGTGCCGCCTCCAGTTCCGCGCCCACGCCGCTGGCGCTGCAGATATGGCCCAGGTCGGCCAGCAAGCCGTCGGAAATATCCACGCAGGCGGTGGCCAGCCCGCGCAGGGCGATACCGGCGGCCACGCGCGGCTCGGGGCGGGTCAAGCGTTCGGTCAGGGATTGGCGGAGAGTGGCCTGGTGCGCGTCGTCTTGCGGCGGTTCGCGCAAGGCGTACAAGCCCGCCAGCGCATCGCCCAGCGTGCCGGTGACCAGCACCTCATCACCCACCTGCGCGCCGGCGCGGGTCAGCGCCTGGCCCGGCGGCACGAAACCATGCACGGCTACGCTGATGCAAAGCGGCCCACCGGTGGTATCACCGCCAACCAGGGCCAGCCGGTGCGGCTGCGCCAGTTGTGCGAAGCCCTCGGCGAAACCATCCACGAAGGGCGCGTCGGCCTTGGGCAAGGTCAGCGCCAGCAGAGCCCAGGCGGGCGTGGCGCCCATCGCGGCGAGGTCGGAAAGGTTCACCGCCAGCGCCTTCCAGCCAAGGTCGGCGGGCGCGGTGCCGGGCAGGAAATGCGTGCCTTCCACCATGGTGTCGATGGCCACCACCAACTCCTGCCCCGCCGGCACCGCCAGCACGGCGGCGTCGTCACCGATGCCCAGGCGCACGTCGTCGCGTGGCTGGGCGGTGAGTTCGCGGATGCGATCGATCAGCCGGAATTCCATCGAGGCCCTTTGTGTTTTTTGTAGGAGCGGCTTCAGCCGCGATGCTTTTTGGCCGGGAATCGGGAATCGGGAATCGGGAATCGGGAATCGCGAAAAGCGTCGCGGCTGAAGCCGCTCCTACAGGTGTTTTGCGGGTGGGGTCAGCCGCGCTTCTCGACCGCGCGCAGTTCGCTGGCGAGTTTGTCCAGCACGCCGTTGACGTAGCTGTGGCCGTGGTCGGCGCCGAAGCGCTTGGTGACTTCGATGGCTTCGTTGATCACCACGCGGTACGGCACGTCGGGGCGGAATTTCAGCTCGTAGGCGGCCAGGCGCAGCGCTGCGCGTTCGATCGGATCGATCTGGGCAACTTCGCGGTCGATATGCGGGCGCAGGCTTTCGTCGAGCGCGTCGACGTTGGTTTCCACGCCGTGCAGCAGGTCTTCGAAGTACTCCAGGTCGGCAATCTCCATGTCCTGCTCGTGGCGGAACTGGTCGATCACCGCGTTCATGTGGCTGCCGCTCAACTGCCACGCATACAGCGCCTGCAGCGCGCGGCGGCGGGCGCGCGAACGCGCCTGCATGTCGATGCCCTGGTTCATGCCAGCTTGCCGTAGAGGTTGACCATTTCCAGCGCGGCCATGGCGGCGTCGGCGCCCTTGTTGCCGGCCTTGGTGCCGGAGCGCTCGATCGCCTGCTCGATGCTGTCGGTGGTGAGCACGCCGAACGCCACCGGCACGCCGGACGCGTACGCCGCCTGCGCCAGGCCCTTGGCGCATTCGCCGGCCACGTAGTCGAAGTGCGGAGTGGAACCGCGGATCACCGCGCCCAGGGCGATCACCGCCGTGTACTTGCCGCTGTTGGCCAGCTTGTGCGCGGCCAGCGCGATCTCCCAGGCGCCGGGCACGCGGACCAGGTCGATCGCGTCGTCCGCCACGCCGTGGCGCACCAGCGCGTCACGCGCACCGGCCACCAGCGGTTCGACGACGAAGCCGTTGAAGCGGCCGGCGACGATGACAAAGCGGCCTTTGGGCGTGGCGAAATCGCCTTCGATGATCTTCATTGCGGATTCCTTGGGTGGGCACAGCCCATGCTGGCCGGTCATTTTACGGGTTTGGGGCTTCGCCTGCTCTCTTTGCTCCCTCCCCTGCTTGCAGGGGAGGGTTGGGGTGGGGTCGCTTTTGATCTTGGAAAGTCAAAAGCTAACCCCCTCCCAACCTCCCCCTGCAAGCAGGGGGAGGAGTAAAGAGCTTCAGGTCAGGTGGGGATAACCGCTGAAACTCAGGCTGGCCTCGCCGCCGCCCACGCGCAGCCGTGCCGGCGCGCCGAAGGGCAGCGTGAACTTGTCCGGTTCGTGGCCGGTGGGCAGGCCATCGATCACCGGGATGCCGCAGGCGGCGCGGATCTGCTCGAAGCTGTGCTGCAGGCCGTAGCCGTTGTCGTAGGCGCTGCCGCGGCACTGGCTGAAATCGCCCAGCAGCAGCGCGCGCTGGCGCCCCAACACACCGGACAGGTGCAGTTGGTACAGCAGCCGCTCGATCCGGAACGGCGGCTCGCCCACGTCCTCCACGAACAGGATGCCGCCCTCGATGGCGGGGAAATACGGCGTGCCGATCAGGCTGCACAGCACGGCCAGGTTACCGCCCCACAGCGGGCCTTCGACCTCAGCTTCCGTTGCGGCCCTGGTGCGCCATGCGACCTCGGTCGCCGGCGAGCGCGCTGTCTGCCAGAAGTGTTGCCAGGTGAAGTCGCTCAAGGCTTCCGCGCCGAAATCCGCGCCCAGCATCGGGCCGCTGAAGGTGCACAGCCCGCTTTTTGCATGCAATGCCAATTGCAGCGCGGTGAAATCGCTGTAGCCGACCAGCATGGTGTTGCTGCCGCTCAGCCGTTCGCGCAAGGCGTCGTAATGCAGATCGGCCAGCAACCGCGTGGCGCCGTAACCGCCGCGGATGGCCAGCGCGATGTCCGGCAGTGCATCCAGCGTGGCCAGCGCATTGATATCGGCCGCCCGCTGGGCGTCGCTGCCGGCGTAGCGCTGCTCGCTGCGGTCAAGCACGTCCAGCGCATCCACGACGCAACCGGCCTCGCGCAGCCGTTCCACGCCGCGCGTCATGGCGGCGCGATCGTGCGGATAGCCGGAAGGGGCGATCAGGCGGATGCGGGTTTCGGGCATGGGCTTGGGTTCGGTTGGCGACAGTCGATTATGCGGGGATGGGGTGGCGGTTGCAGGGCGGAGACGGGCGCGATGCGGTGATTTTCTGTAGGAGCGGCTTCAGCCGCGACGCTCTTGGCTTCACCGAATCCCGAATCCCGAATCCCGAATCCCGTAAAAGCGTCGCGGCTGAAGCCGCTCCTACACGGGCGGGTGCGAGTCAAACGTACTCGACCACCTCCAGATCGAAACCGCCCAGGCCCACCAGCTTGCGCGGGGTGCCGAGCACGCGCAGGCGGTGCACGCCCAGGTCGGACAGGATCTGCGCGCCAAGGCCCAGCTGGCGCCATTCCTGCTGGGTGTCGCGGCGGCGGTTTTCCGTTTGCGGCTGGCGTTGCAGCCCAGCCAGCAGGGCATCGGGGCTGTCGTCGCCCGACAGCACCAGCAGCACGCCGCGATCCTCGTCGGCAATGCGGCGCAGGGCTTCGGTCACGGTGATGCCAAGATCGTCGCGTTGCAGGTGCAGCACGTCGGACAAGGTGTTGCGCACATGCACGCGCGACAACACCGGCGCGCCGTCGTCCACCGTGCCGCGCACCAGGGCGAAGTGCAGGCCCTTGCGGATCACGTCGCGATACGCGACCAGCCGGAACGCGCCGAACTCGGTCTGCACGTCTTCCTCGTGCACGCGCTGCACGGTCTTCTCGGTTTCCAGCCGGTGGCGGATCAGGTCGGCAATGGAGCCGATCTTCAACCCGTGCTTGCGCGCGAAAACCTCCAGCTCCGGTCGGCGCGCCATCGAGCCGTCCTCATGCAGGATCTCGATCAGCACCGCCACCGGCTCCAGCCCCGCCAGCGCGGCCAGATCGCAGCCGGCCTCGGTGTGGCCGGCGCGGCTCAGCACACCGCCGGGCTGGGCGGTGAGCGGGAAGATGTGGCCAGGTTGGGTGAGGTCCTGCGGCTTCGCGTCCGCCTGCGCGGCCACCTGGATGGTGCGCGCGCGGTCGTGCGCCGAGATGCCGGTGGTGACGCCTTCGGCCGCCTCGATCGAGACGGTGAAGTTGGTGTGGTAGGCCGAGGTGTTGTCGCTGACCATCGGCTTCAGGCCCAACTGGCGCGTGCGCTGCTCGGTGAGCGTGACGCAGACCAGGCCGCGCGCCTCGCGCACCATGAAGTTGATGTCTTCGGGGCGCACTTTCTCGGCGGCCATGATCAGGTCGCCCTCGTTCTCGCGGTCTTCGTCGTCGACGATGACGACCATGCGGCCGGCGCGGATGTCTTCGAGGATTTCGGGGATGGTGTTGAAGGGCATGGGTGTATCCGTTTTGGCGGTTCCCTTCTCCCGATGGGAGAAGGTGCCCCGAAGGGGCGGATGAGGGTTCGGGCGGAGCGAAAGCGCTGCGCTCCGCCCGAACCCTCACCCCAACCCCTCTCCCAGGGGGAGAGGGGCTTCAGGATCAGGCGAAACCGTTCTGCTTCAAAAACGCCTCATCCAGCTTCGGCGCCTCGCCGCTGGACAGCAGCCGTTCGATGTAGCGCGCCACCACATCCACCTCGATGTTCACCGCATCGCCCACGCGGCGGGCGTGGAAGGCGGTGTGCTCGACGGTGTGCGGGATCAGGTTGACGCCGAAGCGATGGCCCGACACTTCGTTGACGGTGAGGCTGGTGCCGTCGATGCAGACCGAGCCCTTGGCGGCGATATAGCGCGACAGGCTGGCGGGCACTTCGAAGGTCCAGCGCTGCGAGCGGCCATCGGGCGTGACCGACACCACCTTGCCCAGCCCGTCGACGTGGCCGGACACCATGTGGCCGCCCAAACGGTCGGCGAGGCGCAAGGCCTTTTCCAGGTTCACCGGATCGCCGGCTTTCAATTTTCCGAGAGAAGTCAGCGACAGCGTTTCGTTGGAGACGTCCGCCGCGAAACCGCGCGCTTCCAGCGTGACCGCCGTGAGGCAGACACCGGAGACGGCGATGGAATCGCCCAGTTGCACGTCGCGGAGATCGAGGTCGGCGGTATCGACATGAAGCCGCACGTCGCCGCCACGCGGTTCGAGCCGCGCGATGCGGCCCACGCATTGGATGATGCCGGTAAACATCAGCGCACCTCCGGCGGGAGGGCGAGGCGATGCCGTGACTGAACGATTTTCATGAAACGTTTCCCGCGTCGAAAAAAGCGAAAAACGCCTCAAGGCATGAGGCCTGACGCACGCCGCGAAGCGTGTGCCGTGCCGTCTTCTCTTTATCCGGACTTTGAGGATGCGGTTGCCCGCATCCAACCGTCGGCTCCGGAGTCTGACCGGATCTGCTGACCTTCCAGTGGGACTGGAAGCGCTCGCGGGCTCGCCTCGAAAGGCCTACCGCCGGTGGGGAATTTCGCCCCGCCCTGAAGACGTCGTACTGCCGGCCGAAGCCGGATGCGGCAGTCTAGCACCATCGCCGGCAGGCCCCTGCGCTTTCTGGCCTTCTGTGGGAGCGACTTCAGTCGCGATGCCTTTGTTTCAGCATCCCGAATAAGAGCATCGCGACTGAAGTCGCTCCTACAGAAGGCGGCGCGTGCTGCGCTACAGCCCGATCTGCTGCCCCGTGGCGCGCCGGTAATCGCGCAGCACCTGATCCATCACCCACGTGGTGCGCACGCCGCTGGCGGCAAGGTCCGGGCAGACGGCTGGTTGGCCGTGGAGCTCGGCCACCAGGGTTTCGATCAGCGGCTGCTGGATGGTGCGCGGGTTCTCGATGTGGAACTCGCGCACGCCGGCGGCATTCTCCAGCCGGATCGGACCGTCGCCGAAGGTGGCGAAGGAAAGCCGGCCCGCATCGCCCGTCACCTCGGTGAGGTCGTGCCGCTGCAGCGCGTCGAAATTCCACAAGCCGGTACCGACCATGCCGTTGCCGAACGCGAACGCCATCGCCACGCTGTCCTCAGCCGGATAGCTGCCGCGCTGGTTGCTGGCGTGGCCACTGACGCGGGTGATGGGGCCGAACAGCCAGTCCAGGATGTTCAGCGTGTGGCAACCGATGTCCACGAACAGTCCGCCGCCGGAAATCGCCGGGTTCACATGCCAGTGCGGCGACTGCGGACCGTCGTAGCGCGGGTTGTGCGAGGCGGTATGCACGCAATGCACCGAGCGCGGCGTGCCGATGGCGCGCTCGTCGAACAGCAACTCGCGCACCTTGTGGAAGCGCGGCAGCATGCGCCGGTAATAGGCCACGAACACCGGCACGTTGGCGGCACGGCCGGCAGCCACGATGGCCTCGCACTCGGCCGTATCCATCGCGAAGGGCTTCTCCACGTAGACCGGCTTGCCCGCCGCGATGCTCATCAGCGCGTAGTGCTTGTGCGATGACGGCGGCGTGGCGACATAGACCGCATCCACGTCGGGATCGTCGACCAGCGCCTGGCCATCGTCATACCACTTCGCCACGCCATGGCGCTGCGCGTAATCGCGCGCCTTGTCGCCGTCGCGGCGCATCACCGCCACCAGCGCGGACCCTTCCACCTTCTGGAAGGCCGGACCGCTTTTCACTTCGGTCACATCGCCGCAACCGATGATGCCCCAGCGGATGGTTTTCGGGTTGGCACCACTCATGGCGATGGGCTCCTTGTGCGACGAACGGCGGCGGGACTTCGGTGGCTCACGCGGGGCGCAGGCGCAAACGGATGTCGGGGCCGAGCATGCGCTGGTCCAGCAACTGCAGCGACCAGCGGGAGGCCATGTCGGTCAGGCCTGGAAGGTTCATCAGGGGTGCGGCTTCGCTGCCCAGCAGCACCGGCGCGATGTACAACAACAGCTCGTCCACCAGGCCCGCGGCGAACAACGCGCCGCACAGGGTGCGGCCGGCTTCGACGTGAACTTCGTTGCAACCGCGCGCCGCCAGCAGGGCCAGCACGGCATGCAGGTCGAGTGCGTCGCCCTGCTCCGGCACGCTGGCGTATTCGACATGCGCGGAACGCGTTGCAGCGGGCGTTGCGTTCGCCGCGTGCAGCAGCAGCGTGGGGGATGCGCCATCCAGCACATGGCTGCCGGCGGGGGTGCGCAGATGGCGGTCGAGGATCACGCGCAGGGGTTTGAAGCCCTCTCCCCCAAGCTCGCTTGGGGGAGAGGGTGGGGTGAGGGGGGCTCCGGCTTTCAGAGCGGCCCCCTCACCCCAACCCTCTCCCCCGGCAGCGCCGGGGGAGAGGGAGTTGGAGGCCCGCCGTACGGTGAGACGGGGGTTGTCCGCCAGCACGGTGCCGCTGCCACTGAGGATGGCCGAGCTGCGCGCGCGCCAATGCTGCACGTCGGCGCGGGCGGCTTCGCCGGTGATCCATTTGGAATCGCCGTTGGCCAGCGCAGTGCGGCCATCCAGGCTCATCGCCAGCTTCACCCGCACGAATGGACGTCCACGCTCGATGCGACTGAAAAAGCCGATGTTCAGTTCGCGCGCGGCATCGCGCATCAAGCCGGTTTCGACCGAGATGCCGGCGGCGCGCAGGCGCTCGATGCCGCGGCCGGCCACCTGATCGAATGGATCCTCCGCCGCCACCACAACCCGCCCGACTCCGGCTGCCACCAGCGCGTCGGCACATGGCGGCGTGCGGCCGTGGTGGGCACAAGGCTCCAGCGTTACGTAGGCGGTGGCACCGCGGGCGCGTTCGCCCGCGTCACGCAGCGCGAAGACCTCGGCGTGGGGTTCGCCGGCGCGCTGGTGGAAGCCGGTGCCAAGCACGGTTTCACCGTCCGCGATCACGCATCCCACGCGTGGGTTGGGCGCCGTGGTGTACAGGCCGCAGGCCGCGAGGCGCAGGGCGTGCGCCATGTGGGTGTGGTCGGTGGCGGAGAAAGAAATGGTCACGGCCTGGTACTTGTAGGAGCGCACCCTGTGCGCGAACCACGTGACCGTATCGCAAACCCTTCGCGCACAGGGTGCGCTCCTACGGGCACATCACTTGCCTTCACGCTTGCCGCCGCCAAGCAGCGGCAACTGCAGATCTGACAAGCCCGGCAGATCGCGCTCCAGCTTCTCGATTTCCTCGCGAAACGCGTGCACGTCCTCGAATTTGCGGTAGACCGAGGCGAAGCGCACGTACGCCACCTGGTCGAGATTCTTCAGCTCGCGCATCACCAACTCGCCGAGTTGGCGCGACGGGATCTCGCGCTCACCGCTGCGGCGCAGGTCGTTGATGATGGTGCGCACGGCGCTGTCCACGTCATGGCTTGGCACCGGCCGCTTCTGCAGCGCGCGCTCGAAACTGACCCGCAACTTGCGCTCGTCGAACGTCTCGCGCCGCTCGCCACTCTTCACGATCGTCGGCAACTTCAACTCGGCCGTCTCGAACGTGTTGAACCGCTCACCGCACTGCGGACACTCGCGCCGCCGACGCACCGTGCTGCCGTCCTCGGTCAGCCGCGAATCGATCACCCGCGTGTCTTCGTGCTGGCAGAAGGGGCAGTGCATGGTTAGGGGAATCGGGAATGGGGAATGGGGAATGGGGAAAAGCAAAAGCGCCCGGGAAACCGGCTTTCACCGATTCCCCATTCCCCATTCCCGATTCCCGGCATTTCAGCCATACACCGGGAACTTGCGGCACTGCTCGGTGACCTTGCTGCGCACCGCCGCGATCACCGCCTCGTCTTCGGGCGCGTCCAGCACGTCGCAGATCCAGTTCGCCAGCTCGGTCACGTCCGCTTCCTTGTAGCCGCGGGTAGTGACGGCCGGGGTGCCGACGCGCAGGCCGGAGGTGACGAAGGGCTTGCGTGGGTCGTTCGGCACGGCGTTCTTGTTGACCGTGATATGCGCCTTGCCCAGCGCTTCCTCGGCCGCCTTGCCGGTGACGTCCTTGCCGATCATGTCGACCAGCATCAGGTGGTTCTCGGTGCCGCCGGAGACGATCTTGTAGCCGCGCTCGATGAAGGTCTTGGCCATCGCCTTGGCGTTCTTCACCACCTGCGCCTGGTAGCTCTTGAACTCGGGCTCCAGCGCTTCCTTGAACGCCACCGCCTTGGCGGCGATCACGTGCATCAGCGGGCCGCCCTGGATGCCGGGGAACACGATCGACTGCAGCTTTTTCTCGATCTCTTCGCCGGCGCCCTTGGCGACAATGAGACCGCCGCGCGGGCCGCGCAGGGTCTTGTGGGTGGTCGAGGTGACCACGTGCGCGTGCGGCAGCGGGCTGGGGTAGACGCCTGCGGCGATCAGGCCGGCAACGTGGGCCATGTCGACGAAGAACAGCGCGCCCACCGAATCGGCGATCTTGCGCATGCGCGCCCAGTCGACCACTTGCGAATACGCGCTGAAGCCGCCCACCAGCATCTTCGGCTGGTGCTCCGTGGCCAGGCGCTGCACTTCGTCGTAATCGATCAGGCCGTTCTCGTCGACGCCGTACTGGATCGCGTTGAACAGCTTGCCGGAGACGTTGACCTTGGCGCCGTGGGTCAGGTGGCCGCCGTGGGCCAGGCTCATGCCCAGGATGGTGTCGCCCGGCTGCAGCAGCGCCAGGTAAACCGCCTGGTTGGCCTGCGAGCCGGAATGCGGCTGCACGTTGGCGTAGTCGGCGTCGAACAGCTGCTTCAGGCGCTCGATGGCCAGCTTCTCGGCCACGTCCACATACTCGCAGCCGCCGTAGTAGCGCTTGCCCGGATAGCCTTCGGCGTACTTGTTGGTGAGCTTGGAGCCCTGCGCTTCCAGCACGCGCGGGCTGGCGTAGTTCTCCGAGGCGATCAGCTCGACGTGATCTTCCTGGCGCTGGCCTTCATCGGCGATGGCCTTGGCCAGTTCGTCGTCATAACCGGCAATCGTGCAGTCCTTGGGGAACATTCTGGCCTCGGCGGGGTGGTGGCGGGATTTAGCCGGAAATTGTAGCGCTGCCGGGCTTTTGCGGCCACCGGCAGCTGGCTACACGCGGGTTCATCGGTGCGATGGCACAAGCCGCTATAATGCGCGGTTTGATGAATTCCCTTTCCGCGCCGCCCGTCGGTGGCGCGGTGCACGCTTTCGGAGGTTGCATGAGCTCGCAGTACATCTACACCATGAACGGGGTCAGCAAGATCGTCCCGCCGAAGCGGCAGATCATCAAGGACATTTCGCTCAGCTTCTTCCCCGGCGCCAAGATCGGCCTGCTCGGCGTCAACGGCGCGGGCAAGTCCACCGTGCTGCGGATCATGGCCGGCGTGGATACCGACTTCCAGGGCGAGGCGCGCGCCCAGCCGGGCACCAAGATCGGCTACCTGGCGCAGGAGCCGAACCTGGACCCCGAGAAGACCGTGCGCGAAGTGGTCGAGGAAGGCGTGTCGGAAATCCTCGACGCGCAGAAGCGGCTGGAAGAGGTCTACGCCGCCTACGCCGAGGACGGCGCGGATTTCGACAAGCTGGCCAAGGAACAGGAACAGCTGGAAAACCTGCTGGCCGCCAACGACGCGCATGCGCTGGAGCGCCAGCTGGAAGTGGCCGCCGATGCGCTGCGACTGCCGGCGTGGGATGCCATCGTCGGCCCGCTGTCTGGCGGCGAGAAGCGCCGCGTGGCGCTATGCCGCCTGCTGCTGTCCAAGCCGGACATGCTGCTGCTCGACGAACCCACCAACCACTTGGACGCCGAGTCGGTCGACTGGCTGGAAAAATTCCTGCACGACTACCCCGGCACCGTGGTGGCGGTCACCCATGACCGCTACTTCCTCGACAACGCCGCCGAGTGGATTCTCGAACTCGACCGCGGCCGCGGCATTCCGTGGAAGGGCAACTACACCGAGTGGCTGGAGCAGAAGGACGCCCGCCTGAAGCAGGAAGCGAACCAGGAGAAGTCGCGCCAGAAGGCGATCGCGAAGGAGCTGGAGTGGGTGCGCTCGGCCGCCAAGGGCCGCCAGTCCAAGGGCAAGGCCCGCCTGGCCCGCTTCGAGGAACTGAACTCGGTCGACTACCAGCGCCGCAACGAGACGAATGAAATCTTCATCCCGCCGGGCGAGCGCCTGGGCCAGGAAGTGATCGAGTTCAAGAACGTCACCAAATCGTTCGGCGACCGCATGCTGATCGAGGACCTGTCGTTCAAGGTGCCGCCAGGCGCGATCATCGGCGTGATCGGCCCCAACGGCGCCGGCAAGTCGACCATGATGAAGATGATCATGGGCAAGGAACAGCCGGACACCGGCGAGGTGAAGCTGGGCCACACCACCAAGCTGGCCTACGTCGACCAGTCGCGCGATGCGCTCGACCCGAAGAACAACGTATGGCAGGAAGTTTCCGGCGGTTCGGACATCCTCACCATCGGCAACTTCGAGATCCAGTCGCGCGCCTACATCGGCCGCTTCAACTTCAAGGGCACCGACCAGCAGAAGATCGTCGGCAGCCTGTCCGGCGGTGAGCGTGGTCGCCTGCACATGGCCAAGACCCTGCTGCAGGGCGGCAACGTGCTGCTGCTCGATGAGCCGTCCAACGACCTGGACGTGGAAACCCTGCGCGCGCTGGAAGACGCGTTGCTGGAATTCCCCGGCAGCGCGATCGTGATCTCGCATGACCGCTGGTTCCTCGACCGCATCGCCACCCACATCATCGCGTTCGAAGGCGACTCGCACGTGGAGTTCTTCCCCGGCAACTACAACGAGTACGAGGCCGACAAGAAGCGTCGCCTGGGCGACGATTCGGGTCCGAAGCGCGTGAAGTACAAAAAGCTGGCCTGAGCTCTGCTCCTCCCCCTGCGCGCAGGGGGAGGTTGGGAGGGGGTTGTCCGGGCTGGCGGGGAGATCAAAAGCACCCCACCCCAACCCTCCCCTGCAAGCAGGGGAGGGAGCAAAGGCCACAAGCAAAAAAACACCCCGCCGCAGCGGGGTGTTTTCGTTTCAGGCCTCGACCGTTACCAACACGGCACTACCACGCGGCAGCGACAACACGCCCCGCCCCGCATCGATCCGCAGCGTTTCATCGGAAACCGGCGACCACTCGCCCGTATGCCCCACGGCGGCGCCAGCCAACGTGGTGTGGTGCACGTCGTCGATGCCCGGCGCCTGCAGACGCCACACCTTGGCCGCACTTCCCGCGTGGCCGAAATCCACCTGCAGATCCACATCACGCTGCAGATCCTTGTTGAACACCGCCAGCAGGCGCTGCCCGTTGCGGTCGGCCGCGTAGGCGGTGAGGTTGGCGCCGTTCGCACTGAGCGCGGCATCGACGAAACCCGCCCCCGCGAACTGCCGCGCCAGCAGCAACCCGTAATACAGCGGGCGGGCGTAATAACCCTCCTCCGCATCGCCGGCGATGGGCGTGTAACGACCGCTGATCGCATCCAGCCGCTGCTCGTAAGTGGCGCCCTTCGGCGCCGTCGCCACGTTCTTGTTGAGCGATGCCTCCAGCACCGACAGCGTGCCGGAGTGAATGTTGATGCCGTCCACGCCGGCCTGTGCGCAAGCCAGCGCGAAATCGCCGCCCCACAACGCCGAAGCGAACGTATTGCTGACACCCAGCTTGCCGCCGCCCCAGTAGGAGTTCGCTTCGGTCAGCAGGAACGGCAGCTTCTTCGCCGCCGCCACCTTGGCGACCTGTTCCGCCTGCTGGATGAAGTCGGGGTCGCCACCCAGCATTTGCGCCACCGTGGTGGTCGGTTGCGGCGCGCCGCCGCGGTAGTAGTGATGCGTGAGTGCCACGATGTCGTTGGTGTCGTGGGCAAACTTCCGCACCCAGTCGATTTCATTGCTGGTGTCGGGGCCGGCGATCGGCACGTGCGCGCGCTGACGGATCGCCCCGGCGGTTTTGCGCCACAACGCCAGGTACTCGTCGTAGCTGAAGGCGCTGCCATCCGCGTGCTTGTACAGGCTCGGCTCGTTGCCGATCTGGATCGCCTGCAACCGATCGCCCACCGCGCGCTGCACCGCCTCAGCCAACTCGGCCGCCATCTCCGGCGAGCCGCGGCGCAGGTTGACACCGAACACCAGCCGCCAGCCGGTGGCATCGAGAAAGCCCGCCAGGTTCGTCAGCTGTGCGGGTGTAACCATGTACGGCCGCTTGAACACCGCGTGCGGCAATTGCTCGAACGGCGGCAGCGCGCCGGTGTAACCGCTCCACGCCGAGTAATCGCTGGAATTGCCGCCGATGCGCAACACGCCCTGCGGATTCAACCGGCGCAACATGCCGATCAGCGCCTCGTTCGATGCCGAAAAGTAGCTGGTGTCGTGCATCTGCAGCGTTTCAAAACTCAGGCCGACGAGGTCCGATGGCACGGTGCGTCCGGTCGCCGACTTGCCCAGTTTCAACATGGCGCGCGTTGGCGTTCCGCCGGAACCACCGCCGGCTCGCGCGGCAAACGGGTTGATCAGCGCCATGGTGGCGGCAGTGGCACCGATCTGAAGGAAGCGACGACGGCTGGCGGAAATCTCGTGCGTCATGGGCAAGGCCTCGCGGTTTCGAGATGACAGATCACTCCGGTCGACGATAAACGAAAAATCCCGCCAGCCGCTAAAATGGCCAACCGATCCCGCCGACCCGAGAGTGACCATGCGCTTTTCCGACGCCCTGCAGCAACGCTGGCGCCAGCACGACACCCTGGTCTGCGTGGGGCTCGATCCGGACCCGGCGAAATTCCCCGCGCACATCAAGGGCGCGCCCGATGCGGTGTTCGCCTTCTGCCACGCCATCGTCGACGCCACCGCCGACCTGGCCTGCGCATTCAAACCGCAGATCGCCCACTTCGCCGCCCTGCGCGCCGAAGACGCACTCGAGCGCCTGATCGCCTACATCCACCAGCGGCATCCCGGCGTGCCGGTGATCCTGGACGCCAAGCGCGGCGACATCGGCAGCACGGCGCAGCACTACGTCACCGAGGCGTTCGACCGCTACGGCGCCGACGCGGTGACGCTTAACCCGTACATGGGCCGCGATTCGATCCAGCCGTTCCTGGACCGCGCCGACAAGGGCGTGATCCTGCTGTGCCGCACCTCCAACCCCGGCGGCGCGGATTTCCAGGCGCTGGATTGCGGCGGCGTGCCGCTGTACCTGCGCGTGGCCGAGACCATCGCCCGCGACTGGAACACCCACGGCAACTGCGCCCTGGTCACCGGCGCCACCTGGCCCGAGGAAATCCGCCAGGTGCGTGCGCTTGTCGGCGACATGCCGCTGCTGGTGCCGGGCATCGGCGCCCAGGGCGGCGACATTGAGGCGGTGATGCACGCCGGCCGTACCACCGACGGCACCGGCCTGATGATCAACTCCTCCCGCGGCATCATCTACGCCGGCAACGACAAGGACTTCGCCCTCGCCGCACGCAACGCCGCCATCGAACTGCGTGACACGATCAATCGCTGCCGCTGACGCGCCTGCTCCGTCAGAAGAAAAGGGCTGACGGCAATCAGGGCCTTTTCTTACAGCGTCACTGCGCCGGATGGTTATCCTTTGCGTTTGGCAACGCGCGCTTGTCGGCTCCGTCGCAAGCGGTCCATGGACAGCATCCACCCATGCAGGGAACAGCGATGATCTTCCGTTCTGCACTCCTGATGCTTCTGGTCGGCGTCACCCTCCGGCCAGCTGCTGCGGAGGCCCCGCACATCACCACTCAACGGGAGAACGCGACCAGCATCCTGGTCATCTCACCGATCTTCAGTCAATTGGTGGCTTTCAAGATGCCGCTTGACTTCAAGGTGGTCAACGAAGAAACCAGCGCCCACGGCTACATCCGGGAATCCGTACCTATGGGGGAGAACGTTGAACACTGGAGCCGAATGATTACCGTCACCGGATACAAGGATGTCGCCGCCAACCCCGGACCGCCGCCCGCGGTATTGCTCAATACGATTGCGGAAGGTTTCAGGAAGGCCTGCCCCGACAGCGTAAGCGTCGGCGATCTGGGAAGCCCGTCCGTCGACGGCTACCCCGCCGCGGCCGCTTTCATTGCCTGCGGCACCACCATTTCCGGTGGCAAGCCTCATAGCGAAGCGGCACTCGTCGTGGCCATCAAGGGTGCGCGGGACTACTACACGATCCAGTGGGCCGAACGCGGAGCGGCGCAGGCGACTCCCGTCGCCTTCGACGGAAAGCACTGGGTGGGCCAGTTCAAGCAGTTGATGCCGATTTTCCTGTGCCAGAGGATCCCCGAGGAGCAAGCCCCCTACCCAAGCTGCATATCGCGCTTGTCCAGTGATAACCAGGCTCCTGCGACGCATGGAAGCCAGGCGGTGCCGCCGTTGAATGCCGCGTCGCCAGCTTCATAAAGCTCCTCGCCTGCATGCGACTTGCAGCCAGCGTTGACGGCCAGCGGATCACCCACGCTCAACCTTCCAATCGCAGGAAAAAGCGACACTTGGGTTTCCCGATGGCGCCGACGCCACGATAGAAACGTGCGGCATCGGTGTTCCAATCCGGCGTCTGCCACTGCATTTCTGCGCAACCGCTGCGGCGGGCGGCCGCGATGACGGTAGCCAGCAAAGACGCACCGATGCCCCTACCACGTCGGCCTTCGCGCACGAACAGGCAGTCCATGTGCAGGAATTCCCGCGCCCGCCACGTCGAGAACTCGACCGTGGCGGTCGCGTAACCCAGCAGGTCCCCGTCGGCCTCGGCGACCCATGCCTGCAGCCGTGGCGAGGGCGCAAACAACGCGCGCGCCAACCCGTCGAGCATGTCCGCCGCGGTGCCGAGCGTTGCCCGCTCGTACAGCGCATGTTCGCCACAAAGCGCGACCAGCGCCATGAGATCCTGCCGCTCTACGCGCCGCACCACGCAAGCTGCTGCAAGCGCTTTCACAATGCCTCCATCGCCAACGCCTGCTCGCGCACCGGTCGGGCATCGTACTGACGTCCCGCCCGGTGGTTTCGTGCCCTGTAAGACGCCACCGATCCAGTCGACTGCCATGCGCGCGGTGCCTGCATCACCCCTAATTCGTCATGCTGCTCAGTCATGCCCGGTACCCTCGGCCAGCTCGAAACCCTCATCGATCCAGCCCGTGATACCACCGGCCATCAGCTTCACCGGTCGTCCCAGCCGGGCCAGCCGCACGGCGGCGCGTGCTGCGCCATTGCAATGCGGGCCGGCGCAATACACCACGAACAAGGTCCCCGCGGGGTGCGTCGCCAGCCGCGATTCGATGATCTTGGCGTGCGGGATGTTGATCGCGCCGGGGACGTGCCCGCGCTGGTAGTGCGCCGGGCCGCGGGCATCGATGAGAACGAAGCCCGGCTCGGCCTGCTGCAGGGCGTCGTGCGTATCCCAGCAATCGGTTTCGAAGGCGAACGCCGCTTCGAAATGCTGCAGCGCCTGCGCGGACGGCGCGGCGGGAATCTGGGTGACGGCGTTCGACATGGGTGCTCCCGGGTGCGGATGGAGACTCATTGTTCGGCCGCGGCGGGGCGCGCACAATTGGCGAAAACGACACGCTTCGATCAGATCATGCCAATCTCCCGTCGCCGCCGAACCCCGCCCAACCCACTGGTCGCCGCGCTGGTCTACGACGGCTTGTGCGGCTTCGAGTTCGCCTGCGCGGCCGAGGTTTTCGGCCTGCCGCGACCCGAATTGCAGCCCGGCTGGTACCGCTTCGAAACCTGTGCCGCCGAGCGCGGCCCGCTGCGTGGTCAATACGGCATGCGGGTGACGGCGGACGCGGGACTGGAGCGACTCGCCGACGCCGGCACCATCATCATCCCCGGCTGGAAAGGCCTCGACGTGCCGGTACCGACACGCGTGCTGGACGCCCTGCGCGAGGCGCATGCACGCGGCGCACGGTTGCTGACGATCTGCTCGGGCGCCTTCGTGCTGGCCGCCACCGGCCTGCTCGATGGCCGCCGCGCCACCACCCACTGGCGCTACGCCGAGGCGCTGCAACGCAGGTACCCGCGCATCAAGGTCGATCCAGCGGTGCTGTACGTGGACGAAGGCCAGTTGCTCACGTCCGCCGGCAGCGCGGCGGGCCTGGACTTGTGCCTGCATCTGGTGCGTCGCGACCACGGCGCCGACGTGGCCAACCAGGTGGCGCGGCGGCTGGTGATTCCGCCGCACCGCGACGGCGGCCAGGCGCAGTTCGTCGAGCGGCCGGTGGCGAAACGCGAATCCAGCGCGCTGTCAAAGGTGATCGACCACATGCAGCGGCGGCTGGCCAGCCACCAGCCGATCGCCGAGCTGGCCGCGATGGCGGCGATGAGCGAACGCAGCTTCATGCGCCACTTCAAGCAAGCCACCGGCACCAGCCCGGCGGACTGGTTGATCGCCGCGCGGGTGGACCGCGCGCGGGAATTGCTGGAGGGTTCGTCGCTGTCCATCGACGCCATCGCCGGCGAGTGCGGCTTCGGCAGCGCGATCACCCTGCGCCATCATTTCCGCCGCAAGCTTGGCGTCAGCCCCGGCGCCTACAAGGCGCGCTTCGCTGCCACGGAAACGCGGCGGGAACCGACCACCGTGTGACGGCCGATGCGCCGACGCCGCAGCGTCGCTGCATCCGATCGGCCGTAACGCCAATCAGGCGGCCGTCTTGGCCGCCTGCAGGGTTTTCGCCTTCAGGTCCAGCGCATCGGCTGCGTCCAGCAGCGCTCGCGCAAAGCTGCGCACCTCACCGGGACGCAGGGCGTACCAGTTGCCCTTCTTGCTCACGTCGCCCACGGTGCGGCCGACGCGGGATACGCAGTGCGGTCGAAAAATCACCATCCCGGTCAGCAGTTCCGAGCTGATATCCGCGGACACAATCTGCATGTGCGTTTCATCTTCTTTCTTCACCAAATCTCTCCCCGGCGGAAAGCCACCGCTCTCCAGCTTACGCCACCGGTGATTTGGCGGTTGCCACCGCAACGGTGTGGAGCACCAAACACGGGAATCCTATACTCGCCGAGGGCCTACTGCTGGATGCGGTATCCGGCGGCATGTCCCTCCCTCCATCACACAAGGATTCCCCAAGATGAACGGACTTGCCGATGTGCGTATCGAAGACTGGAACCGCCTGCAACATGAAGTAGCCCGTTTGCGCGTGCTGGTGATCCTCGCCCTGCTGGCGGTGGTTGCGCTGGCCGCCGTGTCCCTGCTGCGCAAACCCGAGGCGCCGGCCAAGCCCGACGCGATCATCCGCACGCAAGGCCTGGTGATCACCGATGCCCAGGGCCACGACCGCATCCTGATCGGCGCGCCGGTGCCCGCCAGCAAGGACCGCACCCGCAAGGACGACGCTTCGGACGGCATCATCTTCCTCGGCAAGACCGGCGCCGATCGTCTCGCGATCGGGCAAATGCCCGCACCGGTGATTGGTGGCCAAACCCTGAAGCGCATCGGCGACGGCGACAACTACGGCCTGGCCTTGTTCGACAAGAAAGGCAACGAGCGTGGCGGCATGGCCTTCCTGGGCATGGGCCGTGTCGTGATCGGCCTGGACCGTGCGGCGCCGCTCAGCGACGCAATCGGCCTGATGGTCGATGACCGGGATGGCTTCGCGGGCATGATCATGAATTATGCCGACGGCAAGGTGCACGCGCCGGCACTCGAACTGGGCACCACCGCGAACGAGGTGCACATGCAGTTCTACGGCAAAGACAACCTGCCCCACGCGCAACTCAATTTCGACGGCAAGGGCAAACCCGCCTGGCAATTCGACGACGCGGCATCAGCGGCGAAGGCGGCGAAGGCCGCGCCGACCACCGCAAACTGACACGCTGCTCGCATCGTCCATGCGTAACCCGCTGCATGGACGATGCGTATCCACGCTTGCGCTGACAGATTCCTAATTCGTCCGCGGATACGGGCTTCCCTGCAACAGCCCCGCCAGATGCGCCGCATTGCAGGCCTGGGTCTTGATCGCGCCGGCCAGCGCCTTGGGCGTTTCCTTCAGGTCGATGTAGTTGGTCTTGTGCATCGCCTCGCCGACCCAGTAGCTGGAGCTGCCGCCGGGGATACTGAAACCGACATCGGCCAGCGCCTGGTAGAGCTCCGCGGTGACGTGATGCGCACCGTCCTCGTTACCGACCACGCAGACCATGGCGACCTTGCCGAAGGTGGGATAGACGCCGTGCTCGTCGATCTCGCCGAATACCGCGTCGAGACGTTCGCACACCCGTTTGGCCACGCTGCATGGCTGGCCCATCCAGATGGGCGTGGCCAGCACGAAGATGTTGGCGTCGTCGATGCGTTTGCGCAGCGCGGGCCACGCGTCGCCCGGCCCCTGGTCGGTCTTCACGCCGGGCTTGATGTCGTGGTTGACGGCGCGCTCGCTGGCGGTGGCCACGTCGTAGCCCTGCAGTGCTTCCAGCACCTGATCGAGCAGTTTCTGGGTGGACGATGGTTCGTTGCCGGTCTTGAGGGTGCAGTTGAGGCCGAAGGCGGAAAGCATGGCGGCTCCTTGAATCAAGGGCTTTCCAGCCTGCGCCTGCGGATGTCGAAATGCGGTCAGCATCATGTGTTGCCGTTGCATGGAGAACGGCAACGCAAAAACCCGCCGTATCAATCGACGACGCGCACCCCTTTCCAGAACGCCACCCGACCGGCGATCTGCGCCGCGGCTTCCTTCGGCTGCGGGTAGTACCACGCGGCCTGGGCATTCACTGCATCACCGACCACCACGTCGTAATAGCTGGCCGTACCCTTCCACGGACACACGCTGTGATGATCGCTTTCGCGGAAATATTCCTCTCGCAACGAGGCGGCGGGAAAGTAGTGATTGCCCTCAACCACGACGGTGTCGTCGCTGTCGGCCAGCACGGTGTCGTTCCAGATGGCTTTCATCAATCGTCTCCCAGGTCCTGCCCCGGAAACAGCACATCGGTGTAGCCGAACTTGCTGAAGTCGGTGATGCGCGAGGGGTACAGGCGACCGATCAGGTGGTCGCATTCGTGCTGCACCACGCGGGCGTGGAAGCCTTCGGCGGTGCGGTCGATGCGGGTGCCTTGCGGGTCGACGCCCTGGTAGCGGATGAGTGAGTAACGGCTCACCGCGCCGCGCAGGCCCGGTACGGACAGGCAGCCTTCCCAGCCTTCTTCCATGTCCTGCGACAGTGGGGTGATCAGCGGGTTGAGCAGGATCGTGCGCGGCACTGCCGGTGCGTCGGGGTAGCGCTCGTTGTGGTCGAAACCGAAGATCACCAGTTGCAGGTCGACGCCGATCTGCGGCGCGGCCAGCCCCACGCCGCCGGCGTCGTGCATGGTTTCGAACATGTCGGCGATCAGCACATCCAGCTCCGCGCTGCCCAGCATCGCCGTGGGCACGGCCGGGGCGACGCGCAGCAACCGTGGGTCGCCCATCTTCAGGATTTCGCGAATCATGCAGAACCTCGACGTGGAATCGCCATCTCTTGACGATCTAGGGGCGGTGCGGCGCAATGCAAGCGATGTGGTTCACGAGCCACGAGAAGCACGAGCCCCGGCGAGCCACAAAGCCTGAGCGTTGTGTTTGTTGAACCCGCAAGCGGGTTCAACCGCCGCCGAACACCTTTTTCAGCAACTCGGTGCTGCGCGCAGCGGGGTTCTCGCGGATCGATCGTTCCTGCGCGCCGATCTCGGTGAACAGGCCATCCAGTGTTTTCGCTGTCACGTAGTCGTCCAGGTCCAGCGGGCTGCCGCCCTTGTTCGACTTTCCGCCGCCCAGCGCCCCGAGCACGCTGCCGAGCTGGCCACCACCGCTGCCAGAGGTGAACGCCTTGTATTTCCGGGTGACGCCGGCGCTGTCGGTGGCCTGGGCCACGATGGGATGGATGCGCGCGGTCAGTGCATCGCCGGCCACGCGACGGAAGAAATCGGTGGCCGCGTGGTCACCGCCGGTGAGGATGCCGCGCGCGTCGTCCAGCGTCATCTTGCGGATGGCGTCGCCGAAGATCCCGGCAACCTGTGGCACCGCCTTCTCGGCGGCGCGGTTCATGCTCAACTCGAACGCATCCACCTTGGCGCCCTGGCCCAGTTGCCTGGCCAGCTGGCCGGCCTGTTCGAGCTTGCCCGGCAGGGGAATACGCACCTTGGCGTTGTTCCAGAAGCCGCCGTCGCGGCCGAGACTGTTGATGGCGTTGGTGGTGCCCTTGGCCAGCGCTTCCTTGAGGCCGGCGGCGATGTCGCTGGTCGGCAGGTTGCTGCCCGCCTGCGACGTATTCGAGGTGTGCGTCGACTGCTTGACCTTGTTCAACAAGTCCTTGAATTGATTGGACCCGACGGCGCCCACCGGCAACGCCAGAGCCACCAGGGCAAGACCGCACAAACCGTGACGTATCGCGATGCGCATGGCGTATTTCCTCGATGGCGGCGGGCCGGGCAGTGTAGCGCCGCCCCTGTGACGCGGTGTGCACGGATCTCGCAATTCGACCAATGGCTAATCCGGCTGGCCTTATTTGGCATTGACCATCGCCGCCGCCGGGCGGAGTCTTGCGGTATTGCCGAGGAGGAGTTGCCATGCAGACGATGCAAGCCACCGTTCCCCCGCCGAGCGCCGCCAGCAAGATTGTCTGGGTCGCGATCGCCATCATCGGTGCTTTCTGCCTGGGCGTGGTGGCATTGAGACGGGGCGAACCGATCAATGCGATCTGGCTGGTAGCTGCCGCAACGGCGATCTTCGCCATCGGCTACCGCTTCTACGGCAAGTTCGTCGAACACTCCGTGTTGAGGTTGGACCCCACCCGCGCGCCGCCCTCCGTGCTGCGCAACGACGGCCTCGATTACGTGCCCACCGACAAATGGGTGGTGTTCGGCCACCACTTCGCCGCGATCGCCGGCGCCGGCCCGCTGGTCGGCCCGGTGCTGGCTGCCCAGATGGGTTATCTGCCCGGCACGTTGTGGATCCTGTTCGGCGTGGTGTTTGCCGGCGCAGTGCAGGACTTCATGATCCTGGGCCTGTCGCTGCGCCGCGACGCGCGTTCGCTGGGCCACATGTTGCGCGAGGAACTGGGACCGGTGCCCGGCATCGTGGCGATGATCGGCGTGCTGGTGTTGATGATGATCGTGCTGGCGGTGCTGGCGCTGGTGGTGGTCAAGGCACTGACGCACAGCCCGTGGGGCACGTTCACCGTGGCCGCCACCATCCCGATCGCGTTCCTGATGGGCGGCTACATGCGCTGGTTCCGGCCGGGGCGGATTCTCGAGGTGTCTATCATCGGCCTGGTGCTGCTGCTGGTCTCGATCTGGGCCGGCAAGTACGTGGCCGACTCGGCCACGCTGGCGCCGCTGTTCGACATGGACGCCAAGGCGCTGGCCTGGTGGCTGATCGGCTACGGCTTCGTGGCCTCGGTGTTGCCGGTGTGGCTGCTGCTGGCGCCGCGCGATTACCTTTCCACCTTCCTGAAGATCGGCACCATCGCGTTGCTGGCGCTGGCGATCCTGATCGCCGCGCCGGACCTGCAGATGCCGGCGGTGACCCGCTTCATCGACGGTACCGGCCCGGTGTTCGCCGGCGACCTGTTCCCGTTCCTGTTCATCACCATCGCCTGCGGTGCGGTGTCCGGCTGGCATTCGATCATCGCCTCCGGCACCACACCCAAGCTGCTGGCCAACGAGGGCCAGGCGCGCATGGTCGGTTACGGCGGCATGCTGTGCGAAGCCTTCGTGGCGATCATGGCGTTGATCGCCGCCACCTACCTGCACCCGGGCGTGTACTTCGCGATGAACTCGCCCAGCGCCATCATCGGCACCACGGTGCAGGAAGCGGCCACCACGATCAGCCAGTGGGGCTTTGTGGTGACACCGGACGAGTTGATCAAGACGGCCCAGGACATCGGCGAAAACAGCATCCTCAGCCGTGCCGGGGGTGCGCCCACGCTGGCCGTGGGCATGGCCCAGCTGCTGCACAACATCCTGCCGGGCGGCGGCATGATGGCGTTCTGGTACCACTACGCGATCCTGTTCGAGGCGCTATTCATCCTCACCACGGTGGACGCGGGCACCCGTGTGGGCCGCTTCATGATCCAGGAGATCGCCGGCCTGATCCACCAGCCGCTGCAGGAAACCGAGTCGTGGGCTGGCAACCTGCTGGCCACTGCGATCTGCGTGTTCCTGTGGGGTTATTTCCTGTACCAGGGCGCGGTCGACCCGCTGGGCGGCATCAACACCTTGTGGCCGTTGTTCGGCATCGCCAACCAGATGCTGGCGGCAATCGCGCTGATGCTGGCCACCGTGGTGGTGGTGAAACTCAAGCGCGAGCGCTACGTGTGGGTGCCGGGCATCCCGGCGATCTGGCTGATCATCTGCACGCTCACCGCCGGTTACCAGAAACTGGTCGGCCCGATCAGCTTCACCGCCGCCGCCAACAAGTACAACGCGGCCCTGCAGCAGGGCCAGCTGCTGGCGCCGGCCAAGACCCCGGCCGCCATGCAGCAGATCGTCACCAACAACTACGTGGACATGGCGCTCACCGGCCTGTTCATGCTGCTGATCGTGGTGATGGTGGTGTTCTGCCTGCGCGCGCTGATCCGGGGCTGGCAGGCCAACCATCCCACCGCGCATGAAGAGCCCTACGTGGCGTTGGGTAGCGTGGCGTCGTGATGGCCAGCACGTTGAACGCGGTACGCAAGTGGGCGGTGCAGACCGCCCGCCTGTGCTGCGGCATACCCGACTACGACGTCTACGTGAAGCATCTGCGCGAGCATCACCCCGAGCGCAAGGTGCCCAACTATGGCGAGTTTTTCCGCGAACGGCAGGAAGCGCGCTACAAGGGCGGTGGCGGGCGCTGTTGCTGACGAGCTGCTCAATGTAGGAGCGGCTTCAGCCGCGACCGCTTCTGTCTCGACGCAGAGCGGTCGCGGCTGAAGCCGCTCCTACAGGGGTAATGCATGGCGCATTGGTCAACCGGTGCGAAGCGAGGACAATGGGCTGCTTGTCTGCTTGATGCCCACCATGTCCCCCACCGAAATCACCCT
Source organism: Rhodanobacter ginsenosidimutans (assembly GCF_042655685.1). Classification (NCBI taxonomy): domain Bacteria; kingdom Pseudomonadati; phylum Pseudomonadota; class Gammaproteobacteria; order Lysobacterales; family Rhodanobacteraceae; genus Rhodanobacter; species Rhodanobacter ginsenosidimutans. The sequence continues at coordinate 1,157,339 of NZ_JBHSMM010000001.1, read as the reverse complement.
GCCGTCCCCGCTGAAATCCGCACCGCTGCAACGCCACCCCGAACTGCGCGTCATCGCAATGTACGAGATCGTAAAGACCGCCTGCCTGCTGCTGGTGGCGATGGCGGCGTTCCATCTGGACCATCAGCAGAATTTCGAACACCTGGTGCACTGGCTGGAACATCTTTCGCTGGCCGACAGCAATGGCCTGCGCTGGAAACTGGTGGGCGTGCTGGTGGCGTTCGGTCCCAGCAAGTTCGTGGCGGTCGGCGCGGTGGCGTTGGGTTATGCGGCGCTGTTCGGCGTCGAGGGCATCGGCCTGTGGCTGGGCAGGCACTGGGCGGAATGGTTCACGGTGATCGCCACCGGTTCGCTGATTCCGCTGGAGCTGTACGAGACGCTGCACCGCTTCGGCTGGTTGAAACTGGCCACCCTGGTGGGCAATGTGGCGATCATCATTTACCTGGTGCGGATCGCGTTGCAGCCGCGTGGCGGCGCATCCATCAGGACGCAACAGCCTCACACCTCGTGATGCGCCGCCTCGGCTTGCAGCGCGGTCGCCGTGTCGGACCGGCGCGGCGCCAGCTCCACCAGATACATCGCCGCCAGCACCAGCGCGCCGCCTGCCAGCATGCGCCAGCCCAGCACGTCACTGCCGAACAGCACCGCGAACGCCGCGGCAAATACCGGCTCGGTGGTCATCACGATGGCGGCGCGGGTGGCCGGCAGGTGTGACTGCGCCCAAGTCTGCATCAGCATCGCGCCGGCGCCGGCGATCAGCGCCATGTACAGAATCGCCAGCCACGCGTTGCGGTCGGGTGGCCACACCGGGCCGTGCGGTGCGGTGGCCAACAGGCAGACCGCGGCGATCGCCAGCATCTGCACCGCCGACATGCCGAACGCCTCGCCCGGCCGCGACCATTGCCCCAGCCCCACGATGTGCAGCGCATACAGCACGGCCGAGGCCAGCGTCAGCCACACGCCCAGATCCACCGAAAGCCCATTGAGCGACAGCAGCGCCAACCCCGCCGTGGACAAGGCCACCGCCAGCCACGTCACGGCAGGCATCCGCCGACGCAACAACAGCACCGCCAGGATCGGCGTGAACACCACATACATGCCGGTGACAAAACCGCTGACGCTGGGTGCGATCAAGGCCAGGCCCCAGGTCTGCAGCAGCTGCCCAACGCCGTAGAGCGCACCCAGCAACAAGCCGCGCACCAGCTGTTGCCGGCCAAGCCGCCACACCGGCCGCGCGAACAACGCCAACATCACCCCCGCGCCGATCAGGAAACGCACGGCCAGAAAATCCGCCACCGGCATGCGCCCCACCACGTCCTTGATCAGCACGAAGGTCGAACCCCAGACGGCTGTCATTGCCAGCAGGCCGAGGGTCGCGAGGGTGGTGGTCTGGCGTGGGTTGGGCATGGCGTGCCGGATGGAATGGGGAATGGGGAATGGGGGAATGGGGAATGGGGAAGCTCCCATCGATCGCCCTGAGCGTAGCCGCCCAGCGGCGGAGTCGAAGGGTGGTTATGCGGCAGGGCTTCGACTACGCCGCTGCGCGGCTACGCTCAGCCGGAACGGTTGAGGAAACTGTTGCGCGAAATCAGGCGTTCCCGCCCCGAACCCGTTGCCTCGCACGCCACCACTGCCCCGGCACCAGCAACAAAAAGTGTCCCCAGATACCGAGCCACACCACGGCCGCCAGCAGCGGGTTGCGCGCGGCCGGGTCAAACTTGCGAAACCAGCGCCACATGCCGCGGTGCTTGTAGCGGCTGACGAACACCGGCCGGTGGCGGCTGGAACTGCCCTTGCCATGCGGCACACGCACGTCGCCCGCCAGCAGCACCTGGTAGCCGGCATCACGCACGCGGCGGCACAGGTCCAGATCCTCGCAGTGCAGGAAATAGCCTTCGTCGAAGCCGCCCAACTGCTGGAAAACCCCGCGCGGCAGCAGCATCACCGCGCCGGAGACGGCCTCGGCTTCCACCACCCGATCGGGCATGGCGCCGTCGATCGCCACGCCTTCTCCCGCGCCACCGAACAGGCTGGTGAGCGCGCGCCGCAACAGCGGATCGCGGCGGAACGAGGCCGGGTCGGGCTGGCCGTCGGCGTCGCACACCACTGATCCCACCAGTCCCGCACGCGGATGCGCTTCGAGGATATCGAGCAACCGCTGCAACGCCGTTTCCTGCAGCAGGCAATCGGGGTTCAACACCAGCAAGGTTTCGCCGCATGCCTGTGCAGCCGCGCGATTCACCGCCGGCCCGAAGCCCAGGTTCGCCCCGTTCTCGATCACCCGCAACCGCGCGTCACCCGCGTGCGCCCGCGCGATCGCCTGCGGCATGCCGTCGGTGGAGGCGTTGTCGATCAGGATCAGTTCCAGCGGCAAGGTGCCAGCCAATACCTCGCGCACGCCATCGCGCAGCGACGGGCCGCTGTCGGCCGACACCACGATGATGCTGACCGCGGGCGCGGAAGCGGAAGAAGAAGGAGGATTCACCGGCGCAAGTATGCGTGAGACGGGGCGATGTGAGAACCGGATGGGTGCATCGGTGGGAGCGGCTTCAGCCGCGATGCCTTGCTTTGATGTGACAAGGGCATCGCGGCTGAAGCCGCTCCCACAGGGTGCGCTCCTACCGTCGCCCGCGGGAGCCGGCGACGTGTTCCAGCGGCACCGGCATGTCGCCTTCGCGCCGTTGCAGCCAGGGCTGTTCGCCGTCCCAGCCATACAGGTTCCAGCCGCGCAGGCGGTGGCAGCGGTGATGGTCGCGATCGCATAGCAGCAGGCGACGGCCGTGTTCGGGGCGGGCAGCGAACCAGCGTCCGCCCGGGCTGAAATCGCATTGCTCGCCGGCTTCCACTTGCATGCCGTCGGCAAACAGGTAGCTGCCTTCGCGCCACTGCAAGCGGCCGCCGCGCGGGTCGGCGAGTTCCGCTGATGCGGCGTGCCACTCGGGTGGGCGCAGTTCGATGATGCGGGCGGGCGGGCCGATCGGCGCGCGGGCCAGCTCGGGCCATTCCGCGTCGGAGGTGGTGCCGGCGGGGGCGCGGCGCAGGTCGCGATCCAGCCATGCCTCCATGCCGGCCAGCAAGGTGTAGCCAGCGAGTGCGCCCAGCAATGCGGCACCCACGCCGAACGCTCCGCCACCCAATGCCCGTTGCAGCGCGACCATCACCCCGGGCAGGCCCCAGCGCAACGCCTGCCGCAACAGCCTGGCGTGTTCAGCCGGCCAGTGCAGTTGCAACAACAACGCGGCAGCCAGCGCCAGCAACAGGGGCAGCCCCAGCCACCACGGCAGCAACGCCAGCGCCGCGAGCCATGCCAGCATCGGCGCCACGGCATGCCACTCGGGTAAGCGCCACCGGGCCATGGCTCAGTGGCGTTCTGTGGGCGGTGGAACGATCAGTCGCACCACACGCGGGCGTTGCGGAACATGCGCATCCACGGCGAATCCTCACCCCAGTTTTCCGGATGCCAGCTCAATTGCACACTGCGGAACACGCGCTCCGGATGCGGCATCAGGATGGTCACGCGGCCATCGGCGGCGGTGAAGCCGGCCAGGCCGCCGGGCGAGCCGTTGGTGTTGAGCGGGAAGTTCTCGGTGGGCTTGCCGCGGTTGTCGACGAAGCGCACCGCGCCGTGCGACTTGGACGGGCTGCATACCTGCGGAAAACTGACCCGGCCCTCGCCGTGCGCCACCGCCACCGGAATCCGCGAGCCAGTCATGCCCTTGAAGAACAGGCTGGGCGAATCGAGGATTTCCAGCGTGGCCACGCGCGATTCGTACTGCTCCGACGCGTTGCGCAGGAACTTCGGCCAGTGCTGCGCGCCGGGAATGATTTCCTTCAGCTGCGACAGCATCTGGCAGCCGTTGCACACGCCCAGCGCGAACTTCGTCTCGTCGGCGAAGAACGCGGTGAACTGCTCGCGCAAGTCGTCGTTGTAGAGGATCGAAGTGGCCCAGCCGCGGCCCGCGCCAAGCACGTCGCCGTAGGAGAACCCGCCGCACGCCGCGAAACCGCGGAAGTCGGCCAGCTTCACGCGGCCGCTGGCGAGATCCGACATGTGCACGTCCACCGCGTCGAAGCCGGCGCGGGTGAACGCCGCGGCCATCTCCACCTGGCCGTTGACGCCCTGCTCGCGCAGTATCGCGATGCGCGGCCGCTGGCCCTTGGCGATGAGCGCGGCGGCAACGTCCTGCGTCGGGTCGAACGTGAGCTTTGGCGAGATGCCCGGGTCGGCATCGTCCAGCCGCCATTCCAGCTCGGCGTCGGCGCTGAGCGGGTTGTCGCGCAGGCGCTGCATGGCGTGGCTGGTTTCGTTCCAGGCCGCGTACAGCGTGCTCCAGTTCCACTTGAACAAGGTGTCGCTGCCGTTGAACAGCTTGATGCCCAGCTTTTCTTTTGGACGTCCAATCCGGTGGCTGCAACCGGCGAGGTCGTATTTCACCAGCAGGCTCTCGAACGCCTCGCGGTTGGCATCCGCCACCTGCAACACGGCGCCCAGTTCCTCGTTGAACAGCGCGCGCATGGCCGCTTCGGCCCAGCCGTCCAGATGGATTTCCAGGCCGCAATGGCCGGCGAAGGCCATCTCCAGCAAGGTGACGATGACGCCGCCGTCGGAGCGGTCGTGATAGGCCAGTAACAGGCCGTTGGCATTCGCCTCCTGCACCAGTTCGAACAGCGCGCGCAGCCGCTTCGCGTCATCGAGATCCGGCGGCACGCCGCCGCCGCGGTTGAATACCTGGGTCAGCGCGGAGCCGCCCAGGCGGTCGCGGCCGGCGCCCAGATCGACCAGCCACAGGGACGAGTGGCCGCGATCGAGCTTCAGTTGCGGGGTCAGCGTGCGGCGCACGTCGCCCACGCGGGCGAAGCCGGTGATCACCAGCGACACCGGCGACACCGTGCGCTGTGGCGTGCCACCGTCCTGCCACACCGTCTGCATCGACAGCGAGTCCTTGCCGACGGGGATGGAAATATCGAGTTCGGGGCACAGCTCCATGCCCACCGCGTGCACCGCATCGAACAACGCGGCGTCCTCGCCCGGATGGTTGACCGCGGCCATCCAGTTGGCCGACAGCCGGATCTCGCCGAGTGAGGCGATCGGTGCGGCGGCCAGGTTGGTGATCGCCTCGCCCACCGCCAGCCGCGCCGCATCGGCGCTGCTGAGCAAGGCCACCGGCGCGCGTTCGGCCATCGCCATCGCCTCGCCCGCGTAACCGTCGAAATCGGCGATGGTCACCGCGCAATCGGCGACCGGCACCTGCCACGGGCCGACCATCGGGTCGCGCGCATTGAGGCCGCCCACGGTGCGGTCGCCGATGGTGATCAGGAAGCTCTTGCTGCCCACGCCGGGCAACCGCAGCACGCGCAGCAGCGCCTCGTCCATGCCGATGCCGGTGAGGTCGGGCACCAGGTCCACGCGCGGCTTGATGCGGGTGGCGTCGCGATGCATGCGCGGCGGCTTGCCAAACAGCACGTCCATCGGCAGGTCGATCACGGTCAGCTCGCGGCGCGGATCGGTCAGCACCAGTTGGCGTTCGGCGGTGGCGTCGCCCACGACGGCATACGGGCAACGCTCGCGCACGCACATGGCTTCGAATTGGGCCAGATTTTCCGGCGCGATGGCCAGCACGTAGCGTTCCTGCGACTCGTTGCTCCACACCTGCATCGGCGACAGCGAAGGATCGTCGCAGGGGATTTTCGACAGGTCGATCACGCCGCCCACGTCGGCGTCGTTGAGCAATTCCGGGATGGCGTTGGACAGGCCGCCCGCGCCCACGTCATGCACGCTGACGATGGGGTTGGCCTCGCCCAGCGCGCAGCAGGCGTCGATCACTTCCTGGCAGCGCCGTTCCATTTCGGGGTTGTCGCGTTGCACCGAGGCGAAGTCCAGCTCCGCGCTGGACGCGCCGCCGGCCACCGACGAGGCAGCACCGCCGCCCAGGCCGATCAGCATCGCCGGGCCGCCCAGCACGATCACCTTGTTGCCCGGCTGCACCGGATGCTTCAGCACGTGGCCCGCGCGCAGGTTGGCCAGACCGCCGGCCAGCATGATCGGCTTGTCGTAGCCGCGGCGCAGGCCGGCTTCGCCGGTCTCGTGCTCGTAGCTGCGGAAATAGCCGCCCAGGCAGGGGCGGCCGAATTCGTTGTTGAACGCGGCCGCGCCCAGCGGGCCGTCGCGCATGATCTCGAACGCGCTGGCCATCCGCGGCGGCAGCGGGCGCTCCACTTCCCACGGTTGCGGGTGGCCAGGAATGCGCAGGTCGGAAACCGAGAAACCGGTGAGACCGGCCTTTGGCTTGCCGCCGCGACCGGTGGCGCCTTCGTCGCGGATCTCGCCGCCCGCGCCAGTGGCCGCGCCGGGCCAGGGCGCGATCGCGGTGGGGTGGTTGTGCGTTTCCACCTTGATCGCGAAGTCGATGCGCTCCTCGATGCCGCGCCACACGCCATCATCCGGGTCGGTGAAGAAGCGCTTGCCGTTGCTGCCCTCGATCACCGCCGCGTTGTCCGAATACGCAGACAGCGTATACGCCGGCGAGCGCTGGTGGGTGTGCTTGATCATGCCGAACAGGGTCTTGTCCTGCGCCTCGCCATCCACCGTCCAGCTGGCGTTGAACACCTTGTGCCGGCAGTGCTCGGAGTTGGCCTGGGCGAACATGAAAAGTTCGGCGTCGGTGGGGTCGCGGCCCAACTCGGCGTAACGGTCGGCCAGGTAGTCGATCTCGTCGTCGGCCAGCGCCAGGCCCAGCCGCTTGTTGGCCTCGGCCAGCGCGCCGCGCGCGTCATCGCCCAGCGCGATGTATTGCAGATCGCCCGGCGCGCCACCCAGGAACAGGCTGTGTGCGTCTTCGATACGGCTCAACACCGATTGCGTCATCGCATCGTGCAGCAGCGCCATCACCGCTTCGTGGGCAGGCGTGCCGGCGTCCGGCAGGCCGGCCATGCGCCACGCCATGCCACGCTCCACCCGCCGCACGTCGGCGCCGAAACCGGCACCATGCAGGATGTCGGTGGCCTTGCTCGACCACGGCGAAATCGTGCCCAGTCGCGGCACCACCCACAGCGTGGCCGGCTCCGGCGCGGCATCCTTCGCTTCCAGCACGGCCAGCAACCGCTGGCGCAGCACGCCTTCGGGCGCGGCATCGGCGTCGATGAAATAGACAAACCACGACGCCTGCACGCGCACACCGTGATGCAGGGCATCCAGGCGGGCGTTGAGGCGTTCGAGGCGGAACGGCGAGAGGGCGCTCTGCCCGTCGAGTGCGATCATGCGGGGAACGGCGCTATGCGAGGGGAAACGCCCATTCTAACCGACCTGCCCGCCCGAGGTCTGCTGATGGGGCATCCTGCGGCAGAAACCCGGCATTACCTGTAGGAGCGGCTTCAGCCGCGACCGGCCTGTGCGGGGAGGCGGGTCGCGGCTGAAGCCGCTCCTACAGAACAGCCAGCTCAGCTGCCTTTCTGCAGCGCGATCAGCATTTGCTCGGGGGTCACATAACCGCCCAGCGTGCGGCCGTCAGGCGCGACGATGGTGGGCGTGCCGCTGACGCCCAGTTTCATGCCTAGGTCGAACTGGTCCGCCACCGGGTTGGTGCAGGTGGCCGCGGCCGGCGCCTTGCCTGCGATGGCGGCGCTGAAGGCCGCCTTGCGATCGGCCGCGCACCAGATCGACGCCATTTCGCTATAGGTCGCGGTGGGTTTGCCCGAGGTGCTGGCGACACCTTCACGCGGCCAGGCCAGGTATTCCACCGCGATGCCGGCCTTGTTGAAGGCGGCGATGTGCTCATGCAGCGCGCGACAATAGCCACAGTTGATATCGGTGAACACGGTGACGGTGTATTTCGGGTTCGCCGGCGCGAACACGATGCGCTGCGAGGCGGGCACCTTGGCCAGTTCCGCCTTGCGGAAGCGGGCCCACGCCGCGTTGCTCACGTTCTTCTTCTGCGTCAGGTCGATCAGGTCGCCGTTGAGCAGGTAGCGACCGTCGCTGCTGAGGTACATCAGCTGGCCCGAGGCGATCACCTGATAGAAGCCCGGCAGCGCCGCCGGCTCCACCGCATCCACCTGCACGCCGGGCGCCAGCGTTTTGAGCGCGTTCCGCACCATGGTGTTGACGGCGGGAGTGACCTTCAGGGGAGCCGGCTCGACCGCACTCGCAGCACCCATCGCTGTCGCGCTGGCGAGCATTGCGCTGGCGACCATCAGGCCGGCGCACGTCGCCAGCAGCCATTTCTTCGACATCACGACCTCGTTCGATCCGGCTTGGCCGGGCATGACAGGCGATTCTCGCATAGTCCGCTGAACCGGCCTGATCCACATCAACTCGATCCGCGCACGATCATCCGCGCGGGTGGTGCTGCGCGTGCAGCCGCTTCAGGCCTTCCTTCGCCACCAGGGTGTAGATCTGGGTGGTGCTGAGCGAGCTGTGGCCCAGCAGCATCTGCAGCGCACGCAGGTCGGCACCATGGTTGAGCAGGTGGGTGGCGAACGAATGGCGCAGCACATGCGGCGATATGCGCTTCGGGTTGATGCCCACCTGCACCGCATAGCGCTTCACCAGCAACCAGAACATCTGACGCGTCATGCCGCTGCCGCGCTGGCTGAGGAACAGTGCCGGCGGCTGGCGGGCGCCGGCCAGTTGCGGGCGTGCGTCGGCCAGATAGTTGCCGAGGTGCTCCAGCGCCACCTCGCCCACCGGCACCAGCCGATCCTTGCCGCCCTTGCCGGTAACCCGCAGCACACCCTGGCGCGCGTTGAACCCGGCCAGCGGCAGCTCGACCAGCTCCGACACGCGCAGGCCGCAGGCGTACATCAGTTCCAGCATGGCGCGGTCGCGCAGGCCCAGGGTGCTGCCGGAATCGGGCGCGGCCAGCAGGCTTTCGATCTCGCGCTCGGCCAGCGCCTTGGGCAGGCTGCGCGGCAGGCGCGGCCGCTCGATCAGGGCGGTGGGGTCGACGAACGAGGGCTCGTCGCGGGCGATGGCCGCGTAATAGCGGCGAAACGTGGATTGCCGCCGCGCCATCGAACGGATCGCCCCCGCGCAGGCCGCGTGGTAGGCGGAAATATCCTCGCGCCGCGCCGTGCGCAACTGCCGCCCGCGCCCGGCCAGCCACGCGGCCAGCGCCTGCAGGTCGCGGCGATACGCTTCCAGCGTACGATCCGCCAGGCCGTCCTCCGACCATAGCCGTTCGAGAAACGCGGCAATGCCCGCGCGGTCGGCTTCGGCGATACTGGCCGGGTTTTCTTCCTTCGTCATGCGCTCGATGCTGGCCATTGCGCGCGCAACACGCAAGCGATCCACACTGATGTCCAGCACCTTTCCCACCGCCCCGCCCTGCCCGCTGTGGCGCCGATTGACGGCGCTGGTGTACGACCTGCTGATCGTGCTGGCGATCATGATGGTGGCGAACATGCTGGGCCTGCTGGTCACCGGCGGCCGCCTGCTGGACGAGCAGCAGCACCTGCGTGCCTGGTGGTTTCCGTTGTTCGAGGCGGCCTGCGTGGGCGGGTATTTCGTGGCGTCGTGGCGGCGCGGTGGGCAAACCATCGGCATGCGACCGTGGCGCATCCGCCTGACCACCGCCGCTGGCGACACGCCCTCGTGGCCGCAATCGCTGATTCGCCTGGGTGTCGCCGCCGCACCGTGGTTTTTGCTGGGCCTCACCCACTGGGTCGGACTTCGACTGGCGCTGTGGGCCGTGCTGGTGGCGTGGGTCGTCTGGTACATACCGGCATTGATCGATCCGCGCCGCCGCGCCGTGCACGATATCGTTGCCGGCACCGAAATCCGTTCACCACCCTGATTCCCACCGTCGCCCCGCCCGCGCAGGACCCCAACCGCCCATGCCAAGCCCCGCACGCGACAGCCGCAGCAACGATGACCTCATTCGTGCCAACCGCGGCTTCTATGAATCGCTGTGGGCCGACGCGCATCTGATGGAACCGCAACGCTTCAACACCTGGCCACTGGTGCGCGAACTGGTCGCCGCCGCGCCGCGCCGGCTGGAGGTAGCCCCGGGCCTGCGCCCGCGCCTGCCGCTGGAAGACACCTGTTTCATCGACCTCAGCCACGCCGCCCTGCGCCAGTTGCGTGCGCGCGGCGCGAATGCCGCCCACGGCATGATCGGGGCGCTGCCCTGCGCCAATGCCAGCTTCGACCTGGTGTGCGCGCTGGACATCCTGGAACACGTGGCCGACGACGAAGGCGCGCTGCGCGAACTGGCACGCGTGGCCGCGCCCGGCGCCACAGTGCTGCTTTCGGTGCCGTTGCACCAGCACGCGTGGACGGCGTTCGACGAATTCGTGGGCCATTGCCGCCGCTACGAGCCGGACCGGATCATGACGCTGCTGGCGCAGCACGGCTTCACCATCGAGCAGAGCGCCGTGTACGGCATGCAACCCAAATCCTCGCGCCTGCTGGAACTGGGCCAGTGGTTTCTGGTGCACCGGCGCCAGCGCGCGATGTGGTGGTACAACCGCGTGTTCATGCCGCTGGGCGTGCGCTTCCAGAAGCCGCTGCAATGGCGCGACGGCATGGGCGACACCGAGGGCGTGGATGAGCTGCTGCTGCGCTGCCGTTTCTCGCCAAGTGATTGATTAGGCAGGCCACCGCCGCTTTTGCGGCGACGCAACACCCGGCGCTCAAAAGGGCTAAGATGGCGCCTTTCGTCGCAGGCACACCCGCCCCATGCTTTATCAAATCCACGAATGGCAACGCTCGTTTCTCGGCCCGTTGAGCTACTTCGCGCAGGCCAACGCGCGCATGCTCAATGACCATGCCAGCCCGCTGTCGCAATGGCCGGGCGTGCAGCGGATGGCGGCGGGTTTCGAGCTGATCCACCGGCTGGGCAAGGATTACGAGAAGCCGGAATTCGGCATCCACAGCGCGCTGGCGCACGAGCACGAGATCGCGGTGATCGAACGCGTGGCGCTGGACAAGCCGTTTTGCCAGCTGAAGCGCTTCAAGCGTTTCAGCGACGACCCGGCCACCATCGAGAAAATGAAGGCCGACCCGGTGGTGCTGGTCGTCGCGCCGCTGTCCGGCCATCACGCCACGCTGCTGCGCGACACCGTGCGCACGCTGCTGCGCGAGCACAAGGTCTACATCACCGACTGGGTCGACGCGCGCATGGTGCCCGCCGAAGCCGGCACCTTCGGGCTCGACGATTACGTGGCGTATATCGAGGAGTTCATCCGCCATATCGGCGCGCGCGAGCTGCACGTGATCTCGGTGTGCCAGCCCACCGTGCCGGTGCTGGCAGCGGTGTCTCTGATGGCCGCGCGCGGTGAGCACACCCCGCTCAGCCTCACCATGATGGGCGGCCCGATCGACCCCCGCCGCAGCCCCACCGGCGTCAACAACCTGGCCACCACGCAGCCGCTGTCGTGGTTCAAGAACAATGTGGTGCAGACCGTGCCGCCGAACTATCCCGGCCACGGCCGCGAGGTCTACCCGGGCTTCCTGCAGCACGCCGGCTTCATCGCGATGAACCCCAGCCGGCACCTCAGCTCGCACTGGGACTACTACCAGAACCTGCTGCGCGGCGATCAGGAAGACGCTGCCTCGCACCGCAAGTTCTACGACGAATACAACGCCGTGCTGGACATGCCGGCCGCGTTCTACCTGGACACCATTGCCACCGTCTTCCAGCAGTTCCTGCTGCCGCGCGGCCTGTGGGATGTGGCCGGCGAACGGGTGAATCCCGCCGCGATCACGAAGAGCGCGCTGCTCACCGTGGAAGGCGAGCTGGACGACATCTCCGGCCTGGGCCAGACCCAGGCGGCACACGACCTGTGCAGCGGCATTCCCGCGAAACGCCGCGCGCACAAGGTGATCGAGGGCGCCGGCCACTACGGCATCTTCAGCGGCCGGCGCTGGCGCGAGAAGGTGTATCCGCAGGTGCGCGACTTCATCCGCAAGTTCGACCGCGCGATGAAGTAAGCCAGTTACGCGGTGACACCACGAACGACAAAGGCCGGCAAGTTGCCGGCCTTTGTCGTTTTTGCATGCCTGGTGCCCCCGAGACGATTCGAACGTCCGACCTGCCCCTTAGGAGGGGGCCGCTCTATCCAGCTGAGCTACGAGGGCGAACGGCAATTTTCGCATGGATTCGCCGGGGCGCGAAGAACGCCAGCGAGAGGCTCGGTAAATGACCACCTGCTAGAATGGTTTCTTTTTAAACCATTCAATGGAGACGCTCATGTCCCATGCGATCCTGAAGTCGCTCGGCCTCGACCAGACCTTGTCCGGCACCTACCTGGGCCAGGGCGAATGGTCGGCCACGACCGACGCCGGCACGCTGCAGCCCACCAACCCGGCCACCGGTGAAGTGATCGCCAGCGTGCCCGCCACCAGCGCGGCCGATTACGAAAAGCTGATCGCGCGTGCCCAGGCCGCGTTCAAGATCTGGCGCACCACGCCCGCGCCGCAGCGCGGCGAAGCGGTGCGCCTGTGCGGTGAGGCGTTGCGCAAGCACAAGGACGCGCTGGGTTCGCTGGTGGCGCTAGAGATGGGCAAGATCAAGCCCGAGGGCGATGGCGAAGTGCAGGAGATGATCGACATCGCGGACTTCGCCGTGGGCCAGAGCCGCATGCTTTACGGCTACACCATGCATTCGGAGCGCCCCGGCCACCGCATGTACGACCAGTACCATCCACTGGGCCTGGTCGGCATCATCAGCGCGTTCAACTTCCCCGTCGCGGTGTGGGCGTGGAATGCGATGCTGGCGACCATCGCCGGCGACATCTGCATCTGGAAGCCGTCGCCGAAGACACCGCTGTCGGCGATCGCCACGATCAGGATCTGCAACGAGGCGCTGAAGGACGGCGGCTTCCCGGACCTGTTCTTCCTGTTCAACGATGCCGGCAGCGAGTTGGCGCAGAAGTTCGTGGATGACAAGCGCATCCCGCTGATCAGCTTCACCGGTTCCACCAAGGTCGGCCGCATGGTCGGCGAGCGCGTGGCCAAGCGCATGGGCCGTTCGCTGCTGGAGCTGGGCGGCAACAACGCCATCATCCTGGACGAGAGCGCCGAGCTGAAGCTGGCGATCCCCGCGATCGTGTTCGGCGCGGTGGGCACCGCCGGCCAGCGCTGCACCAGCACCCGCCGGCTGTTCGTGCACGAGTCGATCCACGACACCGTGGTCGACACGCTGGTCAAGGCGTACAGCCAGGTCGAAGGCAAGATCGGCGATCCCACGCTGGCCACCACCCTGATGGGCCCGCTCAACAGCCCGGACGCGGTACAGGCGTATCTGGCGGCGATCGAGAAGGCCAAGGCGGCGGGCGGCAACGTGCGCAGCGGCGGCAAGGCGCTCACGGATCGCAAGGGTAACTTCGTGCTGCCCACGATCATCACCGGGCTGAAGAATGACGATGAGGTGGTGCAGACTGAAACGTTCGCGCCGATCCTCTACGTGATGCCGTTCAAGACGCTGGACGAGGCGATCGAGCTGCAGAACAGCGTGCCGCAAGGTTTGTCCGCGGCGATCTTCACGCAGAACCTGAAAGCGGCCGAGCAGTACCTGTCGGCGGCCGGCTCCGATTGCGGCATCGCCAACGTCAACATCGGCACCAGCGGCGCGGAAATCGGCGGCGCGTTCGGCGGCGAGAAGGACACCGGCGGCGGGCGCGAGTCGGGTTCGGACGCGTGGAAGGTCTACATGCGCCGCCAGACCAACACCATCAACTATTCGGACGCGCTGCCGCTGGCGCAGGGCATCAAGTTCGAGTTCTGACGCAGGCGACCTGGCCGCGGCACCCGCCGCGGCCGGCGCCACGCGAGACCGCGTTGTATCCCACAAGAGTGCGCGATCGATGAGCTACCAACCGTCCCACCGCCCCGCCACAAACAGCACGCTGGCGATCGTGAGCCTGATCTTCGGCATCCTGGCGTGGTGCGTGTTGCCGTTCGTGGGAGCCCTGGTGGCGATCGTCTGCGGGCACATGGCGCGCGGACATCCGCCGCGCCAGCGTGGACGCCCCGATCGAAGGCGATGGCCTGGCCATCGCGGGCCTGGTGCTGGGCTACGTGCAAGTGCTGTCCGGCGTGGCGGTGGTCGTCTTCATCCTCGCCATGCTCTTCACCGGCCTGGGCTGGATGACCTGGTAGCGGCCACGGCATCGGCTGCGCAGATATTGAACGGCTGACCGACCGGCCAGGAGCGGGGCGGTAGAAACCAAGGGAGCGAGGCGAAGCGCTTTTGTGTCGGGTTTTTCGATCGTTTGAGGAAGATAGCCGTAGCTATCTGACGAGAAGGAGCGGAAAACCCGGCCAAAAGCGCAAAGCCGCAGCCCCTCGCGTTTCTGCCGCCCCCGCTCCCGAGCGCGATAAACTGGCGCGACGACTCCCGCACTTCGCGGACAACCGGTTCGACACATGTACGACTACCTGCGCCCGCTGCTGTTCAAGCTGGATGCCGAAACCGCGCATCGCGCCACCTTGTATGCCCTGGGCGTGGCCCAGCGCAGCAACCTCGCGCAGTGGATCACCAAGCCGCCGGCCGACCTGCCGACCACCGCGTTCGGCATCAGTTTCCCCAACCCGGTCGGCCTGGCCGCGGGGCTGGACAAGAACGCCGAGCATCTGGATGCGCTGAACACCCTGGGTTTCGGTTTCATCGAGGTGGGCACGGTGACGCCGCGGCCGCAGTCGGGCAATGAAAAACCGCGCATGTTCCGGCTGCCGCGGCACGAGGCGATCATCAACCGCATGGGCTTCAACAACGAGGGCGTCGATGCGCTGGTGCGCAACGTCCGCGCATCGAGCTACCACGGCGTGCTCGGCATCAACATCGGCAAGAACAAGGACACGCCGAACGAGAAAGCCGCCAGCGATTACCTGTTCTGCCTCACCCGCGTGTACGAGCACGCCAGCTACATCACCATCAATATCTCCTCGCCCAACACGCAAGGCCTGCGCGACCTTCAGCAGGAGGCCACGCTGCGGCGCTTCATCTCGGTATTGCGCGAGGCGCAGGAGCGCCTGGGCGCCCAGCACGGCCAGCGCAAACCGATGCTGCTGAAGATCGCGCCCGACCTGAACGAGGCCGAGCAGGACGCCGTGGCCGAGGTGCTGCTGCACACCGGCATCGACGGCGTGATCTGCGGCAATACCACCATCGACCACAGCGCCGTCGCCGACGATCCGCACGGCGACGAGGCGGGCGGGCTTTCCGGCAAGCCGCTGTTCGCGCACTCCACCGCTGTGCTGGCCGGCATGCACAAGCGCCTGCAGGGGCGCATTCCGCTGATCGGCGTGGGTGGCATCCTGGATGGCAGTGACGCGGCCGAGAAGCTCGACGCCGGCGCCTCGCTGGTGCAGCTGTATTCGGGGCTGATCTATCGTGGGCCAGCGCTGGTCAACGAATGTGTGGACGAAATCCGCCGCCAGCGCGGGGCCGCGCATGTCGAGTGAATACGAGCGCATGCCAGCGGAGCGGATTGATATGGGCGGCTACACGCTGATCGAAAACGCCCCGTTGGCCAACCGCAACACCTTGCGCGTCGATGCACGGGCCCGGCTGCTGGCCGAGATCCACGACGCCAGCAAGCTGCCCGAGCTGCTCGACTTCCCCGCCGTGCGCAACGGTCGCCTGCTGGTGTTGGGCGAAGGCAGCAACATGCTGTTCACCGGCGACTTCGACGGCACCGTGCTGGCCATGGCCACCCGCGGCGTGCAGGTGGAAAGCGACGGCGACAGTGCCCGTATCGCCGTGGCGGCCGGCGAACGCTGGGACGACTTCGTGCGCTGGACCCTGGGCCAGGGCTACGCCGGACTGGAAAACCTGATCCTTATCCCCGGCACCGTGGGCGCCGCACCGATCCAGAACATCGGCGCCTACGGCTGCGAAGTGGCCGAATTCGTCGAAAGCGTGGAAGCATGGGACACCCGCGAGCGCGGCGTGGTCACGCTGGATCACGCCACCTGCGCCTTCGGCTACCGCGACTCGCTGTTCAAGCACGAACCCGGCCGCTACATCGTCACCGCCGTGCGCTTCCTGCTGCCGCGCAACCGCCCGCTGCGCACCGACTACGCCGGCATCGACGAACAACTGGCGCGCATGGGCGTGGACAAGCCCGCACCGTTCCACGTCGCCGAAGCCGTCGTGCACCTGCGCACCAAAAAACTGCCCGACCCCGCCGTGATCGGCAACGCCGGCAGCTTCTTCAAGAACCCCATCGTTGACGCCACCGCCGCCGCCACCTTGAAACGCAACCACCCCGACCTGCCCGCCTGGCCGATGGCCGACGGTCGCTGCAAACTCTCCGCCGCCTGGATGATCGAGCAATGCGGGTTCAAGGGCCTGCGCGAAGGCGATGCCGGCATCTCCAACCGCCATGCGCTGGTTCTGGTAAACCACGGCCACGCCACCGGCCCGCAGTTGTGGGCATTGGCGCAGCAGGTGATGGATGGCGTGCGCGGGAAGTTCGAGGTGCAACTGGAACCCGAGCCGATCGTCATCGGGTCCTGAGTCCCCGTAGAAGCGCGCTCCGCGCGCGATGCTTTACTCTTCCTCTGTCCTGTGGGAGCGACTTCAGCCGCGACGCTTTGCTCTTGGATGTGACTTCAGAGCGAGAGCTTCGGGGCTGCGCGAAAACCGGAAAAGCGTCGCGACTGAAGTCGCTCCTACAAATACCCAAAGCAACAGCAAGAGCATCGCGCACGACCGAAGGAAGCCCCTTGTGGACATACACGGAAGCGGCAGGAACGAGGGGCATCTATCGCAAACGACCGGCGCGAAAACCAGCCTGATCGCGAAGACTCACACCACCCGCGCAAACCATGCGCCGTAACCCGGCAAACGCAACCCATCGCCATGCACCGCACCGGTCAATAACCCGTGGCCTTCCAAGGCGTGCAACGCACCCAAGGCAGGCAACGACACATCGACCGCCGCGCCGCCGAGGTTGAATATCACCAGCACGGTCTCGCCAGCGACGCGGCGTGTGAATGCCAGCACCGGTTCGGGCATGTCGATGAAGCTGATTTCGCCCACGCACAACGCCGGTTGCGCCTTGCGCCAGTGCATGAAAGTGCGGAAGCCGTTGAGTACCGAATGCGGATCGTGTTCCTGCCGCGCGACAGCGAGTTCGCGATGTTCCTGCGGCACCGGCAGCCACGGCGTGCCGGCGCTGAAGCCGCCGCTGGTTTCGTCGCTCCAAGGCATAGGCGTGCGGCAACCGTCGCGGCCTTTGAACTGCGGCCAGAACGCGATGCCGTAGGGGTCCTGCAACGCCTCGTAGGGCACGTCGACTTCGGTGAGGCCGAGCTCCTCGCCCTGGTATATGCATACCGAGCCACGCAGCGAACACAGCACCGCCGTGAACAGGTTGGCCAATGACGTCGATGCGTGCCCCCGGCCCCAGCGCGTGATCACCCGCTCCACGTCGTGGTTGGAAATGGCCCAGCACGGCCAGCCCTGGTCCATCTGCGCTTCCAGCGCCTGCACCGTGTCGCGGATGTAGGTTGCGCTGAAATCGTCGGTGAGCAGCTCGAAGCTGTAGCCCATGTGCAGGCGGCCGGGGCGGGTGTATTCAGCCATCGTGGCCAGCGAATCCTCCGACGAAATTTCGCCCAGCGCGGCCACATCCGTATAGCCGTCCATAAGTGCGCGGAGATCGCCGAGGAATTTCAGGTTCTCCGGCTGGGTGTTGTTGTAATGGTGGTACTGGAAGGCGTACGGGTTGTCCGGGCTGAAGCCGCGGCCCACGCGCTTTTCCTTCGGCTTGGGCGGGTTGTCGCGCAGTGCGCGGTCGTGGAAGCAGAAGTTGATGGAGTCCAGCCGGAAGCCGTCCACGCCCTTGTCGAGCCAGAAGCGCAGGTTGGCCAGCACCGCCGCGCATACATCGGGGTTGTGGAAGTTGAGATCCGGTTGCGAGGCCAGGAAGTTGTGCAGGTAGTACTGCCCGCGGCGCGGCTCCCATTGCCAGGCCGAACCGCCGAACAGCGACAGCCAGTTGTTCGGCGCGCTGCCATCGTCCTTCGCGTCCGCCCACACGTACCAGTCCGACTTGGGATTGTCGCGGCTCTCGCGGCTTTCCTTGAACCAGGCATGCTCGTTCGAGGTATGGCTGAGCACCTGGTCGATCATCACCTTCAGCCCCAGCGCATGCGCCTTCGCCAGCAAGGTGTCGAAATCGGCCAGGGTGCCAAACAGCGGGTCGACGTCGCACGGGTCGGCAATGTCGTAGCCGAAATCGGTCATCGGCGAACGGAAGAACGGCGCGATCCAGATCGCGTCCACGCCCAGGCTGGCCACGTAATCGAGCTTGCTGATGATGCCGGGGAGATCGCCCACGCCATCGCCATCGGTGTCCATGAAACTGCGTGGATAAATCTGATAGATGGCGGCTCCGCGCCACCAGGATGCCTCACTCATTCCGCATGTCCCCTTGTTCTTGTGCCGCGGCGCCGACGGATTCGGATCGGCTCGACTGCATGACATGGGGGCAGCTTAATGGCAGCGGACGACGCTCAATACGAGCGTGCATACGTATTCATTTGCGGCATGTAACGCGTCGCAACACGACGACAAAACGCTCCGGAACATGCCCTGCTTCATCGACGAAAACAGCTGGAAAATAGTGGTATTTCACACATGAACATACGTCATCGACCCCTGCCGTGTTAGCGCAAACATTGATGCGAAGCACAAAAATGAATACGTATGCACTACCCGCTTGAACGCGCGTTTCCGCGCCTACCATGGCCCCGCATCGACAAGCCGCATGCAACTCCAAGGGAGTACGCGGGGGAAAGTCGATCAGTCATCGATACGCGCAACCAATCATAGAAACTGGGGAGGGGGCACCATGGTATTCAAGCGAAACGTACTTGCCTTGGCATTGGCATCCGTCGGCTTTTGCGCTGCATCGAGCAGCTA
Organism: Rhodanobacter ginsenosidimutans; assembly: GCF_042655685.1. Classification (NCBI taxonomy): domain Bacteria; kingdom Pseudomonadati; phylum Pseudomonadota; class Gammaproteobacteria; order Lysobacterales; family Rhodanobacteraceae; genus Rhodanobacter; species Rhodanobacter ginsenosidimutans. Next base: position 1,138,467 of record NZ_JBHSMM010000001.1, on the reverse strand, counting down.
CGCTGCGCCGCAGGCGAACGACAGCAACGACCAGGCAACGCAGACGGCCGCGTCCAGTGACGTAGCCACCGCCAAGGCCAAAGCGCAGGCGAAGGAAGACCAGCACGTCAAGAACATGAGCACGATCACGGTGACCGGCTTCAGCCGCAGCATCGAGACCTCGATCGACGTGAAGCGCTACGCCGACACCGTGGTGGACGTGGTGACGGCGGCGGACATCGGCGGCCTGCCCGACGTTTCCATTTCCGATGCGCTGACCCGCCTGCCCGGCATCTCGGCCGAGCGCATCAACGGCGAAGCCAGTGCGATCAATATCCGCGGCATGTCCGGCGGTTTCGTGGAAACCACCTTGAACGGCCGTGAGCAGGGCGCCACCAGCGGCAGCCGCGTGATCCAGTTCGACCAGTACCCGTCGGAGATGATCAGCCAGGCGACGGTCTACAAGTCGCCCAAGGCCTCGTTGATCGAGGGCGGCGTGGCCGGCACCGTGGCGATGGAAACCGCCAACCCGCTGGAGAACTCCAAACAGTATTCGGCCGTGTTCAACCTGCGCGGCAGCTACAACGACCGCGGCAACGAAACCGACGGCGCCAATCCGCGCGGCTATCGCGCCAGCGCATCGTTCCAGGGCAAGTTCCTCAACAACACGCTGGGCCTGGGCCTGGGCGTGGCGCAGATGTACCAGCCGCACGTGGCCGACCAGTTCAACGGCCTGGCCTACAACGGCTCCAAGGACGTCGACGGCGACGGCGTCAACGACTACACCAGCGAAGGTTTCGAGATGCAGCAGAACGGCGGCTCGGCACGTCGCAACGGCTACATGGCCGTGGCGGTGTGGGAGCCCAGCGATTCGTTCACGCTGAAAGCGGACGGCTTCTACTCGCATTTCGACGCCACCAACTTCGGCCGCGGCTTCCGCGTGAAGACGCTGTCCAACGGCATCATCACCAACCCGCACCTGCAGCCGGATGGCCAGGTCACCGGCGGCACCGTCACCAGCGACCCGTCCAATCCGTACTACACCATCCAGACCACCAACGACGACGACAGCACGGTCACCAGCGTATTGTCCGGTGGCTTGAACGCGACATGGAGGACCGGCTCGTGGACCATCGCCGGTGACGTGGGCATGTCGCGCGCCAAGAGCGACATGACCAACGCGGTGTCATGGACATTGCCGTTCAACGGGCTCGGCACCGACAGCCCCACGGTGGCCAACGACCTTTCGGCCACCTATCAGCTGAAGAACCTCAACATCCCGGACGTCAGCTTCAACCGCGATCTCACCGATCGCAACCAGATGGCCCTGGCCAAGGTCGGCGTCTATCCGTACATCTACGAGGACACCACGAAGGCGGCGAAGCTGGACGTCCAGTACGACCTGTTCAACAACTCGGTCATATCCGCGATCCAGGCCGGCGCCCGCTATTCAGAGCGCCGCTACGAAGCGGACCGCGCCATCTGGGAATACGGCAACGACTTCGGCCAGTACGCCAACGGCCAGGTGCCGCTGGCCTTGAACGATGGCAACTCGCACACCGCCTGCTTCAAGGGCAACCTCTCGGGCTTCCCCTGCTTCCTCTCGGTCAACAGCCTGGCCGTGCTGGGCGAGAACGGCATCACGCCCACCCCGACCCGGCAGTGGGCCAACGACTGGACCCAGATCCAGAGCGCCACCGTCAGCGAAAACGTGCTGGCCGCCTACGTGATGGCCGACGTGGACACGATGATCGGCGACCACAACCTCACCGGTAACTTCGGCGTGCGCATGGTGCGCAGCTCGCAGTACAGCGAGGGCCTGCAGAACATCGGCGACGGCAGCGCACCGCCGCTCACCGACGGCCTGGGCGTGGTCAGCACCAACTACCTGATGGTGCGCCGTGGCAAGAAATACACTGACTACCTGCCCTCGCTGAACCTCAACTACCACTTCGACGACGCCAACCAGTTGCGCTTTGCCGCGGCCAAGGTGATGTCGCGCCCGCCGCTGAACAAGCTGATGGCCGGCGGCGGTTCGTGGATCGACGGCAACAAGTACAACATGTGGGGCAACACCAGCCCGTTCCTCGACCCGTTCTACGCCAAGGCGTATGACCTGTCGTTCGAGCACTACATGGACGACAACGGCGGCGCCATCGCGGCGGCCTTGTTCTACAAGAAGATCGATTCGTTCATCGAAGACCGCACCATCGATCCGTTCGATTTCGCCGGCGCGGGCATCCAGGTGCCGATCAACCCCACCACCGGCCAGCCGTACGAGAACGGCCAGTACCAGACCGCGGTGAACAACGACAAGGGCGGCTACGTCCGCGGCATCGAGCTGGATTACTCCAAGGTGTTCAAGTCGCTGCCCGGCGCATGGTCTGGCCTGGGTTTCACCGGCAGCTTTGCGTACTCGCAGAGCAAGGTGACGGAAACCTCCACACTGGGCGGCACGCCGGTCCAGATCGGCCTGCCCGGCCTGTCGCCGCGGGTGATCAACGGCACGCTGTTCTACGGCCACAAGGGCTTCGACACACGCCTTTCCGCGCGCTATCGCGACCGCTTCGTTTCCAACCAGATGTCCGAAGACAGCCAGACGGTCTATTACGCGCCGGAAACCGTGGTCGATTACCAGGCCTCCTACGCGTTCCAGTCCGGCAACCTGAAAGGCCTGAGCCTGCTGTTCCAGGTCAGCAACCTCACCGACCAACCGACCCGCACCTACTTCGGCAGCGAAGACCTGACCGGCACCTTGCAGTGGTTTGGCCGCCAGTACTACGTGGGCTTCACCTACGCGCTTTAATCGATGGATCACGGGCGCCGCGCAAGCGGCGCCCGGCAGTTTTCCTCTTCAGCCCGGACCGGTCGCACGCTGGATCCGGGCTTTTTTTCGACAGGCCGCACCGCGCATCATGCGTAGCTGCCGTCCACCCGCACTCCATGGGGAACGTCCATGTTCTGGCGACAGTCCGTACTCAGCTGCACCACCACGCTTTTCGCCGCGCTGGCACTTGGCCTTGCCGGCAACGTCGTTGCGGCCACGCCCACGACAACCAGCCACACACCCGCAACCCGCGCGGCGCCGTCGGATGTCTGGTACGAGATCTTCGTACGCAGCTGGGTCGACACCAACGGTGATGGCATCGGCGATCTCAATGGCGTCACCGCCAAACTCGACTACCTGCAATCGCTGGGCGTCAGTGGTATCTGGCTGATGCCGATCAACCCCTCGCCCAGCAACCACGGCTATGACGTCACCGATTACTACGGCATCAACCCGCAATACGGCAACATGCAGGACTTCGAAAAGCTGCTGGCGGAGGCGCACAAGCGCGGCATCAAGGTCATCATGGATCTGGTGATGAACCACTCCAGCGACCAGCACCCGTGGTTCCGCGCCGCACTGGACCCGGCCAGCAAATACCGCAGCTGGTACCAGTGGTCGCAGCCCGGCACCGACCTCGACGCGATCAGCGCCACCGGCACGCCGGCGTGGCACGCGCGGGGCAAACAGCATTACCTGGGTGTATTCACCGGCGCCATGCCGGATCTGGATTTCGACAACCCCGCCGTGCGCCAGGAGATGATCCGCATCGGCCGCTATTGGCTGGAAAAAGGCGTGGACGGTTTCCGCGTGGACGCCGTACAGCATGTCTATCTCGACTTCAAGGCGGATACCGACAACCCGCAGATACTGGCGAAGAACATCGCCTGGCTGACGCAGTTCCGCGCCGGCATGGATGCGGTCAATCCGCACGCCTATATCGTGGGTGAGGTCACCCAGCCGTCGGCGGAAAAGCTGGCGCCGTATTTCAAGCCGCTCAGCGCCGTGTTCGATTTTCCGCTGGCCGAAAAATTGATCGACAGTGCGCGGCAGGAACGCAACGATGGCCTGGATCAACTGCTCGGCCATATCGACACCACCTACCGTGCCACCACCGGTCGCTCCGGCGTCGATGCACCCTTCCTTTCCAACCACGACCAGAACCGCGTGATGAGCCAGCTCGACGGCAACGCCGAGCACATGCGCATGGCCGCCGCGATGCTGCTGACCCTGCCCGGCGAACCGTTCATCTACTACGGCGAGGAGATCGGCATGCAGGGGCAAAAGCCTGACCCCGACATCCGCACGCCGATGCGCTGGCATCGCGCCACGAACGCGCCCGGTGAAACCACCTGGCGCGCCGGCCATGACGATCCCGCCACCTCGGTGGAGGCGCAGCATGGCGACCCGGACTCCCTGCTGAATTTCTACACCCGGCTGATCCACTGGCGCGGCCAGGTCAGCGCGCTGCGCGATGGCCGGCTCACACCGTACCGCGTGGACAACAAGCAAGTGGTCGCCTACCGCCTCGACGACGCCAGCAGCCATGTACTGGTGACGCACAACCTTTCCGGCACGCCGCAAACGATCACGCCGGACAAGACACGCAGCGTGCGGTTGCAGAGCAAACCCGGCGTGACGCTGCGCGATGGCGTCCTGCACCTGCCGGCCTACAGCACGGTTGTGCTGCAATGATGGTGCTGGCCACCGCCCTCGCGATGGCGCTGTCGGGCACCGCGACGCCCGCGGCCGACAGTATCGAATGGCAGCAGCGTCGGGCCAGCATGAGCATCGCCGGTGACGGCTTCGTACTGCACGCCCCCGATGGCGAGCGCCACATCCCGGCCCAGCCGCTCGCCACCCATACCGGCAGCCCGTTGTTCGACGGCCTGTTCGCGATGGCGCTGGACGACCTGCACAAGGACTCGGTGGCGGCGATCCGCGACGACGCATTCGACCACGGCCAGTCGATGCCTTGCCCCTGCTTCGAGACGGGCGAGAAGTGGCATTACGTGTGGACGCGCGACCTGTCCTACGCGATCGACCTGGGTTTGTGGCGGATCGATCCGGCACGGGCAAAAGCCTCGCTGCTGTTCAAGCTGTCCGACGTGCGCGAACCCGCCGCGCCGCCGGGCCTGTACCCGATGCAGGACACCGGCTCGGGCGGCAGCTGGCCGATCAGCACCGATCGTGTGGTGTGGTTTCTGGGTGCGCGGCATCTGCTGGGCGACCCGGCGTTTGCCGACAAGGTGTATCGCGCGCTCACCGACACGCTGGCGCAGGATCAACACTACGTGTTCGATGCCGCGATGGGGCTTTATCGCGGCGAGACCTCGTTCCTCGACTGGCGCGAGCAGAGCTACCCCGGCTGGACCGCCAACGACGTGCGCTTCATCGCGCAGTCCTATGCGTTGTCCACCAATGTGCTGTATTACGAGGCGCTGCAATTGGCCGTCCAGATGGCCGAACGCCGCCACGACCCCAAGGCCGTCGACTACCGCGCCCGCGCCGGCGCCTTGAAGGCCGCCATCAACACCCGCTTCTGGCGCAGCGACCGCGGCCTGTACATGAGCTATATCGGTAGCGACGGCATGCCGATCGAGGCCTACGACCTGCTGGGCACCTCGCTGGCGATCACCAGCGGCGTGGCCGATGCCGATCGCGCCCGCCAGGCGCTGGCCAATTACCCCGCCTATCCGGCCGGCAGCCCGGTGATCTGGCCCGAGCGGGCGGATCAGCCGATCTATCACAACCGCGCGATCTGGCCGTTCGTCAGCGCCTACGCCCTGCGCGCCGCGCGGGCGGTGAACGACCCCGGGCGCATCGCGCACGAGTTGCGCTCGTTGCTGCGCGGCGCCGCTTTGAGCGGCTCCAACATGGAGAACTTCGAACTGCTGAGCCAGCGCGTGCATGTGGAAGACGGCAAGCTCAGCGGCCCGGTGGTCAACTCGCCGCGCCAGCTGTGGTCGGTGGGCGGTTACCTGGACATGGTGATCGAAGGCGTTTTCGGCCTCGGCGCCGATGGCCGCATCGCGCCGAAGCTGCCCGCCTCCCTGCTGCCGATACTGTTTGGTGACCACGAGCGCATCAGCCTGCAGTTGCGCGACCAGCGCATCACCCTGCAACGACCGGCCTCGGTGAACGGCAACCTGCTGGTGGCCGGTGACATTGAACAGCACGGCAACGAGACGGTGGTGACGCTGAAGGCGATCCATGTCGATACGCCGCCACTGCGGCTGGACGCACCGCTGTTTGCGCCGGCCACGCCGGCGGCGCCGCAAGCCACTCGCGCCGGGAGTGACTGGAAAGTCAGCTTCAGCGAGCATGGCCAGTTGTATGTGGATGGCAAGGCCGTCGGTGCCATCGACGGCCAACGCCTGGTTCCCGCCAGCACCGCGCAGCAATGTTTTTCCGTCACCCGCCGCGCCGGCGAACTCGAATCGCTGCCCAGCCCCGCCACCTGCGTCGGCCCGGCGCAGCGCCTTGCCGGCACCTGGCCACGCACGTGGACAGCGCCCGCCGGCGGCCGCTTCCAGGCCACCTTGATCTACGCCAACGATCACGGCCCGATCAACACCGGCATCACCGCCGCGGTGAATAACCTGGTCATCGCGTGCAAGGGCGCGCCAGTGCAGACAAGGCCCCTGGTGATGCCGCACAGTGTCGGCATGCAGCCATCCACCGATGTCACCTTCGACGCAGCCGCGGGCACGCCTTGCACCTTCTCGATCAGCCAGGGGTTCAACATGAGTTTCCTGCGCAGGTTCGCGCACTACACCGGCGGGCAAGGTGGCATCGAGGGATCATTGAATGAAGCGCGCATCGGCGATCTGCTTGTCGCACCGTTGACCAGGGCCACACCATGAGCAAAAAACCCGAGCTGTCGTTCTGGCAGATATGGAACATGTGCTTCGGTTTTCTGGGCATCCAGTTCGGCTTTGCGCTGCAAAACGCCAACGTCAGCCGCATCTTCCAGACGCTGGGCGCGGACGTCACCGACATACCCGCGTTGTGGATCGCCGCGCCGCTCACCGGTTTGCTGGTGCAGCCCATCGTGGGTTACTGGTCCGACCGTACGTGGAACCGGCTGGGGCGGCGGCGGCCGTATTTCCTGGCCGGTGCGGTGCTGGCCACGCTGGCCCTGCTGGCGATGCCCAACTCGCCTGCACTGTGGATGGCCGCGGGCCTGCTGTGGGTGCTGGACGCGTCGATCAACATCTCGATGGAACCGTTCCGCGCGTTCGTGGGCGACCAGTTGCCGCCGCGCCAGCGGCCATTGGGTTACGCGATGCAGAGCTTCTTCATCGGCCTCGGCGCCATCGTGGCCTCGGCCCTGCCGTGGCTGCTGGCGCATGCCGGCGTGGACAACGTGGGCGCCGCCGGCGTGATCCCCGATACGGTGAAATACGCGTTCTATATCGGCGGTGCGGTGCTGCTCTGCTCGGTGTTGTGGACGGTGCTTTTCACCCGCGAATACCCGCCGGAGACCTTGCTGGGTTTCGAGCAGAGTGACGAGCACGCCGCCGCCGTGACGGAAGCCGTCATCGACCGCCACGCCGCATGGCGCAATGCCGCGATCTGGTGTTTGGCAGGCATCGTCGGCGCGCTGCTGATCAGCCATTACAACCTCGAACGCGACCTGTACATCCTGGCCGGCAGCCTGATCGCCTACGGCCTGGCGCAGGCATGGCTGGGCCGCTCGCGCGGCGACGGCATGCTCACACAGGTGCTGCGCGACCTGCACCACATGCCGGACGCGATGCGTCGGCTGGCCTGGGTGCAGTTCTTCTCCTGGTTCGCGCTGTTCGCGATGTGGATCTACACCACCGCGGCCGTCACCGAAGTGCATTTCGGCAGCACCGATCCCCACTCCACCGCCTACAACGACGGCGCCAACTGGGTCGGCGTGCTGTTTGCCGCCTACAACGGTTTTGCCGCGCTGGCCGCACTGGTGATTCCGCTGATGGTGCGCCGCTGGGGTCTGCGCATCAGCCACCTGCTGAACCTTTGGATAGGTGGCGTTGCGCTGCTCTCGTTCCTGTTCATCCGCGACCCGCAGTGGCTGCTGCTGTCGATGGTGGGCGTGGGTTTCGCCTGGGCCTCGATCCTGTCGCTGCCGTATGCATTGCTGTCGGACAACCTGCCCGCCGCGAAGATGGGCGTCTACATGGGCATCTTCAATTTCTTCATCGTGATACCGCAGTTGCTGGCCGCCAGCGTGCTGGGCATGGCGCTGAAAACCTTCTTCCACAGCCAGCCGATCTGGGCACTGGCGATGGGCGGCGTCAGCCTGATGGTCGCCGGCGTTTTCACTTTGCGGGTGCAAGAACCACAGGCCGCATCAATTTCGCGCTAGCACCCACTTGTGGGAGCGACTTCAGTCGCGATGCTCTCGGAACGAACACAAAAGCATCGCGGCTGAAGCCGCTCCTACAAGGGCCTCGACCGCGATGCCGCACAGGACACCAACATGCTTTGCAAAACCATGCTCCCCATCCTCGCGACGATGCTGGCCACCAGCGCAGCCCAAGCAGCCGCCCCACCCGACTTCTACGGCACCGATGCCCCCTTCGCCGCCGACGCGATCTACTTCGTGATGACCGACCGCTTCGTCAACGGCGACCCCGCCAACGACCAGCGCCACCAGGGCGGCGCGCACCCCACGTTCAACATCCCCGTGGCGGGTGCGCCCGAAGGCCGCAGCGCGAACATCGGCTACCTCGGCGGCGACTTCAAGGGCGTGCTGGACAACGCCGGCTATATCCGCGGCATGGGCTTCGGCGCGGTGTGGATCACGCCGATCGTGGACAACCCCAACGAGGCGTTCACCGGCGGCGATCCGGTGCAATGGGCGTCCAAATTCACCGACCGCGGCAAGACAGGTTTCCACGGCTACTGGGGCGTCAACTTCTACAAGCTCGACGAACACCTGCCCAGCAAGAACCTGGACTTCGCCCAGTTCACCGCGGAGATGCGCACCCAAGGCTTGAAGACCGTGCTGGACATCGTCGCCAACCACGGCTCACCCGCTTTCACCATGCCGACAGCGCAGCCGATGTTCGGGCAGATCTACGACAAGAGCGGCACGCTGATCGCCGACCAGCAGAACCTGCCGCCGTACCAACTCGATCCGGTGCGCAACCCGCTGCACCGCTTCTATCACGCGTACGACGACCTGGTGCAGCTCTCCAACATCGACGACGCCAACCCGGCTGTACTCGACTACTTCGTTGGCGCGTACGAGCAATGGATCGAACGCGGCGCCGACGCTTTCCGCATCGACACCATCAGCCACATGCCCACCGCGTTCTGGCAACAGTTCGCCCAACGCATCCGCGCCAAACACCCCGGCTTCTTCATGTACGGCGAAGCCTTCGACTACAGCCCCGACAACATCGGCAAATACACCTGGCCCGAAAACGGCGGCATCAGCCTGCTGGACTTCCCCCTGCGCGGCCGCATCGCCGAACTGTTCGAGCACCCCGACGGCGACTACGCCAGCGTGCTCGACCGCCTCTACCTCACCAACGGCCCCTACGCCAATCCGTATGAGTTGGTGACCTTCTACGACAACCACGACATGGCCCGAATGAACGCCAGCGACAACGGCTTCATCGACGCCAACAACCTGCTGTTCACCGCACGTGGCATCCCGGCCATCTACTACGGCTCGGAAACCGGCTTCGAGCGCGGCCGCGCCGAACACGAAGGCAACCGCAACTACTACGGCCAACCCCGCATCGACGCCTCCCCCGCCAGCCCCATCTACCAGCACCTGAAACGCATCGCCCAACTGCGCCGGCAAACCATCGCCCTGCAACGCGGCCTGATGCTGCCCCTGCACTTCGCCGGCGACAAAGCCGCGTTCTACCGTGTCTACCAGCACAAGGGCGTGCATCAACTGGCCCTGGTACTGCTCAACAAAGGCGACCAGCCGGCAAGCTTCAACGTCAGCGAAAAACTGCAGCCCGGACACTGGAAGCCGGCACTAGGCGGCAACGCCATTGACGTGGCCGACGGCGGCAGTCTGCAGGCCAACGTGGCCCCGCACGACGTACAGGTCTACCTGCTCGACGCACCCGCCACCCAACCCGATCTGGTTGCCGAACTGACCCGACTGATGCGCGAGCGTGGGCATCCGCGGCATTAGAGATGTCGACGCCCAACCCGTCATTCCGATGCACTGGTTTCAACAACAACGCCGATCGAGTCGCAACTCGGTCTATCGAGGGCCAGCCGGGTCACTGGATCCCAGCTTTCGCTGGGATGACGGCGGTTCGTTACGTGCGGGCGCGTGCCGAGCGTCGAAGGCGGTCGAAAGCTCTGGCTCCGAATCAATGCCGAACCACAAAGCGTCGCGACTGAAGTCGCTCCCACAGTTTGCTGTTTGGCTATCGCGTCCGTGCCGCAACCCGATCAATCCAGCGTCGGATAGTCCGTATAGCCCTGCGCACCACCGCCATAAAACGTCTTCTGATCCGGCGCATTGAGCGACGCGTTTTCGCGCAGCCGGCGTGGCAGGTCGGGGTTGGCCAGGAAGGGGACGCCGAACGCCACCAGGTCGGCCTTGCCGTTGGCCAGCGCGTCGATGGCCATGTCGCGGTCGTAGCCGTTGTTGACGATCCAGGCGCCGCGGAACGGCTTGCGCATGGCGGCGTAGTCGAACGGTTGCGGGTGGCGATTGCCGCCAGTTTCGCCTTCGATCACATGGATATACGCCAGGTCCAGCGTGGCCAGGCGCTCGACGGCGCGGTTGAACAGGGCCTGCGGATTACTGTCGGCGATGTCGCCGGCCGGGGTCAGCGGCGACAAGCGCACGCCGGTACGGCCGGGGCCGACTTCGCGGGCTACCGCGTCGCACACTTCGAACAGCAGCCGCGTGCGGTTCTCAATGCTGCCGCCGTAGGCGTCAGTGCGATGGTTGCTCCTGTCGCGCAGGAACTGATCGATCAGGTAGCCGTTGGCACCATGCACCTCGACCGCATCGAAGCCGGCCTCGCGTGCGTTGGCGGCGGCCTGGCGATAGGTGTCGATGATGCGGGGGATTTCATCCAGCGCCAGCGCGCGCGGCGCGGACACGTCGACGAAACCTTCGGCGATGAAAGTCTTGGCGTCGGCCTGGATGGCCGACGGTGCCACCGGTGCCTGGCCGTCCGGTTGCAGCGATACGTGGGAAATGCGACCCACGTGCCACAACTGCAGCGCGATGCGCCCGCCCTTGGCGTGCACCGCGTCGGTGACCTTCTTCCAGCCGGCGATCTGTTCGGGCGAATGGATGCCCGGCGTGGCGATGTAGCCCTGGCCTTCGGGGCTGATCTGGGTGGCTTCGGCGATGATCAGCCCGGCGCTGGCACGTTGTGCGTAATAGGTGGCGTTGAGCTCGGTGGGCACGTTGCCGGCGCTGGCGCGGTTGCGGGTCAGCGGCGCCATCGCCACGCGGTTGGGCAGGTTCAGGTCACCGACCTGGATCGGCTGGAACAGGACTTCGGCATCGGATGGGCTGGCGTGGGAAGAGCTCATGGGATTTCCTTGTGGGTCGAAGAGCGGGCAGGCGCGCGTGGGGAACGCGCATCCTGCCCGAGGCCATGTTTGCGTTTCATGAGCGCCGGCCACATCGCCGCCGGGTGGTGACCGTTACCGCGGGCAGCGTCCACTACAATGGCCGCTTTCCGCGCTGATCATTCCCATGCCGCCGCTGCGCCTGAAACGCTACCTGCTGACCGGCTTGCTCACGTTCATCCCATTGTGGGTGACGTGGCTGGTATTCAAGTTTGTGCTGGGTGTGCTGGTGGACATCGGCGCGCCGCTGGTGGGCGCGTTGCTGGGTGCGCTGGCGCTGGTGGCGCCGCGCACGGCCGCCGTGCTGGGCAGCGCGTGGAGTACGTACATCGTGGCGCTGCTGATCACATTGGGCGCCTTGTACCTGCTGGGCGCGCTGGCCAACCGCGTGATCGGGCAGCGCGTGATCGGCGCGTTCGACGGTGTGCTGGCGCGCATCCCGGTGGTGCAGACCATCTACGGCGGCACCAAGAAGTTGATGGCGGTGCTGCAGAACAAACCCTCCGGCGTACAGCGCGTGGTGCTGGTGGAATTTCCGCGGCGCGGCATGCGGGTGGTCGGCTTCGTCACCCGGGTGATGGTCGAGGAAGACAGCGGACGCGAGATGGCGGCAGTGTTCATCCCCACCACGCCCAACCCCACCGGCGGCTATCTGGAAGTGGTGCCGCTGGCCGAGCTGACGCCCACCGACTGGACCATGGACCAGGCCATGGCCTTCATCATCTCCGGCGGCGCGGTGGCGCCCGATACACTGCCGGCCCTTTGTGGGAGCGACTTCAGTCGCGATGCTCTTGCGGCAACCGAAAAGCATCGCGACTGAAGTCGCTCCCACAAATATCCCCACACAGGAGCTCCCATGCATCGATGGCTGCTGATTCCCCTGCTGGGCCTTGCGACCCTCACCGTCCACGCCGCCGACTGGACCACGCCGGCCGAGGCGGCGCAGTTCCGCACCACGCCCAGCTATGCCGACACGCTGGCGTATCTGCAGCGGCTGCAGAAGGCGGCGCCGGGCATGATCCATCTGGAAACGTTCGGCACCACGCCCGAAGGCCGGCCGATGACGGTGGTGATCGCCAGCGGTGGCGGCACGTTCGATCCGGCCGCCGCGCGCGCGGCGCACAAGCCGGTGGTGCTGGTGCAGGCCGGCATTCATCCCGGCGAGATCGAGGGCAAGGATGCGGGGCTGATGTTGCTGCGCGATATCGCGGTCACCGGCAAATACCCGCACCTGCTCGACAAGCTGGTGCTGGTGTACATCCCGGTGTTCAGCGTGGACGGCCACGAGAACGCCAGCCCCTACCATCGCATCAACCAGAACGGCCCCGCGTCGATGGGTTTCCGCGGCCAGTCGCAGTACCTCAACCTCAACCGCGACTACATCAAGGCCGACGCGCCGGAGATGCGCGCGTGGCTGAAGCTGTGGCAGGCGTGGCTGCCCGATTTCCTGATCGACGTGCACACCACCGACGGCGCCGATTACCAGTACGACCTCACCTGGTACACCGAGGACCCGCACAAACTCGACCCCGCCGTGAGCGCCTGGCAGCACGACGCCATCGTCAACCACGCCATGCCGGCATACGAGCAACGCGGCCATCTGGCCTCCAGCTACCTGGAGTTCAAGGACGGCCGCGACCCGCTCAAGGGCCTGGAGAACTTCGGCTCCGGCCCGCGCTTTTCCACCGGCTACGCGGCGCTGCAAAACCGCCCCGCGCTGCTGATCGAAACCCACATGCTGAAGCCGTACGCGAACCGCGTGCGCGCCACCTACGACATCGTGGAACTGATGCTGGAACAGATCGGCGCACACCCCGCCGCCCTGCTCGCTGCCACCGCCAAAGCGGATGCCGACACCATCGCCCGCGCCCACGCTGCAAAGGCGAGTGTGCCGCTGACCTTCAAGCTTGATCCCCAACCCACGAAGTTGGAATTGAAGGGCTACGCGTTCACCCGCAGCCACAGCGACATCTCCACCAGCGAGTGGATCCGCTACGACCCCAGCCAGCCAACCACGTACACCATCGACAACTGGAACCGGCTGCTGCCCAACCTGTCCATCACGCCGCCCGCCGCGTACGTGGTGCCCGCGCAGTGGACGGTGATCATCGACCGGCTGGACGCGCACGGCATCCATTACCGGCGCACCACGCAGCCGCTGACGATGCATGCCGAGGGCTATCAGCTGGACGAACCGCGCTGGGCCGACAAGCCGTTCGAAGGCCATCTGATGCTGCGCGATTTCCGCTTGCGCACACTACCGCGCGAGGTGCAGCTGCCCGCCGGCTCGGTGATCGTGCCGATGGATCAGCGCGCCGCCAACGTGGCGATCAACCTGCTCGAACCGCAGGCGCCGGACTCGCTGCTGCGCTGGGGCTATCTCGACGCCATCTTCGAGGCCAAGGAATACGGCGAGCCGCGCGTGGTCGAGAAACTTGCCCGCGAGATGCTGGCGAAAAGCCCGGCGTTGAAAACCGAATTCCAGCGCAAGCTGCACAACGATCCAGCCTTCGCTGGCGACAGCCGCGCGCGGCTGGCTTTCTTCTTCGAACGCTCGCCCTGGTACGCCGCGCAAGACGTGGGCGCCTACCCGGTGCTGCGCCTGGACGCCGCGCAGTGGCGGTCGTTGTCGGCACAGGATGAAACGGTTGACGGCGCCCGCCACTGAGGCCCCGGCCGGCGGCCATACCCCTTACCTTTGACACTGTGCCCACCATGACGATTGACCTAGCTTGGCTCGTCATTGTCGCAGCCTGTGTCCGACCCACCATCAGCCACGCTCGCCATCCAAACGCCGCGCTCGCGGACCACAATCACGAGGGAAATCCATGACCAAGCCGTATTTGAAACCGCTGGCGCTGGCCGTCAGCCTGGCCTTGTCGCTGACCGCCTGCGGCAAACAGGAGCCGGCCGAATCCGCTGCGCCGGCGCCCAGCGCCAGTGCGAACGCCGCGGCAGCGCCGGCCGCGTCGGGCGGCATTTTCGATGTCAGCGAGCTCGACCCGAACATCAACGCCTGTCAGGATTTCAACGGCTTCGTCAACGACAAGTGGGTTGCCGCCAACCCGATCCCCGCCGACCACACCAGCTGGGGCGCGTTCAACAAGCTGGCCGAGGACAGCCTCAACACCCAGCATGAAATCGTCGAGGCCGCGGCCAAGAACGCCGCCTCCGCCAAGGCCGGTTCGATCGATCAGAAGATCGGCTACCTGTACCAGTCCGGCATGGACGAGGCCACCATCGACAAGGCCGGTTTCGACCCGATCAAGCCCCGGCTCGATGCGATTGCGGGCCTGAAGAACACCGCCGACATCGTCGATTTCATCAACAAGAGCTACGCCGAAGGCAACGGCCAGGTATTCGGCTTTGGCGCCGGCGCCGACTTCGACAACGCCAAGCTGCAGATCGCCTACGCGATGCAGGCCGGCCTGGGCCTGCCGACCAAGGACTACTACACCGAGCCCCAATTCAAGGAGATCCGCGACGCGTACGTGGCCTACATCGCCAAGTCGCTGGAGTTGACCGGCGTGTCGGCCGCCGACGCGAAAGCGCAGGCCGACCAGGTGATGAAGCTGGAAACCTCGCTGGCCGCCGCCTCGCTGGCGCCCACCGAAATGCGCGACCTGGACAACCAGTACCACTTCGTCAGCGTGAAGGAAGCGGACAAGATCACCCCGCACTTCAGCTGGGAAAAATTCTTTGATGCCCAGGGCGTCAAGATCGACAAGGGCTTCTCGCTGTCGCAGCCGAAGTTCTTCGCCGAGTTCGACAAGCTGCTGGCCAACGCGCCGGCGTCGCAGTGGCAGGCCTACCTGCGCTTCCACACCATCGACGACTCCGCCAACGCGCTGTCGAAGAATTTCCGCGACAACAAGTTCGACTTCTACGGCAAGACCCTGGCCGGCCAGCCGCAGCAACAGGAGCGCTGGAAGCAGGTGCTGGGCGCGGTCAACGGCGCCATGGGCCAGGCCCTGGGCCAGTTGTACGTGGCCAAGGAGTTCACCCCGGAAGCGAAACAGCGCGCCGAGGAGCTGGTCACCAACGTGCGCGATGCGTTGAAGACCCGCATCGAGAACCTGGACTGGATGAGCGCCGATACCAAGGCCAAGGCGATCGAGAAGTGGGAGCAGTTCATGCCCAAGATCGGCTACCCGGACAAGTGGCGCGACTGGTCGGACCTGAAGCTGAGCCCGGACAACTACTACGCCAACCTGCAGGCGGCGGCCAAGTTCAACTACGACTACGACATCGCCCACATTGGCAAGGCCACCGACCGTGGCGAGTGGTACATGACCCCGCAGACGGTCAACGCGTATTACGACCCCAGCACCAACACGATCAACTTCCCGGCCGCGATCCTGCAGCCGCCGTTCTTCGATGCCAAGGCGGATGACGCGATCAACTACGGCGGCATCGGCGCGGTGATCGGGCACGAAGCCAGCCACGGTTTCGACGACCAGGGCAGCCAGTTCGACGGCTTCGGCAACCGCCACAACTGGTGGACCAAGCAGGACAAGGCGCAGTTCGACGCGCGCAGCACCAAGCTGGTGGATCAGTTCAACGCCTATGCGCCGATCAAGAACAAGCCGGACCTGCACGTCAACGGCAAGCTGACCCTGGGCGAGAACATCGCCGACCTGGGCGGCCTCAACGTGGCCTACGACGCGCTGCAGACGGCGTTGAAGAACCATCCCGAGGAAGCGAACAAGAAGATCGACGGCTACACCGAGGATCAGCGTTTCTTCCTCAACTGGGCCCGCGTGTGGCGCGGCAGCATGCGCGAGAAAACCTCGATCGTGCGGCTCAACACCGATCCGCACGCACCGATGGCACTGCGCGCCACCGCCGCGCCGTCCAACATGCCGGAGTTCGCCAAGGCGTTCCAGTGCAAGCCCGGCGACACGATGGTGCGCCCGGCCGACACCCAGGTGAAGATCTGGTAAGGCGTTCGCGCCCACGCTGCAACAGGTGAAACGAAGAGGCCCCGCATGCGAATGCGGGGCCTCTTTCATTGTGGGAAAGAGGCTGCCCCGCAACAACGCTATTGCAAATCATTCTCATTCCTTTACCATGCGTCCGGTCGCGCCCGCCCCGATCCACGGGTAGCCAGCGCTCCACCCTCCCGCAATAAGTACGCCTCGGCACGACCCGGCGGCTGCGCCGTTCCGCCGTTCGCCCGGCGTCGGCAGCGGGATACATCGCAGATGGCAAAGGAACCCCACGCATGTCCTTCATCAAGAGCCGCAAGCACGCCGTTTCCACGAGCGCGCGCCGCCTGTCGCTGGCCGGCACCACCACCGCCACGTTGCTGACCAGCCTGGCGCTGGCGCAATCCGCCGTGGCCGCGGACTCCTCCCCGGTCGCGCAGCTGACTGACGCGCGCACGCTGCCGGGCATCAAGGTGCAGGCTACGCGCGGCGCCGATTACCGCGCCGACAAGGTCGAGTCGCCCAAATTCACCCAGCCGCTGCTGGATACGCCGCAGACCATCACGGTGATCTCCAAGGATCTGATCACCGACCAGGGCGCCACCACGCTGACCGAGGCACTGCGCAACAGCCCGGGCGTGGGCACCTTTTATGCCGGCGAGAACGGCGCCACCTCCACCGGCGACTCCGTCTACATGCGCGGCTTCGACGCCTCCAGCAGCATCTTCGTCGACGGCGTGCGCGACCTCGGCTCCATCTCCCGCGACGTGTTCAACATCGAACAGATCGAAGTGGAAAAAGGCCCAGCCGGCACCGACAACGGCCGCACCTCGGCCGGCGGCGCCATCAACATGGTGAGCAAGCAGCCGTTCCTGATGAATGCCGTCTCCGGCTCGGTCTCCTACGGCGACGCCAACCGCAAGCGCCTCACTGCGGACTGGAACCAGGCGATCGGCGAGCACGCCGGTTTTCGCCTCAACGTGCTGGGCCAGGAGGGCGGCGTCAGTGGCCGCGACCATGTCGAAAACAACCGCTGGGGCGTCGCGCCGTCGCTGGCCTTCGGCCTGGGCACGCCCACCCGCGTCTACCTCAACCTGCTGCACGTGAAGCAGAACAACGTGCCCGACGGCGGTGTGGCGACGATCGGCCTGCCCGGTTACCGCAGCCCCGATCCGGACGTCCGGCCGTGGCTGGACGATGCCCCGCGTGTCGACCCGGAAAACTTCTACGGCACCGATGCCGACCACGACCACGTGAAGGCCGACATGGCGACGTTGCGCATCGAGCACGATTTCGCCAACGGCGCCACGCTGCACAACACCACCCGCTGGGGAAGGACGCATCAGGACTATCTGCTGACCGCCTTCATGTACAGCGCCGCCAACCTGGTCACGCCCGACCCGGCCGATCCGTCCAGCTGGACCGTGGCGCGCAGCAACCCCACGTTCAAGGACAACACCAACACCATCCTCACCAACCAGACCAACCTCACCGCCTCGTTCCACACCGGCGCGGTGGAGCATGCGCTCAGCACCGGCATCGAGCTGACCCGCGAAAAGCTGTCGACCACCGGCATGGCCGTGCGCAATGGCAGCGCCTGGACACCGGCGAACATCTACCACCCCACGCCCCACGCCATCGGCCTGGCCTGGGGCCGCAACGACGCCGACAGCAACGGCAAGACCATGACCGAGGCGGCGTATGCGTTCGATACCCTGAAGTTCGGCGAGCAATGGCTGCTCACCGGCGGCTTGCGCCTGGATCACTACAAGACCGAGTTCACCAGCCGCGTGCCCTGCGGTGGTCGCCGCGGGCCGGACTGCGGCACGCTGGCCGAAGGCACCGCGGTGCCCGGCGTCGATGCCACCGTTTCGGACAACCTGCTCAACTGGAAGCTGGGCGTGGTGTACAAGCCCGCCGAGAACGGCAGCATCTACGCCGATTACGCCGTGTCCGCCCAACCGCCCGGCGGCGCGCAACTGCAGCTGAGCTCGTCGGCCAACAGCGCCGACAATCCCGCGTTCGATCCGCAGAAGGCGCGCACCGCCGAGATCGGCACCAAGTGGGATCTGCTGGGCGAAAACCTGCTCGTCAGCGCGGCCGTCTATCGCACGGAAGTCAGCAACGACATCGCCCAGGGCGACGACGGGCTGTACTACCAGACAGCGAAGAAGCGCGTCAGCGGGGTGGAGCTCACCGCGGTGGGCAAGCTGTCCGAGCGCTGGTCGGTCAGCACCGGCTTCACCACCATGGACACCAAGGTGCTCAAGGGCACGGTGGTTTCGCAGGATGGCTCCGACGATCTGGCCTACACGCCGAAGTACGCGTTCACCGCCTGGACCACCTACCAGCTGCCGTTCGGCCTCTCCATCGCCGGTGGCGCGCGTTACGCGGGCCAGCTGAAGCGCGGCACCGATGGCGCCGTCGGCACGCCCAACTACACCAAGTCGTATACCGTCTTCGACGCGATGGCCACCTATGCGATCAACCCGCATTTCGACCTGCAGTTGAACGTCTACAATCTGTTCGACAAGACCTACGTGGCGGCGATCAACAAGAGCGGTTACCGCTACACGCCAGGCGTGCCGCGCTCGGCGATGCTGACGGCCAATTTCCGGTTTTGATGGAGGCCGGGCGTTGAACGGGGAGAATCCTTTCAATCCGTTCACCCTGAGCGTAGCCGCGCAGCGGCGAAGTCGAAGGGGCTCCAGCACCAGGCTTCGACTCCGCCGCTACGCGGCTACGCTCAGCCCGAACGGTTGAGCGATACGCTTCTTCCCGATTCCCGTTCTGCCCACCGACGGAACCCGCCCATGCTCCTGCACATCCCCGCCGTTCTCGCACCCGATCAGACCACCCGACTGCGGGCCGCGCTGAGTACCGCCGAATGGGTCGACGGCCGCGAGACGGTGGGCGCGCAGGGCGCGAAGGTGAAGCGCAACCGGCAATTGCCCGATGGCTCGCCGCTGCGGCGGCAACTGGGCCGCGTCGTGCTCGATGCGCTGGCGAAGCATCCGCTCTATCACGCCGCCGCGCTGCCGTTGCGCACGCTGGCGCCGCGCTTCAACCGCTACGAAGGCGGCGGCGAATACGGTTTCCATGTGGACGGCGCGGTGATGGCGCTGGATGGTGAGGGTGCGCAGATTCGCAGCGATGTTTCCTGCACGCTGTTTCTCAGCGACCCGCACGAGTACGACGGCGGCGAGCTGATCGTCAGCGACACCTACGGCGAGCACGAGGTGAAGTTGCCCGCGGGCGACCTCATCGTCTACCCGTCGAGCAGCTTGCATCGCGTGGCGCCGGTCACGCGCGGCGCGCGCATCGCCTCGTTTTTCTGGGTGCAAAGCCTGATCCGCGACGACAGCCGCCGTCGCCTGCTGTTCGAGCTGGACGGCTCGATCCAGGCACTGACCGCCAGCGGCGCCGACGCCACCGCCGTGCTGCAACTGACCGGCATCTATCACAACCTGCTGCGGCAATGGGCCGAGACCTGAGCAACCAGGAGCCTGTCGGACTTGAGCTGGCCGGGCTGCAAAGCCGCCTGCGTGGTTCCGCCTTCCGCCCATGTTTGACCCATAGATGACTATGGGCCGGCACAAGGGCGAAAACCGGCCCTCACGCAGCCAGCTTTTCGCCTCGACCACTCAAGTCCGACAGGCCCCTACGACGCGGCACATCGCACCGATCCGCATCACAACGGTTCCCAGCGGGGACCGCGCGGCGGATAATCGTCGGCCCTCGAATGCAACACGGCGGCGCAATGTTCGTACCTGGTCAACGCTGGATCTCCTCTGCCGAACCCGAACTGGGCCTGGGCACCGTCTTGCGCGTCGAAGGACGCGGCGTACAGGTGCTGTTTGCCAAGGCCGGGGTGCTGCGTCCGTACGCGATCGACTCGGCGCCGCTGCTGCGGGCGGAGTTTCGCGCCGGGCAGCGGGTGGCCGGCAAGGGCATCGCGTTTCTGGTCGAGCGGGTGGAAATCCGCGACGAGTTGCTGATCTACCGCGGCGAAGGCCGCGAACTGGAAGAAGGCCAGCTCGACGACGAGCAGAGCGTGAGCCAGGCCGATGATCGCCTGATCGGCGGACGCACCGACCCGGTGGCGCAGTTCGAGCTGCGGCTTGACGGCATGCAACGGCGCGCGCTGGCGCGCCGTTCACCCAGTTGGGGCCTGGCCGCCGCCCGCATCGGGCTGGTGCCGCACCAGTTGCGCGTGGCCGGCATCGCTTCGGCACGACGCCCGCCGCGCGTGCTGCTGGCCGACGAAGTGGGCCTGGGCAAGACCATCGAGGCGGGCATGATCATCGCCCGCCAGCTCGCTACCGGCCGCGCCTCGCGCGTGCTGTTGCTGCTGCCCGACACGCTGGTCTACCAGTGGTTCGTGGAGTTGCTGCGTCGCTTCAACCTCAGCTTTGCGATCTACGACGAGGAGCGTTGCGAGGCACTCGAACAAGCGGGCGAACACGGCAATCCGTTCGAGGACGAGCAACTGGTGATCGCCGATTTCGGCTTCCTGGAAAACTCGCCCAAGTACGCGCAGCAATTGCTTGAGGCGCCGTGGGATCTGCTGGTGGTGGACGAAGCCCATCACCTGGCGTGGTCGCCCACGGAGGCCAGCCCGCGCTACACCATGGTGGAAAAGCTGGCCGCGGTGATCCCCGGCGTGATCCTGCTCACCGCCACCCCGGAGCAGCTCGGCCGCAGCGGCCACTTCGCCCGGCTGCGTCTGCTCGACCCGCAGCGCTACCACGATCTGGACGGCTATCTGGCCGAATCGGACAGCTACCAGGCACTGTCGAAAGTGGCCGACCGCCTGCTCGACGGCGAGCCGCTGGACGACAACCAGCGCGCCGCCCTGGCCGACGCCTTCCGCGGCGACGGCGCACTCACCGCGCTGCTGGCCGACTCGACCAAGCCGGCCAACGCGCGTGAGTTGCTGGCCGCACTGATCGACCGTCACGGCACCGGCCGCGCGATGTTCCGCAACAACCGCGCTGGCGTGGGCGGCTTTCCGCAGCGCGCGCCGGTATGGCACCTGCTGGATGCGGATGATATCGACGAGGCCACCCGGCAATCGCTGCTGGCCGAATTCCACGCCGACATCCAGCAACCGGCCGGGTTGATCGAGGTGGATTACAGCGCCGACCCGCGCGTGGATGCGCTGATCGCCCTGCTCGACGCGCACCCGCAGGACAAGTTCCTGCTGATCTGCCGCAGCCAGGCCAAGGTGCTGGCGTTGGAGGAAGTGCTGCGCACGCGCAGCGGCGTGGGCCTGGCGCGTTTCCACGAGGGCCTGGGCATCGTGCAGCGCGACCGCAATGCGGCGTTCTTCGCGCAGCCCGACGGCGCGCGACTGCTGCTGTGTTCGGAGATCGGCTCGGAAGGGCGCAACTTCCAGTTCGCCCATCGGCTGGTGCTGTGGGATCTGCCGCTGGACCCGGACCTGCTGGAACAGCGCATCGGCCGGCTCGACCGCATCGGCCAGCAGCACGACATCGCCATCCATGTCATCGCCGTGGCCGACAGCGCCCAGCACATGCTGGCGCGCTGGTATGACGAAGGCGTGGATGCGTTCCGCCACAGCCCCGCCGACGGCCGCGAACTGCTGCGCCGCTACGGCGCGACGCTGACCGAACTGGCCGAGGAACACGCCCGCGGCGACGACAACCGCGACCAGGAATTCGAGGCACTGCTGGCCGAAACCCGCGCCAGCCACGAGGAGCTGGCCGAGCTGATCCGCGGCGGCCGCGACCACCTGCTGGAACTGGCCGCCAGCCGCGACCTGCACGCCGACGAATTGCAGCAGGCATTCGCGCGCGAGGACAACGACCCCAGCCGCGACGCCTTCATCCAGCGCCTGCTGGAAGCGTTCGGCATCCACCCCGAGGAGCTGGGTGGCCAGGTGCTGCTGCTCGATCCGCAATACCTGTCCACCGACGCCCTGCCCGGTTTTGCCGAGGGCCCGCAATCCGTCACCTTCAGCCGCGACGTGGCGCTGGCGCGCGAGGAGCTGCCGCTGCTGCGGCTCGACCACCCGCTGGTGGCCGGCGCGCTGGACCTGGCGCTGTCCGGCGAACAGGGCAACGCCGCCTTCATGGTGGACGACGTGCTGCCGCCGCGCACCGCGTTGCTGCAGGCGGTGTTCGTGCTGGAGTGCGTGGCCGACCGCAGGCTGGACGCGGAGCGTTTCCTGCCCAGCCTGCCGATCATCGTCACGGTCGACACCAAGCTGGCCGAGCGCGCCGATTTCTCCCCCAGCGAAGTGGCCTTGCGCAAGGCCGCCGATCGCAATATCGAGGTGGCGCGCTACCGCAAATTCCTGGGCAAGCTGGTGCCGCCGATGCTGGAGCGCGCCGAAACACTGGCCACCAACCGCGGCCAGTCACGCATTGACGAAGCGCTGGCGCTGGCCACCGAAACGCTCGATGCGGAACTGTCACGCCTGCTGGCGCTGCGCGCGGTGAACCCGTCGGTGAGCGATGCGGAAATCGCCGCCGTCACCGACGAACGCACCCAGTTGCTGGCCGCACTGCCACTGTCGCGGCTGCGCCTGGATGCGGTGCGGTTTGTGGTCAGCGCGGATTTTCTGGCGCTGCGTTGACCTGTGGGAGCGGCTTCAGCCGCGATGCTCTTTCTCAGTGCCTGGAGAAGAGCAAGAGCATCGCGGCTGAAGCCGCTCCCACAAAAAACCGGCCCGGCAACGTCAACGCAGCAGCCTGCCCTTGGGCTTGATCGGCAGCCGCCCGCGCCAGTACTGGATCAACACATAGCCGCCCACCATGCCGCCCAGGTGCGCGAAATGCGCCACGCCGGCCTGGGTGCCGGTGACGCCCATCACCAGTTCCACCAGCGCGTAGCCGATCACGAACAGCCACGCGGGCATCGGTACCGGCAGGAACATCAGCATCACTTTCTCGTGCGGGTACAGCATGCCGAAGGCCAGCAGCAGCCCGAACACCGCGCCTGACGCGCCCAGCGTGGGATAGAAGCCGTGGGTGAACCACTGCACCACGATCAGCTGCGCCACCGCCGCCACGATGGCGCAAACAAAGTAATAGATGACGAAGTTGCGCGCGCCGAAGGTGCGCTCGATGACGCCGCCGAACATGTACAGCGCGATCATGTTGAACAGGATGTGGGTTACGCCACCATGCATGAACGCGTAGCTCACCACCTGCCACGGCCGGAAACCCACCGACGCCAGCGCGCCGCTGGACAGCTGCATCACGTGGTCCGGCCCCCACGGCCACAGCGCGAAATACTGCAACAGCATTTCGCCGAATACCTGCTGCAGCAGGAACACCACGACATTGGCGATCAGCAGGTTACGGGTGACGGGCGGCAGGTTCAAAGGCATGCGGCGGATTCCAGGAAGCAGGTGGCAAGCATGACAGCAGACGCGCCATGGGCGGCGCGCGCATCAACCCAGTGAGATGGGGCGGCCACGGCGATGGCACAAGCAGCGGGCGGGGCGTGAAAACCAAAAGCCGCCTTGCGGCGGCTTCATGCGGTGCGACGACGGTGGTGGATCAACCGTTGTGCGCGGCCATCGCCATCGCTTCCGGACGCTTGGCGCCCACGAAACGCTTGGCCCAGTAGCCGGTCTCCAGGCTGGAGATTTCCACCGACTTGCCGGTGGTGGGTGAGTGGATGAAGCGGCCGTCGGAGATGTAGATGCCCACGTGCGAGACGCGGTGCTTGCCGCTCGTGCGGAAGAACACCAGGTCGCCGGGCTTCATGTCGGCGCGCTTGACCTTCAACCCGGCCAGGAACTGCGCCGCGGAATTGGTCGGCAACTGCATGCCCACCGCGTGGGCAAACACGTAACGCACGAAACCGCTGCAATCGAAACCGGTCGAGGGGTCGCGGCCGCCACGTACATAACGGGTATCGCGCAGCTTCATCGCCATCGCGATCAAGGCCTTGCGCAGGTCGGTGACGCCGACGACGTCTTCCGCCTCTTCGTCCGCGGCAGTCGCCATGTCCGGCTTGATCGGTTTGACCGGCGCGACGTGGGCCACGTTGCGGTGGGCCAGCAGTGCGGGGAACGCGGCGGCATCGGCGCCGGCCAGGGACACGCTGGCGAAGATCGGCAGCGGCGCTACGGCCGGGGCGGCAGCGGTGGTGGCGGGCTGAACATCGATATAGGCGCTATGCGTGACGGCAGCATGCAGCGAACCGCAGAGTGATGCGGCAACAACGGCCGCAGCAACGGTCAATCGGTGGCTTGGCATGCGGGACTATCCCCTTTTGCGGTTCACGGACTGTCACCGAACGGTGTCGATGACGTGACGAAGGGGTGAACTTAGCAAAGGGAGATAGGCCGTATGTTCGATCCGGGTTAACTGAACTCCGTCGTTTCGGGTTTCCGAGACGGCGCGCACAGTTGGAATGGACTGATTCGACAGGGAAAATCGTCGCACGCCGGCTGAGATCTGGGCGAACCGCCTTCAGCCAGCAGCAGGTATGACCGTCGGCTGGGGGCGCTGGCCGAAGATCGCCGTGCCGATCCGTATCTCGGTGGCGCCCTCGGCGATCGCCAGCGGGAAATCGCCGCTCATACCCATCGACAGCCGCTGCAGATCGTGCCCGCGGGCCGCCGCCTGGTCGCGCAGCTCGCGCAACTGGCGGAAACAGCCGCGAACCACGCGCGGATCGTCGGAATGGGTGGCCAGCGTCATCAGCCCGCGCGGGCGCAACGTCGGGTAGTCGCGCAAGCTGTCCAGGAACGCCGGCAGCTGCGCCGGCTCCAGCCCGTACTTGCTTTCCTCGGCGGCGGTCTTGACCTGCACCAGCACGTCGATCGCCCGCCCCGCGGCCACCAGTTGGCGGTGCAGCGCCACGGCGAGTTGCGGCCGGTCCAGCGACTGCACTTCGCTGGCCAGCCGCGCCACGTCATGGGCCTTGTTGGTTTGTAGGTGGCCAATCACCACCCACTCGATGCCGCAGCCATCCAGCGCGGCGGCCTTGTCGCGGATTTCCTGCACCCTGTTCTCGCCGAAGCGACGCAAGCCCAGCGCCATCGCGGCGCGAACGGTCTCGGCGTCGAAGGTCTTGCTGACCGGCAGGATCGTCACCCCGGCCGGATCGCGCCCGGCGGCATGGCAGGCTTCGTCCACGCGCCGACGGACGTCGGCCCAGTTGGCGGCGAGATAGGTGGGGTCTGGCAACGTTGGAATCTCCTTTGAAGCGAGGAGTGATGAGTGAGGGAAAGCCGGGTAACGCGTGCCCTCCCTCACTCCCCTTGGCTCACTTCTCCGCCGTCACGCCTTGCCGCCGTTCTCGCCATGCCGCGCCACCACCTCGGCCACCACCATGCTCACCTTCTTGCCGGTGGGGATGTGCAGGAACTCGTTCGGGCCATGCGCGTTGGAATGCGGCCCCAGCACGCCGGTGATCAGGAACTGCGCCTTGGGGAATTTCTCGCCCAGCATGCCCATGAACGGGATGCTGCCGCCCTCGCCCATGTAGGTGGCGGGCGCGCCGAAGTAGTGCTGCGAGGCGTCGTCCACCGCCTGCTCCAGCCACGGCGACAGCGCCGGCGCGTTCCAGCCGCTGCCGTCCTTCTCCAGGTCGAAGCTGACCTTGGCGCCGTACGGCGGGTCCTTTTCCAGCAGTTGCTTCACGAACTCGCCGGCCTTGGCGCCGCTCAGCGTGGGCGGCACGCGCAGGCTCAGCTTCACCGCGGTCTTCGGGCGCAGCACGTTGCCGGCGCTTTCCAGCGGCGGGATGCCGCCGATGCCGGTGACCGCCAGCTGCGGGCGCCAGGTGCGGTTGAGCACCAGCTCGGACAGGTCGTCGGTGACCGGCTGCATGCCGTCCACCCACGGGAACTTGTTGAAGATTTCCTCGCCCAGCACCTCGGCCGAATGCTTCGCCTGCTCGACGCGATGCGGCGGGATGTCGACGTACAGTTCCTTCGGCTTGATCGTGCCGGTGGCCGGGTCCTCCAGCCGCGACAGCAAGTCGCGCAGGATGCGGAAGCTGGACGGCACCACGCCGGAGGCGTCGCCCGAATGCACGCCCTCCTCCAGCACCTGCACGGTGAGGTTGCCGCCGGTCATGCCGCGCAAGGACGTGGTCAGCCACAGCTGGTCGTAGTTGCCGCAACCGGAATCCAGGCACACCACCAGCGACGGGCTGCCGATGCGGGCGGCCAGGTGGTCGACGTAATGCGGCAGGTCGTAACTGCCCGACTCCTCGCACGCTTCAATCATGATCACGCAGCGGGCATGGGCAATGCCCTGGTCGTGCAGCGCCAGCAGCGCGGCCAGCGAGCCGAAGATGGCGTAGCCGTCGTCGGCGCCACCGCGGCCGTACAGCTTGTCGCCCTTGAGCACCGGCGTCCACGGGCCAAGCCCGTCGGCCCAGCCGGTCATTTCCGGTTGCTTGTCGAGGTGGCCGTACAGCATCACGGTGTCGTCGCTTTGGCCGGAGGCCGGCGCGCCGTTCGCACCGCAGGCGGGAATGTCGATGTAGATCAGTGGCGTACGCTTTTCCAGCCGCACCACTTCCAGGGTGGCGCCGGGAAGCTTCTCCAGCTTGGCGCGGGCCCAGGTTTCCATCAGCCGCACCGCCGCATCCATGTGGCCGTGCTCGGCCCACTGCGCGTCGAACATCGGCGACTTGTTGGGAATACGGATGTATTCAACCAACTGCGGCACGATTTCGGCGTCCCACAGATCACCCACGTAGCGGGAAAGACGGGCAGTATCCATCGCGTAACTCCAACAGCGTCAAACGCGCATTCTATCAGCGGCGTATGTTGGCCCTGCGCCGACGTGCCGTAAGTCATATCTCACAGTTCTCCACGTTTGACGCGCACGGGCTGGCTGCACGCGGTCCGGCTGTGCCCGCTGCACGAAGCGGCCAGTGTGGGGCGGCGGCCATCGGCCGCCTCGAACTTTCGCAAGGAGCAACCCATGATCCGCAAACTCGCCACCCTCGCCTTCGTCGCCCTGGCCGCCCTGCCCGCGCTGGCGCTCGCCGCCACGCCGGTCAACATCAACCAGGCCGACGCGCCCACCATCGCCAAGTCGCTCGACGGCGTCGGTGCCACGCGCGCCGAAGCCATCGTGGCTTGGCGCGATGCCCACGGCCCGTTCAAGAAGGCCGACGACCTGCGCCACGTCAAGGGCATCGGCAAGGCGACCATCGAGCGCAACCGCGACGCCATCCTGCTGGCCGACACCGCTGCGGCACCGTCCGAGCACAAGCGCGCCGCCCGCAAGGATTGAGCCTCGAACCGCTTTGCTCCCTCCCCTGCGCAGCAGGGGAGGGCTGGGCGACCACAGGGAGTGCTTCAGCTGAGGGGTCGCTCTTGATCTTCGACTCGCTGAACTGAAAAAACGCACCGTTCTCCCGCCCCCGACATCCCGCTGGCACCGTCGCCCCCCGGATCCATTCGCCGCACCGCCGCGCTAAACTCGCGCGCCCCGCTGCCGCTGTACTGGACATGATCCTGCCGCGCTACCACGTTGCCGCCTCCGCCATACCCGGCGCAGGCAAAGGCCTGTTTCTCGATGAACCCGTCGCCGCGGGCCGCGTGCTGACCGCGCCCGACGGCATCGACCGCACCTTTCGCCACGCCGAAATCGCCGCCTCACCCGCGCTGAGCGCCCAATGGCACGCCAGCGCGCGCTGGTTCGAGGATCGCTACACGCTGTCGCCGGATTGGCCCGACGAGTGCTACATCAACCACAGCTTCGCGCCAAACGGGCTATGGCACCTGGGCTTCGTGTTCGCGCTGGCCGACCTGCCCGCAGGAACCGAGTTGACGGTGGATTACCGCCACCTGCTGCCGCCGGGCCAAAGCGAGGATT
Organism: Rhodanobacter ginsenosidimutans; assembly: GCF_042655685.1. NCBI lineage: Bacteria > Pseudomonadati > Pseudomonadota > Gammaproteobacteria > Lysobacterales > Rhodanobacteraceae > Rhodanobacter > Rhodanobacter ginsenosidimutans. Next base: position 1,110,352 of record NZ_JBHSMM010000001.1, on the reverse strand, counting down.
TTGCCGATTCGGTGACAGGTGAGATAATTACCGGCTTGCCCTGGCACGAGAGTCTTGCCAGCACTACCCAGGCGCTGGCCCGTTTGCTGGCCGCCACCGACGCTGACCGTGATGTTTGACATTCCTACCCTCCAAACGGCGCGCTTGCGCCTGACCGCGCTCACCGAGCGTCACTTCGACGATTACGCCGCCATGCTGGCCAATCCCGAAAGCACGCGCTGGGTCGGCGACGGCCAACCGCTGGACCGCACCAACGCCTGGCGTTCGCTGGCGATGCTGCTGGGCCACTGGCAGTTGCGCGGTTGCGGCATGTGGGCGCTGGAGCTGAAAAGCACCGGCGAGTTCATCGGCCGCGTGGGTTTCATGTACCCGGAAGGCTGGCCGGATCTGGAGCTGGGCTGGATGCTGAAACCCGAACACCAGCACATGGGTTACGCCACCGAGGCAGGCAACGCCGCCCTGGATTTCGTGTGGAACCGCCTGCACGCGCCGCGGGTGATCAGCCTGGTGCGGATCGGCAACGAAGCCTCCGACCGGCTGGCCGAACGGCTCGGCGGCGAGCATATCGAAGACATGGATTTCTACGGCAGCCACAGCCACGTGTTTGCCTACTACCCGCCCCATCGCGAGCATCGCCGCGCCTACGCGTAAGCGCCGCGCGCTTCAGTAAACGTCGCGGCGATAACGGCCTGTTTCGCGCAACTGCTCGACAGCCGTCTCACCCAGCACCTCGCACAACACCGCATCCACCGCCGGCGCCATGCCCTGCAGGCTGCCGCAGACCTGGATCGCCGCCCCGGCCGCCACCCATTCGCGCAGCGCGTCGGCGGTTTGCAACAGGCGGTGCTGCACGTAGATACGCGCGGCCTGCTCGCGCGACCAGGCAAAATCCGCGCGTTCGAGTTGGCCCTGAGCCAGCCAGCGGTTGATCTCGTCGCGGTAGGGCAAGTCGTGCGCCTGCTGGCGCTCGCCGTACAGCAGCCAGTTGCGGTGGCGGCCCGCATCGATCCGCTCCTTCAGCAACGCGCGCAGGGCGGCCATGCCGGTACCGTTGCCGATCAGGATCAGCGGCCGCGCATCGGCGGGCGCATGGAAGGCGGCGTTGCGGCGCACGCGCAAGGCGATCTCGCTTCCGATCGGCGCATGCATGGTCAGCCAGCCCGAGCCGATGCCCGGCGTTCCATCCGGCGTGTTCTGCTGGCGCACCAGCAGGTGGATGGCACCATCGGCCGGTACCGAGGCGATCGAATATTCGCGGTGCGGCAACAGTTGCAACCGGGCCGCCACCGCAGCCTCGTCCAGCCCCGTCATCTCGCCGGGCGCCGGCAGGCGACAGCGTGCCAGCAGGCTGGACAGGGGCAGTGATTCCTTTCCAAACATCACCATGGCGTTGCCGTCGAGCGCGTGCGCCGACAGCCACTGCACCACGTCGGCGGGCGCATGCCGCGGCCCGATGTCCACCAGGTCGCCAGCCTGCCAAGACACCGCGCCGTGCAGCGGTCGCAAGGCCAGATGGAAGCAGGGGCCGCCCAGGCTGCCGGCATTGAGTAGTTGCCGTTCCGCCAGCTGCCATGGCTGATAGCGCGGCGGCTGCCAATCCGGCAGGTCGCGCACGTCGCACAGCGCGGCCAGATGGTGCTGCCAATGGCGCAGCGCGGCGGCGTCCTCGTCATCCACTTCCACCGGATCGAACAGCGCCTGCGCGCCGCTGGCCCGCAGCCAGCGCTGCAACTGGCGGCCGAAACCGCAGAACTCGTCGTAGTCGCTGTCGCCCAGCGCCAGCAGGCCGTAACGCACGCCGGCCAGATCCGCCGCGTTCGCCATCGCCTGATGGGCGAAGGCGACGGCCATGTCCGGCGGCTCGCCATCACCGGTGGTACTGACCACGAACAGCGCACGCGAGGTATCGCGCAGGGCCGCCAGGGTCGACGCGTCGATCGCATCCACGCGCGACGGCACGCCCGCCGTCTGCAGGCTTTGCCAGGTTTGCCGCGCCAGTTGCTCGGCCAGGCCGGTCTGGCTGGCGTAGAACACGCGCACCGTATCCGCCGCGGCCGGCGCGGGTGCCGCCGCGGTTTGCGCTGCCGGGGCGGCCGCTACGGTTTCACCGCCTTCGGTCCGTCCGCGGCGGCGACGGAACCAGCCCACCAGCGCCATCCAGCTGCCCAGCAATCCTGCCGCAGCCAGCCAGCAATGGCGGCCCGGATCATGCCACTGCACCGCTTCGACGCGGCAATACCACAACAGCGCGGCCAGCAGGCCGAACGTCGCCAGCAACATGCCGTTGCTGACGGCGGCGAGCCGGCCAAACATGTCGTGATCACGTTTCATCGGCGCACCGCCGCGGCGAATGCCGGCGACATCCGCTGCACGAAACCGTCGGCCTTGCGCACGATCATCAACACGGCCAGGCCGTGCGCCCGCGCGTACGCCATGCCCTTGTCGGCGCCCATCACGCTGAGCGTGGTGCCCAGCGGATCGGCTTGCATGCACTCGTCCGCCAGCACGCTCACCGAAGCCACTTCGTGCGGCACCGGGTAGCCGCTGCGCGGGTCGATGTGGTGCGAGTAGTAGCGGCCGCCGTCCTCGAACACGTGGCGGTAGTCGCCCGAGGTGGCGATGGCGTGCTCGTCCAGTGCGACGGTGTCGATCAGTTCATCGGCATCGACCACCGCGCCGGCTGCCGCGTCCGGCCGCTCGATGCCCACCCGCCACACGCTGCCGTCCGGCTTGCGTCCATGCGCCCGCAGCTCGCCGCCCACTTCCACCAGGTAAGCGCCCACGCCCATCCGCTGCAGGTAGCGCGCGACCTGATCCACGCCATAGCCCTTGGCCACCGCGGACAGATCCAGGTACACGCTGCCCGGCTGGCGCACGCGGCGGGTGGCGGGATCGATCTGCACTTTCCACCAGCCCACCCGCGCCTGCGCCGCTGCGATCGCCTGCGCCGTGAGTGGATGACGCGGGCGCTGGTCGGGGCCGAAACCCCACAGGTTCACCAGCGGCCCCACGGTGGGGTCGTAAGCGCCGTCACTATCCTTCGCCAGTTGCAACGCATGCCGCAGCACGGTGAAGAATTCCGGCGGCAGCTGCTGCCAGCTGCCGGCCGGCGCGCGGTTGAAGCGCGACAGGTCGGAGTCCGGCTTGTACGTGCTCATCTGGCCATCCACCCGATCCAGCTCAGCCTGGATGCCCCGCTGCAACACGTCCGTGGCGTGCGTCGGCGACAGCTCCACCAGTACCGACCAGGTGGTGCCCATGGTTCGCCCATGCAGGCGCTGCAGTTCCGCCGCCGCGACGGGTGCGGCCGCAATCAGTGCAATGAGGAAAACCAGGCAGGCGAGCAGACGGAACCGCATCATCGATTACTCGGGCAAAACCTCGAGCGTGGCGGTGTATGACAGCCGGCGCTTGCTGGCCTGCTTCACGCCGGCCTTGTCGTCCTGCGTGGCCGCGTTGACCCAATACATGCCCGGGTGCGGCCAGGTCAGCGTAAACCGGCCGTCCGCGCCGGTCTGCGCGGTCATCTCCTCCTGCGCATTGCGGTAACGGGTGGCGCCGGCGATGGCGCTGACCTTGAGGCCCGCGGCCGGCTTGCCGTCCAGCAGCAACTGGAACGTGGCCGGCTCGCCTTCCACCAGATCGGTGACGCCGGAAACCGGCACCAGTTCCAGCCCCTGTCCGCTGGGCTTCAGCGCGGTGGCGTTGGGCTTGCCGTTGGTGACGAAGGTTTCCACGCGACTGCTGGAGGCGGTGACCTCGACGTCCTTCGCGCCTGCAGGAATCGCCGTGGCCAGCTGAGCGGCATCGCCGCGCCAGCGCTTCTTCTGGCCGTTCAACTCATAACGGGCGAACAGGCCCCGGTTCACCAGCGCCAGCTTGTAGGTGCCTTGCTGGCTCAGCTCGACGTCGAACACGCTGCGGTATTTGCCGGTGGCCGCGTTCTGCGGTTTGGCCGTCTGGCCGTCCGGCGCAGTGATCACCAGCTGCTCCAGCGGCGCCGCGTGGTGATCGGGGAAAAACAGGTCGTTGGAGATCGCCGCGTCCACCGTCACCCACGGATCGGCGCCGGCCACGTTGGTGGCCGAGGGCACCATCCACATCTTGTGCGCCTGGGCCGCCAGCGGCGTGGCGATGGCGGCGGCAAGGACGATCCATTTCAGTGTGCGCTTGTGCATGTTCGCTCCGGGGTTCGGCAAGGGTGTTCTAGGGGTTGAGGTCGAGACTGACGGCGCCGAGTTCGCTGCTGCCTTGCGCGCTCAGGTGTTGGGTGGCGCTGACCGGCCAGGTGAACGGCACGCGCACCACTTCGCGGCCACCGACTTCGCGCGCGGCCTCGACCACCAGCGTGTAATCGCCCGGCGCCAGCGTGCCCAGCGGCGCCTGGCCGTCGACGAACTTCAGCTGGTACTGCCCGGCCGGCCGGGTGGCGCCGGACACGCCATCGACCGGCAGCGACAGTTCGCGGCCACCGCGTCGCCACCATTGGCGCAGGTCGGGTAGCCACTTGGTGCCGGCGCCTTCCTTGCTGTCTTTCTGCGCGTACCACGCCGCGAGCTGGGCGGCCACGCTGCGGTCGGCGCGCTCGATCCAGATGGCGGCGTAGGGCCGGTGGTACTCGGCCACCTTCTGCTCCGGAATCTGCACGGTAAGGTCCAGCTCGGCCGCCGCCAGCGGCGTGGCCAGCAACAGCGCGAGGGTGCAACAAAGCAAACGACGCATGGGCGTGGATCCCGTCAGTGAATGAAAAGCAGCGCCAGCAACGCGGGCAGCACCAACCCCAGCGCCACCAGCGGCCAGGTGGATGCGCGGCGCGCGGCGTGGAACTTCAGCAGGAACAGCCCGGTGATCGAAAACACCAGGCAGGCCAGCGCGAAGACATCGATGAACCAGCCCCACACCGGTCCGGCATGGCGGCCCTTGTGCAGGTCGTTGAGGTAGGCCACCGCACCGCGACGGGTCACCTCGAATTCCACCGCGCCGCTGGCGCGATCGATGCTGAGCCAGCCATCGCCGCCGGGGCGCGGCAGCGACAGATAGATCTCGTCCGCCGACCATTCGCCCGCACGGCCGGCAACATGGGCCGACAGGGATTCATCCAGCCAATCGGCCACCGCGTCCGGCAACGGCGCCGCCTTGCGCGCATCCTCGCCCGTCACCATCGCCAGCAGCGCCGGCGGCAACGTCGCCGCGCGGTCGACGACCTTTGGCGTGGCCTCGATCTGACGCGCGTGATTCAGGGTGATGCCGGTCAGCGCGAACAGCAGCAACCCGATCAGGCACAGCGCCGAGCTGATCCAGTGCCATTGATAGAGCTGGCGCATCCAGAACGCACGGCGTTGCGGGCGAATTGAATCGGCAGATGCTTGCAGCTGAGCCATGGTTATCCGTAGTTCGCACACCCGCACTCACGCCGGGAACTGCGGCGAACAGGCAGGGTCAGGATGAGCGCACACTCGCCTCGGGGCGAGCGCGCCGACTGATGCATATTAGACAGTAAATAAGAATCAATCTCAACTTCAAGCGCCCTGAAACAGCCCGTGGTTTCCCACCTTGCGGAGTAACCCATGCGAATTCTTCTGGCCGAGGACGATGGCTCCATCGCCGAAGGCATCAGTGCGTCGCTGCGCCATGGCGGCCACACCGTGGATCACGCCGCGCGCGGCAATCTCGCCGATGCGGCGCTGCGCGAGCACGACTACGACATGGTGGTGCTGGACCTGGGCCTGCCCGCGCTCGACGGCAGCGAGGTGCTGCGCAGGTTGCGCAGTCGCGGCACCAGCATGCCGGTATTGGTGGTGACCGCACGCGATGGCCTGGCCGAACGTATCCGCGTGCTCGACCTGGGTGCGGCTCATCTGCAGCAGGTCGACCTGGCCGGCCATGCCTTCGCACGAGCCGATACGGCCGGCGCGCCAGTTCTGCTACAGCACTTCCCAACCGGGGCGGCCGAAACGATCGAGCAGCGAGTCGATCACATCCTCGACGGAAATGGTGCCGTCGAAATCGCACAGGATGGTCCAGCCGGATACGGGCATCGCGAGCTCACATCGGCAGCGGTCCAGCAAAGCTTAGGAAGGCTGCCTTCCTGCGCCTTTCCTGGTTTCTAAGCCAACGAAAAGCTGGCGCGCGTAGCGTCGCCCGATAGAAACCAGCGGGCTTGCTGGCCGGGAGGGTGTGGACATGCGCGCTGCCAATCCTGTTGTTCGGCCTCGACAATCGCCACTGATCATCGAATGGCTGCCAGGCGGCTTCCAGATCGGCTTCATCCATCATTTCACGTGACCACCAGAATCCGCCCGCCGCACGCCAACCCTCGTCGCACGCGTACCGATCCGGTCGCGACACCCACCGCCGTGCGCCCGCGCCCGGCCGTTCGCAGCCGTTCACTTCGCCACGGCATCCGCATAGGCCTGTTGATCGGCACCATGCTGATCCTGACCAGCTGCGCCACCTACTCCGCACTGCCGCTGGGCGACGGGCACGGCGCCTCCAGCGTGGCGCAACTCAGGGCGCCGACGTCGGCGATGCCGCTGCCCGCGCTGTCGACCCATCGCTTCGATCCGTCCGATGGCCTGGATGCAACCGAGCTGGCGATGCTGGCGGTGGCGAACAGCCCGGCGCTGAAACTCCGGCGCGACGAACTGGGGCTGGCCCGCGCGCAGGCGTTCGCGGCCGGCCTGCTGCCCGACCCGCAGCTGAGTCTGGGTGCGGATTTTCCGCAGCACTCCGGGCCGGGCCTGAGCAAGGCATTCAACCTCGGCATCAGCGAGGACATCAGCGCGCTGCTCACGCGCTCCTCGCGCACAGCCGAGGCGCGCAGCCACGTCGAGCAGGTCAGCCTCGAGCTGCTGTGGGCGGAATGGCAGACGGTGACGCAGGCGCGCCAGCTGTTCGACCAAGTCGTCGCGTTGCGCGCGCAACAACATCGGTTGCAGCTGGAAGCGGATGCGCTGGCGCCGGTGGACCGCCATGTGCAAATGGCGCTGCAAGAAGGCAACCTCAGCTACGACACGGCCAGCGCCGGGCTCAATGCCGACGCCGACGTGCGCAAACGTCTCGGCGACATGGCAACACAATTGCACCAGGCGCAGAGCGATCTGCACGTGTTGCTGGGGCTGGCCGACAGCGCGCCGATCGAACTGGTGGAAGGCACCGATCCCGTTCAACCCACTGCCGCGCAAATCCAGCAGGCATTGACCGACCTGCCCGCGCGGCGGCCGGACCTGCTCGCGCTGAAGGCCGGCTATGCGGCGCAGGACGCCGCGCTGCGCGGCGCCATCCTGGCGCAATTCCCTGCGCTCACGCTGGGCTTCAACACCGCACGCGACACCAGCGCCGTGTACACCAAGGGTTTCAGCATCGGCATCAACCTGCCCTTGTTCAACCGCAACCGCGGCAACATCGCGATCGAACGCGCCACCCGCGTGCAGCTGAAGGATGCGTACGACGAGCGCGTGCTCACCGCCCGCAGCGACGTGGCGCGGCTGCAGGCCGACCTGGCCACGCTGGATGCGCAACGCGCGCCACTCGTCGCCCACGTTGGGCAGCTGGACGCGGCGCGCCGCGCAGCCGAAACGGCGTGGCGCGAGCAGTTGCTGGATTGGCCCACCTACCTTGCCATCCGCAGCAACGCGCTCAGTGCCGACCTCGATCTGCTCAGCTTCCGTCAGCAGCGCGCCAACGCTGCCGTTGCACTGCAGGCGCTGCTGGGCAGCACCGACATTCCCGCCGCCAGGAAATCTTCCCCATGATTCGCCGCTGCGTGACCTCATACCTCGGCGCCCTGGCCGTGCTCGGCTTGCTGGCCGGCTGCGACGGTGCCAGCCCACCCCAGCCCACTGACGACAGCAACACGGTGACTGTCACCACCATGACGCCGCGGCAGCAGCTGTTCCACGACACGATCGAGGCCATCGGCACGGCCGTGGGCGATCCGAACCGCGCGCGCACCTTGAGCCTGGCCCACGGCGGTCAGGTCGTCAGCGTGGCTGCCAATGCGGGGCAACGCGTGCAGCGTGGCGCGACGCTGTTGACCATCAGTCCCGACCCGACCACGCGCCAGGCCTTCCAGCAGGCGCAGACAGCGCTGGACCTGGCGCGCGGCGACCTGCAGCGCACCGGAAAACTTGTCGCGCAGCGGCTGGCCACGCAATCCCAGCTGGCCGCCGCCCGCAAGAGCCTGGCTGATGCGCAGGCCGCACTGGAGGCCCAGAAGGCTATCGGCGGCAGCAGCGCCAGCGAAGCGGTAACGGCACCGGCCGACGGTGTGGTGACCGCGTTGCGTGTGGGCCTGGGTGAGCGCGTGGCGGCGAACGCGCCGCTGCTGGATTTCACGCCGGCGCAAGCCCTGGTGGCGCAACTCGGCGTGCAGCCGCAAAGCGGTGGAAAGCTGAAGGCGGGCATGCCGGTGCAATTGAAGAGCGTCTACGCGCCCGCGGAAACTTTTGTCGGCGCGCTGCGCATGGTCGGCCAATCCATCGATCCGCAGAGCCATCTGCTGCCCGCGCAGGTCGAGCTGCCAGCCAGTACGGGCACCGGGCTGCTGGCCGGCACGGCCGTGACGGCGCAGATCGACGCCGGCGATTTCCGCGCATGGGCCGTGCCGCGCAAGGCCGTGCTGCACGACGACCGAGGCAACTATCTGTTTCAGGTGCACGATGGCCACGCCAAGCGCGTCGACGTGACGGTGCGCAGCCCCGATGACGACACCGTCGGGGTGCAGGGATCGATCGACCCGCGTGCGCCGATCGTGGTGCTTGGCGTCTACGAACTCGGTGATGGTGACGCGGTAACGGTCGGCGTGCCGAAGGACGGTGCAGCGGCCGCCGCCACGCAGCCCCCAGCCAGCGCGAGTTCGTCGACGTGAACTTCAGCCTGTGGATGCAGCGGCATCGCCGCTCGTTGCTGTTCCTGGTTTTCATGCTGGCCGTAGGCGGCATCGCCAGCGCGTTCTTCATGCCGGTGGCGCTGTTTCCCGACGTCGCCTTTCCGCGGGTGCAGATGAGCCTCGATGCGGGCGACCGGCCAGCCGACCAGATGGCCATCCAGGTGACCACGCCGGCTGAAGTGGCGGTGCGCCGGGTACGTGGCGTGCGCGACGTGAAGTCCACCACCAGCCGCGGCAGTGCGCAGATCGAGGTCAGTTTCGACTGGGGCTTCGACATGAACGCGGCGCTGCAGGAGATCAACGGCGCCGCCAGCCAGATGCTGGCGCAGCTACCCGCCGGCACGCAGCTGACCACCCGGCGGATGGACCCCACCACCTTCCCCGAACTCGGCTTCAGCCTGCGCTCGCACACGCTGTCGCCAAGCGACCTGCATGACCTGGCCCAGTACCAGCTGCGGCCGTTGCTCAGCTCGATCACCGGTGTGGCGAACGTCGACGTGCAAGGCGGCGCCGCGGCCGAATTCCATGCCGACGTGGACCCGCAGAAGTTGCGCGCGCTGGACCTGAGCCTGGCCGACGTGACCACGGCGGTGAGCCACGCGGCCACGATCCAGGCGATGGGCCGCGTGTCGGATCACTACAAGCTGTACCTGCTGCTGGCCGACAACCAACCGACCACGCTTGCCGCGCTGGGCGACATCGTGGTGCGGGCGAACCTGGGTGGCGTCATTCGCCTGAAGGATGTGGCGCGGGTCAGCCTCGGCCATGTGCCGCAGTGGATCCGGGTCAACGCCGACGGCCAGAACGCGGTGCTGCTGCAGGTCTATCAGCAACCCGGCGGCAACAGCGTGCAGATCGCCAGGGACGTGAGGCAGAGACTGGCCGACTACGCGCCACAACTGCCCGCAGGCGTGCACATCGCCAACTGGTACGACCAGACCCAGCTGGTGACGGCGGCGGCCGGCAGCGTGCACGATGCGATCCTGATCGGCATCGTGCTGGCGGGGCTGGTGCTGTTCGTGTTCCTGCGCAACACGCGGGTGATCCTGATCGCGCTGATCGTGGTGCCGGCGGTGCTGGCCATCACCGTGCTGCTGCTGTCCGTGCTGGGCATGAGTTTCAACATGATGACCCTGGGCGGCATGGCGGCCGCCGTGGGCCTGATCATCGACGACATCATCGTGATGCTGGAACACATCATGCGCCGGGTTGCCGGCGGTGCCGGCGAGATCCACCAGCGCGTGGCCGAAGCGGCGTGGGAATTCACCCGGCCGCTAAGCGGTTCCAGCGCCGCCACCATAGTGATCTTCCTGCCGCTGGCGTTCCTGACCGGCGTCACCGGCGCGTTCTTCAAGGCGCTGTCGCTGACCATGGCCAGCGCGCTGATCATTTCCTACCTGCTGACCTGGGTGGCGGTGCCACTGCTGGCCGAGCGCTTTCTTGATCGGAAACATCTTGCCGAGCCCGCGCAAGACCGATTCGCCCGCCGCATGATGGCCGGCTACCAGAACACGCTGGCGCGCGGGTTGAAGCGGCCGTGGCTGGTGCTGGTCATCATCGTCCCGCTGCTCGCGCTTGGCGGCCTGGCTTTCACCCAGGTCGGCTCCGGCTTCATGCCGAAGATGGACGAGGGCGGTTTCATCCTCGATTACCTGTCGCCGCCGGGCACCTCGCTGGAGGAAACCGACCGCCTGCTGCACCAGGTCGAAACCATCATCCGCGCCAATCCCGATGTCGACACCTATTCGCGGCGCACCGGCCTGCAACTCGGCGGCGGCCTGACCGAAGCGAACTCCGGTGATTTCTTCGTGCGCCTGAAGAACGGTGCGCGGCCCTCGACCGAGCAGGTGATGGAAACGGTACGCAGCCAGATAGAAAAGCAGGTGCCGGGGCTGGACGTCGACGTGGCGCAGTTGATGGAGGACCTGATCGGCGACCTGGTCGCGGTGCCGCAACCGATCGACGTGCAGCTTTCCGGCGCCGACGCCGCCACCTTGAACGCCACCGCGAAAAAAGTCGCGGCGAAAATCAGCTGGATCGATGGCGTGGTCAGCGTGCTCGACGGCATCAACCCGGCCGGCGACGCGCTGACCATCAAGGTGGACGAAACCAGGGCCGCACTCGAAGGGCTCGACCCGGTCAGCGTCACCGACCAGGTGGCCGCGGCAGTCGACGGCACGGTCGCCGCCAGCATGCCCGAGGGCGACAAGCTGGTGGGCGTGCGCGTGCGGCTGCCGGAAAGCGCGCATCGGCGCATCGAGCAGATCGACCAGTTGCTGATCCGCTCCCCCGATGGCCACATGGTGCCGCTGTCGCGCGTGGCCACCATCACCCCCGTGCAGGGCCAGCCGGAGATCACGCGGATCAACCTGAAGCGGACGGTCTCGGTGACCGGCCGCCTCAGCGGCCGCAGCCTGGGCGCCGCCGTCGCCGATGTGAAAAAGGTGATGAGCACCCCGGGCCTGCTGCCCAGGGGCGTGGTCTATCAGCTGGGCGGCACTTATCAGCAGCAGCAACAGGCGTTTCGCGGATTGATGATCGTGATGGCGGCGGCGATCGCGCTGGTGTTCACCCTGCTGCTGTTCCTGTACGAAAGTTTCCGCGTGGCCATCACCATCCTGGCGATGCCGCTGCTGGCCATTCCCGCCGTGTTCGTGGGGCTGTGGGTTACCGGCATCGAGCTCAACATCTCGGCGATGATGGGCATGACGATGATCGTCGGCATCGTCACCGAGCTGGCGATCTTCTATTTCTCGGAGCTGCAGGAAGCGGAGAAGGAACACGAACTGCACGCCGCACTGCACGCGGCCGGCGAACACCGCACCCGGCCGATCCTGATGTCCACGCTGGCGGCGGTCCTGACCCTGCTTCCGCTGGCGCTTGCCATCGGCCGGGGTTCGCAGATGCAGCAGCCGCTGGCCATCGCGATCATCTCCGGCATGCTGGTGCAGCTGCCGCTGGTGCTGCTGGTGATGCCGGTGCTGTATGCGCTGCTGCGTCGCCGCGACAACACGCAGTGTCCGGATTCGACGCGTCAGTGACCCAGCTCGACCTCGCCGCGTTCGGGCGCTGGCGGTGTGCTGACCGCGGGACGATCGTGATCGTATCCGGCGTGGATTCGCACCGCGTGGCGAGGCAGGTCAGCCCCGCGACGACGTGCCGCCGGCCACCTGTTTCGGCGAGAGCTTCGCGCACCATTCGGCGGCGGCTGTCGCCACCACCACGGCATGCATCCCGCGGGTATCCAGCGCGGCGTTGGCACCGCCGCAGGGCGCGTACTTGGTCGGGTCGGTCACCGAAAACAAGCCAAGCGTCGGCGTGCCGCTGGCGGCAGCCAGGTGCATGACGCCGCAGTCGGCGCTGATGAAGCCGTCCATGCAGGCAATCATCGCGGCCAGCCGGCGCAGGTTCCGCGAGTAGAACGGCGTCAGCCGCGACCCCAGTTGCGAGTGCCCATGCGCGGCCAGCAAATCCACCAGCTGCACTTGCGGGCACAACGCCTGGAACGTGTCCACGAACTGGTTCCACCAGCTTTCGCTGTAACACTTGGCGCCGGTGGCATTGGGGAAGATCGCCACCGTCATGCTGTGCGACCCACGCGACGCGCCACAAACGCGGCCCATGACCTTGGCCGCCTCCTGTATTTCGCGCGGCGTCAGATCGAGATTGAGTGGCGGGTAATCCGCACGCGTGGGGCCGGCATATGCCTGGCGCAGCAGGAAAACACTTCGATCGGCGAGATGGCGCGGCCATGCCAGCGCATGCCATGCCGACCCCGGATTCATCCTCGGGTCCGGAAACCCCAGTTTGTATCGCGCGTGCGACAGGGCCAGCGCGATCCGCCCGGACTGCGACCCATGGCAGGCGTCGATGGCCAGATCGTAATGACACCGCCGCAGCGCCCGCAGCGCGCGTATCGAAACCCACAGATGGCGGGCGATCTTCTGCGGCAGCACGAACACCTCGTGCACGCTGAACCGGTTGTCGTAGAGGCAGGCGGTGGCGTGGCTGCCCAGAATGTCGATCTCGGCCCCGGGGTACAGCGTCTCGATCTCGGCGATCAGCGGACTGATCAACACGCTATTGCCAAGCCGATGGTTCGGCCGGCAGACCAGTACCCGATGAATGCCGACCGTCGGCAGACCACCCGGCTCGCACAAGCCACGGCCCACCTTGCGAAACATGCGGCCAAGCACCCGCGCCACCGAATCCCGCCGCCACGCATCCCAGGGGAACGAACGTCGGAAAGCGCGCGGCAACGAGGGTCGCGCAATGGTGACGTGGCGAGCGAAGGGCGCGATAGTCATGACCAAAGCATGAAACCGCTCGCTTTCAATCTGCTTACGCTGGTGTGTGCTGGACGTTAACGCCGGCGCGCATTCTCGCTACGCCTGCAACACCGCGACCCGGGGCTTTACCGGTCGTCGCGGGTCCAGATGGCGCCGTCTTCCTCGCGCACGGGGAAGCTGGCAATCGGCTCGTACGCCGGTGGTTTCGTCACCGCGCCGGTGCGCACGTCGAAGCGCGCGCCGTGGCGCGGGCATTCCACTTCGAAACCGAACACCTCGCCGCCGGCGAGGTCACCGCCGTCGTGGGTGCAGGTGTCTTCGATGGCGTACAGCGCGCCTTCGATGTTGTACACGGCGATCGGCGTGTCGCCATCCCACACGACCTTGTACTCGCCGGGCAGGAAATCGCTGCGCGTGCCAACGCGGATCCAGTCGTGCACGTTCCAATCGCTCATGCGGCGGCCTCCGTCAGGTTCTTCAGCAGTACTTCGAAGCGCAGGTCGTCGCGGCGGGGGATGCCGAAACGCTCGTCGCCATACGGGAACGGCTCAAGCTGGCCGGTGCGCCGGTAGCCGCGACGGCCGTACCAGGCGATGAGTTCATCGCGCTGCACGATCACCGTCATGCGCAACGTGGCGCAGCCCCAGGTTTCGCCCACGATGCGCTCGGCCTCGGCCAGCACGCGTTTGCCCAGGCCCGCCCCCTGCGCCAGCGGGTCGACAGCGAACATGCCGAAATAGCCGCTGTCGCCGCGTTGTTCCAGCTGGCAGCAGGCCATCAACTTGCCATCGCGTTCGGCCAGCAGCAGCTGGCTATGCGGCCCGGCGATCAATGTCAGCACGTCATCGACATTGGTTCGCCGGCCATCGAGCAGGTTGGATTCGGTGGTCCAGCCGCGCAGGCCGGATTCGCCGCGATAGGCGGATTCCACCAGGTCGACGATGGCGGCGGCATCGGCGGCGCGCGCCGTGCGAAAGGTCAGGGCTTCAGTTTCCGTCATGCCCGACATGATAGTGGGCGGCCGCGTTCCGCCACCATGACCTGCGGCATGACCTTGGGCACTTCTGGTGCCCTGCGCTGACGCCTACGGTGCGGTTTCGACATTGACCACGCGCCGCGCGCACCCAGGAGATTCCATGACCTTCCGCATCGTCCGGCCGCTCACGCTCGCCATCGGACTGGCCCTCTCCGTCCCGGTCGTCGCCGCATCGCACAGCGCGTTCGACGTGAGCGAGATCGACACCACCCTCAACGCCTGCAACGACTTCAACGGCTACGTCAACGCCAAGTGGGTGGCGGCCAACCCGATTCCGGACGACCGCACCCGCTGGGGCTCGTTCGACCTGCTGCGCGAAGACAGCCTGAACGTGCAGCGCACGATCGTGGAGAACGCCGCGCACCACGCGGCCACCGCGAAGCCCGGCTCGATCGAGCAGAAAATCGGCTACCTGTACGCGTCGGGCATGGACGAGGCCGCCATCGACAAAGCCGGCTTTGCGCCGATCAAGCCTCGCCTGGCGCAGATCGCCGCGCTGCGCGACAGCAACGACGTGGTGCGCTACATCCGCGACAGCCATGCGCAGGGCGAGCCGGTACTGTTCCGCTTCGGCGGCAATGCCGACTTCAAGGACTCCAACCGGCAGATCGCCTACGCCAACCAGGGCGGCCTGGGCCTGCCCACGGCGGACTATTACCGCAAACCCGAGCAGGCGGCGATCCGCAGCGCCTACGTGAAGCACATCGCCAGACTGTTCGAACTCACCGGCACCGCCAGCGCCGACGCGCAACACCAGGCCGCCGCCGTGCTGGCCTTCGAAACCCGTCTTGCCGCCGCCTCGCTGGTACCGGTGCAATTGCGCCAGCCGGAAAACCGCTACCACTACGTCAGCCTCGCCGAAGCTGACAAGGTGACGCCGAGCTTCGACTGGGCCGCCTTCTTCAAGACACAGAACGCCAACGTCACCGACGGCTTCTCGCTGTCGCAGCCGAAGTTTTTCGCCGAAGTGCAGCAGATGCTCAGCGACGAGCCAGTCGCCACCTGGCAGGCCTACCTGCGTTATCACGCCATCGACAACGCAGCGCCCTACTTGTCCACACCGTTCCAGCAGGCGGATTTCGCATTCCACGAGCAGGCGCTGAACGGGCAGAAAGACATCAAGCCACGCTGGAAACGCGTGCTGGAAGCCACCAACGATGCGATGGGCATGGCGCTGGGCCAACTCTACGTGGCCGACCATTTCTCGCCGGTGGCCAAGCAGCGCGCCCAGCAACTGGTCGACAACCTGCGCGCCGCCTTCCGCACCCGCATCGAACAGCTGCCGTGGATGAGCGATGCCACCAAGCAGAAGGCGCTGCAGAAATGGGCCACCTTCGTGCCCAAGATCGGTTACCCGGACAAGTGGCGTGACTGGTCCGGGCTGACGCTGGCGCCGGACAACTACTACGCCAACATGCAGGCCGCGTCGAAGTTCGACCACAACTACCGCATGGCCAAGATCAGCAAGCCGGTGGATCGCGACGAATGGGGCATGACGCCGCAGACGGTGAATGCGTATTACAGCGCGCAGAAAAACGAGATCGTGTTTCCCGCGGCGATCCTGCAGCCGCCGTTCTTCGACGCCAACGCGGATGACGCGATCAACTACGGCGGCATCGGCGCCGTGATCGGCCACGAGATGGGCCACGGCTACGACGACCAGGGCAGCAAGTTCGATGCGCAGGGCAACAACGTCAACTGGTGGACCGACGCCGACCGCGCCGCATTCGAGGCACGCACCAAAAAGCTGGGCGCGCAATTCGACGCCTACGAACCGCTGCCCGGCAAACACGTCAACGGCCAGCTGACAATGGGCGAAAACATCGGCGACCTGGGCGGGCTCAACGCGGCCTACACCGCGCTGCAGATGGCACTGTCGAAAAGCCCGGCCGAGGCCAACCGCAAGATAGACGGCTATACGCAAGACCAGCGCTTTTTCCTCAACTGGGCGCGTGTGTGGCGCGGCAACATCCGCCCCAAGGCACAACTCACCCTGCTCAACACCGATCCGCACGCACCCGCGAAATTCCGCGCCATCGGCGCACCATCGAACATGCCGGAGTTCGCCAGGGCATTTCAGTGCAAGCGCGGCGACGCGATGGTGCGTGATGGGGAGAAGCAGGTGAAGATCTGGTAGGTGGTGTGGTCCGCTGAGCCCGAGTCGCCATGCCTCTTGCTTCCCCCGCTTGCGGGGGAAGCAACCGCCTGAGGCTTCGCGACGATTCAGACCGAGCGGCAAGCGTTCGCCATCACGCGGCCATGCCCGCCTCGTACACCTTCAAATTTGCGTAAACCACCGCCAGCAGCGACGACGCGGCGTGTTGCGAATCAGCTCGCGCCAGCATGTCGCCGATGACGTGATCAGCCTCGATCGCATGGCCATGTTGCAGGTCGCGCAGCATCGACGCGGTTAGGCTCGAACCGGCTTCGGTGAGTATCCCGCGGGCACGTTGCAACGTGGCCTCGCCCGGCGCGTGCCCGGCGCGTTCCGCCACCGCGCGGCACTCTTCCAGCAGCGCCAGCGCCGCCGCGGCGCCACCGGGTGCGGCGACGATATCGCCGACCGGGCCGCGCATCAGGCAGGTGATGCCCGCCAGCGACGCCAGAAACACCCATTTGTCCCACATGTCCTGCAGCACGTGCTGGCTGAGGCGGGCGTCGAAACCGGCATCGCTCAGCTCGCTCGTGATGCGCTGCATGCGTTCGGACGCGCTGCCGTCGCGTTCGCCAAAGGTGAGCCCGTGCGTCTGGTTCAGATGCTGCACGGCGCCGTCCCCATCCAGCGTGGCGGCGATCACGCACTGCCCGCCCAGCACATGCTGTGCGCCGAAACGCGCCTCCAGCAGATCGAGCTGGCGCATGCCGTTCAACAACGGAAGGATCGCGGTATCCGGCCCCACCGCCGGCGCCATGTCGGCCATTGCCTGTTCCAGGCCGTAGGCCTTGCAGCTGAGCAGGATCAGGTCGTACGGCTCCCGCAGCGCCGCCGCCACTACGGTCGGCGGCGCCGGCAGGTTCACATCGCCGGCGAAGCTGTGGATCGCCAGGCCATGCTGCGCCAGTTGCGCCGCACGGCGCTCGCGCACCAGGAAGGTGACATCGCGCCCGTGCCGCAACAGACGCCCGCCGAAATAACCGCCGGTGGCACCGGCACCGATAACCAGAATACGCATGACTCAAGCTCCGTGGAGATTGCGGTCGATTGGGAAGCATTGATGTTCTGAATGCCGCCACAGCATTGCCCGACGGCAAGCGAATAAATCGATCGGGAAACAAATCCCAGAATAGCCGTTCGACGATTGACGGTCGGAAATCACGAGGTCGCCACGATCAACCCTTCGACAACTTCCATTGGCAAGCCTTTGTGCAGCAACCCGTTGTTCCCTGAACGACCTCAAGAGTTATTCCCTGGCGCCGATGAATTGACAAGGGAGATACCGTTCGGCACAAAAACGGCAAATCGGCCTCCCTGAAATCGAAAGAAATGAGATGTGCATCACATTTTTTTCTTTCTCATGGGTTCAATGCACGAAACGCAAATGCTTTAGCCCATTTCTTGCTTATGGATTCAAACCGGCCAACAAGCCATCGAAGTTTCACGCCACCAGCAGTTGAAAGTGGTGGCCACCTTACTTACTGGGGAAAGAAACATGCGAACCAAGACCCGCTTTACCCGTTCCGCCATGGCCACGGCGTTGATCGTGGCGATGGCCGCCGTGAGCGGCACGGCAACCGCCGCCACCACCGACACCATGGCGGTTTCCGCCAACGTTGTGGCCGCCTGCGATATTGCGGTCACTGGAGATCTCGATTTCGGTGCCTACGATCCTCAATCGGCTACTGATACAACCAGCACGGGCACGATTGCTACTACCTGCACGGCAGGTACGCCCGCCGTCACCGTTGCACTGGATCAGGGACTGCACGCCACCGTAGCCAGCACCGACACAGCTCCGGAACGTCAAATGGACAACGCCGGGGTTTCGTTGAGATACGACCTGTACCAGGACTCGGGCGCCACGACGGCTTGGGGAGCCAGCACCGCCAGCTATACGGCAGCCGGTACAGCTACCGGCAGCGCGGATTCGGTCACGGTTTATGGCGTCTTGCCCGCTTCGCAAACAACGGCCACTGCAGGCGCGTATAGCGACACGGTAACGGCCACGGTGTCGTTCTGATATCGAAAGCCCAAGCAGATGCCCAATCAACGTTCATCACACCGGGCCCTTTGTGGCCTGGTGTTTTCCCTGGCGATAGCTGCGGCAGCGACGGCTACGGCGGGCTCGTTTCAGGTGAGCCCGATCAACCCGACGCTGTCCAGCCACCACCCCGTCAGCGCGCTTACCGTGCGAAACACCGGTGCGACGCCCACGGTCATCCAGCTGGATGCCATGGTCTGGTCACAACCAGACGGCGTTGACACGTACACTCCGGCACCCGACATCCTGGCGACCCCACCCATTTTCACCCTGCCAGCGGGCGGCACCCAGGTCATCCGCGTGGGCTCGCGACTCCCTCCCGACGCGAAAGCGGAACGCTCGTATCGACTGTTTCTGAGCGAGATACCTCCACCACCCAAAGCCGATTTCAACGGACTGCGCATGGCACTGCGGATCAGCCTGCCATTGTTCGTCCAGCCCACCACCCCTGTGGCGCCGCAACTGGAATGGCGTGCAACGCCCTCGGATAAGGGACATATCCGCATTGAGGCAACCAATCGCGGCCTCGGCCATGCACGCCTTAGCGCATTCAAGCTATCCGCCGGGACAAACAGCGAGCCGCTGCATATTCCCGCAGAAACTGTATACGTGCTACCCGGCGCCTCGCACGTCTGGATGGTGGAAGCCAGCGTCGCCAGCGGTACGCCGTTGCACCTCTCTGCCCAGAGTGACGCAGGGGAACTCCAGACCGACCTGGTCGTGGCCGGAAAATAGCTGGCCATGATCTGGGCGCCGCCATTCCAGCCCAGAGGGGTGCGATCCGCGCCCATCGGAAGATGACGCATCCGGGGCTCGCCGCCGCCACGCCCGTTTCTGCGCGTGCTGGCCTGTGCACCCGCCCCCACCGTCCCCGCATACCCACGCACAAGACCGCCGTCGCTGCGGCCTGCCTTGCCGCGCTGCTGGCAACCGTGCCCGACACATCGATGGCGGCGGTCGAGGTAAAGGCCGTGCGTGTGGGACTGGACGCGGAGCACTCGCGGCTGGTGCTGGAATCGGACAAACCGATCCGCGCCCGGGTGGAGCGCGATGCACAAACCGGTACGCTGGTGGTCGATCTCGATGACGTGGCCATAGGCGAGACTCTCGCCGACCTGGGCCGTGCGATCGGTGCGAACAACCCCTTCATCAGGGGCATCCAGTTCTCTCCCACGGAAACCGGTACGCGGATGGCGTTGGCCGCGCCGGCGGGTGTCGCGCCGCGCCTCTTCAACCTGCGTCCTGGTGATGGACACACCGACCGTCTGGTGATGGATTTCCATCGCGCGCCGACGACACCGGGGACGGAAAAAAACGCCACCTTTGGCCTGACCCATCCCGACACGGCGACAACGACCGTGCCCGCAGGCACCACCCACGTGAGCGCCGTCCAGGCCGCGCTGGCCCCCGACCGCGCCCGGCTGGTGCTGGAGTCGGATCGTCCCATCCAGGCCCGCGTGATTCATCCGACCGAACCTGGCGAACCGCTGGCCGTCGACCTGGGCGACGTTGCCCTGGATGCAGTCTTGCAAAGCCTGCCGAACAAGATCCGGCGCAATCCGTTTCTGAGCTCGGTGCGTTTCGGTCGCGACGCGGCTGACACGCGCATGGATCTGATCGCAACGGCTGCGTTCACATTGCAGATTTTTCATCTCCCGCCGGTCGCCGATCACACCAGTCGACTGGTGGTGGACATCGTTCCGACAATGCCCTTGCCGACGCCACCGCTGGAGACACCATCCACCTCCGCTACGGTGATGGCGACGCCGGCACCGATGTCGCCCGGCCTTGTCGCGGCGGCGACGCAAAACACGGGCGATGCCCTGACGGAAGCCTGGTTCGAGGTGCATGTGAATGGCATGCCCGAGGGCACCGTGCTGGTGCTGCAGGATGCCAATCGCAATGTACTGGTTCGCGCCGCCGACCTCGAACGCTGGCGCATCCCGGTCGCCGACGTCGCCGTAGTCACCCATGGTGCGGACGATTACCTTCCGCTGTCGGCGATCGCGGGGCTGACTTATCGGATCGACCCGTCGCAAGGCACACTGCTGCTGGACGTATCGGCGAGCCGGTTCGCAGCCACTCATTTCAGCGGCATCTCGCGCGCCGCCGACCAGCCGACGCCTTCGCCGCCTGGCGGCTACGTCAATTACGACATCTTCGGCGCACGCGGCGCGCATGGGTCGTCGCACGTCAACGCGTTGCTGGAGGCAGGCGTATTCGGCAGCTGGGGCTCCGGTTCGAGCACGTTCCTGGCGCGCCATCGTGATGGCAGCAATCGGACGCTGCGCCTGGACACCACCTGGATCCACGACCGCCCCGCAGACATGGCCAGCCTGCGCGTCGGCGACGTGACCAGCGCCCCCAGCAGTTGGGGCCGTGGCGTGCGTTTCGGCGGCGTGCAGTGGGGCACCAACTTTGCGACCCAGCCGGGCTTCATCAGCTTTCCGCTGCCCACGCTGGACGGCGTGGCCGCGGAACCGTCCACCGTGGATTTCTACGTCAACAACGTCCTGCGACTGCGGCGCAACGTGCCCAGCGGGCCGTTCACCATCCAGGATCTCCCCATCGTCACCGGCCAGGGCGACATCCGCATGGTGGTGCGCGACATGCTGGGTCGCGAGCAAGTGGTGACCCAACCGTTCTACGCAAGCGGCGGCTTGCTGGCGGCGGGGCTGCGCGATTATTCCTATGAACTGGGTTTCGAGCGCGAAAATTACGGCCGGGTCAGCAACGACTACGGACGGCTGGTTGCCGCCGCCACCGAGCGACGTGGCTTCTCCGACAGCTTCACCGGCGAGCTGCATGTGGAGGCCACGCTCGATCAGCAGACCCTGGGCATCGGCAGCACCGTGTTGCTGGGCAATGTCGGCGTGCTGACGGCATCGGTGGCCGGCAGCCACGCCCGTGCCGGCACGGGCGCGCTGATGGAGCTGGGCATCCAGCATCAGTCGCGCTACCTCAGTTACGGTGCGCGCACCCGGGTGACCACCGACGGCTTCACCCAGCTGGGCTACCTGCCGACGACACGTCCACCGCGGCAGACGTCCAGCGCCTTCGTGAGCATGTCCGCCGGCCGCGTCGGCTCGCTAAGCCTGAATTACACGCACCAGGATCTTCGCGACCAGGACAACGTCGAGCTGGTCGGCCTCAGCTACAGCCGTTCGCTCGGCTGGCTTGGTTATCTCTCGCTATCGGCACTACGCTTTCTTGGCGACGATCCCGCGCCACTGTTCTCACTCAACCTCACCGTGCCGTTGGGCGCGGCCGACAGCGTCAGTTTCAGCGGTCAGAGCCGCGCCAGCGACAGCCACGGCAGCGTGCAGTATCGGCGTAGCCTGCCGGTGGGTACCGGCGTGGGCTATCGCCTGCAGGCGGGGCTTGCCGCGAACGATCCGCGCCAGGCCGACCTCACTTTGCAGAACGACGTAGGTACATACAGCGTTGGCGTTGCATCGAACCCGGACGGGCAGGCATATCGGATGGGCGTCCGCGGCGGCATCGCGCTGCTGAGCGGCAAGGTATTTCCCAGCCGCCACATCGATGGCAGCTTTGCGGTAGTCCAGGTGCCCGGTTTTGCCGACGTGCGCGTCTACGCCGACAATCAGCAAGTCGCCACCACCGACAGCGATGGTTACGCGCTGGTGCCGCGCCTGCGCCCATATCAGAAAAACCCGATCCGCATCGAACAGGCCGACTTGCCGATGGACGCGCAGATCACGGGTCTGCAACTCGATGCCGTGCCGTACTACCAAAGCGCATTGGCGCTGACCTTCCCCGTCACGCGTTCGCGCGGCGCGGTCGTCGTCATCAAGTTGGACGACGGCAGCGATCTTCCCGCTGGTGCCGAAGTGACCGTCGACACTCAGGCAGCGGCATTCCCGGTCGGCCTGCGCGGCGAGGTTTACCTGACCGGGCTGGACGAAACCAGCCGCCTGCACGCCACCTGGAACGGACAGAGCTGCGACATGACGATAAGCTTCCCCGATACCAACGACCCACTGCCCCGCCTGGGGCCGGTCACCTGCCAGGGGATCGATCCATGAACCCTTCACCGTGCGGACAGGTTGCCTTTCACCCCGCGCGCCGGCGTCTCGCGCGCCTGCTGGGCGCCATGGGGTTGCTTGCGATCGCGCCGCTTCACGCAGCCACCTGCAGCCTCAGCGTCCAACCACTGGCTTTCGGCAACTACGACTTCCAGAGCAGCCAGGATCTGGAGAGTGTCGGTCACGTCATCGTGACCTGCGATGTCAGCAGCAGTTTCACCATCGCGTTAAGCCCAGGCAACGGCAGCTTCGCCGTACGCAGCATGCAGAACGGCGCGCACCAGCTCTTCTACAACCTCTACACCGACCCCACGCGAACCATGGTGTGGGGCGATGGCAGTGGCGGCAGCACGGTGGTTGGCGACAGTGGCATCGAGGTGGACCGGGCCGTGTACGGAAGCGTGCCCGCGGGGCAAAACCCGTATATCGGCGTGTACAACGACGCGATCACCGTGACGCTTTCCTTCTGAGCGACAGCCACGGGGCGGTGCGCCGTGCAGGCTTTCACTCCCCCTCAGCACCCGTCCGAACAGAATCCACCGGTCGTCGCTGCGCAGAAACTCCCATGCCGGAAGGTCCATCCATCGTCATCCTGCGCGAGGAAGCGGCCGGCTTCGTCGGCCAGCGCATCCTCACGGCCGAAGGCAACGCGAAGATCGACATGACGCGGCTGCCGGGCAAGCGCATCGAAAGTCTGCGCAGTTTCGGCAAGCAGACGCTGATCGAACTCCCCGACGTCACCATCCGCATCCACCTGCTGATGTTCGGCAGTTACCGCATCAACGAACGCAAGGATGCGGCACCGCGGCTCAGCCTGGGTTTCGACAATGGCGAGCTGAATTTCTATACCTGCTCGGTGCGCTTGCTGGACGGCGACCTGGACGAACTCTACGACTGGCGCGGCGATGTGATGTCGGATGCGTGGGATCCCGCGCTGGCCCGACGCAGGTTACGCGCGATGCCGGACACGCTGGTCTGCGATGCGCTGCTGGACCAGAACGTGTTCGCCGGTGTGGGCAACATCATCAAGAACGAGGTGCTGTACCGCATCCGCGTGCATCCGCTGTCCACCGTGGGCGCGTTGCCACCGCGCAAGCTGGGCGAACTGGTGAAGCAGGCACGCGAATACAGCTTTGAATTCCTGGCATGGAAGAAGGCATATGTGCTACGCAAGCACTGGCTGGTGCACAACCGGAAATGCTGCCCGCGCCACGACATACCGTTGACCCGCGCGTATCTCGGCAAGACCAACCGGCGCACGTTCTTTTGCGAGAAGTGCCAGAAACGCTACGGCGGGATGTAGATGGAGCACCAATGCCATCGGCCACAAAGGCTGGCGACGCGCTGACCGTTGTAGCGGGTAGTCATGCCATCAGAGGGCGTTGCGGACGCCGATCGCTAGGCGGAATCGTGCACTCAGTTGCCAGTCACCCGCGCCGTCGCCGTGCGCAGGCATGGGATACTCGGGCAAGTTGACCCACGGAAGGCTCGAACATGAAACATGGATGCGCATGCCTTGTATCGCTGCTCGCCCTGGCCGGATGCTCCCCATCGGCAGTTCGTCCTCCAGACACCGTGAGCGACCTCAGGCAACTCGTGACGTTTCTGCTGCACACCGATATGCGTGCTCCGTCTTTCGATACCGAACTGGGTTCGAAAATCGGCATCCGGTTGGTGGATGCGATGCACGGAGCGACACCGATCAGTCGAGCCGACAACGTGGTGTTGGCCGATGGCACGTTGATCGACAGCGTTGAAGCCACGCACCGGCGAGGGTTTGCCGATAACGTGACCCTATCGCTGAGCGATGCGCCATGCCTTGCTCCAGAGGTAATTATCGCCAAGCACGAAGTAACGTCCGTCAGTGGCGGGTCACTGCCCTCGCCCGGTCCCGTTGGTGCACCGCTCCCCACCCACACATTCCTGACCGGTGCCCGCGTTGCCGTGATCGACGGCCGCAAGCTCATCGTCGGGTTCAAATTCTGGGTGCCTGATGGTACCGAGTGTGTATCGTCGATCGTGATAGAACAGTAAGGCAGGGACGAATGCCTGCACATCCACCGACCGGTGCGGCATCACCTGCGAGGCATCCACCAGAAGATGCCTCGATTAGGCTTCCGCGGGCGATCTCGCGCACCGGATTGACCGTGCCGAGTACATTGGAAACATGCGCCATGCGGGCCAGTTTCGCGTCGGGCGCGGTGCTCCATCACCGTGGTGAGAATGGTGTCGCCAGCCGTTTCAGCGCCGCATAGGTCTGCTCGACATCGGCATCGGTGGTGCGCCAGTTGCACAGCGCCGCGCGCAGCATCGGCTGGCCGTCCAGCACCGATGGTGAAAGGTACGCGGTGCCGTCCTCATGCAACGCCTTGTGCAGCCGCTGCAGGGCCGCCGCATCGCCGTTGGCCAGCGTGAAGCACACCACGTTGAGCCGCACCGGCGCGGCCAGCCGGAACAGCGGATCGGCCGCCAGCAATTCACCCAGGTAACGGGCCAACGCGCAGTTGCGTTCGACCAGCTCGGCGTGGCCCTCGCGGCCGTAGGCCAGCAGCGTCATCCACAGCGGCAGGGCGCGGAAGCGGCGGGAGTTCTCCGGCGCCAGGTGCAGGTAGTTGTCCTCCACCGCCAACGGCGCCGGCAGGTAGGCCGAGCGGTTCTGGAAGACTTCCAGTTGCAGTGGCAAATGCGCGGTGTACGTCAGGGCGCAGTCGTAGGGCACGTTGAGCCACTTGTGCGCATCCACGGTCACCGAATCGGCGGCCTCGATGCCCGCCAGCAGGCCGCGATAGTTGTCGGAAGCCGCGGCAATGCCGCCGAACGCGGCATCCACGTGCAGCCAGAACGGGTGGCGCGCCTTCAAGGCGGCGATGGCCGCGAGGTCGTCGAAATCCACCGTGTTCACCGTGCCGGCGCTGGCCACCACAGTACACGGCGCACCACCGTGTGCCGCCAGTGCGCGTTCGAGCGCAGCCACGTCCAGCGCCTCGCGTCCCGGCAGCAAGGGCAGCGCGTGCAATTGCCCATGACCGATGCCGGTCATGCTCAGCGCCTTCGATGTACTCGAATGGCTCGCGCCGGCAAACACCGTCATTGGCGGCAAACCCCACACACCGTCGACGGCGACATCGCGGCCATGCTGTTTGCCGTACCACTGCCGCGCCAGCGCCATGCCCACGTAGTTGGCCATGGTGGCGCCGGTAACGCACAGGCCCGTCCAGTGTTCGGGCCAATGCAGCAACTGGCGCAGCAAGTCCACCGCCTGCGCCTCGATCGCCGCCGCGCCGGTGTCGCCGTTGCGCTGGGCGTTCTGGTCGTAGCTGCTCACCAGCCAGTCGGCCGCCAGCGCGGCGGGCGTGGCGCCACCGACCACGAAACCGAAATAGCGCGGGCCGGGGCTGCCAGACATCAACGGCAGCCAGTCCTTCTCGAAACGCTGCAGCGCGGCGTGCGCGCCAAGGCCGTGCGTCGGCAGAGGTGTGCGCAATGACAGATCGGCCGGCAGGTTGGCCGCGACCGGACGTTGCGGCAGTTCGTGCAGATAGGTGCCGGCCATCTCGCGAGCACGATCAAGGATGGCGTCGAAGTCAGCGAGGTCGCTGCTCAGCGTGGGATGCATGGATTCGCCCTTGGAAAAACGCGGTCTGCCGATGGCTTCGCCACAGTCACATCAGCAGCTTGCGCACCTTCAGCAAGGCCACCACGAACGCGTCGATTTCCTCACGCGTGTTGTAGAACGCCAGCGATGCCCGCAGCGTGGCGGGCACGCCGTAGAACTGCATCAGCGGATGGGCGCAGTGATGGCCCGAGCGCACAGCTACGCCCTGCAGGTCGAGCAGCGTGGCCATGTCGCTGGCCTGTGCACCGTCGAGCAGGAACGAGATCACCGGTTCCTTCTGCGCCGCCTCGCCGAAAATGCGCAGGCCCGGTACTTCGCGCAGGCGTTCGGTGGCGTAGGTCAGCAGTTGCTGCTCCCACGCGTGGATCGCCTCAAAACCCAGCGAATCGTAATAATCGATAGCCGCACTCAAGCCCACGAAGCCGGCGATGTTCGGCGTGCCGGCCTCGAACTTGTGCGGCACGTCGGCGAAGGTGGTGCCACTGAAACGCACTTCGCGGATCATGTCGCCGCCACCGAAGAACGGCGGCATCGCCTCCAGGTGTTCGCGCTTCGCCCACAGCGCGCCGGTGCCGGTGGGGCCCAGCATCTTGTGGCCGGTGATGGCGTAGAAATCGCAACCCAGCGCCTGCACGTCCACCGGACGGTGCGGTACCGCCTGCGAGCCATCCACCAATAGCGGGATGCCACGCTTGTGGCATGCCTTGGCGATCTCGCGTACGGGATTCACCGTGCCCAGCACGTTGGAAACGTGCGCCACGCAGGCCAGCTTCACCTCTGGCGTGAGCATGGCGATGTATTGCTCCACGTCCAGTTCGCCGCGCTCGTCGATCGGCGCAGCTTTCACCGTGGCGCCGCTGCGCGCGGCCACCAGCTGCCACGGCACGATGTTGGCGTGATGCTCCATCACCGTGGTGAGGATGGCGTCGCCGGGTTCAAGCCGCGGCAGCGCGTAGCTGTAGGCCACCAGGTTGATCGACTGGGTGGTTCCGGAAGTGAGGATCAGTTCATCGCGCGACGGCGCGTTGATGAAACGCGCCAGCTTGTCGCGCGCGCCTTCGTACGCCGCGGTGGATTCCTCGCCCAGCTGGTGCACCGCGCGAGCCACGTTGGCGTTGTGGCGGCGGTAATGCTCGTCCATCGCCTCGATCACCGAGGCCGGTTTCTGGCTGGTGTTGGCGTTGTCGAAATACACCAACGGCTTGCCGTGCACGCTGCGCGTCAGCAGCGGGAAATCCGCGCGGACGTGCTGGACGTCGAAGACGGTGGAAGGCGTGGGTTGTGCATTCATCTTCGATGTTTTCCATGAGTGGCCCCTCCCTGCTTCGCAGGGGGGGAGAAAAGCTTCAGATGTGGCTCCCTCCCCTGCTTCGCAGGGGAGGGCTGGGGAGGGGGGCTTTTGATCTTGAAAGTCAAAAGCGTAACCCCCTCCCAACCTCCCCCTGCGTAGCAGGGGGAGGAGCTAGAGCATCAGCCAGGAAGCTGCGCGATCAGCAGCGACGACAAGTGCTCGCGCAATACCGCGTTCGGCAGATCGTCGAGCACGGTCCGACAGAACGCCGCCGTCAGCAACGCCCGCGCCTCGGCCAGTGGAATGCCGCGCGAACGCAGGTAAAACAGCGAGCGTTCATCGAGCTGGCCCACCGTGGCGCCGTGCGCGGCCTTCACCTCGTCGGCGTAGATCTCGAGCTCGGGCTTGGTGTCGATCTCGGCGCTGCCGGACAGCAGCAGGTTCTTGTTGCTGAGACTGGCATCGCTGCCATCGGCACCGGGCGCCACCACGATCGCGCCGCGGAATACACCACGGGCGCGATCGCTGGCCACGCCGCGCCAGGTCGAGCTGGAGGCGGTGTTCAGCGCCTGGTGACGGATCGCCAGCTGCGTGTCCACATGCTGGCGGCCATGCGGCATGAACACGCCGCGGGTTTCCAGTTGCGCACCATCGCCGATCAGTTCGGCGCGCAGGTCGTGCCGCACCAACGCACCGCCCAGTTCGGCCAGATGCAGCGTGGCGTGGGCACGTGCGTGCAGACGCAAACCGGTGCGGCGGATAAGGCTGGCGCCGCTGGCGGCCTGCTGCAGCACGGTGTGGTGCAGGTGCGCGCCTTCGCGCAATTCGATGTCGCCGACCACGGTGGAAAGATGTGCCTGCTCGCCGCTGGCCAGATGATGCTCGACCAGCGTCAGCGCGGCACCCTCGCCCAGTTCGATCACGTTGCGCAGATGCCAGGCCAGGTCGCCCTCGGCAGGCGCGCCCAGGAAGACAAGATGCAGCGGCGCGTCGATCTTCACGCCATCGGCCACGCGCAACACGGCGCCATCGCGGGCGTGCGCCGCGTTGATCTGGGTGAACGCCTCATCGGCTTCGTAATGCCGGCGCGACAGCACGAAACGCAAGGGGTCCGGATCGGCATGCAACGCCTGCGACAGCGGCTGCAGCGTGAGGCCGGCCGGCAAGGCGTCCAGTGCGGACAAGTCGGCACGGAACGCGCCATTGACGAACACCAGCCGCGCACCATCGACACCGGGCAATGCCAGCGCCGACGGGTCGACCGCGCGCGTCAGTGCGGCCACGTCGCCATCGACGAACGGCCGCCGCGCCAGGCCGCGCAATGCGGTGTACTTCCACGCTTCCACCCGCGCCAGCGGCAGGCCGCCGGCGACGAAGACCTCGCGGTTGTCGCGCCGCATCGCATCCAGCCAGGCGATGCCGCTGACGGGCAGCGGTGCATCGACCAGTGAGGCGACCAGCGGCAGCAGTGCCGGCTCGCTCATGCCGATGCCCTCGCCGGCTGGCGTTCGGCGAGGCCGGCGTAGCCGTGGGCCTCAAGCTTCAGCGCCAGCGACTTGTCGCCGGTTTCCACGATGCGCCCGCCGGCCAGCACGTGCACCACGTCGGGCACCACGTAGTCGAGCAGGCGTTGGTAGTGGGTGATCATCAGGAACGCGCGATCGGGCGAGCGCAGCGCGTTGACGCCGTCGGCCACGTGCTTCAGCGCGTCGATGTCCAGGCCCGAGTCGGTCTCGTCGAGGATCGCCAGTTGCGGCTCGAGCACCGCCATCTGGAAGATCTCGTTGCGCTTCTTTTCGCCGCCGGAAAAACCTTCATTGACGGCGCGGTGCAGCAGCTCGTCGGAGATCTGCATCACCTTCAGCTTCTCGCGCACCAGCTTCAGGAACTGCATCGAATCGAGCTCCTTCTCGCCGCGCGACTTGCGCTGCGCGTTGAGCGCCGCGCGCAGGAAATAGGTGTTGTTGACGCCGGGGATTTCCACCGGGTACTGGAACGCCAGGAACACGCCGGCGGCGGCGCGCTCCTCCGGCGCCAGCGCCAGCAGGTCGACGCCGTTGTAGGTCACGGTGCCCGCGGTGACTTCGTAGCCGTCGCGACCGGAGAGCACGTTGCCCAGCGTGGATTTGCCCGCGCCATTCGGCCCCATGATGGCGTGCACCTCACCCGCATTCACGGTGAGGCTGAGCCCCTTGAGGATTTCCTTGCCCTCGACACGGGCGTGCAGGTTTTCGATTTTAAGCATTTCAGTATCCGGGAATGGGGAATCGGGAATGGGGAATCGTCAGAAGCGAAATCGGGCCGCATCGAAGCTCTTGCGATTCCCGATTCCCCATTCCCGACTCCCGTTTCAATCAGCCAACGGCGCCTTCCAACGACACCTCAAGCAGCTTCTTCGCTTCCACCGCGAATTCCATCGGCAGTTCGCGGAAGACCTGCTTGCAGAAGCCGTCGACGATCATCGACACCGCGTCTTCCTCGGCGATGCCGCGGCTGCGGCAATAGAACATCTGGTCGTCGGAGATCTTCGAGGTGGTGGCTTCGTGCTCGACGATGGCGGTGGGATTTTTCACTTCCATGTAGGGGAAGGTGTGTGCGCCGCATTGCTTGCCGATCAGCAGGCTGTCGCACTGGGTGTAGTTGCGCGCGTTGTCGGCGCCCTTCTCCATCTTCACCAGGCCGCGGTAGCTGTTGGAGCTCTTGCCGGCACTGATGCCCTTGGAGACGATCTTGGACTTGGTGTGCTTGCCCAGGTGGATCATCTTGGTGCCGGTGTCGGCCTGCTGGAAATGGTGGGTCAGCGCCACCGAATAGAACTCGCCCACCGAGCGGTCGCCGCGCAGGATCACGCTGGGATATTTCCAGGTGATGGCCGAGCCGGTTTCCACCTGGGTCCAGCAAATCTTGCTGTCGTCGCCGCGGCAATCGCCGCGCTTGGTGACGAAGTTGTAGATGCCGCCCACGCCGTTCTCGTCGCCGGGGTACCAGTTCTGCACGGTGGAGTATTTGATCTTGGCGCCTTCCAGCGCCACCAGCTCGACCACCGCCGCGTGCAGCTGGTTTTCGTCGCGCTTGGGCGCAGTGCAGCCTTCCAGGTAGGACACGTGGGCGCCCTCCTCGGCCACGATCAGGGTGCGTTCGAACTGACCGGTGTTCTGCGCGTTGATGCGGAAATACGTGCTCAATTCCATCGGGCAGCGCACGCCTTTGGGAATGAACACGAAGCTGCCGTCGGAGAACACCGCCGAATTCAGCGCAGCGAAGAAGTTGTCGCCGGTGGGCACCACGCTGCCCAGGTATTTCCGCACGATCTCGGGGTATTCGCGGATCGCCTCGCTCATCGAGCAGAACAGCACGCCGGCGTCGGCCAGCTGCTTGCGGAAAGTGGTGCCGACAGAGACGGAGTCGAATACCGCATCCACCGCCACGCCGGCCAGCGCGGCGCGCTCGTGCAGCGGGATGCCGAGCTTCTCGTAGGTTTCCAGCAGCGCCGGGTCGACATCGTCCAGCGACTTGGGCTGCTTCTTGGGCGCGGCGTAATAGCTGATCGCCTGGTAGTCGATCGGGTCGATATTGAGCTTGGCCCAATCGGGTTTCGGCATGGTCAGCCAATGGCGAAAAGCTTCCAGCCGCCACTCGGTCATCCACTCCGGCTCGCGCTTGACCGCGGAAATCGCGCGGACGGTGTCCTCGTCCAGGCCCGGCGGCAGGCCGGTCATCTCGATGTCGGTGACGAAGCCGGCGGCGTAGCTGCGGCCCAGGGCTTCGGCCACATCCACATTGTCGCGGAGCGTGGTGGCAGTGCTGCTTTCGATGGTCATGGCGTCTTTCATTCCGTGGTGGCCGCGCCGGCGGGGATGGGCGCGCTCTCGATCACTTGCATGGCGATGCGGCGTTTCTTCGGCGGCGGTTTCATCATGTCGGCCAGGCTTACCGCGCGCAGTGCGTCGTCCAGCACGTGGTTGATCTGTTGCCAGCTGCCGCGCACGCCGCATTGCGCCTCGCGGTCGCACTGGCCTTCGGCGATGCTGCATTCGGTCATGCCCAGCGGGCCTTCCAGCGCCTCGACGATTTCGGCCAGCGAAATCTCGGTGGCGGGCCGGGCCAGCCGGTAACCGCCGTTGGCGCCGCGAAACGATTCCACCAGCGTGGCGTGCCCCAGCGCCTTCAGCAATTTGCTCACCGTCGGCAGCTCCAGCCGGGTTTCCTCGGCGATCTGCACGGCGCTGTGCACGTGGTCCGGGTGGGTGGCGATGAAGGCCATTACCACGGTGGCGTAATCGGTCAATCGGCTGACGCGGAGCATGGAAACCGGCCGGATTCAATCGGGACCAAAATGGTACTGATTAGCGCCGTCGCGGTCAATGCCGCTGCAGCGCACCATCGGGGGGAAAGCATGGATCGCAATGCCCGATCACCGTGCAAGTTTCCGCGCGGGTGAGCCGCAAGTCATTGAAAAACATGTTGCCGGCCGGGTACGACGAGGTGGCACGCATCGTGCTGATTCCGAAGCCTCACCGCCGAGGAAACTGCCATGAAGTGGATCACAGCCATCATCAAGCCTTTCACCCTGGACAGCGTGCACGAGGCCCTGTCGGAAGCAGGCGTGCAAGGCATGACCGTCACCGAAGTGAAGGGTTTCGGCCGACAGCGCGGCCATACCGAGTTGTATCGCGGCGCCGAGTACGTGGTCGATTTCCTGCCCAAGCTGAAGGTCGAGGTCGCGGTGGCCGACGAGCAGCTCGAGCAGGTGATCGAGGCGATCAGCGGCGCCGCCCGCACCGGCAAGATCGGCGACGGCAAGGTTTTCGTCAGCGATCTGGAACAGGCCATCCGTATCCGTACCCAGGAGTCCGACGTCGATGCGCTCTGAAACGGGATTTGGAATGACCAGACATTCGTCTGTTGAAAGACGGGATTCGGGATTCGGCCGCCGCCTCGGAGTGCGGTGCATGCTGGCGCTTGCCGGCGGCCTGCTGACCTTGCCGGCGATGGCGCAGACGGCGGCCGCGCCGGACAGCGGTGACACCGCCTGGATGCTGACCGCCACCATGCTGGTGCTGCTGATGACGATACCGGGGCTGGCGCTGTTCTACGGCGGCATGGTGCGGGCCAAGAACCTGCTGTCGGTGTTGATGCAGTGTTTCGCCATCACCGCGCTGGTGAGCGTGCTGTGGCTGCTGTACGGCTACAGCATGGCGTTCAGCACCGAGGGCATGCAGGCCGGCGTCACCAACCTGCACTCGTTCATCGGCGGCCTGGACCGCGCGATGTTCGCGGGGATGACGCCAGCCAGCCTCTATGCCCATGTGCCGGAAAGCGTGTTCGCGATGTTCCAGCTCACGTTCGCCATCATCACGCCGGCACTGATCGTGGGCGCGGTGGCCGAGCGCATGAAGTTCTCGGCGCTGATGCTGTTCACCATCGGCTGGTTCACCTTTGCCTACCTGCCGATGGCGCACATGGTGTGGGGCGGCCCCGGCTCGTTCCTGGGCGACATCGGCGTGCTGGATTTTGCCGGCGGCACGGTGGTGCACATCAACGCCGGCATCGCCGGCCTGGTGGCCTGCCTGGTACTGGGCAAGCGCCGCGGCTATCCGCACGCACCCATGCCGCCGCACAACCTGGGCTACACCCTGATCGGCGCCAGCATGCTGTGGCTGGGCTGGTTCGGCTTCAACGCGGGCTCGGCCGTCGCCGCCAACGGCACCGCCGGCATGGCGATGCTGGTGACGCAGATCGCCACCGCCGCCGCCGCGCTGGGCTGGATGGGCGTGGAATGGATCATCCACCGCCGCGCCAGCGTGCTGGGCATCGCGTCGGGTGCCGTCGCCGGACTGGTCGCAATCACGCCGGCAGCCGGCACCATCGGCCCCGGTGGCGCGCTGATCCTTGGCGCGGCCGCGGGCGTGATCTGCTTCTTCTGCGCCACCCGCCTGAAGCACTACTTCGGCTATGACGACAGCCTGGACGTGTTCGGCGTGCACGCCGTGGCCGGCATCGTGGGCGCGCTGCTCACCGGGCCGTTCGCGGCGGCGGCGCTGGGCGGCTTCGGCGCCGTCGAGCATCCGTGGCTGCAGCTGTGGATCCAGGCCAAGGGCGTGGGCTTCACCGTGCTGTGGAGCGGTGCGCTGACCTGGTTGGTGCTCAAGCTGATCGACTGGACCATCGGCCTGCGCGTCGATGAGGAACAGGAGCAGATCGGCCTGGATCTGGCACTGCACGAGGAGCGTGCCTACAACCTGTCGTAAGCAACGGTCATGGAGATGGGTAGCGGACGGTCGACGGATCGACAAGAATCGTCCGCTGCCCTCTTCTCCGGAGTAACCCTTGCGCACCCACCTTCAATCCGATCTCGCGCGATGAGCTCCGGCCTTCCGGACCGCGCCGCCAGCCGCCTCGCCTGGACCCGCGAGGCACTCGCCGACCCCGGGCTGACGCTGGAGCCCGCCTCCGCCGACGCCAGCTTCCGCAGCTATTGGCGAACCCGCCATGCGGGGCAGAGCTGGATCGTGATGGATTCGCCGCCGGCGCTGGAAGACCCCGCGCCGTGGCTGGCCATCGGCACCCGCCTGGCCGCTGCCGGCCTGCATGTGCCGACGGTACGCGCGCAGGATCTGCAGCAGGGTTTCCTGCTGATCGAGGACCTGGGCTCACAGCTGTACCTGCCTGCGTTGAACGACGCCACTGTGGACGCCCTGTACGGCGACGCGTTGCGCGCGCTGCTGCACATGCAGCGCGACGTGGATACCGCGGGCATGCAGCGCTACACCCGCGACTTCCTGCTGCGCGAGCTGGAAATCATGCCCGAATGGTTTCTGCGCCGGCACCTGGGCCACACCCCGACCTGTGCGGAATGGGACGTGCTGGAAGCGGGCTTCACCACGCTGCTGCACAACGCGCTGGCGCAGCCGCAAGGCTTCGTGCATCGCGATTACCACAGCCGCAACCTGCTGATCGTGCCGCACGACCAGCCGCAGAACATCGCCACGCGATTGCCCAACCCCGGCATCATCGATTACCAGGGCGCGCTGATCGGCCCGATCACCTACGACCTCGCCTCGCTGCTGCGCGACTGCTATATCGCGTGGGATCGCCAGCGGGTGGAAGCGTGGGCGGACGGCTATCGTCTGCACCTGCAAACCGCCCAGTTGATCGACGGCTCGGTGGACCGCGGCCAGTTCCTGCGCTGGTTCGACCTGACCGGCCTGCAGCGCCACATCAAGGTGCTCGGCATCTTCTGCCGCCTCTGCTATCGCGACAACAAACCCGGCTACCTCGATGACCTGCCGCGCGTATACGACTACGTCATCGACGTCGCCGCGCGTTACCCCGAGCTGGCCGACTTCGCAGCGCTGCTGCAGCGCTGCGTGGGAACGCGCGACCTGCGCCAGGTGACGACCGCATGAGGCATGCACTGATCTTCGCCGCCGGCCGCGGTGAACGCATGCGGCCGTTGACCGACACCACGCCCAAGCCGTTGCTGCCGGTGGGCGGCAAACCGCTGATCGTCTGGCACCTGGAAAAGCTGGCCGCCGCCGGCGTGAACTACGTGGTGATCAACACCTCGCACCTGGCCGAACAATTCCCCGACGCGCTGGGCGACGGTTCGCGCTGGGGCCTGCGCATCCGCTATGCCTACGAAGGCGCGGAGCCGCTGGAAACCGGCGGCGGCATGCTCAATGCGCTGTCGCTGCTTGGCGATGCACCCTTCATCGCCATCAGTGGCGACATCTGGACCGACGCCGACTTCACTACCTTGCCGCTTGAACCGACCGGCCTCGCCCACCTGTTGCTGGTCGACAACCCGCCCCATCATCCCGACGGCGATTTCGCGCTGGATGCGCATGGGTTGGTGCACGACACAGGCACGGCGCGGCTGACCTTCAGCGGCATCGGCGTCTACCGCCCGCAGCTGTTGAACAACTGGCGTGATGTGGTGGAGGCGACGGATACCCAACCAACTCGCTTCAAGCTGGCCCCGCTGTTGCGCGCAGCGATGGCCGATGCTGCGGTCAGCGGTACGCATTTTCGGGGTACCTGGACTGACGTGGGCACGCCGCAGCGACTGCAGGAATTGGGGCAGACCTTGGACTCCAGGCAAACCTAACTCGCCGCGTAGGAGCGCACCCTGTGCGCGATGCTTTTGATGTTGCTTTGCGCATTTGTGGGAGCGACTTCAGTCGCGATGCTTTTTGATTTGGTGTGGTTTAGAGCAAAGAGCTTTCGATCGCCTGCGGCGCTCGAGTCACTTTCTCTTTGCGTGCTCAAAGAGAAAGTAACCAAAGAGAAAGAGCACCCCGCTTACGCGCCTTGCGGACATCCTGTCCGCAAGGTCCGCGTGCGGGCTACGGGGTTTGTCGACAGGGCATCGGGCAATTGCATCCTGCATTGCCTCAACTCCAGCATCCATGCCGTCGCCTGCCCTGACGCCAAACTGGCCGGCATCCATGCCGGCCACCCTTCGGGCTGATCCTTCGCCCGCCCGCCGCTTCAGAGGGGCCCCGGGTAGAGCAGCGCGCCATCGTGGCGCGCACTCGGTGCGCAGCGGCTGCGCCGCTGCGAGAGCGTCGCCGCATGAAGCTCTGCTTTTTTCCTCACCGTCCGATCGCCCTGAGCGT
This sequence comes from Rhodanobacter ginsenosidimutans, assembly GCF_042655685.1. NCBI lineage: Bacteria > Pseudomonadati > Pseudomonadota > Gammaproteobacteria > Lysobacterales > Rhodanobacteraceae > Rhodanobacter > Rhodanobacter ginsenosidimutans. The sequence goes on along the minus strand of NZ_JBHSMM010000001.1, from coordinate 1,074,364 downwards.
AGCCGCGCAGCGGCGGAGTCGAAGGGTGAAGTCGAGCGGCCCCTTCGACTCCGGCCTTCGGCCTACGCTCAGGGAGAACGGCTGAGGTGAGCAGCTTCACCTCTGCTTCTGCTTTCGCCGTTGCCTTTGCTCTGGCTTCATCCCGAGTACGGGCCAGGATGGCCCGTCGCTCTACCCGGGCCCCTGTGCGGCGGTGAGGCGGGGGCGACAAGGCCCCGAAGGGGGCATCGGCAGGATGCCGATGCCTTTTCGCCAGCACATGGATGTGCTGTCGAAAAGCCCGACCCCGACTCACGGACTTGCCGGGCAGGAGCCCGGCAAGCGCCAAGCGGGGTGGCCTTTCTCTTTGGTTACTTTCTCTTTGGCCACGCAAAGAGAAAGTAACTCGGCTGCCGTAGGCAGACGAAAGCTCTTCCTCGGAGGCCACATCCAAGAGCAAAGGCGTCGCGACTGAAGTCGCTCCTACAGAAAGCCAAAGAACAAGAGCATCGCGGCCAAAGCCGCTTCCACAAGGACCGACGGACCGCCGCCCGTTCGGCAACCGCAAAACAAAAACGGCACCGCGAGGTGCCGTTTTTGTTTCATCAGAAGCGCAGACTCAGTGTGCCGCAGCATCCGGCGCATGGGCGTGCCCGTGCTTCAGCTCGTCTTCGGTCGGCTCGCGCACTTCGCTGATGCTCACGTCGAAATGCAGCGTCTGGCCGGCCATCGGGTGGTTCATGTCCACATCGATGGTGCTCATGCCCACCTTGTGCACGGTGACCGCCCGCTGGCCGCCTTCCTTCATCCGCAGCACGGTGACGTCGCCGGGCTTGAGGCGGTTGGCCTGCGGCACGTACTTCTTCGACAGGCGCTGGACCTGGCCTTCCTGGCGCACACCGTAGCCTTCCTCCGGTGACACGTCGACCGCCAGCGTCTCGCCGGCTTCGTGGCCTTCCAGTGCTGTTTCCAGCCCCGGAATCAGCTGGCCGTGGCCCAGCAAAATCCACAGCTGCTGATCGCGATCGCGCGAGCTTTCCACCGCTTCGCCGTTCACCGTGAGGGTGTAGTGGAATGCGATGACCTTGTCCTTGCCAGCCTTCATTGCCTGTCTCGTCGATGGGAACAAACGACGGATTCTAGCTTACCCTTGGCTCGCCGGGACCCTACGGGGCACCTCGCCGCCGCCGGCCATCATCCGCCCGTCACGCCGCAGCCGGACATTGCAAGGCGCAGTGTCTGCCGTAACTGGTAAATGGCGGCGCTTCCCCCACTGCAATGGAGACAGGCATGGCGCTCGATCGCGCACAGCGAAACGACACCGCCCACCATTACGTCCACCGCGGCCACCAATGGTATGCGCGCTGGAAACTCGCCTGCGATCCGGCCTACGGCGCCGTGGACCCTCTGTTGCGCGGCTCGTCGCTGCCGCTGCTCGACATCGGTTGCGGCATCGGCCTGCTGGGCCAATACCTGCACGCCACGGGGATACGGGCGCCTTACATCGGCGTCGACCACGACCCGCGCAAGATCACCGCGGCACGCGAAGCCGCTGCGGCTGCAGGGCTTGGCGATCAGATGGACCTGCGCTGCGCCGATGCCGCCACGCTGCCACCGGTGCATGGCCACGTGGCGCTGCTGGACGTGCTGCACTACCTGGGCGCCGCGCAGCAGCAGGCGTTGTTGCAGGTGGCCATCGCGCATCTGGCACCGGCGGGCACGCTGGTGATCCGCAATGTCCTGCGCGAACCCAACTGGCGTTTCCACGCCACCCGGGTGGAGGAATTCTTCCTGCGGGTGTCGGGCTGGATTCCCGGTGGCGCGCAGCACTACCCGGATGCGCAGGAACTGTGCACGCCGCTGCGCCAGGCCGGCCTCGACGTGCAGGTGGGTTCCCTGCGCGGTCGCACGCCGTACAACAGCTATCTCCTGGTGGCCCGATTTCACGATACGGAACAAAAACGCGCGTGAGCGGCCTCGACCCGTTATACTCGGCGGCGCAGTCCCCCTGATTGCTGCGGCATTGCCGCCCTTTCCCCCTTAGTCTGCAACACGGTATGAACACTCCGGGTTGCTCAGGAGTGTTACATGTCTTTTGATTCGCTGGGCCTTGCGCCCGCGTTGTTGCGTGCGCTTGCCGAATACGGCTACACGCAGGCTACCCCGATCCAGGCCGCCGCCATTCCCGCCGCGCTGGAAGGCCACGACTTGCTCGCCGCCGCCCAGACCGGCACCGGCAAGACCGCCGCGTTCGCGCTGCCGTTGCTGCAGAAGCTTTCCACCAGCGGGCAGACCATGACGCGCCGTCCGCGCGCGCTGATCCTCACCCCCACCCGCGAGCTGGCCGCGCAGATCCACGACAACATGCGCAGCTACGGCAAGCACATCCAGGTCAGCGCCACCACCATTTTCGGCGGCGTCAGCATGGGCCCGCAGATCAACGCGCTGCGTCGTGGCGTGGACGTCGTCATTGCCACCCCCGGTCGATTGATGGACCACATGCAGCAGCGCACGCTGGACCTGTCCGCGGTGGAAACGCTGGTGCTGGATGAAGCCGACCGCATGCTGGACATGGGCTTCCTGCCGGCCCTGAAGCGTATCCTGCAGTCGGTGCCGAAGCGCCGCCAGACGCTGCTGTTCTCGGCCACCTTCGCGCCGGCGATCAAGACGCTGGCGATGGAGTTCATGCACAACCCGAAGGAGATCTCGGTCTCCGCGCCGAACACCGTCACCACCCTGGTCAGCCATCAGGTGCATCCGGTCGACGCCGCGCGCAAGCGCGACCTGCTGCTGCACGTGCTGTCGCAGGACAGCCGCCGCCAGACCCTGGTGTTCAGCCGCACCAAGCATGGCGCCGACAAGCTGGTGACGTACCTCAACGCCTCGGGCCTGCGCAGCGCCGCGATCCACGGCAACAAGAGCCAGAACGCCCGCACCCGCGCGCTCAGCGATTTCAAGAGCGGCCGCGTCACCGTACTGGTGGCCACCGACATCGCCGCCCGCGGCATCGACATCGAGCAGTTGCCGATCGTGATCAACTTCGACCTGCCCTCGGTGGCCGAGGATTACGTGCACCGTATCGGCCGCACCGGCCGCGCCGGCATGGAAGGCCTGGCGCTGTCGCTGGTCAGCCATGACGAGAGCGGCCTGCTGTACGACATCCGCAAGCTGCTGAAGCAGGAGATCGCGATCACCGCGGTGACCGGTTTCGAGCCGTCCGCGCCGCTGCGCGTCGATGCCGGCGCGCCGCGTCCGAAGCAGGGTGGCGGCGGTCAGCGCCAGCCGCGCCAGGGCAAGCCCTCCGGCTCGGCCCGCCCGAACGGCTACGCCGCACAAGGCCGTGGCGATCACGCCGCCGGCAACCAGCGTCGTCGCTCCAGCCATCGGCCTGCTGCCAAGGCTTGACCGTAATTTGTAGGAGCGGCTTCAGCCGCGACCGCCCTTCCATCGAACCGGAGAGCGTCGCGGCTGAAGCCGCTCCTACATTGGTTGGCTAACCCAACGCCTCCGCGTGATGGCGCAGGTGATCGTCGATGAAGCTGCTGATGAACCAATAGCTGTGGTCGTAGCCGACATGCCGGCGCAGCAGCAGCGGCTGGCCGGCTTCGGCGCAGGCCTGGTCGAACAGCTCGGGTTTCAGCTGGGCTTCCAGGAACGTATCCGCCTCGCCCTGATCGATAAGGATCGTGCCGGGAAAGGTTTGCCGCCGCACCAGTTCGCAGGCGTCGTAACCGGCCCAGGCTTCCGGGTTTTCACCCAGGTAGCGCGGCAACGCCTTGCGTCCCCATGGCACCTGGCTGGGTGCCACGATGGGCGCGAAGGCGGAAACCGAGCGGTAACGCCCGGGATGTTTCAGCGCGATGGTCAGCGCGCCGTGACCGCCCATGGAATGGCCGCAAATGCCGCTTCGCGCGGTATCGGCGGGGAAGTTGGCGGCGATCAACGCGGGCAGTTCATCGACCACGTAGCTGTGCATGCGGAAGCGCGCTGACCACGGCGCCTCCGTGGCATCGACATAGAAACCTGCGCCTTCGCCGAATTCCCAGTCGCCGGTGGCGCCGTCGAAACCGGTGTCGCGCGGGCTGGTGTCGGGCATCACCAGGATCAGCCCCAGCTCCGCGGCCAACCGCTGCGCGCCGGCCTTGATGGCGGCGGTTTCCTCGGTGCAGGTGAGCCCGGCCAGGAAATACAGCACCGGGCAAGGCCGATATTCGGCCTGCGGCGGCTGGTACAGCGCGAAACGCATCGGTCCGGCGCAAGCCGTCGAGGCGTGGCGATAAAACCCCTGCACACCGCCGTGACAGCGGTGGCGGGACATTGTTTCAAGCGTGCTCATCGTGATTCCTGTGGGTCCCGATGTGCCGAGCATATCCGCGCGTGGCTGAAGCACCCGTTCAGCCCGCGCCCGTAACGCGGCGCCAGCAGGCCTGATAGAATGGCCGGCTTGCGCGCCGCCTCTCCGACGCTGCTTTCTGTTTTGAGGTACCCCCCATGTCATCCCCCGTTTCCGACAACGCCCCGGTTCCGTCCGGCTTCGGCGCACTTGCGCTGCATCCCGATGTTCTGCGCGTGCTGGCCGATGTCGGCTATGAATCGCCCTCGCCGATCCAGGCCGCCACCATCCCGCCGCTGCTGGAAGGCCGCGACGTGCTGGGCCAGGCGCAGACCGGCACCGGCAAGACCGCCGCGTTCGCGCTGCCGATCCTGTCGCGTATCACCCCGCGCGCCGGCAAGCCACAGGCGCTGGTGCTGGCGCCCACGCGCGAGCTGGCCATCCAGGTGGCTGAAGCGTTCCAGCGCTACGCCGCGCACATCCCCGGTTTCCAGGTGCTGCCGATCTACGGCGGCCAGAGCTACGGCCCGCAATTGCACGCGCTCAAGCGCGGCGTGCACGTGGTGGTGGGTACGCCCGGGCGCGTGATCGATCACCTGGACAAGGGCACGCTCGATCTCTCCGAGCTGCGTTTCCTGGTGCTCGACGAAGCCGACGAAATGCTGCGCATGGGCTTCATCGACGACGTCGAGAAAGTGCTGCAGGCCACGCCGCCCGAGCGCCAGGTGGCGCTGTTCTCGGCCACCATGCCCACGGTGATCCGCAAGATCGCCCAGCGCCATCTGAAGGATCCGGTCGAGGTCATCATCAAGTCCTCCACCACCACCGCGGCCAACATCCACCAGCGCTACTGGTTTGTCAGCGGCATGCACAAGCTCGATGCGATGACCCGCATCCTGGAGGCCGAGCCGTTCGACGCGATGATCATCTTCGCGCGCACCAAGCAGGCCACCGATGAGCTGGCCGGCAAGCTGCAGGCGCGCGGCCTGGCCGCTGCCGCGATCAACGGCGACATAGCCCAGGCGCAGCGCGAGCGGGTGATCCAGCAGCTGAAGGACGGCAAGCTCGACATCCTGGTAGCCACCGACGTGGCCGCCCGCGGCCTCGACGTGGAGCGCATCAGCCACGTGCTGAACTACGACATCCCGTACGACACCGAGAGCTATGTGCACCGCATCGGCCGTACCGGTCGCGCCGGGCGCAACGGCGAGGCGATCCTTTTCGTCAGCCCGCGCGAGCGCGGCATGCTGCACGCGATCGAGCGCGCCACGCGCCAGCCGATTGAGCAGATGCAGTTGCCGTCGGTGGAAGTGGTCAACGACGTGCGCATCGGCAAGTTCAAGCAGCGCATCAGCGATACCCTGGCCGTGGGCGAGCTGGGCGATTTCCAGAAACTGATCGAGCAGTACGAGCAGGAATACAACGTACCCGCGATCGAGATCGCCGCCGCGCTGGCGCGCATCGCGCAAGGCGACCAGCCGCTGCTGCTGGCACCGCCGCCGAAGCGCGAGAAGTACGAGCCGGCCACGCGCGAGCGCAGCGATCGCACCTCGCGTGAACGCAGCGACACCCGCGCACCGCGCGAGCACAAGCCGCACCTGCACGAGCGCGCCGCACACGATCGCGCCGGACAGGAGCAGGCACCGCGCGAATTCGGCCAGCGCCCCGTGCGCGCCCACGCCACCGAGCAGGGCAAGCGCACCTACCGCATCGAGGTGGGCCACGAACACGGCGTGAAACCGGGCAACATCATCGGTGCGATCGCCAACGAAGCCGGCCTGGACAGCCAGTACATCGGCCGCCTCAGCATCCGCGACCACTACAGCCTGATCGACCTGCCCGACGGCATGCCGCCGGAAGTGTTCGATCACCTGAAGAAGGTGTGGGTGGTGCAGCAGCAACTGCGCATCCACGAATGGGACGGCAACGACACCGCATCCAGCAACGCGCCGGCGGTGCGCAAGTCTGGCGGCTACAAGAAACCCGGTGGCTTCAAGCCCGGCGGCAAGCCGCCGCATCGGCGGTAAGCCGCCCACTTTGTGGGAGCGGCTTCAGCCGCGATGCTTTTGCCTTGGAGCTTCAGGGCAAGAGCATCGCGACTGAAGTCGCTCCCACAGGTCCATCAGGCTTCAGGCGCTTTGCGGCAACGGCGGCGTGTCCGCCGTAGACGGGTCCAGCCAGTCCTGCGGCGTCAGCACCGCCAACCCGTGCGCAAGTCTTGCCTTGTCGCATTGCGGGCTGACCGCACCGAATTCCCACGACGGCACCACCTCGCGACACACCGATGGTCGTTGCGGGTAGATGCTGCAATGCGCCGCCTCGCCCACCGTGCCCTGCAATGCGGTGCAGCGCGGCGCCGCGGTATAGGTGCCGCGCATGGCCAACCGGTGCGGATCGAGTTTTTCGGTGAGTTCGGCCGGTACCACGCCACCGAGGAACGGCTCGGCTTCCGACCAGTGAAACGCCACGCGGAAATGCGCGCAGCAGGCGCCACAACGCAGGCAGGGATGATCCATCGAACGAACCAGGGCGCACCCCGAGGCGCGCAGCGGCGCATTCTAGAACGTGCCGCGTTCGCGTGACAGGGGATCCATGCAAGCCGGGTCAGGCGCGATTGCGGTCGCTTCCTGTCGCCGCAAACGACCCCGCACCGGCGAACCAGCCTTCCGTCCGGTTCACGATGCGCACCACCGACAGCATCACCGGCACTTCGACCAGCACCCCCACCACCGTCGCCAGCGCGGCGCCGGAGCGCAGGCCGAACACGCTGATGGCGGCGGCGACGGCCAGCTCGAAGAAATTGCTGGCCCCGATGAGCGCAGCCGGCCCGGCGACGCAGTGCGGCACCTTCAGCCAGCGGCTGAGGCCGTAGGCGATACCGGCGTTGAGATAGACCTGGATGATGATCGGCACGGCGAGCATGGCGATGATTAGCGGCTGCGCCAGGATCGCCTCGCCCTGGAAGCCGAACAGCAACACCAGCGTGGCGAGCAGGGCGATGGTCGACAGCGGATCCATGCGTTTCAGCGTCGCCTCCAGGGCCGCGTGCCCGCCGCGGCGCAACAGGCTGGCGCGCCACGACTGCGCCACCACCACCGGCAGCACGATGTACAGCAACACCGACAGCAGCAGCGTGCCCCACGGCACATGGATCGAGGCCACACCCAGCAGCAGCGCCACGATCGGCGCAAACGCGACCACCATGATGGTGTCGTTGAGCGCCACCTGCGCCAGCGTGAAATTCGGCTCGCCGCCACACAGCCGCGACCACACGAAAACCATCGCCGTGCATGGCGCTGCCGCCAGCAGGATCAACCCGGCGATGTACGAATCATGCTGATCGAGCGGCAGCCAACCGGCAAACACATGCCGCACGAACAGCCAGCCCAGCAACGCCATCGAAAACGGCTTGATCGCCCAGTTCACCAGCAAGGTGACGCCGATGCCGCGCACCTGATGGCGCACGCCCGCCAGTTGCGCAAAATCGACCTTGAGCAGCATCGGCACGATCATCAACCACACCAGCCCGGCCACCGGCAGGTTGATGTGCTGGATTTCCGCACGCGCCAGGGCCGCGAACACCCCGGGCAACCCGTGCCCAAGCGCAATGCCGACCACGATGCACAACCCGACCCATAGGCTGAGGTAACGGGCGAAGCGGCCGATCGGCGCAGGCGCGGCGAGCACCGCGTCGCTCACGCGGATTCCACCTTGCCGATGTCACGCAACGCCTGCTGCAACGCCGTGCGATCGAGCGTTTCCAGCGGCAGCGCCAGCAACTGCTCGATACGCTGGCGCAGCATCGCCCAGGCCGACTGGAATGCGCTCCGGCGCTGCGCGTCGGAGCCTTGCACGCCTGCCGGATCGGGCACGCCCCAATGCGCGCTCACCGGCTGGCCGGGCCAGATCGGGCACACCTCGCCGGCCGCGTTGTCGCAAACGGTGATCACGATATCGATCGCCGGCGCATGCGGCCCGGCAAACTCGTCCCAGGATTTGCTGCGCAATGGCGCGGCGTAGTCGAACGCGCGCGCCAGCTCCGCCGCGATCGGCTGCACCGCGCCACTGGGAAAACTGCCGGCGCTGAATGCCTGGAAGCGGCCCTCACCCAGCACATTGAGCAAGGCCTCGGCCATCACGCTGCGGGCGGAATTGCCGGTGCAGAGGAACAGCACCTTGATCGGTGGACGCACGACCATCTCAGCAGCAACCCGTGCCCGCATTCGGGCCGCACCCGGATGCGGTGCGTTTCGTGGTCGCCGGCCCACAACACGCGACGCCCGCTTCGTTCGGCGCGCCGGTGTAAGTGGTGGCCTCACCGTGTGTGTGGAAGCTTTCCCAGCGCACGCCCTGCGGATCCTCGGCCCAGAACTTGTCGGAGTGGGCGTAGCAGCAGGTGGTGCCCTGTTCCGCCAGCGCCACCGCGTCGGCTGCCTGCAGGCGTGCGCCGATGGCAGCCAGGTCGGCGGGATCGCCCGCTTGCAGACCCAGGTGATCGACGCCGGGCTGGCGGCCGCGTTGCGAGATCGCGAAGTTGACGCGCGGATCGTCCAGCATCCATTTGGCGTAATCGGGCCGGATCACGTCCGGAGCCGCGCCGAACAGCGTGGTGTAGAAGCGGATGCTGTCGTCCAGCCGCGCGACGTTGAGATGCACATGGAAGCGTTTCATGGTTTTTTCCGTGGAGGTTTGCATGCCACCGTCGTGCAGCCATCGGCCGCCGCCGAGCCCGCGCAACAGTTTTTGGTGAGGAAGCCGAGCAGGCTGTTCATCTGCGTGTAGCGCGCGCGGCACTGGATGACGCGACCACGGCGCTCGTCGCTGACCATGCCGGCACGACGCAATACGTGCAGATGACTGGTCAGGGTCGCGCCGGCCAGGCCGGTTGCGGCGGCCAGCTCGCCCACCGAAAGACCTTCATCGCCCGCCTCCACCAGCAGGCGGAACAGGTTCAGGCGATGTTCCTGCGCGAGCGCCGCGAGACAGGCGAGAGCTTCTTTTGGTTTCATATTTCTAAAATTATAGAAATAATAAAAAGCCGTCAAGCGCCCGCCGAAAAACCGAAAGGTCGGCATTCGCGATTTGCAGAAGCAGGAGCATCGCCCGCGGGCGGGCCCTAGCTACCTGGGGGCGACTTCAGTCGCGATGCTTTTGGAATGCGGAGGCGAAAGGCATCGCGGCTGAAGCCGCTCCTACAGGGATGTCGCCGATGTTCAGAGCGCGCCGGCAAACGTGTCGCACTGGTCCATGTCGCCGCTGTCGAAGCCGGTCTTGAACCAGTGCACGCGCTGCGCCGAGGTGCCGTGGGTGAAGGTGTCCGGCCGCACGCGTCCCTGCGCCTGTTGCTGCAAGGTGTCGTCGCCGATGTGGCTGGCGGCGTTCAGCGCCTCCTCGATGTCGCCCGGCTGCAGCCACTGCAGGCGTTGCTGGCTGTGATTGGCCCACACGCCCGCGTAGCAGTCGGCCTGCAGTTCCTGTCGCACCGAAAGTCCGCTGGCGCCTTCCATCGGCGCACCGCGGCGACGGGCAGCCTCGGTGCGGGCGAACACGCCGGTGAGGTTCTGCACGTGGTGGCCTACCTCGTGCGCGATCACGTAGGCACGGGCGAAATCGCCGGATGACTGCAGTTCGTCCTGCAACTGCTGGAAAAAGGCCAGGTCGAGATAAACCTTCTGGTCGCCCGGGCAATAGAACGGCCCCACCGCCGTGGTGGCACCGCCGCAGGCCGTGTTCACGCCACCGCTGAAGATGTGCAGCTTCGGCTCCACGTAACTGGCCCCGCGCGCCTGGAAGATCGCGCCCCAGGTCTGTTCGGTGGAATGCAGGATGGCGCTGACGAACGCCTGCTGCTCCGGGTCCACCTGGGTCGGCACGCTGTTCTGGGTGCCCGAGTCCAGCGCCGCGCCGCCCTGATCCAGCAGCGCCATCGGGTTCTTGAAGAAAATCCAGCCGATCAGGGCCAACACCACCAGCCCGCCCAGGCCCATGCCGCGGCCGCCGCCGAAACGCCTTCCGCCGCCGCCACCGCTGCCGACTTCGATGTTGCTGCTGCTGCCGCCTTTGCGCCAATCCATGAGAAACCTCGTTGAGCGATGCATGCGTCGGAGTACGCACGGCGAAGATAGCGACTGACGGGTGATCGCGCCATGCACGCGCACCGGCGTGGCCGCTACAGTAGGGGCTACTTCCGAGGAGCCGCCCATGACCCATCTGCCCGCGCTGGTGACCTTGCTCACCGTATTGCTGTTGTCCGGCACCATGTTCATTGTCGGCAAGATGCGTGGGCGCCACGGCATCAAGGCGCCCGCAACCAGCGGCCATCCGGCCTTCGACCGCGCCTACCGCGTGCAGATGAACACGCTGGAAGGCGCGGTGATGTTTCTGCCCACGCTGTGGCTGGCGGCCACGTACGGCTTCAGTGGCTGGGCCGGCATCGCGGGCCTGGTCTGGGTGGTGGGCCGCGTGTGGTACGCGTGGAGCTACATGAAAGACCCGGCTTCGCGTGGGCCGGGCTTCGCCGTCGCCATGATTGCCTGGGTGGCCTTGCTGGTGATGGCCGCGATCGGCGTATGCCGCGCGCTGATGCTGGGCTGACAGCCGTGGCCGGATACGGGCACCACGCCAGGCACGCAGGCTGATGGAAACGGCGCCGGACGCCACCCCGCCCTTGCCGCCCTCACGCCCATGGCCGGTGCCCGTGCTACGGGCGCCCGGCCTGCTGACGGCGCTGGGTTTCATCGCGCTGTACTTCCTGCTGCAGGCCACGGTGGGCGCGCTGGTGGCGTTCGTGCTTGGCCTGTGGCTCGGCCTGCGTGCCGGTCTGCAGCATCTGGCCTACGACACCAAGACCATCGGACACCAGGTGCGGACCCTGCTGGCGCAGCCGGATGCGCGCGCCGCGATGGTCATGCTGGTGTTGTGCGTGGCGGCCGGGTCGATGCTGTGGCTGGTGCATCGCAAATGGCCACGGCTGTGGTCACTGGCGTCACCGCCGGGTTTCGCCGTGGCGCGGCCCGCACAACCGCTGTTTTACCTGCTGGCCATTGTCATCGGCCTGGCCGCGCCGGTGCTGGGCGGCTGGCTGACCCAGCTGCTGGCGCACGGCCACAAGGTGCCGCAGGACATCCAGCGGGTCGGCGCCGAAGCGGCGTTGTCGCTGCGGGTGGCGCTGATGATCATCGTGGTGACGGTCGGCCCGCTGGTGGAGGAGCTGCTCTTTCGCGGCATGCTGCTCTCGGCACTGATGCGGCGAATGCGCGTGGGCTGGGCGGTAGCCGCGTGCTCGCTGTTGTTCGCCCTGGTGCACCTGCCTGACCTGGGTTTCCTGTGGTACGCGCTGCCCGGCCTGGCATTGCTGGCGGCAGCGCTGGCGTGGCTGCGCTTGCGCTCGGGTTCGATCTGGCCGGCGGTGGTGGCGCATGGCGTCAACAACCTGCTGGCGGTGGCGGCGTGGTTTCTGGCGGTCAAGCCGGCGGGTTGATGCCGAAGCCACGCAGCAGGCGCGCGGTCTCGAACAGCGGCAGGCCCATCACGCCGGAATAGCTTCCTTCGAGGTGTTCGATCAACACCGCGCCACGGCCCTGGATCGCATACGCGCCGGCCTTGCCGAACGGCTCGTCGGTGGCCACATAGACGGCTATATCGTTCTCGTCCAGCGCGGCGAAACGCACCTGCGATACGCAGACGGCACACTCCTGCCGTCCTTCGCCCAGCGCCCAGACCGTGGAGATCACCGCATGCGTGCGCCCGCTCAGGCGACGCAGCATGGCCGCGGCATCGACCGCATCGCGCGGCTTGCCGAACACGTCGTCGCCCAGCACCACTTCGGTATCCGCACCCAGTACCACGCCACCCGGCTTCACCAGCAGCGCGCCCGCGGCGGCCTTGTCGCGCGCCACGCGGCTTACGTAAGCCTGCGGTGTTTCGCCGGCGGCGCGCTGCTCGGGCACATCGACATCCAGCACGTCGAACGCCACGCCAAGCTGCTGCAGCAACTGATGCCGGCGCGGTGATTTGGAGGCGAGATGGAGCATGGGTCAGAGCGTCAGGTTGTAATCGCAGAACTGCTGGTCGCGCTGCCAACCCAGCGACGCGTACAGCGCCTGCGCCGAGGCGTTGTCGCGCGCGGTCGACAGCGACAGGCTGGCGGCGCCCAGCGCGCGGGCGTGGTCGGCGGCAGCCGTCAGCAAGGCGGCGGCCACGCCCTGGCGGCGTACGCGCAGCAACACGAACACATCGTTGAGCACATAGGTGCGCACCGTGCGCACCGACGAAAACAGCGGATAAAGCTGCACGAAACCTACCCCTTCGCGCTGCGGGTCGAGCGCCAGCAGGATCAGCGATTCATGGTGGCGGAACCGCTCGGCCAGGAACTCACGCGCCCGCGACAAGTCGCCCGGCTGACCGTAGAACTGGCGATATTCGTCGAACAACGGCGCCAGCTTGCCGAGATGGTGGATGGTGGCCTGGCAGATATGGAATGACATGGGGCGGGATTCGGGAATCGGGATTCAGAAGCATACCTTCACGCGCGGCGGCTTTTGCCTTTGCTGTTGCCTTTACGATTCCCCATTCCCGATTCCCCATTCCCGGCACTCAAGCCCGATGATACGGATGCCCGGCCATGATCGTGGTGGCCCGGTACAGCTGTTCGGCCAGCAGCAGTCGCACCAGCATGTGCGGCAGGGTCAGCGGGCCCAGCGACCAGGTCTGGTCGGCGCGGGCCAGCACGTCGGGCGCGTGGCCATCGGGGCCGCCGATCAGGAAGGCCAGGTCGCGCCCGGCCATGCGCCATTGCGCCAGCTGCTCGGCCAGCGCCTCGCTGGACCACGGCTTGCCGCCGCCGTCCAGCGCTATCACATGGGTATCGCGCGGCAGCGCGGCGAGAATCGCGGCGCCTTCGTCCTGCATGGCCCGCGCATCGTCGCGACCCTTGCCGCGCGTGCCGGGCTTCAACTCCAGCAACTCCAGCGGCAGCTCATGCGACAGGCGCTTGCGGTATTCGGCAAAACCCTCGGCCACCCAGCCAGGCATGCGCTCACCGACGGCAATGATGCGCGCGCGCATCATTGCCGTGGGGCCAGGAAACACCGGTGCGCAGCACCCGCGTTCGCTTTCTCTCCCCTGTGGCGACCGAAGGGAGTCCCCTTGCGGGTGGAGGAGGATCGAGGAGAGGGGGCGGGGCTAGCGGGGACATTCATCGGATGGGCTCGCTTCGTAGCAAATGCGTCGCAAGAGCGTCCCCTTTCCCCGGCCCTCTCCCCACGGGGGAGAGGGAGAAAGTCATGCGCTACCCAGCCTGCGCCGCTTCGCTTTCATCCTCATCGCGATCACCCACCGTCCACAGCCGCTCCAGGCCGTAGAACTCGCGGATGCGCGGCAGCATCACGTGCACGATCACGTCGCCCAGGTCCACCAGCACCCACTCGCCTTCGCCCTCGCCTTCCACGCCCAGCGGATGCACACCCGCTTTCTTGGCGAATTTCTGGACTTCGTCGGCAATGGATTTGACGTGGCGGGCCGATGTGCCGGAGGCGATCACCAGCAGGTCGGCGATGGAGGTTTTGCCGCGGACGTCGATCTCGCGCACGTCCTTGGCTTTCAGTTCGTCCAGCGCGTCGACGACGGATTGACGCAGGGTGGCCGTGGTGACGGCCTTGTTGGTGCGGGCAGTACTCAAAAGGGAGAGCCTCGATGGCGGTATCGCTGCGCAAAATGGCGCAGCCGCAGTATACCGTCCCGGCCGCAAGGGGAAGTCAAGGCGGCCACGCCGCCGCACGGTGACCGTGCGGCGGCGTGGGGATGGCCCGAAAACGACGCTCAAACGGGCCTGGCTGTTCGCGGCAGCACCGTACCGGCCCGCCGCGGCGCGTTCAGCCGCCCATCTTCCCGTCGGTTTTCTTCATGCCGGCTTTTTTCATGGCGCCCATCTTTCCGGCGTCGTGCTTCATGGCACCGTGGTGCATGGCATCCATCTTCATGCTGTTTTTCTGCATGGCGTCGTGCGACATGGCGCCCTTCATGGCGTTCGCGTGCATGGCATCGCCGTGCGCCATCGCGGTGCTGGAACTGGGGGCCATCGCGTCCTGTGCGAAAGCCGAGGTAAAGGCGAGGCCACTGGCGGCGAGGATCAGGGCGGCAAACAACGTGGTTTTCATGGCGTTGACTCCTGCAGGAAAGGGATGGAGACAGGCGTCTCCATCCTTTTCTTCGCCAGCGTCGCGACCGTGGTTACGTCCTGGATCGTTGCCGCCAGCCCGCAAGCACCGCTCAGTGCCTCGACAGCAATCGCCCACCCATGGCGGCATTCGCCGCCACCACCACGACCACGGCGGCGGCGTGGGCCAGCAGGTCGGTGGCGGCGGCGCCGTAGGCGTGGCAGATCTCCAGCAGGCTGGCCGAGGCCGCCGCGCTGGCCAGGCCGATCAGCACCGCGGTGAGCACCGGCCGCAACGGGCAGGCGCGGCGCAGCAGCCAGATCAGCAGAGCCGACAGCGGGATCGAGAAGGCCAGGATGAAATATAGGCAGTCGGGCGCGGGATGGGTGCGGGTCAACTGCGCCGCTGGCTCCACCCAGGTACGCAGGCACCCCAGGCCGCTGGCGCCGATCCACAGCAGGGCCGGCGGTAGCGGCAGCCAGGCCCAGATCGCCCGCCGCCCGGGCATGCCCGAGACGAACGCCGCCCACGCCGCGCAGATCGCGGTAAGCACCGCCCCGGCGGTGGCCCAGCCCATGTCCGGCGACGCCTGCCAGCGCTCCATCGCGATGCCGGTGCCGTAGCGCAGCAGCAAGGCCACGGCCAGCGCCGCCACCACCAGCAGCCACCCCAGCGTACGCAGCCACGGCGGCGGCAACCGGCGCACCGGCACCAGGCCAGCGCCCAGCGCGTGGATCAGGGTTTCATGGCGGGGTGAGTCGGACATGCTGCTCAAGGTTCTCCGTTGAAATGGCGGCGCAGCGATTTCAGCCCGCGATGCAGGTTCACTTTCAGCGAGCCGGCGCTGCGCCCGGTCTGCCCGGAGGCTTCGGCCAGTGTGCGTTCGCGCAAGCCCAGTTGTTCGACCGCCTCGCGCTGGCCCGGCGGCAATTCATCGATGGCCGCGCGCAGGCGTTGCGCGTCCTGCTGGCGCTCGCTGGCGGCACTGGCATCGTCGGCGTCGGGGTGGCGATCCAACGCGAACTCGTCGTGCAACTCGCGGCTGTCGCGACGCCCGCGGCTGCGCAGCGCATCGATGGCGCGGCGGCTGGCGATGGCATTGAGCCAGGCGTCGTACGAGCGCGACGGGTCGTAGGTATGCCGCACGCGATCCACGGTGATCAGGGTTTCCTGCACCACGTCATCGACGTGATCCCGCGCCACACCCTGCCGCCGTGCGGCCGCGCGGATCAGCGGGATCGAGTCGGCCAGCAGCTTCTCGTACGCGATCCGATCGCCGGCCTGCGCGGCCGCCATCCACGCCGCCCGCCGCTGGTCGGCGGTTTCGATGGCGCTGGTGGCGGGGCTGGCTGGCACGCGGTATCTGACGCTCGATCGACGGGGGAGCGCATCATCAGAGACCATCGGGCCCGCGGCGGTCAAGGGCTGCAACATTTTCTCCGACCAGACTTTCTCACCCTGCATTCGCTGCGCACGCGACCAGGGTTACCTCGTCACCGCATGTAACCGCACAGCGCCGCCCGGCGAATAGCTGACAAACCCCTCGCGGACGACGCTCATGCTCGTACTGATCATTGCCTACCTCGGCGGCGTGCTGACCATCCTCAGCCCGTGCATCCTGCCGGTGCTGCCCTTCGTGTTCGCCCGCTCGGACCGCCCCTTCAAGCGCAACGGCCTGCCGATGCTGCTGGGCATGGCGATCACGTTTGCGGCGGTGGCCACGCTGGCGGCGCTGGGCGGCGGCTGGGTCATCCACGCCAACCAGTACGGCCGCTACGTGGCGATGCTGGTGCTGGCATTCCTGGGCCTGGCGCTGCTGTCCACGCGGGTGGCCGAGTGGATCAGCCGGCCGTTCGTGGCGCTGGGCGGACGGCTGACCCGGCAAGCGGGCGAGCGCGATTCGATCTGGGCCTCCGCCGGCCTGGGCGTCGCCACCGGCCTGCTGTGGGCGCCGTGCGCGGGGCCGATCCTGGGCCTGCTGCTGACCGGCGCGGCATTGAACGGTGCCAGCGTGCAGACCACCCTGTTGCTGCTGACCTACGCCGCCGGCGCCGCCACCTCGCTGGGCCTGGCGTTGCTGCTGGGCGGCAAGGTGTTCGCGCTGATGAAGCGCTCGCTGGGCGCGGGTGAATGGGTGCGTCGCGGACTGGGCGCGCTGGTGCTGTGCGGCGTGGCGGCGATCGCGCTGGGCCTGGATACCGGCCTGCTGACGCGCGTATCGCTGGCCAGCACCGGCGGCATCGAGCAGAAGCTGCTGGATGCGGTGCGGCCGGCGCCGGTGAACGCCGCCACCGTGGTGAAACCCGGCGAACCGCTGCCGGTGGAAGGCGAACTGCCGTCGCTGGCTGGCGCCACGCAGTGGCTCAACAGCCCGCCGCTGACCGCGCAGTCGCTGCGCGGCAAGGTGGTACTGGTGGATTTCTGGACCTACTCCTGCATCAACTGCCTGCGTTCGCTGCCCTACGTGCGCGGCTGGGCCGACAAGTACAAGGACCACGGCCTGGTGGTGATCGGCGTGCACGCGCCAGAGTTCGCCTTCGAAAAGGATCCAGCCAACGTGGCCAAGGCGGTGAAGGACCTGGGCGTGGATTACCCGGTAGCGCTGGATAACAACTACGCCATCTGGCAAGGCTTCAACAATCAATACTGGCCGGCGCATTACTTCATCGACGCCCAGGGCCGCATCCGGCACCACCATTTCGGCGAGGGCGCCTACCCGGAAAGCGAGGACGTGATCCGCCGGTTGCTGAGCGAAGCGGGCTACAAGAACCTGCCCGGCGGCTATGTCAGCGCGGACCACCGCGGCGTGGAAGCGGCCGATTCGGGTGATGCCACCCGCTCGCCCGAGACCTACGTGGGCTACGCCCGCGCCCGCAACTTCGTCAGCGGTCGCGTCGCCCATGACGACGCCTGGAACTACCGCGCGCCCGACGCGCTGGGCACCAACCAGTGGTCGCTGGACGGCCGCTGGAACGTGCACGCGGAAAACGCGCAACTGCTGCAGGCCGGCGGCCGCATCGTCTACCGCTTCCGCGGCCGCGACCTGCACCTGGTGCTGGGCCCGGCCAGCGACGGCAAGCCCGTGCGCTTCCGCGTCACCCTCGACGGCAAGGCGCCCGGCGCCGACCACGGCATGGATACCGACGCCGGGGGCAACGGCGTCATCACCGGCCAGCGGCTGTACCAGCTGGTGCGCCAGGCCAACGGCAGCGGCGAGCGGGTGTTCGAGATCACCTTCCTCGACCCAGGTGTACAAGCGTTCGCGTTCACCTTTGGCTGAGGAAACGCCCACCAATCCCCCTGTAGGAGCGACTTCAGTCGCGACCGCTTTTCGCGGACCCAAGCCAAGAGCGTCGCGGCTGAAGCCGCTCCTACAGAAGTGCCGATCCACGTCCCAACGGAGGCAAGCCATGTCACGCATCGATGAAACCCTCGCGATGGACCGGCGCCGCTTTCTGCGCGCCGCACTGACCGGCGGCGCCGTGCTGGCGGTGGGCGGTGGTCTGCTGGCGCCGAGGTTGTTCGCGGCCGCCGCTACACCGGTCGGCAAGCCGGGCAAGGTGTTGCTGGAGATTTTCGCCGACGACGGCCGCGACCTCGGCGCGCGCGAGGTGCCCAGGCTGGTGCTCAGCAACGCGCAGTGGCGGCAGCGGCTGTCGCCGCCGGCATTCGGCATCCTGCGCCAGGCGGGTACCGAGCAGGCGTTCACCGGCGCCTACTGGAACCTGTTCGCGCCCGGCCTGTACCGCTGCGCCGGGTGTGGCACCGCGCTGTACGACGCGGCCACCAAGTTCCACTCCGGCACCGGCTGGCCCAGCTTCTACCAGCCGATCGCCCGCACCAATGTCACCCGCCACAGCGACCACCAGTTCGGCATGCAACGCACGGCCATCAACTGCGCCTGCTGCGGCGGCCACTTGGGCCATGTCTTCAACGACGGCCCGCGGCCCACCGGCCTGCGCTACTGCATGAACTCGGCGGCGCTGCACTTCATTCCGCACGCCGCCTGAGCCCAGCCCAGCACGTCGCGATGCGGGTGCGCTGAAACGACGCACCCCGACCGAAGCGCGCCACGCCTTGCGTGGCGTGCGTTCCCGCGTGGATCCCCCGCAAAAAGTGACGCGGGCGCAATTGCCGTCCGTCGCGCCCACTCCTACAATAAGAATCATTCTCACTTCCGATACGCCGGTTGCTCACCGTCGCCTTGGCAGTGCGGAAACAACCTCGCGCGCCTGGCGCGGTCGATCCATCGACCACGCGGCGCTTGCGCGGCTGCCTCTCCCACGTCTCAGAAACAGGGCTTCCATGTCATCGTCCCCCGCTCCGACCGCCGCCGCACGCCACCGCCCGTCCCTTCCCCGTGCCATCCACGCCGCCCTGCTTGGCGTCCCGTTGCTGGCCGCACTGGCGATGGTGACTCCGGCCCACGCCGATGACGCCGACGCCGCATCCACACCGCAATCCGCCACCGCGCTGTCGGGCGTGCAGGTCACGGCGCCGATCGCGCGGGAAAGCGATTCGGTCACCAAGACCGACACGCCGATCATCGAGATCCCGCAGTCGGTGTCGGTGATCACCGCCGAGCAACTGAGCCAGCGCGGCATCCAGGGCATCGAGGAAGCCGTGTGGTACACCGCCGGCGCGCAGGGCGGCGGCTACGGTGCCGACGCGCGCAGCGACTGGATGCTGGTGCGCGGCTTCACCCCCGCCCGCTACCTCGATGGCCTGGCGCTGCCCGAAGGCTCGGGCACCAGCATCACCCGTATCGAGCCGTATGGGCTGGAGCGGCTGGAGGTGATCAAGGGCCCGTCGTCGGTGGTCTACGGCGCGATGCCGCCCGGCGGCATGGTCAACATGGTCAGCAAACGCCCCACCGCGCAACCGCTGCACGAAGTGGGCGTGGAGGTAGGCAGTTTCGACCTGCGCCAGGGCACGTTCGATTTCGCCGGCCCGCTGAACGATGCGGGCACGCTGCTGTATCGCCTCACCGGCCTGGCCCGCAACAGCGACACCATGACCGACTACATCAAGGACGACCGCTACTACCTCGCCCCCGCGCTGACCTGGAAGCCGGACGACAACACCTCGCTGACCGTGCTGTCGCGCTACCAGAAGGCCGAGACCGCCTCCGGCGCCGGCTTCCTGCCCGCGGAAGGCACCTTGCTGCCCAGCCCGCACGGCAAGATCCCGCGCGACCGCTTCACCGGCGAGCCGGGCCAGAACGACTACGACAAGACGCTGGCCTCGATCGGCTACGAATTCCACCACGATTTCGCCAACGGCCTGGCGTTCAACCAGAACCTGCGCTACGGCACCGCCGACGTGGACAACAACGGCGCCAACGTGGGTGCGTTCGGCCTGCTCGGCGACGGCCGCACCCTGCTGCGCTACCTGTTCCCGAACGAGAACCACACCAAGACCTTCGGCGTCGACAACAACCTGCAATACGTGTTCGACAACGGCCGCGTGCAGCACACGCTGCTGGCCGGCGTGGATTACCGCCGCGCCAATGACGACTACGCTTCCGCGTTCGACTTCAGCGTTGGCGGGCTGGACGTGTTCGACCCGGTCTACGGCAGCCCGGTCACCGTGCCTGCGTACACCGTCCACACCGTGCAGGTGCAGTCGCAACTGGGCGTCTATCTGCAGGACCAGATCAAGGTCGGCCGCTGGAGCATCACCGCGGGCGGGCGCCAGGACCATGTCCGCACCGACACCGACAACCAGCTGGCCGGTAGCAGCGCCGGTCAGACCGACCGCGCGTTCTCCGGCCGCGTGGGCGTCAATTACCTGTTCGACAACGGGCTGGCGCCGTACGTGTCGTGGTCGCATTCGTTCCAGCCGACCGTAGGTACAAACTTCGGCGGCAACGCGTTCAAACCGACCACCGGCGACCAATACGAAGCCGGCGTTAAATACCAGCCCGCCGGCGGCAACGGCCTGGTCACCCTGGCGGCCTACCAGATCACCCAGCAGAACTCGCTGACGGTCGACCCGAACCATGCACTGTTCCAGGTGCAGCAGGGCGAAACGCGGTTGCGCGGCGTGGAGCTGGAAGGCCGCTGGAATCTCGGCACGCACCTGGCCATCTACGGCGGCTACACCTGGAGCGATTCGGAAGTCACCCGCACCAACGACCTGCCCTCGCTGGGCAAGCAGATCGCGCTGTTGCCCAAACAGCAGGCTTCGCTGGGGCTTGATTACACCGTGGTCGCCGGGCCGCTGGCGGGCCTCGGTTTCGGCGGCGGCGTGCGCTACATCGGCAGCCATTACGGCGACATCTACAACGAGTGGAAGACGCCTTCGTACACCCTGTTCGACGCCGCCGTGCATTACGACGTGGGCGACTGGCGGCTGCAGTTGAATGCCAGCAACCTGTTCGACAAGGAGTACGTCTCCGCCTGCAACAGCGCCGCGTGGTGCTACTACGGCTACGAGCGCAGCGTGACCGTCAGCGCGCGCTACCGCTGGTAAGGTGGCGCGATGATCAGCCTGCTCGGCTTCGTGCTCGCGGTGTGCGCCGCCATCGCCTGGTACGCCGGCTCGCCGCATTGCATGTGGTCCGCGCTGCGCGGCCACTCGCGCGCGGCGCGCATCGCCGGCAGCGTCTTGATGCTGCTGTCGCTGGCGTGCTGGATCGGTGTGGCCGGCATCGCGGTCGGGCTATGTGCCACGCTGGCCAGCGGCATGCTGGGCTTGATGGCGCAGCCGTGGCTGGCGATGTTCTTCGGCACGCCGGCCGCGGATGTCACCGCAGTGGAGAAAGAGTGATGTGCAACGGGGATAATCCCCACGCCGGCGAGGCATCGCACTGATGTGGGCGCGCGCCAGCGCCGGTGTGCTGCCGGGTTTCTTTCTCGCCGCCGCGCTGGTCGGGCTGGGTTGCTGGCTGCTGCCTGGTGCATGGCAGTCGACTATCGTGGTGGGTCTGCTGGCGTTTTTCCCGGTGTGGATCGGCGTGATCTGCGCGGCGTTCCGTTTCCCCAGTGGCGCTCGCGCGTGGCGCTGGCTGAGTGCGCTGGCGCTGCTCGGGCTGGGCCTGCTGTGGTTGTTGCAGCTGTCCGGCTGGGTCCGCTGAGGTTGTCACCATGAAGTTGCCCACATGAAATTGAAGCCCGCCACCTTGCGCACCTTCACCAGCCTGCATTCGTGGATGGGGCTGGTGGCCGGGTTCGCGCTGTTCGTGGCGTTCTATGCCGGCGCGATCACGGTGTTCCAGCCGGATGTGCAGCGCTGGGCGAACCCGCATGCCACGCCGTCGACCGCCACGCTGGCCGATGCGCAACAGCTGCTCGATGAGGTGCTGGCGCAGCACCCCGAAGCGCGCGATCACGTGGGCATGACCTTTCCCGGCTACGAGCTGGCGCAGCCGATGGCCTACTGGCAGGACGGCGACGGCACCTGGCTGTTTGCCTCGCCGGGCAACACCACCGGCAGCACCGTCGAACCCGGCGTCGCACCGCTGCCCGAACTGATCAACGAGCTGCATTACGCGCTGGGCATTCCGCAGGTGGGCACCTGGTTGATGGGCGTGGTCAGCCTGCTGTACGGCGTGGCGCTGGTGTCCGGTTTCGTGATCCACCTGCCGCGGCTGGCGAAAGATCTGTTCGCGCTGCGCCCCGGGCGCAATCTCAAGCGCTTCTGGCAGGACACGCACAACGTCATCGGCGTGCTGAGCCTGCCGTTCCACGTGATGTTTGCCATCACCGGCGCGGTGCTGTGCCTGCTGCTGGTGGCGATGCTGGCGCTGAATCCGCTGATCTACGAGGGCAAACTGATGGCGGCCTCGGCAGCGGCGATGAATACCGCACCGACCGTCGCCAAGGCTGGCGTCGCGGCACCACTGGCGCCACTGGCCGCGTGGCATGCGCGCTCGATCGCGGTGGCCCGCGAGCATGGCGAGGCTGCGTTCCAGCCGGGTTATCTCAAGCTGGCCCATGCCGGTGACGCGCACGCCGTGGTCGAGATCACCGGCAGTTCACCGCAAGCGCTGGGCGGTGGCTCGGTGGCGCTGGATGCGGTCAGCGGCGCGGTGCTGGCGACGCAGCTGCCGGGTTCACGCGACGCCAATCACGCCACCCTGGCCGCCGCGTATGCGCTGCATTTCGCCGATTACGGCGGCGCCGCCGTGCGCTGGCTGTACTTCCTGCTGGGGCTGGGCGGGGCCTTCCTGTTCTATTCCGGCAACCTGCTGTGGATCGAATCGCGCCGCAAGCGACGGCAGGCGGAACAGGGCCGTGCACAACTGGGCATGGCGCGCGCCACGGTGGGCATCTGCATCGGTGTTTGCGTGGCGATTTCCGCCGCGTTCGTGGCGGCGCAGATCCTGCCCATGCTGGGTTGGGACGTGGCTGCCGGTCAGCGCTGGGTCTGCTTCGCGAGCTGGGCCTTGTGCGCGCTGTGGGCCGCACGACGGGCGCCAGTGAAGGCGGCGCGCGAGCTGCTGTGGCTGGCGGCGATCGTTACCGCACTCGTGCCAGTGGTCCACGGCATCGCCACCGGCTGGTGGCTGTGGCGCAGCGCGGCGGCGGGGCATGGCGCGTTGTTCGCCATCGATGCGGGCGCGCTGGCGATGGCGTTCGCCTTTGCCTCGCTGGCCCGTGCCGTGGCGCGGCGGGCGCGTCGCGATCAACCGAACAGCGTGTGGGCCAGCACGGCGGCCTGAGCCGTCGCTACTGCCGATACGGCGCCAGCAGCGCGGGATCGTCGAACACACCGCACGGCAGCAGATAGCGTGGGTCCCGCCCCGCCGCCAGCAACTCGCGGATGCGGGTGGCCGAGATTTCCAGCGGCGTCACCGCCAGCTCGATGACCCTGCCCGCCGGCTGATCGCGCAACGCATCCGCCGTGGTGACGCGACGACCGGTCACCGCCTCTTCCAGCTCGGGCGGCAGGATCGATGAAACGCCGGGCCGGCTGAGCACGCCGATGTGCGCAACCTCGAACAACTCGCGCCAGCGATCCCAGCTGGCGAGGTTGGCGAACGCATCGGCGCCGATCAGCAGCACCAGCGGTCGCGCGCCCTGCTCGGCGCGCAGGCCGGTCAAGGTGTCGACGGTAAACGAGGGACCTGCGCGATCCAGCTCGCGTGTATCCAGACTCAATCGCGACTGACCCTGCAGCGCGGCACGCAGGATCGCCACGCGCTGCGCGGCGCTGGCGATCGGCGGCTGGCGGTGCGGCGGAATGCTGGCGGGCAGCAGCCGCACCTCGGCATCCAGCAGTTCGGCCGCCTCCCAAGCCACGCTGAGGTGGCCCAGATGCACGGGGTCGAAGGTGCCGCCGAAGAGCGCGAGGGGCTTCACGCCGAGGTTACGCCAGCGCCCGCGCGGCGCGCGGTTCGGCGATGGCGGCGATGAGGCGTTCGGCTTCCTGCCACGGGTTGCCGGCTTCGCGGCCTTTCACCATGCGGTCGATGCGCGAGGCACGGGCCAGGCATTGCAGCCAATGATCGCGCGGGGCGCGGCGCAGGGCCTGGCGGAACAGTTGCTCGCGCGCCTGCCACAAGCGTTCGGCCTTGGCCTGCGCCGCGAAGTTCTGCGCGTTGGCCAGCCGCAACGCCAACTGCAATTGATTCACCAGCCAGCCCATCAGCGCCAGCAACTCGTCGCCTTCCGAACGCAGGCCGGCGAGAATGCGCAGCGCGCGGGCGCCATCGCCCAGGAAGGCTGCGTCGGTGAGCTTGAACACGTCGTAGCGGGCGCTGTCGGCCACCAGCGTTTCCATCTCGGCGGCGTCGATGCGGCCCTCGCCGTGCAGTACGGCCAGCTTGTCGATTTCCTGCGCGGCGGCCAGCAGGTTGCCTTCGACGCGCTCGGCCAGCAGCGCGATGGCGTCGGGCGTGGCGGACAAGCCGCGCGAGGCCAGCCGGGCACCGATCCAGCTGCTCCACTCGCCGGGCCGCGGTGCGTTGAACACCACCATGGTGCCGCTGGTGTCCAGCTTGCGGCTCCAGGCGCCGTCGTGCTTGCTGCTCCACTCCATCGCGGTAACCAGCAAGGTCACGTCCGGCGGCGGATCGGCACAGAACGCGGTGATCGCCTTGGCGCCTTCGGTGCCCGGACGGCCGGTGGGCAAGCGCAGGTCGATCAGGCGGCGGCTGGCGAACAGCGACATGCTGGCGCCGGCACGGGCCAGGTCGTTCCAGTCGAAATGCTGGCCGACGTCGAAGACCTCGCGTTCGCCGTAGCCCAGTTCACGGGCACGCGCACGCAAGGCGTCGGCCGCTTCCAGCACCAGCAATTGCTCGCCGGCCAGCATATACACCGCTTCCAGGCGATCGGCCGCCAGTGCCTTCTGCCATTGGCCGGGACTCAGCGGCATCAGTGCGTGCTGGCAGCCGGTGCCGGCGCGGCCAGCTGGTGTTTGCTGGCGGCCTGCAGCCGGAACAGGATCGCCTGCACCATGTCGTCGTTGAGGCTGCGCTGGATTTCCTGCACCTGCGACGCGTCGCCAATGGTGTTGCCGGCGTCGTAGCTGTATTCGCGCGACATGGTAATCGTCTGCGTCGGCACCAGCGCATTGCCGGCGCCGTCGACCACGTCGAACCTCACCTCGTAGCGGATCGCGTACTCGGTGATGCGCACGTAGCCGCCGGCCGATACCTGGTCGGTGCTGAATGTCGCCACCGGCACCCGCAGCTCGGCGATGCCGGGGCCGCTGTCGTCCTCGATGGTGACGCCCGAATGCTGCAGCGCGCGGGTCAGGCTGCGCTGGAAATCACCGCCACGCATGTCCAGGTGCACGCGCTGCATCGACGCTGGCAGCGCGGCGGTCTGGCGCAGGTGGAAGCCGCAGGCGGTCACCACCGTGGCGACCAGCAACATCAGCAGGGGACGAAACAGACGGCCAAACTGGGTGACGTTCATGGGTTCATCCTGCAACGATGTTGACGATCTTGCCGGGCACCACGATGACCTTGCGCACGGTCATCTCCTGCAGGAAGTTGACCACCTGCGGCTGGGCGCGCGCCAGCGCCTCGGCCTCTTCCTTCGAGGCGCCCGCGGGCAGCTCGATGGTGGCGCGCAGCTTGCCGTTGATCTGCACCGCCAGGGTCACGCTGTCGCGCACCAGCGCGGCACTGTCCACGGACGGCCAGGCCACATTCTCCAGCACGGTTTCGGCATGACCCAGCAGTTGCCACAGCGCATGGCTGACGTGCGGCACCACCGGGTTCAGCAGCAGCACCATCGCCTCCAGCGCCTCGTGGCGCACGGCGCGGCCCTGTTCGCTGCTGTCGTTGAACTTGTTCAGCGCGTTCAGCAGTTCCATCAACGCCGCGATCGCGGTGTTGAACGCGTGGCGGCGACCGAAATCGTCGCTGACTTTCTGGATGGTTTCGTGAAGCTGGCGGCGCAGGGCTTTCTGGCCGGCATCCAGCGCGGCGGGATCGACCACCGCGTGCTCAGGCCCCGCGACGTGCGTGCTCACTTCACGCCACAGCCGCTTCAGGAACCGGGCCATGCCTTCCACGCCGGCTTCGCTCCATTCCAGCGACTGCTCCGGCGGCGCGGCGAACATCGAGAACAGGCGCACGGTGTCGGCGCCGTATTTCTCCACCATGGTTTGCGGGTCGATGCCGTTGTTCTTCGACTTGGACATCTTTTCGATGCCGCCGATCTGCACCGGCTTGCCGTCCGCGATCAGCACCGCGCCGGTGACGCGGCCGCGCTCGTCGCGCTGCACCTCGACCGCGGACGGGTTGATCCAGTCCTTCGAGCCGTCGGCGTTGTCGCGGTAGAACGTCTCGGCGATCACCATGCCCTGGCACAGCAGGTTTTGCGCTGGCTCGTCCGAATGCACCAGGCCCGCGTCGCGCAAAAGCTTGTGATAGAAGCGGAAGTACAGCAGGTGCAGGATGGCGTGCTCGATGCCGCCGATGTACTGGTCTACCGGCAGCCAGTAGTTGGCGCGCGCATCGACCTGGCCCTGGGCGCCGGGGCTGGTGTAGCGGGCGTAGTACCAGCTCGATTCCATGAAGGTGTCGAAGGTGTCGGTTTCGCGCTCGGCCGCGCCGCCGCATTGCGGGCAGGAGCACTTGCGCCACTCGGGGTCGGCCTTGATCGGCGAGCCGGTGCCCATCAGCACCACGTCCTCGGGTAACACCACCGGCAACTGGTCTTCCGGCACCGGCACCGCGCCGCAGGCGGCGCAGTAGATCACCGGGATCGGGCAGCCCCAATAGCGCTGGCGGCTGACGCCCCAGTCGCGAAGGCGCCAGTTGACCCGGCGCTGGCCCTGGCCCGTGGCCTCCAGGCGCTTGGCGAGTGCATCCAGCGCCTGCTGGAAATCCATGCCGTCGTAGTCGCCCGAATTCACCAGCACGCCGTGCTCGGTGAACGCGCACTGGGTCAGGATGCGCTGCTCGAAATCCTCGACCACCTGCACCGCCGACCGGGTCTCGTAGGCGTCGGTGTCGCTGCCGCCCAGCGCCGCGCGCATCGGATCGGCACCGACGCCACGCGACAGGTCGTGGCCGATTTCGCGCACCGCGTCGAGCACGCTGCGGTCGACCACCACCATCTTGATCGGCAGCAGATAGCGCTGGGCGAATTCCCAGTCGCGCTGGTCGTGCGCAGGCACCGCCATCACCGCGCCGGTGCCGTAGCCCATCAGCACGAAGTTGGCCACCCATACCGGCACCGGTTCGCCGGTGACCGGGTGGATCGCGCGCAGGCCGGTGTCCATGCCGCGCTTGTCCTGGGTCTCCAGCTCGGCCTCGGAGACACCGCCGTGTTTCAGCTCGGCGATGAAGCTCGCCAGTTTCTCGTTGTCCTGCGCCGCCTTCAGCGCCAGCGGATGCTCGGCGGCGATCGACAGGAAGGTCACGCCCATCAGCGTGTCGGGACGGGTGGTGAACACGCTCAGCGGCTCGGCCTCACCCTCCACCGCGAAATGGATCTCGAGGCCTTCGCTACGACCGATCCAGTTGCGCTGCATGGTTTTCACCGCGTCGGGCCAGCCCGGCAGGGTGTCCAGGCCGTCCAGCAGGTCCTGCGCGTAATCGGTGATCTTCAGGAACCACTGCGGGATCTCGCGCTTTTCCACCACCGCGCCGGAGCGCCAGCCGCGGCCGTCGATCACCTGCTCGTTAGCCAGCACGGTCTGGTCGACCGGGTCCCAGTTCACCACCGCGTTCTTGCGGTAGGCCAGGCCCTTTTTCAGCAGCCGGGTGAACATCAACTGTTCCCAGCGGTAGTAATCCGGGTGGCAGGTGGCGAATTCGCGGGTCCAGTCGATCGCGTAGCCCAGCGACTTCAGCTGGCTGCGCATGTGGTCGATGTTGGCGTAGGTCCACTTGGCCGGCGCGGTGTGGTTCTTGATGGCGGCGTTTTCGGCGGGCAGGCCGAACGCGTCCCAGCCCATCGGCTGCAGCACGTTTTTGCCCTGCATGCGCTGGTAGCGGCTGATGACGTCGCTGATGGTGTAGTTGCGCACGTGGCCCATGTGCAGCGCGCCGGAGGGGTACGGCAGCATCGACAGGCAATAGAACTTCGGTCGGCTGTCGTCTTCGCTGACTTCGTACGCGTGCTGGGCATTCCAGTACTGCTGCGCCGCCGCCTCCATGGCCTGCGGGCGATATCCCTGCCCGGTGGCGTCCTGGGTGGCGTCCTGGCGGGGGGAGTTCGGGTCTTGAATGTCCTGCATGATTCCGGTGCCGTTGTGCAATGAGCCCAGCCTGGCGAAAGCCGGCTGCAGCGAACGGATCAGACTAGCCCAGCGCAGCCCCTGCGCCAAGCCTGCGGCGCACCGTCACGCCGCCGGGCAGGCCGCTTTCTGCCCGTCCGCCAGCGCACGCGCGGCGGTGGCGATCTGCGCTGCGATCTGCGCGATCGCCCGCTGATGGCCCTGCACCAGCGCGGGATAACCCGGCCCCACGGCCTCGCGAACGCGGGTGGTGCAGGCCAGCGCGGCGGGCGAATCGCCGGCGGCCGCACGCACGCTCCAGGCCGCATCGATCAGCGCGTAGGCGCCGGGCGCGGAATCGAAGCGGCGTACGTCCAGCTTGATCCGCAGCCGCGGCTTTTCGCCGGCCGCCATGCCGCTGAGGTCGGCGCCATGCAGTTGCCGCACCAGGTCCGCCGACAATGCGCCGCGCACCTCGTCGGCCAGCGGCGCGATCCAGCGCTCGCTGCCCAACAGCGCCACACCCTGGCCGCCTTCGCGCACCACCAGCTGCGGTTGATCCACCTGCGCTGGCACGTTCACCGGCATCAGTTCGAACGACAGCGGTGAGGCGGCGGCCACCGGTTCCGATCCACCGGCCGGTGCCACCAAGGTGTAGTAATGCAGCGGCGCGGAGGCGCACCCGGCCAGCAGCAGACCCAGGGTCAGCCCATGCAGGCGTGTTCGGATACGGATCATGGCTGGCTCCCCTGGCCGGGTTGGACGGTGGGTTCGGGCGCGGCACTGGCGGGCGTGCTGGCGGGCTTGTCGTCGGCGCGGCCGCGGATCAGGGCCTCGGGATGACCGCCGAGGTAATCGGTGAGCACGCGCAGTGAACGCGCCATGCGCTGTACCTGCTGCAAGGTCGAGTTGAGGTTCTGCTGCAACGGCGAGTCGCCGGACAGCGCATCGTCGGCCGTGCCCATGGTCTTCTTAACACCCTCGAGCGTGTCGCGGAACGCCGGCAGGGTCTGCGCGTTGACCTGCTTGAGGGTGCTATTGAGGCTGGCCAGGGTCTGGTCCAGATGCTTGCCAATGCTCTCGAACGGGATCTTGTCGAGCTTGGCGACGATGCCGGCCAGTTGCTCCTGCAGCTTGTCGAAGCTGCCCGGCGCGGTGGGGATGGTCAGCGGCGTGGCATTGGCGTCGAAGGCCACCTTCGGCGTATGCGGCACGAAGTCGAGCGCCACGTACAACTGGCCGGTCAGCAGGTTGCCGGTGCGTGCCTGCGCGCGCAGGCCATGGGCGATCAGCGGCGCCATCAACTGCGCCAGGTCGGCCTTTTCACCGCGTGCCTTGGCCAACGCCTCCAGCTTGTCGTAGGCGCTGCCCAGACGCTGGGGATAGACCACCGCGCCCACCACCACCGGGAAACGACCCTTCTTCTCGTCGTAGTCCAGCCGCACCGACACCACCTTGCCGATGTTGATGCCCAGGAACTCCACCGGTGCATCCACCGCCAGCCCGCGCACCGATTGCTCGAAGCGCATGCGCAAGTAGCGCGGCTCGCCATCGGGTGGCGCCATCGCCAGGGCGCGCTCGCTGAACAGCCTGTATTCCGTGTCTTCCGCCGCCGGCGTGCTGTCATGCGGCCCCGGCGGGTCCTGGAAGGCCACGCCACCGGCCAGCACCGTGGCCAGCGACTGGGTGTTGAGTTTCAGGCCGTTGGCGCCGATCGACACGTCCACGCCGCTGGCATTCCAGAAGCGGGAATCGGTGGTGACGAAGCGGTCGTTGGGGCCGTCCACGAAGATGTTCAGCGAGACGCCCTTGCCATCCTTGTCCAGCTGGTACGACGCCACACGGCCCACCTGGATGCGCCGGTAGTAGACCGGCGAGCCGATGTCCAGCGAACCGAGATCGTCGCTGTGCAGGACGAAGCTGCGGCCCGGTGCGCCGTGGTTGACGGCCGGCGGGCTCTCCAGGCCCTTGAAGGTGTACCGCGACTCCTTCGAATCGCCCACGTCCGCGCCGATGAACGCGCCTGACAGCAGCGTGTCGATGCCGGACACGCCGCCCAGGCCGATGCGCGGGCGCACCACCCAGAAGCGGGTATCGCGGGTGGCGAAACCTTCGGCGCTCTTCTCCAGCGCCACCCGCACCAGCACATGGCTGCGGTCTTCGCTGAGCCGGATCTTGCTGACCCGGCCGATCACCACGTTCTTGTATTTCACCGGCGTCTTGCCGGCATCCAGGCCTTCGGCGCTCTGGAAGCTGATGGTGACTTCGGGGCCGGCCTGCAGCCAGCTGTTGACCACCAGCGACAACGCGATCACGGCCGCCAGCACCGGGATCAGCCAGATCAGCGAAACGCTGACGCGCCGACGCTTCACCACCGGCCGCGGCAGGTTCTCGCGCTCGGGCAGGTTCTGATCAGTGCGGTTTTCGTCAGTCATCGGTGTCCTTGCCGTCCCAGATCAATCGTGGATCGAAGCTCATCGAAGCCAGCATGGTCAAGACCACGGTCAGGCCGAAATAAATCACCCCGGGCAACGGTTCCACCCGGCTCAATACGCTGAAGCGCACCAGCGCGGTCAGCAGTGAAACCACGAACACATCCAGCATCGACCAGTAGCCCACCAGCTCCACCAGCCGGTACAGGCCGGCGCGCTGCTGCCGCGCCCAGTTGCTGCCGCGCCGGCTGCTGACCAGCAGCGTGCCCAGGGCCAGGAACTTCAGCATGGGCACCACGATGCTGGCAGTGAACACGATGATCGCCAGGTTCGGCGATCCATTCTTCCACAACTCCACCACGCCGCTGATGATGGTGTTGTCGTCGATGTCGTTGAGGCTGGCGGTGCGCATGATCGGCACCACGTTGGCAGGGATGTACATGATGAAGGCGGCAATCAGCAGCGCCCACGTACGCGAATAGCTGGCCGGCTTGCGCCGATGCAGCGCCACGCCGCAGCGCGGGCATGCCACGACCTCGGCCGCACCGGCAGCGGCATGCGCATCGCGGCACACCAGCCCGCACACATGGCAGCCGATCAGGCCCAGCTCGGCGGCGCGCGGCAACGCGTTCATGCAGCGACCTCGGGTGTACGCCACAACTGCCGCAGATCGATGCCGGCGAACACGGTGATCAGCACGGTCAACACCGCGTAGGCATAGATACCCGGCTCCGGTGTCACGTCGAAATACGTGTGCGCCTTGACGATCGCCACAAGCGCGCCCAGCACGAACACCTCGCTCATCGTCCACGGGTTCAGGTAATGCAACCCCACCATCATCGGCACGAAGCCCGGCGCGCGACGGCCTTGCCGGGCAAACCACAGCAGCCAGCCCAACTGCAGCATCTTCAGCAACGGCAGGAAAAACAGCGTGGCCGCCACCAGCACCGAGACGATGCCCGCGTCCTCGCGCCACATCGCGATGATCACGCCCCACAACGTGGAGCTGCTGTGCTGGCCGCTGAGCCCCAGCATCACGATCGGCCACATGTTGGCCTGCACGAACACGATCAGCGCGGTGACGATCAGCGCCAGCATCGCGTTCGTGCTCAACCGGTAATGGCGCTGCAACACCTTGCCGCAACGCGCGCAACGCGCCACCTCGCCGCGCGAAAGCGCCAGCCGCTGGTGCACCGTGTCGCAATGTTCGCAGACGATCAACGCTTCGGACGTCGTGCCCATGCACTCCAACCCTTGCCGGCCGCGGATGCGGCGACCGCGCAATTCTCGCAAATCCGCCGTGAACGCGCTCAGATGCGGTCGCGCGGTTGATATGCTGGGCGGCGCCCTGATCTGAATCGGCATCCGCCAAGCTGGAGTTACCCGTGACTGACGCCCCCACATTGCCTGTTGTTTTCGACGTCGATACGCAGACCTTCGAAGCCGATGTATTGCAGGCCTCGCTGACCACACCCGTGCTGGTGGATTTCTGGGCGCCCTGGTGCGAGCCGTGCAAGACGCTGGGGCCGATGCTGGAAAAGCTCGCCGCCGAGTACAACGGCGCATTCCGGCTGGGCAAGGTCGACGTGGACCAGCAACAGGAACTGGCCGGCATGTTCGGCATCAAGAGCATCCCCACCGTGGTGATGGTGAAGGACGGCCAGGTGCTGGACGGCTTCGCCGGCGCGTTGCCGGAAGGCCAGTTGCGTGAGTTCCTGTCGCGCCACGTGCAGCCGCTGGAAGCCACCGATGACGGGCTGGACGACGCCACCCCGGAAACCCCCGAGCAGGCGCTGGGGCGCATCCAGCAGGCGATCGCCGCCGAGCCGGACAAGGCCGAGCTGAAACTCGACCTGGCCCTGGCCCTGCTGCGCGTCGGCCAGACCGCCGCCGCCGAAGCGGAACTGGCCGCCCTGCCCGTCAACCTGGCCACCGACACCCGCGCGGTGCGCCTGCGCAGCGAGCTGGATCTGGCCCATGCGCTGAAAGACGCGCCCGAACTGACTGCGCTGCAGCAACGCGTGGAAGCCGACGGCAACGACTGGGAAGCACGCGACCAGTTGGGCGTGCGCCTGTTGCTCGAAGGCGACGTCGAAGCCGGCCTCGACCAGTTCCTGGTCATCCTGCAGAAGGCACGGGACTGGAATGACGGCCAGGCCAAGAAGCGTCTGCTCGCCGCGTTTACCACGCTGGATGATGCGGACGTGGTGGGCCGCTACCGGCGCAAGATGGCGTCGCTGTTGTTTTGATGGTTTGAGGAGCAGCACGAGCGTCGCTCCTCACCGATCACCCTGAGCGTAGCCGCGCAGCGGTGAAGTCGAAGGGCATGGCCGAGGAAGACTTCGACTTCGCCGCTGCGCGGCTACGCTCAGTCCGAACGGTTGGAGGGAATGCTTCCCGCCCCATTCTCGCGTCCATCTCTCCCAATCACCGAGCCCTCATGCGCGCCTCCACCTTCCGTCGCCTGTTCAACCTCTGGCCGCCGTTCCTGTGCAACAGCATGCGGCTGCAAATGCTCAGCGACGACTGGCGCGAGGCGCGCGTGGTATTGCGCCTGCGCCCGTGGAATCGCAACTACGTGAAAAGCCAGTTCGGCGGCAACCTGTTCGCCATGACCGACCCGTTCTGGATGCTGCTGGTGATGCACCAGTTGGGCAGCGACTACTACGTATGGGACAAGGCCGCCGCGATCGACTTCGTGGCACCCGGGCGCGAGGACGTCTACGCGCATTTCAAGCTGGAACCGGCCGTGGTGGATGAATTGCGCGCCGCGGCGGCGAACGGCGAAAAGGTGCTGCGTTGGTTCGAAACCGAGGTGGTCACCAGTAGCGGCAAGGTGATCGCCCGCGTGCGCAAGCAGATCTACGTGCGACTGAAGCCCAAGGCGCGCTGAGTCGCGCGTACGGTGGGAGCGGCTTCATCCCCCGCTCGAACGCCGCACCATCAGCTTCACCGGCAGCACCGCGCTTTCCACCGGCTCGCCGCGGATCTGGCTCAGCAGGCTGTCCACCAGCACTTCGCCGGCACGCTTGGTGTCCTGCAACACGGTGGTCAGCGGCGGGCTGACGAAGCTGGCGGTGGCGATGTCGTCGAAGCCGGCCAGCGCGACATCCTGGGGCACTTGCAGGCCGTGGTCGCCCAGTGCATGCAGGGCGCCGATGGCGATCAGGTCGCTGGCGGCAAACACCGCGTCATACGGCGTGGCGCGACTGATCAGTGTGCGCATCGCCTCGTAGCCCGATTGCTCGGTGCTTTCGGCGTTGACCTGCAGCGAGGCCTCGACCGGCAAACCCGCCCGTTGCAAGGCATCGACGTAACCGCGGTAGCGCTCGAAGAATTCCGGGTAGTGGCTGGTCGCGTCACCCAGGAAGGCGATGCGGCGACGGCCGCGTTCCAGCAGGTGCTCGGCCACCGCCTGGCCGCCGCGAAAATTGTCGCAGCCGATGGAAACGCCGGGCTGGTTGGGCAGCACCGCGCCCCAACGCACGAAATGCGTGCCTTGCGCCACCAGCTTTTCCAGCTTGTCGCGATAGGCCAGGTAATCGCCGTAACCCAGCAGGATGATGCCGTCGGCTTTCTTGCTGTCGGCGAAATCGGCATGCCAGTCGCGCGAGAACTGCTGGAACGAAATCAGCAGGTCGTAGCCCTGCCGCGCGCAGGCGCGGGTGATCGAGCCCAGCATCGACAGGAAGAACGGATTGATATGCGACTCATCCGCCGTGGGGTCTTCGAAAAACAGCAACGCCAGCGTGCCCGAGTACATGCGGCGCAAGCTGGAGGCGTTCTTGTCCACCGTGTAGTTGAGCTGGTCGGCCGCAGCCTGGATGCGCCGACGGGTTTCCGCGCTGACCAGGGTGCTGCCACTGAGCGCCCGCGACACCGTGGCCTGGGAAACCCCGGCCAAGTGGGCGATGTCGAGCGATGTGGCTTTTCTTTTCATCCGCGGTCGATCCGGGAAAACTGGCCAGAAGGCGGCGCCCCATCCGGATGCCGGCGGGCTGTCTTCGAATCCTAGCTGTTTTGCCCGAGGCGCGGGGCGAGGCCCGCCCGCCTATTCCTGCGCGTTGATCACCGCCAGGAAATCACGGCCATAGCGCTTGAGCTTGGCTTCGCCCACGCCACTGATGGTGGCCAGTTCGTCTTCGGTGGTGGGCAATGCGCGCAGCATCGCCAGCAAGGTGGCGTCGTGGAAAACCACGTACGGCGGCACGCCCTGCTGTTTGGCCAGTTGCGTGCGCACGGCGCGCAAGGCATCCCACATGTCCTGCTCGTAAGCCTCGATGCCCAGACTGCCGCCGCCCGTGACCAACTTGCTGTCGCGGCGACGACGGGCGGCGCGCTCTGGCCGCGCATCCTCGCGCAGCTTCACCGGTTGGCCGCCGCTGAGCACACCACGGCTGGCGGCGGTGAGGCGCAAGGTGCCATAGCCTTCGGCATCGGCCTCCAGCAAACCGGCGGCGAGCAACTGGCGGAACACCGAGCGCCACTGCTTCTCGTCCATGTCCGCGCCGACGCCGAAGGTGCTGAGCTGGTGATGGCCCAGGCTGCGCACGCGCTCGGTTTCCTCGCCACGCAGAATGTCGATGACATGGCCCGAACCAAAACGTTGGCCGCTGCGGTACACCGCCGACAGCGCCTTCTGCGCGGGCACGGTGGCATCCCAGGTTTTAGGTGGCGCGATGCAGTTGTCGCAATGACCGCAGGGGCCCGGATAACTTTCACCGAACGCGCCCAGCAGCAACTGCCGACGGCAATCGGTGGCTTCGGCATACGCCAGCAGCGATTCCAGCTTCTGCCGCTCCACGCGCTTGCGCTCATCGGCCGATTCGGACTGCGCGATCATCTGGCTCATGGTGACCACGTCGGACAGCCCGTAGATCATCCACGCTTCGGCCGGCAAACCATCACGACCGGCGCGGCCGGTTTCCTGGTAATAGCCCTCGATGCTGCGCGGCAGATCCAGATGCGCCACGAAGCGCACATCGGGCTTGTCGATGCCCATGCCGAACGCCACCGTGGCGACCATCACCACGCCGTCCTCGCGCAGGAAGCGCTTCTGGTTTTTCGCACGCGTCGCCGCATCCAGCCCGGCGTGGTACGGCAGCGCCTCCACGCCCGATTCGGCCAGCCACGCGGTGGTGTCGTCCACCTTGCGCCGGCTGAGGCAATACACGATGCCCGATTCGCCCTGATGTCCCAGCAGGAATTCGCCCAGCTGGCGCTTGGCGTTGTGGCGCAGGCCCACCCGGTAGCCGATGTTGGGCCGATCGAAACTGGATACGAACTGGCGCGCGTTCTGCAGCGACAACCGCTCCACGATCTCCTCGCGCGTGCGCGGGTCGGCGGTGGCGGTGAGCGCGATGCGTGGCACCTGCGGAAAACGCTGCTGCAGGATCGCCAGCTCACGGTATTCGGGCCGGAAATCGTGGCCCCACTGCGAGACGCAATGCGCCTCGTCGATGGCGAACAACGCCACTTCGGTGCGCTCAAGCTGAGCCAGGAACCGGCCGGTGAGCAGCCGCTCCGGCGCCACGTAAAGCAGATTCAGCTCGCCCGCTTCCAGCTGCCGCTCCACCTCGCGCTGCTCGGCGGCCGCCAGGCTGGAATTGAGAAACGCCGCGGCCACGCCCGCTTCGCGCAACGCGTCGACCTGGTCCTGCATCAGCGCAATCAACGGCGACACCACGATGCCCGTGCCCTGGCGCAGCAGCGCCGGCACCTGGTAGCAAAGCGATTTGCCGCCACCCGTGGGCATCAGCACCAGCGCATCGCCGCCTTCGCTGAGATGCTCCACCACGGCCTGTTGCTGGCCGCGGAAACTGGAA
The DNA here is from genome assembly GCF_042655685.1 of Rhodanobacter ginsenosidimutans. Lineage (NCBI taxonomy): Bacteria > Pseudomonadati > Pseudomonadota > Gammaproteobacteria > Lysobacterales > Rhodanobacteraceae > Rhodanobacter > Rhodanobacter ginsenosidimutans. Next base: position 1,038,012 of record NZ_JBHSMM010000001.1, on the reverse strand, counting down.
TAACCGAAAACACTTTGCAACAGGTCGAGAGCGGGGGAAGTCATCCTGCAATGCTAGCAAACCGCGGGGTGGCGTCTGTCGGCGGATGGCGCACGCATCGTTCAGCCATGGCGTGCCGACGACGGCGATTTCGCCTGCGCGAGTTACCGCCCGGCGAGCCCCGGCCCCTGCTGGATAGCCGCGCTTTGAGACGTGGCCCAACCCGCCATTTGCGGCTGCTGATGGTATTGCTGGATCTGCAGGATGGATTGCTGCGGCTGGGGTGACGGGACCCTCACATCGACGCTGGCCGGCGTGGCCAACATGCCCGATCCCCGGAACAGCATTTGACCACCGGCCCGGTCGAAATGGACCTGTTGCAGGTTATGCGCCGTGATCTCGTGCGCATGACATGCAGCCGTGAATTGCAGCAAACGGGCTTCCGAAGCATCAGGGATACGTCGATGCAGCTCGTTGTAAAGCGCATGGTTGGTACCGTCTGGACGGCGCGGATCGCTGACCTCGTGAGCCGGATCGGCCGGAACGACGGCGCGGACCTGGTCGGGTAAAGACTCGTCCGGCTGCGAGGCCGCTGGCGTCTGTCCAAACCACCGTCCTGGATGTGACAAGGTGTCATAGGCTTCGCCAGCGGCTCGCTCCGCCGCATCAATCCCATGTGACACCGTCCGTTTGGCGTCTGAATAGGTATGACCGACGGCATCCATCATCTCTCCGAGCCGCGCGTGGTTTTCGATAGAGCTATCGATACGGTGCACGAGGGTCGCCTCGGCCTGATGCACCCCGGATTGCACCGCACTGGCATAGGCATGAACGCCTTGTTCCACGCCATGCTTGAGTTCCTGCCCCAACCCGGCAACGAATTGACCCGTAGCGTGAGCGGCCTGGCCGGCGAGGTGGCTGGTCCGCGCCAGCCCCTCCGCTTCGACATGCGTAGCAAAACCGACAGCCTTCGCACCCAGGGCGACACCACCGGCAACGCCTGGGTCCAGCGGCGCAGCTGCCCAGGCGATACGTGAAGCCTCATCTGCCCGCTGCTGCACGGCGTGCCCCGTCGAGCGGATACCATCCGCCAACTGGTCAGCACCCCGCTGCACGTACTGACCGCCAGCCTGAAACAAGACACTGCCCTGCTCCAAGGCACCCGTGGCGCCCTCGACGACGCGGTTGTGCTCCAGTGCATCCCGGATCGATGAATCAACCAGGGATGCGTGATATTCCATCAGCTGCTGCTGCATCCGTGGAGACAAGTGCGCGTAAGTGGATTCCAGATTCAGATGCTCCGTACTGTTCAATGCCACCGCCAACTCGGCGCGCGACTCGTACACATCACCTCGGAAATGGTCGATGGCGGCCTTGTTTTCCGCGTAATTTTTCCTGGCGTGCGCCATGTTCTCCGGCTTCAACACGCTATCCGGGCCGGTGAAATGGGTACCGCTGTGATCACCCAGGCTCATGGCTAGCAACGGGTTTGGCCCGATCACACCTGGATCTGCATCGAGGTAGCGTGCACCACGCAGTTTCGTCAGATCCTGATCACTAGCGAGTGTCACCACCTGTCCATAGTGGCGACTGGCTGCACTTACCGGGTCGCCAGCCATCACATAATTGATGACCCTGTCGCCACCCTCAGGCAGGCCGTAGCCCAGGTCTACGGCGCCGTACCCATTGATCGTCATGCCTCGCAGCCCGAATTCCGACGCCAGAACCTCGACCTCCGCACCTGCCAGGGAGTGACCGGCGAGTGTGATCTTGTCCCTGGGAACACCCGCCTTTTCGGCTTTGTCGAGTATTTCTCTGACGAAAGAGCGCGCGTCGTCCATTTGTGGATTGACGCGATCCCTGACCATCCGGTAATCGGCAATGGCGTCCTTTACCGTGACACTGGTGTGATGCAAGACATCCGGATCCGTGCCGCGAGGGGCGATGATGATTTCACCCGTAGCCACGCTTTGGTAGGCGGTGCCATGAAATCCACTTGGACTCACCGCATAGCCGAACACCCTGTATTTGTGATCATGCAAATCCACTTCCTTTTGCTTGCTCACCTGCATCCGCGAGCGATCCTCATAAGCATCAACGGCCGCAGCAGCAGAAACTTCCGGATCAAGGCTCATGGATTAGCCTCTTTTATAGTCAAAGTAACTGGAAAGAAGCCATCAGGATTCTTCTTATATTCAGGCCTCGTGACGGAGAAAGCGGGCGCACTGTCCAGATCTTTCACCTGTTCGGAAAGATCGCTTTTTCTAAAATAATCAGTTTGCGGAGATCCAAGAGCCTCATCCACCAACTGGGATGAGCCGAATCCAACTCCGTCCACCTTGAAGTCAGGCGCAACTTGAGTCGCATCCCAGTGACAAACCCCCTTTCCAAAATAATCATCATCTCGCAAGGCGTCTCGATAAAAATACCCACGCCACGTGTTTCTTCCAATGGGCACCATTTCAAAATCGTAACTGGTATTCGGAACGTTGCGACCTCCAGTAAAGGTATCTTGGGGCACGCACTCCGCATTGACGACATCAAAAAAAACCACGCCCTTTACTGAGTCCCACGGTCCGGGCGAATCCACTGTGGCGGTAACTTCATAGCGTTTGACGGGATGAGGGTTTTTCTCTGGATTCTTCGGGTCACCGTGCATGGCGGAGCATCCTGTGGTCAGAGCGATGGTCAAAATGAGTGCAGCAGCGGCTCTAAGCGGCATCGTAAGGATCCTTTCGGCCATGATGGAGCTCCTCGTTGGACGGCAGGCGAGGACGGAACGATACGACACCGAGCCTCCTTTTTTGTTGATTCCTAGCTCGCCAGCCATTGGGCTTCCTTCGCGTCATTCGGACGGATGACATCCTTCGTGGACGCGTCCTTCTGCTGCATGCTTGCCGTCGCTACCTTGATCACCGCAGGTGCCACCCCAGCCCGCTGCTTGAGCTGCTTGTCCCTGAAATACCAGTTCTTCCTGGCGCGGATCGGTTTGCAGCCTTCGTAGAAGATCAGCTCGTCGTCAGCGGGGAGTTCCTTGATTTCCTGAGGTAGGAACAGGGCGCGCTTTTCTTCGGTGTGGTTGATCGAGACCTGGTTGGTGCCGCGGCCGCGGCTGGTGCTGCGATGTTCCTTGCGGAGGGTCTTGTAGCCGAGCATTTCGCTGTATTCGTTGGCATCGCTCTGTTCGCGCGGGGCGAACACGATTTGCGCGCCGTGGTTGGTGATGAAGTTCTGCGCGTCGTCGTCACCGTAGGCCGAGCGCAGCTGGGCGCGGCTCTGCACGATGCACAGATCGCGCACGCCGTAGCTGGCGGAGATCGAGATGCGCTTGGCCCAGACGTCCATCCGGCCCATGGCGGTGAATTCATCCATCAGCAGCAGCATCTGGTGTTTCAGTTCCGGCTCCTCGCCCAGTTGTTTCGTGAGATTGCCGCCGATCACCGTGCTGAAGAAGATGTTGAGCAGCTTGCTGCTTTCGTCCAGCTTGTTGGTGGGGATGATGACGTACAGCGTGGTGGGCCGTTTGCGCAGGCTGGCCACGTCGATGTCGGTGGCGTTGGTGGCAGCGGCCAGGATGGGACTGAGGAACTGCTGCAGTGGCGCCTGCATGGTGGCGAGGACGGAGGAGAAGGTCTGTTCGGCCAGGCCGGCGAGGTTGCCGAACACGGTGCGGGTCTGGGCGCTGACGAACGCGTAGCGCGGATCCTTCAGGATGACCTGCAACATCTCCCGGGTGCCCTGGCCGTCGACGCCGCTGGACAGGCGCAGGATGCGCTCGAAGCTGGGGAAACCTTCGTGGGTATTGGGGTGCATGTCCGGCAGGCCGCTGCGGCAGCCGTGATCCCAGCCCTCGAACAGAAACGACGCGAAGGCGGTGAAGGCGGCGCGGCTCTGTGCGGTCCAGAACGGGTCCTTGCCGGCTTCGTCCGGGTACAGGATGGCGGCGATGGTCTGGATCTCGCCGATGCGCTTGCCCGGGTCCATCCCCGCCAGCGGCGTCATCGGGTTGAAGCGATGGGTGTTGCCCGCCTCGTCGTACGGCGCCCAGACACGGATGGCGTGGCCTTGCGCCTGGCGCCAGCCGCTGGTGGCCTTGAACAGCTCGCCCTTGAGGTCCAGCACCACCATCGATTCCTGGTACGAGAGCAGTACCGGGATGGCGACGCTGGTGGTCTTGCCCGAGCGGGTCGGGCTGATGGTGATGACGTGCTGGGCGCCGCCCAGCCACAGGTAGCGGCCCTTGTACGAGCCGATGAGGATGCTTTGCGGGGTCTGCTTGAGCAGCCCGGCCTTCTTCAGGTCGGACAACGTGGCGAAGCGGGCATCACCATGGAGGGAGGCGGATCTCGTCTTCAGCAGCGGAATCAGCGCACCGGCCCACGCCAGCAACGGCAGGCCGAAACCGATGGCGCCGCTGAGCTTGATCCGGGAAGCGAAGGGCGCGAACTGCGGCAGATCCATCGCCTGCAGGTATTGCCACCAGGTGTTCCAGGCCAGCGGCGTATCGCGCAGGCCGAGCAGAAGCAACACCAGCCAGTTCGAGAGAAACCATCCGCCGACCAGCCCCACCAACAGCAACGCCAACACCCAACCCAGCTTGTTCCGGCTCATCCCTGGCCTCCCCCGCATGTGGATTTTCGATGCTGGTGGAACCGCTTCCGTCGTGTCAATGCGTCGATAGCGCCTCACGCTGTCGGCGTTGGATGAAGCTTCGCGTAGTGACGATCAGGTCCGGGAATCCTCAGTCCCCCGGCATGCCCCACAGCGCCCGGTCCAGGTCGCCATCCAGGCCGAAACGGGACAGCGGCACGCGGCCGCCTTTTACCTCGACGCCCTCGGCGCGCAGCCGCTGGCATTGTTCGCGAAAGCCGTCGCTGTCGCGCGGCAGCGCGATCTGGCCGCTGGCGCGAAGCACGCGGTACCACGGCAGCTCCAGTCCGTCCGGCGTTTCACCCAGCAGCTTGCCCACCAGCCGCGCCCGCCCCGGCAGCCCGGCGCGGGCCGCGATGGCGCCATAACTGGCCACGCGGCCGGGCGGAATGGCGGCGATCGCGGCATAGATGCGGCGGGCGGCATCGCTCATGGTTCACAAGACGCAAGCGGGGGGACGTGGCAGAGTACCAGTGTTCGCTCGCCACCCCGGAAGCCTCCATGCGCCATTTCGAAGCCGTGCGTTCGCATATCGGCAGCCACTACGCGCTGCGCCACAACGACCCCTACCTGATCAGTTTCGACCTGGGGCTGGCGAAGGATCGTTACCAGGGCATCTACCTGGCGGAGCTGGAAGGCGAGGACGGTCGCCGCTACCTGCGTATTTCCACCCCGGTGGGGCCGCTGGCGGGTATCGATCCCAACCGCTGCCTGCGCTTCAACTGGCTGCAGCGCACGGGGTTCCTTGCGGTCACCGACCTGGACGGCTCGCCCTACCTGCATCTGTGCGAAAACCGCCCGTACGAGACGCTGGACGAAGGCGAGCTGCAACGGCTGATCAGCGAACTGGGCTCGCTGGGCGACGAACTGGAGCAGGTGATCGCCGCCGACAGCGACTCGCTGTAACGAACGTCAGGACAGTGCGTGGGCCACCAGCACCAGGCCGTACGCCAGCAACGCGGTGATCGGCAGGGTCAGGATCCACGCCCAGACCATCCGCTCCACCACCGACCAACGGATCGCATTGAAGCGCTTGGCCGCGCCCACGCCCATGATCGAGGCCGACACGTTGTGCGTGGTCGACACCGGGATGCCGAAGGCCGAAGCCACGAAAATCACGAAGGCCGAGCCGGTTTCCGCGGCAAAACCATTGATCGGATGCAGCTTGACCATCTTGTGGCCCAGCGTCTTGATGATGCGCCAGCCACCGCCGGCGGTGCCCGCGGCCATGGTCAGGGCGGAGACCACTTTCACCCAGACGGGAATCGCGAAACCGCCGGCGGGATCACCGTCGATGCGCAGGAAATCCAGCCATTCAGGCAGGTGATCGAACTGATGCGCGGCGGTGGCGCCGGCCAGGGCCAACGCGATGATGCCCATGCTTTTCTGGGCGTCGTTCATGCCGTGCGCCACGCCCATGGCGCTGGCCGACACGATCTGCGCCTTGCCGAAGAACGAGTTCACGAACGGTGTGCGGCCAAACCGGCGCAGCCAGCCCTGCCGATTGGCGAACCAGGCCAGCAACGCGTACAGCCCGCCCATCAACGCGAAGCTGAGGATGAAGCCGGCCAGGGGCGAATAGACCATCGGCAGGATGACCTTGGGGATCACGCCTTCGCCTCGCGCAAAGCCGTTCTGCGCCCAGATCACCGCTGAAAAATTGTTGTCTGCCGCCGCCAGCGCCGCACCCACCAGCGAGCCGACCAGCGCATGGCTGGAGCTGGAGGGAAGGCCCAGCCACCAGGTGATGAGGTTCCAGATGATCGCCGACAGCAATGCGCAGATCAGGATCTGCGAACTCATCTCCAGCACGCCGGCGTTGATCAGGCCCGAGGCGATGGTGGCGGCCACCGCCGTACCCATCAGCGCGCCGATAAGGTTGGTGCCGGCCGCCAGCAACACGGCCTGCCCCGGCGTCAGCACCTTGGTCGCCACCACGGTGGCGATCGAGTTGGCGGTGTCGTGAAAACCGTTGATGTAGGTGAAGACCAGCGCGATCACCACCACCGCGATCACCAGGGTCATGGCCGGTATCCGGTATGAAGCGGGCAAGTAGTCGTCGCGGTCGCGCGCCGGCGGAAGAACAAGGCAAGGGACACGGCGAAAACCCTCAGGAGTTCTTCAGCACGATCGAATAGACGATGTTGCCCACGTCGCGGCATTTGTCGATCGCCTTCTCGATCAGCTCGAACAGATCCTTGGCCAGCACCGCGCGCATCACGTCGCCGCCCTCCACATACAACGTGCGGTACGGCGCCAGCAGCATGCGGTCGCCTTCCGACTCCAGCGCCTGCAGGCGATCCTGCAGTTTTTTCACCGGGTCGATGCGCAGGCCGCGGCGCAGCTCGCCGATCATCTCCACCACCACGGCGCTGGAGCGCTCCAGCACCAGCGCGCGCTGGGCGAAATCCACGCCGTCGAGGCGATCGGCCACGATCTCGAAGCGTTCGGCGAATTTCTCCACCGTCTTGGGAATCTTGTACAGCGCCGAGTTCAACGCCTCGATGTCCTCGCGATCCAGCGCGGTGACGAAGGTGTTCACCAGGCCCTCGCTGATCTGCGCGGCCAGCTCCTTTTCGCGGGCACGGGTGGCGGTGAAGCCGGCCATCACCGAGCCTTTGCCGGGGTTGGTGAGCAAATCGTGCAGGGCCTTGGCACTTTCATGGGCGGCGCCGGCGCTCTGTTCGAGCAAGCCGTAGAATTTGTCGCCTTTTCCGAAAATCGTCTGCAGTGAAAACATGCGGCCTTGCCTGGAGGAAGCGGAATAGTGGAATGTTACAGGACACACGCCCCGTACGGTTACGCCCGCAAAAGGTGAACTGCGGGCCTCGCTGCCCTTACACTGCCCCCATGCCTCCGCCCCCAACCCCGCCGCGATGCTGATCGAAATCGCGCTCGTCTTCGTGCTGGCACTCTGCAACGGCTTCTTCGCGCTGTCGGAGATGGCGCTGGTCGTCTCCCGCAAGGGCCGCTTCAAGCAGATGGCGAAAACCAGCCGCGGCGCCGCCCTGGCGCTGCGTCACGCCGAATCGCCGGAGCACTTCCTGTCGACCGTGCAGGTGGGCATCACCCTGGTGATGCTGATCACCGGCGCCGTGGCCGGCGATGCACTGGGCGCCCACATCGCCAACGCATTGCGCGGCGACAACGTGGCATGGCTCCTCCCCTATGCCCGCATCATCGGCATCGTGTTGGGTTTCGTGCTGATCTCGTTCATCCAGATCGTCATCGGTGAACTGGTGCCCAAGCGGCTGGCGCTGGCGGCGCCGGAGAAAGTCTCCGTCATCGTGGCGTTCCCGATGCTGCTGCTGTCGCGCCTCACGGCGCCGTTCGTGTGGTTGCTGAACATCTCCAGCAACCTGCTGCTGCGGATGCTGCGGATCAACCAGCAGGGCCGCGGCGTGGTCACCGAGGAGGAGATTCGCCTGCTGGTGGCCGAAAGCGCCGAGCAGGGCGTGCTGGACGCCGACGAACACAACATGGTCAACCGCGTGCTGCGGCTCGGCGACCGCACGGTGGACAGCGTGATGACCCCGCGCATGCGCATCGCCTGGCTGGATATCGCCGGCACCCGCGAGGAAAACGTGGAAGTGCTGCGCCAGACGCCCTACTCGCGCTACCCGGTATACCGCGGCGACGAGAGTGAGGTGGTGGGCGTGGTCGAGGTCAAGCGCCTGCTGTACAGCTTCGCCCAGGGCCGCCCGGAGTTGTTCAGCCACCTGTCCAAACCGCTGTTCGTGCCCGCCACGGCCCGCGCGCTGGATCTGCTGGAGGAATTCCGCGACGCCGAGACGCCGCTGGCGCTGGTGGTGGACGAATACGGCGACATCGAGGGCGTGGTCACCGTCAACGACCTGCTGGCTGCCGTGGTCGGCGCCAGCCAGATCGGCCACGGCGGCAGCGATGACCACTCGCCGATCGTGCAGCGCGAAGACGGCAGCTGGCTGATCGACGGCAGCCTGCCCACCGATGACCTGCGCGAACTGCTGCAACTGAACCATCTGCCCGGCGAAGACGAACACGACTTCCGCACCGCCGCCGGCATGGTGATGGCCGCACTGGGCCACATCCCGCAAACCGGCGAAACCTTCACCTGGCACGGCATCCGCGTCGAGGTGGTGGACCTGGACGGCGCGCGGATCGACAAGCTGCTGGTGACGCTGGAGCCGACGTTCGAGGCGTCGGAGGACGAGTAGGTCAGGAGCTGCCCCCATCCGCCCTGTCGGGCACCTTCCCCCGCAAGCGGGGGAAGGGAAACCTGGGAGCGTGCAGCAAACCTGCTGTTCCTTCCCCCGCTTGCGGGAGAAGGTGCCCACTGCGAAGGCAGGATGCCGAAGCGAACGGCGAAGCCGGCCCGTAGGGCGTGCCGCAGGAGCGGCACGTAAAGGCGGAAGAGGCCGCTTTTCGCCCTCGCCTCTCAGCCCTTCTTCACCCCGGCCAGCCCCGCCATCCGCTGCGCATCGGCCAATATCCCGTGCAGCATGCGCAGCTCGCGCTCATCCATCTGCGCGCGCTGGAACAGCTTGCGCAGCCGCAGCATGATCGTGGTCGGCGTGCGGCCCTTGTGGAAATCGATGTCGTCCAGCGTCCGCGACAGATGGTCGTAGAACTGTTCCATCTGGATCGCGTCGGCGGGCGGTTCGTCATGCACGGGCGGCGGTGGCGCCGGCGTTTCCTGCAGCATGGCGATGCGCAGCTCGTAGGCCATCACCTGCACCGCCTGCGACAGGTTGAGCGAGCTGAAATCATCCACGCTGGGGATGCGCACCATCGCGTGGCAATGCGCCAGCTCCTCGTTTTCCAACCCGGTGCGCTCGTTGCCGAACACCATGGCCACCTGCTCGCCGCGTGCAGCGGCGGCAAGTGCCTGCGCGGCGGCCTCGCGCGGCGAGATTTCCGGCAGGTTCACCCCGCGCCTTCGCGCGGACAAACCCAGTGCCAGGTTGCTGCCGGCCAGGCCATCGACCAGCGTGCGGTGGATGCCGGCGGCATCCAGCACCGCGTCGGCGCCCGCGGCCAGCGCGGTGGCGTCCGGGTCGGGAAAGCGCGCGGGCAGGACCAGATCCAACCGCTCGAAACCCATCGTGCGGATCGCCCGCGCAGCACTGCCGATATTGCCCGGGTGCGAAGTGCGCACGAGCACGAAGCGCAGGCGGGCGGCGAGGTCGAGGGTATCGGTCATGGGGTGTGGGCGGTGAAAGAAAGCCTGCAAGCATAGTGCGAAGCCCGACACGGCACGAATGCGGAGGGCCGACGCCAGCCTTCCGTCTTCGATGCACCGGGCGCCCTCGCCCGCCGCTGCCCCATCGCGCCTCTGCTAGAATGCGCGGTCGCAACCCCGCTCTCTTCCAAAGTCGAAACCCCATGGCCCGACCCCACGTCACGATCGCGGCGCGCGCCGCGCGTTCCGCAGGCAACATCATCCTGCGCTACATGAACCGCATCGACGGCCTCAACGTCGTCGAGAAGCAGCAGCTGGATTTCGTCTCCGAAGTCGACAAGCTGGCCGAGGCGGAGATCATCAAGGAACTGCGCCGCGCCTATCCCGACCACGCGATCCTGGCCGAGGAAAGCGGCGCCATCGGCAAGAACCCGTTGACCTGGGTGATCGACCCGCTGGACGGCACGCACAACTACCTGCGCGGCATCCCGCACTTCAGCGTGTCGATCGCGCTGCTGGAAAAGGGTGTGCCGATCCACGCCGTGGTATTCGACCCGCTGCGCGACGAGCTGTACACCGCCAGCAAGGGCGACGGCGCCTACCTCAACGACCGCCGCATGCGCGTGGGCAAGCGCGAGAACCTGGGCGGCGCGATGATCGCCACCGGCTTCCCGTTCCGCCAGCGCCAGCATCTGGTGCCGCAACTGGACATGACTCGCGCCATCCTGGGCCAGGCCGAGGACATCCGTCGCTCCGGCTCCGCCGCGCTGGACCTGGCCTACGTGGCCGCCGGCCGCTACGACGGCTTTTTCGAGATCGGCCTGAAACCCTGGGACATGGCCGCCGGCGTGTTGCTGGTGCACGAGGCGGGCGGACGCTACTGCGACTTCGCCGGCCGCGACGGCATTCCCGCCAGCGGCAACATCATCGCCGGCAACCTGCACGTGGCCAAGGCGATGGTGGACGCGATCGGACAACAGGCGACGCCGGAACTGCTCAAGGCCTGAGCCACGTTTCATCGACACATCGAAGGCGCCGCAAGGCGCCTTTTTTGTGCGGAGTCGTCCGCAGGGTTTGCGCCTACGGTTCGGCGGCGTCGCGCAGGAAATCGCGCAGGAACGGCACGGTGATCCGTCGCTGCGCGGCCAGTGAGGCCTGGTCGAGTTTGTCCAGCAGGTCGAGCAAGGCACCCAGGTCGCGGGCGTAGCGGGAAAACAGCCAGTCCAGCACCGCGTCGTCCAGCTGGATACCACGCAGCACGGCCTGGCTTTTCAGCACCTCGCGGCGATCCGCGTCGTCCAGCGGTTTCAGCGTGAACCGGGTGCAGGCGCCCAGGCGCGAGCGTAGATCGGGCAGGCCCAAGGCCAGTTGCGCCACGCCGGCTTCCGCGGCGAACAGCAGGGCACCGCCCTCGGCGCGGGTGCGGTTGTAGAGGTCGAACAGGGCGTGCTCGGCATCGCGATCGCCGGCGATGGCCTGCAGGCCATCCAGCGCCAGCAGTTCGCTGCCGGCGACACCACGCAGGGCGGCGGCGCGGTCGACCTGGCTGGTCAGCGGCAGGTATTGCACGGTACGCCCGAGCGCGCTGGCGGCATGGCAGGCCGCGATCAGCAGATGGCTCTTGCCGCTGCCGGTCGGGCCGCCCAGATAAACCCACGGTGCGCCGGGCTGGCGCGCCAGCGCTTCCACCGCGGCCAGTGCGGCTGCGTTGGTGCCGGCGTGGAAATGCTCGAAACGCTGGCGCCGCGGCCAGCGCAGCGCCAGCGGCAACTGCGGAATCATGGGGTCGTTCCGTCGCCCGGTGGCGTCGCGATGTTCGATTCGACGTCGCCGTCGCCGTGCACGCTGACCTCGACTTCGGCAATCACTGGGTCGTCCGGCCCGGCCTCGTTGTACAGCTCGCTCATGCGATAGCGTTCGAGCAGGTAGCGCAACAGCACCATGATCACCGATGCCGCCGGCAGCGCCAGCAGCACACCGAGGAAACCGAACAGGTAGCCGCCGGCCAGCACCGCGAAGATCACCGCCACCGGGTGCAGGCCGATCTTGTCGCCCACCAGTTTGGGCACCAGCACGTAGCCTTCCAGCAACTGGCCCAGCACGAACACCCCGCACACCAGCAGCACGTGCATCCAGTCGCCGTATTGCACCAGCACGGCCACGATCGCGGCCACGAAACCGATGATGAAACCCAGGTACGGCACGAAGCTGAGCAGACCCGCGACCATGCCGATCAGCGGCCCCACGGTGAGCCCGACCACGCCCAGCCCGGCGCCGTAGAACACGCCCAGCGCCAGCATCACCAGCAGCTGACCGCGCACGAATGCGCCCAGGATGCTGTCCGACTCGCGCGCCAGGTGCGCGATGGTGGGCTGGATCGAGCGCGGCAACATGCGGTCGATGGTGGCCACCAGCCGATCCCAGTCGCGCAGCAGGTAGAACGCCACCACCGGGATCAGCACCAGGTTGGTCAGCCACATCGCGATACCCAGGCCCGAGCGCGACACCCGCCCCAACACGGTCGCGGTGACGGTGCCGATGGAGCCGATGTGGGCCTTGATCGCCTCCAGCAGGCGATCGCTGTCGAAGGTGTCCGGGTCCAGGTGCAACCGATCGCGCAGCCACGGCCAGGCGATGTCCTGCGCCCAGTCGCCATAGCGCGGCAGGTTCTCGATGAGGTTTTCCACCTGCCGCGCGATCAGTGGAATCAGCAGCAGCAGCACGCCACAGACCACCAGCAACAGCACCACGAACACCACCGTGGCGGCCCATATGCGCTTCAGGCCCAGCCGCTCCAGCCGGTCGGCCAGCGGGTCGCCCAGATAGGCCAGCATGGCGGCCACCGCGAACGGCATCAACACCGGCGCCAGCAGCCAGATCAGCCAGCCGATGATCGCGATGATCGCCAGCATCTGCCAGCGGTGCGAGGTGTCCTGGTTCACGAGTCGTTTCCCGGCGCCATCGACGGACATCAATGCAGCCAGCGCAGGCTGGCATCGGCGCCATCGTGCGGCGCATCCAGCAGCAGGCGTCCGCCGGCGGCCAGGCTGGTGGCCAGTGCCGCCGCCGGCAGCGCCGCCCTGATCTCCAGCATGATGCCGTCATCCTGCGCGCCCAGCGTGGTCACGCTGCGCACGGTGGGGTCGGCGTTGAGCATCGACAGCAGGTTGGCATACGCCATGGCCGAACCCACCCCATCCACCCACAGCCGGCTGGTGCTGACGGTGGCGCTGACCACATTGAGTTGCTGGCCCACGCGACCGACGGCGCCGGTGCCGGCATCGGCCAGCACGGCGTCTTCGGTAGCGCCCTGATTGCTCCAGCGCTGCGCTTTCCCGCCGGACACCAGCACCCAGTCGCCACCGCCATCATGCAGGTTGCCGAGCAGGACCAGCCCGGTGTGATATTGCTGGTTGATCGACGCCAGCGCGGCCGGGTCCGCCGCGGCCACACGCGCCAGGTCCGGCGTGCTGGCAGGGGCGGGATACACCACGCCGGTGCCGCCGGCCGTCACCGCCTGGGCCAGGCTGCCCAGGTCGTCCTGCTGCAACAACTGGCCGTCGCTGCCCTTCACCAGCAACAGTACCGGCGGTTTCACGCCGGCGCGGGAGACACCCAGTGTGTCGATCAACCGCCGTACCGCGCCGGGTTCGAAATTCACCTGCAGCGAAAGGCCGCCGCCATCCGCCTTGGCGTACTGGAACTGCTGCACCAGCGAGCGCGCCTTGCCCAGCGCGTCGGGGTAACCGGCCTTGCTGCGCAGATCCTGCCCGCCCGCCACGCGCACCAGCACCTGGCCCAGCGCCGTGGCAAACGCCTCGTCGCGCTGGGCGCTGCTGGTGTCGCTGACCGGTACCGTGACCGAATACGGCGAACCCGGGACCTGCGCGTGCAGCGGCGACCACGCCACAAACGCCAGCAACAGGGCGACAATCGACAGACGGGGCAGGCGCATAAGCATGGATTCTTGGCGGACAACTGCGGGAAGTCTGCCCAATCGCGCTGCCAGCGTCCATGACAGCCATGGCGGATATGGAAAAGTCCGCGCCGCCAACGGCCAGCCGCCGCCACATAACTGCTAAACTTGCGCGTTTCATCCAGCCGGTTTACGCCATGTCAGACGCCCTCACCTACCGCGCCGCCGGCGTCGACATCGACGCGGGCAATGCCCTGGTCGAACGCATCAAGCCACTGGTCAAGCGCACGCAGCGCCCGGAAGTGATGGGCGGGCTGGGCGGCTTCGGCGGCCTGTTCGACCTCTCCGGCCGCTACAAGGAGCCCGTGCTGGTGTCGGGCACCGACGGCGTCGGCACCAAGCTGAAGCTGGCGCAGATCCTCGGCCGCCACGACACCATCGGCATCGACCTGGTCGGCATGTGCGTCAACGATGTGCTGGTGCAGGGCGCCGAGCCGCTGTTCTTCCTCGATTATTTCGCCACCGGCAAGCTGGACGTGGACACCGCCGCGGCCGTGGTCGGCGGCATTGCCAAGGGCTGCGAACTGGCCGGCTGCGCCCTGATCGGCGGCGAGACGGCCGAAATGCCCGACATGTATCCACCGGGCGAATACGACCTGGCCGGCTTCACCGTGGGCGCGGTGGAAAAATCGCAAATGCTCAGCGGCGCCGGCATCGTCGCCGGCGACGTGATCCTGGGCGTGGCCTCGTCCGGCCCGCATTCCAACGGCTATTCGCTGATCCGCAAGATCCTGGAGCGCGCCGGCAACCCGTTGGACCTGGACCTCGGCGGCGTGAAGCTGGCCGATGCGCTGATGGCGCCAACCACCATCTACGTGAAGCCGATGCTGGAACTGCTGCGCGCGCAGTCGGATCAGGTGCACGGCATGGCCCACATCACCGGCGGCGGGCTGAAGGAAAACATCATCCGCGTGGTGCCGGACGGTCTGGGCATCGCGCTGCAAGCGTCGGCGTTGACCTTGCCGCCGGTGTTCGATTGGCTGATGCGCGAGGGCAACGTGGCGCGCGAGGAAATGTGGCGCACGTTCAACTGCGGCGTGGGTTTCACGGTCATCTTGCCGGCGGACGCGGTGGCTGCGGCCTCGGCGCTGCTGGCCTCGCACGGTCTGGCCAGCGCGGTGATCGGCGAAGTGGTAACCGCTTCGGGCGACGAGCGCGTGCGGATCGGCTGAGTACCCACGTTGATCGCCACGCTTTCTTCCACCGACGCCACTGATGCAGCCCAGGTGAGCGCGACTCCGCTCAAGGTCGCCGTGCTCGCCTCCGGTCGCGGCAGCAATCTGGCGGCCTTGCTGGCCGCGCGCGACCGCGGCGAACTGCCGGTGGATTTCGTGCTGGTGGGCAGCGACAAAGCCAGCGCGCATGCCTTGCAACTGGCCAAAGCAGCGGGCATCGCCACGCTGGCGCTGAGCCCGCGCAACTACCCGGACCGGCGCAGCTTCGACCTGGACCTGCTGGCCCGCATCGCCGCCAGCGGCGCCGACATACTGGTGCTGGCCGGCTTCATGCGGGTGCTGGATGGCGAAGCGCTGGCGCCGTGGATCGGCCGCGTGATCAACATCCACCCCTCGCTGCTGCCCAAGTACCGCGGCCTGCACACGCACCGTCGCGCGCTGGAAGCTGGCGACCGCGAGCACGGCGCCAGCGTGCATTACGTCACCGCCGAACTCGATGGCGGCCCGCTGATCGCCCAGGCCCGCATCACCGTCCACCCCGACGACGACGAAGACACGCTGGCGCAGCGGCTGCTGCCGCTGGAACACCGCCTGCTGCCCACCGTGCTGAGCCTGATGGCGAGCCGCCGCCTGCGCTGGAGCGACGACGGCGCGCAACTGGATGGCCAGCCGCTGCGCACCCCGCTGGCCCTGGGCGAGCACGGCCTGCACCTGCCTTGACGCGCGGTTCAGCCCGGTCGCGGCAGACTCGGCCGATGATCATCCGCTCCCTGTTCGTTCCGCTTGTTGGCGCTGCGCTGCTGTTCGGCAGCACGGCCATGGCCGCTGCCGCCAAAACGCCCACGGCCTTTACCGCCACCTATCGCGTCACCCAGGGCGGCATGCCCCTGGGCGACGCCAAGGTCACCTTGCGCCCGGCCGGCGACGGCGAATGGGTCTACAGCAAGAGCATCAAAGGCAGTGGCGGCATGGCAGCGCTGCTGGCGGCCAATCTTGAGGAAAGCTCGCGTTTCCGCTGGAAAGGTGTCGCGCCGGAGGCGGTCAGCTACGACTACCAGCTGACGTCGGCGATCAAGAGCAAGCAACGCCACCTGCGGGTGGACTGGGCGAAAAAGCAGGTCAGCGTGGACGAAGGCAAGGGCGCAAACACCTACCCGGCCGCGCCCGGCATGGTGGAGCGCAACACCCTGGCGCTGGCCATCGGCATGGCCCTGCGTGATGGCAGCAAGAACCTGGCGTTGCCGGTGGCCGTCAAGCAGCAAGTCGAAACCCAGAACTTCAAGGTGACCGGCAAGGAGACCATCAAGGTGCCGGCCGGCAGCTTCGACGCCGAACGGGTCGAACGCACCGATGCCGATCGCGGCTTCAGCGCCTGGTACGTGCCCGACCAGTACCCGCTGCCGGTGAAGCTGTCGCAGCACGATGGCGGCAACGTGGAGATGGAGTTGCTGAGCTACCGCGCCGACTGAGGCGTTGCCTTTTGTAGGAGCGCACCCTGTGCGCGATGCTTTCCGTCACGTCGGGCGAGAGCATCACGCACGGGGTGTGCTCCTACAACGCCGGTAATGACCGGCGCGGCACCCGCTGGCTCAGTTCGGCAGCCGGCGAATCTTCGCGCCCAGGGTGCCGAGCTTCTCCTCGATGTTCTCGTAGCCGCGATCGATGTGGTACACGCGATCGACGGTGGTGTCGCCGTGAGCCACCAGGCCGGCCAGCACCAGGCAGGCCGAGGCGCGCAGGTCGGTGGCCATGATCGGCGCACCGCTCATCTGGCCGACGCCCTTGATCACCGCGGTGTTGCCTTCCAGGTGGATGTCCGCCCCCAGCCGCTGCAGCTCGTGCGCGTGCATGAAACGGTTCTCGAACACGGTCTCGGTAATCACGCCGGTACCCTCGGCCACGCAGTTGAGCGCGGTGAACTGCGCCTGCATGTCGGTGGGGAACGCGGGATACGGTGCGGTGCTGATGTTGACCGCCTTCGGCCGCCGCCCGCCCATGTCCAGCTCGATCCAGTCGTCGCCGGTGGAAATGTGCGCACCGGCCTCTTCCAGCTTGGACAGCACCGCATCCAGCGTGTTGGCGCGCGCATGCCGTGCCCGTACCTTGCCGCCGGTGATGGCCGCGCCGACCAGGAAGGTGCCGGTCTCGATGCGGTCGGGCAGCACCTGGTAGTCGGTGCCGTGCAGCCGCTCCACGCCGTGGATCACCAGCGTGGAGGAACCGATGCCCTCGATCTGCGCGCCCATCGCGATCAGGCAATGCGCCAAGTCGACCACCTCGGGCTCCTGCGCCGCGTTCTCGATCACCGTGGTGCCCTGGGCCAGGGTGGCGGCCATCATGATGTTCTCGGTACCGGTGACGGTGACCATGTCCATCAGCACGCGCGCGCCCTTGAGCCGCTTGGCGCGCGCCTTGATGTAGCCGTTTTCCACACTGATGTCCGCGCCCAGCGCGCGCAGGCCGCGGATGTGCTGATCCACCGGCCGCGAACCGATCGCGCAGCCACCGGGCAGCGACACCTCGGCCTGGCCGAAGCGCGCCACCAGCGGGCCCAGCACCAGGATCGAGGCGCGCATGGTGCGCACCAGGTCGTACGGCGCCACGCAGGTATTGGTGGTGCGCGGGTCGATATGCATCTTCATGCGATCGTCCAGCACCAGTTGCACGCCCATCTGGCCCAGCAGTTCGATGAAGGTGGTGACGTCGTGCAGGTGCGGCACGTTGCCCACGCTCACCGGCTCGTCGGCCAGCAGGCAGGCGGCGAGGATGGGCAGCACGGCGTTTTTCGCACCGGAAATGCCCACGTCGCCGTGGAGCGGCGTGCCACCGCTGATCAGGATCTTGGCCATCGTTGTCCTTCGAAAAGATGTATCGGAAGCGCGGCGACTTCAGCGGCGCGCCGCTTCCTCGGACGTCAGCGTTGTCAGGGCCAGTGCGTGAATTTCCCCACCCATCAGCTCACCCAGTGTGGCGTATACCATCCGATGGCGGGCCAGCGGCAGTTTGCCCGCGAATTGATCGGCAACCACGGTGGCCTCGAAATGGACGCCATCGGCGCCACTGACCTCGGCCCGCGCACCCGGCAACCCGGCTTCGATCAGCGATTTGATGCGGTCAGTATCCATGGACTTCACGACTGATGGCACATAACCGGGGCGATTCGACCCTGCCCAACGGCTTATGACTGTAAAATGCGAATCGGCCATGATAGTGGAAATTTCATGTCGCAGAAACGACGATGAGCCGTCTCGTCGCCCGGCCGACCGGCAATACGCCACGATGACTCCCTTATTCGAGCTCCCATGAACGCACGCATCGCCCCGCCTGCCACCGTCGCGCTGCAGCCCGACGCCATCATTCGCCATGCGCGGGCCGTGATCGCGACCGAGGCGGAGGCCATCGGCGCGCTGGAGCCGCGCATCGGCACCGATTTCGTGGAGGCGTGCCGGCTGATCCTGAACTGCCACGGCCGCGTGGTGGTGACCGGCATGGGCAAATCCGGGCATGTGGCGCGCAAGATCGCTGCCACCCTGGCCTCCACCGGCACGCCGTCGTTCTACGTGCACCCGGGCGAGGCCAGCCACGGCGACCTGGGCATGATCATGCCGCAGGACATCGTGCTGGCGCTGTCCTATTCCGGCGAAACCGACGAGGTGCTGTTCATCCTGCCCACGCTCAAACGCGAGGGGATACCGCTGATCGCGATCACCGGCAAACCCGGCTCCTCGCTGGCGCGGCAGGCCGACGTACACCTGGACGGCAGCATCAGCTGCGAAGCCTGCCCGCTGGGTCTGGCGCCCACCACCAGCACCACCGCGGCACTGGTGCTGGGTGACGCCCTGGCCATCGCCCTGCTGGAAGCGCGCGGGTTCACCTCGGACGATTTCGCCCGCTCGCACCCGGCCGGCAGCCTGGGGCGTCGTCTGCTGCTGCGGATCAGCGACGTGATGCACACCGGCGAGGAGATCCCTCGGGTGGCGCCGGACGTCAGCCTCACCACCGCGCTGGTCGAGATGACCCGCAAGCACCTGGGCATGACCGCCGTGGTGGATGCCGACGACCGCCTGCTGGGCGTGTTCACCGACGGCGACCTGCGTCGTGCGCTGGATGACGTGGGCGTGGACCTGCGCGGTGCCACCGTCACCGAACTGATGACCCGCGGCCCCAAGACCATCGGCCCGGAGAAGCTGGCGGCCGAGGCGGCGCAACTGATGGAAAAGCACCAGATTCACGCCCTGTTGGTGGTCGACGCCGACCAGCGCGTGGTCGGCGCGCTGAATATTCATGACCTGCTGCGTGCCCGCGTGGTTTGATGGGGTCTTCGACCGCGTTCGCCAACCACCCATCACGCATGACCGACAGCTATCTCGCCCACCTCCCCGCCGACCTGCTCGCCCGCGCCGCCGCCATCCGGCTGGCGGTGTTCGACGTGGACGGCACCCTGACCGATGGCCACCTGCATTACAGCGAGGACGGCCGCGAAACCAAGGTCTTCCACGTGCATGACGGACTGGGCCTGAAGCGGCTGCAGGCCAACGGCGTGCAGGTGGCCATCATCACCGCGCGAATCAGCCACCCCGTGGCGCTGCGCGCCGAGGAGCTGGACATCGCCCACGTCTACCAGGGCCAGGGCGACAAGCGCGCCTGCCTGCGCGAACTGCTCGAAGCGCTGAAGCTGACACCGGCGCAGGCCGCCTTCGTGGGCGACGACCTGCCCGATCTGGCCCCGATGCGCATGGCCGGGCTGGCGGTGGCCGTGGCCAACGCGCATCCCTGGCTGGCTGCGCAGGCGCACTGGCAAACCAGTCGCCGCGGCGGCGAGGGTGCGGCGCGCGAAGTGTGCGACCTGATCCTGCTGGCCCAGGGCAAGGCCGACGCGGAGCGGGAGCGCTGGCAATGAATATCCGCCGCTACCTGCGCGACCGCCGCCTGCCGGTGGCGATCGTGGGGCTGGGGCTGGCTGCGGGGCTTGCCCAGACCTTGCTGTGGTGGATGGGCCCGCCGCCGAAAACCAACGACTTCGTGGGCCCGCCGCGTTCCGGCTACACGCTCACCGATGCCCGCGTCACGAAATACAACACCGAAGGCCTGGCCGCCTTCCACCTGACGGCGCCGCACGTCGAACGGCGCGAAGGCGACGATTCGCTGTACATCAACTCGCCCACCTTCGACCTGCCCTCGAACCAACCCGGCGTGCCGGACTGGAAAGGCGAATCGCTGTACGGCTGGGTCGACAAGGGCGGCACGATGCTGAAATTGCAGGGACCCGTCTACATGCACCGGGCCGCCTACGACGACACCCCCGCCACCGAGCTGCGCAGCGCCGACATCACCGCCTGGCCCAAGGACAACCGCATGCAGACGGCGGCAGCGGCGCAGATGGTGCAAGGGGGCACTAGAATCACCGGTCTTGGCATGCGTGCCAACCTCAACGACAAACACCTGGAGCTGCTCGATGACGTCCACGCCACGTTCCCGCCGCGCAAGCGCTAGCGCCGCCTGGCTCGTGCTGGGGCTGCTTGCGCTGTCGCCAGCCTTCGCCAAACAGAGCGACCGCGACCAACCGATGCAGGTCGACGCCAAGCACTTCGATGGTTTCCAGAAGCCGAACACGGTCAGCACCCTGACCGGCAGCGTGGTGATCCGCCAGGGCTCGCTCAAGGCCACCGGCGCCGAGGCCAAGGTCCACTTCGATGGCGAAAGCCAGATCGACCGCGTCGTCATCACCGGCAACCCCGCCCACCTCGAACAGCTCGACGACAACGGCAACCTGATGCAGGGCGAGGCGGCCACCATCGACTACCACGCCGCCAAGGATTACGCCGTGCTGTCCGGCAACGCCGTGGTGAAACAGAAAGGGCGCGGCGAAGCGCGCGGCGACACCCTCACCTACAACACGCAAACCAGCCAGATGACCGGCGAAAGCAACGGCGACGGCATGGTCCACATGACCTTCCAGCCCAAGGCCCGCGCCGCAACCACGCCCGCCGACAAACCCGCAGCACCCGCACCGGCGCCAGCCAGCACGGTCGCCGCGCCCGCTCCGGCGCAAAGCAGCGCCACGCCGGGAACGCCGTAACCGATGCTGTCCGCCGAAGGTCTGCAAAAGAGTTTCCGCGCGCGCAAGGTCGTGCGCGATTTCGGTTTTTCGATCCGTGAAGGCGAGGTCGTGGGCCTGCTGGGCCCCAACGGCGCCGGCAAGACCACCTGTTTCTACATGGTGGTTGGACTGATCGAAGCCGATGCCGGCAGCATCAAGCTCGACCAGCAGGACATCACCGGTCTGCCCATGCACGCGCGGGCCAAGCTGGGCATCGGCTACCTGCCGCAGGAAGCCTCGGTGTTCCGCCGGCTCAGCGTGGCGGACAACATCATGGCGGTGCTGGAACTGCGCGCCGGGCTGGATGCGAACCAGCGCGGCACCGAGCTGGAAAACCTGCTCGACGAATTGAAGATCGCCCACATCGCCGGGCAGAAAGGCATCAGCCTGTCCGGTGGCGAGCGGCGGCGCGTGGAAATCGCCCGGGCGCTGGCGGCCAAGCCGCGCTACATGCTGCTGGACGAACCGTTCGCCGGCGTCGACCCCATCTCGGTGGGCGAAATCCAGCGCATCGTGCGTCACCTGAAAGAACGTGGTATCGGCGTGCTGATCACCGACCACAACGTGCGCGAAACCCTGGGCATCTGCGATCGCGCGTACATCCTGAACGACGGCGAGGTGCTGTCGCGCGGCACGCCCGCACACATCCTGGCCGACGAAAAGGTGCGCGAGGTTTACCTGGGGCGCGAATTCCGGCTCTGAGCGGCGCGTTCGGCCGACCGGGTCGGAACACCACCGTCACGCTCTGGTCGCTTCGGCAGCGACCGGTTAGGATGGTTGCGAGCTCACTCGATCAAGTTGGCATGAAACCCGCATTACAGTTTCGCCTTCATCAGCAGCTGACCCTCACGCCGCAATTGCAGCAGGCGATCCGGTTGCTGCAGTTGTCGCAGCTGGAACTCGAAGCGGAACTGCGACAGATCGCCGAAGGCAACCCGCTGCTGGAATTCGCCGACGAGGCCGAGGAAGAAGCAGCGGACGACGAAGACGACTACGCGGCCGCCGAAAGCGTCGCCGATACGGCCAGCGTCGAACACGATGTGAACGATCCGGCCGACGACTGGGCCGACACCGGCGGCACGGCGGAATCGCCGATCGACTTCTCCAGCAGCAACAGCAGTGTCAGCAGCTCACCCGGCTCGCGTGGGGATGAGGATTTCGAACCGCAGAACGCGGCGCCGGAAACCTTGCAGCAACACCTGATGTGGCAGCTCAACCTGTCCCCGTTCAACCCGCGCCAGCATGCCATCGCGACCGTGCTGATCGACGCGTTGAACCCCGCCGGCTACCTCGCCGAAGGGCTGGATGCCGTGCTGGCGGCCCTGCCCGCCAGCCTCGACGCCAGCATCGAGGAGATCGAGGTGGTGCGCCGCCTGCTGCAGGGTTTCGACCCGGTCGGCGTGGCCAGCCTGGACCTGCGCGATTGCCTGCGGGTGCAACTGGAACAGTTCGACCCGGACACACCCCACCGCGACCTGGCCTTGCGGCTGATCGACGGCGAGCTGGAATTGCTGGCACGCAACGACATCGCCAAGCTGGCCCGCCACCTGCGTGCCAGCGAGGAAGACGTGGCCGGCGCGGCCTTGCTGATCCGCAGCCTGGACCCGCGCCCCGGCGCCGCGCTGGACACCACACCAGTGGAATACGTGGCGCCGGATGTCTACGCCCTGCGCGACGGCAACCACTGGCGCGTGAGCCTGAACGCCGACGCCCAGCCGCGGCTGGGGCTGAACCAGCATTACTGCGGCCTGATCGCGCAGGCTCGCGGCGAGGACGCCAGCTGGATGCGCGGCCAGTTGCAGGAGGCCCGCTGGCTGATCAAGAGCCTGGAGTCGCGCGCCGAAACGTTGATGAAAGTGGCCAACGCCATCGTGCGCCAGCAAAGCGCCTTCCTCGACTACGGCCCCGAAGCCATGCGCCCGCTGGTGCTGCGCGAGGTAGCCGAAGAAGTGGGCATGCACGAATCGACCATTTCACGGGTCACCACGCGCAAATACATGCACACGCCGCGCGGCACCTTCGAGCTGAAATATTTTTTCTCCAGCGGCGTATCCACCGAGGACGGCGGCAGCGCCTCGGCCACCGCCATCCAGGCCATGCTGCGCAAGCTGATCGATGCCGAGGACAGCCGCAAACCGCTGTCTGACCAGGCCATTGCCGAAGAATTGCAACGCCGCGGCATTCAGGTAGCGCGCCGCACCGTGGCCAAATACCGGGAGGGCTTGCGCATACCCAGCTCCAGCGAACGCCAGCGCGCCAGCTAGCTGACCAACAGGCTCGCGGGGGAACTTGCCCGCGCCCGAAACGTCCCCACTACATGAGTGTGATTCATCAGACATGCCGGCCCCACGCGGCATGTCCACCCGCCGCGCAACGCGGCACTGCACCAGAGGAGGCGACCCATGCAACTCCAACTCAGCGGCCAGCAGATTGAAGTCACCCCGGCCTTGCGCGATCACGTCAACGGCAAGATTGACCGTCTCACCCGCCTCGACGAGAAGCTGATCGGCCTGGCCGTCGTACTGGCCGTGGACAAGCTGCAACAGCGTGCCTCGGGCACCCTCACCACCACCGGAGCCACCTTGCACGCGGAAGCTGCCGAGGCCGACATGTATGCCTCGATCGACGTGCTGTTCGACAAGCTGGTCGACCAGTTGCGCAAACATCGCCAGAAAGTCAGCAACAAGCATCAGCGCCAGGCGCGCGAGGAACGCCAGTACGGTTGAGCCTCGACGGCTGACCCGCAACAAACGGCGGCAACGCGGCTGGAGTTCACCGCGTTGCCGCCGAGCCCAGCCCTCCATCATGGCAATGCAAGGCAACGGGCTCCCCACCCGTTCACCCCGAAAAGGGGCGCACGCCGAAGCCCTCATCGGCACCAGGAAACCATCCCGTCCGGACGCCGTTTCCGCCAAGCTGGCACAATGTCCGTTCACCGACGCGGCATCTCGCCCGGCCGGGAATGCGAGGGACATACGCTTGGATCGGCTCAGCGCGCGCCAACTCTACGACAACGTCTACGAGCGCATGGCTCTGCGCTGGGTGTCGGGCATGCGTGGCGAATCGCGCGCCCTGGAGCCCGGCGTGGCGCAGGCGCGACGGCCGTCGCTGGTCGGTTACCTCAACGTCATCTACCCGAACAAGATCCAGATCATCGGCACCGAGGAGCTGAATTTCCTTGATGCACTGGATTCGCGCCAGCGCTGGGAGGTGATCCACAAGATCGCCGCGCACCAGCCGGTGGCGCTGATCGTCACCAAGGACCAATCGGTGCCTTCGGACCTGCGCGAAGTGGCCGAGGAAACCAACACCCCGTTGTGGAGCAGCACCAAGCGCGGCCACGAACTGCTGACCTACCTGCAATACCACCTGGCGCGCATGCTCGCGGCCAAGGCCACCCTGCACGGCGTGTTCCTGGAAGTGTTTTCCATTGGCGTGCTGATCACCGGCGAGGCCGGCTCGGGCAAGAGCGAGCTGGCGCTGGAACTGATCAGCCGTGGCCACCGCCTGGTGGCCGACGACGCCACCGACTTCACCCTCATCGCGCCGGACGTGATCGACGGCACCTGCCCCGAGCTGCTGCAGGACCTGCTGGAAGTGCGCGGGCTGGGCGTTCTTAACGTGCGCGAGATGTTCGGCCATACAGCCGTAAAGACGTCCAAATATCTGCGCCTCATCGTTCACCTCAAGCCGCTGCGCGATGGCGAGGAAGTGGACGCCATGACCCGCATCACCGGCGACATCGGCCATCGCGACATCCTCGACGTCGCGGTGCCGATGATCACCATTCCCGTGGCCTCGGGCCGCAACCTCTCGGTGCTGGTCGAGGCGGCGGTCCGCAACCACGCACTGAAAAGCAAGGGCATCGACCCGGCACAGACCTTCATCGACCGCCAGGCGCACCAGATGCACCGACTGCCCCCATGGTGAACCCATGAACGACGAAAACACTCCCCTGCTCAATCCTCTCGTCGACCCGCACGAGATCCACCTGATCGTGCTCACCGGCGTTTCCGGCGGCGGCAAGACGGTAGCGCTGCGCGCGCTGGAAGACCTGGATTTCTACTGCGTGGACAACCTGCCCACCACCCTGGTGGCGCCGCTGGTGAACGCGGTGATCCAGGGCAAGGGCGGCAACCATCGGCGCATCGCGGTGGGCGTGGACGTGCGCAACCGGGGCGTCGATTTCGCGCAGATGCCGAACGTGCTGTCCGAGCTGGCCGGCGCCGGCGTGCAGGTGCACCTGATCTTCATCGATTGCCGCGACGAGGTGCTGATCAAGCGCTACTCGGAAACCCGTCGCCGCCATCCGCTGGCATCGCGGGGGCGTTCGCTGGGTGACGCGATCACCGAGGAGCGTCGCCTGCTGCGGCCGCTGATGGCGATCGCCGAAAAGGTCATCGACTCCAGCGAACTGAACGTGCACCAGCTGCGGCGCCTGGTGGCCACCGGCTATGCGCAGGCCACCGAAGGCCTGACCCTGATGTTCCAGTCGTTCGCGTTCAAGCGCGGCCTGCCGCTGGATTCCGACTTCGTGTTCGACGCGCGCTGCCTGCCCAACCCGCACTGGCAGCCGCACCTGCGGCCACTGTCGGGCAAGGACGCGCCGGTGCGCGAATTCCTCGAAGCCGAACCCCTGGTGGGCGAGTATTTCGCGGACACCGCGCGCTGGCTGGATGCATGGTTGCCGCGCTTCGAGCAGGACGACCGCAGCTACGTCACCATCTCCATCGGCTGCACCGGCGGGCGCCATCGGTCGGTGTACCTGGTGGAAAAACTGGCGGCGCATTACCGTCATCGCCGCGACGGCGTGTTGACCTTCCATCGCGAGCTGGATTGATCACGATGTCCCGGCAAAACGCCATCACCCCGGCCTCCGATAAAGGCTTCACCGTGCTTGCGGGGCAGCGGGCATGAGCGTCGGCGTCCTGCTGATGACCCACGAGGCGGTCGGCCATGCGCTGATTTCCGCCACGCACCACGTCATGCCGAAGCTGCCGCTGCGGGTGATGGCGGTGGAGATTCCGCCGCAGGCCGATCCGGACGTGATGCGCACCCTTACCGCGCGGCATGCACGCGAGCTGGACGAAGGCGATGGTGTGCTGGTGCTGGCCGATCTCTATGGCGCCACGCCGTGCAACATCGGCCTGTCACTGGGCGCGCTTGGCGTCCATCTGCGTTGCGTGTCGGGGCTCAACCTGCCGATGCTGCTGCGCGTACTCAACTATGCAGACAAATCGCTGGACGAACTGGCCGAGATCGCGGCCAGCGGCGGCCGCGGAGGAATTTTCATCGATCATGCGTAACCCTATTTATGCTTGAACAGGACATCGTGGTATCGAACCGGCTCGGCCTGCACGCGCGCGCGTCGGCCAAGCTGGTACAACTGGTCCAGGGCTTCAAAGCCACCGTATGGCTGGTCAACCGAGGCCGCGAGGTCAACGCGCAGAGCATCATGGGCGTGATGATGCTGGCCGCCGGCATGGGCACGCCGCTGACCATCCGCGCCGACGGCCCGGACGAGGAGGCGGCACTGGCCGCCGTGGCCGAACTGTTCGAGCGCAAATTCGACGAGGGGGCGTGAGATGCGGGGAATCGGGAATAGGGAATCGGGAATGGTGGAAAGCGGAGTGCGCGCGAGCGCCCTGCTTGCCGCAACAGCCCGGCTGTCCGCTTTTCCGATTCCCCATTCCCCATTCCCCATTCCCGGCGTCACAAGAGGCGCCAAGTGAGACACCTCCTCCCCGGCACGATCGCGGCGCGCGGCATGGCGCTGGGGCGGGCGCGGCTGGTGCAGCCCAGCCGTTACGCCGTCGATACCCGGCCGCTGGCCGACGAGGAGATCGAAGGCGAGCTGGAGAACCTGCATCGCGCGCTGGACATGGCGCGGCAGGAGTTGCGCGACTTGCGCGGCAAGTTGCAGGGCGCGCTGGCGCGCGAGGTCAACGAGTTCATCGACGCGCACAGCCTGCTGCTGGATGACGCGGAGCTGTTGCGCGGGCTGGACGAACTGGTACGTGTGGGCCATTACCGCGCCGGCGCCGCGTTGAAAAAGCAGCGCGAGAAGCTGTCGGCGATGTTCGAGGCGATGGACGACCCCTACCTGCGCAGCCGCAAGGAAGACGTCGAGCAGGTCATCAACCGGGTGATCGCCGCGCTGCAGCGGCAGACCAGCCCGGAGGAGCGCAAGCTGGCCGCGCGGGTGGGCGAGATCCTCATTGCCGACTCCATCGCGCCCGCCGACATGGCGCAGCTGGCCGGCAATGGCCTGCTCGGCGTGGTCGCCAGTTCCGGCAGTGCGTATTCGCACAGCGCGATCCTGGCACGCAGCCTGGGCCTGCCGATGCTGGTGGGCACGCGCGACGCGCTGTCGCACATCCACGACGACGACCTGCTTCTGCTGGATGCCGAACGCGGCGAAGCGGTGGTGCATCCCACCGCGCAGGACCTGGCCCGCTATCGCGCCTGGCAGCGCGAGGCGGTCATCGAAGGCCGCCGCCTGGCCCTGCTGGCGAACGCGCCCACGCGCACCCGTGACGGTCTGGACATCCGCCTGCTCGCCAATGCCGAAAGCCCCGCCGACGTAGCGCTGGCGCGCACCCGCGGCGCCGATGGCGTGGGGCTTTACCGCACCGAATTCCTGTTCCTGCGGCACAAGGATCTGCCCTCCGAGGACGAGCAGTTCATCGCCTATCGTGACCTGGTGCTGGGCATGGGCGGCCTGCCCGTCACCATCCGCACGCTCGACCTGGGCGCCGACAAGGCCGACGCGGCCGGGCTGGTGATGCAGGGCGAGGAAAACCCCGCACTGGGCGTGCGTGGCGTGCGGCTGTCGCTGCGCTATCCGGCGGTGTTCTCCACCCAGATCCGCGCCATCCTGCGGGCGGCCTGCTACGGCCCGGTGCGCGTGCTGGTGCCGATGGTGACCCAGCCCGATGAACTCATCGCGGTACGCACACTGTTCAAGCTGGCGCGGCAGGAGCTGAAGCGCGAGAACATCGACCTGCCCGAAAAGCTTCCATTGGGCGCGATGATCGAAGTGCCCGCCGCGGCGATCAACGTGCGCGCGCTGATCGAGCACGCCGACTTCCTGGCCATCGGCACCAACGATCTGGCGCAATACGTACTCGCCGCCGATCGCGGCAACGACGCGCTGGACAACATCTACAGCCCGCTGCAGCCCGCGCTGCTGCGGGTGCTGTCGCACGTGATCGGCGCTGGCCGGCGCGCCGGCAAACCGGTGAGCCTGTGCGGCGAGATCGGCGGCGACGTGAACTTCACTGCCCTGCTGCTGGCACTGGGACTGTGCGAATTCAGCATGCACCCCGGCCAGATCCTGCTGGTGCGCGACCGCCTGGCCACGCTGGATCGCAGCGCCCTGCGCCATCACGCGCCGCGCCTGCTGCGCGCGCATACGCACGAGCAGGTCGCCATCCTGCTGGCCGAGATCAGCGACGCCACTGCCTGAGACCTGTTGGACAAAAGATAGAGGGGAAGTTTCTACTCCAGCGGGGTCAGTGCGCCCTTTCCGAAGAGGGCATCGACCTCCTCTCGGCTTCACTGCCCCCCTTGAGATAACGCATCGCCTATTCGGACAATGCAAGTCCATGGCCGGCAGCGTTGCACCGCTGTCGGCCACACGACTCACGGCGGCGACAGCGTCTTCTGCACGCCCAGCAGGATGCTTTGATTGTCGCGGCTCGTGCTGTCCAGTTGATTCTGGTACTCAGCACGCAACGTCCAGCCTTTCAGCGTCTGCAGCGTGATGCCAGCGCCCATCAAAGTGTGGTTGCGGGCCTGGCGCGCCAGCGTGGCGCGGTACAGTGGGCCGGACAGCAGGTCGGCGTAATGCATCGTCGCGATGCCGGAACCCTGCATGTCGTGACCGAATTCCGCGCGCAGCTGCGGTGCCCACATGCCGTAGTCACTCTTGACCGTCCATTGCGCCAGCAGGCCCAGGGTGCCCGTGCTGGTCTTGACGGTTTGGCCCCGGTAGTTCAGCGCGAACACTGCATCACCGGCCTCGGTGTAACCGTCGAGCGTTGCGTGGGCGGCGTCCAGCCTGCCATAGGGCGTGAGCAGCAGACGGGCCGCCTGATATTGGTAGCCCACGGCGAGCGAGGCGAACCACTGCTTGCCATCGCGGCTGCCGCGCACGGTGTTGCCGTTGTCGGTGACGAAACGGCGTGCGTCGAACTGCAGCCATTGGTAACCGGCCAGCGCATCCACATAGGCCGAGTCGCCGAACCGATAGCTGCCGTAGGCAGCGACGTTGTAGCTGTCCACGGTGCTGCGACTGTGCCGACCGACGTCGGAGGCGTCATGGCCGTAGCCAATGCCTCCGCCCAATGTGAGCGCCTCGGTCACCTGCTTGTCCGCGCCCAGGCTCAGGCCCGAGGTGGTGAAGTCGATGCCGTTGCTGCTCGCGCCGGGTTGCAGCTTGCCGAAATTCACCGCGCCGCCGGTCCAGAAGGCCACGCCGTCGGTGGGCACTTCCTGGCCGCTGGCGACCGGACGGTCGGTCACCGTGGCGTCGGTGGGCGCCAGGAATGGCTCGCCGGCGCTACCCATCCCTTGCCGCATGCCGACGTCGAATGGCGTCTCGACATGCCGCTGGCTGCTGGCCGAGTTCATGGTGATGCCGTTGGTGAAGACGCCGTGGCTGCCGCCGCCGTGCAGGCTTTCCAGGCGGCGCTGGAAGTTGCCGATCTGGCCCATCGCCAAGCGGCGGGTGGCTTCGGCCTGCGCTTCCAGCATACCCAGGACCTCGGCGTCCTTCGACGGATCGCTGCGCAGTTGCACGGTCACGTCCACCGTGCCCGGTGCGGAAGTGGCGAACGCGTTGCTCAGGGTGTAGATGATCTGCGCTACACCACCAAAGGCGGGATCCGCAGCAAACGCCAGCGTGTAGTGGCCGGCGTCGGTGGCGGTGATGGTGGCCGTACCCGCATTCACCGGCGAAACGGACACCACCTTGGCCGCAGTGAACGGACCGCCATGCGCTGCCGCCGTCAGGTCGACCTGCACCGTGGTGCCGGCAGTGGCGGTCGCCGTCAGTGCCGGCGCCACCGGGCGCGGGTTGACCGTCAGTGTGACGTGCGCCGGTGCCGAGGTGCCGAAGGCGTTGCTCAGCGTGTAGTCGAAACCAAAGGTGCCGGCGGCATCAGGGTCGGCGGTGTAGACGATGTCGGTGCCCTGCACCGCCACGGTGCCTGAAGTCGGCGCGTTCACCACGGTGGCGGCGGTGAACGGGCCGTTGGCCGCATGGGCCGCCGCATGGATCGTGACCGATTGGCCGGCCAGTACCGTGGTGCTCTGCGCGGCGGCTACCGGAGTCGCACCGCCAACGACCGTGACGCTGACGGTCGCCGCTGCCGAGGTTCCCCCGGGGCCGGTGGCGGTGTACTTGAACGTGTCGCCGCCGAAGTAGCCGTGGGCCGGCGTGTAGACGATGTTCAGCCCGTCGACAGTCGCCGTGCCCTGTGCCGGCTGCTGGGTGACGGCGATGCCGGTGATCGGGCCGTTGTCGTTGCCGGTCACGGCAATCGTGGCCGTCCCATTGGCGCTCACGTTGGCGCTGTCATCAACCACTACTGGCGCGGGCTCACCGATGACGATGGTGTAGTTCTGCGTCCCGAGGAAGCCGTGCTGGTCGGTCGTGGTGACGGTCGCGTTGAAGCTGCCCGCTGTGGTCGGCGTGCCGGAGAGCGCACCCGCCGGGTTCAGCGTGAGGCCGGCGGGCAGCACGCCTGTGGTCACGGCAAAGGTGTACGGTGCCGTGCCACCACTCGCGGTCAGGTTCTGTGCATAGGTTTGGCCGACCGTGCCGCCCGGCAGGCTCGCAGGCGCCACGGTGATGGCTGGCGCGTCGACGACCAGCTGATAGCTCTGGTCGGCAGTCTGGGTGGCCGTGTCGGTGACGCGCAGCGTGAAGTTGAACGTACCGCCCGCCAGGGGTGTACCCGCCAGCACGCCCGAGGGGCTGAACGTCATGCCGGTAGGCAGGGTGCCACTGACCAGGGTGAAGGTGTACGGCGTAGCGCCGCCGGCAGCCGCGATGGTCTGGCTGTAGGCCACGCCACCGGTGGCGTTCGGCAGGGGCGAGCCGGTGGTGAACGCGACCGCCCCACCTGGCACCACGATGGCGAACGCTTGCGTCACCGCCGGTGCGGCCAGCCAGGCACTGTCGCCGGCCTGGTTGGCGTCGATGCGGCAGGTGCCAGGCGACACGGTGGTCAGGACGCCCGTGGAAGTCACCGTGCATACCGCCGTCGTGGTGGAAGTGAATGCCACCGCAAGGGTGGAGGTGGCGGTGGCGACCAACTGCGGCGAGGTGCCAAAGTTCGTTGCGCCGGGGTTGTTGAAGGTGATCGTCTGGATGCCTTGTGGCGTGACGCTGTTGGATGGCGCCGACGTGCCGCTGGGGCCGGCGCTGTTGGTCGCGGTGACGGTGAAGGTGTAGGTGGTGCCGTTGGTCAGGCCGGTCACCGTGATCGGGCTCGCCGTGCCGCTGCCGGTGATGGCGCCAGGGCTGGAGGTCACCGTGTAGCCGGTGATCGCATCGCCGCCGCTGCTCGCCGGGGCAATAAACGACACGGTGGCACTGGCGTCGCCGGCCGTTGCGGTGCCGATCGTCGGGACGCCAGGCATGACCGCAGCGACGGAGAAGATCTGCGTCACGGTCGCCGCGGGCAGCCAGGCAGCGTTGCCCGGCTGGTCGGCGTCGATCACGCAGGTACCGGCGGCGATGAACGTCAGTGTGCCGCCGCTGGTGATCGTGCACACGCCGGGAGTGGACGCGGTGAACGTCACCGCGAGGGTGGAGGTGGCCGTGGCGGTGAGGGTCGGCGTGGTGCCGAAGTTCTGCGTTCCCGGGTTGTTGAAGGTGATCGTCTGCGCGCCCCTGGGGGTCACGCTGTTGGAGGCCGCCGACACCGCGCCGGTGCCCTCGGAGTTGGTGGCGGTGACGGTGAAGGTATAGGTGGTGCCGTTGGTCAGGCCGGTTACGGTGATCGGGCTGCCCACGCCACTGGCGGTGATGCCACCGGGGCTGGAGGTCACGGTGTAGCCGGTGATCGGGGTGCCGCCATCGCTTGCCGGCGGGGTGAACGACACGACGGCACTGGCATCGCCCGCCGTGGCGGTGCCGATGGTCGGCGCATCCGGCGCAATGGCCGCCACGTGTACCACGTAGGTGCGGTTGCCCGTAAAGCTTTGCGCATCGGTCGCGACGATGCTGAAGGTGAAGTCGCCGGCAATGGTCGGCGTGCCGGACAGCGTGCCGTTGCTGCTGACGCTCAGTCCGGGCGGGATGCTGCCCGTGGCGGCAAAGCTGTAAGGCGCGGTGCCGCCCGAAGCCGACACCGTCTGGGTATAGGCCGTACCCACGGTTGCGCCGGGCAAGCTGGCTGGCGCCACGTTGATGGTTGGGCCGATGATGGTCAGCGTATACGCCCGCGAGCCACTGTAGGGAGCGTCTGGACCGGTGCTGGAGTCGGCTGCGGTGATGGTGATGGGGAAGGAGCCTGCCTGCGTCGGTGTGCCGCTCAACACGCCGCTGCTCGACAGCGTGACGCCGGTGGGCAGCGTGCCTGCCACGGTGTAGGTGTACGGTGCCGTGCCGCCCGTCGCGATGATCGGCAGGGGGGTGTACACGGCATTGACGGTGCCACTGGGCACGGAAGTCGGTGCCAGTGCGATGGTCGGGGCGTCGACGGTCAGCGTGATGCTGGCCGGCGCCGAACTGAATGGACCGGTGCCGTCCGAGTTGTCTGTTGCCACGACCTGGAACGTGAACGTACCGACGGCGGTGGACGTACCGCTGATGGTGCCATCGCTGGCCAGGGCCAGGCCTGACGGCGGCACACCGGAGGACACCGCATAGGTATAGGGTGCGGTGCCGCCGCTGGCATTGGCGATGGAGTGGCTATAGGCCGCGCCCGCGACGGCGTGCGGTGGCACGGTCGGCGTGTAGAGGATCGTCGGCGGCGACACCGTGACGGTTACGGTGGCCGGGCTTGAGGTGCCTGCACTGTTGCTGGCGGTGTAGGTGAAGCTGTCCGGTCCGGCATAGCCAGGCGTCGGCGTGTAGGTGATCGAGGTGCCGCTGGCCGTGGCGGTGCCGTGCACTGCAGCTGCGGCGACGGCGACGGAAGTCGCCGGTGCACCGGTGATGTTCAGCGTGATCGGGTTGTTGGTGCTGTTGTAGGCCACCGTCGTGCTGACCGGCCCGGCGGTTGGCGGCACGTTCTGCACTGTCAGGCTGAGGTTGATTACCTTGAAGTAGGGGCCTGGATTCAGCCCGGCCAGGTTGGGGCTGCTGTCGGTGGCCACGACGGCGAAGCTGAATGTGCCTGCCGAGCTTGGCGTGCCACTCAGGGTGCCGTCGCTGGCCAACGACAGGCCCGGTGGCAAGGTGCCGCTGTTGAGCACGAAGGTGTAGGGCGCCAGTGCACCCGAGGCGACCAGGATGTGGTTGTACGGTGAGTTCAGGAAGGCGGCGGTTGGTGCTGCGATGGTGATCCCGGGTGTGGGGTCGGGAACATCGAGTGTGTAGGACTTGGTGCCCGTCGTGCCGCCGTTGTCGGTCACGGTGATGGAGACCGAATACGGGCCGGCCTGCCGCGGCGTGCCGCTGATGGTGGCGCCGCTCAGGCTCAGGCCCGGCGGCAGGACGCCGCTGGCCAGGGCGTAGCTGTAGGGCGCGGTGCCGCCATTGGCGGTAAGTGTCTGGCTGTAGGCCGTGCCCACGTGCGGCATGGGCAGTGTGCCGGGCGAGACCGTGATCGGGCTGACGGCGGGCCCGATCGCGACGTTGACGGTGAAGGGAATACCGCTGGCATCCTTGACCACGAAGGAATCGCTGGTCGCGCCGTCACCGTTGTTGGCATAGGTGATGATGCCGGCGGGCGGATCCGATACCAGCGCCGTCCCGTGCAGAGGCGGTGTGACGTCGCTGGTCGGGTTCAGGCCGAAATCGTCGCACAAATTGCCGAGGGTAATGGTGATCGTGTCACCGGACGCCATCGGCGAAGTCGCTGGCACCGTATGCGAGTCGGGGACGTTTAGAGTACCGCATGCGGCGCTGGCGACCCCGGGCAGCAACGCCAGCAGCGCGATCATCGGCAGCCAGGCACGTGGCCGGCGGATGAACGACGAAAGGCGCGTCACGACGCGCTGCAACGACCAACAATAGGACATGATCCCCTGACTCCCTGCTCTGAAAACACGCATTTCCCCCAGGGCCGTGCCAGCTCTCCCGGGTAAGCAACGCCCACCCTCAGCCACGGCTTTCTCCACGCCCCTGAAGACTTAGATGCGGAAGCACTCCCTTGCGTTCCCATCCGCAAGAACGCGGCCAGGAACGAGGCCAGGTTGAGCCGGCCCAGCTTCAACGGACACGTTGATCTGGGACTCATCACCTCGTCGTCAACGCGGCGCCTGCGGTACCGATGGCCGAGATCAGCGACGCCACTGCCTGAGACCTGTAGGAGCGACTTCAGTCGCGACGCTTTTCTTCGGTGTTCGGTACCCTCTCCCCAACCCCTCTCCCGCAAGCGGGAGAGGGGCGAAAGAGCAGGAGCATCGCGACTGAAGTCGCTCCCACAGAAGCCGCCCCCGAAAAAGCGGCGGGAGTGCTTCAGCGACCGGTGGCGGCGTCGCGCAGAAATGCATCCAGCAAGGCGCCGCGGTATTTTTCCTTGTGCAGCAACAGCGACAGTTTGCGGCGCAGGTCGAGGAACGGGGTTTTCAGCGCCTTCAGCCGGCCAGTAGCCAGCGCGTCGGTCAGCGCCACCTCGGGCAGGCAGGCGATGCCCAGTCCCGCCGCCACGGCCTGCTTGATCGCTTCGATCTGATCCAGCTCCAGCACGGTTTCGCCGGGCGGCAATTGCGACAGCACGCGCTCGCTGGTGGCACGGGTGGCCGAGCCCGGTTCGCGCAGCACCCAGCGAGCGCCCACGAAATCGGCGGGCTTCAATCCACGCTTGCGCGCCAACGGATGGTCCGGCGGCGCGCACACAACCAGCCGGTCATCGCGCCAAGGGCGTATCTCCAGCGAGGGATGTGTCACCGGGCCCTCGACGCAGCCCACGTCGAGGCTGTGGTCGATCACGCCGGCGGCGATCGTGGCGGTGTTGCCCACGCGCAGGCGCACGGCCACCTGCGGGTGAGCGCGCACGAAATCGCCCAGCAGTTCACCCACCCGATAATTGCCCACGCTGTTGCTGGCGCCGATGCGCAGCTCGCCACTCAGCTCCACGCCTTCGCCGCCGCGGCGCGCGAAGTCGGCGTGGCGTTCCAGCAGTTCCTGCGCCAGCGGCAACAATTCGCGGCCGCGGGTGTTGAGGCGCAGGCGCCCGCGCTCGCGGGCGAATACGGGTGAGCCGAGCTGTCGCTCCATTTCGGCCAACGCCATGCTGGCGGCCGGCTGGGTCAGGTGCAGGCGTTCGGCGGCAATGCGCACGCTGCCGTGCAAGGCCACCTGCACGAAGACTTCGAGTTGCCGCGGGCTGATGTTGATCATCATTCCATCTTATACGCCACATCAAATATTCGAAATTTTGTTGATCGCCGGCGGCGACCACAATGCACGGGTTCCCACGGAATCCCCATGCACGCCACCGCTTTTGCACCCACGCATCCACGCACTGTTCTGCCCGGCCTGGCGCTGGCGGTGGCGGTCGCCGTGATTGCGCTGCTGCTGGGTCGCTGCCTGCCGCTGATCGGCGGGCCGGTGTTCGGCATGGTGCTGGGCTTGCTCGTGCGCAGCGTGTTGGCGCCTGACGCGCGGTTTGTCCCGGGCATCGCGTTTGCCAGCACCACCGTGCTGCAGGCGTCGATCATCGCGCTCGGCTTCGGGCTGAGTCTCGATCAGGTGGTGGCGACCGGAATGCGTTCGCTTTCGGTCACCGTGGTCACCCTGAGCGTGGCCTTCTTCAGTGCGTGGCTGCTGGGCCGCTGGCTCGGCGTGCACGACAAACTGAAGATCCTCGTCGGCGTGGGGACGGCCATCTGCGGCGCCTCGGCGATCGCCGCGGTGACACCGATCATCCAGCCGGATGAACACGACACGGCGTACGCGATCTCCACCATTTTCCTGTTCAACATCGTGGCCGTGCTGTTGTTTCCGCTGCTCGGCCACCTGATGCACATGGGCGACCTGGGCTTTGGCCTGTGGGCCGGCACCGCCATCAACGACACCTCGTCGGTGGTCGCCGCCGGCTACAGTTTCAGCAAGGCCGCAGGCGACTACGCCACCATCGTGAAGCTGACCCGCGCCACGCTGATCATCCCGGTGTGCCTGCTGCTGGCGCTGGTGGCTGCCGTCCGTGCGCGGCGACAGCGCCGGCTGGACGGGACGGCCAGCCAGTTCAGCCTGCTGCGCATCTTTCCCTGGTTCATCCTGTGGTTTCTGGTGGCGTCGGCGCTGCGTACGGCGGGGCTGGTTCCCACCGCGATCCAGCCCGACCTGCACCAGGCCGCGGAATTCCTGATCGTGGTGGCGCTTGCCGCCATCGGCCTGTCGGCGAACCTGCGCAGGATGATCGCCAGCGGCCCGCGCCCGATCCTGCTGGGCCTGGGCGTGTGGATTGCGGTGGCGACGAGCAGCCTGCTGGTGCAGGTGATTACCCGCCAGCTATAGCGGCAGGCTCAGGCTTTGCCCTGCTCCACCAGGGTCAACGCCACCTTGTCGCGCAGATACACGGGCAAGGCCAGTTCGGGCGCCTGCGCGCGGCCGGCGTTGAATTCCGCCAGCGCCAGTTCGGCCACATGCGCGGCCTGCGGATAACGCACGCCATCGGCCGAGTGCAAGGTGCCGGTGAGGCGCTGGCTCAGTTCGGTGGCGTAGGTGGCCCAGCCGGTGCCGACCACCTGCCACGCGGATGCCGCGGGCAGTTGCAGCGAATCGGCGGTGCAGATGCGCTCCTCGTCCAGCGCGATCAGGCCACCGAGGCCGTCGCGCCGATAGCTGGCCGCGTAGATCTCGCCCATGCGTGCATCGATGACCGCCAGGATGGCCGTCTCCTCGCCCTCTTCCGGCGCCTCCAGCGCCAGCGCAGCCAACGAGGAAATGGTGATCACCGGCAGGTCCAGCCCCAGCGCCATGCCTTGCGCCAGCGACACGCCCAGCCGCACGCCGGTGAACGCGCCGGGGCCGCGGCCCACGGCGATCGCATCCAGCGCATGGCGATCGATGCCGGCCTCGGCCAGCAGGGCGTCGGCCATCGGCAGCACCAGCTCGGTGTGGCGACGCGGCGCGATCTCGCTGCGGGCGATCAGCTCCTGGCCGTGGATCAACGCAACGGAACAGGCTTCGGTGGCGGTTTCTATCGCGAGCAGGTTCATGATCCGCCCATGATAGCGGCTGGCGCTTCGGCCGACGCAGGTGCCGCCGTCGGAATGCTCGCGTACCAGTCGATGCGGCGGGTCAGGTACATCATCAGCGCCACCGTCGCCAGCAGCACCAGCGCGCCGATCAGCAGCGCGTATTGTTCGGCCGCGATCAGCCCGTACAGCATCGCGTAGATCAGTCCCAGCACGCCACCCAGCAATGCGCCGGCACGCCGCGCGCGCAGGACCGCCATCGCATAGCCGCCCACCATCAATACCACGGCGGACGCGGCCAACGCGTAGGCCGGGCCGAAACCGATCTGTTCGGACAGCGCCAGCAGCACCACGTAGAACGTGGCCAGTGCCGCACCTACCAGCAGGTACTGCACCGGATGCACGCGCAGGCGCTTGAGCACCTCGAACAGGAAGAACGCCACGAAAGTCATCGCGATGAACAGCAGGCCGTATTTCCCCGCGCGCACGTTGCGCTGGTACACGTCGACCGGCTGGTACAGCTGCACGCCGAAAGTCGACGCCTGCAATGCGTCTCTCACTCCGGCATCGCCATCGCTCCAGTGCTGGCCATAGCTGCGGTTGAGATCGAGCAGATGCCAGTGCGCGCTGAAACCGTCGGCATCGATGCTGTGTTCCAGCGGCAGCGCGGCACCGATGAAACCGGGATCGCTCCACGGCGCACGCATGGTTACGTCGGTGCTGCGCGCCAGCGGCAGCAGCTGCAGCGCTTCGGTGCCGGCCAGTTTCAGCACGATCTGCACGTCGATCGGCTGGTCGACCAGCGTGTCCAGATCGATCGGCACCACCACGGTCGGCCAGTGGCCCAGTCGGTCGGCCGAGGATTCGAAGCGCGCCGGCTGGCCGTTGACGCGCAGTTCGGAAATTTCCTGCAGGCCGCGCAGGTCACCGATCGGCAATCGCAGCTCGGCTTTGCCACCCTGCCACGATGCATCGCCGGCGTGGCGATACTGGGCGACGTCCTGCGCGCGGAACTGCGCCGCGATTTTCACCGTGGCCACAAACACCGGCGCGCTGTAGATGCCATAGCTGCGCCTGGTCACCACCATCGCCACGTCCTGCTTCAGCGCATCGGCCAGCACGCTTTCGCTGCCAGTCTGCCAGCGCGGTGTCAGTTGCCCTTCCACCGCTACCTGGCGCAGCGTGGGCACCACCAGCACCGGCCCGCCGATGACCTGCTTGCCGCCCCAGCCCTGCGCGATCTGGCTGATTGCATCGCTGCGCAATTGCTGGCGCTCACTCACCAGCTCGCGCACCTGCAGCAGCGGTATCGTCATCAGCAACGCCAGCGCGCCGATGCCCAGCACCTTGGCGGTAACGGTCTGTGTCCACTTGCCCATGTCGCGGCACTCCCCTGATCGGAGCGTCCATCACAACAGCGCCGGCGGCGCCGCAGCGGGCAGACAGGGGCGAAATGCGGGCGGACAGGCGGCGATGGCCTGTCCGCGGTGGTGGGTCAAATCACGCGATGCACCTACGGGTGCTGTGTCGCGCCGACCAACTGATGCACGGGCGCGCTCGCGTACAGCTTCCACTCCAGCAGACGCACGGCGCGCTGACCGGCCGGCGGGGTGAACAGCACGCGGAATCGGCGCGCCGTCACCGGTGCCCAGCCGAGCGCATTCACACCATTGGCCAACGGTTTGCCGACCGGTTCGCTGCCAACCGCGTGCCAGGCGCCATCCTTGAAATACTGGATGGCGTAGGACGCGGGCGCGGCGAAATGCGTTGCGTCATCGAGGAAGTAGATTTGCGACGAGGCGATCGTGGTCGGCGTTCCGAAATCGAGCGCGTACCACTGCGGCTTGTCCGCCGCACCCGCCGTGCTCCAGCCTTCCTGGATCTGCGGGAAGAACCACATGCGGCCGTCGATGCTCTGCCGCAGGACTTTCTTGTCATCGCCGTTCACCGACGCCGACGGCTGGGGAAAGCCGTCGGCGACAAGGTTCACCGCCAGGTCGACATGACGCGTCACCGGCGGCAACGGCGCCTGATCGATCGGGGCAGTCAGGCGCGCAAGCACCGGCGATGACGCCACCTTGCGACCGTCGATGAACACCTGCAGTCCTGCACCACGGTGATAGTGGCTGCCATCGCGGTCGTACAACACCGAAACCAGGTGGCCGTGATACGGCGCGTTCTCCAGCGCAAACCAGGCCATGGCGTTGGGATCGGACGCATCGCGCGGCAGCAGCGGATTGACCTCGAGCACGTTGTCCGCGCGCGGGCGAATGCCGACCAGGCCGGTGATGATCAGGTCGTCGTAGGCGGAGTGGTAATAGTGGTGGCTGCGCGGCAAGCCGACGATGGGCTTGCCGGTGGCCGGGTCGTAGTCTTCCTGGATGTCGGGATGACCGTCGACGTAGTGCAGCTCGGTGTACTGCTTCAGCAGCGACATGTAATCGGCTCGGGTGATCAACGTCTGACTGCCGGTGTTGAGCAGGTTGGCCAGCCCGATCAGCGCCTGCGTGGTCTGGAACGGCCAGACCGGTCCATTCCACTGGCATTCGCGCAACCCGGTGGCCTCGTCGTAGCGGAATTGCTGCATGTAGTGCTTGTAGCTGGGCTCGACCGTGCGCAGGCCATGAGGCCCATGCAGTTGATCGGCCTTCAGCGCGTGCGCCCATGCCACGGCATATTTCGGATCATCGACGAGCCCGAACGTCCACGGCGTATAGCCGGCCAATTCGCGCCCACCGACCGGGTCCCAGTAATGCACGAACTCGTTGTCGACCTTGTAGCGGTCGATGAAGTGATCCAGCTCCGTGCTCCACAGGTGCTGTTCGACATGGCGGCGCAGATCGGCTGCTTTGGCCGCGTAGCGGCTGGCGGTGGTGTCGTCGCCAGCCAGCGCCGCCAGTCGACTGATGGCGCGGGCGTTGGCAAACATGTAGCTGTTGATCGAGGGGCGGAACGCGTCGCCGCCCCGGAAACCATCCTTGCCGCCGCTGGCATCGATCGAGGCGATCGAGTACTCGGTGGCATCCAGCAGGGGTTCGATCCAGTACAGGTGCTTGTCGAAATCGTAGTGGTCGTCCCACAGGTTGTACGTCTGCTCCATCGAGGGCAGGAAGCGGGTGGCAAACGCCGCATCGCCGTCGACTTCATAGCGCTGCCAGGTCGCGTCCGCGATGGATTCGGAGAAGTGCCGGTTGTTGCCGCCACCGGTCCACAGGTAGCTGATCCAGTCGTCCAGATAGCTGCGGTCGCGCAGCCAGCGGCCGTCGTAGATCGGGAAGATGGCCGAGTCGTTGAGCGTGGAATAAGGGTCGCGATCCCACGTCATGTCCTGCAGGAATTCGGTGAACAGATTCCCCTGTGCACCCACCGCGCGGATATGTGCGCGAAATACTTCCCAGCGGTAGTAGTAGATCTGGTTGGTTTTAGCGTCCGGGGAGTCGAAGAACGGGATGTTGTTTTCGTACCAGGACGCGTCATTGCCGAAGTAGCGCCGGGCAATGGCCGCCTGCGGAAGTATCGTCGGAGCGCTGCTGGCCGTGGCGGCCGGCGTAGATCGCGCAGCGCCGCCGTCGTTCATCCCTCCGGCCCACAGTGCAAACGGTACCCATGCAGATACAAGAAGAACGGCCAGGCGCATGAAGATCCCCATCGAATGATTTGCCGCGCGGCGGCAGCGGTTGGCGAAACAGCATCATCACCCCAGGCATGAAACCCATCCAGCCGCGGCCGGTTCAATATTCCGCCTGAGCCCCGGCCGGCCTTCCATACCGGGCCGAGGTTGAACAGTACCAATCCCGGCGCCCGATGCCACGCCCCTCGTCCACAAAACCGCAACGATCGACGTATCAGCGCCCCCTTTGGCGACAATGGTTTCATGCCGTCGCCCCCAGCGCGCATTCGCTGCCGCCAGCAGACCGAATGACCGCACGCCGCAAGTCGTACAGCCCACGAAGGTGTCGATCGATACCAAGGCATCATCCTGCGACGGTAGCCGGAGAGTCGGCGGCAGGACTCAGCGCCCGATGTCCTCCACCAATTGGCCGTCCGTCAGTTCGAGCCAGCGGTCTACATCGATTTCCGCCAGGAACGCCGGATCATGGCTTGCCACCACCAGCGCACCTTCGTAGGCGCGCAACGCCTGAACCAGCAAGTCCACCGCATCGATGTCGAGGTTGTTGGTCGGTTCATCCAGCAGCAGAAGCACTGGCGGCGGCGTGGCATGCAGCACGCAGGCCAGCACCGCGCGAAGGCGCTCGCCGCCGGACAACGCCAGCGCAGGCAGATCCATGCGATCGCCCGGGAACTGCAGCCGGGCGAGCAGGTTTGCGCGCTCCTGCGCCGGCATGTCGGGCGCGGCAAGTGCAAGGTTCTGCGCCACCGTGCGCGCGGGATCGAGCAAGTCCAGCCGCTGTGAAAGATAAGCCACGCGACCGGCGCCCCGACGCACGCTTCCATCGGACGTGCATTCCCCGGCGATAACCCGCAACAAGGTGCTTTTGCCCGCGCCGTTGACGCCGCGCAGCGCAATGCGTTGCGGACCACGGATCGTAAATGCCAGGCCGTGCGCGCCGAACAGGTCGCGACCACCCCGCCGCACACGCAAGCCTTCGGCCGAGAACAGTACGCGATCCGCCGGCACGCGCGTGGCCGGCAGCGAGAGATCGAGCACTGCGTTCTCGCCCAGCGCCTGCGTGGCATCGTGCAGGCGCGAGCGCACCTGTTGCACTCGCGCCGCATGGGTGGCATCCGACTTCGCCGCGGTGGTCTGCGCGGCGCTCTTGCGATTGCCGGCCACGATCCGCGGCAGTCCGGCGTCAGCCACGTTTCGTGCGGCGTTGCCTGCCCGGCGCGCGGCACGTTCGCGTGCCTGCTGCATGTCGCGCTTCTCGCGCTTGAGCTCACTGCGCAGGTTGCGCGCCTGCTGTTCGGCGGCGCGTCGCTCGGCTTCCTGCGTTTCGCGATAGAACGCGTAGCCACCGCCGTACAACCGCAAGCCGGAAGGCGTCAGCTCCGCGATCTGCTCCATTCGATCGAGCAGTTCGCGGTCATGGCTGGCCACCAGCAGGCAGCCCTTCCACTCCTGCAGCACCCCGTAGAGGCGCTGACGCGTGGCCTGGTCGAGGTTGTTGGTAGGTTCGTCCAGCAGCAGGACGTCGGGGCGTCGCAACAGTTGCGCGACCAGACCCAGCGACATCGCCTCGCCGCCGCTGATGGTGGCCAGCCGACGTTCCGGCGCGACATCGTTCAAGCCAAGACCCGCCAGCGCCGCCGCGCTGCGCTCGCGCAGATCCCAATCGTCATCGACGACATCGAAATGCGCGGGATCGACGTCACCGGCGGCAATCGCGTCCAGCGCCCGCAGCTTGCCCGCAACGCCAAGCACCTCGGCCACGGTGGCCTCGCCATCGAGCGGCAGGCTTTGCGGCAGGTATCCAACGACACCGTCGATCGTCACCTGGCCGGACAGCGGCAACAGCTCGCCGGCCAGCAGTTTCAGCAAACTGCTCTTCCCTGCCCCGTTGGGCGCGACCAGACCGGTGCGAACCGGACCCAGCACGAATGAAAGCCCACCCAGCACGGGCGTGCCGTCGGGCCATGAAAAAGCGAGATTGGAGACGCGAATGCGAGCATCCGACATGCAGGGATCTCCCATGGAACGCGCCCGCTTCGGCGGGCACAACCAGAAACCGGACGGCACGC
The DNA here is from genome assembly GCF_042655685.1 of Rhodanobacter ginsenosidimutans. Lineage (NCBI taxonomy): Bacteria > Pseudomonadati > Pseudomonadota > Gammaproteobacteria > Lysobacterales > Rhodanobacteraceae > Rhodanobacter > Rhodanobacter ginsenosidimutans. Next base: position 994,945 of record NZ_JBHSMM010000001.1, on the reverse strand, counting down.
TTTGCGCATGCCATCGAGGGTCAGGGATGCATCGTGCTGCTCACATGTGGATCGCGATCTCCTGCAGGAACGGACATTCTATTCCACTGGAAAACCCGTCGACGCACTCAGCTCGCGCCATCGATCGGGTTCATTCAACCTGGCGCGATCGGATGAGATGGCAGAACCGCGCCCCGGTCGCCGAAACTTCAGGCCAGCGGCGCGGTCAGCAGTTGATCGACCATCCACGCCAGGGGAAAGCCATGCGCACGATCGCGAAGTTCCTGCTCCGCAACCGCGGCTTCATGGCCTTCATGCTGTGCATGGTCGTCTTCCGCAGCGCGGTGGCCGACTGGAACGTGGTGCCGACCGGCTCGATGCAGCCGACCATCCGCATCGGCGACCGCATCCTGGTCGACAAGCTGGCTTACGACGTGCGCCTGCCGCTGACCCACGTCTCGCTGTACCGCCTGGCCGACCCGCAACGCGGCGACATCGTGGTGCTGGATTCGCCGGCAGCCGACGAGCGGCTGGTGAAGCGGGTGATCGGGCTGCCCGGCGACGAGGTGGCGATGCGCGCCAACGTGCTCTACATCAACGGCCAGGCGGCCAGCTACACGACCAGCGGGTACGAGGGCATCCACGATGACCTGCGCGATCCCGCGCATTACGCGACCGAACGCTACGGCGCGCTGCACCACGCGATCCGCCTGTCCAACCGTCACCCCAGCCCGCCCAGCAATTTCGGCCCGACCAAGGTACCGCCCGGCCAGTACCTGCTGCTGGGCGATGACCGCGACAACAGCATGGACTCGCGCTATCTCGGCTTCTTCGCCCGCAACGAGATCGTCGGCCGCGCGCACCGCGTTATCGTCTCGCTCGATCCCCAGCATCACTACCTGCCGCGCGGGAATCGCTTCGGCACGGCACTGCGCTGATCCGGGAGTTGGGGGTCGATTTCGGGCAGGATGTGCCCGGCCCGCACGGCGAACCCAACCCGGGTGCGCTCAGCGCCACGGTGGCGCTGAGGTTGCCGCCCACGCCGCGCAGCAGCACCGGTAGCTACGTTGGCCGTCGCGGCGGCGGCTGCAGGGCGGAAGGTCAGCACGAGGCGGGATCGTTCCACAGGGGTGGCACAGTCTTCATCCTGCCTTCCCTTGCGCGGCATGAGGCAGGCCGAACGCGAACGAATCCATCGACAGCACGCCGTAGGTCATGCCGCCTTCGACCAGCTGCGGCGCATCCGTATCGGCGCTGGCGCCAACGGCGACCAACAACGGCAGGTAGTGCTCCTCGGTGGGATGCGCGCGCTCGGCGTGCGGTGCGCGGCGGCGGTAATCCACCAGCGCCTCGACGTCGCGCGCGGCCACCGCCTCGCGAACCCAATCCACGAATTCCTGCGCGTATTCCGGGTCGCGGATGTGCTGGCGGAATTCGTACAGGTTGTGGGTGAGGCTGCCGGAACCGACCACCAGCACGCCACGCTGGCGCAGCGGCGCCAGGGCCTGCCCCATGCGCAAGGCGCCGGCCGCATCGATGTGCTGCGGCAGCGACACCTGGAACACCGGCACGTCGGCGCGCGGGAACAGATAGCGCAGCGGCACCCACGCGCCGTGGTCCAGGCCGCGGCGTTCGTCGAGTGCCACTTCGAAGCCGGCGTCCGAAAGCAGCCGCGCGGCATCCTGCGCCACCGCCGGTGCACCCGGCGCGGCGTACTGCAACTGGTACAGCGGCGCGGGGAAGCCACCGAAGTCGTGGATGGTTTCCGGCGCGACGCTGCTGGCCACGCGCACGCCCCGGGTCTGCCAGTGCGGCGACACCACCAGCACGGCGGTGATGTCCGTCAACGACTCGCCCATCGCGCGCAGGTTCGGGCCGAGCAGGCCCGGCTCCAGCGCAAACATCGGCGAACCGTGGGAGATGAAGAGCGAGGGGGCGGTAGTCATGGTGTTTCCTCCACAGACGGCGGGCGCAATGGCGCCCGCCGGGTTGAACTGCTCGTTGCGGAACTCAGGCGTTGCGACGCTTGGCCCACAGGTGATCGAGGCTGAGCGCGCCGGCGCCGTGGGCGGCAAGCATCAGGAAGCCGCCGGCCATCGCCACGTTCTTCCAGAAGTTGATAGCCTGCGCAGCGTCGCCGAGATTGGCGTGGAACAGCGCGGCACTGGCCAGCGAGAACGCGGCAAGCGCCAGTGCAATCCAGCGCGTGAACAAGCCGCCAAGGATGGCCAGGCCACCGCCCAGCTCCAGCGCGATCACCAGTGGCAGCAAGGCGCCGGGCACACCCATCGCCTCCATGTATTGCTGGGTGCCGGCGTAGCCGGCGATCTTGCCCCAGCCGGAGATGATGAAAACAAGCGAGAGGCCGATGCGGCCGAACAGTGCGAGCGAAGCGTTCATGAGGATTCCTTGGATGACAAGTAGTAAGTGGATGACGCGGATGTGTCAGGCATTGCTGATCCAGGTCGGTGCGATCGACGTGCCAAGACCGGCGCCGTAGCCCAGGTAGATGTTCAGCGCGGCCAGCGGCTCCAGGTAACGCGCGTTCTTCAGCGGGCCGGCATCGACCGGCGTGTAACCGAGGCTTTCGATCAGCGCCTTCGCCGTCTGCTTCGCCCGCTCGCTGTCGCCCGCAAAGAACGCGGGGGCCACCTGGCCATCGGCAAACTGCGGGCCATCAGTCAGCACCTGCGCGAACAGCGTGTTGAACGCCTTCACCACCTCGGCTTCGGGCACGGCCTTGGCGATCTCCTCGGCGGCCGAGGTGTCGTAGCCCAGGGTCAGGCCCATGTAGTCGGCGGTCAGCGGATTGGTGATGTCGATGACGACCTTGCCCGCCAGCGAACCCAGCGAGCGCAGCGAACGCAACGCCGGCACCGCATCGACGTAACCGGTGGCGACAACGACGACGTCCGAACCGGCCAGCGCCTCGGCCGGGGCCGCCGCCACGGCGCCGGGGTTGGCGGCGGCCAGCGCCTGCGCCTTGGCCAGATCGCGGGCGGTGATGCGCACGGTGTGGCCGGCGCGGGTGAGTTGCTTGGCAAGCGCCGAGCCCATGTTGCCGGTGCCGATCAAAGTGATGTTCATGGAGGTCTCCGTCAGTCGCCCAGGGCGTCCGGGCATGGGACATACTCCATTGACCAACATGGCATCGATAAACTAGCTTCCTGTTGACTTACTGTCTCGAAATTAGAGACAAAAGGAGGCAATGTGGACAAATTCCAGGAAATGACCAGCTTCGTGGCCGTGGTCGACGCCGGCAGCTTTGTCGGCGCGGCCGATGCCATCGGCATGTCCAAGGCGGCGGTATCGCGCCACGTCGCCGAGCTTGAACAACGCCTGGGCGCGCGCCTGCTGCACCGGACCACGCGCCGCTTGTCGCTGACCGACGACGGCCAACTGTTCTACGCCCGCGCGAAAGAGATGCTGGCCGCCGTCGACGAGGCGGAATCGGAAATCAGCTCGCGCAGCGGCGAACCCAGCGGACGCCTGCGCATCAACGCGCCGCTCAGCTTCGGCGTGCTGCACCTCGCCCCGCTGTGGCCACGCTTCGCGCAGCTGTACCCCAAAGTGTCGCTGGACATCGAACTCAGCGACCGCGTGGTCGACCTGGTCGAAGAGGGCTATGACCTGGCCATACGCATCACCAACCTGCCCAACTCGCAACTGGTCAGCCGGCAACTCGCCACCACCCGCATGATCGCCTGCGCTTCACCGCAATATCTCGCGCAACACGGCACACCCGCGCACCCCGACGAACTGGCGCAGCACGAAGTCATCTCCTACAGCTACTTCGCCGCCCGCGACGAATGGACCTTCACCGCCCCCCACGAAACCCCCGTCGTCGTGCACACCCACGCCCGCATCCACGCCAACAACGGCGACACCTGCCGCGCCGCCGCGCTGGAACACCAGGGCATCATCCTGCAACCCGATTTCATCGTCGCCGACGACCTGCGCCGCGGCGACCTGGTCGAACTGCTGCCAACCTGGCGCACGATGACCCTGGGCATCCACGCGGTCTATCCCTCACGCAAGCACCTGCCGATCAAGACGCGGAGGCTGGTGGATTTTCTGGTGGAGGGGTTTGCGGTGCCGAGGTGGGAGGTGGCGCGGTGATCGCCATGCAGAGCGGGCGATCGCCTATTTGCTTTGGCCGGTTGTTTCGCTTCCATCCGAAGGATTTGAAGCGAAGAGCTTTCGCCGTCCTGTGGAGGGCGAGGTACTTCTCTTTTGCTTGTCCAAAATAGAAGCACCCAAGAGAAAACGACACACCACTTGACGCTTGCCGGACTCCTGTCCGGCAAGTCCGTGAGCCGGGGCCGGCCTTTTCGCCAGGGCATCCTGCCCTGGCGAAAAGGAGTCGACATCCCTGTCGACCCCGCTACGCGGCCTATCGTCCCCGACTCACCGCCGCACAGGGGCCCCCGGTAGAGCAGCGGGCCATCCTGGCCCGCACTCGGTGCGCAACCGCCGCGCGGTTGCGAGAGCCAAGCCTCCTGGCATTGAATACGCAGTGAGAAGTTGCCACTCAATGAGAGATGGTTTCGGCTCACGCCTCTTAGAAGCGGCAGTGCCGATAGAGCAGAACCCACTGTGAGATACCACGCTATCGGGCAACAATTTGGCCTTCACGCCCCAAAGAAGCGTAGCCTGTGCCAGCAGTCACAGCGGTACAGGCATTTAGTTTTTCGGCGAAAAACACAGGGAGGTGGAATCAGCAATGAAAATCCAGTCCGTTCGCATCAAAAACTTCCGCACGTTGAAAGACGTAACGATCCCCTTCGATTCCGTCACGACCTTCATCGGGCCGAACGGAGTCGGGAAGTCAACGGTACTTCGTGCGCTCGATTGGTATTTCAACGGTAAGCCCGGGTCGCTGACGGGGAAGGACTGCTCCTTCGGGGCGACTGACGAAGAAATCGAAGTTCAGGTTACATTTTCTGATCTCACGGATAAGGATCGAAATGAGCTTGGCAAGTACGCTCCAGCTGGAGTTACGACATTCACCGCGTGGAAGCGTCGCGACCCAGACGGGACTGAAAGCCTATCCGCGAACTCGAAGAGCTATGCACCATTCAATGCCATCCGCGGTAAGGGATCGGCTGCCGACAAGAAGGCCGCTTACAACGATCTTCGGAACTCCGATTCGTCGCTCGGTCTTTCAGCTTGGAGCAATGTTGATGCCGCCAGCCAGGCAATGACGACTTGGGAGGCCATTCATACCGATCAGCTCGTCGAAGCGCCGGAGTCCCTGCAGACCAACTTCTTCGGCTTCAACAGTGGCGGCAAGATGAGTGGTCTTTTTGACTTTGTTCTGGTCACTGCAGACCTTCGAGCGAGCGAAGAGTCGATCGACGGCAAGTCGAGCATCATCGGACGAATCCTTGAGCGCTCAATCGATCGTACTGCTGCTGACGAAGAGATCGCGGATATTGTCGAGAAGTCACGCAAGCAGCAGCAAAAAGTCTACGAGGAAAAGTTCAAGACGCAGCTCGACATAATGACGACCCATCTCAACGAAATCGTGACGTCTTACTCGCCCGGTCGCGCTGTCACCGTTGCCCCTTCAGAAGTAGAACTCAAGGCCCCGAGAACCACGTTCGAAGTAACAGTGCTCGACAGTACATATCCGACTGCTGTGGAACGTCAGGGCCATGGGTTTCAGCGCACGCTTTTGATCTCTGCACTGCAACTCTTGGCGCAGTCGAGCGCCGCATCGGCAGAGGGCACCATATGTTTGGCGATCGAGGAGCCGGAACTCTTTCAACACCCGATTCAGGCTCAGACATTCGCGAAGGTGCTCCGATCACTCGCCGAGGACGCCGCCAAACGCATTCAGGTGACCTATGCGACTCATAGCCCGTACTTTCTTGAGACGCGACATTTCGACCAAGTCAGAAGGCTGACGAGGTCGTCCGCTGAGACTCCTGTGGTCACCGTCTGCTTCGCCACGCTAGCCGACGTCAAGGCCAAGTTGAGCGGGGTAGTTAAGCCCGCCACGGTTGACCGCCAGCTTGACGGCATCGTGGCGAATAACCTTGCGGTAGCGCTCTTCGCGCACCGGGCATTCCTCGTAGAGGGACCGACGGAAGCGTCAGTTTTCTACGGTATTGGCGACAAGTCCTCTCTTGGATCGCTTGAAGCCAGTGGGGTCTCCATCGTTTCGGTAGGAGGCAAGACATCAATCCCCCTCGCGCACGCAATCCTGACGTTGATTGGCATTCCGGTCTATGCCCTCTTCGACGCAGATGGCGGGTTTGAGAAGCGCGCGAAAGACAACGGTAAGACGCCGGACGATATCGACAAGGAGCGGAAAAGCCACATAGCGGAGAATCGTATGGCGCTGAAGTACTTCGGTCTAACTGAAGAGGATTTCCCTGCTGCCATCGTTGCTGACGAGGTAGCAATCCTCGAGGATCATCTCGAAGCATTCCTGTCAGCAAGCTGGGCTGAATGGATCATTGCCTGCAATGATGTCGAATCTGCCGCAGGCATCCGTCTCGCGAAAAATCAGTTTGCGTATCGAGCGGCGACACTTAAAACCGAGGGAGGAGTGCCAGAGATGCTCACTCAAATCTTGGCCAAGGCGAAGGGTGAATAGCCATGCATGAAATTATCTGCCCGCATTGCAGAAAAGCATTCAAAATTGACGAAGCCGGGTACGCTGACATCCTTAAGCAAGTTCACGACAGCGAGTTTGAGCAGCAGATACACGAGCGACTGGAGCTCGCCGAGCAGGAAAAACTGAACGCAGTTGAGCTAGCCGAAACCAAGGGCGCCAGCGAATTGCAGAAGGCTGGTGCAGCCAAGGACGCCGAGATCCAGAAACTCCAAGCCAGACTCGATGCCGATGCAGTCGCGCGGAAGCTCGCCGTGACCGAGGCCTTAAGCATCGTGGAAAAAGAGCGTGACGCGCTCACAAACGAACTTGAGCAGGCGAAGCATGAGAAGCAAGCCGCTTCCAAGCTAGCCGAGGCGATGCTAGCGAATGAACTACAGAAGACCGCGGCTACGAAGGATGCAGAAATCCAGAGCCTGAACTCCAAGCTTGGCACCATCGAGCTTGCTCAGAAGCTCGCGATCACCGAAGCAGTCAGTGCCGTCGAGAAGGAGCGCGACGAACTAAAGAGTGGCCTCGAGAGAGCGAAGCTTGAGAAGCAGCTCGCCGAGCAGTCGCTCAAGGACAAGTACGAGACGCAGATCAAAGACCGCGAGGACATGATTGAGCGTCTCCGGGACATGAAGGCGCGCCTGTCCACCAAGATGGTCGGTGAAACCCTCGAGCAGCACTGCGAAACTGAGTTCAATCGAATTCGATCGACGGCATTTCCGAGAGCATATTTCGAGAAGGACAACGACGCGCGAACTGGCAGCAAGGGTGACTATATCTTTCGCGACTCCGACGAGGCCGACACTGAAATTGTCTCGATCATGTTCGAAATGAAGAACGAGAGTGATCGAACCACGACGAAGAACAAGAACGAAGACTTCCTGAGAGAGCTCGACAAGGATCGCAGTGAAAAGGGCTGCGAATATGCGGTGCTGGTTTCCCTGCTGGAGCCAGACAGTGAGCTCTACAACACTGGCATCGTCGACGTGTTCCACCGTTACCCAAAAATGTACGTCGTCCGGCCGCAATTCTTTCTTCCAATCATCACGCTGCTGCGGAATGCCGCGATGAAATCGCTCATGTACAAATCGGAGTTGGCACTCGTTAAGGCGCAGAACATCGACATCACAAATTTCGAGGGCGAGCTTGAGACATTCAAGTCCGGATTCGCTCGAAACTACGATCTCGCGTCCCGAAAGTTCAAGACCGCGATCGAAGAGATCGACAAGACCATCGACCATCTCCAGAAAACGAAGGATGCGCTTCTCGGCTCGGAGAACAACCTTCGCCTCGCCAACGACAAGGCACAGGACGTGACCATCAAGAAGCTGAGTCGGGGCAACCCGACGATGGCAGCAAAGTTCGCCGACTTAAAGAATGATGGTTCTTCCGGAAACCGGGACGGAGGAAGTTAGACGGAGAGGGCAACAGCCGGCTCTGTCCTGGCTCTTCTGAGAAGTGCGGGCCAAGATGGCCGTGCTCTGCCCGGCCCCTGTGCGGCGGTGTGATGCGAGGCAATAAAGCCGCGTAGCGGGGGAAGCCTCTCTTTGCTCCGGTCATCCGGCCTTCTGCCCTTCGCGCCAGCTTCGCCATTCGCGCAGCTCCTGCGGCGCAGTGGGCCACGTTTCTCTGGCCACACAGAGGAGAAAGAGAGCTGGCCCAGCAAGAGCACACTCATCAACCAGAGCGCGCCCTTGCCGCCAGCAGCTTATGGCGCGCTGGACGGCGCCGCCGGCGCGGGCGACGAAGTCGCTGGTGCCGGAGGTGTTGCCGCCGGCGCGGCGACAGCCGCCGTCGGCGTGACGCGCCAGATCGTGTTGGAGAGATCGTCGGCGACGATCAGCGCGCCGCGTGGGTCGACGGTGACGCCGACCGGGCGGCCGCGGGTCTTGCCGTCTTCCGTGCGGAAACCGGTGACGAAGTCGATGGGTTTGCCGGATGGACGGCCATCGTGGAACGGCACGAACACCACCTTGTAGCCCACCGGCGGGTTGCGGTTCCAGCTGCCGTGCTCGCCGACGAACACACCGTCACCGAACTGGCCGCCCATCGTGGGTGCCGAGAACGCCACGCCCAGCGCGGCCACGTGCGAGCCCAGCGCGTAATCGGGCTTGATGGCGGCGGCGACCTTGGCCGGGTCCTGCGGCATCACACGGGTGTCCACATGCTGGCCCCAGTACGCATAGGGCCAGCCGTAGAAGCCGCCCTCGCGTACCGAGGTGAGGTAGTCGGGCACCAGGTTCGGGCCGATCTCGTCGCGCTCGTTGACCACCACCCACAAGGTGTCGGTGCCGGGCTGGATCGCCAGCGCGGTGGGGTTGCGCAGGCCGGTGGCGTAGACCTTGTGCGCGCCGGTGGCGGCGTCCACTTGCCAGATGCGCGCGCGGTCGACTTCGGCGGTCATGCCGCGCTCGGTGATGTTGCTGTTGGAGCCGATGGCCACGTACAGGTAACGCCCATCGGGGCTGGCCGCCAGCGCCTTGGTCCAGTGGTGATTGATCGCCGACGGCAGGTCGGTGACCTTCACCGGCGCACCGCTGGCATGGGTCTGGCCCGCCTGGTAATCGAAGCGCACCAGCTCGCCCTGGTTGGCGACGTACAGGTTGTTGCCGACCAGGGCGAGGCCGTAGGGCGCGTCGAGGTTGTTGGCAAATACGGTCTTCAGTTCGTACTTGCCATCGCCATCGGCGTCGCGCAGCAGGGTCAGGCGATTGCCGCTCTTGACCGAGGTGTTGCCCTTGGCCTTGATCTTGCCGGCGATCACGTCCTTGGGCTTGAGCTTGGGCGCATGGCCGCCGCGACCTTCGGCCACCAGGATGTCGCCGTTGGGCAACACCAAAGTCTGCCGCGGAATGCCCAGGTCGGTGGCGATGGCGGTGACGCTGTAGCCCTGCGGCACGGTGGGCACCTGGTCACCCCAGGCGGCGGGTTTGGCGATGATCATGTCCGGCATGACGCCGCGCGCCGGCGACGGCAGCTCCGGGCTGGCGCCGTACTGGTTCAGGTCGGGTGCCTTGCCGCAGGACGCCAGCAACATCACGGCGGCGGCGATGGGCAGGACTTTCAGGCTGGAAATTTTCATCGTGCACCTCCCGCGCGCAGGCTTGCGAAACCGATCCAGGTCGCCACCAAGGCCAGCACGACGACAATCACCGAGAACACCAGCGCCATGGGCATGATCGCCCACGCATCCCTGGCGTGATACAGCGCATCGAAGAAGCCGACCAGCCAGGTCGCCACCAGCACCACGATATGAACGATGCTGCGCCCGCCACGGACGAGGGCGAAGATTTCGCAGATGACGGCGACGGAAGTGAGCACCATCGCGCCAACCAGCAGCCAGGAGGCGAAGTCGCTCCACTGGATCAGGTAGGTGGTCCAGTAGGCGTAGTCGGTCAGCAGCGCACCGATGAACAAGGCCAGCGCGCCGGCCAGGACAGCCGCATGAAAAAGACGCGCGCCGCCGGGGCGCACGCGATCGACGATCGAAACCATATCAGTCTCCTCCGGACGGGTGCCGAGCCCCATGCTGCATGAGTCAAGGGACGTTTGGCGTGAAGACGACAGCCCGGCGACTACTTGAGGTAGCTTTTCAGCACCGCCAGCACCGGCAGCAACTCGTCCTGCCGTTTGCTGCTGCCGGGCCCGGCCACGTGGGCCCGCAGATGACCTTCCATCACCTGCAGGATCAGCCCGTTGACCGCGCCGCGCACGGCGGCCAGTTGCTGCAGCACGGCGCCGCACTCCGTATCACCTTCGATCGCGCGCTCGAGCGAGGCCATCTGCCCATTGATGCGGCGCACGCGGGCGACCAGCTTTTTGCGATTTTCATGGATATGCGACATGGGGTGGCCTCGCGCTCATATACTGTGGGGGAGTATATGACCCGAGACCACCTCATGCCCGCGCCCGACATCGCCCCGTTCACCCACAGCCACCAGTTCAACCACGTCGATGCGAAGGCGGAGCGCAATACCCGGCGCGTGGTGTACATCACCGCGGCGATGATGGTGGTGGAGATCGTCGGCGGTTACTGGCTGAATTCGATGGCGCTGCTGGCCGATGGCTGGCATATGAGTTCGCATGCGCTGGCGATGGGGCTGTCCGTCATGGCTTATGCGCTGGCGCGGCGCTACGCAAAGGACGGCCGCTTCGCCTTTGGCACGTGGAAGATCGAGATACTCGGCGGCTACAGCAGCGCCATGCTGCTGGCGGTGGTTGCCGCGCTGATGATGATCCAGTCGCTGCAACGCCTGTTCGTACCCGCCACGATCCACTACGACGAAGCCATCCCGATTGCCGTGCTCGGCCTGGGCGTCAACCTGCTGTGCGCATGGCTGTTGAAGGGAGAGCATGGTCACGAGCGCGGCCACCACCACGGGCACGACCACGGCCATGCGCACGGCCACGCGCATGGCCATGGTCACCATCACGACGTGAACCTGCGCGCGGCCTACCTGCACGTGATCGCGGACGCGGCCACATCCGTGCTGGCCATCGTGGCGCTGGTGGGCGGCAAGCTCTACGGCGCCGCATGGCTCGACCCGGCGATGGGTATCGTCGGCTCGATCCTGGTGGCACGCTGGGCGCTCGGGCTGTTGCGCGAATCCGGCAAGATCCTGCTGGACGCGGAGATGGATCAGCCGGTGGTGGAGGAAATCCGCGACGTGGTGCGCGAGCAGTTTGCCACCGCCGCCGTCAGCGACCTGCATGTGTGGCGCGTCGGGCGCAACAGCTACGCCTGCATCCTGGGGCTGGTGGTGACGACGCCCATCAGCGCCGAGGACGTGCGCCGGCAACTGGCCATCCACGAAGAGCTGGTGCACGTGACCGTCGAGATCGCTGCCGCCTGAGCGCTGGCCAGACCACTTTCGCCCCGGTGCGCCAGGGCAAGTAAGCTGGGCCGACGGATTTACCCGAGGCGACACGTCAGATGATCGAAGCGCTGAACGCATTGCTGTCGACCTACGGGCTGTGGCTGGTTTTTCTGGTCGTGCTGCTCGACCAGGGCGGCATCCCGATTCCCGCCTGGCCGCCGCTGGTCGTGGCCAGCGCGCAGGCAATGGAGCGCCAGGAGCCGGTCTGGCCGATCCTGCTGGCCGCCACGCTGGCCGCGTTGTTGGCCGATACGTTGTGGTACCTGGCCGGGCGTCGGCATGGCGCGCACATGTTGCGGCTGATCTGCCGCGTTTCGCTGTCACCCGACAGCTGCGTGTCCAGCACGCGTGCGATCTACGCGAAGTGGGGGGCGCCGTCGCTGGTGCTGGCCAAGTTCATTCCAGGCTTTGCCGCGGTCGGCACCACCCTGGCCGGCCACCAGCGCACGCCGCTGCGCCGCTTCGTGGCGTATGACGGCACCGGCGCCGTGCTGTGGGCGGGCGTGGCGATCGCCACCGGCGTGGTGTTCCATGACGCCGTCAACGAGGCGCTGTTGACGCTGGAATCGCTGGGCCGGGTCGGCATCGGCGTGGTGCTGGTGGCGCTGGTGGTTTTCATCATCCGCAAATACTGGAAACGCCGACTGTTCCTGCGCGAGCTGCGGATGGAGCGCATCTCCGTGGCCGAGCTGCAGGCGCTGATGGACAAGCCCGGCCGCCCGCTGCTGATCGACGTGCGCAGCGCAGCCGAACGCGATGCGACGGGCTGGATACCCGGCGCGGTCCACGCGGCGCGCGTGGCCGACCTCGTCGCCGACGCCAGCGCTGAAGTGGTGGTCTATTGCGACTGCCCGAACGAAGCCTCGGCCGCGCGCGTGGCCAGCCAGCTCAAGCAGCTGGGTTTCGCCCGCGTGCGACCGCTGGCCGGCGGGCTGGAGGCGTGGCTCGCGCACGGCCTGCCGATGGAGGCGGCGCCGGAGCACTCACGCCGCGCCTGAGCCAAGGTGCGATAGTGGTCGTCCAACGTTTCCCTGTTGCCGCCGGAGGTATCCCGTGATCGAACTCATCATCGCCCAGCGCCGCCGCGACCTGGGCTCCTTCGAAGTCGGCCGCGTGCTGCCGTTCGCCCAGCGCCGCATGGTCGGCCCCTACATTTTCTTCGACCGCATGGGCCCGAAGCAGATCGCGCCCGGCCTGCCGCGTGAGGCGGACGTGCGCCCGCATCCGCACATCGGGCTGTCGACCATCACCTATCTTTTCGACGGCGAGATCATGCACCGCGACAGCCTCGGCTCCGAGCAGGCCGTGCGCCCCGGCGAGGTCAACTGGATGACCGCCGGCCGCGGCATCACGCATTCGGAGCGCTTCGAGAAACTGCGCGCGCAGGGCGGGCCGCTGGACGGCATCCAGGCCTGGGTGGCGCTGCCGGACGGGCGCGAGGAAATGGACCCGGGCTTCTGGCATTACGCCAACCATGACTTGCCGGTCTTCGACGACGACGGCCTCACCGGGCGGCTGATCGCCGGCAGCCTGGCCGGCGTGACGTCGCCGGTGAAAGTCGATTCGCCGCAGTTCTACGTGCACTGGCAACTGCGCGCCGGCGCGCGGGTGTCGCTGCCGGCCGAGTACCCCGAGCGGGCGGTCTACGTGGCCAGCGGCGAAGTGGAGATCGACGGCGAGCGGGTCGAAGCGGGCAAGATGGCGGTGCTGGTGCCCGGCAAGGCCGCCACCATCGCCACCCACAGCGGTGCGGTAGTCATGGCGCTGGGCGGCGAGCCGGTGGGGCCGCGCTACATCGACTGGAACTTCGTCTCCTCGTCGCCCGAACGGCTCGACCAGGCCCGCGCCGACTGGGCCGCCGGACGCATGAAACTGCCGGACCTGGACCACGAGGAATTCATCCCGCTGCCGCCCAAGCTGGGTGCCAAGCCCGAGCCGATGTCGTAGCGACGGGATTCGGGATTTGTAAAAGAAGCCAGCCAGCCGTTGTAGGAGCGGCTTCAGCCGCGACGCTCTTGCCATGACCGAAGGGCAAAGGCGTCGCGACTGAAGTCGCTCCTACAGTGAGGCGGTCGCGTCATCGAAAAACGCCTGCACATCGGCCAATTCCCGGGTGCGCGGCATCGGCGGCACGCTGGCGAGAAACAGTTTGCCGTAGCCCTTGCCGGTGAGGCGCGGGTCGCACAGCATCAGCACGCCGCGGTCGTGCACGTCGCGGATCAGGCGGCCGGCGCCTTGCTTCAGCGCGATCACCGCGCTGGGCACCTGCCAGCCCATGAACGGGTTGATACCGGAGGCTTCCAGCGCGGCGAGCCGCGCCACCAGCACCGGATCGTCGGGCGCGGCGAACGGCAGCTTGTCGATCACCACCACGCTCAGCGCCTCGCCCACCACGTCCACGCCCTCCCAGAAACTGGCCGCGCCCAGCAGCACGCCGTGGCCGCTGGCGCGGAAGTCTTCCAGCAGCCGCGGCCGTGGCGCGGTGCCCTGCACGAACAGCGGCCAGGGCACCTTGTCTTCCAGCAACTCGGCGGCGCGGCGCAACGCGCGATGCGAGGTGAACAGCAGAAACGCGCGGCCGTTGGAGGCGTGCAGCACCGGCAACGCGGCCTCGATCACCTGCTCGGTGTAGTCGCGCGCGTTGGGGTCAGGCAGGCCCGACGGCAGGTAGCACAGGCCTTGTCTGGCGTAGTCGAACGGGCTTTCCAGGCTCAGCGTCCGCGGGTCGTCCAATCCCAGCTGGCGGGCGAAATGATCGAAATTCCCGGCCACCGACAGCGTGGCCGAGGTGTGTATCCACGCCGCCTGGGTGCGTTCGCGCAGGGCACGCATCGGCGTGGCCAGATCAAGCGGCGTGGCATGCAGGGCGAAACCACGCGTCCATGACTCGTACCAGCGCACGTCGCGCTCGCTGCGATCCTCCACGATGCGGTCGAGCCTTTCGGCCAATGCAGTGGCGCGCTCGCTGAGGTTGGAGAAGCCGCGCGAACGCTCGGCCTGGGAGACCAGCAGCTCGGTCAGCGTGGCCAGCAGCTCGCGCAAGTCGTGCAGGGCCTCGCGCACACCGGCGCGATCCTCCAGCTCCTGGAACGCGCCACGCTGTGGCAGCGGCGCCATCGCCAGGCGCAGTTGGCGGAGGGATTCCTGCAACGCTTCCACCGGCTCCAGCAGCAATCCGATGGCGCCGGTAACGCCGGTGCATTCGGCCAGCGCATCGTGCGCCAGGTCGGTCAGCTGGCGCGCGCTGAGGCTCTGCGAAAAGAACTGCCCGGCCAGCTCGGGCACCTGATGCGCCTCATCCAGGATGAAGGCGGCGGCGCCGGGCAGGATCTCGCCGAAACCTTCCTGCTTCAGCGCCAGGTCCGCGAACAGCAGGTGGTGATTGACCACCACCACGTCGGCCTCCATCGCCTCGCGGCGCGCCTTCACCACGTGGCAGTCGTCGAAGAACGGGCACTCCACGCCCAGGCAGTTTTCCGGGGTGGAGGTGACGCGCGGCCACAGCGGCGACTCCTCCGGCACCTCGGCCAGCTCCATGCGGTCGCCACGGCGGGTGCGCGCGGACCAGGCGCGGATGGTGGCCAGTTGCGCGGCCTGCGTACGCTCGAAGGTGGCACCCTCGCGCACGGTCTGGTCCAGCCGGTACAGGCACAGGTAGTTGGCGCGGCCTTTCAGCAAGGCGGTCTTCAGCCGCGCGCCCAGCACCGAACGCACGCGCGGCAGGTCGCGGAAATACAGCTGGTCCTGCAGCGTCTTGGTGCCGGTGGAAATGATCACCCGCTCGCCCGACAGCAACGCCGGCACCAGGTAGGCGAAGGTCTTGCCGGTGCCGGTACCCGCCTCGGCAATCAGCGTTTCACGCCCCGCAATGGCCTGCGCCACGGCCTGCGCCATGCGCTGCTGTGCCTCACGCGGGGCGAAGCTTGGCACCTCGCGGGCAAACGGGCCATCGCTGCCCAGCAGCGCCGCAACATCCATGGTTGCGGGGTCGTCGTGATCAATCATCACGCCAGTATCGCCGAGCGGCCGCGGCGACGAAACCTTGGCGCGCCGCTTTCGAGCGGATGCCGCTTGCGGCGACAATGCGCGTACGCGGCGCGGAGGTTCACATCATGCGGTTATGGACACTGCATCCGAGTTATCTGGACCGACAAGGCCTGGTGGCGCTCTGGCGTGAGGCCCTGCTGGCGCGCGCAGTATTGCGGGGCGAGACGCGCGGCTATCGCAATCATCCACAACTGCAGCGTTTCCGCGCCCATCCCGCGCCGTTGTCCGCGATCGAATCCTATCTGTGCGCCGTTTACGCCGAGTCGCTGGCGCGCGGCTATGTCTTCGACCGCAGCAAGATCGAACCGGTTCTCGCGGTGACCCCCATCGCCGCCAGCGACGGTCAGTTGGCGCACGAATGGGCGCACCTGATGGCCAAGCTGCGACAGCGCTCGCCGCAGCTGCACCGGCAATGGCAGGCCTGCAAGCAACTAGCCTGTCACCCGCTGTTTCGGCTGGAACCGGGTCCGGTGGCGGAGTGGGAACGCGGCGGCATCATCGAGGCCTGAGTGCCGCCAGACCACCACTGAGCCGGCGATCAATGACTTCAGCATATGGACGCCTTGACGTCCATATCAGTAACGCGGCACGCCCGCCTTGTGGCACTGGGCCAGCCATTTGCGCGCGGTGGCGGCGCCGGCCTCGTCCCTGGCGTGCAGCCGCAACTCCACGATGGTCTGCCAGTTGCGGGCGCACAACGGGCCCAGCTTCGGCCCCAGCGACCATGAGCGATGGGCCAGTTTTTCGGCACCGCTGAAATCACCCAGCCGGATGGCGATTTCGGCACGGTCCTGCAGCAGGGCGGGCGAATCCGGGCTGAGCTTCAAGGCCTGGTCGAGCTTGGCCCCGGCATCGGCGTAACGGCCGGCGTTGGCGTCGACGCGGGCGGCATCCTGCAGCCCGGTGACGCCGGGATCACCCAGCGGATTGACGGCGATCACCGAGCTTTCGCGGTCACCGGCGGCACGGATGGCGGCCACCATGTCGTGGGCGGGAGCGGCCGCGCGCGATGGGGCGGGCGGCGGCGGCGTGGCACAGCCGGCAAAAAACGCGACGGCCACCAACAAGGCGCCGCTACGCGCGGTGTTTACAAGGTACGACATGGTCAATTCCGGTACGGATCAGCGGGGTTCGAGGGGGCAGTGGGAGCAACCGGTGCCGCCGGAGCGGCCGGGGCGCCGGGCGCGCCGTTGGTGGTGGGCTGACCGACGCCGAACAGGCCTTGCACGGTTTCCCAGGCGCAGCCATCGACATCGGCGGACAGGCTGCCGGCCACCACCGGCACCTGTTGCGCGCCAGCGCATTGCGGATCAGTGCGGCGGCCGCTGGTCGGGTTGATCCAGGCCATCTCCAGGCCGCTGCCCGGTGCGCTGGACAACGGCCGGGTGGGCAGCTTGGCGAACAGCTCGCGCCACGCACGCAAGGCACCGGTGGAACCGAACAGGCCGGCCGGCTTGTTGTCATCGCGGCCCATCCAGAACACCGCCAGGTGTTCGCCGGTGTAGCCGGCAAACCAGCTGTCGCGCAGGTCGTTGCTGGTACCGGTCTTGCCGGCGGCGTGCAGCCACGCCAGCCCCGAATTGCCGATCGAATGCGCGGTGCCGTACACCGCCACCTGCTGCAACGCCCAGGTGGTCAACCGCACCGCGCTCTGGTATTCGCCGTCGCCGGGCTGCACCTGATAGCGTTTGATCGTGCGACCGTTGCCGTCGAGCACACCGCTGACGGCAACCAGCGGCAGCGCGTGGCCGTCAGCGGCCAGGTACTGGTAAAGATGGGTAACCTGCAGCGGCGAAAGATCCAGCGCACCAAGCAGCAACGACGGGCCGGGGTTGACGCCGGTCAGCCCGAACGACTGCAGGAACGCCTTGATCCGCGGCAGCCCCAGCGCCATGCCGAGGTGGATGGTGGCCAGGTTCCACGACTTCGCCAGCGCATCCACCATCGGCACCATGCCGTGGCTCTGGTTGTCGTCGTTCTGCGGGTTCCAGACGGTGCCATTGGGCTGGCGCAGCGAGATCGGGCCGTCGTCCAGCAAGGTGGCCAGGTTCCAGCGCTCGGGCTGGGTCAGGGCCACCAGATAGATGAACGGCTTGATCGTGGAGCCGATCTGCCGGCGCGCATCCAGCGCCCGGTTGAAGCCCTGCGCGCCCGGCCGCTTGTCGCCCACCACGGCCAGCACGTTGCCGGTTTGCGCACTGGTCACTACCGCCGCCGCCTGCACCGCCTCGCCCCGCTTGCCCAGCGCCTTCACCGTGCTGCTGATCGCCTGCTCGGTGTAGATCTGCGCCGCCGGGTCGAGCGTGGTGAACACCGACAGGTGGCCGCCGCGCAGCGTTTCGTCATCGAAGTCGCTGGTGATCTGCTCGCGCACCAGTTGCATGAAAGCCGGGAAACGGTTGTGCGGCAGCTGGCCGTTCTTGATCACGTCCAGCGGCGCCGCCTGCGCCGCATTGGCCTGTGCACCGGTCAGCAAACCGGTGGTCTCGAACTCCTGCAGCACAAGATTCCGGCGCGCCAGCGCACGCTCGGGATAGCGGCGCGGGTCGTAATAGCTGGGGCCTTTCACCAGGCCCACCAGCATCGCGATCTCCTGCGGCCGCAACGCCTCCAGCCGGCGCCCGAAATAGAACTCCGAGGCGGCCGCGAAACCGTGCACCGCCTGGTCGCCCTGCTGGCCGAGGAAAACCTCGTTGATGTACGCCTCCAGGATCCGACCCTTGCTGTAGTGCAGCTCGATCAGCACCGACATCAACGCTTCGTTGATCTTGCGGGTGAAGCTGCGCTCGCGGGTGAGGAACAGGTTGCGCACCAGTTGCTGGGTCAGCGTGGACGCGCCCTGCACCGTGCGGCCGGCGCGCAGGTTGGCGAACGCCGCCCGCGCGATGGCCGAGAAATCGACGCCGATGTTGTGCTTGAAATCGCGGTCTTCCACCGCCTGCAAGCCGCTGACCAGCAGCGGCGGCACATCGGCCAGATGCACGATGCGCCGCTCCACCTGGCTGGCGCCGTACAACGTGGCGATGCGCGCGGGGTCGAGATGCGCGATGGCCATCGCCTTGTCGCTGGCCGCGTCGGTGACCGAACGCACCTCGCCCTTGCCCAGGGTCACCTCGATCCGCTTCGGCAACTCGCCGCCGGCCGGGCCGGCGTAACCACGCGAGGCGATGGTGTAGCGCGATCCGTCCTTGACCCAGCTACCGGGCAAGTTGCCGCGGTCGCCACGGCGATAGCCGGCAAAGGTCAGCTCCAGCTCCAGCGCGGCGGGCGTCATCGGCACGCCCGCGGCCAGCGGCAGCGGCCGCGCGTACACCCGCGTGGGCACTGCGAACACCAGGTCGTTGAAACGCTCCTGCACACGCTTGTTCAACACCAGCATGTACGGCAGCACGAAACCCACCAGCAGGCCCATGCCGATCCAGAACGGGATGCGCAGCCACGGCCACGTGCGGCGCGCCAGGGAACGGGTACGGGTCAGGAAGGCCAACGGCGGGGAATCCTCGATCAAATGCGTCGATCATAGGGCCTGCTACCCGAGGCGCATATGAATGGTGCGGGTATTTTGCGGGCAAAACGCGGTCATCGCAGCGAATGTTGGGGTGACCATCAATAATGTGGGGGCGACTCCTGTGGGAGCGACTTCAGTCGCGATGCTCTTGCTTTGGAGCTCCAGAGCAGAAGCATCGCGACTGAAGTCGCTCCTACATGTCCTCATACAACCCCGCCGCTCGGGCCTGGCGTCACTGACCCGGTGGGAACCACATCGTGGATTCGGGATCGAATGCGCGCGGGTGGATGCCGAGCAGGCACTGCAACTCGCTGTTGTCGGCGATCAGGTCGGTGTCCAACCGGTTCAGCGGCCCGCGCAGGCGCGGCAAGGCGCTGGCACAGGCGCGCAACAGGCCGCCGGGCAGCGGCAGCGGCAAGGTGGCGCACGGCTGGCTGCGGCGCACGCGGCGGAACATCTCGACAAAAGACAGGCGCTCGCCGCCGCCGATCGGCAGGATGCGGCCGGCAACCGCCGGGCAAGCCAGCGCCGCCACCACGGCCTGGGCAATGTCGTCCGCGTGCACCGGCTGGCGCAGGCCATGCCCGCCGGGCAGCGGGAAAACCCGCAGGCGGCGGGCGCGGCGGGCGATTGGTGTCAGGCTCTTGTCCAGGCCCGCGCCATAGATCAGCGTGGGCCGCAGCACGGTCCAGGCGCAGCCATGACGGGCACAGGCGGCCGCCAGCGCCGACTCGCCATCGCGCAGCAACTGCGAGATGGCGCGTTCGGCCGGTACCGCCGAATCACGCTTGGTCTCGGCGCTCATCGAGCTGGTGGCGATCACCCGCGGCGCGCCTTCCAGCGGCGTGGCCGCCAGCCAGTCCGCGAACGGTTGCAACGGGCCGAAGCTTACGATCGCCGACAGCGCCGGCAATGTGGGCACCTGGTCGGGAAGCTGGCCGTGCAGCCAGGTCACGCCAGGCTGTTCCGGTCGCGGTTGCCGGCTCAGGGAAATGATCGACTCGCCGCGCTCCAGCAGCCGCGGCAACAGGAAATGGCCGATCTGGCTGCTGCCACCGAACACCAGGATTGTCATGGCGCGCTCGATGTGCGACTGACCAGCGCACGACGCCAGCCTGACGCTGCGCCGTACCCGATCGTGGATTGGATGCCGCCAGCAGGGCTCACGGACCGCCCTGCAAACGGACGGCCATATCCTGCACCCGCGCGCTGTCGGGCGTGAGTTTGCGGGCGCGATTCAGCGACTGGGCAGCGCCCACGCGATCGCCGCTGGCCAGCTGGCGGTCGGCCTGATCGAGCCACGCGCCGGCCAGTCGATTGGCCAGCGCGCCCTGCGCGGGGTCGCCCGGTGCCAGCTCGGCCAGGTTCGCCAGCATGTCGGTGGCCTGGCCCAGCTGGCCGGCGGCCAGCGCCTGGTTGAACCGCTGCTCCACCTGCACCGGCAAGGCCTGCAAACCACGGCGCGCCTCGACGTTGTTGCCATCGATGGCCAGTGCCTGGCGATACAGGTCGTAGGCGCTGCCACCTGGCGGCAGCATGATGTCGCCGCGCGTGGCAGCCGCCTGCGCGCCTTGCAGCAACTGGGTGATCTGCGCCTGCTGGGCGGCCGACAAGGTTGGCGCTACCAGCCCCGCATCATCCGGCGCGGCCGCGGCGGTTGGCGCGGCCTTCTCGCCCGGCGACGACGTGGCGGCAGTGGCCGCGTCGATGCGTGCCCGCGCCGCGGCGAGGTCGGCGGATTTGGGGGCCAGCGCCGCTGCCTGGTCGAGCAGGCCGGCGGCCTGGCTGCGGTCGCCCGCTTCGATCGCGGCGTTGGCGCGCACGATCATCGCCTGCGCCACCATGCCGAGGCCGGCATGCGCCTCGCGGCTGTCGGGATCAATCGCCAGCGCCGCCTTGAAATGTGCCAGTGCGGTGTCGTCGCCGGCACCGCTGACGCGGCCCTCGGCGAGCGCGGCGCGGCCCTGCTTGATCGCCTCGTCCAGCGCCTCGGTGTTTTGCTGGCGCTGCTGCGCCTGCTGCGCGCGCAAGGCAGGCAAGGCGCCGTGGTTGGGTTGCAGCGCAGCCAGCCGGTCGATCAGCGCGGCGGCTTCACTGTCCTGCTTCGTATCGAGCGCCTTGCGCGCCTGCTCGGCAAGCGCGTCGCCGACCTGGTTGAGGCCGTGTGCGGCGACTGCATTGCCGGGGTTGGCGCGCAGCATTTTCTGGTACAGCGCACCGGCGCCCTGCTCGCCATCCAGCTGGCCGGCGGCAAAGGCCTGGCGCGCGCGATCGACGAGATCATCGGTCGGCAGGTGCGCCGCGCGGGCTTTATCGATGGCGCGGTCGAGCCGGTCGATGTCGCTGCCGCCACCCAGCAGCTGGCGCGCCACGGCGGCGTGCTGCGCGGCCTGGTCGAGCTGGCCGGCCTGCAATGCCGTATCGCCTTGCGACAGTTCGGCGCGACCGACCTGGTGCAGGCCGTTGCGCGCGGCATCGTTGTCCGGCTCCAGCGCCACGGCGGCCTGGTACAGCTCGCGGGCACTGGTACCATCCTGGCCGTCCAGACGTCCATCCTGCAACGCCTGTTGCGCCCGGCTCAGCACGTCGTTCAACTCGGTGCGCGGCAGCATGCCGCGCAGGTCGTTCTGCTTGAACCAGACGGTGGCGATCAGCGCCACGAACACCAGCAGCAACAAGGCCATCAGCCAGCCGCGGTGGCCGGACTCCGGCCGCGGCGCACGGGTGCGGGTGCGCGACACGCGCGGCTCCACCGTCACCTGCGGCAATCCGTCGGATGCCGGCGCGGGCGCCGGCGCATCCATCCGGTCGATATCGCCGAGCGTAGGCTCGGTGCGACCGCGCGGATCGTTTTCGTGGTTTTCCCTGTTTCCGCTCATGGGCCCATCGTCCGGAACAACTGGCGCAGCTTAACATCGGCCCGACGACACCCCGGGGTTGCGGGCGCCGGTATTGCAGGTGGATTCAGCCGACGCCCACGCGGCGCGCGTCAATCACGTTGGGCAGCGCCTGCAGCTTGGCCAGCAGGATCGACAGCTGCTCGTAATCCCGCACGCGCAGGGTGAAGCGCATTTCCACCTCACCGGTGTGCACGAACAGGCGGCTGGACGAGGCGATGATGTGGGTGTTGGCGTTGCTGATCACGCTGGTGATGTCTTTCTGCAGGCCCTTGCGGTCATAGCCGCGCACTTCGATGTCGACCTCGTACGCCTGTGCCGACGCGGTGCCCCAGTTCACCTCGATCACCCGATCCGGATCGCGCCGCGCCAGCCGCGCCAGGCTGGCGCAGTCGGCCCGGTGCACCGACACGCCGCGGCCGCGGGTGATGAAGCCGCGCACCGGATCGCCCGGCAGCGGCTGGCAGCAGCGTGCCAGCGTGGTCAGCAGGTTGCCGATACCCTGGATGCTGAGCGCGCTGTGATCGAGCGTGGCGTGGCGCGACGCCACCGGCGTGGCCGATTGGGTGACGAGCGGCGCCGGTGGTTGCGCCGCCTCCTGCAAGACGCGGGTGAGCTGGCCGGGCGTGACTTCGCCCAGCGCCACCGCCACCAGCAGGTCGTCCGGCGTTTTCAGGTTGAAATGGGCGGGCAGTTTCGCCACGTCGGCGGCGGAAACGGCGGGCAGCGCCATGCGCTTCAGCTCGCGCTCGAACATGGCGCGGCCGGCCGCCACGTTGGCGTCGTGCGCCAGCTTGCGAAACCACACACGCACCTTGTCGCGCGCCCGCGAGGTGTTGAGATAACCGTGATGCACCGACAGCCAGTCGCGGCTGGGCTCGGCAATCTTGGTGGTGAGTATTTCCACCCGGTCGCCACTCTGCGGCTGGAACGTCAGCGGCACGATGCGGCCGTTGACCTTGGCGCCGCGGCAGCGGTGTCCCACCTCGGTATGTACGTGGTAGGCGAAATCCAGCACGGTGGCGCCGTGCGGCAGGTCGAACACCTCGCCCTTGGGCGTCAGCAGGTAGACGCGGTCTTCCAGCAATTCGGTGTGCAGGTCGGCGGCGAGTTTGCTGTCGTCCTCGCCGCGTGCGTCGAGCAGCTTGCGCATCCAGGCGATCTTGGCCTCGAACTCGGCGTCGGCGCTGCCGCCCTCCTTGTAGCGCCAGTGCGCGGCCACGCCCAGCTCGTTGGCGCGATGCATCTCGTGGGTGCGGATCTGCACTTCCAGCGTCTTGCCCGACGGCCCCAGCACGGCGGTGTGCAGCGACTGGTAGCCGTTGCCCTTGGGCCGCGCGATGTAGTCGTCGAACTCGCCTGGCAGGTGCGGCCAGCGCGCATGCACCACGCCCAGCGCGGCATAGCAGTCGGACACGCTGTCCACCAGCACGCGTACCGCGCGGATGTCGTACAGGTCGGAAAACTCCAGCGCCTTGCGCTGCATTTTTTTCCAGATGGAATAGATGTGCTTGGGTCGCCCGGCCAGCTCGGCATGGATGCCGCCGGCCTCAAGGTCGTGCTGCAATTCGTCCAGCGACTGGCGGATGAACGCCTCGCGATCGGCGCGGCGTTCGTCCAGCAACTTGGCGATGCGGCGGTAGGTGTCCGGTTGCAGGTAACGGAACGCCAGATCCTCCAGCTCCCACTTCAGCTGCCAGATGCCGAGCCGGTTGGCCAGCGGTGCATGGATGTCGCGGGTGAGCCGGGCCAGCGCGGCGCTCTCCTCCGCCGGCCACGACGCCGCCGCGCGCATCCGCGCCAGCTGCCGCGCCAGCAGGATGAACACCACGCGCAGGTCGCGGATGATCGCCAGCAGCAGCCGGCGCAAACCTTCGGCCGCCCGTTCCGGCGTGCGCTTCTGCGCATGCAGCGCCCATACCTGCTCGGCCGCCTGCTGGCCGGCCACCAACCGCTGCACGTCGGCCGGCAGCGATTCGCTGCGGGCAGTCCATACCGCCGGCGCCACCCGCGCCAGCTCGAACCACAGCGCCGCCGCCAGCGTCTGCGCATCGCAGCCGAGCATGTCCAGCAGATCCAGCACATCGGCGCAGCCGGCCTCGTCCAGCGGCTGCCCGGCGCAGGCATCCAGTGCGTCGGCCAGCAGCGGCGACAACGCCGTGGCGCGATCGCGCCAGCGATTCAGGCTGGAAGGTTGGGTGGCACGAACCATGATGGGGAATGTTCCAGGCGACGTTTCATTCTAGGACACGGCGAGCGCCAGCCCAGTGTCAGCCAGGCTGACCGAGAAACGCCCGCACCGCAGCGGCATCGAACGGCCAGTCCAGCTCGCGACCGGTGCGGTTGTCGCGCAGCACCGGGACGCGCACGCCATAGCGCGCTTCCAGTTCGACCGAATCGTCCACCCATGCGCTGTCGAAGTCCGGCGCGCGCGCCTCGGCCAGCACCGCCAGGGCCAGGTCGCAGAGATGGCAGTAGTCGCGCTGGTACAGGATCAGGTCGGGCATGCGTTTCGGCAGGGGCTGCGTTCAAGGGGGCCCGCGTAGAATAGCGCGCACCTTTCCTCCCTCGGCAGCCACATGGCCGTCAGCGTATTCGACCTGTTCAAGATCGGCATCGGGCCGTCCTCCTCGCACACGGTGGGCCCGATGCGCGCCGCCGCGCGGTTCACCGAACGCTGGCTGGAGGAAAAGGGCGTGCTGGACCAGGTGACCCGCGTGCGCACCGAACTGTTCGGCTCGCTGGCGCTGACCGGCCGCGGCCATGGCACCGACAAGGCCGTGCTGCTGGGGCTGGAAGGCCAGCATCCCGACACCATCGACCCGGATGGCATCCCCGCCACGCTGGAGCGCATCCGCTCCAGCGGCCGGCTGCAGCTGCTGGGCAAGCGCGACATCGCGTTCGACGAGAAAAGCGACCTGGTGTTCAACAAGCGCCAGAAGCTGCCGTTCCACACCAACGGCATGCGCTTCTCCGCGTATGACGCCGACGGCAACCTGCTGGCCACGCGCGACTACTACTCCGTGGGCGGCGGTTTCGTGGTCAACAAGGACGAAGCCGCCGAAGACCGCATCGTGGCCGACACCACCGAACAGCCCTACCCGTTCAGCAGCGGCGACCGGATGCTGGCGCTGTGCGAACAGCACGGCATGACCATCGCCCAGTTGATGATGTCCAACGAATCGGTGTGGCGCAGCGAAGCGGAAACCCGTGCCGGCCTGCTGACCATCTGGCAGGCGATGCAGGATTGCGTGACCCGCGGCCTGCGCTCACCCGGCACGCTGCCCGGCGGCCTGCACGTGGCACGCCGCGCGCCGGCGATGGCGGAGGAACTGCGCAACCAGCCCGAGGCCGCGTTGCGCGATCCGCTCACCATCCTGGACTGGGTCAACCTCTACGCGCTGGCCGTCAACGAGGAGAACGCCGCCGGCGGCCGCGTGGTCACCGCGCCCACCAACGGCGCGGCCGGCATCATGCCGGCGGTGCTGCATTACTACCAGCGCTTCTGCCCCAAGGCCGACGAAAACGGCATCATCGAATTCATGCTCACCGCCGCCGCCATCGGCATCCTGTACAAGGAAAACGCCTCCATCTCCGGCGCTGAAGTGGGCTGCCAGGGCGAGGTCGGCGTGGCCTGCTCGATGGCCGCCGGCGGCCTCACCGCCGCGCTGGGCGGCAGCATCTGGCAGGTCGAGAACGCCGCCGAAATCGGCATGGAGCACAACCTCGGCCTCACCTGCGACCCGATCGGCGGCCTGGTGCAGATCCCCTGCATCGAACGCAATGCGATGGGCTCGGTCAAGGCCATCAACGCCAGCCGCATGGCGCTGAAAAGCGACGGCAAGCACCGCGTCAGCCTCGACAAGGTGATCAAGACCATGCGCGACACCGGCCGCGACATGAAGGACAAGTACAAGGAAACCAGCCGCGGCGGGCTGGCGGTGAACGTCATCGAATGTTGATGACGGACGCGGCCGTGTGCCTGCGTGAGCCGTTGCCCTACCAACCCTTCGACTTCGCCGCTGCGCGGCTACGCTCAGGGTGAACAGGGCCGGGTGCGTCATCCCATGAAGTCGCGTCACACCCACGGCGCCAGCACGCGCAACCAGCGCGGACGCCAGGCCAGGGTGAAGGCAACCAGCAGGGCGGCCCCCGTCGAGGCCATCACCCAGACCAGGACCGCCATGGAGGCGTGGTCCGCGCCCAGACACAAGGCCAGCGCGGCGACGATGCCCGCCACGCCGAGGCATCGCAGCAGACGCGTCATCGCCGATGCCGGAATGCGTTCCCACACCTGTTGCGCATGTACCGGCAACGACACGGCCAGCCAGCCCATGCCGGCTACGCTGGCAAGCCACGCCGCGGATAGCAGGCACGTCGCGAGCGCGGATTCAGACACGTGCCATCTCCATGCCGGTCATGCGTGATTGCGCCACGCAAGCGCGGCGTTTCAATACGCGAGCCGTCAGGCAGGCCACGGCGGCGCTGCACAACAGAAACAGGTCGATGCCAGCGACCGGCCAGTAGCCAGTGGCGATCGTGCGCCACACGTAATCGCCGGTGGTGATGCCGTTCAACACCACGGCTGCCAGCGCCAGCGTCGCGATCGCGATGCACTGCTCGCGCCAGGCCGGGTTCGCGCGTCCTTGCGCCACCGGTGCGCTGCGCCAGGCGGCATGCAGCAGCGCCAGCGCCCAGGTGCACCAGAACGCGTAACGCTCCCAATCGCCGCGTGCCGGCAGGTTCTCCGGCAGCAGGCGATTGGCCACCAGGATGCCCAGCGTGGCCAGCAGCATGCCGGTCACCGTGGTGACGGCCAGCGCATCCACGATGCGTGCGCCCTGGCTGCCCCGCTGCGCATGCTGGCGCTTGCGCTTTTCGACGAAGAACACAAAGCCGGTCGCAATGCAGACCGCGCCTGCCAAGCCGCCCAGCATGTAGAACCAGCGCAGCAGCCAGTGGCGGAAATGCTGCAGGTGCAGCCCGGTGAGGAATTCGCTGACGCGACCCGTCGGCGTGGCCGGCGGGTCCACGCGGATCAGTTCGCCAGTCGACGCCTTGAAGTGGATGCCGTCGCCCACCAGCGCGATGCGGTCGGTGCCGGCGCGGTAGACGCTGACGTAGCCGTTGGCGTCGCCCACGTGCTGCATCATCAAAAAGCCCACGTCGCCGGCCTTGCCGTCGGCGGCCCAGCGGCGTTGCGCCTCGGCCACCATCGCGTCCACCGACGCCAGCCCCGCTGGCACGCCGGCGCGATCGTGCGGCAGGCCGGTTTCCTGCGCTTCCACCTGCTCATGCAGCTCGTGCAGGCCATGCAGTTGCGTTTGCCCGACGGGAAAGTAGTAGGTGCTGGCGAAGATCACCAGGCCGGTGAAGGCAAAGAAGAAGTGGAACGGCAACGCCACCACGCCGGTGAGGTTGTGCAGATCCAGCACGCTGCGCAGCCGCGCCTTGCCTGGGCGGAAGGTGAAGAACTCGCGGAACAGCTTGCGGTGCATGATCACGCCGCTGACCAGCGCCGCCAGCATCATCAGCGCGGAGAAACCCACGATCCAGATGCCCAGGTTTTTCCAGTCCAGCGTGAGGCTGTAATGCATCGGGTAGAAGAAGCCGCTGCCGATCTTCAGCTGGTCGTCGGACAGCGCCTTGCCGTTGCGCGGATCGATGGTGCCGTAGGCCCAGATCGCCTCCTCCGGGTCCTTCGCGTTGGGCACTTCGTAGCCGGCGTACAACTCCAGCACCGGATCGCGGTGGGTGGTGTAGGCGCTCCAGTTGACCACGGTGTCGAAGTGTTGCGGCATCGCGCCGTCGACGCGGGGACGCATGGCGTCGATCGCCGCGGGCGTGGGATGCATGCGCTCGAACGCCGGTCGCAGTACCTGCTCGAACGATGGCATCGGTTGCGGCGCGATTCGGGTGGTGGGGACCGTCCACCGGTCGATCTCGCGATCGAACACCGACAGCGCGCCGAAGAAGAATGCCGCCATCAGCACGAAGCCCAGCACCAGGCCGAACCAGGTGTGCAGCCATGCCATGGCCTGCCGGAAACTGGAAAACATCACGCCGCCTCCTCAGGTCAGCAACGATTGCACGAACGAAGCGGCGGCCGTCATCAGCGCGCCGGCGCCCAGCAGCACCAGCCAGGCCATCGCCAACCGGCGCGTGGCGACGGTGCACAGGAACGCCACGAGGTAGGCGAGCAGCCCCGCCACGGCGCCCAGGAACTCGGCGTCGTGGAATTCCATTCCCGTTGCGGACAACAGGCCGGTCACGGCCGCGACCGTGCCCCACGCGAAGACGTAGCCACCGAGCACGGCGGCAGCAACGCGCGATGCGACGCGAAGGCGGGTCGCGGACGAACCCTGGACAGCGAGTGTGTTGGACATCGGCTACTGCCTTCCCACGGTGAAGTCGCTCAGAAGCGCCAGTCGAGGCTCAACATGTAACTGCGCGGTGCGCCGTAGAAGCCGCTGTAGCGCAGCGTGTTGATGTACTTCTCGTTGGTGATGTTCCTGGCGTTGAAACGCAGCGTGGCATTGGGGCGAAAATCCCAGGCCACGAAACCGTTGACCACGGCGTAACTGTCCTGGCGCACGGCGAAGCCGCTGGTTTCCACGTTGGAGATGGCGCTCTGCCAGCGCCCGCCGACACCGAACGACAACGGCGTATAGCTGGGCAGGCGCGCGCTGAGCATCAAATTCGCGGTGCGACGCGGCACCCAGCGGTAGGTGTCGTCGCCGCCCTGGCCGGTCAGTTTCAGGGTGGTGTAGCCGAACACCAGGTCGACGTGGTCGCCGAGCTTGCCAGTGGCTTCGAATTCGACGCCCTTGGATTCGACGTCGACGCCGCCGTAGTAGTACTGGCCGTTGTCGTTGTAGCCGATGCCGGTGGCCAGCCCGTCCTGCTCGGCCTTGAACACGGCCAGGGTGGTCAGCAGCCGGTGGTCGAACCAATCGGCTTTCACGCCCACTTCGTAGTTGGTGCCCTTGGTGGGGTCGAGGTAGCGCTGTTCCTTGTCGGCCTGATCCTGCGGCTGGTAGATGTCCGAATAGCTGACATAGCCAAGCACGTGCTCGTTGAAATCGTAGGTGAGGCCGCCGTAGGGACTGGTGTGGCCCTCGGTCTGGTCGAAGGGCACGCCATAGTTGGCGCCGTCGCGGTGATAGTTCGCGTAGTTGAAGCCGACCACGGCCTTGAGCCGGTCGGTGAGCGCGAGCCGGGTGGCGCCGAACGCGCGCTTCAGCCGCTGGTCCAGCGTGCC
The DNA here is from genome assembly GCF_042655685.1 of Rhodanobacter ginsenosidimutans. Lineage (NCBI taxonomy): Bacteria > Pseudomonadati > Pseudomonadota > Gammaproteobacteria > Lysobacterales > Rhodanobacteraceae > Rhodanobacter > Rhodanobacter ginsenosidimutans. Next base: position 965,763 of record NZ_JBHSMM010000001.1, on the reverse strand, counting down.
GTAGACGGAGAGCTCGCCCCACTGCGGTTCGGCGATCGCGTCACCGGCCCACGGGAAGCCAGGCATCGCGATGTAGCCGCAGGTTTCAGTGCCGCATATCGCCTGCGCGTACTCCCGGTTGGTCGCTTCGCTCTTGCCTACGCTGACGCCCAGCATCAGCTCCTGATCGCGGCCGAACAGTTGGAAATGACCATTGAGGGTGGCCGCGCCGAGATGCGACGTGGTGGTATCCGGGCCACCCCAGGGATAGCCGTACAGACCCAGGTTGGTGCCCGGCTCCATGCCGGTACCGTCGACGTCGGTGGCGTAGAACATCTTGGTGTCGTTGCCGATGCGGCGGTAGTTGTAGGAGAGCTTCAACTGCCAGTCCGCCGCCAGCTGGTGGGTGTATTCGAGGAAGCCGGTCTGGCTGGTGGTGTTCCAGTAGGTCCAGTCCTGGGTGGTCGATGCGCCGCGATCCCATTCGGCCTGGCTGCCGTCGCTGTACATGAAGCTCAGCGCGCCCCACATGTTGCCGTTGGTTTTTGCCTTCTGCCACGAATAACCGGCCGACAGGGTGCCGTTTTCGCCGACCTGTCCGTCGATCACGCCGTAGATGAAGTCACGCTTGTCGTCCTTGCCGCGCAGGTAGGAGTCGCCGTCTTCATGCGCCGCAACGATGCGCCCAGCCCAGGTGCCTGTCGCGGTGAACGGGGTCGAATAATCCGCCTGGAGGCGCTTGGTGCCCCATGAGCCGTAGCTGATGCCGACCGCGCCCTGCTCGTCATTGGTCGGGCGCTTGCGCACGTAGTTGATGGTGCCGGCCGCGTTGCCCACGCCGGTCAGCAGGCCGTTGGCGCCGCGGATCACTTCCAGCTTCTCGTAGCCGTACGCATCCATCGCGCCGGTGGCCACGCCCCAGCCATTGGGCAGGCCGACACCATCGATCTGGGTGTTCTGGATATCGAAACCGCGCGAGGTGTAGGTGGTGCGGTTGGTTTCCCACTCCTCCACCTGCACGCCGGTGGCCAGGCGCAATGCATCGTTGACGCTGGTGGCGCCGAATTGCTGCATCTGTTCGTCGCTCACCACGCTGATCGACTGCGGCGTGTCCTTGATGCCCAGATCGAGGTTGGTCGCGCCGTTGCTGACACGGTCGGCGCGCTGTGCCACGACCATCACCGCGCCCAGATCGGTGGCCGCACTGCTGCCTGCCTCATCGGGTACGGCCAGCAATACGCCCGGTGAACATGCCAGCGCCACACAGATCGCGAAGCGCAAACGGCCAGGGGCTGATGCGGCCGAACGATTTTTGGGCGCGCTGAGGGACGGCAGACGAATGGAACTCGTGGGGCGCATGGGGATCCCGGATGGAGAGGAACGGGCGTCGCTCCGGGTAGCGCGATGGCATGCGCCGCCGCGGCCTGGAGGCAACGAATCAGCGCGCTATTAAATGAGAATGCTTCTCATTATGCAAGTCTTTGTCGGCCGGGGGACGTGGCCGGCTTGCGACGGAAAAAGTGCGAAGGTCACGCCCGGTGGCGAATGCGGCTGGATAGCCGTCGTTTTCCGCGTTGCGCGGATTCACTCAGTCACGCGCGCGCCAACCGCCAACAATCGCTGCAGCAAGGTCATTGCGCCATCAGGGCGCGACGGCGCCATCGATCGCCCTCAGTGCTCTGCCAGCGCCTTGTCGATGGCCGCCACGAACGCGGGATCGACCCGGCCGATGACGGTGGTGCGGGCGGCGATGCGGCCGTCGGTGTCGAGCAGGATCAGTTCGCTGCTGTGGTTGAAATCGCCATCGGGGAGCTGGCGGTATTGCAGGCCGAACAGCGCCGCCAGCGGGCGCGCGTCTTTGAGTTCAGTGCGAGCCAGGGTCCAGTAGCGCATGTCGAGTTTGCGCGTGGCGGCGTAGCTGCGCAGCGCGTCCACGCTGTCGCGCGCGGGGTCGAAGCTCACCGCCAGCAGGGCCAGCTTGTCGCGGCCGGGTTCGGCCACGGCCTTGCGGGTGAGCTTCATGGTGTCCACGATCATCGGGCAGACCATGGCGCAGGAGGTGTAGATCATGCTGACCAGTTGCACCTGCCCGCGACGCGAGGCCAACGGTTGCGCGTGGCCGTCCTGGTCGGTGAGGACGACGTTGAACTGGTAGACCGAATCGGGCGGCAACGAGGTGGCGGCGAAGGCCTGGCCGGCCAGCAGCAGCGTCAGGAGCAACCACGGGGCAAGGCGTTTCATGGAAGGACCTCAGTCGGGCTTCGCACAGCGGAAGCCCATGTTGTTGGTGGTGTCCACCGCCTTCAGCGCGCTCAGCATGGCAATGCGCATCAAGGTGGCGTAGTTCTCTTTTTCCTGCATGCTGACGGCGCCGGCGCCGCAGAACTTCATCTTGTCGGCACCGTCCTGGTCGCGGCTGTCGCTGCCGACCAGCAAGGCGTTGAAGTCGTCCACCCACTCCCACACCACGCCGTTGAGATCGCGCACGCCGTGCACGTCGGCCGCGCCGCCCACGGTGGGCAACGCCTGGCTGGAGGGGCGGCTGTACCACTGCAGTACGCGTTCGCGCCAGGCCGGATCGCTGCGGGCGTCGGCGCGCCGGGCATCGGCCGCGGCGGCGTATTCCCATTCGTACCAGCTGGGCAGGCGGGCGTGTTCGCTTTCGCAATAAGCCTGGGCGGCGAACCAGCTCACCCGCGTCACCGGCTGTTGCGGCAAGGCATCGCCCAGCGCGTCGGGCGCGGCCCAGTGGGTGAGGTAGCGGCGGTCGGCGAAGACCGGGGCCGCCTGGTCACGCCGCCACTGCGGATGGGCTTTCACGAAGCCCAGGAATTCGGCGTTGGTCACCGGCTCGGTGCGCAAGCGGAACGGCGCGATCTTCGCCGGCGCCGCCTTGCCGTCGGCGGGCAGCACGCTGGTGAACGTGCCACCCGGCAGCGGGGCGTAATCCGCCGCCACCGCCGGGCCGGCCAGCAGCGCGCCCAGCATCATCGACAACTGCCAGGCGCGCATCCTCAGTGCTCCGGTGCCGCTTGCGGTGCCGGCTGCGCACGCACCTTGGCGACCTCTTCCTTGGTGACCTGGCCGCCGGCGTTGTCCCAGCTGTTCAGCACGTAGGTGAGGATGTTGGCCACCTCGTCGTCGTTGAGCTGGCTCATCGGCGGCATCACCGAGTCGTAATCCACGCCGTTGACGGTGATCTTGCCGTGCAGGCCGTGCAGCGGGATCGAGATCAGGTGCTCGCGATCCTGCTTGACCAGGTAATCCGACTTGGCCAGCGGCGGGAACACGTTGGTCATGCCCTTGCCATCGGCCTGGTGGCAGACCGAGCAGGTGCCGGTGAACAGCTGCGCGCCGGCCTTGATCTGGTCTTCCTTGGTGAGCGTACCGGCGGCGTTCGCCTTGGCTGCCGCGCTCACCGCGTGCAGGTTGGGTTCGGCGCGGTCGCCCAGGTAGACCGAGTCCACCTCCTTGCCCGAATAGACCAGCTTGTTCTCCGGCCCGTCCACCTTGAGGATGCCCAGCGCACCCTTGTTGAAGGCGCGGAAGATCGAGTGGTCGACCAGCACGTAGCTGCCCGGCACGTCGGTGTGGAACTCGACAATGGCGGCGCCGCCGGCGGGGATCAGAGTGGTCTGCACGTTCGACTGCGGATGGGTGCCGCCCTCCTGCTGCACGCGGTCGAAGATCTCGCCGATCACGTGGAAGCTGGAGATCAGGTTGGGGCCGCCGTTGCCCACGAACAGGCGCACCGTCTCGCCGGTCTTGGCGGTCAGCGCGTTGTCGCCGGTAAGCGCACCTTCGTGGCCGTTGAACAGCACGTAGGTGGGGTGCTCGTCGATGGCCTTGTCCATGTCGAACGGCTGATGGCCCTTCTCGCGGTACTTGCCGGTGGTGTAGAAGTCGCCCTGCATCACGTAGTACTCGTGATCGACCTTGGGCAGACCCTCCGGCGGCTCGACCAGGATCAAGCCGTACATGCCGTTGGCGATGTGCATGCCCACCGGCGCGGTGGCGCAATGGTAGACGTAGATGCCGGCGTTGAGCGCCTTGAAGGTGAACTGCGAGGCGTGCCCGGGCGCGGTGAAGCTGGACGCCGCGCCACCACCGGGGCCGGTGACGCCGTGCAGGTCGATGTTGTGCGGCATCTTGCTGTCGGGCGCGTTCTTCAGGTGGAACTCGACCGTGTCGCCCTGGCGCACGCGGATGAAGCTGCCCGGCACGGTGCCGCCGAACGTCCAGTAGGTATAGCTGACGCCCTCGGAAATGGGCATCTCCTTCTCGATCACCTCCAGCTCCACGATGACCTTGGCCGGATAATTGCGATTGACCGGCGGCGGCACGTGCGGCGGGCTGGTGAGTACGGCGTGGATCGGCTCGCCCTGCGGCGGACCGAAGCTTTCCGGTGGCGTGACGGCGGCCGCCGCGGCACTGCCGAACGGGACCTGGCTGGCGTCGCCCGCGGGCTTTTCGGAGCAGGCCGCAAGGGCCATCAGGCCGGCCGCGGCAAGGATGAGTGACAGCTTTCGTGTCATGGCGCTTCGCTCTGTGGAGTTCGGCGCCAGACTAGGTGATCGTTGTTTGCCCCAATTGACGCGGATCAAGTTCCGCCACCGAAACCCGCTTCTGCGTCAAGCTGCCACAGCAGCTCAGCCCGGTTTGCCGTCGCGGCGCGGGGTCAGGTAGATCCACGCCGAACGCAACACCCACGGCAGGAACGCCACCAGCCAGCCGTAGGCGGCGATCACCAGCCACAGGTAGACGTCGCCGCCCAGTTCGGCGCGGATGCGCAGCAGCGCCACGATCTGCAGCAAGGCGAAACACAGCCACGCGACCTTGCCCATCTGCAGCGGCCGGCCGGAGTGGCCCTGGGTCACGCGCGTCACCATCGCCACCAGCATCGAGCCGAAATAGCCGATGCCCAGCGCGTGCAACGGCGCGCGCATGAACAGCAGCTCGCCGCGCGTGGCGTAGATCACGTCCTGCACCGCATACAGCACGAACGCGATCGGCAGCCAGGCGAACGACAGATGCAGCACCGCCAGGATGCCGGGACGCATCGACTTCCACGGCTGCCACGCCACCGCATGCCACGCGAACACCAGCGCCAGCGGCACGTCGACCACCCAGCGCCAGGCCAGCAGCTCGCGCCACTCCATCAGCAGGTGCCCCAGCAGCAGCACCCACACCACCGGCAGGCTCCAGCGCGGGCGCACCACGTGGTAGTCCTTCACCACGTTGCCGCTGAAGAACGGCAGCATGCGGTGCGTCACGGTGAAGAAGATCGGCAGCAGCAGGCCGAACGTGCCGATGTGTATCGCCAGCAGCGCACAGGTCTCCGGGCCGCCGAACAGGTACACCAGGAACGCCACCAGCCCCACGCAACCGAGCCCCAGCGCCAGCAGGCAGGATTTTGCGTGATCGATGCGGTTGCCGGCCGCCAGCAGCACCTGGCCGAGAATGGTGGTGCCGATCAGGTAACCGGCCAGCATCACGATGAAGCCGGCCTTGACCAGCCACGGCATGCCCACCAGGCCGACATTCGCCAGCACGTAGCCGCCGAACACGCTCGCCGCCACCGGCACATAGTGACGCCGCGACAGCGCCGGCAGGTTCATCCAGCGCGGAAACACCGTCAGCAGAAAGCCGAACATGAACAGCGGAAACAACCCGTACTGGATCACCATCGCATGCGCCCAGCCCGGCGGAATCGATGGCTGCGGCCAGCCGCCCAGGCCGAAGCGCATCCAGGTCAGCTCCACCGCCCACCACGCCATGCTCAGCAGCACCGCGATGGCGCCGGCCAGGAACAGCAAACGGTGCGGCGCCGAGCTGAGCAGGGCGGGCAGTTCGGCGAACGTCGCCGGCTTGACGCTGGAAGTGCGTGATTCGGCCATGAGCCATCTCGAATGAGAATGATTTCCACATAGTGGCAGATCGGCGTACGCCACGACATTGACCTGTATCAGCGCGCGCACCGCGCGCTTTTGCCGCGCCGGCGCAGAGCGGAAGGTTGACCACGATCAACACCCACCCGCGCGATCGGGGTCAGGCTGTACCTGACATCCACATGGAGACACGACCATGGGCAGACTGAGCGGCAAGGTGGCGCTGGTGACAGGCGGCGCATTGGGCATCGGCGCGGCATGCGTGACACGGATGATCGAGGCCGGCGCGAACGTGGCCATCGTCGACCTGCACGACGACGCAGGGCAGGCGCTGGCCGCGCAGCACGGCGGCAACGCACGCTATTTCCACGCCGACGTATCCAGCGAGGCCCAGGTGGCCGCGGCGATCGCCGGCACGGTGGAGGCGTTTGGACGTCTGGACGTACTGGTCAACAACGCCGGCATTGCCGGGGCGAACAAGCCCACGCACGAACTTACCGAAGCCGAATGGGACCGCGTGCAGGCGATCAACGTGAAGGGTGTTTTCTTCGCCACCAAGCACGCGATCGCGCCGCTGCGCGCGGCCGGTGGCGGCAGCATCATCAACCTGTCGTCGATCTACGGCCTGGTCGGCGCGGCGGATTCGCCGCCCTACCATGCGTCCAAGGGTGCGGTGCGGCTGATGAGCAAGACCGACGCCATGCTGTACGCGGCCGACAGGATCCGCGTCAATTCCATCCACCCCGGTTTCATCTGGACACCGATGGTGGAGCAGCACATCGCCTCAATGGGCGGCGACCCCGTGCAGCATCGCCACGAAGTCGGCGCCCTGCATCCGCTGGGCCACATGGGCGACGCGGACGACATCGCCTGGGGCGTGGTCTATCTCGCCTCCGACGAATCGAAATTCGTGACCGGCAGCGAGCTGGTCATCGATGGTGGCTACACCTGCCACTGATTTGTCCCCCGACATAGAGGAGTTCGCCATGTTCAAGCGCATCCTGCTACCCATCGACGGTTCCGAGCTGTCGCTGCGCGCCGTCGACCTCGGCGTGGGGCTGGCCGCCAAAGTCGGCGCCAGCGTGTACGCATTCCATGTGATCGCTCCGTTGCCCGCCTCCGCCTACGCGGCCGAATTCATCCAGGTCGATCCCGAGTACACCATCGAGGCCAGCGCCGCCGCCGAACGCTACCTGGCCGAGGTGCACCAGCGCGCCGAAGCCGCCGGCGTCCACTGCGACAGCAGCTACCAGACCGACGCACGCCCCTACTCCGCCATCGTGGAAGTGGCGCGCAAGCAGCACTGCGACCTGATCGTGATGGCCTCGCACGGCTGGCGCGGCTTCGACCGGCTGCTGCTGGGCAGCGAGACACACAAGGTAATCCTCAACGGCGACGTGCCGGTGCTGGTTTGCCGCTGAGCAACGGCCCGCAGACCGCGGCATGAACGAGAAAGGAGCAGCGCCCGCCCGCCCCGGCCTCGACCCGGCCGAGGCGGCGCGCCGGCTGGCCGCGCACGGTCCGAACCTGCTGCCGGGCAACGCGCCCCGCAGCATGCTCGCGATCGTCGGCGGCGTGCTGACCGAGCCGATGTTCCTGATGCTGCTGGTCGCCGGCGGCCTGTATCTGGCGCTGGGCGATCGGGCCGAGGCGGCGTTCCTGCTGTCGTTCGTGTTCGTCGTCATCGGCATCACGCTGGCGCAGGAGCGCAAGACCCAGCGCGCGCTGGAATCGCTGCGCGAGCTGTCCGCGCCGCGCGCGCTGGTGATTCGCGGCGGCGAGGAAGTGCGCATTCCCGGCCGTGACGTGGTGGTTGGCGACTTGCTGGTGCTGCACGAGGGTGATCGCATCGCCGCGGATGCCGTGCTGCTGGACGGCCATCTCGGCGTCAACGAATCGCTGCTCACCGGCGAGGCGGTGCCGGTCACCAAACTTCCCGGCGAAGACACCGGCCAGTTGTTTGCCAGCACCGTGGCGACCAAGGGCGTGGGCGTCGCCGAGGTCCGCGCCATCGCCGGCGCCACCGCGGTCGGCCGCATCGGCCAGGCGCTGGTCGATACAGCCGAACCGGTGTCCGGCCTGCAGCGTGCGTCGCGCCGACTGATCCGCAACCTCACCGTCGGCGGCCTGCTGCTGGCCACGGCGTATACGCTGCTCGGTTGGTTGTGGGACGGTCACGGCCTGCTGCAGAGCGTGCTGGCCGGCATTGCGCTGACCATGGCGATCCTGCCGGAAGAGATCCCCGTGATCCTCACCGTGTTCCTCGCGCTCGGTGCGTGGCGGATCTCCAAACACAAGGTGCTGACCCGGCGCGTGCCGGCAGTGGAGGCGCTGGGCGCGATCTCGGTGCTGGCGGTGGACAAGACCGGCACGCTGACCCAGAACCGCATGCAGGTGGCCGAGCTGAACCTGATCGGCGACAGCTTCCGCGATGCGGGCGCCGACGACTTGCCCGAGCCGTTTCACGCGCTGGTCGAGTTCGCCATGCTGGCCACGCCGATCGACCCGTTCGATCCGATGGAAAAAGCGATCCAGCAATTCGGCCTGCGCTGGCTCACCAACACCGAGCACGTGCACGCCGAATGGGCGCCGGAATTCGAATACGCGCTGTCGCCCGAAATCCTGGCGATGACCCACGTGTTCCGCGGCGACACGCGCGATGCGCATCTGCTGGCCACCAAGGGTGCGCCCGAAGCGGTGATCGACCTGTGTCACCTGGATGCGGACGCGACGGCTGCGATCCTGCGCCAGGTCGAGACGATGGCCGAGCGCGGCCTGCGCGTGCTCGGCGTGGCGCGCGGCGAATGGCAGGGCGACGCGTGGCCGCGCAGCCAGCACGATTTCGATTTCCGCTTCCTCGGCCTGCTCGGCTTCGTCGACCCGCCGCGCCCGGAAGTGCCGGCGGCAATCGCCGAATGCCGCAGCGCCGGCATCCGCATCATCATGATGACCGGCGACCACCCGGCTACCGCGCGCGCGATTGCCCGCGAGGTCGGACTGAGCGAGCGCGCCGAGGTCATCACCGGCGCGGAAATGGCCGCGCTGGACGACGCCGCGTTGCGCGAACGCCTGCATCACGTCGACCTGTGTGCACGGCTCAAGCCCGAGCAGAAACTGCGCCTGGTGCAATTGCTGCGCGAAGGCGGCGACGTGGTGGCGATGACCGGCGACGGCGTCAACGACGCGCCCGCGCTGAAGGCCGCCGACGTCGGCATCGCGATGGGCGAGCGCGGCACCGACGTGGCGCGCGAGGCCGCCGCGCTGGTGCTGCTGGACGACAGTTTCGCCAGCATCGTCAGTGCGATCCGCCAGGGTCGGCGCATCTACGACAACATCACCAAGGCCACCCGCTTCGTGTTCGCCGTGCATATGCCGATCATCGCGCTGGCGCTGGTGCCCACCCTGCTGCACTGGCCGGTGCTGCTGATGCCGGTGCACATCGTGCTGCTGGAACTGCTGATCGACCCCGCCTGCTCGATCGTGTTCGAAGCCGAGCCGGCCGACGACGACATCATGCAGCGGCCGCCGCGCGCAGCGTCGGATTCCCCGTTCGCCGCCGCCAGCCTGCGCTACGCGGTGATCCAGGGGCTCGGCTTCGCCACCATCCTGCTGCTCGGTTACGGCGCGCTGCTGGGCCAGGGCCTCGACGCCGCGCAAAGCCGCGGCGCGGTGTTCATCGCGCTGATCGTGGGGCTGTTCCTGCTGACCCTGGCCAACCGCGACCTGGCCCATCCCGCACTGGCGCGCCACCCGGTGCACAACTCCTGGCTGCTGCGCATGTTCGGTGCCGTGGCGGCGATGCTGGTCGTGGTGATCGGCGTGCCGTTCTTCCGCGGCGTGATGGCCCTGGCGATACCGAACGCGCCGATGCTGCTCGCCAGCGCGGCGATGCTGGTCGCCGCCGTCCTGTGGCTGGAACTGTTGCGTCGCGCCACGCGCACCCGGCCGCGCGCGTTTGTGCCGCATTGACCTGCGACCGCGCCACAGGCGATATCTTCAACCCTGCCGGCCCACCCCCATCTCGCGCCGGCCCAGCGGAGGCCACGCCATGACCACGACGCCCGCCCACACCACCGTCGGACAGCCGCTGCTGGAACGCGCGCGGCAGCTGGGCGCTCTCCGCATGGCGGTGGTTCATCCCTGCGACGCCACCAGCCTGGCCGCCGCGCTGGATGCCTGGCGTTGCGGATTGATCGAGCCGGTGCTGGTGGCGCCACGCCACAAGCTTGAGCAGGTCGCGAAAGACGGCGCGCTCGACCTGGCCGGCGTCCCCATCGACGACGTGCCACACAGCCACGCGGCGGCAGCCCGGGCGGTGGCGCTGGCCGCCAGCGGGCACGTCGACGCGTTGATGAAAGGCAGCCTGCATACCGACGAACTGATGACCGCGGTGATTGCCGCCACGTCCGGCCTGCGCACGGCGCGGCGCATCTCGCATTGCTACCTGATGAACACGCCGGCCTACCCCCGCTCGTTCATCATCACCGATGGCGCGATCAACATCGCACCGACGCTGGAGGACAAGGCCGACATTGTGCGCAACGCGATCGACTTGGCCCACATCCTGGGCGTGGCCACGCCGCGCGTGGCCATCCTGGCCGCGGTGGAGACGATCAACCCGCGCATGCAGGCCACGCTGGACGCGGCCGCGCTGTGCAAGATGGCCGATCGCGGCCAGATCACCGGCGCGATCCTGGACGGGCCATTGGCCTTCGACAACGCGATCTCAGTCACCGCCGCGAAGATCAAGGGCATCGCCTCGGAGGTGGCCGGCCGCGCCGACATCCTGCTGGTGCCCGACCTGGAAAGCGGCAACATGCTGGCCAAGCAGTTGGAATATCTCGGCGGTGCCACCAGCGCGGCGGTGGTGGTAGGCGCGCGTGTACCGATCGTGCTGACCAGCCGCGCCGACTCGCGCGAATCGCGCATCGCCTCCTGCGCGCTGGCCGTGCTGATCGCCCATCATTACCAGGGCTCGCCGCCATGACCGACGCTGCCGGCCACCCGCTGATCCTGGTGCTCAACTGCGGCTCCTCCAGCATCAAGTTCGCGCTGTTCGATGCCAGCCACGCGCCGCTGTCGCGCGCGCCGTACTGGAGCGGCGCGATCGAGGGCATCACCGGTGCCACGCCGGTGTTCAGCGCCATCGACGCCGCTGTCGAGCCGCTGACACTGGACGCCGAACGTCCGTATTTCTCGGCCCTGACGCTGCTGCGCCAGCGCATCCGGGATCGGCTGGACGAGCGCCGCATCGTGGTGGTCGCTCACCGTGTCGTGCATGGCGGCAGCAAGTATTTCGAGCCGACGCGGGTCGACGCCGCGGTGCTGGCTGAGCTGAAAAGCTATATCCCGCTGGCGCCGTTGCACCAACCTTTTGCGCTGGAAGCGATCGCCGCGCTGCTGGCCGAACAGCCGCAGCTGCCGCAGATCGCCTGCTTCGACACCGCGTTCCACCAGACCATGCCCACCGTGGAAAAAATGCTGCCGCTGCCACGGTCGGCCTGGCAGCAGGGCTTGCGTCGCTACGGTTTCCACGGTTTGTCGTATGCCTACGTGGCGCAGGTGTTGGGCGAGCGCCACGGCACCGCCGCGCGCGGCCGCACGATCGTGGCGCACCTGGGCAGCGGCGCCAGCCTGTGCGCGATGCAGGATCTGCGCAGTGTCGCCACCACCATGGGTTTCTCCGCGCTGGATGGATTGATGATGGGCACGCGTTGCGGCGCGCTGGACCCCGGCGCGGTGATCTACCTGATGGATATCCGCAAGCTGTCGCTCGAACAGGTGGCGCGGATGCTGTACCACGAGTCCGGCCTGCTCGGTGTTTCCGGCATCTCCGCCGATCCGCGCGTGTTGTTGCAGCACGAAGACGACGCACACGCACGCGAAGCGCTGGACCTGTACGTGCGCAGTGCGGTGCGCGAAGTGGGCGCGCTGGCGGCGGCGCTGAACGGTTTGGACATGCTGGCGTTCACCGCCGGCATCGGCGAGCACAACGCGGTGATCCGCGAACGCATCTGCGCCAGGCTCGGCTTTCTCGGCATCGAACTGGACCCATCGGCGAACGCCGCCCACGCACCCGTGATCTCCAACGCGTCCAGCAAGGTGCGCGTGGTGGTGGAACCCACCAACGAGGAATGGGTGGCCGCCAGCGCTGCCGCCACCCTCATTCGCCACTGAAGCGCGGCACTGCCTTACGCCAGCATCCCTGCGTTCTCCGCGCTCCACGCCCAGTTGCGGATCTCCGGCAGGTCCTCGCCGTTCTCGTCGATGTACCGCTTGTGCTCGACCAGCTTGTCCAGCAGCTTCTGCTTGAGGTAGATGGCGCGCTCGCCCGCCCGCGGCACGCGGTTGATCACGTCGATCACCAGATGGAAACGGTCGAGCTGGTTGAGCACCGTCATGTCGAACGCGGTGGTGATGGTGCCCTCCTCCCGGTAGCCGTGAACGTGCAGGTTGTCGTGGTTGGCGCGCCGGTAGGTCAGGCGGTGGATCAGTGTCGGGTAGCCGTGGAAGGCGAAGATCACCGGCGTGTCGCGGGTGAACAACTGATCGAAATCGTCGTCGTCCAGGCCGTGCGGGTGTTCGCTGGGTGATTGCAGTTTCATCAGGTCGACCACGTTGACCACGCGCACCTTCAGCTCCGGCAGGTAGCGACGTAGGATCGACACTGCGGCCAGCGTTTCCAGCGTGGGCACGTCACCGGCACAGGCCATCACCACGTCCGGCTCACCGTGCTGATCGCTGCTGGCCCAGGGCCACAGGCCGATGCCTTGGCTGCAATGGCTCGCCGCCGCATCCATCGCCAGCCATTGCGGCGCCGGATGCTTGCCCGCCACCACCACGTTGACGTAGTGCCGGCTGCGCAGGCAATGATCCATCACCGACAGCAGGCAGTTCGCATCCGGCGGCAGGTACACCCGCACGATGCTGGCCTTCTTGTTGATCACGTGGTCGATGAAACCCGGATCCTGATGGGTGAAACCGTTGTGGTCCTGTCGCCACACATGCGACGCCAGCAGGTAATTCAGCGAGGCGATCTTGCGCCGCCACGGAATCGCCGCGGTCATCTTCAACCACTTCGCGTGCTGGTTGAACATGGCATCGACGATATGGATGAACGCCTCGTAGCAGTTGAACAGGCCATGCCGCCCGGTCAGCAGATAGCCCTCCAGCCAACCTTCGCACTGGTGCTCGCTAAGCATCTCCACCACCCGCCCACTCGCGGCGAGAAACTCGTCGCCCGGCAAGGTGGTGGCCTGCCACTGCCGGTCGGTGACTTCGAACGCCGCGCCCAGGCCGTTGGACAGCGTCTCGTCCGGCCCGAACATGCGGAAGTTGCGCTGCTCGGCGTTGAGCCGGATCACGTCGCGCAGGAACGGCCCGAGCACCCGCGTGTCCCCGATGCCGGGCACGCCGGGGATCGGCACGTCGACGGCGTAATCGCGGAAGTCCGGCATGTTCAGGTCGCGCAACAGCAGGCCACCGTTGCTGTGCGGGTTCGCGCTCATGCGACGCGCCCCGGTCGGCGCCAGTGCGGCCCACTCCGCGCGGAAACGGCCTTCCTCGTCGAACAGTTCTTCCGGCCGATAGCTGCGCAGCCACGCCTCGAGCTGCGCCAGGTGTTCCGGCGGGCTCGTCGACGAAATCGACAACGGCACCTGGTGGGCGCGGAACGTGCCTTCGTTTGGCCGTCCATCGACCACGGCCGGGCCGGTCCAGCCCTTGGGTGAATCGAGCACGATCATCGGCCAGCGTGGCCGGGTGGTGACGCCGCCTTCGCGGGCGTCGCGCTGGATCTGGCGGATCTGCGCCACCACGGTGTCCAGCGTCGCGGCCATCGCCTGGTGCATGGCGGCCGGTTCGCTGCCCACCACGAAATGCGGCGTCCAGCCGTAGCCGCGCAACAACTGCTCCAGCTCTCCATGGCCGATGCGTGCCAGCACGGTGGGATTGGCGATCTTGTAGCCGTTCAAGTGCAGGATCGGCAGCACCGCGCCATCGCCTACCGGATCGAGGAACTTGTTCGAATGCCACGCCGTGGCCAGCGGCCCCGTCTCCGCCTCGCCATCACCCACGACACAGGCAGCGATCAAGCCGGGGTTGTCGAATACCGCGCCGAACGCGTGGCTGAGCGAGTAGCCGAGTTCGCCGCCCTCGTGCATCGAGCCGGGGCACTCCGGCGAGGCATGGCTGGCAATGCCTCCCGGGAACGAGAACTGCTTGAACAGCCGCTGCAACCCGACCTCATCCCGACCGATCTGCGGATAGACCTCGCTGTAAGTGCCGTCGAGGTAGGCGTTGGCCACGACGGCAGGCCCGCCATGGCCCGGCCCGGAGATGTAGAGCATGTCCAGATCGTGCTGCCTGATCACCCGGTTCAGGTGCGCGTAGATGAAGTTCTGCCCCGGCGTGGTGCCCCAGTGGCCGAGCAACATGCGCTTGATGTGCGCCCGCGCCAGCGGCTCGCGCAGCAGTGGATTCGCGCGCAGGTAAATCTGTCCGACCGAGAGGTAATTCGCTGCGCGCCACCACGCATCGATACCCCGCAACGATCCGGCATCAGCCGGCGGACAATCCAGATGGGTCGCCATCGACAGTCTCCCCGGCGTGCGGAACGCCTAGTGTGTCAGCAGTATGTACCGGCATCCGTGAATTCCCATGCAGCACATTGCCGCATGCCATGCAACCGTGCCGACTCGCGACCACACTTGGCGCAGTGGGCCCTGATATCGCGAAACCGGCCCAGTCGGTAGCCACCCCATCCGGAAACATCCATGGCCGAGCGCAGGAACACCGAAGATGGCGGTACCGAAAAGCCGGCGTGGGCCAATCTGAGCGCGGGCCTGGTCACCGGCGCGGCGGACGACGACCCCAGCGGGATTGCCACCTACTCGCAGGTGGGCGCCGCGTTCGGCTACGGCATGCTGTGGTGCATCGTGGTGACCATGCCGCTGATGATCGCGATCCAGGCGGTCAGCGCCGGCATCGGCCGCGTCACCGGTCATGGCCTGATGGACGGCATGCGCAAGTACTACCCGCACCGGCTGGTCTACGCGCTGACGGCCTCGCTGGTGGTCGCCAACGTGATCAACCTGGCGGCCGACATCGGCGCCATGGGCGCCGCGCTGAAACTGCTGATCGGCGGCCCGGCGCTGCTCTACGCGGCGGGTTTCGCGCTGTTGTCGCTGGTGCTGCAGGTATTCATACCGTTCACGCGTTACGCCCCGCTCCTGAAACTGCTCACCCTCAGCCTGTTCGCCTACGTGGCCACCGTGCTGGTGATCGGCGTGCCGTGGCTGGCCGTACTCAAGAGCGTGGTGCTGCCGCCCATCCACTGGAATGCGCAGTACGCCGTCGGCCTGGTCGCCCTGCCCGGCACCACCATCAGCCCCTACCTGTTCTGCTGGCAGGCAGCGCAGGAGGTGGAGGAAATGACGTCGAGCAAGCGCCGCAAGCCCCTGCGCCGCGCGCCGAAGCAAGCACCGAGCGCCCTGCGCCGCATCGGCATCGACACCACGGTCGGCATGGTCTTCTCCAACCTGATTGCCTTCTTCATCATCCTCACCGCCGCGATCGTGTTGCACGCGCACGGCAAGGTCGACATCCAGACCTCCGCCGAAGCGGCCGAGGCACTGCGGCCACTGGCGGGCGACCTGGCCTTCGCGCTGTTCGCCGCGGGGATCATCGGCACCGGCCTGCTCGCCGTACCGGTGCTGGCCGGCGCCACCGCCTATGCCGCCGCCGGCGCGTTCGGCCAGCGCAGCGGGCTGGAATACAAACCTCAGAATGCCCGTTTTTTCTACGCCGTACTGATCGTCGCCAGCCTTGCCGGCATCGCGCTGAACCTGACGCCGCTGGATCCGATCAAGGCCTTGTACTGGAGCGCGGTGATCAACGGCGTGACCGCCGTGCCGCTGATGATCGTGATGATGCTGATGGGCTCGCGGCGCGAGGTCATGGGCAAATTCACCATGCCGTGGCCGCTGAAGATTTTCGGCTGGCTGGCTACCGTGGCGATGGCCGCGGCGGCCGTGGTGATGTTCATCGGGTGGGGGACATGAGAGCACGGCAACGACATCGGTCAACAAGCCCCACCGCACCGTCCACCACGGCGGGCAACGCGATCCGCTCGCATGCACGTTCCGCGACGCGAGGGGACGCCGCGGCAACGCGCTGAGACTATCGCGGCAGCAGTCCATCGGCCCCTTGCATCACGCGGGTTGACAACCGTCCCGCCCGGAATAAGATAGTAATTACTTACTTACTTCTTTGTGAGTGACACGATGGAAGCACAGCGCAAACACCTGCCTGCGGACGAGCGCCGCGCGGTTACGGTCGAGGCGGTCGTCAAGCTGGCGGCCGAGCAGAACCCCAGCGAGATCACCACCGCGGCGATCGCCACCTCGATGAAGCTGACCCAGGGCGCACTGTTCCGCCACTTCCCGAACAAGGACGCGATCTGGCAGGCGGTGATGGAATGGGTCGCCGACCACCTGCTGGCGCGGGTCGAGCGCGCCGCGCGCGACGCGGCCAGCCCGCTGGCCGCGCTGGAGGCGATGTTCATGGCGCACATCGCCTTCGTCGCCGAGCACCCGGGCGTACCGCGCGTGCTGTTCGGCGAACTGCAGCGATCCGGGGACACCGCCGCCAAGCGGATGGTGCAGACCATGATCCGCCGCTACCGCGAGCGCCTGGCCGCGCTGATCGAGCAGGGCAAGACCGTCGGTGAGCTGGACCCGCAACTGGACCCGGCTGCCGCGGCCACGTTGTTCGTCGGCAGCATCCAGGGCCTGGTGGTGCAGGCGCTGCTGGCCGGCGACACCCGGCGCATGCGCAAGGAAGCTCCGGGCACGTTCGCGATCTACCGTCGCGGTATCGCTCGCCGCTCGCCATGAACCTGCGCCGCCACCACGGCACGCTGAACCCTCCCCTCTCACGCGGAGCCCGTTGCGATGAAGATGCCGAGCCTGCTCACTGAAAAGACCCGCTGGATCGTGTTCGCCCTGGTCGTGCTTGCCATCGGCGGCGCGCTGTCGTTCTGGCTCGCGCGCGATCGCGGTGATCCGAACGCGCTGCGCCTGTACGGCAACGTCGACATCCGCGAGGTGGAGCTGGCCTTTCGCCAGCCCGGCCGCCTGACCGACATGGCGTTCGACGAAGGCGACGCCGTCACCGCCGGCGCGGTCATGGCGCAGCTCGACGCCACGCCGTACCGCGAGAAGCTGGCGGCGGCCGAAGCCGAACTGGCGGCGGCGCAGGCGCAGCTGGACAAGCTGCACAGCGGCAACCGCCCGCAGGAAATCGCCCAGGCCCGCGAGCAGGTGCGCCAGGCGCAGGCCAGCGCGGACGAGGCCGCGCGCAACTTCAGGCGCCAGGACACCTTGCTCAAGTCGGGCGCCAGCAGCCAGCGCGCCGCTGACGCGGCACGCGCCGCCCGCGATCAGTCCGCCGCCAACCTGGCCGCGGCGCAGGCCTCGCTGTCGCTGGCCACCGCGGGCTTTCGTCGCGAGGACATCGCCGCCGGCCAGGCGCGCGTGGCCGCCGCCGAGGCCGCCGTGACCCAGGCGCGTACCGCGCTGGCCGATGCGACCCTGACCGCACCCAGCAACGGCATCGTGATCGCCCGCGTGCGCGAGCCGGGCAGCATGGTGGCGAGCGGCACGCCGGTCTACAGCCTGAGCCTGCGCGATCCGCTGTACCTGCGCGCGTACGTCGGCGAGGCGCAGCTGGGTCGCATCGCGCCGGGCACGAAAGTGCGCGTGCACACCGATTCCTCCGCGACTGTCTATCACGGCCAGATCGGCTTCATCTCGCCGCGTGCGGAATTCACCCCGAAGACGGTGGAGACCGCCGACCTGCGCACCGACCTGGTCTACCGCCTGCGTGTGGTGGTGTCCGACGCCGACCAGGGCCTGCGCCAGGGCATGCCGGTGACGATCGATGTCGACACCGCCGGCGCGGCCGGCCAACCCGCGCGAGGGCGATGAGATGAGCCCGCAGCCGGCCAGCGCCGCATCGCGCCAGCAGGGCGATGCCGCCGTGGTCATCGAGCGCGTCGACAAGCGCTTCGGCGAGGTCCACGCGCTGCGCGGCCTCAGCGCCACGATCCGCTACGGCCGTCTCACCGGCCTGGTCGGCCCCGACGGCGCCGGCAAGACCACGCTGATGCGGATCATGACCGGGCTGCTGGTGCCCGACGCCGGTAGCGTCGCCCTGGCCGGTTTCGACGTGGTGAAGGACAACGACGCCATCCATGTCGCCAGCGGCTACATGCCGCAGCGCTTCGGCCTGTACGAAGACCTTTCGGTGATGGAGAACATGCGCCTGTACGCGCGCCTGCGCGGCATGGACGCGGACGGCCACACCGACCTGTTCGCCGAGCTGCTCGAGTTCACCCGGCTCGGCCCCTTCACCACGCGCCTGGCCGGCAAGCTCTCCGGCGGCATGAAGCAGAAGCTCGGCCTGGCCTGCGCGCTGATGGCGCGACCCAAGGTGCTGCTGCTGGACGAGCCCGGGGTAGGCGTCGATCCGGTCAGTCGCCAGGACCTGTGGCGCATGGTGCAGGCGCTGACCGACGAGGGCATGGCCGTGGTCTGGTCCACCGCCTATCTGGACGAGGCCGAGCGCTGCGAGAGCGTGCTGCTGCTGAACCAGGGGCAGCTGCTGTTCGATGGCCCGCCGCAGACACTCACCGCGCAACTCGAAGGCCGCAGCTTCCGCCTCGAAAACGTCGGCGCCGAGCGCCGGGCGGTGCTGACCGAGGCGCTCGACCTGCCCAGTGTGAGCGATGGCGTGATCCAGGGCGCCGGCGTGCGCGTGGTGCTGCGCGCGGGCGCCGGCACGGAGCAGATCCAGTCGCTGGCCGAGCAGGCGCGGGTAGAGCTGGCGCCGGTACCGGCGCGCTTCGAGGACGCCTTCATCGACCTGCTCGGCGGAGGCCCCGGCGGCACCTCGACCCTGGCCGAGCGCCTGCCGCCGGTCGAGCTGGGCTCCGACATCGCCGTGTCCTGCCGCAACCTGACCAAGCGCTTCGGTGCCTTCACCGCCACCGAGAGCGTCAGTTTCGAGGTGCACAAGGGCGAAATCTTCGGCCTGCTCGGCCCCAACGGCGCCGGCAAATCCACCACCTTCAAGATGCTCTGCGGCCTGCTGAAACCCAGCGCGGGCGAGGCGCATGTGGTGGGCCTCGACCTGCGTCGCGCCACCGGCGCGGCCAAGAGCCAACTGGGCTACATGGCGCAGAAGTTCTCGCTCTACGGCCTGCTCTCGGTGCGGCAGAACCTGGAGTTCTCCGCCGGCGTGTACCAGTTGGAAGGCAACACGCGACGCGAGCGCATCGAGGAGATGATCGCGACCTTCGACCTGGGCGACTGGCTGTCCGCCACGCCCGACTCGCTGCCGCTCGGGCACAAGCAGCGCCTGGCGCTGGCCTGCTCGCTGATGCACCGTCCGCCGGTACTGTTCCTGGACGAGCCCACCTCGGGCGTGGACCCGATCACCCGGCGCGAGTTCTGGACCCACATCAACGGCCTGGCGCGCAAGGGCGTGACCATCATGGTCACCACCCACTTCATGGATGAGGCCGAGTACTGCGACCGGGTGGCCATGCTCTCGCACGCACGGCTGATTGCGCTGGACACGCCCGATGCGCTCAAGCACATGGCGATCAGCCCGCAGCGGCCGGACCCGACCATGGAGGATGCCTTCATCCACTTGGTGGAATCCACCGACCGTGACATCGAGGCCGCCGCATGAACATCGCCACACCACGCAAGCACGGCCATGGCGCGCTACCGCCCGGCGTGCGTCGTTTCGACCTGCGCCGCCTCAGGGCCCTGGTGGTCAAGGAAAGCCATCAGGCCCTGCGCGACCCCTCGACCCTGCTGATCGCGTTCGTGTTGCCGGTGGTGCTGCTGTTGCTGTTTGCCTATGCGGTGTCGCTGGATGCCAAGGACGTGCGCATCGGCGTGGTACTGGAATCGCCCGGCGCCTCCGCGCAGTCCCTGAGTGCCGCGTTCTCGGGCACCCGCTTCCTCGACGTGCATTTCGCGCACGACCGGCGCGAGGTGGCCGACCAGCTGGTCTCCGGCGCGCTGCGCGGCTACGTGGTGATCCCGCAGGATTTCGAGCAGCGCCTGGCCCGGCGCGGCAGCGAGCCGCTGGTGCAGATCATCACCGACGGCTCCTACCCCAACACCGCCAACTACGTCGAGAACTATGCCCGCGGCGTGGTGCAGACCTGGCGCGCCGGGCGCGGCATCGCAGCGCCCGCGCAGGCCGTGGTGCTGGAGCCGCGCTACTGGTTCAACCCCGAGCTGGAGAGCCGCCGCGCGCTGATCCCCGGCGCCATCGCCATCGTCATGACCATCATCGGCACCATGCTGACCGCGCTGGTGGTGGCCCGCGAATGGGAGCGCGGCACGATGGAGGCGGTGCTGTCCACGCCCGCCTCGGTGGCCGAGATCCTGATCGGCAAGCTGCTGCCCTATTTCGTGCTCGGCATGCTGTCCACGCTGGGCGCCGCGGCACTGGCAGTGTTCGTGTTCGGCGTGCCGCTGCACGGCTCGCTGGCGGCCTTGCTGCTGTTGTCGGCGGTGTTCATGGTGCCGGCGCTGGGCCAGGGCCTGCTGATCTCGTCGCTGGCGCGCAACCAGTTCCTGGCGGCACAGATTGCACTGTTCACCGGCTTCCTGCCGGCCTTCATGCTGTCGGGCTTTTTGTATGAGATCGACGCCATGCCGGCGCCGATCCGCGCCGTGACCCATCTGATCCCGGCGCGCTATTTCGTCGAATCGCTGAAGACGGTGTTCCTGGCCGGCGACATCTGGGCGGTGTTCGTGCCCAACCTGCTGGCGATGGCGGCGATCGGCGCGGTGTTCTTCGGGCTGGCCAAGCGCGCCACGCGCAAGAACCTGGAGTAGCGCCCATGTCCGGCTCCCTGCTCAGCTTCACCCGCCTGCGCGCGCAGTTCGTCAAGGAAATCTTGAGCATCCTGCGCGACCCGCGCAGCCGCATGGTGGTGTTCGTGCCGCCGATCCTGCAGCTGCTGGTGTTTGCCTTCGCCGCCACGCTGGAAGTGCGCAACGTCGATATCGCCGTCTACAACCAGGACGCTGGCCGCTGGTCGCACGAGCTGGTGCAGCGGCTGGACAGCGCCCGCTTCATCACCCACGTCCGGCACGTGGACAGCCAGCGGCAGCTGCACGAACTGATCGACCGCGGCGAGGTCATCGCGGCGCTGGCCATTCCAGTGGATTTCTCGCGCACGATCGCCGCCGGCGGCAGCGGCCGCGCGCAGGTGCTGGTCGATGGCCGGCGCAGCAACTCCGGCCAGATCACCGTCGCCTATCTGTCCACCATCGCCGCCGAGGTCGGCGCCGCGGTCGTGCCCGGCGCGCAGACGCCGAACCCGGTAGTCGTACGCCACTGGTTCAACCCGAACCTGGTCTACCGCTGGTTCATCGTGCCCGGCCTCACCGGCATCCTGGCGCTGTTCAGCGCGCTCTTGATCACCTCGCTGTCGATCGCGCGCGAACGCGAGCTCGGCACCTTCGACCAGTTGCTGGTGTCGCCCACCTCGACGCCGGAAATCATCATTTCTAAATCGCTGCCGGCGCTGGCGATCGGCACCTTGCTCGGCCTGTTCATGATCAGCGCGGGCGTGTTCCTGTTCGGCATTCCCTTTACCGGCTCGTTTGGCTTGCTGCTGGTGAGCCTGATGCTGTTCATCCTTTCGGTGGTCGGCATCGGACTGATGATTTCCGCGGTCAGCGCGACGCAGCAGCAGGCCATCCTCGGCGCCTTCGCCGTCGGCGTGCCGGCGGTGCTGATGTCCGGCTTCGCCACGCCGGTGGAGAACATGCCGGTGGCGCTGCAATGGCTGGCGCAGGCCATTCCGCTCACCCACTTCCTGGTCATCGTCGAAGGCACGTTCCTGAAAACGATGCCGGCGCTGGACATCCTCGCCAACCTCTGGCCACTGGCCGTGATCGCGCTGGTGACGCTGACCCTGGCCACGGCGCTGGTGCGCAGCCGCCTGCAGTGACCGCCACCCAAGCCATGCCTGAAGGAGTTGTCATGACCCGCTCATCCAATCGCCGCTGCCGAGCGCCCCGCGTGGCGGCCGTCGCGCTGGGCACGCTGTTGCTCGGCGCCTGCGCCGCCGGCCCCGACTACCGCGGGCCGCCGAAGGTCGACACCGGCCATGGCTGGACGCAGCCGGACACCGCCGCGCCGGCGCCGGCCAGCCTGTCGAGCTGGTGGACCATGCTGGGCGACCCGACGCTGGACCGGCTGGTCGCCACGGCGTTGGCGGACAACCTCGACCTGCGCCAGGCGCAGGCGCGCATCGCCGAGGAGCGTGCCCTGCGCGATCGCGCGACCGGCGGCTATGCGCCAACCGTCGGTGCCGGCGCCAGCGTGACCCGGCGCCGGCAGAGCGAGAACGGGCCGCTGCCGATCGGCTCCATCCCCGGCTTGGCACGGGACCAGACCATCTACGACGCCGGCTTCGACGCGGCCTGGGAAATCGACCTGTTCGGCGCCACCCGGCGCGCGGTGGAAGGCGCCGCGGCGCGCCTGCAGGCCGCGCAGGAGGATGCGGCTGGCGTGCGCGTCAGCATCGCCGCCGAAGTGGCGCGCAGCTACCTCAGCCTGCGCGGCGCGCAACGCGAGCTGGCCGCGCGGCAAGCCTCGGTGCAGGCGCTCGCGCAGACGACCGACCTCGTCGGCCAACGCTTCCGTGCAGGCGACGCAGCGCAGGCCGATGTCGATGCCGCGCAGGCGCGCCTGGACGCCGCCGCCGCCGGCCTTCCCGCCATCGACGCGCGCCTGCGCGCCGCGGCGCTGGGTCTGGGCGTGTTGCTGGGCGCACCGCCCGAGCGCGAGCTGGCCTTGCTCGACACCACCGCCACACCGATCACGCTGGTGCCGATCCCGGTCGGCCAACGCGCCGATCTGCTGCGTCGCCGGCCCGACGTGCGCGCGGCCGAGCGCCGCCTGGCGGCACGCAGCGCCGACATCGGCGTGGCGACGGCGGAGCTGTTCCCGAAGCTCTCGATCGGCGCCAGCGGTGGCTTCCAGGCACTCGATGCAAGCCAGCTGTTCGAATCCGCCAGCCAGCGCTTCTCGATCGTGCCGCTGATCTCCTGGCGCGTGTTCGACGGCGGCCGCGTGCGCGCGGAGATCCGCGCCAGCGAGGCACGCGAGCAACAGGCTGCACTCGCCTACGAGAAAACGGTGCTGGCGGCGCTGGGCGATGCGGAGCGCGCACTGAGCGACTACCGGCTGGGCCTGGACGCGGTACGCCGCCAGCAGGGCGCGCTGGACGCCGCACGACGCAGCTACGCCCACGCGCAGGCGCGCTACGCCGCCGGCGACATCGCGCTGACCGAACTCCTGGCCGAAGAGCGCGTGCTGCGCGAGGCCGAAGATGGTCACGTGCGCACGCATACCGCCGCGGCGATCGACCTGGTCGCGCTGTTCAAGGCGCTGGGCGGCGGCTGGGACCCCGCCGCCGGCGATGCCGACAGCCGCGGCCAGGGCAAGACCAAGCCGCGGTCACCGGCACGGCAGGAGGAGTCTTCCGATGGATGACCGGCGACGGGTCGAAGCCGCTGACGGGCCGCCGCGTCGACGCCGACAGCGGCCTTGGGGATGTTTGCCACGTGGCGGCAGTGAAGCCACTGGCAGTATCGGATTCTTCGCATCCGCCCGACAGACCAGGCGATACACTCCGGCGGGACCCGTGCCCAACCGCACCGCAACAGGAGCGAGCGCCATGTTGACCTTGATCGATGGACTTCCGGACCACGTCATCGGCATCCGCATCACCGACAAGCTGCGCGCGGAGGATTACGAGAAGCAGCTCATCCCGCTGATCAACGAGCGGTTGGAGAAACACCGCAAACTCGATTTCCTGTGTTGCATCGACGGCGAATGGAAAGGCATGGAGGCCGGCGCGGTATGGCAGGACCTGCGCCTGGGCCTGGGTCGGATCGGGCACTGGGCGCGCCTGGCGATCGTCAGCGACATCGGCTGGATGGAGAATGCGGTCAAGCTGTTCGGCGTGTTTTCGCCGGGCGAACTGCGACACTTCGACGGCGACGATTACGACGAGGCCAGGGACTGGGTCTGCGAAAGCGGGCGCGCCCGCATCGGCATCCAGCTTGATGCGGAGACGGGTATCCTGGTGCTGGAACCGGCCGCCGACAAGGCGCTGAACGAAGATGATTTCGAGGCGGTCGGCAAGGCCATCGGCCATTACCTGGAAGGCCACGAGCGCTTGCGCGGCATCATGATTCACAGCCGGCGGTTTCCCGGCTGGCGGGGTGTGGGTGCGCTGTTCGCGCACCTGAAGTTCGTCAGCAGCGTGCACGACAGGATCGACAGGCTGGCCGTGGTCACCAGCAGCCCGCTCGGATCGCTGGCCGACCATGTGCTCGATCCGTTGATGCTGGCCAAGGTCCGCAAGTTCGACTACGACCAAAGCGACCAGGCCATGGCCTGGCTGAAGGAGCACTAGCCCCGGTCACTCGTGCCCGGGCGCACCCACCGGTGCACCGCCAGGCGCCAGCCACGACGACGTCCGCGTGCGATCCAGCGCGGCAAGCAACGGACCGTCACGCCGGTAGACGTCGGGCCGGAAACCAATCCTGCCGCCCTCGCGCAGGTCCACCGTCCAGTACGCCAGCAACAACGTTACGGGCTGGCGCAACGTCACCGTCTGGGTCTTGCCGGTATCGATGGCGCTGTCGATGGCCGCCCGATTCCAGCGCACGGGATCGTCCAGCAGCAACTCGGCCAGCTCGCGCGGCCGCTCCACCCGGATGCAGCCGGAGCTGGTGGCGCGCTGCGGGTTCGCGAACAGTTCCTGATGCGGCGTGTCGTGCAGGTAGACCGCGTAGTCATTGGGAAAGCGGATCACCAGCCGACCGAGCGAATTGCCCGGCCCGGCGTCCTGGCGCAACACGATGCCGCGCGGGTTGGCCCAGTTCACGCTGCCCGGCGACAGCTCGCGGCCCTGGCTGTCCAGCACGCGGATGCGGTTGGCGGCGAGATAGCCGGGGTTCTTGCGGACCTTGGGCAGGATGTCGTTTTTCAGGATGGTGGGCGGCACCGTCCAGGTCGGGTTGAGCGTGAGGTAGGTGATCTGCGACTTGAACACCGGCGTGCTGCGGTACGGCTTGCCCACTTGCACGCGCGCGCGCCAGACCGGCTTGGCATCCTTGTAATAGGTGACGCCGTAGCCGGCGATATCCACCATGACGAAGTTGCCGTGCAACTGGTGCAGCAACCAGCGCGCACGCTCCAGGTTCACCCGCAGCTGGTCGATGCGCGCCGCCGGCGCCACGTTCAACGCGGCCCACGTGTTCGCCCCCACCCGGCCATCGTCGCTGAGGTATTGCTCGCGCTGGAATTGCCTGAGCGCCTGCTGCAACGCCGGGTCGTAACGTTCCGCCGCATCGGCGGCGACGCCCACGTCGTAGCCGATCCGCTGCAGCCGAAGCCGCAATGCCGGCACGCGCGGATCGAGCGCATCGGGCTCCAGCGTGGGGCCGCTGGCGATCGGCTCCCAGTCGCCATGCGCCGCTATCTGCCGCCACCGGGCCAGGGCATCACGCAGCCTGGCGTACAACGCGTTCTGCGGTCGCGCCTGCGCAAACAACTCACCGATGCGGCCCTGCGCCAGGGCGTCGCGCACACTCTGCACGCCGCGTCCTGCCACCGGTTGCCGCGCGTCGAAATTCCAGTGCGTATCCAGCGAGGCCGGATCGACCTTGCCGCGGTACAGGTGGGTCAGCGCGGCGAGGCAGGCGTCGGTGGCGAGCAGGTCGAACTGCGCGCGTTGCAACGCGGTGGCGTGCGGATCGGTCAGCAGCGCGCGGCCACGCGACAGCGCGTCCACTGCATAGTCGTCCGGGTTCAAGCCATCGGCGGCCACGCCACGCAAGGCCGCCAGCAACTGGTCGACATCGGCCGGCCGTGTCCACGCGGGCGCAAATTGCGCTTGCGCGTAGAACGTGGCCAACGCCTTGTCCACTCCCGCACCGGGCCCATTGAGGGTCGGCTCGACGTGCTCGCGGATCAGCTCGGCCACCGGATCGGGCGGCGGTACAGGGTCCGCGTGCGCGGGCTGAACCACGCCGAATGCCAGCATCAGCACGGCGATGAAGGGCAACACCCGGATAACAGGCACGGCGGTTTCTCCCGATGAACCTTGTTGCATGGTGCCACGCCTCGGCGACCACACGCGAAGACCCGCTGGCTGGCGTGGAAGCGTCAGTCCTCCTCCGTCTGGCGCCGCAACACGCCGGAAAGCCGGGTGCCCGGCGCCACGGTATTGAACACCGTGCCGTATTTGCGCACGTTGTCGTGCAGCAGGGCCAGGCGCTGCTCGCTCTCGTCGCTATCCACCAGGATTTCGTAGTCGATCGATTCCAGCCGCGGCGGCACGTCCTGGCGCACACCGCTGATGCGCACCTGCACGCCCCGCAACCGAAACTTCAACATCGGCGTGACCCGCTCGATACCCTTGATGATGCAGGCCGACACGGCGGCCAACAGCAGTTCGGCAGGGTTGAACGCATCGACGCGCCCGGCCAGATCGGTGTCCAGCGACAGTTCGGCGCTCTTGCAGCGGGCGATGCTGCCGTGGGCATCCGTGCGGCGCGCCACGACATGGAAACTGAGTTTGCGGGTGGTTTCAGTCACGTGATTCTCCGTGGACACCCGATGCAGAGGCCGATGGCTCAGACATAACCCGGCACATGCGGCGCCTGGCCGGCCACGCGGGGCAGGCTCAGGCTGACTTGTGCGCCGCCCAGCGCGGAGCGGCCGAAGCTCAGCTCGCCGTGGTGCAAACGGGCGATAGCCTGGGCGATGGACAGGCCCAGCCCACTACCCTCGCCCACGCTGCCCTCGGGTCGATGGAAACGTTCGCCCAGCCGCGTGGTATCGACCGCAAAACCGCCGCCGTTGTCGTTCACCTGCAGCGTCACCCGTTCGCCGTTGCCACCGACGCGCACATTCACCTGGCCGTGTTCGGGTGCGTGGCGCACGGCGTTGTCGACCAGGTTCTGCACCAGGATGCCGAGCAGGCCGCGGCTGCCCAGCACGAAGTCGTTGCCGTCGTGATCCAGCGACAACTCGATGGAGCGCGCCGCCGCGCGCTCGCTGGCGTCGCGCAGGGCCGCTTCGGCCACGCCGACCAATCGCAACGAACCGGCGTCGTCCAGCTCGACCAGTTTCTCCACCCGCGCCAGCATCAGCAGTTGGGTCACCAGCCGCTGCATGCGGTCCAGCGCCTCCTGCGCGCGCTGCAGGTGCCGCGCGCGAGCGGGCACATCGTCGCCGTGGCCGGCCAGATCCAGCTCCAGTCGCAGCGCCGCCAGCGGGTGGCGCAGTTCGTGCGCGGCGTCGGCGGTGAAGCGGCGCTCGTGTTCCAGGCTCAGCCGCAGGCGATCGACCAGTTTGTCGATCGCTTCGGTGAACGGCGCCAGTTCGATCGGCACCTGTGCGTCGGTGAGCGAGGCGGCAGTGGGATCGGTGCCGACGGCAAGGTTGCGGGTGAGCCGGCGCAGCGGTTCCAGTCCACTGCGCAAACCGGCAAACACCGTCGGCGGCACCAGCACCAGCAGCGCCAGCAAGGCCAGCAGCGCCGGCGCCAGCAGCTTGCGCATCAGCTCGTCGCGCTCGTCCAACGGCGCCCCGACCTGGATCCAGTAGCGATGCTGCACATCCCAACGCTGGAACACGCGCCAGCGCCGCTCGTCGTGCTCGATCGAATGGAAATGCGCATCGCCCGGATCGAAGCGCAGCGGCGGCAGCTCGGCACTCTCCACCAGCAGCTCGCCGCGCGCATCACGCAACACGATGGCCGGCCGCTGGGCGGTGGTGTCCGACTCGACCAGCCGGCCATCCGACAGGCGCACCGCACCCGCGTGCGATGCCTTGTCCGGCATCACCGCGAACACGCTGGCGGCGGTGCGCACCAGCATCTGGTCGAAGATCTCGTCGACCTCGTGCAGGCTGCGCCAGGCCAGCCAGCCGGCGGCGGCGCACCACACCAGCACGATGCCGGCCACCAGCCGCAGCACCAGCCGCCGGTTGAGCGAGGGGCGGATCACGCGGGCGACCCGCCGGGACGGTTGATCGCGTAGCCGATGCCGCGCAAGGTGCGGATCCACCCCGGCCCCAGCTTGTGGCGCAGATGATGGACATGCACTTCCACCGCGTTGCTGGCCACTTCCTTGTCCCAGCCGTACAGCGCTTCCTCCAGTTGGTCGCGCGAATAGGCGCGGCCGGGATGGCGCACCAGGGTTTCCAGCAGCGCGTATTCGCGCGCGGTCAGCTCCAGTGGCGCATCGGCCAGCGTGGCGCTGCGTGCGGCCGGGGTGACTTCGAGTGCGCCCAGGCGGATCGCCGGTTCCACCTGGCCGTCGGCGCGGCGCAACAGCGCGCGCAGGCGGGCAGCGAGTTCGTCCAGATGCACCGGCTTGACCACGTAGTCGTCGGCGCCGGCATCCAGCCCGGCGACGCGATCGGCCAGTTCGTCGCGGGCGGTCAGCAGCAGTACCGGGGTGGCGTCCTGGCGACGGCGCATGCCAGCGATGATCGACGGGCCGCTGCTGCGCGGCAGGTTCCAGTCCAGCACGGCGGCGGCGTAGGTCGTGTCGGCCAGTGCCGCGGCGGCCTGGTTGCCGTCGGTGATCCAGTCCACCGCATAGCCGAGCTGGCGCAGGCCATCGGCCAGCGCCTGCCCCAGTGCACGGTCGTCTTCGGCGAGCAGGATGCGCATGGCCTCATTCTTGCCGCGCGATCGGGCCATTCAATTGACTTGCAGCAATTGGCGTCGTTTTTTCGCCGGCTGCGGCATCCTGCCCCAGCGCCCGCTTGCGACCGTGGATCATCGAGGCGACCAGGTTCTCACCGTAATGCACGCTCTCGCCCACCGCGGCCAGCACGTGCAGCACCACCAGCCCCAGCACACCGTAGGCCAGCACTTCATGTAGCTCCTCCAGCCACCCTTCGCCGAAGAATCGGTCGGTGGTCTGCAGCCAGCCGGTGACGCCCACCAGCAGCACGCCGGCCAGCAGGGCCAGGATCATCACGGCGGCCGCCGGGTTGTGCCCGAGCTGCCGCCGCGAGCGCCCGGCCAGGCGCTGGCGCAGGTAATCGCGCACCCGGCGCGGGCCGGGCACCCAGTCGGCGAAGCGGGCGTGCCGCGTGCCGACCCAGCCCCACACGAAGCGGACGGCTATCAGGACCAATATGGCGTAACCGAAACCGCGGTGGACCAGCTCGCCCTCCTCGGTGAAAAAGTTGGCGAGGAACAAGCCCGCCAGCGACCAGTGGAACAGGCGGACCAGCGGGTCCCACACCTTGACCATCGCGTTCATGGCTTGCCCTCGCTGAGAGTCAGGTGACGATCAACCGCCCTTCTTCTTCACGATGCGGCCATCGGTGGGGTCGAAGTAGATCTCCACGTTCTTGCCGGCCTTGTCCTTGCCGTAGATCTCGTAGCAGTTGCCCGAGACCTGGAACACCTTGATGGTGTAGCCCTGGTCGAGCACCTTCTGCTTCATCGCCGCTTCGGTCAGCCACTGCGCGCGCGGCGCACTGGTGCACTGCGGCGCGGCGAAGACGGACGCCGACAGGACGGCGGCGGCAAGGAACAACGGTGCGATGACAATGCGCTTCATGGTGCGTCTCCGGTATCGGCAGGGATTTGCCTTGGGGGACATTGCAACCGCGAAGGCTTATGCGGGTCTTAAGGCGTGGCCACCACCGCCTGGTTGCGGCCCGCGTTCTTGGCCGCGTACAACGCCGTGTCCGCACGCTGGACCAGATCCGCGGCGGTGTCACCGCAGGTCGCCTGCGTCACGCCGATGCTGACGGTGACTGCACGCTGCGGCCATGCGAAGTCGCGGAACGCGTGCAGGATGCGCTCGGCCGCTTCGCGCGCGCCGGCCGCATCGGCCTCGGGCAACAGCAACACGAACTCCTCGCCGCCATAGCGCGCGGCCCGATCCGACGGCCTCAGTGCGGCGCGCAACAGGTGGCCGGTGATGCGCAATACCTGGTCGCCCGCCAGGTGACCGTAGTCATCGTTGTAGGCCTTGAACCGATCCAGATCGAGCATCAGCAGCGAGAACACGGTGTCGCGTTCGCGCTGCCCGTGCAGCAGGCTGGCCAGCGCGCCATCAAACGCGCGTCGGTTGGCCAGCCCGGTCAACACATCGGTATCGGCATCGTTGCGCAGCAGCGCCGACTCCATCCGCTGGCGCTCCAGCTTGTCCAGCAGGCTGGCCACCCACCACACCAGCCCGGCCACGGCGCCGCCACTGCCCAGCGCCACAAAGGCGAAAGCCAGCGTCTCCGGCAAGCCCAGCAGCGACTGCAACGCCTCCAGCACGAAGATGAACATCACCGGCAACAGCAATGACGGCAGCAGCAGCCGGCGCGCCAGCGCGCCACCGAACGTATCGGCCGTGGCCACCCGCGTGAGCCCGGTGGTGGGCGATGAGGAAAGCCAGCCCAGTACTGCCAGCAACAGCATGAGCAAGGTCGGCAACGGCACCTGCGCGAACGGCCCGCCGATCTTGCCGGCCAGGGCAACCGCATACGAGGCCAGGCCGGTCACCACGATGGCCAGCAGCACCATCGCGATGGTTTCTCGCAGCACCAGGTAACGCCGCGTGGACACCAGCAAACCCAACACGCCCAGCAGCGTCAGCGCGAGCGCGGCGGGCACCGCCATGCGCCCCTGCGGCAAACCGGCGGCCCGTGCGACGGAGTCGTCGAACAAATGGTCGAAACCCGGATCCAGCGACCACAGGTACTCGCCCAGCGTCACCGCGCCGATGCCCGCCACCACGATCGACAGCCATGGGCCAAGACGCCACCGCGGGGTTACGAAATCCTGGGTCAGCAAAAGGGCCAGCCCGGAAAGCGCGAACGCGATCGCCGCGTTCGCCTTCATGGCATGTTGTCCCGGCACCAGCGTGGTCAGCAGCGGCACGCCCAGGCACCAACCTGTCAGCACCACCAGCGCGACCGTGCCGATCAACACCGCCACCACGCGCGAGAACACGACGAAGCCACGAACGGCCTTCGCGTTCTGATGAAATGGCACTGCGATCATGCCCCGTTGTCCCAGCAAAGAGTGATTGTGGTTGGTTTGCCAGACTATTCCGGCGTCGACAAGCCCCGCCGAAAGATCGCAGCGAGCCCTGTATCTGACGCCAGTCAAGCCGCCCCGTGCCCCGCCCTGCCACAGTGTCGTTGCATCCCGTCCAACAACTGTCGTCCGGAGTGTCGCCGATTATGATCATCTACAGCTGCCACGGTGCGGCCAAACAGGTAACCGGCTCCTGCCATCTCGTCACCTGCAACGACCGCCGCGTGCTGATCGACTGTGGCATGTTCCAGGGCAGCGAGGAGGTGGAACGGGCCAATGCCGAGCCGTTCGGCTTCGACCCGGCCGGCATCGACGTGTTGCTGCTGACCCACGCCCACCTCGACCATTGCGGACGGATTCCGCTGCTGGTGCGCCAGGGTTTTCGCGGCCGCATCATCACCACCGCCGCCACCCGCGAACTGGCGCGGGTGGTGATGCTCGATTCGGCCGGCCTGCAGGAGGAGGAAGCGCGCCGCGCGCAACGCCGCAACCGCCGCAGCGAGGAGCTGGCGCCGCCGCTGTACACGCTGGATGACGCGCTGCACGCGCTGGATTTCTTCGGCCCGGATGTCGGCTATGACGAAACCGTGCCGGTGGTCGAAGGCGTCACCGCACGCTTTCTCGACGCCGGCCACATCCTCGGCTCGGCCTCGATCCTGCTGGAGCTCGACGACGGCAAGCTGCAACGCCGCATGCTGTTTTCCGGTGACCTCGGCAACCCCGGCCGACCACTGCTGCGTGACCCGACACCCGCGCCACCCGCCGACTACGTGGTAATGGAAAGCACCTACGGCGACCGCCCGCACCGCTCGGTGCCGGATTCGATCGACGAGATGTACCAGGCGATCCGCGACACGGTGAACCGCCGCGGCAACGTGGTGATCCCCACGTTCGCGCTGGAGCGCACGCAGGAACTGCTCTACTACCTGCACCGCGGACTGCGTGACGGTGCGATCCCGCACGTGCGCGTGTTCCTGGATTCGCCGATGGCGATCTCCGCCACCGAGATCTTCCGCCGCCACCCCGAGTGCTTCGACGAACGCTTCCTGGACGAACTGCGGCACGGCGACCCGTTCGCCATGCCCGGCCTGCATTTCACCCGCGACACGGCCGAGTCGATGGCGATCAACAACATCGACGGCGGCGCGATCATCCTGGCCGGCTCGGGCATGTGCAACGGCGGCCGCGTGCGCCACCACCTCAAGCACAACCTTTGGCGCGAACGCAGCAGCGTGGTGTTCGTCGGTTACGCCGCCGAAGGCACGCTGGCGCGGCGGATCATCGACGGCGCCGCCAGCGTGCGCGTGTTCAACGACGAGATCCCGGTGCGCGCGCAGGTGTGGACGATCAACGGCTTCTCCGCCCACGCCGACCGGCCCTCGCTGCTGGCCTGGCTGGGCGATGCGCCGCGGCGCAAGGTGTTCCTGGTGCACGGCGAATACGACCGTGGCATGCGCGCCATGCAGGACGTGCTGGCCGAACGCGGCGTCGCCTGTCAGCTGCCGGGCCTGCACGAGCCGATCAAGATCGACTGAGCGTATTGCTCACGCGGTTCCGTTTTTCCGCCCGCATGCGGGTCGATCGGGTAATAGCCGATCGTGCCGATGGTTTCGCGGAGATCCCAGGCAGGCGTTTCCGGTCACGGGGCGATACATGGGCGCCCCCATGCCGGATGACACGCCGCCAGCATGGCCGTGCCCGCGAGGTGCCCGCTTGAGCCTGGTCGAGTTCGCGGGCGATGGCTGGGCGCCGCTTGCGTCGTTTCGTCACGCGCGGCAGTCCCCTTTCACGACAGAAAGAGCCTTATGCTAGGGCTTGAAGATGGTGATTTCCCCATCAACTGGCCGCTTCGGCCTGTGCGAGCTCCGATGGAACCTGCCGCCACCGTGCTCGACCTCAATCAGCTGCGCCGCAGTTGCAGCTCGTGCGCGCTGTATGAACTGTGCCTGCCGGCCGGCATTGGCGGCGACGACCTGGACCGCCTCGACGCCACGGTGAAGGACAAGCGCACGCTGGAACGTGGCGCCATGCTGTACCGCGAGAACGACACGTTCGAGGCACTGTACGTGGTGCGCTCCGGTGCGCTGAAAACCTTCGTGCAGAACGAGGCGGGCGACATGCAGATCCTCGCCTTCCATCTGCCTGGCGAGATCCTGGGTTTCGACGCATTGGCCACCAACCTGCACGTCAGCCAGGCGGAGGCGCTGGAACGGTCCAGCATCTGCGAGTTGCCCTACGCCAAACTGCAGCAGGTCACCAGCGAGGTCCCCGCGTTGCACCGCCAACTGATGCGGGTGATCAGCCGCGAGGTGGTTGAGGAGCACCGGCACCTGGTCATGATGGGCAAGCAGCAGGCACAGGAGCAGCTGGCCAGCTTCCTGCATGGCCTCGCCGATCGCTACCAGCGCCTGCATCGCGACGGCACCGCGCTCAACCTGCCGATGTCGCGCTATGACATCGCCAACTATCTCGGCCTGGTGGTCGAGACGGTGAGCCGCCTGTTTTCGCGCATGGAGGAAATGGGCGTGCTGGAGGTCAACCGTAAATCGGTGCGCATCTTGCGACCTGACCTGCTGGCCGCCCTCTGCCGCACCGATACCGTCTCCAGGCGCAACGACGTCGGCTGAACAAGGCGTCGACCGAGCAAGGCGCACCTACGCCCTCATGTCCGCGCTCGCCGTGTGCCGATCGCGCGGCCAGTTGACGGAAGTCAACGGGCCGCGGGCATGGCTGGCGTACAAGTGGACCTTGCAGCACCCGGGCCACCTGGACGCCTGTGCGGCGTCGTGGCCTTCACGATCACCTGCCGTGAGGATCCCACCATGTCCAACCCATCCCCGGGCGCCCCGCCCGCATTCCCGGAAAAACTGGACGGCTCGCACTGGATCGAGTCACTTTCGGACGGCAGCCAGGTGTTGATCCGTCCGCTGCGTGAAGACGACCGCGAGCGCGAGGAAGACTTCATCCACCGCTTGTCGCCTGACTCGCGCCGGCTTCGTTTCCTGGGCGGATTCAAGGAAGCGAGCCCGGCACTGATCGACCAACTGATGGATGTCGACTACAACCAGCGCATGGCGTTCGTGGCACTGGCCCACGAAAACGGCAAGCTGCGCGAAGTGGGCGTGAGCCGCTACAGCGCCACCGACGCGCTGGGCCGTTGCGAATGCGCGGTGACCGTGGCCGAAGATTGGCGTCAACGCGGCCTCGGCGTGTTGCTGATGAGACACCTGATCGACTTGGCGCGCCGCAACGGCTACAAGCAGATGATTTCGCTCGACGCCGCCGACAACGAGGCGATGCGCGATCTGGCCAGCTATCTTGGCTTCCATCGCCGGCTCGACCCCGGCGACTCGGGCCAGGTCATCCATACGCTCGACCTGTGAGCTGGCGTACGGCGGCGGGAGCCGTGGTCGCGCCTAGTCGGGCAGCAGCGCCTGGCCGATCTTGCGCAGGCCGGCGGGGTCCAGCAGGTGCAGTTCGCGCCCTTCGATCTGGATCAGCTTCTGGTTGCGGAAACGGCTCAGCACGCGGCTGACGGTTTCCGCCGCAAGGCGCAGGTAATTGGCGATGTCGCCGCGCGACATGCTGAGGTGGAAGCGGGTAGCGGAGAAGCCGCGTGCCGCGTAGCGACTGGCGAGATCCATCAGGAACGCGGCCACGCGCTCGTCGGCGCTGTGATCACCGGCCAGCAGCGAGGCGGTGCCCAGCTCCTTGCTCAACATGCGGAACAGGTGCTGCTGCACGGCCGGCACGCGCGCGGCCAGCGCGCTCATCGCGGGGAACGAGAAACGGCAGAAGAAAGCCGTATCCAGCGCCACCGCGTCGCAGGGGAAATGCTCGGGGTAGATCGCGTTGAGGCCGATCACCTCGCCGGGCAGGTAGAAGCCCAGCACCTGCTCGCGTCCTTCCTTGTCCACCATGCGGGTTTTCACGGTGCCGCCGCGCACCGCGAAGATCGCGCGGAACGGATCGCCGGTGCGGAAGATGTGCTCACCGGCCCGGAACGGCCCCACGTGTTCCACCAGACACTGCAATTCGGCCAGCTCGGGCTTGTCGTAGCCGGCGGCGATGCAGGCGCTGGAAAACGCGCAGGTACCGCAGAAATGCGTCTCGTCACCGTCGTCGGCGATCGGGCTGGGCGGCTCAGGCAGGCGGCCTGCCGGGTACTTGGATGACATGATGTCGGGGACGCCGGTTCTGGAGCGCGGATCAGATCGCGCGTGAATAACGCGGTGTGTGCGACTGCCCATCGAGATAGGCATCGAAGCACATGGCGATGATACGCAACAGCAGGCGCCCCGGCGAGGTCACCTGTAGCGATGTGGAGTCTTCGAGCAGCAGGCCGTCGGCGATCAACGGTTGCAGCCGCTGGCGTGCGGCGGCGAAATATTCGTCGAAAATCAGCCGGTGGCGCTCGCCGAAACGCGGCTTGTCCACGCAACCGTGGCACATCAACTCGCCGATCAGCTCGCGCCGGATCACGTCGTCCTCGTCCAGCAGCAGGCCGCGGGCCACCGGCAGGCGGCCGGCATCCAGCGTGGCGTAGTAGCCGGTAAGGTCGCGCGCGCTCTGGCTGTAGCTGTCGCCGATGCGGCTGATGGCGCTGACGCCCAGGCCGATGATGTCGCAGTCGCCGTGGGTCGAGTAGCCCTGGAAATTGCGCTGCAGGGTGCCAGCGCGCTGGGCCACGGCCAGCTCGTCGTCGGCGCGGGCGAAGTGGTCCATGCCGATGTAGACGTAGCCGGCGGCGGACAACTGCGCCAGCGCGCGGCCGAACAAGGCCAGCCGCGTGCCGGCATCCGGCAGCTCCTCCGCGACGATTTGCCGCTGCGCCTTGAACATCTCCGGCAGGTGCGCGTAACCGTAAACGGCCACCCGGTCCGGGTGCAGCGCCACCACCTGGTCCAGCGTGCGGCTGAAACCATCCAGGTTCTGTTTCGGCAGCCCGTAGATCAGATCCACGCTGACCGAGCGAAAGCCCGACTCGCGCGCGGCCACGATGGCTTCCTGCGTCTGCTCGAAACTCTGGATGCGGTTGACCGCCTCCTGCACCGCCGGATCGAAATCCTGGATGCCGACCGACATCCGGTTGAAGCCCAGCTCGCCCAGCGCATGCACGTAATCGCCATCGGCAAAGCGCGGGTCCAGCTCGATGCCGTACTCTCGCTCGGCCTGCTGGCTGAAACTGAAATGGCGCGCCAGCGATTCCATCAGCTCGCGCATGCGCGGCACGTCGAGGAAATTGGGCGTGCCGCCGCCGAAATGCAGCTGGCGCACCGGCCGGTCGCGGTCGAACAGCGGTGCCGCCAGCTCGATCTCACGGTACAGGCGCTCCAGGTAGCGATCCGCCTGGCCGATGTCGCGGGTGATCACCCGGTTGCAGCCGCAGTAGAAACACGGGCTCATGCAGAACGGCACGTGCACGTACAGCGACAGCGGCCGCGGGATCGGCTCCTCGTTGGAGGCGCGGATCACCTGCCGCAACGCCGCCTCGTCGAACGAGGGCGTGAACTGCGGCGCGGTGGGATAACTGGTGTAGCGCGGGCCCGCCACGTCATAGCGGGCAACCAGCGCGGGATCGAATTCAGGAGGGATGATGGGAGTGGCCATGGAGCAAGTCTGTGGGCGCGCCCGCTGCAGCACATTGATCCGAATCAATTCCCGCAATGATCGTGGTGTGGGAGGACCTCTGTGGGAGCGACTTCAGTCGCAATGCTTCTGCTCTGGAGCCCCAAATCAAGAGCATCGCGACTGAAGTCGCTCCTACAAGTCGCTCCCACCAAAGGGGCAGCTCTCTCGCTCAGCGCGCCAGCGGCTCGACCCGCTGCTCGATCGAACCGAAGATCGAGCGGCCGTCGGCATCGGTGATATCGATCTTCAAGCGGTCGCCGAATTTCAGGAACGGCGTGCTGGGCTGGCCATCGCGCAGGGTTTCCACCGTGCGCTGCTCGGCCAGGCAGGAGGCGCCCTTGCCGGTGTCCTGGTTGGCGATGGTGCCCGAGCCGATGATGGTGCCGGCGGTGAGCGGGCGCGTGCGCGCCACGTGCGCCACCAGTTCGGCAAAGCTGAACTGCATGTCCACGCCGCACTCGGCTTCGCCGAACCACGCGTCGTTGAGCCAGGTGCGCATCGGCAGATGCAGTTTGTCGCCCTGCCATGCCTCGCCCAATTCATCGGGCGTCACCAGCACCGGCGACAACGCCGAGCGCGGCTTGCTCTGCAGGAAGCCGAAACCCTTGGCCAGTTCGCCGGGTATCAGGCCGCGCAGGCTCACGTCGTTGATCAGGCCCACCAGCTGGATGTGTGCCGAGGCCTGCGCCGGCGTGGCCGCCATCGGCACATCGTCGGTGACCACCACCACCTCGGCCTCCAGGTCGATGCCGACATCCTCGGCGGGCACGACCACCGGATCGCGCGGCGCCAGAAAACCCGCACTGGTGGCCTGGTACATCAGCGGGTCGGTATAGAACGACGCCGGCACCTCGGCGCCGCGGGCGCGACGCACGCGCTCGACGTGCGGCAGGTAGGCGCTGCCATCCACGAATTCGTAGGCGCGCGGCAAGGGCGACGCCAGCGCGTGCATGTCCAGCGCGAACGCACCCGTCGCGGTGCCCGCATTCAGATCCTCGGACAGCGCGTTGAGCCGTGGCGCGGTGTTGGACCAGTCGTCCAGCGCGGCCTGCAGCGTCGCGGCGATGCCGCTGGCGCGAACCGCGCGGGTGAGATCGCGGCTGGCCACCACCAGCGTGCCGTCGCGGCCGCCTTCCTTGAGAGTTGCAAGTTTCATCGGGACTCCGGATTCATCTAACCACAACCTTCCACGTAATCGATTTGTGGTGGCACACCGACGCGCCACCGCGTGATTTTGCCCTGCGCATCGGTCTCGAACACCAGCACCTCGTCGCCGTGCGGCGCGGCGATGCGCAGGTAGTTTGCGCCGCTGACGTACTTGTGCGGCTGCGCATCCACATGGGCGTACAGCGCCCGGATCCCCGCCTCGTCCATGCCGACCTTGCCGCCACCCGGCGCAGTCTCCTTCGCGGTACCGACGTCGTAGCGCACGAAATGGCCGCCCTCGAACATGAAGGCGATATCCGCCGGCGGCGTCACCCCTTTCGGCGTCTTGTAGAAACAGCCCGACCCCGGTGACGGTGCGCCCTTCAACTCACCACGCCAAGCCTCGGCGAACGCCGCTTCGTCCATGCCGAAACGCACATCACCGTAGCCGTCGTAGCGCGCCAATGAGGCAGGGGCGGTGTTCGCCACCGCTGGCGTGACGGCCGAGCTGACCGATGCCACCGGCACGGCCGCCGGCTGGTCGGGGCTGCCGCAGGCGGCCAGCAGCAGCGCGCCGGCGACGACGAAAGCCGTACGCATCACGGTTTGTTTCCACCATCGAAATGCTTCGCGATGCCCTGCCAGCAGGTGTAGTAATCGCCCTGCAATTGCGGCGAGGCCAGCGCCTGCGCGGTGGGGCGGATCACCTTGCGCGTCTCGAACATGAAAGCCATGGTGCCGCCGATCACGTCCGCTTTCGACAGGTCGGCGTTCGACGCCTTCTCGAACGTGGCCGCGTCCGGCCCGTGCCCGCTCATGCAATTGTGCAACGACGCGCCGCCGGGCACGAAACCCTCGGCCTTGGCGTCGTAGACGCCGGCGATCAGCCCCATGAATTCGCTGGCCACGTTGCGATGGAACCACGGCGGACGGAACGTGTGCTGCGCCACCAGCCAACGCGGCGGGAAGATCGCAAAGTCCACATTGGCCGTGCCCGCGGTATCGCTGGGCGAGGTAAGCACGGTAAAGATGGACGGATCGGGATGGTCGTAGCTGATCGAACCGATCGTGTTGAAGCGGCGCAGGTCATATTTGTACGGCGCGTAATTGCCGTGCCAGGCGACCACGTCCAGCGGCGAGTGATCGATCTTCGCCGACCACAGCGCACCCTGGAATTTCGCCACCAGCTCGAACGCGCCATCGACGTCTTCATAGGCAGCGCATGGGGTGAGGAAGTCGCGCGTGTTGGCCAGGCAATTGGAACCGATCGGCCCCAGCTCGGGCAGGCGCAGCAGCGCGCCGAAGTTCTCGCAAACATAGCCGCGCGCCTCGCCGTCGATCACGTCCACGCGGAAACGCACGCCGCGGGGAATCACCGCAATTTCCTGCGGCTCGATCTCGATCACGCCCAACTCGGTCGCCAGCCGCAAGCGCCCCTGCTGCGGCACGATCAGCAGCTCGCCGTCGGCATCGTAGAAAAACCGGCCCTGCATCGAGCGGTTTGCGGCATAGAGGTGGATGCCAACGCCCGCCTGCTCGGCCGGCCCGCCGTTGCCGGCCAGCGTGGTGAGGCCGTCGATGAAATCGGTGGGCACGTCGGGCAGCGGCAACGGATCCCAGCGCAACTGGTTCGGCGTGGCCGGCGCTTCATCGAACCGGTTGTGGAAGGTGGCGTGCGCCAGCGGCCGGAACGGCTCGTGCACCGCGGCGGGCCGAATCCGGTACAGCCAGCTGCGCCGGTTGGCGTGGCGCGGCGCGGTAAACGCCGTGCCGGAGAGCTGTTCGGCGTAGAGACCGTGGGCTACGCGCTGCGGGGAATTCTGACCGACCGGGAGCGTGCCTTCGATGGCTTCGGTGGCGAACTCGTTGGCGAAACCGGGTTGGTAGTGCGATGGCACGTTCACTGCTGATTCTCCGAATAGGCTGTTCGCTGGCTTGCCCTTCGACTTCGGCCCTGCGGGCCTACGCTCAGGGTGATCGGTGTGGTGCGGCTGTTGCTTTTCTGCCGTTCTCCCTGAGCGTAGGCCCGTAGGGCCGAAGTCGAAGGGCCGCCACCTAACGCTGATGCCTGTGTTTACCCTTGCCAAGGGCACCGATCTCCTTCCAGTCACCCGCCATGTACGCCAGCTTCTTCGCCCGACTCCAGCCTTTCAGCTTGCGCTCCATGGTCAGGGCTTCATAGCGCGTCTCGAAACCCTCTGCATGGATCAACTTCAATGGACGCCGAGTCGAGGTGTATGCGCAACCCTTGCCCTGATCGTGCTGCGACATCCGTTGATCGAGATTGTCGGTGTGACCGATGTAGAAGCTGCCGTCGGCGCATTCGAGGATATAGAGGGTGAATTCCATCTCTTTGGCTTCCTTGCCGTGTCAATGATTCGCCAGCTTGCCCTTCGACTTCGCTGCTGAGCAGCTACGCTCAGGGGGATCGGTTTCTGGGACAACGGAATGTCTCCACACCGATCACCCTGAGCGTAGGCCCGCAGGGCCGAAGTCGAAGGGCCACGCGCCCCCGACCTTACAGCACCCCCCGCTTCATCTGATCCCGTTCGATGCTCTCGAACAGCGCCTGGAAATTGCCCTCGCCGAAACCCTCGTTGCCCTTGCGCTGGATGATCTCGAAGAAGATCGGGCCGATGCAGTTATGGGTGAAGATCTGCAACAGTTTGCGCTGGTGCGTTTCCGGGTCGGCGTCGATCAGGATCTTGTTGCGCGCCAGCCGCGGCACGTCCTCGCCATGGTTCGGCACCCGCTCGTCGATCACCTCGAAATACGCGTCCGGCGTGTCGAGGAAGGCCACCCCGGCGGTGCGCATCTTTTCCACCGTGGCGTAAATGTCGTCGGTGAAGCAGGCGATGTGCTGGATGCCCTCGCCCTTGTACGCATCGAGGTATTCGTTGATCTGGCTTTTCGGGTCGTCCGATTCGTTGAGCGGGATGCGCACGATGCCGTCGGGTGCGGTCATCGCCTTCGAGACCAGGCCGGTCTTGGCGCCCTTGATGTCGAAGTAGCGGATCTCGCGGAAGTTGAACAGGCGCTCGTAGTAGTCCGACCACTTCTGCATGTTGCCGAAATACAGGTTGTGGGTCAGGTGGTCGATGAAGGTGAGGCCGAAGCCGGCCGGTTTCTGCGCCGCGCCCTCGATGGGTTGGTAGTCACCGTCGTAGATGCTGCCCGCGTCGCCGTAGCGGTCCACCAGGTACAGCATGCAATCGCCGATGCCCTTCACCACCGGTGCGTTCACCGCTCGGCTGTCGGCCTTCTCGGTGAACGCTTCGCCGCCATTGCCCAGCACGGCACGCAGCACCCCGGCGGCCGGTTTGCGGAAGCGGATGGCGAAGCCGCAGGCGCTGGGGCCATGCGCCTGCGCGAAGGCCACGGCGAAGGAGTCGGGGTCCTCGTTGACGAGGAAGTTCACGTCGTTCTGGCGATAGACGATAATCGGGCGGTGCTTGTGCCTGAGCACGGCGACGAAACCCATGCGCTGGAAAAGGGTATGCAGTTCGGCGGCGCGCCCGGGCGGCGCGGCGAATTCGACGAATTCGAAACCGTCGATACCCATCGGATTCTCGAACGTGGCGACCTGCATGCCGGGATCGGGCTTGGTGTTCATGGCACTCTCCGGTTCAACACGGGCGAATTGACTCTGAGCGCCGCAAGGATGCGCTGCCGCCCGCGAAAGGATTTGCATGCCAATGTTATAGTTACAACTGAAACCAGTTGCAAGGAGCACTGCCGCAGTGTCGACCGACCGCAAACGCATTCCCGCCAGCGCCGAGCACGCGCCGCTCGAACTGGAACACTTCCTGCCGTACCGGTTGTCGATCCTGTCCAACGCGATCAGCCAGTCGATTGCCGACGACTACCAGCGCCGCTACGACCTCAGCATGACCGAGTGGCGGGTGATGGCCGTACTGGCCCGCTTCGATGGTTTGTCCGCCCGCGAAGTGGCCGAGCGCACCCTGATGGACAAGGTGGCGGTGAGCCGCGCGCTGGCACGATTGGTGGAAGCGGGCCGCGTCACCCGCGCCACCCATGCGGGCGACAAGCGCCGCTCCGTGCTCGGCCTGTCCGAAGCCGGCTGGGCCCTGCACGATGAAGTGGCGCCGATGGCGCGTGCGCGCGAGCGCGAAGTGCTGGCGAAACTGGATTTCGAGGAGCAGCACTGGCTGACGCGGATCATCGACAAGCTGATGGTCTGACCACCGCTCACGTCCCGGCCGCGGCCGGCGCAGGGTCCAGCAGTTGGCGCAGCATGTAGGGCAGGATGCCGCCGTGGCGGTAATAGGCCGCCTCGGCGGGCGTGTCGATGCGCACGATGGCGTCGAACGCGACCTCCCTGCCCTGCGGATCGATGGCTTTTACCCGCACCTCGCGCGCCGGCGCCTCGCGGCCGGCCAGGCCGGCGATCTCGAACGTCTCTTCGCCGGACAAACCCAGCGTGTCCGCGTTCTGGCCGTCATGGAACTGCAGCGGCAGCACGCCCATGCCGATCAGGTTGGAGCGGTGGATACGCTCGTACGATTGCGCGATCACCGCACGCACGCCAAGCAACGCCGTGCCCTTCGCCGCCCAGTCGCGCGACGAGCCGGAGCCGTATTCCTTGCCCGCCAGGATCACCAGCGGCGTGCCGGCGGCGATGTAGTTGACCGACGCGTCGAAGATCGTGCTCACCGGTGCGCCCGCCCGGGTGAAGTCGCGGGTGACGCCGCCCTCGGTGCCCGGCGCCAGCTGATTGCGCAGGCGGATGTTGGCGAAGGTGCCGCGGATCATCACCTCGTGGTTGCCGCGACGCGAGCCGTAGGAGTTGAAATCCTTGCGCTCCACGCCGTGCGCGACGAGGTACTGCCCCGCCGGTGAATCGAGCTTGATCGCACCGGCCGGGCTGATGTGGTCGGTGGTCACCGAATCACCCAGCCGGGCCAGCACGCGCGCGCCGCGGATGTCGGTCAACGGCACCGGCTCGCGACCCACGCCATCGAAATACGGCGGTTGCCGCACGTAGGTGGAATCGGCATTCCACTGGAAGGCATTCCCTCCGGGCAGCGGCAGGCTGCGCCAGTTGTCGTCGCCGGCGAACACGTCGGCATAGCCACGGGCGAACATGTCCGCCTTCACGCAGCTGTCGATCACATCCTGGATCTCGCGGGTCGAAGGCCAGATGTCGCGCAGGTACACCGGCTTGCCATCACTACCGGTACCCAGCGCATCCCGCAGCAGGTTGACGTGCATCGTGCCGACCAGCGCGTAGGCCACCACCAGCATGGGTGACATGAGGAAATTCATCTGCGTCTGCGGATGGATGCGGCCCTCGAAATTGCGATTGCCGGAAAGCACCGAACACACATTGAGATCGTGCTCGGTCACCGCCGCCGCCACTTCGGGAATCAGCGGGCCGGAGTTGCCGATGCACGTGGTGCAGCCGTAGCCGACCAGGTTGAAGCCGAGCTGGTCCAGGTACGGCGTGAGCCCCGCGCGGTCGTAGTAATCGGTAACCACGCGCGAACCCGGCGCCAGCGAGGTTTTCACCCAGGGCTTGCGGCGCAGGCCTTTCTCGACCGCGCGTCTGGCCAGCAGGCCGGCACCGATCATCACCAGCGGGTTGGAGGTGTTGGTGCACGAGGTGATGGCGGCGATGACCACGTGACCGTTGTCGAGCCGCGCGCTGCCGCCGTTGGCCAGGGCCACGTCGACCGGTGCGTGTGGCCAGTCGTGCTTGAGGTCGCAATGGCCGGGCGAATGCGGCGCGTCGCTGGCGCTGCTGCGCACGATCGACACCGGGTCGCTGGCGGGAAACGATTCGTCGATCGCTTCGTCCAGACGGCCCTGAATGGCATTTTCGTACGTCTGCCCCGCCAGCAACGCGCCGACGGCGCCGGGCGCCACCCGCACGGGAATGCGGTCCTGTGGCCGCTTGGGGCCGGCAATGGACGGCTCCAGCGTGCCCAGATCCAGCTCCAGCGTCTGCGAATAGTCGGCTTCCTGCCCGGGGTCGTGCCACAGCCCCTGTGCCTTGGCGTAAGCCTCGACCAGGCGGACTTGCTGCTCCGAACGACCGGTCAGGCGCAGGTAGGCAAGCGTCTCGTCGTCGATC
This sequence comes from Rhodanobacter ginsenosidimutans, assembly GCF_042655685.1. NCBI lineage: Bacteria > Pseudomonadati > Pseudomonadota > Gammaproteobacteria > Lysobacterales > Rhodanobacteraceae > Rhodanobacter > Rhodanobacter ginsenosidimutans. Next base: position 921,845 of record NZ_JBHSMM010000001.1, on the reverse strand, counting down.
GGGAAGATCGCGCAGGTGGCGCCGTATTCCGGGCTCATGTTGCCCAGCGTGGCGCGGTTGGCCAGCGGGATGCGGGCCACGCCCGGTCCGTAGAAATCGACGAACTTGCCCACCACGCCGGTCTTGCGCAGCAGTTCGGCGACGGTCAGCACCAGGTCGGTGGCGGTGGTGCCGGGCGGAAACTCGCCGGTGAGCTTGATGCCGACCACCTGCGGAATCAGCATGCTCATCGGCTGGCCCAGCATGGCTGCCTCGGCCTCGATGCCACCCACGCCCCAGCCCAGCACGCCCAGCCCGTTGACCATCGGCGTGTGCGAGTCGGTGCCCACCAGCGTATCGGGATAGGCCTGCAGGCCGTCCGGCCCTTCGCGGGTGAACACCACGCGCGACAGGTATTCCAGGTTCACCTGATGGCAGATACCGGTGTCCGGCGGCACCACCTTGAAATTGTCGAACGCCTGCTGCGCCCAGCGCAGCATCTGGTAGCGCTCCACGTTGCGCTCGAACTCAAGCTGCGCATTGGCGGAAAAGGCGCCGTCGTGGCCGAAGGCATCGACGATGACGGAGTGATCGATCACCAGCTCGCTGGGCACCAACGGGTTGATCCGCTGCGGGTCGCCACCCAGCGCGATGATCGCGTCACGCATCGCCACCAGATCCACCACGCACGGCACGCCGGTGAAGTCCTGCATCAGCACGCGCGCCGGCGTGTACTGCACTTCCTTCTGCGCGGTGGCGCCGGGTTGCCAATTGGCCAGGGACTGGATCTGCTCGCGCGTCACCAGACGGCCATCTTCGTTGCGCAGCAGGTTTTCCAGCAGCACCTTGAGGCTGTAGGGCAGTCGATGTGCGGTCTTGATCCGATCAAGCCGGTAAATCTGGTAGCTGGTGCCCCCGACGACCAACTGGTCGCGCGCGCCAAAGCTGTCGCTGCTCATGAAAATCTCCTCGTCAAACTTGAAAGGACCATCGCCATCCGCTGGTGGCGATCCCGGCCACGTACTGGGTCAACGAAATGCCAGATACAAACCGGTGAACACACCGATGGCCATCAGCGCCAGGCAGATCAGATCGACCGCGATCAGCGCTGCAAACTTCACACGGTCGGCATGCACATAGTCTTCCACGATGACGCGCAGGCCCAGTTTCATGTGCCAGAACAGCGCTACCAGCAATACTGCAATGGTCACGGCCACAGCGGGTCGGCCCAGCCATGACGCCACCATTTGATGACCACCGCCGGCATGGGCCAGCAAGGACCCCAGCAGCCACAACAGCAGCGGCACCAGCGCCACCGCGGTCACGCGCTGCAGCCACCAGTGATGTGAGCCGGATTTGGCCGAACCCAGCCCGATGGCGCGATATAGCGGCGACGATCGGGCGGACGGAGGGTTGCGGTTGAGCGGGTCACCTCGGTGCCATTCAGACATGCGCTTATCCCCCACCCGCCAGGCCGAATGTCCAGGTCGCCACTGTCAGGATCACGCTGACCGCCACCACCGCCCAGCCGGAGCGATAGATGCTGCCCAGCTCGAAGCCGAAATTCAGATCCCAGGCCAGGTGCCGGATGCCGTTGCACAAGTGATAGAACAGGGCAAAGGTCCAGCCCACCAACAAGACGATACCCAGCCACGAACGCAGCCAGCGGTCAGCCAGGGCGTAGGTATCGCCACCCGCCGCCACGGCCACCATCCACGTCACCAGCAACACGCTGCCCACGCTGAGCACCACGCCAGTCATTCGGTGCAGGATCGACAGCACCGAGGTCAGTTGTGGCCGGTAAATCTGGATGTCCGGCGAGCGTGGACGCGGGCGTGCCGTGGTCATGTTTCAGCTCCTTCGCTGCTGAATCATCAGCTTGATCTCGGCAATCTTCTTGCCCGGATTGAGCCCCTTGGGGCAGGTACGCGTGCAATTGAGAATGGTGTGGCAGCGATACAGCTTGAACGGATCTTCCAGTTCGTCCAAGCGTTCGGCAGTGGCCTCATCGCGGCTGTCCACCAGCCAGCGATGCGCCTGCAGCAGCACCGCCGGGCCAAGGAAGCGGTCACCATTCCACCAGTGACTGGGGCAACCTGAGGTGCAGCAGAAACACAGGATGCACTCATAGTCGCCATCCAGCCGCTTGCGCTCTTCCGGTGATTGCAAACGCTCACCCGTCGGCGCGGGTGTCTTGCTGCGCAACCATGGCTTGATCGAGGCGTATTGGGCCAGCGCGTGGGTCTGATCGCCGACCAGGTCCTTGACCACATCCATGTTGTTGAGCGGATACACCGTCGACGGCTCGCTGATTTCATCCAGCGAGCGAATGCAGGCGAGCCAGTTGGTGCCATCGATGTTCATCGCACACGAGCCACACACGCCTTCCCGGCAGGAGCGGCGGAAGGTCAACGTGGGGTCGATCTCGTTCTTGATCTTGATCAGCGCGTCGAGCAGCATCGGCCCGCATTTGTCGCGGTCGATCGCGTAGGTATCAATGCGCGGATTTTTTCCGGATTCGGGGTCGTACCGATATACCTGCAGGTGCTGTACCCGGGTGGCGCCTTCCGGCTCGGGCCACGCTATCCCCGGTTCGAGGCGAGATCCGGCAGAAGTCCCCGATTCGGGCGAGACCGGAAAACGTTTGGGTACGCGCCAGCGCGAAACTTGTTTCGAGCTCTTGATCAACACCGGCGACTCTCCCGTGACGATTGAAGTCAGTCGGCAGGTTGTCTCGAATCCAGACGTCATTCCGTCCGGGAACCGGATAATCCCCGCCATGAATCTCGCGGGGCACAAACCCGTTCAGACAGCGGGCCTTCCGGGCAATCTTGGTAGGGAAACCGTGAAGCGATGGTCAAACCAACCGCCCCGACCGTATCGACGCAAGGGTCCCGAACAGGATGGAATAGCGTCGCGCGCCGCCCATCCTGCGCGAGCATCAGTGGCCCATTAGATATCGGGCGCGCTCAGCGCACCCCGTGCATCAGCTTGTTGATCAGCGGGGCGATCAGGAACAACACCACGCCGCCGCCCAGCAGGATCCAGAAGCCCATGGTGTAACCGGACAGCGCCGATTCCACCGTCATGCCGGTCTCGCCGCTGACGTGGCCGGCAAACAGCCCGGCCAGGTTGTTGCCGATGGCGGTGGAGAGAAACCAGCCGCCCATCCCCAGGCCCACCAGCCGCAACGGCGCCAGCTTGGTCACCATCGACAGGCCGATCGGCGACAGGCACAACTCGCCGGCGGTCTGCAGCACGTAGCACAGCACCAGCGTCCATAGCGGGATCATGCCGTCGCTGCCGACCAGGTTGGACAACGCATACATCAGCACCGCAAAACCCAATGCGTTGCCGATCAGCCCCAGGCCGAACTTGCGCGGAATGGAGGGCTCGGCGCGACGCTTGTCCAACCATGCCCACACCAGCGTCACCAGCGGCGCCAGCAACACGATGGCCACCGGGTTCACCGACTGGAACCAGCCGATGGGGAAGTCCCAGCCGCCAAGGTTGCGGTCGACGATGTGCTGGGCCAGGAAGTTGAACGAACTGCCGGCCTGCTCGAAGAACATCCAGAACAGTACGTTGAAGGTGAAGATGATCAGCATCGCGATCACCCGCTGGATCTGCACGCGGCCGGTGCGGATCGCCTCGGCCACCAGCATCACCGCCACGCCCAGGAACAGCACCGTCAACAACCACTGCAGCACCACCGCGCCGGCACGATCCATCAGCAGGTACACCAGCGGAATGGCCACCAGCACGCCCAGCGCCACCCACACCACGCGCACGCGGCTGGCGATTTCCGGTGCCGGGCGGCCCACCATGCCGAGCTGGCGGCGACCAAACCAGAACCACACCAGGCTGATCAGCATGCCCACGCCCGAGGCGGCGAAGACCACGTGGTAGTTCTGGTGCCCCGGCGTGCCGAACACGCGCGTCGCCAGCAGGCTGGTCAGCACCGGCGCAATCAGCGCGCCCGCGTTGATGCCCATGTAGAACAACGTGAACCCGCGGTCGCGGCGCGAATCACCCGGCGCATACAGCTGGCCCACCATCGAGGAAATGTTCGGCTTGAACAGGCCGTTGCCCACGATGACCGTGGCCAGGCCGAACATGAACACCTGATGGTTCGGCACCATCACCATGAACAACCCTGCCGACATCACCACCGCGCCCAGCAGGATCGAACGCTGGTAGCCGATGATCTTGTCCGCCACGTAACCACCGAACACCGCGGTGGCATACACCAGCGCCAGATAGGCGCCGTAAGTGCGACTGGCGGATGCCTGGCCCGCATCGTCACCGCCGTAGAACTGCGCCACGATGTACAGCGTGAGCGCCCAGCGCATGCCGTAGAACGCAAAGCGCTCCCAGAACTCGGACATGAACAGCATCCACAGCGGCCGCGGGTGGCCGAGCATTTGTGGATAGGCCGGCACGCCGTTCGATGCCGCGTTGGTAGTGGCTGGAGTCATGGTTTCCGTACGCATCAATTCAATGGATGCGCGAAGGTGTACCTGCCCACCGCGCAAGCCGTCAAATGCGCCGCAACAAATCCGCGTCAGCCGATGGGATCAACTGCCAAGAATGGTGCGCACGTCCAGCAGCTCGGGGAAGAACTCCAGCTCCAGCGCTTTTTTCAGGAAACCCACGCCCGACGAGCCGCCGGTGCCGCGGCGGTGGCCGATGATGCGTTCCACCGTCTTCATGTGGCGGAAGCGCCACAGCTGGAAGCTTTCCTCCACATCCACCAGTTGTTCGCACATGTGGTATTCGGGCCAGAAATCGGCGCGATGCTCGTAGATGCGCTTGATCGCCGGCAACAGCGCCTCGCTGCGCTGGTACGGCTGGGCCCAGTCGCGCTGCAGCAGTTCCGCCGGCACGGCGTGGCCGCGACGCGACAGGTAGCGCAGGAATTCGTCGTACAGGCTCGGCGCCTCCAGGATCTCGCGAAGCGCGGCCTGGGCCACCGCATCGTGGGCAAACACGGCCAGCATCGCCGGCTGCTTGTTGCCCAGCAGGAATTCGATCTGCCGGTATTGCAGCGACTGGAAGCCCGACGACGGGCCCAGGGCGTGGCGGAACTCCAGGTACTCCGACGGCGTCAACGTCTCCAGCACCGCCCACTGCTCGAACAGCTGGCGCTGGATCTGCTTCACCCGGGCCAGCACCTTGAGGCAGGCATCGATCTGGTCATGCTGCAGGTGATCCACCGCGGCCTTCATCTCGTGGATCATGAGCTTCATCCACAGCTCCGCCACGTGGTGCTGCACGATGAACAACATCTCGTCGTGATAAGGCGGATCGCTCAACGGCCGCTGCGCCGACAACAGCGTGTCCAGCTGGAGGTAACCGCCGTACGTCATCCGCCCGTCGAGATCGGTCTGGATGCCCTCCTCAAGCTCACGCTGGTTGTCGCTCATGCCGATTCCATGCATTACAAAGCGGCCATGGTAACGGCTGCCCGGCGGTGCGGTCTTGACCTATGGCAGACGTATCGATCCGGGCGGGCAATTACAATGTTCGTTCCGCGCCCTGAGGAAGCGCCTGAAAACCTCCACACAACAGAGGCTTACACGATTTTCATACAGTGACCGATGTTGCGCTGTACCTTGCCGCCCCACGAACGGGCCTGTTATCAAGCGCGGTCTTGTCTGGGCGGTTTCGTGCGCCGGGATGATTTTTCAGCTGCCATGGCGCCATCCACCGCCTTTGTTCCCCCTAGATTCCCCACCTCGGAGCGAGTCGTGACTATCGCCGCCAAGTTTGAAATTGAATACCTGCAATACCTCGATGCCGAGGGCAAGCAGATCCGGGACGACCTGCCCGCGTTCGCCAATGACCTCGAGCACATGGTCGGGCTGTACAAGACCATGCTGTCCACCCGCGTGTTCGACGCCAAGTCGGTGGCGCTGCAGCGCACCGGCAAGCTGGGCACCTACGCCAGCTGCCTGGGCCATGAAGCAGCGCACGTGGGCGTCGGCAGCGCCATGAAGCCCGAAGACGTGCTGACCCTGAGCTATCGCGAATACGGCGCCCAGCTGTACCGCGGCGTGCAGCCGCGCGAGGTCTACATGTACTGGGGCGGCGACGAGCGCGGCAACGATTACCAGCGCGAGCCCGCCCGCCACGATTTCGCCTGGTCGGTGCCTATCGCCACCCAGTGCCTGCACGCGGCCGGCTCCGCGCTGGCGTTCAAGATCCGCAAGGAGCCGCGCGTCGCCGTCTGCACGGTGGGTGATGGCGGTTCGTCGAAGGGCGATTTCTACGGCGCCATCAACATCGCCGGCGCGCAGAACCTGCCGATGGTGGCGGTGATCGTGAACAACCAGTGGGCGATCTCGGTACCGCGCCGGATCCAGTCCGGTGCCTCCACGCTGGCGCAGAAAGGCATCGCCGCGGGCCTCGACTGCATCCAGGTCGACGGCAACGACATCATCGCCGTGCGCAAGGCGATGGGCGACGCGCTGGACCGCGCCCGCAAGGGCGAAGGCGCCAGCGTGGTCGAGCTGGTCACCTACCGGCTGGGCGACCACACCACCGCGGACGACGCCCGCCGCTACCGCGGCGAGGATGAAGTGAAGGAAGCCTGGACCAAGGATCCGATGAAGCGCCTGCGCAACTGGCTGACCGCCAAAGGCGTGTGGGACGACGCGAAAGAGGAAGCCTGGAAAGCCGAATGCGATGAGTGGATGGACAACGAAGTGAACGCCTACCTGGAAACCCGAACCCAGCCGGTGACGGCGATGTTCGACTACATCTTCGCCGAGGTGCCCGCCGACCTGGCCAAACAGCGCGACTACGTCCTTTCGCTCGAACAGAAGGGGCACTGAGATGGCACAGATCACACTGGTCGAAGCAGTCACCCAGGCACTGGCCTACGAGATGGCCCACGACGACAGCGTCGTGGTGCTGGGCGAGGACGTGGGCGTCAACGGCGGCGTGTTCCGCGCCACCCAGGGCCTGCAGGAAAAATTCGGCGAACTGCGCGTGCTGGACACGCCGCTGGACGAAGCCACCATCGCCGGCGTCACCGTGGGCCTGGCCGCGCAAGGCATGAAAGCCGTGGCCGAAGCGCAGTTCGAAGGCTTCATCTACCCGATGATGGAGCAGATCGCCTGCCACGCCGCACGCATGCGCAGCCGCACCCGCGGGCGCATCACCGTGCCGGCGGTCTTCCGTGCGCCATGGGGCGGCGGCATCCGCGCGCCGGAGCATCACTCCGAGGCCAACGAGCACCTGTTCACCAACATTCCCGGCCTGCGCGTGGTGCTGCCCTCCTCGCCCGCACGCGCCTACGGCCTGTTGCTGGCCGCGATCCGCGATCCCGATCCGGTGATCTTCTTCGAGCCCAAGCGCATCTACCGCCAGTACAAGGAAGAGGTGCCCGACGACGGCGAGGCGTTGCCGCTGGACGTGTGCTTCGTGCTGCGCGACGGCACCGACGTGACCCTGGTGACCTGGGGCTCGCAGGTGAAGGAATGCCTGGAAACCGCCGATGAACTGGCGGCCGAGGGTATCAGTGCCGAGGTGATCGACGTGGCCACGCTGACCCCGCTGGATTTCGACACCATCGCCGAATCGGTGCAGAAGACCGGCCGCTGCGTAATCGTGCACGAGGCACCGAAAACCGCCGGCTTCGGCGCCGAGATCGCCGCGCGCCTGTCCGAGGAATGCTTCTACGACCTGCTGGCCCCGGTCGAGCGCGTCACCGGCTACGACACCCACATCCCGCTGTTCCGCCTGGAAATGAAATACATGCCCAGCGTGGAACGCATCACCGCGGCCGTGAAGCGTACATTGGCGGTCAGCTGAGCTGACCGCCGGGAATCGGGAGTAGAGAATGGGGAATAGGCAAAGCAAAATCGCGCTGCCAGCCCGCTCTTCCGATTCCCCATTCCCGATTCCCCATTCCCGGATGAAATCAAATGGCTGATCTCAAGACGTTCTACCTGCCCGACCTCGGTGAAGGCCTGCCCGATGCCACCGTGGTCGAGTGGCACGTGAAAGTGGGCGACAGCATCAAGCTGGATGCGCCGCTGTGCTCAATGGAAACCGCCAAGGCGATCGTCGACGTGCCCTCGCCCTACACCGGCAAGGTCACCAAATTGCACGGCGCCCCCGGCGACGTGATCGAGACCGGTGCCGCATTGGCCGAGTTCGAACCGGACCCCAACGCCAAGCAGCGCGCCGAAGCCGAATCCACCGGCCATCACCATGGCCCGCGCAAGAGCGTGGGCAGCCCGGCCCCGGACAATTCCCGGAAAGTGGTGGCGTCCGATGAAGGCGGCGAAGTCGCGGTGAAAGGCGTGGATCGCGAGGACGAAGGCACCGTGGTCGGCGCCATGGTCAGCGGCAACACCGTGCATGTGGAACAGGCCGCCTCGGTCGGCGGCGTGAAAGCCGTGCCGGCCGTGCGCGCGCTGGCGAAAAAGCTGAAGGTCGACCTGACCCGCGTGACACCCAGCGGTGCCGACGGCGTGGTCACGCTGAAGGACGTGAAGAACGCGGCCGCCAACGGCAGCGCGCCCCTGCTCCCCTCTCCCTCCGGGAGAGGGGCTGGGGGAGAGGGTACGGTCGGAGCGCGACATTCCGCTTCGCCCGAACCCTCTCCCGGCGCTGCGCGCCACCCTCTCCCGACATCGGGAGAGGGGAGAACGGCGGTTTCGCTCGCCGGCAAATCCGTCCGCACCGCACCGCCCTCGCAGCAGGCCAGCGGCCAGCCCGAACAACTGAAGGGCGTGCGCCGCAACATGGCCCGCGTGATGGCCGACGCCCATGCCCAGGTCGTGCCCACCACCCTGGTCGACGACGCCGACCTGCACGCATGGATCGGCAAGCAGGACATCACCGCGCGCCTGATCCGCGCCATCGTGGCCGCCTGCAAGAGCGTGCCCGCGCTCAACGCTTGGTTCGACGGCAAAAACCTCAGCCGCACCCAGCACCCGCACGTGGACATCGGCATCGCGGTGGACACCGACGACGGCCTGTTCGTGCCTGCGCTGCGCAATGCCGACGTGCTGGACGCCGCCGGCGTGCGTGCCGCGATCAAGCGCCTGCGGGCGCAGGTGGAGGATCGCTCGATCCCCTCGTCGGAACTGTCCGGCCACACCATCAGCCTGTCCAACTTCGGCATGTTCGCCGGCCGCTATGCCACCCCGGTAGTGGTGCCGCCGACCGTCGCCATCGTCGGCGCCGGCAAACTCAGCCACGACGTGGTCGCAGTGATCGGCGGCATCGAAGTACACCGGCGGCTGCCGATCAGCCTGACCTTCGACCACCGCGCCGCCACCGGCGGTGAAGCCGCGCGCTTCCTCAAGGCACTGCTGGACGATCTGGCACAGCCGAACTGATCGGGCCGGCTATTGCGACGTTGAAACCCGGGCATCCCACGATGCCCGGGTTTTTTCTTTCCTACAGAAATCGCGCAATCAATAGTCGCGCACGTCCAGCACGATGAAGCTGCGGGCGGTATAGGCAAGCTCGTCGGACGGCCACGCCAGTGTGGCCAGCGCTTGCGTGCCGGCGGTCCACGGCTCGTTGTCGAGCAGGGCCTCGCAGCGCACTTCGCTATCCCCCGTGCGGCGATAGGCCAGCCGCAACCAGTGCAGCTCGGGCTTCAACGCCTCGTTGTGCAGCGCGGCCTCCATCGCGACGGGCACCTGGTCGAGCATCTCCATGTCGGTGATGTCCACGCCGCGCAGCGTGAACGGGCCGATGAACACATCCCAGGTGCGAACACCCATCTCCCAGGAGGTGATCTGCATACGGCGGCTGTCGGTGACGTACCAGCAGGCGGCCAGCAGTACGTGGAACGCATCGCGTTCGAACCCTTGCAGCGCGTCGCGGCAACCAGCCTCACCGCCGCCGAAGCCCGCGAAACTTTCCTCGATGCGGCGCTCCTCGCTCAGCACCACGTCCACGTCCAGCCGACCGGGTTCGCCGGCGACGCCTTCATGCCATTCGGCGCGGATCGCGGGGAAATCGTCGTCGGTGACCAGCCAGCCGTCCTCGTCCGCCTCCATCTCCACGCCATGCTTCTCGAACAACCGCAACAGGTATTTTTGCAGCGCCACACTTTCCATCGTCGTTCCGTTCGGTGGGTAAGGATTCCGCAGCCGTTCTCCCTGAGCGTAGCGCAGCGGAGTCGAAGGGCAATCACAGGGGAAAGCTCAGCGTTCGCCGCCCGACCCGGGCAGCTCGCGCCAGGTGAGGTAGATGCGCAAGTCCAGCTCGAGTTGGTGATAGTCCGGCAGCATGTAGGTGCACAACTGGTAGAACGCCTTGTTGTGGTCATGCTCTTTCAGGTGCGCCAGCTCGTGCACCACGATCATGTTGAGGAACTCCGGCGCGGCGGCCTTGAACACGCTGGCCACGCGGATCTCCTTTTTCGCCTTGAGCTTGCCGCCCTGCACGCGCGAGATCGCCGTGTGCAGGCCCAGCGCCCGCTGCACCACGTCGAGTTTGCTGTCGTACAGCACCTTGTCGATGCCGGGAGCGTTCCTCAAATGTTGCTGCTTCAATGCCGTCGTGTAGGCATACAACGCCTTGTCGCTCTGCACGTCGTGCCGGTCGGGGTAGCGCCGCGCCAGGTACTCGCCCAGGCGCTGCTGCGCGATCAGCTCACGCACCTTGTCCTGCAGCGCGACGGGATAGGCCTGGAGGTATTTGAGGGGGATCATGCCGGCCATTCTCGCATTGCCGGATGTGGTGCGGCCTCAGATGTCGAAGCGATAGCTCAGCTTCACCAGCAGTTGCTCGTCGTCGCGCAGCGAGAAGGTGTTGCCGAAGACGCCGCCGGTGCGGTACGGGTAATCCTCATCCTGCGCGTAGCCGCCGCGGCCGTAGACCACGTACAGGTACGACAGCGGCGCCAGCTCGTAGCGATAGCGGATCTGCAAGCCCAGGTTGCGCACGCTGAAATCATCGACGTCCTCGGCGCTGGCCACGGCACGGCCGTCGCCACTCACGCGATACGCATCGCGCAGCCGCGCATCCAGACCGATCGCCTGCAGCTTCAGGCGCAGCTCCTGGCGGTCGTCGATACTCCAGTCGAAACCCGCGTTGAGCTGCAGCGTGTGCTGGTCGAAGCTGCCGATCAGGTTGTCGTGCTGCCATACCAGCCAGTCCGGCGTGTGCTCGAAATACGGCCCGGCGTAAATGCTGAAGGCGTCGCTGATGAAATAGGTGGGAATGAACTCGATGTCGTAGCCGAGCCGCCGGTTGCCACTGAGGCCACCGCTGACCACTTCCGCCTCCAGCTCGAACGCCCAGTCGCCGTGGCGTGGGCTGCTGCGGTCGTAGGCCAGTGCCAGCGAGGGCGGCAGGAAAACCGCGCCATGGCCGCGCGTCAGCAGATCGTCCCAGGCGGCCGTGTTGAGGTTGAGTTGCACATCCTCGGTGGCGCCGTTGCGCAGGTTGCTGGAGCGGCTGATGCGCAACTGGCGGCGCAGGCGCAGGCCGTGGTCGTTGTCCAACCCGTCGATACGGAAGTGCCAGTCGTGCGAGCTGTAGGCCGAATCGGGCGACAGGCTGGTATTGCGCTTGCGCACTTCCCAGTGGCCGTAGTTGAAATTGTTGCGCTCCAGGTAGCCGAAGTCGTTGACCTGCAGCTGATCGCCGAAATGCATGCCCAACCACTGCTGGCGCCAACCGTCGCCCATCTCGTAGTCGGCAAGCACGGTGCCGCCGCTGCCGCGGGTGTGGGTGCCGTGCTGCAGGATGTCGCTGGCCACCGCGTTGGTGGCCACGGTGAGCCGCGCCGTGGGTTGCCAGTGGTGGTCGACGCCGACCACGGTGGCGTGCCGGTCCAGCCAGGGGCGATCGACGCGAGTCAGCATCGCACCCAGGCTTTGCGTGCCGAAATCATGGGTGACGCGGGCGGCACCGAAGAAACGGCCGGCCTCACCGTCCTCGTCCGCGGCGATCACGCCGTAACTGGTGCTGCCCACACTGCCGTTGAGCTTGATCGCCGCGTTGATGTCGGCCGCGCCGTGGCCATCGTCGGCCAGCGCGCCGACGCGGCGGGTGTAGATCAGCTGGCTGTTGTCGTCCAGCAGGCTGAAATCGAAAATGCCCTGGTTCTCGGTGAAAAACGGCCGCTTGTCCCTGACATAGGTTTCGGTGGCGCCGAAATTCACCACCAGGTCGTCGCTTTCCACCTGGCCGAAATCCGGGTTCAACGCGGCGGTGAGCTGGAACTGCCCGCTGGGCTTCCACAGGATGTCGGCGCCTTCCTGGAAGTGGCTGCGACCGCGCACGTTGTCGTACAGGCCGGACACGTACGGCGTCACCGCCAACAGCGACTGGCTGTAGGCCGGCACCGCCACGCGCTGGAACTCCGACAGGAACCGCGGCCGCTTGAAGCTGGCCGTGGGCCACGCGTCGCGCTCGCCGCTGGAGCCGGTGACGCGGTCGAGATAGATGCCCAGCGTGCGCTTGCCGTCGCGGCTGGCATGCATCGGCGCGATGTACCACGGAATCAGCATCTCCACCGTCCAGCCGGCGGCATCCTCGCTGACGGCGTGTTGCCAGTTGCTGTCCCAGTCCTTGTTGAAGTCGCTCTCGTTGGTGATGACGGCATCGTTGATGCCACCGGTGGAACTGACCACGAAGTTGTAGCCGGTGCGGCCGGTGCCGTCGAAATCCACCATCAGGTTGACCCGGTCGACCTGATCCTCGAAGTCGCGCTGCACGCGCTGCGGGGTGCGCGGCACGCCGGGCGGCTGGTCGCAACGAAACGCCACCGCCAGACCTTCGGGTGTGGCCAGCAGCCATGCCTCGGTGCGCAACGAGGCCGGTTCACCGGTCAGTGGCTGCACCTTGCGGAAATCAGTGATGTGCTGCGCGCCCTCCCATTCGGTTGCATCGATGCGGCCGTCGACATCCACCGCCAGAACAGGCGCGGATACGGCGGAAATGGCCATGGCGAACAGGCATGCAAGACGCATGTCGGGGATTCCGGAAGAAGGCGCTGGATTACGCGAAGGACGATGGCGCAGCGGGGACGTGCTCACCGGTAGATGCACAGCATGCCCAAAGCGTTTGAGCGTCTCGACGGCCACAAGTCATGCGCGATGCACGATGACTGTCACGGCAAAATCAGCGGCGACGTCCCCAACACAGATGACGCCAGACCATCGCCACCGCCAACACTGCGGCGAACGCGCCGTAGCCATACAGCGCTGGCAGCACCTGTTGCCAGATGGCACCGCTGGCGCGGCCGAACCCGTCCACCGACGGCAACGCCGCGTGATCGAAACCGAGCAACGCACACTGCACCGCAGTAACCAGTGCCAGCAGCAAGGCCGCCACGTCGAACGTGCGCCGGCCCGCCGATCGCGGCAGGCTTTTCGGATATGCCCAGTAACCCCAGCACAGGATCAGCAAGGGGGGCGCAAGCAGCATCAGGGCCAGATAACGCATCGATCAGATACTCCACCGCACCATGCGGTATGTCATGCCTTGGTGGCCAGTTGGCCGAGCGCCTCGCGCAAGCGCAGCAGCGCCTCATCGCGGGCGGATGCGTCGGCGTAATCGGGGGTTTCCGCCACCGCCTCGCCATCCACGTCCAGCGTCATGCCCTGCTCCTTCATCTGCAGCACGGCCCCGGTGGCGCCCAGGCTGCCGATGCGTTTCTGCAAGGCGCCCGCTGCCTTTGGATCGGCGAACGCCATCGACAGCAGCAACTGCTCGCCATCAGCGGACAGCAGGCGAAAGCGGAACTTGCCATCGGCATCGCGGAAACTGGCGAAGCGCGGCAGCTTGCCCGCCCCGGCAACTTTCTTCGTCGTGCTCGACGCACCGGACGCGGCGCTGGAACGCAAGCCCAACGCTTCGCGCAACGCCGCCAGCTTGGGTGTGGCGATGGCGCGCGCCTTGGCGGCACCACGCAACAGGATCGTTTCGATGCCGGCCGGATCGGCCATCAGCGCCTCGTAGCGCTCACGCATCGGCGCCACGTCGGTTTCGATCCGTTCGTACAACACCTGTTTGGCCTCGCCCCAGCCCAGCCCTGCTTCCAGCGCCTGGCGATAAGCGACCGTTTCGGACTCATTGGCGAACGCGCGAAACAGCGTGAACAAGGCGCTGCCGTCCGCATCCTTCGGCTCGCCCGGCGCGCGCGAGTCGGTGACGATGCGCATGATGGTGTCGCGCAAAGCCTTCTTGCCACCGGCGAACAGCGGAATGGTGTTGTCGTAGCTCTTGGACATCTTGCGGCCGTCGAGGCCGGGCAAGGTGGCCACCTGCTCGTCGATCTGTACCTGCGGCAGCACGAAGAACTCGCCGCCGTGCAGATGGTTGAAGCGCTGTGCGATGTCGCGCGCCATCTCGATGTGCTGGATCTGGTCGCGCCCCACCGGCACCTGGTTGGCGTCGAACGCCAGGATGTCGGCCGCCATCAGCACCGGGTACATGTACAGCCCGGCGGTGATGCCCGCGTCGGCGTCCTCGCCGGTTTCCGCATTGCGATCCACCGCCGCCTTGTACGCGTGCGCGCGGTTGAGCATGCCCTTGCTGGTGATGCAGGTGAGGAACCAGGTCAGCTCGGGAATCTCGGGGATGTCCGACTGCCGGTAGAACGTGGCTTTTTCCGGGTCCAGCCCCGCCGCCAGCCAGGTGGCGGCGATCTCCAGCCGCGAGCGTTCGATCCGCGCCGCATCGCCGCTCTTGATCAGCGCGTGGTAATCGGCCATGAAGAAAAACGCGTCCACGCCCGGCTCGCGGCTGGCCGCGATGGCCGGGCGGATCGCACCCACGTAGTTGCCCAGGTGCGGAGTGCCGGTGGTGGTGATGCCGGTGAGGACTCGTGTGTTCATGCTGTGCTGCGCGGGGAAAACGCCAGTTTACGACATACCCTCAACCGCGCAGCAGGGTGGACTTGCCGAACATCGATTCCACCAGATCCACCGCCACTTTCGCCGTCTGGTTGCGCTTGTCGTAGGCGGGGTTCAACTCGACGATGTCCAGCGACGCCAGAGCGCCGGTGTCGGCGATCATCTCCATGCACAACTGCGCTTCGCGGTAATTGGGCCCGCCGCGCACGGTGGTGCCCACGCCGGGCGCGATGCTGGGATCGAGAAAGTCGACGTCGAAGCTGACGTGCAGATGGGTGTTTTCATCCATGCCATCGAGCGCCTGCTCCATCACCCGGCGCATGCCGATCTCGTCGATCTGGCGCATGTCATGGATCGCCACGCACGCCTCGCGCACCAGCTTCTTCTCGCCCTCGTCGACCGAGCGGATGCCAACCTGGCGAAACACGGCGGGCGTCACCGCGGGAGTGGTGCCGCCGATGCCGGTCAGCACGTCCGGCCCGTAGCCGCACAGGCACGCCACCGGCATGCCATGGACATTGCCTGAGGGCGTGGCCTGGGCGGTGTTGAAATCGGTGTGCGCATCCAGCCACAGCACGCGCAGCGACTTGCCCTGCTCGCGGCAATGACGCGCCACGGCGCTGATCGAGCCGATGCCCAGGCAATGATCGCCGCCCAGCATGATCGGCAGCTTGCCGTTGGCAAGATCCTCATAAATAGCCGTATGGACGGCCGTATTCCACGCCACCACTTCGGCCAGGTGACGATACCCATCCACCGGCGGCAGCCACGGATTGAACGGCCCTTGCAGATTGCCGCGATCGACCACCTGCAACCCCAGCTTCGTCAACTTCTCCGCGATCTGCGCCACCCGCAACGCCTCCGGGCCCATTGACGCACCGCGATGCCCAGCGCCGATGTCGGTCGGCACACCAATCAGGGAGAGGTTTTTGCTGCTCATGCCAGCGATCTCTTGATAACGAATCAAGAACCAGTCTAGCGGCTCGACCTGCACGATTTGGTGACAGACCCGTTGCCGCGATAGGCAAAACGTGAGCGGTGTGGGAGTGTGGTGCCGGCACCAGGAGTCGAACCCGGGACCTACTGATTACAAATCAGTTGCTCTACCAACTGAGCTATGCCGGCGCACTGGCGGCGGATTCTAGCAGGCGGGGCTATTCCCGGCCATGTGCGAGCGGCTCGCTTCAGAAACAGGGGATGCGGCGGGAATCGATGCCGCGCGGCACGCGGCTGCGCCAGCGGGTGCCGGCATCACCGGGCAGCACCAGGTCTAGCCAGTATTCGGCCACGGTTTCGCTGCGCTCGGTCACCTGGGCCGGGAAACCGGCGGCGATCACCTCGGCGCGGCGCTTGCGCGCATTCCCCTGATCCTTGAACAAGCCCAGCGAGATGGTGTTGGGCTGTTCACCGGAACTGACCACGAAATAGTCGTCGATGTGGTGCTCGGCCAGTTCGCGTGCCCGCGCCAGCGCCTGGGCGCGGGTGGCCATGGCGGGCAGATAAACCCACCAGCCATGCGATTGATTGACCTGCTCCTGCCGCGAGCGCATGCGTCTGGCCTGGCCCGAGAGGGCTTCCCGCGCCCGCCGCACATCCTCCGGCGTGGTGAACGGGCCCAGCGCCACGCACGATGGCGCGGGCGCCGGGCCTTCGATCTTCGCCGCGACCACCGGTTGGGGCGCGGAAGCGGGAGGTGCGGTGGGAGCCGGATCAGGCACGGTCGCGGGTGCGGCCGGTTCGGGCAATTCGGACAGCAGGCGCAGTTCGGGCACGCCTGGGTCGGTAGCCATGCCGGTGCGCGAATAAGGCTGGCCCAGCAGCAGCCACGCGCCCACGGCAATGTTGAGGGCGATCAGCAAGACGAACATCAAACGCAGAAACATCGAACCCCCATACCCGTGCCTAACGCCTTCACCGGATGCTACTCGTCCGCATCGGCCCACAACGCCAGGCCGCGCAACACCGCATTGTGGGTGACCTGCGCCGGCATGGACAGCAGCGGCACCAGTTGCTCCGCGTCGCCGCCGCTGAGGCACAGCGTGGGGCGCGCACCAAGGTCATCGGTCGACTGTCCGACAAAACGTTCGATCAGCGCCACGGCCGCCAGCCAGCAGCCGGACACCACCGCGTCGGTGGTGTTGTCCGCCCGCTCCTGGACCCGGCCCGCCGCGTCCATCCGCACCTGCGCGGTAGCGCTGAGCAGGGTCTGCTGCATCAGCATCGGCCCGGGCGCGATCAAGCCGCCCAAGTGGCGACCGTCGGTTGCCAGCGCATCCAGGGTCAACGCCGTACCCACGCCGACCAGCACGTGCGGCCCGCCACCATGCGCGTGCGCCGCGACCATCGCCAGGAACCGGTCCACGCCCAGCCGCTGCGGCTCGGCATACGCATTGCGCACGCCGCAGGCCGCCGCGGGCGAACGTCGCCAGTCGATCGGCTGCGCACACAGCCGCATGACGATCGCGGCAATCAGGGCTTCACGAGTGGAATCCACGACCGAAGCGGCCAGCACGATGTCGGGGCGCGGCCACGACGTCAGTCCTTCGGTCAGCGCCGCGTCGAGGTCCTCGTTCCAACCCACGGCGCCGTGCGCCAGCCAGCGGTCCGACGTCAGCGCCCATTTCAGGCGGGTGTTGCCCATATCCAGCAGCAGTTTCATGCGCGGCGCACCGAGACGTCGGCGCTGTCGACCTTGCGCCTTTCGCCATCCGGCAGGCGCACCAGCAGGGCGCCGCGGCTGTCCACGCCGTCACCGGTGCCTTCGAATTCCCCTTGGCCACCGCTGACGGTGAGCGGCTGTCCACGCAGCAGGTCGTAACGCGCGTAATCCGCGGCGAAGGCGTCAAAACCATCGCGCTCGAACGCTTGCAGACCGTCGATCAACGCCCCGACCAGCGCGGCGGCCACGCGGTTGCGATCCGGCGGCGTTCCATCAGCCAATGCAGCGAGATCGCATACCGGCTGCCCCGCCTGCTCGCGCAATTGCGGCGTCAGACGCACGTTGAGACCTACGCCGATCACCGCCGCACACGGCCCCTGGTATTCCCCGCTCAGTTCGACCAACACACCGGCGAGCTTGCCTTCCGTGGCGAGCACGTCGTTGGGCCATTTCAGGCCGGCCCCCGCGATGCCCAGTTGCTCCAGCGCCCGCAGCACCATCACGCCGATGGCGAGGGAAAGGCCGGACAAGGCGGCAAAACCGGCATCGAAACGCTTCAGGCAGGACAGATGGATGTTGAGCCCGGGCGGCGACAACCACGCGCGCCCGCGGCGTCCGCGCCCTGCGCTCTGGGTTTCGGCAAACACCATGCTGAGGTCCGCGGCGGCGGCGATGCGCCGCTGCAATTCGCTGGAGGTGGAATCGAGTTGCCAGTGCACCTCGAGCCCACCCAGGGCGGCGACATGATCGGCGCTCAGCGCGACACGAATCCGCGCGGCATCCAGCACCTGCAGCGGCCACGGCACCTTGTAACCGGCGCTGCCCGATTCCACCGGCAAGCCGAGCGCACGCAGGGTTTCGATCTGCTTCCAGATGGCCGCACGGGTCAATCCGGCCCGCGCCGCCAATTCCACGCCAGACACCGTCTCCCCGCTGGCCAACAGCGGCAACAACGCCTCGATCGCCATCAGAAACCGCCGCTCGTGGCGGCGCGGGAACGGCGGGACCGTAGTGAAACGGAGAGAGAAATGCACATTGCGCAGATAGTAACGGGACAGTTCAGGGAGCGGCAGATCCAGTTGTTAAAACCAAGTTATTCAAGGCACTGGCACTGCCCGAACATTTCTGACACGATCCCGGACCTTCGCATGCGGATCAAGGATTTGAGTCGCCATGAATGTAAAACATTGGTTCATTGGCTGTGTGGTGGGCTTGGCGGGCGTAGCCGCCACGCTGACCGTGCACGCCAATCAGGCCGACCCCACCAACAGCGCGCGCATGTCGCCTGACCGTGGGGCGCGCATCGTGGCGGACGCCGATGGCGCCTGCCCCGCACGCGAATGCCCGACGCCGGACGAAGCGGCCGGAAACGACACCAACCGGCCGGATACGCACAGCAACCGTTCCGGCGGGGGATCGGCCACGCCATCCACTTCCGGCCGTCGTTCGCACCTGGGTTGGCAGTCGCTGCTGCCGGGCTCGATCCAGTAACCGAAAGCCGCCGCGCTCAGGCGTGGGTCAACTTCACGCAGAAACGGGCACCGCCGAATTCCGGCGAGCGGTCCACGCCCAGCTCGCCGCGATACGCCCGCACGATGTCCTGCACGATGGACAGCCCGATGCCATGGCCCTGCACTCTCTCGTCGCCGCGCACACCACGCTGCAAGACCTTGTCGATCTTGTCTTCCTCGATGCCGGGGCCGTCGTCTTCCACGCTCAGCACCAGGTTCGGCCGCAGGCGACCGGGCTGCGGCTCTGATTTCACCACCAGCAACACATGATGGTTGGCCCATTTGAAGGCGTTCTCCAGCAGGTTGCCGAGCAACTCCAGCAAGTCGCCCTGCTCGCCGTAGAACACGGCGCCTTCGTCGATATCGAATTCGCACAAGACGTTCTTGGCGGCGTAGACCTTTTCCAGGCTTTGCACCAGATCCTCGGCGTGGCCGGCGATCGGCACCGCACTGGCGAACGTCTGGCGACCGGAGGTGGCCGCGCGGGACAACTGGTAGGCCACCAGCTCGTCCATCCGGCGCACCTGGTCGAGCACGGCGCTGCGCCGCTCTTCTTCCTCGCCGGTGGTTTCCAGTTGCGAACGGATCACTGCCAGCGGCGTCTTCAGGCTGTGCGCCAGGTCGGCCAGTGTGTGCCGATAGCGCGTGCGCTGCTCGCGCTCGTTGTCGATGAAGGCGTTGATGCGGTGTGTGAGGCCAGTCAACTCCAGCGGATACTGGCTGTCCAGGTGTTCGCTGTCGCCGCGCTCGACCCGGCTCATGTCGTTGGCCACCTTGCGCAGCGGGGTGAGGCTCCAGCGCAGCAACAGCATCTGCAGCACGATCAGCATCACGCCCAGGATCGCCAGCCACATCACCAGGGTGCGCCGGTACACCGCGTTCTCGCCTTCGAACTGATCCTCCGTCTGCGCCACCATGAAGGTGAGCTTGACCGAGCGGTTGTCCGAGCTGTCGAAGGCCACGCCGTAAGCGTAGTAATAGAGCCGGCCCATGCGGGTATCGACGGGGCCCACGAACTGGCTTTCGCCCGGCTGCAGCGGCTTCAGGAAATGGAAATCACGGCCGATCGCCGACGAGGACTCCCAGTGGTAGCCACGCTCGCCCAGCGCCATCGCGTACAGGCCGGAACCGGGCCGCATGAAATTGGGGTCGGGCGGGGAATCGGGCAGCAACACCTTGCCGTACCGGGTCACCTCGGTGCCGGCCAGGTAGGCGATCACGAAATTCTGCAGCCGATCCTGCAGGCTGCTGCGCGCGGCCCGGTATTGGGCCTGCGACAGGGTCAGCCCGACGATGCCCAGGAACGCCGCCAGCGCAAAGCCGGTGGCGATCGCCGCGCGCGCCGCCAGCGACAGCGGGCGGCGCGGCGGTACCGGGTTACTCGTCGTCGCCGTCGGTGCGCGGGATGGCAAAGCGATATCCGCGTCCACGTACCGTCTCGATGGGTTTGAGGGTGCCTTCCGGGTCCAGCTTGCGGCGCAGGCGGCCGATGAACACTTCCAGCACGTTCGAGTCGCGGTCGAAATCCTGCTGGTAGATGTGCTCGGTGAGGTCGGCCTTGGAAACCAGCTCACCCGCATGCAGCATCAGGTATTCCAGCACCTTGTATTCGTAGCTGGTCAAATCCACCAGCTTGCTTTCCACCGACACCGTCTGGGCCGTGGTGTCGAGCTTGATCACGCCGCAGGCCAGTACCGGCTTGGACCAGCCGCTGGCGCGACGCACCAGCGCATTGATGCGCGCCAGCAGTTCCTCGACGTGGAACGGCTTGACCAAGTAGTCGTCGGCGCCGTGCTTCAGCCCCTCGACCTTGTCCTGCCAGCTGCCCCGCGCGGTGAGGATCAGGATGGGATAACGCTGGCCGTGTTCGCGCAACGCCTTGACCAGCTCCATGCCCGACATCTTGGGCAGGCCCAGGTCGATGATCGCCAGGTCGAACGGCACCTCCCGCCCCAGGTAGATGCCCTCTTCGCCGTCCTGCGCCGAGTCAACCGCAAAACCGTCCCGCTTCAGGCGGGCCGCCAGCGTCTCGCGCAATGGCGCCTCGTCCTCCACCAACAGGATGCGCATCAGTGTTTCTCCTTGCTGCCTCCGGCCTTGCCGGACGAACTTCTGGTTGACCGGGTCGAGCCCGGTGTCTTTCCCGTTTCCGACGATACCGCGACCACCCGCACATGTCCTTCCGGCGTGAGCACCTTGATGCGGTACTCCAGGCGCCGACCGAGGCGATGCGGCTCGGCCGACAATACCTTGCCGCCGGTATCGCTCTGCACCTGCCTCACCGCCTGGTCCAGCGTCACCGCCGGCGTCACCGGTGGCTCGGCCATGGCCGCGAAGGCCCACATCAGCAGCGCCGTCAGCGCCACGCTCCTGCCCATGTTCATTCTCAACCGCCCGCACGTTACCTGCCCAATTGTGCAGCCTAGGTAACAAGGCCTGAATAGCGCCCGGCCGGGCGCGTCGACGCCCCCCATCAATTGACCTGCAACGCCGCCTGTTCCAGCACGTTCCAGCCCGCCTCCGGCAGGTGCGCGTTCTCGCTGATGACACGGCGAAACCCGCGCGCACCCGGCTCGCCCTGATAAAGCCCCAGCAGGTGCCGGCTGACGTGTTTCAGCGCGGTCCCGCGCGCCAGCTCCGCCTCGATATAAGGCCGCATGTGCCCGAGGATGTCGCTGCGCGAAGGAAGCGGCTGACCGTAAAGCGCCGCCTCGATCTGCGCCAGCAGGTAAGGATCGTGGTACGCCGCCCGACCGAGCATCACGCCATCCACCTGGCGCAGATGCGCCTGCACCTGCTCCAGCGTGACGATGCCGCCATTGATGATCACGATCAGCTGGGGAAACTCGCGCTTCAGCCGGTAGACCCGTTCGTAATCCAGCGGCGGGATGTCGCGGTTCTCCTTCGGCGACAGCCCTTGCAGCCAGGCCTTGCGCGCATGCACCGCCAGCACGCCCACGCCCGCCTCCAGCATGGTTTCGGTGAATTGCTGCAGATCGGCGTAATCATCCTGGTCGTCCACACCGATGCGGCATTTCACGGTGACCGGGATGTCCACCTCCTGCCGCATCGCCCGCACGCAATCGCCCACCAGCGCGGGCTCGCGCATCAGGCAGGCGCCGAAGCGCCCCGATTGCACCCGATCGGAGGGGCAGCCGACATTGAGGTTGATCTCGTCGTAACCCGCATCGGCGCCCAGCCGCGCCGCCAGCGCCAGCTCGCGCGGATCGCTGCCGCCCAGCTGCAACGCCAACGGATGTTCCTGCTGGCTGTGCTCCAGCAACCGCAACTGCCCGCCACGCACCAGCGCCGCGCTGGTCACCATCTCGGTATACAAGCGCGCCCGCGGCGACAGCAGGCGGTGGAAATAGCGGCAATGGCGGTCGGTCCAGTCCATCATCGGGGCCACGCAGACGCGCCAATCGCTCGAATCTGGCGATTCTTGGCCGTGCAACTGGCTTTTCTGGACATCTGGAGCGGTTGCGTTTTCGGGAATTTCCGGCATTTTTCGAGTGTTTTTGGTGCTGCAGTGCTACGATAATTGCTACACAAGCAACCATGTAGCACTGCCATATGGGCACTATCGTACAGCGCCGTCGAAGCAACGGCTCAATAGGGTACACCGCGCAAATCAGGCTCAAGCGGGACGGCGCCTTGGTGCATACCGAGGCACAGACCTTCGGAAAGAAAGCGCTCGCCACGGAGTGGCTGCGACGGCGCGAATCAGAACTCGATCAGCAGCGCGCCCGCGGCGAACCACTGGGCGTGCGCCATACGTTGAGGGAACTTATCGACTGGTACATCACCGAGGTCAAAGCGTCCGCGAACTGGGGGAGGACCAAGGAGGCGGATCTCAACCGACTTCGTGGCTACCCCATCGCAGCGAAGAAAGCCGCCAACCTCTCAGTCGCGGACTACCTGCAACACGCCGCCGAAAGGCGCGATGAAGGAGCAGGCCCAGCCACCGTAGGAAACGACTTCATCTGGATTGGCCAGATACTGAAGTCAGCACGATCTGCGTTGGGCATCCCTGTAGACCTCACGAAGCTGGACGATGCCCGCCATGAGCTCCGCAGTCGCAAGGTGATCCAGAAATCGAAGCAACGCGATCGACGCGTCAGCAACACAGAAGAAGAGAGGCTGCTGGAGTATTTCCGGTCGCGAGATGGGCGCGCCGAGATCCCTATGGCGGACATAGTGCAGTTCGCACTAGCGTCCGCGCGACGGCAGGAGGAGATCACGCGCCTGCGTCGCCTTGACCTTGTTCCGGAGAAGGGCATCGCCTGGCTTGACGATGTGAAACACCCTCGGCAGAAAATCGGTAATCGCCGTAGCTTTCGCATGCCGCCGGCAGCCTGGGAGATCGTTCATCGCCAGCCCGCGGATAGCGACCTCGTTTTCCCCTACAACCCCAAGTCGATCGGTGCGGCCTTCACCCGCGCCTGCAAGCTGCTCGGGATCAAGGATCTGCGGTTCCACGATCTGCGTCACGAAGCTACGTCGCGACTGTTCGAACGCGGTCACAGCATCCAAGAGGTAGCTCAGTTCACGCTGCACGAATCTTGGGCCACGCTCAAACGCTACACCCATCTGAAACCGGAAGACGTGCCAGACCGGTAGATGGGCGAAGGCTTGGGTAGATCTGTTGTCACGAGCGTTCGCCATGAACCTTTGAATAAGGAACCCCGATGCAATATGAGATCAAGGCCGTCGCATTCGACGCATTCGGGACCCTCGTCGAGATACACGACAAGCGACGGCCCTACGCCAAGCTCGCGAAGGCTGCCGCGCAACCGCTGGCGAGATCGCCCATGTGCGAACCGATCGAGCTAGACGCAATGGTCCGCCTCTGCGGCTTGACTCTTGAGGCCAGCGATATGGACGTCCTCTATGCAGATCTGCAAGCAGAACTCGCATCTACCCAGCCCTATCCAGAAGCGCAAGGGGTTCTGGAAGAACTCAGGACGCTCGGCATCCGCACTGCCGTCGCCTCGAACCTTGCGTTGCCCTATGCGCGCCCAATCGAAGACAAGCTTGGGCCGCTACTGGACGTTTCGTGTATGTCTTTCGAGGTCGGATTTATGAAGCCGGACAGCGGCTTTTACGACGCTCTCTGCGGACGTCTGCAGCTTCTTCCTCAGGAGGTGCTCATGATCGGCGACACTTGGCGTTGCGACTACGAGGGTGCTACTGCCGCCGGCCTGCACGCTGTACACCTCAACCGGAGAGGTAATGCGGAAGATCACCAGCTAGCTGTCTCAGCGACCGACCTTCATGGCGTTCTGCGCTACTTGAAGGGGCCGCACACAGGGCTGCATCCCGCCAGCGCCAAAAGCAGTTAGTGCGTATTCCGGCTTGGTTGGCCATCCGTTCCGGTAATCCCTGACCGTCGTACCGCTGCTGGCTAGCACCTAGAGCCGACGGCTGACGAACGACCGCAACCGACCCAAAGCGGGCATTACTCCAAAGTGTATGAATGCCCTCTCTGCGCCGAGTTGCTGCCCTTCTGTTCCCCAGGTGAACTCCTACTCAGCGACATGAAGTCGTAGCTAGCTCAGCAATGGAGCCATAGGTTGCTGGAAGGCAGGGTCGGCTATCTCGAAAGCCACTTCCGAAAGCGAGACCATAGACCCCCAGTTTGCGCATCACCATTTGCGGATTCAGTCGACGTCGCGGCGGATCGCACAAGAGCCGACGCTCGGTCGTAGTACCCGGCTTTCGCCCGCTTGTCGCGGCGCCTTTCAGCTTCAACGCGCGTATCAGACCAGTGACCGCATTCGATGACGCGATTTTTTTCGATCACGTAGTGCGAGCGGCAATCCTGGTTCCAGTTGCCCACTGAGGGGCGAAGCGTCACAGACTCCCCATCAAACGTCATCCACCAATCAGTCGGTGTGAACGGAGTCACCACGCGCTCCCCGCAGCCGCAGCAGCACGAGTGCACCGCAGTTGCGTACTCCATCGAAACGTACAGCACACCCGGCTCCAGCTCGCGTGGTGCGTTCCGAACGAACCGGTGCTCAAGGGTTTGGTGCCGCATCACGACTGATCTCCGTTGAGCAGCATGCCGCCGTCTGTGGTGTAGGTGGTTTGGTGCTCAAGCTCCAAATCCCGATAAAAGCCGCGCAGCTTTTTCCACTTCACGACCGCCAGGCAAGCGTTCAGGGCATTCAGGTCGGCCACTTGGATGTTGGATGCGTAGACGTCTCGGCCACCGCCGCCCGCGAAGGAGATTCGGCCCTGGTGCACGTGGTCACGCTTCGCTGGCGTGCTGGTCGTGACGCGCAGGATGCCACCGAGGCTGCCATTGGTGAGTTCCAGCCCCATGCCGACGTCGATGAACGACACGTCCAGCGCTTCGAGCTTAGCCACGACGGCGCGCTTCTCCTCGCCCGCGTCCATGCTGAGGAACGCGAAAGTGACGCCGTCCAGAAGGCCGAGAGTCTCCTCCTTCATCTCCACAGGGTGCGCTACGATGCCGCGGTGCATACGCTCGTAGATGCCCTTCAGGTGATGCACCTTCTTCGGGGCATCCCGCAGCTCCTCCAGTGACGGCGCGCCAGGCGCGCGGAAGGCGTTGTGCGATAGGAAGTCATCGGCGTCGAACAAGCGAATCTGCTTTACGGGCGCCTTCGCGACGAAGTCGAGGATGTAGCCACCAGTGCCCCCTAGGCCAATGATTGCTACGACTTCCTGCTCTAGCTTACTGGTCAGCGCGCCAATGCCGACACGGCTAGAGGCCGTGTCGAGATAATTGAACACGCTGGCCTCATCATCCTCGTCGCCGCCGCGGAACACGCGTGGGCTGATGCCAGGTTGCAGCACCGCGGCCGGCCCAGACACGATGGTCGCGTAGGTCGACATCTTGTCGTAGTAGTTTGGGTAGCCTAGGTCGCTCGGCTTGCTGGAGAAGCTGTACCGCGCCTTCAACCCGTGGCCGAGGTCCGAATTCGGCGCGGCATGCGAGATGCCCTGCAAGGGTGCCCCGTCAGCATTGCACGGGAAATCTCCATCCCAGTGCATGACGTGAGTCTCGGGCTTGCGGGTGCGATCACCTGCAAGGTCGAGGTTCGATACCAAGGTACCGAAGCGCACCTGGCGCTGGGCATCGACGTAAGGCACCTCCAGCATCACCAGGAGGCTCCCCTGGATGCGCATGAAATAGCCGTCCGAGCGGAGCCGGGCCAGGTCGGGATTAAGACTGAACAGTGCGCGTGACATTGAATACAGTCCCCTTCTTCTTGACTTCAACAGAGCCGCCCTCGCCGAGTTCGCCGGCGTGGGGGAACGAGGCCGCATTGCGGTAGGTCATCGAGAACTTCACGTTGGTCTCGGGAGGCGCGTTCGGATGCGACAGCTTGACCACCTGCTCGAAGGTGACGTGCTTGTCCGACACGGTCTCCTCGACGGAGTTGACCAAGATGACGTAGCCCGTTTGCGGCTTCGGCGCCGTGATGAAGCGCTCGATGCCCGGTCCTTCGAGGTTGACACGGTCGTCCGGGTCGATGATCCGGTCCTCCCCGCCGCGAACCTCTAGGAACACCGCCTCGTCGGGCGACGCGTCAGCGAGGTCGTACAGGAAGCTACCCAGCAAGTCGGCGTGACCCCACGCCAGCTGTCGGTCATTCAGCGAGAACTTGAAGTCACGGTCAGACTTGAACGCGATGAAGCGTTCGGCGCCCTTACCGCGGAGGTCGAAGGTCTCGTCGAGACGGACGTCCTCGAAGTCGCCCGTGTCCAAGTAGGCGTACAGAATGTAATCAGCGCGGTGATCCAAGCCAGCGCTGGCCAAGATTTGCCGACCGGTGGGAACCGGATCCGGCACATCGATGTTGCGGAAGGTCAACCCTTCCAGGCCGAAGCGGATGCGGTAGGCAGCGGCCTCCCGCAAAGCACGACCCTCACGGATTGCGTCACCAACGTCGTCGTAGTTCGAGATAGACATATGGCCCTTTTGAGGTTTGTAGGAAGCTTCATTGCTCCCCTACACCTACTCAATCGGACCTACCGGACCCGGCCGGTAAATTTTTTAGAAGGCCTTTACCAAGGTGCCCGGCGGTACGGTGCCGCACACGAAGAAGGCCGGGCAATTGGGACACGTCATGTCTGATGCCTCGGCCCGGAAGGTGCCCCCGCGGATGTCGCGCAGAATGTTGCCCAGCTTGACTTGACGGTTGCTCAGCTCCCTAGCTGACAGCCCCAAGGGCTTTGCTTCTGCGTCGGCCAGATACACCAGCTCCACGACCGCATCAGGAAAAGCGGCACGGGCCGCGAGGACGAACGCCGCGGCGCCGACGTCCTTACTTTCCTGGCTCCTAGCGTGCCCCGTCTTGACCCGACGCAACGTTCGAACGCCGTCACGCACCAGGATTTCGTCGGGCCTGACCTCCACTTCGTAGCTGTCGAAAGCGATGCGAAGCGCCGTAGGCGCCTCGACCAGCGCGCCTGCTCGCGACTCCAAGAAGTAGCGCAGCATCGTGGAGGCCATGGCGCGGTAGTCCTCGACGTAGCCATGCTCGTGAAGTCCGTGGGTGACGAATGCCTGCGCGAGAAGCGCGTCGCAATGGTCAGGCGAGGTGGTTCCCTGGGTGATAACCGCCCGATAGACTTCCCGGATCGCCTCGTGCATCAGCATGAAGACGCTCATGCGCCGGCGGCCACCAACCTGCAGCAAATGCGTGTAGAGAAACCTCCGCCCGCACGATTCATAGAGTGCGACCGCCTCGGAACTGAAGCGCGGCGTCCCCGAGAAGACCACAGGTATGTGCGCAAGATCTGGGGCCGGAGGCAGGACCGTCGATGGTGTGACCGGCCGCCGGCTGACGGCGCCGATGCGGTCTAGGAACTTCGACAGCGGCCTAGAGGTGCCGTTGGATTTCGCCGTAGCGCCGTAAAACGCCAGATGGTCCTTGGCCCGCGACATCGCCACGTAAAAGAGGCACTCCTGCTCCTCGTTATGCGCAGCCCGGGCAATTTCGTCCGGGCCGCCCTCCCATCCTGTGACCATGCCGTTCGGCGGCGGGCATTTGGAGGGGCGGATAGCGCCGGGGATGGAGTCCTGATTCACGCCCACCATGTGGACCACAGGGAACTCCAAGCCCTTGGAGCCGTGGATCGTCATCAGGCGGACGGCGTCGATGCCTTGGGCCGCGGCGGGCAGTTGCCTGAGATCCCTGTCGTCCCGCAAACGCAGAAGCCTCCGGATGCGGTCGGCCAGCCGCTGGATCGGCAGGCCCTGCCCGTTGGGCTGGACCCGCACGAAGTTCATGAACTGCCAGATGGCGATGCCTTGGGCTTGGTCGGGAACGCTGGACGACGAGGCGATGCGTGCCGCTAGCCTGGTTCGGTCGAGCAGGAGGGTCGCAAGCACCGTCCAGGGCTGGGACGTGGCGTCGAAGCCGTCCAGCACGGTACTCAAGGCAGCTAGGGCGGCCTGCCCGGCTGGAGTGACATCTGGTGACCCCTGCCGCCACGCGCCAGGCTGAACTTCGGCGCCGCGAAGGCGCTCAAACACACGCATGGTGTCCTCAAGCGCCATCGCAAACTCGGGCCAGCAGGCGGTGCGGATCAAGCCCATGGCGCGCCCGTCCACGAGGAGCAAGAGAACCGCGACAAGGTCCTTTATCTCAGTGCGCTCGAAGAGGCTGCCCAGGAACAGGACGGGCACGCCGGCCCGCTCAAGCTCCTGCCCCATGTCTGACAGCCGGTCGTTGCCCCGGCACAGAACTGCCTGGTCGCGATACCGAAAACCCGCTGCGCGGAATTGCTCGATGCTGTCGACGAGCGCCGGCGTCACGAGCGAGCCATCGGCGACCGTGATGACCTCTGGCTGAGCCCCACCAGAGTCACGTTCGGCCTCAAGCGCGGTAGGCCCGTCGGCAGCACTCATGCTGGCCGCAAAGGTGGAGAAGACGTCGACGATTTCTGATGTAGAGCGGTAGTTGATGTCCAGGCTGTCTCGAACGCCTCCAGGGAAGTCCTCGCGGCCGAAGCGTCCCATGTTGAAGGGCGAGGCGCCCCGGAAGCGATAGATGGACTGCTTGGCGTCGCCAACGACCCACAGGTTCTCCCCGGTGGGCTTGAGGGCCTTAAGGAGCCGCACGCTACTTCGGTTCACGTCCTGATACTCGTCGACCAGGACGTGATCGTAGTCGCTCTGAAGTTGGGTCCTCACCGCTTCATCGCGTTCAAGAAGGAGCACTGGCTCCATGACCAAGTCGCCGAAGTCGACGCACCCCGCGGTCATTTTGAGTTCCTCGTAGCGCACGTAGACCCTCGCAACCTCCACAGCCTTCTCGGCAGCTTCGATAGCAGCCGGCTCGGACGCTGCCGCACGCATCGCCTGAGCCAGGACGAGATAGGCTTGGGGACCAACCACTTCGTCCTTGGCACGCGAGACGGCGGCCAAGATGTCGGCCACCGTCTGCGATGGGTCGTAGAGGTTCCGATAGTGCGTCAGGCCGAGACGCGGGAACTCGTTTTCGAGCAACTCAACGGCCTCGGTGCGGTCCATCAGTCGAGGGTCAGCTGGCAGCTCGCACCTGTCGTTGAACCGCCTCAGGATGTCCAAGCCGAAGCTGTGGAACGTGCCGATACACAGTGCGGCCGCCTCTTGCGGGCGTTTCTGCGCGATCCGCTCGGCCATCTCACCCGCGGCCTTATTCGAGAAGGTCAGGAGGAGGACACGCCTAGGGTCAACGCCCTCGTTTAGCAGGCTTTCGACGCGCGCCACCAGCGTGCGTGTCTTCCCTGTGCCTGGCCCGGCCTGGAGCAGGAATGCCGCGCCGCGGTGGGCGGCGGCGGTTCGCTGCTTGTTGTTCAGAGGGATTTCGACTGAGTCCGCTTCGGCGCTTACCGGTACGGCAGGTAGCAACAGAGCGTCCAGCATCTGCTGCGCGACAGCCTCGAACGGAGCCCCCAGGCGTGCGGCTATGTTGGAGCACGTCAGGCCTTGAGCCACATGTAGGTCGAACGCCACGGGCCTCGGGAGGAGGAGCTCCCTCGCGAAGAGATCCATCTGTACCTCCCGCCGTTGCCGTCGACTGTAGTCGACGACTCGGTCCATCCCGACCGGAGCGGCTTCCGAGCTGCGGACTGGGTCGATGTGGATCGCTGGCTCGGGCTCCTCTTCTCCATCGCCCAGTTCGGCGTGCCCGATTTCGTGCGCAACCAGGAACGCTTGGTCGAAAGGCGAGCCTTCGGCCTCATGGACGATGAGGCGAAGGTCTGGGTCAAAGGAGGCCCGACCGCCATCGAGCAGCGCGGCACCGGGAGCGCAGGTCTCGACGGTGATACCGAGGTCGTTTGCTATGCTGACAGCGAACTCGTACGGGAACCACGGGTTGCGTCCGCGCTGGACGGCCTCATGGTGCAGTTGCCGAGCGTGCTGCCGAGCCAACTCTACCGGGTCCATGGCTACTCCTCGCGGAGTAGGTTCGAGACGCTCTGTTCATCGACGCCGGCGTCTTGCAAGACCCTCTCGAACGACACCTTCTCAGGAGCTGCTGGTTTGACGGCCGACTTCCTTGCGCGAGCCAGAGGAGCCTCGGGAGGAAGAGCGAGATACGAGAGAAGCGTCTCGGTCGATGTCTGCAGCGCCTCAGCCATCTTCGCAAGAACGCGCTGGGGCAGGGTTGCGACGTCTATCCGACGCTCTCGAAACGCAAGGCCAACCTGCATAGGCAAGGACAGCACTTTGATGGCGTTGGCAAACGCCTTTGCTGGGGCAGCTTGCAGGGACTGAAGCGTTATCGTGTTCTCCCGGAGGCGCGCCATACCTGCGGCGACGAGGTCGAACTCAGCAGTGCCGGGGGGGCGGTCATCGTCGAACTCCCGTGTCAGCTCCATGGAGAGGTCTATCAGGGCCACGGAATACTCAGGGTACTGGGCGAGGTATCGCTGCAGGACACCGGTTCCTGGCTCGAAGTCCATGGCAAACGCCTTCAGAACATCGTCTATGGTGATTTGAGGCTGCTTGGTCATCACATCTTCCCCTTGCGCTCAAGGCGCAGCTTTAGGGACGCAAAAGCCTTGTCACGATGCGTGCGAATGGTCTTCTCCGATTTACCCAGGACTTTGCTGATGGACTCGATCGAGGGGTCGTTGGACTCGATAGGAATATCTTGCCGCCACATCACGACGATCCTCCTTTGGAACTCAGGTAGGCTGTCAATCGCCTCGTCAAGGAGGAGCCGGTAATCTTTTTTGTCGAGTTCGTCGGCATCGAACGGGTTGTAGCCGCCGACAGCTGATTCGACTAGGGCTGAGACCTCACCCTCCTCGATCTCGATTTCAGCGGTCCGATTCTCGTGCTTCCAGTGGCGGTCGCTCGCGTCGAGGCGATCCGCCGCCACTGCGCTGTTGAAGTTGACCTCGTAGTAGTCGAGACGCTCGTCGTATTGCTTCCGGTCGCTGAGCAGGAGGTCGATGAAGTGGTCGCGAACGTCCTCGCGAATGTTCATTCTAGTCAACGAGACCGTTTCGCCGCCGGAGTTAGAGACTGACGGGACTCGGCGGGCCACACGGACTAAAAGCTTCTCGGTCAGCTTCTCGCGGTGAGTGCCGGCGGTCGCGTTGCGCACGAAGTACAGCAGCGCTTCCGGAGAAACGAATCCGGGGTCGCTGACCTGCCACAGGCCGGCCCGACGTTCCAGTTCGGTGGCGCTAATTTCCCCCAAGGTTCGAATCTCAGCCTCAACCTTTTCTCGTCTGAAATAAAGCGTACCGTCGAGCTTACGTTTGCGAATAGGGCGTAACACGGATATTCCCCTGTCTCGTGCACTAATGCCCCTTTGTTGAGGGCTGCCGTCAAGTGTAGCAACAGATATTTCAGTGCGAGGCTATGTTCGCTTAAGAGCGATGAATAGTGCCATCCAATGACGTTAGCCAAACTGTCTTTGTCCAGCAGATTCTTGGCACTATATAGATCCGTTCTGTCAGAGTTGGATAGCAACTTTAGACAGCGAGTGCTTTCGCGTTCTAGGTCTGACTGTCATTACCTAGCCTAGAGCAGCCACCCACGTTGGCGGTCTTGATGTCGGCCTTCGGCCGGAAGGCGCCTTTCGCTAGCGTCCGCATTGGTTACCGGGGCACTGGTCGACGAAAGCGGGCATCCGCAATTAGTGTCGGTTAGCCGGACCGCTACTGGGCGATAGACGCCTCCCTTTTTGAACGTATTCGTTTCGTAACAGAACAGCCGCCCTCATTCCAACAGCAGGTTTTCATCAGCGTTCTAGGGTCGGCCAAAAGCGTCAGCACTGACCAGCATAGGGCCGGCCAAATAGGTCGGTGGCACGCCTGGACCACAAACGGATTGTCCAGACGCAAGACGCTCCGCTACAGCCGCGTTTAGCGCCAGTAGTTGCGTAAGTAGGTCTTTCTTCGCGCTGAAGCCGTAGGCGGCCAGCACGGCCGCATCCAGCGCGGCGTGCGCCTCCTTGAGCGGATTCCTGCCCGGCAGATCGAGCGTGCGATAGAGCGCGCGCAGGCCGCCGTGGATGGATTGCAAGGCGGTGGCGCGCACGGCGCGCACGGCGCGTCCTGCTTCGGCAACCGCGTTCACCTGCGCCCTCGTGGGCGACTGCGGCCATGGGAACGTGTCGAAGACCGATTCCGAGGTGTAGCGAGGATCGGACTTCATGTTTGAGCACTTCGCGTGAAACCACTGATAGTGCGGCGCGGATTGCAGGACGCCAAAGCTGAAATCGTCTTCGAGCGCGAAGACTTGCAAGGCATCGCCCGGCCGGATTGATGCATCCACAAATGAAAAAATAGGGCGCTTCGTCACTCTCGAGCAGACGAGGTAACGGCTCAGCGGCGCTAGAGCCGCAAGCATGTCCGCACGTCCCCATGAAAGTTGCCACCAGCGTTCAAGAAACCGGCGGTGGTGGGAACGCATGTTGCCCTCCTCGTCCCGACCTTCGTCAGCAGCCTTTTCGCGCGCTGGCAGCACCTCATTCCGTGCATGCTCAAAGGCTCGGGGAAACGCCCTCGCTTCAAGAATGTTTCGCTGGCCAAAATCGAGCAGATATCGGCGATTCGGCTCGTCACCCAAAACCTCATCACCAACGAGATATGGGGCTATCAAGCAAGCCTCCGATCCGCTGAAGTAGATCCTTTGCTGCTCTGTGAGAACAAAGGCGGCATGACCCGGAGTGATGCCTTGGAAGGCAATTTGCGGATTGGCATTGCATGCCAACTGCAATGCGCTACCCACGTCGACCTTGTCTGACAAAGCCGCATTGATATGCGCGACCTCGCGCATATCCAGCTCAAACTCCTTGTCCGCACGTCCGCCCCCGCGCTTCTTGCGCTTCGCCTTGCCCGCTGTCGGCGCCACCTTGAACCACAGCCGGCGCGACGCGGGCAGCAGCGCCGCGTCCTGCGTATGCACCCAGTTGGCGACGGACACATGCACGTTGGCCTCGCCCGACCACGGCTGGTTGTCGACCGCTTCCACCACAGTGCCGGTGGCGCAGATCACATCCAGCCCGCCCACGCGGCTGGCGTTGTTGCGGATGTTCTGCGTGCCGACAAGGCCAGCGTGTCCGGTGAGCGGATCGCGCGCGGTACAGGTAGGCAGGAGTTCCGCCGCGCGGCGAAACCAGTACACGCAGAAGTCCGCCATGCCCGGCACCTCCGGGTAGGCCCTGCGCAGCCGCTTCACGTAATCCACTCCCAGCTTGGGCTTGAGCAGCTTGGCGCCAAGGAACGGTGGGTTCCCGATGATCACATCCGCGCTGGGCCACGGAGTACGGCTGTTGTCCGGCGCGATCAGCGCATCGCCGGTATGGAAGTTGGCGTCGAGATTGTCCAGCGGCAACGCGTTTTCGCTGATGTGCAGTTCGTCGATAGCCAGCTTGTGCGCCAGCATCATGGTGACCTTGGCCAGCTCCACCGCAAATGGGTTGATGTCGATGCCGTAGAAGTTGCGCGCCGTGACGAAGCCGAACGGACGCTGCGCCGCATCAACGCTCTTGAACTCGCCCATGCGCTCGTAAATGGAGGCTTCCAGGCGCTTCATCTCGCGGTAGGCGATGTAGAGAAAGTTGCCCGAGCCGCAGGCGGGATCGAGCACGCGGAAGCTCTCGATACGGGCGAGCAGCTGCTCTAGCCCCTTGAGCGTTTTGGTGCGCTCGATCTGCTCGCGCCATGGCTCGACGATGGTGGGGCCAACCACCTTCATAATGTCCACCGGGCTGGTGTAGTGCGCGCCGTGGGCGCGGCGCTCCTCGGCATCCATGCTGTGCTCGAAGATGGCGCCGAAGATTTCCGGCCGCACCTTGGACCAGTCGAACCGCGCCGCATCGCGCAGCAGCTCGATCTCCGCGGCGGTCAATTCGATGCGCGCGGGATGCGCGAACAAGCCGCCGTTGAAATACGGCACGCCCTTGAACCGCCCGCCGGCGGTGATGCCTGGCGTGTTCATCTCCACGAACAGCTGGCCGATCAGGTCGTAGGCCTGGGCTGGCGTGTGGCAGTCGTCCAGCAAATGGGCGAAGAAATAGCGCTCCAGCAGGCCGATGTCCTCAGCAAACAGCGCCATCAGCGATTGCAGGGTGAAGCGCTGGGCGAGATCGCGCGGCACCTTGCGGCCGATCAGCGCGCGAAACAGCTCCACCAGCTTGTCGGCCGCATCGCGGGTGACGGTTTCCTGATGGTTGCCGAACACCGGCTCCTCATCATCAGGAAACAGGAACGCCAGCGGACCGTAACGGGCGGGCAGCTCGGCCAGCGTCACCTTGTCGACCGGGCTGTCCATCTGGGTTTCAAAGTCGTACACCCAGAACTCGTCGAAATTGCATAGCACCACCCAGCGCGGGCGCCCCGGCACCAGCCGCGCCCAGTAATCGAAGGCCTGCCGGTAATGACGGCTGAGGTCTTCGCCGCGCTTTTTCATTTCCACCAGCACGACGGGTTTCCACACGAGGTCGGCAAAGCTCGTGCCCTTGCCCTCTTTCTTCACCCGCTCCTCGAACACCGCGCCTACTTCCTTGACGCCGGGTTGGCCGAAGGCACGAAACAGCCGGTCCAGGAAGATTTGCGCCTCGCCCTTTTCGTCGCCGCGAATATGGGCGGCGCACCATTGGACGAACTGGTCGAGGTGTTCCTGCTTCTGCGTCATGGGCGCGTGGCTTCCTGCGGTGATGCCGATGGTGACCCTCCAAGATTAGGCGGTTTGGGCGCTCGGGGGCAGGCGAGTTACACTGTGCAGGCCCGCGAGTGCGCTCTGTTGGGGTCATACCGGCCCAGGCCGCGCCGGCAAGGCCCTGGGGTCACTGCCTATCGTCAACGTCGCCAGGGTGCCGGCGAGCATTCCATGCTCGGAACTGAGGGTGCTCGTCCAAAAAGTACAGAACGATGCCTTCGACGATGTCGCTCTTGGCTGCTTGGAGCCCCTCCTCTTGCTCTAGATACATGCAATATCGATCCAAGATTCTTCCGATCTTGGCGTCGTTCAAATGCAAATTCATTGCCGCTCCAAGTGGCCGACCAGTTGCTGAGAGGTGCCTTTCTGCCCGCACAGCGGCTTGCAGGGCGATTGCATATCGTTCATGGGGGCCCACCGGTGGTGAGATTTCAGCTCTCCCTGAGCACCCATTTTTGCGGACTCCGCAAAAATGGAGTTACTCCGCAACTGACCAGAGCGCCGCGAGCCCTTCGCCATTTTGCAGCGCGGAAGGTATGTCGCGCATGAGCTTGTGGTACCTCTCGCTTGCGGTTGCCGCCTGCGCATCGATGGCTTCCAAAGGAACCGGCGGCGTGTGCACGAGGTAGGAACGCACAAACCTGTCGAAGAAAGCCATCAGCACGTGCACGTCGTTGCGCACGAGGCTTATCTCCTTCCTGGTTCGGCTCAACGACCCAGCGATCCGCGCTTCTAGGTGATCTTGCTCGTCGCGCCGCCGCTCCTCCTGTAGCCAGTCGCGCACGGCTTCGCGTACCGCGGCAGCACGTGTTCCGCCACGTTCTGCCAGCAGGACTTCTAGCTTCTGCAACATGCCGTCGTCGAGACGAACGCTGATTTGGGAGGTCGCCATAGCGGGATTCACCTGAGATTCGATGGTTGTATTTTTGGGATTCGTTGCATCTGAGCGATACCAACGGCTGCGCGGCTGATCGCGAGAAAGTGAATCCCACTCCTTTATGTTCCACTACCTGAGCATCCGGGTTGCCGCTGTGGAATCGCCTGGGAGTTTTTTGCGGGCTCCGCAAAAAACTTCTGACAATGGATCGGTTGCGCTCCCGTCGGACAAGCGCCGAATGGAACCCGCAGCGAGCAGCCGCTGAAAAAATTATCGTGCTCCACGGACGACGACTCCGGTATCAAAGTGGCCCGCCGGCCGCATTGATGCGGCGCCAGTCCGCTGCGGCTTGGGCCTTGCGCTCATCCAGGTATGCCGCAAGGCGCGTGGCATCCACCAGCCAAGGCGATTTCTGGCTCCCGACTCGAAATGCCGGTACCGGGAGCGCCGCGCGGCCAGCGCGCTTCGCTGCCTCCTCCGGGGTCATCCCGAAAAGTTGAGCACAGCGACCCAGGGGAATCTGTGCCGTTCCGTATTCCGCCATCAAAAGAAAGAGGGTGTTCACGCTACAAAACCCCGCTTTTTGAGTTCTTCCATCGCTTTCACGCGCGCCGCTTCCCTTCGCTCCAAGCCGTCGGAATCGCGTTCCTTGGCCAAGCGATCTGCATTGGCCTGAGCCTTTCTGTTTTCCTCCATACGCTTCTTTTCGGCAGCCGCACGCTTCATCGCTACCTCAAGACCAGCCCGGGGAGTGAACGTGCCAGCCGAAGCCCTGTCACGCAGGCTAGCGGCAAGCTTGAGTGGACTCGCGCGAAGCATCCCTTTCGCAGCCAGCCCTTCTACTTCATCCGCAATGGCCTGCCCGATCACCCGGCCGCAGGGCAGCAAGAGGCTCTCCATCGCGTCGACCAGCAACGGATCGAGTGACTCAGGCATGCGCAGCCACGAACCACTTTCGTCCGGTTGTGGTGGTGATTTGAATGATGGTTGTTGTGGTGGTTCTTGGGGTGCCACAGCTCTGACACCCTCCCCCCGACATAACTTTGTCACCCCCTGAGTGCCATCTATGTCGTGGGCGG
This sequence comes from Rhodanobacter ginsenosidimutans, assembly GCF_042655685.1. Classification (NCBI taxonomy): domain Bacteria; kingdom Pseudomonadati; phylum Pseudomonadota; class Gammaproteobacteria; order Lysobacterales; family Rhodanobacteraceae; genus Rhodanobacter; species Rhodanobacter ginsenosidimutans. The sequence goes on along the minus strand of NZ_JBHSMM010000001.1, from coordinate 884,753 downwards.
GGTGACGCCAAACTGGGGTGGGCGACAATCTGTCGGGGTAAGCCTGCAGACCTAGCTGGTACCCATTTGACGTTTGGCGACCGTCCTCGGGCCGGAACCGGCGAATGACCCTAAGCAGCGCCGAGGTTTCAAAATTCCTCAGCGTTCGCTGTACGGTGCGCTCGGAAACGGAACATCGCTCGGCGATTTTCTTTACGCGCGGCCAGCAGTAACCCGCGTCGTCAGCGTTGTCGGCGAGGGCCATCAGGATGAGCTTCGGCGCCGGCGGCAGTACTTGGCTCCATGCCCAATGCATAGCGGCGACACTCACGCGCGGCCTCGGTCGACGATCTCTGCCACCTGGTCGGTGCGGAAGTACACGCGATGACCGAGCTTCACCCGAGCAACCAGAAGCTCCTTGGAGAATTCCGAATCCTGCTTCGACATCGAGTAACGCAGTCCGGTGATGCTTCGCTTCAGTAGCTCCGCAAGCTGGGGATACGTCATCAATTCGCCAAAGCGCGCGACCAATCTCTCATTCGTGTCCATAGCGCAGTCTTTGCCCAACAAACCCTAAGTTGGACCTAGATTGCCTAAACAAAAAGGCACCTTTCAAGGGGCGCCTTTCTTGATCAATATATATATATCACTCTATTTTCAATATTATATTTCACGCCGAGTTACCAAGCAACTTTCAGCGCCTCTATTACGTCAACCATCTGATGTATAAAGGATTTGAGAAAATTAACCAATTATAAATATGGTGGCGAGCAGACCGGCCGGGCTCGATAGTGAGAGGATGTAGATGAGCTCCAAGCCAAGAGTCGCGACACGCACATATCCTTCAGCCCCGCTGATGCAAGGCGCAAGCATTCGGAGTCTCAATCATGAGCCTGTGGCTTCCCGGATATGCGCACCTCGAATGCAAGCGACTGACAGAATCACCGCGACGAGGCCTAGCACTCTCTATGTACTTAAAGATTCAAAAAGCCTGTTTCGCCCAATCATAGATATCTCGTGCAAGAAGCGATTCGGAAGCGTGCGACACCACTTGAAAGCCCTCCCTTTCTAGCTTCCATTCTTGAGCTTCCACTACGTCCTGCACCCTTTTACGAGCCTTAGCGTCAAGCTGGTTTTGATCTGGCAGAAGCAAAAAAATTGCAGGCGTGCCAAGCTTCATCTCACTTGTATAGGCTGCGATATCACTACTCGGTCGAAGTATGTTGAGCTCGACCGATTGTTCGCTGTGGAATACCGTGGATACGACTGCGCCGCAAGCTTTCGTTGGCCGCAAATTTATGTCCAGCTTATGAGCTTTTCCTTTGTCCCTCAAAACAATGGGGGACCCCTCTGGGACCACAATCTTGTCGTAGTCTGAATTAGCAATAATTCTAAGCTGATCGTTAACTATTTTACGTGCAGCCCGCGTGGTCAGTCCTTCTTGGCGCGGAATTCTAACGTCCGGAGCGAGCACCACCACGTCTGCAAAAATCCGCGAGGCAACTTGGTGGATCGAATCGCCCGAAGTAAATCGCGGCTCGCCAAGCTTTAGATTTGCCGTCAATAAATCTATTGCTGACATATTCAATTTATTCTTAGCGGCCTCAGTCAGAACCTCTCGCGCCATTTCTAACATGCCGACCCGGGTCTGCTCATCAAACTTTGATTTATAGATACAGTCAAACTTACTACTGTCTTCTAGAACTTTAACGGCGGTTTCGCCGCTATTACCGACAACGACGACACCAACGGTGAATGTTTGAGGAACAAATACGTCGGGTTGAAGCTCGATGGTTCGCCATGTGCCTGCAAACGCCGGTTTTTGGCGAGCCAAGGCCTTCGTGGACAGCGCTGAAATTGATGTACCCTTAAACTGGAACGTGGAGTTCATGCTGTTACCCCTACATTCGCAGGGAACCATGAAGGAGCGGATCTAGCTCCCAAGTAACTAACGATTGCGTTAGCCAGAGGTAGAGCATGCACTGGGTCTACAACTGTTGCCACGATATCTCGGATGTCTTTTTCAACGGATTTCATTGCACCATTGTGAGTGCCTGCGGCATCGTGCATGTTGCTGAAGAAGGTCTTGAAAGCGCTTTTTCCTAAAAACGTCTTTCCTGCGTCCACTAACCGCTGGACGGTGTAGCGCCTTCCTGAAGGGATCCAGAGCATTTCGTGTAGCAGAGTTTCGTGGTCGATCGCCACGTACCCTCCGCTCGAACTCCGCATGACATTGCCCATATGCCGATCTGCGTTATCCGACCAGACATCAAATGCCGCAATCGCATGAGTATCGATGCTATTCAGGCACCTTTTACGGCGTATGGCGTAGAGCCATTTATGAACTTGTGCAACCGAGTCTCCGGTAATCACCTCGGTACACCAGGCAGGTGCCTCAGAGAGGCCCGTAAGCCATGAAGGCAGCGCTACGTGTTTCTTGAGCTCATCAACGGGCACAAAAACGATGCAGGCGAATTCCGCGGTGGGAACGCTCGCCCCTTGCGCAACCGCCCAGCCGAGCGCTTCGCACAATAGCCCTGGCGTTGAAGGGTCTATCAGCTTTAGGAAGCACTTGTGGAGCTTGCCGCCAGAGCCCTCAACGAGAGCGAAGTGGCTGGTCTGGTTCAGGCCCCTGAGACCTGGAAACCCACGAAACTCCCGCCATGCGCTCGACGGTAGGACCTGCAATGTCATGAGATCTCCCTGAATGCCGCATCCCTTGGACAGCGGTTTCTTGTGAAGCATGACATGACTTGCCCCCGAGGTCGGCTATCGGGCAGTCGTCCCGCGAACTCGCTTACCTCTCGCCACGCCCCGATGGTGCAACACCTGTGCTACGCAACAGGGATACACCGGGATGTAAACCTTATCAGATAAGGGTTACTAGCTTTAGTCGGTCCAGTCCATCATCGGGGCGATGCAGACGCGCCAGTCGGCGGCGTGGAGAGGCGACGGTTGGGGCAAGGAAACGGCAGACATCCCTACATGTTCGCCGAAAATGGTGCCGCTGTCGCCACATCACGGCGCCTGCGCCGGAAGCGGCCAGCGCACGGCCGGACCGCGTATGGTGGTTCAACGCGATGCGGCTGGGGGGAGCGATGTAAACCTTTCCCAAACAGAAGGCATAGATCGTTCAAAGTGTGACGCAATTCACTTGCTTATGTTACCTTTCCCGTTCTCAAACCCACCAATATGGCCGTCATGAAGAGTCTCTGCAGTCTCCTCACGTTGTCTCTCGTCCTGCTGCTTGCCGGATGTGCCTCCACGCGGGGGGCGAACCAGGCTCCGGTGCTCAACCCCGAGGCCCACGCGGTGAGCTCGTACCACATTGGTGTGGACGACCAATTGCAGATTTCCGTGTGGCACAACCCGGACCTCAGCGTCAGCGTGCCGGTGCGTCCGGATGGCAGGATCACAGTGCCGCTGATCGGTGACGTCGAGGCCGGCGGCCATACGCCCGAGGAAGTCGCCGCGGTCATCAAGGAGAAGCTGCAATCCTACGTGCGTGATCCGCAGGTGGCGGTCATCCTCACCCAGCTCCGCAGCCATGAATACCTCTCGCGCGTGCGCGTGACGGGCGCCGTGCGTACGCCGGTATCGGTACCTTATCGCCAGGGCATGACCGTGCTGGATGCCGTGCTGGCGGCCGGTGGCACCACCGAGTTCGCCGCGCCGGACCGGACCGAGCTGTATCGCAAAAGCGACAATGCCACCACCAAGGCCTACGCTGTCCACCTTGGTGACATCCTGCAAAAAGGCGCGTTGGACACGAACTACCCGGTGCAACCGGGCGACGTCATCACCGTGCCACAGCGCTCGTTCTGAGCCGGACCGGGGATGCAGGGGATCAACATGAATGAACAACCCACCTCGTTGCAGGCCCTGGTGCCTGTATTGCTGAGCGAGGCACGGCGTCATCGCGTCAGCCTTGGCGTGCTGTTTGCCGTCATTGCGCTGGCCGCCCTGATCGTCGGGGTGCTGTGGCCAAAGAAATACGACGCTTCCGTCACCATCCTGGCGCAGGAAAGCAGCATCATCACGCCGCTGATGGAGGGAGCCGCCACACCCACCGGCACGGCAAACCGTGCCGGCATTGCGCGCGCCGTGATCTTCAGTGCCAAGGTGATGGATGAGATCCTCGTCGCTGGCGGCTGGATGGCAACGCATCCCAGTGCGATCGAGCAGGACCGCATCATCGACGGCATCAAGGGCCGCACGACCATCCGGTTCGGTCGTGACAACCTGATCACCATCAGCTACCACGACGTCGACCCCAAGCGCGCCTACATCGTCACGCGCCAGTTCGGCCAGCTTTTCATCAGCGAAAGCCTGGCATCCAAGCAGCGCGAAAGCCGCGATGCCTACGAATTCATCAATGGCCAGGTCGAGACCTACCGGGAGAAGCTGACCACGGCCGAAAACAAGCTCAAGGAATACAGGGAGGCCAACGTCGATGCCAGGCCCGGCAGCGAAGCCGATACCGCCTCGCGAATCAGCCAGCTGCGCACGCAGGTCGAAAATGCGCACATGGACCTGATGGAGAAGCGGTCGCAGGAGGCGTCCCTGGTGGCCCAGCTTTCAGGTGAATCGGAGATCAGCTCCGTACAGACCGTCGAAGGCGTCTATCACGCCCAACTGGCAGACCTGCAGACCCAGCTCGACAAGCTGTTGATGACCTACACGAGCGAATATCCCGACGTGGTGCGCGTTCGCCACCAGATGCAGGATCTGCGTCAGCAGCTGGCGCAATCCGAACAGCGCAAACAGAGCGCGCGCCTTGCCGGTACGCCCACCACTATCGACAACAACGCGAAATTTAACCCGCTTTATCAGCAATTGAAAAGCCAACTGTCGGCGTTGCGCGGCGACATCGCCGCCACCAACGCCCGCATGGCTGCAAGCCAGACCATGCTGCAGGCCGAACTGGAGCGTAGCAAACGCATTGCCGGCTCCGAGAACGCCACCTCCGAGCTTACCCGCGACTACGACGTCAACCGGGATGTCTACCAGGACCTGTTGAAGCGGCGCGAGAACGCACGGGTTTCGATGAACCTCGACGCCGGCCAGCGCGGCCTTACTTTCGTCGTGCAGAATCCGGCCGTGATGCCGCTGACACCTTCGGGCCTGCGCTTCATGCATTTCGGTCTGGCTGGCATGCTCCTGGCGCTGGCCGCTCCATGCGGCTTGCTTTTCACCATTGCCCGGTTCGATCCACGGGTTCGTTCGGCGGAACAGCTTGAGCGACTGACCGGCCTGACCACGCTGGCGACCGTTCCGTTCTATTCCACGCCGCAGGACCAGCGAAAGGGGCGGTTGCAAAACATGGCTGTCGCATTGACCGTGGCTGGCGTCTTTGCCGCCTACGCGATTCTTTTCTGGCTCAAACTGCGGGGGATGGCATGAACGCGAAGAACCGCGGAGCTGCACCGCCCGGAAACGGGGCAGGCGCCGAAAGCGACGCCACCGTTGTCGTACCCGCTGGCGCGCTCCCAAACCAAGGTTCGCCCAGCAACTCGATCGCGCTGATGGCCGAGCCGGGTCAGCTTGCACCACAACAGTTGGGCCAGCGGCGGCTCATCCACCGCGATCCATCGGTGCGCAAACAATCGGACGCGTTTCGCGAGATCCGCACACGTTTGCTGGAGCTGGCGGGTACACAGAATTTCGTGACACTGCTCGTATCGGTAAGCCCGCGATCCGGCAGCAGCTTCGTGGCGCGCAACCTCGCCGCCGCTTTCGCCTTCGATGAAAGCAAGACCAGCTTGCTGATCGACTGCAACCTGCGCTACCCGGAACAGCACAAGGCGCTGGGCGTGGATGCCAACCAGGGCGGATTGATCGACTTCCTCGAACACCCGTCGCCGGGCATCAAGCCCATGATCTACCACACCGGCATTCCGCGGGTGCGGCTGATCCCCGCGGGACAAGCCCGCGAGAACAGCGGCGAATATTTTTCATCGTTCCGGATGCGCGCGGTCATCGATTCGCTGCGCTGCCGCTATCCCGACCGCTACATCTTTCTCGACGGCCCTACGATCAAGGGCTCGCCGGATGCGCGCATCCTGTCCGAATTGGCTGATTTCGTGGTTGTCGTTGCCGGCTATGGCCGCGACACGCCCAAGGCGATCAACCAGGCCGTCGCGCATTTCGACCCGGAGAAGCTGGCCGGCGTCGTATTCAATCACGCGCCCTGAGCGGGCGACGCAAGGGTCGAGGTTGGCGCGCGGTCATCCGTAATCGCGCGCTCGGCGCGAACCGTGAAGTCATCGGCAAATCAGTTTCAACTTAAAAAAAATACGCCGCAATACCGCCATCGACCGTCATCGCACGCTCGTCCACAGGGAGGGATGAACATGTCGACACCCAGCAAGCTGGCCAGCGCCATTGCGCTGACCTTTGCCCTCGCCCCGGGCGCAACCATCGCCGGCCAGCTCGATTACAGCCTGTATGGTGGCGTCGCGCACAGCGACAACGTCAACCTGACGGCGCATGACCCGATCAGCCAGACCATGCTGATCCCCGGCGTCAATTTCACCTATAACCAACAGGGCGAGGATCTGCAGGCCAACGTCATCGGCGACGTTGAATACCGGGATTATCTCGGCAACCGGTTCAGGGACCAGACCCAGGTCGAATTGGCCAGCCAGCTCAACTGGAGCGTCCTGCCTGACCGGCTGGATCTCGCAGTGCAGGACTACGCCGGCATCCAGCCGCTGGACACGCTGGCCAGCGATGCACCGGGCAACCAGCAGCAAACCAACGTGTTTGCCGTGGGCCCCATCTACCATTTCCGGCTGGGCAGCACCGTACGCGGCCAGGCCGAGTTGCGCTATATCGACAGCTATGCGGAAAAAACCCGGGCGTTCAATTCCCACCGCAACCAGGGCGCGTTGCGCTTCGCCAAGATTCTGGGGCCGACCAGTCAACTGTCACTCAACGCTACCGTGCAACAGGTCGATTTCTACAACAACACCGATTCGAACTACGACCGCAACGAGCTGTACGTCCGTTACGTCAGTCAACTGACTTTTTTCGACATCGACGCGGCGCTGGGTGAATCACAGATCAATTACGATCGCGCCGGCACGCGCACACAGTCGAGTCCGTTGGCACGTGCCACGCTGAGCTGGCGCCCCACCGAAAGCAGCACCTTCTCGGCCAACGTCATCCGGCAGTACTCCGATGCCGCGCAGGACATGATGCTGATGCCGGGTCAGTCGCCGCTCGCCAACACCACGGGCATCAGTACCGGCGACGCCGTGGTCAGTTCCGAGGTCTATCTGGAACGCAGCCTGCAGCTGACCTACGCGTTGCGCACGGAGCGTGTGACGTTCTCGATCAGCCCGAGCTACCGCAAGCTCGGTTACGGCAATGACCCCACCTATGACCAGACCGGGCGCGGCGGCAATATCGCCATCGACTACCGACTGCGCCCGACCATGACGCTTTCGGCCTTTGCCAATGGTGAGCAACTGAAATACCACACCCTTTCCCGACGCGACAAAACCGTCACCTACGGACTGGAATTGGCAGACCAATGGACCCAGCACTGGAGCTGGCGCGCCGCGCTTACGCAGCAACGGCGCACGAGCAACGTGCCTGATCAGGGTTTCCACGAAACCCTGGCCTACGTCGGAATTGTTTTCAAACGATGATTGCGCGGCTCGATGCCGAGCGCCCCCTCTTTTTCGGGGCGGACCAGGGCTTGTTCGGCATCTATCATCCGCCCGTTGCGCCTGCCACGCAGGCTGTCCTGCTGTGTCCACCGCTGGGCCAGGATCACATCCGCAGCCACCGGCTTTATCGCCAACTGGCCAATGCGCTGGCCGCCGCGGGCATGCCGGCGCTGCGTTTTGATTTCCATGGCAGCGGGGATTCGGCCGGCGACAGCACGGACATCCGCTGGGATCGCTGCCTGGCGGACACCACCGCTGCCGCCGCCGAACTGCGGCAACTCAGTGGCTGCGACCGCATCGCGCTCTTTGGCGCGCGCCTCGGCGGAAGCGTCGCCCTTGCCGCCGCCGCAAACGTGAAGCCCGATCGGGTCATCGCCTGGGACCCGGTACTGAACGGCGCTGACTACGTGGCCCGGCTCGATGCGCTGCAGGACAGCTTGCGCATCGACACCCGACGCTTCAGCCAGGCCAGGACGGCAGAGGCGGCCGCCGGGCAATGGCAGGGTTTCACGATCGATGCACGGCTGCGCCAGCAACTTGCGGAACTTCAGTTGGAACCGCCTTCCACACAAGTGCGCCTGATCGAATCCGCGCTTCCGGTAACGACGTCGGCGGATCGGCAAAGATTCATCGCCAACGGCGCGACCGTCACGACCCTGTCCTCATCCACACCCTGGGAGGAACTGGATCGGCTGGAGATCGCGATCATCTCGCATGAACTCGTTCAATCCGCCAGCGGGCTTTTGCGGGAGGCGACATGACCGAGCAGGCTTTCCGTTTCGGACGCGCGGGACATCTGGTCGGCATTGCCGGACTGCCGTCGGCGGCATCGGCGCAAACTGGCATCATCATGCTCAATGCGGGCCTGGTGCATCGCATCGGTCCCTTCCGGTTGCATGTCGCCATTGCGCGCCGACTGAACGCTTGCGGCTACCCCACGTTGCGCTTCGACCTTTCCACGCTTGGCGACAGTGCCGCCAGCGACGAATCCTTGCCCCGTGCACAACAGGTCCGCGCCGATGTGGCCGAGGCCATGGACCTCCTGGGCAAACAGGCAGGCTGCACCCGGTTCGTGCTGATCGGGTTGTGCTCAGGTGCGGAGAACGCCCATCTGGTGGCATGCAGCGACCCGCGCGTTGCCGGTGCCATCTTCCTCGATGGCTTTGCCTACCGCACGCCGGGCTTTCTGTTGCGGCACTACCTGCCCAAGCTGGCGAACCCCGTCCGTATCTGGCGCTTCGTGCACCGCCGGCTGCGCCCCTCCGGGCGGATTGCCGCACCGGATTTCGGCGTGGTCGTACCACCGCTGGCACAGGTGCGAGCGGAGCTCGCCGACATGCTGCAGCGCGGGCTCAAACTGTGCTTTGTCTACAGCGGCGGCACCAGCGAGTATTTCAACCATCGCCGCCAATTCCGGGAATGCTACGGTGCCGTGGCTAGCCATCCGGGAACCACCCTCGAATATTTCAAGGCGGCCGACCACACCTACATTCTTGAAGGTGACCGGCGGCAGTTGGTCGATAGCATCGAACGCTGGCTTCTTCTCAACCTTCCGCAAATCACCGCGGCCAGCGATGCGTGACCCGCGGCGCGCGTAGCGCGGCCCGAGCAACGTTCTGACGGCGGCAGGGATGCCGTCGTGACAACAAACCACTTCTCCAGACCGGTTGGATCCTCATGTTCTGCACTCCGTCGTACGGTTCGACCCGCTGGATGCCAGCCACACTTGCTCTTGTCGCGTGGATGTTCGTCAGTTGCCTCCATGCCGCCCCGGTTACGGCTTCTAGCAGCAGTGTGCCAGCCACGGCATCCAGCACGGCCGATCGCAGCGTGGTGCAACTGGGGCAAGTGGCCGTAAGCGCCATCGCCGAAGCGGATTCGCGCTGGCAGACGATCACGTTGCATCGCCACGGTGCCGAGGGCAACACCGTCGCGGTCACCCTGGGCATCCCGTTTCCGCCGCACATGCTGCGCGACGCCAGGCGCGTACTCATCCTCGATGAACAAGGCCAGACCATTCCGACTCACGTCGAAGCGACGCTGCACTGGTACGTTGGCGGCGGCGGCATCCGCGCCGTAAAGGTGCAGTTCCGGACCACGCTGGATGGCAACACCCGCACGCTCCGCTTCGCCGTAGGCGATCCAGATGGCAAGACCATTGACGGTTGGGCGTACACCGACGGTCTGATCAAGGATGCCGATGGCGTGCTGGTACCTGCCGTGCTTGCCACCTTGAGCCCCGAGTGGATGTCAGCCTCGCTGATCGCCGGACCACAGCGCCCCGCCGTACCCAAATCCGCCTACGATCGCTATTTCGCCACCCAGTTCCGCTGGGCCGAGGCGCTGCCCCGCGAGAACGGTGCCGCATGGCTGTTCGACCGCCCCACCACGTTGTTCCAGCAATACGTCCGCACCGGCCGCGTGGATTATCTGGCCGCGGCCACGCAAAGCTATCGCTTCTACATGGACCACATCCGACGTCACGGCGCGCCCGGCTGGCCGCTGTGCGGTGGCGGCTGGAGCCTGGGCGAGGTCAATGTCTGCGACCCCAAGTACGTCTATATCGAACCGATCCTGCTTGCGCTCGGGCTCACGGGCGACGACAGCGAGCACGACGCAGACCTGATCCAGCGCATGATGGGTGCATGGGATACCGGCGGCTGGAGCATCCCCGTCGGCCCCTACCTCAAGCCGGATCAGTTGTTTACCGAACGCCAGACCGGGCTCGGCCTGATCGCCGCGGTCAGTGCGTACGAAATCACCGGTGAGAAACGCTATCTGGACGGCATCAAGAATCGCCTGGGCTGGCTCTACCAGCACCAGCAACACAATCCCGATGGCCTCGGCGTTGACGGCTCCTGGCGCAACAGCTGGCAGGTGCATGAAGGCAACGACCACAACCCGGCCACCGACATCCGGGGCTCATCGCCATGGATGACCGAGAACATCATCGACGGCCTGTGGCACGCCTGGCTCGCCACCGGCGACAAGCGCATTCCGGTCATGATCACTGCCTTCGGACGCTACATGGAGCGCCATGGCTGGATTGACCCGAAAGTGATGAAGGAAGCCGGCGTCGACTGGCGTAACCCGTGCAGCGGGCCGAATGGCCAGATCAGCTGGTACTGGTCGTCTGCCCACGCCACGACGCAACAGTTGGTTGCCGTGCAGAGTTCCGAAGGCTGGTACAGCGACTCGCACAACGTGGAAATGACCTTGCCGGTGGCGGCCGCCCGCTATTTCGAGACTGACCCCGTGCAGCAGAAGGCGCTCGATCGGCGGCTGAAACTGCTGTCCAGTTCGTATGACCTCGACTGTGCCGACGGACGTGCCACGCCGCGACGTTTCAACTGGAACAACCGCGGCGTTGGCGTGGTGCAATGGTTCATGCAGCAGTCCGAGCCAGACGCCGATTGAGCTTTTTCACAGATCAACGCGCGGCAAAACAACCGCCACTTTGCAGAGGTTCGCATGAGCCAGTCGACCAGCGATGACGATCGCCGATCCGCCGGCGCCGCCCCCGCGACCTATACCCAAATCGATGCCAACATTGATCAGGACAGTGCGTTGGCGGTCGATGTCTGGGAGGGGAATCTGGGCTGGACGGGGCGATTCCCGGAAATGTACAAGGCGTTCTATGTCGACTGCCCCATGGGACAACCGATATTGAAGTTACTGCGTTATGAGCCAACACGGGTGGTGGTTGGTACTGCCGGCGTCGGACCACGGCGCATCCTTTGGAAAGGGCGTGAGATACGCGCCGGCGTAGGGGCTCATCTCTGCGTGACGCAGGCGCACCGCTCGGTCAAGCCAGCCCTGTTGTTGTTGCGCTCCTGCGTGGAAGCCGCGCATGGCCACTTTGACGTGGTGTACGGGCTGCCTAGGCCCAAGGGCGCAGCGATTTACAAGCTTGGTGGTATCAAGATCGGCGGATACCTGATACGACGCGTAAAAATACTGCGGCACGAAAACTACGCCGCGCGCTTCTTGCCACGTTTACTCGCCATCCCCGCCGGTCGACTGCTCGACCTGATCTGCCGCATCCGCGATCTCGCCCGCCACGCCGGGAAGTCTGCCGCGCCCTCCGCCGAATGGGCTGACACTGTCGACCCGCGCATGGGAGAGCTTTGGGAAAACACAGACCACGGAGACGGCTGGACCACCATCCGCGACACCGAAACGCTGCGTTGGCGTTTCGACCGCCTGCCGTCCACGAAACGTCGCTACCTGCTGCTCGGCAGCGCTCCTGGAGCGACGCTTTCAGCATGGTTCGCATGCGATACCAACCCGCGCGACGCAAGCATTCTCACCGTCAACGACTTCTGGTCCAACAACGGCGTGAATGCCATCGACCCCATCGCTATACGAACGCTGTGTTCCGCCGTGCGCGACGCAGGGTTCCATGCGCTGGAGCTGCGATTCACCGGCTCTGAGCAGGCCCAGAGAAGCTGGACCACAGAGGGATTTGTTGAACGGGGACGACAGCCACTGTACGTACGCTGGCTCAATCCAGACGTTGCCGGCGACCTTGAAGGCCAGCTACACATTACCGACATTGAAGACGACGGATAGTCGCGCGTTTCAGTTTCCTGCAGACGGCCGCGACCTCTCCAGCAACGTGCGCCGCACCCAGCGATAAAGCGGCCGCGCCCAGCGCTTGAGGAGTTTCTTCAAGTTCCACGCCAACCACTGGTGTTGACGCGCCACGCCGCTGCCCAGCGCCAAGTCCAGCGCTCGCTGTGCAGGCATGCCACGCCAAAGCGTATAGCGGCCAAGGATCAGACAACCATCCACGACCTGGGTGCGTACCGTTGGCTCCGAGGTCAGCAGATAACGGATACCGGCGGCCGCCGCCGCTTGTGCCACCTGTCGCGAATAAAATCCGCCGGGTACCGAGGCCACGGTCACTGGCGCGCCCAATAAGGCGGAGAGAATGTCGACGCTCTGCTGCCACTCCCGTTCGAGCTCGGCCATCGAAAGACGCGAGATTTCCGCCGGATGCGTATGCGAATGACTTCCCACCACATGGCCGGCGGAATGCAGCGCCACGACATCCGCTGCGCTGACAAATCCCTGCTGGCCGATCCGTGCCGTGGTGATCAGGAAGTGGCCAATCATGCCCCGCCGGGTCAATGCTGCCGCCACGGCGACGGCGCTCGCGCCACCATCATCGAACGTGAGCAGACCGTTGCCCGCTGCCGCAACAAACGTATCGGTTACTGCCGCAAAGCGTGAACCGCTCGCAGCCAGCGCCTCCAAGTGGGTATCGAACTCAGCCACATCCAGTTTGTAGTGGGCCGCTGCGCCGCCCGGAAAACCGCTGGCATCGGCCTGTCCCCGCTCCACCACGTCGTGGTACATCAGCGCCGGTATCTTCATCGTGCGGCCGCCTTCGCCACAGCGCGGCGCCAGCCCAGGTAACGGGACAACCATGGCTGTCCCCAGTTGGCGCTGGCTCTGCCATGCGTATCGATCGGTTGCGCCGTACCGGCGGCGATCTCGCCGAAGCGGTCGGTCAGAGCGTCGAGGTTTTCCGACACCACGCGATACTGGATCACGTTGTACGACTCGTGCTTTTCATCGAACGGATAGCTGTAGTGGCCGTAGACCGGGCCGGTGTCGACACCCGCATCGACCTTCAGCAAGGTCATGCCAACCCGGGTCAGGTCGCGCTCCGCCAGGGCCCAGAAGCAGCCATGGGCATTGCGGTATTCCGGACAGATGCCGGGGTGCAACACGAAACAGCCCAGCCGAGGCAGGTTGATCAATTTCTTCTTCAGCAACTGCTTGCAACGGGCCAGCATCAGATCGGGGGCGATGCCTCGCAGAAACTCCAGCACTTCGGGATCGTTGACGCTGGCAGCCACGATCTGCGGCACCACGGGCGGTGCCCCGTAGCGACGACGCATGTCGGCTAGTACCTGGCGCATCCAGGCTTGATCGCGCGCGGCGATCGCCAGGCGCTGGTAGAAGCGCATCGCCACCACATCCAGAAAGCGCAACGGGCCGACCCGGCGCAACTCGCGTCGGAAGCGCGCCCGCTTTTGCGCCGCCGTTTCATCCAGCACCACGATGCCCGCCAGCTCGGTGAATGACGCCAGCCAGGCGGCCAGGCCTTCGCGGTCGAAGTCGTCGCCGGCATGACAGATCAGCACGCTGCGCACGGGGTTCATCGCGCACCGTGCGGCGGGGGCGGCAGTTCGAAGTCGCGCCAGTCGTTCGGGTTGCCGCTCTTGCCGGCTTCCGCTGCCTTGATGATGTTGTACATCTCGCGCGCGGTCACGTAGTGCAGCACGTGGCGGCTGCCGTCGTTGTAGGCCGTTTCCAGATGGCGATGCATGGTGTGCGCAGCCTCGCCCAGCAAGGTATCCATGTCGCGCTCCTGCGTGCCATGCGTGTGCACCTTGATGAAGATCCATTCCGGCCGACCCTCGACGTGGATGCCGGTGCGCACCCAGTCGTCCACCCGCGCCGGCGTGGGCGGACAGGCGCGGCGCACGTCCGAAGCCTCGATGCGCGGAATCAGGCCGAAGCGCCGTTCACGCCAGTTCAGGCCCAGCGGTCCCTGCACGATCATCAGGTCACCGCTGGGCTTGCCACCGACCCGCACCAACTCGCCGGTGTTGTGCGATTTCGGACGCAGCGGATCGTCGGTGGCGTAATAGATCGCATTGATCATCCGCGTCTGCGTGTCGCTCGGTGCCGACGGCAAGGTGAAATCGGCATAGCAGCCCAGCTCACGCAGCAAGGTCAACTCATTGTTGATGCCGCACCAGCGACCGTCGGCGCGCGAGTTGTCCAGGCTCCAGTTGCCGTGGATGAAGCCGAAGCGCAACTGGCCGGTGCGCGGATCACGGGGCAACGCCCCATGGCGCTCGTGCAGCAGCTTGTTGAAGCGGTCGATGGTGGCGTTGAAGTTTTCGGCGGTGTCGTTGTCGTGATGCAGGTGGATCTCGATCTCGCCGTAACCGTCGGCGCAAAGCTGCGCGAGCTTGTCGAGATGCTCCTCGACGTATTCCTCTTCGGGATAGAAGAAGCTGTGTTGCGGCGGGCGGCCATCCGCATCACGATGCGCGCCCGCCAGGGCACGATAGTCGCGGCACCAGCGATCGACCCGCGCACGCTGCGTGGCCATGTCGACCCGTCCCCAGTTCGGCTCGAAATGGTCGACGAAGCAGAACATCACGTGGACCGGCCCATCGACCGGTGGTGGCCGTTTCCTGCGCAGGTAACTGCCCAGCCATATCTGCATGTTGCGGGCGCGGATCGCCCAGGTCAGCAATGCCACCGCCGCGATCAGCAGCAGCACCAGAAGCGCCAGCACGACAGTCCACATCAGCGTGTTACCTCCGCCGGCACCAGCGTCAGCAACTGCTCGGCATTGTTGCGCCACTGGCGCTCGCGGGCGATATAGTCGCGCGCCGCTGCACCGACGCGGCGACGCTCCTCCGATTGGGTGGCAAGATCGAGCACGCGCTGCACGCAGGCGTCAGTCTGGCGGCGCGGAAACAGCCAGCCGGTGCGGCCATCGTCGATCACCTCGGCAACCGGCGCATAGTCCGGTGCCACCACGGCCACGCCCATCGCCATCTGTTCGAACAGTTTCATCGGCGAACCGTACTGGTTGGAGTCGGGCAACACGGCGTAATCCATGCAGGCAATCCAGCTGGCGATTTCGTCATGCGCGACACGACCGGGCAACAGCACGCGATCGCTCAACCCACGGTTGGCCACCAGCTCGCGCACCGCCGGCAAGGTACGCCCATCGCCCACCAGCACCAATGCCAGCTGCGGCGCTTCGTCCAGGCGCTGCGAGATGGCATCGACAAAACCATCGACGCCATGCCAGCGCGCGAACACGCCAATATGGCCGCACACCACCCGCCCGGCCAGGCCGCGCTGCTCGCGCAGTTGCTCGCGGTCGAAACGGCTCGGGTCGAAACGCGCCAGGTCCGCCGCATTGGGCGAGACCACTGATGGCGCGATTTGCTGATAGGCCGCCTCGGCCTGGTCGCGGAAGTAGCTGGAGATGAAAACCAGTCCGGTGCAATGACGCAGGCACCAGCTTTCGATGCGCCGCGCAAGACGTTTCAGCCGCAATGGACGTACGCGTTCCACCAGGGCCGAATCGTTTATCTCGAGCACCACGGGAATACCGTGGCGCCGCGCCAGCCAGATCGTGGCGCACAGGAACAGCGAATAGCGCTCGTAGATCAACTGCGGTCGCAGGCGGCGTATGGCGGCGGCCATGCGAAACAGGGTGACCACGTTGTAGGCCAGTTCCATGAACTCGAACAGCACGCCAGGCAACTTCGCCACGGCACCGGCCAGGCGCCCCTTGCCGGCCGACGCCTGCGCCGCCGGGGCAGGCTCATGTTCGGGATCGGCGCCGGGAAACGACATCACCGTGACCTGGTGGCCCAGCTCGCGCAACGCGTTGACGATGCCGCGGATATGTACGCCCTCGACATGCCTGCCGCGGGTTCGGTGGTGGTAGAGAATTCTCATGAGGCTTCCGGAAGCAGGGCCTGGAACGCGTGGCCTTCGGCACACCATTGCGGCAACAGCATGGCCAGTGCGTCACCGGCCAATGCACTGTCATCGTGCATCAATACGATGTCGCCGGCCTGCGGCGGCCGACGCCGCAACTGGTCGGCAAGTTCCATCGGCGACTGGCCGCGATAATCCATGCTGTCATAGGACCAGTAGGCAATGCTGCGGCCGCGACGGGCGAGGTGCAGGAACAGCGGCAGGGGCAGGACGCCTTGCGGCGGCCGCACGCGGTGTCGCGGTTGATGGTCAAAACCGGCCAGCAATGCATCCGTCCGCTCCAGCTCCGCCACCTGCTCGCGCAGGGGCAACCGTCCGAAGCGGTTGTGGCTCCAGGAGTGATTGCCCAGCAGGTGCCCCTCGGCCACGATCCGCTCGACCACGGCGGGGTACCGCTCCGCCCGATCACCCACCACGAAAAAACTTGCCCGGATGTCGTGCGCGGCCAGCAGGTCCAGCAGGCGCGGCGTGTGCTCGGGGTGCGGGCCATCGTCGAAGCTGAGAAACCGCGCATGGCCAGGGCCATGCGTCTGCACCAGCGTATCCGGCAGCAGGCTCAACAGATGTTGTTTTTTCAGTTTGAAGTTCATGCGGCCGAATCGATGCAAGGGGGATGGGCGGCTGCCTGCAGAATGCCGCTCAGCCGAGCCACATTATCGTCCCAACGAAAACCGCTCGCGTGCGCGGCGATCCGGCCACTGTCCCATTCGCAGGCAACGGCTTCCACCAGCGCCGCGGACAAGGCGGCCGGTTCCTGCGACGGCACCAGCAACCCGGCGTATTCGGGAACCACTTCGGGGATGCCGCCCACGCGGGTGGCCACCACGGGGATACCGCAGGCCATCGCTTCCAGGATCACGTTCGGCACGCCTTCGTTGTGGCTGGGCAGGCACAGCAGGTCGGCCGCGCGAAACCAGTCGCCCAACGCCGCGTGCGCCACGGCACCGGCCAGCGATACGCGATCCGAACAGCCCAGCGCCGCCGCGCGTTCCAGCAGCGCAGGGCTGCACGGGCCGGCACCGACATAGATCAGCCGCGCCTGGGGCTGTTTGGCCAGCAAAGCGGGAAACGCCTCCAGCAGATCCAGGCAGCCCTTGCTGGACTTCAAGTTGCCCACGTAGAGCAGCAGCGGCTCTTGCGACGAAAGGCCCAAACGCGCGCGGGCCTCGCCGCGCGAACCGGGTGAGAAACGATCGCTGTCGACGCCGTTGTAGACGACGTGCACGCGATCGGGCGCCGCGCCGATCGCCAGCGCCTTTTCGGCCAACGCGCGGCTCACCGCCACCACCGCGCCCGCGCCGCGCAAGGCGGAACGAATCTGCCGGCGGCGCAGCGGATAGCTGGCCTGTACGTTGAGGTCGCTGCCGTGCACCTTCACGACATACGGAATGCGCAATCGCCGCGCCAGCCAGCCTGTCGCGGCGGCATCGGGATAAGCCCAGCTGACCAGGATGCAATCGTAGCCGGCCGCGCGCAGACGGCGTCCACGCTGCAGCCATAGCGACAGCAACCAGGTCATGGCATGCAGCGAGCGACCGAAGCGCGGCGGATAGAAGAACGTGAAGTGATCCGTGCGCAAACCGTCTACGCTGACCTCACCACGCGCGCCGCGCAGGCGCTCGCGGAAATCCACCGCGGTGAGCACGTCGATATCGTGATGCTGGCCCAGCCGCTCGAATTGCTGGCGATTGAACGCACCGCGCAACGGGTCCCACGGCGTCGGAAACAGGTTGGTGAGGATCAGTATCTTCAATCGCATGGCTCAGCTCACCGATGCCTGATACAGATCGGCATAACGCGCCGCCATGTTCTCCAGCGAACCATGCGCCTCCACCCACGTTCGCGCCGCTTGTGCCACGGCGTCAGCCCGTGCCGGCTGTGCCAGTAGCTCCAGCATTCCCTCAGCCAGCGCCGCCGCGTTGCCGGCCGGTACCAGCCTGCCTGTTTCCCCATCACGAATGATCTCGCCGTTGCCGCCGACATCGGTGGCCACGATCGGCAACGCCACCGCGCAGGCTTCCAGCAAGGCCATCGAATAGCCTTCGCTCACCGACGACAACACGAACAGGTCGAGCCCCTGCAGCAGCTCACGGACATCATTGCGATCGCCGAGAAAATGCACGCTGCCCGTCACTCCCTCGTCGCGCGCGGTTTGCTGCAGGGCGTCGCGCAACTCGCCGTCCCCGATCAATACCAGCATCGTGTCAGGCTGCTGTTCCCGCACCAGGCGGAACGCGCGAATCATGCTGGCCTGATCCTTCGCCCAGTTCAGCCGGCCCACCGTGCCGATCACGCGAGTGGTGGAAGCGACACCGAGCAGTTGGCGCAATGACCGGCGCATGGCTTCCGATGCCTGGCGGAAGGACGCCAGCGGAATACCGTTGGGTACCACCCTGGCCTTTTCCCGCGGGACGATGCCGCGCTGGATGGCGTCGACGCGCGCCGCCTCGCACACGGTGACGACGGCATCCGTGCGCACCAGCGCGCGCCGGTAGAACCACTCGCGTCGCGCCGCCCGCCGGTTGCCACCCATGCCGTGGCGGGTATTGATGATCCGCCGCAAACCGAGCCCGCAGGTCGCCAGTACCGCTTGGTAATGGGCGACCGCGTTGTGGGTATGCAACACGTCGGTGGCGTGTTCGCTTATGCGGCGCCGCGCACGCGCCAGCGCGCGCAGATCCACACCCTGCCGCTTGCCGCAGGCATGCACCGGAATCTCCAGCGCCGCCAGTTCGTGCGCCAGCGTGCCCTCTTCGTACAGGCACACCACCTGGCAGCGGTGCCCCTGCCGGTGCTGGATCTTGACCAGTTCCAGAACCATGCGCTCCAGCCCGCCACGATTCAGGTTTTCCACGAAGTGGGTGATGTTCACGACGGTAGCTCGGACACGGTGACACGCAGCTTGCCGCTGGGCGTCAGTGGAATGTCCTCGACGAAGCGGCAATCCAGCGCGACGCTGTCACCCAGTACCTTGGCGACCTCACGGCGGATGTAGGCCAGCGAGTCCTCATCGAAATCCGCCCCGCGCACGATGGCCAGGTCCAACCGGTCCAGTCGGCGCTGCACCAACTGGAAACGCTGCACGCCCGGCACGTCCTTCAGCATGTGCGGGAAAAATTCGCCAGGCAGCACGTGGCCCGACGGGGTGCGGATGGCGTCCAGCACGCGCCCTTCGACCCGGCTCAGCAGCGGCAGACCACGACCACAGCTGCACGCCTCGGTGGCCGCCGTGGCCATGTCGCCGTTGGCATAGCGCAGGAATGGCATGCCGTAGTTGAACAGGTCGGTGATCACCACCTCACCCGTGTGCGTATCCGGCGGTGCGTGCTGCGGTTTGTGCAGCTCAACCACCAGGTGATCGGCGTTTACATGCAGGCCGTGGCGCTTTTCGCACTCCGCGGCAATCAGCATGAATTCACGGCAGCCATAGGTATTGAAGGCCGGCGCGCCGAACGCCTGCTCGATGATTTCGCGCTGGAACTCATGCAGCGCCTCGGCCGCGCCGATGATGCCTTGCGGCCGCCAGATGCGACGCTTGTTGGCGATCAACCACTGCGCCAGCCGCACCAGCGGGCCCACATACGCGACGATGATTTCCGGGCAATAGCGATCGATGGCGTCGGCGTACTCGGCCATGTTGGCCTCGGTCATGTGGAAACTGTTCAGCACATGCCGCGCGAAAAGCCGGTTGTAGATGGCATCCTTCAACTGGTGCGTGCGGGTCGGCTCGCCCACCGCGCCGCCCCACAGAAACAGCGTGCGCCGGCCCATGCGCGATCCAGCCCACTCATAGCCACGCCACATCACCGCCGTGCGCCGGTCGTTGCTCTCGCGCGTGTAGCCGAAACGCATCGGCTCGCCGGTGGAACCACCGGTGGCCTTGGTCAGCAGGCGACCGCGCCAGGAGTCGGCCTGCAATTCGTCGAAGTTGGCGCGGATGTCCGCCTTGGTCAGCAACGGCAGCTTCGCGTAGTCATCGAGGTTGCGTATATCCGCCGGCACCACGCCCAGTTCGCGCCAGCGACGCTGGTAATAAGGCACTTCGCGTTGGCAATGCTCAAGCAATCGCTTCAGGCGCTGCCACTGCAACGCGGCGATCTGCTCCGGCACCAGCCACTGGTCGCGCTGATAGTCGGCCAGCCAGGCGAGCGTGTGGCGTCGTCGCAAGCCGCTTTCGTAGGCTGGAAACAACACACGCCGAAATGCCGTTTCATACCAACCGCTCATCATGAATGCCTCGCTGCACGCGCACCGGCCCAGCCCAGAAACTGCCCCAGCATGCGCGGATGACCACCTGCAAAACGCAGATGCAGCCCCTGCAACTGGCCGATGTCATCCTTGCTCCAGCATCCCAGCACCAGGGTCAGGCACAGATACGTGACCGATACCAGCACCCCGCCCAACAGCAAGGTCCACAACGGCAGCAGATGCAAACCGAGCACGGGGAGGGCAACCAGCGCCGCGCCCAGCCCCGAGAGAATGATGCGCAGCAAGCGTCCCCACTGCAGTCCCGTTCCACCCACCCGCACGCCGATGGCGACATACGCGGTCGAGCCGATCAGGGTTCCCGAAAGGATGGCGGCCACTGCGCCGTACAACCCGAAATGCCGGATCAACACGACATCGAGGATGACTTTCATCAATCCGAAAATGATCGTGAGTATCAGGATGGTCTGTTGCCGGTCGGCACTGATCAGGAGGCTGCTTGCTCCCTGGGTCGCCGTGCCCACGCCGCCGGAAAAAATGAGCAGCGCGAATACCGGGGCCGCAGCGGCGTAGGAACTGCCATACAGCAAGGCGATCACCGGGCCGGCGAAACACATGCCGAAGGTCACCACCGGAACCGCCAGCAGCACAAGGTAGGACGTCACCATCGCGAAACGCCGGCCGGCCACGGCCTGCCCCTGGCTCAACGCCTTGGCCATCATCGGCAACAACAAGGCACCGAACACGCCAGGCACCAGCAGGATGATGCCCGAAGCGAGCTGATAGGCCACCTTGAAATAGCCGGCCGACCTGGCGCTGTCGTACATGTTCAGGAACAGGATTTCCACGTCGCTGGCGATCAGGAAGCTGATGACCACCGTGGCCGAGACGATGCGCAAATGTCGGCGCATGCGTTGCACCAGCGCCGCCGGTAGCGCGGCAAGCTTTGGAAGCATGGCCATCACGCGTCGGGCCTGGACATGCGAAACCGCCAGGAAAACCACACTGGAGACGGCATACACCACCACAAACAGGAAAATGTCCCCCTTCATCAGCATCGCGATGACAACCATGACCAGGTTCAACGGCGCCGCCACCAAGGCCACCTTGGCCGTCGCGTCGAACGCCTCGAAACCCTTGGCCACCGCGATGTTGAACATGTAGGACGCGCGCATCACCATCGCGCCCAGCAGCAGCACGAACTCAAGCCGCTTGATCGGGATGGGAAAACGGCTACCCATGGAGAAATACAGCACCACCCCGATGCCCACCGCCGCGAGCATGTGCATGCGTTGAACGCGGCGCAGGCGCCGGATTACGGGCACGATCAACTCGTCCTGGCCGCTACCGCGCAGTTCGGCGACGAACTTGATCACCCCGGTGGTGATGCCCGAGTTGGTGATGACCATGCCCACCGAGACAAACCACATGAACAAGCCATAGACACCGTAGAACTCGGGGCCGAGATGGCGGGCGATCATGATCGCCGCGAGCATCCCAAGGGCATACTCCGTGTAGATCCCGACCGAGGAAAACACCGTATTGCGTAAGGTCAGCGCGCGATTGCTCATGAGGTATGCATCAACACTTCGACGATGACGAACAACGCGAAGATGCTGCCCAGGGCTATCGGTATCCAGCGCCACCAGCCTTCGGCCAGGCTGAAGGAAGGCAGCGACGGGTAGCGTTTGCGCACCCCGACGTAATAGCCCACCAGCACCGCGATCAGCAGGTACATCACCACCGTATAGCTGCGACTGAGAAAGAAGGCGGCGGCAAACAGGCCCAACTGCGACAGCAACAAAGTCAGGGCCAGCTTGCGTTCGTCCGCCCACGCGCCCACGACACCCTCGGCCGCGGGCTGCGGCGGGCTCCGCAATACCTTCAACATCATCCAGAAGCCGTAGCCCACGAAGGCAAGCCAGGTGATGAAACCGAAGAAGCCGGTTTCGGCCAGCACCAGCACAAACGAGTTATGGGCGGTGAGGTAGTTGTATTCGGTGAAGTTGCCCGCGCCCACACCGAACAGCGGATGCGAAAGGAACATGTGCAAGCCTTCGTACCACGCGTCAACGCGACCGGCAGCCGACGACTCGTCAGCGTCCAGCTCCTGCATGCGCGATGACAGCAGCTGCATGGCGACCAGGCCGACACTGCCAAGGATTCCTGCGGTCACGATGCCGCGCTTGTACCAGACATAGGCACCACCGATCGCCAGCACCGCAAGAAAGGCGCCGCGCGAATTGGTGAGGTAAACCCCGTAAAGCAACAACCCCGCGGCAGCCAGCCAGAAGATCCGGCGCAGAAACCCACCCCGGCCGCTGAGGAAACAGGCCATCGGCAACACCGCGGCGAACAGCAGCCCCAGATCGTTCGGGTCGTTGAAGATGCCCACGTACTGGATGCGACCGTCCTCGGCCATGCCCACGCCGGTCCAGCCGATACCGTTCAGCGACTGGTCCACGCCGTGCACGGCCAGCACGCACGCACACAGGACGAATACCGCGAACGTCGTTGCAATGCGGCGTGGACTGTTGGCCGTCACCGTGGCCAGTACGAAGAACGCGATCATGGTGGGGCCAAAGGCGGCCAGCACCTCCAGCGCACCGCCAACCCAGCCGGCGGCCACCTGCGACATCATCAATGCCAGCAGGAAAATGGGCAGGATAAAGAACTGAGGCGCGGCAAACGTCTTGGCCGACGACAGCAGCCAGCTGAAAAACGCCAGCAACAGCACCCCCGAAAGTATCGGCAGGCCGGTTAGCCCCGGCATGTAATCCTGCGGACGAACGATGGTCAACGCGAGATAAAGAAGAATGAAAATGAGCATGCAACAGCGAGCCTGATCAGGTAATGCGGCTGACGGTGGGATAACTCATCAGTTCCGGTAACGTCAGCATGGATGCGAACCAGCCCGCGCTCATCTCGCGCTCGACCGGCAAGCGGTACAAGGCGTAGCGGTTCGCCGATGGCATGGGGTTGGTGCCGCTGATATAGCTGCAGCCGGCGCGATAACCCGCTGCAATGGTGGCCTGCACGACGCGTTCGTCGAACGCCGCATCGCCGCCCACCGGATAGGAAATAAGCGTCGCAGCCCCGCCGAGCTCGCGCTCCAGCGTCGCCTTCGAATCGCACAGCTCACTCTCGAGTTCGCTCTGCGGCAACTTCGCCAGCATCCGGTGATTGACGCCGTGCGAGCCGATCTCGAAACCGGCCGCGTGCATTTCGCGCAACTGATCCCAGTTCATCGGTTGGCAGGCGGGGTGCACGCCCTTCATGGGCACATCCAGGTCGGCGGCGAGCCGGGCCAGCAAGGCCGACTGGGTCACGGCCTGGAGCGTCTTCAATCGATTCAGCATCTCGCCGGCGAGCTGGCGCCGGCCGATGCGCTCTTCCGGCAGAGGCAAGTCCAGACCAAGCTCGGGGATCTGCAGGTGGCTTGCTGTTGTGCGCAAGACCATGTGCACCAGCCAGTCGTAGTCATAGGGGCGGCCGCTATCGATGTGCCCGGTCGACACGAAGAAGGTGGCCGGCAGGCCCAGTTCGCGCAATATGGGGTACGCGACATGGTAGTTGTCGTCGTAACCGTCATCAAAAGTCACCACCACGGCCCCGGCCGGCAGGCCCTGCCCCGCTTCCATGGCCGTCACCACGTCCCCGAGGCGCATGGGGACGAATCGCTGCTTCAGCAGCAGCATTTGTTCACGGAACTGTTCGGCCGAGGCACTGACAAGATCGAGGTCGAAATCGAACGTGCGCGCATCGGCCACCGTCACCACCCGGTGGTAGGCCAGAATGCGCAGGTCGCGGTACTTCCAGGCGCGCATCCGTTGCAGCACATGCAGCAGGCCACTGCTGTGACAGAGCTCCCCCAGCCGGCCTCGAATACCCGGCGAGTGAACCCTTTCATCCTTTTCTTCCGTGCGGTTCACCACAGGTGCAACCTCCGATTCCGGACGAAAGCGACGAGTGCCTGCGCGGCGAACAGATTGAGATAGAAGAAAGCCCCAAGCAGGCGAATCGGTGCCAGTTTCCCCAACGTCGGCCTCAGCTTTCCTGCCACGACCAAGGCCATGCCCACGGCCAGCAGCAGCACGGCTGCAGCGTAGATTACATGGCGCGATGCCAGCGCGGCGGAACTCAACGCAAACAACAGCAGCAACCAAGGCGCCAGCAATCGCAGCAGCTTGTGGCTGACGAAGCGGAACCACAGCGGATTGCGCGCTGGCGACAGCAACCAGGGTGCAAGCTGGATCAACTGGTAGTTGCCGGCCAGGGTGCGGATCTTGCGTTTCTGCTCCTGCGCCGGGTGTTGCGAGGGGCGATCCCAGGCCAGGGCCAGCGGTTCGAACACCACGCGCTTGCCAGCCGCAACCACCTGCATCGGCACCAGCACATCGTCGAGAACAGTGCCCGCAGGCAGTGACCGGAACAGATCGCGACGCATTGCATACAGCGCCCCGCTGACGCCGACGGTCGAGCCCCCGCGACTTTCGGCATGACGGATCAGCTTTTCATAGCGCCAGTAGGCATCGACACCTCGCGCAAAGCCGGTTTGCGCATCCTCCAGCTGGAGTTCACCACTGACGGCACCCACCGACTCGTCACCAAGGTTGGCGGCCAGTTCGCGCAGCGCCACCGGCGCCAGTCGCTGGCGAATGTCCGTCAGCAAAAGCAACTCGCCGGTGGCGACGGCGATGCCATCGTTGAGGCAGGCGGCCTTGCCCCGACGTTCGGCAAACTCCAGCACGCGCAGGCGCGGGTCGCCAAACCGCCGGCAGCGTTCCGCCGTGTCGTCACCGCAGCCATCGCAAACGATCACGATGTCCAGCAGCTGCGAGGGATAGTCCAGCGCGTTGAGATTGGCCAGCTTGGCATCGACCTCGCCAGCACCATCGTGAACGGCGATGACAATCGTCACTCTCGGCGTGATGTCCCGCTTGCGCACGGGTTGCGGCATCAGGCTCGCCATCAGCCACATGCATATCGGGTAGCCCGCAAAGACATGCACGAGCAGCAGGGCGCTGCCCCAGAACGCAAGTTCCAATGCGCTGGTCATGGCATAGGTTTCCGGCGAGGCTGGTCCATGTCATTTGATCCCGAACAGCCGACGCAGGCGCATGCCCAGCGACGCGTTGCCCGAACCGGCAACCGCTTTCGCCTCGGGCAGCTCGGCGGCCAGCGCCGACAGCGTGCTGGTGGCCACATCGAGCAACGCAATGCGCACGCCGGTTTCACGTTGCACGCGATTGGCGAACTCGACGGCCAGCAGCGAATGTCCCCCGATATCGAAGAAATTGTCGTTGCGCCTAATGTCGCTTACGCCAATCAGATCTCCCCATACCGCGGCCAGGTAGGCTTCCCGCGGGTTATCTAGCGTGGGGGCGGTCGCCATCGTGGTGCTGTGGCCGACAGCACCGGCAGCCGAGGGTTCGGGCAAGGCCTTGCGATCGATCTTGCCGTTGGGCGTCTTGGGCAAGGCATCGAGCAACTCGACATGTTGCGGCAACATGTAGGCCGGCAGGCGTGCACGCAGGTGCTCGCGCAGCGCTCGGGCCACATCGGTGCGATCGCCATCGACGACGGCGTACAGCACCAGCCGCAAGTCGTTGTCACCGAAGCGGTACGCCACCGCGACGCATTCGCGCATGCCCGCATAGGCATCCGCTGCAGCCTCGATGTCGCCTGGCTCGATACGATATCCGCGGATCTTGATCTGGTTGTCGACGCGCCCGTTGAAATACAGCACGCCATCGCGCCAGCTGCCGAGATCACCGGTGCGATACATGCGCGCGTCACCACCGACAAACGGGTCGGCGAGGAAACGTTCAGCGGTCAGCTCGGGCTGATGGAGATAGCCGTCCGCCACGCCATCGCCGCCGATCCAGATTTCACCGATGAGGCCGGGCAGCGTCGGCTCGCCGTTGGCGTCGAGCACGTAAATACGGGTATTGGCAATCGGCTTGCCCAACGGCACTTCGGTCAGCCCCGGGCGGACACGGGCCACGGTCGACCAGATCGTGGTCTCGGTGGGGCCATACAAGTTCCAGAACTCGCGGCAACGCCCGGCCAGGCTGTTGGCCACTTCCAGCGGCAGGGCCTCGCCGCCCACGAACAGACGCAGGTTGCGCACCTCGTTGTCGCGTCCGGAATCCATCAGCAACCGCAACAGCGAGGGTGTCGTCTGCAGCACGTTGCAACCGCTGCGCTCCACCAGATCCCACAACGGTTGCGGCTCGTGGTGTTCTTCCTCCGTGGCGATCACCAGGCGGGCGCCAACGATCAGCGGCAGATACAACTCCAGCCCGGCGATATCGAACGACAGCGTGGTCACCGCGCACAACACGTCATCCACCCCGAAACCGGGCTCGTGGCTCATGCTGAGCAGGAAGTTGACCAGGTTGCGATGAGTGATGCCCACGCCCTTGGGCTTGCCGGTGGAACCGGAGGTGTACAGCACATAGGCCAGGTTTTCGCCGCTGACGGTCGGCAGCGCCATCTGTTCTTCAGGCTCCTTCAGCAACTCCGTGACGTCCAGCAGGAGACGATTCGACGCCACTTCCTGCGGCAACAATCCGGCGTCGGTCACCAGTACATGCTGGAGGCCGGAATGGTCCGCCATGTAGTGCAGGCGTTCCGCCGGGAAGGTGGGATCCAACGGCACGTAGGCCGCGCCGCTGCGCAGCACGCCAACCACCGCGATCAACATCTCCAGGCTGCGGGGCACGCAGATCCCCACCAGCTTGCCGCGCCCGATACCCCGACGCAGCAGCGCGTGGGCCAGGGTACGCGTTGTTCGATCCAGCTCCCCGTAACTGATCGATTTACCGCCGCACTCGGCGGCCACCTGCCGTGGAACCCGCTGCATCTGCGCTTCGACGAGCGTGGTCAAGCCCTGCTCGCGAGCGTATGGCACCGCCGTCGCGTTCCATTTTTCCAGCACCTCGTGGCGGCCGGCGGCACCCAGCAGATCGATCGCGCCGAGGGCGACATCCGTACCGCGAAGGTTCGCGATACTGCGAAGCAGCGCCTCGTAAAAGCCGATCCAGCGCTGCATGGTCGGCGCGTCATGCCGCGCCGTGGCGTAGTGCAGGTCCAGCACCAACGTGCCGTTGGAGGGACTGAGGTTGAAGTACAGGTCCCAGTCCAGGGCCACACGCGGAGATTCCCGCACCTCATGGGCCAATCCGTCGAAAGCCACTGCGGTCGATTCGGGCAACAGGTTGAATGTCACCCCGGTCAATGCCGCCTCGCCGTTGTGGGCACGCAGGCCAAGCATCCGCTGGATATCCGTCAGCGTGGCCTCGCGGTGCGCCATCGCATCCAGCACGGCAGCATGGTTACGGTCGATCCAGTCTCCCCAGGCAAGCCCGGGCTCGAGCTGCATGCGCAACGGCAGCGAGCTGACACCGTCGCCCATCAGCGACTGGTTACCCGCCAGCGCGAGGCCCGCAAAGGGCACCGCAACCGCGAAATCGTTCTGCCCCGAAAGCCGCGCCAGCAACACGCCAAAACCGCTGAGCAGCAGGCTGTACAGGCTCACCCCGCGCCGAACCGCGTCGCTTCGCAGCGCGGCGACAAGCGCGGGAGCGAACTCGTGCCGCACGGTGGCGGCGGCGTAATCGGGCTGCCCGGGTGTCGGCCTGTCGCTGGGCAGGCGCAACGTCGGCGGCGGTGTGGCATACACCTGCCGCCAGTAGTCGAGGCTCGCGGTCAGGCGCTCCGCGCGGCGTGCCTGCGCGGCCATCAGATAGGTCCGGAATGCGGCCGCCGGCGCAAGGACCGGCTTGTGGCCAGCGGCAAGCGCGTTGTAGCACGCGCTCAATTCGCTGATGAATATCGCCAGCGACCAACCATCCATCACCAGATGATGCGCCACGATATGCAGCGCATGCCGGCGCTCGCCCATCCGCACAAGGGTGAAACGCACCAGGGGCGCCGTGGTCAGATCGAACGGCCGGCGGACCTGGGCATCGCAGAAATCGTCGAGTGTCGCGGCTGTCTTTCCGGCTTCGGCGAGTTCCGCGTCCATCAATGGCAGCGGCACGTCAGGATTGAAACGCTGGCTGCTGCCGTCGGCAGCGAAACTGAATCGGAGCGATTCGTGCCTCTGCCACACAATCTCCAGCGCCTGACGGAATGCAGCCCGGTTCAACTCACCGTCGAGCAGGAGTGACGAGGATTCGTTGAACGACAACGACGCCATCTCGCCGAACTGGCTGGCAAACCATTTCTCCATCTGACCGTGACTGAGCGGCACCTCCGATGGCAGCGCGGCGAATGACGAATCGGTTTGCTCCGCCTCCGCCGTGCGCCCCTCGGCCGCCGGTGGCGCAACAGCGCTCGCTTGCGCTTGCTGGCGCGGTGACGGGTGCCGATAAACCGTCGCCGCGCTCAGGGCGGACCCGGCGATGGAGCGCCATCGCGTGACGAACACCATCACCAACAGCGAATCGGCGCCATGGTCGAACACGTTATCTTCGGCGCGCAGTTCGGGAGCGGCCAGCAATTCGCGCCACAGCGCCACCGCGCGATCTTCCATCGCCGCGTCGGGCCGTGCCGGCAGCGCAGCAACATCCGGCAGCGAATGCGCCGCGAGCTTGCGGCGGTCGATCTTGCCATGGGACGTCAGTGGCAGCGCGTCGTGGAAAACCAGATTCTGTGGGCGGGCGAAGGCCGGCAGCTGCGCGGTGAGATGCTGCTCGATCGCGGCACGCGTATCGTGTGTCGAGAGCGCGTCGCCAGCCAGCACGATGTGCGCGACGAGTTGACGGCCAGCGGCTCCCTCGGGCGCAACGACGGCAACGTCGCGTACCGCGGCATGGGCGGAAAGCGCGGCTTCCACTTCGCCAAGCTCCACCCGGTATCCCGCGACCTTGACCTGATCGTCGACCCTGCCCAGGAAAACCAGATGGCCATTGGCTTCCCGCCGCACGCGGTCGCCGCTGCGGTAGACGCGTTCCGTCGCAGCAGGCGATTCCAGCTGCACGAAACTTCGACCGGTGAGCTGCGGCTGATTGAGGTAACCGTCTGCCACGCTGTCGCCGCCGATCAGCAGCTCGCCTTCCGTGCCGTCGGGCACCGGCCGCAATTGCTCGTCGACGACGTGCAGATGCGCGTAGGGCAGCGCCAGCCCCAAGTCGGGCCGCTCGGGCCAATGCGCGGGATCGCCAGCCAGCGCGTGGCTGGTGACGAGGACACCTGTTTCCGTAGGACCGTATTCGTTGTACAGCACGGCATCACGCAGCCCTGAAAACAGCTGCCGAACAGCCGGGGTAATGGCCAGGGCCTCGCCTCCGGTGATGACGTCGCGCCACGCTTCCGGCTGTGCGCCGCCTTCGGCCCACGCTTCGGCAACGGCGCGCAGCATGGCGTAAGGCAGGGCCACCCGCGCGACGCGCTGCTCGCGCATGAGATTCAGCAGGCGGAACGGGTCCTTGCGATCGGCTTCCGCGGCCATCAACAAACTCCCCCCCGTGGCCAGCGTGGCGAAAATGTCGCGGACGGAGGGGTCGAAACCCAGCGAAACGAATTGCAGCACGCGCGCCGGCTGCCCCAGGCGCGGATGCTCCACATGCCAGTCCACCATGCGCGCCAATGCATGGCGCGACACCACCGCCCCCTTGGGACGACCGGTGGAGCCGGAGGTGAACACTACGTAGGCTGGCGCACGCACGGCGGCCAACACCGGTTCGACCAACGCGGCCGCCGAGCCGATCGCTGTGGTTTCGATAATGGGCAACTCGCGCGAACGAAACACGGCGCCATCCGCAGCCGGCACCACCACCGCCAGCCGGGGGTTCGCGTCGTCGAGCATCTGGGCCAGACGAGCCTGCGGGTACGAGGGATCCAGCGGCAGATATGCCGCGCCCGCCGCATACGCCGCCAGGATGCCCACCACGCTTTCGACCGAACGGTCACACGCCACCGCCACGACATCGCCCGGGACAACGCCTGCCGCGACCAGTTGGCCGGCCAAGCCCAGCACGCGCTCCCGCAGCTGGCCATACGTGAGTACGCCATTGCCATCCGACAATGCCATGCGCGCTGTCGCCGCATGGCCTCGGCTCAGGAAGCCCAGCGTCAAACCATCCGCACCCATCATTTCCCCTTCTACGCCCGCGTCCACCGCTATCGGCCGGACTGCCGGCAACTCAAACCCGTTCGCTCCAGCCGTGTGCCGCCTTGCTGCGACACTGACCATTGCGCTTGATCAAGGACCGATGCGCCGCCTGCCGACTTACCGCTGGAAACGGCGAAATGAGACGGAGCTCTCAGACGCTTGACCCCGACTATGTTGACACATGGAAGGCGCCCGGAAAATTGCGTCACTCCTCGGCGGGAGGGTTGGCGGCAAGAGTCCGGGAACGCTGCCGTGACCCAGGCGTACGAGACCGAACGGCGGCGGGTGCGCCCTCGCCTGTGTTGCTTTGCCGGGCAACTGCAACCGCTGAACGAATCGCCGTCCTCACCCCAACCCCAGCAAACGACGCAGCCGTGCACCGAACGAGGGCGTGCCGGGTGCAGCCGTCGCCGCGGTTTCGGGCAATTCCCTGGCCAGCGACGCCAGCGTGCCGGTGGCGATATCGAGCAAATGAATGCGCACGCCTCTCTCACGCTGGACCCGGGTGGCGAACTCGACTGCCAGCAGCGAATGGCCGCCGACGTCGAAGAAATTGTCGCTCTCGCGGGCATCCTCGACCCCGATCAGCTCGCGCCAGATGTCCGCGATGTAGATCTCGCGCAGGTCCATCTGCGTCGACCGTTTCGCCGAGCCCGGTGAGGGCGCGGCGAACTCCGCCGCTCGCGTGGGCAGCGGCAATGCCTTGCGGTCGATCTTGCCATTGGGTGTCTTGGGCAGGCTCTCGAGCCGCTCGATGTGTTGCGGCAGCATGTAGGCGGGCAGCCGGTCGCGCAGCCGATCGCGCAGCTGGGCGAGCCAGGCCGGGTCGTCCACCGCTGCCGCCACGTACAGCACCAGCCGCACGTCGTTGTCGCCGAAGGGCTGCGCTACCGCCACGCATTCGCGCACGGCCGGATCGGTGCCTGCCGCGGCCTCGATGTCGCCCGGTTCGATGCGATAGCCGCGAACCTTCAGCTGATGATCCACGCGGCCGTGGAAGAACAGCACGCCATCACGCTCACTGCCCAGATCGCCGGTGCGGTACATGCGCGATCCGTCCGTGGCAAACGGATCGGGGCGGAAGCGCTCCGCGGTGAGGTCGTCGCGGAACAGGTAGCCATCGGCCACGCCATCGCCGCCGATCCAGATTTCGCCGACCTCGCCTTGCGGCACTGCTTGCCGCTGCTCATCGAGGATGTGGATGCGCGTGCGGGCGATCGGGCGCCCCAGCGGCACCGGGCCCGGACCCGGCTGCACCTGCATCAGGGTGGACCAGATCGTGGTTTCTGTGGGGCCGTACATGTTCCACAGCTCACGGCATTTCCCGGCCAGCAGGTCGGCGGTGGCCCGCGGCAGCTCTTCGCCACCCACCAGCAATTTGAGCTTGCGCATGACGCCCGTGGCATCGTGGTCGGCCAACATCCGCAACAGCGCGGGCGTCGTTTGCAACACGCTGGCCTGGCACTCGCGCAGCAACTGCAGCAACGCGTCGGGGTCGCGCTGCTGCGCATCGCTGGCCACCACCACGCGGGCACCGGCGATCAATGGCAGGTAAAGCTCGAGGCCGGCGATATCGAACGACAGCGTGGTGACCGCGCACAACACATCCGCTTCGTCGATACCCGGCTGCGCACGCATGCTGGTGAGGAAGTTGGCCAGATTCCGGTGCGAAACACATACGCCCTTCGGCTGACCGGTCGACCCTGACGTGTACAGCACGTAGGCCAGGTCGCTGCCTTCGACGACGGGCAAGGCCGCCGCTGCGTGTGTGCCGGTTTCGATATCGGCGATGGCCAGCAGTTCGAGGCCACGGGCTACGCTGGCCGGCAGCGCATCGACCTCCGCCGTCAACACATGCCGAAGCTGTGCGTGCTCGGCCATGTAGCGCAGGCGCTCCTCCGGGAACGCGGGATCGAGCGGAACGTAAGCCGCCCCATTCTTCATCACGCCCAACACCGCAATCAGCATGTGCTCGCTGCGCGGCATGGAAACGCCAACCAGCTGACCCTTGCCGACGCCGCGCGCGCGCAGTGCCTGCGCAACGGCGGTGGCCCGCCGGTCCAGTTCGGCGTAGGAAAGCGTGCGCCCTTCGCACGCCACGGCAATGCGCTGCGGCGTTCTTTTCACTTGCGCGTCGAGCAGCGCGATCAAGGTATCCGCGGCGCCCGTCCGCTCGCCCCTCTGGGCCACTTGGGTACCGTTGCCAAGCATGTCCGCAAGCACGGCTTCGTACGTCTGGATCCAGCGACGGATGGTGGCGTTGTCGAACCTGGCCGTGGCGTAGTGAAGATCCAGCGTGAGCGTTTTCGCTGTGTCGTTGAGGTTGAAGAACAGGTCCCACGCCAGCGCGGCGCGACGGCAATCGTGGAGCTCGTGCTCCAGGCCGCTGAAGGTGACGTCCGGCACACGCGGATTGAGGTTGAAGATCACCCCGGTCAATGGCGTGCCGCCGGCGCGGCGATGCAGGCCGAGCGCACGCAGGATGTTCATGAAGGTGATGTCCTGGTGCTCGGACGCATCAAGCAGCGCTGCATGCGTGCGACTCACCAGCGCTGCCGTGGTCGCGGCGGGATCCACCTTCAACCGCACCGGCAGCGTGTTGACGCCATCGCCGATCAGCGCATGGCTGCCTGCCAGCGCCTGGCCAGCAAACGGGATACCGACCGCGAAGTCGTGTTGCCCGGTCAAGCGCGAAATCCACGCGCCAAAGCCAGCCAGCAACAAGCTGTACAGACTCACGCCCAGCCGGCGCGCTTCCTGTTTGAGCGCGGCGGTCAGCGCGGGCGGGAACGCATGGCGCTCGGTTGCCGCGGCAAAGTCCAGCGCCGCCTGCGGGTGGTCGCCGGGCAACTGCAGCGCAGCCGGTGGCGTCGCGTAGACAGCCTTCCAGTAATCGAGCTGACTGGCCTGCGTGCGGATTTGCCGCGACCGCTCATCCAGTACGTAGGCACGGAACGACTCCGCCACCGGCAGATCCGGCGCGCGGCCGGCGACGGCAGCGTTGTAGCAACGAGCCAGTTCATCCATGAACACGGCCACCGACCAGCCATCCATCACCAGATGGTGCGAGATCACGTGCAGACCATGGCTTCGTTCGCCCAGCCGCACCAGGCTGAAGCGCACCAGCGGCGCCCGGGTGGTGTCGAAAGGCAGGCCCATCTGCGCTTCGCAGTACGCAGTGAAGCGCGTCTGCGCCTCGTCACCGTAGCCCGCGTAATCCATCTCGGCCAGCGGCAAGGGCGTGTCATCGTTGACCCGCTGGCTTTTGCCATCCGCCGCGAAACTCAGGCGGAACGCTTCATGGCGCGACCATACCGTTTGCAGCGCCTGCCGCAGCGCGACCGCGTCCAGCGCGCCCTCTAGCCGCAAGGCCATCGATTCGTTGAACGCCAACTCGGCAGCGCCGCCGTACTGGCCGCCCAGCCATTTCTCCAGCTGCCCTTCGCTGAGTGGTGCTTCAGCGGGAAGCCCGATGGCGGAGGCATCTGCCTCGACGCCAACCGCGGGCGCATGGGCCGGTTCGGTCGATGCGTCGCGTGGCGTCAGCACATGGCCGTCCATCAGCGCATCCACCGCCGCCGTAACCGCTTCCACGATCCGCGCCACCTCGGCGTCGCCATGCGCCACCGAGAGGAAGCAGTTGAATTGTTCGTAGACGTGCAGGCCCTCATGGCGCAGGCGGTACCAGAACAGGCTGGCGCAGGGCTGATCGTCATCGACCAGGATGCGCCACAGCGAGCTGTAGCCCAGCGCGGTGAGCGGCGCGCGACGTGCCTTGAATACCGCATTGAGCTGATCGATCAGGCCGGTCGTGCGCGCATTGAGGCCGGCCTGCAGCGCCGGCCCCTGCTGCTTGACCCAGCTCAGCGCGGCATGAGCTGCGGCCAGCGCCAGCGGGTGGCGCACGAAGGTGCCGGCGAAATAGGTGACGCCCGCTTCGGGGTAGCTTTCGTCACCGAACTGCCAATGGCCGCCATCCAGCGCATCCATCCAGCGCGTGCCGCCGGCGATGGCCGCGAACGGCAGGCCGCCGCCGATGATCTTGCCGTAGGTGGCGATGTCCGCACGCACGCCGTAGTACTCCTGCGCGCCACCGGGCGCCATGCGGAAACCGGTGATCACCTCGTCGAAGATCAGTGCGCAGCCGCCGTCGTTGCACAACTCGCGCAACGCGCGCACGAACGCATGTGGCTGCAAGGTGGGGTGCTTGCTCTGCACCGGCTCGATCATCACCGCGGCCAATTCGTGGGCGCGCTCGTGGATGACGCGCAGAGCTTCGTCGCTGCCGTAATCGAGCACCAGCACGTTCTCCACCGCATTGGCGAGGATGCCAGGCGCGGCCGCGATCGAACGCAGCGTGCGCGTGCCGCGCACGATCACCTCGTCGAAGATGCCGTGGTAGGAGTCGCGGAAGATCACGATGGTCTTGCGCCCGGTCACGGTGCGGGCGATGCGCATCGCACCCATCACCGCTTCGGAGCCGGTGTTGCAGAACGCCACGCGCGGCATGCCGGTCATGTCGTTGATCAGCTGCGCCACGTCGGCGGTCAGCGGATGCTGCGGCCCGATCTCCATGCCGGCGTCGAGCTGCGCATGCAGCGCGGCGGTGATGAACTCGGGCTGGTAACCGAGGAAGTTCACGCCGAAGCCGTTGAGCAGGTCGATGTATTCGTTGCCATCCAGATCCCACAACCGCGCGCCCTGCGAGCGCTCGACCACGATCGGATAGGTAAGCTCCTTCCACAGCGGATTGAAGCCGGTGACTACGCGCGGGTCGGCCATCAAGGCACGATGTTGCTGGCTGAAGGCCTTGGAGCGCGCGGTGCGCTGGCCATAGGCCTGGCTGAACGTATCCACCCACGCGCGCTGCGCCGGGTTCAATTCGCCATGACGCGCGGTGACGATGCGGGCGGACGCGCCGAACGGCCGCTCCACCAGATTGGCTTCGGGCACGACTTCGCCGGCGGCGACCTGGGCTGGCGCTTCAACGGGCGCAACCGCCGCCGTTCCGCCGGCCAGCGCGCGCAGCAATTCGGCCTGCTGGTTCATCAGCGCCATCTGGCTCTGGATCAGCTGGGCCAGCGCCGACGGATCAGTGCTGGTACCCGTGGGCGCGGGCGCCGCGATCATCGGGGCAGCGGCGGCGACAGGCTCGGCGGGGAGCGTCTCATCGAGCAGCGCCACCAGCCGCGAAACGCTGTCCAGATCCTCCATCAGCCGACGGAATTTCAGCTTCACGCCGTAGCGCCGCTCGATCTCCAGCGTGGCCTGGGTGAGCGCCAGCGAATCGAGCCCGAGGCTGAGAAAGCTGTCGCCCTCATGCGCGGGCGCGATGGTTTCGCCGCTGAGGTTTTCGAACAGTTCGCGCAGCTCCTGCGCCAGACGCGACGCGCGCGCCGGCACTGCCGGCGTCGCGGCGGGCGCGATGGTCGATGGCAATCCTTCGTGCATGGTGATCTTCCCTTCCGTGACGTGTTGCGTTGCCGAGGCCGCGGCGGGTGGCTCGATCCAGTAGCGCTCGCCGCGAAATGGATAACCGGGCAACGGCACGCGCCGGCGCTGCTGGCCCGTGAAATAGTCTGCCCATGCTGGTGCGACGCCCGCGCACCAGCATTCGCCCAGTGCGCGCTGCAGGTGTTCCGACGCATCGCCCGGACGCGCCGCCGGGCCAAGCGATGCCACCGCGCGGCCACGCCCATCGAGCATGCCGCGCGCCAGACCCGTCAGCGCCTGCGCCGGCCCGACTTCCAGCAGTACCGCTTTTTCCTGTCGCGCCAGCACGTCCTGCACTGCCTGGACAAAATGCACCGGCTGGCGCAACTGGGCGCACCAGTAATCCATCGAGGTGGCCTCGGTGGCCGTGATCGGCGCACCGCTGACGCAGGAATAAAACAGGCGCTGCGGCGCGTGCAACATCACGCCCTCGAAAGCCTGACGGAAAATCGGCAGCGCGCCGTCCATCGCGGCGGAGTGGAATGCATGGCTCACCCGCAAGCGGGTTGATGCGATGCTGTCGCTGGAAAGCGCCTGCGCAAAACCATCGATAGCCGCTTCGCTGCCGCTCACCACGGTCAACGCGGGTGCATTGTGACCGGCGATTTCCACACCGGGCGGCAACTGCGACGACAAGCTCTCCGCATCCAGCCGCACCGCCAACATCGCACCGCGGGGTTGCGCGGCCATCGCCGCGCCGCGAGCGACGACCAGCTTCAGCGCGTCGTCCAGGCTGAACACGCCGGCGCGGCAGGCGGCCACGTATTCGCCAATGCTGTGGCCGATCATGGCGGCCGGCTGCACGCCCCACGACTCCCACAGGTCGGCCAGTGCGTATTCCACCGCGAACAACGCTGGCTGGGTGAAACGCGTATCGGCCAGCGCGGCGTTTGCCGCTTCCTCATCACCGGCCGCAGGCAGGATCAGTGAACGCAGGTCGCGACCCAGGCAAGTGGATGCGATGGCGCAGCAACGCTCGAACGCATCGCGGAAAACCGGCTCGCTGTCGATCAGCTCGCGGGCCATGTGGGCATGCTGCGAACCCTGCCCCGGAAACAGGAACACCGTGGAAACCGAAGACGCTACAGGTGCCTGCGCGGACAGTTCGGCGAGCCTGGCGCGCGCGTCGGCCACGTCGCGGGCCACCACGCAACCACGCACCGGCAGCGCACGCCGTCCCACTGCCAGCGTGTAACCGATGTCGGGCAGTGAGGCGTCGGGGCGATCCGCCAGTGCGTCGGCCAGCTCGGCGGCACGGCGCAGCAGCGCAGGTTCATCGCGTGCGGACAACGGCAACAGCGTGAACGGCCGACCCGGCGCGGCGGCCTCGGGCAGCGGCGCTTCCTCCAGAATGACGTGCGCATTGGTGCCGCCCACGCCGAACGAACTGACGCCCGCACGCCGCGGCCGTGCGCCACGCGGCCAGTCGATCAGTTGATCGGCGATCTTGAACCGGCCGGACGCGAAATCGATCTCCGGATTGGGCGTGCGGTAATGCAAGGTGGG
This sequence comes from Rhodanobacter ginsenosidimutans, assembly GCF_042655685.1. NCBI lineage: Bacteria > Pseudomonadati > Pseudomonadota > Gammaproteobacteria > Lysobacterales > Rhodanobacteraceae > Rhodanobacter > Rhodanobacter ginsenosidimutans. Next base: position 847,220 of record NZ_JBHSMM010000001.1, on the reverse strand, counting down.
CGGAATCCTGCCGTGGTGCAGCGCCAGCGCGGCCTTGATCAAACCGGTCACGCCGCTGGCAGCGTTGAGATGACCGAGGTTGCCCTTGACCGACCCCAGCCAGCAGCTGTCGCCGGTAGCCGGTGACGCGCCGAATGCACGGGTCAGCGCGGCGACCTCGATGGGATCACCCAGCGGCGTCGCCGTGCCATGCGCTTCCACGTAACCGATCGAATCGGCCTCCACGTCGGCGCTGGCCAGCGCCTGGGCGATCACCGCCGCCTGCCCGCGCACACTGGGCGCGGTGAAGCTGGCCTTGTCGCCGCCATCGTTGTTGACGCCCACGCCGCGGATCACCGCGTAGATGGTGTCGCCATCGGCGATGGCCTCGGCGACGCGCTTCAGTGCCACCACCGCGCCACCGGACGAAAACAGCGTGCCGTTGGCCGAAGCATCGAAGGGGCGGCAATGGCCATCCTCCGACTCCATGCCTCCTTCGACCGGCAGGTAACCGGACGCCTGCGGCACCACGATGTTGATGCCTCCCGCCAAGGCCAGGTCGCACTGCCAGCTCATCAACGCGTACCAGGCCTGCGCAATCGCCACCAGCGAGGTGGAGCAGGCGGTGTGCAGGCTCAGCGCCGGGCCGGTGAGGTCGAGTCGATGGGCCACGCGCGTGGCCACGTAATCCTTCTCGTTGGCCAACATGGTGGCGAACTCGCCGGCGGCCTGGACCAGGTCCGCACGTGAATCCACCAGCTTGCGGTAGCCGTTGTTGGATGTGCCGGCGTACACGCCGACGCTGCCGGGAAACTGCTGCGAATCCACGCCGGCGTTTTCCAGCGCGTTCCAGCACAGTTCGAGAAACACGCGCTGCTGCGGATCCATCAGCAACGCTTCGCGTGCGGGAATGCCGAAGAACGCCGCGTCGAAACGATCGGCATCGGCGATCACGCCGCGCGCGGGCACGTAGCGCGGATGCGCCCGCAGGTCGGCCGCGATGGACGGCGACAATTGCTCGGGGGTGAAGCGGGTGATGCTCTCGCGTCCGGCCAGCAGGTTGCGCCACAACGCATCGACCGAATCGGCGTCGGGGAAACGCCCAGCCATGCCGACGATGGCGACGCCTTCGATATCCTGGTTCATTGCATGCCTCCACGCCTGGGCGCAAACCGCGCCAGCGCCGCGCGCTGACGATTGCCACGTGCCAACTCATCGGCTGCCGACGGCACCACGGCCGGCGCGTCCGACAACAGCGAAGCCAACCGGGCGACGCTCGGATGCTCGTAGATTTGCGCGGCGCTGAGCGTGTGAAAACCGCGGCGGCGCAACTCCGTCAACGCCCGCACCACGGTCAGCGAACGCGCGCCAAGGTCGAACAGGTTCTGCTGCACGTCGATCTCGGCCAGGCCCAGCAGCTGTTGCCACAAGCCGCGCAACTGCTGCTGCAGCGGTGCGTCCTCTTGCCAGGTCAATGGCGGGGCGGCGTTCGCGTTCGCCAAGGCACGCCGATCGATCTTGCCGCTCGCGGTGAGCGGCAGCAGCGGCACCACCACGAACGCGTGTGGCTGCAGATACGCAGGCAACCATCGTTCGCCATGCGCGCGCAGCTCCCGCAGCAGCACGGTTTCATCCGCCTGCGCATCGCGCGGCACCACATGCGCTACCAGTCGCCGGCCTTGCGCATCATCCACCGCCACCACGACGGCCTCGGCGACGCCGGGATGGCGGCCCAGAACCGACTCGATCTCGGCCGGCTCGATGCGGAAGCCGTCCAGCTTGATCTGCTGATCCAGCCGGCCGCGATAGGCCAGCACGCCGTTGCCGGTATCGCACACGCCATCGCCGGTGCGATACCAGCGCTCGCCATCGAGTTCGATGTACCGTTCGGCGGTGAGGTCCGCACGATGGATGTAACCGGCGGCAAGACAATCGCCGCCCAGCAGCAACTCGCCTTCGGCCGGGGCCTCGACATCTCGCAGCGAATCATCGACCAGGCGTACCCGCACATGCGGCAGCGGTTGCCCGATCGGCGGCAGCTCGGGCCAGTTCGCCGCATCGCCCTCCAGCTCATGCGCCGTGACCACATGCGTTTCGGTGGGACCATAGTGGTTGTGCAGCACGCCACCGTCGAGCCCGGCAAACAGCGTGCGGATCGCCGGCGTGACACGCAACTGTTCACCGGCCGTCACCACGTCACGCAAGGTGGAAGGCATCTGACCACCGGTCGCCACCGCTTCGGCCAGCGCCTGCAGTGCCACGTAGGGCAGGAATATCCGTTCGACGCGTTGCCGCGCGATCAACGCCAGCAGCGCGTACGGATCGCGGCGCTCCGCTTCCGTGGGCAATACCAGGGTGCCGCCGACGGCGAAGGTCACCAGCATTTCCTGGAACGACACATCGAAGCTCAGCGGCGCAAATTGCAGCGTGCGCGCGGCGTGCCCAAGCCGCGGATGCGACACATGCCACGCCACCAGATGCCCGAGCACGGCGCTGCGCATGGCCACGCCTTTGGGGCGCCCGCTGGAGCCGGAAGTAAACAGGACGTAGATCCACTCACCCGGCACCTGCGCCGCAAGCGGTGCCATCGCAGCCGCTGCCGTTTCGAGCTGATTGCGATCAACGCGGGTTGTGCCGTCGGGAAGCTCGTAGCCGGCCTGTGCATCCGCGATGAGCAATCGCGGCCGCGCGTCTTCGAGCATGGCCGCCAACCGGGCCGGCGGATAGGCTGCATCCAGTGGCAGGCAGGCGCCGCCTGCCAGCAAAATCGCCAGCATCAGTACCAGCGTGGCGGGGTCGCGCTCGGCCACCAGCGCGATCACGTCGTTCGGCCGCATGCCCTGTGCCTGCAGCGCGGCGGCCAACCGACCGGCCCGATCCAGCAGCTCGGCGTAATCGATTGAAGCGTCATGCGCGCACAACGCTATCGCCTGCGGCCGCAGGCGCGCCTGTGCGCGGATCAGATCCAGCAGGTGCCCGGCGGCTTGCTCGCTGGATGGCACCGTGTCGGCAATCACGTCGGACATTATCGGTTTCCCCAACCGCGCGACTGATTGGCACCGAAAGCCTCGCCCACGCTCAATACCGGGCCCAGCAAACGCAGGTACGCGCCCAGCAAGAATCCTTTCAGCGGATGTCCCAGCCGCTGTCGCTGCTCGACCACGTCACCGATGAACGCCGACCAGTTGTCCGGCCCCAGCTGATCGAACGCGATCGAGATCGTCATGTTCAAGCTGCGCGCGGTATGCCACCAGCCGCACGGCAGGAACAGCGTTTCACCCGCGCGCACCACGATCTTTTGTGATTTCGCCTGGCGCAACAGCGGGTAGCGCTCGTAATCGGGATGGTGGTGATTCTGGATGCTGGATTGCCAGGGCATGTCCGGATTGACGTAGAGCAGGTGCTCCTGTCCCGGCGCGTACACGGTGAATTCCTTGTCGCCATGCAACTGGGTGATCCACGCATGCAGGCGCATCACGTCGTAATGCAGGTAGGGGAACTCGCCACCCGGACCACCGAAGAAAATCTCCAGGTTGTTGACCGACCGGAACAACTGCTGCGGCAGCAGCGGGTTGGCCTGGCGGTCGGGCAAGCTGTAACGGAACCGCGGCGTGACCTCGGGCACCAGTTCGCGGAAATCCCTGGCGATCTCGAACTTGCACGGATACGGCGCCGGCTGCTCCACGGTGGAGGCTTCCAGCAGATCGATCAGCTCGCCCAGCGCGTAGTCGCGGCCGCGTACCCGCACCGTGCGACTGCCGTAGGCGCGGCGAAAATCGTCAGGCGTGGCGCGCCCGTAAATGGGCCACTCGCGGGCGGCGTCGACCAGGATGACCGGCCGCCGGGGCTTGCGATATTCGGCGATGAACTCGCCCACGCCCATGCCGGCGATGCGCTGCACCGGTACGACATCATCCGGCGGCATCAGGGCCTCGGACGCAACCGCTGCGGAAATCTGCTCGTTCATTGCCTTCGTCCCCTGTGTGCCGCGCTCGTGTCGGCAATATCCATGATCAATGCACACCCCAGTCGCCGCGGCGACCGGCCCCCGACCGCCTGGCGTCCCACCGCTCGGAGAAATCCAGCCATGGGCCCAGCATGTGCAGATAGACGGCCAGCACGACAGCCCGACCGTTACGCTGCGCCCGGCGTTCGGCAGCGCACACCTCATCCACGAACTCGGCCCAGTTATCCGACCCCAATTGATCGAAAGCAACGGTGATGCCCACGTTCAGGCAGCGCGCCGTGTGCCACGTACCGCAAGGTAGAAACAGCGCCTCGCCCGCATGCACCACCACCTTGTGGCAGCGCGCCTGGCGAAACAGCGGAAAGCGCTCGTCATCGGGGCTTTCCGAATGCTCCACGCGGGACAGCCACGGTTTCAGCGGGTCCACATAAAGCAGCGGCTCCTGCCCGCGCTCGTACAGGGTGAACTCCTTGTCACCGTACATCTGCGCGATCCACGCATGCATACGCAGATAGTCATAGTGCAAATAGGGGAACTGGCCGCCGGGCCCGCCGAAGAAGATCTCCAGGTGGTTGACCCACTCGAACAACACCTTGGGAATCAGCGAACTGGCGTGGCGGCTTGGCAGGCTCTGGGCAAAGCGCGGGCTGATGTCCGGCAGCAGGCTGGCGCAATCGGAAAAGGTGCACGGGTAAGGCCCCGGATGCTGCTCGTCGGACGCCTCCTGCTGCTCGATGACCTCGGCCAGCCGGTAATCGTGGCCACGTATCCGGATCAGCCGGTCGCCGTGCTCGCGCTTGAAAAAATCGGGCGTGTAGCGACCAAGGGCCGGCCATTGGCGCAGCGCATCAGTGAGGATCACGGGGCGTCTTGGCTTGCGGTAGCGACGGACGAACTCCTCCTGACTCAGCCCGCTGACACGCTCGATCGGTTCGGCCGCGTCGACATCGACGCAAGGCGGGGCCGCGACGGCGCCGGAATCATCGAATGTCATGTTGCCCCCTTGTCCGCCCGGGACGTCTCATGCGGCGCGGCTCGCCCGCCGCTGCCACCGACCGTGTCGCCGCCCTGAACCGGCGGCGTCTGCCACCCGTATTTGTGTGATCCATATCACATATCGGGAAAGCTATCTTATACTTGTCGTTGATCAAGGGCGATGCCCGGACGCCGTTCCGGCCAGCCTTTGGTGGCGCCGCGCCACAACATCGAAGTCGCGTGACAGGGGCTCGCACGCGGCGCCGAACAGGGGGATGCACCGTGGCACGCGACACCGATTTTCTTGAGCTGTACCGGGACCTCGGGTTGAACCCCGACTGCGGACTGACCGAGTTCAAGCAGGCCTATCGCCGTCGCCTGGCCGTCCTGCACCCGGATCGGCAAACCGCGGCCACGCGTACGCCGCCGGCCGAACTGCAACGGCTGACGGCGATGTACGGCGCCGCCATGGAATTCCAGCGCCGCCACGGTCGCCTCCCGGGCGCGCCGCAAGCGCGTCCGGCCCGCAGCGTGAAGCCCGGCCGGTCGTCACGCCCGGCCATCACCGCGGCGCCCAACGGCCGCTCGCGACGCATGCTGGTGTTGCTGGGGGTTTCGGTCGCGGTGTGGCTGCTGTGGAACAACGAGCCAGCGCAACAACCGCACATGACCTGGTCCCTGGCCGCGCCGTCGCAGCCGACGTCACCGGCGAAAACCACGGCCAAGGTTTCTCCGCTGGCGCCGGGGCTCGGCGAGGACGCCGTGCGCGCAGCGGAAGGCGAGCCGCTGATCATGAGCGACGGCCGCTGGGAATACGGCCCCTCGTGGGTCCGCTTCGAGGGTCACAAGGTGGTGGACTGGTACAGCTCGCCACTGCGCCCGCTGAAATCCGCGCCATCATCGTCGATCTCGCCGCCATGAACTGCCCCGGCACGACATCACGCCTTCACTCCCACGCCGACAACGGTGGCGATGAAGCCCTCCCCGCCCCTTCCCGCCACGCCTTCATTCGGGCCTGATCACCAAGACACCGGAGTCCGCGTCACATGTGTGGAATCGCAGGTTTTTCAGGCGCTCCCGCAGCGCCCGAAACAGCTCGGGCCACGCTGGAGCGGATGATCCATACGCTGCATCACCGCGGCCCTGACGGCTACGGCTTCCATGTGGGCAACGGCGTGGGGCTGGCGCATGCGCGGCTGTCGATCATTGATCTTGCCACCGGCCAGCAGCCGATCCACAACGAGCGGCGCACCGTGTGGACGGTGTTCAACGGCGAGATCTTCAACTACGTCGAACTGCGGCAGCAGTTGGAATGCCAAGGCCATCGTTTCTATACGCGATCCGACACCGAAGTGATCGTGCACCTGTACGAGCAGCACGGCGATGACTTCGTCAGCCATCTCAACGGCCAGTTCGCGATTGCGCTGTGGGACGCCGAGCGGCGCCGGCTGCTGCTGGCCCGCGACCGCACCGGTATCCGTCCGCTGTTCCATACCCGCGCCCACGGCCGGCTCTGGTTCGGTTCGGAAATCAAGGCCTTGCTGACCGTGTTGCCGCAACGGGCCACGCTCGATCCGACAGGCCTGGCGCAGACGCTGAACTACTGGGGCCCGGTCGACCCCGCCACGGTCTTCGAGGGCATTCACAGCCTGCCACCCGGCCACGTACTGACCGTGGACGACGGCGGCCGCGAAACGCTGCGCCGTTACTGGGACTGGCGTTTCCCCGCCGCCGCGGATCAGACCATGGCGAGCGCCCGGCGCATGTTCGGCTCGGAGGAGCAGGCCGCCGCCGAGCTGCGCGAGCTGCTGATCGACGCCGTACGCCTGCGCCTGCGCGCCGACGTGCCGGTCGGCGCCTACCTCAGCGGTGGGCTGGACTCGTCCGGCATCGTGGCGCTGATCCGTCGTTTCACCGACACGCCGGTGCGCACGTTCTCGGTCGCGTTTGCCGACAGCGAGTTCGACGAAAGTGCGGAACAGGCCGCCATGGTGCGTCACCTGGCCACCGAACACACCACCATGCACTGCTCGCGGCGCGATATCGGCATGGCCTTTCCGCAGCTGATCCGCCACACCGAAACGCCCATCCTGCGCACGGCGGCGGCGCCATTGATGCTGCTCTCCGCGCGCGTTCGCGCCGGAGGCTACAAAGTGGTGCTGACCGGCGAAGGTGCCGACGAGGTATTCGGCGGTTACGACATTTTCAAGGAGGCCAAGGTGCGCCGCTTCTGGGCACGGCAACCGCAGTCACGCTTCCGCCCACGACTGCTTGGACGCCTTTACGGCTATCTCGAAAACTCGCCGGTCGGCAACGCCGCGTTCGCCCAGGCCTTCTTCGGCAAGGGCATGGAACATATCGACCGGCCCATCTTCTCGCATGCGCCACGCTGGGCCACCTCGCAGCATGCGCTGCGGTTCCTGTCGGCGGACATGCGCGCCAGCATCGGCGACTGGCAGCCGCTCGACGGATACGAGCAACGGCTGCCGGCGTCCATCATGTCCTGGCACCCGTTGGCGCGCGACCAGTACGTGGAGGCCAAGTCGCTGCTGGCGGCATACCTGCTGCCGGCGCAGGGCGACCGGGTGGCTATGGCCAACTCGATCGAGGGGCGCTTTCCCTACCTCGATCACCGGTTGATCGAATTCGCCAACCGCCTGCCACCGAGCTGGAAGATCCGCGGCCTCACCGAGAAATACCTGCTGCGCCGTGCGCTCGACGGCCTGCTGCCACCGGACATTCTTCACCGCACCAAGCAGCCGTATCGCGCACCCGACCAGTCGAGTTTCTTTTTCGACGGCAAGCCGCTGGATTACGTGGCCGACCTGATGAGCAGCGAACGCATCCGCGCCGCCGGCTACTTCGACGCCGACGCCACCGGCCGTTTGTTCGACAAGTGCCGCCGCGGACGCGCAATCGGGTTCGCCGACAACCAGGCGTTCGTGGGCATCCTCTCGACCATGCTGCTCGATGAAACCTTCCTGCGTCGTTCCTCCCGCGATCCGCATCGCGACCTCTGCAGCGCCTGAATCTCCAACCCAAGGAAAACCATGTCGAACGAAGCCAAAGAAATCGAAGCCAAGGTCCGCGGCTACATCCTGGAAAACCTGCTTTTCAGCAACGACCCGGCCGAACTGCCCAACGGCGCCTCGCTGCTGGATCGCGGCATCATCGACTCCACCGGCGTGCTCGAGATCGTGCTGTTCCTCGAAGGCGAGTTCGATATCCAGATCAAGGCCAGCGAGATGCTGCCGGAGAATTTCGACACGGTGAACAACATGGTCGCCTTCGTGCAACGGCTGCGGGTTGCCGCGTAATGACGATACCGCCCCAACGCCTGCTGCAGGATGCCCTGCTCGCCCGCGCCACGGATCCCGCGTTCGCGGACAAGCCCGTGGTGGTGATCGAAGGGCAGCCTTACCGCTATGCCGAGCTGCTGGATCGCGCACAGCGCCTGGCCGGCGTATTGGTGGCGCGCGGCGTGGCGCGCGGCGATCGCGTGGCGATCTACATGGACAACAGCTGGCCGTGCGTGGTGTCCATCTTCGCCGTACTGCTGGCTGGCGGCGTGTTCCTGCTGATCAACCCGCAAACCAAATCCGAAAAGCTCGGGTTCATTCTTGATGACAGCGGCGCCCGCCTGCTGCTGACCGACGGACACCTGGCGCAGGAGTTCGTACCGTTGTTCGGCCATGGTTTGTCCCCCGCCCAGCTGATCAGCTCGGGCAAGCTGCCCGATGGCCACGACATCGCCGCATTCGACGCAGTGATCCACGCCGCCGTACCGCTGGCCGTGCCGCCCGCCACGATTCCGCTGGACCTAGCCGCCTTGATCTACACCTCCGGCAGCACCGGCACGCCCAAGGGTGTGATGCAGACGCACCAGTCGATGGTGTTCGCCCGCGACAGCCTGATCGAATACCTGCGCCTGGCCGCACACGACAACATCCTGTGCGCCCTGCCGCTGGCGTTCGACTACGGCCTGTACCAATTGCTGATGACGGTGCAACTGGGCGCCACGCTGGTGCTGGAACGCTCGTTCACCTACCCCGCGCAGGTCTTTGCGCGGATGGCTGAATTCGGCGTCACCGTATTTCCCGGCGTCCCCACCATCTTCGCAATGCTGCTGTCGGCACACCGGCGCGAACCGCTGCGTTTCCCCGGCGTCACCCGGGCCACCAATACCGCCGCCGCACTGGCCGACGACGCTGCCACCCGTCTGCGCGAAATTTTCCCCCACGCGCTGATTTACAAGATGTACGGGCTCACCGAATGCAAGCGGGTGAGCTATCTCGCGCCCGAACTGGCGGAGAGCAAGCCCGGCTCGGTGGGCAAGGCCATTCCCGGCACCGAGGTGTACCTGCTTTCCGCCGACGGCCAGCGCACCGCTCCGGGCGAAACCGGCACGCTGTACGTGCGCGGGCCGCACGTGATGCGCGGCTACTGGAATCGCCCGGAGTTGTCGGCACGCATGCTCAAGCCCGGCCCGCTGCCCGGCGAAATGGTGCTGTGCACGCAGGATCAGTTCCGCATGGACGCCGAGGGCTTCCTGTATTTCGTGGGCCGCAGCGACGACATCATCAAGACCCGCGGCGAGAAGGTGAGCCCGGTCGAGGTGGAAAACGCCATGCACGCGATCGACGGCATTCGCGAGGTGGCTGTCGTCGGTATCGATGACGAATTGCTGGGCCAGGCCATCCGCGCCTACGTGGTGCTGGAGCCGGGCGTCGCCCTCAGCGCTGGCCAGATCCGTGCGCAGTGCATCAAGCGACTGGAAAACTTCATGGTTCCGCAGCAGATCGTGCTGTGCGCGGACCTGCCCCGTACCGCCACCGGCAAGGTCAGCAAGAAAGCCCTGCTGGAGCAGACCGATGCCTGAGGGAACGCCTTTGAACGCTACCTATCTTGCGCTGCGCGAACGCCTCGCCAACGACCTCGACGTGCTACCGGACAAACCCGAGGAGACGCCGGACAGCACGCTGCGCGCACTGTGGTTCGCCGCCGCCGGCAGCCCGCGTTCGGCCACCGCCGCCGCCCTTGGCGAGCTGCCCGCATTGGCGCACGACCATGCGCATGCGCTGGAGCATTTCGTCACGCGCCGGCTCGCTGGCGAACCGCTGGCCCACATCACCGGCCGCCAGCGTTTCATGGGGCTGGAAATGCTCAGCGCACCGCAAGCGCTGATCCCGCGCGCGGAAACCGAGCAACTGGCCGGCGCCAGCATCGACCTGCTGCAATCCTCGACCGCATCCCGTCCCGCGCGAGTCATCGACGTCTGCACCGGCAGCGGCAACTTGGCGTTCGCCATGGCCCACCACGTGACCGACGCGGAAGTGTTCGGCAGCGACCTCAGCGTGGAAGCGATCGACTTTGCGCGGCGCAACGGCCGCCACCTGGGGCTGTCGTCACGCGTGCAGTTCCGCACCGGCGATCTGCTGGCTCCGTTCGAGACGGCAGACTTCATCGATCACACCGACATGATCGTCTGCGCGCCGCCGTACATCCGCAGCACCAAAGTCGAGCAGATGGCCACCGAGATCGCCGACCACGAACCGCGCCTGGCCTTCGACGGCGGCCCGTTCGGCGTCACCATCCTGATGCGGCTGATCGAGGATGCGCCACGCTTTCTGCGCCCTGGCGGCTGGCTGACGCTGGAGGTCGGCCTGGGCCAGGGGCCGGCGCTGACCAAACGGCTGCAACGTGACGGGAACTGGCAGGATGTCCGTGCGCTGGCCGATGCCAACGGCGACACGCGCGTACTGCTGGCCTGCCGAAGCTGAGAACCGGGCGGCAATGCCCGGCAAGCACCACTGTGGTCAAGGGGGAATCCGTGGACGAATTGAACTGGGATGTGCTCGACCTCGACTACGCGCAGGAAGCCGAACGCATCGCCGCCCGCCTGCGTGAAATCACCGCGCGCACGCTGCACAAGCGCGGCCTGGTGGTGGCAATTTCCGGCGGCGTGGACAGCTCGGTCTGCGCCGCACTCGCGGTCAAGGCACTCGGTGCCGAACGCGTCTACACGCTCATACTGCCCGAGCGCGATTCGGCCGATGCCAGCGCCGACAACGCACACATCCTTGCCGACCACCTCGGCGTGCGCGCGGAAACCTTCGACATCGCGCCCGCGCTGGCCGCCATCGGCTGCTACCGCGCGCGCGACGAAGCGGTGCGCCGCGTGCTGCCCGCGTACGCCGACGACTGGCGCATGAAGATCGCCATCGCCGGGGGACTGGATGGCCGCATCAACCATTTCAACCTGATTGCGCAGGCACCCGACGGCACGCTGCACGAGAAGCCGTTGGGCCTGTCCGAGTACCTGCAGATCGTGGCCGCCACCAGCTTCAAGCAACGCCTGCGCAAGACACTGGAGTACTACCACGCGGACCGCCTGAACTATGCCGTTGTCGGCACCCCCAACCGGCTGGAATACGACCAGGGCTTTTTCGTGAAGAACGGTGACGGCTCCGCCGACATCAAGCCGATCGCGCACCTCTACAAAACCCAGGTCTACGGCATGGCCCGCCACTTGGGCCTACCCGAATGCGTCGCCACCGCCGCACCCACCACCGATACCTACAGCCTTGCGCAAGGCCAGGACGAGTTCTATTTCGCCCTGCCATGGCAATCGATGGACCTGGCGTTGTGGGCGCTGGAGCAACAGCTGCCGTCCGCCAAGCTGGCGCAAGCGCTGGATATTTCTCCGGCGGCCGCCGAGGCGGTGTACGCCGACATTCAAAACAAGCGGCGCAGCACGCGTTACCTGCATCAAGCGCCCATCCTGCTGGACGAAGGAATGGGAGCCACGACACCGTGACTGACGACACGCCCCGGGGCCCTCGCGATTACGTCGTCCACGCGGGCGACGTCACGCGCGAACGCGATGCCGTTATCGAGGCGTGGCGCGGCAACCTGGGCACACCCGACCGTCACGCCCCCAAATTCGACTGGTTTTATCTCCACTGTCCCTATGGCGAGCCCCTGGTGAAGCTGCTTCGCCACCAACCATCTTCGTGTTGGGTGGGTGCCTGTGCCGCCGGCCCGCGCCGCATGGAGTGGCGGGGGCGCGAGCTTAGCGCTGGCGTATTGGTGGACATGGCGGTCGATGCGCAGCACCGGACGCTGGGGCCGGCGATGATGTTGCAGGCTGACCTCATCGAGACGGCGGCGGGGAGGTTCGAGTTGCTCTATGGCTTCCCCAATCGCAAGTCGTTGCCGGTCGTCAAACGGCTGGGTTACGACGTGCTGGGATACATCCCCCGCTTTTCCCGTGTATTGCGGCACGCCCGGTACCTCGAACGGCATCTACCGCGTTGGGCGGCACGATCGGCGGGATGGTTGGTCGATATCTTCCGCGATACATGGAGCGCAGCAAGCGGAGCGCGTGGTGCGCACCCCTCGGCCGTCTGGTCCGACCAGGTCAACCCGCGCATGGACGCGCTCTGGCAGCACTCCAGCCACGGCGACGGGCCGATCACCGTGCGCGACACCACCTTCCTGCGTTGGCGTTTTGACCAATCACCCGCGGCGGCAACGCGGTATCTGCTGCTTGGCGATCAACCCGATGGCCCCCTGCAGGCCTGGTTCGCCTGTCAGGTCGACGGCGACACGCTGAGGGTGCGCGATTTCTGGTCGATGGATGCCAGCGTGGGTGTCGGACGCCGGTGGATCGAGGCATTGATCCGGTGCGCACGACGCGATGGGCATTCCGCCGTTGCACTCGAGTACGCGGCCTCTGCACGAAAACTCGCCCACTGGCTCGATGCCGGCTTCAGCGAGCGCGAAAGGCGACCGATCATTGGAAAGTGGTTGCAGGACATTCCCACCGACATGTCCGGCACCATCGAATGGCATCTGACGGCAGCGGACGAGGACGAATGACTGCACGCGCTGGCGGGTGTCGGGAGCTTGCTGTGCGGATTTCCGACTAGCGTGTCGAAGCTGCCGACCCGCCGCTCATTCGGGAAGCCGCGGTGTGCAACCCATCGCCGGGCCGAAATCGCAGTTGGCGATCATCTTCTGGCACGCCAGGTTGTCGGCCGAGGTGTCGATGTAGAACGTCGACAACCCACGCCCGATCAACTCGTTGATGGCGCGCTGGGTGGCGTACTTGGCCAGGCCCTGCCCTCGCGTACCCGTGGCCGACCAGATCGGCCCTATCACCACGTCGCCCGGGCCAACCTTGTAATGGTTGCAGAACGACACGCTCACCCAACCGCGGTGCAGGATCACCCCGTTACGAAGCAGGCAATAGAACATGCGCCCGCCCATGTTGATGCGAACCAGCGACTTTGCCCATTCCGAGGTGGTCACCACGCGTCGCAACGGCAGCGCCAGCGGTAGCAATTGCGGCAGGCTGGAGACAAACCGGAACTCGACATCGTCCCTGTCAGGAACATTGAACAGTGCCGTTCGATGCATCCGGTAAATCAACTGATACGGCAGATCCGCGGGAATCCGCAATTCAACCAGGTGATCAGCCATGCTGGCGGCAACAGGGTTGGACAAGATCAATCTCCAAGAATCCAGCGAGCCCGATGGGGCATGAAACCGAACTTGCGCTTGAAGCGCTGCATCGTTTCGGTGGCGCCGAAATACGTACCGTACGAATAATATTTGACGTCGGGGTGATGCTTGATCACCCACTCGGCCATATCGATGATCATCATCGGCACGATGCCATCGGCCTGATGATCGGCGTGACCATAGATGGTCTCGATCGAACACAGTTCGCCAGCGATCAGGCAGCTGGCAAACGCATAAAGATGCCCATCGCGAAGGATGCCGAAGTAAGGGTAATCATGCAGCGCGGACGTGGATGGCGGGTCGTTGGAAGCCACCGTCTCACGAGTGAACAACGCCGCCGGCATGGGTCGGCCCTGCCGCACCCGGGTCGAGCGCAGGATGGCCGTGATGTCGTCAAGATGATTGTTGTAGTCGATGCGATCGAAGCTGTAACCCAGCCGCAAGGACTTCTTGTAGTTGCGCCGCGCCGCGCTCTCGATCGACTTGAAATAATCATTGAAGTCATGCGTGAGGTGGCAGGCGGTAACGCCATATTGGTAATTGCGCACCAGCGGAAACTTGGGATGGCGGCGCATCGCGTCACGATAGAACTGGCGCACGATCCGTTCGAAAAAGGGATCGTTTCCGGCCGTTTCCGCATAACGAAGGTTGACCTCCAGCGGTGGCAATGCACGCAATTCGGAGATCAATTTCGTAACGCGGTTGAACACAGTCCGATTCCCATGGTGGTTTTAGGTACGTTCGCCTGGCTCGGCGGCCTGACGCACAAGGTGGTGACCCCCTGCTAGGCACACGGTTCAAGGCCTGTAGCCTCTTGGATAGCCTTTCACCGGGAGTGAACTCACCGGCAGTCCGGTATCGCCGCCTTCGGTAACGGTGCCGCTGGCATCCACATAAAAGTTGAGCACGCCCTGCGCACTGCTTACGTAGGTGCCGCCCGGGCTGATGCTCACGGTCTGCCCGGTGCCACTCGTGACGGTAATGTTGTATCCGGTGGCCTTGGCCAGCTCGGTGACGACATGGTGTGCCGGCCCGAGCACGGTATATGCCACCGTGCCGCTGATCGCGGTACCCGCCGCCCCGGTACTGTTGATCACCACACTGTCGCCGTCGCCGCCGTCAATCCACGCGCCAACGACGCCGCCCTGGGTGATCGTGACCGGGCTGATCGCCGCCACATCCGCCGCCTGACTCGAAAGATCGAAAACCGTCATCCAGCGCTGGCTGACATCGGTGGTGGACGGGCGCACCTGCACCTGCCAGACCTTGGTGGTACTGCTGCTCGGATACAGCGGCACCGTGGTGATGGTTGTGTTTGCGGGCAGCAACGTGGTCATTGCACCGGCATACTGTCCGTTGTAACTCACGTCGAGTCGCTTCTGGCCCGTGGCGGCCACGCCTGCGACGGGATTGGCGGGGAAATGCCAGGCCATGTACTGGTCGTACGAGGCGCTACCCGACGTGGTGCGGTCATAAACCACGAAGCGGTTCGGCCGCAGATAGACGATCTGCCGCGACCAAGCCGCCACACCCGGGCCGGCGGAAAATTTGCGGTACATGTCCTCGAGATTGGTCGACTGCACGTAGACGTAGTCGCCGCCGTCCTCGAACGCCGACACCTTCGTGCGGACGTTGTTGTCTTCGGTCGTGTAGGCGGCCTGGCCAAAGCGATCGACTACCGTGCTGCCGCTCATGTTGCGCACGTAAAACACGTTGTACATCTGCCGATTGCCCAGGTACAGCGTGTTGTTGAACGAGCCGAACAGATCGCTGTACAACAGGTTTTCGTCGGCCGAACCATTCGGTTCGTGGGCCATCCAGCCAAAGGTGTTGACCAGCAACGGCACATTGCCGCGCACCAGGGCGAGGCTGCCCTGATCGAAGCCTTCCTCGCCCTGGGCCGGATTGTTGACGTAAGCGGCGGCCCTGAACGACATCCAGCTGGCGCCTGTCGTCCAGTTCGAGCGCGCGGCAACTGCACCCAACCCCTTCGCGAGATAGGAACGCGGCATGGTGCCTACCTCGACCGTCGGCGCCGAAGGATAGGACTGCAGGAACAGCAACCATGGCGCTGCCGGGTTGTAGCCGGAGGTCGCCGCACTGACCTCGTTGAGATACTGATGAAACACACCGACGCGTGGCGAGCCCCAATAGTTCAGCGCACCAAACAGCTGTTCGTACATGCCCACCTGGGTCGTCCCCACCGGCGGGTTCGCCGTGCCGCTGGCGTGGTTGGTGTCGCGATCGTCGAAATAGGCACGGGAAGGCCAGGTGAAATGCATCGCGTAATCGGCGCTTTCCAGCGGGAAGCTGTACGGTGCCGCGGCGTGCACCAGATCCACGCCCGTCGCCGTTTTCACCTCACGCGCCGGCAGGCTCATGTTGAGGATGGCCAGCGGCGCATAGTTGCCGTAGCCCTCGGGCCAGCCGCCACCGCTCAGGTGCAGCGCAAAATACGGCTGGACCCGATTGCTGAACTGGTTGCCGTACCAATCGTCCCATTGCGCGGCGGCGCTGGGGTTTTCGCCATAGGTTGCCAGCGCGATTGCAGCCTTCGCATGGAAGTAACCGGCAAAGTAATTGCTGTGCGGATGCACGTATTCGAAATTCGCACAGGCCGACGGATTGGGGTCTTCCCATGCGGTCAACCACGCGTTCGCGGCGGTATAGATCTGCGTGCGCTGGGAGGGGCTCAGCAACTCATACACCCAGTCGTAGCCAAGCCCGTAACCGACACCGAAGAAGCGGATACCGTAACCATTATCCGTGCACGGATTCTGTCCCTGGCTGCCGGCGCCGGTATACGGCGCCGACATCTTCATCAGGATATCCACTGCCTTGGCACCGTAAGGCGCCGCCGCGGTGGGGTTGCTCGATTTCAGGACCTGGTAGCACATGCCCTCGGACAGCAGGGCTGGAAGATACGACTCTCCCTGATAACCCGAACCCAGGTTGGGGAGGTTCGGATAGCCGCTCTCGCTTGGATAATTGACCGTACCGCCGATGAAGGAATCGCACGTGCTTTTCAGCAGTTGCCATTCCGCCGTATTCGCGGCGGCGTGCGCGCGCATGTCACTCAGCGTTGCACTGTCCAGGATCAGGCGCGGGTGGGCTGCCGTGATCGCGGGCGCGACAGCGGCAGCCCGAACCGGAAGGGCGACCATCGCGCTCGCATCCAGCACTCGGCTCGGACGCGAGCCGACGCTGGCGATCGGGCCGGATTTCATCGGGCTTGCCCCGATCGGACTCGCGCCGACCGAACCGGTTTCGGTGGACGCAGGCGTTGCGCCCACGGGGGCCGAAGCTGACAGGAACACGCCAAAGCCGGGTGCCTGGGCTCGGTAGCTGTCTGCGCGTGGCAGCAACGGCGCATCGGATTTTTCTTGCGAAACCGATGTGTCGGCGTTGGACGATGACGCCACCTCGGTGATGACCGACGGGGACGGCAACGCAGCAACGGAAGATGACGGAGACGGTGCCGACGAGGCCGACGCCAACCCGGCAGACGCGGAAGAAACGGGCGTGCTCAGCGAAGAGACCGTCGAGCCTGCCTGTGCCGCAGCCTCCGATCCTTGGGATGGTGTTGGCGAAGGCGACGACGATGGCGCTGGCTCGATGACCTGTGCCATCGCGAACGCACCCAGCAGACAGGCGATGCCGACCGCGGCCAGACGCTTGTGCAAGCTGTAGCGGGCACGTTTCCCTGGCACGCGAACGATGGCGTGATCGACCGTTGAACGATGATCACGATTCAAATGTGGGTCATGGATGGGCACGTGGAGCTCTCCTGCATTGCCGCGCCGGCTATCGCCGATCGACCAGTCTTCCATCGGGGACGCGAGCTTGGCGCCCGCCTGAACCAAAGTTTGCAGCCAACGCTTTTTCACCGGCCCGGCCCCCACACTTCACGCCGAAGGCCTATCGGGCACCGCGACTGAACAACACGACCTCGATCGTCTGAATGAGTATCAGCAGATCGAACAACAGGTTGTGGTTTTTTACGTAGTACAAGTCGTATTTCAATTTTTCGGCGGCATCTTCATCCGATGCGCCATACGGATAACGCAGTTGCGCCCAACCGGCCAAACCCGGTTTCAGGCAGTGGCGCAGGTTGTAATAGCGGATCTTGGTGGCCAGGTCGGCCACGAATTGCGGGCGTTCGGGGCGCGGACCGATAAAGCTCATTTCGCCCTTGAGCACGTTCCACAATTGCGGCAGCTCGTCCAGCCGCACCTTGCGGATAAAACGGCCAACCCGGGTGACCCGGTCGTCGTTCTTGCTGGCCCAGCGCGCCACGCCATCGATTTCCGCATCGGTGCGCATGCTGCGGAACTTGGCCAGGCGAAAGCTCTTGCCGCGCACGCCAACGCGCTCCTGGAGGTAGAAAATGGGTTGTCCGGCACCGGACTCGATGCGGATCGCCAGCGCCACCAGCAACATGAAGGGCCAGGTCAGCAAGAGCACCAATGTGGCGATACCCAGATCGAAACAGCGCTTGCTGAGCTGCCGCAGCGGCGTGGCGTTGAAGCCGCCGGAAAAAACCAGCCACGACGGGTCGGTGAGCGAGAGTTGCACGCGGCCGGATTCGCGCTCGAAAAAGGTGGTGAGATCGGTAACCGCCACGCCATGCTGGCGGCATTCCAGCAACTCCTCCATCGGCAGGCCGCCGCGGCGGTCATCGACGCCCACCACGACTTCGTCGACCTGTTCGCGCTCCACCAGTTCAAACAGCGTGTCCGCCGTCAGCACCTGTTCGACAGGCACCACCAGCTGCTCGCCCGGGCGCGGCACGAAACCGACCACGGTAAACCCGCGCCGGTCGGAACGCCGACGCATGCGGCTATGGATTTGCGAGGCACGCATGCCGGCGCCGAGAATCAGTACGCGCCGCTTGAACGATTCCACTTCCACCAGGCGCAGGAACAACGCGCGCAAGGCGGTTACCGCGATGAAACCGATCACCAGCGCGATACCCAGCACCCCGCGTCCCACGTACGCTTGCGGTACCACGTAATACGCCACGACCAGGCCCAAACCGCCCAGCACGAATCCCACGCCCTGACGCGCAAGCAGGCCGAACCAGGTCGCCCGCATATGGGTTTGATATTGACCCAGCGCAGCCAGGCCAAGAAGCAGCATCACCGCGAACACCAGCGAACGCTCCGGCATGTGGCGGGAGAATTCCTCCAGTTGATCCGGATACCGGAAATAACGCAGATACGTGGCCACGTTCAAGGACGCCGCCAACAGCAATGCCTCGCCCAGGCCCAGCAAAAGGAGCCAGCGCATAGCTTGCTTATGCAAAAAACGAAACATCCCTATCCCCTGCCCGATTCAGCGGTGGCATTACGCGAGCCAACAGGCGAGAGTATCGCCCGTTTCGGCCGAGTTTCCACGCGCCGGTAAGTCTATGCCTTTCGATTATGTCGTGCGGATCCGGCGGGAAAAATCGCCACCGCACTGCCTGTCCAGCTGCGGACGCTGACCAGGATTTTCATTCGCCGGCGCTACCGTCCCCGGCCATGGGTCGGTCAAGTATATGCAAATACCGCTCGCCCGACCCGACCGGCAGAGCCAGCGCCCCCACCACCGCCGTGGGTAGCTGCAATTCGTGCACGCTGCATGGCGGGCACGCGAGCCCCGGTGGCGGAGCCACGCGAGCCTCAGGCAAGGCTTCGAATGTCGCCGGCGGCGGCCCGCTCAAGCCGGTGCCGAAAGCCTTCAGCAAGGCCTCCTTGCGTGTCCACAAGCGGAGCATGGCGTGTTCGCGCGCCACGGGCGGGAGAGCATGCATATCGATTGCCTCGCGCGGCGTGCAGACAGTGGACACGAGATCGTTCAAGGCACGCAACGGCGGCGAACGCTCGATGTCCACGCCCACCACGGCGGTGCGGCCCACGGCCACCGCTACCCAGCTTCCGCTGTGGCTGAGGCTGGTTGCCCAGGGCGTACCGGGCAATTGCGGCTGACCGGTGGGGGTGCTGGTGATCCGGACCGCCGCCGCTTCACACCCGAGGCACCAACCCAGCACCGAACGCCACATGGCGTGTGCCAGGACATAGGCCACACGGTCATGCGCGAGCCGGAAGCGCGCCGCGCGTCGGCGCTCGCCAGAATCCAGCAGGTGCTCCGCGGCAACGGCCTGGTCGAGCCACGCCACAGAGTCGAATACCAGCACCGCCACATCGTCCGCGGTGGGCGGGCTGAAACCCGCCTGTAAAAAGGCGCGCGCCGCAAGCCGTGGAAACACCTCGTACACCCGATCCGCCGCGTTCATGATGACGACGGCCCCGCCGGCAGACTCAGGCCTGGACACCTTCCCTGCGCGTAATGAAATCCACATACCATGGCATCGCCTCGCCTAACCCCAACTGCAGCGTGTGCGTAGGCGCGTAGCCCAGGCGCGCGTGCGCACGACCGATATCGGCCAGCGAATGGCGCACGTCGCCCGCACGGAAATCACGATAGACGGGCTGCTTGTCGTAGCTGACGCCCTGATCCGCCAGCTGCGTTGCCAGGCTTTCGAAAAGCTCGTTGAGGGTGGCGCGCTGGCCCACGGCAACGTTGAACACCGGCTCGCAATCGGGGTCGACCACCAGCGCCGCCAGCAGGTTGGCCTGCACCGCGTTGGCGACATAGCAGAAGTCGCGGCTGGTTTCGCCATCGCCATTGATGAACACGTCGTCGCCGCGGATCATCGCCGCCAACCACTGCGGGATCACCGCCGCGTACGCGCCATCGGGGTCCTGGCGGCGACCGAACACGTTGAAGTAGCGCAGCCCCACGGCCTTGAAGTCGTAGCAGCGGGCGAAGACTTCGGCGTAGAGCTCGTTGAACAGTTTGGTGGCGGCATACGGCGACAGCGGACGGCCGATGCGGTCTTCCACCTTGGGCATCGTCGGCTCGTCACCATAAGTCGAGCTGGACGCCGCGTAGGTGAAACTGGCCACGCCCGCGTCGCGCGCGGCCACCAGCATGTTGAGGAAACCGGTGACATTGGCCGAGTGGGTGTCCACCGGATCTTCGATCGAGCGCGGCACCGAACCCAACGCCGCCTGATGCAGCACATGGCGCACGCCGGCGCAGGCGGCCTGGCAATCCTCGGGGCGGCGGATGTCGCCCTTGATGAAGCGGAACCGCGACCACGCTTCCTCGCCAACCAGCTGCCGCACTTCATCCAGATTGCGTTGATGGCCGGTGGCGAAGTTGTCCAGCCCGACCACGCGCTGGCCCAGCCGCAACAGCGTCTCGACCAGGTTGGAACCGATGAACCCGGCGGCACCGGTAACCAGCCACGGAGCGGTCTCGGCGCGCACCCGTGCCTGCAGTGTTGCCGGCAGCCCGGCTTCGATCGTGGTCATCACAGTCTCCCATCCACGGCTTCGCGTGGCAGTACGTATTTGACGTCGTAAAGCACCATGTCGGGCTTGCCGAATGCACGGATGCCTGTTTCACCCAGCGCCACAAACTGCTTGTGGCCCACCGCCACGACAACGGCATCGTAGGTGCCTTGCTGCGGTTCGGACACTGGCCGAATGCCGTATTCATGCTGCGCCTCGTCGGCACTGACCCAGGGGTCGTACACATCCACGTTGGCGTTGTAGCCGCGCAACGCATGCACGATGTCGACCACGCGGGTGTTGCGCAGGTCCGGGCAGTTTTCCTTGAACGCCAGCCCCAGCAGCAGGACGCGCGCACCGACCGGGTTGATCCCCTTGCACACCATCAGCCGCATCACTTCGTTGGCGATGTACGGCCCCATGCTGTCATTGGTGCGGCGGCCGGCCAGGATCACGTCGGGGTGATGGCCCACCTCCTGCGCCTTGTGGGTGAGGTAGTACGGATCCACGCTGATGCAGTGCCCGCCGACCAGGCCCGGCCGGAACGGCAGGAAATTCCACTTGGTACCGGCCGCCTGCAGCACTTCCAGCGTGTCGATGCCCAGCTTGTTGAACAGGATCGCCAGATCGTTCACCAGTGCGATGTTGAGATCGCGCTGGGTGTTTTCGATCACCTTGGCCGCCTCGGCCACCTTGATGCAGCTGGCCTTGTGCGTGCCGGCGGTGATGATCGAGCCATACAGGCGGTCGACAAAATCGGCCACCTCCGGCGTCGAGCCGGACGTTACCTTGAGGATGCTGGTCACCCGGTGCAGCTTGTCGCCGGGATTGATCCGCTCCGGGCTGTAGCCGGCGAAGAAATCCTGGTTGAAGACCAGGCCGGAGCCCTTGGCCAGGATCGGCACGCACACTTCCTCGGTGCAGCCCGGATACACGGTGGATTCGTACACCACGACATCGCCACGCTTCAGTACCTTGCCCAGCGTTTCGCTGGCCTTGATCAGCGGCGTGAGGTCGGGCCGCTTGGCCGAGTCGATCGGCGTGGGCACGGTGACGATATAGACGTTGCAGTCGCGCAGATCATCCAGCTGCGAGCTGAAGCGCAAATGCGTCGCTGCAGCCAGCTCCTCGGCATCGACCTCCAGCGTGGCATCGCGGCCGGCGCGCAGCGCATCCACCCGCGCCGCATTGATATCGAAACCCATCGTCTTGTAGTGCTTGCCAAACTCGACGGCCAACGGCAAACCAACGTAACCGAGCCCGACAATGGCGATCCTGGCTTCTTCAAGATTCCGCATGCATAACTTCCCGTTCTGATGTCCATCGGAAAAGACGCCACGCCCACCAGCAACACCGCGAGCATTGCGGGTCAACGCAACATGATAGCGCGCTGTCTACTGAGTCTCACTTTCGAACTTTCCCTGTTCACCTGCCCTGAATGCGCCGTCGGCGATCGCGACATTTCCTGGCGACCACGGCCAATTCGCCGCACCCCGGCGGCGTGATGAAATCGTGGTGGCGGCCCCCGGCGTGGCATAATGCGCCGTCACGGTTGCGCGGCTGCGCAGCACTCGTCAGGCACCGCGGCCATGCCCGCCCTCCCCACGCGAGTTTGTCATCCGGCCCGGGCCGGACGCCACCGTATGGCACTCCTGTTCATCGACCGACGGTAAAGATCATGGTGGCAATGGCGACCGAGCACGTGATTGACGTGCACCACTGGAACGACACGCTTTTCAGCTTCCGCACCACGCGCGACCCGGGTTTCCGCTTCGACAGCGGCCATTTCGTGATGATGGGGCTGGAGGTGGATGGCCGTCCGCTGTTGCGCGCGTATTCGATCGCCAGCGCCAGCTATGAAGAGCACCTGGAGTTCTTCAGCATCAAGGTGCCGAATGGGCCGCTCACCTCGCGCCTGCAGCACCTGCAGCCGGGCGACCCGGTGATCGTCAGCCGCAAACCCACCGGTACGCTGGTGCTCAACGATCTCAAGCCGGGCAAACATCTTTATCTGCTGGGCACGGGCACCGGCCTGGCGCCCTTCCTCAGCCTGGTTCGCGACCCCGAAACCTACGAGCGCTTCGACCGGATCGTGCTGGCGCACGGCGTGCGCACGGTGAGCGACCTCGCCTATGCCGACTACCTCGAGCGCGAACTGCCGCAGCACGAATATCTGGGCGAACTCATCCGCGAGAAGCTGATTTATTACCCCACAGTGACCCGCGAAGCTTTCACCAACCGCGGCCGAATTACCGATGCGATCGCCGACGGTGTGATGAGCCGCGTCACCGGCCTGCCCCCGCTCAACCCGGAGACCGACCGCGTGATGCTCTGCGGCAGCCCGGCGATGCTGGAGGATCTGGCCACCCTGCTGGATGGTCGCGGCTTCCAGCCCTCGCCGCGCACGCGGGAGCCGGGTGATTACGTGATCGAGCGCGCGTTCGTCGAGAAATAAGCCGCCTGTCGGCAAGCGGGAGACGCATGCGAACGGGTCAGTCGCGCACGCGACCTTTCCCTTCGTTGTCCCAGTAGCCGAAAAGACGGCGCGCAATCAGCTTGTACAGGCGCTTTCCCGTGGCGCGCCATAGCCGCGAGTGCGGCGCGGGGGTGTTCAGGATCGCGCGCTGGCGAGTGCTCAGCGCCTGCGGGCAATACGTGCGCTTGTGCTTGAGCAGGTGGCGCAGGTCTTCCCGCGCCAGCACACGATAAAGCGCGCCGCGGCGACCGCGCGTCCAGGCAATCTGGAAATCCACCAGCGCGGGGCTGCCGTCCTCGCTCACCAGCCAGTTGGGCTCCTTTGCCAGATCGTTGTGCACCACGCCACGACGGTGCAATTGCGACAGCAACGACAACGCCTGGCGGTAATAGTCGCGGTCGGTCGGCGGTGCCTGCTGCATCGGCGCGCCGGGAATGTAGCTGCGCAACAACACCGCACCGTCCCAGCCGAGCAATCGCGGTACACCGGCCACGTCGGCAAGCCGCACCAGCGCCCGTGCCTCCCGCGCTGCCGCGCGACGCGCCAGCGGTCGCGCCCACCAGCGAGCGGCCCGAATGTCGCGCCGTATCACCGGCACACCCTCGTGCACCGCCATCTCGATACGACCCAGTTCATCGGCTTTGAGTACAGTGGCCTCGGGAATGTTCAAGCTGACCTCGTCGACACGCGCATCGGCCCATGATGGCGCATCGTTGATGAAGGTTGCGGACTATCGCGCCGCATGAATCCGACAGGGGAGCTTCGATGGAACTGGCGTTGTACGTTCTGGCCGCCGCATTGATCGTCGGTGGACTGCTCGGCTCGATCCTGCCCGTGCTGCCGGGTATTCCGATGGTGTTCGGCGGCATCTGGCTGGCGGCGGCGGTCGACGGTTACCAACACCTCGGCGTGTGGTGGCTGGTGGTCATCGGCGCGCTCGGCGTTGCCGGCATCGCGGTCGATTTCGTCGCCAGCACGCTGGGCGCCAAACGCGTCGGCGCCAGCCGGCGGGCGTTGTGGGGTGCGGCACTGGGTACGGTCGTCGGCATGTTTTTCGGTATCCCGGGGTTGCTGATCGGCCCCTTCGCCGGCGCCCTGATCGGCGAACTTGCCTCGGGCAACAGCGTGCTGCGGGCCACGCATGTAGGTGTCGGCACCTGGCTTGGCCTGCTGTTCGGCACGCTCGTCAAGCTGGTGATCTCGTTCGTGATGGTGGGGTTGTTCGGGTTGGCCCTGCTGTTCGGTTGAGCGGGGTCAGGCCACCGCATCCGGAATCACGTACAGCACCACCGCCAGAAAATGCAGAACGCTGCCGGCCAGCACGAAGACGTGCCACAAGGCGTGGTGATACGGCAGCCGCCGCCACAGGTAGAACGGCACGCCCAAGGTGTAGGACAGGCCACCGCCGAGCAGCAGCAGCGTGCCGCCCAGCTGCAGGTGTTCGCTCAACGGTTTGAACGCCACCACGCCGATCCAGCCCATGCCCACATACAACACCACCGCCCACCGGTGATAGCGCTTGAGCAGGCCCAGCTCCAGCACGCTGCCCAGCAACGCCAGCGCCCACACCGCGGCAAACAGGCGCCAGCCCCAGGGATCGGGCATGGCGATCAGGGTGAACGGCGTATACGTGCCGGCAATCAGCAGATAGATCGCAATATGGTCGAGCGCCCGCAGCGTGGGCTTGGCGGAGGCGAGCGGGATCGAGTGATAAAGCGTGGACGCGGTGTACAGCAACACCAGCGTCGCGCCATAGACCGCACTGGCCACCACCACCCGGATATCACCGTGCAAGGCGGCAAAGGCCACCAGGATGGCCAGCCCCGCGATACTGAGCACGATGCCCACGCCATGGATGATGCTGGCAGCCAGTTCATCACCGAAGCTGTAGCCGGTGTCGGTAGCGATGCGGGAGAAGGTGGGCATGACGGCAAGAATACTGGAGCCGGATGCGAAGCGGAGATCCGCCCTGCAGGGCTTTCATGCGCGACGTCCCGGAATCGGTGTTTGCGCCCGATGCTCCGCTGCGGCGCGGGCAAGTCCGCCAGGGACCAAAGCCGGCAGACGGCGGGCAGAGGGCTGGAATGTGCGCAAAGTCTCAGGATCTTCGCGGATAAACACCGTTTTTACAGTATTTGAACGCTCGTTCGATATTCCTTAGGCGACACTAACTGTCGTGGATGCTTCAACCTCCCCGCATCCGCTTTCCCCGCCCCATGCGGGGATTTTTTTGTGCGCCGAAAGTCCGACTCGCGATGGCGACCAAGCCACCGGGCATCGTCATTTGCTGCGGCGAAAATGACCGAGACCACCGTGCGGCGACAACAGCCACCCCATGGCTATGCCGACCCCCACGCCAAGGAATTCGCATAGCACCCGAAGGCCGATGCCGTCCGGGTCATGCACCATCGCCAACTTGGCCTTGAGCAACTGCAACGATTGCAGCTGGGCGTAATTGAAATAGAACAGATTCCACAGATCGCCACTGACCGTCAGCACCGCCGCCGACAGAAAGGTCCAGCCGATCTGCGGGCCGTAGCTCCATCCGTTGCGGCGACCCAACCAGTGGAAAAACCCAAACAGGAGCATGGCGGCCAGGGCAGCAATCGCGCCGGCCTGCAAACCACCGACGATGCCATAGCCCATCCACGTTTGGTCATACTGCATTTCGGCTCCGTTTGAGTGATTGGCTGCCGCATTATGCCTGCCGGTTCACGCACCCATCGGCCAAACCAGGGCTCAAGCTAGAATCCGTGATTGTGTCCAACCATGCGACGAAACCCTTCATGCCTGCCGATACCGCGCTGATCGTGGTGGATGTGCAGCCGGACTTCATGCCCGGCGGCGCGTTGGCGTGCCACCAGGGCGACGCCATCGTGCCGGGCATCGATCGACTGCTCCGTCATGGCCGCTATCGCCACGTGGTGGCCACCCAGGATTGGCACCCTTCGGGACACGCTTCCTTCGCCAGCTCGCATCCGGGCACCGAGGCGTTCGGCCAGATCCTGCTGCATGGCCAGCCGCAGACACTGTGGCCGGATCATTGCGTGCAGGGTACGCCGGGCGCCGCGCTGCATCCGGGCATCGACTGGTCGGCCGTCGATGCGGTGATCCGCAAGGGCAGTCATCGCGAGGTCGACTCCTACAGCGGGTTTCGCGAAAACCACGGCCCGCAAGGCGAACGCCCCAGTACGGGGCTGGCCGGCTGGCTGCGCGACCGTGGCGTCACCGAAGTGCACGTCTGCGGGCTGGCGCGCGACGTGTGCGTGTTGTGGACCGCACAGGACGCGGTCGCGCTGGGATTCCGTGCCAGCCTGCTGTGGGATCTCAGCCGCCCGGTCACCCCGCAGAGCGATGACGTCACGCGCGACGCGCTGCACGCTGGCGGCATCGCCGTTATCGGCACGGCGTACTGAGCGACGCGCCGTCGTTCGCTCAGGCGTCGTTTTCGCCGCTGGCGTGGACGCTCGGCATGCCCTCCTCGTCCACGCTCACATCCAGCGTGATCGGCCGGCAACAGACCTGGCAATCCTCGATATAGCGCTGATGGGGAACCGAGGCATCGAGAAAGATATCGATCGGCTCGCCGCAATACGGGCAGTCGATGGTGTGGGGAACGAGCATCGGCACATCTCTCCGGCTTGGGTGCAGTTACGACACGCGATCGGTCGCACGAGGCGACGGTTCAACCAGCGACCACACCTGCGGCTGCAGGATCGCAAACCGGCAGTCGCGCTGGGCGCGGCTGGCCAGCTTCAGCAATTCCTTGTCCTTGCTGAGCAGCCACCTTGCTCCCGTTTCCAGTGCCAGTTCCAGAAACTTCTGGTCGTCGGGATCGGCGCAGCGCGGCAACGGCAGCGCCGCCGCATCCGTCAGCGGTGCAGGCGCAAGGTGGTTCAAGGCGTCGAAGGCGGCCACCAGCGCCGGCCGGGAAGTGTCATCCACCGGCAAGCCGGGATAGTGCAGCACGCGCAGCCATTCATCGCGGCAATCCGGCCGGGTCATGGCGTGTACCGCGCCGCGCTGCAGTGCGTCGTGCAACGGCATGCAGCCGGGGTCGCGGAACACCAGCAGGTCCAGACACACATTGGTATCCAGCACGATGCGCGGCACGGAACAGTCATCACCAATCATCTTGCCATGATGACGCACTGGCGGCGCGCTATACACTGCGGGTTTTCATCGGGACAGGAACCATGGCCGAACGCGAGTTCCCCAACTTCACGGTACGCTCGGGCGCCACGCTGGAAGGCTCGCGCTATACCGCCTACCTCGCGGTGACGCCGAGCAAGAACGGCTTTCCTGTCTATTACGCGATCTGCGAAAACCGCAGTTTCCGGGCAAGTGATGTGGCGGAAGCCGCCGCCGCCAAGGCGCTCACCGACATGCTGGGCCTGGAGGACGACGGTACGCCGGTCTTCCCCGAGGATTACACCGGGTTTGATGACGAGTAGCTGACGCGACCGAACGGCTGACAGCAAGAGGCCCCGCATGCGGGGCCTCTGCCGTTTCAATAATGATGCGCCGTGTACTTACTGGCCGATGTCACGCAACGGCTTGCCGGACATCAGGTTGCGCTCGATCTGCTCCAGCGTGACGTTCTTGGTTTCCGGGATCAGGAAGAACGTGATCAGGATGAACACCACGTTGAGCGCGCCATACAGCCAGAACGTGGCCGCGTTGCCGATGCCGTTGAGCAAGGTCAGGAACGTGGCGCCCACGATCATGTTGGCGACCCAGTTGGTGAAGGTCGAGGCGCCGATACCGAAATCGCGGCCCTTCAGCGGCTGCACTTCCGAGCACAGCGTCCAGATCAGCGGACCGGCCGACATCGCGAAGCCCACGATGAACACCAGCAGCATGGCCACGGTGAAGATCTGCTCGCCATGCGTGGTGATGCCCAGATGCATCATCGTGCCGACCAGACCCAGGCCAATCGCCATCACGCTGAAACCCGCATACAGGATCGGCTTGCGGCCGAGGCGATCCACGAAGCCGATCGCGATGAACGTAGCCAGCATGTTGGTCAGGCCCACCGCGGCGGTAAACCACATCTGCGCCGCGGTGGCGTAGCCCATGTCCTGGAAAATGCGCGGCGCGTAGTACATCACCACGTTGATGCCGGTCAGCTGCTGGACCACCTGCAGCAACACGCCCAGGCCCACCGAGCGGCGGAAATTGCGGTTTTCGAGGAACAGGTGCCAGCCCTTCTGCGGCGTCTTCAGCTGTTCTTCGATGTCGGCCACTTCGTTGCTGACATGCTCGGCATCACCACGCAGCTTCTGCAGCACGTCGGTTGCCGCCTGCTTGCGTCCGCGCATCATCAGCCAGCGCGGGCTTTCCGGCAGGAAAAACAGGCCAAGCAGAAACAGGACGCCGGGGATCGCGATGATGCCCAGCATCCAGCGCCAGTTGCCGGTGTAGCTGAAGGCCGTGTCGGACAGGAACGCCACCAGGATGCCGGTGGTGATCATCAGCTGGTACAGCGAGATCATCGCGCCGCGGATGTTCTCCGGCGCCACTTCGGCCAGATACAGCGGTGCGGTGAAGGTGGCCACGCCGATGGCGAGGCCCAGGATCACGCGTGCCGCGATCAGCGTCTCCGGCGACCATGCGCCACCGCTGAGCAGCGAGCCGGCCACGAACATCACGGCGGCCAGGATCAGCGACCGTTTGCGCCCCAGCGTGGAGGACATCCAGCCCGCACCCAGCGCGCCGATCGCCGCGCCCAGCATCATCGAGCTGACGATCCACTCGATCATGTGGTCGTCGATCAGGAATTCCTTCTGGATGAATTGGGTGGCGCCCGAAATCACGCCGATGTCCAGGCCAAACATCAGCCCGGCCAGCGCGGCGAGCACGCAGGTAAACACCACGGTGGTTTTTGGACGCGCAGTAACCGGTTCAGCGATAGCGTTCATGTCATTCCCCGTATTCGATAAACGTTCGACTTCTATGGATTGTTGTTATGCAGGCGGCAGACAGACCTGCCGCTGCGGTCGAGCGGAAAAAGTCGCGCGCCCCGCACGCGCGACCGGATATTTCAATGGGTGGGGCAAGCTACCAGCTTGTCCACGTCCGTACCCAATGCCACCCGGGCAATCGACAGCGTCGCCTTGGCCGCGCTTTGCAGGCGAAACGGTACGTCAATCTTCGTCATGTCCGCCCCGGCCTCACGGAAGCACTTCAGCGGGACGCCAACGCGCAGCCATTCGCCCTTGGGCAAGGTCGCCAGC
The DNA here is from genome assembly GCF_042655685.1 of Rhodanobacter ginsenosidimutans. Taxonomy (NCBI): domain Bacteria; kingdom Pseudomonadati; phylum Pseudomonadota; class Gammaproteobacteria; order Lysobacterales; family Rhodanobacteraceae; genus Rhodanobacter; species Rhodanobacter ginsenosidimutans. The sequence goes on along the minus strand of NZ_JBHSMM010000001.1, from coordinate 817,721 downwards.
GTGGCATCCAGCGGTACGCTGGCGCCACACTTGGCACCGCAAGCGACGGCAAGGCTGACCTTGCCCGGAGCCAGCGCATCCACCTTCATGGTGGTCACCAGCAAAACGTCGCCATTGGTCTGGCGATCCTGATCCAGCTTCGATGCCGCATGCAGTGCCACCGAAGCGGCGCCAGCGCCGGACCACTCGACACGGCGGGCGTCTTCCTGCGCCTGGTAGTCGATGGCCGTGAGGCGAATGCTGCCGTCGCGCGAACGTGCCGGTGCGACAACCTCGTCGAGGGTGGCGCCATCGGCCCCCGTCAATTGCAGCGTCAGCCCGGTGACAGGCTTGCCCCGCTGCAGGTAAAGACCCGGTGCAACAGCACTGTTCTTGACGCCGGAAACTTCCGACAACGTGCCGAGCGTGTCCTTGTCCTTGTAGGTCAGGCCATAACCGAACGCGAACTGCGGGTTGTAGTTTTTCTGGCCCACGTTGAGCGGCGTCTGCACGGCCGTACGCGGCCACGAATACGCCAGCTTGCCGTGGAAATCGTGGTTGATCGCGCCCGCGGCGGTGCGCAGGATCACGTCGGCCACGCCGCCGCCCTCGGAACCGGGCAACCATGCCGCCACGAACGCGTTGGACGCGTTGATTTCGGGGTTCACCCACAACGGCCGCCCGGACAGGAACACCGATACCACCGGAATCCCCTGCGCGCGCAGGCGCTTGATCATGTCCAGGTTGCTGCTGTCGCCAGGCGAGAACAACAGGTTGGGGATGTCACCCTGGAATTCGGCGTACGGATTCTCGCCGTAGACCACGATGGCAACGTCGGGCTTCTGGGTGTACTTGCCGTCCACCGACAACTGCGCCGTACCACCGGCGGCCACAACCTGCTCGTGGATGCCACCCCAGATGGATTGGCCATTCGGGAAATCGGCGTTGGTGGTGCCGGTGCCCTGCCAGGTCAAGGTCCAGCCACCGGACTGCTTGGGAATGTTGTCCGCGCCGTCGCCGGCCACCAGGATCCGCTGCTTCGGGTTCAGCGGCAGGATGCCGTTGTGGTTTTTCAGCAACACCAGCGTTTCACGAACCGCACGCCGTGCGATGGCACGATGCTCCGGGCTGCCCAGGGCATAGGACGGGTTGTCCGAAACCTGCGAGGACGGCGAACCCTTGTCGAACAGGCCCAGGCGCATCTTTACGCGCAGGATGCGGGATACCGCGTCATCCAGGCGCGACATCGGAATCACCCCGGACTTCACTTCCGCCAGCGTGTTCTTGTACAGCCCGCGCCAGCTGTCCGGCGCCATGAACATGTCCATGCCGGCATTGATCGCCTGCGGGCAATCCTCGTTGGTGCAGCCGGGCACCTGGCCGTGACCGTTCCAGTCGCCAACGACGAAGCCCTGAAAATCCATGCGTCCCTTCAGCACATCGGTCAGCAGGCCCTTGTGGCCGGACATCTTCTCGCCGTTCCAGCTGGAGAACGACGCCATGACGGTCTGCACGCCGGCGGCGATGGCCGGCGGGTAGCCGGCGGAGGCCACGTCGCGCAGATTCTCCTCGCTGACTTCGGCGTCGCCCTGGTCCTTGCCGTCCTTGGTGCTGCCGTCGCCCACGAAATGCTTGGCCGACGCAATGACATGCGCATTGTCGAGGAAGTCGGCACTGCCCGGCTTGCCCTGCAAGCCCTCGACCACGGCGGCGGCATAGCTCGCCACCACGGCCGGATCTTCCGAATAACCCTCGAACGCACGGCCCCAACGATCATCCTGCGGCACGGTGAGCGTGGGCGCGAACGTCCAGTTGATGCCCGTCGCACGCGCCTCCTCGGCGGTGGCGGCGGCGATTTCTGCGACCAGCGCGGGATCGCGCATGGCGCCCAGCGCGGAGTTCTGCGGGAAGATCGTGGCGCCGACCACATCGTTGTGACCATGCACGGCGTCCACGCCGAACAGCACGGGAATCCCCAGGCCGCCGTCGGAAGTGTCGACGGACGCGTGATAGAACGCGTCAGACAATTCCAGCCAGGCCTGGCCGCCGGACAGCTTGCCGCCGGGCTTGGAGTTGCCACCCGCCAGGATCGAGCCCAGCCGGTACTTGCGCACCTCGTCCGGGGTAACGCTGGCGATGTCGGCCTGGATGATCTGGCCTACCTTGTCTTCGTCCGACATTTTGGCCAGCAGGCTTTTCACGCGCTGTTCCAGCGCCGCATCGTGCGCGAACGGCCACTTCACCTTGGGCCATGCGTCCGGGTGCACTACGGCCGAGTGCACCCCATCGGTCGGTGTGGGCTTGACGTCCGCGCTGCAGGCGCTGGCCACGGTGAAAGCGCAGACCAGCGCTCCTGCCGTCGTGAAAGCCCGTTTGATCGACACCCGTCGATCACGAAAGACAAGCTGCATGGTGACTCTCCCCAGCTGTGCGCCATGGCGTGATTGCCACACGACCTCGTATCCGTTCGAGTATTTGCCGAATGTGACAGCGCTGTCAATCAACCGCGGCGGCGCAACGCGTTCCAAAAAAAACGCCCGGGCGAATCCTCCCTCGCGTCAGGGGCGCACGCGTCTGGGCGCCGCCCCCGTGGACTGTCGCAGGCGCAACGTATACGGCACCGACACCATCTGGCCCGGCTTCCCACTCCTGATGGTGCGCAGCAATTGCATCGCAGCGATCCGCCCCATGTCCTGACTGGGTTGACGCACCGTGGTCAGCGCGGGCCACACCTGGCGCGCAAGCGGGATGTCATCGAAGCCGCAAACGGAAAGGTCCTTCGGCACCTTGAGCCCCCGTTCGGCCGCCGCCCAGAGGATGCCCGCGGCCGTGTCGTCATTGGCGCCGAAAATCGCCGTGGGCCGGTGTTCCAGCGCAAACAGGCGACGCGCTCCCGCCACGCCCGAATCGAAAGAGAACCGGCCTTCGACAACCAGTTCCGGATCGTAGGCAAGGTGCGCCTGCTCAAGGCCGTCACGATAACCGCGCAAGCGCCACACGTTGCCACCATGCGTCGGGTGCCCGGTGATGTGGGCAATCCGCCGGTGCCCCAGCGACGCGAGATGCAGCACCATTTCGCAGGACGCCGAACGCTCGTCCAGCGTGGCACCCACACCTTCGGTGTAGTTTTTGGGCGAGATGCTCGCCCAGGGGACATTGCGGGTGCGAAGCATATCCAGCAACGCCGGATGGTCGCAGATAGGTGGCGTCAACAGCAGGCCGTCCGGCCTGAACTGCGATATCAACACGTCCACCCGCTCGACGAAATCGGGTGCGCCCGATACGAGCGGCCGAACCATCATGCTGTACTGATGCGCGTCACAAGCCTCCAGCGCCCCCTGCTGAACTTCCATGACGTAATGGGGTGACGGGTTGTCGTACAACAAGGCAACCAGGAACGCCCGGTTGCTGGCGAGACTGCGCGCGGACGGATTGGGGCGATAGCCAAGCATCTCCACGGCCGCAAGAATGCGCTCGCGCATTTCATTCCGGACGTTCGGCTCATTGTTGAGCACGCGCGAAACCGTCTTCGGGGATACCCCGGCTTCCCGCGCCACGTCCTCGATGCGCGCCCTCATCGGCAACCTCCCCTGGTATCCATCAATGAAATGCCCCTTCCCCTGGGTTCAACCGAGGCTGCCGGCATAACCATTTGGCATATGCATATATCAGCCCGGCATCTTCCCCTGTTTGACGCTGCCATGCGGATTCCCGAAGGCCATATTACGAAAAATTGACAGCGCTGTCACACTCATGTACACCGTTGCTACAGAAGCGCTTTCGCGGGGAACTCACCGGAAAATGGGTCATCGCTATTCCGCACATCCCGTTGCACGAGAGGCAACGATTGCCGCCAGTTCCGACAACATCGGCGCTGGCGTTTCGCGTGTCCTGATCACTGACGTGACAGCGCTGGACAGGGCATGTGGGCTGTGATAAAGATGTTAACGCTAACATCAGCTGCACTCGCCATCCGTCCAACGCACATATGCGTTCGGTGGGCGAGTCAACGGGACAAAGGGTGCCCACAGGCGTCCGACTGAGGTTGTTCGGGGAGTCCGAGGGAGGCAGAAAAGGCGGACCAGCGTCCGCAGGCGTTTCGGGGATGGAAACGTCTATTGGTCAACCAGCAGTCACCTGAATGCCGGACCGGAATTCGGTGGCGCGAACTTGGTTGAAGGCCATGAAGTGGGTGGACCCACAACGTGGATAAGAAACTTCGCACGCACCATTGTTTGCTATTGAGTTCAATTAATTGGAAGGGGAGTGCACACGAATGAACCACAACAAGTTTAAGCACCTCAGGTCGAAGGTGATGTTCACCATCGTCGGTGGTGCCGTCATCATCAACCCGCTCTACGCGCAGGACACGCAGCCGGCCGCACCGGCAGCGCAGACGGCGGGTACGCACAACGATCCGACCACGCTGCAGACCGTGACGGTCAGCGGCGTGCGTAACAGTCTCGAACAGTCGATGAACATCAAGCGTTACGCCATCGGCGGTGTCGATGCGGTCAGCGCCGAAGACATCGGCAAGATGCCGGACACCAACCTGGCCGAATCGCTGCAGCGCATCACCGGCGTGTCGATCGACCGCCGCAACGGCGAAGGCTCGCAGGTCACCGTGCGTGGCTTCGGCCCGGACTTCAACCTCATCACCATCGACGGCCGCACCGTTCCTGGCGCGGACGCCTTCGGTGCCGCCGGCCAGGTTCCGATCGGCGGCGTCAACGGCGGTACGCGTTCGTTCAACTTCGCCCAGCTGTCGCCCAACGGTGTCAGCTCGCTGGAGGTCTACAAGACCGGTCGTGCCGACGTCGCCAGCGGCGGTATTGGTGCCACCATCGACATCCGGACCGATCGCCCGTTCAACCATGAAGGCGGCAAGCTCATCGGTTCGGTCGGTTCGAAGGCCACGCTCGACAAGTCGCAGCCGTTCGATACCAGCATCACGCCGGAATTCTCGGGCAACTTCAGCTACGCGAACCCGGACAAGACCTGGGGCATCGGCCTCGACGCCAGCTTCGCCAAGCGTCACGGCGGCGCGGTGGAAGCGACCGAGAACAACTGGGCCATCCAGCCGTGGACTGGTTTCGCCAACGGCTTCAATTTCGACCCCACCAAGGGTGCCGTCACCAACGTCACCAACGCACCGGCTATCGGCCAGCTCTACGGCATGCCGAACGACGTTCGTTACGCGGTCAACGACTTCGAGAGCAAGCGCACGAACGCTCATGCCGTGCTGCAGCTTGCTCCGGTCGACGGCCTGACCATGACGTTGGACTACCTGTATTCCCGGTACGATCTCACCTCCAACCGCGGTGAGCAGTCGATGTGGCTGCAGCAGCAGCACTTCAGCGACGTGACGTTCGACACCAGCGGCGCTGTGGCTACGCCGACGTACATTCGCGATGTCGTGCAGACCAAAGACTTCGGCATGGAGCAGCAGCACAACGCCCAGAGGTACAAGCTGGACGATATCGGCTTCAATACCGAGTGGCAGGCCACCGACAGCCTCAAGCTGACGCTTGATCTGCACGATGCGAAGAGCCAGAGCGTACCCAATGACGGGCTTACCGGTGGCGGCGCCACGGCTGTAGGCCTCGCGGGCACCAACAATTGCGCGACCGGCCCGCAGTGCGGCGGCTCGTGGGCGCAGGAATACCATTTCAACAACAGCCTGCCCATTGCCACCCGCACCTGGTACCCGACCACGGACTCCACCGGTCCTGGCCTGGTCAACCAGCCGTTCGGCGTCAACAATCTCGGCATCCAGCCCGTGCGCATCGACGCGCAATCGCAGAAGACCGAAGTCAAGGAAGCGAAGTTCGGCGGTGAGCTGGAGTTCGACAACGGTCGGTTCCAGTTCGGTGCCGACATCATGAAGACCAAGCTGCATCGCACCCAGGCGGCCCAGAACTATCAAGCGATGGGCGACTGGAGCGTGAATGACGCTGGCGCATATCCGGACCTGGCAGATAGTCTCGTTCACCAGGTCAACACGGCCGGCCTGTTCAATGACTTCAACACCAACGGTATCGCGCAGAGCACCTGGATCGGCAACGCCGACGACCTGGCCAAGTTTGCGGTCAGCCAGTACCCGGGCACCAACTACATGGTCAGGGAGACCCTGGCAGCCGACAACACCGTGGTCGAGAACACGAAGGCTGCGTACGCACAGCTCGTGCTGGAAGGCCAGTTGGGCGACCTGCCGACCACCACGCGTTTCGGCATGCGCTACGAGCAGACCGACGTGAGCTCCAAAACGCAGCTCGCGTTGCCGAGCGGCATTCTCTGGTTGTCCAACAACGACTTCCAGAACCCGTCCGGCGCAACTGTGCAGCCCATCACCGGAAGCGGCAGCTACAGCAACCTGCTGCCTAACGTCGACTTCAGCATCGACTTCACCGACGCGCTGCAGGGCCGCGCTTCGTACAGCAAGACCCTTGCACGTTCGCCGTACAGCAACCTGTACGCGGGCTCCACCGTAGGCAACCCGAGCGGCTCCATCCTGGTCAACCCCTCGTCGCAGGCTACCGGTGCCAGCAACAACCCGGGCCTGAAGCCGCTCGAATCAGACAACCTGGACCTCGGCCTGGGCTGGTACTTCGCCAAGTCGAGCTACGTGTCGGTAACGTTCTGGGACAAGCGCGTCAGCAACTTCATCGGCACCACGGTGTCGGACGGAAGCCTGTACGACCAGCGTGACCCGACCTCGGGCCCGCGTGCTCTGCAGGCCCAGGCTTTCCTGGGAAGCGCACAGTGTGCAGCTCAGGTAGGGGCGCCATGCGCAATCAACGACACGACCCTGTTCGACGCGATCTCGTTGATCGACCTTCAGGGGTCGACCAATAAGTGGAACGGCGGTCTGGCCGATTTCAACGGCACCGACGCCCAGAACCTGGATCTGGAATCCAGCCACGACGTCACCGCCAACCCGGACGACCCGCTGTACATGTACAAAATCTCCAAGCAGGCCAACGTGCACAGCGCCATGCTGCACGGTTGGGAGCTTGGTGGTCAGTACTTCCTCGGCGATACCGGCTTCGGCATCCTGGCGAACTACACCAAGGTTGACGGCGACGTTCACTACAAAAATGGTGGCAACCCGAGCGTCGATCAGTTCGCGCTGCTCGGCCTCAGTGACAGCGCCAACGCCGTGCTGATGTACGAGAAGTACAACTTCTCCGTACGCCTGGCCTACAACTGGCGTGCCTCGTTCCTGACGGCAGCCTCTGCCACCAACCCGACCTACGTCGCTCAGTACCACCAGACCGACCTGAGCGTGAACTACGACTTGAACGATCACCTGTCGTTCCAGTTCGAAGGCATCAACCTGACCGGCGAAGACGTGCGCTGGTATGGACGTACAGGCAAGCAGTTCGTGCGAGTGGTCGACCAGGATCCGCGTTACGGGCTTGGTGTCCGCTACAAGTTCTAATTGCGTCAGTAGGGTAAAAAACGGGGGCCACTGCTTGCAGTGGCCCCTTTTTTTGTGCCGCCTGCGGTAAGATCAAATGCTGACAACGATTCAAAATAAGTGTGCAAAAGCAATTCCTTGGGGGAGCCGAATGGCACGTTACGAAATGCTCAACAATGTGGCGCACAAGGGTTTGCGCGTTGCCACCCGCTTTGGGGCGTCCTACGGGGATGACATCGGCATGGTGCCGGCCTACCCCACTGAATATGCCGAGCTGGTGCGCGAATATCCGATCTTCTTCCGCAAGAACGAGGATGGTGAATACCAGTCGGTGGTGCTTCTTGGTTTCGGCGTCAACGAGAATCTTTTTCTCGACGGTGAACAGTGGAAAGCGACCTATTTGCCCGCTCACATTGCACGGGGTCCTTTCCTGATTGGTTTTCAGGAGCAGAACATCGACGGCGAATTGCGCCGCGAAGCTGTGATCAGCGTTGATCTGGACCACCCGCGCGTCAACTTCGAAGAAGGCGAAGCGGTGTTTCTTCCCCAGGGTGGCAACAGCCCGTACCTCGAACACGTCACCAGCATGCTGCGCGGCATTCGAGACGGCGTGGAAGGCGGCAAGGCCATGTACGCGGCCTTCGATTCCCTCGATCTGATCCAGCCCCTCACGCTTGATATCAAGTTCGACAACGAGCACGGCGCCAACGTCACCGGCCTGCTCGGCATCGACCGCGAACGACTGGCCGCCCTGGACGCGGAATCGCTGCATTCGCTGCATCGCTCGGGTTATCTCGAGGGTGCCTACCTGGTGTTGGCCTCGATGCACAACATGCGCCGGCTGATGGCTGAAAAGCAGCGCCGCCTGAGCCAGGAGACAGTCGCCGCCAACGCGGGTTGATTGCCATGAGGGAACCAGTTGCCAGCGTCCGCGAGCGATCGGATGTTCGCGCCGACGCGCTTCCCGTCGACGAATTGCTCGAAGCAGGACAACCCGTTGTACTGCGCGGACTGGTGCGTGCTTGGCAGCTGACGCAGGCGGGACAGCGCTCGACGAGCGACGTCATGGCCTGCCTGGCCCGTTTTTACAATCAGCGGCCAATCCAATACTCCTACGGCGCGCCCGATATCGCCGGGCGCGTGTTCTACAACGACGACTTCACCGCCATCAACTGCCAGGTGATGCGCGGTACGCTTACCGAACTCATTGACGAGATCGGCGCACATCTCGATGACCCGCAGCCGCCTACCTGGTACATGGCCTCGGCGCCGGTCGACGCCTTGCTGCCGGGCCTGCGCGATACCGACGATCTGAATTTCGCGGCCAACGGAATCGATGCTCCGCCGCGCATCTGGATCGGCAACCGCACCATCGCCTCGGCACACTACGACGCGATGAACAATATCGCCTGCAACGCCGTAGGGCGCCGTCGATTCACGCTGTTCCCGCCGGAGCAGATCAAGAACCTGTATCCCGGGCCGCTGGAACCGACCCCGGGGGGCCAGGCGGTCAGCGTCGTCGATTTTGCCGCGCCCGATTTCGGGAAGTATCCGCGTTTTCGTGAAGCCCTTGCCTCGGCGCAACGCGTCGAGCTGGAGCCGGGTGACGCCATATTCATTCCGAACATGTGGTGGCACCATGTTGAAGGGCTCGAGCCATTCAACGTGCTGGTGAACTACTGGTGGAGCAGCGTGCCCCACTATGTGCCGACACCCATGCACGCGCTCTACCACGCGCTGTGGGCCATCCGCGACCGTCCCGAGGAGGAGAAACGCGCCTGGCGCGAGGTCTTCGATTATTACGTTTTCGGACCGTCCGAGCGTGCCGGCGAGCACCTGCCCGAAGGCGCACGCGGCGCGCTAGGGCCGCTCGACGAAACCAGTATCCGGCGGCTGCGCGCCATGCTGATCGACCGGCTCAACCGATGAACGCCATCGATGTTGACGGACGCTTCAAACCGCCCTAGAGCGGGCGCGGCAAAACGTCCCAAGTAATACGGATCCCTGCAAAAGCGGGGGAAAATGCGGTACGACCAAATGGGGAGGGGTAGACGTGGGCAACAACAGAATTCGCAAGGTGGTTATTGCCGGTGGCGGCACGGCGGGATGGATCGCGGCAAGCGCGCTGGCGTATCAGCTGAAGGACCAGATCGAGCTGACGCTGGTGGAATCGTCCAAGATCGCCACCGTCGGTGTGGGCGAAGCCACCGTGCCACCGGTTCGCAACTTCCACCGGTTCATGAACATCGACGAGCAGGAATTCCTGCGCGCGGTAGCCGGCACGTTCAAGCTGGCCATCTCGTTCGAAAACTTCGTCCGGCCAGGCCATCGCTACATCCATCCCTTCGGCAACACGGGCAAGGGAACACTGGTCGCCGGGTTCCAGCAGTACTGGCTGGAGAGCGTGCGCCGTGGCATGAAGTCGGATCTGGGCAATTTCAGCCTGGAAGCGATGGCTGCGCTGGAGGACAAGTTCGCGCTGACCGAAAACCCGGAAATCAACTACGCGTACCACATGGATGCTGCGCTCTACGTCGATTTCCTGCGCAAGAAATTCGAGCGTTACGGGATCAACCGGATCGAGGGCATGATCAAGGAAGTGCGCCAGAATCCCGATAGCGGCTACGTCGAGGCGCTGGTGCTGGACGATGGCCAGGTGATTGAAGGTGACCTGTTCATCGATTGCACCGGCTTCCGCGGCCTGTTGATCGAACAGACGCTGAAAACCGGTTACGAGGACTGGAACCACTGGCTGCCCTGCGACCGCGCGATTGCGGTGCAGACCCAGTCGGTCGATCCGTCGCCGGTGCCGTATACACGCGCCATCGCCCATGAAGCGGGCTGGCGCTGGCACATCCCGGTGCAGCATCGCGTTGGTTGCGGGCTGGTATACGACAGCCGTTACATGTCCGACGACGAGGCGCGCGCCAAGTTGCTGCACGATGTCGGTGCCGAGCCGGTCAGGGATCCGTGGCAAGTGAAGTTCCGCACCGGCCGCCGGCTCAAGGCCTGGAACAAGAACGTGGTGGCGTTGGGCCTGGCCAGCGGCTTCATCGAGCCGCTGGAATCGACCAGCATCCACCTGGCGATGAGCGCGGTGATGCTGCTGGTTGAGCTGTTCCCGTCCGAAGGCATCCCGGATTCGCTGGTCAAGCGCTACAACGACGTTTGCCGTGGCGAACTGGAACATGTGCGCGACTTCATCACCCTGCACTATCACGCCAACCAGCGCGAAGAAAAGATGTGGAAGGACTGCCGCGAGATGACCTTGCCGGATTCCCTCCAGATCCGCATCGATGCCTGGCGTGACCGCGCGCATGTCTGGAAGGATCAGGGAGAACTGTTCGCAACCACCTCGTGGATGCACGTCTTGCTGGGCCAGGAAATCATGCCGAACCAGCATCACCCGGTAACGCGGGAGATATCCGACGCCGACCTGCGCCGCCTGCTCGACAGTATCCGCGGGCCGATCGATCGCACGCTGCCGCTGCTGCCCTTGCAGCAGGAGTTCATCGATCGCTACTGCAAGTCGCCGGATGGTATCTGGGACATGCACCGGTTGGGCTGAGAGGCCGGCTTTTTCAACCGCTCAACCCGCGGCCACGGCGACGCAAGGGCATGGCGAGGGTATGGATGCCCGAGTTGAGGCAACGCATGGATGCAGTTGCCTGATGCCCGAGCGCGGATGGATCGCGCAAGTAACGAAATCGCGTGAACGCGTTCGGGCACGCACCGACGCGCCATGGAAAAAAGCCACGGAAAGTGGCTTTTTTCACAAACTCCGGGACCTTCATCATGCTGATCGAACGCCATGCCAACATGCGCATCGAGAAACGCACCTTCGGCAACGAAGGTGCGGTCCTGCTGGTCATCGACCATCTTGTCGCTGACCCCGAACGTCTGGTTCGCAAGGCCGCGCGGCGTCCCTTCGATCTCCGGAGCAACTACTTTCCGGGCCCGCGTACGCGGGCTCCGGCCATGTATTCGCCTTTTCTCGAGTCGGTGCTCAATCCGCTGTTGCCCGAGCATTTCGGGATGCAGCCCGGGCGCTTCAAATTCTCGATGTGCCATTACTCGCTGGTGGCCACGCCTCCGCAGGAACTGAAGTTCCTGCAACGGGTACCGCATATCGATTCGACCGGCAGCGACGGATTGGCAACCGTGCATTACCTGTTTCACGGCCATTGGGGCGGCACCGCGTTCTACCGCCACCGCCAGACCGGTTTCGAGTCCATCGACGATGGGCGCAAGGAAGGCTATTTCCGTCAACTTGAAGCGGAAAGTCAGGGGGCTGACGCCCCTGCTCCCGGCTATATCAATGGCGACACGGCGCTGTTCGAGCAGACCGCCAAGGCGGATGCCGTGTTCAACCGCATGCTGGTCTACCGGCGCAATTCGCTGCACTCGGCATGCATCGAGAATCACGACATTCCACCGCCCGATCCGGTATTGGGACGACTGTCGATCAACAGCTTCATCGACGTGATATAGACCAGTGCGGCACAGCCGCGCCGCTCCATCAATGGCGACACCTGGACGCGGGCGAACGCACGGCCAACCCGACAACGCGTCAGGCAACATTGAACAAACCCCAGGCGCAGGCTCGCTCCGCGCACTTTTAAGCCCTTCGTAAGCGAACCCCGGGATAATCCGGCGACATGTCATGCTTGCCGCGGATCGGTTCGCGGACCTGACCTCGAAGGGAACACCGTGCACATCATTCTGGTGGAAGACGATACCCAGCTCGGCACCGCCATTGCGCGGGCACTGGAACGTCTGGCCTATACCGTCACCTGGCTGCGTGACGGCCGCGAGGCGCTGAGCGCGCTGCGCGACCAGACCGCCGACCTGGTATTGCTGGACCTTGGCCTGCCCGGCAAGGACGGCATGGAGGTACTGACCGAAGCGCGCCGCAGCCACGTCACCACGCCGGTGATGGTGATGACGGCGCGCGACAGGCTGGATGACCGGGTTGCCGGCCTCGATGCCGGTGCCGACGATTATCTGGTCAAACCGTTCCACCTGGACGAGTTGGCGGCACGCATCCGCTCGTTGACCCGGCGCGCGCAAGGGCTGGCGGCGAACCGCATCGAGGCCGGCGCGCTGAGCCTCGACCTCGGCACGTCCGAGGTGAGCTTTCGTGGCGAAAGGGTGGAACTGACCAAACGCGAATTCGCCCTGCTGCAGATCCTGATGGAGCGTGCCGGACGGCTGGTGCGCCGCGAGAGCCTGGAGAATTCGCTGTACGGGCTGGACAACATCGTCGGCAGCAGCGCGCTGGAAGTCCTGGTGCACACGCTGCGTCGCAAGCTCAGCTTCGACACCATCCAGACCGTACGCGGCTTCGGTTACATGATTCCGCGCGAACCCAAATGACATCGACCAGCCCGCGAAAACCGGCGAGCCTGCACGGCCGACTGCGGCTGTTGATCATCCTCGTGTTGCTGGCGGTGCTGTTGCCGCTGGGCGTATTCAGCTTCCAGCGCACGATCACCGAGGTGGACGAGCTTTCCGACGGCCGGCTGGCGCAATCGGCACGTACCCTGCAGGTGCTGATCGAACACGCCGGCCTGTCCGCGCTGCAGGGCCGCGATGCCGCCGGCATGCTGGTGCCGATCGAGGTCAGCCAGGCCCAACAGCCCCGGCAGCACCGAACCTACGAATCCGAAGTGGGCTTCCAGGTATTCGATCATGCCGGCCGCACCGTGCTGGCCACCACCAACATCGCGACCCTGCCACCACCGAACGATACCGACGCCGATTTCCGTGACGTGCGCCAGGGCAGCTATCGATGGCGCATATTCACCCTGCGCGACGACGTCGACAACGTGGTGATCCGCACCGGTGAGCGCTACGACAGCCGCAACGACATCATGCACGCGGTATGGCTGGAGCACAGCCTGCCGCTGCTGATCGGCCTGCCCTTGCTGGCCTGGTTGGTGGGTTGGGCGGTAAAACGCGGGCTGCGCCCACTGGAAACCCTGACCCGTGAACTCTCGACCCGGGAACCGGGCAGCCATGCACCGGTCCGCCTGCCCGCTGCGCCGCAGGAATTGCAGCCCGTACTCACCGCGCTGAACGGACAACTGGCGCGGCTGGAGGATGCGCTGGAACGCGAACGCCGTTTCAGCGCCGACGTGGCGCACGAACTGCGCACGCCGCTGGCCAGCGCCATGATCAACCTCGAAAGCGCCATGATCGCCACCGATCCGGCGGAACTCAAAACCGGCCTGGGCAGCGCCCAGCACGGTCTCGCGCGGCTGGCGCGGCGAATCGAACAACTGCTGGCGCTGGCCCGGCTGGAAGCCGGCGCGGCGTCGGGCCAACGCAACAACATCGACCTGGTCGCCGTGGCGATGGACGTGATCGAGGAGCTGTCGGCCGCGATCGCCGACAGCGGGGTGGATCTGAGCTTTGCGCGGCTGACACCGCACGTGCCCGTGCAAGGCTACGAAGCCGCACTCGCTGCGCTGTTGCGCAACCTGGTCGAGAACGCGCTGCGCCACGTTCCGCACGGCGGCCAGGTGCAACTTGCGATCGAGCAGGGCCAGGGCATGGCGCTGATCGACGTCATCGACGATGGCCCCGGCATCCCGGCCGAACGCCGCGCCAGCGTGTTCGCCCGCTTCCATCGCGAAGCCGGCAGCCACGGCGACGGCTTCGGACTGGGCCTGTCGATCGTGCAGCGCGCCGCCCAGTTGCACGGCGCCACCATCGAACTGCTCGATTCGCCCTACGGAAGCGGCTTGCGCGTCCACGTGGCGATTCCGCAACAGTAGCCTTGCCGTCATGGTCACTGCCGAAAGTGCCGCAGCGAGGATCTCGACCGGCGGGAAAAGCGCCATCGCCTGACCTGCCGCTGACCACCATCGACGATCTTTATTGAGCCCGATGCCATCCATTGGTTAAGCTCCGTGGGCTTTATCGCCTGTTGCGCAGGCTTTCCCCGGGGTTTTTCTTTGAGCGCCAACGCAGCAAAGCAGCACAGCCGGTTTCCGTTGCTCTCCGCCGTGGTGCTGGCGCTGATCGTGGCGTCAATGAATATCGGGCTGTGGTGGTGGGGCAACCTGCCGCACGGGCCGGAGGATTGGCACGGCAAGATCGGCGGCTTCGCGCTGTCGGCCTTCCAGCGCTACCAGAGCCCGCTGAAGAGCGATTTCCCCAGCGATGAGGAGATCGACAGCGACCTCAAGCTGGTCAGCAAGTACACCTCGCGCGTACGCACCTACTCGATGCTGCAGAACCCGCAGGTGCCGCGGCTGGCCGAGCGCGAGGGGCTGAAGGTGATGGCCGGCGCCTGGATCGACCGGCGGCTGGACAACAACGAGAAGGAAATCGAAACCCTGATCGCCCAGGCCCGGCACTACCCGGGCACGGTCAACCGGGTGATCGTGGGCAACGAGGTGCTGCTGCGCAACGACATCAGCCCCGAGCAGCTGATGACCTATCTCGATCGCGTGCGCGCCGCGCTGCATCAGCCGGTGTCGACCGCCGAGCCTTGGCACATCTGGGAGGAATATCCCGAACTGGTGCAGCACGTCGACTTCATCACCGTGCACCTGTTCCCCTACTGGAACGGCATCGACCGCAAGGATGCGCTGGCCGACGCGCTGTCGCGCTACAACCATCTGCGCCAGCTGTACCCGAACAAGCCGGTGGTGGTGGGCGAAATCGGCTGGCCGTCCAACGGCGACCGTTTCCAGTACGCCACGCCGTCGGTGTCGAACGAGGCGATCTTCCTGCGCCAGTGGTTCAACGCGGCGCGCGAGCAGCACATCGACTACTACGTGATGGAAGCGTTCGACCAGCCGTGGAAAGAAGGCCTGGGCGAAGGCCGCACCGGCGCGTACTGGGGCATGTTCAATGCCGACCGGCAGCTGAAATTCCCGTTCACCGGCCCGGTCACCGAGGACACCGCCTGGCCGTGGAAGGCGCTGGCCGCCAGCCTGCTGGCGCTGCTGCCGATGATCCTGTTCGCGCGCCGCTTCAGCCGCTTCAAGCTGATGGGGCGGCTGTTCTTCTGCATGCTGATCCAGCTCGCCTGCGGCTTGATCACCTGGTCGGCCACGCTGCCATTCAACTTCTACCTCAGTTGGGTCGACTGGACCATGCTGGTGCTGTTGTTCCCGGCGCAGATCGCGATCCTGGCGATCCTGCTGATCAACGGCTTCGAGTTCACCGAGGTGCTGTGGCGACGGAAGTGGATGCGCCATGCCGGCATGCTTCGGCCCGACCCGCCGGAAAAGCAGCCGTTCGTGTCGATCCACCTGGCCTGCTACAACGAGCCGCCGGAGATGGTGATCGTCACCCTCGATTCGCTGGCCGCGCTGGATTACGCCAACTTCGAAGTGCTGGTGATCGACAACAACACCAAGAACCCGGATGTGTGGAAACCGGTGCAGGCGTACTGCGAGAAGCTGGGCAAGCGCTTCCGCTTCTTCCACCTGGAGCCGTGGCCCGGTTACAAGGCCGGCGCGCTGAACTTCGGCCTGAAGGAAACCGACCCGGCCGCCGACGTGGTGGCGGTGATCGACGCCGACTACGAAGTGCGCCCGGACTGGCTGGCCACGCTCACCGGGTATTTCCATGATCCGAAGGTGGCGGTGGTGCAGTGCCCGCAGGCGCACCGCGAGTTCGAGAACAACACCTTCCGCCGCATGACCGCGTGGGAATACGACGGCTTCTTCCGCATCGGCATGCATCATCGCAACGAGCGCAACGCGATCATCCAGCACGGCACCATGACGATGGTCCGGCGCAACGCGCTGGAAGGCACTGGCGGCTGGTCGGAGTGGACCATCTGCGAAGACGCCGAGCTGGGCCTGCGCCTGATGCACGCCGGCTACGAGCTGGTTTACGTCGACGAATTGATGGGCAAGGGCCTGACCCCGGCCGACTTCAAGGCGTACAAGAGCCAGCGCTATCGCTGGGCGTTCGGCGCCATGCAGATCCTCAAGGGTCGCTGGAACTGGATGACCCAACGCGGCCCGCTCACGGCCGGCCAGCGCTTCCACTTCCTCACCGGCTGGTTCAGCTGGTTTGCCGATGCGCTGCACCTGATCTTCACCCTGATGGCGATTTTCTGGACCGCCGGCATGGTGGCGTTCCCGCAGTTGTTCAGCCTGCCGATGCAGCTGTTCCTGATCCCGGTGATCGGTTTCTTCTTCGCCAAGGCGATCTTCGGCATCGTGCTGTACCGCGCCCGCGTGCCGTGCGGCTGGTACGACACCTTGATGGCGTCGCTGGCCAGCATGGGGCTCTCGCATGCAATCGCCCGCGGCATCCTGCACGGACTGACGCGCGAGAAAACATCGTTCGTGGTGACCGCCAAGAGCCGCCGGCTGGGTGAATCGGGCTTCGCCGCGTTCGCACCGGTACGCGAGGAACTGCTGATGGCGATCGCGCTGGTGCTGTGCGTGATCGGCATGGCCACGGGCTTCGGCACGCGCTACATCGAGGGCACGTTGTGGATCTTCATCCTCAGCGCGCAGTCGATCCCGTACTTCTCGGCGGTGATTGGCGCGTGGATCGCGCACAAGGCCGGCGACAAGGCCGGTTGATCCGGCATCGCCAGTATCCGGATGGGCGCCAGGTTCATACGACGCCCACGCGCGCTTCGGTAAGCTGCCCTCACGTTCCTGAAGGTTGCCATCGCGGATGCGCCGAATGTTCCGACGCCTGAGTCTCCTGCTGCCGCTGTGGCTGGTGCCGCTGCTGGCACAGGCAAACGTGCAGTTGGTCGTCGATGGCGTGAACGATCCCCTGCGCAACGCGGTGATGGCGGCGGTGGATCTTTCGCAGTACGCCGCGCGCGACGTCAGCGATGCGCAGGTGCGGCGACTGGTGGAACGCGCGCCGGAGCAGGTGCGCACCGCGCTGGAGCCTTACGGCTATTACGATGCCACCGTCACCAGCGATCTCCTGCCGCGCGGCAACGACTGGCTGGTGACGCTGCACGTGAAGCCGGGCGAGCCGGTGAAAGTCACGGCGGTGGAACTGCAACTGGATGAAACCGCTTCGCGCATCGGTTCGATCCGCCGCGCGCGGCGCGTGATCGAACGATTGCAGGGCCAGGTGCTGAACCACGGCGTGTACGACGCCGCGCGCGATGACCTCTCGGCGGAATTGACTGCCCAGGGTTTCCTCGACGCACGCCTGCTCACCCATCGCGTGGAGGTGCGCCGTGCCGATCGCAGCGCGGTGATCAAGCTGGCCTGGCAGGCGGGCCCGCGCTACCGCTACGGCAAGGTGCGCTTCGAGGGCTCGCAGTTCAACGAAGGCTTTCTGGACCGCTACGTGCCGTTCAAATCCGGCGACTATTTCGAACAGAACGAATTGCTGGCACTGCAACAGGCGTTGAACGGTGCCGATTATTTCTCGGTGGTCAACGTGCTGCCCGATGTGGACGAAGCCCACGCCGGCGTGGTCGATGTCACCGTGCAGCTTGTGCCGGCCAAGCGCACGATCTACACCGGCGGCCCGTTCATCGGCACCGACACGGGCTTCGGCATGCGCGGCGGCATGGAGCGTCGCTGGGTCAACCGGCGCGGTCACAAGTGGAAGAACGAACTGGTGGTGGCGCAACGGCTGAAAACGCTGTCCACCCTGTATTCCATCCCCCTGACCGGCCCCAACCAGCGCAGCTACAACTTCGGCGCCAATTTCCGCGATGCCGACACCACCACCTCGCAATCGCGCACGCTGGAGCTGGTGGGCAACGAGACGCGGCAATGGCACGGCTGGGTGCGCACCCTCGGCGTACATGCGCTGTCGGGCACGTTCACCGTGGGCAAGCGCGGCAACGAGCCGGACAACACCCCCGGCATCGACCACGGCCGCAGCACGCTGGTGTTCGGCGAGGCGTCGCTGTCACGCAAGAAGGCCGACAACGCCACTTTCGTGCGGCATGGCTGGGCGGTCAACCTGGCCGCGCGCAGCACTGCGGGCACGCTGCTTTCCAATGCCAGCTTCAGCCAGTTCACCGCCGACGCCAAATGGATTCGCGCCTTCGGCGAACGCAGCCGCAACCGGCTGATCCTGCGCGGCAGCGCCGGCATCACCCGAACCAGCGACTTCTCCGCGCTGCCGCCGCAGCTGCGCTTCTTTGCCGGTGGCGACCGCTCCGTGCGTGGCTACGGCTTCCAGTCGATCGGCCCGCGCAACGGCGCCGGCCGCGTGGTTGGCGGGCGCAACCTGCTGGTCGCCAGCACGGAGATGGAGCACTACTTCACCCGTCGATGGGGCATGGCCGCCTTCGTCGACGCGGGCAATGCGTTCACCGGCACCGACTACCGACCGCGCATCGGCGCAGGCCTGGGCGTCCGTTGGCTGAGCCCGGTGGGCATGATCCGCGTCGACGTCGGCACGCCGATCCACGACGCGAATGCCCACGGTATCGAATTGCACCTGGTGATCGGCCCGGACCTGTGAGAGGCCGGGAATCGAGAATGAAGAATCGGAGAAGCCCATCCGTGAACATGACGATCGACCAGAAGGATAGAGAGCACGCGACGCGTGCTGTCTTTTCCCATTCCCTATTCACTACTCCCCATTCCCGGCCTCCTCGCGCATGAAGTGGTTCAAACGCATCGCCCTCACCCTCGCCACCCTGCTGCTGGTTGCGGCGGCGGCGCTGTGGTGGCTGCTTGGCAGCGATGCCGGGTTGCGCTTTGCGCTGGACCGGGCCGAAGGCTTTACCCAGGGCGCGCTGACCGTGCAGCAAGCCCGCGGCCATCTGGCCGGGCCGATCGATGTCGCCGGCCTGCGGTACGACGACGGCAACGGCACCGTGGTGAAGGTGGAAAAGGCACACCTGCACGTTCGCCTCTGGCCGCTGCTGGCCCGCCGTGTGCACGTGCTCGATCTCGACGCGGACGGCGTCGAGGTGGCGTTGCCGCAAAGCGCGCCATCGTCGCAGGAGGCCACGCCGTTCTCGCTGAAACCGCCGGTGCAGCTGGTGCTCGACCGCGTACGCGTGGGTTCGATGGCGATCCGCCAGGGCGGCGCGGTGGTGTTCATCTCCAATCAGCTCGATCTGTCCGGCAGCTGGACCGACAGCGGGCTGGTACTGAAACAGCTGGCGCTGCAGGCGCCGGACGGCCACGTGCAGCTCGGCGGCACGCTGGCCATCGGCACCGGCTACGCCGGCGACAGCAAGGCCAGCTTTCGCTGGAAGCTGGGTGACACCGATCTTGCCGGGCAACTGAACGCGCGGAGCGATGGCAAGCTCGCCCACATCGATCTGACGCTCACCCGGCCCAGCGCGTTGCATCTGCGACTGGAGCTGACCCAGAGCGCTGATTACCCCTGGACCGCCGCGCTCGATGTGCCGCGTTTCGACCCCCAGGTACTGTTGGGCGACAGTTCGCTGGATACCGTGGGCGCCACGCTGAAAGGCCAGGGCGATCGCTACGGCGGCACCCTGGAAGGTCGACTCGACCTCAACGATTACCCGTTGCTGTTGCAGCCGCTGCGCGCCCGCTTCGACCCCGCATTTGACACCTTGACGCTGCAGCAATTGAACCTCAGCTCGCCCCGGCTGAAGGGCAACCTCGCCGCCACCGGTACCGTACGCCTGACTGCGCAACCGGTCACCGCGGCGCTGGACGTCCGCTGGAGCGACCTGCTGCTGCCGCAGGAGCTGGTCGGGCAGGAGCTGGCCAGTCACGGTGCGATCAACGTCCATGGCAGCATGGCGAAGTATCACGCCGAGGGCGACGTCGCGATCGGACCACCCGGCAAGTTGGCCGCGTTGTCGCTCGATCTGGATGGCAGCACGCAGGCACTGGTGCTGCACACGCTGGCGCTGCAGCAGGCGCAAGGCAACGTGCGCGCCAGCGGCACGTTGACCCTGCAACCGATGCTGGCGTGGCAGGCCCAGGTCAATGCCGATCGCTTCGACCCCGGGCAGTTGTTCGCCGGCTGGAATGGCGCGCTGGATTTCGACCTTGCCAGCCATGGCTCGCTGCCCGACAACGGCCCCGACGCAACGCTGGAGATCCGCAAGCTGGGTGGCGAGCTGCGCCAACGCGCGGTCAGCGGCCACGGCAAGCTGCACCTGTCGCCAAACGAAGTTGTGGACGGCAGCCTCGACCTGGCCTCCGGCGGCAGCACGATCCGGCTGGATGCCAAACCCGGCGCCAGCAACGACGCGCAACTGAAACTGGCGATCGCCTCGCTGTCCGACTGGTTGCCTGATGCCAGCGGACGTCTGGACGGCCATTTCTCGATACGCGGCAAGCCGCCCGAACTCGCCATCAACGGACAACTCCATGGCCGCTCACTTTCCTGGCAGCAGCAAAAAGTCGACGCGCTGCAACTGATCCTTGGCGTGCGCGACATCAGCCGTCCTGCCGGGAAACTCGACGTGCAGGCCACCGGCGCCTGGCTGCAGGGGCTGGCGTTCCAGCAGATCCACCTGCTTGCCGAGGGCAGCCAGACCAACCACCGCCTGACCCTGGACGCGCGCGGCACGCAACTTTCCGGCCGGCTGGCGCTGCATGGTTCAAGCAAGGGCGCGAACTGGGACGGTACGCTGGAAACGCTCGACCTTGCCCCGCAGGGTATGCCCGAGTGGCGCTTGCAGCAAACCGCGTCGCTGCGCTATCGCAACGGCGCCGCGAGCCTGTCCGAACTTTGCCTCACCGCCGGCGATCCGCACCTGTGTGTGGCGGCCAGCCGCGACAAGGGCGGCAACCTGGATGCCAGCTACCGCCTGCATGCATTGCCGCTGGCCTTGCTGCTGAGCGCCAGCGGCAACGTCGACCTGCCATTGCGTGCCGACGGCACGTTGGAGGGCGAAGGCAAGGTTCGCCGTAGCGCCGCCGGTGCACTCACCGGTACCGCCGGAATCAGCTCGACCCGCGGCTCCATCACGTATACCGATCGCAGCGAAGAGCCCCTGCTCCGCTACGATCAGCTGCACCTTGCCGCCACACTCGCGCCAGGCAGCCAGCGCATCGAGCTGCACAGCAACCTTGACGACAATGGGCGTCTGGACGGCCATCTCACGCTGAGCGGCGCTCAACAGAACCTGGCCGGCCAGCTCGACCTGCGGCTGCGCAACCTGGCCTTCATCGAATTGCTGAGCACCGACGTGGCCAACGCCAAGGGCAAGCTCGACGGTAGCTTCAATTTCGCCGGCACCTTGCAGCAACCGGCCGTTACCGGCCATGCCGACCTGGCGGAGTTCGCCGCCGAATTGCCTGCCGTCGGACTCAAGCTCAGCCATGGCAATCTCGCCATCAACACCATCAATGCGCAGCAGTTCCGGCTGGACGGCAGCGTGCAATCCGGCAAAGGCAGCGTCGCCATCAATGGCGTGGCCGGCATCGGTGCCGGCGCGACTACCGCCATCACGCTCAAGGGCAGCGACGTCACGGCCGCCGACATTCCCGCGGCCAAGGTGGTGCTCTCGCCGGATCTGGTCGTGAAGCAGGACGCCCAGGGGCTGGATATCGGCGGCAGCGTGGGGATCGACAGCGCCGACATCAATGCCGACCGGCTGGCCGGCAACGGCAGCGTCAAAGCATCACCCGATGTCGTGGTGGTGGACGAGCAGCACGAAGAACAAGCGGCCAGCCGGTTGCCCATCACCGCCCACGTCAAGGTCGATCTGGGTCGGCGCACGCATGTGGTCGGAATGGGGCTGGACGGCCGCGTCACTGGCCTGCTCACCGTCAACGAGCGACCCGGTCATGCCACGACTGGGCAAGGCCAGGTCGCGGTGAGCGGCACTTATCGCGCCTACGGGCAGAACCTGCAGATCCAGCACGGCCAGCTGCTGTTCGCCAGCACGCCGATCGACAACCCGGGCCTGAACATCCGCGCCACGCGCAAGATCAATCCCAACGCCACCATCGACGAGGGCCAGGAGGTTGGCCTGTATATCGCCGGCACCGCACAGCGGCCGGTGCTGACGGTTTTCTCCAACCCGGTGATGGAGCAATCCGATGCATTGTCGTACCTGATCACCGGCAAGCCGCTGTCCGACGTGAAGGGCGGCGAAGGCGACATGGTGGGCGCCGCCGCCCAGGCGCTGGGTTCGGCCGCGGGCAACCTGCTGGCCAAACGCATCGGCTCGGAGATCGGCGTGGACGACATCGGCGTGTCCAGCAACGAGGCGCTCGGTGGCGAGTCGGCCTTCACCGTGGGCAAGTACCTGTCGCCACGGCTGTACCTGAGCTACGGCGTCGGCCTGTTCGAGCCGGGCACGGTGATCACCCTGCGCTACCGGCTCAGCCACCGCTGGAGTTTCGAGGCGCAGAACGCCACCGACTTCAGCCGCGCCAGCTTCAATTACCGGATTGAGAAGTAGCGCCGCCCGTCGGCAACGAAATCCGCCGACCAGGAATTTTCCTCCTGGCAGCTTGACCTGAACTCGGCACACACATATATTCACCCTTATGGATGAATATCAAGCCACTCACCTGGATGCGTTGTTCGGCGCCATGTCCGATGCCACGCGCCGCGCGATCCTGGCGCGGCTGGCGCAATCGGACGCGCGCGTGACCGAGTTGGCCAGCGCATTCACGATTTCGCTGAACTCCACCTCCAAACACATACGCGTGCTCGAACGCGCCGGGCTGGTCACGCGCACCGTGCAAGGTCGCGAACACGTGTTGTCGCTCAACGCCGGGCCGATGGCGGAAGCCGCCGGCTGGCTTGAGTTCTATCGCCAGTTCTGGACCGACCGACTGGCTGCACTGGAAGACTTCGTCGTCAAGAAACGCCACACGGACAAACACGGGAGCAAGCAATGACACAAACACTAACCCCCGTCGCCAACGAAGGCGGCAAGGTCGTGGTCAAGCGGACCATTCCCGCCACCGTCGACGAATTGTTCGATGCCTGGCTCGACCCCGAAAGCCTGGCGCAATGGATGCGGCCCGGCACCGACGCGCTCAGCACGGCCACGGTGGACGCGCGCGTGGGCGGCGCTTTCGAGGTGCTGATGCACTACCCCGACGGGCCAAAGCGCCACCACGGCGAATACCGCGTGATCGAACGCAACCGCAAGCTGGTCTTTACCTGGATTTCCGACGCCACGCACCACGCCGAAACGTTGGTGACGGTGGACTTCCATCCAGCCCTCTCCAGCACCGAGATCGTGCTCACCCATGAACGCATGCCGGATCACGACGCCGCCCTCAGCCACAGCCACGGCTGGACCGCTGCACTGCAACTGCTGGAAACCCTGCTCGCCCGCTGAGTACCACGTGCACAAAGAGGAAACGAGATGACCACCGACACGCTCCCGATTACCGTCACCGCCTATCGCTGGGTGCCCGCTTTCGCGCAAGGCCTGGTACGCGACCTGCGCGTGCGCTGGGCGCTCGAAGAAGCCGGCCTGCCTTACCGCGTCGAGTTGATCGACCACAAGGAAAAGGACAGCGCGGAGTACCTCGCCTGGCAACCGTTCGGCCAGGTGCCCGCCTACGAACAGGACGGCATCAAGCTGTTCGAGTCCGGTGCCATCGTGCTGCACATCGCCGAGCAGTCGGACGTGCTGATGCCGCCCGACGCCGCCGGCCGCGCTCGGGTGCGGACATGGCTGTTCGCCGCGCTCAATTCGATCGAGCCCTCGGTGCAGGAACTGACGGGCATCGACCTGTTCCACGGCGACGAGGCGTGGACCGGGCAACGCCGCCCGCAAGTGGAAGGTACCGTCAGGAAACGGCTTGGCGCGCTCGCCGCCTGGCTGGGCGAACGCGAGTATCTGGAGACACGCTACACCGCGGCCGATCTGCTGATGGTCACCGTGCTGCGCAACCTGCGCCATACCGATTTGCTGGCGCAGTTTCCCACGCTGAAAGCGCATAGCGAACGCTGCGAGGCACGCCCTGCCTTCCAGAAAGCCTTGCGCGACCAGATGGCGGATTTCGTGCCGGACCCGGTGGCGGCCTAGTACCGTCGTTGCCGGTCACCCGACCTCCGGCCGACACGATGTTCGGGTTTATGGAGGGGGTAGCCAGTGCGCTCGGCGCGGGGTTCAAACGCATTGCCTCCAATCTGCGGGTGCGTATAACATACGTTATAACCTGTCCGAGGCCGCCCATGAAACTGAAGATCACCACCATCGGCAACTCCGCCGGCGTCATCCTGCCCCGCGAACTGCTGGCCCGTCTGCGTCTGGAAAAAGGCGACGAACTGTTCGCGCTGGAAACCCCCGATGGCGTGCGGCTCACCACTTATGACCCCAAATTGGCACAACAGATGGAAGTGGCCGAGGAGGTTATGCGCAAGCGCCGCACCCTGCTGCACAAACTGGCGCAGTAGGCAGATGAACATGATCGTCTGGATCGAAAAGGCACTCACCGTCGCCATCCACGAACGCCAGTTGGCCGAGCATGGCGGCAGCGTCGGCGTGCGCGACGAAAGTCTGCTGGATTCCGCCCTTGCCCACCTACAGCAAAAGCATGCCTATGGCGACCCACCGCCAGACCTCGTCGACCTCGCAGCCAGTCTCGCCTTCGGCCTGGCCCGCAACCATCCCTTCGTCGATGGCAACAAGCGCACGGCTGCCGTGGTGTGCGAGGCCTTCATCATGCTCAACGGCGGCATCCTCGATGCTGACGATCTTGAACTTTATCCGTGCTATGTCGCCCTCGCCGAAGGCACCCTGACCGAAACCGACTTCGCCGACTGGTTGCGCGAGCATGTCCGGTTCGATACCGGCGAACGCGTGAACGAGCCGCGCGTTCGTTACGGGCGCCGCTAGCATCTGTCGCTCCGCCCCAAGACAAATCCGTTGCGCGGAACATGCGGTCAGACATCTCGCCCAGATCCCGCGCAACAGGCCACCGCCGTCCCTACTGCACGCTGATCGAACCCTTCATCAACGCCGAGTGTCCCGGGAAGCTGCAGAAGAACGTGTACGGGCCGCCGTCCTTGATCTTGCTGACCGGGAAGCTGACCGAGGTGGTTTCGCCGCCACCGATCAGCTTGGTATGGGCAATGACCCGCGGGTCGTCGGCTTTCACGTAGCCATTGTCCTGACCGGCAGCGCGGCCATCGGCGTCCACCGCTTCCATGTCGGAGGTCTTGGTGATCACCACGTCGTGGCCCATCGCCGCCACCGGCAGCTTGCCGGTGTGTTTGAGGGTGATCTTGAAGTCCGTGCACGAGGCCGGCACCACGATCGACGAGATGCTGTATTGCATCGCATCCGTGCCTTCGAATTCGGTCGAGCAATCCGTGATCTGCGCGGTCGGTTTGCCGTTGGCCGCGGCGTTCACATCAGCGGCGGGAGTGGCCGGAGCGGCAGATGCGGCGGGGGTCATCGCCTGCATTGAATCCTGCGGCGCCGCTTCGGTCGGTGCCGGTGCCGGTGTCGCAGCGGTGGGTGCGGCTTGTGGCGCCTCCGCGGGTTGCTTGTCGCTGCATGCGGCCAGCGCGAACGCGCAGGCGGCGGCGAGAATGCCGAGCTTGGTATTGATCATCGTCTCTTCTCCGTGGCCAAAGCGACATCATCCGGCGGCAATGCTGTCGGCGACGTGAAGATGCGTTCTCCCGTGCGTAACGAATCGCTTGCATGTCGCTCGCTTGACAGCATTGGGCGCTCGGTTGATGGTGGCGCGACCACCTACAGGGGATCCGCATGAAACGTCTTGCCCTATTCGCTGTGTGCCTGTTGTTCGCCTGCGCCGCGTCCGCGCAGGAGCGCTTCCCGCTCTGGCAGGGCGGCGTGCCGGGCTTCGAGGCGCGCGCCTCCATCCCCGAAATCTCCAAGGATTACTGGACCAAGCACGTCAACAATCCCAGCGTCACCGCCTACCTGCCCGACGCAGCCAAGGCGAATGGCACCGCGGTGCTGGTCGTCCCGGGGGGCGGGCACACCTTGCTGGTGACGACGAGCGAGGGATCGGCGGTGGCCGAATGGCTCAATCAGCGCGGCGTCGCCGCGTTCGTGCTGCGCTATCGCCTGTTCCGCGAGGAGGGTTCTCCGTACAAACTCGACGACGCCCGCGCCGATACCGAGCGCGGCATGCGCTTCATCCGGGCACACGCAAAGCAATTCCATGTCGATCCGCAACGCGTGGGCATCATTGGATTCTCCGCCGGTGGCGAACTGGCGCGGATGGTGACCTTGAGCCCGCCCGTCGCGGCGCGCGGCAAGGGCGACAGCATCGACAAGCTGAGCGCGCGTCCGGACTTTTCGATCCTGATCTTCCCCGGGCCGTTGCACGCCGCCGAACACGTTACCCCCGACTCGCCGCCGATCTTTCTGGCCGCGGCCAATGACGACCAGTGCTGCTCGCAACCACCGATCGACCTGCTCAACGCCTATCGCAAGGGTGGCGCATCGGCCGAGCTGCATATCTACCGGGCCGGCGGCCACGCCTACAATCTGGGCGAGCGCACGGATCTGGTGTCGCTGAAACACTCGCCCCAGCAGATCGAGGATTGGCTCAGCGACAGCGGCTTCCTCGGCCACCCCGCACCATCGACGTCGCCGCACCTCGATCCGCAGCCGAAGGCCAAATGACGGCAGGTTGATCGACTGCCCGCCGCTCATCATCAGGAGCGGCGGCGCCCGCGTGCATCAGCGCGGATCTTCCCGATCGTCCGCAGCCAGGTATCGACCAGCACACGCTTCAGGTGGCCTGGCGCACGCCCCCGGGTTCGCCAAACCATCGGGATGCGGCCCGAAAGGCTTCATCCCGATCGAAGCGGCCTGCGCCGACCCAGGCGACAAAGCCGTCCGGACGCACCAGCATGGCATTCACTCCCAGCCGATCATTGACCTCGCTGGCGACATACGTGATCCGCCCGCTCCACTGGCTCGCCAGCGACTGCAACGACGCATCCGCATCGAAGTCCAGCAGCAGGCCCTTCCCGTTCCGAAGGAGCTCGCCGAGCCTCCTGCCGTCGAGCAACTCGAAATCGGGAGCGCTGCGTCCCACCAGCGGATGGCTGCTACCGAGGTCGTAACGGATGGAAACGCCCCACACGCGCTCCGCGAAATACGTCGCGCCGTCGCGCGTGTCGATGATGTCCCGAATGATCGCCTCGAGCGCGCGCGCATTGCGGGTCGGACGCATCAAGGCGACCTGCGCGCGCGACCAGTCAAGTACCTGCTCGCCCACCGGCTGCCGCTCGCGCTCGTAGCTGTCGAGCAGATCGGCCGGTGCATCGCCGCGGATGACCGCAGCCAGTTTCCAGCCCAGATTCATCGCATCGCCCAGGCCCAGATTCAGCCCCTGACCGCCCAGTGGGGAATGGATATGCGCGGCGTCGCCAGCGAGCAGTACACGTCCGTTGCGGTACGTGGTGGCCTGACAGGCGCGATCCGTCCAGGTGGTGCCCGCCTTCAACGCGGTCAAGGTCACGTCGACGCCCGCAACGCGCCGCAAAACGGCCTGCACATGCTCCTGCGTGAGCGGCTGGTTACGATGGAATGCGCCGCCATCGAATTCGACCATCGCGATATCGCCGGGCTGCCCCTGCGCATACATGCCCGTCGGGGTGTAATTGCGACCCGGCCTGAGCTGGCCCGGATCGGCGAGCTCGACCTGGACGGAGTAGCCGGTGAACTCGGGCTCGGTGCCCGCAAACTCGAAACCGCCGGCCTTGCGCACCGTGCTGCGGGCGCCATCGCAGCCGACCAGCCAGCGTGCGCGAAACGATTCGCCACCGGCACGAACCGTCACGCCGTCATCGGACGACACAAAACCCTCCACCTCGATCCCGCGCCGGATCTCCACGCCCATTGCACTGGCGCGCGCGATGAGGCCGGCCTCGATGTGCGCCATGTCGGACGCCACATTCGTGATCGGCGAACCGGGCAGACGATAAAGCCACTTCGACGTATCAATGTTGTCGTAGTCGAACTGGATGCCCGCGAAATGCCCGGCTGGGCGGCGCGGCCGCCCGGAGCCTGGCGCGGTGGCCGACGCACCGCTGCCAAAGCCGATACCCGCCGCCTGCGGCATCATGATGTCGTCCAGCATGCCCCGCCGGTAGAAAGCGTCGGTGCTGGGCGCCCACAGGCCGCGCATGCCGAACGGCAGCCGTTTCAACGACGAATGCGGATCCTCGGCCCGCTCCAGCACCAGCACCGAGACACCGGCAAGGCGCAGCTCACAGGCGAGAAACAGGCCGACGGGGCCGGCGCCGGCAATCACAACGTCATGGGTCAAGGCATCATTCCTTACGCTTGGAGTCAACAACTGGCAACGGCGCGAAGGCCCGATTGAGGCACCACCGACCCGCCTGCATAATTGCACTGAGTGCAGTATTATTATTGCACCCAGTGCAACCTTGCAAGAAGGCGCGAGAAACATGGCTATGGAAACTGCGTCAGAACCGCCCCGGGGCCTACGCGAGCGCAAGCGTCATGAGACCCATGAACGCATCATCGAAATAGGCCTGAAGCTGTTCGTGAAGCACGGCTACGAAACCACCACCGTCGACGCGATCGCCAGCGCCGCCGGCATTTCGCGCCGCACCTTCTTCCATTACTTCAAGTCCAAGGAAGCGATTCTGCTGTCCGCCCACGACAGCGGTTTTCGCGAAGCACTCCGGCCCGCGATGCTCGCCGAGTCGCCTGACCAGGCACCCATCGATGTCGCCAGAAAGTGCCTGATCAAGCTCGCCGCCCGCTACGAGACAAAGGAATCCGTCGCCTTCGACCGCCTGATGCACTCCACCGAAGCCCTCCGCGCCCGCAAGGAAGCCGTCTTCGTGGAAACCGAACAGGTCCTGCTGGAAGCGATGTGCGAACGGTGGCCGTCGCCGGCACGACGGGAGGGGCTTCGACTGGTCGCCATGGTGGCGATCGGCACGTTGCGCCTGGCATTGGAGAAGTGGAAGCAGAGCGATGCGGCGCGGCCGATGGCGTACTACGTCCGCCAAGGTTTCACGCTGCTGGCGAAGCAGTTCGGCCATGGCTCCTGACATCGGTCGCAAACCCGTGCGGCTGGCGTCGGAACAGCGAAAGCATCGTGCGCGGATTACCGTCGGACAGCCTGTGCGGCCTGGTCAGTCGTGCGGACTTCCCTCGATACCCAGCCCGTCGATGCTGGCAATGTTTGCCGCATCAAAGCCGGCCAAGGCACTGAACCTCCGCCCGCGCTCCGCATAGTCCCTGAACTGGTCGAAACTCGGCGCACCCGGCGAGAGCAGGATCACACCGTTTTCGGGCGTATGGGTTTTGGCGGTTTCGACCGCACTGGCGAGATTGCCCACCAGCAGGACCGGACAGACGACCCCAGCCGTGCGCAGCGCGCTTTCGATGCGTGCGCCGTTGCTGCCCATGCAGATGATCGCGTGGGCCGGCGCGTGGCGCATCGCGTCGACGAACGGCGTCCAGTCCAGCCCGCGATCATGACCGCCGACCAGCACGGTCACCGCGCGGCCATGCAGGCTTTCCAGCGCGGCCAGTGTGGCCAGCGGCGTGGTGCTGATCGAGTCGTTGACCCAATGCCAACCGCCGTGTTCGCCCAGCGGTTGCAGCCGGTGCGGCAGTGGGCGGAAACGTGCAAGCGCGGGCGCAGCAGCCAGCGCATCCATGCCCAACGCTTCCAGCGCGGCCAGCGCGGCGCAGGCGTTCAGCGCGTTGTGCAAGCCTGGCGCGGCCAGTTGCGCGATCGGGAATACCTGCTGCGCGCCACGGCAGATGAAAGCGTCGACGACGTGCCAGCCTTCCGACCGGCCGAACAGCAGGCGATGAGGATGGTGTTGCGTGCGTTCCAGCAGCGCCGGCTGCAACGCGTTCACCAGACATTGGCGCGACACGTCGGCCAGGCGCAGTTTGTCGGTGACGTATTGCTCGCGCGAGCCGTGCCAGTCCAGGTGTTCCTCGTACAGGCTGGTGATCACGCCCAGTTCCAGCGGGCCGGCCTCGCCGGTCTGGAAGCTGGACAACTCGATCACCCACAGGTCAGCATGTTGGTCGAGCAACTCCAGCAACGGCAGGCCGATATTGCCGGCCAGCGCGGTGCGTACGCCCAGCGCGCGCGCCAGGTGCGCGATCAAGGCGCTGGTGGTGCTCTTGCCCTTGGTGCCGGTGACGGCGATCACGCGTGCCGCCGGATTCTCGCCGAACCACAGCGCGGTACCCGAGGTGAATCGCGTGCCTTGCGCCTGCGCGGCGAGCAGTGCCGGTTTGTAGGCGGAGATGCCGGGCGATTTCACCACGATGTCGAACCGGGCCAACGCGGCGGCATCCGGTTCGCCTGCGATCACCTCCAGCGCCGCATCGAACGCACGCACCGCCTCGACCTCGGCGGCACTGCAGAACACGGTGAAATGCTGGTCGGGGCAGCGCTGGCGCAGCGCGCGGAGGGCTGCGCGCCCTTCGCGGCCGAAGCCCCAGATGGCGACGCGATGGCCGGTTAGATCAGCGATGCGCATGGTAGCGGCCCCGTCACGCCGCGGATTCCTGTAGGAGCGACTTCAGTCGCGACGCTTCTCGTCGTGTTGCGAAAGCAAGAGCATCGCGACTGAAGTCGCTCCTACAAGGAGGCACCGAGGCGTTGGGCACATCCATCAACCGATGGTCGCCAGCGCGCCCTGCAACCGGACCGGTACGCGATGTTCGCCCAACGGCTGCAGCCAGGGTTCCAGCGCCAACTGCGAGACATCGAGCTGGGGCAGGATGGTGTTGATGAAACGGGCCACCAGGGCGTCTTCCTGCCATTCCGGCCGCTGGCTCAGCGCGTACATCGCGGCACGCGCCTCGGCACCCTCGCCCACGCATTCGAACGGCTTGTGGTCCTGGTATTCCAGCAGCGCATCGAAACCGGCCGTCTGTGTTTCGTCATCCAGCAGGTTGCGGCCGAAGATCGACAGCAACCGGGGCTTGGGCAGGAACGGCGCCAGCGCCAGGAACACGAAATGGCACTTCGGGCACTGCCCGCACCAGCGATCCACCGGCTTGGGGCCAAGAATCCTGAAGTTGCGGTTGCAGCTGGAGAACACGTCGAAATACGGCGTCAGCTTCGCGAACGCACGGGTGATCGCCAGCTCGGAATACGGGCGCAGCAGCGAGCAGTAATCGAGGTCCGCGGCGACATGGCTGTGCAGCCAGTCGTTGAGCAAGGTCTCGAACAAATAACCCTTGCTCCACTGATGATTCACTTGCTGGCCTTCGTATTCCAGCGTGGCCGCCGAGGCGGAACGCTCGTTGGCGAAGGCGATGGAATCATGGCCGTACAGGATCGCCGCCACCACCAGGATCGCCGAGTTCACCGCGGTCACCGGAATGTGGCCGTTCCACGCGCCGCGCTGGTTCAGCTCGAACAGACCCGGCGCCAGTTCGCGCTGGATGTTCAGCAGGGCCAAGCCGGTGCGTTCGGCGCAGGCGGCGATCAGCGGCGAGTTGCCCACCCATACGGCGGTGGCGTCACCACCGATGGATTTGATCGCCTCCACCGCCACCAGCGAATCCTTGCCGCCGCCGATGGGGACGAGGGTGTGCTTCGGGAGGCCCAGCGTGGGGGCACTGCCCTCTCCCCCGGCCCCTCTCCCGTCAGCGGGAGAGGGGGGAAGAGCGCGTGGGAACGCGATGCGTCCGCGCAGGTCCAGCCCGTTGCGGTAGGCAAACTCGGCCAAGCCATGCAGGTACAAGGTGTCGAGCAGGTCGGCGGTGGCCTCGTCGAGTGGGCCATCGGCCAGCTCGATCTTCGGCGGCACGCCGGCTTTGTAGTAGCTGATGCCGGCGACCAGATGCAGCAGCTTCAGCGCCGCCTCGAACGCAGCGGCGCGGGCGGCGGGGATGGCCGGCGCATTCGGAAAGCTGATCCGTTCGACCAGCTCCTCGCCATCGTCGAACGCGTACGCCAGCTCGGCCACGCCATTGGCGTAGTTGGCCCGCACGAAGCGGAATACCTGGGTCAGGCGCGGTTGAATTGTCGTTGTCACTTTTCACTCTCCGGCATGCCAAGCCCCCTCTCCCCGATGGGGAGAGGGCTGGGGTGAGGGGCCGGGCTTGCCACGGCCTCCAGAATCACCTCAAGCACGCTCTCGATATTGGCCAACACATCATTGTTCCAGAAACGCAGCACGCGGTAACCCATGGAGTGCAGATACTGCGTCCGATGCTCGTCGTAATCCACTAGCTCGGCGTGTTGACCGCCATCCAGCTCGACGACCAGCATGGCCTCCGCACAGACGAAATCGACGATGTAATGGCCTACTTCGTGTTGCCTGCGGAATTTCCATCCCGACAAGTGGCGGTTACGCAGGTATCGCCACAACAACCGCTCTACATCCGTCATCGCGCGACGCAATCCACGCGCGCGATCCACGTTGATGCGTTTCATCCTTGAACGCTCCTTCGTTGGGTATTTACGGCGGCGTGGCCCCTCACCTCAATCCTCTCCCCAAAGGGGAGAGGAGGCAGAAGCGCTACTCGATCACCACCTCTTCCGCCTCATCGCGCAAGTTGTACGGCGACGACATCACCTTGCCGTAGGCGCCTGCCTGGGCGATCAGCATCACGTCGCCTTCGTTGGCCTCGGGCAGGCGGCGGTCGGTGCCCAGCACGTCGCCGCTTTCGCAGATCGGGCCCACCACCTGGTACAGCGCGGTGGCCGGCGCGTCGAGCTGGGTGAGGTTGACGATCTGGTGCCAGGCGTCGTACAGCGCGGGGCGGATCAGGCTGTTCATGCCGGTGTCGATGCCGAGGTAACGGAACGCGCCCTTGCCCTTCTGCTGGGTAGTGCGCGCCAGCAGCACGCCGGCGTCGGCCACCAGATAGCGGCCCGGTTCCATCCACAACTGGTAATGCGGGTAGGCGGTCTTCACGTCGCGCAGCACGCGGTCCAGGCCGGCGATGTCCAGCGCCGCCTCACCCGGGTGCGATGGCACGCCCAGGCCGCCGCCGATGTCGATGAAGCTGACGCTGCCGATGCGTTCGGCGAGGCTGGCCAACTGGCCATAAACCTCACCCCAGTGGCTGTCATCGAGAATGCCCGAGCCCAGGTGCGCGTGCAGGCCGCGCACGATCACGCCATGCGCATCGGCCAGGCGCAGGAAGCTGTCGAGCTGGTCGACCGGCAAGCCGAACTTGCTGCCGCTGCCGCCGGTGCGCACTTTCTCGTGATGGCCCAGGCCGCGGCCCAGATCCACCCGCAGCACGATCTCCTTGTCGCGGAACAGCTCGCCCCAGTACTGCAGCGGGTGCAGCGCATCCAGCGACACGGTAGCCCGGGTGGTCAGCGCGAACGCGTAATCCTCGCGCGGCGCGAAGTTGGGCGTGAACAACAGCGGCGCGGATTCCGGCACCGCCGCGATGACCGCCCGCAGCTCGCCCGGCGACACGCACTCGAAGCCGAAACCTTCCTCGGCCAGTGCGCCCAGGATGGCCGGGTGCGTGTTGGCCTTCACCGCGTAATGCAACCGGTCCACCGCCGCCAGCTTTTTCAGCTCACGCGCCTGCTGGCGCACCGTGGGCAGATGGTAGACATAGCGCGGCGTGGCCTTGGCGGCGATGTCCAGCAGCCGTTGCCGCTCTTCGGTGCGCCACCACGAGGCCGCCGCGGGGGCCACGTCGCCGCGACCATAAAGCGCTTCCCAGCTGGGCCCGAACAGCGCGCTGTCGTCGGTGCGCAACGCGCCCGCGCCGATCAGCAGATCGTGCAGGTGCGGCACCAGCGCGTCGACCACCTCCTCGTCCACCACGAAGGTGAGGTTGAGGTTGTTCGACGACTGCGAGATCAGGTGCACGCGCAACTGGCCGAACTCCGCCAGCACGCCGGACAGCGTGTGCAGGATCGAACGCATGCCGCGACCCACCAGCGAAATCGCGGCGCAGGGTGCGATCACCTTGACCCGGCACACCTTGGCCAGGTCGGTGGCCAGTGCGGCGATGGCGTCGGAATCGAGCAGGTTCTCGGCCGGGTCCAGCGACACGGTGACGTTGGTTTCGGCCGAGCCGATCAGATCCACCGACAACCCGTGCTGCTTGAAATAGGCAAACACGTCGGCCAGGAAACCCACTTCCTGCCACATGCCCACCGACTCCATCGAGATCAGGGTGATGCCCTTGCGCGCGCTGATCGCCTTGATGCTGGGCGCGTGCTCGCGCACCTCGGGGCCGATCACCGTACCCTCCAGCTCGGGCCGGTTGGTGTCCTTGATCAGCAGCGGCACACGCGGCTCGCGCAGCGGCGACAGGCAGCGCGGATGCAGCACCTTGGCGCCGGTGGAGGCGATTTCCTGCGCCTCTTCGTAATCCAGCCGCTGCAGCAGCCGCGCGCCGGTGACCTGGCGCGGGTTGGCGGTGAACATGCCGGCCACGTCGGTCCAGATCTCCACCCGCTGCGCCTTCAGCAGCGCACCCAGATAGGCGGCCGAGGTGTCCGAACCGCCGCGACCCAGCAGCACGGTGCGGCCAGCGACGCCGTCGTCGCGGCCTTCGCGGGCGATGAAACCCTGGGTGATGAAAACTTCGCCCAGCCCCGCCAACCGCGCCGTCAGCACCGGATCGGGCTTCGCCGCCACCATCGCCGAGAGCAGGCGGGTGCGCTCGTTCTGGTTCGGCAAGGCGATCGCGGTGAGGCATTCGCGCGCGTCCAGCCACTGCGTGGCGACGCCGGTGGCACTGAGGAACGCCGCGCCCAACGTGCTGGACAGCAACTCGCCGTGCGCCTGCACCTGCGCCTGCCAGGCCAGTTCGCCCAGCACGCGCGAGCCGTCCTCGGCCAGTTTCGCCAAGTCGTCCAGCCGCGCCAGCAAGCCCTCGGGCGCCGCCAGCTGCATCTGCTCCAGCAGCTCGTGGTGACGCTGTTTTATCGCCGCGGCCGCTTCGATCCGTTTGCTTTTGTCGCCCTGCGCGCACAGTTGTTTCAACGCGTCGGTAATGCCGGACAGCGCGGAAACGACGATCAGCACGCGTGCGCCTTCGGCACGGCGGCTGGCCACCAGTTCGCGGATGTTCTGCCAACGCGGCAGCGTCGCCACGCTGGTACCGCCGAACTTCATGACGATCCAGGGGGCGTGGGAGGGCAAAGCTTGGGAAACGGAAGCGGTCACGGTCAGTCGCCGTTGGTTGTTGGAGGGATTGGGAAGTCTCATGCGCTGGCGCGTCATTGCCGCGCCAGGGTCGAATCAGTGTTGCAACGCGTCATGATGAATGAACGAGCGAGGAACGGCAACCCGTTTGGACGTCCAAAGTGGTGGCGTGGCTTTTGGTGTGGACGGCAAGGGAGGCGAGGATGCGCGTGGCCTCGCCGCTTTCCCCCTCCCCTGCTCGCAGGGGAGGGCTGGGGTGGGATGCTTTTGCTTGATGGGCGCAGTGGCTACCGGGCGCTCCCCTCCTCAATCCTCCCCCGCAGGGGGAGGAGGCAAACGGGTGCGCTGCGCGCACGGCTTTTACTGGATAAAGACGGGGATTTTCCCGATGCGGGCCTGCCACTCGCGCGGCCCGGTCTGGTGCACCGAGCTGCCGGCGGAATCGACGGCCACCGTGACTGGCATGTCTTCCACGGTGAATTCGTAGATCGCCTCCATGCCGAGATCGGCGAAACCCACGACGCGCGAGGCCTTGATCGCTTTCGACACCAGGTACGCCGCGCCGCCGACGGCCATCAGGTACACCGACTGGTGCTTCTTGATCGCCTCGATCGCGGCCGGACCGCGCTCGGCCTTGCCGACCATGCCCAGCAGGCCGGTCTGCGCCAGCACCTGTTCGGTGAACTTGTCCATGCGCGTGGCGGTGGTGGGGCCGGCGGGGCCGACCACTTCCTCGCGCACCGGGTCGACCGGGCCCACGTAGTAGATGAAGCGGCCGTTGAAATCGACCGGCAGCGGCTCGCCCTTGTTCAGCATCTCGACCATGCGCTTGTGCGCGGCGTCGCGGCCGGTGAGCAACTTGCCGCTGAGCAGCAGGGTTTCGCCGGGCTTCCAGCTGGCCACGTCGTCCTTCGTCACCGTATCCAGATTCACCCGACGCCCCTTCGAGGCGTCATAGGTGAGCTTGGGCCAGTCTTCCAGCGAGGGCGGATCGAGCATCACCGGACCTGAGCCGTCCAGCACGAAATGCGCGTGGCGGGTGGCGGCGCAGTTGGGGATCAGCGCCACCGGCAGGTTGGCCGCGTGGGTGGGGAAATCCTTCACCTTGACGTCGAGCACGGTGGTGAGCCCGCCCAGGCCTTGCGCGCCGATGCCCAACGCGTTGACCTTCTCGAACAGCTCGATGCGCAGTTCCTCGGCGCGATTGGCCGGGCCGCGTGCGATCAGTTCCTGGATGTCGATCGACTCCATCAGCGATTCCTTCGCCATCAGCATCGCCTTCTCGGCGGTGCCGCCGATGCCGATGCCCAGCATGCCCGGCGGGCACCAGCCGGCACCCATGGTGGGCACGGTTTTCAGCACCCAGTCGACGATCGAGTCGGACGGGTTGAGCATGGCGAATTTCGATTTCGCCTCGGAGCCGCCGCCCTTCGCCGCCACGATCACCTCGACCGTGTCGCCGGGCACGATCGACATGTTCACCACCGACGGCGTGTTGTCCTTGGTGTTGACGCGCTTGCCGGCCGGGTCGGCCAGCACGCTGGCGCGCAGCTTGTTGTCCGGGTCCAGGTAGGCGCGGCGCACGCCTTCGTTGGCCATGTCTTCCAGTGACATGGTGGCATCGTCCCAGCGCACGTTCATGCCCACTTTCAAAAATACCGTGACGATGCCGGTGTCCTGGCACAGCGGCCGGTGGCCTTCGGCGGCCATGCGCGAGTTGATCAGGATCTGCGCCATCGCATCCTTCGCGGCAGGGCTTTCCTCGCGCTCGTAGGCGGCGGCGAGCGCCTTGATGTAATCGACCGGGTGGTAATAGCTGATGTATTGCAGCGCGTCGGCGACGGACTGGATCAGGTCGGCTTGCTTGATGGTGGTCATGGGCGGCTTTGAATGGCGGGGACGAGGGCTGCGGGCGGCTTTTGCCGCACGCAAGCCGCCTATTGTGCCGCAAGCGGGCCGCATCGTTCTGCTCCCGCACGGGCAAAACCGGGGCGCGCCAGCGTGCCGCACACGCCGAAAAAGCCGGCACAGCTTGCCGGGCGCGCAGCGCACCGCCATGCTGTCGCGCTTTTCAATTGCCGTCCGATTCGATGTCCACGCCCACGAAACCCGATACCTACCTGCGCAGCCTGCGCCCCTGGGACGCCGCGCTGATCGTGGTCGGCGGCATCATCGGTGGCGGCATCTTCCTCAGCCCGGGGGTGGCCGCGCAGCGTACGGAGTCGGGGCTGGCGCTGCTGCTGGTGTGGGCCGGCGCGGGCGTGCTGACCCTGATCGGGGCGCTGTGCTACGCCGAGCTGGGTGCGCGCCGGCCGCATGCCGGCGGTACTTACGTTTATTTGCGCGAGGCCTTCGGGCCGCTGGCGGGGTTCCTGTTCGGCTGGACCATGCTGCTGGTGATCTACTCCGGCTCCAGCGCGGCGGTGGCGACGATCTTCGCCAGCTACACCGCGTCGCTGTTCGGACTTTCGACGGCGTGGTCGCTGCCGTTGACGGTGGGCGCGCTGGTGTTCGTGACCGGGCTGAACCTGTTCGGTCTGCGGCTCGGCGCGCAAATCCAGAACCTGTTTTCCCTGCTGAAGTTGCTGGCGGTGGCGGCGCTGGTGGGCTGCGGGCTGTTCCTTGCCGGGGCCGGCCAGGATCAGGTGCTGGCGATTGACCCGGCGCGCCACGGCGTCGGTTTCGTCAGTGCCGCGCTGCCGGTGCTGTTCGCCTATTCCGGCTTCACCTATCTCAACAACCTGGCTGGCGAGGTGCGCGATCCGCAACGCACGCTGCCACGTGCGCTGACCCTGGGCATGCTGCTGGTGATCGTGGCCTACGTGTTGGTCAACGTGGCCTACCTCGCCGTGCTCGGCCACGACGGGCTGGCCGCCAGCACGGCCCCGGCGGCCGACGTGATGCAGCGGGTGCTCGGCCCCACCGGGGCGAAAGTGATCGCGTTGGGTGTGGCGATTTCCACTCTGGGTTTCTGCAACATCACCCTGGTGGCCGGCGCGCGCGTGCTGCAGGTGATGGGCGAGGACGGCCTGTTCTTCCGCGCCGTGGCGCGGCTGCATCCGCGTTACCGCACACCGAACACCGCGCTGCTGCTGTTGTCCGGCTGGGCGATCGTGCTGGCGCTGTCGGGCAGCTACGGCCAGTTGCTGGATTACGCCACCTTCGGCGACTGGCTGGCCTGCGCGGCGGGCGTGGCCACGCTGTTCTGGTACCGCCGCCGCGACGGCGCCACGGCCAGTTTCCGCGTGCCCGGCTATCCGTGGCTGCCGCTGCTGTTCATCGGCATCGTGGCGTGGGTGGTGGTGATGACCATGCTGGACAACCCGCGCAATGCCGGCATCGGCGCGCTGATCATGCTGGCCGGCGTGCCGGTGTACGTGGTCTGGCGCCGGCTGTTCAGCCGCGCGGCACCCTGAGCCCGGGGCGGCAATGTCACAATAGGGCGATACCCGCCAAGGAGATGATGGATGCCGCCCGCGCAAGATCAGGCCATGCCGACCCCGGACAGCAACATCGTGCCCGAGAAGATCCGCGATGGTATCGAGGTGGTCATCAACGGCGAGCCCTTCCGTCATACCGGCGATCCCGCGATGCCGCTGCTGTGGTACCTGCGCGACGTGCTGCGCCTGACCGGCACCAAGTACGGTGGTGATGCCCAGGCCGGCAACGGCGCCGACCTGGTGCTGGTGGACGGCAAGCCGGTGCCGGCCATCGGGCAACCGATGAAGGCGCTGGCGGGCAAACGGGTCACCACGGTGGAGGGCCTGGCCGCCAACGACGGCACCCTGCATCCGCTGCAGCAGGCTTTCATCGACGAGGACGCAATCGGCTGCGGCTACTGCACGCCAGGCTGGCTGATTTCGGGAGTGGCCTTGCTGACGCGCGCCGCGCAACCCTCCGACGACGACATCGATCGGCTGCCCAACCTGTGCCGCTGCGGTTCGCAGACGCGCGTGCGTCGCGCCATCAAGCGGGCGGCCGCCGGCAAGGCGGGCCAGGCATGAGCGGGCAGATCCAGCTTTCGCGGCGCCGCTTCCTGCAGGTGCTCACCGGCACCGCCGGGGCGTTGA
Source organism: Rhodanobacter ginsenosidimutans (assembly GCF_042655685.1). Classification (NCBI taxonomy): domain Bacteria; kingdom Pseudomonadati; phylum Pseudomonadota; class Gammaproteobacteria; order Lysobacterales; family Rhodanobacteraceae; genus Rhodanobacter; species Rhodanobacter ginsenosidimutans. The sequence continues at coordinate 778,295 of NZ_JBHSMM010000001.1, read as the reverse complement.
TCGTGGGCATCCGCACCGCCGGGGCGGTCGACCTGCCGCCGGCGTTGCTGGGCGGCACGTTCCAGGCGCTGGGCCCCTACGTGCAGATCGACAGCGACGGCAACGTGCTGATCGGCGCGCGCGACCCGGATACCGGCACCGGCGTGGCCACCTCCCTGCCACGCATCATCGCCGACGAACTCGACGCGGACTGGAACCGCGTCAGCGTGATTCCGCTGGGCCTGGGCGTGGAAAACGACCACGGCCAGCCGCGCTGGATCTACGGCCGCCAGCTCGGCGGCACCGGCGGCTCCATCCCCGCCGCCTGGCAGGAGCTTCGCCAGGTCGGCGCGCTGGCCCGCTGGCTGTTGCTGCAGGCGGCCGCGCGCCGGCTGGGCGTCCCGGCTGACCGCTTGCGCTGTGAATCGGGAACGGTGATCGCACCCGACGGGCGCCGCGTCACCTACGGCAGCCTGGTCGAGGTAGCCGGCAAGATCCCGCTGACCAAGAGCGTGCCCCCGGTGAAAACGCCGGAGCGCTACACCCTGATCGGTGCGCCGGCAGGCGACGTGGATGCCCACGCCATCGTCACCGGCCAGGCCAGCTACGCCATCGATCACCACTATGGCGATGCGCTGGTGGCGGTGCTGGTGCATTGCCCCTGGCCCGACGGCACGCTGGCGCGCATCGACACGGCCGCAACGCTGGCGGTCAAGGGCGTGGTCAAGGTGCTGCAGTTGCAGCCGGAGAAGGATCAGCCGCTCGGCGAGACGGCGATCGCCCCGGCCGTGGCAGTGCTGGCGCAGGACACCTGGTCGGCATTGCAGGGACGCGACAAGCTGGAGCTGGAATGGAAGCCCGGCGCCAGCGGCACGCAAAGCAGCTACGCGCTGGAACAACAGGCGCAGGCCCTGCTCGACGGCGACGACGCGCCCACCACGCGCGTGCGCAACGACGGCGACGTGGATGCCGCCGGCAAGAAGGCCGCCCGCCGACTGGAAGCCACCTACGTGCAACCGTGGCTGGCCCACGCCACCGCCGAGCCGATGAACTGCCTGGTGCGGCTGGACAAGGACCGCGCCAGCCTGGTCGTGCCCACCCAGGCGCCGCAGCGTGCCTGGGCCGTGGTGCAGCGGCTGACCGGGCTGGCCCCCGACCACATCGACATCCGTGTGCCCCGCGTCGGCGGCGGTTACGGTCGCCGGCTCGATCACGACTACGTGGCCGAGGCGGTGATGCTGGCCAAGCTGGTCGACAAACCGGTGCGGCTGTTGTGGACGCGTGCGCAGGATTTCGGCCACGACTTCTACCGCGCCGCCAGCGTGCACCGCATCAGCGCCATCGTGGGCCGCAAGCGCGAACTCATCGGCTGGAACCAGCGCATGGCCAGCGCTTCGGCACTGGTGCAACGCGGCGTGCCGGACAACCGCCTGTGGACGTCCGAAACCCGCGCCGACCAGCTGCCCGCGGGTCTGGTGCCGAACTACCGCAGCGACTGGTACGGCCTGGAATCAGCCATGCCACGCGGCCCGATGCGCGGCATGCCGCACCTCAGCAACGCATTCGCGGTGGAAAGCTTCATCGACGAAATCGCGCACATGATGCGCGAGGACCCGCTGAAAACCCGCCTGCGCCTGCTCGGTGAACCACGCGCGCTGGCGCTGGCCGGCGGCGGCACGCTCGACCTCGGCCGTCTGGCCAACGTGCTGAAACTGGTTGCCGACCGCATCGAATGGAAAAACTGGTTGCGCAGCGTCAACGGCCTGGGCATCGCCTGCTGGCACATCGACGGCGCCTACGTGGCGCACGCCATCGAAGCGTCGATGCAGGGCGAAAAACTCACCATCGAACGCGCCGTGTGCGCCATCGACGTGGGCCGCGTGATCAACCCGCTGGGCCTGCAAGGCCAGGTGGCCGGTGCCACCCTGGATGCGCTGTCCACCGCGCTGAACCTGGCGGTGACCTACAAGGATGGTCAGGTCCAGCAGCACGACTACAAGAGCTACCCGCTGGCCAGCATGGCGCAGCTGCCCAACGACGTGGAAGTGATCACCGTGCCCGGCGACCGCTCGCCCGCCGGCGCCAGCTTCCTGGCCATGCCCACCGCCGCCCCCGCCCTGGCCAACGCGGTGTTCCGCGCCAGCGCCGTGCGCGTGCGCCGGCTGCCGCTGATGAAGGAGTTGCTGCGGCTGTTGTAGCGGCGGGCTGCACCCTGTAGGAGCGGCTTCAGCCGCGACGCTCTTTGCCTCGCGGACTCGAAGCAGGAGCATCGCGGCTGAAGCCGCTCCTACAGTGGTTGGCGGCGAACTCAGCTGCCGCACAACCTCTCCAGCATCTCCGCCTGCGCGTGCCGGCCCGGCATCGCTTCGGGCGCGGCGAGGCGCAGATAGTCGCCATCGGGCTGCAGCAGTGACGCGCCGGTGTCGTCGGCGAGATAGCGCTGCAATGCACTGAACACGCGCAGCTGCAGCTTCTTGCCTTCGATCGGGAACGCGGCTTCCACGCGGCGATCGAGATTGCGTTCCATCAGGTCGGCACTGGCCAGGTACACCCGCGGCTCGCCATCGTTGGCAAACCAGTAGATGCGGCTGTGTTCGAGGAAGCGGCCGATGATCGAGCGCACGCGGATGTTTTCGGAAACGCCCTCGATGCCGGGGCGCAGGGCGCAGATGCCGCGCACGATCAGGTCGATCTGCACGCCGGCGATGCTGGCCTTGTACAGCGCGCGGATCACGTTGGGTTCGGTCAGCGCATTGATCTTGAGAATGATCTGCGCCGGCTTGCCGGCCGCGGCATGCGCGGCCTCCTGCGCGATCAGCTCCAGCAGGCCGTTCTTCAGCGTGAACGGTGCATGCAGCAGTTTCTTCATGTGCAGCACCTTGCCCATGCCGGTGAGCTGGCTGAACAACTTGTGCACGTCCTCGCACAGCGCCTGGTCGGAAGTGAGCAGGCTGTAATCGGTGTACAGCCGCGCGTTGCCGGTGTGGTAGTTGCCCGTGCCCATGTGCGCATAGCGCACCAGCCCGCGACCCTCGCGGCGCTGGATCAGCATCAGCTTGGCGTGCGTCTTGATGCCCACCACGCCGTAGATCACCATCGCGCCGGCCTGCTGCAGGCGCGAGGCGAGGCTGAGGTTGGACTCCTCGTCGAAACGCGCGCGCAGCTCGACCACCGCGGTCACTTCCTTGCCGGCGCGTGCCGCATCGACCAGCGCGTCGGCGATCTCGGAGTTCGCGTTGGTGCGGTACAGCGTCTGCTTGATCGTCAGTACCTGCGGGTCCTTGGCCGCCTGGCGCAGCAGGTCGACCACCGGCGTGAACGACTCGTACGGATGCAGCAGCAACACGTCCTGCCTGCCGACCACCTGGAACAGGTCCTCGGCATGCCGAAGCGCCTTGGGCAGGCTCGGCGTGAACGGTGGGTACTGCAATTGCGGATAGCGGACGTCGGTGGCGATGCGGAACAGCCGCGCCAGGTTCACCGGGCCGTTCACTTCGTACAACTCCGATTCGGTCAGGCCGAACTGCCTGAGCAGGTAGCCGGTCAGATCCTTCGGGCAATTGTCGGCCACCTCCAGCCGCACCGCGTCGCCGAAACGGCGCGAATACAGCTCGCCGCGCAACGCCAGCGCCAGGTCCTCGACGTCTTCCGGATCGAGCGTGAGATCCGCGTTGCGGGTCAGCCGGAACTGGTAGCAACCGAGCACGTCCATGCCCGGAAACAGTTCCGCCACGTGGGCGTGGATCATCGACGACAGCAAGACGTGGTTGTCGCCGCCATCGCTGATTTCCGGCGGCATCGGGATCAGCCGCGGCAACACGCGCGGCGCTGGCACGATGGCCAGGCCGGAGTCGCGCCCGAACGCATCGACGCCGTCCAGCTGCACGATGAAGTTGAGGCTCTTGTTGACCAGCAGCGGAAACGGATGGGTGGGGTCCAGCCCGATCGGCGTCACCAGCGGCGCCACCTCGTCGCGGAAATAGCGACGCACCCACAGCTTCTGCTTGTGCGTCCACTGCGTGCGGCGAACGATGCGGATGCCATGCGCCGCCAGCTCCGGCAGGATGCGTTCGTTGAGGATCGCGTACTGCCGCTCGATCTGCCGATGCGCGATCTCGCTGATCATCGCCAGCGCGCGCTTGGGCCGGATGCCGTCCGGGCCGATCATCTCGTGATCCAGCGCCACCTGCCCTTTCAGGCCAGCCACCCGGATCTCGAAAAACTCGTCCATGTTGCGCGAGAAGATCAGCAGGAACTTCAGCCGCTCCAGCAACGGCGTGCGCTCGTCCAGCGCCTGATCCAGCACGCGGATGTTGAACTGCAGTTGCGACAGCTCGCGATGGATGTACAGGCGGTTGTCACCCAGGTCCACCGCGGGCAGCACCGCGCCCGCATCGTTGGCCGCCGGCGCCGCGGCGTCAGGCGGTGATGTGTCGCGAATCAGGCGGCTGTTCATCACCGGCTCCGGCAAGAGGGATAAGGGTGGCGCGCATGCGCGCCGGACGCCCAGTTTGCGAAGTTTTCTTGACCGGAAGATGACAGTCGCGATGTTCGGCCGCAGCAGGCCTTTTGATGCCTATTGCCGGATGAACTGGTCGCTGGCCGGCACCCACGAACTGGAGGAGCGCGCCGGCGCGGCGGGTTTGACCGCAGGCGCGAAGGCGCTTTCGCAGCCGGGCGGCGGCGGGCCGCCGGCGACGCGGGCGGCGGCGCATTCGGCATCGTTGGTGAACACGATGGCCCGCTTGGGCGCGCTGGCCGCGGGCGCCGGCACGGTGGGCACACCCGCCGCGGTCGAGGGCAGGTTGAGCCGGCGATACACCTCCTGACCCAGCGGCTTGGCCGGCGGGTCAGGGTTGCCGCAACCGAGCAGCGCGATCGGCAGCAGCGGCGAGGCGGAGCATTCGACGCGGATGCCTTGCGGAAGGTTGAAGGTGTGCTTGATGGTGGTTTTTTCCACCGCGCGACGCAGGGCGGTGTCGATCGAGCTTTCGTTCTTCGGCGCCCAGTATTTGTCGAATGATGTCGCCTTGTAGGTGATGCCGGAAGAACGGTGGCTCATCACGTCGGTGTCGCCGCGGGGTTTCAGCTGCACGTAGTCGCCCAGCTCACCCTGCTTCTCGCCCTGCGCCGCACCGGCCTGCTCGGCGCCCTGCTCGCCGACGCCGCGGCTCTTGCCGGTGGCCGCTTTCGTGCTGCCCTGCGCCTGCGTGGGAGCGGGCTGGCCGGTGCCACTGGCGGCCGCCTTGGCGACGCCCGCGGGCTCGCCCGGCGTGGCGGTGTCGCTGCCTTGCGCGATGGCGTCGGGCGCGGTGCTGACGTCGCGACCGGCATCGGCCTTGCTGGTCGCGGCGGTGCTGTTTTCCGCGCTGGCCGTGGGCTCGCTGGTGTCGGGGGCGCTGGTGTCAGCGGCGCTGTTGTCCTTCGTCGCGGCCGCCGCCTCGGCATCAGCGACGGCAGCGGGCTTGGCCTCGGCAGCCGGCTCCGGCGCGGGTTGCTCGCTGAGTTGCGGGCGCGCCAGTACGGGGCGCTCAATCGCCGCCATGGCCTTGCGCGTGTCCTGCACCTTCACCGCCGACGCTTCCGGCGGCGCCACGGCCGGACGCGCCAATGCCGTCTGCGGCACCGCGTCCAGTTGCGCCTCGGCCACCTCGACGGCGGGTGCCTCGATCCGCGGCGCTTCGCGCTGCACCACCGGCGTGGGCACGGTGAAGGTCGCCTGCAGGTTGACCTGCGGCGACGGTTGCGCGGGCAAGGGCACGGCCTGCATGTCGGGCACCGGCGGCGCGGCCGCCACGGTAGCGCGGATCGGCTGCACGCTGGGCGGCTCGGTGCTGCGTGGCACCTTCACGTCCAGCGCGATGCTGGGCGCGCTGACCGGAGGCGGCGCTTGCGCTGGCAACGGCGGCAGCGCCAGCGAGGCCGGCGGCGGCATCGGCTCGGTGCCTTCGAGCTGCGGCGGGCGCACTGCCTCGGGCTGGAATTTTGGTGGCACCGGCGGCTGCATCGACACCACCGGCGGCGTCACGCTGGGTGGCTCGGCGGCCAGCGGTATCGGTTGCAACTCGGGCGCGGGTGCGGGTGTGGGCAGGCTGATCGGTGGCAGGGGTGCGGCCGATTTGTCCGGTGTCGGCGCGCGAACCGGCGCGGGCGGGCTGACCACCGCAGGCTCGGGCACGACCTTCGCTTCACTGACGCGCGCCAACGACGGCACCGCCGTGCTGGCGCTGGTGTGGCGCACGGGCGGACGCGTGGCAGTCGGTCGCACGCGGGCCTGGTGGCGGGGGCCGATCTCCTTGGGCGGCGTGCCGCGCACGGGCGGCGGCGGTGGCGGCTCGGGCGCATCGATCAGCCGCACCCGCAGTGCCTTTTCCTGCGATTCCGGCGGCAGTTTCACCTGGTAAGCCGGGCCCAGCACGAACACCAGCAGAAACACCACGTGCACCAGCATCGTGCCGACGATGCCAACGATGCGGCGACCCGTTTCGCGCGGCTCGACGCGGGTGCGCTGGCGGTAGGCAACGGCGCGGCGGGCCGCCAGCGGCGAATCCATCAGCACACGTGCCGGACGATCAGCTGGGGGGCCGGCAGGTTGGTCCGAAGGCGGCAAGGGCATGGGCGCAAGTGTAGCCGGGCGCGCCGCGCCGGTGCGGCGATCAATGGGCCCTGGCGGCACCTGCGGCGCGATCACGCAACTCGGCATCCACCGCGCGGTTCGGCGTGTCGGTGGGGCAACCCCAGGGCAACGGTTTGTTGGCCCGGTAGATTGCGATGCAGGCCTCCACGCTGGGCGGTTTCGCTGCCTTGGGATCGGGTGCCAACGGTTTGGATGGCGCCATGCTGAGGCGTGCGTCGCCATCCTTGGCCGAGGGCGGTGGCGGCGGATTGATGCAGTCGGGAATGGGCACGCCCACGACCGTCTTGCACTTCAGGTGGATGCCGCCCGGCAGGTCCACATCCGTGTCCTTGACCACGGCATCCACCACATGCCGCAACGCGGCACCGCCCAGGGTTTCGTCCGGCGGCGGAAAATACTTGTCCAGCGAGGTGCCCTTGTACTTGATCGGATCGCTGTTCTGCATGATCCGGCGATCACCCTGCAACGCGTGCGACACGTAACCGGGCGTTGCACTGCTGGCCGACGCGGCGGGTAGCAGCGGCTGGCCGTCGCGGCCGTACAAGGTCACCGGTTTGCGCGCCGGCGGCGTGGCCGGCAGCTGAATCGTCATCGCGCGCCTGGTCGCAGGTGTTGTGCGTGCCGGTGGCTCCCGCGGCGGCAAGGGTGGCACGACCGGCGGTGGCGGCGCGGCCGTTTCCACCGGCGCGCGCGTGATGAAACGCACCTGCAGGACCTGTTGCGACTCGGCCATGATCACGCGACGCCCCGGCCGCAGTGCCTGCCATGCCATCAGCGCCATCACCACGTGCAGCAGCGCCACCAGGCACAGCAACCAGCGATTCCATGGCAGCACGCGCGGTGAAACCCGCCAGCGCCGCCGCCGCAAAAGCGCCAGCGTTCCGGCGTCCAGATCGTTCCAGTCGCCACCTTTTTTCCGCTGCATGGAAGCGATAACAATGTCCCGGCCACGAAGGGATGTCGGCAGCATGGCAAACCCTGCTTGAACCCGACCCTTCCCCGACCACCGCCAGCACGCGCGGGTTCCCGCACCACGATGCGCGGGACATCGATTGACGCCCTCGTCATAACCACATGACGGAAGATAACTTCCGTCAGCGAACCGTTTGGATACCGTTGTGCCCACTGCGCATGAAGCGCTGGCGCTCCCCAACGAGAATCCCCATGCACACCAGAACCCTGCTTGCCCTGAGCCTTCTCGGCCTTGCCCCCTATGCTTTCGCCGCTACCGACGAGTGGCCGACACGAGCGCATTTCGACGACGGCATCGAGCTCGGCGTGAAGGGCAATTTCCAGTACGACGCCAACCAGTTCAGCACCGACCACTTCGACGACGCCACCACCTGGCGACGCCAGGTCGTCACTCTGTACGGCGCAAAAAAGGGCGTTTTCAACGCGGACGTGGGCTACGACTTCCAGTCCAACGCGTGGCAGGACGTGTTCCTGGGCGCCACCACCGGCATCGGCAATTTCCGGCTGGGTGAGTTCAAGACGCCGGTAGGCATGGAAGATGGCGCCACCTCGGCCAGCGCCACCACTTTCCTGGAAACCAGCCTCGCCGGCCAGGCGATATACGAGGGCCGGCGGCTGGGCCTGGAATGGAAGTACACCGGGCTGTCGCGCTGGGCGTTCCAGCTGGCGTATTTCGGTCGCCACGATCTGAACGACGCGGCCAGCGGAAATACGGCAGCGGCCCGCGCCGTGTTCAATCCCGTCAATGAAGGCAACGACGTCATTCACCTGGGGCTGTCCGCCTCGCGCGAGGCGCGCGACGATCGCACGGCGCGTGTGCGCGCCCGCCCGGAGGTAAACCTCACCACGATCCGCCTGGTCGACACCGGCACCCTCACCGGCGTCGACCGCATCGATCGCGCGGGACTGGAAGCGGCGTGGCTGCACGGCCCGTGGCTGGCGCAAGCCGAATACCTCACGCTCGACGCCCACCGCAACATCGGCAGCAACTACCGCAGCGACGGCTACTACGTATCGGGCAGCTGGCTGCTGACCGGCGAATCCCGGCGCTATCGCAACAACGCCTTCGGCGCCCCGACGCCCGCCCGCGACTGGGGCGCACTGGAGTTTGCTCTGCGCTATTCCGCGGTGGACCTGGACGATGGCGTCGTGCGCGGCGGCGAGCAGCACGACTGGACGCTGGGCCTGAACTGGTACCTGCCCCGCGGCTTCAAACTGCAAGCCAACTACATCCGCGCCTGGAGCGACCGACGCGGAGCAAGCGTGGACCCGGAGATCTTCGCGCTGCGTGCGCAGCTGGCGTTTTGAGGAAAGCCGCTACTGGGCCCGCTGTAGGAGCGACTTCAGCCGCGACGCTTCTGGTTCCCCGCGTGGTTTAGAGCAAAAGCACCAACGGCAGCCGGGTCAGTTTCTCCTCGCGCGCATTCTGTGGGAGCGCCCCTGTGTGCGATGTTCTTGATGTTCGTGGGAGCGACTTCAGTCGCGATGCTTTTCGACAGCACATCCATGTGCTGGCGAAAAAGCATCGGCATCCTGCCGATGCCCCCTTCGGGGCCTTGTCGCCCCCGCCTCACCGCCGCACAGGGGCCCCGGGTAGAGCGACGGTCCATCCTGGCCCGTACTCGGGATGAAGCCAAAGCAAAGGCAAAAGCAAAGGCGAAAGCAAAGGCGAAAGCAGAAACAGAAGCAGAAGCAGAAGCAGAAGCTGCTCACCTCAACCGTTCTCCCTGAGCGTAGGCCGCAGGCCGAAGTCGAAGGGCCGCTCGACTTCACCCTTCGACTCCGCCGCTGCGCGGCTACGCTCAGGGCGATCGGAAGGTGAGGAAAAAAGCAGAGGCTTCACGCTGCGGCGTTCTCGCAGCGGCAACGTCGCTGCGCACCGAGTGCGCGCCACGATGGCGCGCTGCTTTACCCGGGGCCCCTCTGAAGCGGCGGGCGGGCGAAGGATCAGCCCGCAGGGTGGTTCGCATGGATGCGAACCAGTTTGGCGTCAGCACAGGATGTGCTGTCGACAAACCCCGTAGCCCGACCGCGTACCTTGCGGGCAGGATGCCCGCAAGGTACGCAAGCGGGGTGCTCTTTCTCTTTGGTTACTTTCTCTTTGAGCACGCAAAGAGAAAGTGACTCGAACGCCGTAGGCGATCTAAAGCTTTTCGCTCTATGGCTACACGAAACCAAAAAGCATCGCGACTGAAGTCGCTCCTACAAAAACGGCAAGAGCATCCCGCACAGGCCCGCTCTAACGGCGAGGGGTTGCTCTGTCTACGGAGCAGCTTGCGGCTGCAGCACGTGGCGCGCGGCCACATTGGCTTCACCTTCTGCGTCGAGCGGAAACGCGGTGATCAGTCGTGGTTGCACGACCAGCGATTGCCCCGGCTGCAGGCCGCGTTGGGCCACCTCGTCACTGGACATGTCCGCCTCCAGCACCTGCCCCAGCGCGGGCACATCCAGCTCGAGGTGCGCCACGCCGCCGGCCAGGTAGATGTGCCGCAGTTGCGCGGCCCAGCCATCCGCTGCTGGCGCCGACGACACCAGCAGATGTTCCGGGCGCACGTAGCCGATGGCGCTGCCGACGGCGTTGCCCGGCCAGGGATCGGCACCGAGTTGCCGTTGCCCGCCGGTCAACACGCCGTTCGCGCGCTGCAGCGGAATCCTGTTGTTCTTGCCGATGAACTCGCACACGAACGGCGTGGCCGGCTGCTGGTAGATCGCCTCCGGCGTGCCGATTTGTTCGATGCGGCCGCGATTCATCACCGCCACGCGATCGGCCAGCTCCAGCGCCTCCTCCTGGTCGTGGGTGACGAACACGCTGGTCAGGCCCAGCTCCTCGTGCAGATTGCGCAGCCAGCGGCGCAGTGCCACGCGCACTTGTGCGTCGAGCGCACCGAATGGTTCGTCCAGCAACAGCAGGTCCGGCTCGACGGCCAGTGCGCGCGCCAATGCCACGCGCTGGCGCTGGCCGCCGGAAAGCTGGCTGGTGTAGCGCTTGCCCAGGTCGTCCAGTTGCACGCGCTTCAGCAGTCGCTCCACGCGCTCGTTGATCTCCGCGCGGCTGGGACGCGACTTGCGCGGGCGGATGCGCAGGCCGAACGCCACGTTCTCGCTCACCGTAAGGTGGCGGAACAGGGCGTAATGCTGGAACACCAAGCCCACCTTGCGCTGCCGCGCGTCGACCGCCAACAGATCGCGGTCGTTCTGACGCACGCTGCCGCTGTCGGGATAATCCAGCCCTGCCAGGATGCGCAGCAAGGTGGTCTTGCCCGAGCCGGATGGACCCAGCAGCGCCAGGAACTCACCTGGTTCGATGCGCAGGCTGACGTCGTCCAGTGCGGCAAAGCCGGCGTAGCGGCGATGGAGATGGGACAGTTCGAGGGTCATGCGTTGTTTCTCAATGGCCACGCGTAGCACGCGCGGCAAGTTCGTCGCCGTAGCGCCATTCCAGTAGCGCCTTCACCACCAGCGTCAGCAGCGCCAGCAGGCCCAGCAGCGAGGCCACGGCAAAGGCGCCCATGTAGTCGTACTCGTTGTAGCGCATCTCCACTTCCAGCGGCATCGTGGTGGTCAGGCCGCGGATGTGACCAGACACCACCGACACCGCGCCGAACTCGCCCATCGCCCGCGCATTGCACAGCAGCACGCCGTACAGCAGCGCCCAGCGGATGTTGGGCAGCGTGACGCGGAAAAACATCTGCCAGCCGCTGGCGCCCAGCGTGCGCGCGGCTTCTTCTTCCTCGCTGCCCTGCGCCTGCATCAGCGAAATCAGCTCGCGCGCCACGAACGGCAAGGTGATGAACACGGTCGCCAGCACCAGCCCGGGCACTGCGAAAATGATCGTGACGCCGTGATCGGACAGCCACGGTCCAAACCATCCCTGCGCGCCAAACAGCAGTACATAGACCAGGCCGGCCACCACCGGCGATACCGAAAATGGCAGGTCGATGAACGCGCCCAGCAGCGCCTTGCCGCGAAACTCGAAGCGCGTCATCGCCCATGCCGCCGCCACGCCGAACACCAGGTTCAGCGGCACCGCGATGATCGCCACCAGCAAGGTCAGCTTGATCGCCGACACCGTCTCGGGCTGCGCCAGCACGTCCATGAACGCGGCCACGCCCTTGCCCAGCGCCTCGATGAACACTGCCGCCAGCGGCAGCAGCACCAGCACAGCCATGAACGCCATCACCAGCGCGATCAACGTGCCACGCAGCAGGCGGTGGCGCCAGCTCAACGGGCGGCTTGCATGCCGGCCATTCATGCGCCGCGCTCCGCCCAACGCCCGCTCCAGCGTTGCAGCAGCGCGATGGCCACCAGCAGCAACAGCGAGAAGCCGAGCATCACAGTGCCCAGCGCGGCGGCGCCGGCGTAGTCGAATTGCTCCAGCTTCTGCACGATCAGCAGCGGTGCGATTTCCGAGCGCAGCGGGATGTTGCCGGCGATGAAAATCACCGAACCGTACTCGCCCACCGCCCGCGCCAGCGCCAGTGCAAAGCCGGTGAGCAGGGTCGGCAACAAGGCCGGCACGATCACCCGCACGAAGGTCTGCAGGCGGGTGGCGCCCAGGCTTTCGGCGGCTTCTTCGACATCGCGATCCAGTGTTTCAAGCACCGGCTGCAGCGTGCGCACCACGTAGGGAAAGCCCACGAAAATCATCGCTACCAGCACACCGGCCGGCGCGTACGCGATCTTGATGCCAAGCGGCAGCAGGTATTGCCCGAGCCAGCCGTTGGGCGCGTAGATCGCCGTCAACGCGATGCCGGCCACGGCGGTGGGCAAGGCGAACGGCAGATCCACCAGTGCGTCGATCAGCCGCCGCCCGGGGAAGCGGTAGCGCACCAGCACCCATGCCACCAGCAAACCGGCCACTGCGTTGAACAGCGCCGCGATCAGCGCCCCCCCGAAACTCAGCTTCAACGCAGCCAGCGTGCGCGGCGCGGAAAGCAGTTGCAGCCAGCCGTCCACATCCAGCGCCGACGCCTTCCATACCAGCGCCGCCAGCGGCAACAGCACGATCAGCCCAAGATACGTCAGCGCGTAGCCCAGGCTGATGCCGAAGCCGGGCAGCACCCGTCGTCGTTGGCGAGCCATGCGTCAGCTGCCCGGGCCGATCTGGTCGAACACGCCGCCATCGGCAAAGAAGCGCTTTTGCGCCGCGCGCCAGCCGCCGAAGGTGTCATCGATGGTGAACAATTTCAGCTTCGGAAACTGCGTGTCGTACTTGGCCTCCACCGAGGCCAGCCGCGGCCGGTAGAAATTCCTGGCGATGATTTCCTGCGCCGCGGGCGTGTAGAGAAACTTCAGGTAAGCCTCGGCCACCGCCTGGGTGCCATGCTTCTTCGCGTTCCTGTCGACCACCGCCACCGGCGGTTCGGCCAGAATGCTGATCGAGGGCACGACGATCTCGAAGGCTCCCTTGCCCAGCTCCTTCTGCGCCAGAAACGCCTCGTTTTCCCATGCCAGCAACACGTCGCCTACGCCGCGCTGCACGAAGGTATTGGTAGCGGCGCGGGCACCGGTATCGAGTACGGGCACGTGCTTGAACAGCTCCTTCACGAAAGCTTTTGCGCTGTCATCGGTGCCACCGGGCAGCTTGCGCGCATAACCCCACGCCGCCAGGAAATTCCAGCGTGCGCCGCCAGAGGTTTTCGGGTTGGGCGTGATCACCTGCACGCCCGGCTTGATCAGATCGCCCCAGTCGCGGATGCCCTTGGGGTTGCCCTTGCGCACCAGGAACACGATGGTCGAGGTGTACGGCGTGGAGTTGTCGGGCAGCCGTTTCTGCCAGTCCGTGGCCAGCAGGCCGCGATCGGCCAGCGCGTCGATGTCGTAAGCCAGCGCCAGCGTCACCACGTCGGCGGGCAGGCCGTCCACCACCGAGCGCGCCTGCTTGCCGGAGCCGCCATGGGACATCCGGATCGCCGCCTTGTCGCCCGGGTGGCTGGCGTTCCATTGCGCCAGGAAAGCGGCGTCCACATCGCGGTACAACTCGCGGGTGGGGTCATAGGAAACGTTGAGCAGGGTCGCGGCGGCGACAGTTCCCGCCAGGGTCATTCCGCTCAGGAGGACAGCGGCCAGCAAAAACAGTGATGGTCGTTTCATGGCGATTCCACGGGGATGGGGAGGGCTCAGCGTATCGGGGCCTTTCCGGCCCCGCGAAATGGTCAAAGGCGATGACGATATGCCGCCCTGCATGGTGCGGGCCTGATCGGGAGATGAATGCAATCACGTCGCCGGTTAAGGTTCCGCTAGGAACCCGCCGCGTGGAATGTCGGGCACACCGATGCGGTGGCACTGCGTGTTTTTCCGCGCATCGCGACCGCTCCGCAGCCTTGCCGCACGCCCATCCCTGCACTGCAGCTTGACCCGACCCGCGCTTCGCTCAAGTCTAGGCGGGCGGCATCTGCCGCTTCCGCCATGACCGTCCTCGCTGCGTGCGGGCGATGCGCGACCATGACGGCCCGCCATCGTCAGCCGCCAGCGCGGCCTCATGCGGCGCCGTTATGCCATGAGGCCACGCCCTTTCTGGGAGGGTCGCATCGTGTCGCATTCCACGGAACACATCCGCAACATCGCCTTGACCGGGCACGCGGCAGCGGGCAAAAGCACGCTGCTGGAGGCCTTGTTGCTGGCCGGCGGCGCGATCCAGTCGCCCGGCAGCATCGAGCGCGGCAATACCATCTCGGACAGTGACGCGCAGGAAAAAGCCCGTGGCCATTCCATCGACAACTGCGTGGCCAGCGTCGATCACGGCGATTGCCACCTCAACCTGATCGACACCGCCGGCTACGACGATTTCCGCGGCGGCACCCTGTCCGCCTTGGCGGCGGTGGAAACCGCGGCGATCGTGGTCAACGCCGTCAACGGCATCGAGCACGGCACCCGCCGCATGATGTTGCACGCGCGCCAGCGCGGCCTGGCGCGCATGCTGGTGATCAACAAGATCGATTTCGACGGCGCCGACCTGGCCGCTCTGGTAGATGCGTTGCGCCAGGAATTCGGCACCGAATGCCTGCCGGTGAACCTGCCCGCCGGGCACGGCAGCCGCGTGCTTGACTGCTTTTTCCACAAGGACGGCGTCACGGATTTCTCGTCGCTGGCCGAGGCGCACCAGCGCATCATCGACCAGGTCGTGGAGATCAGCGAAACCACGATGGACGTCTATCTTGATGCCGGCGAGGCCGCGCTCACACCGCAACAGTTGCACGACGCGTTCGAGCAATGCCTGCGCGAGGGGCATCTGGTGCCGATCTGCTTCGTCAGTGCCCGCACCGGCGCGGGTGTACGCGAATTCCTGGAACTGGCCGAGCGGCTGCTGCCGAATCCGGCCGAGGGCAACCCGCCGCCGTTCGTGCGCGCCGACGGCACGCCGTTGCCTGTCGGCCCCGACCCGACCGGCCACGTGGTCGCCGACGTGTTCAAGATCGTCAACGACCCGTTCGTGGGCAAGCTGGGTGTGTTCCGCGTGTGGCAGGGTACGGTGCGCCGCGACAGCCAGTTGCTGATCGACGACAACCGCAAGCCGTTCAAGGTCGGTCACCTGCTGCGGCTGCAGGGCAAGACGCATGTGGAGATCGAGGCCGCCATTCCGGGCGACATCGCGGCGGTCTCCAAGGTGGAGGACATCCACTTCGACGCGGTGCTGCACGATTCCCACGACGAGGATGCCATCAGTCTCGCACCGCTGGCATTCCCGTCACCGATGTTCAGCCTGGCGGTGCGGACGCGGCACAAGGGCCACGAGCAGAAGCTGTCCAACGCGCTGGCACGGCTGGCCGAGGAAGACCCCTGTTTCCGGGTGGAGCATCACAAGGAACTCAATGAAACGGTGGTGCGCGGGCTTTCCGAATTGCACCTGAAAGTGATGTTGGAACGCATGCGCGAGCGCTACGACGTGGAGGTGGACACGCACCCGCCGCGCATCGCCTACCGCGAAACCATCGCCGCCAGCGCGGATGGCCATCACCGGCACAAGAAGCAGACCGGCGGCGCCGGCCAGTTCGGCGAAGTGTTCCTGCGGGTCGAGCCGTTGGCGCGCGGCGCCGGTTTCGAGTTCGTCGACGAAGTGAAAGGCGGCGTGATCCCCGGCCAGTTCCTGCCGGCGATCGAGAAAGGCGTGCGCCAGGCGATGGAGCACGGCGCCATCGCGGGTTTCCCGTTGCAGGATCTGCGCGTGACCGTTTACGACGGCAAACACCACGCCGTGGACTCGAAGGAAGTGGCCTTCATCAGCGCCGGGCGCAAGGCGTTCATCGATGCCGTGGGCAAGGCCAAGCCGATCGTGCTGGAGCCGATCGTGAACGTGGAAGTGGCCGTGCCCGAGCACCACGTAGGCGACGTCACCGGCGCGCTGGCCGCCAAGCGCGCGCGCATCCTGGGTACCGATACGCAACGCGGCGGCGAGCGCGTGATCAAGGCACAGGCGCCGCTGGCCGAACTGACCGACTACCCCACCGAACTGAAATCGATGACCGGCGGCCGCGGCCGCTACAGCCTTGATTTGAGCCACTACGAGGCGGTGCCGCCGGCCGTGCAGAAGCAGCTCGGGGAGAGCTGGAAGCCGCGTGTCGAAGAGGATTGAGGCGAGAGGCTGTCCGTGGCCGACTGTCTTTCTGTAGGAGCGACTTCAGTCGCGATGCTTCGCTCAAAAGTTCGGGCAAAGAGCATCGCGACTGAAGTCACTCCTACAAGGTCTTTTACGCCGCGCGAGGACGCTTGGGCTTCAGCAAGGTCCCGGTGCACTTGGGCGAACCGCACAGGCACTGCCACAGCTTCTTCAACCGCGGTGTATACGGCGCATCCAGCACGATGCCGTAGTCATAGGTGAGCTCCTCACCCGGCTTGATCTTGCGCAGCGCCTCGATCACCACCTTGTCGCGACGACGATCGCCATCGGCATTTTCCTCCACCAGCGCGCGGCAATTGGGCGCGCAGCTGTGGTTGATCCAGCGCGCGCTGTTGCCGCCCTGGTTGGCGTCGATGATGTACTCGTCGTTCAACGTGAACAGGAACGTGTGCCCGGTTTCGCCACCGTCGCCATACAGCTCGTCCGCCTCGGCGTGTGTCAGCAACTTGCCCTTGTACTCGACGACTTCCTCGCCCCGGGCAATCGTGTCGACAGCGAAAACGCCATTGCCGTGGATGGGAGAACGGCGGGCGACGAAACGTCGTGGCATGGAATGGAACCTGCGGAGGAAAAGAAACATGATGCCTGTTTGCGCTTGGCCAATAAACATCGCACTGGCGTGCGCACGGCCAAACATGGTTAGAATCAGAGTTCAAACGATCGTTTGGAGAATCTGCAATGTCCGTATTGCGCTGGATCGTCCCCGCCCTGTTGTGCCTGGCGCTGGTCGCCTGCGGGCCGCCGAAGAAAAGCGTGTTTCCGCCGACGGTCACCGTGCAGCAGTTGACGGTGCTTCCCGGCGGGCAGTGGCAGCTGACGGTGCGCATCCAGAACAACAGTTACTCCAGCATGGATTTCAGCGTGCTGGAAGGCAGCATGCAGGTGGCCGAGCTGATGCCGATCCGGCTGCATGCCAGCTTCAAGCGGGACATTCCGGCGTTCGCCGGCGACGTGATCCAGCTTGACGTCCTGCCCACGGCGGCGATGACCCAGACGCTGCAGGCCGTCGCCGCCAAGGGCAGCCGCGGGTCGCTGCCCTATCGCATCGGCGGCAGCGCCCGCGCCCAACCCGAGCAGGAAGACGCGCCACGCGACTTCGATTTCAGCGGCAAGGACTGGCTGTCCCCCGTCCCCGGCATGCCCGGCACCTTCCGCTAGCACCCTCTTCCCAAGGAACCGACATGACTGCTTACAAAGCCCCCCTCGATGACCTGCGCTTCACGCTTTTCGATGTGCTTGGCGCGGAACAGACCCTGCTGTCGCTGCCCGGCGGCGACGCCCACAGCCGCGACCTGCTGGATGCGGTACTGGAGGAAGCCGGCCGCCTCAGCGAACAGCTGCTGGCGCCGACCAACGGCCCGGCCGACGCCGAGGGCTGCCACTTCGACAAGGCCACCCAGACGGTGACCACGCCGAAAGGCTTCAAGGAAGCGTTCAAGGCCTTCGCCGAAGGTGGCTGGACCGGCCTGACCAACCCCGAGATCTACGGCGGCCAGGCGCTGCCCGGCGTGCTCGGCACCGCCACC
Source organism: Rhodanobacter ginsenosidimutans (assembly GCF_042655685.1). NCBI lineage: Bacteria > Pseudomonadati > Pseudomonadota > Gammaproteobacteria > Lysobacterales > Rhodanobacteraceae > Rhodanobacter > Rhodanobacter ginsenosidimutans. The sequence goes on along the minus strand of NZ_JBHSMM010000001.1, from coordinate 760,564 downwards.
ACCGAAATATTCCAGTCCGGCAACCTGGCCTGGAGCTTGTACCCGCTGCTGTCCGAGGGCGCCACCCACGCAATGGCCATGCACGGCGAGGAATGGCAGCGCGAGCGCTTCATGAAGCCGATCGTGGCCGGCCGCTGGACCGGCACCATGTGCCTTACCGAACCGCAGGCCGGCTCCGACCTGGGCCTGCTGAAAACCCGCGCGGAACCCGCTGCGGCGGACGCCGACGGCCACGCCGTCTACAAGATCAGCGGCACCAAGATCTTCATCAGCGCGGGCGAGCACGACCTCAGCGAGAACATCGTGCACCTGGTGCTGGCGCGCCTGCCCGACGCGCCGGAAGGCAGCCGCGGCATCTCGATGTTCATCGTGCCGAAGTTCAAGCTCAACGCCGACGGCACGCCGGGCGAACGCAACACCGTGGCCGCCGGCGCGATCGAGCACAAGATGGGCATCCACGCCTGCTCCACCTGCGTGATGAACTTCGACGGCGCCGAGGGCTACCTGATCGGCAAGCCGCACAAGGGCCTGCCCGCGATGTTCACCATGATGAATGCGGCGCGCCTTTCGGTCGGCGTGCAGGGCCTGGCATTGGCCGAACGTGCGCTGCAGAACAGTCTCAACTACGCCCGCGAACGCTTGCAGTCGCGCTCGCTGTCGGGCCCGAAATTCCCCGACAAGCCGGCCGACAACCTGCTGGTGCAGCCGGACGTGCGGCGCATGCTGCTGACCCAGCGCGCCTTCGTCGAAGGCTCGCGCGCGCTGGTGCTGTACACCGCGTTGCAGACCGACATCGAGCATCGTTCCACCGACGAAGCAGTGCGCCAGAAGGCCGGCGAGCTGGTGGCGTTCCTGATCCCGATCGCCAAGGGCATGACCACCGAGCTGGCGCAGGAGTGCACCAAGGAGGCGCTGCAGATCTACGGCGGCCACGGCTACATCGCCGAGAACGGCATGGAGCAGTTCGTGCGCGATGCCCGCATCATCACCTTGTACGAAGGCACCACGGGCATCCAGGCCGCCGACCTGCTGGGCCGCAAGATCCTGCAACTGCAGGGCGTCGGCGCAAAGCATTTCCTGCAGGAGATCAGCGCGTTCTGCCAGCAGCAAAGCACCAACGCGGCGCTGCGCCATCTGATCGGCCCGCTGGCCGTTGTCACCAAGGAATGGAGCGACCTCACCGTGAGCCTGGCCCAGCGCGTGGCGGCCAACCCGGAGGAACTCGGCGCCGCGGCGACCGACTACCTGTACTACTCCGGCTACGTCACCCTCGCCTACCTGTGGGCGCGCAGCGTGGCGGCCGCCGAGGCCGGCAATCAATCCGCCGCGTTCAAGCAGGCCAAGCGCGACACCGCCGCGTTCTACTTCGCCCGCATCCTGCCGCGCACGCTGATGCACAAGGCGGCGATCGAAGCCGGCGTGGACACGCTGCCCGCGATCGACTGATCCATCGCTGGCATTCGCCATGACAAAAGCCCGGGGCGATCCCGGGCTTTTTTTCGACCGGGGCGGACCCCCGACGCCCGCTACGGCGTGTGCTTCACCGCCTCCAGCTGCAACCGGAGAATCCGGCGCAGCTCCAGGATCGCCGCCGGGGTTTCCTGCACGCTGTGCCAGGAGGGTATGGCCAGTTCGGAATCGGCGCCGTCGAGATGGGCGCTCTTGTACGGCACCACGCCGTCGCTGCTGTCCTGCAGCGGTCCCTTGCTTTTGTAGACGCCCACGATGGTGTGGTAATGCACGCGCGGCGAGATCGGCAAGCCGGCCGAGGCGATGATGAAGGGGTCGGTGTCACTGAGGTTGTCGATGCTGTTGGGGATGCGCAGCAGCGGCGCGTTGTTGCCTTCGTCGCCGTCGGTCTTGATCAGTTCGGTGAGGCTGGCCATTTCCTTCAGCACGCCGACCGGCAGGCGGATCAGGTTGCCGATCCAGCGCGCCAGCCGATGCTGCGCATACGGCGTGCCGCGATGCGGCGAGGCGAGGAAGATGGCGCGATCCACCTGCGGCATCGGGGTGAACTGCAGGTAGCGGCTGAGCCGCGCGCGAAAGCGGGCGCGCTTTGCCGCCGGCAGGTTCGGCCGCAGCGGAATCAGGTCCCACAGCTTGTCGCCGCTGGAGGACACCAGCAGCCGTGCGATGACGCCGCCCATGCTGTGCCCGATCAGTGTCATGTCCCGCGAGGCGCGCGCCGTGCCGGTGGGGTCGTAGTGGTGCAGCGTGGCGTCCAGCGCCTTGCGGATGTTGGCGAGATTGACGGCAACCGGCGCGTTGGTCGGGTAGTAGACCTCCCACACCTGGTAGTTGCGGCGCAGCGCCTCGTCGCCCATCACTTCGTTGGCGACGTTGATCCACGCCTCCGGGCTGCTGGCCAAGCCGTGCAACATCACCACCACCAGACGGTTCGGATCGTACGGCTGCATCAGCAGCACGCGCGGGGTCTGGATGCCGCCTTCGCGCCCCAGCAGCGAGCGGATCGACTGGCTGGCGAAGCCCGAGCGCGCCAGCCACACGCCATAGGCGGCGGTGAAGTTGGCGCCCAGCGGAACGCTGCGGCCGGCGATCGTGAGGGTGTCGTCGCGATACGGGTCGCGCACCACCAGTTGCACCTGCCGCGTCGCCAACACCTGGGCCAGCGTATCGCCGTCGAAGATCAGCGCGCCGGTCATCGATACGTAATCCGGATCGCGCCATGCCACGTCATGGCCGGGCGCCTGGGGCGGTGCGACGGCGACGAAGTCCGAGCCGAAACCGTCACGTCGGTAGACGTTGCGCAGGCCACGAAAACGCAGGCCCGCCGCGGGGATGAGTTCGGCCGGCACCCGCGCGTCGTCGGCCAGGCGCAGGTCGGTATCGGCGCGCAACACCGTCCAGCCGGCCAGCTCGGTCTTCGTCCATTGCCGACCCAGCTGCGGCAGTGCCTCGAAGAAGCGGCTCACCGCGCGCTGCACGGCGTAGTTGTAGAAGCCGATCACCTGCACCTGGCGCAGGTCGAAGGCGCGCGCGGCCAGCGGGCGCTCGGTGTGGAACAGATAGGCGTAGGCGTAGCGCGCGGATTCCAGGTATGCGTCGAGCGTCGCCGCGTCCATCGGCGTCTTGTCGTTCGCGTGATCACCGTCGATGGCGCGGCCCATCCACAGCTCGGACAAGGCCGAAAGCCGCTGCTCGTCAGTGAGCCCAGGCGACTGCGCCACCGTGTCCGTGCAACCGATGAATTCGCGCTGGCAACTGTCGGTGGTCAACGCCACCACATTCAGCGCCTGCACCGTGCCGTCGCTGAGGCGGGCGGCACCGATCACGTCGGCGCGCCGCTCGTTGGCGTAGTCGTTGTGCTTGACGCGGCTTACCTCGACCATCGCGCAGGCATTGAGGCACAGCAGCACCGCGACGAGGGCGCAACGCGCCATCACGCGACCCCGGACCGGCAGGGAAAGCTGCATCGCTACACTCATCGGCCGAGTGTAGCCGCGAGGCGGGCACGGATTGCCTTGCCGTGGCCGAAGTCGCACGCTGGCGCCATGGATCGCTGGCCCGAGACGTGATGAAGCAGAGAATCAGGATGATCGCGCGGATGCTGCTGGTCGGCCTGCTCGCCCTGGCCACGCTGTGCTCGGGCGCGTGGGGCGCGCTGGCCCTGTGGTACCAGTTGCCGGGCGGCACCGTGGTGAAGACCCTGGGCAGCGTGGCCTGGTCGCTGGTGGTGATCGTGCTGGCCGGCATCGCGATCAGCCGTCGCAGCTGGCTTCCGGCGGGCATCTACCTGGCGCTGTACGCGCTGCTGCTGTTCTGGTGGAGCAGCATGGCGCCATCCAATCTGCGCGACTGGGCCGACGATGTCTCGCGCCCGCTCACCGGCCGCATCGAGGGCAACCAGGTGGTGTTGCACAACGTGCGCGACTTCGCCTGGCGCAGCAACACCGACTACGACGCACATTGGGAAACCCGCCGCTACGACCTGGACCACCTCGCCAGCGCCGACGCCGTGCTGTCGTACTGGGGCAGCCAGGCGATCGCCCACGCGATGATCTCGTTCGGCTTCGACGACGGTCGCCACGTGGTGTTCTCGGTGGAAATCCGCCGTGAGCGCCACGAGCAGTACTCGCCGATCGGTGGTTTCTTCAAGCAGTTCGAGACCACCCTGGTGGCCGCCGACGAACACGACATCATCCGCGTGCGCACCAACGTGCGCGGCGAGGACGATTACCTCTACCCGCTGCGCATGGACAAGCCCGCGATGCGTGCGCTGTTCCTGTCCTACGTGCGCGCCGCCAACCACCTGGCGACGACGCCGACGTTCTACAACACGCTCACCTCCAACTGCACCACGATCGTCTACGACATGGCCCGCCAGATCGCACCGGGCCTGCCGTGGGACATCCGCCTGCTGCTCACCGGCTACCTGCCGGAGTACCTGCACAAGGTGGGCGCAGTGGATCGCAGCGTGCCGGTGGATGTCTTGCGCGAACGCAGCCGGATCACCGAGCGGGCGAGAAGCACGCGGGCGACGGACGACTTCTCGCGGGCCATCCGCGAACGCACGCCGTGATCGAGCCCGGCGTCTTGCTCAGCGGTTCAGCGCGAAACGCGCCACCCGCCTGACCGGATCGGCCTCCACCAGGCTCACCTTGACGTCGGCACCGAGTGGCAGCGCGCCGGTACCGGAAACGCCAGCCTCGATCGCCGGTTCGCGCACGATGACCGTGCCCTTGTGCGGGTCCTCGTGATCCACCTCCACGATGGCTCCCGGGAAAACTTCACCCACCCGCGACGCCAGCACCACCGCCTCGGCCAGGTTGAGCACCGCGCTTTCGTACTGGCCGGCGCGATGACCGCAGGACTGCATGGTGGTCGGCAACCCTGGCAGCGCCGCCAGCACCCATGCCGGCACGGGTTGCCCCGCGCACAAGGCCACGCAGATCTCGCCGGTGTACCGATCCACCAGCCGCCGCAGCGGTGCGGTGGCGTGGGTGTATTGCGCGGCCAGCGCCGAATGCATCGACTGCTCCGGCAGTGTGCCGTTGAAGGCGGCGTAGCCGGCTCCGCGCAACACGCTGGTGCAGGCGGTGAGCATCGCCACGTGCAAGCTGTTGGAGGGATCCAGCGAACGGATGAAGCCGGGGTAATCGAGCGCGGCCGGCCAGTCGATGGCCAGCGCTCGCGCCGTCACGCGCAGGCGTTCGATCGAGCGCGGATCGAGCGGCGGCAGCGTGCGCAGGATGCCGACCCCGGCCTGCACCATCAGATGCGCGGCAGCCATGCCGGTCAGCAGCGAGATCTGCTCGTTCCAGTCCTCCAGCGGCAGGCGCGCGCGAAAGGCCAGCTCCCATCGACCGTCCACCACGCCCACCTCCTGCTCCGGCAGCGGCAGGCTGACGCCGCCACGGGAAACCTCGCGCCGGCGGCGCAGCTCGCCGATTTCGCGCAGCACCGCCCACATCGGCTCGGTCGTGCCCGCATCGATGAGCTTCTGCACGCCGTCGTAGTCGAGCTTCGCCCGACTGCGCACCTTGGCCCGCCGCACGTCGACGGCGATGCCTTCGCCGGTATGGTCCAGCTCGATCGTCCACAGCAATGCGGGGCGCAGCTGATCCGGCAGCAGCGACGCAGCATCCTCGGACAGCACCTTGGGGTGCAACGGAATCTTCGTCTGGCCGCCATACAGCGTTTCGCCGCGCCGGTGCGCTTCCAGATCGATGGGGTCGCCCGCACTGACAAAGGCGGCGACATCGGCAATCGCGTAGTACACGCGGTAGCCGCCCTCGGTGCGCTCCACATACATGGCCTGGTCCAGATCCATCGCACCTGCCGGGTCGATGGTGACCAAGGCGATCTCGCTGCGATCCAGCGCCGGCCAGCGCGGCTGGGCCGCGGCGGCAACCGCGGCCGCCTCCACCTCCGGTGGAAACGCCGACGGCAGTTTCAGGTCGCGCTGGATGTCATCCAGGCCCTGCGAAAACGCCGTGTCGGCTTCGGGCTTGATGTGGAGGCGGCGGGTGGTCGACATGAAGAGCTCCCTGGCTTGGTGGGTTTCGATGATTCACCGCACGATCCGTCGCGGCAGCGGCCTTTTCAAGATAACCCACACCGTTCGGGCTACCGCGCCGCGGCGGCAAGGTGTAGAAACGACAGCTTCAGTCCTGTCTGATGGACCCATGACCGACACCAGCCTGCTGATCCGCCTGGCCGAAGAGGAAGACGGTGATTTCATCCTTGCGCAGGTCACCCGCTTCGTGAATTTCACGCTGCCGCCGTGGCGGCGCAGGGAGGCATGCATCGGCGGGATCCGCCGCGACCTGCTGCGGCATCTGGACGACCAGCCACCCAACAGCTACCTGTTCGTGGCCGAGGACGCCGACGGCGAGCGGGCCGGGTTCATCCACCTGCAACGCACAGTGGATTTCTTCACCGGTTTCAGCAACTGCCACATTTCGGATCTGGCCGTCGCCTCGACGCATGAGGGCACAGGCGTGGGCAAGGCCTTGCTTGCGCATGCCGAAACGTGGGCGGCGGAACACGATTGCCGGCTGCTGACGCTGGCCGTTTTCCCCGGCAACGAGCGCGCGCGGGCGCTGTATGCGGCGGCGGGCTATGCCACGGACCTGTTGCGGCTGGCCAAGCCCGTGGGCTGAGCGGCTACCCGACAACGCAGCCGATCATTCCCCCGCAAGCGGGGGAAGCAAAAGCCCGCTCCTTCCCTCGCTGCGCGGGGGGAAGCGAAAACCCGCTGTTCCTTCCCCCGCTTGCGGGGAAAGGTGCCGAAGGCGGATGGGGGGGCGCGGCAAAGCTGCGCTGCTGTTGGCTTTCACAACAACCGAAGAGCGCCCCCTTCAGCCCTGCGGGCAGCTTCCCCCGCAAGCAGGGGAAGCGAAAGCCTGCCGTTCCTTCCCCCGCTTGCGGGGGAAGGTGCCGAAGGCGGATGGGGGTGCGCGGCAAGGCTGCGCTGCTGTTGGTTTCACGACAGCCGAAGAGCGCCCCCTTCAGCCCTGCGGGCAGCTTCCCCCGCAAGCGAGGGGAGCGAAAGCCTGTTCCTTCCCGTGGGTCGTGGGAGCGCGGGTCGCTCAGTTGGTGGTCTTGTTGGCCGCTTCGGTCAGCTCGCGCTGGCTCAGGCGCTGGGCCACGCGATCGATGTTGATCAACGAAAGCAGGTGCGCGTAGATCCAGCCCATCGCGCCGCTGACCAGCAGCTCCTGCGTGACGGTGGCGTCCAGCGCGCGCAGCTTGTCCTCGTTGACCATGAACAGGCCGTTGAGGTTGATCGTCTTGCCGCCCTTCTCCAGCCGCAGGCTGCGCGACTCCAGCAGGTCGTGCTTGACGAGCTGCTCCATGAACCACTTGGTACGCGACACCTGGTCCTGGAACTCGCCCAGGAAGCCGATCGCCTTGGTCAGCATCTCGCTGTTGGTGCCGTCTTCCTGGAACAGGCGCTCGCCTTCGCTGGGGTTGAAGCCGCTGTAGGCCTCGTCCAGGAACACGGTGAAATCATCGCCCTCGGTGCCGGCCGGCTTCTCGGCCAGCACGAACGGGTAGCGGCGCACGAACGCGGGGATGTAGGTGTCCCTCTCCCACTTGCCCTCGGCGTCCACATAGAGGTTTTCGTTCTCGCGCAGGCCCAGCACCGCCATCGGGCCGGCCTCGGCAATGGTCTTGCCGCCGAACACGATCATCAGGTCGCGCGCGGCCACGGCGAATTCGGCACCGGTCAGGGGCACCGAATGCGCGTTGAGCGCGAATTTCAGGCTCTCAAGCGGTTTCAGCCGCAGATTCTTGTGTTCGTTGCGATTGAGCGGAACTGGACGCTCGTAGAAAAGGATTTCAGCCACGTTACTTACCTCTACCCCGCCGTGCCGGGGTCGCCACCGAAGCGCCCCCTACCAAACCCGGCGTCGGGGTCTGTGTTGATGGGCAACTATATCAGCGCCGATGCACGTCGGGAATCGGGGCAAGCCCTTGTAGAGACAGTGGCTTGCACGCGATGGAAGGGGCATTTGGTCTATGCTGGCTGCCGACTGCATCGCGCAAACGCTCTTTCGCTACCGCTGAAGGAATCCGTACATGCTGATGGAAGTAACGAATCAGCCTGATCTCCAGGCAACCCGGGTGCTGTCGCTGGATGTATCCGGCCGCATCCTGGACTGGATCAGCTGGCAGGACGCCGTCTGCCTGTACGTCCGCGAGGCCGTGGCCTGGACCCTGGGCGACCCCTGCCTCACCGTCCACGGTGGCATCAACCGCCTGCGCGGCGCGCAGAGCCTGCTGCACCTGCATCCGATCGTCGCCAGCACCGGCCACTGCCGCGACCACGCGGTGGACCCGGCGCCGGCGTTGACCAACACCGCCCTGTTCGCCCGCGACCGCCACCTGTGCCTGTACTGCGGCAACCACTTCACCCGTGCCGAACTCACCCGCGACCACGTGCTGCCGCTGTCGCGCCAGGGCAAGGACGAATGGGAGAACGTGGTCAGCGCCTGCGTGGCCTGCAACCTGAAAAAGAGCAACCGCACGCCGCAACAGGCCAACATGCCGCTGCTGGCGGTGCCATACCGGCCCAGCTGGGTGGAGCACCTGATCCTGTCCAACCGCAACATCCTGGCCGACCAGATGGAGTTTCTGGTCAGCCACCTGCCGCGCAGCCGGCGCGGGTTGATGGTGGAAGCGAACGCGGCATGACGGTCCGGTAGCCGAGGTGCCAGCTGGCTAGCTGGCTGGTTTCTCTTCGGCGGCGGCTTCGGCGGCCTTCTTTTCCTCTTCGGCGGCCTGACGCTGCTCGCGCAACTCGCGATCGATCTCCTTCATCTCTTCGCAGGCTTCCGTCTGTTCCTGCTCCACCTCCACTTTTTTTCCTTCGCGCGATCGGGTGGCTTCCTCCTTCCGCCGCGCGGCCAGCTTGCTGTAGTTCTCGCGGATGCGTTCCAGCGTGTCCTCGTCCAGGTTTTCCACGTCCAGCAGGCCGTTGTGCGCGGCGGTGGCGCGAATCAGCTCGTCCAGCTTGATCTGCAGCGCCGCGCTGTCGCGGTTCTGGCTGTTCTGGATCAGGAACACCATCATGAACGTGATGATGGTGGTGCCGGTATTGATCACCAGTTGCCAGGTGTCGCCAAAGCCAAACAGCGGCCCGGTGGCCGCCCACACCACGATCATGCCGGCGGCGAGCAGGAAAGCGCCCGGTTTGCCTGAATAACGCGCCGTGGACTCGGCAAAACGACGGAAAGATTGCGAAACTTTGCTCATGGTTCGATTACCGGTGCCTGGATCGGCGCCAGCTTGCCGTGACGATCGTGTGCCAAACGTGCAGGCGGAGCACCTTCGCACCGGGGATTTCACGGCTCCACGCTTGCCCCACTTCGCCGCTAGCCCAACAATACGCCGATGAACGACCTTTCCCGTTACCCCCATCTCGCCGCGATCGAGACCCCGGCGGATCTGCGCCGCGTGGCCGACGACGAGCTGCCCGTCGTGGCGGACGAACTGCGCCAGTACCTGATCGAATCGGTCGCCAGCTCGGGTGGCCACTTCGGCGCCGGCCTGGGCGTGGTGGAACTGACCGTGGCCCTGCACAGCGTGTTCGACACGCCGCATGACCGGCTGGTGTGGGATGTGGGCCACCAGTGCTACCCGCACAAGATCCTCACCGGCCGCCGCGACCGCATCACCACGATCAAGAAGAAGGATGGCCTGGCGCCGTTCCCGCGCCGCGCCGAGAGCGAATACGACAGCTTCGGCGTGGGCCATTCGTCCACCTCGATCTCGGCCGCGCTGGGCATGGCCATCGCGGCGCAGCGCCAGGGTGACCATCGCAAGGTGGTGGCCGTGATCGGCGACGGCGCGATGACCGCCGGCATGGCGTTCGAGGCGCTCAACCACGGCGGCGATGTGGAGCCGGACATGCTGGTGGTGTTCAACGACAACGGCATGTCGATCAGCGAAAACGTGGGTGCGCTGACCAAGATGATGGCCCGCGCCATGGCCAGCCAGCGGCTCAACGAGTGGCGCGAGCGGGCCAAGCGGGCGATCCCGAAGCAGTCGTTCTTCGGGCGCCTGTTCAAGAACTGGGAGGAGCACGCCAAGGGCATGTTCGTGCCCAGCACGCTGTTCGAGGAGCTGGGTTTCCACTACACCGGCCCGATCGACGGCCACAACATGCCGCAGTTGCTGCAGGCGCTGCGCACGGTCAAGCAACTGCCCGGCCCGCAACTGCTGCACGTGGTCACCACCAAGGGCAAGGGCTACGCACCCGCCGAAGAGGCGCAGATCAAATACCACGCGGTGGGGCCGTTCGATCCGCAGGCCGGGCTGACCAAGAAGGCGGCGACCAGGCCCACCTACACCGACATCTTCGGCGACTGGCTGTGCGACATGGCAGCCGCCGATTCGCGCCTGCTGGCGATCACCCCCGCGATGCGCGAAGGCTCGGGCCTGGTGCGTTTCTCGAAGGAATACCCGCAGCGCTATTTCGATGTGGCGATCGCCGAGCAGCACGCGGTGACGCTGGCCGCCGGCATGGCCTGCGAAGGCGCCAAACCCGTCGTGGCGATCTACTCCACCTTCCTGCAACGGGCCTACGACCAGGCGATCCACGACGTGGCGCTGCAGAACCTGGACGTGACCTTCGCGATCGACCGCGCCGGCGTGGTCGGCCCCGACGGCGCCACCCACGCAGGCAGCTTCGACCTCACCTTCCTGCGCTGCCTGCCGCACATGGTCATCATGGCGCCGGCCGACGAAAACGAATGCCGCATGATGCTGACCACGGCGTACCAGCATCCCGGCCCCGCGGCCGTGCGTTATCCGCGCGGCGTAGGCTCCGGCGTGGCGATTCATCACGAGCTGGAAACCCTGCCCATCGGCAAGGCGCAACGGCGTCGCCGCGGCCACGGCCTGGCCCTGCTCAGCTTCGGCGCGATGCTGGAGCCGGCGGCGGTGATCGCCGCCGAACTGGATGCCACCCTGGTCAACATGCGCTTCGTGAAGCCGCTGGACGAGGCGATGATCCTGGAACTGGCCAAGACCCACGAAGGCTTCGTCACACTGGAAGACAACGCCGTCGCCGGCGGCGCCGGCTCAGCCGTGGCCGAGTGCCTTGCGGCCAACGGCATCACCGTGCCGATCCTCCACCTCGGCCTTCCAGACGTCTATCTGGAACACGGCAGCCGCGAGGAAGTACTGAGCATGGCAGGCCTTGATCTGCCGCAGATCCGCGAGGCCATCCACGTACGGTTCCCCATGCTGACGACGACGTACGTGGCCCACGCGGGGTAAGCGGGATTCGGGATTGGGGATTCGCAAGAACCGTCTTGCTTTCCGCTTCTCGCTTCTCGCTTCTCGCCTTTTGCTTTTCGCTTTTTCGCTTCTGCTCCCCACCGAGTGCGGGCCAGGATGGCCCGCTGCTCTACCCGGGGCCCCTGTGCGGCGGTGAGGCGGGGTCGACAGGCCGCGTAGCGGGCGAGTCCATGGATGGACTCGCCTTTTCGCGCGGGCAGGAGCCCGCTCGAAAAGCCCGACTCCGACTCACGGACTTGCCGGGCATGGATGCCCGGCAAGCGCCAAGTGGGGTGGCCTTTCTCTTTGGTTACTTTCTCTTTGGCCACGCAAAGAGAAAGTAACTCGAGCGCCGAAGGCGATCGAAAGCTCTTTTGCCTTTGTCCTCGCTTTTGCTCTTGCCTTACCAAAAGCGTCGCGACTGAAGTCGCTCCTACAAACATCAAAAGCATCGCGCACGACCGAAGGAAGCCCCTTGTGGACAGGGTGCGCTCCTACGCCGGATTGCGTGCGCCTGAAACACGGTCGCGCTGCTCCAGATCCTGCGCAGTGAACACGTCGTCATAGCCAGCCTGATGCAGCAACGCCCTCGCCGCCTCGCCCTGATTCCAACCGTGCTCGAACAACAGCCAGCCGCCGGGTGCCAAATGTTCGCGCGCGCTGGCCACGATGCGGCGAATGTCGTCCAGTCCATCGCGCCCCGAGGCCAGCGCCGTAGCCGGCTCGAAGCGCAGATCTCCACGCGCCAGATGCGCGTCGTCCAATTCGATATACGGCGGGTTGGAAGCGATCAGTTCGAACCGCGCATCACCCAGCGGCGCCATCCAGTCGCCCTGCACGAAGGCCACGTTGTCGATCCCCAGCCTCGCCGCGTTGCGCCGCGCGACCTCAAGCGCCGCCGCGCTGGCATCGGTGGCGGTCACGCGGCAAAGCGGCAACTCGCTGGCCAACGCCAACGCCACCGCGCCACTGCCGGTGCCCAGATCCGCCACGGCGCAAGCCGAATCGCGCGGCAGGCGTTCCAGCGCCAGCTCCACCAGCAGCTCCGTCTCCGGGCGCGGGATCAGCGTGGCCGGCGTCACCTCCAGGTCGAGCGACCAGAAGCCACGCAGGCCGGTGATGTAGGCCACTGGCTCGCCGCGCGCGCGACGCTCCAGCAGTTCCGCATAAGCCGTCTGGACGTCCCTATCGAGTACGTCGTCGGCATGCGTGAACAGCCAGCTGCGCGACTGCTGCACGGCGTGCAGCAGCAGCAACTCGGCCTCGGCGCGATCACCGAGTTGCTGCGCGGCATCGGCCAGCAGGTGGCGCACGTCAGGCATCGGGCGACGACCCCGCGGCAGGCGGCAGCGGCGGCGGTGCCGCGACGGCTTTCGGCGTGTTCCTGCGCCAATAGCCGCCGTGCGTCCAGGCCTCGAAGCCCCAGCGCAGCCAGCCGATCAGCGCATTCGCCAGCCACAGCGCCCACGCCAGCATGGCAATCTTGTAGACCCACAGCGAGACGCTGAGCACCCCGGCGCCGGGCAGCGCGTTCGCACTCTGGTCGGCAAACCAGTGCAGGTTCCACGCGCTGGAACCCTGCCCGGCCACATGCATGTCAGGCAGGCCCAGCAGACCGGTCGGCACCGCCCCGATCAGCACGATCAGCGACAGCACCGTGAGCCCGGCAAGACCGGCCTGCAGCAGGTTGAACGTCGTCACGTTGAACCGCTCCGTCGACGCACGCGCACGCAAGCCCAGCAGGATCAGCCACAGCACCACCAGCGCATAGGCGCTCCAGGCGAACGCGGAGAAACCCAGCCCGAGCAGCAGCCAGTGATGAAAGCGCAGCGGCGTGGGGGCGAACCGTGCCAGCAGCCAGGCGGCCAGCAGCAACACGATCAGTTGCGACCAGTACAGCACCGCCGGCCCCGCCGTCGGACCCCACGCCCACAGCACCCAGCGATCCTGCGGCAGTTGCAGGGTCAGGTCGACGTTGGCCACCGGCGCGCGCAGGGCGACGACCGGCGTGCCCACGCGGGTGGCGACGCCGTGCGGTTCGCGCAGCCGCAAACGGTAGCTGTGCTCGCCGGGCAGCAGCGGCAGGCTGAGCTTGCCGTCACGCACAGCGAGGTTGATCGGCTGCTCATCGCGATGCGCTTCCAACAGCTCGGAGCCCACCGGCAGGTCGATGGCATGTTCGCCACCGCGCGTGCTGCGCGCCCGCAGGTTCAACACCGTTTCCGTCGCACGCTCGCCAGCCGTACTGGTGAGCTCGACACTGTCGAAGGCGAGGCTGTCGCCCTTCACAGCCACCGGCTGGTTGAAGGCGAGCTGCAGGGTTTCACCCGGCAGGGGCTGGTACAGCAGGCCATCGTCGCTGGCGCTGGTCGGCACCCCTTTCGCGTCGACATGCCACATCGGCGCCGCGTGGATCGCCCACACCTCCGCCCGCTCGCCCAGCGCCGGAGCCTTCAGCGCCAGCGCGGCGGTCTGGTCGAGGCGGCTGGCCCACCTGACCACATCGCTATTGGCGTTGAAGGTGATGCTGATCCGGCCATCCTTGACCCGCACGTCATCGCCCTGCGGGTGCTCGCCCGGGAGCAGCGGCAGCGTGGTGCTGAAACCGCCTTGCTGTGGCGCGATGCGTCCCGCCACGTTCTGCACGGTCCAGTCCAGGCCCAGCACCAGCGTGCGGGTCAGCCGCACATACGGCGGAAAACTCTGGCTGGGCGGCAGGCTCTTGCCGTCGTCGGTAGTGCGCACGCGGTGCAGCGCGATGCTGTCGCCCAGCGCGCGCGCGCCGTCGACGCCGTCCAGCGACCAGCCTTCGCCACTGAACGTGACGCGCTGCGGCCGCGGTGCGAAACGCAGGCTGGCGCTGTCCGTGTCGGCGATGCGGTAGCGCAGGCTGACGCGGTGCACGCCGCGATCCAGCCGCACCAGCACCTGCCCGGCGTCGCGGGTGAGCGGCGCATCCGCGACGCCGTCCACCGCCACCGCGAGCAGCTGCAAGGCGTCATCGGCCTGCGGCAACGGCAGCGCCACCGCCGCGCCGATATGCGCCTCCAGTTCGACGTCCAGCGCATCACCGGTGGCGTGCAACTGCGCCTGCGCCAGCTCGGCGCAGTTCGGTGCGCACTTCGGCGCTTCGGTAAGGCGCGTGCGCAACTGATCCAGCAATTGCTGGCTCGGCATCTCCTGCGCCTGCACGCCGTGCGGCAACAGGGCCAGCGCCAGCAGCGCGGCACCCGCCACGCCGCGGCCGCGCCAGTGCGGCCAGCGACCACGCCACGGCAGTCCCAACACCATCACCAGCCGCCCCAGCAGCACCGCCAGCAACAGCACCATCGCCACGCGAAGCACGCGCACCAGCCACGCCGGCGCAATCATCAGCCGGCTGCTCTGCTCCACCGTCACCGGCCCGGACCAGCCGAGCCGGTAGTTGTTGCCCTGATCCCAGCGCGGCATGCCGGCGCCCGCCTGGATCACGCTGCGCGGGTCGATGCGATCGGCCGACTTGTCGACGACGGCAGCGGCGATACGGACATTGGCGTCGGACCGTGATGCCAGCCGCGGTGAAGGACTGGCCATGGTCATCTTGTCGGCCATCGGCCGGGACGCCATGGCAGAGGCGGTTGGAGCCGCTGGCGCGGGCGGCGGTGGCGGCGGCGGTGGCGGAATGAAGTTCTCTTCCACGATGCGTTCTTTCTCCTGCTGTGGATGAGCGTGCTCCACCCCCTGCCCCTCAAGCTGCGGATGCAACGCGTACTGCAGTTGGCCGGCGGCAAACGGCAGGGTCGACAGCACGGTGAGCGCAAACACGACGATGGCGCCGATACGCGCCGTCGCACGCAGGCGTCCTTCGGGCAGCGCCCGCAGCAGCAGGGCCAGCACCAGCACGATGGCGATGCCCCACAACGGCGCGCCATTCTCGTGCTGTGCCAGCACCAGGTAGCCCGCCGCCAGCAGCGCCCACGGCCAGCCCAGCAACCGACCGGCCAGCAAGGCGATCAGCGCCAGCACGAACAGGTCCAGCAAGCTCCACTGAGCCACCCACGAATCGGGCGAACGATCCACGCCGACCGTGCCCAACAGGCGATAGCCGGCCGGCAGGTGCAAGGTGGCGTCGATGCTTTCCAGCGGCACCTGCCAGCCGCCACTGGGAATCGCTCCTGCGTGCGCGGCGAGGCGCAAACCCGCGGAGAGATCGAGCGTGCGATCGCGCAATTCGACGCCGCCGGCGCCGTGTTCGCCTTGGGTAACCAGCAGCGGATCGCCCGCCTGGCTGGCGCGCTGCAATTGCCACGGTGCCGCCACGTCCAGCCGCTGGTGATGGCGCAGTTCGCCTGTCAGCGTGTCGGCGACGCTGAGGCCGCGGCCATCGAAATCGAGCCACATCTGCCGCTGCAGATGCAGCTGGTCGCCCTGCCCGCCTTCATCGCCCCGGCTGCCCTGTTCGATCGCCAGACCCGCGGCGTCATCCAGCACGAAAGCCGGCAGCTCGCTCCACTTGCGCGGCACACCGGCTTGCGCGGCATCGGTGGCCTGGCCCTCGACGCGCGTGCTGCGCAGGTCGGTGTCGTCGGCATAGCTCCAGATTTCCTGGCGCGGCCACGGCGCCGCAGGCAGCTTCAGCGTCACCTTGTGCAGCGGCGCCACGCTGCGCGCGTCCAGCGACACGGTCCATTGCCCCGGACGCAGCTGCACGCGCAGCTGGCCATCGCTTTCCAGCCGCGCCGGCAGGTCGCCCGACAAGGCGGTGGCGACGAAGCCGGCCGGCAGCACCGGCCCCAGCAGTTGTTCGCGCGCGCTGCCGCTGACGGTGAGCTGCAGCTGTGTCTGCAACGTGGCCGGCAGGCCATCGCCGAGGCGGCGATAGACGCGCAGCGACAGCGCGTCGGCCGCACGCTGCGCCGCGGCCGCCTCACCCAGTGTGAGCTGATCGCCGTTGCGTTCGGTACGCGCCACCGCCGCGCCATCGACGCGCAACGTCACCAGCCCGATCGCGGCCGGCACGCGCAGGCGCGCGGGGCGCGCCGTCCAAGGCAGCGTGCCGCTCAGCTGATAGTCGCCCGGCACCAGCCACAGCATCGGCGCGCCGTCGCGCTGCAGCACCGTGGCCGCCTGCTTGTTGACGCTGACCTGTTGCGGCCAGGTCCTGGCGCCGCCCGGCAAGGCCACCCAGCTCGGCGCATCCACGTGCACGTCCAGGCTGAAGCGGCCGCCGTCCTTGTCCGCATCCACGGTCAGGCGGCCCGGCCACGCGCATTGGTAACTGCCATCGTTCGGCATCTCGCTGGCGAGAAACGGGCAGCCGTGCTGCGGCACGTCGTGCAGCACCCAGCCCTGCCAGTCGCGCAGCGGCGGCGGTACCTCCTGCGCCAGCGACGGCATGGCCATCAGCAACCACAGCAAACCCAACAGCCCAAGGCCGGGCAATCCTGGCGATCGACGACGCATGCATTTCTCCCTGTGTGCCTGCTGGCCGGCACAGTGTAGGTGGAACACGGCTTGGACGAGGCCCCACGGCCTATACAATCCGCGGCGATCGACCCGGCGATCACCACCGCCCCCCGAAACCCGCCATTTCAAATTCCCCCGGCTCGCACGTCTTTGACAGGAAGACGCCGAAAACCCGAGCCGAGCGCCATGAAACCCTGCTGATGGACGGTCCGTACCGCATGGAACATCCCCGCCCCGAGGCCCCGCGCCCAGGCGGCCCTTCCGCCCATGCCGGGCAGGTGGCTGCGCTGTATCGCGAGCATCACGACGCCCTGGTGGCGTTGCTGCAATGCCGTCTCAGTTCGCGCACCGACGCGCAGGAGATCGCCCAGGAAGTCTATGTGAAGTTGCTGACGATGAATGACCTCACGCACGTGGAATCCCCGCGCGCGTTCCTGTTCCGCATGGCGATCAACCAGTCGATGGACTACCTGCGCAAGCGCGTGGTGCGCGCCAACGTGCCGCCCGACCCGATAGACGACAACGTGCACGCCACGCCGTGGCCCGAGCAGCATCTGTGGGCCAGCCAGCAGTGGAAGAAGGTGCAGGCCGCGCTGCGCGAGCTGCCCGCCAAGGCCAGCCGGGCGTTCGTGATGCACGTGGTGGAGGGGCGCTCGTTTGCCGCGATCGCGGCCGACATGAAGCTCAGCGAACGGATGGTCCGCTACCACGTCAGCCATGCCATGGCGCACTGTCGAGAACGCTGTTTTTCACCGGAGGCGCCGTAATGGCCAACACGACTGGATTCGGGGAAGACCCCATGCACGCAGCCGCGATCTGGTGGACCCAGTTGCGTGATCCCGAGCCGTCCGCGGACCTGCTCGAACGCTGGAGCGCGTGGATGGCCGCCGACCCCGGCAACGCGCAGGCCTTCGCCCAGCTCAACGCCTTGGGCGAGGCGGTCGCGCACGCGCCGAGTGAGCAGCGCCAGCAGTTGATCGACGAGTTCGCGCCACCCCGCGCCGCCCGCCATCGCCGCCCGCTGATGGCTGCCGCCGCAGCCGCCGTGATCGGTCTGGCACTGGGTGGCTGGTGGCTGCTGCGCGGCGGGCTCGACATGGCCGCGCCGCCGCAGCAGTACGCCAGCGCCGTGGGCGAAGATCGCGATATCCAGTTGGCTGATGGCACCGCCATCCAGCTCGGCGCGGCATCGACGTTGACGACCCGTTACGCCGCCGATCGGCGCGACATCGACTTGCGTACGGGCGAGGCGTTTTTCACCGTCACCCACGACAGCAGCCGCCCCTTCGTGGTCACCGCCGGCCCGCTGCACATCGAGGATCTGGGCACCGCGTTCAACGTGCGGCGTACCGGGCAACGTGTCAGCGTGGCGGTGACCGAGGGCCGCGTGCGGCTGTCGCCGTCTGATGGCGCCTCGCCCGGCACCTCGTCCGGCCGGCTGGATCTGGTGGCCGGGCAGCGTGCCGAGTACGACCCGGCCACCGGCGCGATCAGCGTTTCCGAAGTGGCGGTCGAGCATGCGGCGGCGTGGCGGCAGCATCGGCTGGAGTTCGTCAACGAGCCGCTGGCGGCCGTGCTGGCCAACGTCAACCGCTACAGCCACCAGCCGATACAACTGGCCGACCCGCAGCTGGGCGAGCTGATGTTCACCGGCACGGTCAACACCACTACCATCGACAGCTGGGTTGGCGCCCTGCCGCATGTTTTCCCCGTGCAGGTAAGCACCTTCGCCGACCACGTGGTGCTTTCGAGCACCGGGCACCCCTAACCGGATCACGCGTCGCATGCAGGGCAAGAAGGCAGTACGTCAACGGCGCCGCAGCGACCGGCACACGCCGGCCCTGCGCTGCCGGAAAACCGCTGCCCTGCAGGATGCGTCGACGTGCGGCGGATGACGTCGCACCACCCAACACGATGGCGGCGGCAGGCGCTGATCGCCTGCATGGCGTGGGGCGTGGCGGCGGCCTGGCCGGGGCCGGCCGATGCCGCGCCGGCGCCCGCGCTGGTGAGCGGCACAACCCACTTCGCGATCCCGGCGCAACCGCTGTCCAGCGCGCTGATGGCGTTGGGCCGGCAGGCCGATGTGCAGGTGCTCACTTCCAGCGCCGCGATCGCGGGGCAGCGCAGCACCGGCACCTCCGGCAGCCTGAAGGTGGAAGCGGCGCTCGCCCATCTGCTCAAGGGCACCGGCCTGGACTATGAGGTGATCGGCAAGCGCACGGTGGTGGTGCGGCAGCGCGATTTCACCCCGGCGATTTCCTACCAGAGTCCGCTCAGCGGCACCAAACCCAGCGTGCCGATCGTCTCGGTGCTGGATGCCGTGCAGGTATCCGGCCTGGTGCTGTATGACGTCGGCTTCCTGGGCAAGACCACCCGCGGCGCCACCCGCACGGATGCGCAGCTGACCGACCTGCCGCAGTCGGTGAGCATCGTCACCCGCGACCTGATGGATTCCCGCCAGGCCTTCGAAGTGGCCGACGTGGTGCGCCATGTGGCGGGCGTGGATTACGTGGATGGCTTCGGCGGCCCGCCGCTGTTTCGCATTCGCGGCTTCAGCACGGGCAACGGCCTGACCGACGGCATGCCCAACGGCGTGGCGCGCATCGAGGATCTGCCGCCGCTGATCGGCATCGAGCGGGTCGAGGTGCTGAAGGGGCCGGAGACGATACTCGGCGAAGCATCGGTGGCGAATAATTTCGGCGGCTCGGTCAACATCGTGATGAAACGGCCGCAGGCCGAGCCGGTGCGGCACCTGCTGTTTTCCACCGGGCGATACGACGGCACGCGGCTGGGCATCGACCTGGCCGGGCCGCTGGATCAACAGGGACGCCTGACCTACCGCATGGTGGCCGCCGGCAATCGCGCCGGTCGCACGGTGCAGGGCTACCACGGCCAGCGCAGCGGTTACCTGGCGCCGTCGCTGGCCTGGCAGGGCGACACCACGCAGTTGCTGCTGGGCCTCGAATACATCGACAACCGCGTACCGGTGGCGGATCACACGGTGCTGTTCGGGCCGTCGCTGGCGGAGTCCTCGTCATTCCATACGCTGCTGGGCAGCCCGGACGACCACGCGCGGTTCCGCACCCGGCGCGCGTTCTACATGGCCGAGCAGGCGCTGGGCGACACCTGGAGCCTGCGCAGCCGCGGGCAATACGTGAGCCAGCACAGCAACGGCCAGGCCTGGGCGTTCGCCGACACGCAGCGTTTCGGCCTCACCGAGGCGACGGCCAGCACCTACCGCTACGCCGACGCGTTCTACACCCTGCAGAACGAGCTGGCGGCCAGCTTCGACCAGGGCGCGCTGGTGCACGACGTGTTGCTGGGCATCGACTACGCGCGCACCCACACCGGCAACAGCGCCGCCTCCGGTGTCGTTACCGGCGCCGCGATCAACGCCGAGTTGCAGCCGGACAACCTGCTGCCATCGGTGAAGTCGCAGGACGTCACCCTCATGCGGACACGGCCGCTGGGCGGCTCCTGGTCCAGCAACACCGGGATCTTCGCGCAGGATCAGCTGTCGATCGGCGAGTCATGGAACGTGCTGGCCACCGTGCGCCACGCCACCTACGAACTGACTGGCGGCGACGCACCCGCCACGCGCCGATCGAAGTGGGTGTCACGGCTGGGCGTGGTCTACAAACCCGCGCCGGACGTGTCGCTGTATGCCTCCAGCAACACCGGCTTCCAGGTCGACGCCCTGCTGGGTGAGGATGGCCGCCCGCTGCCGCCCTCGGTGTCGCGCCAGATCGAGGTGGGCACCAAGCTCGACCTGTTCGACCAGCGCGCGCGGCTCACCGCGGCGTGGTACCGCATCCGCCTGGATCACAGCATCAACCGGATTTCGCCGGAGCCGCCGCACTTCGCCGAGCCCGGCCCCGGCCAGACCAACAGCGGCGTGGAGATCGAGTTCCAGGGCCAGGTGATGCCGGGGCTGGACGTGTCCACCAGCTACACCGGCGCGCGCGTCCGCAACCACGACGGCAGCCTTCCGTATGGCGCGCCCCGGCATCAATGGAATGCCTGGGCCAGCTACCGCTTCCAACCCGGCGCCCTGCAATCCTGGGGCGTGGCCGGCGGCGTATTCGCGCGCTCGCGCACCCGGGGCCGCGTGGAAAGCGGTGGCTATTTCGCCATCCCCGGCCAGCTCAGCGCCGAGGCCAACCTCACCTGGTACGGCGACGCGTGGTCGGCCACGCTGGGCATGAAAAACCTGTTCGCGCGCACCTTGTATGCGGTCAACGCCGAGTCCTCGTTCGTGCCGGTGCGCGAAGGACGCACGTTCCTGCTCAGCGCCACCTACGACTTCTAGAGCGCGTCTCACAGACCGGCCACCAGCATGCCGCCGTGTTCCGACGCCGGCCTCTGGGTGGCCGTGGATCGTGCCCGGGTGGCATCGCGTGAAGCCATTGCCATTGCAGCGGGGAGCCGCCCGTCCGTGGTGCGGAACGCGGCAGCAAAAGCCGCGCAGGCCTTCTCGCGGAATGCCTCCCGCTGCTGCCGCTTCTCGCGGCGGCTGCGCGGCCCATCGGCGCACGGCGCCTGCGCCAGCGACAGCGGCAGTTCATGGCAACCCGACTCCGCAGGTAAACCGCCTTGCCGTTGCCAGAACGCGTCATCGCCGTCCGCGTCCGCCCCGTGCCACGCGCCCGCGACACGCGCCGCCGCCGCCACCGCACGGATGCGCTTCAAGCCATGCAGCGCCGCCAGTTCGCGCACCAGCGACATCAGCAAATCAGTCGGATGCAGGCCGTGGCTGGCCTGGATGAATTCGCGCACCGCCTCGACCGGCGTGTGCGGACCGGCGCCGCCCACGGCGCCGATGATGACGCTGTCGCGGCGATCGAACGTCAGGATGCACGATGCCAGCACCTGCTTGTCCAGCGTCAGCAGCAACAGGCTCAGCTCGCCCGCCTCGCCCCGCGACGGCTTGCGCAGGCTCAGGTACGCCCCGGTCGCGCCGTCCAGCCGCAGCGTGGCCAGCCGCGCACTGCCGCCCGACACGATCCGCTCACACAGCCGCGCCGGAAAACGCCGCATCACGAACGCATAGTGCGAGCTGACGATGCGGCGTCGGGTATCCCCATCGAAATGCGTCGAGATATACGGCCGATGCCAGCGCTCATAGAGCCACGGGTCCGCCTGCGCCGCCCGCCGCAGGGTGTCCCGCGCATCCAGCGCACGCAGCCACCGCGTCTGCCGAACAAACAGCCGCACCCAGCCCGACATCCGCAGGACAAACTGCCACCGACTCTCGCCCGCCGCCAGCCGCAGCGACCAGCGGCGCCGCAACGCCTCCAGCCACAATGTGCCAGCCGTACTCATTTGTGCCATGCGCATCGATCCACCTCGCAACACCGGGTTGACCTGTTAGACGCGCGGGCGGGGCATTTTTTGAAATGGGGGCTTGAGGCGGTGAGGGTGGGTTGCAGCCGGACGTCGACCGCACGGGAGTGGGGATGGTTCGGCAGACCTCATCGAAAACCGGTTGGGGCGATTATCGCACCCACGTAGCGAGCGGAAGTCGTTAGGTGCGAGCGCTCGACAACATCCGCGTTCGACTCAGAGGGACGTCGTCTGTCTTCGGAAATCTGACGCTTCATGCCCAGATAGAAGGCAGTTAGAAGTCAATCACTCGAAACGCTGCTCGCGTTCGTTGTGTTCCGAAGCCTCGCGCTCGCGTTCTCTGCGAATCTCTTGCTCAAGTTGAGACAACTTAATTCTAACAAAATCCTGTACGTTAGGGTCCCGCTCATTGAGCAATTCCGCGAAGGCCTTTGAGCGACTATCGAGAATGGCGGCAAGTGACCCCGACCAACTGCTGGGATGTATGTCCTTAAATATAATTTCAACAATTGCCAGCTTGTCCGTTGCCGCTTCCAAAAGCGACTTGATATGTTCGCTGAGAACGATTCGCCTAGGATTATCATCGGATGCGTCGCCTGGATCACTCGGGCGGTATGCCTCCATCGCCTTGGCGACCTTAACGATACGATCTTGATCGTCACCACACCACGCCATAACTCGATTTAACGGAGCATCATTTAGGGTCGGCTCTTCCCTCCCAACACGGTGCTTGAATAGCGAAGCCGCGCAGAGATGTTCCTTCTCGCTGCCATCGAAAACGACACCTAGAAACAACTCTGGATATCTCTTCACCAGCAAGGTGATAATGTCGGTTAACTCAAAGGCGTAGAGACTGTATGCCTGGACACCTTTGCAGAGAAGATCAATGATCTCCCTTATTTCACTCTCAGGCGCTGAAGGGCTGAAAGCCTCCTCAAGAACGCGACCAATCTGATGCAAGTGGACTTGATTCGACTCCGCCCTGTGCACCGAGAGCAACCGACGAACAGCCTCCCTAGCAACTGTAAGCAGCTCATCACTCGGCGTGTACTCGTGGTCTTCCATTCCGAACAAGCGCATGGACAATATTTTAATTGTAGATAGGTAGCCACGATTCAATGCGTTTATTTTGGTAAGAATAGCTGCCAATTCGCCATCCGAAATCGCCTCGTGTATCCGGCCGTAGCCGAGCTGCTCGAAGCGCCACGCCTCGAGTTCGCCATCCATCGCAAGATCCAGCAGCCTCTCTGACACCCAGTGGATGACTGGGACTATTGCCAGGAGGCCGATCGCATAAGATTTTAGTTCAGGAACCCCCAGAGCATGCTCCAGAATCTGGCGCGCCTGAGGGGGGTCCGAGTCGTGGACTCCGCGGATGAAACCATCCAGCAGAAAGATATTGACTCGCTCAGATTGATGTCTTCGGAATGAGTCGACGAGGTGATCAAACATCGAAAGCTTGTCAGCAGCTCCCGCAGCCAACCCTCTCCCAAACCACGACAGGGATTGGACGGACGTCTCCCAAAGCTTGGCTCCCAAGCGATCAAGATACCCCAGCTCAGATGCCGCAAGCTCTCCAAGCTTGAACACTTTCTCGTATATCTCGTTCGTCCTCTCCTGAAATTCTTCGCCACGTAGTTCGATATGGTCCCATGCATCGACCAAGGCATAAGCCTCAATCTCGGAGAACATGTCTGATGGTGCAGTCAGTTTCTCGAGGGATTCAAGCCGCGCGAGCAATTCCGGAGCATGCCGAGGTCCATCGAAGTGAAGGGTTTTCTTGATGGAAATCCACATCTCCGGCCAATTACCATCATGCCGGTGATCTCGAATAATTTGCTCAAGCGCATCAAAGCATCCGGCAAAAGTCCACAACGAGCGAAAGTGGTCCGCCAACATCGACTTCGCCCAATCCCGGCTCTTCGGCTGGGGCGATTTCATGGAAGGCTGCAGCAACTGGATATAGCCAACGTACCAATCAATTTCTTCACCGCGAGTTTTTGGACACCACCCAGGCCCCCTCTTGCGTGCCCCGAAGTGAAGCGTACCGAATGAAGTCCAATGATGCGATTCAAACGCGGAACGCAGAAGTTCCCCTGCAATTTCCCTATGTCTGGGATCGCCGGAATCGAGCAACTTGCGAACAAAGGCCTGTCGCCGCTTAGGCGTGGCCTCGGTACCGGAAAGATGAAGCGAAAACAGCTGCCGCATCTGTCTGACAATGCTGTTGTTGTTTTCGCCCGCCTTCTCGGTTTCCGCAAACTTCAAGAGTATTTCCGTTGCGGAGTCGAAGGTTTCGTCATCGTAGGCAAGGTGGCATAAAAGCCAGACGAACCGCGTGAAGTTCCCATTTGCTCGCGAAGCAAATCCCGGCTCTATCGACGCCTGCTCGATAGCGCGAAGTACTACATCAGGGAAAACTGGTGCGACGTGATCAAGCACCACGAGGTACTTGTCGTTGCACGCGGCAATATTGCCCAAAGGTGCACCCGGCCGAACCCAGGTGAGAGCCAACTCCCGCGCCTGAGTGCAATCGTGCAAGTAGCCCAAACGATGGGCGCACGATTGGAACAGACGAAGGTTATCGTTGTTGAAAAGTTCCGCGTTGATATCTTCAGCCGGGATGTTCTGAAGTGCACGCTTGGCAAGCCGGTTGGCCAACGCATGAGGAAGAATCGCGCGCCAGTTTCCGCGTTGCTGCGCCAATTGACGTCGCAGAAGCTCTGCCTGGTCTCGATGTAGCGCCTGACGAGTTAAGCCGGCGATCGCTCCCAGGACGCTTAGTTCATCGTCACGTTCCGTGCGGGAGACATTAAAGGAATACACGAGCGCCAATGCCTCTGCGCCACGTAGTAGTTCTGGCGATTCGCCTTTTCGTTGAGCGAAAAGCCTACGAAAGAGATCCTCGTCCGAGAAGTTGGACAGCGTCTCGTCCGCCTGTACCCGACTGGCTAGTGCCAACGCGAGCCGCGCATTACCGCCAGCGAACTCGGCAATTCTGTTTGCACTGATGGGGCCCAAATCGGGAGCCCGTTTTTGAACCAACTTGGAGACAGCTTCTTCACTATTTGGCTCAAGATGGATGACTTGAGTTTCCTCAGGTTTGTCTTCCGAAATATCGTATTCGATGGTGAGAAGACGCAACTTCGCACCGCTCGCTGCAACCCGCTTCTGCAAACCTCGGTGCACATCCGGCGGGCAATTGTCCAAGATCAAATAAGAGGCCAAGCCGTTGGCGATCAGATACGTAACCAGCTCCGACGCTGTAGGGGAGAGATCGGTACCGAGATCGGCATAGATCACATCACTCGCAGGCAACGCCTCAAGGCCCACCTTGTCTTCAAAAAGCGCTTGCGCAAATCGGGTTTTCCCTACCCCCGAAAGCCCGGTGATCCGCACCGTACTTCCAGGCTCTCTAAGCCGGTCCCGAGCCAGTTTGATTCCGTCCGAAACAGGTCTGGGGTCCTTCGAAGAGGAATTCGCGTCTATGACGCAGGGATGGTCGTCGGCTAGAAATTCATCGTCTTGGTCGAGAGGAGTTGCCGCCCATCGACCGTAGGGCATCCAACCTGCTAGAGGCTTGCCCAAGCGCAAGCGCATCCAAAGCGCAACACTGGGATGCCTTCTCAACCAAGCTGAAAGACGGTCTCGACCATAAAAGTCCAAGTGCAGATCATCATTACCCTGAAGGGCAGCCACTGCCTTCTTCATCCCGCCCAAACGTTCGGACAGCATCTTGTCAGAGCAGTCATCCTTACCACTCACGATGATGTAGGCGCCCTTTTGTGACGCTAGGTTCTCGATGGCCGCCTTGGGTTTCCCTCCTTCTTGCATTTCATTTCGGCATGCCGACTTGCCCATCGAATGCTTCTTCACCTGAAACCCAGTATTCGCTCTGGGGACGAAGTTTGGATTTGGTATCTCAAAATTGCTCTTTACGTTGACGTCCAATCCACCATCCGCTGCTTCTTGGGCCCCGCCCCATGTGACGCACGAAGATTGAATGCCCTGCTGAATCAGCTCCGCCTCGCACAGACGGGCCACGAGGTTCCGCAGATCGCCGTCATTGAGGGATGAAATATCGGAGGCTTCTAGTTCAAAGAAGATCATCAGGCGAACACTCATTAGGTGTTTGGCATCAAACCAGAATATGGGCCAGAGTGCACTTTCAAGTACCCCTCCATGGCCGAAAGCGTCTGTCCAAGACATCGTTTCAGGTCAGTCACGAGCGGGTTTGAAGCAAGGCATCCACGCGCTTGCGGCGCCCAAGTTCCTTTCTCGTGACATGGCCAAGAGACAAGTGGCTCGATCGCCGTGATCGATCAACAGCTCTTCACCTTGAATCAGCAACAGCGTCGCGACTGAAGTCGCTCCTACAGTTGAAGGAGACCCGGTGGCGTGGCGGTTGATGGTTGATGGTTGAACGACGTATGGTCGCCGTCTCCCACCTATCGGTGCATCCATGGCAACGCCAAAGCCCTTCCCCCACGCGGGTTTCCTGCACGACCTGGAACAGGCGAGTGCGGCCATTCCGGTGATCACGGCCACGTCGCTCTCGCCATCACTGGCGCGCATCCTTCTCACCGCGGAAGGTGGCCCATCCGCGCCCGTCGTCGCTGACTTGATTGAACTGCTGAAAGCACGCAAGGCGGTGCTGCAGGCGTCGGTTGATGGCGAGCTGGTGGCCGATGCGTTGCGGCGTTATCAGAAATTCGCCAAGCCCGGTCAGCCATCGGCGCATATCGTGCAGTTGCGGCAGCAGCAGGGGGCGGCGCGGCAGGCGGGTAGTCAGGCGCGGCAGGCTTTCATCAAGGCGGCGGCAGCGTTCGTGCGGGCGGCGGGTATCGAGGTGCCGGCGCGGGTGGCGCTGGAGCGGTTTGTCATCGAATGGCTGGATGCCAATGTGCCGAAGGGGCCGCTGCCTCGCGATGAGGTGGCGGCCCCTTCGGGCTGAGGCGATACCGGCGCGCGTGGCGCCGGTATCGATGCAGGGTGGCTCAGCGCAGGATCGCGCTGGCGTCCTGCTTTTCCTTCAACGCGCTGCACAGCTCGATCTTCTCGCTGGTTTGCGCGAGGCCGCGGTCGACGCCGGCGGCGTCTTTCAGGCGCGGCTGGAAGAAAGCTTGCAGGCGGTCGACTTCGGCCTTGCTGCAACCGTCCTTGCCGGCCAGCGACGGCAGACGTCCGCCGGCGAAGCTGCCGGTCCGATCAAGGATCGGCTGGTAGTGCGCGGTGAACCACTGCCACAGGGCGTCGCGCTGGGCCGGCGTATCGCGGCCTTCCTTCAGCAGACGCGCCATTTCGCCCACCTTGACCGGCTTGGTCAGCGAGAAGTCGCGTACCTGCTCCAGCACGGCGGGGTCTTGTGCCATGGCCATGCCTTCGAGCATGCCGTTGCGCAGGGCCGGGTCGCTGGTTTTCGGCAGTTCGGCCATCAGCGCATCAACCGCGCTCTTGCCGTGTTGCTGCACCGCCACGCCCAACGCGTCACCCAGCAGATCGGGGTCGGCGGCGGCGAGGTTCAGGCGGCCATCGGCGCCCGGCTTGAGCGCCGCCTCGCCCTGCTTGAGCAGCGCGGCACGCACTTCGGGTAGCTTGAAATCGAGCGCGAGACTGCTGGCCAGGCTGCTGCGCAACAGCGAATCGCTCTCCGATTCGCCGGCCTTGCGCTGGTAGCCCAGCTGCTGCAAACGCGGCAAGTAGGCGGCCTTGATCCAGCCGGCAAGGCGGGCGCGCTGGGCGTCGGTGCTGGCCAGGTTCTGGTAGATCCACTGGATCTGGTCCAGCGGCGCGGTGGCGACTTCGCGGGTTTTGGAGGTTGTCAGCGGCTGCAGCGCGGTGAGCACGTCGCCGGCGTCCAGGTCGCCATGCTGGAAGCTGGCGTTGACGGCGTCGGCGTAGGCCAGCTGCTCGGCATCGCTGAGCTTGCCGACCTGGCCGACCAGGCTGCCCAGCGCCTGCTTGTCGAGGCTGAAGCGGTAGTAGCCGCTGGCGTTGGCGTTGGGCATCACCCAGGTCGACTTGCCGGCGCCGGCCAGCACCATCGAGCCGCTGGATTTGTCGAGCATCTCGCAGGCGACCTTGCTGCCGTCAGCCGTGCCATAGCGCACGCATACGGGCACGCCCCAAATGCGCTGCGCGTCGCCCGCGCTGCCCACCGGCAGGTAGCGGCTCTGGCTGAGGTGCAGCACGGTCTTGCCGTTCTGCTGCTCCAGTTTGGTGGCGATGTACGGCACGCCGGTCTGGTTGAGGAAGCTGTTGAACGCGTGCTTGAACGCGTCGCCCTTGCCCGCCGCGGTGGCGATGGCCGAGACCAGGTCGTCGGCCACGGCGTTGCCGAACTTGTGCTTCTGCACGTAGGCGCGCATGCCCTTCTGGAAGGTCTTCTCGCCCACGTAGTTCTCGAACATGCCGATGACGCTGGCGCCCTTCTCGTAGGTGATGCCGTCGAACGCGGTCTCGATGTCGCCGTTGCCGGTGATCGGCTGGCGGATCTTGCGCGCGCTGACCAGGCTGTCGTTGGCCATCGCCATCTGCGCGCCATCAACGCGATCGAGATCGGCGCGGTATTCGGGGTGCACCTGCATGGTGACTTTCTGCTGCATCCAGGTGGCGAAAGCCTCGTTGAGCCAGATGTCGTTCCACCAGTTCAGCGTGACGGTGTCGCCGCTCCACATATGCGCCAACTCATGCGCATTCACGTTGAACGAGGCGCGCACGTTTCTCGCGGGGGAATCCTTGTCCAGCAACAGCAGCCAGTCACGGAAGGTGACCAGGCCGGGGTTTTCCATGGCGCCGGCGGAGAAATCCGGCGCGGCCAGCAAATCGAGCTTGTCGAACGGGTAGCCGAAGCCGTAGTAGTTCTCCAGCGCGTGGATGATGCTGGGGGTTTCGCTCAGCACATGCTGCATGCGGTGCGCCTCGCCACTGGCGGCGATGCCGCGCAGTTGCAGCGGCTTGGCACGGTAGGCGTCGGGTGCGATATCCGGGCCGGCGGCGATGTCCCACGGGCCCACGGCGAAGGCCACGAGGTAGGTGGGCAGCGGCACGGTCTGCGCGAAGGTGACGGTCTTCCAGCCATCGCCGGCCGGCGTTTCCTTCACCTGCATGGTGTTGGCCACGGCGGTCTGCGACTCGGGCACGGTGAGGCTGATGTCGAACGGCGTCTTGAAGCCGGGCTGGTCGAAACCGGGGAAGGCGAAGCGCGCGCTGATCGGCTCCATCTGGGTAACGGTGTACGGCTTGCCCTTGGCGGCGACCTTGTACAGGCCCTGCAACTGCGCGTTGAGCGGCGCGGTGTACTCGAACGCCAGCGTGATTTCCTGCGGCTGCAGGGTGCGGCCGAAGTCCACGCGCACCACGCCGGCCTTGGGCTCCACGCTGACGTATTTGCCCGGCTGCGATTTGCCGCTGGCGTCGGTGACGGTCACCTTGGATACGTTCAACTCGCTGCCGTCCAGCCACACGTGGTCGGAGGCGCGAGTCAGCTTGACCTTGATCGTGGTGGTGCCGGAGAAATCCTTCTGCGTCGGGTCCACCTTGAACGCGAGGTTGTACGACTGCGGCACCGCCCAGTCGGGCAGCTGGCCCTGCGGCGCCTTGTCGACAGGAGCGGCCAGCGCGGCACCGCAACAGGCCGCCAACGCGGCCAACACCATGGGACGAACGAGACGGGACATCGGAACTTCCTGGGCAAAAAGCTCACGCTAGAGCGGGCCGCGGGTCCGGCCCAGTGCCATAGGGCACGTTGCTTCCTGCGCGAAACGGGCAACATCGCCGGCGCGTCGCACGCAAAACGCATTGTTCGAGCCGATGGATGGCGCCACAATCATAGGCATCAACTATGACGATGCCTGAAGGCCGCCAATGAACCTGCGTGATCTGCACTACCTGCTGGCCCTGGCCGAACACCGGCATTTCGGCCGCGCCGCGGAAGCCAGCTTCGTCAGCCAGCCCACCCTGTCCACCCAGATCAAGAAGCTGGAAGAGGAGTTGGGCGTGGCCCTGGTCGAACGCACGCCACGCAAGATCCTGCTGACCGAAACCGGCCGCGAGATCGCCCGCCGCGCCCGCGCCGTACTGGCCGAGGTGGAGGAGATCAAGGCGATCGCACAGCGCACCCGCGACCCGGAAGCGGGCACGCTGCGACTGGGGATTTTCCCCACGCTGGGGCCGTACCTGCTGCCGCACGTGATCCCGCTGCTGCGCGAGCGCTTCCCGCGGCTGGAGTTGCTGCTGACCGAGGAGAAGACCGAGCACGTGATCCACATGCTGCGCGAGGGCGCGCTGGACGCGGGCATCCTGGCGCTGCCGCTGCACGAGGACAGCCTGCACAGCGAGTTCCTGTTTGAGGAACCGTTCGTGCTGGCGGTGCCGGACCATCACCCGCTGGCCGGCCACAAGAACCGGCTGAAGCTGCACGACCTGGCCAACGAGAAACTGCTGCTGCTCGAAGACGGCCACTGCCTGCGCGACCAGGCGCTGGAGGTGTGCCAGCTGGCCGGCGCGGGCGAGAAAACCGGTTTCCGCGCCACCAGCCTGGAAACGCTGCGGCAGATGGTGGCGGCCAATGTCGGCATCACGTTGCTGCCCACGCTGGCCACCAAGCCGCCGATGGCGCGCACCGACAACGTGCACCTGATCGAATTCGCCGGCCATCCGCCCAGCCGGCGCATCGCGATGGTGTGGCGCAAGAGCTCGTCGATGGCGGGTTTCCTGCAGCGGTTGGCCGGCGTGTTCCAGAATCTGCCACCCGAGCTGTTCAAGCCCGACGTGGGCGCGCAACCGCGCGTGCAGGCGGACTGACCCATGCGCCTGCTGCCGGTGGTGGCGGTGGTGTTGATCGGCTGGGGCGGGCTGCACCATTGGCGGCACCGCGACGTGATCCAGCCGCCGGGCGTGCTGGCGCCCGATGCGCCGCACCAGGTGAACCTGACCGACGGCGCCAGCCTGCAACGCGACGGCATGACCCTGGCCACGCGGGCGTACATCGACCTCACCGCCCGCGTGCTGTCGCGTGAGGATTACACGTGGGACGCGGGCGCCAAGCTGGCGCCGACGGATCTGGCGCTGGGTTGGGGCCGCATGTCCGACAGCGCGGTGCTGGCGAGCTTCGACATCAGCCAATCCGGCCGTTTCTTCTACTGGCGCACGAAGACCTGGCCGATTCCCCGCAACGAGGTTGAGCTATCCACCGCCAACGTGCACATGATCCCTGCCGACGCCGGCGTGCGCGGCGCGTTGAAGCGCGTGCGCAAGGGCCAGCTGGTGCATATCGAAGGCTTTCTGGTGGACGCCAGCGGCCCCAACGGCTGGCGCTGGAAGACCTCGATGACGCGCGGCGATACCGGCGCCGGCGCCTGCGAACTGGTTTACGTGGAAAGCGTGCAGGTGGTCGACTGAGAGGTTGTGATTTTTCAACCTCTCAGGCCGGCCAGGGTTGGCCGGCCGCGGATCAGTCACGCAAGTGGCTGATTCGCGTGAGTACGTCCGGGCGTGTACCGGACGTGCGATAGAAGAAAACCACAGGAAGTGGTTTTCTTCACAGACTCTGAGCGACGCGACGCCTCAATAACGCAGCAGGCTGTGCAGCGGCTCGCGCGCCTGCCAGCGCAGACGCCCCTGCAATGCAGTCAGCTCCACTACCACGCAGGCGCCCACCGGCACCGCGTCGAAACGCTGCACCAGCGCCCATGCCGCCGCCAGCGTGCCGCCGGTGGCCAGCACGTCGTCCACCAGCAATACGCGCTCGCCCGGGCGCAACGCATCGCTGCGCACTTCCAGCTGATCGCGACCGTATTCGAGTTGATAGTCGATCGACAGCACCGGCGGCGGCAGCTTGCCGGGCTTGCGCAGCGGCACGAAACCGGCGCCCAGTTTCTGCGCCAGCGCCGCGCCGAAAATGAAACCGCGCGCCTCGATGCCGCACACCGCCTGCACGTCCAACTCCAGCCAGGGCTCGGCCAGCGCATCGATGCAACGGGCAAAGCCGCGCGCATCGGCAAGCAGCGGGGTGACATCGCGGAAGGTGACGCCGGGCTGCGGGAAATCCGCCACGTCGCGGATCAACGCGGCCAGTTCCGGCATGGATGCGGGCGCAGCCGTCATACCGCGCAGGCGCCCAGCGGATCGTCCAGCCCGCGGTCCTCATCGATGGCAAGACGGGCGTCGCTGAGGCAGGCCTCGACCTCGCGCACGATGGCGCTGGCTTCGGGCAGGCTCGATTCGGGCACCATCACCGCCATGAAATCCATCGCCGGCAGCTGGCCCACGCCACCGGTGAGGTATTCGCCAGCGATGAACGCGGGAATGCCCTGGGCCTCCAGCGCATCCTTCACCAGGTGGGCGTCGATGAGGTTCTCGGCTCGGTAGACGGTTTGCATGACCCCACGCTAACCCTCGCGCGCGCCGCGGGCAAGCACGCTGGGTGCGTCACGGGTGACAGGGTAAACTTGCATGTTTCCGCCCACGCACGCGAGCTTGCCCGATGTCGACCGAGAACCCCGCCAACCCGACGCCCGCCGTGCAGCACCAGGACTTCATCCGGCAGATCGTGCGCGACGACCTGGCCTCGGGCAAGCACGTCGCCATCCACACCCGTTTCCCGCCCGAGCCGAACGGCTACCTGCACATCGGCCACGCCAAGGCGATCTGCCTCAGCTTCGGTATCGCCAGGGAATTCAACGGCTGGTGCAACCTGCGCCTGGACGACACCAACCCGGGCAAGGAAGACCCGGAGTTTGTCGAGGGGATCAAGGACGACGTGCGCTGGTTGGGCTTCGAATGGCATGAGCTGCGCCACGCCTCGGATTACTTCGAGGTGTTCTACCGCGCCGCCTGCAAGCTGATCGAGGACGGCGTGGCCTACGTGGACGACCTCAATGCCGAGGAGATGCGCGAATACCGCGGCACCCTCACCGCCGCCGGCCGCAACTCGCCGCACCGCGAGCGCAGCGTCGAGGAAAACCTGGACCTGTTCCGCCGCATGCGCGCGGGCGAATTCGCCGATGGCAGCAAGACCCTG
The DNA here is from genome assembly GCF_042655685.1 of Rhodanobacter ginsenosidimutans. Taxonomy (NCBI): domain Bacteria; kingdom Pseudomonadati; phylum Pseudomonadota; class Gammaproteobacteria; order Lysobacterales; family Rhodanobacteraceae; genus Rhodanobacter; species Rhodanobacter ginsenosidimutans. Next base: position 727,500 of record NZ_JBHSMM010000001.1, on the reverse strand, counting down.
CGCGCGAAGATCGACATGGCCGCCGGCAACATCAACCTGCGCGACCCTGCGCTGTATCGCATCCGCAAGATCCCCCACCAGAACACCGGCGACGCCTGGCCGATCTACCCGATGTATGACATCGCGCACGCGCTGTCCGACGCGATGGAAGGCATCACCCACTCGCTGTGCACGCTGGAATTCGAGGATCACCGGCCGCTGTACGACTGGTGCGTGGACAAGGTCGATCTGCCGAACCATCCGGAACTGTGGGAGTCGGTGGTCGCCGCCGGCCTGCACGCGCAGCCGGCGAAGCCGCGACAGATCGAGTTCTCCCGGCTCAACCTCAGCTACTGCATCACCAGCAAGCGCAAGCTGGCGCAGTTGGTGGCCGACCATTACGTGGACGGCTGGGACGACCCGCGCATGAACACGCTGCGCGGCCTGCGCCGGCGCGGTTTCACCCCCGCCGGCCTGCGACTGCTGATCGACCGCGTCGGCGTGTCCAAGCAGAACAGCGTGATCGACTACGCCGTGCTGGAAGGCTGCATCCGCGAGGATCTGGACGCCACCGCCGCGCGCCGCATGGCCGTGCTGGAACCGCTGAAGCTGGTGCTGACCAACCTGCCCGAAGGCCATGAGGAAACGCTGAGCTTCCCGAACCATCCCAAGAACGAAAGCTTCGGCACGCGCCAGGTGCCGTTCTCGCGCGAGCTGTGGATCGAGCGCGAAGACTTTGCCGAAGTGCCGCCGAAGGGCTTCCACCGGCTGAAACCCGAGGGCGAAGTGCGCCTGCGCGGCGTGGGCATCGTGAAGTGCGAGCAGGTCATCAAGGACGCCGACGGCAACGTGGTCGAGCTGCACGGCACGCTGGATCCGGAAACCCGTTCTGGCCTGCCCGGTGCCGACCGCAAGGTGAAGGGCACCATCCACTGGGTCAGCGCGAAACACGCGGTGGCCGCCGAGGTGCGCGTCTACGACCGGCTGTTCAGCGTGGCCGCGCCAGACAGCGAGGACGACGGCAAGAGCTGGCTCGACCACGTCAACCCCGAGGCCAAGCGCGTGCTGCGCGGCTGGTTGGAGCCGGCGGCGGCGGACGTGGCGCCGGAGCAGCGCTTCCAGTTCGAGCGGCTGGGTTATTTCGTGGCCGACCGCGTCGACCATCGCGCCGATGCGCCGGTATTCAACCGCACCGTCACCCTGCGCGACACCTGGGCCAGGCAGGCCGGAAACTGACGGAGCGATCGCATGCTGCCGCTGCAGATCCATCTGACCCTGCCGCCCTGGATCGGTGACGTTGCCGACGTCAACCGGCGCTATGAAACCGACGAAGATCGCATGGCGCTGGCGGTGGCATTGGCGCGCGAGAACGTGGATCGCGGCGGTGGCGGGCCGTTCGGCGCGGCGGTGTTCAACAACCACAGCGGACGGCTGGTGGCCGTGGGCGTGAACCGCGTGGTGCCGCAGCACTGCTCGCTGGCGCACGCGGAAAACATGGCTCTGATGATCGCCCAGCAGCGGCTGGGGCGGCATCGCATCAACGAGGACGGCGGCCATTACGTGCTGGCCACCAGCGCGCAACCGTGCTGCCAGTGCTACGGCGCCATCGTGTGGGCCGGCATCAACACGCTGCTGATCGGCGCCCGCACCGAGGACGTCGAAAGCCTCACCGAATTCGATGAAGGCCCGCTGCCGGCCGACTGGGCCGGCGAACTGGAGCGCCGCGGCATCGCGGTGCGGCGCGACATCCTGCGCGACGCATCACGCGACATCCTGGCCGCCTACGGCCAAAGCGGCCCATCCTATTGAGCCGTTGGCGTGCCGCGCTGCCGCTGATCCTGCTGCTGCTGGCCGGCATCGTGCTGTTCGCGTCCGGCTCACTGAAGCAGCTCAGCCCGCACCAGTTGGTGGCCAACCAGGCTGAGCTGCATGCGCAGATCAGCGCGCATCCCTGGCTGAGCCGGCTCGCCTACATCGGCCTGCTGACGCTGACCATGGCCACCGGCATCCCCGGCACGATCGTGGTGATCCTGGCCGGCGGTTTTGCGTTTGGCGTGGTCGACGCCACGCTGTGTTCCTCCATCGGGCTGACGCTGGGTTCGCTGATCCTGTACCTGGCCAGCCGTTACGCCTTCGGCGGCGGCACCCGCCAGCCACCCGCCGTGGTGGCGCGGCTGCGCCACGGCTTTGAACAGCATCCGGCCAGCTACACCTTGTTCCTGCGTTTCGTGCCGGTGGTGCCGTTCGGCGCGGTCACCGTGGCGCTGGCCTGGCTGCGCTGCCCGCTGTGGCTGTTTCTGGGTGCCAGCTGGCTCGGTGGCACCGTCACGCTGATCTTCGAAACATCCATCGGCGCGGGTTTGGGCGATGCGCTGAGTCAGAGCGACTCCCTGGGTCTTGGCCTCTTCATGCATCGCGAAGTGCTGCTGCCGCTGGGCGCCATCGCGCTGCTGGCCTTGCTGCCGTTGCTGCTGGGGCGGCTCACGCGTCGGTACCGACGTTCGCATTGATCGTCGGCGCGCAACGCCGAACCGATCATTCGCGCTAGAACGGATGGCCGAGGCCATCGCCGGAAGCCGTACAGTCAGCGACCGTCTTTCGCGTTAGGCTGGCCGAGCAACGCCCGTTGCGGCGCGCCACGACGGCGTGGATCGGCGGGCATCGACGCGGCGCTGGCGGACCTGAAGCGACAATCGGGCGGTGACAGGCATGGGGAGCAGCAACTTCGCGATGCGCCTGTGGCGACGCACGTCGCTGATGCAGCGACTGGGCTTCGTCGCGCTGGTGCCCACCCTGGTCACCGCCGGGCTGCTGGTCACCACGCTGACGCGCCACCAGCTCGTCACGGTGCGCGTGATGGCTCAGGACACTGCCAACGCCATCGCGATCCAGGCAGCCGCCGTTTCCGCTGAACCGCTGCGCCAGTCGCACCGCCGGGAGCTGGCGCGCATTGCGCAGGCGACGGGTGACCTGCCGCATGTGTCGCTGGTACAGATCCGCTCGGTCGACGGCGAAATCCTGGCCGGCCACCACGATACGCGGGCCGGCGGCACCACCGGCGGCCTCACCGTCATTCGCGAAGTGATCGATCCGCACCGCCCGCTCGGCCCGTCGCTCGGCTCCGTATTGGTACGGGTCAGCCTGGCGGACGCGATCGCCGCCCAGCGATCGAGCCTGCACAACGCGCTGATCACGCTGGCGATCAGCCTGCTGGTGGCAGGCATCATCGGTTGGCAGGTCGCGCGCTGGTTGAGCGCGCCGCTGCGCCGGCTGGTGGCCGCCGTGCAGCAGCTTGGGCATGGCGACGCGCCGGTAGTCGTGGAGATCACCGATCGCACCGAGATCGGCCAGTTGCAACGCGGTTTCAACGCCGCGTCGGCCACGTTGTTCGACATGCATCGCGACATGGAGCGCGAGATCGACCAGGCCACCCGCGCGCTGGCGGACAAGAACGCCGCGCTGGAAGCGGCCAGTATCGCCAAGGCGCGCTTCCTGGCCGCCGCCTCGCACGATCTGCGCCAGCCGCTGTACGCGCTCACCCTGTTTTCATCCGCGCTGGCCGTGGACGAGGACGACGTCGTCCGGCTGGACCGCATCGCGCATATCCAGGAGTGCGTGCAGGCGCTCGACCACCTGTTCAGCGAGCTGCTCGATCTGTCGCGGCTGGAAACCGGCACGATGGAAGTGGAGATCAGCGAATTCCCGCTGGATCAGGTCTTCGATGAAGTCAGCCGCAATTTCCGCATGATCGCCGAGCAGCACGACCTGCGGCTGGTGATGCGCACCACGGATGTGTGGGTGCGCAGCGACCGCACCATGCTGGGCCGCATCCTCAACAACCTGGTCAGCAACGCGCTGCGCTACACCCCCGAGGGCGGCGTGCTGGTGGCCGCGCGCCGACGGCCCGGCAACCAGGTTCGGGTGGATGTGTGGGACACCGGCATCGGCATCGCGGCGGAGCACCAGGCGCGCGTGTTCGACGAGTTCTACCGCGTTGAGAATCATTGCGACGCGGCGCCCAGCGACGGCCCGCGGCGCGGCCTGGGGCTGGGCCTCTCCACCGTCCAGCGATTGGCGGAACTGATCGGCAGCGACGTGCAGTTGCACTCGCGCCCCCACCGCGGCAGCGTTTTCAGTTTCGTGTTGCCGGAAGTCGCACCGCAAGCGCACGCCGACACGTCGGCCGCCATGCCGCTGGATGTTTCGGGCATGCGCGTGCTGGTGGTGGATGACGAGCCGGCGATCCTGTCGGGCATCCGCTACCTGTTGCGCAGCTGGGGTTGCGACGTGGCCACCGCCGAAGACGGCGCCCAGGCACTGGATGCCGTGGAACCCTGGCGAACCGCACCGGACCTCGTGATTTCCGACCTGCACCTGCGCCATGGCGAGAGCGGCCTCGAGGTGCTCGCCTTGCTGGATGCGTACTACAAGCGCGAAGGAACGCGACCGTTCGCCCGCCTGCTGATCACCGGTGAAACACGCCGCGACCGACTGCAACCGATCTTGACGGCCAACATCCCCCTGCTCTACAAGCCGGTATCGCCCGCGCAATTGCGCGAAAGCCTGATGGCCGTCTGGGCGTCCATACAGGAAGTGACATGAAAGCCGCCTCCACGCCACTCCAAGCGACGACAACCACCCTCGGCCCTGATTGCCCGCGGCAATCGCCTCCACCTCCCGGAACACATGACATGCGCATATTGATCGCGGACGACCACCAGCTGATTGTCGAGGGAGCCAAGCTCAAGCTTGCCGAACTCGGCCCCGGCACCGAGTTCACGATCGCGCTGGATGTCGCCGAATTGCGCCTGGCACTGCACCAGGAATCGCCCCCCGCACTGGCACTGATCGACCTGACCATGCCCGGCGTGCATGGACGCGAGCATCTGGCCGAAGTAATCGCCGCGTGGCCCGGTGTGCCGGTGATCGTGTTGTCCGGCGCCGAGAGCCCGGCGCTGATCCGCGAGCTGCTGGCGATGGGCGTGCAGGGTTTCATCCCCAAGGCCTACTCCGCCGACGTCATGCTGTCGGCGGTGCGGCTGGTGCTTTCCGGCGGCGTCTACATCCCGCCGATGATGTTGCAGGCCGACGAACCGCTGGCGCCATCGCCGCCATCCACCACGGGGGACGGTGCCGCCGCACGACTGGAAGATCGCCTGCACCAACTGCTGACCGAACGTCAGCTCGACGTGTTGCGACTGCTGTCCACGGGCAAGCCGAACAAGGTCATCGCCAGTGATCTTGGCATCAGCGAAGGCACCGTGAAGATCCATCTGGCGGCGATCTTCCGCGCACTCAACGTGCGCAACCGGGTGGAGGCCGTGGTCGCTTCACGCCGCATCGGCGAGGTTTGACGGAGCCGCCCACGGCTTTCCCGCAAGCACCGACCCCTCTCCTCTCTCCCCAAGGGGAGAGGAGGTCAAAGTGTCCTCGGACTTCTCCGTTTACCGGAGGCCTGACAAGGCAACCCACCAAACCGCAAAACCGGAAGAAACCGTAATACCCTCTCCCCTGCGGGGAGAGGGTAGGGAGAGGGGACACGCCGCGGAATAATCCCATCGAAGCGCTCGTCATAACACCACGCCGCTTGTATTTCCTCCCCGCCAGCCCGCAGACTCGACCGCAGGGGGACAAGGATGGCAGGGGACGAAAGGTGCAGGACATACACCACACGACATCCATCCTGGCGACGCACCGCCGGGTACCGGCCCGCCGCTGGGGGTTGCTTGCGAAGGCGCTGCTCCTGCTCGCGCTGACCGGCGCCGTGCCGGCGACGGCGGCTCTGCGCGGACCACCCGTGCCCACCCCGGCACCACTCACGTTCGGCATCCTGCCCATTGGCGGCCCGGCCGAATCGCTGACCGCCTGGCGCCCGATGCTGGACGACATGGAACATGCCCTGCGGCAACCCGTCCGCAGCATTTCCGTGAGCACCTACGAAGGCCTGGCGCAGGCGTTGAACGAGGAGCGGGTGGATATTGCGTTCGTCTCCGGCCGCCTCGCGCTGCAGGCCGTCACGCAGGACCGCATGCAGGTGATCGCCCAGTTGACCCGCGGTGACGGTTCGCACGGCTACAACGCCGTTCTGCTGGTCCGCCGCGACTCCCCGCTGCACAGCGTGGCCGACTTGCTGCGCAAACCCGGCCACTGGCGCTACGCCCGTGGCGAGGCGCTGTCGGTATCGGGCTATCTGGTTCCCGAGACCCAGATCTTCGCCAGCCGCAACCTGGACTCGGACACGTTTTTCGCCACCGTCGCGATCGACAACCACCAGAACAACGCGCTGGCCGTTGCCAATGGCGAAGTCGATGTGGCGACCAACAATACCGCCGACATGCAGCGCTTCGCCCAGCACTTCCCCGACCAGTTTTCCCGGCTGCGCGTCCTGTGGACGTCCACCCTGATTCCACACGCGGTGATCGTGGTTCGCCGCGATCTCGACCCGGCCGTGCGCCGGGCCATCGTCACCTTTGTGACCAGCTATGCCCGCACAGGCCCCCATGTCGCCGCCGAACTGGAGAAGCTCAAGCGGATCCACGACATCAGCGGCTTCGCGCCAGCCAGCAACAGCGCGCTGGCACCCTTTGCCGACATCGACTACCAGCTGGATCGCCGCCGCGCACTCAACGCCCAATGGGTGAGCCCGGCAGCCTTGCAGGCGCGCCTGGAAAAGATAGCCAGCGATCACCGTCAATTGTTGCAGCAACTGCGCGCGAACAAGCCGTAAGCCCCAACACCGAGCGCCACGGCGCCGATGCAGGAAGTGACAAACAGGCCGCAAAAAAAACCCGCTCGGCTTGCGCCGGCGGGTGGTATTGGTGGGTCGTCCGGGATTCGAACCCGGGACCAATAGATTAAAAGTCTACTGCTCTACCAACTGAGCTAACGACCCGTCGTACGAAACCGTGGCAAAACTCAAGCCGACAATTTTACGGGCTGGGCGCGAGGGGCACAAGCAAGCTCGGTTCAGACGTAGTGCGTGGGGTCGGGCAAACCCGCTTCGCGGAAGCCCTGCGCCCGCAACCGGCAGGCATCGCAATGGCCACAGGCGCGGCCTTCGCCATCGGCCTGGTAGCAGCTGACGGTGGCGGAAAAATCGACGCCCAGACGCTTGCCTTCGCGTGCGATGTCGGCCTTGCTCATCTTCATCAACGGTGCGTGGATGCGCAGCCCGGCGCCTTCCACGCCGGCTTTGGTGGCGACGTTGGCGAGCGATTCGAACGCCTCGATGAACGCGGGCCGGCAATCCGGATAACCCGAGTAATCGACCGCATTCACCCCGCACCAGATGTCGCGCGCGCCCAGCACCTCGGCCCAACCCAGCGCGATGGACAGCATGATGGTGTTGCGCGCCGGCACGTAGGTCACCGGGATATCGTCACCACCGGCGGCATCCAGCGGCACGTCGATATCGGCAGTGAGCGCCGAACCGCCGATGCGACGAAGATCGACCGCCACCGTCTTGTGCTCGAACGCGCCAAGCATCTGCGCCACGCGTTCTGAAGCGGCCAGCTCGGAGTTGTGACGCTGGCCGTAAGCCACGCTTAGCGCGTGCACCTGATAGCCCTGCTCGCGGGCGATGGCGATGGTCACGGCCGAATCCATGCCGCCGGAGACGAGCACGACGGCCTTGCGGGAGAGTTTGTCGGTCATGGTTGTTGCATCCTTCGGTACGGCCGGTCACCGGCCGGAAAGCACCTGCGGCAGCACAGGCCGAAGCGCGTGAAACGGGAGTGGTCGAGGACGAAGGGAAGCACTTCCGGTTGCTGCCCGCCCCACCTCCCGGCTAGTGGCCGGCGGCGTCGTTCCAGAGCAGTTTGTGCAATTGCAACTGGAAGCGCACGGGCAACCTGTCCTCGATGATCCAGTCGGCCAGCTGGCGCGGCGATATCGCGCCGTGAACGGGCGAAAAAAGCACCATGCAACGGGCCGCCAGCGCATGCTCGGCCAGCACGGCGCACGCCCAGTCGTAGTCGGCGCGGCTGGCAATGACGATCTTGACCTGGTCGCGCTGATGCAGAAACGCCAGGTTCGACCACAGGTTGCGCGCACTCTCGCCCGAACCGGGAGCCTTCAGGTCCATGACCTTGCGCACGCGCGGATCGACCGCCGAGACATCGAGCGCACCGGAAGTCTCCAGCGATACCTCGTAACCCGCGTCGCACAGCTTCTGCAGCAGGATCAGGCAGCGCTTCTGGGCCAGCGGTTCACCACCCGTGACGCAGACGTGGCCGACATCGTGCCTCGCCACCTCGGCGAGGATCGCGTCGATATCGTGCCATTGCCCGCCGTGGAACGAATACTCGGTATCGCACCACACGCAGCGCAGCGGGCAGCCGGTAAGACGCACGAAGACGGTGCGCCAGCCAATGGCGTCGGCCTCGCCCTGCAGCGAGTGGAAGATTTCCGTGATGCGCAATCGCTCGGCGCCAGCCGGCTCTGGCGTGGCGGCTTCCACGCGCGCGTCTGTGCCTGTCACCACAAGAACCTCAGTTGACCGACTGGATGCGCTGCAGCCGCTCTTTGGCGAGGTTTGCCGCATTGGTGCCGGGATACTTCGCACCGACCTCGGTCAATGTGGCCCTGGCCGCATCGACCTGCTTGAGCTCGTACTGGCTGTAGCCAACCTTGAGCAGCGCATCGGGCGCCTTCTCGCTCTGCGGAAACTGCTTCAGCAACTGCTGGAAAGCTTCCAGCGCCACCGGGTAATTCATGGTGACGTAGTACGACTCACCCAGCCAATAGTAGGCGTTGGGGGTGAGTGACTCGTTCGGGTACTGCTGCACGAACGAGCGGAAATCACGCGAAGCGGCGGCGTAATCGCCACCCCGCAAAGCCTTGAATGCAACGTCGTAGGCCGCCTGGACCGAAGCCGGATCGGCATTGCCGCCCTGGGCCTGGGTCGGGTTGCCCGCCGCTGCGGAAGATGAAGTTGCCGGTGCGGCTGCGGCTGCGGCTGCGGAAGCCGTCGGTGCAGCGCCAGCGGCGCCACCTGCGTTGCCGCCCTCCAGTCGCCCGATACGTGAATCCAGGTCGACGTACTGGGCCTTGTTCTTGTCTTCCAGCTGTTGCAACTGATGCTGGAGTTCCTCGATGCGGCCCTGTTGCTGGCGCACCTGCTCCTGCAGTTGCTGCATCTGGTTGACCATGCCAACACCGCCCTGGTCCTTCTGCGCCTGCTGCTCAAGGCGTGAAACACGGTCGGCGAGGCTCAGGCGCGAATCCTGCGAAAAAGCGGGAAACGCAAACAGCATGGCGGATGCAATTGCACCCGCCATGCCGAACCTGGCTGTGAAACGATTAGCCAGTTGCTTCATGCTTACTGCGCCGTGTAGACGATCTCGGCGCGACGGTTCTTGCTCCAGCAATCTTCATTGTGCTCGCGGCAAACGGGCTTCTCTTTGCCGTAGCTGATGACTTCAAGCTGGCTGGCCGAGCCACCGTTGGCCTGCAGCGCACTGGAAACCGCATTGGCACGACGCTCGCCAAGGCCGAGGTTGTATTCGCGGGTGCCGCGCTCATCGGTGTTGCCTTCGAGGCGGATATGCGCGCTCGGACGATCCTGCAGGTACTTGGCGTGGCACGCCATGATCTGCTGGAACTCCGGCTTGATCTCGGTCTTGTCGAAATCGAAATACACGACGCGCTGACGCAGGCAGGCATCGGTATCGAGGTCGGCGGGGGTGTACTTGCCATCGGACTCAGGGGCCTGAGTCTGGGCAACGGGCTCCGGTGCGGGGGCCTGCGGTTTGACTTCCTGCTTCTTGCTGCAAGCGGCCGCGCCGACACAGAGCAGGGCGACCAAAGCGACGCGAACGGTCTTATTCATGGTGACGTTCCTTCAAACGGGTTAGGTTCCAAACATACGACGACGATTATGACTACGGTTACAGGACAGCGATCGCCGGTGATTCCGGCTGTTATTTTTACACTCGATAGATCGACACCGCGTGATGCTTCTTCGTCGATTCGCTGGCGATAGCATCATGAGCGCCACTGTCGAAAACCGAGACGGTGCCTCTCGGCGCGTCTGCGGGCCCTTCCATGGACATCATGCCGGCACGCTCGCGCGCGCCGGCTCAATAATCATTGTTGAATCATTGTTGCCGATAGGGCCCCCAGGCCGGGTCGCTCACGTCGCCATCGGCCAAGGCCAGGCGCTGGCGAACCATGCCATCGGCAGAAACGGCATACAACACGCTGCGCGGCCCCTCGGTGGCGCCGTACAGCAGCATGCTTGCGTTTGGTGCCCAACTCGGCGAGAAATCCAGCGAACCGGGAGAAAGGAAGCGCACTTGACCACCCAGGCTGCGATCCATGACAGCAATACGATACACGTTCCCGTTGCCTTGCACCATGGCGATCTGTTTGCCGTCATAACTGACTGCCGGGTCGGCGTTGTTCTGCCCCTGGAAGGTCACCCGCTCGGCGCTGCCGCCGCTCGCGGAGACTTGGTAAATCTGCGGGCGACCGGAGCGATCCGAGGTGAAATAGATGCTCTGGCCATCCGGCGCCCAGACCGGCTCGGTGTCGATCGCGAGGTTGTTGGTCAGGCGGGTTTCATGCCGGCTGGCCACGTCCAGCGAGAACAGCTCCAGGTTGCCCACGTAGGACAAGGCCACCGCCAGCTTGCTGCCGTCGGGCGACCACGCCGGTGCGCCGTTGATGCCGCGCGGATGCGCCGAGATCAGCTGGCGCGAACCGGTGGTGATGTCCTGCACATAGATCGAGGAATTGCCGCTTTCGAACGAAACGTAGGCGATCTTCTTGCCATCCGGCGACCACGACGGCGACAGCAGTGATTCCTTGGAACGCGCCACGACCTGCGGGTTGTAGCCATCGGAATCAGCCACGATCAGCGAATAGGTGGTGTTGTTGCCCAGGCCCACGGCGGTGATGTAGGCAATGCGGGTCCAGAACGCGCCACGCACGCCGGTGATCTTCTGGTAGATCTGGTCGGCGATCTGGTGGGCCACGCCGCGCAGGTCACCGGTGGGTGCCGTGAACGCCTGCGCCAGCAGGCTCTGCTGCTTGTTGACGTCCCACAGTTCGTATTCGATCCGCACCGTGCCGTTGCCCGCGTCGCTGATGCGGCCAACGGTGATGTAGTCCTGCTTCATCAACCGCCAGGTCGGGAACTTGATGTCAGCCCCGCGCGAGGGGAATTCCACGATGTCGCTCTTGGCCAGCGAGCGGAATTTGCCCGAGCGGTTGAAGTCGTTGCGGATCACGTCGGCCACGTCGGTGGGCAGCGGCGCGCCGCCGGCTTGGGCAAACGGCACCACCACGATCGGCGTGGCCGTCTTGACGCCACCGACGATATCGACGTTGAGCGACTGTGCCGCCGCCGGCCCGGCCAGCAATGCCGCGATGGCCAGCAGGACGAGGGCGAAAGCTGAGTTCAATTTGCGCATGGGCTTGATCATTGCGGCCTGAAGGTGAAAGTTAGGTTGCGACGGAACACGCTCTCAAAACCCGTGTACGGCAGGGTCTTGGTTCGCAGCACCGCATTTTCGACCGAACGACGGCCAGCCTCGTCATACGGGCAGCTCGGATCGACCGTGGCGCTCATCACGTCTCCCCCTGGCAACTGCACGATATGAACCTGGCATGGAACAGCGGGCATGTTATCCGGCCTTAACCAATTGGGTGTGACCGCATTCTGAATGGCCGCTGCGTACGCATCGCTGAGATCGCTGTGGTCGGCGTTGTTTCCCGTTTGCCGCTGGGCCGCTGCCGGCAGATCGGACTGGCCATCGTCCCTGGCGTTTTTCAGGTCCTCCAATTGCTGGCGCGCCTGCTTCGCCTTGTTGTCCAACTGCTTGGTGCGGTTGGCGGCGGCGTCCATCTTGGCGAACATCTCGTCGATCTGTTTCTGCTTCTCTTCCTTCTGCTTGGCCATCTTGGCATCCAGCTCGGCCTGACGCTGGCGCTGCTTTTCTTCCTGCAGCTTCTTGGCGTCCTCCGCTTTCAGCAGCGCATCGGCGACGATCCGCTCCTGGTCCTTCACGTCCGGATGCTCGGGCGGCGGCGGCAGGGTTTTCACCTGCGGCGCTTCCACCTGCGGTTTCGGCGGCGGCGTGGCGGGCGGTGGCGGCACCGTATTGGGGACCGGCTTGGTCTTGACCGACTTGGGCGGTGGACTGCCGGTGGGGCCGATCAGGGTGGCTTCGATGACCGGGCCCTGCAGTTGCAGCGGCTTGGAGCAGGTGATCGGGTTCATCCAGGCCGGCAGGCCCAGGGCGTTGAAGAAATTCTCGTAGCTCGCGCACGGCAACACCGCGAGGAACAGAAACCCCACGATGCCGATGTGCAGGATGGCGGAAAGTACGACCGCCTTCGGCGTCGCCTTACTTTCGTCCATCGGAGCTGCTCTTGCCCTGGCCTTCCGTACCGGCGGGCTGCCCCATCAGGCCCACTTTGGCCACGCCGGCCTGCTGCAGGTCGGTAAGCACCTTGAACACGCCGCCATAGTTGCCGCGCGTGTCGCCGGCCACCAGCACGCTGACCTGGGGGTTTTCGCGCACGAACGCGCCCACCTTCAGCTTGAGGCCGTCCTCATCGATCGGCTCCTGCTTGGCGCCGCTCATGGTGAGAAACAGCGAGCCGTCCTGGCCGACCGAAACCACGATCGGATCCTTCTTGTCCTGCATCGACTTGGCGTCGGACTGCGGCAACTGCACGTCGACGTTGGAATTGAGCATCGGCGTGGTGACCATGAAGATGATCAGCAGCACCAGCATCACGTCGATGTAGGGCACCACGTTGATTTCGGATTTGAGCTTGAAGCGCTTCGGGCGCCGCGGATTTCGCATGGCTGCTGCTCCGCTCAGGCCGCGTCGTCGGTCTGGATCTGCCGCTGCAGCACGGAGGAGAACTCCTCCTGGAACACGTCGTAGCGCGAGGCGATGCGCTCGACCTTGTTGGCGTAGCGGTTGTACGCCCACTGCGCCGGGATGGCCGCGAACAGGCCCATGGCGGTGGCGATCAGCGCTTCGGAAATGTGCGGGGCGACCACGGCGATGGTCACGTCCTTCATTTCGCCCAGCCCCTGGAATGCGCCCATGATGCCCCACACCGTGCCGAACAGGCCCACGTACGGGCTGATCGAACCGACGTTGGCCAGGAACTCCAGGTTGCGCTCCAGCAGGCCGATTTCGCGGGTGCCGGTGACTTGCATCGCGCGCTCGGCGCCTTCGACCACGCTGCGCGTGTCGTGCGTCTTGCGCTGGCGCTGGCGGGCGAACTCGCGGAAGCCGGATTCGAAGATGTTCTCGATACCGCCTTCGCCGCCGCGATTGCTCACCTCGCGAAACAGCTGCGCCAGATCACCGCCGGACCAGAAGCGCTCCTCGAAGCGCTCGGCGTTCTCCATGGCCGTCTTGGTCTGCGAATACTTGCGGATGATGATCACCCACGACAGGAAGGAGAACACCAGCAGGACCAGCAGCACCAGTTGCACCGGCAGGCTCGATTGCGAGACCAGCGTGAAAATATTCAGTCCACCGTTCATTGCTTGAAGGTTCTCCGCCAGTCGGCTGGGTTGTGGAAGCCAAGGTTATCGTCGTCAGATGCCGGCGAGCGCCATCAGAACAACCGCGCCACGTCCGGGGGAATCGGCGCCGGTCGCATCTGATGAATGTCCACGCAGGCCACACGCACGCTGGCGCGGATCAGGCAGGTGCCGTCAGCGCGCGTGATCGTCTGGTCGAACAGGATACTGGCTGAACGGCGCTCCATGACGGCGACCGTTGCCTGCAGTTCATCATCCAGCAGGGCCGGCTTGAGGAAATCGATCTGCATGCCGCGCACCATGAAGGCCAGGCCGGTGGCCTGTTTCAGCGCGAACTGGTCCACGCCCAGCGCGCGCAGCCATTCGCTGCGGGCGCGCTCCATGAAGCGCAGGTAGCTGGCGTGATACACCACGCCGCCCGCATCGGTGTCTTCCCAGTAGACGCGGACGGGCCAGGCGAAGGGGGCGGTCGAGGACATGGGTGGCTCGCGTTTCGACAAAGTCCGACAGCATGCAGCCTGCCTGCGCGATGTTCAAATCCCGGCGAATTCACCGGCGAGGCCCGGTGCAGCGCGCGGTGGGAGTGACTTCAGTCGCGATGCTCCGAGTTGGAAAAGGCCAGAGCATCGCGGCTGAAGCCGCTCCCACAATCAGCCTAGGGACCGGCGTCGAACAGGTCCGCCGCCTGGGCCTGGCGCGGCGGCGGCACCAGGCCCAAGTGCCGCCAGCCCTTGGCGCTGGCCATGCGGCCGCGGGCGGTGCGGATCAGGTAGCCCTGCTGGATCAAGTACGGCTCGACCACGTCCTCCAGCGTGCCACGGTCCTCGCTCAGCGCGGCGGCCAGCGACTCCACGCCGACCGGGCCACCATCGAAATTCTCGATGATCACGCCCAGCAGGCGGCGGTCCAGCTCGTCGAAGCCTTCCGGGTCGATCTTCAGCATGTCCAGCGCAGCCTGCGCTGCCGCCAGGGTGATCTCGCCGTCGGCGCGCACTTCGGCGTAATCGCGCACGCGGCGCAGCAGGCGGTTGGCGATGCGCGGCGTGCCGCGCGAGCGGCGGGCGATTTCCCGCGCCCCTTCCGCCGCGCAGGCGATGCCCAGGATCTTCGCGGCGCGGCGCACGATCGCGGTGAGCTCGTCGGCCGTATAGAACTCCAGCCGCTGCACGATGCCGAAGCGGTCGCGCAGCGGCGCGGTGAGCATGCCGGCGCGAGTGGTGGCGCCGATCAGGGTGAATGGCGGCAGATCCAGCTTGATCGAGCGCGCGGCCGGGCCCTCGCCGATCATGATGTCGATCTGGAAATCCTCCATCGCCGGATACAGCACCTCCTCGACCACGGGCGACAGGCGGTGGATCTCGTCGACGAACAGCACGTCGTTCGGTTCCAGATTGGTCAGCAGCGCGGCCAGGTCGCCGGCGCGCTCCAGCACCGGGCCGGAGGTGGAGCGCAGGTTGACGCCCAGCTCGTTGGCGATGACATGGCTGAGCGTGGTCTTGCCCAGGCCTGGCGGGCCGAAGATCAGCACGTGGTCCAGCGCACCGCCGCGCCTGGCAGCCGCCTCGATATAGATCGACAACTGCTCGCGCACCGCCTGCTGGCCCAGATACTCGTTGAGCCGCTTCGGCCGGATCGTGGCTTCCAGCGCCTCGTCGTCGAGCTGGGCAGAGGCGGTGATGATGCGGTGGTCGGTCATTGGCGTTGCGGGAATGGGGAATGGGGAATGGAGAATGGGAAGAGCAACCGGCTCGACCCTCGCCCACGATACCTCAGCAGCAACGCTATACCGATTCCCTATTCCCTATTCCCCATTCCCGACGCCTCAGATCTCCACCTGCGCCCCCAGCTCGATCAGCCGGTTGCCGGGGATCTGGAAGAACGCGGTGGCCGGCAGCGCGTTGCGCGACAGGATCACGAACAGCTTGTCGCGCCACAGCGCCATGCCGGGGCGTCGCGCATCGGCCACCACGTTTTCGCGCGACAGGAAGAAAGTGGTGTCCATCATGTCGAAGCCGAGGCCTTCGCGACCGCACAGGCTCAGCGCCAGCGGCACGTTGGGGTCCTCGGCAAAGCCGAAGCGCAGTTCCAGGCCGTGGAAATCGCTGCCCATCGCGGTGATCTGCACGCGCTCGGACGCTTCGGCCACCGGCGTTTCCAGAATCTCCACCGTCAGCAGCACGTTGCGCTCGTGCAGCACCTTGTTGTGCTTGAGGTTGTGCAGCAGCGCGTGCGGCACCGCGTTCTGGTTGGCGGTGAGGAACACCGCGGTGCCCGGCACGCGCAGCGGCGGGTGCTCGGCGATGTTCTCGATGAAGGGCGCCAGGGCCAGGCCGGATTGCTTGATCTCGCGTACCACCAGTTCGCGGCCGCGGCGCCAGGTGGTCATCATGGTGAAGATCACCACGCCCAGCACCAGCGGGAACCAGCCGCCGTGCGCCACCTTCAGCAGGTTGGCGCCGAAGAACGACAGGTCGATGATCAGGAACAGCACGCCCACCAGCACCAGCGTGGGCCAGTTCCAGTGCCAGCGCTTGCGCGCTACCACCAGCGCCAGCAGCGTGGTCATGGTCATGGTGCCGGTCACGGCGATGCCGTAGGCGGCGCCGAGATTGTCCGAACTCTGGAAAAACAGCACCGCCACGATCACCAGCACCATCAGCATGCGGTTGACCCACGGCACGAAGATCTGCCCGGACATTTCGCGCGAGGTATGCACCACCGCCATGCGCGGCGAGTAACCCAGCGACATCGCCTCGCGGGTCATCGAGAACGCGCCGGAAATCACCGCCTGCGAGGCGATCACGGCGGCGGCCGTGGCCAGCACGATCATCGGGTACAGCAGCGCCTCGGGCACCATCCGGTAGAACGGGCTCTCGATCGCCAGCGGGTCGCTCAGCAGCAAGGCGCCCTGCCCGAAATAATTCAGCACCAACGCGGGCAACACGAAACCGAACCACGCCACGCGTATGGGTTTCTTGCCGAAGTGGCCCATGTCCGCGTACAGCGCCTCGGCACCGGTCAGCGCCAGCACCACGCCACCCAGCGCGATGAACGAGGTGTCGCCGTGGCGGATGAAAAAGCGCACCCCGTGCCAGGGATTGAGCGCATACAGCACTTCGGGATTGGCCAGGATCTGCCGCGCACCCAGCAGCGCCAGCACCAGGAACCACACCGTCATCACCGGCGCGAACGCCTTGCCGACCTTGTGCGTGCCGTAGCGCTGCACCGCGAACATGCACAGCAGGATCACCAGCGCGATCCACACCACGTACTGCCCCAGCCCGGGCGCGGCAATCTGCAGGCCTTCCACCGCACCCAGCACCGAAATGGCGGGAGTGATCACGCCGTCGCCGTAGAACAGCGAGGCGCCGAAGATGCCGAACGCAGCCAGCGTCCAGCGCGCCCGCGCCGAACCGCTCATCGAGCGCTGCGCCAGCGCCATCAGCGCCATGATGCCGCCCTCGCCCTTGTTGTCCGCGCGCATCACGAAGGTCACGTACTTCAGCGACACCACGATGATCAGCGACCAGAACACCAGCGACAGCACCCCCAGCACGGCCGCTGGCGTGGGCGTCATGCCGTGGGTGCCCAGCGTTTCCTTCATGGTGTACAGCGGGCTGGTGCCGATGTCGCCGAACACCACGCCGATGGCGCCCAGCGCCAGCGCCGTCACCCGGCGTTTGGTCTCGGGCGATACTTCGCCGCCTGCGTTTTCCGTATGCACGGTCAGGCCCCCAGCGCGGCGCGCAGCGCCTTGCGGATGATGGCCTCGGCACTGTCGCCCTCGGCGGCAACCTTCTGTACCAATCGCGTGACTTCCACCGGCTTGTAGCCCAGTTGCTGCAGCGCCACGGTGGCTTCGCCGGCCGCATCCAGCGGCGCACCGGCGCCGGGCAACGTGGTGCCGGGCAGGCTGGACAGGCCATCGACGCGGTCGCGCAATTCCACCACGATGCGTTCGGCGGTCTTCTTGCCGATGCCGGGGATCTTGGTCAGCGCCACCACATCGCCTGCCTGTACCAGTCGCGCGAAATGGTCGGTGGAGACGCCCGACAGCACCGCCAGCGCGATCTTCGCGCCGATGCCGCTGACCTTGAGCAGGTTGCGGAACAGCGTGCGCTCGCTTTCGCGCAGGAAACCGTACAGCGCCGCGCTGTCTTCCTTCACCGCGTAATGGGTCAGCAGGATCACTTCCTTGCCGATGCCGGGCAGGTCGTAGATGGTGGACATCGGCGCGTCCACCTCGTAGCCGAGGCCGCCCACCTCGATCAGCAGCGAGGGTGGTTGCTTCGACAGCAGTGTGCCGCGCAGACGGCCGATCACCGGCGCCGCCTCCAGGCCGTGCGCGGAATGCCCACGCGAGCCAGGCTGGCGCGGGTATGCGCATGCGTCACGGCGATCGCCAATGCATCGGCGGCGTCGGCCTGAAGCGGGCCTTTCAGCCCCAGCAAAATGCCGATCATGTGCTGTACCTGCGCCTTGTCGCCGCGACCACTGCCGACCACGGATTGTTTCACTTCGGTTGCTGCATATTCGTGCACCGTGATCCCCTGGCTGACCACCGCGCAGATCGCGGCACCGCGCGCCTGCCCCAGCTTCAACGCCGAATCCGGGTTGCGCGCCATGAACACGCGCTCGATACCGCACTCGGCCGGTTGATGGGCGGCGATGATGTCACACAGTTCGTCAAAGATGCGTTTCAGCCGCAACGGAAACGTGGCCTCGCCAGCCACCGCCAGCGCGCCGTGGAACACATGGGTCAACTTGCCCGTGCCATCCACGTCGATGATGCCCACGCCCGTGCGCTGGCTGCCGGGGTCGATACCCAGGATGCGTACCGCATGGGGTTCGGGATTCGGGATTCGGGATTCGGTCAAAGCCACGGCTCGCACCTTCTCACTTCGCGAGCGCTGGAGCGAGCCGTGGGGTTCGCCTGATCGCGCTTTTGCGAATCACGAATCCCGAATCCCAAATCCCGACGCCTTGCTGCTTCACGCCGGCAGCAAGGCGTTATGCGACACGTCGCTCACATCATCCAGCGCATCGAGTTTTTCGAGCAGGTCGATCAGGGTTTCCTGAGCTTCCTCCGGCACCGCCACGCGATTGTTGGGGCGCATCACCACGCCGGCGTGCGAGGCATCCAGGCCCGCGGCGATCAATGCCTGCTGCACGGCTTCGAAGCTGTCCGGCGAGCAAAGCACGGCACTTTCGCCGTTCTCGTTGATGACGTCGTCGGCACCGGCTTCCAGCGCCGCCTCCAGCACCTTTTCCTCGGCTGCCTCGTCGCCGCCGGTCTCGAACACCAGCTCACCGCAGCGGTTGAACTGGAACGCCACCGAGCCGGTGGTACCCAGGTTGCCGCCGTGCTTGGTCAACGCGTGGCGCACGTCGGCCACGGTGCGTACGGGGTTGTCGGTGAAGCAGTCGATGATCAGCGCGATGCCGGCCGGGCCGTAGCCCTCGTAGCGCAACTCCTGCATGTCGGCGCCGCCGTCGGTGCCGGCGCCGCGCTTGATCGCGCGGTCGATGGTGTCGCGGGTCATGTTGGCCGACAGCGCCTTGTCCACCGCGGCGCGCAGTCGCGGGTTGCCTCCAGGGTCGGCCACGCCGGCACGCGTGGCGACGGTGATTTCGCGGATCAGCTTGGTGAATACCTTGGCGCGCTTGGCGTCTTCGGCGTTCTTGCGACCTTCGATGGACGGGCCTCTACCCATGGCGTTGCCTGCACTCGACTCATTGGACAAGCGGCCAATTTTACCTGATTTCCGCCCCGGTGCCGGTACCTGCGTACGCGTGCCGCAGCCTGCTCACTCGACGGGGAAGTGGCCATCGCGCAGGAAAAGCCCCGCTCGCCGCGCCACGTCGGCCGAAAACAGCAGTCCGGTGTGGTTGGCTTCCACCACGCAATGTGCGGTCAGGCCGGCCAGGCGGGTTTCCTCGACCGCCACGGTACCGTCGTGCTCGCCGTCCAGATGGCCGAGCACGGCCCCCAGCCCCAGCGGCGTGCAGCCGGCGATCACGCCCACTTCGCGGGTGCCGGTCCAGCGCTCGAAGCCCTGCTCCAGCAGCTCGCGGTTATGGCCGAGCAACACCTCGCCGCCGCGTCCCCACGCGGAAAAATTGCGGGCCGCGGCGCTGCCTTTCAGCGGCGAGCCCAGGCAGACGACACGCCCGGACGGCAACTCGGCACCCAGGCAGGCGCGCAGCGCCAGCAGGCCGCCGAGGCTGTGGCCCACCAGATGCACTGGCTCGCCATCGGCACCCAGCGCAAGCATGCGGGCCTGCAACTTGTCGAGGATGCGCTGCTGGGTGGCGGCCACACTCAAGTAGTCGAAGCGATCGACCTGGAACCCCGCCTCGCCCAGCCGGCGATGCAGCATGGCCAGCGCGAAGCCGCGCATCCACAGGCCATGCAGCAGGATCACGTGATCGGACATCGACATCCGGGGAATGAGGAATAGGGAATGAGGAATAGGGAGTGGGGAATCGCAAAAGCGGGACATGGCGAACCATGCCCCGCGTTCTACACCTTATTCCCTGACGGCCACGTGCAGCTCCTTGAGCTGCGCGGCGTCCACCATCGAGGGCGCGTCGGTCATCAGATCCTGCGCGCTGGTCGTCTTGGGGAAGGCGATCACGTCGCGGATCGACTCGGTGCCGGCCATCAACGCGGCGATGCGATCGATGCCGAACGCCAGGCCACCGTGCGGCGGTGCGCCGAACTTCAAGGCTTTCAGCAGGAAGCCGAACTTGGCCTCGGCCTCGTCCGCGCCGATGCCCAGCAGCTCGAACACCGTGCTCTGCATCTCCGGTCGATGGATACGGATCGAGCCACCGCCGATCTCGTTGCCGTTCAGCACCATGTCGTAGCCGCGGCTCACCGCGTTGTGCGGGTCGGCGCGCAACTGCGCGGCGTCATCCACCTTGGGCGCGGTGAACGGGTGATGCAGGGCTACGAAACGCTGGGCCTCGTCGTCGTATTCGAACATCGGGAAATCGGTGACCCACAGCGGCTTCCAGCCTTCCTCGACCAGGCCGCGATCCTTGCCGACCTTCAGCCGCAGCGCGCCCATGAAATCGGTGACGGTTTTCCAGGCGCCGGCGCCGAAGAACACGATGTCGCCGGTCTGCGCACCGGTGGTTTTCAGCACACCCTCCAGCGCCGCGTCGTCGAGGAACTTCGCCACCGGCGAATTGATGCCATCGCGACCTTTCGCCAGATCCTCGACCTTCAGCCAGGCCAGACCCTTGGCACCGTAGCGCGCGGCGTACTCGGTCAAGCCGTCGATGTCCTTGCGCGACAGCGTGCTGCCGCCGGGCACACGCAGCGCGGCCACGCGGCCGCCCGCATCGTTGGCCGGGCCGGCGAACACCTTGAACTCGACATGCTTGACCGCCTCGGCCACGTCCACCAGCTCCAGCGCAATGCGCAGGTCGGGCTTGTCCGAACCGAAGCGACGCATCGCCTCGGCCCAGGTCATGCGCGGGAAGCTGACATCGAGTTCCACACCCTGCACCTCGCGGAATACGTGGCGAATCAACTCCTCCACGAAGTCCTGCACGTCCTGTTCCTCGACGAAGGCGAACTCCAGGTCGAGCTGGGTGAATTCGGGCTGGCGGTCGGCGCGCAGGTCCTCATCGCGGAAGCAGCGGGCGATCTGGTAGTAGCGGTCGAAGCCAGCCACCATCAGGATCTGCTTGAACAGCTGCGGCGACTGCGGCAGCGCGTAGAACTGGCCCGGGTGCACGCGGCTGGGCACGAGATAATCGCGCGCACCTTCCGGCGTGGCCTTGGTCAGGATCGGCGTCTCCACATCCTGGAAACCGCGCTCGTCCAGATAGCGGCGCAGCGTCTGCACCAGACGGATGCGCTTGCGCATCATCGCCTGCATCTCGGGGCGGCGCAGGTCGAGGTAGCGGTAGGTCATCCGCATGTCCTCGTTAGGGTTCTCGTGCAGCGCGAACGGTAGGTCCTTCGCGGCGTTGAGGATCTCGACCTTGTCGGCCAGCAGCTCGATCGTGCCGGTTTTCAGCTTGTCGTTGACCGACAGCCGCGGGCGGATGGTGCCGGTGACGCGCAGGCAGTACTCGTTGCCGATCTCGCCAGCCACCGCAAACGCGTCGGCGTTGTCGCGCTCGACCACCACCTGTGCCAGCCCTTCATGGTCGCGCAGGTCGACGAAGGCCACATGGGCCTGCAAACGGATCTTGTTGACCCAGCCGCACAGGGTGACGGTCTGGCCGATCAGCGACTCGTCGATGAGGCCGCAAAGATGCGTACGCATGCGCTTGGAACTCCGGGCCGCGTTGGCGGCAAAAACGGGGGAAAAGACTGCAAATCTTACCACTGCCGTCATCACTGCGGCGGCGGCGACTCAGCTCTTGCTGCCGGCCGACGGCGCCGGAGCGGGCGATGGCGCGGGCGCCGGCGCCGGGCTGGCGGCCGGTTTCGCGGCGACGCTGTGGTCACCGGCGAGGTTGCGCTTCTTGTCGCCATCCTTCTTGAAGTCGGTCTCGTACCAGCCGCTGCCCGCCAGCCGGAACGACGGCGCGCTCACCATCCGGTGCAATTGCGGCTCGCCGCAGGCGGGGCAGACCGTGGGATCGGCATCGGACAATTTCTGCAGATGGTCGAAGTGATGGCCGCAATGCTTGCATTCGAATTCGTAGATGGGCATGAAAAACTCCGTAGTCGATCGATCGCGATGGCGATGGAAACTCGCCATTATCGACCCGCAACACCGGATTTCAACGTACCACCGTACCCATGGGCGCAGCCGCCCCGCCGGCGTAGTCTCGGCGCCCGGGCATGCGAAAGCGCGGCCATCGCCGGGGTCGCAGCTCCATTTGGACGTCTATACGTCTATTGACGCGCGCGACAAGTAAGCCTAACCTGCAGCCCGTTGCACTGCAGCAATTCCTTCCCCACGGAAATCCCCCATGAGCAAGCACTCCGATTCGAGCCGAACCGCCTGGCTGCCCGCACTGGCGTTGCTGGCGCTGTCCACCGGCGCCGCCGCGCAGGACGCCACCGCGCCATCCCCCACCAAGGCCCAGCGCCTGGACGCGGTGATCGTCACCGGCACCCGCGCCGACAACCGCACCGAAAGCAGTTCGCTGACCCCGATCGACGTGGTCTCCGCCAAGGTATTGCAGCAGACCGGCACCACCGAGTTGTCCACCGCGCTGGCCCGGATCATCCCGTCGCTGAATTTCCCCCGCCCGGCCGGCGGCGACACCGCCGACCAGCAGCGCCCGCTGCAGCTGCGCGGCCTTTCGCCCGACCAGGTGCTGGTGCTGGTGGACGGCAAGCGCTGGCATCCAGGCGCGCTGCTGCTGACCAACGGCGTGGTCGGTCGTGGCTCGCAAGCGGTCGACCTCAACACCATCCCGATGGCCGCGATCGACCACATCGAGGTGCTGCGTGACGGTGCCTCCGCCCAGTACGGCTCGGATGCCATCGCGGGCGTGGTCAACATCATCCTCAAGAAGGGCGCCCAGGGCGGCTCGGTCGAGGCGCTGGGCGGCCAGTACTATGCCGGCGACGGCCGGCAGTGGCAGGGTTCGGCCAATGTCGGCCTGCCGTTGAACGACGACAAGGGCTGGATCCGCTTCACCCTGCAGGACGGCAGCCAGAACTACTCCGACCGCTCCGCCCCCGAGCGCGTGGCGCCGTTCGAAATCGGCCAGCGCTACGGCGACCCGGCGGCGAAGAGCAAAAACCTGTTCCTCAACGCGCAATACGACATCACGCCCGCCGTGCAGCTGTACGCCTTTGGCCACTACAGCACCCGCGACACCACCTCGCCGGCGTTCTTCCGCGACACCCTCAGCGGCAACGCCGTCCTCTCGCTTTATCCGAACGGCTATACCCCGCTGGAGCAGGGCAATTCGATCGACCGCTCGCTGGTCGTCGGCCTGCGCGGCACCACCAGCGGCGGCTGGCGCTGGGACATCAGCGGCAACGCCGGCGGCAACCGGGTGTCCTACCGCACCATCCACAGCGTCAACCGCGCGCTGCTGAATGACTTCGGATCGACCCAGTCCAGTTTCCACGATGGCATCCTGCATGCCGACCAGCAGTCGTTCGACATCGACATCGCCAAGGATCTATCGGTGGGCTGGCTGCCCAACCCGGTCACCCTGGCCTTCGGTACCGAGTACCTGCGCCAGAGCTACCAGATCGACGCTGGCGAACCGGCCTCCTACTACGTCGGCACCTCCGGCAAGTCCGGCGGCGCGCAGGGTTTCGGCGGCTATCAACCTTCCGATGCCGGCTCGTATGCCCGCCACGACGTGGCCGAGTACCTGAGCCTGGAAACCAACCTCACCGATCGCCTGGGCACATCGCTGGCGGTACGCCATGAGGATTACAGCGACTTCGGCACCACCACCACCGGCTCGCTGTCGGCCCGCTTCGACTTCACCGACAGCTTCGCGCTGCGCGGCAGCGCCTCGACCGGTTTCCGCGCGCCGGCGCTGGCGCAGCAGTACTACGCGTACACGTCGTCCACCTACCAGGGCCCCGGCAACAACCTCGGCCTGACCCCGGGTATCTACAACACCGCACTGGTGTCATCGATCAGCCCGCTGGGCCGTCTGCTGGGTGGTGAGGCGCTGAAGCCCGAGAAGTCACGCAACTTCACCGTGGGCGCGGTGTGGAACCCGACCGACGCGCTCAGCCTCAGCCTCGACGCCTACCAGATCGACATCGACAACCGGATCACACTGTCGAGCTACCTCGGCACCAGCTCCGCCGTCGTGCAGGATTACCTGACGGCCAACGGCATCACCGACAGCAACTACAGCAGCGTCGGCTACTTCACCAACGCCGTGGACACGCGCACCCGGGGCATCGACTTTGTCGGTGGCTACCACTTCGACTTCGGCAACGCCGGCAGCCTGCAGACCTCGCTGAGCTACAACTACAACTACAACAAGGTCACCGACATCAAGCCCAACCCCGCGGCGCTCGACGCCCTGGGCGTCAGCCTCAAGCGTGTCGACCGGCGTGATGTCCTTGGCCTGCTGGCAGACACCGCGCCGCGCAGCAAGCTGATCCTCAATGGCCTGTACAGCGTAGGCAACTGGAACATCAACGCGACCATCACCCGCTACGGCAGCTTCACCTCGTTCAGCAGCTCCAGCGCCACCTTTGACCAGGTCTACAGCGCGAACTGGGTCAGCGACCTGGCGGTCAGCTACAACCTCGACCACTGGACCTTCACCCTGGGCGCAGACAACCTGTTCAACAAGTACCCGAACAAGGTCAACGCCATCAACGGCTACGGCGCCAACAAGGGCACCATGCCGTATTCGGTCTACTCGCCGTACGGCTTCAACGGCGGCTATGGTTACGGCAAGGTCGTCTACCACTGGTAAGCGGCTGGCATCGGGATGACGAAAAGCCCCGGCACTGTCCGGGGCTTTTCGTGTCGGCAACCCCGCTCAACCCGCCACGATCCACGCCGCCAGCACGGCCACCTCGACCAGCTCGGTGAGCGCGCCGCAGGGATCGCCGGTCATGCCGCCCAGGCGTTGCAGGCAGGCACGGCGCCACGCGAGGAAAACCAGCGTGGCCACCATCGCACCGAGCAGCCCACGCCAACCCGGCAACAGCAGGCAACCCGCGCCGACCAGCAACAATCCGACCATGCAGGCGCGACGCGGCGCCCCCAGCAACCCACTACCCAGGCCGCCCACGCGCACATAAGGGGTGGTCAGGAAGGCGGCGGTCAGCGCACTGCGCGCCAGCATCGGGGCCAGCAGCAGGGCGACCCAGTCCCACAACGGCAGGCTGGCCAGCGCGGCGAATTTCAACAGCAGCACCAGCACCACGGCGACCACGCCGACCGGGCCGCTGCGCGGGTCCTTCATGATTTCCAGTGTGCGTGCGCGATCACCCAAACCGCCCACCCAGGCGTCCGCGCTGTCGGCCAGGCCATCCAGATGCATCGCCCCGGTCAGGCCGACCCAGGCCAGCAACAGCAGCGCGGAGGCCAGCAGCGGCGGCACGTCGCGCAAGGCCCAGGCCAGCGCCGCCAGGATCGCGCCCAGCAGCAGGCCCACCAGCGAATACCAGGCCAGTGATTGCGACTGCGCCCGCGCGTCGTCGAACACCTTGACCGGTACCGGGATGCGGGTGAGGAAGCCCAGCGCCGCGAGCAGCCCGCGCATCACGCGCAGCCGGCCACGGAAGGCCACGGCAACGGGTGCAGCGAGGCGTGCGGCACGTCGATACCGGCCATGTCACCGTAGTCGCGCCCCTCAACCAGGCAACGCAGCAGGCGGATCGCGCCGCCGTGGGTGACCACCAGCACGCGTCTTCCCTTCCCCTCATCGGCAATGCGGTCAAGCGCGGCGGTGAGCCGGCCACGAAAGGCGGCGAAGGTTTCCGCACCGGGCGGTGGATGCGCCACCGGGTCGGCCCAGAAGCGCCCCAGCGCATCGCCATCGCGCTCGGCCAGGGTCTCGATCGGCACGCCCTGCCAGTCGCCGAAATGGTATTCGGCCAGCCGCGCATCGAGCCGCAACGGTAGCCCGCGCTGGTCGGCCAGTTCGGCGGCGAAGCGGGCACAGCGCTGCAGCGTGGAGGACACCACCGCATCCCATGCGTGGCCGACCACCGCCGCGCGCAACTGCGCCCAGCCCTGTTCGCTCAGCGCGTCATCCAACTGTCCGCGGTAACTGCGCTGGCCGGTATCGCCGTGACGCAGCAGCTCGATATTCGCCGTGGTCATGCCTCGGACACTCCTGCCTGTTCGAACGTGGCCATGCCGTTGTGCAAGGCGCAGGCCAGCCGCAACAACGGAAATGCGATCGCGGCACCACTGCCCTCGCCCAGCCGAAGCCCCAGATCCAGCAGCGGCTCGGCATCGAGCGCGGCCAGCACGCGGGCGTGGCCATGCTCATGCGAGCAATGCGAGAACAGCAGCCAGTCGCGGCAACCCGGATTGATGCGTACCGCCGCCAGCGCCGCCACCGTGGCGATGAAGCCATCGACCAGCACCGGCAATCCGCCCTGGGCCGCGGCGACATACACGCCGGTCAGCGCGGCGATCTCGAAACCGCCGAGGCAACGCAGTTGCTCCAGTACCGTCGTCGCGCCCGCATGCGTGGCCAGTGCCTGCGCAATCACCCGTGCCTTGTGCGCGACGCCACCGGCATCCAGCCCCGTGCCGGCGCCGCTCAGCACGCCGGGCGGCAAGCCAAGCAAGGCACAACCCAGCGCGCTGGCCGCGGTGGTATTGGCGATGCCCATCTCGCCGCCGATGAATATCCGCGCGCCGCCTGCCTGCGCCGCCGCCACGCTGTGCGCGCCGGCATCGAGTGCCGCCTGCAACTGCGCCGTCGTCATCGCCGGCTGCAGGCAGAAATTGGCCGTGGACGCAGCGATGATCGCGCGGCGCACGCCAGTGATTTCGCCCGGATCGTTCACGGTGCCCAGGTTGACTACCTCCAGCGTGGCGCCCAGCTCGTGCGCCAGCACACTGATTGCCGCACCGCCGTTGGCGAAATTGCGCAGCATCTCGCCGGTGACCGCCTGCGGAAAGGCCGACACGCCCTCCTCCGCCACGCCGTGGTCGCCGGCGAAAATGCTGATCCACGCGGGGTCCACGGCCGGCCGTGACGAGCGTTGCAGCGCGGCCAGCCGGACCGCCGCCACCTCCAGTGCGCCCAGCGAACCGGGCGGCTTGGTCAGGCTGGCCTGGCGCGCGCGGGCGCCGGCTTCGATGGACGCGTCGGGTGTGCGACAGGGTTCGAGCAACCAGTTCGACGTCACGGCAAAGTTCCTTTCAGAGTCAGCGGCAAACCGGCCGCCACGAAAATCACGCGGTCACACATCGCCGCCAGCGCCTGATGCAGGCGACCGGCTTCGTCGACGAAGCGGCGGCTGAGTTCGCCCAACGGCACCACGCCCATGCCGATCTCGTTGCTGACCAGCAGGATCTCGCCGGGCAACTGCGGCAGCGTGTCGAGCAAGGCCGCACGTTCGCGCTCAAAGCGCGATGCATCGGCATCGCCGAGCAGGTTGCTCAGCCACAGCGTGAGGCAATCGACCAGCACACAGCGATCCGCACGTGCGTGTTGCCGCAACACCTCGGCCAGTGCCAGCGGCTCTTCCACGCAGAGCCAGTCGGCCGGGCGGCGTGTGCGGTGATGGGCGATGCGTTCGGCCATCTCGCCATCACGCGCCTGCGCCGTGGCGATATAGACCACCGGGCGCGTGCTGGCGAGCGCGAGGCGTTCGGCCAGCGCGCTCTTGCCCGAGCGGGCGCCGCCGAGAATCAGGTTGCGCATGCGTGCTCCTGTCCCAGCAGCCGCGCCAGCGCGGTGGTGTCCAGATGGTTTTCCACGGCATCGGCGAGCCGCTCGATGCTGGCCTCGCGCAACGCGTCCATGTCCAGCGGTTCGGCATCGCGCAGGCCGGCCCAGCGCAACAGCGCGGCAAGTGCCGGCGGCGCGTCGAACAGGCCGTGCAGATAACTGCCCAGCACTTGGTTGTCGGCCGAAATCGCGCCGTCGTGGCGGCCGTCGTCGAGCGCGCTCGATGGCCGTTCCAGTGCCGCTCCGTGACTGATGCCGCAGTGAATTTCGTAGCCCCGCACCTCGGCTCCGTCCAGCGCCAGATGGCCGCGTACCTGGCGCAATTGCTTGGCCGGCGACAAGCTGGTTTCCAGCGCCAGATGGCCCAGGCCCGCGCTGGAGCCGGCGGCGCCCTCGATGCCGTGCGGGTCGTGGATCGCGTTTCCCAGCATCTGCAGGCCACCGCAGATGCCGATGACCTTGCCGCCGTAACGCAGGTGGCGCGCGATCGCCTCGGCCCAGCCATGCGCGCGCAGCCACGCCAGGTCGGCACGCGTGGACTTGGAGCCGGGCAGCACGATCAGATCGCACGGCGGTGGCGTTTCGCCGGGGCCGACAAACTGCAGTTGCACCTGCGGGTGCGCGCGCAGGGCGTCGAAATCGGTGTGGTTGCTGATCCGCGGCAGCGCCGGCACCGCCACGCGCAACGTCGCGCGCGGCTTGGCGGCGACTTCGCGCGGCAACGCGTCCTCCGCTTCCAGTTGCAGCCCGTGCAGGTACGGCAACACGCCGAGCACCGGCTTGCCGGTCTCGCGTTCGAGCCAGTCCAGCCCTGGCTGAAGCAATGCAAGGTCGCCGCGAAAACGGTTGATCACGAAACCGGCCACGCGCTCGCGCTCACTGGGCGAGAGCAGTGCCAGCGTACCGACCAGATGGGCGAACACGCCGCCACGGTCGATGTCGGCGATCAGCAGCACCGGGCAATCCACCGCCTCGGCATGGCCCATGTTGGCGATGTCGTTGGCGCGCAGGTTGATCTCGGCGGGGCTGCCCGCGCCCTCGACGATCAACGCGTCGTACTGCGCCACCAGCCGCGCATGCGAGGCCAGCACCGCCTCGCGCGCGATGCGCTTGTAGCCGTGGTAGCCCACGGCATCCATGTTGGCCACCGCGTGGCCGTGCACGATCACCTGGGCACCGGTGTCGCTGTTGGGCTTGAGCAACACCGGGTTGAAATCGGTGTGTGCGCGCACGCCGGCCGCCTGCGCCTGCACCGCCTGGGCGCGGCCGATCTCGCCGCCATCGACGGTGACCGCCGAGTTCAGCGCCATGTTCTGCGGCTTGAATGGCGCCACCGCCACGCCGCGCCGGCGCAGCCAGCGGCACAGCGCCGCGACCAGCGTGCTCTTGCCCGCGTCGGAGGTGCAGCCCTGCACCATCAGCACGCGGGCGCTCACGCAAGCACCTCGCCCAGCGCATCGTTCAGCCGTCCAAACGCTGCTTCGTCGGCGGGCAGGCCGAAACGCAGGCTGGCCGGCGTGTCGAACAAGCGGGTGAGGATGCCGCGCGCCGCCAGCGCGTGGTGCAGCATGGCGGCGCGGTCGTCGCGGCACCATTGGAAGAACGCCGTGCCCGCCGTGGGCGGCAGGCCGTGGCGCGACAGCAAGGCCTGCAGCTGCGCACTGGCGGCGTGCAGTCGTCCACGCGCTTCGTGATGCCAGCGGCGATCGGCCAGCGCCAGTTTCAGCACGTGCCGTGCCGGCCCGCTCACCGTCCACGGGCCGAGCCGCGTGTGCAGTGCATCGAGCAAGGCCGGCGCCGCGCAGACGAAGCCGACGCGCGCCCCGGCCAGGCCGAAGAACTTGCCCACCGAGCGCAGCACGATCAGTCCCTCTGTCGCCGCATGGCCGCACAGGCTGTGCGTGGGCGTGGCATCCATGAAGGCCTCGTCGACCACCAGCCAGCCACCGCGTGCAGCCAAGGCCGCATGCAGGCGCAACAGCGAGGCCGTGTCGAAACGCTCGCCACCTGGGTTGTTGGGATGGATCAGCACGATCACGTCGTGCCGCGGCGGTGCGGCCAGCAACGCGCTGGCGGGAAGCCGCTCCACCTCATGCCCTGCCCGCTGCCACGCCTGCGCATGCTCGGCGTAACCGGGCGCGATGATGCCCACCCGCGATGGCGGCCGCAGCGTGGGCAAGGCCTGGATCGCCGCCTGCGAACCGGCCACCGGAAGCAGCGCCGGTGCACCGTAGTAAGTGCATGCCACCTCGACCAGGCCGTCGTCATCCTCGGGCAGGCGTTGCCATGCGGTGGCGGGAATCGGCGGCATCGGCCAGCCGAACGGATTGATACCGGTGGACAGATCCAGCCACCGTTCCGGCGCGATACCGTGCTCGCGTGCCGCACGCAGCAGGCGGCCGCCGTGCTCAAGCATGTCGCAGTCCCTCCCGCAGTGCCGCCGCCGATACCAGCACGAGCAACCACAACCCCACGCTCCGACGCACCAGGCGCACGGCGCGAACGATCGTCCCGGCGTCGGGCGGCAGGCCTTCACCCAGTTCGGGGCGCGGCTCCCACACGCCGTGATACGGCGCCGCGCCACCCAGCCGCACGCCCAGCGCACCTGCGCCGGCAGCCATCACCGGGCCGGCGTTGGGGCTGTCCCAGGCGGGCGCCTGCGTGCGCCAGCAACGCCATGCCGGCGCGGTGCAACCCAGCAGCGCGTAGCTCAACGCGGTGAGCCGCGCCGGCAGGTAGTTCAGCACGTCGTCGATGCGCGCCGCGGCCCAGCCGAACCGGTGATAACGCGGCGTGCGATAGCCCCACATCGCGTCGAGGGTGTTGGCCAGCCGATACAGCAGCGCGCCCGGCGCGCCGAGCAGGACAAACCAGAACAGCGCGCCGAACACCGCATCGTTGCCGTTTTCCAGCACCGATTCGGTAGCCGCCGCCGCCACCTGTTGCGGGTCGAGCGCCGCAGTGTCGCGACTGACCATACGCCCCACCGCCACGCGCGCCGCGTCCAGATCACCCGCGCACAAAGCCGCCGCCACCGGCTGCGCATGCTCGCCCAGACTGCGCAGGCCGATCGTCAGATACAGCAGCACGGCACTGAAACCGGCCGACAACCACGGCGACCGCGCGGCCAGTCCATCTGCCAGCCACGCACACAAGACCACCGGCGGCAGCACGGTGATGACCCAGGCCAGCACGCCGGCGGCGCGTCGATCCGCATGGCAACGTGCCTCGACCCGGCGCGCCACGCGTCCAAACCCCACCAGCGGATGCGCCCGACGCGGCTCGCCCAGCCAGGCGTCCAGCAGCACCGCGCCGAGCACGGCCAAGATCATGCTCATGGCTGGAACAAGCCGATGGCCGCAGCCGGGTTCGACGGGAAATAGAAGTGCACGAAGCTGGCCGTCATGCGCTGCCGGCGATACACCGCCTCGCGGCTCGGGCCCTTGTTCGGGTTGATTGCCAGCGCCAAAGGCTCGACCGGAATCTCGGCGCGTGCGTAATGGAACGCATGCCCGCGCAATGTGCCTTCGGGCAACTCGACACCCTGCAGGCCCAACCCGCACAACCGCGTCTGCATGGCCGCGTCGCCACGCAGCAGGCCGGCCATCGGTGAGGCATGGCCTTCGCGGTCCGCCAGCGTGTCGAGCGCGAACAGCAGGCCGCCGCACTCGGCCAGCAACGGCTTGCCGGCATCCACATGTGCGCGCAGGGCCTGGTGCAGATCGTGACGCTGCGACAACGCCGGCAGGTGCAGCTCCGGATAGCCCCCGGGCAACCACACCGCATCGCATGGCGGCAGTGCCTCACCCGCCAGCGGCGAGAAGAATGCCAGCGTGGCGCCAGCTGCGCGCAGCAGGTCGAGGTTGGCCGGATACAGGAAGCAGAACGCGGCATCACGGGCGATGGCAATGCACTGTCCGCGCAAGCTTGCCGGCACCGGTGCCAGCGCGGCGGCATCGAAATCGACGGCTGGCGGCAACGTGGTTGCAGCGTGCTGCGCCCACGCATCGGCCAACGCATCCAGCCGCGTGTCGACGTCACCCACTTCATCGGCCACCACCAGGCCCAGGTGCCGCTCCGGCAAGGCCAGCGCCGCATCGCGTGGCAGTGCGCCCATCCAGGCGATATCCGCCGGCAGGCTCCCGTGCAACAACTGCGCGTGGTAGGCGCTGCCGATGCGGTTGGCGGCTACGCCATGCAGCCGCACGTCCTGGCGATAACGCGCCAGGCCAGTGGCCAGCGCACCAAACGTCTGCGCCATCGCCGCGCCGTCGATCACCGCCAGTACCGGCACACCCAGCCGCGCCGCCAGATCGGCGCTGGACGGGTTGCCGTCGAACAGGCCCATCACGCCCTCGATCAGGATCAGATCCGCCTCGCCCGCCGCCGCATGCAGCCGCGCACGCACGTCGGCCTCGCCGCACATCCACAAGTCCAGTTGCTGGACCGGCGCGCCACTGGCCTTCTGCAGCAACAAGGGATCGAGAAAATCCGGTCCGGTCTTGAATGCCCGCACGCGGCGACCCTGCCGTACATGCCAGCGCGCCAGCGCCGCGGTGACGGACGTCTTGCCCTGGCCCGAAGCCGGCGCCGACACCAGCAGCGCCGGGCACGGCACGCTCACAGCTCGATACCCTTCTGCGCCTTGATGCCGGCCTTGAATGCATGCTTGACCACGCGCATCTCGGTCACCGTGTCGGCTACTTCGACCAGGCCATCGGGCGCACCGCGGCCGGTGATCACCACATGCTGGTTCGGCGGCCGCGCAGCCAGCGCATCGGTCACCTGCTGCAGCTGGATGTAGTCCTTGACCAGGGCGATGTTCAACTCGTCCAGCAGCACGAAGTCGTAGGCCGGATCGGCCAGCATCGCGGCAGCCACCCGCCACGCCGCCTGTGCCTTTTCGATGTCGCGCGACTTGTCCTGGGTCTCCCAGGTAAAGCCCTCGCCCATCACGTGGTAGTCGAGCCCATCGCCTTCGAAACGGCGGAAGAACGCCTCCTCGCCGGTGGAAAAGCTGCCCTTGATGAACTGCACCACGCCGCAACGGAAGCCGTGCCCGAGCGAGCGCGCCAGCATGCCGAAGCCGGACGAGCTCTTGCCCTTGCCGTTGCCGGTGTTGACCACCACCACGCCGCGCTCGATGGTGGCGCGGGCGATCTTGCGATCGACCAGGTCCTTCTTGCGCTGCATGCGTTCGCGGTGGCGCTCTTCCGCATCGATCTCCCCGGCGCTCATGCGCCCTTGACCTGCGGCACGGGACGCCGCACCGCGACCCGAGGCACCAGCGCGTGCAGCGCCACGCCCACGCCGACATAGCCGGCCAGCGTGCCCAGCTTCTGCGGGTAGTAATGCACGATGCGCTCGCCGAAGCCGGCCAGCGTTGGCGCGGGATAATGGCCAGAGAAGACGTAGAAGCCGCCACCGGAAAACACGTACGCCACCAGGGTCGTCACCACCAGCACCAGCGCCAGCCGCGCCAGTCCGGCCAGGTCGGGCGCGTGCCGGCGGGCGTGCAAGCGACCGGCCAGCCACAAGCTGCCGTAGGCCGGCAGCAACGCCCAGTACGCAGGCGACACGCACCATTGGCCGATGGTGCCGGTAGCCAGGCTGCCGAAATCCAGCAGCGAGGCCAGCGCGAACAGCGCGCCGAAGATCCACGCCGGCCGCAGCATCAATCCGGCCAGGAAGAACACCGCCCACGACGCGCTGGGCAGCGCGTTCACGCTGACAACGTGCTGGCCGCGGGTGCAGATCATCAGCATGGCCAGCGCGATACCCGCGATCCAGGACGCTGCCGCGCCTTGCAGCGGAAAGGCAGCGGTCGAACGAGAAACGCCGTTGTCGATCATGTCTCAAACCCCCGTCGTCGTTGCGGCGGGCCGACGCGACAGCCGCGCCTGCACACCATGGATCGCCAGCGCCACCGCCACGTAAGTCAGCGTGGTACGCACGAACAGCGGCCCCCACTGCCACAGCCGCGCCACGTACTCGCTGAAATGCGGTTCCGGGTAGCGACCCCCCAGCCAGTAGAACGAGCCGTTGGAGATGACAAATGACGCCGCGGCCGCCAGTGCGGCCACGCCGAACGCCAGCAGCAGCGATGCGGACGATGCCTGCAGCCGGCCGGCATACCAGCGCCCGGCGTACCACAGCGCCGCATAGGCCGCCGGCAAAAACGCATACGCCGCGGTGATACAGAAGTCGCTGTTGCCGGCGTAACCGACCGAGGCCCAGTCGACCGCCACGGCCAGCCCCAGCATCAACGCGAACTGCCCGTGCTTGCGCAGGTACAGGCCGCCGAGGAAGAACACCGCCATCGACGCATCGGGCAGATGCAGCAGCGAACCCAGGTGATGGAAGCGGGTGGCGACCATCACCACGGCCAGGGTGACGAACAGGTTGATCGAGGTGTTGCGGGACAACGCTTTCATGGCAGTCCTCTCGTGCTGATGGGGCCCGCTCAGCGGGCCGGGCGGTAGTTCAGGGTGAGCAGATAGTTGCGACCGGGCTGGTTGTAGTAGCGCGCGGTTTCGTAGTGGCGGTCGAACAGGTTGTTGAGCGACAGGCACAGGTTCCACGCCGGATCGATGGCGTAGCCGATCCGCAGATCGCCCAGTGCATAGCCGCCCAGGCGGTTCCTGTTGGCGAGGTCGTCGTAGCGCTCGCCGGCGCCGTACAGGCTGCCGCCGATGCTGAAATCGCCGAGCTGGCGGTCGAGGTCGATCCGTCCGCTGCGCCGTGCACGACGCGGCAGCACGTTGCCGTTTTTGCTGCCCGGCGCGACGTCGCGCGGATCGAGCCAAGTGGCGCTGGTGCGCCAGATCCAGTCGGCAAGCGTGCCGCCCGTCGCCAGCTCGACGCCACGGACGCGCGCACGGTCGATATTCGCCGGCGCCATGCTGGCCGCGTTGTAGGCGATCAGGTGATCGATGCGCGTATCGAATCCGTTGAGCGACCACTGGCCCCAGCCGTGGCTGCCGCGCAGGCCCAGCTCCGCGCTGCGCGAGGTCTCCGGGCCGAGATCCGGGTTGCCGTAGCCGGGAAAGTACAGCTCGTTGAAGGTCGGCGTCTTGTACGCCGTGCCATAGCTGGCGGTGAGGCGCAGGGTATCGTTCATCTCCCAACCCCACAGCGCGCTGCCGGTGGTCTTGCCGCCGAACTGGGCGTTGGCGTCGCGGCGCACGCTGGCCTGCAGCGACTGCGTGCCGAAGCTCTGC
This sequence comes from Rhodanobacter ginsenosidimutans, assembly GCF_042655685.1. Taxonomy (NCBI): domain Bacteria; kingdom Pseudomonadati; phylum Pseudomonadota; class Gammaproteobacteria; order Lysobacterales; family Rhodanobacteraceae; genus Rhodanobacter; species Rhodanobacter ginsenosidimutans. The sequence goes on along the minus strand of NZ_JBHSMM010000001.1, from coordinate 692,460 downwards.
TGCCACTGGCCAAACACACCGTGGTTGATCCGGTGGTCGGCCGCGTACGCCGTGTCGCTGCCGACGCGGTCGCGCTGCCAGTCATAGCCCGCGCTGAACAACCCGCCCCACATACCAACGTCCGCTTGCAGCGAGCCGAGGTCGCGGCGGGTATCGAAATTGCCGGCGCGGACACCCTTGAGATAGTTGTCGCTGAGGTCCGCGCTGCGGCCGAGATTGGCGGTGATCGACACTTTCTCGGTTGGCGCATAGCGCAACCGCGCGCCAGCCACCTGCTGCACCGTCCTGGCCACGTCGTTGACGGTGCCGTCGTATTCATTGCGACCCGCGGCACGGAACAACCGCATCTCGCCATCCCACGCCTCGTTGAAGCGGTAACCGCCTTGCAGGGTGAGCGAGTTGTTGCGGTAGCCGTCGCGATCGGGGGCGATCACCGGGCAATCGCCGTTCGCCAGCGGCTTGCAGCGGCTGACGTTGATGCCGTCGGTGTGCTCATGCGCCGCGTTGATCGAATACCAGCCCTGCCCGCTGCGACCGGCCATGCCAGCGCTCACCCGCTGCTCGCCGTCGCTGCCTACGCCGAGGCTGGCATGCGGCGAGAACGCGCCCTCGGGGCGGCGGGTGAATATCTGGATCACGCCACCCAGCGCCTCGGAGCCGTACAGGCTGGAGAACGGCCCGCGCACGATCTCGATGCGCTCGATCTGGTCGACCGGGATGTCCTGGATCGCCGCACCGCCGGCCGTGGCCGAACCGATGCGCACGCCATCGACCAGCACCAGTACGTGGTCCGATTCGGTGCCGCGCAGGAACATCGAGGTGGATTTCCCGGGCCCGCCGTTGTTGGCCAACGACATGCCCGGCGTGCCACGCAGCAGATCAATCAATGAGTGGGGTTGCAGCCGGTCGATCTCGGCGCGATCGATCACCGTGACCGCAGCGAGGATGTGCTGCTGGGCCTGCTCGGTGCGGCTGGCGGTGACCACCATCTGATCGAGATCGGTGGCGGCAGCAGCGGCGAATGCCGGTGCAAGGAAAGACAACAGGGCAGCCGCCAGAACCGACTGACGGAAAAACACGACGCGCAACGACACGTGGGTAGCTCCTTTAGCCGCATCAACCCGTACGGCACCATTGAGGTGGCGACAGGCGGCAAAGGAAGCGTGGCGGCAGCATGCACGCGAGGCATGGCCCCCATGACATCGCCCACCGCATGTCTGGTCATACCCGTGGCCGGTCTCCGGGCTCGCGGGCGAAGACTTGCGTCTTCCGGATCAACGCCTTCCCATGCGTGGCGCACAGTGGCTTTGTGTCGATCCGACGGCCGATGAAGGCCATGACCCGCCCACCGTTGCGGGGGCAGCTCCGGAATTGCCATGCGTGCTTGCACACGCACCGCGCACCGGATTCCCGTTTCAACCACCGGCCAGACCGGCAGTCACCTCAGGCAGCGCGCATGGTAGTGCAGATACGACAAGGCCGCCATGACGGACGTCATGGCGGCCTTGTCGGTTTTCACGTCGGCATGTGCAGGCCCGCTGGCGGGCTGGTGCAAGCCGCTCGCGGTTTATCCGCGGAACACTAACTGGCCGCCTTCGGCGCCGACGTGGATGGTGTCGCCGCTCTGGAACTGGCCCTGCAGGATCTGCCGCGCCAGCGGGTTTTCCAGCTGCTGCTGGATCGCCCGCTTCAGCGGCCGCGCGCCGTAGACCGGATCGAAGCCCACGTTGCCCAGCAAGGTCAGCGCCTCATCGCTGACGTCCATGCGCAACTGGCGCTCGGCCAGGCGCTTCTCCAGATACTGCAGCTGGATGCGCGCAATGGCGCGAATCTGCGTCTTGTCCAGCGGACGGAACACCACGATCTCGTCCAGCCGGTTGATGAACTCGGGCCGGAAGTGCGCCTGCACCACGCCCATCACGGAGGCCTTCATCTGGGTGTACTGCTCTTCCGCGTCGCCGCCGTTTTCGGACGCGTCCTGGATCATCTGCGAACCCAGGTTCGAGGTCATCACGATCACCGTGTTGCGGAAATCCACGGTGCGGCCCTGGCCGTCGGTGAGGCGGCCATCGTCCAGCACCTGCAGCAGGATGTTGAACACGTCCGGGTGGGCCTTCTCCACTTCGTCCAGCAGGATCACGCTGTACGGCCGGCGGCGCACGGCTTCGGTGAGGTAACCGCCTTCCTCGTAGCCCACATAGCCCGGGGGCGCACCGACCAGCCGCGAGACGGAGTGCTTCTCCATGAACTCGCTCATGTCGATGCGCACCATCGCGTCGGTGGTGTCGAACATGAACTCGGCCAGCGCCTTGCACAGCTCGGTCTTGCCCACGCCGGTGGGGCCCAGGAACAGGAACGAGCCGTTCGGCCGGTTCGGGTCGGACAGGCCCGCGCGTGAGCGGCGGATGGCGTCGGCCACGGCATGCACCGCCTCGTCCTGGCCGACCACGCGCTTGTGCAGCTCGTCTTCCATCTTCAGCAGCTTGTCGCGCTCGCCTTCCAGCATCTTGCTGACCGGGATGCCGGTCCAGCGCGCCACCACCTCGGCGATTTCCTCGGCGGTGACTTTCGTCTGCACCAGCTTGAAATCCTGCGTTTCGGCGGTCTGTGCCGCGGCGAGCTGCTTCTCCAGCGCGGGCAGCTTGCCGTACTGGATTTCACTCATCCGCGCGTAATCCTGCGCGCGCCGGGCGGCCTCCAGATCCTGGTTGGCTTGCTCGATCTGCTCCTTCACCTTGGTGGTGCCTTGCAGCGCGGCCTTCTCGGATTTCCAGATTTCGTTGAGGTCGGAGAACTCGCGTTCCAGTTTCTCGATATCGGTTTCCAGATCGGCCAGGCGCTGCTTCGACTCGCTGTCCTTTTCCTTCTTCAGCATCTCGCGCTGGATCTTGAGCTGGATCAGCCGACGTTCCAGTCGGTCCAGCTCCTCGGGCTTGGAGTCGATCTCCATACGGATGCGCGAGGCGGCCTCGTCCATCAGGTCGATCGCCTTGTCCGGCAGCTGGCGGTCGGCGATGTAGCGATGCGACAGCGTGGCGGCGGCCACGATGGCCGGGTCGGTGATCTCCACGCCGTGATGCACGGCGTAGCGCTCCTTCAGCCCGCGCAGGATGGCGATGGTGTCCTCGACGGAAGGCTCGCCCACGAACACCTTCTGGAAGCGCCGCTCCAGCGCGGCGTCCTTCTCGATGTACTTGCGGTATTCGTCCAGCGTGGTGGCGCCGATGCAATGCAGCTCACCGCGGGCCAGCGCCGGCTTCAGCATGTTGCCCGCATCCATCGAGCCTTCGCCCTTGCCGGCGCCGACCATGGTGTGCAGCTCGTCGATGAACAGGATCACCCGACCTTCCTGCTTGGACAGGTCGCTGAGCACGGCCTTCAGCCGCTCCTCGAACTCGCCGCGGAATTTCGCCCCCGCGATCAGCGCGCCCATGTCCAGCGCCAGCACGCGGCGGCCACGCAGGCCCTCCGGCACTTCGTCCTTGATGATGCGCTGGGCCAGGCCTTCGACGATGGCGGTCTTGCCCACGCCAGGCTCGCCGATCAGCACCGGGTTGTTCTTGGTGCGCCGCTGCAGCACCTGGATGGTGCGGCGGATTTCCTCGTCGCGGCCGATCACCGGGTCGAGCTTGTTTCGCTCGGCGCGTTCGGTGAGGTCGATGCAGTATTTCTCCAGCGCCTGGCGCTGCTCCTCGGCGTTCTCGCTCTGCACCTTTTCGCCGCCGCGCAGCTTCTCGATGGCCGCTTCGAGATTCGCCTTGTTCGCGCCCGCCGCCTTCAGCGCCGTGCCCAGCTCGCCCTTGTCCTCCAGCGCCGCCAGCACGAACAGCTCGCTGGCGATGAACTGGTCGCCGCGCTGCTGGGCCAGCTTGTCGGTGAGGTTGAGCAGGCGGTTGAGGTCATTGCCGAGGTTGATGTTGCCTTCCTCGCCGCTGACCCGCGGCAATCGCTCCAGCATGTCATTGACGCGCTGTTGCAGCGCCGGCACGTTGATCTGCGCCTGGGTCAGCAACGGCGCGGTGGAGCCGCCCTGCTGGTTGAGCAGCGCGGCCATGACATGGGCCGGTTCCAGCATGTTGTTGTCGCGGCCCACGGCCAGCGATTGCGCGTCGGCCAGCGCCTGCTGGAAACGCGACGTGAGTTTGTCCATTCGCATCGTGATGTCCACCATCGAGGTTGGCGCGAGGCGCGCCGCTGACATGCGACATGCGGACGGACGTCGATGATTCAAGCGCATCGGCAGCCATGCGAGTCGCTCGACCGCGCCTCCTCGCAAGCTTCCTTTCACACCGCGTTTGCTAGAGTCATCCGGATGTCGACCGCGAATCCCGCCACCGCGAACGCGCCACCGGCCGCACTTCCACCGCCGCCCCTGCCCACCGCCGATGCGCGCTGGGCGCTGTTCCTCGACGTCGATGGCACCTTGCTGGATTTCGTCGACGACCCGTTGGCGGTATCCGCCGGCGCCCCGCTGCGGGAGCTGCTGCACGCGCTGCATCGGGCGCTCGATGGCGCCATGGCGCTGGTCAGCGGTCGTGGCGTGGCTGACCTTGACCGCATCTTCGGCGCCTCGCACTGGGCCGCTGCCGGCCTGCACGGCCTGCAGTTGCGGCGTGCCGATGGCAGCGTTCGCGAGATCGCCACCGACCCTGCGCAGCAGGCGCAGCTGTGCCGCGCCGCGCAGGCGCTGGCCGCCCGTTTCGAAGGTGTGACGTGGGAGGACAAACACAACGGCGTCGCCCTGCATTGCCGCCGCGCGCCCGCGCAGTTCGCGCCGCTGCAGGCGGCGGCCATCGCCCTGCTGCCGCAGCTGCCCGGCTACGAACTGCAGCCGGGCAACCTGGTGCTGGAGTTCAAGCCCGCGGGCATGGACAAGGGCAAGGCGTTGCTGGAGCTGCTGGACAGCGAACCGTTCCGCGGCCGCTTGCCGATCTACCTGGGCGACGACCTCACCGACGAGCATGCTTTTGCCAGCATCAACGAAGGTCATGGCATCAGCGTGCGCGTGGGCAACCGTGAACCCACCCATGCCCGTTTCACATTGTCTGGCCCTGCTGCCACGCAAGCTTGGCTGGATCGCGTCCTGGACGCCCTGATGCAAGGAACCCCCGCCCATGCCCCAATCCCCGGAGGCCACACTGCCCGCCAGCCTTGAGCTCGGCGTGATCGGCAACGGCAGCGTTGCCGCACTGATCGACAGCCACGCGCGCATCGTATGGTGCTGCCTGCCCCGCTTCGACGATGACGCCAGCTTCTGCGCGCTGCTGTCGCCCACCACCGAGGGCGGCGACTGGTCGATCGAGCTGGAGGATTTCGACCACGCCGAGCAGTACTACCTGCAGAACACCGCCGTGCTGGTCACCCGCCTTTTCAGCCGCCACGGCGACGCGGTGGAGATCATCGATTTCGCGCCCCGGCATCGCTCCAACGGCCGCTTCTACCATCCGGTGATGCTGGCGCGCCGGGTCAGTCCGATCAGCGGCTCGCCGCGCATCCGCGTGCGCCTGCGCCCACTGTGCGACTACGGCGCGCGCGTGGCGCCCACCACGTCGGGCAGCAATCACATCCGCTACCTGCTGACCAGCGTGGTGCAGCGCCTGACCAGCGACGTGGCCACGCCGCTGATCGAGCGCGGGCTGGCGTTCGGGCTGGATCGCCCGGCCCATTTCATCTTCGGCCCCGACGAAACCCTCAGCGAAAGCCCCACGGTGTTCTTCCACCTGATGCTGGAGCGCACGCTGGAATACTGGCGCGAGTGGGTGCGCTACCTGTCGGTGCCGTACGAATGGCAGGACGCGGTGATCCGCGCCGCGATCACGCTGAAGCTGTGCCAGTACGAGGCCACCGGCGCCATCGTGGCGGCGCTGACCACCTCCATCCCCGAATCCGCCGGCACCGCGCGCAACTGGGATTACCGCTACTGCTGGCTGCGCGACGCCGCGTTCACCGTGCGCGCGCTGAACCGTCTTGGCGCCACCCGCACGATGGAGGAATACATCCGCTACGTGTTCAACCTGATCGCGGCGCAACCGGACCCGGAAACCGGGGATGCGGAGATCGGGCCGGTGTTCGGCATCACCTTCGAGCGCGAGCTGACCGAGCGCCAGGTGCCCAGTCTGGCCGGCTACCGCGGCATGGGTCCGGTGCGCGTGGGCAACGACGCCTGGCGCCAGCGGCAGAACGATGTCTACGGCTCGGTGGTGCTGGCGTCAGCGCAGTTGTTCTTCGACCGCCGACTGGAGCACCGCGGCGACAAGCTCACCTTCCAGCGGCTGGAACGCATGGGCGCGCTGGCGCTGCGCACCGCCGAGGAGCCGGATGCCGGGCTGTGGGAGTTCCGCGGCCGCGCCGCCGTGCACACCTATTCGGCGGCGATGTGCTGGGCCGCCTGCGACCGGCTGGCACACATCGCCACCGAACTGGGGCTGGACGAGCGTGCGCGCTACTGGCACGACGAGGCGGTGCAATTGCATGCGCGCATCGAGGCGCGCGCGTGGAACGCCGAGCTGGGCCATTTCGTGGATGCCTACGATGGCCATCATCTGGACGCCAGCCTGTTGCTGCTGGCCGACATCGGCTTCGTCGAGCCGATGGACCCGCGTTTCATCGCCACCGTGGACGCCATCGGCGCGGCTCTGGGCCGCGGCGAATACCTGTTCCGCTACATCGCCCCGGACGATTTCGGTGCGCCGGAAACCAGCTTCAACATCTGCACGTTCTGGTACATCGAGGCGCTGGCCGCCACCGGCCGCAGAGACCGGGCGCGGGCGATGTTCGAGCACATGCTGAAGAAGCGCACTGCGCTGGGGTTGTTGTCCGAAGACCTTGCACCCGACAGCGGCGAGCACTGGGGCAATTACCCGCAGACGTACTCGCTGGTGGGGCTGATCCAGGCCGCCATGCGCCTGTCGCGCCGCTGGGAGGATGCCCTGTGATGGCCAACCGCAACACCAAGGGGCGCCTCGTTGTCGTCTCCAACCGCGTGGCCTTGCCGCGACAAACCGCGACCGGCGGCCTCGCCTCCGCGCTGCAGGCGGCGCTGCACGAACTGGGCGGCCTGTGGTTTGGCTGGAGTGGCAAGCTGGCCGCGGAAACCGGTGCCGAGGTGCATCGCCTGCACGACGCCAAGGTGGATTACGCCACCATCGACCTGTCGCGCGCCGACCACGACGACTTCTACACCGGGTTCGCCAACGGCACGCTATGGCCGATGCTGCATTACCGCCCCGACCTGGTGGATTACCAGCGCAGCCATCTGGAAGGCTATCTGCGCGTCAACGAGATCTTCGCCCAGCACCTGTGCAAGCTGATCACGCCAGAGGACGTGCTGTGGGTACACGACTATCACCTGATTCCGCTGGCCGCGATGCTGCGCCAGCGCGGCGTCAGGAACCGCATCGGCTTCTTCCTGCATACGCCGTTGCCGGCCGCCGGCCTGCTGATCGCCCTGCCCAACCACCGCGAGTTGCTGGAAACCCTGGCCAGCTACGACCTCATCGGCGTGCACACCACCCGCGACCTGCGCGCGCTGGAGGACTATTTCCTGCATGAGGCGGGTGCCTCCATGCGCCTGGGCGGACGCATGCGCTCGGCCGGCGGGCGGATATTCCGCGCCGCGGCGTTCCCCATCAGCATCGACACCGCGGGCATCGCCAGGACGGCCAGCGACGCCGGCGCGCACAAGGAGATCAACCAGCTGCGCACCAGCCTGGATGGGCGCGCGCTGATCATCGGCGTCGACCGGCTGGATTATTCCAAGGGCCTGCCGCAGCGCTTCGAGGCGTTCGCGCGGCTGCTGGAACGCGCACCGGAGCTGCACCGCCAGGTCACCTTCATGCAGATCGCGCCGCCCTCGCGCGGCAGCGTGCTGGAATACCGGCAGATCCGCCGCGAACTGGAACGCAGCGCCGGCCACATCAACGGCAAGTACGCGACCCCCGACTGGGCGCCGCTGCGCTACATCAACAAGTCGTTTCCCCATCGATTGCTGGCCGGCTACTACCGCACCGCGCGCGTCGGCCTGGTGACGCCGCTGCGCGACGGCATGAACCTGGTGGCCAAGGAATACGTGGCATCGCAGAACCCCGACGATCCGGGTGTGCTGATCCTGTCGCGCTTCGCCGGCGCGGCGCAGGAGCTCACCACCGCCTTGCTGGTCAACCCGGCCGATACCGAAGAGGTGGCCGACGCGCTGCAGCGCGCGCTCAACATGCCGCTGCCCGAACGGCGCGACCGCTGGCGGGCGATGATGAAGGTGCTGGAGCACAACGACATCACGTTCTGGCGCAAATCCTTCCTCAGCGCATTGACCGAAAAAGCGCCGGTGGCGCAACGGCGGGTCGCCGAGACGCTGGGCTGAGCGACGCGCGGTGCGTCAGCCGCGCCTGGATGGTTCCAGCCAGATCAGGCTGGCGAACCGGCCGCTCCCGGCAGCATCCCGGCGGTACGAATAAAAACGGGGGTCGGCAAAGGTGTCGAAGCCGCCGCCGCTGACCTGCCTCACGCCAGCCGCCTGCAGACGCTGGCGTGCCAGCCCGGCCAGATCGCACAACCAGTGGCCGGGATGCGTCGGCTCGAAGCACGCCGAGGCGGCGGCATCGCGTGCCACGAAGGCCGCGCGCACCTCGTCGCCCACTTCATACGACGCCGCGCCGATGCACGGCCCCAGCCAGGCCAGCACGTCGCCGCGCGGCGACGCCATCTGCTCCAGCGTCGCCTCCAATACACCGCCGGCCAACCCGCGCCAACCCGCATGCGCGGCGGCGATTTCACGCCCATCCACGGCGCAGAACAGCACCGGCAGGCAATCGGCGGTGAGGATGGACAACACCGTACCCGGCACCCGCGACACCGCCGCATCGGCCACCGGCTCGTCGGCGCTGGGCAACGGCCCCAGCTCGGCCACCTCGCTGCCGTGCACCTGCCGCAACCAGCGCGGCGCCGCAGGCAGCGCCAAGGCCTGCTGCAGGGCGCTGCGGTTGGTCGCCACCGCCTCGGCCATGTCGCCATTGCGCAGGCCAAGGTTGAAACGCTCGAACGGCGCCGCGGACACACCCGGCCCATGCCGCGTGGTGACCGCCGCATGCACCTGCGGCGGCGCGGGCCAGTCGGGGAAAATCCAGGCTTCGGTCATGACGGCACGGTCCAAAAACAATCTGACATCACGAGCCCTTGCTGCATGACGTTGCTCTGGCCCCTCATGCCGCGCCCTCGGATTGTCCCGCCTTCCGCCGCCGCACCCAGGTAACGAGGCATCCCAGCGCGAAGATCGCCAACAGATAAGTCAACGGCCGAAACGGCACGCTGTAGCGCGACAGCGGGAGTGCCGCCAAATGCACCAGCACGAAATAAGCATGGATGAAAGCTGCCGCCCGCATGCCCATAACGGCTGGCGCGGGCAGCCATCGGGTTGCCGCCGGCACAAACGCAAACAGCGTCCCGACAAGCCCCAGCAGCATCAGCAGCGGATGGAGACCAACCATCACCGACATCAGGACGATCAAGCCATGATTGGAGAGCCACGGCGAGCGGTGGACGGGGTATTCGAACAGGTTTTTCCAGCCGCTCTGCTCCGTCCAGGCAAACAGCGCCATCGGCTTGCCCACGACATACCAGCGGAGCATTTGCCAGGGATGGGCGCGAAACTTGCCCGCAAGATCGACCAGCGCGGCGCGCACGCTGGACTCGGCTTGCGCCGCCGCCGGATCACCGCGGTAGGGATAACCAAAGGTCGCAGGATCGCCTCCGCGCATCATGTCCGGATAGCTGCCCTGATGAATCGTCACCGCCATCGCATGCGACTGCTTCTGGTGCGAAACCTGCGTATTCCGCACCCACCATGGCGTCATCACGGCAACGAAACCGAGCAGGAATATAGATGTAATCATCCACTGGCGCCGCCACGCCGGCACGGCGAGGGCCAGGCCGAGCACGACCCAAGCCAGTTGGTCCAGCGTGGGCCGAAGCAGGCAGGCCACGCCCAGGCAGAGGCCGGCAACTGCCATCAGCGCGGCCCGCCGCCTCGACGACGGCGCCATCAGCCCGCACGCCGCCGCCATCACGAAACCCGTGAGCGCGAGGGAAAACGGCGTTTCTGTAAGCAGGTAGGGCACGTAGACCACCAGATGTGGACTCAGCGCGGTAAGCACCGCCACCGGGATCGCCCACAACCAGCCAAGCAACCGCGCCGCCAGCAGGCCGACGAGCCACACCACGAGCGCACCCAGCCATGCCTGCGCCACGACCACGTGATGGATGAAGCCACCCAGGTCGCCGAGATCGAAAAACGGTGCCAGGAACAGGGGGTAACCGGGCGGGCGCTTGGCGTCCGGCAACAGCTGTCCATTGAACTGGCCCACCAGCACGTGGGGGTCGGACGAATACACGCCATGCAAGGTGAGATTGGCCGCATAACTCACGTAGTCGCGGGCGTCATTGCGGATGGGGACGTCAACCTGCGTACCCACCGCTGTCCACCAGCGCAACGCCAACCCCAGCAGGACGATGACGAAAAGCGCGGGCAGGAACCAGCGTGGTCGCGGTACGGCGGCGTTCCCGATGTCAGTTGTCGTCAAGGCTGCATACTCAAGTGTGCTGCCGCACGCACTCGTGGTGGCGTGGGCAGTTGGGAGAAATCCAGGATTCGGTCATTTTTTCGGGATCGACGAGCGTCGCATGCCTTGGGTTTTCTTCCCCGCCTCAGTAATGGTCCGAGCCGTGTTCGGCCAGGTCCGCCCGCAACGCCTCGATCAGCAACTGCAGGTCGGCCGGCCGCTCGGCGCTGAAGGACACCGTTTCACCGGTGGCGGGGTGGCTGAAGGACAGCTTTTCGGCGTGCAGCGCCTGGCGCCGAAAGCCGCGCAGCGTGGCAGCCAGTTCCGCTGAAGCACCCTTGGGCAGCTTCAGCCCGCCGCCGTAGAGCGGATCGCCGATCAGCGGATGCTGGATATGCGCCAGATGCACGCGGATCTGGTGCGTGCGCCCGGTTTCCAGCTGGCACTGCACCAGGCTGTGGGCGCGGAAGCGTTCGCGCAGGCGGTAGTGGGTGACCGCGCGCTTGCCGTCCTCCTCGTCGCGCACGGCCTGGCGCAGGCGGTCGCCCATGCTGCGACCGATGGGTTCATCGACCGTGCCGCCGGCCACCATCGTGCCCAGCACCACCGCCTCGTACTGGCGCTCCACTTCGTGCCGCGACAGCAGGTCGACCAGTGCCGTGTACGTAGGCAGCGTGCGCGCCACCACCATCAGGCCGGAGGTGTCCTTGTCCAGCCGGTGCACGATGCCCGCACGGGGCAGTTCGGCCAGCTTGGGATCGCGGAACAGCAACGCGTTGAGCAGGGTGCCCGCCGGATTGCCGGCGCCCGGGTGTACCACCAGGCCCGCCGGCTTGTTCAGCACCAGCAGGTGGTCGTCCTCGTGCACGATGTCCAGCGCGATGTCTTCCGGCGCGCTGGTGACCTCGTTCTCCAGCTCCGCCTGCAGCACCACCTGCTCGCCACCGCGCAGCAACTGGCGCGGCGGCACCTGGGCGCCGTCGAGCGTCACCGCGCCGGACTTGATCCAGCCGCTGAGACGCGAGCGCGAATAATCGGGGAACATCTCGGCCAAAGCCTGGTCGAACCTGCGTCCTGCGGCGGTCAATGGCACCGCCGCTTCCTGCCTGATGGTGGTCACGCCGGGCTCCGCGAGGCCGGGCCGGTTTCCGCTATCATGCCTTTTCGATCAAACATCTGAATTCTTTCCCATGCGCGTAATGAAGTTGCCGAAGTTCGACTTGCCTGTCCTGAAGGGGCTCATCGTGATCGCCGTGGTCGTGTCGCTGAGCGCCTGCTCCATATTCCGGAACAAGCATGACTCGCTCGACACGATGCCGGTGGACGCGCTGTACAACAAGGCGCACGTCTCGCTGGAGAAATCCGATTACGCCGCCGCCGGCAAGGCCTTCCAGCGCCTGATCGCACGCTTCCCCTCGGGTGAGTACAACGAACAGGCGCAGCTCGAACTGGCCTATGCGCAGTACAAGGCCAACCGGCCCGACGACGGGCTTTCGACGGTGAACCGGTTCATCAAGACGTATCCGACCAACAAGCACGTCGATTATGCCTACTACCTGCGCGGCCTGATCAATTTCGACCGTACCGGTGGCGCGATCGAGCGCCTGCTCAAGCGCAGCGACCAGCAGTCGCGGCGCGACCAAGCTTACAACCTGCAGGCGTTCGACGATTTCTCCGAGCTGGCGCGCCGCTTCCCGGACAGCGCCTACACCGCCGATGCGCGCCAGCGGATGATCTACCTGCGCAACGTGCTGGCCCAGTACGAGATCAACGTGGCCGAGTTCTACCTGCGCAACAAGGCTTATGTGGCCTCGGCCGATCGTGCCCAGTACGTGATCGAGCATTACCAGCAGGCACCACAGACCGGCGACGCGCTGGCCATCCTCAGCCGCAGCTACCTGTCGATGGACCAGAAGGACCAGGCCGAGCAGGTGCGCAAGGTGCTGGCGCTGAACTATCCCGATCATCCGTATCTGGACGACCCCAAGTGGCCGCACCCGCCGTCCACCTTGCGCAAGATGGTGCCGTTTTCGGGGCATCATTGAGGGAGCGGTTGGGTGAAGGAAAAAAACCGGCGCTGAGCCGGTTTTTTTTGTGTCGGGTGCGGGAGAGGGGGCGATGGCGGTGGGCGGGATCGCTCCATAGGCATGATCGCAGTCGTCAGCGGTGAGGATGAATGGATTGCGGAGGATTTATCACTTCCATCCGGAAGTGATGGGATACCTCCGCTCCCTTCCGAACGCCCGCGTGGTCACCCGCGGCCCTGGCGCGGACTGGCGGCGCTTGAACTCGTTGGCCAGCACCAGGCGCACCACACGGTGCACGGTGTCGGCGTCGAAACCCTGCGCCACGATCTCCGCCTGCGATTGCTCGCGTTCGATGAAGCGGTTGAGAATGCCATCCAGTTCGTCGTACGCAGGCAGCGAATCCTGATCGGTCTGGTTGTCGCGCAGTTCGGCCGATGGTGGGCGGTCGATGACTTCTTCCGGGATTGGGGATTTGGGATTTGAGATTCGTGAAAGGCCGCCGTCTGGCGAGGATTCGCTCTGCCGAATCCCGAATCCCCAATCCCCAATCCCGGCCTTGTTACGCCAGCGCGCCAACCGGTACACCACCGTCTTGTACACGTCCTTCAGTGGCGCATACGCGCCGCACATGTCGCCATAAAGCGTGGCGTAACCCACTGCCATCTCGCTCTTGTTGCCGGTGGCCAGCAGCAGTTGGCGGTGCTTGTTGGACAGCGCCATCAGCATCACGCCGCGGGTGCGTGATTGCAGGTTTTCCTCGGCGGTATCGGCCGCCTTGCCAACGAACGCCGGGGTCAGCGCATCCACGAAGGATTCGTACGTGGCCTCGATCGAGATCACGTGATATGCCACGCCGAGCCGTTCGGCCTGCGCCTGCGCGCCATCCAGCGACAACTGCGAGGTGTAGCGCGTGGGCATCATCACCGCGGTGACGCGATCGGCGCCCAGCGCATCCACCGCCAGCGCCAGGGTCAGCGCGGAATCGATGCCGCCGGACAGGCCCAGCAGCACGCCGGGGAAGCCGTTCTTGTCGATGTAGTCGCGAATGCCGCGCACCAGCGCGCGATACAGCGTGGCGTCGGCGCTGGGGTCAGCGGCGAGCGGCCAGTCCTGCGCAGTCAGTGTGCGGGTTTCGGTATCGAATTCCGCCCATAGCAAGGCGTCCACGAACGCCGGTGCACGCGCGGCGACGGAGCCGTCGCCATTGACCAGGATCGAGGCGCCGTCGTAGACCACCTCGTCCTGGCCGCCGACCAGATTGAGATAGGCGATCGCGCAGCCGGTCTCCCGCGCGCGCGCCACCAGCACGGCCTCGCGCTCGGCCTGCTTGGCGTCGTCCCACGGCGAGGCATTGATCACCAGCAGCAATTGCGCACCGGCCGCCGCCGCCTGCGCGGCCGGTTCGCTGCGCCAGACGTCCTCGCAGATCAACAAGCCCACGGTGACACCATCGATCACCGCCGTGGCGGTTTCGTGGCCGGGCTGGAAATAGCGCATGTCGTCGAACACGCCGTAGTTCGGCAACGCCTGCTTGTGCGCCGTCACCTCGATGCGGCCTTGGCGCAGCAGGCTGGCGGCATTGAACACTTCGCCTTCGCTGTGCGGATGCCCGACCAGCACGGCGACGTCAGCGGAACCCGCGGCCAGCACCGCCAGTTCGCTCTGGCAGGCCGCCAGGAAACTGGGACGCAGCAACAGATCCTCGGGCGGATAGCCGCTCAACGTCAGCTCCGGAAACGCCACCAGCGCCGCCCCGCCCGCCGCGGCCGCGGCGGCGAGCTGGCGCACGCGATTCGCGTTGGCAGCCACCGCGCCGACCGGGAAATCCTGCTGGGCCAATGCCAGACGCAACTTTGCCATGGCGAAAAACGTTTCCGGAAAAATGGACGGCCATGGTAATCCATAGCGTTGGTCAAGAACCTTATCGCAGCTGCGGGATGCCGCGATCGGCCGTCCAAATGGCTGCGGCCCAGCATGCCAAGAGCGCCCTCATCCGCCCTGTCGGGCACCTTCTCCCGCGAGCGGGAGAAGGGAATGGTCGTGAGCCTTTCAACCGTGCCGGGAAAACAAAAGGCCGCGCAATGCGCGGCCTTTCATCAACAACGTGCCATCACGGCTTACTTCATCAGCTTGGCGAGCGCCTTGCCCAGGTCCGCGGGCGACTTCACCGTGGTGACGCCGGCCTTCTCCAGCGCGGCGAACTTCGCTGCGGCGGTGCCCTTGCCGCCGGAGATGATCGCGCCGGCGTGGCCCATGCGCTTGCCCGGAGGGGCGGAGGCACCGGCGATGAAGGAAACCACCGGCTTCTTCACGTATTCGCCGATGAACTCGGCGGCGTCTTCCTCGGCGCTGCCGCCGATCTCGCCGACCATGATGATGCCTTCGGTCTGCGGGTCGTCCTGGAACAGCTTCAGGCAGTCGATGAAGTTCAGGCCGTTGATCGGGTCGCCGCCGATGCCGATCACCGTGCTCTGGCCCAGGCCTTCGTTGGTGGTCTGGAACACGGCTTCATAGGTGAGCGTGCCGGAGCGCGAAACCACGCCGACCTTGCCCTTCTGGTGGATGTGGCCGGGCATGATGCCGATCTTGCATTCGCCGGGGGTGATGATGCCGGGGCAGTTCGGCCCGATCAGCACCACTTCCGGATGCTGGGCCAGCACGTTCTTCACGCGCAGCATGTCCAGCACGGGGATGCCTTCGGTGATCGCCACGATGGTCTTGATGCCGGCGTCGATCGCTTCGAGGATGGAATCGGCCGCGAACGGCGGCGGCACGAAGATCACCGACGCGTCGGCGCCGGTTTCCAGCACGGCTTCGGCCACTTCGTTGTAGACCGGCAGGCCGATGTGCTCGGAGCCGCCCTTGCCCGGGGTCACGCCGCCCACGATCTGGGTGCCGTAATCAAGGCACTGCTGCGCATGGAAGGTGCCCTGCTGGCCGGTGAAGCCCTGCACGATCACCTTGGTGTTCTTGTTGACGAGTACGCTCATGTTTCGATTGCTCCTCAGGCCTTGGCCGCAGCCACGGCTTTCTGGGCCGCGTCGTTGAGATCATCCGCCGGCGTGATCGCCAGGCCGGAGTTGGCCAGCAGTTCGCGGCCCTTCTCCACATTGGTGCCCTGCAGGCGCACCACCACGGGAATCTTCAGGCCCACTTCCTTGACCGCGGCGATGATGCCCTCGGCAATCATGTCGCAGCGGACGATGCCGCCGAAGATGTTGACCAGGATGCAGTTGACCTTGTCCGAGGAGGTGATCAGCTTGAACGCCTCGGTCACGCGCTCCTTGGTGGCGCCGCCGCCCACGTCGAGGAAGTTGGCCGGCTCGCCGCCTGCCAGCTTGATCACGTCCATGGTGGCCATGGCCAGACCGGCGCCGTTGACCATGCAGCCGATGTTGCCATCCATCGTCACGTAGTTGAGGTTGCTCTGCTGCGCGGCGGCTTCGGCGGCGTCTTCCTGGGTCAGGTCGCGCATCGCGGCCAGGTTCGGATGACGGAACTCGGCGTTGTCGTCGGAGTTGACCTTGCCGTCCAGCGCGGCGAGGTTGCCGTCTTCCAGCACGGCCAGCGGGTTCAGCTCGACCAGGGCCAGGTCCTGCTCGTTAAACAGCTTGTACAGGCCCAGCATGATCTTGGTCAGCTGGTTGACCTGCTTGTTGTTGAGGTCCATCGCGAAGCCGAGCTGGCGGCACTGGTACGGCTGCAGCCCTTCGACGAAGTCGACCACGATGGTGTGGATGTCTTCCGGGGTGTCCTTGGCGACCTGCTCGATGTCCACGCCGCCGTGCTTGGAGGCGATGAACGAAACGGCCTTGGAGTCGCGGTCGACCAGGATCGACAGATACAGCTCGCGGGCGATGTCGGTGGCGTCGGTCACCAGCACCAGGTTCACCGGCAGCGCGCGGCCGGCCGACTGGTAGGTTTCCATGTTGGTGCCCAGCATCGCCTTGGCGGCGGCGCGCACGTCATCGAAGCTGCGGCAGAACTTGACGCCGCCGGACTTGCCGCGGCCGCCTGCGTGGATCTGCGCCTTGACCATCCATTGCGTGCCACCCAGTGCCTTGGCGGCATCGACGGCAGCGTCGGGGGAGTTGGCGACCTTGCCCGGCGGCACGGCGATGCCGTATTGCGCGAACAGTTCTTTGGCCTGGTATTCGTGGAAATTCATTCGATACCTCGAGCGAACGGGGGAACATGGTGGCCGCACACGGTGCGGCGGCGTGGGTCACGAAGGCGGAAAGCGGGAAGATCGATGCCGTTGAAACGGGCAAAATCCACGCGATTCGGCCCGCCATTTTCGCGGATGGGGGCCGCAATGGAAAGAGCCAGCCCCCAAAGCGAGGCCCGGCGCGGCCTGCGCGGCGCGAAAGCCCCGGCCCGGCCTAGCCGGCAGGGCTCGTGCCGCCCTCCGCGGCCGGCACGTAAACCGCCCCATCCGCCCGCAAGGTGCGCACGGGCACCGCGAAGGTCAGCTCAAGCGCTTCCAGCCGTTGCATCAATGCCAGGTTGATGCCCTGCTGGATATCCATGTAGACGTTGTAGTCGGGGCTTTGCACGATGTGCACCACCTCGAAATCCAGCGAACTGGGGCCGAATCGCTGGAAGTGGGCCCGGTCCAGCCGGGTGTTTTCCACGGCGCCGACGATATCGCGCACCGCCTCGACCACCTGCTCGACCTTGCCGCGCGGCGTGTCGATCGGCAAACCGAAGCCGAACACGATGCGCCGCGTCTGCATGCGGCTGTAGTTGCGGATGGTCTGATCCAGCAGCATCGAGTTGCTGATGCTGATCTCCTCGCCGCTGAGTGATCGGATGCGGGTGGTCTTGATGCCCACGTGCGCGATCGTTCCCAGGAAATCGCCGAACTGGATGAATTCGCCGATCTCGAACGGCTTGTCCAGGCCGATCGCCAGCGAGGCGAACAGGTCCTTCAGCACGTTCTGCAAACCCAGCGCCACCGCGATGCCGCCAATGCCCAGGCTGGCCACGAACGCGGTCACGTTGACGCCCACGTTGTCCAGCACCGCCAGCAGCAGCAACGCCCACACCATGGTGCGCGCAAACCAGCTCAGCATCGTCATCACGACCGGGTTGCCCGCGCCTGTGCCGGTACGGCGGAGGCTGCTGGCCGTCCATGCGCTGATCGCATGGCTGGCCCACAGCCCCACCTGCAAACCGACGACGAGAAACATCAGGCTGTCGAGCCAGCGCGCCACCTGTGGCGACGGCTGCAGCACATGCAGCCCGATCAGTACGAAAAGCAGGAAAAGCAGGGTGGCGCTGGTCAGTTTGAGTACCGAGGCCATGATCGTCAGCGCGGCGCTGCCGGTGCGCTCGGCCAGTTTGCGCAAGCGGGTCGACACCACGCGCAACACGCCGCGAGTCAGCAGGAAGCCACCCAGCGTCACCAGCGCGGCATAGGCCCAGCGCAATACCGGGATGTGGAAAAACTGATGCCCTGAAAGCCAGTCATGCATGGCGTTCTACCTTGTTCGGGGAGAGGGGGGCGGAGCAGCCGGATCAATCACGGCATGCGGTTGCGCAGACGGCCATGCTCGCAAATGCCCGCGCATGGCTCAACCCGCGACGCGGCAGCTGGCGCCTGCCAGCACATCGAAAAACCGTGTTCCACGCACTGCGCGCCTGGCGCGCGCCGCTTATACTCGCGCAACTGCCACGGAGTGCCTTGCGAATGTCCAGCACGTCACTTTTGCCCGCCTCCAGCGGACCCGCCACGACGTTCTACAACGAACTTACCTTTCTCAACGTTTTCCGCCTGGTCCAGGCGCTGGTCTACATGGGGTTGGCCTTCAGCCCCACGGGACTGGGCTGGCCCAACGTGCCCGACCCCGCCTTCGCCCACCACGTGGCCGAGGCCTATCTGCTGTTCGCGCTGGTGTCGCTGCTGCTGAACCGGCGCAGCATGCCGCATGCCCGGCTCGCGGTTTCAGTGGCGCTGGTGGTGGATATCGGCGGCGCGCTGCTGGCGATCACCGCGATGCGCGAAGCCCATATCGGCATCGCCATGATGCTGGCAGTGAACCTCAGCGCGGGCGCGCTGATCCTGCCGCTGCGCCTGTCCAGCTTTTTCGCGGCGCTGGCCACGCTGGGCACCCTCGGCCACACCTTGCTGGACACCAGCTCCGCGGGTGCCGGCGACCGCGACCTGCTGGAAGCGGCACTGTTCGGCCTGGCCTACTTCGCCACCACCACGCTGTGCCACGTGCTGGGCCGGCAACTGCGCGCCACCGAGGCATTGGCCGAGCAGCGCAGCACCGACCTGGCCAACCTGGCGCAGGTCAACGAGCTGATCATCCGCCGCATGAAAACCGGCGTGCTGCTGGTGGACGACGCCAACCGCATCCACCAGATCAACGAATCGGCCTGGATGCTGATGGGCAACCCCGGCGCCGACCAGCGCGACCTGGGGCAGCTGGCGCCGGAACTGTCGCGCCGCCTGTATCACTGGATGACCTCGGGCAAGCTGGACGAAACCGCCACCCAGCTGGCCGACGGCGTGCCCGAGGTGGTGCCGCGTTTCTCGCGCCTGGCGCCGAACGACGACTCCCACGTACTGATCTTCCTGGACGACACTTCGCTGCTGTCGCGCCGCGCCGAAGAGCTCACGCTGACCTCGCTGGGCCGGCTGTCCGCCTCCATCGCGCACGAGATCCGCAACCCGCTGGCGGCCATCCGCTACTCCGCGCAGCTGCTGGCCGAATCGAAAAGCATGGACAGCACCGACCAGCGCATGGTCGAGATCATCAACAACCACTGCATCCGCCTCAACGAGATCATCGAGAACATCCTGCAGCTGTCCCGGCGCGAACGCTCGCGGCCGGAAACGCTGGACCTGGGCCACTGGGCGCAGTCGTTCGTGGAGGAATACAAGCAGGGCAACGACATCGGCGCCGACACGCTGCGCGCAGTCACCAACAGCGATGTCGAGGTCGCCGCCGTGGCCGACCCGCAGCAACTGCAGCAGGTGATCTGGAACCTGGTGCAGAACGCGCTGCGCTATGGCCGCATGCCCGGCCAGGCGGCGCGGGTGCTGGTGGTGGCGCGCCGTGGCGAACATGGCGTGCCCATCCTCGAAGTGATCGATCGCGGCCCCGGCATCGCGCCGAAAGTGGCCGCGCAGATTTTCGAGCCGTTCTACACCACCCACGAATACGGCACCGGCCTGGGCCTGTACCTGGCCCGGCAGATGAGCGACGCCAACCAGGCCGCGCTGGAATACGTGCGCGTACCCGGCGGCGGCAGCTGTTTCCGGCTGGTGCTGACGCCGCCGGCGCGCAATCCGGCCGACGCGGAGGTAGCCGATCGCGCCGCCACGCGTTGACCTTTCGCCCTGCCCTAGTAACCTGCACAGCACCGTTGCCAACCAAGAAGCCCATGACTGCACAGACCGTTCTGGTCATCGACGATGAACGCGACATCCGCGAACTGCTGACCATCACGCTGGGCCGGATGGATCTGCAGGTTGACGCCGTGGGCACCGTCGCCGACGCGCGACGCGCGCTGGCCGAACGCACGTACGACCTCTGCTTCACCGATATGCGCCTGCCCGACGGCAACGGCCAGGAGATCATCGAACTGATCGCCGAAACCTGCCCGGACACACCGGTGGCGATGATTACCGCCTACGGCAACGTCGACGCGGCGGTGACCGCGTTGAAAGCCGGCGCGTTCGACTTCGTCTCCAAACCGGTGGACATCCAGATGTTGCGCGGCCTGGTACGCACCGCGCTGCGGCTGGCCGAGGAAAAGCGCAACGGCGGCGGCGCCACCAAGGCCGGCGACTTCGGCTCGCGCCTGATCGGCGACTCGGCGGCGATGCAGCAGGTGCGCACCACCATCGCCAAGCTCGCCCGCAACCAGGCGCCGGTGTACATCGCCGGCGAATCGGGCGTAGGCAAGGAGCTGGTGGCGCGACTGATCCACGAGCAAGGCCCCCGCGCGGCCGGCCCGTTCATCCCGGTCAACTGCGGCGCGATCCCGTCCGAGTTGATGGAGAGCGAGTTCTTCGGTCACCGCAAGGGCAGCTTCACCGGCGCCGGCGCCGACAAGGAAGGCCTGTTCCAGGCAGCGCAGGGCGGCACCCTGTTCCTCGACGAAGTGGCCGAACTGCCGCTGCACATGCAGGTGAAACTGCTGCGCGCGATCCAGGAGAAGGCGGTACGCGCCATCGGCGGTCGCGACGAGATTCCGGTGGACGTGCGCATCCTCTCGGCCACCCACAAGAACCTCGGCCAACTGGTTGAACAAGGCCAGTTCCGCCAGGATCTGTTCTATCGCATCAACGTGATCGAGCTGCGCGTGCCACCGTTGCGCGAGCGTCGCAGCGATGTGCCGCAACTGTCCGGGTTCATCCTGCAGGCACTGGCCAGCAAGAACGGCGGTGGCGTCGGGCAGCTGTCCGCCGAAGCGAAACAGGCGCTGGAAGCCTACGATTTCCCCGGCAACGTGCGCGAACTGGAAAACATCCTGGAACGCGCCATGGCCATGTGCGACGGCGAACGCATCGACGCCGCCGACCTGATGCTGCCGCAGCGGACAGCTCGCCCCAGCCCCGAACCCGCCGCCGAACCCGCGCTCGGCCAGCCGCCGGCAGCGCCGGCACCGGGCGCCGATGGCGGTCTCGACGACTACATCAGCAACCTGGAACGCACCGCGATCATCAAGGCGCTGGAAGAATCCCGCTACAACAAGACCGCCGCCGCCAGAAAGCTCGGCATCACCTTCCGCGCACTGCGCTACAAGCTGAAGAAGCTGGGTATCGACTGAGGCTGGATAACCTTCCCTCCTTCTCGTGGAGGATGAGCCAGAACCCGCCATCTGCTTCGCCCCCTCCACTGCTTGCAGGGGAGGGTTGGGGGTGGGGTTCGCTTTTGATCTTCTCCGCCGGCCCGGACAACCCCCTCCCAACCTCCCCCTGCGCGCAGAGGGAGGAGACAAGAGGGCTGCACTGGCTCACGCGTTCGAGGCCACCGCCTGCAGCGCCTTGCGCAAGGTACGCAGCAGTACCTGGGTCACCACGGGCTTGTCGACCACGAACAGGTTTTTCAGCGACGGCAGTTCGTTCGGGTCGGGCGGCGCGTCGGGGCGGGCCAGCAGGATCACCGCGCCGGCGTAGCCGTGGTCGATCAGGGCGGCCAGGGTGCGCACACCGGTGAACAGGTTCATGTCGGCGTCGAGCACGACCAGGTCGGGCAGGCCGCAGGCTTCGATCCATTGCAGCGCGGCGGTACCGCTCTGGCTGGCGTGCGCCTCGTAGCCGTAGGCATCGAGGGTGTCGACCAGCAGGGACAGCTGGCCGGCCTCTTCCACCACCACCAGCACGCTTTCGGCGGCACCATCCAGATCCTCTTCCAGCGCGGTGTCGGTATCGGCGGCCAACGCTTCCAGCGGAATGTAGAGATCGAAACGGGTGCCGCGGCCCGGCGCGCTGTCCACCCGCATCACGCCGCCATGGCTGCCCACGATACGCTTGCACGACATCAGACCCAGGCCGGTACCGGTTTCCTTGGTGGTGAAGAACGGCTCGAACAGGTGCTCCAGCACGGCGCTGTCCATGCCCGGGCCGCTGTCGATCACGCTGATGCGCAGGTAGCGGCCCGAATGCGGCTGTTCGCCGGCCATGAAAAAATCGACGGGAAGCTCGGCCTGGCTGGTCTGGATGCGCAGCCTGCCGCCGTCGGGCATCGCCTGGATGGCGTTGAGGCAGAGATTGAGCAGGCACTGCTGCAGCTCGGTGTGGTTGCCCTCGAACGTCAGCTCGGGGTCCTCGATCGCCAGCTCCATCGCCACCGAGCGGGGCACGCTGCCCTGCATCAGCAGGTCCAGCGCGCTGAACAGTTCGCCCAGCCGCACCTGTTCGGCGCGGCGTGCGCCGCGGGCGAACGACAGCATCGACTGCACCATGTCCAGGCCGCGCTTGCCGCAATCGCGCACCAGCTTGCCCAGCCGCGCCAGCCGCGGGTCGTCTTGGTAATCCTGCAAGCTGTCGCCGGCCAGCAGCAGGGGCTGCAGCAGGTTGCGCAGGTCGTGGCTGAGGCCACCGGCCAGCATCGCCAGGCTTTCGAAGCGTTGCGCGCGGATCAGTTCGGACTCGGCGCGGCGGCTGGCGCGGCGTGCGGCAGCCTCGGCCAGCGCGCGGCGCACGGCGCTGGCCAGCCGGGCCGGGTTCTGTTTCAGGATGTAATCGGTAGCGCCGTTGCGCAGTGCCTCGATCGCCGCCTCCTCGCCCAGGGTGGCGGAGACGAAGATGAAGGGCAGATCCTCGTCGTGCCGGCGCAGCAACTCCAGCGCGTGCTGGCCGGAGAAGCCCGGCAGGCTGAGGTCGGACAGCACGATGTGCGGCTTGAAGTCGCGCAGGGCGGCGCTGAAATGGGCTTCGTCGTCGACCAGCAGCACTTCGTAGGGAAGGCCGTCGTCGTCGAGCTCGGCCAGGACCAACTCGGCATCGAGATGGTTGTCTTCGACCTGCAGCACGCGAACGACCGGCATGGTGCGCGACGTTTCGTTTGACCCGGTGTGCTCCGCCATGATCCTCGTCCTTTCAACCCGCACCTGCGCGTTTTCAGTAGCCACCCAGCGCGGCCGTATCGCCCTGACTCGCGTTCGCTCAGTCCTGTTCGGGCGCCTGGTTCAACACGGCCCAGAACTGGCCCAGCGTGCGCACGGCGTCGAAGAACTGGTCCACGTCGACCGGCTTGATCACGTACGCGTTGGCGCCCAGGTCCCAGCTGCGCGCCAGGTCGCTTTCCTCGCGCGAGGAGGACAGGATCACCACCGGTATACGCCTGAACTGCTCGTCATTGCGCATCTGGGTAAGTACGTCCAGGCCATTCATGCGCGGCATCTTGATGTCCAGCAGCACCACCGCCGGATCGCCGGGTTCGCGCGTGGCCCAGGCGCCGCGCGCATAGAGGTAGTCGAGGCATTCGACGCCGTCTTCCACGTGCACCACCGGGTTGGCCAGATGCGCCTCGCCCAGCGCATCCATCGCCATTTCCGCGTCGGCGGCGCTGTCTTCAACCAACAGGATGGTTCGCAGGTCTTTCTTGTTCATGCCTTGTCTCGGGTTTGTGAGCCGGCCAGGTCGGTGGCCGGCAACGAAAAGTGGAAGTGGGCTCCGTGCCCGGGTTCGGCTTCGGCCCAGACGCGGCCGCCATGGCGTGCCACGATGCGCCGGACATTGGCCAGGCCGATGCCATTGCCCGGAAACTCGGAAGCGCGGTGCAGGCGCTGGAACACGCCGAACAGTTTGTCCGCATACTGCATGTCGAAACCGGCGCCGTTGTCGCTCACGGTGAACTGGTACTCGCCCTGGCGACCCTGGGTCGCGCTGACCTCGATCTGCGCCACGTCGCAATGGCCGGTGTACTTGACCGCATTGCCCAGCAGATTCTGCCAGACGGTGCGCAGCATGTTCTCGTCGCCGATGACCATCGGCAGCGGCTTGATGGTCCACACGATGCGCCGGTCCGGTGCGCCCGATTCGGCCAGCGCGCTGGCTTCCTCCACCAGCGACTGCATGTCCACCGCCTGCAGCCGCAGCGCACCACGGCCCAGGCGGGAAAACACCAGCAGGTCGTCGATCAACAGCGCCATGCGCTGTGCCGAGCCGCCGATGACATCAATGTAGTGGCTGGCCTTCTCGTCCACCCGTTCGCCCAGGTGCTGCTCCAGCTTGCGGGCGAACCCGGAGATGTGCCGCAGCGGCGCCCGCAGGTCGTGCGATACCGAATAGCTGAACGCCTCCAGCTCGCGGTTGACGTCGGAAACCTGCGCCACCTTGCCTTCCAGCTGGCGGTTGAGGTCGTTCACCTGCTGCTCGGCCAATGCGCGCGTGGTGACGTCGCTGACCGTCAACAGCAGCGTGGGCGCGTCGGTGTCCAGTTTCTGCAGGCGGCGCGCGTTGATCACCACGTGGCGATCCATGCCGTCGACGGTGCGCTGGATCATGTCGTAATCCCACAGCTCACGGTCGCGCAGCAGCACATCCTTGAGACGTTGCAGCAGCACGCTGTCCTGCCACGCGCCTTCGCCGATCTGCGCCAGCGGCATTGAGCGCTGCCCGGCGTCCATGCCGTACAGCTCGCTGAAGGCGTTGTTCACCAGCAGGCTGTTGAGGCTCTCGTCGAACAGCGCGATCGGCTCGCGCACGGCCTGGAAGATCAGCTGCGAGCGCAGCACCGCCCGGCCCTCACGGGTCTCGGCCAATCGCCGCTGGCCGATCTGCCGCTCGGACATGATCACGATGATCATCAGCAGCACGAGCTGGGCCAGTGCGGTGATCGACAACACCACCCGGCCCGTAGTGGCCTGGTCGCTGGCGATGAGCTGACGCTCCGTCAGCAGGTTGTCCTCGTTGGCCACGATCGCACTGATCCGCGCGTTCATCCCGAACAGATCGTCGCCATCGCGCAATGATTGCCGCGCACCGGCGGCATCTCCCTTGTCCAGCCGGGCCTGCGCCTGGGTCATCAGGGCGATGCGACCGTTGACGCTGCTTTCCAGTGCACTGACCAGCGCCTGTTGCTCGGGGCTGTCGCGCATCATCGCGTGCAGGGCCGGCAACAACTCAGCCGCTTCGTTTGCTGCCCTTGCCGCCCGCTGACGCACGGCATCGGTGGCGTCGCCCGCCAGCAGGCGATAGCTGGCCGCCTCGCTGTCGTGGATCACGTACGCGATCCGGTAGGTAAGTGCCTTGACCTCGTTGGAATGAATGACCCACGCGTTGGCGCGCACGGTGTCGCGCTGACCGGACAGCGTCACGATGTATGGCAGGCCCACGATGATCATCATCGCCAGCAACAGCCCGGCCGTGCGCCAGCGCACGATACCGTTCAATTTCATGTGGCTCGCGTCATCGGCACGACCTGCCGCAAAGGGAAATATTCTTCATTCTTGCATGCTTTTGCAGGCTGTCCAGCTGGCGAGGTAACGTTGCACACGGCCCGCGCCTCGTGCGGACGGCTGACACAGGTGTCTGATTTTCGGGGAAAAGACCTGCCGTTGCCAGCGCCCGGCACTATCCGCAAGCCACCGGGCGCGCGGCGTACGCCATGGCCTGTGGAGGTTGTGGATATCATCCCTGCCTTGCCCCTTTCCCCGAGGTATCCATGACTCCATCCACCGCGCGCGTCCTGTTCGGCAGTGTCCTGTTGTGGCTGGCCATGCCGGTCACGGCTGCCACGGCCGATAGTGCCGCGTTCAACCCGCAGCAGGCGTTCGCACCGTTCGATTACCCGCAGCCGGCAACCGCTTACCGCTCCGCCAGCGGCAAGCCCGGGCCGGCGTACTGGCAGAACCGCGCCGACTACCACATCACCGCCACGCTCGACCCGGCCAGCCGCGAGCTCGGCGGCAGCGAAGTGATCAGCTACACCAACAACAGCCCTGACGCGCTGGACGTGCTGTGGCTGCAGCTGGACCAGAACCGCTATCGCAAGGATGCCCGCGGCGCCTTCACCGGCGACAAGTTTCCCACCGAGTTCACCGATGGTTACCGGATCGCATCGGTGGCCGTCGAAGACGCGCACGGCCGCAAGCAGGCGGTGAAGTGGGTGGTCTCCGATACGCGCATGCAGGTGCGCCTGCCTGACGCGTTGCCGGGCCACGGCGGCAAGCTGCGGCTGCACGTCACATGGAGCTTCACCGTGCCCGGGGAGTTCGGCGGCCGCATGGACGTGAACGCCAGCAAGAACGGCGAGATCTTCGAGATCGCGCAGTGGTATCCGCGCATGGCCGTCTACGACGACCTGCGCGGATGGGACACCGCGCCCTACCTCAACAGCGAGTTCTACCTGGAGTACGGCGATTTCGACTATTCGGTCACCGTGCCGTCAAACATGATCGTGGTCGGTTCCGGCGAGCTGCTGAACCCCGAGGACGTGCTGACGGCCACCCAGCAGAAGCGGCTGGCGCAGGCGCGACACAGCGACAAGACGGTGATGATCCGCACGGCAGCGGAGGTGGTCCAACCGTCCAGTCGTCCAAAGGCAGGCGGAACGCTGACCTGGCACTTCCGCATGCAGAACACTCGCGACGTGGCCTTCGGCGCCTCGGCCGCCTATGTGTGGGACGCGGCGCGCATCAACCTGCCCGAGGGCAAGACGGCGCTGGCGATGTCGGTGTATCCGGTGGAAAGTGCGGGCCCGCAGGCCTGGGGTCGGGCCACCGAGTTCCTCAAGGCGTCCACCGAATATTTCTCCAGGCAGTGGTACCCGTACCCGTGGCCAGTGGCGATCAACGAAGCCGGCACCGCCGGCGGCATGGAATATCCCGGCATCACGTTCGATTCCAAGCGGGCGAAGGGCAAGAGCCTGCACATGGTGATTGCGCACGAGATCGGCCACATCTGGTTTCCGATGATCGTGGGCAGCAACGAGCGCCGCGATGCGTGGATGGATGAAGGCTTCAACACCTTCATCGACGTGTACGAGGACGACGCCTTCAACCACGGCGAATACGCACCCAAGCGCGACAGCGAATACGCGCCCGGCGGCGGCAACCCCGCCGACGAAATCGCCAAGGTGATGTTGGACACCGACGCGCCGCCGCTACTGATCGGCGCCGACATGGTGCCGGAGAAATACCGCCACCCGATCACCTACTTCAAGGCCGCCTTCGGCATGGTGCTGCTGCGCGAGCAGATCATCGGGCCGGAACGGTTCGACCCGGCCTTCCGCCGCTACATCGCCACCTGGGCGTACAAGCACCCCAGCCCGTCGGACTTCTTCCGCTTCATGGAAAGCGAAACCGGCGAGGACCTTGGCTGGTTCTGGTGCGGCTGGTTCCAGCACAACTGGACGCTGGATCTGGCGGTGCAGAAGGTGGCTTACACCGATGGCGATTACCGCAAGGGCGTCGACGTCACCATCGCCAACCTGGACCGGCTGGTGTTGCCGGCCACGCTCGACGTGGTCTACGACGACGGCAGCAAGCAGCAGGTGCGCGTGCCGTGGGAAACCTGGCAGCAGCATCGCCACTACGTCGTCCACGTGGATGGCACGCGCCAGGTGTCATCCGTCAGCATCGACCCGGATCATGCCCTGCCCGATCACGACCGCAGCAACAACAGCCTGCAGGTGAAGTAGGCCGCTGACGGCAACGGTGTCCTGCCTGGCATGGGCACCATTGCTTGGCGAAACACTCAGTCGGTCAGGGTGCAGACGAATTCAAGGCGCGTCCCGCCCGGTTCGCGCACCATGCAGTGCATGCGTGATCCTCCGGCGGCCACCGGTTCCGGCGCAAATTCGGTCTGCACGCCGGGCCAGGCCGACACGCGGGCGTAGATGTTCTGCAGCGTCGACGCGTCGGGCACTTTCAATGCCAGGTGATGCAGGCCGATGTTCTTGCGTCGATCGAACGCGACCGTGGTCGCGGACTTGTCGACCTCCCACAGGGACAATCCGACGGTGCCATCGGAGACGAATACCGCCGGGTACGCCGGTACACCGCCAATGACCTGCCACCCCAGGCATTCGACAAAGAAGCGGCGGGACTGCTCCAGGTCACCCACCGTGAGGCCGATGTGGTCGGCCCCCACTGTTTGCGCATGCTGCTCTTGCATGAATCAACTCCTTGCCCGGAAAACCCGGATTGCAGGCCGCCCTGTGAATTTTGTACTTCGTCGGATAATATTTAGACCGGCGCCGCAGGTCAATGTTTCCATACGCAACGGTACAAAATGAACGAAACAGCAAAGAAGCCACGCGGACGACCGCGCGCCTACGAACCGCAGGTTGCCCTGCGACAGGCCACGGGCGCGTTCTGGAAGTCGGGCTATGCCGCAACCTCGCTCGACGACATCACGGCGGCGACCGGCATGAACCGGCCCAGCCTGCGCGCGGCGTTCGGCGACAAGCGCGCGATCTACCTGCAGGCGCTGGCCGACTACTGGGAACTGCAGCTTGCCGCGATGCGCAAGGCACTCGACGGCGACCATGCCCTGGAAACCGCACTGATGCGCGTCTACGACGCGGCATTGGCTATCTATTTCTCCGGGGACGGCCCGGCGCGCGGCTGTTTCGTGGTGGGTACGGCCATCACCGAAGCGGTCGACGACCCCGAGGTGCGGCGCTGCGTGATGGATGGCTTTCGCACGCTCGACACCCGTTTCGAAGCCCGCCTGCGCCGTGCACGCGACAGCGGCGAACTCGGCAGCGATACCGACCCGACCGCGCTGGCCCTGCTCGCCACCGCAACCCTGCACACTCTGGCGCTGCGCGCCCGCGCCGGCACCTCCCGCAAGGACCTGCGCACATTGGCGTCGAAGGCGGTCGGCGTGATCTGCGGATGAACCCTCGGTGGCAAAGCATGCATGGCGAGGCCGAAGGCACATCGACGGCATTGCCGGACCTCATGGCGACGCAGCTTGCCGTGGTGTTCTGTGGCATCAACCCGGGCCTGATGGCTGCCGCCACGGGACATCATTTCGTCGGGCCGACGAATCGTTTCTGGCGCGTTATCCACCTGGCGGGCTTCACCCCGGACGAAATCCGGCCCGAGGACGATCGGCAGATTCTCCGTTACCACTGTGGTCTGACCACCGTTGTCAGCCGGCCCACCGCCAGCGCCGACCAGCTGGCGCCCGAGGAATTCGCCTCCGCCGCCGCTGAATTCCGGCGCAAGATCGAGCACTACGCGCCACGCTTCGTGGCCTTCCTGGGCAAGGCGGCGTATGCCGCGTTATCAGGCCGTCGAGAGGTCAGCTGGGGACGGCAGGCCGACCTCATGGGCGGCGCAATCGTCTGGGTGCTGCCCAACCCGAGCGGCCGCAATCGAAGCTTCCGACTCGACCGTCTCGTGGCGACCTACCAGCAGCTTCGGCTGGCGGTGAGCGCCGCGCCATAACGCACCCTGCGTGAGTCACCTCACTGGTGCAGGGCGTCGATGCTGGCCGCCTTTGGTTGATCGGCAATGGTGAAACGCAAGGTGCGCGCGGCACGGTCGGACACCGCGTCGACGCGCCGCCCACCGACCATCGCGTGGCCTGCGCCATCCCAGCCATGGATTGTCACTGCCAACTGCTTCCACCATGGCTTGAACCGGCCATCGCGCGCCGCGAAGTCGATACGCACGCCATCGGCGCCCACCGTGCAACGAAGCGTCTGGCGCAGGAAACCCTGCTTGCGGTACGCCATGCTGTGGCCGTCGTCGGCATACAGCTGGCCATGACAATCGGCGCCGGGATAGACGTCTATCTGCAACGCACCGGCTGGCGTTTGCGCGGTGCTCTGCACCAGCGGCTGGCGCGGCAGGATGCTGCCGGCGCGCACGAAGACAGGCAGCTTGTCCAATCGCGGCGTCTCTTTCACCACGATGCTGCTGGAGCGTTTCTCATTGGTGGCCTGCGATGCCGACTGGATGGTCGGGTTGGCGCCATCGACAGCCGCACCATCCACCGCCAGCCCGGTCCAGTAGTCGTACCAGCCGCCCGCCGGCAGGCAGACGTCGTAATCCTGCGGCGATTCCGGATTCGGCGGCGGCGCCACCAGCAGCTGGCTACCTACGGTGAACGCCATCGACTGATCGCACGAGGCGCTGATCGCGTCCGGGTAATCGTAGAAAACCGGCCGCATGATCGGATCGCCCAGACGCGCGTTCTGGTCGGCCAATGCATAGAGATAAGGCAGCAGGCGGTAGCGCTCCTCCACGTAATGCCGGCGGATGGCCAGGTGTTGCGGCCCATCCACCCACGGCTCGGCCCGCGGCGTGCCCTTGGCTGCATGGTCGCGGAATACTGGCGTGAACGTGGCGATCTCGAACCAGCGCGTCAGCAGGTCGGCGCTGGGGCCGCCAGTGAAACCGCCGACGTCGGCGGCGCTGTATGAGAAGCCCGACAGGCCCAGGTTGATCAGTTGATGCACCGACAGCTTCAGCTGATCCCAGGTGGAGCCGTTGTCGCCGGTCCAGGTCACCGCGTAGCGCTGGCCGCCGGCGTAGCTGGCGCGCGTCATCACGAACGGCCGCTCGTCCGGGCGCAGCTTGCGCAGCCCGTCATAGGTGGCGCGCGTGTTCTGCATGCCGTAGACGTTGTGGATCTCGGCATGGCTGGCGTTGCGATGGGCGAAATCGTCGCTGGCGATGCGGTGGACGGTGTCCAGCGGCATCGTCTTGGTCGGCGTCTCGAACACTGCCGGCTCGTTCATGTCGTTCCAGAAACCGGCAATGCCGTCGGCCACGAACGGTCGGTACAAGATGCCCCACCAGTCGCGCACGCTGGCCTCGGTGAAATCGGGAAACACCGACGGCCCCGGCCACACCGGCGCCACGTAGACCGAGCCATCCGGGTTGTGCACGAACGCATCGGCTGCCGTGCCGCTGTCGTACGGCGCGTAGCCCTCGCCCGGCGCGTGGGCGATGTGCGGATCGGTGATCGCCACCAGCTTGATGCCCTCGCCGCGCAGTTCGCGCACCAGCCCCGGCATGTCGGGAAACGCCTGCCGGTTGACCGTGAACGGGCGGTTGCGGTCCTGGAAGTCGATATCCAGCCAGATCACGTCGGCCGGAAACCGGTCCGCACGCAAGCGCGCTGCCACCTGCCGCACCTCGTCGCCGCTCATGTAGCTGTAGCGCGACTGCTGATAGCCGAACGCCCACTTCGGCGGCAACGGCGCCTTGCCGGTGAGGTCGGTGTAGCGGCGCACCACGTCCGCCGTGGAGGGGCCGGCGATGAGGTAATAGTCGATCGGGCCGTCGGGCGCGCCGAACGCCAGCGTGTCCGCATCGCGATGGCCGAAGTCGAACCAGCTGCGCCAGCTGTTGTCGAACAGGATGCCGTAGCTGCCGCCTGAACCGCCCACGCCGATGAAGAACGGAATCGACTTGTAGATCGGATCGGTGGCGCTGCTGAAACCGTAGGCGTCGGTGTTCCAGTCCACATAGCTTTGCCCGCGCCGATCCAGCGAGCCACCGGTCTTGTCGCCCAGGCCGAAGATGTGTTCGGACAGCGGCAGCTGCTTGCGCAAGGTGAAAGCGCGTCCGTCTCCATCAAATGGCTGGGCCGCATCGGCCGAAATCGTGCGGCCCTGCAAATCTTCCACCACCATCCGCAACGACAGTGGATCGATGCGCACGCGCAATGCCTTGGTGGAAAAGCCGTCAGCATGACTTTCCACGGCGACGCGCGCGCGGCGAACCTCGGCCGGCACCGCCCAGCTGGCGTCTTCGGGGAACACGCCGTCGCGCGCGATCCGCACGCGGATGATGTGGTCGGTCAACGCCGTCACGCGCAGCGACACGGCACCGAGCGCCAGCTCCACGCCGTCGCGGCGATGGTCGAGGTGGGATGCGCGCTCCACGCTTCCGTTCGCGGCGATGGTGGAGGCAAGACTTCCGCCCGCCGCAAACAGCAGCGCGAGGGCGGCGATGACGCGAATCAACCGGATTTTTCTGGTCACGTTTCGATCTCCCCATGGCCAGGCATGGATGACATGTTTCGGAGGTGGTCGCGAGCGTCAGCAGCCAGCCATGCGGGGCTGGCGTTCACGCACAGACGCTCCGGCGGCCAGCCAGGGGAGTCTCGCATGGCAATCCGGCTTCGTTGCCCCCGACCGGCCCTCTTCGCGCATGAATACGTATGCACTCGCCACGCAAGCACCGGCCTTCCCCATGCACCGGTCGCCACAACCAATCTCCGGACAAAAAAAGGCCGGCGCACCCGCCGGCTCTCATTGACCTCTGCTCACCCGTTCGCACAATTGGGCAGCAGGCTGCTGCCCGAATGCTTACGGCTCTGGCGATTCACCGGAGAACGCTCACGCGAATCCATCACCTGTGTGATCAACCCGCTTCCGGCCATCCATGGCCGGGCTGAGAGGTTGAGAAATCACAACCTCTCAGCGCATCTCCAACTTCAGTACCTTGGCAATCGACTCCCATGGCACGTACTTGTAGTTCTGGTTTTGCGAGGGCAGGACGTTGCGACCGTCTTGCGCCACCATGGCGCCGTGCTCGAAGCCAGGGCCCAGGTTGCGGCTGCTGACGTCGAGGCCGTCGGTTTCGGAGATGCCATCGATGCCGCGCGCGCCGTCGGCCACCACGGCGAATGAGCCCAGGTAGGCGTGATCGCCTTCGCGGCGGTACACGGCGTACGTGTCGTTGCCTTGGCTGGAAACCACCACATAGCCGCGGCCATTGCCCAGGTCGTAGATGCCCATGCCTTCGATGTCATCCTTGATCGCGGGGTTGCTTTCCACGCGGTCGACCGCCGTCATCGCGCTGCCGCCGTCCGGTTCGGGATCCATCTTCCACAGCGCCACGTCTTCCTCGCCCACGAACAGCGCGCCGCCGATGTCATCAGCCACGCAGCCCTCGGCCTGGCTGGGGATCTTGAACTCGCGCACCTGCGCGGTACGCACCTTGCCATTGCCCGCATCCCGCAGTTCCCACTGCCGCATCAGGCCATCGCCGCTGTTGATGAAGACGTACGTCTTGTGGCTTTTCGCGCTGCGGTACATGCACAGGCCGTACGGATCATCGAGGCCGGTGGGCTGCACGCCATCGGCCACGTTGACGAGTTGGCGCACGTCGCCATCGAGACGGTAGATCGCGATCGACTTGTGAGTGCGATCGCTGGCGGTCACCAGCGTGACCTTTTTGCCGCCCAGGCTGAAACCATCGCGCAGGTCCGTATTGTTCATCTTGCCGTCGGGCAGGAATTGCACCAGGTCACCCTGCATGTCGTACACCACCATGCCGGCCTTCTTGTCGGTGGCCACTACCAGGCTTTTCGCAGGATCGGTCGGGTGGGCCCAGATGGCCGGGTCGTCGGCCGCATCGCCGTAGCTGCCGACAGGGCGGGTTTCCACCAGGGCGGTCACCGTGGCGATGGCAGGTTTCGGTGCGTTGCGCGGGTCCTGCGGCGTGCCAGACGAGAGCTTCAGCGCGCTGGCCACGTCGGCCATCGATACCAGCTTGTAGTTGCTGCCGCCATCCTCGTCGCCGATCAGCAGCACGCCATGCGGAAAACCGCTACCAAGCGCGGCGCTGGTGGCAAACAGCGGGCCAAGATCGGCTACGGTGTCCTTCTGGTCGCCAGCGCTGACACTGAAGCTGCCCAGGAGCGCGTTGTCGTGGGCGCGGTCGTAGACATTGATGCGGCCCTCCGAGGTGTTCGACACCAGCAGCCACTGGCTGCCCTTGCCGCCGTCGTACAGCGCTACGCCTTCGTTCTCCTCACCCAAATGGCCCAACCGCGGCGCGTCCACCAAGGTGGCGGCGAGGTCTGCCTCCGGATTGCCGTTCAGATGCCAGACGCCCACCGTCTGCTCGTTGATATAGACGTCACCGGCACTGTTGGCGGTGCACTGTTTCAGCTTGGAGGGCAAGTTGATGCGGCGCACCTGGCGCGCATCCAGCTTGCCCTGGGCGTTGGCGTAGATCATCTGTTGATCCACCTCGCCGCCGTCACCGATCACGAAGGCGTAAAAGGCGTTGTCCAACTGGCTGCGATAGAGGCAGACGCCCTCGACGGCGAAGTCGAGCGGAATGGCGCGGGCGCCGGCTTCGACGGGGGTGTCACCGTGCATGGTGAACAACCGCAGGCTGTTGCCGGTGGATTCGACCGCGGCCAGGATGGTTGTGGGTTTGCCGTTGAGCGAAAAGCCGTAGCCCACGTCCACTCCCGCCACCTCGCCGGCAGGGGTGCTGTGCTGGCTCGCGCCGTCCATGCCGAACACTTGCAGCCCCCCCAGCGCCGCGGCCGCAACGACGTGTGCCTGACCGTCGGGACCAGCCACCACCACGGCCGCATTGGCCTTGCCGCTGCTGGTCGGCTGTGTCTGCACGCGTGCAGGGACGGTCGTCGTCCCCGTCGCTGGAGCGCTGCGTGTTGCGCCGCCGCAACCCACGGCGCCGAGCGCGAGGGTTGCCACCAAACCGTAAAGAAACAGTGCTTTCATCCCCAACTCCTCGCTATCGGCCACGCCCGTGCGCGGCCGTTTAGCCAACCATACGGGAGAAGATTACCATTTGCACGAAAAATTCCAAGAGTGTTGCAAATTAGAAAATTTATTCGTAATCTACGTTTGCCAGATGCTTCGCCATGGGGGCGCAGTCGAAGTTGGCACGTCTTCGGGGGTAGATGATCCATGACCACTTTTCGCCGAAATGCGTTGCACGCAGCCCTGCTTTTGAGCGGGTGCGTGCTCGCCACACCCGGCTTCGCTCAGGACGCCGGCGCCGGCACCGCAGCCAGCGACAACGAGCAAGCCGCAGCCACAGAAGATAAAAAGACCATCGACCTGCAGGGCATGGTCGTGACCGGCAACATCGAATACCGCAGCCACATCGACATTCCCGCGCCGGTGCTGGTGTACGACCAGCAGTTCTTCGCCAAATTCGAGCCGGTGTCGGTGGGCGACCAGTTGCGCCGCGTGCCGGGTGTGGCTTTCGTCGGCGACGTGGGCGAATCGGTGGCGCCGGAAATGCGCGGCCTGGGCAACGGCTACACACAGATCCTGATCAATGGCCGCTCGGTACCCGGCATCGGCAACGATCGTTCGGTGGCCGTTGACCGTATCCCGGCTGAAATCATCGACCGCATCGAGATTGTGCGTTCGCCGTCGGCGGAATTCGACAGCCAGGGCGTGGGCGGCACCATCAACATCATCCTGAAGGACGGCGCCACGCTGCCGCCGGGCGTGATCGTGCGCGTTGGCGAGACATGGGACAAGAAGACCGGCAGGATCCGGCCCAACGCTGCGTTTTCGTGGTCCGGCGGCAACGACGCGAAGAACCTTTTCTACTCGTTGACGTTAGACGCGCAAAAACGCTTCAACGAGAAGCATGCCATCCAGGAAGTAGTCGACGGCAATACCGTCGGGTTCGCCGGCGCGATCGCCGCCCACAGCAACGGCCACGACCTGCAGAGCTGGAACAACGCCGCCAAGTCGCGTGCGGCGTCTCGCGAGGAGCAGGGCGATACGCGCGAATCGAGGGACCTTTCCTTCAATGGCGACCTGACCTGGCTGCTCTCCGACATGACCAGCCTGCGGGTGGACGCGTTCGCGATGCAGACGCGCCGCGATGAATACGAGAACACGCGTACCTACGAGGGCGACGGCACCGTGGGTGGCCTGGATCTGCAGAATCCGGAGCGCAAGTTCGAAAAAACGCCCATGGACGAAGACAGCTACGGCCTGTCGGCCGTGTTCAACACGTCGTTCAACGACCAGACCGATTTCGAGGCCTACCTAGGCCGCAACAGCACCAAGGGCAGCACCGTAAAGCACTACTTCAAAGACACACCCGATACCAAGGATAAGGTCAAAGGCACCTCGGCGGACGACAAGAATTGGCAGGCCGACGCCTCTGTCACACGCCGCATGCCGGGTCTAGCCAAGTCGCTGGGCATCGATGCGGCGACGCTGAAAGTCGGCGTGCAGCTGAAGAACAAGGACCGCACGTTCACCGAGTCGGAAATATCCGGCCTCAGCAAAGCGAAGCAGAAAGGCACGGCGGGCGATTACCAGTACGACGAAAACCGCTTCGACACGTATGCCAAGGTGGACTGGAACCTGTCTTCCGCGGTGACGTTAACCACCGGCGTGCGCGGCGAAAAAACGCGGACGAGCCAGAACTTCGTCACGACCGAATCCACCAACGGTGTGGCGGACGGGCAAACGAGGGGCAGTGCCGACAGCCACGCGTTCATGCTCAATCCATCAGCGCATCTGCAGTGGAAGCTGACTGACGCGGACCAGTTGCGTTTCAGCGTCGCGCGTACCGTGCGCCGGCCCGGCGTCGATCAGCTGGTGCCTTCGATCACACTCGAATCGCCGGGCGACTACGACGTTACAATTGGCAACCCGAATCTGAAGATGGAACGCGCGCTCGGCTTCGATCTGGGCTTCGAGCACAACATCGGCAAGAGCGGCGTAGTGGGCGTGAACCTGTTCCAGCGCAACATTACCGATCTCATCGGCATGGTGCGGACCCTGCGCCCGGTGACCGACGCTGGCCAGGACCCGGACGATTTCCCAGGCGGGCTGTACAGCTTCCAGAACATCGGCAAGGCCAAGGTCCGTGGTGCCGAGTTCGATCTGTCGATGCCGTTGACCTTCATGGGGATGGACCACACCGGCGTGTTCGGCAATTACACGCGGTTGTTCTCCAAGCGCCTCAATCCGATCACGAATCGCGACACGACCATCGATGACCAGCCCTCGTATGTCTACAACGTGGGCGTCACTCAGGAAATCCCTGCGTGGAAAGCCAGCTTCGGCGCCAGCTATCAGAAACAGGGCCCGGCCTACCAGCACAACTCGCCGGGCGAAATGCAGAGCACCATCTACGGCGGCAACCTCGAGCTGTTCCTGGAGAAGCGATTGGGCAAGTCGTACGTGGTTCGCCTGACCGGAAACAATCTGCTGGACTCTTGCAGCCAGCAGCTGGAGCAGGATTTTGCCGGTGACGATGCCGCCGAGATGATGGCCAACAACCGGGCATACAACGTCGATTTTATGGAGCTGGAACGTGAATGCTCCTCGCCACGTTGGTCACTGACGTTGCGCGCCGTATTCTAAATTACCGTCCCCACGGTGGCTGGCGGCGGTCCCTCGGGATCGCCGTTTTTTTCTGCATCCATCGCGAGCGAGGTCACGGCAACCTGCCGTTGGCCATGATCCACGAGGAATCCGACCATGCTCAAGACACGTCCGATGCTGCCTGCCCTGCTGGCAGGCGCCTTCGTGCTGGTAGCGGGCGCCTGCACGCGTCCGCATGAAGCGCCCCCCGCGCCGGCCCCCGCCGCTTCCACGCACGCCAGTTCCGCGCCCACCGTTGCGCCCAGCGAGTTGCGGCTGGAACGCGTGGTCATGTTGATGCGTCATGGCGTGCGCCCGCCCACCAAGCCGCAGGTCACCCCGCCAAGGACCAACGATCAACCGTGGCCCAAATGGACCACGGATTTCGGAGAGTTGACCACGCACGGTTACGACGCGGTGCGTCTGCTCGGCGAGTGGGACCGTGCCAACTGGGCGGCGCGCGGCCTGCTGCCCGCCGCAGGTTGCCCGGCAGTGGCCGACGTGGATGTGGCGGCGAGCTCCAAATCGCGCACCCAGGCGACGGCGCGTGCCCTGCTGGAGGGGCTTGCGCCGGGCTGCCACATCGACGTCTCGTTCCCCGCCGACAAGCACGACGACGTGGTGTTCCATCCTCTGGAGACCGGCGCGATGGCGATCGACGCCGACGAAGCCATGCGCGCGGTGGAGGCAGTGATGCCGCCCGGCGGCATGGCCGCGGAAGTGAAGGCCAACGCGCCACTCTTCGAATTGCTCAACCACGCACTGGGCTGCACGCCCGGCGCCGCGTGCGATATCTCGACCATGCCGGCTGGCCTGGTGCGCAACGAGAACGATCGCCCGGATGTGGGCGACCCGTTCGGCATCGCCTCCACCGCCAGCCAGACCTTCCTGCTGGAATACCTCGAAGGCATGCCCATGAAGGATGTCGCCTGGGGGCGCCTCGATCGCAAACAGATCGCGACCCTGCTCGAGTTCCATCCGATCAAGTATCGCTATGAAGGCCGCGTGCCATACGTTGCCGACCGTGCTGCCTCACCGTTGGCCGCGCGTATGCTCGCCGCCGTGGAGCACGGCCCCAAGCTCACGTTGCTGGTAGGCCACGACACCAACATCGCCGACCTCGGCGGCATGCTCGACCTGCATTGGCAGGTGCCCGGCTATCCGCGCGACGATCCGCCGCCTGCCGGCGCGATCGGTTTCGAGGTCCTGGCCGATGCCGCCGGCGAGCAGTTCGTGCGTGCGTTCTACCGCTCGCAGACGATGGACCAGGTGCGTGAGCTGCAGAAGCTGGATGAAGGCAACTCGCCGTCCTACGAATATCTGTCGATCCCGGGGTGCGACCAGCGCTGCCCCATCGCGGACTTCGAGCGGATCGTGGGCGCCAAGCTGATCGAGCCGCTGCGTACGCCAGCGGCGAAGTGAGCGTTGCACCGGGGCGGCATCTCGGCCCCGGTGGATTCATGCACTTCCCGGCAGGTCCTGTTCGCTAACCCGCGCGCAATTGCGACGGGCGAACCGGCTGGGTCGCGGGCACCGCGCTCGGCCAGACCCGTGCCGTGTTCAGCCCGCGTAACCGCCGCCCACGACGACCACCTTCGCTTCGTGCCGACCCTGCAACGTGGCGTACAGCGCATGGGCATGGGCATGGAGCACGGCGGTGTCGCGGTAATAGGAGGGTGGTGGCAAACCTCGGGTCATGTGGCGTACCCGACAACCGGTGCGCGCAAGGCGACGAGTGCCGGAAGGCTGGTTTGCCGCACGAGCCTCAGTTCATCGCTGCACTTGAATGCGTACGTGTCAGAACTTGTGAAGAAGACCACTTCCAGTGGTCTTCTTCCATCTCGCGTCCGGTACGTGCCCGGCCATCGGGCAACCGCTCCCTGCGTTGCCCCAACTCGGGCATCCTTGCCCTCGCCATGCCCTCTATGGCCGGGCTGAGAGATTGGAAAATCACAACCGCTCAGCCCGGCTTTCTGCTGGCGTCCCAGGTGAAGCAGACCTGCAAGCCGCCCAGTGCGGAGCGGGACATGCCGATGGCGCCGCCGGTGGCCTCGGCCAATTCGCGCGCGATCGCCAACCCCAGGCCACTGCCGCCCTGCGCCTCGTCCAGCCGGCCACCGCGTGCCAGCGCCGCCTTGGCCTGATCGGTGTCGATGCCGGGACCATCGTCCTCGATCGCCACGCGCGTCCACCCCGGCCCGGCCTCCGCTTGTATCCGCACTTGCCGACGCGCATAGCGCACGGCGTTTTCCAGCACTGCGCCCAGAATTTCCGACAGGTCATCCGGCAGCACTGCCAGTTGCAGGTTGGCGGGGATGTCCAGCGTGAACGCCAATTCGCCGCCACGATCGGTCTGCTCCAACACTGTCACCAGCCGCTCCACCGTGGCGCGCACGAACGCGCTGCCGCCGGGTTGGCGACGGATGGCGGCAATGCGGGCGCGAGCCAATTCTGCCTCGACGGTGCGCTGGATGGCGGCGATGGCGCGATCCAGTCCATCGGCGGCCTTGTCGGCACCGGCGTCGCGGGCGCGCCGGCTTTGCGCGGCCATGGCCGCCAGCGGTGTCTTCAAGCTGTGCGCCAGATCGGCGGCGCGCTGGCGCGCCACGGCGAGGTCGCGCTCGCGCGTGTCGGCCAGCGCGTTGATGGAATCGACCAGCGGCTGCACCTCACGCAAGCGCGCTTCGGGCAGGCGCGCGCTGGCGCTTTCGCGCAACGCGGCCAGCTCGCTGCGCACGCGGCCGAGCGGCCGCAAACCCAGTCGCACCTGCAGCCACGCCGCGCCGGACAGCACCACCCACAGCCCCGCCAGGAACGCCGCCAGCTCGCGCCCGAATTCCGCGCGGGCCGAGGCCAGCGGCGCGCTGTCCTGAGCCAGTTGCAACAGCGCTGGCGCGTCCCGATCCGCCAGCGCCACGCGTCGTTCCAACAGCGACACCGGCTTGCCATAAGGCCCGTTTGCATGACGCAGGCGCCAACCATCCAGCGGCGCGTCGGTGGACGGCGGCAGATCGGCATCCCACAGCGAGCGCGATCGCAGCGTGCCGGCGGCGGTGGTCACCTGCCAGTAGTAACCGCCGGCCGGCGTCTCCAGTCGCGAATCCACCGGCGGACGCTCGATCCGCGGCGCCTCGCCCGGCGTAATCACCAGACCGGCCACCAGACGCAGCCCATCGCGCGTCATCTCCGCCTGCAGCCGACGCTCCAGGTGGTGCTCGAACAACACGGTCATGAACAGCCACGCCAGCACCAGCGCCAGCAGGATCGCCGCCATGGCGCCGCCAAGCAGGCGCCAGTGCAGCGAGCGAGCGATCATGCGCCAGGCTCCAGCAGGTAGCCGAAGCCGCGGCGGGTGACGATGATGCCGGCGCCGAACTTGCGCCGCAGCCGCGCCACGATCGCCTCGATGGCGTTGGTGTCGCCGTCCTCGGTCGCACCGTAGAGATGTTCGGCAAGCTCGCCAGCGGACACCGCGCGGCCGCTTTGGTGGGAGAGGTAATCCAGCAGGCGAAATTCCAGCGGCGACAACCGCGCCGGCGCGCCGTTGAACACCGCGCTCATGCGCAGGGTGTCCAGCCGCAGGCCGCCGATCGCCACCACGCTGCTCACGCGCCCCGCGCCGCGCCGCACCAGCGCACGCACCCGCGCCACCAGCTCACCCATCTCGAACGGCTTGGCCATGTAGTCGTCGGCGCCGGCCTCGATGCCTTCCACCTTCTCGGTCCAGTCGCCCCGCGCGGACACGATGATCACCGGAAATGCGCGCTCCGCGGCGCGCCAGCGGCGCAGCACCGACAGACCATCCAGCCGCGGCAGGCCCAGATCCAGCACGGCAGCGTCGTAATCCTCCACGTCCCCGCGGTACCAGGCATCGTCGCCGTCGCCGGCGCGATCGACGACGAAGCCGGCGGCCTCCAGCGCGCGCGCCAGGTCGGCCTGGATGTCCGGATCGTCCTCGACCACCAGGCAGCGCATCAGTCGTCCTTGATCTTGCGCACGGTGCCGGTGCGCGCGCTCAGTTTCACCTTGCGCACCTGGCCGGCGGCGGTGAGTACTTTCACCTCGTACTCCCAGCCGTGCTTGCCGTGCTCGAGTTCCACTTCGATGGCGTCGCCTGGCACGTGCTGCTGCACGATGGCGAGAATGCGGCTGAGCGGCAGGATCTCGCCCCGCTGCAGCAGCGCGCGGGCCTCGACATGATCGTCGTGGTCGCCGGCCAGCGCGCGCGGGGACAGCCCCAGCGCAAACGCGCCCAGCAACAGCGCGGCGAACGAGAAGGGAATGGCGAGGCGGCGGATCAGACGATAGGTATTCATGGGGTCGATCCTGCGGCAACCGCGCTGACAGCAAGCTGACATCGGGCGTGGCGCGGATGTCAGCAACGCCGGCACAGACTGCGGGGAACTCCTGCGGAATCGAAGTCTCCATGTCCATCGCTTCGCGTGCAAGCTGGTTCGTCCTGGCGTCCATCGCCGGGCTGTCAATCATCCCCGCGGCACCGGCGCAACAGCCGCCGGCCATACGCGGCGGCGACGTCACCATTTACTCGCCCGCCGACTTCGCCGACAACGCACCGGCCAACGCGTGGGACATGCTCTCGCGGCTGCCCGGCTTCGTCACCGTGGATGCCGACGAGGACGTGCGCGGCTACG
Organism: Rhodanobacter ginsenosidimutans; assembly: GCF_042655685.1. Lineage (NCBI taxonomy): Bacteria > Pseudomonadati > Pseudomonadota > Gammaproteobacteria > Lysobacterales > Rhodanobacteraceae > Rhodanobacter > Rhodanobacter ginsenosidimutans. The sequence goes on along the minus strand of NZ_JBHSMM010000001.1, from coordinate 650,686 downwards.
CCGGCGCGCGCGGCAACGTGTTGATCGACGGCGCGCGCCCCACCAGCAAGCATGAGGACGCCAAGACCCTGCTCAAGCGCATCCCGGCCAGCGCGGTGGCGCGCATCGAGCTGATCCGCGGCGGCGTGCCCGGTATCGACATGGCCGGCTACGCCCTGCTGGCCAACGTGGTGCGCCGGCACGAAGCCACCAGCCAGTCCGCCATCGAGGCCGGGATGATCGCCGGCACCGACGGCTGGCTCGCGCCCAAGGGCCAGTGGGAATACGGCCGCCGCTGGGACGGCCACACGCTGGACCTGGCCGTGAAGCTCGACCCGGAACTCGACGACGACAGCGGCCGCGGCCACATCGACACCTTCGCGGCCGACGGCACGCGGCCGCAGCGCGAACGGCTGGATACCCGCACCATCAAGAACAAGGGCGACGCCAGCGCCAACTGGCGCCAGCCACTGGCCGGCGGCCAGCTCAGCATCAACCTCGCCGCCCGCGGCGAACGCGCGCGCACCGACACCCGCATCGACGCGCAAGCGCCCGCCGACGGCAGCGAGCGCGTGCACGAAAACGAGGACACCAACGAAGCCGAAGCCGGCGCCCGCTACGTGCGCGAGTTCGGCGCACGCACGCGGCTGGAATTGATGGCCACCCGCCACCAGGCCTGGCTCGACGACCTCGAGCGCTCGCGCGACGACGGCGATGACGAAACCTTCGACGAACACACCCGCACCGCCGAAAGCATCGGCCGCATCGATTTCACCCATGCCTGGTCCGATGCGCTCACCTTCAACGGTTCGTTCGAGGGCGCACGCAACACCCTGCGCAGCAGCACCCGTCTGCAACAGGACGGCATCGACATCGCCCTGCCCGGCTCCGACGTGCAGATCGAGGAGCGCCGCAGCGAAGCCGCCGCCGGCGCCACCTGGAAACCCGCGCCCGGCTGGATGCTCGACGCCGATCTGCGGCTGGAGCAATCCACCATCGCGCAAACCGGCGACTCGCCGCGCCAACGCCACTTCACCTATCCCAAGCCGTTCGTATCGGTGCAATGGGATGTCGACCCCGGCAACCAGCTGCGGCTGGCGCTCTCGCGCGAAGTCGGCCAGCTCGACTTCGAGGACTTTGTCGCCTCCGCCTCGCTGGAAACAGGCCGCATCAGCGCCGGCAACGCCGAACTCAAACCCGACCGCACCTGGCGCAGCGCCCTCACCTGGGAACACCAGCTCTGGCGCGACGCCGCCTTCACCGCGAGCTGGACCCACGAGCGTATCAGCGACGTAGTCGACCGCGTACTGGTGATCACCGACGACGACATCTTCGACGCCCCCGGCAACATCGGCGACGGCCGCCGCGACACCCTGGCATTGGACATATCCGTGCCACTCGACGGCATCGGCTTCCACGGCGGCCGCCTCACCTCATCGATGCAATGGCGCCGCAGCCGCGTCACCGATCCCACCACCGGCCGCCCCCGCCCCATCTCCGAGGAAAAACCCGTCGAAGGCAGCATCGAACTCACCCAGGACCTGCCCACCCTGCGCACCCACTGGGGCATCGAACTCGAACACATCGCCGAACGCAAGACCGAATATCGCTACGACGAGATCAAGCGCCAGTCCGAAGGCATGGGTTGGACCGTGTTCGTCGAACGGGAGATGGGGGCGCGCTGGCGTGTCCGTGCCGAGGCGACCGACCTGTTCGGACGCGGCTTCAGCGAGACGCGGGAGAAGTACGACGGACCACGCTCGATCCAACCGTTGCAGGAGATCGAGCGGCGCCGGCGGCGGTCACCGGGGTTCGTGAGCTTGACCTTCCGCTGCCGCACCGGGGCCTAGTGCACGTAAGCGCCGCCCGGCGAAAGCGGCTAGTGCTCCTTGCGCAGACGAACCAAAAAGCGTTGAACCTGCCTTCGGCCGTCTTTACGCCAGTGAACAGATGCGGAACCCTGGCGTCCACACGCACGCCGATCAAGATGGCGCACCGCCCGTCGCCGCGTGCCGTGGCTGCGCGGGAAGGATGGCCATCTCGCCGCGAACGCCTGCAACCTCAGCCGGACTTGCGTGTGGTGTACGGCTGTTCGGGCCAGCCTTCCGGCACGTCGTTGCCGTAGTAGCCGCCGCCGCGCTTGAAGCGTTCCAGCCGCTTCAGTTCGTTCGGATCGGATTTGCTGTCCCAGGTCTGCACACCGTTGCGCAGATCGTCCGGGGTCAGCACCAGCGGCTCCCACACCGGCTCGCCAAGCACGTCATGCAGGGTGTAGGTCATGCTGGGCTTGCCGCCCTTCATGCGAAAGTGCATCAGGCCCACGTTGACGCTGCGTGTCCAGGTATCGCGCACGCGCACTTCGGGCATTTGCCGCGTGTTCTTGTTCGCCGGCATCTGCGCCAGCGGCGAGGAGCACATGTCGTAGATGTCATAACCGCCCACGGTCGAGCGTGGAATGCAGTTGAGTTCACCCATGTGCGAGTCGCCGGAGATGCAGAACACGCCGCCGATGTCATGGTCGCGGATGTAGTCGAAGATCTCGTTGCGCTCGGTCAGGTAGGTGCCCCAGGAGTCGCCGCCCTTTTCGTTCTCCGCCGTGGACCAACCGCCACCGGAAACCAGCACTTTGAACGGAGCCTTGCTGGCGCTGAGCGCCGCCTTCAGCCAGCGCTTCTGGCGTGCGCCGAGCATGCTCTTGGCCGTGTTGTCGGGCTTTTCGATCGGATCACGGTTATAGCGGCCATCGAGGAAGAAGAAATCCACGCCGCCGTGGGAATGGCTGAAATACACGCCCGGCGAATCGGCCTCGCCATAGGAGGGGTTGGCCCAGAAATTCCTGAACACCTTCAGCGACTCCTGCTTGCGCGGGTGCCTGCCATCGGAATCGTTGTAGCCGAAATCATGGTCGTCCCAGATGGCCAGTTGCGGGGTGCTGCGCAACAGCGGGGCCAGCCTTTCTACCACGCGGCCACGGCTGTACAGGTCGGTGAGCACCGCCGGATCATCGCTGTCGCCGTAGATGTTGTCGCCCAGCCAGAAGAACAGATCCGGCTGCAGGCCGCGCACCGCGTTCCATATCGGCTGGTCGGCGTCGTACTGGATGCGGCAGCACGAACCGAACGCCACGCGGAAATCCGCCGGCCCCTCTGGCGCCGTGCGCGTGATGTAGTTGAACCACTGGTAGCGATCCTGCTCACCGTTGTATTTCAGCCGGTACCAGTACGGAGTATCGGGCTTGAGCCCTTCCGCGCGCAGCACCACGCAGCAATCGTCCGCGGCGCTGGCGCGGATCGTGGGGCCGATGATGGGAGTGCTGAAATCGCGGTCGGTGGAGTATTCCAGCGTGACATCGAATGCGCCGCTGGCGCGCACCCACACACTGAAATGATCCGGTCCGGAGGCGCCGACCATGGGACCGTTCAAGGCCCGCGGATAACCCAGCACGCGGCCGATGGCCCGCGGCACCAGGGCAAACAGGCCGACCATCACGGAGCCGGCAAGAAAGGCGCGACGATGCGGGTTCATGAGCTTGGTTCCCGTAGTGCGCGGTTCAGCTGTTCGATCAGTGCATCGTGGATGGCGCCGTTGCTGACGCAGACGTTGCCGCCGTGCACGTCCAGCGCGGCGCCCGTGACGGAGCTGGCCAGGCCGCCCGCTTCACGCACCAGGATCACGCCAGGCCCCATGTCCCAAGCATTGAGCGCACGCTCCCAATACGCGTCCCAGCGACCGGCCGCGACATAGGCCATGTCGACCGAACAGGCGCCTGTGCGGCGGATGCCCGCGACGTTGGCCGAGAGCAGCGCCATCTCCCTAGCGAACACCGGATGGTCGGGCTTGCCCGCGAATGGAATGCCGCAACCCAGTACGCTGTCCACCAGCCGATGGCGGCTTGATACATGGATGCGCTGACCGTTCAACCACGCACCGGCGCCCTTTTCGGCCACGTACATCTCGTTCAACACGGGCAGCCAGGTGACGCCGGCAACGATGTCACCCTCGCGCGCCAAGGCCACGTTGACACCCCACAGCGGCGTGCCGAACAGGAAATTGGTGGTGCCATCCAGGGGATCGGCGATCCACGTCTGTGCATCGTCCCCGCCGGAGGTGGCGCCACCTTCCTCGCCCAGAAAACCGTATGAAGGCCGCGCCTTGCCCAGGATCGCGCGGATGGTGCGCTCGGCTTCCTCGTCGGCGATGGAGACCAGGTCGGCCGGCCCGCTCTTGGTGCGCACGCCCAAAGAGGCGAGTGCGCCGAAGTGGCGCACCAGTCCATCGCCGGCGGCCCGCGCGGCGTCGATCATCGCTTTCAGGTCATCGGATGCTTGCAACATTGGAATCAGTCCCTGCGACGTGTGCGCCACAGGCTCAGCGCCAGCAGCATGGAAAGTACGGATGATCCGATCCAGAACGCGATGGCAGGCCCGAAGTTGTAGTGGCGCACGCCATCGATCATTTTCATGCCGTGCTGGATCAACATGCCGGACACCTGCTCCTGGATGCCCGCGCCGATGTAGCTGCAGATGCCGATGACGCCCATGGCGGCACCAGCCACGCGTTTGGGCGCGATATCCACCGCGAACAGCCCGCCCAGCGAGGTGACCAGGCCGGTCATGCCCATGCCGAACAACACCATCGCCAGGATCATCATCGGGAGATGGCTGGGCCCATAGAAGAACAGACCCAGCCCGACCAGCTCCAGCGCGGCAAACAGCAGGTTCACCGGCGGCCGGCGCGCGTCGAACAGCTTGTCGGAAATGAAGCCGAACGCGATGGCGCCGGCCATGCCCGCCAGCGTGCTGATCATCAGCAGCGTGCCGGCCATGGTCAGCGAATAACCGTGGATCTCCTGCAGGTAGAGAATGCCCCAGGAGTTGATCGCGTAGCGCGTCACGTAGGTGGTGGCCGAGGCAAGGCACAACACCCAGATGGCCGGCATTTTCAGGATCGACAACTGCAGCTTCAGCACCGAGGCGATCTTCGGTTTGGCGGTCTCGCCGAAGTTGTCGTCCTGCCAGTCGTTGACCGCCGGCAGGCCCAGCGTCTGCGGACGATCCTGCAACAACAGGTACGCGCCAATCGCGGTGGCCACGCCGATCATGCCCGGACCCCAGAAACCGAAACGCCAGCCGAAGGCGGCCACCGTGGCGCCCACCACGAGGAAGGTCAGCCCCTCGCCGATGGAATGCGCGGTGCTCCAGATGCCGTACGCGCGGCCGCGTTCACGGTTGGAAAACCACGATGTCATCGCCACCACGCCACCGGGTGCACCGAAACTCTGGAACCAGCCGTTGACACCCCACAGGATCACCGCCACCCACACCACGGTGACGAAACCCATCGCCAGGTTGCACAACGCCGTGGCCAGGAAGGCGAACGCCAGAAACCGCTTGATATTGGCGTGATCGGCCAGAAAACCGTTGGTGAGCTTGCCGATGGCGTAGGTATAGAACAGCGCCGAGCCGATCAGACCCAGCTCGGTGGGAGTGAAGATGCCGGCATCGATGATCGGCTTCTTCACCACGCCCAGGGCCAGCCGACAGGTGTAGATCAGGCCGTAGCCCAACGTGATCGCCACCATCACGCGCAAGCGGTGCTTGCGGTACTGCCGGTCGATCACGCCCCTGTCGGCCATCTCGGGCTGGTCGGCGCCTGTTGCGAAAAATGCCAGCCATCCACCCGCCATAGGACTCCCCCTTCAACAGCCGGCGTGCAGGTACCCCGGCCTCGTTGCAATCAGACTATTTCATTTCGTCAATAATTGGAAGAATTATTCCATAGATGCCGGCAGCGTGCTTCCACCGCTGTGCGGGGATGCTGCCCGAAAGGCTGATGGGGCCCCGCGAAGCTTGCTTCCCCCGCCCGCGGGGGAAGCTGCCCGAAGGGCTGAAGGGGGGCGCTTTTGCGGGGCAAGATCAAGAGCCACCCCCATCCGCCTTCGGCACCTTCCCCCGTAAACGGGGGAAGGGAAATTCAGAGCTTCGGCTTCGCCTTCCTGTCCATGCGGGAATCCCGGCTTCCCGCGAAGCTCGCTTCCCCCGCCCGCGGGGGAAGCTGCCCGGAGGGCGGAAGGGGGCGCTTTGCGGGGCAAGATCAAGAGCACCCCCATCCGCCTTCGGCACCTTCCCCCGAAAACGGGGGAAGGGAGATTCAGAGCTGCGGCTTCGCCTTCCTGTCCATGCAGGGAATCCCAGCTTCCCGCGAAGCTTGCTTCCCCCGTCCTCGGGGGAAGCTGCCCGAAGGGCTGAAGGGGGCGCTTTTACCGGGCAAGATCAAGAGCCACCCCCATCCGCCTTCGGCACCTTCCCCCGTAAAAACGGGGGAAGGAACAGTGGCGCGCTGCGCCGCGTGCGCAGCATCACAACGTCGGGATGACAAAGCTCTGCTCGATCGCCTCGCCGCCCTTGGGCCAGCGTTGGGTCACGGTCTTGGTGCGGGTATAGAAGCGCACGCCGTCCATGCCGTACTGGTTGAGGTCGGCGAAGCCCGAACGCTTCCAGCCGCCGAAGCTGTGGTACGCCACCGGCACCGGGATGGGCACGTTGATGCCCACCATGCCCACCTCGACACGGTCGGCGAATTCGCGCGCGGCATCGCCGCTGCGGGTGAAGATGCTGACGCCGTTGCCGTATTGATGCTGGGACGGCAGCGCCAGGGCTTCCTCGAACGTGTTCGCGCGCACGATCTGCAGCACCGGGCCGAAGATTTCGTCCTGATAGGTTTTCATGTCGGCGGTGACGTGGTCGAACAAGGTGGGCGCCAGGAAGAAGCCGTCTTCGTGTCCGGGCACTTTCAGGCCACGGCCATCGACCACCAGCTCCGCACCCTCGTCCACGCCGAGCTGGATATAGTTTTCGATGCGCGCCTTGTGCGCGGCCGATACCACCGGGCCGTAATGCGCGTCCGGATTGCTGGACACACCCACCTGCAACGCGGCGATCGCCGGCAGCAGTTTCGCGCGCAGGGCCTCGGCGGTGGCTTCGCCCACGGGCACCACCACCGGCAGCGCCATGCAGCGCTCGCCGGCCGAGCCGTAGGCCGCGCCCATCAGGTCGGCGACGACCTGGTCGAGATCGGCATCCGGCAACACGATGCCATGGTTCTTGGCGCCACCCATGCACTGCACGCGCTTGCCCTGCGCCGCGCCAGCCGCATACACCGACTGCGCCACGTCGGAGGAACCGACGAAGCTGACCGCCTTGATCAGCGGATGCGCCACGATGGCGTCCACCACCTCCTTGTCACCGTGCACCACGTTGAGGATGCCCGGCGGCAGGCCGGCCTCGATCATCAGTTCGGCCAGCCGCACCGGCACCGACGGGTCGCGCTCGGAGGGCTTCAGGATGAACGCGTTGCCGGTGGCGATGGCCGGGCCGAACATCCACATCGGGATCATCGCCGGGAAGTTGAACGGGGTGACGCCGGCCACCACGCCCAGCGGCTGGTGCGCCGAATAGACGTCTATCCGCGGACCGGCGCCCTGGGTGTACTCACCCTTCTGCAGGTGCGGGATGCCGCAGGCGAACTCGATCACCTCCAGCCCGCGCAACACGTCGCCATGCGCGTCGGATACCACCTTGCCGTGTTCGCTGGCCAGCAGCTCGGCCAATTCGTTCTTGTGCAGGTTGAGCAGGCGCACGAATTCCATCAGCACCCGCGCGCGACGCTGCGGGTTCACGGCGGCCCAGGCCGGCTGCGCCGTGGCCGCGTTGCATACCGCGCGATCCAGCTCCGCGGCATTGGCCCGCGATACCTTCGCCTGCACCTTGCCGGTATTGGGATCGAAGACGTCGCCGTAGCGGCCGGTGGTGCCGGCCACCGACTGGCCGTTGATGAAATGTTCGATGTTGCGCATGACTCACTCCTGGATGAATGTTTTCTGGTGGTGCCGAATCTCCGGCCCGAGAACCCGCTCCCCGTGTACCCGTGATTTTTTTGCTTCCTCCGCGTGCAGCGGGGAAAGCTGCCCGGAGGGCTGTTGGGTGAGAGGTGAAGAGCGCCCTCATCCGCCCTGTCGGGCACCTTTCCCCGCAGCGTGGGGGAAGGGAATTTGAGCGCCGCGAAACCCGGCCCTAACCAGGGCGTCGGGCGATCCAGTCGTGAGCCGGGTCGTTGCGGAAAATCCACTGGCGGTCGGGGCCCGCCATCACGTTGAGGTAGTAGAGGTCGTAGCCGTGGGGCGCGCCGACCGGGTGGTAGCCGCGCGGCACCATCACGACGTCGCCGTCTTCCACCGCCACGGTTTCGTCCAGGGTGCGGTCATCGGTGTAGACGCGCTGGAAGGCAAAACCTTGCGGCGGATTCAGGCGGTGGTAATAGGTTTCCTCCAGCGCGGTTTCGGCGCCTTCCTCGGCGGTGTCGTGCTTGTGCGGCGGGTAGCTGGACCAGTGCCCGCCGGGCGTGATCACTTCCACCACCAGCAGGCTGTCGGCCGGCTCGGTTTGCGGCAGGATGTTGCGTATGTAACGCGTATTGGTGCCGCTGCCACGTACTTCGCGGCTCATTGACGTTTCGGCGATCAGCCGCGGCAGGCCTTCGCCCGAGCCAGGTGCCGTGCAGACCGCCAGTTCCACCGGGCCCCACGCCGTCACCGTGTAGGACAGCCCGGCCGGCACATAGACCGCGCCCGGCGCCTTCGCATCGAACGGCGTGGCGCGCGTCCCCACATGCACGAAATGGGCGTTACCTGCATGCACGTCGGCGCTGCCGGCAACGATCACCAGACAGGTTTCGCGCCCCGTTTCACGATTGCTGTAGCGCTGGCCGTTAGCCAGCCTCACTACGCGGAAACCGACATGCTTCCAGCCGGCGCTGGCCGGCGTCACCTCGAGCACGGTACCGTCGGCCGCCGGATCGTGCGGTCGGACACGCAGGCCGCTCATTGCCCCATGCCCGCGCCGGCGGCCTCGCGTTTGAGCGTCTCCAGGCCCAACTCGGCATAGGCGCGCGGATTGGCGACGACCGGATCCTGCTCAGCCTCGATCACGATCCAACCGCTGTATTCGATGGTGTTGAGGGCCGACATGATGCGTGCGTAATCAAGCCCGCCGTCGCCCGGCACGGTGAACATGCCGGCCACCACGCCGTCGAGGAAGCTCGACCCATTCGCCACCATGCGCGTAAAGACGTCGCGGCGCACGTCCTTGCAATGCACGTGCGCAATCCGGTGAGGATGGCGCGCGATGACCCGCAGCGCATCGATGCCGCCCAGTGCGGCGTGACCGGTATCCAGCGTCAAACCGACCGAATGCCCGGTCATGGCCAGCAACGATTCCAGATCGTCGGCGTTTTCCACCACCGTACCCAGATGGTGGTGGTAGGCAAAACGCAGGCCTTGTGCCTGGATGTAGTCGGCCACCTCGGTCATGCGCTGGCCGAACAATGCCCAGCTTCCGGGGGTCAGGCGCGGCCTGTCGCTCATGTTGCGCGCACGCTGACCGTGGATGGCATTGCTGGTTTCGGCGATCACGAAAACGCTGCTGCCCATGGCCTTGAGCAATTCCAGATGTGGTTGCAATGCCTCGATTTCGGCGTGGGCTGTTCGCGTCAAAAGCGAGGCGCTGTACCAGCCACCGATGAGGTCGAGCTGGTGGCGCGCCAGCAGCGGCTTCAGGATTGAAGCGTCGCGCGGAAACTTGCCGCCCAGCTCCACTCCCTCGAAACCAAGTTGCTGGATGTCGTCCAGGATGTTTTCCAACGGCGTGTCGCCGCCCAGCTCGGGCATGTCGTCATTGGCCCAGGCAATCGGGCTGACGCCAAAACGGATGGTCATGACAAATCCCTCTTCATTCGTGTGCCTTGCTCGTAGGCGCGGCGCGCCGCTTCGACTTCAGGCCGTTGGGAAACCTCGGGCACCGCGACGTCCCACCACCAGCCGCCCGCCTCGGTGCTTTTCAATGGATCGGTGTCGATGACCACCACGTAGCTGCGCTCCGCCTTGCGGGCGCGGGCCATGGCGGCGGTCAGTTCGCCCAGCGAGGTCACGTGCTCGGACAGCGCGCCAAGGCTGGCCGCGTGGGCGGCGAAATCGATCTGCGGCAAGACCTGATGCGTGGCGTCGGCCAGCAGGTTGTTGAAACCGGCGCCACCTGTGGCGTGCTGCAACCGGTTGATGCAGCCGTAACCGCGGTTGTCCAGCAGCACCACGATCAGCTTGTGGCCCAGCATCACCGACGTCGCCAGCTCGGAGTTCGCCATCAGGTAGCTGCCATCGCCGACCATCACCACCACGTCGCGATCGGGCGCGGCCATCTTCACGCCCACGCCGCCGGCAATCTCGTAACCCATGCAGGAGAAGCCGTACTCGACGTGGTAGCTGTCCTGCCGCACGCAGCGCCACAGCTTGTGCAGCTCACCGGGCAGGCCACCGGCGGCGCACACCACGATGGCGTCATCGCCACAGCTGCGCTGTACCACACCGATCACCTGGGCATCGCTGGGCTGCGTCTGCGCATCGACCCCCGCGGTGGCGGCATCGACGGCGGCGTTCCATTCATCGATTTCCTGCTGCCTGTCCGCTTCCACGCCCGCATGCCAACCCGACAACTCCCGGGCCAGGGCCTGCAGCACGGTGCGTGCATCGCCCACCACCGCCAGCGCGTCATGCTTGTGCGCATCGAAGGCCTGCACGTTGATCTGCGCCACGCGGGCATCGGCAAACAGGCTGCGCGAGCCGGTGGTGAAATCCGCCAGCCGGGTGCCGATGCCGACCACCAGATCGGCACGCGCGGCGGCCGCGTTGGCGGCGCTCGATCCGGTGACGCCGATCGAGCCCAGCGCATGGGGATGGTTCCACGGCAAGGCACCCTTGCCGGCCTGGGTCTCGGCGACGGCCAGACCGGTGGCTTCGGCCAGCGCTGCCAGCGCCGCTTCCGCCTCGCTGTAGCGCGCGCCACCCCCGGCGATGAGCAGGGGATGCCTGGCCGATTTCAGCGCGGCGACCAGCGCGGCCAGCTCGCCGCTGTCCGCACCTTGCCGCCGCTCGCGCCACAACCGGGGCGCAAAGAAGGATTCCGGATAATCGAAGGCCTCGGCCTGCACGTCCTGGCAGAACGCGATGGTGGCCGGGCCGCAGGTGGCCGGGTCGAGCATCGTCGCCAGCGCTTTCGGCAGGGCGTCCATGATCTGCTCCGGCCGCGTGATGCGGTCGAAATAGCGCGACACCGGACGGAAGCAATCGTTGGCCGACACGCTGCCGTCGGCGAAATGCTCCACCTGCTGCAACACCGGGTCGGGCTGGCGACCGGCGAAAACGTCGCCCGGCAACAGCAGCACCGGCAAACGGTTCACATGCGCCAGCGCGGCGGCCGTCACCATGTTGGTGGCGCCGGGGCCGATCGAGCTGGTGCACACCATCGCGCGACGGCGACGCATCTGCTTCGCGTAGGCAATGGCGGCATGCGCCATGCCCTGCTCGTTGTGCGCGCGCCAGGTGGGAAAGCTGTCGCGCGCGGCATGCAGCGCCTCGCCGATTCCGGCCACGTTGCCGTGTCCGAAGATGGCCCATGCACCGGCGAAGTAAGGCAGCTCGCGGCCATCCACCAGCACGTGTTGTGCGGCCAGCCAGCGGACCGTCGCCTGTGCCGCCGTCAGTCGTCGCGTCGTCATCTCACACCGCCTTGCGCGTGATGCCCTTGGATGTGTCGCCGGACGCCTCGGCACGTGCCGCGCGCCATGCATTCACCAGCGTGCCGAAACTCGCGGCGAGATCGGCCACGGCCGCGTCGTCGTCGATGTCGCCGGCCAGCCAGCGCGCGGCGGCATCGGCGAAGATCGTTCGACCCACCGCAAACCCCTTCACGATCGGACTGGCCGCCGCCACCCGGAACGATGCCGCCAGCGCCGCCGCGCTCGCCTGCAGGCCCAGCAGCAACACGCCGCGGCACAGGGGATCGTTGCCGCGGATGACGTGCTCGATATTCGCCCACGTCGCGCTGTCCGCCGCCGGCTCGAGCTTCCACCAGTCCGGTTTCATGCCCTGATCATAGAGACGCTGGATGGCGCGCGCCGCGGTGTGCGCATCGACGGCGCCGTGGCGCGACACGATGATCTCCACCAACAGCTCGTGCCTCGTCTTGCGGCAGGCATCCTGCAGCCGGCGCAACTGGCGCTCCTGCTGCTCCAGCAGGTCGAGCGGGTCGTCCGGGTGATAGAACACCAGGCACTTCACCACATGGTTGCGCGGCCAGGTGGCCACTTCGGTGGCCACGTCCGCCGAGCTTTCAAAAGCCAGCGGACGCGAACCGGGCAACTCGATAGGCCGGCCGATCCAGTACGGCAAATCGGCAGCCGCCTCCAGCCCGCGCATGCCGTAGCGACCATCGAGAAGCACGCCAAAATGTTCGCCGGGCTTTGCCAGCTGGTTCACCGCGCGCAGCGTCAGCGCCTTGAACGCCGGGATGCGCGCCGGGTCGGCGCCGGTTTCGCGGCACAGGTCCTCGAACTGGCTGCGATGGTCCATTGCCAGCACGGTGAGGTCGTCGTAGACGCCGGTGCGGGTGGAAGCCCAGTGCACGTGCTCCAGCGCGGCATCGTCACGCAGGCGAAAGGGCCGCGGTGTGCCGTCGAGAAACTGCTGCAGCTCATCCCAGGTCGGCATCGCCGGCGCGCAGCCGTGGCGCGACACCACGATGGCGCCGCAGGCGTTGCCGTATTCGCAGCACATCGCCAACGGCTCGCCACGCAACCAGCCGCGCAGGAAGCCGGCCATGAACGCGTCGCCCGCGCCCAGCACGTTGAACACCTCGATCTGGAAGCCGCGACCCACCACGCCATCATCGAGGCTGTCGGGAATGGCGTCCGGAAACGCGGAGCACCCGTGAGCGCCACGCTTGCAAACCAGCAGCGCAGGCGTCTTTTCCCGGATGGCACGCATCGCGGCGATGGTGTCGGTGGAGCCGCCGAGGATGTGCATCTCCTCCTCGGTGCCCACGATCAGGTCGCACAGCGGCAACACTTCCTGCAACCGCGCAGTGACGCCGGCATGGGCCACGAAGCGGTTCTCGCCCATGTCCTTGCTGGTCAGTCCCCATAGCACCGGCCGGTAGTCGATGTCGAAAACCACCCGCGCCCCGGCCGCGCGTGCGATGCGGCAGGCGTGCACGGAGGCATCGAAAACATTCGGTTGCGACAGATGCGTACCGTTGATGAGCACCGCGCCGGCCGAGCGCACGAACGCTTCATCGATGTCGCCGGCGGCCAGCGCCATGTCCGCGCAGTTCTCGCGATAGAAGATCAACGGAAACGTGTCCGGATCACTGATGCCAAGGAAGACCAGTGCCGTCAACCGCTCGCTGTCGATCGCGACGCCGTTGGTCGCCACGCCTTCGCGAGCCAGTTCCTCGGTGATGAAACGGCCGAAATGGTCGGCGCCGACGCGGGTGATCAGGCCACTGCGCAAGCCCAGCCGCGACACTCCGATGGCGGTATTGGTGGGGCTGCCACCGATGTACTTGGCGAAAGACATCATGTCTTCCAGACGGCCGCCGGTTTGTTCGCCGTACAGATCGATGCTCGATCGCCCGATGGTAATCAGGTCAAGCTGCTGCGCTGCCCCTGGCATAAGTGCTTTCTCTCACGAATATCCGGCGCCCGTCGCGCCGAATGCACGTAAAATATATTCCATTTATTTCTTGAACGCAACATATGTTTCATTTTTTGGAACGGATGTTCCCGCCCAGCGTGGAAGCGTTGCGGGTCTGCGTGCTGGTGGCAAAGGCAAAGGAGATCACCAACGCCTGCGCCAGGCACATCGACGCGGACAACGAGCGGAACTTGCGGATTTCCGCTTCGCGCACCTGCAGCACCACCGTCGCCGGTTGTGCCACCGGGCTGACCAGGCTGTCGCTGATCGACAGCACGCGGCAACGCTGGGCGGTGGCTGCCTCGATCAATTGCACGGCCTCCTCCGCATACGGGTGATAGCTCACCGCAATCAGCAGGTCGCGTTTCGAGATGGCGTGCACCTGCTGCCGGGTCATGCCGCCGATGCTGTCGATGAACACGGTTTTCTTGTCGACCTGGTGCAATGAATAGGCAAGGTAGGCGGCCACCGGAAACGCGCGACGAAAGCCGGCCACGTAGATCGTCTCCGCCTCGCAGATCAGCTTGACGGCGGCGGCCAGGTTCTTCTTGCCGATCGCATCGCCCAGGTTCTGCAGCGCCAGTACGTTGCCCTGAGTGAATTCCGCCAGCACTTGCGCCGGATCCCCCACCAGCTTGCTGTCCACGCTCTGGCTGAATTGGCGCACGCGCTCGCCATAGCCCAGCGATGCGTTGCCCGAGAGCAGACCGTCACGGAACAGGCGCTGCATCTGCGTAGCGCCCTCGAAACCGAACGACTTGGCAAACCGCACGATCGCCGACGGCTGCACGCCGCAACGCTCGGCCAACACCGCCAGCGTTTCCAGCGCCACCGCGTTGGGTTCGTCCAGGACATAGCGGGCGATCTGCTGCAACCGCTTGCTGAGCCCCTCGTAGCGCTCGAGGATGGCAGCGCGCAACTCGTCGGCGCTGGTCGGGGGCACATCCACTTCAACCATGATTTCCTTCCTCCCTAAATGCGACGCGCGTCCAGGCTGGGCGCGCGCGTTGGAAAAAGCTACACCTTGCTGGAAATTCTATTACACTCACAAACAGAACATAAATTCCATTACCGCGCAGCCCGATTTTCGGGGGGAGTGTACTCTTGGACCAGATCGACATCGCACTGATCGGAGCTGGCCGCATGGGTCAGATCCACGGCGGAAATGCCGCCCGTCACCCCCGCCTGCGCCTCAAGTACGTAGTGGACCCGCGACCGGCGGCAGGCGCGTTCGCCGCGCAGCATGGCGCAGGACTGGTGACGCTTGAACAAGCGTTGGGGGATCCCGCCGTGGGCGGCGTGCTGGTATGCAGCACCACCGACCGGCACCTGGAGCATGCACTGGCGGCAGTCGACGCGGGTAAGGCCGTGTTCTGCGAAAAACCGATCGACCTGGACCTGGACAAGGTGCGCGCCGCGCAACCACGTTTCGACGGCGCGCGTTTCCTGCTCGGCTTCAACCGTCGGTTTGATCCGCAGTTCATCCGCCTCAAACAGCAACTGAATGCGGGCGCGGTGGGTCCGCTGGAGTCGCTGCATCTGGTGAACCACGACCCTGCCGCGCCGCCACCGGGTTTCGTGCCCACCAGCGGCGGCCTGTTCAAGGACTTCACCATCCACGACCTGGACATGGCGCGCTGGCTGATGGGCGAGGAACCGGTACAGGTATTCGCCACGGCCAGTTGCCTGGTGGACCCGGACATCGGCCGCGAGGGAGACGTCGACACTGCCCGCTGCGTCCTGAAGACCGCCAGCGGCCGCCTGTGCGTGATCTCGAACACGCGCCGCAGCGGCTATGGCTACGACCAGCGCATCGAAGCGTTCGGCGCCCTCGGCATGATTCGCGCGGGCAACGTGACCTGTGACACCGTGCATACGCTCACCGAAAACGGCACCGGCGGCGCGCCGATCATGCCGGCGTTTGCGCAACGCTATCGCGACGCCTACCGCGACCAGATCGGCCATTTTGCCGACGTGGTGCACGGTCGCGCCGAACCTCTCATCGGTTACGCCGACGGCGTGGCCGCCCTGGTCCTGGCTGAGGCGTGCGGGTGGTCCGCGCGCCATCAGCAGGTCTTCACCCTCCCCAACGAGAACCCTCATGCATAAAGTCGTGCTCATCGGTGCTGGCCGCATTGGCCATATCCACGCGCGCAACGCCGCGCTGCACCCGCGCATCGAACTGGCCGGCGTGGTCGATGCGATCGACGCCTCGGCCCAGGCGCTGGCCCGCGAATGGAACACCACGGTAACGACGCTCGATGCGGCCATGGCCGACCCGACCGTCACCGGCGTGATCGTGGCCAGCTCTACCGACACGCACCTCGATTACAGCCTGCGCGCGGCTGCCGCCGGCAAGGCGATCTTCTGCGAAAAGCCCATCGACCAGGATCTCGGCCGTGCCCGCACCGCCCATGCGGGCCTTTCGGGCGCCAACATGTTGCTGGCGTTCAACCGACGTTTCGACCCCAATTTCCAGGCCTTGAAAGCCCGTCTGGACAGCGGCGCGGTCGGCGCGATCGAAACCCTGCAGATCACCTCCAACGACCCTGCCCCACCGCCGCCTTCCTATGTCGCCGTCTCCGGTGGCCTGTTCAAGGACATGGCGATCCATGACTTCGACATGGCGCGCTGGCTGCTGGGCGAGGAGCCCGTGCTGGTCTACGCCACCGGCAGTTGCCTGGTGGACCCGGCCATCGGCGAACTGGGCGATGTCGACACCGCGCGGACCGTGCTGAGGACCGGCTCCGGCCGCCTGTGCGTCATCTCAAACAGCCGGCGCAGTGGCTTCGGTTACGACCAGCGGGTCGAGGCATTCGCCTCCGCCGGCATGGTGCGCGCGGACAATGTCAGCGAAAGCACCGTACAGCTATGGAGCGAAAACGGCATCGCGACCGACCGCTTCCAGAACTTCTTCCTCGACCGCTACGCGGAAGCCTATCGTCGTGAAATGGATCACTTCGCCGAAATGCTCGATGGCGCACCCGCACAGGTTGGCTACGCCGACGGCGTGGCCGCACTGGCGTTGGCCGAGGCGGCGGATGAATCCATGAGAACCGGAGCGCCGGTGCAGCTATGAAGCACACCATGCGCAGAAAAATTGTGGCCGGAAACTGGAAGATGTACGGCAGTCGCTCCATGGCTTCGGACCTCGCCGGCGCCATTGCCGCCAATATGCCGGCCGAAATCGATATCGCCGTGTTTCCCCCGCTTCCCTACATCGCTGGCCTGCGCGCGCAACTCTTCGGCTCGGGGCTGCAGTTCGGTGCGCAGGATCTCAGCGAGCGCGAAGGTCAGGGCGCTTTCACGGGCGACGTAAGCGCCGCGATGCTGGTGGATGTCGGTGCGAACTACGTATTGGTGGGCCACTCGGAGCGCCGCAAATACCACGGCGAAAGCAACGAATGCGTCGCACGAAAATTCGCTGCAGCGCGGGCGGCAGGGCTCACGCCCATCCTTTGTGTCGGTGAAACAAGGCAACAGCGAGACAGTGGCGAAACAGAGGCGATTATTGGCCAGCAACTGGATGCGGTATTGAAACTCAACGGCATCGCGAGCTTCGACACAGCGTTGATCGGATACGAACCGGTCTGGGCGATAGGGTCCGGTGAGACGGCGACACCGCAGCAGGCGCAAGACGTTCACGCGTTCATTCGTAGCAAACTCGAAAAGGAAGATATTTCAATTGCCCGTCGGACCCGGCTGCTTTATGGCGGCAGCGTCACCACATCCAACGTTGCAAAATTACTTGCGCAAGCCGACATAGATGGCGGATTGGTTGGCGGCGCGGCACTGACTGCAATCGACTTCCTTGAAATTTGCGCCGCGGCGCAACAGACGCCATAGGTTCCAAGACATCATTTTCGTGATTTTCAGTGTCTTCTACATTCTAGTCGCGGCGGCAATGACCGTTCTGATCCTGATGCAAAACGGGCAGGGCGAGGCCGGGTTCGGCGGGGGCGGGACGTTGACGGAGCCATCTGGCAAGCCTAGCCGAGGCCAATGCCGGTTCCGGTTCCGGCGGCGGCGCATCCGCTACCGTGTTTGGTGGGCGTGGCTCGGCAATGTTCATCGACCAGCATCGACAGGCGCCACCATCCAACACTACGAGCTGAATTTCAAAGAAGTGGTTCGCTTCATGGAGCAAAGTACATACGGTACCTGGTAGGAAGACACCCCCCGCTCCGTTGACCAGCCCCTGCTTGCCGTAAAGAAAAAGGCCATGAAAATCATGGCCTTTTGGTCATACGCGACAATTTAACTGACGGTAGAAATCAGAACGGAATTTCATCATCCGCGAAGCCGTTGTCGGCCGGTGGCGGTGAAGAGCGCGACGCGCCCTGGTCGTCGTTGCCGCGTGACTGGCCACCGTAATTGCCGCCACTCTGGCGCTGCCCGCCGCCCTGCGAGCGCGGCCCGCCGCTACCGCCGCCCTCATTGCCGCCCAGCATCTGCATCTCGCTGGCGATGATGTCGGTGCTGTAGCGCTCGACGCCGTCCTTGCCGGTGTACTTGTCGGTGCGCAGCGAACCTTCGATGTAGACCTGGCGGCCTTTCTTCAGGTAATCGCCGGCGATCTCGGCCAGGCGGCCGAACATCTTCACCCGGTGCCACTCGGTCTTCTCGACTTTCTCGCCGCTCTGCTTGTCGGTCCAGCTTTCCGACGTGGCGATGTTCAGGGTAGTGACCGCGGTGCCGCCGCCGGTGTGGCGCATTTCCGGATCCGCGCCGAGATTGCCGACCAGAATGACTTTGTTGATGCCACGTGCCATGGGATGTCCTCGGTGAGCCAGCCGTATATATAAGCATGATTACGGCCGGAGTGATGTAGCAGGCTGGCCATCATAACTGCGCGCGGGCCGCTCAAGTAGTGCTCGATGACCCGCTTGCCGCCAGCCCTTGCCGGCACCTTTCGTGGGCGCCGAACCTCCGGCATGTGGGAGCGGCTTCAGCCGCGATGCCCTTGCTTCAAGCCCAGGGACAGGAGCATCGCGACTGAAGCCGCTCCCACAGGGATTCCCGGCGTCTGTTCCCAGCCTGCTAGATCGCGGGCACTTCGGCCGCGGCGGTCGCCCTGATGTCAGCGCCGATCCGGCGCGCGCCGGCCACCACCAGCGGTAGCCACAGCAAGGTCATGGCGGCGGCGCAGATGAAAATGCCGCTCGGCCCCAACCGGCCCAGCGCGATGCCGCCGAAGGTGCCGCCGACAAACGCGCCGATGAACTGGCTGGTGGAATACGCGCCCATGGCCGCACCACGCAAATGCGCCGGCGCCAACCGCGAAACCAGGCTGGGCAGCGCAGCCTCCAGCAGGTTGAACGCGGAGAAAAACACCGTGGCGGCCACGCCGAACGCGATCAGGTGGTTGCCCGACAGCGCGAACCCCAGCAGCGCCAAGCCGATCGCCACCACGCACACCATCACGATGCGCAGGCTTTGGCCGATCTCGCGCATGTGGCGCAGGCTGCCGCCCATCACCAGCGCCGCCACCACCATCACCGGCAGGTACAGCTCCCAGTGCCGGTTCACCGGCAGGTTCAAGGTGTTCGCCAGCAACAGCGGCAGGCCCACGAAACTGGCGGTCAGCAGTGCGTGCAGGAAGAACACCGAACCGTTCAGCACCATCATGCGGCTGTCGCGCAGCATCACCAGCACATGGCCGAAACCGGCCGCGGCCGGCGCCTGCGCCCGTTCCGGCGTGGGCACGATCAGCCACAGCAGCGCCAGCGAGATCAGCGCCAGGATCGAGGTGGCCGCAAACAGGCCGGGCAGGCCGTCGATGGCTTCCAGCGGCGGCCCCAGGATCAGCGCCAGCAGGAACGCCAGCCCGATCGACACGCCGATGATGCCCATCACCTTGCCGCGATTTTCCTCGACGGTGAGGTCAGCCGCCAGCGCGATGCCGGCACCGGCCACCGCGCCCATGCCCTGCACCGCGCGACCGATCACGATGCCGGTCAGCGTATGCGACATCGCCGCGATCAAACCGCCCAGCGCGAACAGCAGCAGCCCCAGGGTGATCGCCGGCTTGCGTCCGATCCGGTCGGACAACAAGCCCAGCGGAATCTGCAGCAGCACCTGCCCCAATCCATACACACCCAGCGCCAGCCCGATCATGAAGCCGGTGGCTCCCGGCATCGTCTTCGCGTACAGCGAAAACACCGGCATGATCAAAAATAGGCCGAACAGGCGCAGGCTGATCACGCAGGCCAGGGTCAGGGCGCTGCGCCGTTCCAGGCGGGAGAGTTTGCTCACCGGGGTACCGATTTCGGGGAAGGCATGGGCGGCATTATAGAGTCGCGGCCGACGCCGCGGTTTGTGGCGACATGTCGCGGCCGCGCATGGTGTGCGCTGATCAGACCATGCGGGTGGCCGCCCGGCCCTATAATCGAACCGATAGCCTCCTTGAATTTCCCCATGACCTCGATGCCAGCCGACGCCAGCCGCCCCGCCGACTTTGCCCGGGTGCGCGATCTTGCCGCCACCGACATGCAACGCGTCGATGCGCTGATCCGCCACCGCCTTTCCTCCGACGTGGTGCTGATCAACCAGATCGCCGACCACATCATTGCCGGCGGCGGCAAGCGCCTGCGCCCGATGCTGCACACGCTGGCTGCCGGCGCGGCCGGTTACACCGGCGAGCAGCACGTGAAGCTGGCGGCGGTGATCGAGTTCATCCACACCTCCACCTTGCTGCACGACGACGTGGTGGACGAATCGGACCTGCGCCGCGGCCGCAAGACGGCCAACGCGCTGTGGGGCAACGCGGCCAGCGTGCTGGTGGGCGATTTCCTGTATTCGCGCTCGTTCCAGTTGATGGTGGAGTTGGACGACATGCGCATCATGCGCATCCTGGCCGACACCACCAACACCATCGCCGAGGGCGAGGTGCTGCAGTTGCTCAACATCGGCAACGCCGACGTCAGCGAGGCGGCGTACCTGGCGGTGATCGAGCGCAAGACCGCGGTGCTGTTTGCCGCCGCCACCGAGCTTGGCGGCATCCTGGGCGGACTGCCGCAAGTGCAGGTGGACGCGCTGCGCCGCTACGGCATGGAGCTGGGCTACGCGTTCCAGATCGCCGACGACCTGCTCGACTACGTCTCCAGCCCCGAAGCGCTGGGCAAGAACATCGGCGACGACCTGGCCGAGGGCAAGCCCACGCTGCCGGTGATCTACGCGCTGGAAAAAGCCAGCCCCGATCAGGCGCAGTCGCTGCGTCATGCGATCGAGCACGGCGGCCTGGATTCGCTGGACCGCATCATCGCCTCGATCCGCGACTCCGGCGCGCTGGAGCGCACCCGCGAGCGTGCGCTCGCCCATGCGCAGGCAGCCCGCGATGCCTTGGCCGCCCTGCCCGCTTCCGACTATCGCGACGCGCTGGCCACCCTCGCCGACTATTCGGTGCAGCGCACCTTCTGAGTCCGAGGCTTGCAGGAGCGGCTTCAGCTTCAGCCGCGATGCCCTTCGTCCATCTCGTCAGAAAGGCACCGCGACCGAATTCACCTTACGGCTTGCCCGCAAACGTCTCGTGCAGCCAGTCATGCATCAGGCGATAGCTGCGCTTGGCGATGGGCTCGTCATAGCGGCAACCGGGCGAGTTCTCGCCCACCTCGGTGAAGCAGTGCACCGCGTGGCCGATCACCACGAACTGCCAGTCGGCCGGGCTCTGGCGCATCTCATCCATGAACGCATCGGCGGCCGGCATGGTGCCCTTGTCGTCGGCACCGTTCAGCACCAGCACGCGCGCCTTGATGTTTTTCGCCAGCGCCGGGTTGTCGGTTTCCAGCCCGCCGTGGAACGACACCACCGCCCCCACGTCGGCGCCGCTGCGGGCCAGGTCCAGCACCGCGCTACCGCCGAAACAGAAACCGATCGCGCCCAGGCGGGCGACGTCGAGCGGCGCCGTGCCGGCTTGTGCCTTCAACTGATCGAGCGCGTGGCCGATGCGCTGGCGCATCAACGCACGGTTGGTGTACAGCGGCTTCACCGCGGCCTGCGCCTCGGTGAAGGAGGTGGGCCGCACCTTTTCACCGTACATGTCGGTGAGCAGGATCACGTAGTCGCTGCCGGCGATCGCCTCGGCCTTTTTCACCGCGCCATCGTTGACGCCGTACCAGTTCGGCACCATCACCAGGCCCGGGCGTTTCGCCGTGGTGGCGTCGTCGTAGATCAGCACGCTGTGGAATTTGGTGCCGTCCAAAGTCCAGTCCACGGCACGATGGACCATCTTGGCGTTGGCGGAAAACGCCGCGCCGGCAAGCACGAGCAGGCAACACAATCGAACGATGCGCATGAGGTTGGCTCCGGTGGGTGGTTATTGCCCTGCCGCGTGTCCCGACAGCAGGCGTTTCAAGGGCGTGAGGCGATCGAGCAGGCGGACACCGGCGCCGCGTGCGGCCACCAGCGGCGACGATTGCCAGGCGTAGACCCGCGCCAGCGCGTCGAAACCCAGCGCGTCCAGCGTGTCGGCGCTGCGGCGACGGCGGGCGTAGCGGCGCAGCACGTGCGCGGCGCCGATGTCCCGGCCGGCGGCGCGCGCGGCCAGCAGCGTGTCGCGCAGTTCGGCCACGTCGCGCAGACCCAGATTGACGCCCTGCCCGGCCAGCGGATGCACCGCATGCGCCGCATCGCCCAGCAGCACGAAACGATCGGCCTGGTAGCGCTGGGCCAGTTGCAGCTTCAACGGAAACGAGGCGCGCGGCGTGGTACCGGTGACGCGGCCCAGCCGGAAATCGCTGGCCACGCCCAGGGCATCGCTGAAGGCGGCATCGTCCAGCGCGAGTACGTGTTGCGCCTGCTCCTCGGGCAGCGACCACACCAGCGAGCTGCGGCCATCGGCCAGCGGCAGCAAGGCCAGCGGACCATCGGGCAGGAAACGCTGCCATGCGGTGCTTTCGTGAGGGCGCTCGGTATGCACGTGGGCCACCACCGCGCGCTGCGCATAATCACGACCACGCGTGCCGATGCCCGCCAGCTGGCGCAAGGGTGATGAACTACCGTCAGCCGCCACCAGCAACGCTGCCGACAGTGTTTCGCCGTTATCCAGTTGCAGCCGGACGTGATCCTCGCGCGCCTCGAAACCGTGCACCGCCGACGGACACAGCCGCCGGACGCCGGCGGCTTCCAGCGCCTGCCACAGCGCCCACTGCACCAGATTGTTCTCGACGATGAAGCCCAGTTCGCGCCGACCTTCGGCCGCCGCATCGAAATCGATCGCCGCGCCGCTGGCCGCGTCCCATACGTGCATGTGTGCATAGGCGGATGCACGCGCGTCGCGAATGGACGGCCAGACGCCGAGATCGTCCAGCAGCGCGATCGACGAGGGCGCCAGCCCGACCACGCGCAGATCCACCTCGTCCTGCGACTGCCACGGCGAGGGCGCACGCGCTTCCAGCAGCACCGTGTCGAAGCCCGCGCGCGCCAGCGCCAGCGCGGTGGCGGCGCCGACCATGCCGCCGCCAACCACGGCAACGTCAGGCATCGCAGTACGCCGGCGCGGCATTTCCCGCAAGGGACGGTTCATGGCAAGCGCTCCAGCACGGCCAGCGGCGGCTCGCCGCGAAAGCCCATGCCGCGCCGCGCCAGCGCGCGTTGCAAGGGCGGCACCCGATCGCAGGCCAGCAGCGCCAGCGAGCGCAGCGGGCCCAGCAAAGGCTGCGGCAGGCAGGCAAGCTGCACCAAGCCATGGCTCATCGCCATGGTGCCTTCGCGATCCGCCGCACGCCGCGCCGCATAGCCTCGCAGCAGGTCGGCGGCGCCCGGATCGCTGGCGCTGGCCAGCAACTCGGACAGCGTCAGCGCATCGCGCAGGCCGAGGTTGAAGCCCTGCGCGCCGATCGGATGGATAGTTTGCGCCGCGTTGCCAACCAGTACCGCGCGCGGGCCGATCACCTGCTGTGCGGCAATGCGGTGGATGGCATAGGGATGCCGCCGGCCCGGCCGGCTCAGGCGACCCAGCCGCCAGCCAAAACGCTGCTGCGCCAGCGCGATGAAGTGCTCGTCGTCCATCGTCGCCACCGCCTCGGCCTGCGCGGCAGGCACGGTAAGCACCAATCCGCAGCGACGCTCGGCCAGCGGCAGCAGCGCCACCGGGCCGTCATCGGCGAAGCGCTCGTAGGCGCGGCCGGCGTGGTCGCGCTCCGGTGTGACGGTGCTGACAAACAGGGTCTGTTGGTAGTCGTGCCGTTCCGCATCGATGCCCAGTTGCGTGCGCACGAACGATTCGCTGCCATCAGCGCCCACCAGCAGCGCCGCATCGACGTGACGCACGCCATCGGCGGTGGCGATACCGGCACGCCAGCCCGTCGCCAGCGGCTGCAGGGTTTGCAAGGTGGCGGGCGCCAGGCGCGTCAGTCGGGTGCATTCGTCCAGCCGCCGCAACAAGGCGGTGCCGAGTTCACGCGCGGGCAGGGTCCAGCCCAACGCGTCCACGTCATGCCGCGCCGCGTCGATGCGCGCGCTGCCGAACTCGCCCGCGCGGCTCACATGGATATGCCGGATCGGCGTGGCGCGCGCGGCGGCATGACGCCATACGCCGATGGCATCCAGGCCGTTGACAGTGGCGCGCGCCAGCGCCAGGTTGCGCTCGTCGTAGCTGGGCTGCTGGTCGGCGCGCGGTGCAACGGTTTCCACCAGGGTGGCGGCGATGCCGGCCGCATCCAGCGCGATGGCCAGGCTGGCGCCGACCAGGCCGCCGCCAACGATCAGCACGCCGGAGTTCGAGTGGGGGAAAGAAAGCGGTGCGTTCATCCGCCGATGATACCCGCGGCTCTCGTCGCGGCCACATTGGGCTAAACTGCGCATCTCTCACCGCCGCACATGGAGCCTCCGCATGCCCAAGACATCAACCCAGCGCCTGGGCATTTTCGTGGCTCTCGCCGTGGTGATGGCCGCCACCCGCATGCACCACTCGATCCTGCATCACTTCGATGCGCTGCCGGACGCGTCGTGGGGCATCTTCTTCCTGGCCGGCTTCTGGCTGCGCGGGGCGGGCCGCTGGGCGTTCCCGCTGTTGATGGCCGAAGCGGTGCTGATCGATTACCTGGTGATTTCCGGCCAGGGCCTGGATTTCTGGAGTCATTACTGCGTATCGCCGGCGTACCTCGCCCTGCTGCCCGCCTACTTCAGCCTGTGGATGGGCGGCAGCCTGCTGGCGCGTTACCAGGTGGGCCTGCGGCTGCAGACGCTGGGCATGGCCGCGGTGGCCTTTCTGGCGAGCTGGGCCGTCTGCTACCTGCTGTCCAACGGCAGCTTCTACTGGCTGAGCGACAGCGTGCCGCTGCCCCGCAGCATGGCGGCGTGGTCGGCCAACATGGCGGACTGGTACCTGCCGTTCCTGCAGACCACGGCCTTGTACGTGGGTATCGGCGCCGTGCTGCATGTGCTGGCAACGCAGGTGTCGCGCGCACTGAACGGCGCGGCTCACTCGTCCCGCTGATCGGCGATGGGCAACCGGCTGTCGCGGATCTACACCCGGACCGGCGATGACGGCAGCACCGGGCTGGGCGATGGCTCGCGGGTGGGCAAGGATTCGCTGCGCGTCACCGCCTACGGCACCGTCGACGAGCTCAACAGCACGATCGGCATGGTGCTGGCCACCGATGGCGTGCCGGATGACGTGCGCGAGGTCCTGACCCAGGTGCAGCACGACCTGTTCGACCTGGGCGGTGAGCTGTGCATTCCCGGCATGGCCACGGTGCAGGACAGCGATATCGCGCGGCTGGAATCGACCCTCGACGACCTCAACGAACCGCTGCCGCCATTGAAGGAATTCATCCTGCCGGGCGGCGGTATGGCGGCCGCCTGCGGCCACCTGGCGCGCACGGTCTGCCGCCGCGCCGAACGCGAAGTGGTGGCACTGGCACGCGCGGAAGACATCCGCGCGCAGCCGCAGCGCTATCTGAACCGGCTGTCCGACCTGCTGTTCGTGATCTGCCGCGTGCTGGCGCGCGCCAGCGGTCACGGCGAAGTGCTGTGGCAGCACGAACGCCGGCGGAAGCCCAAACCCGCCGCGGAATAGACCGCCGGATGATGCGGCTCTACACCCACGCCGATTGTCTGCAGCACGCTGGCGGCCTCGATCACGCCGAACGCCCGGCCCGCCTGCGCGCCGTGCTGCAGGCGCTGGATCACGACCGCTTCGCGGCACTCGACCGCATCGAGGCGCCGCGCGCCAGCCGCGAACAGTTGTTGCGCGTGCACAGCGCCACTCACGTCGACCGCATCCTGGCCCATGCCGGCGACAGCGAGTTGCATGCACTGGATGAAGACACCTGGATCGGCCCCGGCTCGGTCGAGGCGGCACTGCGCGCCGCCGGTGCCGTGGCGGCGGCGGTCGATGCGGTGATCGGCGGGCAGTGCGAGGCTGCGTTCTGCGCAGTGCGTCCGCCGGGCCACCATGCCACCCGCGATGAGGCGATGGGGTTTTGCCTGTTCAACAACCTGGCCGTGGGCGCGGCCCAGGCGTTCGCCGTGCACGGCTTGAAGCGGGTGGCGATCGCCGACTTCGACGTCCACCACGGCAACGGCACCCAGGCCATCTTCGAGCGCGAACCGCGCGTGCTGTTCCTGTCCAGCCATCAGTCACCGCTGTATCCCTCCAGCGGTGCCGAGGACGAATGCGGGGTGGGCAATATCGTCAACGGCACGCTGTCGCCCGGTGCCGGCTCGCTGGAGTTCCGCGAGCTGTGGACGCACCGGCTGCTGCCGCGGCTGCACGCGTTCAAGCCGCAACTGGTGCTGGTGTCGGCGGGTTTCGACGCGCACCGGCAGGACCCGTTGGCCGATCTCCGGCTGGGCCAGGAAGACTACGCCTGGATCACCGATCAACTGCAGGCGCTGGCCCGGCGCCATGCCGGCGGGCGGCTGGTCTCCACGCTGGAAGGCGGCTACGACCTCGGCGCCCTGGCCGCCAGCGTCAGCGCCCATGTCGGCGCGCTGATGGCGTGACGGGAACCGCCGAGACCTTCGGCCATCAGGCCGGCTTGAAATCCAGCGCCATCGAGTTGATGCAGTAGCGCAGCCCGGTCGGTGGCGGGCCATCGGGGAAGACGTGGCCCAGGTGCGAATCGCAGCGCGCGCACACGACTTCGGTGCGGTGCATGCCGTGACTGTCGTCGTCCAGCTCGGCCACCGCTGTCGGCGCGATCGGCTGGAAATAGCTGGGCCAGCCGCAGCCGGACCGGAACTTGCTGTCCGAACCGAACAGCTCGGCCTGGCAAGCCGCGCAAACATAGGTGCCCGCGGCATCATGCTCATAGAATTTGCCACTGAACGGCGCCTCGGTCGCCGAACAGCGACAGGTGGCATATTGCTCGGGGCTCAATTGCGCCCGCCATTCGGCGTCCGACTTGGTGATTTTCTGCTCGGCCATGCTGAATCCTCGCTCGGTTTCGGAAGTACCCGCCTGCCGTACATGGGGTCTTTCTGCTAGCTTAACGAGCCTTCGAAGTCGGCAGAATCCCATTGTGACGCGCAAGCTACCCCCACGACGCCTGCTGGCCGTTGCCGCCGCACTCGCCCTGATCGGCCATCAGGCCAAGGCGGAAACCGCGCAGCCGGGCCGCACCACCACGGAAGACACGGATACGGCATGTCCGCTGGGCACCTTCCATTGCCCGCCCAAGCCGCCCAGCTACGCGATGTGCCGACCCAACGCGATGCTCGACTTCTACGACCCCACGCTGAGCCGTGACCCGAGCCTGCGCGAAACCAGCCCCACCAGCGTGCTGGCGCAGCACGTGGACAGCTCCGACCAGGCGGTCTACCACCTTTCCGGCGACGTGAAACTCGACCGCGCCGACCAGAAGCTGCAGGCCGACAGCCTCGATTACAACAACGTCAGCACCGATTACGACGCCCGCGGCAACGTGCGCTACCAGGAAGCCGGCCAGCTGCTGTCGGCCAGCCACATGCAGGGCAACACCAACGCCAGCCACGGCATCGCCCATGACGTGAGCTATCAGATGCTGGACGCACGCGGCAACGGCGTCGCCGAGCAGGGCCAGATGTTCGACGCCCAGCGCACCCGCTATACCCGCGCCACCTATTCCACCTGCGACGTGGGCCACCACGTGTGGGAATTCCGCGCCAAATCGATCGCCATCGACAAGACCACCGGCGTGGGCGTGGCGCGCAACGCCACCATGCGCCTGGGCAAGGTGCCGTTCCTGTACCTGCCGTACATTTCCTTTCCGGTGAACGACCAGCGCAAGAGCGGCTTCCTGTACCCGGTCTTCGGCAAGAGCAGCCGCGGCGGTTTCGAGCTGAGCACGCCGTATTACCTGAACCTGGCGCCGAACTACGACGCCACCCTGGACCCGCGCATCTACACCGCGCGCGGCCCGATGCTGGGCGGTGAATTCCGGTATCTGTTCCCGCGCACCCGCGGCCAATTCAACGTGCAGTACGTGCCGGACGATCGCGGTGAGCGGGTTGGTCTCGAAGATACCAAGGACACGGAACGTTACCTGGTCAACTTCAGCAACGTCACCAGGCTGTGGGGGAGCTGGAACCTGATCAGCTCGATCAACCGGGCCTCGGACAGCGGCTACTACTACGATTACGGCGAAGACCTGGCGACCACCGGCGCCGTGGTGCGCACGCTCAGTTCCAACGTGGCCGTGCGCGGAGCGGGAAAGTGGTGGAGTGCGGCCGTGGGCGCCACCGTCTATCAGAACGTAAACCCGTTCGTGACCGACGCGTCGCTGCAGTACCGGCAACTTCCCTACGCAACCTTTTCGATGGATGTGCCGCTGACGCCATGGCTTGAATTCGGCATGGATACGCAAGCCGTCGCGTTCCGCAAGCCCGGCTACATCGAGGGCGAGCGCGAGGATCTGTACCCCTACCTGGCCGCCTATTTTGGTACACCCGCGTGGTTCGTGCGGCCGAAGGTGGCGTACCGGTATACCGCCTACCAGCTTGACGGCGACTTCCAGAAATACGGCGGCTCACGCGGAGCCCTTCTGGGCGCGGGCGGGATTTCGCAGTTCACCGAGCAATCGCCCACCCGTGCCCTGCCCATCGTAAGCGTCGACAGCGGGCTGGTGTTCGATCGCAGCACGTCGCTGTTTGGCAGCAGCTACACCCAGACGCTGGAACCGCGGCTGTATTACCTGTACGTGCCCTACCGCAACCAGAACAACCTGCCGGTGTTCGACACCCGGCTGATGTCGTTCGACTATTGGCAGCTGTTTTCGCCGAACCAGTTTTCGGGCGCCGACCGGCAGATGGACGCCAACAACCTCACCGCCGCACTGACCAGCCGGCTGCTGGACGAGAACGGCGTGGAGCGGATGTCGGTCAGCCTGGGGCAGATCCACTATTTCTCGCCGCAGCGTGTGGTCGGAAACGACTGGGTGCACTCGGCCTACGTGGCCCAGTTCGGCCTGCAGCTGAGCGACCGCTGGCGGTTGAACAGCAGCTACCAATGGAGCCCGAATACCCGGATGACCGAAATGGGCTCGTTTGAGTTGCAGCGCCGCGTTGGCGACGACGGCATCCTCAACGTGTCCTACCACTATCGCCGCAACCTGCTGGAACAATATGGCGTTTCGGGGGTCTACCCACTCTCCGACCGCTGGCGGGTGGTGGGCGCGGTGGCGTGGTCGGTGCCCGATGGCCATTCGGTGGAAGCCGCGGCCGGCGTGCAGTACGACAGTTGCTGTGTGGCGCTGCGGCTGGTTGAACGCAACTACGTGAAGCAGAGCGGCTACGGCCACCCTGCCGGCAGCGGCAACCAGCGCGACAACGCGATCATGTTCGAAATCGTCTTCAAGGGCCTCGGCTCATCCGGCCATCAGATCGACTCGCTCTTGCAGCGTGATATTCTCGGCTATCAATAATCGCATTACGCGGGCTTTCATCGATGAAGCAACTCCTCGCCTCCCTGCTGCTCGCCCTGGCGATCGCGCTCCCGGCCCATGCCCAGTTGCTGGCGCCTGCTGCACCGGCCAGCCAGCCGCTGGATCGCATCGTGGCGGTGGTGGACGAGGATGTGGTCCTGCAGAGCGAGCTGGACCAGGCCGTGGCCTCGGTACAGCAGCAGTACGCGGCCCATCCCGAACAACTGCCGCCGCAGCAAGTTCTGCAGAAACAGGTGTTGAATCGCCTGGTACTGATGAAACTGCAGATCGCGAAGGCACACGAACAGGGCATCCGCGTATCCGATGCCGACGTCGACCAGGCCGTTGCCGCCGTGGCAGCGCAGAACAGGATCACGCCGGAACAACTGCGCATGGAAGTGGAGCGCAGCGGCGACAGCTATGCAGCGTTCCGCAGCCAGCTGAGCGATCAGCTGCTGGTGCAGCGCCTGCGCCAGAGCGTGGTGCAGAGTGCGGTCACGGTCACCGACAGCGAGATCAACAACCTGCTGAGCAGCCCCACCTACAAGGCCGGTGAGGTCCATCTGGCCCACATCCAGATCAGCATCCCCGGCGGCGCCGACGCGGCGGCCATCCAGGCCAGCGCGCAGAAAGCGCAGCAGGCGCTCGATGCCATCAAGGGCGGGATGGATTTCAACGCCGCGGCGATCCGCTACTCCGACGCCCCCGATGCGCTCGATGGCGGCGACCTGGGCTGGCGCAAGCTCGACGAGATCCCGCCTGCATTCGCCGAAACGCTGGCGCCCATGAAGCCCGGCGACGTCAGCAATGCACTGCGCGGCCCCACCGGCTTCCACATCCTCAAGCTGATCGGTCAACGCGAGCCGAGCAAGCAGATCGTCACCGAGTTCCACGCACGACAGATCCTGATCAAGCCCAGCGAACTGATGACGCCGGCCCAGGCCGAGCAGAAAGCCCGCGATCTGTACGACCGCATCGTCAACAAGCATGAGGACTTCGCCAAGCTGGCGAAGGAAGATTCCGACGACGACACCACCGCCAATGCCGGCGGCGACATGGACTGGTTCCCGCAGAAGGCCTGGGGCGCGACCATTGCCGCGCAGCTGGGCAACCTGAAAGACGGTGAAGTGTCCCAACCGTTCCAGAGCGAAGCGGGCTGGCACATCCTGGAGCGTCTTGGCACGCGCCAGAGCGACCAGACCGTCGAACTCGAGCGCAACGAGGCCCGCCAGGCCATCGGCAACCGCAAGGCCGAGCAGGCCTACGACGACTATCTGCGCGATATCCGCTCCAATGCCTACGTGCACGTCGTCGTGCCCGAGTTGCGCGACGCCGACACCGACAGCGCTTCCTCGTAATACCCGCAGCATGCCGATGTCCCTGCCACGGCTCGCCCTCACCGCGGGCGAACCCGCGGGCGTCGGCCCCGAACTGCTGATCCGGTTGGCGGCCACGCCGCTGGCCGCCACGCTGGTGGCGATCACCGATCGCGCCCTGCTGCAACGCGCGGCCGCACGATGCGGCGTGGCGATCGAATTGATCGACGACGATGGCAGCGCCCCCGCCGATCGTGCGGCGGGTACTCTCCGCGTTCGGCACGTGCCGCTGGAAACGGAAGAAATCCCGGGCCAGCCCGATCCCCGCAACGCCGGGCATGTGCTGACCACCCTCGCCATCGCCGCCGACGGCTGCATGGCGGGAAGCTATGCCGCCGTGGTCACCGCACCGCTGCAGAAATCATCGATCAACGAAGCGGGTATCCCCTTCAGCGGACACACCGAGTTCTTCGCCGAACGGGCGCAGGCCGATGTGGTGATGATGCTGGCTAGCCCCGAGCTGCGGGTGGCGCTGGCAACGACCCATCTGCCGCTGCGCGCGGTCGCGGACGCGATCACCGCCCCGTTGCTGACCCGCGTATTGCGCATCGTGCATGCCGAGTTGCGCGGGAAGTTCGGCTTGCCGCATCCCCGTATCGCCGTGCTGGGCATCAACCCGCATGCGGGCGAAGGCGGGCATATGGGGCGCGAGGAAATCGACACCGTGATTCCCGTGCTGGACCAGTTACGCGCCGAGGGCATGCAGTTGCTGGGGCCGCTCCCCGCCGATACCGCCTTCGTGCCGACCATGCGTCCGCGCTACGACGCCGTGCTGGCGATGTACCACGACCAGGCGCTGCCGGTGCTGAAGAGCGAGGCGTTCGACCGCACCGTCAACCTCACGCTCGGCCTGCCGTTCATCCGCACCTCGGTCGATCACGGCACCGCGCTGGACCTGGCCGGTAGCGGACGCGCCGACCCATCCAGCCTGATAGCCGCCGCCAACATGGCACTGGACCTCGTGGCTCGTGGCTCCACGCAGCCCTCCTCGTCCCTCGGTGACGGGGAGCCCGGCGAGGGGCCAATCCTGCGGGGAACGACCCAGTGAACGCGCGCCCCAAGAAAAGCTTCGGCCAGCACTTCCTGCACGACAGCCGCTACATCGACCGCATCGTCAGCGCGATGGCGCCACGCGCCACCGACTTCGTGCTGGAGATCGGGCCTGGCGAAGGCGCGCTGACGCTGCCACTGCTGGCAGCGGCCGGCAAACTCACCGCCATCGAACTGGACACCGACCTGATCCCGGCGCTGCAGGCGCGCGCGGCCAGCGTCGGCGAGCTGCAGATCATCCACGCCGATGTCCTGAAGGTCGATTTCACCGCACTGGCGCAGCGCCATGGCATCGACCGGCTGCGCATCGCCGGCAACCTGCCGTACTACATCTCCAGCCCGATCCTGTTCCATTGCGTCGAGCACTTCGGCGCGATCGCGGACATGCACTTCATGCTGCAGAAGGAAGTGGTCGAACGGATGGCCGCCGAACCCGGCAGCAAGGTCTACGGCCGCCTGTCGGTAATGCTGCAACTGGCCTGTCGCGTGGAACCGCTGTTCACCGTGCCGCCCGAAGCCTTCCGGCCACCGCCCAAGGTGGAGTCGGCGGTGGTGCGGCTGGTGCCGCTGGCACCGCAGGATCGCCACGATGCCGATGCGGGTGACGTCTACACCGTGGTCAAGGCGGCCTTCGCGCAACGGCGCAAAACCCTCAACAATGCACTCAAGCAGTTGATGGATACCGACGCCATCCGTCGTGCCGGCGTCGAACCGGGTGCCCGCGCCGAAACGCTCGCGCCCGGAGATTTCGTGCGGCTGGCGAAAATCTACGGCGGCCAGTGACCCTTCCTGCATCCTCGCATGCAATTGCGCCACGCGCCGTGCCCCATGCGTGGCGACAAGCCCTACAATCCGGACATGACTGAGAAATCTTCCTACACGATCGATGTGCAGGTCGAAACACGTTTCGTCCCCGATCAATCCAAACCCGGCGACAACCGCTACGTTTTCGCCTACACCATCACGCTGCGCAACGCCGGCGACGTGCCCGCTCGACTACTCACGCGGCACTGGATGATCACCGACGCAAACGGCAAGGTCGACGAAGTGCGCGGTGACGGCGTGGTCGGCGAGCAACCGTGGATACGCCCTGGCGACGCCTTCGAGTACACCTCCGGCGCGGTGCTGGAAACCTCGGTGGGCACGATGGGCGGCAGCTACCAGATGCTGGCCGACGACGGCACCGAGTTCGACGCACCCATTCCCACCTTCACCCTGTCCATTCCGCGTACGCTGCATTGATGGACGCGTTCTGACATGGCCACCTACGCCATTGGCGACGTGCAGGGTTGCTACCCCGAGTTGCAACGGTTGCTGGAGAAGCTGCGCTTCGATACGGCGCAGGACGAGCTGTGGTTCTGCGGCGACCTGGTCAACCGTGGTGGGCAGTCGCTGGAGACGTTGCGGCTGATTCACGGCTTGCGCGAATCCAGCGTGGTCACGCTGGGCAATCACGACCTGAGCCTGCTGGCGATCGCCCAGCGCAGGCCCGAGGCGCAGGCGCGGGTGAATCCCGAATTGCGCGAAGTCCTGTTCGCCCACGACGCACCGGTGCTGTTCGAGTGGATGCGCTCGCAGAAGCTGCTGCACCACGACGAGAAGCTCAACTGGACCATGATCCACGCCGGCCTGGCGCCGAGCTGGACCTTGCGCCAGGCACAACGCGCAGCGCAGGACGTGGAACGCGAGCTTTCCAGCCCACGCCATCCGCGACTGCTGCGCAACCTGTTCGGCAACCGGCCCGCCGTCTGGTCCAACCGCCTGCAGGGTATGGATCGCCAGCGCGCCACCATCAATACGCTGACCCGCATGCGCTATTGCGACGTCAACGGCCGCATCGATTTCGATGCCAAGGGCGTACCCGGCACGCAGAAGCCGGGCCTGTATCCCTGGTTCGAAGTCCCCGGCATGCGCCGGCGCGATACGCGCATCGTCTGCGGCCACTGGTCGGCGCTGGATCGTTTCGCCGGCTTTGGTGTCCACGCCATCGATACCGGCTGCGTCTGGGGCGGAAAGCTCACCGCGCTGCGACTGGATGCGGAAGAGCTCCAGTACATCACGGTCGACGCGGAACCCCATCGCGTGCGTCCGCCCGGCGGCGGCGACTAAGTCAATCGCACCACCTGTTGCGCGGCATCGGCTGTAACCATTCGACCATCCCGAACGCGGCGCGTTGACGGCGCACACGCCTCGCATCGCGTGCTAGCTTTGCCGCTCCGCAACATGAGCGATGGCCATGGAACATCACGACAAGGTCGACCGGCAATTCGGTTCGCGCGCACAGGCCTACCTGGAAAGCGCCGTACACGCGCGCGGGCAGGACCTGCAGCACCTGGCGGCACTCGCGGCGACGCTGCCGACCGACGCACGCGTACTGGACATGGGTTGCGGCGCCGGCCACGCCAGTTTTGCGATGGCGCCTCATGTGGGCGAGGTGGTGGCCTACGACCTCTCGCGCGACATGCTTGCGGTGGTGCGCGACGCGGCGGCGCAACGCGGGTTGTCGTCGGTGCGCACCGAGCAGGGCGCCGCGGAACAATTGCCGTTCGAGGCCCACGCGTTCGACCTCGTCGTCAGTCGCTACAGCGCCCATCACTGGAGTGATCCGGCCGCCGCGCTGCGCGAAGCGGCCCGGGTGCTCAAGCCGGGTGGGCACCTGTGCTTCATCGACGTGGTGGGCCCGCAAGGGCCCCACGCGACGCTGCTGGACACGCATCTGCAGGCGCTGGAGCTGCTGCGCGACACCTCGCATGTTCGCGACTACAGCCCCGCCGAATGGCAGGCGATGTTGCAGCGTGCAGGTTTCGAGTTGACCGCCGAACAGACCTGGCCGCTGGAAATCGAGTTCGCGAGCTGGGTCGCGCGCATGCGTACGCCGCCGGTACTGGAAGCGGCCATCCGCCATCTGTTGGCGGATGCGCCGATGGAAGTGCAGCGTTACTACCGTATCCGGGCGACGCTCGATTTCACGCTGGAATCGTCGATGTTCACCGCGCGCCGGGCGTAAAAAAAGGCGGCCACGCGGGCCGCCTTTCTCTTTCAATCACCCGACATGGTCAGGACAGCTGGCCATGGCAGTGCTTGTACTTCTTGCCCGAGCCGCACGGGCACTGGTCGTTGCGCCCGACTTTTTCGCCCGTGACCGGCCGCATGGATCCACCGCCGGCGGGCAACGGGGATTCGCCCGGCGCACCGCCACCGCTGGCGAGCATCTGCTTCTGCATGCGCTCGGCGAGACGTTGCTGCTCGGCCTCCATCGCGGCCACCTCCTCCTCGCTGCGAATGCGGATGCGCGCCAGCATCTGCACCACTTCGGTCTTGATCCGGTTGAGCATCTCGGAGAAGAGCTTGAACGCCTCGCTCTTGAACGCCTGCTTCGGATCCTGCTGCGCGTAGCCGACCAGGTAGATGCCCTGGCGCAGGTAATCCATGTTGGCCAGGTGGTCCTTCCAGGCGTTGTCGACCACCGTCAGCATGATGTGCTTTTCCAGCTGACGCATGGTTTCCGCGCCGATCTGCGCTTCCTTGGCCACGAACAAGGTGTCGAGCGCCTCGCGTACGTGCGCCAGGATGGCGTCCGCGTCCACTTCCGCCTGCTGTTCCACCCAGTGAACGAGGTCGAGCGACAGACCGAACTGGCCCTCGAGCTCACGGTTGAGCGCGGGAACGTCCCACTGCTCGTCGATGCTCTCGGGCGGCACGTGGGTGCGCACGATGTTGCCCACGACATCCTCGCGGATGTCGGCCACGGTAGCGGCCACTTCCTCGCCTTCGAGCAATTCGTCGCGCTGGCGGTAGATCACCTTGCGCTGGTCGTTGGCGACGTCATCGAACTCCAGCAAGTGCTTGCGGATGTCGAAGTTGTGCTGCTCGACCTTGCGCTGCGCCTTCTCGATCTGCCGGCTGATCATGCGATCTTCCAGCGAGTCGTCGTCCTTCATGCCGAAGCGCTTCATCCAGCGCACCAGGCCTTCGCCGCCAAAGATGCGCAGCAGGTTGTCTTCCAGCGACAGGTAGAAGCGCGAGGAGCCCGGGTCGCCCTGGCGACCGGAGCGGCCGCGCAGCTGGTTGTCGATACGCCGCGATTCGTGCCGCTCGGTACCGATGATGTGCAGGCCGCCGGAGGCCAGGACCTGGTCGTGCAGCTTCTTCCATTCGGCCTTGACGCGGGCACGATCGACCTCGCTGGCGCCTTCGGGCAGCGCGGCCAGCGCCACCTCCAGGCTGCCGCCCAGCACGATATCGGTACCGCGGCCGGCCATGTTGGTGGCGATGGTGACCTGCCCCGGCGCACCCGCCTGGGCCACGATTTGCGCTTCGCGCTCGTGCTGCTTGGCGTTCAGCACCTCGTGCGCCACGCCGGCCTTGTTCAACAACCCGGAAAGCAGCTCGGACACCTCGATCGACGTGGTACCCACCAGCACCGGCTGGCCGCGCTTGTGGCAGGCCTTGATGTCCTCGATCACCGAGTTGTACTTCGGTGTCTGCGACAGGAAGATCATGTCCGGGTTGTCCTTGCGGATCATCGGCTTGTGGGTGGGGATCACCACCACCTCCAGGCCGTAGATGCTCTGGAACTCGAACGCCTCGGTGTCGGCCGTGCCGGTCATGCCGGCCAGCTTCTTGTACATGCGGAACAGGTTCTGGAACGTCACCGTGGCCAGGGTCTGGTTCTCGCGCTGGATCGGCACACCTTCCTTCGCCTCGACCGCCTGGTGCAGGCCGTCGGACCAGCGCCGGCCGGTCAGGGTGCGGCCGGTGAACTCGTCCACGATCACCACTTCGCCATCGCGCACGATGTAATCGACGTCGCGCTGGTAGATGCCGTTGGCGCGCAGCGCGGCGTTGAGGTGATGCACCACCGCCAGGTTCTTGGAGTCGTACAGGCCGCTGTCCTGGTCGATCACACCGGCGGCGCGCAACAGCTCATCGGCGTGCTGCATGCCCTCTTCGGACAGGTGCACCTGCTTCTGCTTTTCGTCGACCCAGTAATCGCCGCTGCCGTCTTCCTCGGTCTGGCGGATCATCTGCGGCACGATCTTGTTCAGCGCGATGTACAGCTGCGGGGAATCCTCGGCCGGGCCGGAGATGATCAGCGGCGTGCGCGCTTCATCGATCAGGATCGAGTCGACCTCGTCGACGATCGCGTAATTCAGGCTGCGCTGGTAGCGCTGCTCCTTGCTGAGCGCCATGTTGTCGCGCAGGTAGTCGAAGCCGAATTCGTTGTTGGTGCCGTAGGTGATGTCGGCGGCGTACGCCGCATTCTTGTCGGCGTGATCCATGCCCGGATACACGACGCCCACCTCCAGGCCCAGGAAGCCGTACAACTGACCCATCTGGGCCGAGTCGCGCCGCGCCAGGTAATCGTTGACGGTGACCACGTGCACGCCCTTGCCCTCGAGCGCATTGAGGTAGACCGGCAGCGTACCGACCAGGGTCTTGCCTTCACCGGTACGCATTTCGGCGATCTTGCCCTGATGCAGCACGATGCCGCCGATCATCTGCACGTCGTAATGGCGCATGCCCAGCACGCGCTTGGCCGCCTCGCGCACCACGGCGAAGGCCTCGGGCAGCAGCTTGTCCAGCGACTCGCCCCCGGCGACGCGCTGCTTGAATTCCTCAGTCTTGCCGCGCAGTGCTTCGTCGCTGAGTTTCTCGAACTCGGGTTCCAACGCGTTGATGCGGGCGACGGATCGGGAAAGCTGACGCAGCACGCGCTCGTTGCGGCTACCAAACAGGCTCGTCAAGGCACGATTGAACATCGATCTTCCGGGTAGATAAACGGGATGCCCGCCGACTGGCGCAGGCCAATCAGGCATATTACTACACACCCCGAGGGCGATCGGGAATGTGGTGATTCGGAATGGCGGTCGCAGCGCCGGTATTCAAGGGCGATACGCCATGGTGACGGCCATCGGCCTCGGCCGAGCCATCACGAGGGGGATAGCGGGAGCTATTCAGCGATGGCTGCGCACGTAGGTGAGCGGGTTGACCACCCGACCACCGCGCCACACTTCGAAATGCAGATGCGACCCGGTCGAACGCCCGGTCGAACCCGCATCCGAGATCACCTGACCCACGCGTACGCGCTGGCCCGGATGCGCCAGCAAGGTGCTGTTGTGCGCGTAGCGCGTCATGTAGCCGTTGCCGTGGTCGATCTCGACCACCTTGCCATAGCCGCGACGCACGCCGGTGAACGTCACCATGCCCGCGGCCACGGCGTGCACGGGCGTGCCCTTGGGCACCGCGATATCAATCCCGGTATGGCGCGCCATGTGGCCGTCGAAGGGGTCGGGGCGCGTGCCGAAATACGACGAGATATAGCCCTGCACAGGCATGCCCGTGGGTTTCAGGCTTGATTCGATGCGCGCGTCCAGCAACAGGCTTTGCAGCGCGGACAACTGCGCCTGCTGGCTGTCGAACTGTCCGGCGAGCTGGTCGATGCTGGCTTCCAGCACCGGCGGCAGCGCATAGCCTGTCTCGCCGGCTTCCTCGATGCCGCCCACCGGGGGTGGCTGGTCGAAACTGAACTCGCCGTCATCGAGCTTGCCGACCTGGGCCAGCCGCACGCCCAGCGCATTGAGGCGGGTCGATTGCGCCTGCAGCTGGCCGAGTTTCAGCGCCAGCGCGTCCAGTCCGCGCTCGGCGTCCTGGCGGACCCCGCTCAATTGCGCATCCTGTTGCTGGATCTGCTGCTGCAATTCGTGGATGTGCGCCAATGTGCGGTCCTGCGGACTGGCGATGGTCAGTGCCAGCGCGGCCCCCACGCCAACGCAGCCAAGCAGCACGAATCCCGCGGCCGCATAGAGCTTCCAGCGCAGCCAGCGCCGGGAAAGATCGAGCGTGCGTGGCAACTTTCGATGACGTGAGACGAGTATGATTTGCATGAGTTTCCCAAGTCGAATCCCGCCGTGACGCA
The DNA here is from genome assembly GCF_042655685.1 of Rhodanobacter ginsenosidimutans. Classification (NCBI taxonomy): domain Bacteria; kingdom Pseudomonadati; phylum Pseudomonadota; class Gammaproteobacteria; order Lysobacterales; family Rhodanobacteraceae; genus Rhodanobacter; species Rhodanobacter ginsenosidimutans. The sequence continues at coordinate 611,935 of NZ_JBHSMM010000001.1, read as the reverse complement.
GCACGCCAACCCCGCTTCGCGCCGCCACGGCCACGGCCCGAAAGCCCTGGTCGATTGCGGCTCCTTCGCGGCCCTGGCCCGAAAGGCCGGCGCGCTGGAAGCGCTCGATCGCGCATTGCGTCAGACATTGCCCTTGCCGTTGCGCGACGAAATACGTTTCGCCAATGTGCGCTACGGACGCCTTGTCTTCCTAGCAACCTCACCAGCCTGGGCGGCACGTCTGCGATTGATGCAGACGCAGATCCTGGCCGCCGCCGATGCCATTGGCACCAACGCCAGTGCGATTACCGTGAAAGTGGTCCCCCAACCGCCGGCCCCTACCGAGCCGTCCCGATCAAAACCGCTTTCGCCTGCCGCCGCCGCCCATCTTCGGGCCGCCGCCGCGTCCATGACAGACCCCGAATTGCAGGGACTGTTCCTTGAATTGGCGTCCATCGCCGAACCCGCTGATTCCCCTTTTCCCGGGGCAGAGTAGCCACGAGTCGCTCATTGCGTCCTCGTCGGCTTGTGCGCCAGGAACCCCCCGTTGGCCGCCTGCGATCGCGGCCGAGGGGTTTTATAGCACGCGTTTGTGCCGCCAAGCACCTTGTCGATCACGAAAGTGTGAACTGACCCGGCCCGACGAGCGGGCACGGCGCATGCGAAAACGGCCCTGTCAGGGGGCTGACAGGGCCGTCGGGGTGTTTCGGTTAGCCGGGTGGCGTCAGATCGCCTGGGCCGGATGCGCGTAGGAAATCGGCGAGGTGGCCGGATCGTCCTGGTAGCTGACTTCTTCCCACGCCGAGGCGTCGGCGATCAGCGTGCGCAGCAGCTTGTTGTTGAGTTCGTGGCCGGATTTGTGCGCGTCGTAGGCACCGATCAGGCTGTGGCCCAGCAGGTAAAGGTCGCCGATGGCATCGAGGATCTTGTGCTTCACGAACTCGTCCTCGTAGCGCAGGCCGTCTTCGTTCAGCACCCGGTAGTCGTCCAGCACCACCGCGTTGTCCATCGAGGCGCCGAGCGCCAGGTTGTGTTCGCGCAGCATCTCGATGTCACGCATGAAACCGAAGGTGCGGGCGCGGCTGACTTCCTTTACGAACGAGGTCGTGGAGAAATCAATCTCGGCGCGCGAAGTGCGCTTGCTGATGATCGGATGGTTGAAGTCGATCGAGAAGCCCACCTTGAAGCCGTCAAACGGCGTGAAGCTGGCCCACTTGTCGCCTTCCTGCACCTTGATCGGTTTCTTGATCCGGATGAAGCGCTTGGCGACAGCCTGTTCCTCGATGCCCGCCGACTGCAGCAGGAACACGAACGGGCCGGCGCTGCCATCCATCACCGGCACTTCCGGTGCGGAAAGGTCGACATAGGCATTGTCGATGCCCAGCCCGGCCATGGCCGAGAGCAGGTGTTCCACCGTGGAAACACGCACGTCGCCCTTGGCCAGCGTGGTGGACCGGCGCGTATCGCCGACATTGTCGGGTCGCGCGTGGATTTCCACCGGTGGCTCGAGGTCGGTACGGCGGAACACGATGCCCGTATTCGGCGCGGCCGGGCGCAGGGTCATGTAGACCTTGTCGCCGGTATGCAAACCCACGCCGGTGGCCCGGATGATGTTCTTGAGCGTACGCTGCTTGATCATTTTTGTTGGTACCTGTGTAGGTAGCAGCCAATCAGGGAGCGGATGCTAACACAGATTTAACCTGTGATAAAAGCAAACCGAACCGTACAGTCTGATTAAGCCTTCATGATTCCTTCATCCCTGCAGAGAGCGACCCACGAAGCCGGGTCGAGCGGTGGCGGCGAAGCCGTACGTATGAGCGCGCCGCAAGAGCGAAATGACCGTAAGTGACGTACACGCTTGATTAGGCGTGACATCACACCATCCGCTTGTCGCAGTGAACCCACGCCGACTTTCGCCGCACGACAATCACGTCCGCGCGGCAACGACGCAACGCTACAGCGCCGGATGCAACCGACCGACGCCAGGCGATGCAGAGATGGACAAGCTGTGCGTATGTTTGTTCAGTCTATGTGATACCTCAGTCGGCCTGGCGACGCAGGAAAGCGGGAATGTCGAGGTAATCGATGTTCGGCTCGGCGTTGCGGGCCGGCGCGGCACCAGCATCTGCACGGTTGTGACCGGCCACCGCGTCAGGCTGCGCATAATCGACCACTTCGTTGCCGGTGCCGGTACGCAGCACCACCGGGCGCGGACGCATCTGCACCTGCTGCTGGGTCTCGACCGCACGGATCGGCTGACGCGATGCCGCAGCGCGGTTCAGGCCGGTGGCGACCACGGTGACGCGCACGTCGTCCTTCATTTCCGGGTCCATCGAGGTGCCGATCACCACGGTGGCGTCTTCGCTGGCAAAATCGTGGATAACCCGCCCAATTTCGTCGAATTCACGCATGGTGAGGTTCGGGCCGGCCGTCACGTTGACCAGGATGCCGCAGGCGCCGTTGAGGTTGACGTCTTCCAGCAGCGGGTTCTTGATCGCCGCTTCAGCGGCTGCCTGGGCGCGGTCGTCGCCGCATGCGGTGCCGGTGCCCATCATCGCCAGGCCCATTTCCGACATCACGGTGCGCACGTCGGCGAAGTCGACGTTGATCAGGCCGGGGGCGGTGATCAGGTCGGCAATGCCCTGCACGGCGCCTTGCAGCACGTCGTTGGCGGCCTTGAACGCATTCAGCAGGGTGACTTCGCGGCCCAGCACGCTGAGCAGCTTTTCGTTGGGAACGGTGATCAGCGAGTCCACGTGCTGCTGCAGATCCTCGATGCCCTTCAGCGCCACCTGCATGCGGCGGCGACCCTCAAACGGGAACGGCTTGGTGACCACGGCCACGGTGAGGATGCCCTTTTCCTTGGCCAGCTGTGCCACCACCGGCGCAGCGCCAGTGCCGGTGCCGCCGCCCATGCCGGCGGTGATGAACACCATGTCGGCGCCTTCCAGCATCGCCTCGATGCGTTCACGGTCCTCCAGCGCGGCCTGCCGGCCGACTTCCGGGTTGGCGCCGGCGCCGAGGCCCTTGGTGACGTTGCCGCCCAGTTGCAGGTGCGTACGCGAGCCGCAGCTGGTCATGGCCTGGGCGTCGGTGTTGGCGACGATGAATTCCACGCCTTCAATGTGGGCATTGAGCATGTGCGCCACGGCATTGCCGCCACCACCGCCCACGCCGATGACCTTGATGACGGCATTGGGTGCGAGTTTTTCGATCAGTTCAAACATTTCCCGTTCTCCGTGGAGTTGTTGTCGTTGTAACCGCGAGTACGGCTCCTGCCGTTTCGCGGTGGGTGGGTGAATCCGTCACCCGCGGTGGCGCGTCCCGCGCCCCCTCAGAAATTCCTGGTGAACCAGTTGCGCCATTTGCCGACCAGGCCGCCCACGCTGCCGCCCATCGGGTGGCTGACGCGGGTGCCGCCGGCGCGCGAACCGTGCAGCAGCAGGCCCACGCCGGTGGCGTGCAGCGGGCTGGAGACGACTTCGCCCAGGCCGCTGATCTCCTGCGGTACGCCGATGCGCACCATCATGTGGAAGATCTCCTCGGCCAGTTCCAGCGCGCCTTCCATCTTCGAAGCGCCGCCGGTGAGCACCACGCCGGCAGCCACGAGGTTCTCGTAGCCGGAGCGGCGCAACTGGTCCTGCACCATCTCGAAGATTTCCTCGTAGCGGGCCTGCACGCTCTGCGCGAGGGACTGGCGCGCCAGCCGGCGCGGCGGTCGATCGCCCACGCTGGGCACCTGGATGGTTTCGTCCGCGTGCGCCAGCCCGGCCAAAGCGCAGGCGTACTTGATCTTGATTTCCTCGGCATGCGCGGTGGGCGTGTGCACGCCCTGGGCGATGTCGCCGGTGACGTTGTCGCCGCCCACCGGCAGCGAGGCGGTGAAGCGGATCGAGCCGTGGGTATAGATGGCGATGTCGGTGGTGCCGGCGCCGATGTCGACCAGGCACACGCCCAGCTCGCGCTCGTCGTCGGTCAGCACGGATTTGGCGCTGGCCAGCGCCGAGGGCACCAGCTCGTCCACCGACAGGCCGCAGCGCTGGATGCACTTGGTGATGTTCTGCACCGCCGCCGCCGCGCCGGTGACTAGGTGCACATTCGCCTCAAGCCGCACGCCACTCATGCCGACCGGCGAGCGGATGCCGTCCTGGCCGTCGATGCGGTATTCCTGCGATTCCTTGTAGAGCACCTTGCGGTCGGCAGGGATCGCCACCGCGCTGGCCGCTTCCAGCACCTGTTCCAGGTCGCCCACGGTGACCTCGCGGTCGCGGATGGCCGCGTTGCCGTGCGAGTTGCGGGTTTCCAGGTGGCTGCCGGAAATGGAGGCGTAGACCGAGCGGATATCGCAGCCGGCCATCAGCTCGGCCTCCTCCACTGCGCGCTGGATCGAGTGCACGGTGGATTCGATGTCGACCACCGAGCCGCGCTTCATGCCGCGCGATACGTGGGTGCCGATGCCGATCACGGTGATCGGCTCGCCGATCTCGTATTCGCCGACGATCGCCACCACTTTCGAGGTGCCGATATCGAGACCGACGACGAGTTGCTTGTCGTTGCGTGGTTTCATGAGGAAATGTTCATGGTGGGGGGCGAACCTCCAGCGTTGGCGGGGGCCGCTTGCGACCAGCGCACGGCGAATCCGTTGGTGTAGCGAAGATCGGCGTAGGCAAACGGCTCGGTATGGCCGGCCATCAGCTGCGGGTAGACATCCAGGAAACGGCGCAAGCGGCGGCCCGCCTGTTCGCGATCGCCGATCACGATGCGCGCGCCGGTGGCGGTGCTGATGCTCCAGCTGCCGCGCTCGCTCAGTGCCACGCCGTTGATGCGCAATCCGCTGCCGCCAAACGCCTTCTGGGTCTGCGCGTAGAAGCTGACCACCTCGGCCAGCCGATCGTCCGGGCCTTGCAGATGGGGCAACGCGACGAGGTCGCCCGCGCCGGGCGCATCGAACACCAGGCCCTGGCGGCTGATCAGCCGCTTGTCGTTCCAGCGCGCGAACGGCTGGCGCTCGTAGATGCGCAGCGACAAGGTATCGGGCCAGCGCTTGCGTGCCTCCACCGACTCCACCCATGGCAGCGCGGCGACGGCCTTCTGCACGTTGTCCAGGTTCAGCGCGAAAAACCCGCGGCCGATGCCGGGCAACACCGCGGCACGCACTTCCGCGGGCGTCACGTGCTTGAACTCCGCCTGCACGGTCAAATGGTTCACCGGCCACCGCGCCGCCGCAAACCAGCCGCGCAGCACGCCCACGATGGGCAGCGCCACCAGGGCGATGGCCAGGCACCAGGCGATCAGGCGGACGGAGCTTTTCACTGGGCGCCTCCTTCGGAGTCGCGGGAGTGGGGAATGGGGAATGGGGAATGGGTAGAGCCAGCTGTCGGTTTTCCCGATTCCCTATTCCCTATTCCCGACTCCCTGGCGAAACTCGTTTCCAGCACGCGCCAGCACAGCTCCTGATAATCGATACCGGCGGCGGCGGCGGCCTTGGGTACCAGCGAATGCGAGGTCATGCCGGGCGCGGTGTTCACTTCCAGCAGCCAGTTGCGGCCCTGGCGATCGCGCATCACATCGACGCGGCCCCAGCCGTTGCAACCGAGCGCATCGAAGGCCTGCAACGCCAGCGCGCGCAGCGACGCTTCGGCCTCGCCGTCCAGACCCGGGCACAGGTACTGGGTGTCTTCGGCCACGTATTTGGCGTTGAAATCGTAGAACTGCGCCTTCGGCACGATATGGATGCTGGGCAGCACATCGCGACCCAGGATGCTGACGGTGAGCTCGGCGCCTTCGATCAGCGTTTCCATCAGCATGTCGCCGGGATACTGCGTCGCCAGCGCCACCGCCTGATCCAGTTGCGAGGCATCGAACACGCGGCTTACGCCCACGCTGGAGCCCTCGCAGGCCGGCTTCACGATCAACGGGAAACCGATCGTCCGCGCCGCGGCTTGTACTTCGGCGCCGCGCGGCAACGGCATGAACGCCGGCGTGGGCAAGCCCAGCGACTGCCACACCCGCTTCGAGCGCGTCTTGTCCATCGACAAGGCGGAACCCAGCACGCCCGAGCCGGTGTACGGCACGTTCAGCGCTTCCAGTGCGCCCTGCAGCACGCCGTCCTCACCACCGCCATGCTGGCCGTGCAGGATGTTGAACACGCGGTCGAACCGGCCTGCCCGCAGCGCATCCAGCAAGGCCGGAATGCCGTCGACGGCATGCGCATCGACGCCGCGCGCCTGCAGCGCGGCCAACACGTTGCGGCCGGAATCCAGCGACACGCTGCGCTCGGTGGAACTGCCGCCCATCACCACGGCCACGCGGCCGAAGTCGGCGGGATTGTCGATGCGATGGCGTTGCATGGTGCTCATTTGCGTGTCCTCAGCTCACCGACCCGCCCCAGCTCGACCGCCACCGCGCCGATATCACCGGCGCCCATCAGCAGCAGCAGGTCGCCATCGCGCAGCAGCGCCGGCAGGGTGTCGGCGAATTCGCGCGGGTGATCAACCAGCACCGGATCGACCTTGCCGCGCGCACGCACCGCACGTGCCAGTGCGCGGCCATCGGCACCGGCGATCGGCGCTTCGCCGGCGGCGTAGACATCGGTCAGCACCAGCACATCGACCTCGGCCAGCACGTTGGCGAAATCGTCCAGCAGGTCGCGCGTACGGCTGTAGCGATGCGGCTGGAAACCCACCACCAGCCGCCGCTCGGGCCAGCCGCCGCGCACCGCGGCGAACACCGCCGCCAGCTCGCTGGGGTGATGGCCGTAATCGTCCACCAGCAGGACCGAGCCCTCGTCGAGCGCGATTTCGCCACGCCGATGGAAGCGCCGACCCACGCCCTGGAACTTGCCCAGCGCATGCGCGATAGCTTCCGCCTCGACCCCGAGCTGCCAGCCGATCGCCGCCGCGGCCAACGCGTTCAGCACGTTGTGGCGCCCGGGCAGGTTCAGCATCACCGGCAAGGCTTCGCCCCGACCCGGCAGATGCAGGTTGAAATGCATCTCGAAGCCGCTCTGCCGCAACCCGCTGGCGCGCACGTCGGCGTCCTGCGAGTCGATGCCGTAAGTCATCACCCGGCGGGTGGTGCGGCTGGCCAGTTCACGCACTTCGGCGTCATCCACGCACAACACGGCCAGCCCGTAGAACGGCAGCCGGTGCAGGAAATCGGCGAACGCCTTCTTCACCAGGGCGAAGTCGCCGCCGTAGTTTTCCAGGTGATCGGCGTCGATATTGGTGACCGCCGCGATGATCGGCGACAGCAGCAGGAATGAACCGTCCGACTCGTCGGCCTCGGCCACCAGGTATTGACCGGTGCCCAGCCGCGCATTGGCGCCAGCAGCGTTCAACTGGCCGCCGATGACGAAGGTGGGGTCGTAGCCGGCCTCGGCCAGCACGCTGGCGGTGAGGCTGGTGGTGGTGGTCTTGCCGTGGGTGCCGGCGATGGCCACGCCACGGCGGAAACGCATCAGCTCGCCCAGCATTTCCGCGCGCGGCACCAGCGGGATGCGCGCCTCGCGGGCGGCCAGCAATTCGGGATTGTCCTGCGGGATCGCGCTGGACGTGACCACCACATCGGCATCACCCAGGTTCGCCGCCGCATGTCCGATGTGCACGGTGATACCCAACTCCTGCAACCGCAACGCCGTGGGAGACGCGTTGCGGTCGGAGCCGGAAACGGCATAGCCCAGGTTGTGCAGCACCTCGGCGATACCGCTCATGCCCACGCCACCGATGCCGATGAAATGCACCCGGCGGAACGTGCTCATCAGATCTTCCTGAGCGGAGAGTCGACGCGGGTTCATGCGGCCACATCCAGGCAGGCGCGGGCGATGACCGCGGCGGCATCGGGTTTGGCCAGCGTGCGAGCTGACTCGGCCATGGCCAGCAACCGGCTGCGGTCGCCAAGCAGCGCAGCGAGTTGCTGCGCCAGAAGTTCTACGTTCAAGCTGTTCCCTTTCAGATCGGATTCCGGCAGCAGTACGGCGGCGCCGGCCTGCACCAGTACGTCGGCGTTGCGGGTCTGGTGGTCGTCCACCGCGTGCGGAAACGGCACCAGCACCGCACCCAACCCGGCCGCCGACAGTTCGGCCAGGGTCAGCGCGCCGGCGCGGCAAACCGCCAGATCCGCCCAGGCATAGCTGGCCGCCATGTCTTCGATGAACGGCACCACCTGCGTGTGGACGCCAGCTTCGGCATAGGCCGCGTTGGTCTCGTCGATACCGCGCGCGCCGCACTGGTGCAGCACCTCGGGCCGCTGCGACGGGTCGAGCCGGGCCAGTGCCTGCGGCAGCGCCAGGTTCAATGACCGCGCGCCCAGGCTGCCACCCAGCACCAGCAACCGCGGCGGATCCTGGCGCTGCGCCATGCGCGACGCGGGCGGCGGCAGTTGGGCGATCGCCTGGCGCACGGGGTTACCCACCCATTCCGCCTGCGGCAGCGCATCGGCAAAACCGGTCAGCACACGGCGGGCCATGGTGGCCAGTTTGCGATTGGTGAAGCCGGCCACGCGGTTCTGTTCGTGCACCAGTAACGGCCGCCGCAACAGCCACGCCGCCAAGCCGCCGGGCCCGGCCACGTAGCCGCCCATCGACAACACGCTGCGCGGCTGGATCCGCCGCAGCAGCGCCAGCGAAGCGAACAAGGCCTGCAGCAGCATCGCCGGCGCCAGCAGGCGGGCCTTCCAGCCTTTGCCGCGCAGCCCGCGCACCGCCACCGTGTGCAGGGGGATGTTGTGGGCCGGAACCACGCGGGTTTCCATGCCACCGGCCGCACCCAGCCACATCACCGGCACACCCTGCCCACGCAGCGTTTCCGCCACGGCCAGGCCCGGGAAAATGTGGCCACCGGTGCCGCCGGCCATGATCAGCACGGGGCGGGAATCGGCAACACGGGATTCGGGATTCATGCGGCCACCTGCTCACGCGGGGTGACCGCGGCATTCGCATCGACGGCGGTCACCGCCGCCGGCATCCGGGTCGCCATGTGCCGAGCGTCCAGCGCGCGGTTGATCTCGAACGTGGCGCGCAGCAGCACGCCGGCCATGGCGCAGGTCAGCACCATCGAGGAGCCGCCGTAGCTGATCAGCGGCAAGGTCAGGCCCTTGGTCGGCAACGCGCCGAGGTTGACGCCCACCGAGACGATCGCCTGCATCGCCAGCATCAGCGAGATGCCGAACGCCACGTAGCCGGCGAAGCGCTGCCCCACTTCCACACCCTTGAGGCCCAGGTAAAGTCCACGCCCCACCACCATCGCGAACAGGCCGATCACCAGCACCACGCCCGCCAGGCCCAGCTCTTCGCCGATCACCGCGAAGATGAAATCGGTATGTGCCTCGGGCAGGTACGACAGCTTCAACACGCTGGAGCCCAGCCCCACGCCGGTCCACTCGCCGCGACCGATCGCCATCAGCGACTGGGTCAGCTGGAAACCGTCGTTGAACGGGTCTTTCCACGGATCCATGAACGAGGTCAGCCGCTTCATGCGGTAGCTCTCGCCGGTGGCCGCGATATACAGCAGCGGCATCAGCGGCAGCCCCATCAGGAACAGGAAGATCGGCCGCGCGCCACCCAGCCACACCATCGCGATGGTCACCGCGATCACCAGCGTGGCCGAGCCGAAATCCGGTTGCGCCAGCAGCAGCAATACGATCAACCCCGCCACCACCACCGGCTTGAACAAGCCAAGGAAGCGCGTTTCCACGTTCTCGCGGTGACGCACCAGATAGCTGGCGATGTACACCACCAGGATCAGCTTCACCGCCTCCACCGGCTGGAAGCTGGTCACCAGCAGGTTCAGCCAGCGCCGCGCGCCATTGATGCGCATGCCCAGGTGCGGCACGAACACCGCCAGCAGCAACACGAACGCCAGCGCCAGCAACGGAAACGCGAACTTCTCCAGCAGCTTCATCTCGGTGCGCATGGCCACGCCCGCCACCAGCAGCCCCAGGCTGAGAAACACCAGGTGCCGCTCCAGGTAATAGAACGCCCCCAGGTGCTGGCTGTCCGCCACCGAGATCGAACTGGACGCCACCATCACCACACCGATGCTGGCCAACGCGATCAACGCCACCAGCAACAGCAGATCGAAGCTGCCGCGCGGGCCGTGCCGCCGTTTTGCCTGGGTGGTGTCAAACATGGGCTTGCTCCGCAAGCCGGGAATGGGGAATCGGGAATGGGGAACAGGTAAAAGCGCGCACGACACGATGAGCCGGCGCGCACGTGCCGTTCCTATTCCCGATTCCCGATTCCCGATTCCCGGCCATCACCGCACCTTCAACGTGGCGAGGCCGATCAGCACCAGCACCACCGAGATGATCCAGAAACGCACGATCACCCGGGGTTCCGGCCAGCCTTTCAGTTCGAAGTGGTGATGGATCGGCGCCATGCGGAAGATGCGTTTGCCGGTGAGCTTGAAGCTGGCCACCTGCAACATCACCGACACGGTTTCCATCACGAATACGCCGCCCATCACCAACAGCACGATTTCCTGGCGCACGATCACTGCCACGCAGCCCAGTGCCGCGCCCATCGCCAGCGCGCCCACGTCACCCATGAACACCTGCGCGGGATACGTGTTGAACCACAGGAAGCCCAGTCCCGCCCCCGACAACGCGCCGGTGAAAATCGCCAATTCGCCCGCGCCAGGAATGGAGGGAATGCCCAGGTATTCGGAGAACACCTTGTTGCCGGCCAGGTAGGCGAACACGCCCAGCGCGCCGGAAACCAGCACCGTCGGCATCACGGCCAGGCCATCCAGGCCATCGGTGAGGTTCACCGCATTGGAGAAACCCACCATCATGAAGTACGCCACCACCACGAAAAACAGCCCCATCGGCAGCACCACGTGCTTGAACAGCGGCACGTACAGCGCGGTCTCCGCCACCGGCAGCGTGCCGGTCGCGTGGGGTGCGGTGTAGTACAGGAACAACGCGGCGCCGAGGCCGAACACGGACTGCCAGAAATATTTCCAGCGACTGGCCAGGCCGCGGCTGTCCTTCAGCACCAGCTTGCGGTAGTCGTCGTAGAAACCGATCACGCCGAAGGTCAGCATCACCGCCAGCACCACCCACACGTAGCGGTTGTGCAAGTCGGCCCAAAGCAGCGTGGCGACGCTCACCGACAGCAGGATCATCACGCCGCCCATGGTCGGCGTGCCGGCCTTGACCAGGTGCGTCTGCGGGCCATCGCTGCGCACCACCTGGCCGGCTTTCAGCGCGCTCAGCTTGCGGATCAGTGCCGGGCCCAGCAGCAGCGACACCGACAGCGCGGTGAGCGCGGCCATGATCGCCCGGAAGGTGATGTACTGAAACAGATGCGGTGCCACGAAGTGGCGCGACATCCATTCGGCCAGTTCATAAAACATCGGACGTGCCCTCCTGCGCGGGGCCGGACGCGCCCGAAGGCTGCGCCAGCGCCACCACCACCTGTTCCATGCCGGCCGAGCGCGAACCCTTCACCAGACAGGTCACGCCCGGATGCAGTTGCGAGCGCAGCGCCGCGATCAGCGCGGGCTTGTCGGCGAAATGCGTCGCACCGTCGCCGAACGCCTCGACCGTGGCCGCGCCCAGCGGGCCGACCGCGAACAACCGTTCCACCCCGCGCTCGCGGGCGCGTTGTCCTACCGAGGCGTGCAGGGCACGCGCATCGGCGCCCAGTTCCGCCATGTCGCCCAGCACCAGCCAGCGCTCGCCTTCGGCCAGCAGCAGCGTGTCGATCGCCGCCAGCATCGAGCTGGGGTTGGCGTTGTAGCTGTCGTCGATCACCGTCCAGCCACCGGCCGTCACCTCGCGACGAAGCCGGCCGGGTACGCCCTCGGCCGATTGCAGCCCCGCCACGATGGTGGCCAGCGGCACCTCCAGCGCCAGCGCGATGGCGCTGGCGGCCAGCGCATTGGCGATGTTGTGGCGACCGGGCAGCGGCAGCGAAACCTCGGCCTCGCCAACCGGCGTCTGCAGCACGAAACGCGATCCATCCGGGCGCTGCTCAAGGATGCGGGCGCTCACATCGGCCGCATGATCCAGCCCGAAATGCAGCAGCTTGCGGCCACCAGCCAGGCCATCGAAAAAGCTGGCGAACGCATCGTCGGCGTTGACGATCGCCACGCCGTCGGCGGGCAGCGCCTGATACAACGCGCCCTTGGTTTCGGCCACGCCTTCGATGCTGTCCATGCGCTCCAGATGCGCCGGCGCAATCAGGTTGACCACACCGACGTCGGGCCGCGCGATGGCTGCCAGATAAGCGATGTCACCCGGTTTGCCGGCGCCCATTTCCAGCACCGCGAACTGGGTGTCGAGCGGCATCGCCAGCAGGCTCAGCGGCAGGCCCAGCTCATTGTTGTAATTGCCCGCGCTGACGTGGGTACGGCCGTGCCGTGCCAGGATCGAGGCGGTCAGCGTCTTGACGGTGGTTTTGCCGTTGGAACCGGTGATGCCCACCACGCGCACATCGCGCTGCGCGCGCACCGCGCTGGCCAGGTCGCCCAGGGCCAGTGCGCTGTCGTCCACCACGATCTGCGGTAGTTCGTGCTCCAGCTTGTGCGTCACCATGGCGGCGACGGCACCGCGGGCGGCCGCGTCGGCCAGGTAGTCATGGCCATCGACGTGCTCGCCCTTGATCGCCACGAACAGGTCGCCGGGCTTCACCCGGCGCGTGTCGATGACCACGCCGGTGACCTTGGCGTCGGCGCCGTGCAGGCGGCCGTGGGTCCACATGGCGATGGTGTTCGCGGACATCATGCGCGCGGCTCCCGGCGTTCCAGCGCGGCTTGCGCCACGGCCATGTCGTCGAAGGGATGCTTGCCGGTGGCGTCTTCCTGGTATGGCTCATGGCCCTTGCCGGCGATCAGCACCACGTCGCCAGCGCGTGCGTCGCGCAACGCGAGGGCGATCGCCGCCGCGCGGTCGCGTTCGATCGTCGTGCCTTCGGGCATGCCGGCCACGATCTGCGCCACGATGGCGTCGCCGTTTTCGCGGCGCGGGTTGTCGTCGGTGACGATGGCCACATCGGCCAGTCGCGCCGCGATTTCACCCATCAACGGACGCTTGCCGGCATCGCGCTCGCCGCCGCAGCCGAACACGCAGATCAAGCGGCCGGCGCAATGCGCGCGCAGCGCGGTCAGTGCCTGATCCAGCGCATCGGGCGTGTGCGAATAGTCCACCACGACCAGCGGCAGATCGCCCTGCCCGCCGAGGCGGCTCATGCGGCCGGGCACCGGCTGCAGATTCTCGAGTGCGGCGACGATGCGCTCGAACGGCTCGCCCAGCGCGCCAAGGCAAGCGGCCACCGTGAGCAGGTTCGCCACATTGAAACGCCCCAGCAGCGGGCTCTTGACGGGCGCGGCACCCCACGGCGTGCGCAGGTCGAAGCTGAGCCCGTTGGACGAGGTGACGATGGTGCTGGCGGCGACATCCGCATCTGCGCTGTCGGCCATGCTGGTGCGCAGCGGCTGCACAGCGCCATCGAGCTGCGCCAGCAGTTCGGGACCGAACGCGTCATCCAGGTTGATCACGGCGGCGCCGAGGCTGGGCCACGCGAACAGCTTGGCCTTGGCCGCGCCGTAAGACGCCATGTCACCGTGGTAGTCCAGGTGGTCGCGGGTCAGGTTGGTGAAGGCAGCCACGTCGAAATCCACCGCGGCCACGCGATGCTGCGCCAGCGCGTGCGAGGACACCTCCATCGCCACATGGCTCACGCCCGCGTCGCGGAATTCCGCCAGCAGCCGATGCACGGCCACCGCATCGGGCGTGGTGCGCTCGCCCTCGTGCAGCTGCCCGTGCACACCGGCGCCGAGTGTGCCGATGGTGGCGCTGCGATGGCCCAGGAAACTCAGCGCCTGCGCCAGCATCTGCACGCACGACGTCTTGCCATTGGTACCGGTGACGCCCACCACGCGCATCGCTTCGCTGGCGCGCCCGTAAAGGCGCGCGGCGATCTCGCCGACCTGCGAAGCGAGGTGGTCGATCCACACCACCGGCACGCCTTCGATCGCCTCCGAGGACAAGGTGTCGATGTCGGCCGGTACCGGCGCCTCGGCCAGCACCACCGATGCGCCGCGCTGCACGGCGACGGGGGCGAAACGGATGCCATGCGTCTGCGTGCCGCGCAAGGCGACAAAGGCATCGCCGCGCACGATCTGGCGCGAGTCGATGGCGAGCCCGGTGATCGAAAGGTCACGCGCGCCGGCTACCTGCGCCAGCGCCGTATCGCCGATGCCCAGCAACAGGCGGTCGAGACGATGCATGCTCATGGCGCACCCTCGTCGATGGGTGCGTCATCGATCGGCACATCAGCCGGTGGGTTACTGCCAACCAGGCCACCTGCGCCCTGCAGCGGGCCACCCACGTACCAGCGGCCCACGTTGTCCGGCGGCACGTCCAGCAATCGCAGCGCGCCTTCCATTACCTTGGCGAACACCGGCGCGGACACCATGCCGCCGTAGTAGCTGCGCTTTTGCGGGTTGTCGATCACCACCACACCGACCAGCCGCGGGTTCGACGCGGGCACGATGCCGGCGAACGCGGCGGTGTAATTGCTCTTGGAATAGCCGCCGGCGTTGGCCTTGTGCGCCGTGCCCGTCTTGCCCGCCACGCTGTAGTTGGGGATGCGTGCCTGCGGCGCCGTGCTGCCGGGCCCGGTCACCGTTTCCATCATCCGCACCAGCTCATGCGCCACTTTCGGCGAGATGATCTGCTTGGTGGGGCCGTCGCTGTCCTTGATGAAGGCGGGCGTGTGCATCAGGCCGCCATCGGCGATGGTGGCGTAGGCGTTCGCCAGCTGCAGCACGGTCACGTTGAGGCCGTAGCCGTAACCGAGGATGGCCTTTTCCAGCGGCCGCCAGTCACGCCCGATCCGCAACAAGCCGGACGCCTCGCCCGGAAAGCCGCTGTTGGTGCTGTTGCCGAAACCGAAGCCCCGATAAGTGTCGTACATCAACGTGGTATCCAGCGACATCGCGATGCGCGCCGCGCCCACGTTGCTGGATTTGGTGATCACGCCGGTGGGCGTCAGCAGCCCGTAGTTGTGCGTGTCATGAATGTCGTGGCCCTGGAAATACCAGTGGCCGCCGGTGGTATCGATGATCGGCGTGGTGGGCGTGTACTGGCCGCTGGAAAGCGCCGCCGCCATCAGGATCGGCTTGATCGTGGAACCGGGTTCGAGCAGGTCGGTCATGGCCCGGTTGCGGCGCTGGCCGGGTTGGCTGTCGTTGAGCGCGTTGGGGTTGTAGGCCGGCAGGTTGACCATCGCCAGCACTTCGCCGTTGCGCGCGTCGAGCACCACCATCGAGCCGGAGTCGGCCTCGAATTTCTCCAGCGCGTTCTTCAGCTCGTTGAAGGCGAGGAACTGGATGCGCCGGTCGATGCTGAGCGTGAGGCTCTGCCCCGGCTTGGGCGCGCGCACCTGCTCCACGTCTTCCACCACGTGACCCATGCGATCGCGGATGACGCGCTTGGCGCCGGGCTTGCCGGACAGCCAGTCGTCATACGCCAACTCCAGCCCTTCCTGGCCGTGGTCATCGATGTTGGTGAAGCCGAGCACGTGCGCGGTCAGCTCGCCCGACGGGTAATAGCGCTTGAACTCGCGCTGGCCGTTGATGCCCGGGATGCCCAGATCCAGTACGGCCTGCGCCGCTTCCGGCGCCATTTGCCGGCGCAGGTACACAAACTCGCGCTCGGAGCGCTGCGCCAGCTTGTTTTTCAGCTCGGCGGCATCGACACCCAACGCCCGCGCCAGCGCGGGGATGCGCTCTTCATTGGCCAGCACTTCGGGCGGATTGGCCCAGATCGAGGTGACCGGGGTGGACACCGCCAGCGGTGCACCGTTGCGATCGAAGATGGTGCCGCGCGATACCGGGATCGGCATTTCGCGCAGGAAGCGGGCGTCACCCTGACGCTGGTAGAACGCCTTGCGCACCACCTGCAGATCGAACGCGCGCGCCACCAGCCCCAGCCCGCTGAGGCTCAGCAGGGACACCACGATCAGCATGCGCTTGCGTGCGCTGGGGCCGGCCGCGTGGCGGCGGCCTTGCGGTGCGGCGATGTGATTGCGCCAGCCCATCAGCGCAGCAACCTGACATCTTGCGGACGCGGATCGACCATGCCGAGCTTCTCGCGCGCCTCGGCATTGATGCGGCTGGGGTCGGCCTTGGTGGCCTGCTCCAGTTCCAGCTTGCCGAACTCGATGTTCAACTCGTCGCGCTGGTTTTGCAGCGCCGTGAGGCTGACGAACAGCACGCGGCTTTCGTGGCGCGTCCACACCACGCCCAACGCGCTGGCCAGAACGGCAACCAGCAACAGCAGGGTGGCGATGGCGCCGACTGCCTTCATGCGCCTTCCTCCGCCAGCTTTTCGGCCACGCGCAACACCGCCGAACGCGAACGCGGATTGGCCGCCAGCTCTTCCGCGGAAGGAAATTGCGCCTTGCCCACGGCCTTCAGGTGCGCGGGCGCGGCCTGCACCGGCGGGCCGCGGCGGGAGTTCTGCACGCGACCGGACTGATCACGGATGAACTGCTTGACCGCGCGATCCTCCAGCGAATGAAAGCTGATTACCGACAGGCGGCCCCCCGGGTTGAGCCGCGACAGCGCCGCATCGAGGCCGTCGTGCAAGGCATCCAGCTCGCCGTTGACGCGGATACGCAGCGCCTGGAACGTGCGCGTGGCCGGATGTTTGCCCGGCTCGCGCCGGCCCACCACGCGTTCGCACAACGCCGCCAGCTGGCCGGTACGGGTGAACGGCGTGGCGTCGCGATCGGCCACGATGGCACGGGCGATGCGCCGGCCGTGGCGCTCCTCGCCGAAATTCCACAGCACGTCCATGATCTCGCGCTCGCTGGCGTGGGCCAGGAATTCGGCCGCGCTTTCGCCGCGGCTGGTGTCCATGCGCATGTCCAGCGGGGCGTCCGCCATGAAGCTGAAACCACGCGCGGCTTCATCCAGCTGCGGCGACGACACGCCCAGGTCGAGCAGCACGCCATCGAGGCCAGAGGCGGTTTCGTCCCACTCGGCCAGGCTGGAGAAATTGGCGTGGCGGATGGCCACGCGCGGATCGGCGGCGAATTCGGCCTGCGCCGCGGCGATCGCCTGCGGGTCACGATCCATCAACAGCAGCCGACCGTCGGGGCCCAGGCGCGACAGTACGGCGCGAGCGTGACCGCCGCGTCCAAAGGTTCCGTCGAGATAACGCCCGTCAGAACGCACGGACAGACCCTCCACCGCTTCGCCCAGCATCACCGGGATGTGCCGCAAAACTTGCTCGGCCATGCCGCACTCCCGCCCTCATCCCACGTGTGTTGCCGCGCCCGCTTACAGGCGCAGTTCGGCCATTTCGTCTGTGATGTCGTTCTCGCCGATCGTCTGGCGGGTTGTCTTCAGGTGCTCCTGTTCGCTCCACAACTCGAATTTGTCGCCCATGCCCAGCAGCACCGCCTTCTTCTCGATGCCGGTGGTGGTGCGCTGACTGGCGGGCAGCAGGATCCGCCCGGCCCCGTCCGGTTCGACCACGGCCGCCGCACCCACCAACTTGCGTTGCAGGTTGCGGTGCTGGGCCCGGACGCTGGGGAGCGCATTGACCGAGTCGCGCACGCGCTCCCATTCGGCATACGGGAACAGCCACAAACAACCTTCGTCGAACGGGTTGTAGGTGATCACCAGACGGTTGCCACACTCGCCCGCCACCTGTTCCCGATACGCAGTCGGAATGGCCAGGCGGCCCTTGTCGTCGACGGTGATGGCGGTCTCGCCCTGGAACACGGTGTCAGAACTCCACTAAAACCCACGATTTCACACAGGAACCCACGATAGTCTCGCCCTATGAGACTGTCAAGGGAATTTCGCTTGTGAATCAAGGAGTAAAGGCAGAATGCTGACCGTACGTGCAGGAGTTTATGAGCTATGCCGGCAAGGTGGTTGAATGCAGGGAGTTTTCTTATCGGGAGCCGCCACCCTTTTCAGGCCAAATCGGCGCCGTTGCAGGGTTTTCCGGGGGGCGGGGATGAATCGGCGTTCACACAACAAACCGCCGGCGCGTGAATCCACGCGCCGGCGGTTTATCAGGCAAAAAAGAGGTGGAGTCGGCCTGTAAGCCGGGTTCTGTACGTCTTGCGACGCGACAGTCATTCCTCTCGGCCAGGCGTCGCCGCCTGGCTCCAGCAACCTACCCGGGAACAACGCGGGCCGCGTTATCGTTCCCCTATTTGGTCTTGCTCCGAGTGGGGTTTACCGTGCCGTACGACGTTGGCCCCGTACGCGGTGCGCTCTTACCGCACCCTTTCACCCTTACCTGTGCCCGAGCTACCCGAAAGTAGCCATGGCCATCGGCGGTCTGCTCTCTGTTGCACTGGCCGTCGGCTCACGCCGCCCAGGAGTTACCTGGCACTCTGCCCTGCGGAGCCCGGACTTTCCTCGATGCGCTTGCGCGCGACGCGACTGTCCGGCCGACTCCATGAGGAAGTGTAGCGCGAAGCGCTATCAATACTTCCCTCTCCCCCTGGGAGAGGGTGCCCGCAGGGCAGGAGAGGGTGCGCAGGTAGCCGCGCGCCTTCAACAGGAAACCGCAAAGCGTCGCGGCTGAAGCCGCTCCTACAACAGCTGGTGACTACCCCTCATACAACAGCTTCCGCGCCGCCCCGCTGATCGCCGCCGCCAGCTTCGCCGCCTTGGCCGGCGGCAGCTCCTCGCGCAGGATCGCGAAAATGCGCCGGCCTTCGGCCAACTTCGCGTCAGCCTCCTCGCCGCGGCCGGCCACCACGATCACATGCTCGCCGCGTTGCTGGTCGGGGTCGGCGACGACGTGCGCGGCCAGCTCCGCCAGCGGCTCGCCCAGCACGGTCTCGAACATCTTGGTCAGTTCGCGCGCCAGCACCGCCTCGCGCTCGGCACCGAACACGTCGCGCATGTCGGCCAGGCTCTCGGCCACGCGGTGTGACGACTCGTAGAAGATCAGCGTGCGCGTCTCGCTCGCCAGCTCCTGCAGACGACTGCGCCGTGCGGCGGCTTTCGATGGCAGGAAACCCTCGAACACGAACCGGTCACTGGGCAGGCCAGCCACCGACAACGCCGCGATGGCCGCGCAGGCGCCCGGCACCGGAATGCAGCGGATGCCGGCCGCCCGTGCCGCGCGCACCAGCCGGAACCCGGGGTCACTGATCAACGGCGTGCCCGCATCGGAAATCAGCGCGACGGATTCGCCGCCCTGCAGCCGCCGCACGATCGCATCCACCACCTCGCGCTCGTTGTGCTCGTGCAAGGCCACCAGTGGCGTCGCCACATTGTGGTGTTGCAGCAGCGGCCGGCTGTGGCGGGTGTCTTCGGCCGCGATCACCGCCACCGCGCGCAAGGTCTCGATCGCACGGGCGGACAAATCATCGCGATGGCCGATCGGGGTGGCCACCACCCACAGGCATGCGGGTTGAATTGCTGACATCGGGGAAGCTCCTGCGCCGTGGGTCGCGCGAATACGATCGGCTATGATCGCGCATTGCCGACCATGACGAACAAGGGACCTCCCATGCACCTCATGCGCCCGATTCGCGCCGCCGGATTCTGCCTGCTGGCGGCGCTGGCCTTGAGCGCCTGCGTACCCGGCAACGTGCAGCGCACGCCGGAGGAAACCGCCGCGGCGCAAAGCGCCAATGCGCTGGCCCAGCGCGGGCAGTTCGATCAGGCCGCACAGGCCTATCTCGCGCTGGCCGCGCAATCACCGGGGCGCGCCGATGAATACCGCCTGCTGGCCGCCGAAGCCTGGCGCCAGGACGGCCACATCGCGCAGGCCGCCCCCACCATGGCGGCCATCAACCGGCGGCGTTTGCGCGGTGACGAACCGTTTCGCCTGGACCTGTTGCAGGCCGAGCTGGCGCTGGAACGCAACGATGCGGCAACCGCATTGCAGATCACCCTGCACCCGAGCATGGGCGCGCCCGATGCCTACCTGACGCGGCTGCTGGAACTGCGCGCGCGCGCCATGGCCGCCAGCGGCGATCGCTGGGGCAGTGCGCGTACGCGGGTGGGGATGGATACGCGGCTGACCGGCCTCGACCAGAGCCAGAACCGCCAGCAGATCCTCGACCTGCTCACCCAGCTCGGCGTGGGGCCGCTGCAGCGACGCGCGTCCGCAATGCAGCCGGGCAGCCGCATGCTGCCGTGGGTCAATGAAGCGCTGAGCCAGCTCGGCGTGGCCGTGGCCCGTCCGCAGCCAACCCTGCAACAGCCGGTCGGCACCTTGTTGCCGGGGGCCGATGCCAACGTTCGCGAAGGCTACAAAGTCCCCGCGCACCTGGCCTTGCTGCTGCCCGCCAACGGCAACTACGCGGCGGCCAGCAGCGCCATCCGCCAGGGTTTTTTCGCGGCCTACCTCGACGCAGCGCGCAACCATGCACCACGACCCAGCGTGCGGGTCTATGACAGTCTGGGCAGCCCCGACGGCGCCGTGAAAGCCTACCGACAGGCCGTCAGCGATGGCGCACAGCTGGTCGTGGGCCCGCTGACACGCACGGAAGTGGCGGCCGTATTCGCCCAATCGCCGCTGCCGGTGCCGCTGCTGGCGCTGAACCACCCCGACGACAAACAGCTGCCTGCCGGCGACGTCAGCGAATTCGGCCTGCTGCCGGAAACCGAAGGCGCGCAAGCGGCCGACCACATGGTCGAACGCGGCATCCACCATGCCTATGTGCTGACCTCCGACGACGACTTTGCCCAGCGCGCGGCCAGCGCGTTCAAGGCCGAGATGGAATCCCACGGCGGCGACGTATCCGGCCGCACCATCCTGCCCAACGGCTCGGTGACCTATACCGATGCCATCGCCAGCCTCAAGATTCCGGGCGCCGGCACGCCAGCGACTCCTGTCGCAAACCCGGCCACCACTGACGACACCACCATCACCACCGTGCCGGCGCCTGTCAGCGACACCGGCATCTTCATCAGCATGCGGCCTGCCCAGGCACGCCTGCTGGTGCCGCAGTTGAAGATCGCCAACGTCACCCTGCCGATCTTCGCCACCTCGCACGTCTACGCCGGCGTGGACGACACCAGCGCCAATGGCGATCTGGACGGCGTGGAATTCTGCGACGCGCCGTGGCTGTTCGATGCCCAATCCGGCCTGCCGCGCCACGACGATGTGGCCAACCTCCTGCCCACCGCCCGCGGCGGCGCCGCGCGGCTGTTTGCGTTCGGCATGGACGCATGGAATCTGGTGCCGTACCTCGACTGGCTGCGCGACCACCCCGGCAGCTACCTGCCCGGCGCCAGCGGCCAGCTCACCGCCGACCAGTTCGGTCGCGTGCGGCGCGTGCTGATCTGGGCAAGATTCCAGGGCGGCCTGGCCCGGCCGCTGGGCGGCAGCCTGCAGATGGACGAGGTACCGGTCACCGTGCCGCCCGTCGGCGACACACCCGCACCCACCACCAGCACGTCCGCGCCAGCCAGCCAGCCCGTCAACTACTGATGCGCGCCGCCGGCGACGTCTTCGAGCGACGCGCCCGCGCCGAACTCGAACGGGCCGGCCTCAGCTGCCTCGCGCAGAACTTCACCACCCGCCACGGCGAGCTCGACCTGGTGATGCGCGACCGCCACACCATCGTCTTCGTCGAAGTGCGCTACCGCAAAAGCGCCACTCATGGCGATGCCGCGGCGTCGGTCACGCCGACCAAGCAGGCGAAGCTGATTCTCGCCGCACAGCAGTGGCTGGCCGCGCATCCGCAACACGCGAAGCTGCCGTGCCGGTTTGATGTGATGAGTTATGACGGCCCGGCCGGGGCAATATCGCAACAGTGGTTGCGCGGCGCGTTCGAAGCGGCCTGATCTATCCCTGCCGGCATCCGCCGACTTCCTCGCCCGCTCCGGGCCGCCCGTCCGTAGGAATAGGACTACGTCCTTCGGCGCATTTCTATGACTACCCCTACGCAAAACGCTTACTTGGCCGTCTAGACGTCTGTTCTATATTCACGGCTCCAAAACCGAGGCACGTTCAGCGGCTTTGTCGCCGATACACACGACGAAGTTTCCGCCGACCGGGGGCTTGCACGAACGTGCCCGACTCAACATGCAATTCGTGGCGCAGCTAGGGACCGGCTGTCGCAACGGTGAATCGGATTCGGGAAGGCCTTTCCCGGACAGGGGGATCGAATGGAATCGACGTGCGGGAGCTTGTTCTCCACCACCATCATGGCGAATCGGGAAGTAGCGACCGATGGCATCGGCCGAACCCGTCGCACCTCCCTTCCTTGCAGCTTCATCTTCAGGACCGGCCTGATCATCGCGGCTGGCGCCCTGGCCGCGTGCGGAACACCTCCCACCAAGAACTTCGGTGGACGCTGGAAGGCCGTCAATCATTTTCAGGCACAACCCACCGAAATTCCGCTGGTAGCGGACTACACCTACTACGCGGCACCGATGGATGGGACGCTCAAGACCATGCTGGTGCGTTGGGCAAACGACTCCGGGCGCGAGCTGTCGTATCAGCTTCCCTTTGACGTCACCCTCTACACGCCGGTATCGAGTATTCACACCACCAGCATCGACAG
The DNA here is from genome assembly GCF_042655685.1 of Rhodanobacter ginsenosidimutans. Classification (NCBI taxonomy): domain Bacteria; kingdom Pseudomonadati; phylum Pseudomonadota; class Gammaproteobacteria; order Lysobacterales; family Rhodanobacteraceae; genus Rhodanobacter; species Rhodanobacter ginsenosidimutans. The sequence continues at coordinate 589,452 of NZ_JBHSMM010000001.1, read as the reverse complement.
TGCCGCGCAGCAGCTGACACAGATCTACACCGCGCAACACGTGCACGTTTCCGCAACCGATCAAAAAATACTGGTGCTCGCTTCCGACGCCGCCAGCCGTGGCGGCCCTCATCCGAAGATCGCTTCAACGGCACCCACTCCGGCCGAACACGCGGGTGCCAAGTGATGCCGAACAAGAAGCCTTCCTCCGGCCGGAAAGTCGACGAAGCGGTTTCCAGGTCGGTCAATTTCGAGCTGACCCTTGCCGACATCGCCCGGCGCAGTGAACGACGAGCGTGGTACGTGGCGTTCGCTGCCATGGCGATGGCACTGATTCTTGCCGGCGGCTATTTCTACATGCTGCCGTTGAAGCAGAAAGTCCCTTATCTCGTCATGGCGGATGCCTATACCGGCACCGCCACCGTCGCCCGCCTCGATGGCGATTTCGCCATGCGCGGCATCACCACACGTGAGGCCGTCAACCGCAGCAACGTCGCCCACTTCGTGCTGGCCAGGGAGTCCTACGACCAGGCTCTGGTGAACCTGCGCGACTGGAAAACCGTGCAGACGATGGCGTCCGGCGGAGTCAAGGCCGAATACATGGCGATGTTCTCGTCGACCAACCCGGACAGCTGGGTCAAGCAGTACGGGCCGTATCAATCCATCCGCATCAAGTTGCTCAGTATCCAGCTGGTGGGTGGCGGTCGTGGCAAGACGCCCCGGGGCGCGACCGTGAGGTTCCAGCGCAGCCTTTTCAACAAATCGAGCGGGGCGACCCGGGCGATCGACAACAAGATCGCCACCATCGAATTCACGTACAAGCAGAACCTCGAAATGGACGACCAGAACCGCATCGAAAACCCGCTGGGATTCTGGGTCACCAGCTATCGCGTGGACGATGACTACGCCACCGCGCCACCGGCGGAGATTCCCGGGCCGCCCATCGCATCAACAGCTGGCGCGCAAACCGACATCGCCCCTGTGGCGCCGGCGGCTACCGCCGTCACCCTGCCAGGGCCGGCGATGGCCACTGACTCCGCCACGGGAGCATCACGCCAATGAATCGATCGGTCCTCTGGCGTCTTGGAGCCATCCTGTGCATCGCCGCCACCGCCGCGCCTTCAGCGGCAACGGCACAGGTGCTGACGCGTTATCAATTCAAGCCGGACAGCATCTACCCGGTGAACACCGGCCTGGGCATCACCACCCAGATCGAGCTCAGCCCCAATGAAAAAGTGCTCGACTACAGCACGGGTTTCAGCGGCGGCTGGGACCTCACCCGCCGCGAAAACGTGTTCTATCTGAAACCCAGAAACGTGGACGTGGACACCAACATGATGGTGCGTACCGCCACGCACTCGTACATCTTCGAACTGAAGGTGGTGGCCACGGACTGGAAAACATTGGCGCAGGCCCGCCGCGACGGCGTGCAGTACAAGATCGCCTTCAGCTACCCGGCCGACACCAGCTTCGCCAATCAGAAGAAAAAGCAGCTGCAGGCGACGGCGCAGAACAGCGCCCTGTTGCCCGACCGCAGCTACAACTTCAATTACGACTACGCCACCAAGAGCAAAGCGGCCCCATGGCTGATCCCCGCCAACGTTTATGACGATGGCCGCTTTACGTACATCCGGATGAGTGACCTGAAGGCCTTTCCCACCGGCGACTTCCCTGCCGTCTACATGCGCGAGCAGGAGAAGAGTGAGGACTCGCTGGTGAACACCACGGTGGAGGGCAACACCATCGTCGTCCACGGCACCTACAACTATCTCGTCATCCGCCACGGCAGCGACGTGGTTGGCCTGCGCAGGAATACCAGAAAGTGAATACTCCCCCGTATCCCGACGGCGAGCGCATGGGCAACGACGCGGCGGCTCCAGCCAACCCCTACGCCAACCAGTACCAGCGCAGCGCCGAACCCGACCTGGACGCCAGCGCCCCCTCGCTGCAGAGCAGCGAACTGAGACAGATGAACCGCCGCGCACTATTCCTGCTTGGCGCGGTGGTGCTGCTGCTGTTGTTCCTGGCGTACTGGATGGTCAGCGGCGTCGGCAAGAAGGATGAACGTGCCAAGCCGCGCGAGGAAAAGGTGACGGTGGCGGACGCCCCCACATCGATGGCCTTGCCGCCACTGCCTCCCGCCGCAGCGCCAGCGGCGCCAACACCGCAGCCGGCTCCTCAATCCATCCCGCTGTTGCCTACCTCGACAGCCATGTCGGCGAGGCCGATGCCGGCGGCGCCCAGTGGCCCCACCTTGTTGCAGCGGCGCATCGCCGCCAGCAGCATCGATACCGGCGGTGGCGAACCGTCCAATCCACTCACGGCAGCGGGGATCGTCGGAAAGAAGCTGCCTGGCGATGTTGATTCAAAACCCACCAGCGCCCAATCGCTGCCGCACCCCGACACGCTGATGCAACGCGGAACCTACATCCGCTGTGTGCTGGAGACGCGCATCGTTTCGGATATCCCCGGTTTCAGCACCTGCCTGGTCACCGAGCCCGTCTATTCCTTCAACGGCCATACCTTGCTGCTACCCAAGGGCTCGAAGTTGTTGGGCAGTTACAGCGGCGGCCCCACGGGCGATCGCGAAGCCGTGATCTGGGATCGCATCATCACCCCCACCGGCATCGACGTGAACATGTCCAGCCCCGGCATCGACAACCTCGGCGGTGCAGGCCTGCCCGGCTATTACGACGCCCACTGGGGCAAGCGCATCGGATCGGCCTTGCTGATCAGCCTGCTCAGCGACGCCTTCAAGTACGAGGCCGCCGAACACGGGCCGCGCAACACCACCATCAGCAATGGCCTGGTGACCCAGACCCCGTTCGAAAGCAACACCGCCCAAACCATCCAGAACCTGGCCAATCAGGCCGTGCGCGAGGCCGCCAACCGGCCGCCGACCGTCACCATCAACCAAGGCACGGTCATCTACGTCTACGTGACCAAGGATGTGGATTTCAGCGGCGTGGTCGCCCGCTCCTGACGCCATCGTCAATCAACGGAATGACAGAAAGCACGTAATGGAAGACGTCACCACCCACATCTCGCATGACTTTCTCGACTACCAGTACGAGGTGCTGGGCGTGCGCGAATACATGGCATCTGCCGACGTCACCGAGATCTGCATCAACCGCCCGGGCGAGCTCTATCTGGAGAGCCGCGGCAACTGGCAGCGGGTGGAAGTACCCACGCTCACCTTCGAGCGGGCGCGGCAGTTCTGCACGGCAGTGATCAACGAAAGCAACACCGGCCAGCGCATCACTGACGTGGATCCGGTGGTGTCGCTGACCTTTCCCACCGGCCAGCGCGCCCAGTTCGTGATTCCACCGGCCTGCGAAGCGGGCTTCGTCTCGATCACCATCCGGCTACCGTCCAAACAGCTCAAGACGTTGCAACAGTACGAAAGCGACGGCTTTTTCGACCAGATCGTGGAAATAGGTCACGGCCTCAGCGAGTTGGACACCCAGCTCCTGGAGCTTCGCGCCGCCCGCCGCTACGCGGACTTCTTTCGCCAGGCCGTGCTGGGCAAGAAAAACATTGTGGTTTCCGGCGCCACCGGCAGCGGCAAGACCACCTTCATGAAGTCACTGGTCAACCATATTCCCGCCGATGAACGTCTGGTCACCATCGAGGACGCGCGCGAGCTTTTCATCGACCAGCCAAACGTGGTGCACCTGCTTTATTCCAAGGGTGGGCAGAGCGCCAGCAACGTTACCGCCAAAAGCTGCATGGAAGCCTGCCTGCGGATGAAACCCGACCGCATCATCCTGGCGGAGCTGCGCGGTGACGAGTCGTTCTACTTCATCCGCAACTGCGCCTCGGGCCACCCCGGCTCTATCACCAGTTGCCACGCCGGCAGCACCAAGCAGACCTGGGACCAGCTCGCGCTGATGGTCAAGGCCTCGGCCGAGGGCGCCGGGCTGGAATTCAACACCATCAAGCGTTTGCTGATGATGACCATCGACATCGTGGTGCACATCAAGGCGCACGGCGGGCGCCGCTGCATCACCGGCATCGACTTCAACCCGCAGCGCGCTCACGAGGAGCACTGAATGCTGCCCGGGATGGAAATGCTGGCCTGCCCCAACCTCGCAGTCTCGCCCGAGGTGATGCAGCACATCGTGCATGTCGAATCCAGCGCCAACCCCTACGCCATCGGCGTGGTCGGCGGCCAGTTGGAGCACCAGCCCGGCAGCCTGCCCGAGGCGTTGGCGACCGTCCGGATGCTGGACGCCAAGGGTTACAACTTTTCCCTGGGTCTTGCCCAGGTGAATCGCGCCAACTTTGATCGTTACGGGCTCGATTCCTACACGAAGGCCTTCGACGCCTGCGCCAATCTTTCGGCCGGCGCACGGATTCTGGCGGACTGCCATACCCGCGCGCACGGCGATTGGCCCAAAGCCTTCAGTTGCTATTACTCGGGCAATTTCACCACGGGTTTCCGCGACGGCTACGTACAAAAGATCTACGCGTCGATCGACCACCAGGCCGGCAAACCGGTGAACCCGGCCGGTGCCGCACCGGCACCCGTCGGAACCACTGCGCGGCGCGCGCCACCAGCGGCCACACCGATGAATGTGGTGACAAGCCGCCATGTCGATCTCAAACCCGTCACCGTCTATGCCCCTCGCGGAGCCAACTATCGCGTGACTCTACGCAGCATGGCGATCGACGCCACCGCTGCAGCAACGGTGCCTGCGACCGCGGCGATGGCCGACGCCCCCTCACCAACGCGGACGCCAACGTCAGATGGCGGCAGGACTGCGTTGCTGGCATCCCGCCAGTCGAACGTGCCTGGAAAGCCGACTTTCCCTCAACGGCAGGGCGCGGCCGACGGCAGCTCACCCGATGACGCCGTGTTCGTACCCGAAGTGCGCGGACCTGATGATTTGCCTGGCATCTCCGCCCCCGCTCGAACCCGGATCACGGCACAAACAGGGCGCTCCAAACCCGGCGTAGATCCCGCCAACCCACGCCAGGAGCAGCGCGATGCCGCTTTTGTCTTCTGACGGGACCAGACCCAGTCCATCCCATCACATTCTTTCCAACCAGCGTGCACCTCGGTTCGCGTTGTCCTGGCCTCACGGCCGTCCACGCGTCACGGGGCAACCCGGGACTTCAATCATCAAGAAAAGGAAAACTTAGATGGCCATCCAATCACTCAACGAAAGCATTCTCCACTCGCAGCGCACGCGTCTTTTCATGGTCATGTGCATCATGGCCCTTATCGTGATGCCCGGTCTGGCGCTTGCACAGGACGCAGGCGCAACCATCGATACAACCTGCAACTTCGCCTCGAACATCCAGAAAATCCTCAATGCGCTGTCCATCGTCGTCGTCACCATCGCCGTGATTTTTTCCGGCTATCAGATTGCCTTCGCGCACAAGCGCATCGGTGATGTCGCACCCGTCATGATCGGTGCCGTGCTGATCGGCGCCGCCGGACAGATTGCCAAGATGTTCCTGGGTACCAGCGCGGGAGCTGACGCCTGCAAACCGACGGCGGACCTGCTCACGCACATCCTCACCAACTATGTATAAAAACCCGCTATTTCGCGGCTGCACCCGCCCGCCAATGTTCATGGGCGTGCCATATGTGCCCTTTTTCATGGGGGCGGGCGGGTGTTTTCTGCTGGCGGTCTACACCAACATCTTCTATTTGCTGCTGCTGCCGGTGGTGATCTTCATCATGCGGCAAATGGCACGCCGCGATGAAATGATCTTCCGGTTGCTTGGCTTGCGCTTGCAGTTCCGCACGCGGGTAAGAAACCTGGGGGACAACGATGGCATGTGGGTATTCACCCCCAACAACCATCGCGGCCAAGGCAAGGACAAACCGTAGTTATCCCAGATGGCCTGGCCTTCAACACCAGGCATCACCCCGGACCGGATCATGGCCAAACCAAGCTTTACACCCGACACCCCCATCGCGGAATTCCTGCCGTTGTCGACGCACGTCTCACCCACGGTGCTGAAGACGACCGGCGGGGATTTCCTGCTGGTGTGGCGCCTCGGCGGGCTGCCGTTCGTGGGGCGCGAAGAATGGGAGATCGAGCACCGCCACAACGGCTTCAACCGCCTCTTGCAGACATTACGGGCGCCGGATTTCGTCAACGTGGCGTTCTGGGTGCACGACGTACGTCGCCGTCGCCGCTTGAAGGATCACAGCCGCTTCCGCCAGAGCTTCAACCAGCAGATGTCCGATGCCTATTACGAGGCCTTGTCGACGCAAAAGCTGATGCAGAACGAGTTGTACCTGACCATGCTGTACCGGCCCATCGTCAGCGGCAAACGCTTCGCGGAAAAATCCAGCGATATCGGACGCCTGGAGTCGCAGCAGCTCGACGCCGTAAACACCATGCTGGAGCTGGCCGGCAACGTGGAAGCCGTGCTCAAGGACTACGCACCCTACCGCCTCGGCATGTACGAGGCGAGCAATGGCGTGGTGTTCTCCGAAGCGCTGGAGTTCTACGGCTATCTGCTCAATCGGATCGACGAGCCGGTGCCGGTACTTGACGCACCTGTCTACAACTACCTTGCCGTGAGCAAGCAGCGCTTCTCGGCCAAGACCGGCGATTTCGTCATCACCACGCCGGAAGGCAAGAATCACTTCGGTGCCATCCTCAACATCAAGGAATACACCGACAGCACCTACCCGGGCATTCTCAACGGGCTGAAGTATCTGGATTTCGAGTACGTCATCACCCATTCCTTCAGCCCCATGGGTCGGCAGGACGCGCTCAAGGCGTTGGATCGCACCAAGGGCATGATGGTGTCCTCCGGTGACAAGGCCTTCAGCCAGATCGCCGAGCTTGACCACGCCATGGATCAGTTGGCCTCAGGCAACTTCGTGCTGGGCGAGTACCACTTTTCCATGGCGATCTACGCATCAAGCCAGGAAGCGCTTTCGCAGCAGATCGCCACCACCCGCGCGGAACTGTCCAACGCCGGCTTCGTCACGGTGAAGGAAGACCTGGCCGTCACCGCGGCGTTCTACGCGCAGTTTCCGGGCAACTGGAAATATCGCACCCGGCTGGCCAACGTCAGCTCGCTCAACTTCCTGGGTCTGTCGCCCATGCACAACTTCGCCACGGGCAAGAAGGAAAACAATCCCTGGGGCAACTGCGTCACCACCCTGCAGACCACCAACGGCCAGGCCTACCACTTCAACTTCCACGCCACCCACCCCGCGGAAAACTCGCTGGGGGAAAAGGCCATCGCCAACACCATGGTCATCGGCAAGTCCGGTACCGGCAAAACCGCACTGATCAACTTCCTGCTGAGCCAGGTGCAAAAGCTCGAGCCGTCACCCACCATCTTCTTCTTCGACAAGGACCGCGGCGCGGAGATCTTCGTGCGCGCTTGCGGCGGCAACTACCTTGCGCTGGAAAACGGCAAGCCCACCGGGTTCAACCCGTTCCAGTGCGAACACACCGAAGCCAACGTGCAGTTTCTGGCCGAGCTGGTGAAGGTGATGGTGGGCAAGAGCGTCTACAGCTCGCGCGAGGAAGAGGACATCTTCCGCGCCGTCGAAAGCATCCTCGACACCCCGATGCATCTACGCACCATGACCAACTTCCAGAAAAGCCTGCCCAACATGGGTGATGACGGCCTTTTCATCCGCATGCGCAAGTGGACGGCTGGCAATTCGCTGGGTTGGGTTTTCGACAACCCCATCGACACCATCGACCTGGAAAAGGCCAACATCATCGGCTTCGACTACACCGAGCTGATCGACAACCCCGAAGCGCGCGTACCCGTCATCAACTACCTGCTGCACAAGCTGGAAGCGCTCATCGACGGTCGCCCGCTCATCTACGTGATGGATGAGTTCTGGAAGATTCTCGATGGCAAGGGCGGCCTCAAGGACTTCGCCAAGAACAAGCAGAAAACCATCCGCAAACAGAACGGCCTGGGCATCTTCGCCACCCAGAGCCCCGAAGACGCGCTCGCCAGCGACATCGCGGCCGCCCTGATCGAACAGACGGCCACCATGATCCTGCTACCCAACCCCAACGCGAGTCGCGATGACTACGTGGGTGGGCTGAAGCTGACAGACGCCGAGTACCAGGTTGTCGTAAGTTTGGATGAACGCTCGCGTTGCTTCCTGGTCAAGCAGGGCCACGCCAGCGCCGTCTGCCAACTCAACCTGCGCGGCATGGACGACGCCTTGGCCGTGATCTCGGCCTCCACCGACAACATCGAGATCATGCACGAGGTGCTTGCAGAACGCGCAGAAGCCGAAGGCCTACCTGTCGAGGGGCTTCTTCCCGAGCAGTGGCTGAGTCGGTTCTATGAAACCCGCAAGGGAAGCGGTAAATCCAAGCCCAGGCCGTCTGACCCGCAGTCCGCCACCCGAGCCGCAAGCGCGGTCGTACGTTAGGCCGTCGCCAACGGCAACACGAGAGGAATGCATCATGACCAACTCAAGCACTCATACGACGCCTTCCAGCTTGAGGATCAACCATATCTGTCTGGTCACGTTGTCTGTGGTTCTACTCGTCGGCCTCTTCGCTGGAACCGCTCATGCCCAACAAGCAGTCGCGGTGACAGACCGCACGGTCGAAAACAACACCAGTGACATCAAAAAGAATACCGGTGACATCAGAACAAACACTGGCGATATCAAAAAGAACACCAACAACATCAGCAAGCAGATTGGCGGTAGCACCTCTGGTGGCTCCGACACAACCAATGGGCACCTGAAAAATATCGATACCTTAGGCGCTGCTCCCTCCAACGCGCTCAGCACCGTTGCCAAACCCGACGTCGATTTGGACACCATTACTCAAGGTACAGATGCCGGTTCGTGCGGTGGGCGTGCCACGGCGCAACAACAGAACTGCAAGGACATTCTCAGTACCAAGAACGCACAATTCACGTACATGAAAGCCATGTACGACATGGCGATCGAGCGGCAAACCACCTTGAACGATCTGCAAAGCGCGCGCCGCAATCTAGGCACGGAAGACTTCGGAAAACTGCAGGACAACACCAATCAGATCCTCACCCTTATTGCGCAAATACAGATCGATCACCAGAAAATGGAGTCCGTCAACAACGCCTACGCAGCACGCCTGACATACCTTCAGAACCAACAGACTCAGTTGGCAAAGTCGGCAACCGCACCCAGCTCGGCCACCATCATCAGCAATGTTGCTTCGCAAGCAATCGCTGGCATCGTCCTGAAAGGTGCATTGGACATCCAATCATCGGACGACACCAAGCCCTTGAGCATCGAGAATTCAAATGGCTGGTAGGAGACGCGTCGCGTCCAGTATTGCTTACATTGCAAATAAGCGAACGATCCGACGCATGGTCCACGCCTACCATTGTTCCGCCAGAAATACGCTCGGCAAGGAAGCCTGACCCATGGGATCGTTCGTTTTTTTCACCATCATAAACGAGTGGTTGAGCAACGAGATCTACAGCTTCCAGGGTGGGCTGTTGACGCGCATGACACTGCTCATCAGCGGCATCGCGTTGGTTGTTCTGACGATCTGGATCATGGTCCACGGCTATCGCGCCGTCACGGGTCAGTCACAGCAGCCAATGATGGTTCTGGTCGGCGATTCGTTGCGTGCAGTGGTAGTCGTGATGGCGGCCACCTCAATGGGCGTGGCTGGTTCACAGCTGTACTGGACACTGACTGACGGTACTTCCACCGCAATCGTGCAGGTGGTTACCGGCAACAACAGCGGGCCATTCCAGAAGATTGACGACAACCTTGCCGCAATGCAGATAGCCATGTCCACTATCGACACCATTGACGACGGCGGTAACAGCAATATCGCCAATGACCTCGCCCGTGACAAATGGATGTCTGGCATTGGCATCGCCGGTCCAGCTGTGGTTGCTGGCTCCCTATTGTTGCTTAACAAGATCGCGTTGGCGCTGTTCATCGGATTCGGCCCGCTGTTCATTTTGTGTCTACTTTTCAAACAGACCGCATCACTTTTCCAGAAATGGTTGATGTACGGAGTCGGCACGGTGTTTTCGCTGGCCGTCTTAAGCATCATGATTACCATCTCCATGAAAATGTTGGGGGCCATTACCGTCGCCTATATCGGCCAGTACGTCGCGTCGATGGCTTCCCACGGCATCACGGGTGGCGCAATAGATCTGTCTACCGACGGCCTCAACTCCATGGCGCTGCAACAGGGGGGCATCGGCCTGATCCTCACCACTTTGATCATCTCCGCACCGCCCATGGCCGCGGCGTTTTTCCAGGGAACCTTGGGGCAGTTCCAGTCGTATAGCCCATTCGGCCGCACCGGTGAGGGTCCTGCAGCTTGGCGGCAGCAGACTGCACTGGGGCATCATCCCGGTAGTGGCATGTCACCGACATCTAATCAGGATAACGGTCACGCTCGGCCCGGCCAGGCTGCATGGGGTACCCAAGAAACCGGGCGCGGCCACCGGCCAACCAGCAACGCTCAAGCCGTAGGCACTTATGGCTTGGCAAACGGATCGGGTGCCATGGGACCGGGCTCATGAAAATTTTCCTTGCAATGATCTCCCTGATCGCCGTTTTCTACGTGCCTGTGGTCCTGGGGCAATGCGCCACAGGCGTGAACACGGGCGGTCAATGCATTCCACCGGATGCCTTGGGGCCATACAACGGCTCACCTCGATATCGTCAACCGCAAGAACCTATGATCATTTGGGCAGATCGGTGGGGAGCGATCGCCGAAGACCCTCAAATTCTCGGCGCGATCGGGACAGTTGTTGGAAAGAAAAGCAAATCAAAGGCCAAGAAAGATGCGCTGGCCATTTGTGCCCTGCATAACGGAAGAAATTGCAAGATTATGTTGGCTTACTACAACCAGTGCGCGGCCGTCGCAGTGGATGATAGGGGCTTGGCTGTACGCGCCCACGCCTCTACGAGAGAGGAGGCGGAAAACTTGGCACTGACCGGCTTTGATCCGGGCGACAGTAGCACTCTCGTTTACAGCGCCTGCAGCCTGCCTGAGCGAATTCAGTAGCACCTGTCAATGAAATACCTTCTTACCGCTCGTTTTACGCAGGGGAGCCCGGCGTAGAAGCGCCGCTCGTCAACAAAAGCACCGGCTTCTGCGTCGGTAGATCAAGCACCTGAAAAAATCCGTTGCAAGGGAATTCAACCGGAGAACCGTCATGAAACTGCGCGCTCTTTTTGCCACCGCTGCCATCGGCGCCTTTGCCAGCCTCACAACCACTCCCGTCTACGCTCAGGACGCCTGCGCAAGCTTTCTCTGCATGGCCGGCAAGACCCAGGGCAAGAACAACGTCCCGGGCTGCGCCTCCCCAGTTCAAGCTTTCTTTTCTCCCAATCTATATATTTACGATGAAGAGAGCATCGATTGGCCTGCCACTTCTGCCAATCGAGCTTTGTTCCTTGCTCAATGTCCCGGCAGCCAAGGTCAGAACTCCGGCGTCCTGACCACAATCATCAGCGAGTACGGCATGGAGGCCTCAGGCTAACTCGGCCTGACGGCAACGCGCTGGCACGGATCATCGACAAGAGCCTCGCCCGCATCTCAAGGGCCTTGGCTACCTTCGGCACGTACAGATCCGACGAGTGCTGTCGAAAGTACCGCCCGCGACGTGCATGGCCAGTTACCTGCCGCTGTCGGCATCATTTCGCTCTCCGTCGCGTGTGATGGCGCTAGGGAAACGGGGGTTGCAATAGGTTCAGCGTTAAACTTGGCAGATGCCGCTCCCGCCCGCTCTGCTCGACAGCCTTCGCTCCACCTTCCCCGCCGATGCGTTCGCCATCGGCGAAGCCGAGCGCATTGCCTATTCCTACGACAACTCGCGCCGGCATGCCTTGCCGGATGCGGTGGTGTTTCCGACGGAGCACGCGCAGGTGGAGGCGCTGGTGCGGGCGTGTCGGGAGCATGGCGTGCCAGTGATCGCGCGGGGCCGCGGCACCAACACTACCGGGGCCACGGTGCCGGTGGCCGGTGGCGTGGTGGTGAGCTTCGAGCGGATGAACCGGATTGTGCGCATTGATCCGGACAACCGCCTCGCGGTGGTGGAGCCGGGGGTGCTGAACGCGGATTTGCAGAAGGCGCTGGCGCCGCACGGTTTCTTCTGGCCACCGGACCCGAGCTCGGCGCCATGGTGCAGCGTGGGTGGCAACCTGGCGTGCAACTCGGCGGGGCCGCGCGCGGTGAAGTACGGCACGCCGCGCGAGAACACGCTGGGCTTGCGTGCGGTGGCGGGCAGTGGCGAGGGTTTTCGTTGCGGCACTTACACCAGCAAGGGCGCGACGGGTTACGACCTGACCCGGTTGCTGATCGGCTCGGAGGGTACGCTGGCGCTGATCACCGAGGCCACGTTGAAGCTCACGCCGAAACCCTCTGCGGTGCGCACGTTGCGCGCAACTTATCGCGATGTGAGCAGCGCGGCGCGGGCGGTGGCGCGGATCATGGCGCAGCCGGTGACGCCGTGCGCGCTGGAGTTCATCGACGACGTGGCGTTGAAACTGGCGCATGCGCATGGCGGCGACAGTGTGCCGCTGGCCGGTGCGATGCTGATGATCGAGGTGGATGGCGAACCGGCCACGCTGGACAGCGCCGTCGATGCGGTGGCTGCGGCCGCGCGAGGCGACGGGCTGGAGGAGTTGCGAGTGGCGCAGAGCGCCGACGAGACGCGCGCGCTGTGGGCCGCACGCAAGGCGCTGTCGCCGGCGCAGCGCACGATCTCGCCCAACAAGATCAACGAGGACGTGGTGGTACCGGTCAGCCATCTGCCTGCGCTGGTCGACGGGATCAAACGGTTTGCGGCGAAGCACGATGTATTGATCGTGACGTTTGGCCACGCGGGCAACGGCAACCTGCACGTGAACCTGTTGCCGCGCGACGACGCCGAGCGCAAGCGCGCGCATGCCTGCCTGGCCGAGGTGTTTGCGCTGGTTATCGAGCTGGAGGGCACGCTGTCGGGCGAGCACGGCATCGGCCTGGCGAAGCGTGAGTTCATGCCGCTGGCGGTTCCGGCCACCACGTTGGAATTGATGCGCAACGTCAAGGCGGCGTTCGATCCCGATGGCATCCTCAACCCGGGCAAGTTGTTGCCGTGAGCACGGCGTTGCCCACGAAACTGGAGCGCCTGCTTCGCGAGATTCGCGCCTGCCAGATCTGCGCCGCGCACCTGCCGCATGGCCCGCGGCCGGTGCTGCAGGCATCGGCCACGGCGCGCTTGCTGATCGTGAGCCAGGCGCCGGGACGCAAGGTGCACCTGAGCGGCGTACCGTTCGACGACGTCAGCGGCGACCGCTTGCGCGAGTGGATGCAGATCGATCGCGACACGTTCTATGACGCCAGCCGCGTGGCGATCGTGCCGATGGGTTTCTGCTTTCCCGGCAGCGCGCATGGCGGCGATCTGCCGCCGCGGCCGGAATGCGCACCCACCTGGCATCCGCGATTGTTGCCGTTGCTCAGCCAGGTGCAACTGACCCTGGTGATCGGGCAGTACGCACAGATGGGCATGCTCGGCGTACCGCGTGGCACCCGGCTCACCGACACCGTGCAGCGCTGGCGTGACTATCTGCCGAGCGGGCGATTGCCGCTGCCGCACCCCAGTCCGCGCAACCGGCCCTGGGTGATGCACAACCTGTGGTTCGAGGCGGAGCTGCTGCCGGTATTGCGCCAGCGCGTAGCCGACGCGCTGGCTGCGCCACGCTGAAGCGGGTCTTGCATAGTTCCAGTAACTCCTCATTCCAACCGGAGCTGGAATCCAGTAGCTCTGCTTTTCAAAAGCTTGAAGGCACTGGATTCCGGCTTGCGCCGGAATGACGGGCTTTTGGCATCCCTGAAACGGTACCGCTGCGCTGCAGCGTGCCTTGCCGGTTTCGGGCCGCTTCTCTAACCTCCAAAATTTTATGGCCGTGTGCCGGATATCAGATGAGCATCAAGCTGCGCCTCGTGGCCATGAACTTCCTGCAGTTTTTCGTGTGGGGGGCGTGGCTGATCACCATCGGCGCCTATTGGTTCCAGTATCGCCATTGGTCAGGCGCGCAGTTCGGCGCGATCTTTTCCACCATGGGTATCGCCGCGCTGTTCATGCCCTCGCTGATGGGCGTGATCGCGGACAAGTGGCTCAACGCGGAGAAGCTCTACGGCCTGCTGCACATCGGCGGCGCAGTGGTGTTGTTCATGGTGCCGACGATCGACGACCCGAACACGCTGTTCTGGGTGATGTTGCTCAACATGATGTGCTACATGCCGACCCTGTCGCTGGCGATCACCGTGGCCTACAACGCGCTGAAGGAAAACGGCGCCGACGTGGTGCGCGTGTTTCCGCCGATCCGGGTGTGGGGCACGATCGGTTTCATCGCCGCGATGTGGACGGTGAGCCTGCTGCACCTGGAAACGTCCGGCGGCCAGTTCCGCGTGGCGGCCGCGGCCGCGTTGCTGCTGGGGCTTTACGCGTTCACCCTGCCGCCCTGCCCGCCGCGCCTGCGCAGCACGGCGCGGCGTTCGTGGGTGGATGTGCTGGGGCTGACCGCGTTCAGCCTGTTGCGCAACCGCAAGATGGCGGTGTTTTTTGTTTTCGCGATGCTGCTCGGTGCGGCCCTGCAGTTGACCAACGCCTACGGCGACACCTTCCTGCATGACTTCGCCAACGTGGACGCGTACCGGGGCATGCTGGCGGTGCGTTATCCGGCGATCATCATGTCGATCTCGCAGGTATCCGAAACGCTGTTCATCCTGGCGATTCCGTTCTTCCTGAAACGCTTCGGCATCAAGACGGTGATGCTGATCAGCATGGTGGCGTGGGTGCTGCGTTTCGGCCTGTTCGCCTATGGCAACCCGGGCAACGGACTGTGGATGATCGTGATGTCGTGCATCGTGTACGGCATGGCGTTCGACTTTTTCAACATCTCCGGCTCGCTGTTCGTCGAGGGGCAGAGCGACCCGTCCATCCGCGCCAGCGCGCAGGGCCTGTTCATGCTGATGACGAACGGCATCGGCGCGATCCTGGGCAGCTCGATCAGCGGCTGGATCATCGATTTGTGGTTCACCGCCGCGGACGGCGCCAAGGACTGGCGTGGCATCTGGCTGACCTTCGCGGCCTACGCGCTGGTGGTGGCGGTGCTGTTCATGATCTTTTTCAAGCACCGGCATCATCGCGAGGGCGAGGCGGTGCCGCTGACGCCGGAAGGCACGCTGCGGGTCTGAGCTGCGACCGCCGATCCAGCGCTGCCGCTACAATGGGCGGATGCGTATCGGCCCCTACCTGATCGACCCGCCGGTGGTGCTCGCCCCCATGGCGGGCGTCACCGACAAGCCGTTCCGGCTGCTGTGCAAGCGGCTGGGCGCGGGCCTTGCCGTGTCGGAGATGACCACCGCCGATCCGCGCCTGTGGCATACGCGCAAGTCGCTGCAGCGGATGGATCACGACGGCGAACCGGAACCGGTCAGCGTGCAGATCGCCGGCTACGACCCCACGATGCTGGCCGAGGCGGCGCGCTTCAACGTGGCCAACGGCGCGCAGCTGATCGACATCAACATGGGCTGCCCGGCCAAAAAAGTGTGCAACGTGTGGTCCGGCTCCGCGCTGCTGCAGGATGAGCCGCTGGTGGCGCGCATCGTGAAAGCGGTGGTGGACGCGGTCGAGGTACCCGTGACATTGAAGATCCGCACTGGCTGGAACCGCGACAACCGCAACGCGCTGAACATCGCCCGCATCGCCGAGGACGCCGGCATCGCCGCGCTGGCCGTGCACGGTCGCACCCGCGCCGACAAATACGAAGGCGAGGCGGAATACGACACCATCGCCGCGGTGAAGGCGGCCGTGCGCATTCCGGTACTGGCCAATGGCGACGTCTGTTCGCCGCAACAGGCAAAACACGTGCTGGATGTCACCGGCGCCGATGCGGTGATGGTGGGCCGCGGGGCGCAGGGGCGGCCGTGGATCTTCCGCGAGATCGCCCATTACCTGGCCACCGGCGAACTGCTGCCCGAGCCGACGCCGGCCGAGGTCGCCACGATCCTGCTGGGCCACCTCGACCAGCTTTACGCGTTCTACGGTGAACAGCAGGGTGTGCGCATCGCGCGCAAGCATCTGGGCTGGTACGCGAAGGACCGACCCGAAAACGCCGCCTTCCGCCAGGTGGCCAACCGGGCCGAGACCGCTGCCGAGCAACGACGGCTGACGCGCGATTATTTCGCCGCGCTTGGCGACGCCAGCGCGCTGGCGGCCTGAGGTATCAATCGGTGCCGGCGGGCACCCAGTGCCGGTGCAGCCGCTGCGCCAGCGCGTCCAGCAGGAAACCCAGCGCACCGATCAGCACGATCGCGGCCATCAATTCCGAATAGGCCAGCCGGTCGCGGGTGTCGAGGATGAAATAGCCCAGGCCGGAGCTGACGCCCAGCATTTCGCAGGGAATCAGCAGGATCCAGATCATGCCGATGGCGACCCGCACGCCGGTGAGCACGTGGCCCAGGGTGCCCGGCACCACGATGCGCCACAGGATCTCGCCACGGGTGGCGCTGAGGCTGCGCGCCAGCAGCAACCAGCGCGGGTTGAGCTGACGCACGCCCGCGGAGGTGTTGAGGATGATCGGCCACACCGCCGTGATGGTCAGCAGGAAATAGATCGGCGCATCGCCGATGCCGAAGATCATCACCGCGATCGGCATCCACGACAGCGGCGAGATCATGCGCAGGAACTGGAACGCACCGCTGGTGCTGCTGTCCAGCGCGCGCGAACTGCCCACCGCCACGCCGATCGGCACGCCCAGCGCCAGCGCCGCCAGCAGGCTCACCATGACGCGCTTCAGGCTGGTCAACGTGTGCCGGGTCAGTTCGTTCCGTGCCAGCAAGTCGTACAGGCTGTGAAAGGTATCGCTGGGGCTGAGCGCGCCGGCCAGCGGCATGCTCTTGCCCAGCACGTGGATGCCCAGCGACCACAGCACCAGCAGCACGAACAGGCCGAACAGGCTCAGCCCGATGCGGGCGCTGGAACGGTGGAGGGGAATGCTTGTTGCGTTCATGGAGTTGCAGCCTGCATGCGGGCGCCGCGCCATGCGGCGAGCGGCGGCGGCATGGCGTTACGGGTTCAGGTGGTGATGTGTTCTTGGCGGGTGAAACCTTCGGGCAGGCCGAAGGCCGTCATGCCGCCCAGCCCGGCGATTGCCTTCTTCACGAAGCGGTCGTCGACCAGGTCGCGCGCCACGAAGGCGGGGTCCAGCCCGGGCAGGAAGTCGTTCTTGCCCTCGACGTAGGTGGTCTTGAGCATCGACACCAGGGTTTCGGTGTAGCTGGGGAACGGGTACGGCTGGAAGTCGATGCGGTGCTGCTTCCACTCCGGATGGTGGATCGCACCCGACGCGATGTAGGCCGCGTCATCGGACGGCGGCGGCGCCAGCACCTTGGCCAGGGTTTCGTAGCTGTGCGGGGTGTAGTGGTCGGCGGCGTCCTTGGCCAGCAGATGCGAAGTGTCGTCGCGATGGTCGCGTGCCCAGGCCTGCGCCTGCACGATGCCGTTGACCACTTTCTGCGACCACTCGGGGCGCTCGTTCAGATCGCGCTCGTGCATCTGCACAACGCAGCAGGCGTGATCCTTCCACACATCGCCGGTGAAACGCAGCACCTTGCCGACCTTGAGTATCTCGGCCAGCGCCACGAAGGGTTCTGCCACGATGTAGGCGGAAATCTGCCCGCCGGCCAGCGCCGGCAGCATGTCCGACGGCGCCATCACCACCAGCTTGACCTGTTTGGGCCCGGGCGTGCCGCTGCCGATGGACTCGATGCCGCGGGCTTTCAGAAGATGTTGCAGCACCACGTTGTGCACCGAATACCAGAACGGGATCGCCACCGTGGTGCCGGCCAGGTCGTCCAGCTGCTGGACGTCCTTCTTGACCGTCATCGCCAGCGCGGAGCCGCAGACGTGGTTCCACGCCACCACCTTCGCCGGCGCCTTGCTGCCGTAGCGCGCCCAGACCGTCATCGGCGACAGCATGTGCACGACGTTCACCTGGCCGCTGAGAAAGGCCTCCACGATCTGCGCCCAGCTGCGGAACATGCGCGGCTTCTCCACCGACAGTCCCTGTTTCTGGAACAGGCCGCGCTGATGCGCCACCAGCAACGGCGTGGCGTCGGTGATGGGCAGGTAGCCGATGCGCACGGGCGCATCGGGTTCGGCCGCCACGGCGCGGTTGAAGCCCTGCAACAGCGGCAGCGCACCGGCCACGGTGAACATCGCCGAAAGCTTGAGGAAGCGGCGGCGGGAGGCGTTGCTGTCGGAATCGTGGTCTGTGGTCATGACGGCTCGATGATTGGATGGGTGCCGTCGCTCACGCCACGGCGCGCTGGAGCTCGGCGGGTGGTGAACCGGCGCGGCGGGCGTCGCGCAGCGCCTGCACGATCTCCACGCGAACGCGGGTCAGTTCGGTGGCAACGGCATCGCGCGGATGCGGCTGCTCGATGCGCCACTCGCCGATCAGCCCGCCCGGCTGGCCGCCCAGCAGCACGATGCGGTCGGCCAACACCAGCGCCTCGTCGATGTCATGGGTCACCAGCACCGCCGCCGTCTTGTGGCGCGCGGTGATCTGCTGCAACAGGGTCTGCATGTCGCCACGGGTGATTTCATCCAGCGCACTGAACGGCTCATCCAGCAACAGGATTTCCGGCTGGCGCGCCAGGCAGCGTGCCAGCGCCACGCGCTGCGCCATGCCGCCGGACAATTCACTTGGGTAGTGACCCAGCGCGTGCTGCAGGTCGACCTCGGCGATCGCATCGCGCACCCGCTCGCGCCGTGTCCTGGCATCGAGCACGGGTTGGTGACGGAAATCCAGGCCAAAGCCCACGTTCTCTTCCAGCGTCAGCCACGGCAGCAGGCACGGGTCCTGAAACACCAGGCCCACCCGCGGATGCGGCCCTTTCAGCGACTCACCATGCACCCGCACGCCGCCGTTGTCCGGCGTCTGCAGGCCCGCCAGCACGCGCAACAAGGAGGATTTGCCGACGCCGCTGGGGCCGAGCACGGCCACCACTTCACCCGCCTTGAGCTGCAGCGAGAAATCGCGCAGCACCACGTTGGTCGCGCGCCCGGCATGGCCGTAGCTCAGCGCGATGTGGCTGGCTTCCAGCACGGCGGGATGCAGCATTGGGGTGGGCTTGCTCATGCTTGCACTCAATTCGGTACCAGGAAGAAATCGTCCTTGCTCACGCCGCAGTCCGGGCAACTCCAGTCATCGGGAATCGATTCGAACGGCGTACCCGGCGCGATACCGTCCTCGGGCATGCCTTCCGCCTCGTCGTACACGAAGCCGCATGGCCCGCACATCCACTTCGCCATTACGCGGCCTCGGCTTGCTGTTGCCGCTGCTCGAGGTCGCGGATTTCCTTGCGCAGATGCTTCAGCGCCGGCGTCACGATGGCCACGAAAACTGCCTCGCGCAGCTGGCGCTGGGCTGGGTGGCGCATCAGGTAACCACGCGCACCCGCATGCAGCACCGCCGAGTTGGCCGCACGCAAGGCCAGCTCCGACGCGGCTGCGCGCAGCTTCAGCACCGGCAGGATAGCGACTGCACCGGCCTGCGCCTGGCGCGACAACGCATCGGCTTGCGTCTGCAGCGCCACCAACTCGGCCTGCAGATCGGCTTCCTGGTCGTCCAGCAGAGCATTCACGTGCGCATGGGTGACGTTGCTTTCGCGCAGCGTTTTCAAACAGCCCTCGACCACGCCGAAGCCCATGCCTGCCTGACCCAGCACGAAGCCGGCCTTGATCCGCGCCATGAAGGCCTCGAACTGTTCCGGATGCGCCAGCACGCTGTCGGCGCCCACTGCCACGTTCTTGAAACGCAGGTTGAGCGTGCTGGTGCCTTCCATGCCCGAGAAATCGGGGCACGGGTGCAGCTCCAGCCCTTGCGCACGGCCTTCCACGGCAAACATCAGGTAACCGCCGCCTTCGACCGCCGCGGCCACGATCACCAGGTTGTCGGCACCCGCGTTGGACACCCACGGCAGCACGCCGTTGACCACATAACCGTTGCCATCGCGACGCGCGTCGAGACGGATCTTCTCGATCCCGGCCAGATGCTTCACCGCATTGGACATGCCGGTACCCGCCAGCAGCGAGCCGCTGGCGACCTTGTCCAGATAGCGCTGCCGCACCGCGGCCGAAGGCGCATGTTGCAGGTACCAGGCGCAGGTGGACTGGCACCACACCAGGAACGCGGTGGAACCGCAGACGCGGCCCACCTGCGTGGTGATGGCGATCTGCCGCGGGAGGTCGAGCGCATACGCATCCGTGCCGGTCGCGCCGAAACCGCCCAGCTTGCCCAGCTCACGCATGAAGTCGACCGGATAGAAGCCTTCGCGATCGATGCTGTCGGCCAGCCGCGACAGCGACGCGTCGACCAGCGTGGCGATCGCCTGCAACGACGGGTTGTGGTTTTCGGACGGGCTCATGCCGTTCCCTCCGCTGATGACTCAGGCGTACGGTTGCAATTCGGGGTTGATCGGGGTCTTCGCCAGGTTGTTGGCGTAGTTGCACAGCGTGGCCAGGCTCACGCCCAGCACCACTTCCAGCGCCTGGCCCTGGTTGTAGCCGGCGGCAAGGAACGCCTGCAGTTCGTCGTCGGACACCTGGCCACGCTCCTCGATCACGGCCAGCGTGAACAAGGCCAGCGCGTTGAGCTTCGGGTCATCCAGCGCCTGCTTGGCGCGCAGGGCCTCCAACAGGGGCTCGGGCATCTGCAGCTTCTTGCGCGCGATGGCGGTGTGGCCGGCGACGCAGAAGCCGCAACCGTTGCGGGCAGCGGCGGTGATCTGGATCACCTCGCGCTCGGTGTCGGACAGGCTGTTGCGTGCATTGATGGCGCTGACGGTCTGGTAGGTCTCGATCGCGGTGGGCGCATTGGCCAGCACACCCAGAAGATTGGGCACGAAACCGCTGTTTTTCTTGGCGGCGGCAAGGCGCGGGCCGGCTTCTTCCGGGGCGCTCTCGATGGTCTGGATGGCAATGCGGCTCATGGACTTACCTTTACTAATAGACGGCTAGACGTCCGTCCACCTTATCCTGCGGATCGCCGCATCACAAAGGATCGGTTTCCATGTGCTTATAACCAACGAGCATGGTCGTGGCGGTGGGCGACGAGTAACGGGCAACGGCCCGGACGGAATTGACATGGATCATTGATTCGCCCCTTCCGCACCTCTATCCTGCGCTCGCTGGTTCAGATATCTCTCTATTCGAATAGAAAGATATATGGCAGGGAATCCCGGTCCTGAAGCCGGAGCTGCCCCGCAACGGTAGGTGGACGCGACGTTCTGAGACGCGTCCACGAGCCCGAATACCTGCTCCAGCCGGAAGCGTTCGCGCTTCCGCCCGACTTGGTCCGGGCGCGCCATCACGGCGCCCGGCTCGATCGCCCGCGGGGGCGAAGGTCGCGGGGCGGCGGACATTGCCCCACTCCTTCGTTCCTCTTTGCTCACTGTCTGCAAGAGGAATCACTACATGTCACAGGTCACCTACTCCGGCTTTCCGCGCATCGGCTTGAAACGCGAGCTCAAGCGCGCGCTGGAATCCCACTGGCGCGGCGAAATCACCGCCGACGCCCTGCAAGACACCGCCCGCGAGTTGCGCCAGCGTCATTGGCAACTGGCGTCCAACGCCGGTGTCGACGTCGTTCCCTGCAACGATTTCAGCCTCTACGACCATGTGCTGGACACGGCGGTGTTGTTCGACGCAATCCCGGACCGCTATCGTCCGGTGTTCGCGTCTGGCCATCTGGACGGCTATTTCGCCATGGCGCGCGGCCACAAGCGCAACGGCCATGACCTGCACGCGCTGGAAATGACCAAATGGTTCGATACGAACTACCACTACCTCGTGCCGGAGCTGCAGGCCGGCCAGCAGTTCCGCCTGGCCGGCGACAAACCCGTGGCCGAATTCCTGGAAGCGCGGGCGCTGGGGCATCAGGCGCGCCCGGTGCTGCTGGGGCCGGTCTCGTTCCTGCTGCTGGCCAAGGCGGTCGACGGCAGTGACCGGCTGGCGCTGCTCGACGCGTTGCTGCCGGCTTACGTCGAGCTGCTCGGCAAGCTGACCGCCGCGGGCGCGACATGGGTACAACTGGATGAACCGTGCCTGGTGCTGGATCTTGATGAGGAGGCACGGGCTGCCTACCGTCGCGCGTACGCCGCACTGGCCACAGCGGGCGGCCCCAAAATTCTGCTGGCTAGCTATTTCGGGGCGCTGGGCGACAACCTGCCGGTGGCCGCCTCGCTGCCCGTCGACGGCTTGCATGTCGACCTGGTGCGCGCGCCGGGCCAACTCGACGCCGTGCTGGATGCGCTGTCACCGACACAGGTGCTCAGTGCCGGCGTCATCGACGGCCGCAATATCTGGCGCAGCCGGCCGGACAAGGTGCTGACACTCTTGCGCAAGGCGCAGTCGCGGATCGGTGACGAGCGGCTGTGGCTGGCGCCGTCGTGTTCCCTGCAACATGTGCCGATCGATCTGGAGGCGGAAACTGCGCTCGATCCGGCACGGCGTGCCTCCATGGCCTTCGCGCGGCAGAAGCTGGAGGAGCTGCGCACCTACGCCGACGCCCTGGCCGGACAGGCCGAGGCCACGGCCGCACTCGCCGCGCAGCAGGCATTGCTGGATGCCCAGGCGCAATCGGCAGGCGTGGTGGATGCCGGCGTGCGAGCACGGCTGCGTACCCTCAGCCCGCAGATCGCGCTGCGTCGTTCGTCCTACGCCACCCGCCACGCCGCCCAGGCCGAGACGCTGAACCTGCCACCGCTGCCGACCACCACGATCGGCTCGTTCCCGCAGACCGACGACCTGCGCAAGGCCCGCGCCGCCCACCGCGGCGGCAAGCTCAGCGACGTCGCCTACGACGATCTGCTGAAGTCGGAAATCGCCCGGGTGGTGCGCTTCCAGGAAGCCATCGGACTGGACGTGCTGGTTCACGGCGAGCCCGAGCGCAACGACATGGTCGAGTATTTCGGCGAGCAAATGGATGGCTATCTGTTCACCAAGCTGGGCTGGGTGCAGAGCTACGGCTCGCGCTGCGTGAAGCCGCCGGTGATCTGGGGCGACATCGTGCGGCCGGCGCCGATGACGGTGGCCTGGTCCAGCTATGCGCAATCGCTGACCAGCAAACCGATGAAGGGCATGCTGACCGGGCCGGTGACGATGCTGCAATGGTCGTTCGTGCGCGACGACCTGCCGCGCGAAACCGTCTGCCGGCAGATCGCGCTGGCGCTGCGCGACGAGGTGCACGACCTCGAAGCGGCCGGCATCCAGCTGATCCAGATCGACGAGCCGGCCTTGCGCGAAGGCCTGCCACTGCGTCGCGCGGAATGGCCGCATTACCTGGCGTGGGCTGTGGAGTGCTTCCGCATCACCGCCGGTGGCGTGCGCGATACCACCCAGATCCACACCCACATGTGCTACTCGGAGTTCAACGACATCATCGAGGCGGTGGCGGCGATGGATGCCGACGTGATCTCGATCGAGACCAGCCGCTCGCGGATGGAGCTGCTCGACGCGTTCGTGCGGTTCCGCTACCCCAACGGCATCGGCCCCGGCGTCTACGACATCCATTCGCCACGCGTGCCCGACCCGGCCGAAATGCTGGAATTGCTGCGCAAGGCGCTGGACGTGCTGAGCGTGGACCAGCTCTGGGTCAACCCCGACTGCGGCCTGAAAACCCGCGGCTGGCCGGAGGTTGAAGCGGCCCTGCGCGGCATGGTCGGCTGTGCCCGGCAACTGCGCGGCGAGTTGGCTGAAAAGGCGTAGCGCGTCCAGGGCACCCTTGTGGGAGCGGCTTCAGCCGTGATGCTCTTGTGGCTTGATGAAAAGCATCGCGACTGAAGTCGCTCCTACAAGAAGGCAAGAAGGCACGCAGCGGGGCGACGCCAGGCCACACCACAAGCAAAGAAAAACCCCGCCGAAGCGGGGTTTTTCGTGGATGCAGCTGGTGGAGCGAGACTTAGAAGCCCATGCCACCCATGCCGCCCATACCACCCATGCCGCCGGCGTCGCCGCCGTGGTTGTGGGCTTCTTCCTTCTTCGGCGCTTCGGCAACGATCGCCTCGGTGGTGATCGCCAGACCGGCAACCGACGCGGCGTGCTGCAGGGCCGAGCGGGTGACCTTGGTCGGGTCCAGGATGCCGAACTCGATCATGTCGCCGTATTCACCGGTGGCGGCGTTGTAGCCGAAGTTGCCCTTGCCTTCCTTGACCTTGTTCAGCACCACGGACGACTCTTCGCCAGCGTTGGCGACGATCGCGCGCAGCGGCGCTTCCAGCGCGCGGCGGGTGATCGCGATGCCCAGGTCCTGATCGGTGTTGTCGCCCTTCAGGCCTTCGACGGCCTTCAGCGCGCGGATCAGCGCCACGCCACCGCCGGGGACCACGCCTTCTTCGACGGCTGCGCGCGTGGCGTGCAGGGCGTCTTCGACGCGGGCCTTCTTTTCCTTCATCTCGATCTCGGTGCCGGCACCGACCTTGATCACGGCAACACCGCCGGCCAGCTTGGCCACGCGCTCCTGCAGCTTCTCGCGGTCGTAGTCGGAGGAGGTCTCCTCGATCTGCGCCTTGATCTGGCCGATGCGCGACTGGATCTTCTCCGCCTCGCCCGCGCCGTCGATGATCGTGGTGTTTTCCTTGGTGATGACGATGCGCTTGGCGCGACCCAGGTCGGCGACCGTGGTCTTCTCCAGCGACAGGCCCACTTCCTCGGACACGACCTGGCCGTTGGTGAGGATGGCGATGTCTTCCAGGATGGCCTTGCGACGATCACCGAAGCCCGGCGCCTTGACGGCGGCGACCTTGACGATGCCGCGGATGGTGTTGACCACCAGGGTGGCCAGCGCCTCGCCTTCCACTTCCTCGGCCACGATCAGCAGCGGCTTGCCGGCCTTGGCGACGGCTTCCAGCACCGGCAGCAGGTCACGCACGTTCGACACTTTCTTGTCGTGGATGAGGATGTACGGGTCATCCAGCTCGACCTGCTGGCTCTGCTGGTTGTTGATGAAGTACGGCGACAGGTAGCCGCGATCGAACTGCATGCCCTCGACCACGTCGAGCTCATTGTCCAGGCCCGAGCCTTCCTCGACCGTGATCACGCCTTCCTTGCCGACCTTCTTCATCGCGGTGGCGATGATGTCGCCGATGTTGGTGTCGGAGTTGGCCGAGATCGTGCCGACCTGGGCGATTTCCTTGTCGTTCGCGGTCGGGTTGGACAGCTTCTTCAGCTCGCCCACGGCGGCCGAGACGGCCTTGTCGATGCCGCGCTTCAGATCCATCGGGTTCATGCCGGCGGCAACCGCCTTCAGGCCTTCCTGGATGAACGCCTGCGCCAGCACGGTGGCGGTGGTGGTGCCGTCACCGGCCACGTCGGAGGTCTTGGAAGCGGCT
Organism: Rhodanobacter ginsenosidimutans; assembly: GCF_042655685.1. NCBI lineage: Bacteria > Pseudomonadati > Pseudomonadota > Gammaproteobacteria > Lysobacterales > Rhodanobacteraceae > Rhodanobacter > Rhodanobacter ginsenosidimutans. Next base: position 564,109 of record NZ_JBHSMM010000001.1, on the reverse strand, counting down.
TCCTTGACGATCTGCGCGCCCAGGTTCTCGTACTTGTCGGCCAGCTCGATCTCCTTGGCGACGGACACGCCGTCCTTGGTGATCGTGGGGGCGCCGAAGCTCTTCTCGAGCACCACATTGCGGCCCTTGGGACCGAGGGTCACCTTGACCGCATTGGCCAGGGTGTTGACGCCTTTCAGCATGCGGGCGCGGGCATCTTCGCCAAATCGGACTTCTTTAGCTGCCATTTTCGTTGACTCCGGGATTCGTAATTCGGGATTTGGGATTCGGAAAAGCGGTTACGGCAAGAATGGGGGCGGAGTCGGCTACGGGCCGCGGCGCGAAGCGCCGACGAATCCCGAATCCCGACTGCCGAATCCCGGCTCTCAGCCCTCGATCACCGCCACAATGTCGTCTTCCTTCAGGAACACCAGATCCTCACCATCGATCTTGATTTCCTGGCCGGCGTACTTGCCGAACAGCACGGTGTCGCCAGCCTTCAGCGACATCGGGCGCACCTTGCCGTCGGCCATGATCAGGCCGGTACCGGCCGCGACGACCTTGCCGCGGGTGGGCTTTTCGGTGGCGCTGTCGGGGATGACGATGCCGCCGGCGGAGACGCGCTCCTCTTCCAGGCGCTTGACGATGACGCGGTCGTGCAACGGACGCAGTGTGCTCATGGATGACTCCAAACGGTTGAGGTGGAACAAGGCTTCGAAGACCCGATCCTCGGTCTTGTTAGCACTCGGGGTATATGAGTGCCAATTTTAGCGATACAGCATGCCACTGCAAGCGGTTTGATCGGGTGACCCGACAGCTAATTGGGTGAATGGGCGACGCTTTCAAGGGCACCGGGGCAAATGACCTGGCGGCGACGGCAGCATCGCGTTTTCCGGTTACGCTGGCATGATGGTCGCCACCCCACCACCCGCCGATGCCGTGCTGCTTTGCTATTGCAGTTGTCCCGACGCGGCCAGTGCCAAGGCCATCGCCGCGACGCTGGTGGACGAGAAACTGGCCGCCTGCGTCAGCTGCCTGCCTGGGGTCACCTCCACCTACCGCTGGCAGGGCGCGGTCACCACCGATGACGAGCATCTCCTGCTGATCAAGACCACCGCCGCCCGCTTCGAGGCGATGAAGACGCGGCTGCTGACGCTGCACCCGTACGAGCTGCCGGAGCTGGTGGGTGTACCCGTGGCGCAGGGCCACCGTGCCTACCTCGACTGGGTGCGCGAACAAAGCGCGGGATGATGAGGACACCAGCGGCCGGGCGCGCATAACGCCGCACGACGCGGCTCGATCCCCGCCACTGATCCATAATGTGCAAGAGAGCGTATCGACGACGACGCTGCGGAACCGTTGCGGACACGCCGCCATCCATAGCCCGCCTTTACCTGTTGTCTGCCCGCGTCACCCGCCGGAGTTGTAATGCAAGCGCTGCATTTCCCCCGTTTCCACCGCCTGCCGGTCCAGTTGATGCTGTTGCTGGGCCTGCTGTTCGCCGCGCTGCCCACCTGGGCGCAGGAGGACAACCTGCTGCCGGTGACCGAGGCCTACCAGCTCAGCGCCGACGTCTCGACTCCCGGCGTGCTGAAGCTGCACTGGACCATCGCGCCGGACTATTACCTCTACCGCGGCCGCATGAAATTCAGCGCCGGCCCCGGCGTCACCCTGGGCACGGCACAGCTACCCGACGGTGAAAAGCATCACGACGAATACCTCGGCGACGTGGAAACCTACCACCACGGCGTGGATGCCACGGTGCCCTACACCGTGGCCGCCGGCACCACCCGCCTGAAGCTGGATGTGCAGTACCAGGGCTGCCACGAGGTCGATCCGAAGATCTGTTATCCGCCCCACACCGAACACCTCGACCTGCCGCTGCCAGCCAATGCGGTCGCGTCCCCGCCGGCCGGGCAAAGCCTGGGCGCGGCATTGACCGGGCTGGGCAGTCGCGGCGCCAGCGCGCCGGCGGGCATGGCCGCCGCACCGCTGCCGGAGGATGAGGCGTTCCGCTTTGAAGCCGTGGCACCGGACCCCAGCCACCTGCTGCTGCGCTGGTCGATGCCCAAGGGCTATTACCTGTATCGCGATCGCACCACGCTGAAGCTGACCGATGCCGACGGCCTGCGCCTGCGGCCGCCCGAATGGCCTGACGGCGTCACGCATGCCGATCCGCAGTTCGGCAATGTCGTGGTTTATTTCGACCAGGTCGACGTGCCGGTGGCGGTGGATGGCGACCTGGCCGGCCGCAAGCAGCTGAGTGTGCAGGCCACGTTCCAGGGCTGCCAGGACGGCGGGCTTTGCTATCCGCCGATGACCCGCACGGTCAAGGTCGATCTGGGCGGCGCCGCCACGGCTGCCGCATCGGCACCTGTCGACGCCACGCCCTCCTCCCCGATTCGAACCGGCCTGTTTGCCGCGCTGGCGCTGGCGTTGCTGGGCGGTCTGGTGCTGAACCTGATGCCCTGCGTGTTGCCGGTGCTGTCGATCAAGGCGGTCAGCGTGCTGGAAAGCGGCGAGAGCCGGGCCGCGGCGCGGCGGCATGCCTTGTTCTATACGGCGGGCGTGCTGTGCAGTTTCGCCGCGCTGGGCATGGGCATCCTGGCGTTGCGTGCCGCCGGCCACTCGCTGGGTTGGGGTTCGCAATTGCAACAGCCGTTGCTGGTGGGCGTGCTGGCCTGCGTGATGCTGGCGGTGGGGTTGTCGCTGTCCGGCGTGGTGCAGCTCGGCGCCTCGCTGGGCAATACGGGCGCCGGGCTGGCGTCGCGCTCGGGGCCGGCTGGCGATTTCTTCACCGGCGTGCTGGCCGTGGTGGTGGCCAGCCCCTGCACCGCGCCGTTCATGGGTGGCGCGCTGGCCTATGCGTTCGCGGCACCGATGCTGTCGGCGCTGGGGGTGTTCCTGGCGCTGGGCGTGGGCCTGGCGTTGCCGTTCCTGGCGATCGGCTTCGTTCCCGCATTGGGCCGGCTGCTGCCGCGACCGGGCCGCTGGATGGAAACCCTGAAACAGGTGCTGGCGTTTCCGATGTACCTCACCGCCGCGTGGCTGGTGTGGGTGCTGGCCAACCAGCGCGGTGCGGACGCGGTGGGCCTGGTGCTGGTGGCAATGGTGCTGCTGGCGATGACGCTGTGGTGGTTCGAGCGCAGCCGTTCGCGCGGCATCGCCGGCCGCGCGTGGGTGCTGCCGCTGGCGTTGGCCACGCTGGCACCGCTCTATCTGCTGGCCCACGTGCCGCCAGTGGCGGCCGGCGCCGTGGCTGAGGAAGGCGTGGTGGCGTACAGCCCCGAGAAGCTGGCCGCGCTGCGCGCTGCCGGCACGCCGGTTTTCGTCGACATGACCGCCGACTGGTGCGTCACCTGCAAGGCGAACGAACACACCGTACTCAACACCGCCGCCTTCCGCGCGCTGCTGCAGCGCACCGGCGCGGTCTACATGAAAGGCGACTGGACCGACGTCAACCCGGTGATCAGTGCCTTCCTGCAGCAATACAACTCGCCCGGCGTGCCGCTATATGTGGTGTTTCCGAGCGACGGTGGGCCGGGCCGCCAGCTTTCCACCGTGCTGACCTCCTCGATGGTGGAGCAGGCACTGACGGAGGCGGCGAAATGATCTTCAGCCGCAGCAACTGGATCATCCTGGGGATGGCGGTGCTGGTCGCCGGCGTGGGTGGTTACTGGCAACGTCAGGCCGACGCGCCGCCAGCATCCACGCCCCTGGTCGGACAACCGGCGCCCGCGCTCAAGTTGCCCGACCTTTCCGGCACGACACACGACCTGGCCGACTACCGCGGCCACCCGGTCGTGCTGAATTTCTGGGCCAGCTGGTGCCTGCCCTGCCGTGAGGAAATGCCGGCACTGGATCGCGCCCAGCAGCGCCACGGCGCCGGCGGCGTGACCGTGATCGGCGTCGCGATGGACCAGCCGGCGCCCGTCCGCGCGTTCCTGGCCGCCCACCCGGTGAGCTACCCGATCGTGCTGGGGCAGCTGTCACACCCGAGCTCGGCCTACCGGTTTGGCGACGTCAGCGACGTGTTGCCCTACAGTGTGCTGATCGGCGCCGATGGCCGCGTACGGGCCCAGCATGCCGGCCCGCTGGACGATGCCCAGCTGCAGCAATGGCTGGCGCCGCAGGCCGATTGAGGCGGCCAAACGTACGATTGCGTATCGTCGACGTCGCCGGGAGCGGGACTTCTTCTTCAAACATCGCCGATCTGCGCCGAACTGGACAACTTTGATGCCGACGCGCACACTGCGCGGCATTCCGGGCGTCCGGAGCAAGCAGTCAGGTGGCGTGTGGCAAAGATCCTGGTTCTCCATGGGCCCAATCTCAATCTGCTGGGCTCGCGCGAGCCGCATATCTACGGGCACCTGACCCTGGTCGACATCAACACCCAGCTCGCCGCGCAAGCGCAGGCGGCCGGCCACGAGCTGGTCTGGTTCCAGTCCAACGCCGAGCATGAGCTGGTGGGGCGCATCCAGCAGGCGCGCGACGATGGCACCGCGCTGATCCTGTTCAACCCCGCCGCGTTCACCCACACCAGCATCGCCCTGCGCGACGCGCTGGCCGCGGTGGCGGTGCCGTTCATCGAGGTGCACCTGTCCAACGTGCATGCACGCGAGCCGTTCCGCCACCACTCGTATTTGTCGGACCTGGCCATTGGCGTGATCTGCGGCTTCGGTGGCGACAGCTACCGCCTGGCGCTGGAGGCGGCGATTCACCGCCTGCAGCCGGCCGCGACCGCCTGACCCGGCCGTCAACATTTTTCCAGCCACCCACCGGTGGCATTCACTGAAACTGAAGGGCTGATCCGATGGATTTGCGCAAAATCAAGAAGCTGATCGACTTGCTGGAGGAATCCAACCTCGCCGAGCTGGAGATCAAGGAAGGCGAGGAAGTGGTACGCCTCTCGCGCGTCCCCAAGGGCACCGCGCCCGTCGCCGCCCCGGTCGCCGTGGCCGCCGCACCGGCCCCGGTTGCCGCCGCGGCACCGGCGCCCGTCGTTGCCGAAGCCCCCGCCGCCAACGCCCTGCCGGCCGGCAACGTGGTGAAGGCGCCGATGGTGGGCACGTTCTACGCCTCCGCATCACCGGGCACACCCGCCTTCGTCAAGGTCGGCCAGCAGGTGAAGGTCGGCGACACGCTGGGCGTGATCGAGGCGATGAAGATGTTCAACCAGATCGAGGCCGAGGTCTCCGGCACGGTCAAGGCAATCCTGATCGAGAATGGCCAACCGGTTGAGTTCGACGAACCGATGTTCGTGATCGCCTGAGGGCCACCGGCATGCTAGAAAAAGTCGTCATCGCCAACCGCGGCGAAATTGCGCTGCGCGTGTTGCGCGCCTGCCACAGCCTCGGCATCAAGACCGTGGCCGTGCATTCCACCGTCGATCGCAACTTGAAACACGTAGGCTTGGCGGATGAAAGCATCTGCATCGGCCCGGGGCCGTCGACGGACAGCTACCTCAATATCCCCCGCATCATCGCGGCGGCGGAAATCACCGACGCCCAGGCGATCCATCCGGGCTACGGCTTCCTGTCCGAGCGGGCGGATTTTGCCGAGCAGGTGGAGCAATCCGGCTTCATCTTCATCGGCCCGACCGCCGACGTGATCCGCCTGATGGGCGACAAGGTCGAGGCGATCCGCGCCATGAAGGCGGCCGGCGTGCCCTGCGTGCCGGGTTCTGGTGGCCCGCTGGATGACAACGTCGAGGAAAGCCTGCGCATCGCCCGCGAGATCGGCTATCCGGTGATCATCAAGGCGTCCGGTGGTGGTGGCGGTCGCGGCATGCGCGTGGTGCGCACCGAGGCGCACCTGGCCAACTCCATCGTGATGACCAAGCAGGAGGCCAAGGCGGCCTTCGGCAACGATCAGGTGTACATGGAGAAGTACCTGGAAAATCCACGCCACGTGGAAATCCAGGTGCTGGCCGACGGTCAGGGCAATGCGATCCATCTGGGCGAGCGCGACTGCTCAATGCAGCGCCGCCACCAGAAGGTGGTCGAAGAGGCCCCCGCACCGGGCATCACGCCGGAGCTGCGCGCCGAGATCGGCAAGGTCTGCACCGATGCCTGCATCCGCATCGGCTACCGCGGCGCCGGCACGTTCGAGTTCCTGTTCGAGGGCGGCAAGTTCTACTTCATCGAGATGAACACCCGCATCCAGGTCGAGCACCCGGTGACGGAGTGGATTACCGGTGTCGATCTGGTGCGCGAGCAGTTGCTGATCGCCGGCGGCGAGAAGCTGTCGATCAGGCAGGAAGACATCGTGATCCGCGGCCACGCGATCGAGTGCCGCATCAACGCCGAAGACCCCGACACCTTCATGCCCAGCCCCGGCACGGTGAAGCGCTTCGAGGCGCCGGGTGGCCCGGGCGTGCGCGTGGACACCCACCTGTACGACGGCTACCGCATTCCGCCCAATTACGACTCGATGATCGGCAAGCTGATCGTGCACGGGCCCGACCGCGAAACCGCCATCGCCCGCATGCGGCTGGCGCTGGCCGAGACGGTGATCGAGGGCGTGAAGTGCAACATCCCGCTGCAGCAGCGGATCATGAGCGACGTCGGATTCCAGCACGGCGGCCAGAACATCCATTACCTCGAAAAGCGCATGGCTGAGCAGAAAGAGAAAGCCGCCAGCGGCGCCTGACCACCTGCAGGGGCGCACCCTGTGCGCGATGCTCTTCGTTACGGACGAAAGGCATCGCGCACAGGGTGCGCTCCTACCTGCCACAGAAAACTCCCATGCCTTTCCTCGAACTCTCTCTCGTCGTGCGCACCGAACAGCAACCCCGCGCGGAAGAGGCGCTGGAGGATCTGGGTGCACTCTCGGTCACCTTGCGCGACGCCAATGCGGAGACGCCTGACGAACAGGCGATCTTCGAGCCCGGCGTGGGCGAGTTGCCGTTGTGGCCCACGATCACGCTCGATGCGCTGTTCGACGAGCACACCGATCGCCGCGGTCTGGGCGCCGCGCTGGGCGAACTGCTGCCCTGGCTGGAACCCGACCAGCTCGGCTTCACCGAGGTCGCCGACCAGGATTGGGAGCGCGCCTGGATGGACCAGTTCAAGCCGATGCCGTTCGGGCGCCGGCTGTGGATCTACCCCTGGAACATCGAGCCGCCGGCCGACGACGACCTGGTGGTGGTGCGGCTCGACCCCGGCCTCGCCTTCGGCAGCGGCACCCATCCCACCACCGCCTTGTGCCTGGAATGGCTGGACGGGCTGGAGCTGGCCGGCAAGACCCTCACCGACTACGGCTGCGGCTCGGGCATCCTGGCGATCGCGGCGCTGAAGCTGGGCGCCGCCAGCGCCGTCGGCGTGGACAACGATCCGCAGGCGCTGACCGCGTCGCGCGACAACGCGGAACGCAACGGCGTGGCCGACCGGCTCGCCCTGTTCCTGCCCGACGACGTGGAAGCCGACCTGGCCGACGTCTTCGTCGCCAATATCCTGGCCGGCCCGCTGGGCGCATTGGCGCCCACCTTTGCCGCCGCCGCGAAACCCGGCGCGCCGTTCGCCATCTCCGGCATCCTCGACGGCCAGCAGGATGAACTGCTGCAGCGCTACGACGAATGGTTCGACGCGTTGCGCGTTGACATCCGCGAGGGCTGGGTGCGCATCAGCGGACGGCGCCGCTGAGCATGCGGGCTCGGGCCCGCTGACCGCTGACCGCTGGCCGCTGGCCGCTGGCCGCTGCGCTAAGCTTGCGGCTCACCGAACGAAGGCGCCCATGTATACGCAGTGTCCCGCTTGCCTCACCGTGTTTTCGCTGGACGTCGGGACACTGACGCTCGCCGGCGGACAGGTGTCGTGCGGGCATTGCGGCGACACCTTCGACGCGCTGGCCAACCTCACCGACCAGCTGCCGCCGGAGCCATTCCGGGAACTGCCGCTGCACCCGCCGCTGATGCGTCCGCCGCTGCTGGAGCTGGCGGTGTATCGCCCGCCGGTGGAGCCGATCGCGGTCGTCGTGGCCGATGCCGCCGGCAACGCGACAGCCGATGCATCCGGGCCGCAGGCCTTTGCGCCACGCTTCGCGCGCAACCGGCGCGAATCGACCGAACGGTTCTGGCCATGGGTCTTCGCCTGCACCTTCCTGACCTTGCTGCTGGGCAGCCAGCTGGCCTGGGCCAAGCGGGATTTCCTGATCCGCGATCCACAAAGCGGGCCCATGCTGCAGCAGATCTGCAACACCTTGCATTGCCAGCTGCCACTGGTGGCCGCACCCGGGCAATTGCGGCTGCTCGCCAGCAACGTGCAAACCCACCCCAGCGTACCGGGCGCGCTGGTGATCAGCCTCGGCGTGCGCAATGACGCGCCCTTCAGCCAGCCCTATCCGGTGGTGGCGCTGACGCTGTCCGATGCACAGGGCAAGCGTGTGGCGATGCGGCGCCTGCAACCGGCCGAATACCTCGATGACCCGCAGGCCGTGCAGCGCGGGCTGGCGCCGGGCAGCCGCACAGCCTTGTTGTTCGAGGTGGAAGACCCGGGCACACGTGCCGTCGCGTTCGCGTTCGATTTTGAATAGGCGACATCCTGCCGCACGAACATGACTGCACACGTCATGGCGAACGCGAACTCTCGCATCAGCACTTAAAATTCCTGCCGCGCGCGGGTAGACTCGGTCCCTTCCCGCATGCGGCACATCGCCTTGCATGCGCGCCGCCATCGGCGGAGTCGAAAGAACTATAGCCAGCGGCCTATGCAGCCGCGCTTCGCATGCCAGAGGAAATGCTCGTGAACGCCGTCAGACTGCCTGTTGCCGAGGCCGCAAAACAGCCCCCGTCGCAGAGTACTTCGCAAAGCGCGTTGAGCGAGTGCGTCAGCCGCACCGTGCGCCGCTATCTCGCCGACATCGGCGATGCCGAATGCAGCGAGGGCCTGCACGCGATGGTGCTGCGCGAAGTCGAAGGGCCGCTGCTGCGCGAGGTGATGGCGTTCCACGAAGGCAACCAGAGCCGCGCCGCCACCGCGCTGGGCATCAACCGCGCCACCCTGCGCAAGAAGCTGGCCATCTACGGGCTGCTGTGATCGCGTCACCCCGCGCCACGTTTCCTCGCTGAAAACCGGGCAATCGTTCAGACGGCTATACTGTGACGTTTTCCCCGCTGGAAAACGTCATGCCCACACCCGATCTCGTCCCCGTCCGCCGCGCCCTGCTCAGTGTTTCCGACAAGAACGGCCTGATTGACCTGGGCCGGCGATTGAGCGCGCGCGGCGTGGAGCTGCTGTCCACCGGCGGCAGCGCACGCGCATTGCGTGAGGCCGGCATCGCGGTCACCGACGTCAGCGACGTTACCGGTTTCCCCGAGATCATGGATGGCCGCGTCAAGACGCTGCACCCGAAAGTGCACGGCGGCCTGCTTGGCCGGCGCGGCACCGACGACGCGGTGATGGCCGAGCTGGGCATCGCGCCGATCGACCTGCTGGTGCTGAACCTCTATCCGTTCGAAGCCACCGTGGCCAAGCCCGACTGCACGCTGGAGGACGCGATCGAGAACATCGACATCGGCGGCCCGGCGATGCTGCGTTCGGCGGCCAAGAACTGGAACGACGTGGGCGTGCTGACCTCGCCCGACCAGTACGCCGACGCGCTGGCCGAGATCGAAGCCGAAGGCGGCCTGCGCCGCGCCACCCGCTTCAAGCTGGCCGTTGCCGCGTTCAACCGCGTGGCCAACTACGGCGGCGCCATCAGCGACTACCTCTCGGGTCTGCAGCTCGACGACGCACACACCGCGGTAGCCGGCCACGCGACCTTCCCGGCGCAGGCCAACGGCCGCCACGAAAAGGTGATGGACCTGCGCTACGGCGAGAACCCGCACCAGCAGGCCGCGTTCTACCGCGACCTGGCGCCCGTACCCGGCACGCTGGCCACCTTCCGCCAGTTGCAGGGCAAGGAGCTTTCGTTCAACAACATCGCCGATGCCGACGCCGCGTGGGAGTGTGTGCGCAGCTTCGTGAAGCCGGCCTGCGTGATCGTGAAACACGCCAACCCCTGCGGTGTGGCAGTGAGCCTGGACGGCATCGGCAAGGCCTACGACCTGGCCTACCAGACCGATCCCACCTCGGCGTTCGGCGGCATCATCGCGTTCAACCGCGAGCTGGACGGCGCCACCGCGCAGGCCATCGTGGAGCGTCAATTCGTCGAAGTGGTGCTGGCGCCGGGCTATGCCGACGATGCGCTGAAGGCGTTCGCGAAGAAGGGCAACGTGCGCGTGCTGGAAATCCCGCCGCCGGCAGATGGCAACCTGCGTGCGCCGCATCCGGGCATGAACGTGAAGCGCGTGGGCTCGGGCCTGCTGATCCAGACCGCCGACACCGGCATGATCGGCGCGGGCGACCTCAAGGTGGTGACCCGGCGCGCGCCCACGCCCGCACAGATCGACGACCTGATCTTCGCCTGGAAGGTGGCCAAGTTCGTCAAGTCCAACGCCATCGTCTACGCCCGCGACCGCCAGACCATCGGCGTCGGCGCCGGCCAGATGAGCCGCGTCTACAGCGCGAAGATCGCCGGCATCAAGGCCGCCGACGAGAAGCTGGAAGTACGCGGTTCGGTGATGGCGTCCGATGCGTTCTTCCCGTTCCGCGACGGCATCGACGCCGCCGCGGCAGCCGGCATCAGCGCGGTGATCCAGCCCGGCGGCTCGATGCGCGACAGCGAGGTGATCGCCGCCGCCGACGAACACGACATCGCGATGGTGTTCACCGGCATGCGCCATTTCCGGCATTGATGACAGCCCCAGCAGAGCGGCTTTTGTAGGAGCGACTTCAGTCGCGATGCCTTTGCTTTGGGTTCCGCAGCAGGAGCATCGCGGCTGAAGCCGCTCCCACAGGAAGCACTGCGCTCACGCGCTGTTGAAGCTTTTAGTCACAGCATTGGTGCCCCAGACGGGAGGCTGCCATGCGCTATGCGTTGTATTACTGGTCGGGTATCCAGGGCCGCGGTGAATTCATCCGGCTGGCACTGGAAGACGCCGGCGCCGATTACGACGACGTAGCCCGCGACCAGGGCGACGATGCCATGACGCCCTTTCTCGAAGGCAAACACGAAGGCGCGCTGCCATTCGCGCCACCGTTCCTCAAAGCGGGCCGGCTGGTGATCGCGCAGGTGGCGGAAATCCTGCAATACCTGGGGCCACCGCTGAAGCTGGTGCCCGACGGGGACTCGCGTCGGCTGTACGCGCACCAGTTGCAGCTGACCATCACCGACGTCGTGGCCGAGATCCACGACAGCCATCATCCGATAGCCAGCAGCCTCTATTACGAGGACCAGCGCAGCGAAGCACGACGCCGCGCCAAAGACCTGCGCGAAAACCGCCTGCCGAAATTCCTGGGCTATTTCGAGCAGGTGCTGGAACGCAACGGTGGCCGGCATGCGCTGCGCCAGCACTCGTACGTCGACTTGTCGTTGTTCCAGTTGATGAGCGGCCTGGACTACGCCTTTCCCCGCGCGATGCAGCGATTGAAGCGCGAGCTGCCGCTGCTGTGCGCGTTGAGCCAGCGCGTGACGGAGCGGCCGCGGATTGCCGCCTACCTGGCATCGCCGCGCCGCCTGGCGTTCAACAAGGACGGCATTTTCCGCCACTACCCGGAACTGGACGACCCGCGCTGACCTGCGCTCAGAACAGCGCGATCACCATCGCGCCGGCCACGATCAGCACGCCACCGATCAGCAGCGGCCAGCTTGGCCGTTCGCCCAGGAACACCAGCCCCAACACGATCACCAGCGCCACGCTGAGCTTGTCGATCAGCGCCACCTTGCTCACCGGGCCGAGTTGAAGCGCGCGGTAGTAGCACAACCACGACAAGCCGGTGGCGATGCCGGACAACACCAGGAACAGCCAGCTGTGCAGCGGCAGGCCGGCAGGCCTGGCCCATTCGTGGCGCAGGCTGAGAATGCCGGCGGTGACCACAAGAATCACCACGGTGCGGATGAACGTGGCGAGGTTGGAGTTGATACCGACCACGCCGAGCTTGCCGAACAACGCAGTCAGCGCCGCGAACAACGCCGAGCCCAACGCAAACAGCAACCAGCTTTCACGCAATGGCATGGTGCGTCTCCGCTTCCAGTTGTCGCTCCTGGGCTTACGCGGTCAGGACGATCAGCGGCCGGTGTCGGCGGGGGTCGAGTCATCCGTGGCCGGCGGGCTCTTGCCCCACTCCAGCACCTTGTACATCACCGGGCGGGTGGGCTTCTGGCCATGCTCATCCACCAGCCGGCCCTGCGGGTCGACGGTGTAGGTGTGGGGAATGCCGGTTTTCGGCGTCACCACCACCATGTAGAGCTGGCCGTTGCGGCGGTATTCCTGGATGGTGTTGTCGCCCTCCTTGCGCACGGCGACGTCGGGCAGCGCATCGCTGGTGTCCGGCGCCGCAACCACGTTCGCCTGCGTTGACGGCACCGCGTGCGGCTTCAGGTCGAGCGGCTTTTTGGCGGGCGTGGCGGCGGGAGCCGTGGCGTGCACGCCCGGATCGTTGATGCCCGGCGGTGGCAGCGCCTTGGTCGGCGGTGTCTGCGCGAACGCGCTGGCGGCGAACAGCAAGCTGGAGGTGGCCAGCAGGACAACGGATTTCATGACGGTATCCTCGATCGGAGCCCGCAGAATAACAGCGCCCATGCCCGCCAACCGTGAAGCGCAGCTGGCCACGCGTGCGAGAATGATCGGCCAACGGCCAGCGCGAAGCCGGCCGCCAGCAACGGTTGCCCTGTCATGCCCAAACTTGTCCTGATCGACGGCTCGTCCTACCTGTACCGCGCGTTCCACGCGTTGCCGCCATTGACCAACGAATTCGGCGAGCCTACCGGCGCGCTGTTCGGCGTGGTCAACATGCTGCGCGCCACCTTGCGCGAGGCGCCGGATTACCTGGCGTTTGTCTGCGACGCGCCCGGCCCCACGTTCCGCAACGAGCTGTACGACCAGTACAAGGCCAACCGCCCGTCGATGCCTGACGACCTGCGCAGCCAGGTGCAGCCGATGCTGGCGATCGTGGGCGCGCTGGGCTTCCCCATCCTGTGCGAGAGCGGCGTCGAGGCCGACGACGTGATCGGCACCATCGCGCTGCAAGCGCAGGCGCAAGGCATCGAGGTGGAGATTTCCACCGGCGACAAGGACCTGGCGCAACTGGTCGGATCGCAGGTGACGCTGGTCAACACGATGACCAATACCACGCTCGACATCGAGGGCGTCACCGCGAAATTCGGCGTGCCGCCCGAGCGCATCATCGATTTCCTGGCGCTTACCGGCGACACCGTGGACAACGTGCCGGGTGTCAACAAATGCGGCCCCAAGACCGCCGCCAAATGGCTGGCCGAATACGGCTCGCTGGATGGCGTGATGGCCAACGCCGACAAGGTCGGCGGCAAGATCGGCGAATACCTGCGCGACGCGCTGCCGCAGCTGCCGCTGTCGCGCGAGCTGGTCACCATCAAGACCGACGTGCCGCTGCCACTGGCGCCCACCGACCTCACCCTGCGCGAACGCGACACCGACACCCTGCGCGCGCTGTTCACCCGCTACGGTTTCAAGGCGGCGCTGAAGGATCTGGACGCGGAAGCCGGCGGTAGTAACGTGGTGGTCGAAGTGGTGGCGGTCACGGCCGCTGCCCAAACGCCCGCTGCCTCCGACGCGCCCGACCCTTCGCTGTCGCAGCCGGGCGAATACGAACTGGTGACCACGCCCGAACAGTTCGCGATCTGGCTGCAGCGACTGCACGACGCCGAGCTGATCGCGTTCGACACCGAAACCACCAGCATCGACGCGATGCGCGCCGACATGGTCGGCATCAGTTTTTCGGTGGAGCTGGGCAAGGCCTGCTATATCCCGCTGGCCCACGACTATCCCGGCGCACCCGCGCAGCTCGATCGCGACACGGTGGTGCGCGCACTGAAGCCTATTTTTGAAGACCCGGCCAAGCCCAAGCTGGGCCAGCATGCGAAGTACGACATCAACATCCTGTCGCACTACGGCGTCACGGTGCAGGGGCTGAAGTACGACTCCATGCTGGAGTCCTACATCTGGAACGCCACCGCCACGCGCCACGACATGGATTCGCTGGCGAAGAAATACCTGGGCTACGACACCGTCAAATACGAAGAGGTGGCCGGCAAGGGGGCGAAGCAGATCTCGTTCTCGCAAGTGGATCTGGACACCGCCTGCCGCTACGCCGCCGAGGACGCGGACATCACCTGGCGCCTGCACCACGCGCTGTGGCCGAAGCTGCAGGTGGAACCCAGCCTGCGCAGCGTGTACGAGGACATCGAGATTCCGCTGGTGCCGGTGTTGGCGGCGATGGAGCGGCGCGGCGTGCTGATCGACGGCGACGAGCTGCGCCGGCAGAGCCAGCAACTGGGCAAGCGCATGCTGGAATTGCAGCAGCAATGCCACGGCCTGGCCGGGCGCGAGTTCAACCTCGATTCGCCCAAGCAGCTGCAGGCAATCCTGTTCGACAAGCTGGGCCTGCAGGCGAAACTGAAAACGCCGAAGGGCCAGCCATCGACCAACGAGGAGGCGCTGGAGGCGATCGCGGACATGCACGAGCTGCCGCGGCTGATCCTGGAATACCGCGGCCTGGCCAAGCTGCGTTCCACCTATACCGACAAGCTGTCCGGCATCGTCAATCCGCGCACCGGCCGCGTGCACACCAGCTACCACCAGGGTGCGGTGGCGACCGGGCGGATTTCCTCGTCCGACCCGAACCTGCAGAACATTCCGGTACGCACCGAGGAGGGCCGACGCATTCGCCAGGCCTTCATCGCGCCGCCCGGCTGGAAGGTGATGGCGGCGGATTACTCGCAGGTGGAGTTGCGCATCATGGCCCACCTGTCGGCCGACGAAGGCCTGCTGCGCGCCTTCCGCGAAGGCGGCGACGTGCATCGCGCCACCGCGGCGGAGGTGTTCGGCGTGGCACCGCAGGAGGTGACCACCAACCAGCGGCGCGCGGCCAAGGCGATCAACTTCGGCCTGATGTACGGTATGAGCGCGTTCGGCCTGGCCCGCGCGCTGGGCGTGGATCGCGGCGAGGCCAGCGATTACATCGGCCGCTATTTCACCCGCTATCCCGGCGTGCGCGGCTACATGGATGCCACCCGCGAGAAGGCCCATCGCGATGGCTACGTGGAAACCATCTTCGGCCGTCGGCTGTATCTGGAAAACCTCAACTCGCGCAATCACGGCCTGCGCCAGGGCGCCGAACGCGCCGCGGTGAATGCGCCGATGCAGGGCAGCGCCGCCGACATCATCAAGCGCGCGATGATCGCCATGGCCGGTTGGATCGACGACCGCGACGACGTGCACATGCTGATGCAGGTGCACGACGAACTGGTGTTCGAAGTGCGCGACGACGCCGTGGACACCGTGCGCGCCGCGGTGATCGAGCGGATGTCCGGCGCGGCGGAACTGGAGGTGCCGCTGTTGGTGGACGTGGGCGTGGGCGCGAATTGGGACGAGGCGCATTGATGGGGAGAGCGATTCCCATGGCGCACAACGGCTTGCAGGTTAACGTTCCGTAAGCATGAATCGGCTCTGAATTCTTTCGGCCATCGTGCAACTTTGTGGGCCCGGCGCGTTCCAATCCATCGGATGCACGCAATGGCATCCACGGTTGGCTCACCTCCCTGAACCACCCGACCGGAATGCGAGCCTCTCCCCTGGGCCTCGCCTTCCCCCGGCCCCGAAGGTCCCCCCTGGCCTTCGGGGCCTTTTTTGTGGCGCATCTCCACCTTTCCTGCACACCCTCGGCCGGCATACTCCTCTGCACATCCACAGAGGGGACGTATACATGCGTATGGGATTGATCATCGCCGGCGTCATTCTGCTGATTGCCGGCATCTGGGTAAGCGTGGGCAATGCCAGCTACAAGGACACCGACACGGTGGCGCAGCTTGGGCCGGCCAAGATCGAAGCCACCCACGACCGTGCCGTGCCGCAATGGGTGGGCATCGCCGGCATTGTGGTCGGCGGCCTGTTGCTGGTGGGCGGCATCGCCAACAAGAAACGCTGATCTGTGGCCGGGGCTGAGAGGTTGAAAAAACACAACCTCTCAGCGACCGCACGAAAAACCGCCGCTTTTGCGGCGGTTTTTCGTTTGTGGCACAGCGCGCCCTTACAATGGCGTGATGGATGTTTCGTACCTGATCGACCCGCTCAACGATGCGCAGCGCGAAGCCGTCTGCGCCCCGCCCGGTCACTACCTGGTGCTGGCCGGCGCCGGTTCCGGCAAGACCCGCGTATTGACCCACCGCATCGGCTGGCTGACCCAGGCCGAGCGGGTGCCGCCATGGGCGATCCTGGCCGTCACCTTCACCAACAAGGCCGCCGGCGAAATGCGCGCGCGACTGGGTGCGTTGATCCCCGGCGGCACGCAGGGGCTCACCGTGGGCACCTTCCACGGCATCGCCCACCGCCTGCTGCGCCGGCACTGGCGCGAAGCCGGGCTGCCCGACACGTTCCAGATCCTCGACGCCGACGACCAGCTGCGTCTGATCAAGCGGGTGATCGCCGGCCTGGGCCTGGATGACGCCAAGTTCCCCGCACGCCAGGCCAGCTGGCAGATCAACAACTGGAAAGACGAGGGCAAGCGCCCGGACGGCATCGAACACCGCGACCACCCCGTCACCCGCACCTTCGTGCAGATCTACCAGGCCTACGAAGACGCCTGCCGCCGCGCCGGGCTGGTCGATTTCGCCGAACTGCTGCTGCGCGCGCACGAACTGTGGCTGAAGAATCCCGCCGTACTGGAGCATTACCAGCAACGCTGGCGCTACTTGCTGGTGGACGAATTCCAGGACACCAACACGCTGCAATACGCATGGATTCGCGTGCTGGCGGGCGCCACCGGCCAGGTGTTCGTGGTCGGCGACGACGACCAGGCGATCTACGGCTGGCGTGGCGCCAAGGTGGAAAACGTGCAGCAATTCCTGCGCGACTTTCCCGGTGCGCGCACCATCAAGCTGGAGCAGAACTACCGCTCCACTTCCACCATCCTGAAAGCCGCCAACAGCGTGATCCAGCGCAACGGCAGCCGCCTGGGCAAGCAGTTGTGGACGGCCGGCGACGAGGGCGAACGCATCGCGTTGTACGCGGCCTACAACGAGCAGGACGAAGCGCGTTTCGTGATCGAACGCATCCGCGAGTTCATCGCCGAGCATGGCGACGCGAAGGACTGCGCGATCCTGTACCGCTCCAACGCGCAGTCGCGCAACTTCGAGGAGCAACTGGTCCAGCGCAACATCGCCTACCGCGTTTATGGGGGCCAACGCTTCTTCGACCGCGCCGAGGTCAAGGACGCGCTGGCCTACCTGCGCCTCACCGCCAATCGCCATGACGACGCCGCGTTCGAGCGCGCAGTGAACACACCCACCCGCGGCATCGGCGATCGCACGCTGGATGCGCTGCGTCGCCGTGCCCGTCGCGAGGATGTCTCGATGTGGGAAGCCGCGTTGGGTGAATTGAGCAGCGGCGGCGAACTGGCGGGGCGAGCGAAGAATGCAGTGAAGGCGTTTCTTGGCCTGATCGATGAAATGGCGCGCAGCTTCACGGGAATCGGGAATGGGGAATCGGGAATCGATAAAACAGATACCACGCTTCCCGCTGTTGATCCTCCCATTCCCGATTCCCCATTCCTGATTCCCGTCCTTACCCTCGCCGAGCAGATCGACCACGCCATCATCCACAGCGGCCTGCGCGACTTCTACGAAAAAGACAGCCGCGGCAACGGCGAAGCCCGCGTCGAGAACCTCGACGAACTGGTCAACGTGGCCAGCCGCTTCGAGCGCACCGACGAAGACAACGAACTGGGGCTCAGCGAGCTTTCCGCGTTCCTGGCGCACGCCACGCTGGAAGCCGGCGAACACCAGAGTGAAGCCGGCGACGACTGCGTGCAGTTGATGACGCTGCATTCGGCCAAGGGCCTGGAATTCCCCGTGGTGTTCCTGGTCGGCATGGAAGAAGGCCTGTTTCCCAGCCAGCGCTCGGTGGACGACGAAGGCCGGCTGGAGGAAGAACGCCGCCTGGCCTACGTGGGCATCACCCGCGCCCGCGAAAAACTCATCGTCAGCCACGCCGAATCACGGCGCATGCACGGCACCGAAATGCTGGCCCGCCCGTCGCGTTTCCTGGGCGAAATGCCGGCCGAACTGATCGACGAAGTCCGCCCACGCGTGCACGTGACGCGGCCGATGTTCGCCGGCCGCCCCAGCGAGGTGTCCTCGTCGCTGGAAGAATCCCTGCCGGTAAAACTGGGCCAGCGCGTGAGCCACCCCAGCTTCGGCGAAGGCGTGGTGATCAGTGCCGAAGGCAGCGGCGCGCACACCCGATTGCAGGTGAATTTCGAAGGCGCGGGCAGCAAGTGGCTGGTGGCGGCGTACGCCAACCTCACGCCGCTGTAAAACGGCTGAAGTGGCGCCGGCTTCTTGTTCTTGTGGGAGCGACTTCAGTCGCGATGCTCCTGGCTCGGAAGCTTCAGAGCAAAAGCATCGCGACTGAAGTCGCTCCCACAGGCCGCTCCTGCAGATCACTCCCGCAAACGCGGCACGCCATGCACGTCGCGTTCTTCCACCGCCGTCGGGTGGGTGTCGGGGTAGGCCGGGTTGGCGGCCGCTGCCAGCGGTGCAACGGTTTCGCCCCGGGTTGCGGCCAGCGCGTTGCGATAGCAGCGCTGTGCATGGGTGAAGTCGCCCTGCCCTGCGAAGGCGTCGCCGGAGGCTTCCCAGGCGGCACCGCTGGGGGCGAGCGCCAGCGACCGGTTCAGGTATTGATGGGCCTTGCCCCACAGCTTCAGGCGTACGCACATGCGGCCCAGGGTGAGCAGCAGGTTCGCGTCGTTCGGGTGTGCGTCCAGCCAGCTTTCGGCGCGATGCAGGCGCGCCTCGATGTCCTCGCCGGCCAGCGCGCCGTAGGTTTCGATCAGCAGTGGCGACCATTCGCGGCGCAGCGCGGATTCCACTTCGTCCATGGCCGGCAGGGTCAGGCCGAAGCTTGCGGCACGGCGGGCATACGCATCGATGATGGCGGGTACACGACGCTGCGCCTTGGGCAGCTGCGACCACAGCGTATTGAGCGTGGCGCCATCGGGGGCGGCGTTGATGGTGGCGGACAGCACCTGGATTTCCAGCGCGGCGTAGCCGCGCGTGCCCAGTGCGGCGCTTTTCTGCAGCGGCGCCAGGGCCTCGCGGGCGCGGCGCAGGTCACCGCTGGCCAGTGCGGCCAGTGCCAGTTCACGCCACCCGGCCGGTGCCAGGCTGCCCTTGTCCGCCTCGGGTGCCAGCAGGGCCAGCGCCTCGGCCGACTTGCCTTCGCGGCGCAATACGCGGGCCCGCAACACGCGTGCTGCCTGCGGCGCCGACTGCGCCGCCTGGTTGAGCGCTTCCAGCGCGCGACCGTGTTCGCCGCGGCGTGATGCGGCCTCGGCGGACGCCAGCAGAGCCGGGCCGCGCACGCTGGGCAGGCGCGAGGCGCGGTTCAGATCGCGCTCGGCGTCGCCATGGCGGCCTTCGAAAAGGGCGATGAGACCTTCGCCCAGGCGTTGCTGGCTGAGCCGCCGATGGCGTCGCGAGAGCGCGCCGAACGGCCAGCGCAGCAGCCGCCACGCCAGGCTGAGCAAGGCCCATACCAGTACCAGGATGACCACGGCCGCCACCACCGTGGTCTCCACCCGCCAGCCGCGCAGGCGCAGCAGGACGTAGCCGGGGTCTTCGGCAATCCAATGCCAGCCGAAGGCAGCCAGCGCGGCCACGACCACCAGCAGCAGGATCCAGCGCCAGAGCTTCATCGCCGCGCTCCGCCCGCCGCGGCGCTGCCCGAGCGCACCGGTGCTGCGTTGCTGGCCGCATGGGCGGGGCCACTACCGCCCGCATTCAACGCATGCACGGCGCGCAGGTTGTGCAACTCGATCAGGGCCGCGCCCAACACCACTTCGTCGCCGGCAGGTCGCGCGGCGATGAGCTTCTTGATGGTGGCCCGCGCCTGCTGCACGGCGCTGGCATCGGGGTCGAACCAGGTGGACAGGCTGGCGTCCACCCGCTGCAACGCCTCGGCGTAGGCCTTGCCGTCATGGGCCAGCAAAGCGGCTTGCGCCTGGGCCAGGTCGATCGCGGTCAACTCGCGCGCAAAGCGCGCGTCGGCCACGGCCAGCGGGGCACCGTTATCACGCTGCACGCTGACCACGCTGGCGAGCGCGCGACCGATGCGCGCCCAGCCATCCGCCGCCGGCGCCGAGGCGGCGGTATCCAGCGGTTTCAGCGGCAACTGGGTGAACGTGCCGCGCAAGTCATTCAGCTGCTGCAGCGTGCTGGTCAGATCGACCGGCTGGCTCTTGGCCAGCGCGTCGCGCTCGGCATCGATGCTCTGGCGCAGACCGGTGAAAGCGCCATCGTCCACGCCCGCCAGGGTCTGGTCGGCCAGCGTGTACGCGGCGGCGGCGCCTTGCGCGTCATGGAACAGGGTGTAGCGCTCGCTGGCCATCCGCAGCAGCGATTCGGTTTCGTCCAGCAACATGGCGTCATGGCCGGACAGGCTCTTTTCCGCCAGCTGCGCCACCGCGTCTTCCAGATGCCGCGTGCGCTGGGCCTGGCTGAGCAGGCTTTCGCGCAGTGACTGGTTGACCTGCGCCGCCTCGTTGAGGCGATGGTCGACGCTGCCGCGCTCGCCGCTGATGGTGGCCACGGTGGTCTCCAGCGCGTCGATGCGCTGGGTCAGCGCCACGGCGCCGCGACGGCTGGCGTCGCTGCCCTGCTCCTGTTGCCACTGCCGCCAGCCCACGTACGCGGCCACGGCGATGGCGACCAGCGCCAGCAGGATCGCCAGCGCCAGCATGCCGCCACCGGGGCGCGCGGGGCGCGCGGCGGCGGGAGTCCGGGCGGGACGTGCCGGCACGGGGTCGGGGCGGGAATCGCGGGGCGCAATCGGTTCGTCTGGAGTGGTCATAACGGCATGCTAAGAGGCTGGAAGGGAGAAAGCGAGCGAGGATGAAACGCGAAACGCCGCGCGCTTTTTCGACGTGGAAGGGTGGCGGATCGACGGCCCCGGCAGCACACCGCGCGCCGTGGCTACCGCCAGCGACCTTAACCCGTCAGCCTGGCGACCCGGCGTGAAGACAGCGGCAAGTCATTTGCCCATGGCCGCCGCCAGCAGGTCATCCGCCATCGCCGAAGCGGCCTGCCTGATCCGCGCAAAGCCGGCTGCGGCCGCGATGCCTGCCAACCGCTCGCTGCTCACCACCGCGGTGGTGGCGCACAGGCGGCTCAACGCGTCCGGCGGTAGCGCGGTGGCAAGGTTGTGCCAGCTCTCGGCGCTGGACAGCAGCAGCAACGCCGACGCCGGCAATCGCCGCACGGCGTCGACATGGCGCCGGTCCAGCCGCGCCGGCACGCGCCGATAGACATGCACCTCGCGCAAGGCGGCGCCGCGCTCGGCCAGCGTCGTGCGCAAGATGCCGCGACCGCCGGGTGCACTGATCAGCGCGACGGCGCGGCCATCCAGCTCGCGCAGTTCAGCCAGCGCCAGCAAGCCCTCGCTGTCTTGCCGCTGCGGCGCACGCACGTCGTTGAAACCGTGGCGCCGCAATGCCCGGGCGGTGCCCTGGCCCACCGCCAGCACCAACGCGGCCGTTCGTGGCGGCGCCAGCGCCACGGCGTAGCGCACCGCCGCCGGGCTGGTGAAAATCAGCACCTCACCCGCGCACGCGGCCTGCCATTCCCGGCGCGCCGCGGCTTTGTCCGCCACCTCGCGCAGGGCAAGCCCGGGCAGCAGCAGCGGCAGCCCGCCCAGCGCACGCACCTTGCGCGCTAGCCCCGCGCCACTGCCCACCGGGCGCGTGATCACCACCGTGCGGCCGCGCAAAGGCCCCGCTGGCGACGTGCCGGCAACAGCGCGCGCGTGATTCGATTCACCGATAATCATGGTGACCAGTGTAGCGGCGCCCTACACTATGCGGTTTGCTCCTTTGGTTTGGATTCCACCGACGTGACCTTGCCCGATACACCGTTGCTGGCCCGGCAGCTGATCCAGTTCATGCGCTCGACGATTCCGCTGGCCAAGGCCATGGATCTGCAGCTTGGCGGCTGTGACGCCGACAGCCTCACCCTGTTCGCGCCGCTGCAACCCAACATCAACGACAAGGGCTGCGCGTTCGGTGGCAGCCTGGTGAGCGTGATGACCCTCAGCGGCTGGGCCCTGGTCGAGTTGGCCCTGCGCCAGCGCGGCGATGATTGCGACGTTTTCGTGGGCGAATCGACGGTGCGCTACCTGAGCCCGGTATGGGCCGACTTCACCAGCGTGGCCCGCTTGCCGGTCGATGTCAGCTGGACCAGCTTCTTCCGTTCGCTGGACAGCCGCGGCAAGGCACGCATCGAGGTCAGCTGCGTGATTCCGGGCGACAACGGCAAGCCCGCCGCCACCCTGATCGCGCGCTTCGTGGCCAAACGCCGCGACGCGTCGGCGGCCGTCGCCGACGGCACGCACTGAGAGCCGCGCGCAGCGACGCACGTCTTGCGGCAGAATGCAGGGTATCGCGCTTGCCGGGGGAGCCATCCATGCGTCGCATTCTTATCGTCGTTGCCGCCGTCGTTTTGCTGGCCGGCTGTGCCACGGCCCAGCGCAAAGACGCGCTGACCAGCACACTCAACACCTACGCCGCCACCTTGCGCTGGGGCAATTTCCAGAGCGCGCTGAAATTCGTCGACCCCAAGGTGCTGGAGACAAACCCGCCCACCTCACTGGACATGGCGCGCTACCAGCAGGTGCGCGTGAGCGACTACGACGAGGGCGCCGGCCCGAGCGTGGTGGCGGAAAACGAGGTGCAGCAGGTGGTGCAACTTCACCTGATCAACATCCACACGCAGTCCGAGCGCACCGTGATCGACCGCCAGACCTGGCGCTACGACCCGGAAGCGAAGCGCTGGTGGCTCACCAGCGGCCTGCCGGACGTCACCCAGGAATAAGCCTGACCACGGCGGCGCTGCCGCCACGCTGCCCGTATAATCGCCGGTTCACCCGAACCCGCGCGGTCGCCGCGCCTGTGGACACACGATGAACGAAATACTGCACAAACTGCCGGAATTTGTCGGCAACCACCTGGCCTTGTCGGCCCTGTTCGTGATCCTGCTGCTGGCGCTGATCGTGATCCAGGTCAGCATGCTTTTCAGCAAGACGCGCGAGCTGACCCCGGCCGGCCTGACCGCGCTGATCAACCGCGAAAGCCCGCTGATGATCGACCTGTCCGCGATCAACGATTTCGAGAAGCGGCACGTGCCCGGCGCCAAGCACCTGCCGATGAGCCAGTTCGACCCCGAGAAAAAAGACCTCGCCAACGCGCGCGACCTGCCCGTGGTGTTGATGGACAAGGACGGCCGCGGCAACGCGCCGAAGGCGGCGCAGCGGCTGGTGAAGGCCGGCTTCAGCAAGGTCCACATCCTCGCCGGTGGCGTGCTGGCCTGGCAGGCGGCGCAGTTGCCGATGGCCAAAGGCAACAAGTAAGCGGCAACAAATAACCGCCGCATGGCGGCGAACAGCGCCGCCGGTCAGAAGCCGGTGAAACCCGCGCGACCGGTGATGATGCGCGCCAGCACCTCGGGCGCGTAATCGAACGAGTCGTAGTACAGCCGATCTTCCGGCAGGCCCGCCTCGACGAAAAGCTGGTGGCCGGCGTCGATCATGGGCGGCGGGCCGCTCATGTAGAGATCGTGGCCGGACAGGTCGGGGTGATCGGCCAGCACCGCCTCATGCACCAGGCCGGGCCGCTCGCCGGCACCCACGTCGGCCCCTGAAATCACCGCGTGGAAACGCACGTTTTGCGTGCTCGCCGCCCAGCGCTCGGCCAGCGGTCGCAGGTACAGGTCGGCCGCGCTGCGCGCGCCCCAGTACACGTCGATCGGGCGGCGCGAACCCAGCCCGATGAAGTGTTCGACGATGGCCTTGACCGGCGCAAAACCGGTGCCGCCGGCCATGAAGATCATCGGCCGCTCCGAATCCTCGCGCGGCACGAACGTACCCAACGGCCCTTCGATGCGCAGCCGGTCGCCAACCTGCAGCTTGCCGTCCACCCAGGAAGTGAACTCGCCGCCGTTCACGTGGCGCACGTGCAGCTCGATCATGCCGTCGTCCTGTGGACCGTTGGCGATCGAGAACGGACGATGCTGGCCATCGTCCAGCACCACATCAAGATACTGGCCAGGCAGCCGCAGCAGGCGGCGCTCGCCGGGGGCCGGCACCAGGCGCAAGCCGATCACGCCGGACGCCAGCGTCCATTTCTCCACCACCATCACGCTGAGCTGGCGACGGGCGATGTCCTCGACCGAGGTGACCTCGCGCGCGCGCAACAACATGTCGCTGGTGGCTACCGCCTGGCACGGCAGGATCGCGTGCTGCGCCAGCTCGCCCGCACTCAGTGCCAGCGGCGGATTGCTGGGATATTCACAACTGCCTTCCAGCATGATCGCCTTGCAGCTGCCGCACACGCCGGCGCGGCACGAATAGGGCAGGGCCACTCCGGCTTGTTGCGCCGCCCCCAATACGGTTTCACCAACGGCCACGGGAAACTGGCGGCCAGACGCTTGGAGAGTGACGGTAAACAAGGCAAGCCCCGAATGATCCGCTGCACGCGGCAGCGTAAATACAACGACACAGGTGACGTATCGCATTGCTGCGGCGATATCAGCGATCAACAATACGGTTTCGACCGAGAGGAAGCAACGATGAGCATCTGGAAACAGCCGACCGATCTGGCCCGCATCAACGGCTGGAGCAAGGCCACCATGATGGAGACCCTGGGCATCCGCTTTACCGCCGTCGGCGACGACTGGCTGCAGGGCACCATGCCCGTCGACCACCGAACCCACCAACCCTACGGACTGCTGCACGGCGGCGCCTCCGTGGTGCTGGCCGAGACGCTGGGCAGCACCGCGGCGATGCTGACGCTGGACCCGGAGAAGGAGGTGGCGGTCGGCCTGGACATCAACGCCAACCACGTCCGCGGCGTGCGCGAAGGCACCGTCACCGGCACCGCGCGCATGCTGCACCTGGGCCGCACCACGCAGGTGTGGGAGATCCGCATCGAAGGTGACAACGGCGTGCTGGTGTGCATTTCGCGCATCACCATGGCGGTGATCCCGGCACGTGTGGTGGCGCCGCGTTGAACGCGCCCCACCACGCTCCACCCAACCTCTCGGGGTGCGGCACGCCATGAACGCGCAAGCACCCTACGCGCGACTGAGCCCCGACCTGGTGCTCGATGCCGTCGGCGCCTGCGGCCTGTGGCCCGATGGCCGGTTGCTGGCGTTGAACAGCTACGAGAACCGCGTGTGGCAGGTGGGGCTGGAAGCCACGGGCGACGCGCCGGCGACGCCGGTCATCGCCAAGTTCTACCGGCCCGGTCGCTGGAGCGATGCGGCGATCGAGGAGGAGCACACTTTCGCGCAGGAGCTGGCGAACGACGAGCTACCCGTCGTGGCGCCGCTGGCGTTCAACGGAAAAACGCTGCTGCATCACGACGGCTTTCGCTACGCGCTGACACCGCGGCGCGGCGGACGGGCGCCGTCACTGGAATCGGTCGAACAGCTGCAATGGCTGGGGCGGCTGATCGCCCGCATGCACGTGGTGGGCGCGCGCCAGCCGTTCGTCCATCGCAGCCGGCTCGATCGCGACACGATGGTGCAGCAGCCGATGCAGGCCGTACTCACCTCCACATTGTTGCCCGCGTCGCTGCAAGGCAACTACCGCGCGGCCGCCCATCGGCTGGATAACGCCATCGCGCAGCGACAGGAGGCAGTGGGCGCGGTGCGGCAGATCCGCCTGCATGGCGATTGCCATCCAGGCAATGTGTTGTGGACCGACAACGGCCCGCACTTCGTCGATTTCGACGACGCGCGCAGCGGCCCGGCGGTGCAGGATCTGTGGATGCTGGCCGGCGACGATGCGGCGATGGGGGCGCTGCTCGAGGGCTACCAGCAATTCCGCGATTTCGATCCCGGCGAGCTGGCGCTGGTCCCCGCGCTGCGTGCCATGCGCCAGCTGCACTACGCCGGCTGGATCGCCGAGCGCTGGCACGATCCCGCCTTCCCCACCGCCTTCCCATTCGCCGCCGAGCCGCGCTGGTGGGAGCAGCACGTGGCCGACCTGCACGAGTTGGCCGACGATCTGGAATAAGCGCCACGCGCGCGAAAACCGGGCTTTCCCCCACGCGCGCGAGCAGGCATGCTTGACCGGATACTTTCCCCGAGCATCCCCATGAAGCGATCCAAGACCGCCGCCCTGTTGCTGATGAGCGCGGCCCCCTTGTTGTTGACCGCCTGCGACAGCGAAAGCCCGGCGCGCGAAGGCCTGTACACCTCGGTCGAGGCCTGCGTGGCGCAGACCAACGACAGCTACACCTGCCAGCAGGCCTATGCCAAGGCCGAGCAGCAAGCCGCCACCACCGCGCCGCGCTTCGCCAATCGCGAGGAGTGCGAGGCCAGCTACGGCAAGGAAAAGTGCGCCGAACGCAGCGACGGCGCCCAGCATTCGTTCTTCGGGCCACTGATGACCGGCTTCTTCCTGTCGCAGATGCTGTCGCGCAACGGCGCACCGATGAACGGTTTCAACAGCGGCCCGGCCTTCCGCGACAGCAGCGGCAGCTGGCAGCGCCCGGCCGCCGGTGGCGCGACCGGCAGCGTGTATCGCGGCAGCAGCCGCACGGCGATGGTGCCGATCAGCGCCACGCCAAACCGCGCCGTCACCACCAGCCGCTCCGGCTTCGGCACCTCCGGCCACAGCCGCGGCTTCGGCGGCTGATGCGCCGCGTCGCCACGGCCGAGCGCCCCGATTGGCGCGACAAGGCCGCCGCGTGCGGCTTCGGTTTCCACACCATCGACGATGCGCCGTACTGGGACGAGTCCGCGTATTACGCGTTCAGCCTGCGCGAGATCGAGGATGATCTCGAAGCGCCCACCGAAGAGCTGCACGCGATGGCGCTGGACATGGTCGACCGCATTGTCGGCAGCGAAGAACACATGCAGCAGCTGGCGATCCCCGAACCGTACCGCGACTGGATCGCGCAGAGCTGGCGCGACCGCCAGCCGCACCTGTACGGCCGCATGGATTTCGCCTACGACGGCAGCGGCCCGGCCAAGCTCTACGAGCTGAATTACGACACCCCGACCTCGCTGTTCGAGGCGGCGTTCTTCCAGTGGCAATGGCTGGAAGACCAGCTGGCACGTGGCCAGTTGCCCGCCGGCAGCGACCAGTTCAATTCGATCTACGAAACCCTGGTGGAAGCGTTCGGCACCATCGCGCGCAACATCGCGCGGCCGTTCCATTTCGCCGCGGTACGCGACTCGATGGAAGACCAGGGCACCGTGGATTACCTGCGTGACTGCGCGCTGCAGGCCGGTATCGAATGCGGCGCGCTGGCGATCGAGGACATCGGCGTCTCCGATGACGGCCGTTTCACCGATCTGGACGACAACGTGATCGGTTGCCTGTTCAAGCTGTATCCGCTGGAAGACATGTTCCGCGAATCGTTCGGCCAGCACCTGCCGCGTTCCGGTCTGCAGCTGATCGAGCCGCCGTGGAAGGCGCTGCTCAGCAACAAGGGCATCCTGCCGCTGCTGTGGGACGCGCACCGCGGCCACCCCAACCTGCTGCCGGCCGAGTTCGACAACGGCGGCGCGTTGCCGCGCGGCTGGGTGCGCAAGCCGCTGCACTCGCGCGAAGGCGCCAATATCGCAATGCACCTGGACGACGGCCGCGAGCTGCGTACCGACGGTCCCTACCTGCATGGCGCGAGCATCCGCCAGGCCTGCCATCCGCTGCCCCGCTTCGACGGCCATTACCCGCTGATCGGCAGCTGGGTGGTCGGCGATCGCGCTTGCGGCATCGGTATCCGCGAGGACAGTTCGCTGATTACCAGGGACACCGCCCGCTTCGTGCCGCACCTCATCGTCGAGGAACCCAGCGGCGTGTTGATCGCGTAACCGCCCGCTGCGGCATCGGCTAAGCTCGTCGTCTTTTCTGGACAGGACCCAAGCGTGCGCACTCTTCTGTTCCGCCTGATCGGCATCTTCGAAATCGCTGGCGGCCTGTACGGCGCGGTGAAGATGTTGAACCGCCTGCTGCCGCTCGGCTCCCATGACAGCGTGCTGGCGCTGATCGGCCTGGCCGTGTTCACCTTCGTGCTGGTGGCCGGCGTGCTGCTGGTGGAGGGCAGCGAACAGGGCGTGCGGCTTTCACGCTGGGCGCAACTGCTGCAATTGCCGCTGATCGCCACGCCGGTGTTCAGCTATGCGCTGCACAGTGGTGCCTTCGTCAACGTGTTTGCCACCTTGCAGGCGACCCCGCGGCTGGGCATCGACTGGCATGTCGGCTCGCAGGGTTTCGTGCTTGCGGTGGCCGGGCCGTCGGTCTCGCGGCTGGGCATCAACCTGCTGGCATTGGTGTCGTGGTTGGTCCTTCGGCTGCGCTAGGCGGTCACTCCCCGGAAGTTTTCACGTACCGTCACAAAAGGGTTGAGTACGCTTCCGCGCCAGTCGCCCTCGGCTGCGAACGCATAGCGGAGCCTATGGCAGACGAGGGCGTAGCCGCGTCAACTCGCCTTCCCGGAGCTAATCTTGACCAATCTTTCATCTCCCCTGGTTTCCACCGGAAATGCGGGCCTGGATGCGATCCTCGGCGGCGGATTGCCGGCGAACCGGCTGTACCTGCTGGAAGGGGCGCCGGGCTCGGGCAAAACCACGCTGTCGCTGCAGTTTCTGCTCGAAGGTGCGCGACGCGGCGAGCGGGCGCTCTACATCACGCTGTCGGAAACCTATGACGAACTGGCCGTGGTGGCCGCTTCGCACGGTTGGGATATCAAGGCGTTCGACGTGTTCGAGCTGGAATCAGCCGCCGATGTGCTGGGCGGCGGCACCGAGCAGTCGATCCTGCACCCGTGGGAGATGGAGCTGGGTGAGACGATCCGGCTGATCCAGCAGGAAGTCGAGCGTGTGAAGCCGTCGCGGATCGTTTTCGACAGCTTGTCGGAAATGCGCCTGCTGGCCCAGGACTCCTTGCGCTATCGCCGCCAGGTGCTGGCGCTGAAGCAGTTTTTTGGCAGACGCAACGCCACCGTCATCCTCGTCGACGACATGACCGGCGGCGAGAAAGGCGCGGACGCGCACCTGCACAGCCTCTGCCATGGCGTGATCACGTTGGAGCGGCTGACCCTGGATTTCGGCGCGGCGCGGCGACGGTTGCAGGTGCAGAAGCTGCGTGGCGTCGATTTCGTCGCCGGCTACCACGACCTGGCCATTCGCAAAGGCGGGCTGGAAATCTGGCCGCGCCTTACCGCGTCATCCCACCACAGCCCGTTCAATGGCGAACCGACCCCCAGCGGCGTGGCGGCGCTGGACCGCTTGCTGGGTGGCGGCCCGCTCCGCGGCACCTGCACGCTGGTCACCGGGCCGGCGGGTACGGGCAAGACCACGATCGCCCTGCAATACATCGACGCGGCCTGCCGCCGCGGTGAGCGTTGCACCATTTACGAATTCGACGAGCGCATCGGCACGCTGATGGCCCGTGCCAAGGCGTTCAACCTGGATCTGGACAAGCATATCGAGGACGGACTGCTGGTGATCGAACAGATCGACCCGGCCGAGCTGTCGCCGGGCGAGTTCTCGTGGCGGGTGCGCCAGCAGGTGGCGGAGCGCCGCGCGGGCATGATCGTGATCGACAGCCTGAACGGTTACCTGGCGGCCATGCCGCAGGAGCAGCATCTGATCCTGCAGATGCACGAGCTGCTCTCTTATCTCAGCCAGCAGGGCTTGGTGACCTTCCTGATCAATCCGCAAAGCGGGCTGCTCGGCAGCATGGCGACCAACCTCAATATTTCCTACGTCGCCGATGCCGTGTTGCTGTTGCGGTTTTTCGAAGCCGAAGGGCGCATCCGCAAGGCGATCTCGGTATTGAAGAACCGCGGCGGCATGCACGAGGACTGCATCCGCGAGTTGCGCATCGACTCCCAGGGGCTGCGCGTGGGCGATTCATTGTCGCAGTTCAAGGGCGTGCTTACCGGTACACCCGAGTACATCGGCGCGGCTTCGCCCTTGCTGGAAAGCCGCGACGATGACCGTCGCGGCGGCTGACATGAATGCCGGGACGGCCCCAACCCCAGAGGGGCAACGCGTACTGATCGCCGCCCCGTTCGGCCGCGATGCGCAAAGCGTGGCAAAACTGCTGCAACAGGCCGGGCATGAAACCGTGATCTGCGGGGACCTGCGCGAGCTCGGCGCACAGATCGACGTGCAAACCGGCGCCGTGCTGCTCACGCAGGAAGCACTGGTGGGCAACATGGCCGCGCTGAACCAGGCCCTCGACCAGCAGCCACCATGGTCCGACGTGCCGTTCATACTGCTGATCGCGGCATCGGCCGGTCGCAGTGGCCGGGTCGAGACGGCCCGTCTGCAGTTTCTGGAACTGGCCACCAACTGCGTGATCCTGGAACGACCGATCGGCAAGGGTTCGCTCACCAGCGCGGTGGCCTCGGCACTGCGTCTGCGCCGCAAGCAATTCGAGATGCGCGATCGCCTGGTGGAGCTGCGCGAGAGCGATCGACGCTTCAAGGCCATCACCAATTCCATCGACCAGATGATCTGGACCACCCTGCCCGACGGTCTTCACGACTACTTCAACGACCGTTGGTACGAATTCACCGGCATGGCGCCGGGCGCGACCGATGGCGACGGCTGGAACGCCGTGTTCCACCCCGACGACCGGGAGCGTGCGTGGCAGCGCTGGCGTGCGTCGCTGGCGACCGGCCAGCCCTACGAGATCGAATACCGGCTGCGCCATCACTCCGGTACCTACCGATGGGTGCTTGGCCGCGCCCAGGCGCAGCGCGACGAGGAGGGACACATCGTGCGCTGGTTCGGCACCTGCACCGAAATCCAGGATCTGGTCGAGGCACGTGAAGTGCTGTCCCGTTCGCGCGAAGAGCTGGAACAGCTGGTAGCCGCGCGCACGGCTGCACTGGAGGCCGAGATGGCCAGCCGCAGCGAGGTGGAAGCAGCGCTGCGGCAAAGCCAGAAGATGGAAGCGGTGGGACAACTCACCGGCGGCATCGCGCACGACTTCAACAACATGCTGGCCGGTGTCATTGCCGGGCTGGACCTGATCAAGCTGCGTATCGACAGCGGCCGTTTCGATGGCGTCGAGCGTTTCATGGAAGCCTCCATCGCCTCGGCGCAACGAGCCGCCAGCCTCACCGCGCGTCTGCTGGCGTTCTCGCGCAAGCAGTCGCTGGATGCCCGGCCGCTCGACATCAATGCGCTGGTGGTCTCGCTGGAGGATTTGTTCCGCCGCACGCTCACCGAGTCGATCCGACTGCGCGTGGTGCCCGGCAAAAACCTGAGCCTGGTGGTCGCCGACAGCAACCAGCTTGAGAGCGCCCTGCTCAACCTGGCCATCAATGCCCGCGACGCGATGCCCCAGGGTGGCGAGCTGACGGTCGAGACGTCGATGGTGGAGCTGGATGAAGCCCATGTCGCGGCCGAGCCCGGCATGCAGGCCGGCCGCTACGTGGCCATCGCCGTGTCAGACACCGGCGTGGGCATCAGCGAGGACATGCTGGAAAAAGTCTTTGAGCCGTTCTACACCACCAAACCCATCGGACAGGGTACGGGCCTGGGCTTGTCGATGATCTACGGCTTCGCACGGCAGTCGGGCGGGCGGGTGCGCATCCACAGCCAGCCCGGCCAGGGCACCACGGTCTCCCTCCATCTGCCCGCCAACGACGCCGCCAGCCTGGAGCAGACGCCCCCGGCCGTGGGGCGGGTGCGCGAGGGCAAGGGCAAGGGCAAGGGCAAGGGCCAGAGCGTGTTGCTTATCGAGGACGATCCATCGGTGCGGATGATGGTGCGCGAGCTGCTCAATGAACTGCAATACGAGGTGCACGAGGCGCCGAACGCGGACGCCGCACTGCCGATACTCACTTCGGACTGCGCCATCGACCTGATGCTTTCCGATGTCGGCCTCCCCGGCATGAACGGGCGCCAGCTGGCCGAGATCGCCCGGCACCATCGCCCCGCCTTGCCGATATTGTTTCTCACCGGCTACGCCGAGAATGCGGCGCATCGCCCGGATTTCCTCGGCAACGGCATGGCCATGATGACAAAGCCGTTTTCACTGGAAACGCTGGCGGGCAAGATCGACGAGATGATCGCCTCGACAACCAGTGCGCATTCGGCCCCGGCCCTCTGACGTATCCGCCGGATCGCGTCACGGGCGACCACGGCGACCGGCTATCATGCGCGGATGCCCACGCCCGCCTTGCCCATCATCCGACTCAAATCCGACCGCGCCCCCGGCCACCCCTGGGTGTGGTCCGCCCAGGTGCACAAGCCCGAACAAAAACTGCCGCCCGGCAGCCTGGTCGACGTGCACGACGCGCGGGGTCGCCCTGTCGGCAAGGCCTTCTGGAACGGCCACGCGCGCATCGCGCTGCGCCTGCTGGAAACGCATCCGGATGAAACCGTCGACGCGGCGTGGGTCGACGCGCGCATCGCCCGCGCCGTGCAGTTGCGTCGCGATTGGCTGCAACTGGACAAGGTCAGCGACGCCTGGCGCGTGGTGCACAGCGAAGGCGACGGGCTTTCCGGGCTGATCGTCGACCGCTACGCCGACGTGCTGGTGATCGAGTATTTCGCCGCTGGCATGTGGAAGTTCCGCGAGGCCATCCACGCCGCGCTGCTGGCGCATTTCCCCGGCGCGCAGTTGTACTGGTTTGCCGAGTCGCACGTGCAGAAGCAGGAATCGTTCGATTGCCGCAGCCCCGACGTGCCCCCGCCGTTCGAGGTGCACGAGCACGGCCTGCGCTTCCACGCCGCGCCCGGTTCCGGCCACAAGACCGGTTTCTTCGCTGACCAGCGCGACAACCGCAAGCGCTTTGCCGAATTGGCGAAAGGCCGCCGTGTGCTCGACCTGTGCTGCAACGCCGGCGGTTTCGCCGTGCACGCGATGGCCGCCGGCGCGCGCGAGGCGGTGGGCGTGGATCTGGACGCCGGCATTCTTGAGGTCGCCCGCGCGAATGCGCAGGCCAACAACGTGGCGGTGACCTTCGAGCAGGCCGACATCTTCGACTGGGTGCGTGCGGCGGTGGCGCGCGGCGAGCAATACGACGCGGTGATCCTGGATCCGGCCAAGCTCACCCGCGACCGCAACAAGGTGATGGACGCGCTGAAGAAATACTTCGCGATGAACCGCATGGCGCTGGACATCATCCCACCCGGCGGCCTGCTGCTGACCTGCTCGTGCACCGGTCTGGTGGGCGAGAGCGAGTTCCTGGAAATGCTGCGCCGGGTGGCACTCAACGCCGGCCGCGAGATCCAGGTGCTCGAAGTGCGCGGTGCCGGCGCCGATCATCCGTTCCGCACCGACGTGCCCGAAGGGCGCTACCTGAAAGCGGTGTTCTGCCGGTTGGATTAAGGCGACGCTGATCAGCGTTGCCTTAAGGCTCACATCGGCTTGACCGTCGCCTCGCGCACCATCCGCGCATGGCCAGCTCTCCCGATGACATCGACCCCGTCCTGCGCCGTGAAGTGCGCGCCGCCGGCCTCGTCTACGTCCACGACGACCAACCCGGCATTCGCCGCCAGCGTTGCGGCAAGGGCTTCAGTTATCGCGATGCCGATGGACGTTGTGTGCGCGACGAAGGCCATCTGCAACGCATCCGCGCATTGGCCATTCCGCCGGCGTACGTGGACGTGTGGATCTGCGCCAACCCGCGCGGCCACCTGCAGGCCACCGGACGCGATGCGCGCCAGCGCAAGCAATACCGTTATCACGCGCAATGGCGGGCGCTGCGCGACCACGGCAAGTTCGATCGCGTGCTCGCCTTCGGTGCGGCGCTGCCGGGATTGCGCCGGCGTGTGCGCCGCGACCTGGCCCGCCCCGGCCTCCCCCGCGAAAAGGTGCTGGCCCTGGTCGTGCGGCTGCTCGACGACACCCTGATCCGCGTCGGCAACGAAGGCTATGCGCGCGACAACAAGAGCTACGGACTGACCACCTTGCGCTCGCGCCACGTACGCGCTGAACGCGGCCGCCTGCGTTTCGCGTTCCGCGGCAAGAGCGGCCAGGAGCAGGAAGTGGAACTGAGCGACCGCCGCCTGGCACGCATCGTGCGCCGCGTGCAGCAGCTGCCCGGCCAACGCCTGTTCCAGTACCTGGACGACGACGGCCAACGGCAGCCGATCGACTCGGGCGAGGTGAACGACTACCTGCATGAGGCCTGCGGCGAGGACTTCAGCGCCAAGGACTTCCGCACCTGGGGCGGCACCGTGAACGCCGCCGGCGTGCTGGCGCGCACGCCGCTGCCCGAAACCGGCGGAGAGCGCGCCGTACGCAGCACGCTGGCCGCGGCGATCAAGGAGGTGGCCGCGATTCTCGGCAATACACCGGCGGTGTGCCGCGCCTCCTACATCCACCCGCTGATCCTGCAGGGCTGGCAGGACGGCAGCCTGCAGCAGGCCATCGCGCCCACCGTGGCGGCCCATCCGCGCCAGCTTGAACAACACACGCTGCGCTACCTGCGCCGCCAGCTGCGGCTTGCCCGTCGCGGCGGCTGAGGTGCGCCTCAGCCCGCAGCTGGCAATCGCCCGCGCAGACTCGCCGCGTCGAACGGGCCGGGTTCGGCCAGCAAGGCGCGGGCGGCGTCGACCTGATCCCACACGTTCCACAGCAGCACGCCGCGTACGCGGCCACCGTCGAGGTAATAGATCACGCCCTCGCGGTTGGGCTCGCGCCAGTCCTCGACCACCTGCAGCCGGGTGTCGAGCAGGCCCACCGCCTCGTAGCCCAGGTCGAACAGGTCCGAGTAGAAGAACGGTTGGCTGACGTAATCCCCGGCGACGCCGGCCATGGCGCGACCGGCGTGCCGGCCCATGCCGATGGCGGCATCCTCGTGTTCCACCCGCATGCGCCGGTCCAGCGCCACGCTGTGGAAATTGGCCACGTCGCCGGCGGCCCAGATATCCGCGTCGCTGCTGCGCAACTGCGCATCCACCACGATGCCGTTGTCGACGGTCAGGCCCGCCTGTTCGGCCAGGGCGGTGTCCGGTGTCACGCCGATGCCGGCCACCACCGCGTCCACACGCAAGGTGCCGCCTTCGGACAGCTCCAGCTCCACGCCACCGTCGACGGCGCGACCGCCAGTCACCTTGGTGCCCGCACGCAGCTCGACACCGTGCTCGCGATAGTAGGCATCGAGATAACTGCACAACCCGTCCGGATAGCGGCCCGCGCCGATCGACTTGCCGGGAAACAGCATCGTCACCTTGCAGCCGATGCCGCAAAGCGACGCGGCCAGTTCGCTGCCGATGAAGCCGCCGCCGATCACCGCGATGTGCGCGCCGGGTTTCGCATAGCGGCGCAACGCCTCGTAGTCGGCCAGGGTGCGGAAATCGATCAGCCGCTCGCCGCCATCGAAGCCCAGCGCGCGCGGCGTGGCGCCTGTGGCCAGCAACAGGCGGCGATAGCGATAGGTGTCACCCTGCTCGTCGCGCGCCACGTGGGCCGCGCGATCCAGCGAGACGATGCGCCGGCCCAGGTGGAAGCTCGCCCCGGTCTTCGCCGTGGCCAGGTCGATGTCCGCCGGCGACTTGTCGCCCTTCCACAACGCCTTGCTCAGCGGCGGGCGCTGGTACGGCGGCGAGACATCATCGCCCACGATGCCGATATTCGCGCCGCGCTCGATCTCGGCGATGGCCTTGGCCGCCGCATCGGCCGCCATGCCGCCGCCGATGATCAGGTAATCGTGTACGTATTCCATGATGTTCTCCTGGCTGACGTCAGCCCATGATGCGCCTAGTGACGGCGGCGGAGCGGCAAGCCCGACGCAGCTGGTGAGACGGCGCGACGTACACTGGATGCATCTACCCGGGAAAACGTTCCATGCCGCTCATCCAGATCCTGCTGATTCTCCTCGTTGTGCTGGTCGCCGCCGTGCTGCTGCTTCAGGTGGTGGCGCTGCTGCGTGGCCGCGGCGATCCCGGCCTGGGCGTGAAACTCGACGCACTCAAGGACGACAGCGCCCGCGTGGAACGCACCTTGCGCGAGGAGCAGCGCGCCGGCCGCGAAGAGCTGCAGCAGGGTTTCGATCGCTTCCGTGGTCATTTGGGTGAACAACTCGGCAACGCCTCGCAACAGCAGGCCGAGCGCATCGAAGGTTTCGCCCAGCGCCTGACCCAACTCACCGAACGCACCGACAACGGCCTGCAGTCCCTGACCCAGCGCCTGATCGACGACGCCCGCAAGGGCCGTGAGGAAGTTGCCGCCACGCTCAACCGGCTGGGCGAGCAGCAACAGCAACGGCTTGCCGCGCTCACCGCCGACAACGAAAAACGCATGGGCGAGATGCGCGCCACGCTGGAAGCCAAGCTCGGCGCGATCCAGCAGGACAACGCCGCCAAGCTGGAGCAGATGCGCGCCACCGTCGATGAAAAACTGCACGCCACGCTGGAAACGCGCTTGGGCGAATCGTTCAAGCTGGTGTCCGAACGGCTCGAAGCGGTGCAGCGCGGCCTGGGCGAAATGCAGAACCTGGCCACCGGAGTGGGCGACCTGAAGCGCGTGCTGACCAACGTGAAGAAACGCGGCATCTTCGGCGAGGTGCAGCTGGGCGCACTGCTCGAGGACATGCTCACCGCCGAGCAGTACGCCTCCAACGTCATCACCATTCCGGGCAGCAACGACCGGGTGGAGTTCGCCATCCGCATGCCGGGCCAGGACGAAGGCGACCACGTCTACCTGCCGATCGACGCGAAATTCCCGGTTGAGGATTACCAGCGCCTGCTCGACGCACAGGAGGCCTCCGACGCCGAAGGCGCGCTGGCCGCCGGGCGCGCACTCGAACTGCGCGTGCGCGAGGAGGCCAAGCGTATCCACGGCAAATACGTGGCGCCGCCGCACACCACCGATTTCGCCGTGCTGTACCTGCCCACCGAAGGCCTCTACGCCGAGGTGATCCGCCGCCCCGGCCTGTTCGAAAACCTGCAGCGCGAGCACCGCGTCACCGTCGCCGGCCCCACCACGCTGAGCGCCCTGCTCAACAGCCTGCAGATGGGCTTCCGCACCCTGGCCATCGCCAAACGCTCCAGCGAGGTCTGGAAAATCCTCGGCGCGGTAAAGAACGAATTCGGCAAGTTCGGCACGGTGCTGGACCGAACCCGCAAACAACTCGACGCCGCCCGCAACAGCATCGACAGCGCCGGCCAGCGCACCCGCGCCATCGAACGCAAACTGCGCGACGTGGAATCCTTGTCCGGCGGCGCCGGCGAGGCGTTGCTGGAAGACATGCCGGCCATTGACGACGGGGATACCGAGTGACAGTACCGGTTACGGTCAGCTGCGCTTTGCCTTCGTCACCGCTCCAGGCTTGGCCAGGCTCGTCAGCTTTGATGAGGATGCGGCAAAAGCCATGATCACCTCACATACGGCTTTTTGCTGCGTCTGCGGCAACCTGCGGTATATGTCGAATACCCTCTCGTCGTCGTAGGTCAGCGCATCCTCTTTGACTTGCCTGACCTCACGCTTGCCGCGGCCGGCCCGGTCGCCGAACAGCAGAAGGCATGGATCGGCCTTCAACCAGTCCGCCAACGCGACCAGCTTTTCGTACTCGGGAATCCCGCCGCCGTTCAGCCAGCGCGAGGCGGTCGTGAAGCTCACCGACGCACCGTTGAAGCGCACGTTGAACTGCGTCGACAGCACGCCCGGGCGTGGCTCGTAGCCTTGCGCGGTCATCGCCGTGGCGAGACGTTTCGAGAATTCGGCGCGTTCATTGCTCATCCCATGGCAACTTAGCGACCACCCCGGCTATCGGATCACGCATCGCGTTCACTATGATTAACGTTTGTAGTTAATTCATGGGAGCGGCTGCGTGGCCAACTCACTGCTGGAACAGCTGCCAGAGATCGTCAGGGAAGGTCGCAAGCAGGCCGAGAAGATCCTGGAGAGCCTCGAAGGCCGCCACCGGGTAAGCCTGCAAACGCGCGAATGGGTGCTGCCGTCGAAGGACACCCGCGACAGCGACTGGATCGCCGCGGCGAATCGGCAGGCGCATCTGAGCGAGGAAGACACCGCCGACTGGACCAATCGGCTGATCTACGGCGACAACCTGCTGGCGATGGCCGCGCTGCTGGCCGGCGACGAACACACGCCCAGCCTGCGCGGCAAGGTCGACCTGATCTACATCGATCCACCGTTCGATTCGAAGGCCGACTACCGCACCAAGGTTTCGCTGCCTGGCGTGGAGCTGGAGCAGCGGCCAACGGTGATCGAGCAGTTCGCGTATTCGGATACGTGGTCGGATGGCACGGCGTCGTATCTGGCGATGATCACGCCACGACTGATCTTGATGCGGGAGTTATTGAGCGAGACAGGCTCGATCTACGTGCATCTGGACTGGCACGTAGGGCACTACGTGAAATTGGTAATGGACGAGGTATTTGGAAAAGACAACTTCGTGAACGAAATTTGTTGGTGGTACAAACGGTGGTCAGCTGCCGCCAGCACCTTTCAGCGAATGCACGACACAATCTACTTTTATCGAAAATCTGAAAAATACAAATTCAACCAATTATTCCAACCACTTGCTACCTCAACTGCCTCAGTGCACGGAAACACTCGTCGCATAAATGTGCCCGACGACACCGGGAAGCTCATTACAGTTCGAACGGATGAGCCAAGCAAAGGTGTGCAAATGCATGACGTCTGGGAGGTGCCGTTTGTTGTTGCGCACTCTCAAGAACAAGTTGGCTATGCGACGCAAAAACCAATTGAATTGGTGGCTCGAATACTTGAAGCGTCATCCGATCCTGGCGACCTCGTAGCCGATTTTTTTGGTGGGAGCGGAAGCTTCGCTGCCGCCGCCGAGGGCCGCAGGGTCGAGAAACACGGAAATACAAGTGTGTATACCAATTCAGCGTCCCGCCGCTGGATTGTCACCGACCTAGGCAAACCCGCATGCATGATCATGCGCAAGCGCTTGATCGACCAAGGCGCCAAACCGTTCCTGTATCAGGCGATCGGCGATTACCAGGTCGAGGCGGCGAAGAGCGCGATGGGGCGCAGCTTCCGTGTCGGCGACCTGTCTGGCATCGTGCTGTCTCTGTATGGAGCACAGCCACTCGATCCGGACGATAGCCCTCTGCGCAACCTTGGCAAAGTGGTCTATGCCGGCAAGAAGACGCTGGTCTTGGTGGATTCGCCAAACAAGCTCACTGGCGCCGCCACTCTGCGCAAGGCAATCACTCAACGCGAGCAACTGCTTGGTGGTTGGGACCGGGTGGTGGTGCTGGGCTGGAACTTCGAACCATCGATCGGCCAGAGCATCACCGTGCTGAACGACTCGCGGCTGGAAGTGCTGGTGATCCCGCCCGACCTGCTCGACCGCCTGCGCAAGAAGGGCGGCATCGAGAAGCTGCGTGGCCAGGTGCGCTTCTCCAGCCTGCAATACCTCACGATCAAACCGGTGCGGCGCACGCGCAGCGGCGAAGAAGAAACTTTGCAGGTCACCCTGGACAACTACGTGCTGCTCTCGCCCGAGGCGATCAACCTCGACGACGACAACCGCAAGAAGCTGCTCAAGGTGGCGAACGCCGAACCGCTGGCGCTGATCGAATACTGGGCAGTCGACCCCGACTAC
The DNA here is from genome assembly GCF_042655685.1 of Rhodanobacter ginsenosidimutans. NCBI lineage: Bacteria > Pseudomonadati > Pseudomonadota > Gammaproteobacteria > Lysobacterales > Rhodanobacteraceae > Rhodanobacter > Rhodanobacter ginsenosidimutans. The sequence goes on along the minus strand of NZ_JBHSMM010000001.1, from coordinate 524,486 downwards.
GACGGTGAGGTATTCCGTTCGGTCTGGCAGGACTACCGCGGCAACAGCGCCAACGACAACGACCCGCTGCGCGTGATCACCGCCGCCGAATTCAGCGTGCCGCGCAAGGCGGGCGAACGCCGGGTGTGTGTGCGCGTGGTCGACGTGTTCGGCTTCGAGGCTGAAGTGGTGCAGGTGGTGGCCGGGACGGGGGCGGAGGCATGAACGCACTCGCGGGTGCCCCCCGCCCGTCATTCCGGCGGAAGCCGGAATCCAGCGCCTTGGCTTGTCGAAAGTCACTGGATCCCAGCCTTCGCTGGGATGACGGTGAAAGAGACGACAAGGTGGACTCAGGCGGCCAGAGCACGCACCTTGCGCAGGCTGGCCTTCAACTCACGTTCGGTGATCTTCAGGTCATAGTCGGTCTGCAGATTCATCCAGAACTGCGGGCTTTGTCCAAAGGCACGGCCAAACCGCAGGGCCAGCTCAGCAGTGACTGGCCGCACCTCCCTGATCACATGCGAGATACGCATGGGCGACACGTCAATGGCGCGTGCAAAGGCCGCTTGGGTCATTCCATGGTCACTCAGGATTTCCTCCAGAAGCTCACCGGGATGGATGGGTGGAAGACCGTTGGTGGTGGCGGGAATGGACATGATGATGAACTCTCAGTGGTAATCGACGATCTCGACATCAAAAGCGTGGCCGCCCTCAAAGCGGAAGCACAGCCGCCATTGATTGTTGATGCGGACGCTCCATTGGCCGGCACGGTCGCCAGCCAACAGTTCAAGACGGTTGGAGACCGGTTCACGCAGGTCTTCGGGAACTGTGGCGATATCGAGGTATTTCAGCCGAGTCAACGCCCGGCGAACGATGTCCTGCGGCAGTCGTCTGGTCGCTCCAGTGGCAAACAGCAACTCTGTTTCCTTGTCAGCAAAGCTCCTTATCACCCGGTCACTCCTGTGTACACGGTCGATTTTCGTCCGCCAACCATAAACAATTTGTTTACTTCGAGCAAGCCAGCGGAGCGCGCCCATGTCTGACGCGAACAACCCGCTGGCGCTCGCCGCCGCCCTCACCCGCCGTACCGAACAGCTCTGCATCGGCCTCGAACAGGGCATTGCCGATATCTACGAACTGGTGACGCCGGTGACCGCCGAGTTGCTGCGCTGGTGGTTCGGCGAGGATGCCTGTCAGTCGCGTACGTTCAATTTCCATCCGGGCCAGCGCCAGGCAATCCTCAATGTGATCGTGGCCCACGAGGTACTGGACAGCCCGAACCTGAAGAACCTCTACGAGCAGGTCTGCGCCGACGCGCTGCTGGAAGGCACGCGGCTGACCGACGTGGCGCAAGGCAAACACGGCCATCCGAAGTACTGTCTCAAGATGGCCACCGGCACCGGCAAGACCTGGGTATTGCAGGCGCTGCTGGTGTGGCAGCTGTTGAACAAGACCGCGGCACTGGACGAAGGCCGTGACGATCCGCGCTTCACCCGCCGTTTCCTGATCGTTGCGCCGGGGCTGATTGTTTACGAGCGGCTGCTGGATGCGTTCCTCGGCAAGGAGAACGAGGACAAGAGCCGCGACTTCGCCAGCTCCGACATCGCCAGCTATGCCGAGCTGTTCGCACCACCGGCACAGCGCGAGCGCATCGCCCAGTTCGTGCGCGGCAATGTCTGCACCAAGACCGAGATCGGCTTGAAGGCCACCGGCAACGGCATGATTGCCATCACCAACTGGCACCTGCTCAGTGACGCTGGTGACGAGATCGAGGACGACGAAGCCGATTGGGTCGATTCCCCCGGCATGGTCGCCGACGCTTCCCGCGTGGCCTACAACGTGCTCCCGCTGACGCCCGGCCGCGCCACCGGCAACAGCCTCGACGTGCTGGATCGGCGCTGGGCGCGCGGCAATGTATTGAGCTACCTCGCTGACCTGCCCGAACTGATGGTGTTCAACGATGAAGCCCACCACATCCACGAGTTGAAGAAGGAAGGCGAAACTACCGAGGTCGAATGGCAGAAGAGCCTGTCGATTATTGCCACGGGCAAGGGCCGCCGCTTCGTGCAGATGGATTTCTCGGCCACGCCGTACAACGACGTTGGCGGCGGCAAGAACCGGCGCAAAGTGTATTTCCCGCACATCGTGGTCGACTTCGACCTTAAGGACGCGATGCGGCTTGGCCTGGTGAAATCGCTGGTACTGGACAAGCGCAAAGAGCTTGGCGCGTTGCCGCTGGAGTTCAAGGCCGAGCGTGATGCCGACGGCAATGTCGCACTGTCCGAGGGCCAACGCGTGATGCTGCGCGCGGGGCTGCAGAAATTGCGCAAGCTGGAAGCCGATTTTTCCCGGCTCGATGCTGCGCGCCATCCAAAAATGCTGGTGGTGTGCGAAGACACCACGGTGTCGCCGCTGGTCGCGCAGTTCCTTCGTGACGAAGGTCTGCACGACGATGATGTACTCACCGTCGACTCCGGCAGGAAGGCCGAACTGGGCGAAAAACAATGGGCGCCATTGCGCCAGCGACTGTTCAACGTGGACCGTCACGCGCAACCGCGGGTGATCGTCAGTGTGCTGATGTTGCGCGAGGGGTTCGACGTCAACAACATCTGCGTGATCGTGCCGTTGCGCTCCAGTCAGGCGCAGATCCTCCTGGAACAGACCATTGGCCGCGGCCTGCGCCTGATGTGGCGCGACCCGGAATACGCGGATATCAAGCGAGAGAACCGTGAGCGGATCAACCACGGCGAGGAGCCGGGGTCGATGATCGACATCCTCTCTATCGTCGAGCACCCGGCGTTCCAGAGTTTTTACGACGAGCTGATGCGCGATGGCCTGGTCGGGGAAACAGGTGACGACGAGGGCAGCAGCACCGGCGACCTGATTCCGTCCGAATTGCGTGAAGGCTACGAGCGATACGACTTTGCCATCCCGTTCATCCTGCGCGAGGCAGACGACAGCGTCGAACATCTGCCGATCGACGTCACCGCGCTGCCGATCTTCAACGCGATGAGCCGCACGAAGTTGGCCGAGCTGCTCGGCAAGGGCGACACCTTCACCTCGCAGGACCTGCAGAGCAGCACTTTGTTTGGGGACTACCGCGTTGATGGCGCGGCGATGAGCGTCAGCGGTTACAACGAACTGCTGTCGCGGCTTACCCGGCGGGTCAGCCAAGCGCTGAACCATCCGCTGCCGAAGGGCAACAAAATCTCGCCGCACCTGGATCGCCCGTACCTGCAGATGAATACCGCGGCGCTGGCCACGGCGCTGGACGACTACATCCGCGAGCGACTGTTTGGCGAAGCGTTCGAACCGTTCGACGACGAAGGCTGGCGGCTGTTGTTGTTGCAGCCGGTGATCGACCACATCGTGAAGATCTTCGGCTTGGCACTGGTGCGCGCGGAAGAGCACACCGTCACCGGCAGCACCGAAGTACGGCATCGCCGGCTGTCGGAGGTGACTCGATTGATGGTGCGCGAAAGTGCTTCGCTGGAAGTGACCAAGTGCATCTACGAGCGCCTGCCCTACCCCAGCCGCAGCGGTGGGCTGGAGCGCGCCTTCATTGAATGGGCACAAAGCGACGCCAGCGTCGAAGCGTTCTGCAAGATCAGCGAGAACCGGCATGATTTCGTGCGGCTGCGCTACGTCAAGAACGATGGCATGGCGGCGCTGTACATTCCCGATTTCCTGGTGCGCACGGGTGATGCGATCTACCTGGTCGAAACCAAGGCGCAGGAGCAGGTCAACCACCCGAACGTGCAGCGCAAGCTGAAATCGGCAGCGACTTGGTGCGAGCGGATCAACGCGCTGGATGCGGAACAGCGTGGTGAGCGCCAATGGCATTACGCGCTGGTCGGCGAGTCGCTGTTCTACGACTGGCGGGAAAAGGGCGCCCGCATCGATGAATTACTGGCGTTCTGCCGGTTGCGTCCGGCGCCAACAGCCCAGTCACAGGGTGGCTTGGCTCTGGGCGATTGACGGCACGCCCGAAGGATGGGCAGACGGGATTTGCCTCGGGCGCTAAACTGCCGCATCCGTCATTTCCGGAAGCCCCCCGCATGAGCGATCCAAGCAATCCCCATGGCGTTAGCCAGCAAGAAGCCGAAGATGCCGTCCGCTTGCTGCTGCGCTGGGCCGGCGACGATCCCGCGCGGGAGGGTCTGATCGACACGCCCAAGCGTGTGGCCAAGGCTTACCGCGACTGGTTTTCCGGCTACGAATCCGATCCGGCCGAGTTCCTGCTGCGCACCTTCGAGGAGGTGGGCGGTTACGACCAGATGGTGGTGCTGCGCGACATCCAGTTTGAAAGCCACTGCGAGCATCACCTGGCGCCAATCATCGGCCGCGCCCATGTGGGCTACATGCCGACCAACCGCGTGGTCGGCATCAGCAAGCTGGCGCGCGTGGTGGATGGTTTCGCACGGCGGCTGCAGGTGCAGGAAAAACTCACCGCGCAGATCGCCCACTGCATTCAGGAAACCCTGCAGCCGGCGGGCGTGGCGGTGGTGATCGATGCCAGCCACGAATGCATGACCACCCGCGGCGTGCACAAGCGCGGTGTGTCGATGGTGACCAGCCAGATGCTGGGCTCGTTCCGCGACGACGCCCGCACACGGATGGAGTTTCTGCAGTTCATCGGCCTGCAGGGCGGCCATCACTGAAGAATTTCCGGCACCGGCCGATGAGGAGCCACCGGCTGTAGCACGGCCGCCCTGACCCCTCCCCACTGTGCACATTGATCTGGTCACCCTGAGCCTGGTCGGCGCGCTGCAGGCCTTGCTGCTGGCGCCTTTGCTGCTTGCCGCCACCCGCGCCTACACCGGCGTGGCGCGCCAGAGCCTGCGCATCTGGGGCACGGTGCTGGTGTTGCAGGCGCTGGGCTGGGCGCTGATGGGTGCGCGCGACCAGATCAGCGGCTGGCTGTCGATCGTGCTGGCCAACGGCGTATTGATGATCTCCTACGCCGAGACGACGCGCGCCTTGCGCCTGCTGCTGGGCGTGCCGCCGCGACGCGGCCTGCTGGCGGCCATCGGCATCAGCGGCTGGCTCGGCATCGTGTGGTTCGCCCAGGTGCAGCCGGATTACCCGATGCGGGTGTATATCGCGACTGTGTCGCTGGGCGGCTTCCTGCTGTTGTTGCTGTGGCCGCTGCGGCATGCGCTGCGACCGGGCGGGTCGACCGCGCAGCGGGTGATGCTGCTGGTGTTGCTGGGTGCAGCGGCGGGCTGGTTTTTCCGCGTGTGCGAGTTGATATTCGGCGACGTGCCGACACCTGGCCTGCTGGCCGCCACGCCGGGCAATATCGCGCAGATGATCTACAGCGCGATGGAGCCGGTATTCGCCAGCGTCGGTTTCCTGCTGATGTACAACGAACTCGCGCAGGCGGAATTGCGGCGCCTGGCGCGCACCGATGCGCTCACCGGCATGCTCAACCGGTTTGCGCTGGACGAGATGGCGCAGCGGCTTTTCCAGCAGACTTCACCGCATTCCGGCGCGGTGTTGATGATCGACATCGACCACTTCAAGACGATCAACGACCGCTTCGGCCACGCCGGCGGTGACCGCATGCTGGCTGCGCTGGCCCGCGGTATCAGCCAGTGTCTGCGTGCGGACGACGTGCTCGGCCGCGTGGGCGGCGAGGAGTTTCTGGTGCTGCTGCCCGGTACCGGCATCGACGACGCGCTGACCCTGGCCGAACGGTTGCGCACGGCGGTGTCCGGCATCCAGGTGACACTGGATGGCGAGCCGCAGACGGTAACGATATCGGTCGGCGTCGCCGTGCGGCAGGCGGAAGACAAAGGCCCCGGCGCCCTGGTTCGCCGCGCCGACCGCGCGCTTTACGCGGCCAAGAACGCCGGCCGCGATCAGGTGGCCACGCTGGACGCCACGCGGCCCACCCCGACCCGCGACGTCGCGGAATGCAGCGGCTGATGGCAAGCGCGCGGCCAAACTGATCCAATGCGCCGATGCGTTTACCGCCGACCCTGCCGCTGACCCTGCTGTTTTCCCTGTGCTGCGCCGCCGCGCACGGGCGCGATTATCCGGCCACGCCGTCCGGCTACCTGGCCATGATCGATGCGAGCGGTGACGGCCGCATCAGTGAGGCGGAATACGTGGGCTACCTGAGCGCCGGCTTTCGCCGCATGGACCGCAACGGCGACAACGTGCTCGATGCCGATGAACTGCCGCCCAGCCCGCGCCAAACGCCGCGCAGCCTGGCGGCGTTCCAGGCCGACCTCGCCGCGCAATTCCACCGACTGGACCGCAACGGCGACGGCTCGCTGAGCGCGAAGGAACTGGCCCAGCCACCGCGCTGAACAGCCGGGCAGCGTCCACATGCGAGCGTACGGCGCGGATGGCGAATGCGCGCCATGCCGCCATGATTCCGCTATCGTGCGCTTCTTTTCCTGCGCCACCCCATGAACCCGCCGACCGCCACTCGCCATCGCGCCGCGCTGGCTTTCATCTACGTCACCGTGCTGCTGGACATGCTGGCGTTCGGCATCATCATCCCGGTGTTGCCGCACCTGATCGAGCAGCTGGCCGGCGGCGGCATTGCCAAGGCCGCGTGGTGGGTAGGCATTTTCAGCACGGTGTTCGCGATCGTGCAGTTCGTGTTTTCGCCGGTGCAGGGCGCGTTGTCGGACCGCTTCGGACGGCGGCCGGTGATCCTCGTCTCCAATCTCGGCCTGGCGGTGGATTTCGTGGTGCTGGCACTGGCGCCCACGCTGTGGCTGCTGTTCGTGGCGCGCATCCTGCTGGGTATGACCGCGGCCAGCTTCAGCACCGCCAATGCCTATATCGCGGACATCACGCCCAAGGAGAAGCGCGCGGCCGCGTTCGGCATCCTGGGCAGCGCGTTCGGGCTGGGCTTCATCATCGGACCGGGGCTGGGTGGCTTTCTGGGCGGCATCGCGTTGCGGCTGCCGTTCTGGGTGGCGGCGGGGCTGGCGCTGTGCAACTTCCTGTACGGCTGCTTCATCCTGCCCGAGTCGTTGCCGAAGGAACGTCGCACCGCGCGCATCGAGCTGCACAGCGCGCACCCGTTCGGGGCGCTGAAGCTGCTGCGCCGCCAGCCGCAAGTATTCGGGCTGGCGGTGGTGCTGTTTCTGGTTTACCTGGCGCATTACGTGTTGCAGACGGTGTTCGTGCTGTACGCGGATTACCGCTACAGCTGGGGCCCGCAGGCGGTGGGCTATGTGCTGATGCTGGTCGGCGCCTGCGACGGTTTCGTGCAGGCGGTGCTGACCGGCAAGCTGGCGCCGCGCTTCGGCGAGCGCCGCGTGTTGCTGGCCGGCATGGCGTTCGGCGTCGGCGCGTTCCTGGTGATGGGCGTGGCCGACAGCGGCAGCGTGTTCCTGTTCGGCGTCCCGTTGCTGGCGCTGTGGGGACTGGCGATGCCGCCGATCCAGTCGATCATGACCCAGCATGTGGAGCCCTCCGAACAGGGCCGGCTGCAGGGCGCGATCGGCAGTCTCGGCAGTTTCGCGGGCATCTTCGGGCCGTATCTTTTCGCGCAGGTTTTCGCGCTGTCGATCGCACCCTCCGCGTCGATCCACCTGCCCGGTGTAGCCTTCGTGCTTTCGGCCACGCTGATGCTGGTGGGCCTGGTGATTGCCGCCCGCGTCACCCGGCATCCACCGCCGGCGGTGGCCGCGCCCCTTCTCCACGAAACCCAGGAACAACCATGACCCTGTCCATGTACCAAGCCTCCGCTCCCGTCTTCATCCGCGCCCTGGGCAACCTCACCCATGTGCTGAAAAAGGGCGAGGCCCACGCCAAAACCAAGAACGTCAGCGACGAAGCCCTGCTGCAAACGCGGCTGATCATCGACATGCTGCCGCTGATCAAGCAGGTGCAGATTGCCTGCGACATGGCGACCCGCGGCATGGCCCGACTGGCCGGCGTGGAACCGCAGAGCTTCGAGGACAACGAAACCACGCTGGAGCAGGCGTACGACCGCATTGCGCGCGCCACCGACTACATCAAGAGTTTCACGCCCGAACAGATCGACGGCAGCGAAAGCCGCGCCATCCATCTGAAAATGCGCAGCGGCGAATTGAATTTCGACGGCCAGACGTACCTGTTGCACTTCCTGATCCCGAACGTCTTTTTCCACTGCACCACCGCGTACAACATCCTGCGCGAGGCGGGCACGGAGATCGGCAAGATGGATTTCGTCGGCCAGGCGTAAGCCCTGCTCCCTCTCCTCCGACGACGTCCGGGGAGAGGGTTGGGGTGAGGGGCGCTTTGATCCCACCCCACCCACATCTGCGAAAATGCAGTACCCATGCGCCGGATTTACCCATGTTGCGATTGACCGACCTCAAGCTGCCGCTCGACCACAGCGAGGCGGCACTCACCGCCGCGCTGCTCAGGCGGCTGGGCATCGAGGCGGCCGACCTCACCGGTTACCAGGTGGCGCGGCGCGGCTACGATGCGCGCAAGCGCGGCGCGATCGTGCTGATCTATGCACTGGATATCGACACGCCGCGCGAAGCCGAACTGCTGCAGCGCTTCGCCGACGACACGCATGTACGACCCACGCCGGATACGAATTACCACTTCGTGGCCAAGGCGCCACCGCGAATCGAACACCGTCCGCTGGTGATCGGCTTCGGGCCCTGCGGTCTGTTCGCGGGGTTGATCCTGGCGCAGATGGGTTTTCGCCCGATCATCCTGGACCGCGGCAAGGAAGTGCGCGAGCGCACCAAAGACACGTGGGATCTGTGGCGCAAGCGCGAGCTGCATCCGGAATCCAACGTGCAGTTCGGCGAGGGCGGCGCGGGCACGTTTTCCGACGGAAAGCTGCACAGCCAGATCCGCGACCCGCTGCACCACGGCCGCAAGGTGCTGACCGAATTCGTCAAGGCGGGCGCGCCGGAGGAAATCCTCTACGTCAGCAAGCCGCACATCGGCACGTTCCGGCTGGTGTCGATGGTGGAGAACATGCGCACCACGATCGAGTCGCTGGGCGGCGAGATCCGCTTCAGCCAGCGCGTGGATGATCTGCTGCTGGAAGCGGGTGCGGATGGCCAACAGCGGATCCGTGGCGTCGCGCTGGCCAGCGGCGAGCAGATCCGCGCCGATCACGTGGTGCTGGCGCTGGGCCACAGCGCCCGCGACACCTTCGAGATGCTGCATGCACGCGGCGTGTATCTTGAAGCCAAACCCTTCTCCATCGGCTTCCGCATCGAGCATCCGCAGTCGGTGATCGACCGCGCCCGCTTCGGGCCGCAGGCCGGTCATCCGATGCTCGGCGCGGCCGACTACAAGCTGGTGCATCACGGCAAAGGCGGACGCTCGGTCTACAGCTTCTGCATGTGCCCCGGCGGCACCGTGGTCGCGGCCACCAGCGAGCCCGGCCGCGTGGTCACCAACGGCATGAGCCAGTACTCGCGCAACGAGCGCAACGCGAACGCCGCCGTGGTGGTCGGCATCGAGCCCGCCGATTTCGCGCCGTATGGCGAAGGCCCGCTGGCCGGCATCGCCTTGCAGCGCGCGCTGGAGAGTCACGCCTATGTCCTGGGCGGTGAAAACTACAGTGCTCCCGCGCAGCTCGTGGGTGATTTCCTGGCCGGCCGCGCGTCGCGCGACTTCGGCGACGTGCAGCCGTCGTATCAACCTGGCGTGACGCTGGGCAACCTGGACAGCGCGCTGCCCGATTACGCCATCGCCGCCATCCGCGAAGCGCTGCCCGCGTTCGAACGGCAGATACGCGGTTACGCGATGCCGGACGCCATCCTCACCGGCGTCGAAACCCGCACGTCCTCACCCGTGCGCATCACCCGCGATAACGACAGCCTGGAAAGCCTCAACACCCACGGCCTGTATCCCGCCGGCGAAGGCGCCGGTTACGCCGGCGGCATTCTTTCCGCCGCCGTGGATGGGATCAAGGTGGCGGAAGCGGTGGCGCGGGATATCGCGGCGCGAGGCTTGTCTGCATAATTTCAACCCAAGGGTTGAAATGCCGCATTTAAACCTGTAAGTTGAACATCACCATATCAACCTATAGGTTGAAGTGCATGCATTCGACGCCAATCCTCCTTCCCACTCAGTTGGGCGATATTCTGCGTAGTGCACGGCTGAATCGCGGTCTGACCCAAACCGATATCGCCCGGCAACTCGGCATCAGTACCCAAGCCGTATCCAAGCTGGAGAACAATGCCGCCCGGGTCTCGTTCGACCGGATCCACCGGTTATGCCAGGTGCTGGGGCTCGAACTGCTTGTGCAGGACAAACCCACAATGAACTTGCGCGACGCAGGCGCGCCGGAGTGGTAACCACGCCGCGCTCGCTGGCCCTGGACCTATGGATGAACGGCCAGTACGTCGGCACCTGGGAACGCTCCAAAGGTGCCGCCGATCGGCTGACCTACGACGCCGGCTGGATCCAGTCCGAAGCAGGACGCCCGTTGTCACTGTCGCTGCCGTTCGGACACGCCCATGGACGCAGCAATGACATACCGGTCTTGCGCGGCGACAAGGTCGCGGCCTATTTCGAGAACCTGATTCCGGACAACGAGCGCATCCTGCAACGCTTGCGCGATCGCCATGGCGCGCGCTCCACGACCCCCTTCGACCTGCTCGCGGCGATCGGCCGCGACTGCGTCGGCGCCATCCAGTTGTTGCCCGCAGGAATGGACCCGGGCGACATCCGCCGCATCGAGGCCACGTCGCTCAACGAAGCGGGGGTCGCGGATGTATTGCGCAACACCACCCTGTCCCGATACCCGGGCCAAACGGCCGATGACGACGCGTTTCGCCTGTCGATTGCCGGTGCGCAGGAAAAGACCGCGCTGCTGCGGCATCGCGGACGCTGGTGTATCCCGCACGGCGCCACGCCATCCACCCACATTTTCAAGTTGCCCCTGGGATTGGTCGGCAATGTGCAGGCCGACATGCGCATGTCGGTCGAACTGGAATGGCTTTGCATGGCCTTGGTGCACGAATACGGCCTGCCCGTTGCCCATGCTGAAATTGGCCGTTTTGAAGACCAGAAGGCCCTGATCGTCGAGCGCTTCGATCGCATTCGCGCACGCGACGGCCACTACTGGCTGCGCATTCCGCAGGAGGATTTCTGCCAGGTCACCGGATTGCCGCCGAACCGCAAGTACGAAAGCGACGGCGGCCCGGGCGTTCGTCAGATCATGGATGTCCTGCGCGGTTCCGAAAACGCCGACACGGACCGCGAGAACTTCTTCCGGACGCAAATAGTGTTCTGGATCATGGGCGCCACCGACGGCCACGCCAAGAATTTCAGCCTCACCCTGCTCGCCGGCGGCCGCTATCGACGCACGCCGCTATACGACATCCTGTCCACCTGGCCCATCCAGGGCCGCGGCGCAAACCGCATGGATGCGCGCAAGGCGCGGCTGGCGATGGCGGTGGAAGGCGACAACCGCCACTACCTGATTCACGACATCCATCGCTGGCACTGGGTCGGCATGGCCGAAAGCCTGGGACTCGGCGATCGTATTTCGGCGATGATCGAAGACCTCATCGACCGTACCCCGCGCGCACTCGATGCCATGGCAAAGCGCTTGCCGGAGGATTTCCCCGCGGAGCTGTTCGACCGTGTGGCAAGCGGCATGACCGATGCCGTCAAACGGCTGGCCAGAGAGCCTGATCGTCGATCAGCAACGTCAATCGGCAAACGTTGAGCTGAACCTCGCCCAGGCCCCACGCGCACATGCCTGTGGTTGCCATGCAGGTCGTCGCAAAGCGTCTGCCGGGCGCCGTGCAATTCGCTGCGCTTCCTGCGATGGGCGTCGCTGCAGCGCCTTGAAGCAGTCAGCCCCACCCCCAATCTCCTGTCTGTTCACTTCATTGGCAGACAAACCATGACCACTCCCGCCTCCGTCCGCATCGACTTTGTCTCCGACGTTTCCTGCCCGTGGTGCGCGATCGGGCTGACGTCCTTGCAGCAGGCGTTGGCGAAACTCGATGGCGAGGTGGCTGCCGAGATTCATTTCCAGCCGTTCGAGTTGAATCCGCAGATGGCGGCAGAAGGCGAGGATTCCACCGAGCATCTGGTGCGCAAGTACGGCAGCTCGGCCGACCAGATCGACGCGAACCGCGCGATGATCCGCGAACGTGGCGCCGCACTGGGCTTCACCTTCAACATGGATCGGCGCAGCCGCGTCTACAACACGTTCGATGCGCACCGGCTGCTGCATTGGGCCGAGCTGGAAGGGCGACACATCGCGTTGAAGCAGATCCTGCTGCGCGCGTATTTCACCGACGGCGAAGACGTCAGCGCGCACGACACGCTGGTGCGGCTGGCGGTTGAAGCGGGCCTCGATGCGGAGCGTGCGCGGCAGATTCTCGCCGGCGACGAATTTGCCGACGAGGTGCGCGCGCAGGAGCAGTTCTTCCAGTCGCGCGGCATCCATTCGGTGCCGGCCACGATCGTCAACGGCCAGCACCTGATTTCCGGCGGGCAGCCGCCGGAGGCCTTCGAGCAGGCGCTGCGTCAGATCGTTGCGGCAGCCTGAAATCCCCGCGCGGGTTGCTTTCGCTGACCGCGCAGGTACGTACTAGTCCAGCGTTTCAGGGGTGCTCGATGCCCATGTCGCGATGCGACTGGCGCTTCACTTCCTCGGCGCCTTTTTCCTTTTTGTCATCGCGGCGATCCTGCAGCTTCTCGTCGTGTTTGGCGACGTCGCTCTCGTTGCGATCGCCGGTGCCGTGCTTGCGGTCAGCGGGTGGACGGGTCATGGCGCTCCTCCGGGGTTTTCGCCCAGATTAGGCCGCCGCCACTGATGGATTCGTGATGCCGTGCGAGCGTCAGGCGCTCTCGGACGTCAGCCAGTGCGCGATGGGCGAGGGGTAGCCCATCAGATAACCCTGCCCCAGCTCGCAACCCATCGCCTGCAACGCACCGTATTGCACGTCGGTTTCGATGCCTTCGGCGATCACCTCGATACCCAGCGCGCGCGACAGCGCCAGAATCGCGGCGACCACCGTGGTGCTGTTGGTGTTGGCGCCCTTGTCCAGCTCGTGCACGAAGGCGCGATCGATCTTCAGCATCCGCAGCGGCAGCGAGTGCAGGTAGCTCAACGATGAGTAGCCGGTGCCGAAATCGTCAAGTGCGGCGCCGACGCCGGCGGCGCGCAGGCGCTCCAGCGTCGCGCGCACGCGTTCGGGGTTGTCCAGCAACGCGCCTTCGGTGACCTCGGCGATCAACCGCGCGGGTGGCAGGCCGGTGCGTTCCAGCAGGGCGATCAGTCGCTCGTCGAAATCGGCGTGGCGCAGGTGCAGCGCCGAAACGTTGATCGTCATGAAAGTGTCGGCGGCGCCGTCGCGCATCAGATGCGTGCAGCTCAGCTCGAACATGCGCCAGTCGATCGCCTCGATCAGGCCGCTGTCCTCGGCGATCTTGAGGAAGTCGGCCGGGCGCAGCACGCCGCGTTGCGGATGGTTCCAGCGGATCAGCGCCTCGTAACCAACCACCTTGCCACCATCGAGGTGGCAGATCGGTTGGAAGTACGGCTCGAACTGATCCTGCGCCAGCGCCTGGCGCAATTCGCCCTCCATTGCCAGCACGTCGATCACGTTCCTGGCCAGCGTCTCGTCGAACAACGCATAGCGCTTGCGACCCAGCGCCTTGGCGCGGTACAGCGCGATGTCGGCGTCGCGCAACATCTCGTCGGCCGCGTTGTACTGCCCGTCGCCGATGGCAATGCCCACGCTGGCGGTGGTCTGCAGCTCCTTGCCGGCGATCATCATCGAGGCGCTGAGGGCGTCGAGCACGCGTTGCGCCACCATCATGGCGTCGGCGGGTTTGTCCACCTCTTCCACCAGGATGGCGAACTCGTCGCCGGACAACCGCGCTACCAGGTCGGGGTAACGCACGCAGTTGGCGAGGCGGTTGGACACCTCTTTCAGCACCTCGTCGCCGGCCAGGTGACCGAGGCTGTCGTTGATGATCTTGAAGCGATCGACATCAAGGTAGAGCAAGGCGCAGCGGCGCGAGGGCTCGCGCCGGATGGCGGCCAGCACGCGATCCATGCGATCGCGCAGGTAGCCACGGTTGGGCAAGCCGGTGAGCAGGTCGTGCATGACCTGATGCTTGAGCTGGTCCTGCACGCGTTCGCGCTCGATGATCTCCTTGCGCAGCGCCAGCGTGCGCTCCTCGACGCGCTGCTCCAGCTCTTCGTAGGCGCGCCGCAACGACTCGGCCGAGCGCCGCCGCATCAAACTGCTGGCGATCTGGGTGGCGACGAAGCTGAGCAGTTCCTGGTCCGCCTGGTCATAGACGACATCGCGCGAATAACTCTGCACGGTGACCACGCCGATCACCTCGTCACCCACGATCAGCGGCACGCCCAACCAGCAGGTCGCCTTGGCACCGGCCTGCGCCGACGATGCTTCACCGCTGCGCACGAGCTTGCGGATGTCGGCCTTGTTGGCCAGCAGCGCCTTGCCGTGGCGCAATACGTATTCGCTGAGGCCACGCCCCAGCGGGCGCTCCGCCAGCTGCGGATTGGCCGCATCCACCGAGTATGGAAACATCAGCCGCTTGCCGTCGTCGGACACCAGCGCGATGTAGAAATTCTTGGCGTTGAGCAAATCGTCGACCACCGCATGCACGCGGCGATAAAACTCGTCCTGGCCGATGTCGGCGGTCGCCAGCTGCGCGATCTGGAACAGCGCCGCCTGCAGATGCTCGGCGCGCTGGCGCTCCACGATCTCCAACTGCAAGCCGCGGTTGGCTTCAGCCAGTTCCAGCGTGCGCAGTTGCACGCGCTGCTCGAGATCGGCCTTGGATTGCTTGCGCTCCAGCGCCGTGAGAATGTGGCTGCCGACGAACTCCAGCAGGGCCAGGTCCTCATTGGTGAAGCCCAAACCTTGCTGGTAGTTGTGCACCACCAGCGCGCCGCCCAACTGGCCGTCGCGCAGCATCGGCACGCCGAGCCAGTCGTAACTTTCCGGGCCCTGCAGATTCATCGGGCCGGACACCTGACTGCGCAGCTCGCGGGTGTTGCCCATGCGCGCCTTGCCGTCGCGGATTACGTACCAGGTGAGCGTGTGCTCGATGGCGCTCAGCGGCAGGTCCTGGCCATCGCCAGGTACGGCCGGCTCCTCCACGTCCACGAAATACAGGAAACGGATCGTGTCGTTGGCGGGGTGGTACATCACGATGCAGAAGTTTTCCGCGTACATCAGCGTGCTGACAATGCCGTGGATGTCGCTGAGCATGTCCGGCATGTCGCGGTCGGAACCGGCCAGGTCGGAAATGGCGAACAGCGCACGCTGCAGGGTTTCCGAGCGCGCCAGTTGACGGTGGGAATCCTGCAGTTCGAACCATTCCAGCGCCCGGCGCAGGTGCTGACCGGCCAATTGCAGCGGCGCCGCCAGGCCATCGAGGAGCCCGGTGCCGTCCTGACCTCGCGCGATCGTCAGTACCAGCAGCACCGGCTCGGGCCGCTGGCAGATGCGCAGGGCCACGCGGTTCTGTTCCGGATGCGGGCACGCCGAACTGGAGCGCGCGGCATCCTGCAACCATGGCCAGTCGGAAGAATCGACCCAGCATGGCGGCGCGCTGTAATGGTTGGCGGGGTCACCGAGCCCCCACACCACGAACGCCTTCTCGCAACCGGGCTGAGCCTGCGCCAGTGAAGCAATCGTCACGCCGACTTCGTCGGGCGTGTGCGCAGCGGCGAGGCGCGCCAGCCATATCAGCTGCAAAGAGCCTTCTGACGGCGTCGATCGCACAGCACCCGCCTGCATCATTCTGAGGTTCCCCAATCGCGGCCCGCCAACGCCTGTTGGCCGCCGACGGCTTATTGTCGCGCATCGCTCCCTTGCGCGTCGCATGAGCGTGCCCGCAAGCGGGCGTCGGCGCAATACCGATATAAACTGTGCTGCTCGCACCGCGCGCACGGCCGGTGCCCGCGGCATCATCCGCGCCTGCCATCATCGGCCGCGGCGATGCCCTTCCAGCGTCACAGGTTTACCCACGCATGCTTGCCGACACCACCAAAGATGCCATCCGCGCCGCCTATGCACGCCTGAAAGACGGCCTGCCGGGTTTCCGCGCGCGCGCCTCGCAGGGCCGGATGATCGCCGAGGTGGCCAAGGCGTTCGGCCAGGCAGGCGGCGTGGCGGTGATCGAGGCGCCCACCGGCACCGGCAAGTCGATGGCGTACCTGATTGCCGGGGTGGAAGTGGCGCGCTTCCAGAAAAAGAAACTGTTGATCGCCACCGCCACCGTGGCGCTGCAGGAGCAACTGGTACAACGCGACATCCCGCTGTACCTGCAGCTCAACGGCATCGAGGCGAAAGTGGCGCTGGCCAAGGGTCGCGGCCGCTATCTGTGTCCGCGCAACCTGGCACTGGCCGCCAACAGCATCAACGACACCGCGCAGATGGGCCTGGCCGGCTTCGATGCCGACCTGGTGCTGTGGACCAAGCCGCCGCAGCCACGCGACAAGCAGGCACTGGTCAAACTCGGCGCCGCGTTCGAGAGCCACGAGTGGAATGGCGACATGGACAGCGCGCCGGAGCCGGTCAGCGACCTGCTGCGCCCGATGCTAACCACCAGCGCCGGCGGCTGCACCAACCGCAAATGCGCGCACTTCATGAACTGCCCGTTCTTCACCGCGCGGCGCGCGGTGGAAGACGCCGAGATCATCGTGGCCAACCAGGATCTGGTGCTGGCCGACCTGACCATGCCGGGCGAGAGCGCCAGCAACGGCGAGCCAGCTTGGGGCGGCGTGATCCTGCCGCGACCGGACGAGACGCTGTACATCTTCGACGAAGGCCACCACGTGCCGGGCAAGGCGATCGATCGAGGCGCCGCCGAGGTGTACATGAACGTCACCGTGCGCCAGCTGAGCCGGCTTGGCCGGCAGGTGCACGCGGCCTATTCACTGACCGACAAGGAAACCCTGGGCAAGCTCAGCCTGGACAAGGGCGACGAGAAACTGCAGGAACTCAGCAATACGCTGGAGGAGCTGGAGAAGGAAATCCGCCTCGGCTGGCTGCCCGATCCTTCCGAGACCGAACCGATGTACCGCGGCTCGCTGGGCCAGTTGCCGGACGCGTGGGTGGCGCACGCGCAAGTGCTCAGCGCATACACCAACGAGGTGCAGCGCTGGCTGGCCGCCGTGCGCCGCGCGGTGGTGGAGATGACCGACGGCGGCCCCACCCAGGAGGCGCTGTCGCGCGAACTGGGCATCGCGCTGGAGCGGATCGACAAACAGGCCCGCTGCTGGCGCGCATGGGCGGCGGAGGACCCCGACAACGCCCCACCGATGGCGCGCTGGGTCACCCTGGGCGGCGATCAGCAACTGGTCTGCCACGCCTCGGCCGTCTCCGCCGGTGGCCTGCTGCGCAGCGTGCTGTGGGGCAACGCCAGCGGCGTGGTGCTGACCTCGGCCACGTTGAGCGCGGGCGGCAACTTTCGTGGCTTCGCCGACGCGGTGGGGCTGCCCGGCGATGCGGTGACCTTGAGTTTGCCTTCGCCATTCGACCTCGCCGCGCAGGCACGGCTGGAAGTGCCGATGATGCGCACACTGCCCGACGCACGCGAGGCGCACGCCGAGGAGATCAGTGAATGGCTGGCCGAGCATCTGGACTGGGATGCGGGCAATCTGGTGCTGTTCACTTCGCGGGTGAAACTGGACCGCGTGTTGCAGAAACTGCCCATCGCGATGGTGCGCAAGGTGCGCGCCCAAGGCTCGCTGGGCAAGTCGCAACTGGTCGCCGAGCACTGCGCCGACATCGAAGCCGGCAAGGGCAGCACGCTGTTCGGGCTGGCCTCCTTCGGCGAAGGCCTGGACCTGCCCGGCAAGCTGTGCGAGACAGTGGTGATCACCCAGCTGCCGTTCGCCGTACCCACCGATCCGGTGGGCGCCACCTACGCCGAGTGGCTGGAATCACGCGGCCGCAACCCGTTCATCGAAGTCAGCATCCCCGAGGCCACGCGCCTGCTCACCCAGTATTGCGGCCGCCTGATCCGCGCCGAAACCGACCAGGGCCGCATCGTGCTGCTGGATCGACGCGTGGTCACCAAGCGCTACGGCAGCGGCATGCTGAAGGCACTGCCGCCGTTCCGGCGGGTGATTGAGCGCACCGCCTGAACGGCGCGCGCCTTGCTGCATCCCCTGCTCGCAGGGGAGGGCCGGGTTAGGTCGCTCTTGATCTCGCGCTCCCGCAACCCGGAGGTACCGAAAGTCATCTACGCCACACGACGGCCCTGCGCTAGAGTGACCGCATTCTCCGATCCGCGAGGCACACGACATGGCCGGTTTCCTGCTTTGGTTGTTGCTGCTGGTGTTCTGCTGGCCGCTGGCGCTGCTGGCGCTGGTGCTGTACCCGATCGTGTGGTTGCTGTTGCTGCCGCTGCGGTTGGTGGGCATTACCGTGACGGCGGTGTTTGCCTTCCTCGGTGCGCTGATGATGTTGCCGGCGCGCGTGCTGCGTGGGCGTCCCGCCTGAGCGCGACCTGCACAATGCCGCCAAACCGGGTACAAGTGCGGCATGAAATCCATCGACACCATGACGCCGTGCCCGTGCGGCAACGACGCCGGCTACGCCGCTTGCTGCGGCCCGCTGCACGACGGCAAGCCGGCTGAGTCGGCCGAGCAGTTGATGCGCTCGCGCTACAGCGCGTATGTGCTGTTGCGTGAGGATTACCTGCTGGCCAGCTGGCATGCCGATACGCGGCCGGCGTCGTTGCGATTGGCCGCGCAGCAACCGGCGCCGACCTGGCTGGGGCTGGATATCCGCCAGCATCACGTCATCGACAGCGATCACGCCACCGTCGAGTTCGTGGCCCGCTACCGGCTCGGTGGAGGTCGCGCGCAACGCCAGCACGAAACCAGCCGCTTCGTGCGGGAGAACGATCGCTGGTTCTATCGCGATGGCGAGATCAAGGCCTGACCGCCCGCAGCGACGCGGCGGCTTTCTTCAAAACCCGATCACGCCCAGGGCATGGAGGTGCGCTGCCAACGCACGCACGTCGGCATGCCGGAAGAACGCCAGCAGGTGCTGCGCCCGCCCCGGCCCGATGCCTCCGCTGGCTTGCCACTGATCATCGTTGCGCGCCGCCAGAGTGTGCCAATCAGTCAGTGCGATGGTGCCGCTGGCAGGCATGCCCAGCGCGTGCAGCCAGCGTTTGAAAGGACGCGCACGGGCGGCGGCGAACGCGTGCAGCAGTGCCTCCGCACGCGCATCGCCGACGCCGGGCACGGCCGCCAACTGCGCGGCCGTGAGATCCATCCAGTCGAGCAGCCCGTGCACCAGTCCGGCGTCGATCAGGGCTTGCCACGTATCGGGACCCAGGCCATCCAGCTGCAATCCGGATTTGCCGCCCAGCCAGACCAGCCGCGCCAGGAACTGCTGCTCGCAGCCTGGCGCCCATCGCCAGCAACTGAGGGTATCGTGCTGCGCCGGATCGGGCGGCGTCACCGGCTGGCGTTGCTGCGCTCGCCACGCCACCGATTGCAGGCGCGGAATGGTCAGCCCCGCCAGCGCCACTTCCACCTGATCGCCGGGACGAATATCCAGCTGCTGCCAGCGTCGCAGCGAACCCACGCTGACCCGTTGCACGCGGTGATCGTCCAATTGCACCGGCTCCAGTTCCAGCACGGGCGTAATACGGCCGCTGCGACCAACGGTGAAGGTCACCGCACGCACTTCGGCCAGCGCCTGGGCGGCAGGATATTTCCACGCCACGGCCCATTCCGGCGGCTCGGCCCGCCAGGTCGAGGCTTCCGGTCGCCGGCTCTGGCGCAGCACGGTGCCATCGGCGGCAAACGGCATCGGCTGCCGGTACCACCGCCGCCGCCAACGCTCGACATCGGCAAGTGTGCTCACTGGCTGGGTGTAATCCGCGCTGTCGATCAGGCCCATCGCGCGCAAACCGGCCAACCGCGAGGGCATGTCGGCCGGGCCGCTGGGCCAGTCCCACACGAACAAGCCGATGTGCGCCGCGGTCGCCGCGCCCAGCGTGTCGCGCGCCATGGCGCCAGCCACCGCCGAACGTGCGTTGACGCCGCCATCGCGCGCCTGCACATGGCTGCGCAGGCGCCAGTAGAGCTCACCCTGCAATACCACCCGCGACGGCGCGTTGGGTAGGTGGCGCGGGATCGCAGCGATCCGCAACGCCTTGGCGGTCCAGTTCGACCCATGCAGGCCATCGCCGCGGCTGGTCGCCTGGCGCAGTTCGCCATCGCGATATAGCAAGGTCACCGCCACCCCGTCGGCCTTGGGCTGCACCCACAGATCGCTGCCGTGCGACCGCATCCACGTTGCCACCGCGGCGGCATCGGGCAACTTCGCCAGCCCCGTCTGCGCCACTGGCGCGGTTACCGCACCGCGCGCGTCAGCGAGATGCGCGAGGGGTGCGGGTGCCTGCTGGGGAAAACAGGCGCGCCAGCGATCGAACCGCTGCAGCGCCTGGTCGTACACCGCGTCATCGACCGGCGACTGACCGGTCACGCGGTAAGCATGGTTCCAGCCATCCAGCCGGTCATGCAGCGCGCCGAGTTCCTGCCGAGCCTGCGCCGCAGTCCACTGGGGACAGGTCGCCCCCGCCATCGTGGCCACCAGGAAACCGGGCACCCCCAGCCACCGCCATCGCTTGCGCATGTGTGTTCCGCATCGTGATCGTCACCGCAGCGTGACGGGCACGCCCGGTTGCGGAGTAGCGGCCCATGACCTGACCCTTCGTAGTCGGTCGCCGCAACGCGGCGCAGCCGATCGCTAGCCCGCGCCGCCGATGGGTATCGACGATTGGCCGTCCATACGGCCATTCGGTCCGTAGCGACGCTCGACGATCACGCCCGCACCGTGGCGGTCGATCGCCACCACCGTGCTGGCGCGCGTGCCGTAGCTTTCGCCGCGGATGAAGGCGGCCGAAAGCAGCCGCTCGCGCTCAAGCCCCACGCCGGTCTGCGGCAGTTCCGCATCGGCGGCGGGCTGTTCGTCCGCCAATGCCGCGAACAGCGGCTCGAAGCCATCGTCACCGCCGTCATCGATCCACTGCCGCAGCCGCTGCATCAGGTTGCGCGTCTTGGGCCACGGCGTATTGAAATCGGCGTTGGACAAGCCATGCACGCCCGGGGTGATCGCCTGCGCCCGTGGCTGCGGCCGGTTGCCCAGGTAGAAGCCGTCACGGCCGTGGAAGGTGAGCAGATTGAATGGCCGGAACGTGGCCGCCGATGCCAGCAATTGGGTGGCGTGGGTGGCGGCATCGGCGGCACCGGCCAGATAGTCGGTGGCCAGCATGCCGCGCGACACACCCAATTGCGGATCGCTGGGATCACGCACATTGGTCACCACGCAGCAGCGCCCCGCATCGGTGACGCCCAGCCAGGTGCCACCAGCCTGCAGGTCGCGCCCGCCGATGATCGGCAGGTCGTCCCAGCGCGCCAGCGCGGCGCTGGGGCGTGCGTGCATTTCGTCGCGATTGCCTGCCAGCAGCAGGCGCCAGCGCGGATGGGCATCCCAGGCGAAAGCGATCAGACACATGGCGGAACAATGATGGTCGACATGCCGACCATTGTGGGCGATGCGCCACGGCTCGGCCAGCCGTGGCCGGCCTCAGGGCGACGGCGCGACGGCATCCGTGGTGGAGAACGCATACACAATGTGGTTGCGGTAGGTCTGGCCGGGCATCAGGCGCGCCGAACCGAACGCCGGCTGGTTCGGCGTGTCGGGAAACAGCTCCGGCTCCAGCGCGAACCCGGCGTTGTGCTGGTAGCGCGTGCCGCTGGTGCCGATCGAGGTGCCGTTCAGATGATTGGCGGAATAGAACTGCAGGCCCGGCTGGTTGGAATGCAGGGTCAGCACGCGGCCGGAAGCGGGATCCTCCGCCCGCGCCATCAGCCGCATTTTGTTGTCGGGATGGCGGCTGATCACCCAGTTGTGGTCGTAGCCATGGGCAATCAGCAACTGCGGCTCGCCGTTGCGATGGATGTCCTGGCCGATCGGCTTGCCCTGGCGGAAATCGAACGCGGTGCCGGTCACGTCGGCGAAATTGCCGGTGGGGATCGCGCCCGCATCCACCGGAAGGTAGGTGTCCGCGGGGATCGTCAGGCGCTGGTTCAGCACGTTGCCCGAGGCCTCGCCCGCCAGGTTCCAGTAGATGTGGTTGGTGATGTTGACGATCGTGGGCTTGTCGGTGGTGGCGGTGTAGTCGATCGTCAGCCGGTTGTCCGCACCCAGCGTGTAGACGGCGGTGGCGGTCAGCTTGCCCGGAAAACCCATGTCGCCATCGGGGCTGACATAGCGCAGGGTGACGCTGGCGCCGTTGGCGTCGTGCGCGGTGTCGACCACTGTCCACAACACCTTGTCGAAACCGATCGGGCCACTGTGCAGCGAATTGACGCCGTCAGTGAGCGGCAGTTGATAGGTGTGGCCGTCCAGCGTGAAGCGGCCCTTGGCGATGCGGTTGGCATAGCGCCCCACCGTGGCGCCGAAGCACTGCGGCCTGGCCAGGTACTCCGCCAGGTCGATCGAGCCCAGCACGATATTGGCCGGCTTGCCGTCGCGATCGGGCGCGCTGAGCGAGCGCACCGCGGCACCCAGCGTGATCACCTGCGCCACCAGGCCGTGGCCGTTGTCCAGCGTGACCTCGCCCACCTTGCGGCCATCCGGCATGGTACCGAAATCGCCACGGGTGACGCTGGTGGCCGTGCTGGCCACTGCGGTCAATGGCAGCGCGACCACCGCCCAACCCAACCACCGCCTGATCCGATTCGCTCGCTTCATGTCCGGCCTCGTTGAAGGGCACAGCACCATGCGCGGCCGGCCCGTGTGATAATATTGTATGACTAATTGAACTATCCGCCGGGCCGATACCCAACGCCATCCGGCCTTCCGCACACCCTTGCCAGCGCCCCTTCCAACCATCGTACTTACTATGACGACTGCACCCCGCTCTCAGCAAGGCGACCGGCAGCGAGTGGCTGGACGCCCGCTCGTCCGGCCACCCATCGATGCCGGTGCGGCAGGCCTGCGACCATGATCAGGTCGACATCTCCCCGAAACCTGCACGGCCACGTCATGCACGAGCTTGGGCGGCGCATCGTGGGTGGCGAGTTGCGCCCCGGCGATGTGCTGCCGCGCGAGGAACTGCTGGCCGAACAGATGAACGTGAGCCGCACCGCACTGCGCGAGGCGATGAAGGTGTTGTCGGCCAAGGGGCTGGTGGAGTCGCGCACCAAGGTCGGCACCCGCGTGCGCGACCCGCGCTACTGGCATCAGCTGGACGCCGACGTGCTGGCGTGGCGTTGCGCGCTGATGCCCACCGAGGATTTCGTGCAGAAGCTGGCGGAGATGCGCGAGATCATCGAACCCAGCGCCGCTGCCGCCGCCGCGCGGCGCGGCAGCGAGGAACAACTCAAACGACTCGAAGCCGCCTACGCCGCGATGGATGCCGCCCAGACGCTGGACGCCTGGGCCGAGGCCGATCTCGATTTCCACGAGGCGCTGCTCAGCGCCACCAACAACGAGCTGATGATTTCGCTGTTCTCGGTGATCGAAACCGCGCTGGGCACGTTCTTCGTGCTGTCCGCGCGCACCGTGAAAAATTTCAAATATTCATTGCCCCACCATCGCAAGGTGCTCGACGCGGTGCGTCGCCGGCAACCCGAAGCCGCCCGGCGCGCCATGCAACGCATGATCGCCGACTCCAGCGCCCCCACGAACAAGACGCGCCGCCATGTGGAGAAAGGTTGAAACCATGGGCTGGCTGATCGGCCTCGACTGGGGCACCACCAGCCTGCGCGCGATGCTGTTCGACGGCGAAGGCGGCGTGCACGAAACCCGCCACCGCGCCTGGGGCATCCGCCAGTTGCCGCAAGGTGGGTTCGAGGCTGCGCTGTCATCGATCTGCGAAGGCTGGCCGTCATGCCCGGTGCTGGCCGCCGGCATGGTCGGCAGCCAGCAGGGCTGGCACGAAGCGCCCTATGTCGACACGCCCGCCGACGTGCACGCGTTGGCTGCCCATCTGGTAACGGTAGCGGCCGCCGACGGACGCCGCATCCACATCATTCCGGGCGTGCGCGATGGCGTGGGCCCCAATGTGATGCGGGGCGAGGAAACCCAACTGATCGGCGTGCTGGATGCGCAGCCACGCCTCGCCGAAGGCACGCCGCTGGTGTTGCCCGGCACGCACAGCAAATGGGTGCAGTTGTACCGGCGCCGCATCACCGGTTTCACCACGATGATGACCGGCGAGTTGTACGGCTTGCTGCGCACGCACTCGATCCTTGGCACCGGCCTGCCCGATGCACGCGCCGCAGCACGCCACCACGAAAGCTTCGATGGCGGCGTGCGCGCCGCCCGCGCCAGCGGCTCGGCCGGCGTGCTGACGCGGCTGTTTTCCGCGCGCACGCTGGTGCTCGAAGGAAAGCTGGATGCCGCCGCCGTGCCCGACTATCTGTCCGGCCTGCTGATTGGCGAAGAGTGGCGCGCCGCGCTCGCCGCCGGCTGGCTCGATCGCGGCGAGATCCCGGTATTGATCGGCGATGAAGCGTTGTGCCTGCGCTACCGCCGCGCCGCCACCTTGTTCGACCTGCCCGACCCCACCTGGATCGCCGACGCTACCGCGCGCGGCCTGTGGCGCATCGCCCGCGTCGCCGGCCTGGCCGTCGATCGCACACCTCCCGTCCCCATGGAGCTCCCCGGATGATCCGTTCCTGGCTCGACCCGTTACCGCTCATCGCCATCCTGCGCGGCCTCACCCCACGTGAGGCCGTCGCCATCGGCGAAGTGATTGCCGACGCCGGCTTCCGCATGCTGGAAGTGCCGCTGAATTCGCCCGACCCGCTGGAAAGCATCCGCTTGCTGCATGAACGGCTGGGCGAGCGCTGCCTGATAGGCGCCGGCACGGTGATGACGCCGGCGCAGGTCGAGGACATCGCTGCCGCCGGCGGCAAGCTGATCGTGATGCCGCACGCGGACACGCAGGTGATCGCCGCCGCCAAGCGCGCCGGCATGGTCTGTACACCCGGCGTAGCCACGCCCACCGAGGCGTTCGCCGCGCTGGCAGCCGGCGCCGATGCGCTGAAGATCTTCCCGGCCGAACAGGTCAGCCCGGCCGTGGTGAAAGCGTGGCGTGCGGTCTTGCCGCGCGATCTGGCGCTGCTGCCGGTGGGCGGCATCACGCCCGACAACATGCAACCCTACGTCGACGCGGGCGCCAACGGTTTCGGCATCGGGTCGGCGCTTTACGCGCCCGGCCGCGACGTGGCCGACGTGGGCCGCCGCGCGCAGGCGTTTGCGCGAGCGTGGGCTGTGCTGCCGCGGGGAGAACGCGCATGAAGATCACCAAGCTCACCACCTTCCTGGTGCCGCCGCGCTGGTTGTTCCTGCGCATCGACACCGATGCGGGCATCAGCGGTTGGGGCGAGCCGGTGGTGGAAGGCCGCGCGCATACCGTGGCCGCCGCCGTGGATGAGCTTTCCGATTACCTGATCGGCAAGGACCCGCGCCACATCGAGGATCTGTGGAACGTGATGTATCGCGGCGGCTTCTATCGCGGCGGCCCGATCCTGATGAGTGCCATCGCCGGCATCGACCAGGCGCTGTGGGACATCAAGGGCAAGGATCTGGACGTGCCGGTGCATGCGCTGCTGGGCGGCCCGGTGCGCGACTGCATCCGCGTGTATTCGTGGATCGGCGGCGATCGCCCGGCCGATACGGCCAGGGCCGCCAGCGAGGCGGTGGGGCGCGGCTTCACCGCAGTGAAGATGAATGCCACCGAGGAAATGCAATACGTCGACACGCACGACAAGGTCGAGCACGTACTGGCCAACGTGCAGGCGGTGCGCGAGGCGGTAGGGCCGAACGTAGGCCTGGGGCTCGATTTCCACGGCCGCGTGCACAAGCCGATGGCCAAGGTGCTGATGCGCGAACTGGCGCCGTACAAGCTGATGTTCATCGAGGAGCCGGTGCTGTCCGATCATCTGGAGGCGATCCCCGAACTGGCGGCGATTTCGCCCGCGCCGATCGCGCTGGGCGAACGGCTGTACTCGCGCTACGACTTCAAGCGCGTATTGCAGCGCGGTGGCGTGGACATCATCCAGCCCGACCCCTCGCACGCCGGCGGCATCACCGAAACCCGCAAGATCGCCGCGATGGCCGAAGCCTATGACGTGGCGCTGGCGCTGCATTGCCCGCTGGGCCCGATCGCGCTGGCAGCGAACCTGCAGATCGACGCGGTGTGCCACAACGCGTTCATCCAGGAGCAGAGCCTGGGCATCCACTACAACGCCGGCAACGACCTGCTCGACTACATCAGCGACCGCAGCGTTTTCGCCTATGAAAAGGGCTTCGTCACCATCCCCGGCGGCCCCGGCCTGGGCATCACGGTGAACGAGGAATACGTCGCCGAACGCGCCGCCGTCGGCCATCGTTGGCGCAACCCGATCTGGCGCCACGCGGATAACAGCGTGGCGGAATGGTGACCCCGATGAAGCCCGCCTACGCCAGCTATCCCAGCCTCGCCGACCGCGCGGTATTGATCACCGGTGGCGCCAGCGGCATCGGCGCCGCCTTCGTCGAGCACTTCGCGCGCCAGGGTGCGCGGGTGGCGTTCCTGGACGTCGACGCCACTTCGGCACAACAACTGCTCGATGGCCTGGGCGAGGTGAACCACACGCCGCTGTTCATCGCCTGCGACCTCACCGACCTGGATGCGCTGAAGGGCGCGATCGACCAGGCGCGCGCGCACATCGGCCCGATCGCGGTGCTGATCAACAACGCCGCGAATGACGTGCGGCACGATTTCGCCGCCACCACCGCCGCCGATTTCGAGCGCAGCGTGGCGGTGAACCTGCGCCACCAGTATTTCGCCACGCAGGCGGTGGTCGAGGACATGAAAGCGCTGGGCGGCGGCTCGGTGATCTGCCTGGGCTCCACCGGCTGGATGATCAAGAACGCGGGCTATCCGATGTACACGATGGCCAAAGCCGCCATCCACGGCCTGGTGGCGGGGCTGGCCCGCGAACTGGGCCAGCACCACATCCGCATCAACTGCCTGGTGCCCGGCTGGGTGATCACCGAGAAGCAGCAGCGGTTGTGGCTGGACGCCGAGGGCGAAGCCGACATCGCCCGCAATCAATGCCTGCCCGGCCACGTGATGGCCGACGACCTGGCCCGCGGCGCGCTGTTCCTGGCGGCCGACGACAGCCGTATGCTGACCGCCAAGGATCTGATCATCGACGGAGGCTGGACATGAGCAACTCGGCACAACCCGTCGTCGAGGCGGCCAACCGGCTGGGTGAGGGCGTGCAGTGGTGCCCGCGCACGCAGGCGCTGTACTGGACCGACATCCTCGCCTCGACGCTGTGGCGCTACACGCCGCACGACGGGGCCACGCGCCAATGGGCGATGCCCGAGCGGCTGGCTTCGTTCGCGCTGTGCGAGGCCGATGGCTGGCTGCTGTTGGGACTTGCCTCGCGGCTGGCGTTTTTCAACCTCGACAGCGGCGAACTGCAACCCATCGCCGCAGTGGAAGCCGATCTGCCCACCCGCCTCAACGACGCCGTCTGCGACCGCCAGGGCCGGTTCGTCTTCGGCACCATGCACGAACCCGAAGGCGATGCGCCGAAACAGGCCATCGGCGGCTTCTACCGGTTGAACACCGACCTGTCGCTGGAACGCCTGCCGCTGCCGTCGGTGGCGATCAGCAACAGTCTGGCCTTCAGCCCCGACGGCACCACGATGTATTTCTGCGACTCGCCCACCCAGCGCATCCAGTGCTGCGATTACGCGGCCGATGGAAGCCTGGGTGCCCCGCGCACCTTCGTCGACCTGGCTGGCATCGAAGGCGACCCCGACGGTTCCACGGTGGACGCCGAGGGTGGTTTGTGGAATGCGCAATGGGGCATGTCGCGCGTGGTGCGCTACCGCGCCGATGGCCGCGAAGACACCATCGTGCTGCTACCCGCACGACAGCCGACGCGGCCGGCACTGGGTGGCGCGGCGCTGGACACGCTGTACATCACCAGCGCCCGCGACGGCCTGTCCACCGCTACGGTGCGCGATGAACCGCGCAACGGCGCGCTGTTCGCCACACCTGCTCCCGCGGGCGTGCGCGGCCTCGCCGAGGCCCGCTTCGGCGGCAACCCTTCGCTCAGCTGAGCGGCTCGAACTGAGTCGTGCCAAACCCGGTGCGTATCACTCGTGCCGGGTTTTGGCAAAACAGCCGTCTAGACGGCTGCTTTGCGCAGCGCCACTGCTTCGGCCCAGCGCGCGGCCACGTTTGGCGAGGTCATGCAGACGGTGGCGTCGGTCACCGTGGTCACCGCACGCTCCAGCAGCTGGATATCGGCCTCGTGCTGGCGCGCCACGTGCGGGTCCTCGAAGAAGATCGCGCGCTGGCAGCGGCGTTCCAGCACCAGGTCGGCGATCTGCGCGTCACCACCCATCGGGCCGCTCTGGTAGCGCTGCACCCACAGCTTGTCCTGCGGCCAGCCGCGGCTCCAGGCCAGTTCGTTGAGCCGCTGGCCGGTGGTGCCGGTGGCCACGCGGGCGGCGAAGCGCGACAGCAGGTCGAAGTGTTCGGCGGCGAACGCCAGCATCTGCGGCTTCATCGCATCGTGGGCGATCAGCGCCAGCGTATGCGTCTCCAGCGCATGCAGGTCGCTGGCGCCGGGGTCCGGCGCGAAACCGGCGTGGATGCGCTCGATCTCCACCCAGTCGCGCGCCGACGCCACCGTCGAAATGAACGGCTTCTGGTGGATCACGCACTGGCGCTTCAACGCGATCGCCTCGGGGAAGATCGAGGACGGGTCGACCGGATCGATCAGGTAGATCGCACCATCCAGCGCGCGCTCCGATTCCTGCAGGCCGACGACCTCCGCCACCAGCTTCATCAAGCCGCCATCGCGGCCATAGGGATAGCGGCGCAACGCCGGATAGTTGTTGAGCCAGCCGGCGCGGACGATGGCGTCGCAGGTTCGGCCCACCGCGTGCAGGCCCAGTTCCAGCTCGCGGATACCCGGCTCGCAGGCACGCAGCCAGCGAAACAACGCCGCATCGTCGTGACCGTGGTGGCGTTGGTTGGCAGCCAGGCCCATGCGCATAGTGCTCTCCTTGAACATGCATCGATTGAGTTGCGTCGATCCATCGGCCAGCGCCGGGCGCCGCGCCATGAACATCTCGACAGACGGGAAGCTTAACCAACCTGCGTGACAATCGGCACGCCATGGCCGCTCGCTCCCACCGGCCGGCTCGGTGATAATCATCCGATGCCCAGTCCCGCCCGTTTCCTTCGCCTGCCCGCCTGCCTGGTAATCGCCGCGGTGCTGTTCGGCGCAGCGCCCACGCTCGTCGCCAGCCCGCAGAGCAGCACGGAGCAGGCCGCCGCCCGCAAGAAGCTGGCCGACGTGCACAACAAGATGCAGGCCCTGGCCAAGCAGCAATCGGAAACCGCCGCGCGGCGCGAGCAGCTCAATGCGGAACTCGCCAAGCAGGCCACGGCGCTGGCCGTCGCCGCCCGCGCCCTGCGCCAGACCGAGGCCGAGCAGGCGGCCAAGCAGCAACAGCTCGACGAGCTGCAGCAACAACGCAGCGCACTGCAGGAAAAACTGTCGGGGCAACGCGCCGCCATCGCCGCGCTGCTGCGCGCCACCTACACCCTGGGCCGGGGCTCCGACCTGCGCCTGCTGCTGGGCGACGAGGATGTGGGCCGGATCTCGCGGGCGCTGGTCTACTCCACCTATTTCCAGCGTGACCGGGTCGAGCGCGTGCGCCTGCTGATGACCGACCTGGCCCGCCTGCAGCAGGTCGAAACCACCATCACCGCCGAGCAGCAGGCCTTGCAGGCGGTACGCGAAAAGCGCGAGGAACAGGCGCAAGCACTGAAAAAGCAGCGCGCCGCGCAGCAAAAACTCGCCCGCGAGGCCGATGCCACCTACCAGGACCAGGCACAGCGGCTGGCTGCGCTGAAAGAGAACGCACAGGCCTTGAACGCATTGGTCGACAAGCTGCAGAAAGCCATCGACGAAGCGGCCCGCAAGGCCCGCCAGGCGGCGGCGCGCGAGGCGGCGAAACAGAAACGGGCCGGCCACAAGGCGCCGCCGGTGGAAGTGGGCAATGCCGGCGCCAATATCCGCGGCAACCTGCCGTGGCCGGCGGCCGGCGACGTGCACAGCTACGGCAACGGCGTATTGATTCGCGCCAGCGGCGGCAGCGAGATTCACGCCGTGGCGCGTGGCCGGGTGATCTACGCGGGCTTCCTGCGCGGTTACGGCATGCTGTTGATCCTCAACCACGGCGACGGCTGGATGAGCATGTACGGCAACAACGAAACCCTGCTGCACGGCGTGGGCGACGCGATCGAAGCGGGCCAGGCCATCGGCACCGCCAGCGCACCCACCGGCGTCAACACCGGCGTGTATTTCGAGCTGCGGCACAACAGCCAACCGGTCGATCCGCGCAGTTGGCTGAGCAAGCACCGTTGACGCCGAAGGCGTGGCGCCGCAGGCTGGCCCGAACCGCGTCCCCGGCGACGCACCCCGTTTTCCTGGAGTCTTGCGTCATGCGTGTTTTCCTTCGCGGATCCCTCGCCGGCCTGGCCGGCCTGCTGCTCGCCGCACCGCTGCTGGCGCAGACAGCTGCACCGGCGGCCGCCCGCAGCGCCGCCGCCCCGATCGACCTGCCGGCCACCGCCAGCTCCGCCTCCGGGCCGAATGAGGATGCGATCGACCTGGACGACGTGCGGCGCTTCAGCCGCGTGTACGAGGTGGTGCGCCAGGCCTACGTGGAGAAGGTCGACAACAAGACGCTGATGAATGCGGCGATCAGCGGCATGCTCAGCCAGCTCGATCCGCACAGCGCCTACCTCGACAAGGAAGGCCTGCAACAGCTCAGCGAGGACACCACCGGCCAGTACAGCGGGCTCGGCATCGAGGTGTTGCAGACCGACGGCGGCCTGCACATCGTCACCCCGATCGACGACACGCCCGCCGCGCGCGCCGGCATCCAGCCGGGCGACGACATCGTGAAGATCAACGGCACCACCATCGCCCCGCAGAATGTCGATGAGATGTTCAAGCAGCTGCGTGGCGACCCCGGCAGCAAGATCAGCCTGACCATCGTGCACGCCAACAGCGACAAGCCGATCGACCTGGATCTGGTGCGCGAGAACATCTCCATCGCCAGCGTCAAGACGCGCCAGCTGGAGCCGGGCTATGCCTATATCCGGCTGACCCAGTTCCAGAGTGACACCGCCGCCGACCTGGAAAAGAAGCTACCCGAACTGCTGCAGAAAACCGGCCCGCTGAAGGGCGCGGTGCTGGACCTGCGCAACAACCCCGGCGGCCTGCTGACCGCCGCTGTCTCGGTCAGCGACGACCTGCTCGATTCGGGCGTGATCGTCACCACCCGCGGCCGCCTGCCCGACGCCAACCTGCGCTTCGCCGCGCACCCGGGCGACCTGCTCGACGGCGCGCCACTGGTGGTGCTGGTCAACAACGGCACCGCCTCGGCCGCCGAGATCGTTTCCGGCGCATTGAAGGACAACCACCGCGCGCTGATCATCGGCCAGCGCACCTTCGGCAAGGGCGTGGTGCAAACCGTGCTGCCGCTGGACGCCGACCACGCGGTGAAGATCACCACCGCGCGCTACTACACGCCCAACGGCACCTCGATCCAGGCCAAGGGCATCACGCCCGACATCGTGCTGGCCGACCTGGCGGTGCGCAAAGCCGATCGCGCCACCGGCCCGGTGAACTTCGAATCCGACCTGCCTCATCACCTGGCCAACGAAAAAGCGGTGACCTCCCATGGCGACAGCGCCGACGAGGAGGCCAAGCTGGCCACGCAGGATTTCGCGCTGTCGCAGGCGCTGAACGTGCTCAAGGGCATGTCGCTCAACCGTACGGCGGTCAAGCCGGCGCGGTGAAATTCACGCGTCGGGCGACGCCGCCTCGCGCGGCTTCACCAACCAACCCACCGCCAGCACGCCCAGCTCGTACAGCAGGCACATCGGGATCGCCAGCATGATCATCGAGGTGATGTCCGGCGGCGTGATGAACGCGGAGATGGCAAACGCGCCGACCACCGCATAGCGACGGCCGCTGCGCAACTGCTTCACGTCGACCACGCCGACGGCGGCCAGGATCACCACCCCCACCGGCACCTCGAAGCACAGCCCGAACGCGAAGAACATCAGCATCACGAAATCGAGGTAATGGGAGATGTCGGTCATCATCTCCACGCCCTGCGGCGTCACCGCCGTGAGAAAGCGGAACGCGGCCGGCAGCACCAGGAAATAGGCAAAGGCGCAGCCCAGATAGAACAGCCCCATCGCGGCCACCAGCAGCGGCCGCGCCAGGCGCTTCTCGTGCTTGTACAGGCCCGGGCTGACGAACGCCCACAACTGGTAGAGGATCATCGGCATGCCGATGAACAGCGCCGCGTAAAAAGCCAGCTTCAGCGGCGTCACGAACGGGCTGGCGACTTCGGTGGCGATCAGGTGCGCCCCCTCCGGCAACCGGGCCACCAGCGGCGCGGCCAGCTCGGTGTAGAGGCGATTGGCGAAGGGGATCAGCACCAGCAGGATCACCACCACCGCCGCCACCGCCTTGAGCAGGCGCGAGCGCAGTTCGATCAGGTGCGAAAACAGGCCTTGCTGCAGGTCGTCGACGGGATCGTCAGGCGTGGTCATGCGGAGTGATCCCTGTTCGGTTCGGCCGGCGCCGGCGCGCTCAGCGGCAGTTCCGCCTGCACCTGGCTGGACGGATCATCGCCTGCTTCCGTGCCCGTTTCTGCGCCATCCCCGGTCGCCGGGGCCTTGGGGCGCACCATTGCGGCCGCTTCGTCCAGCGCGCCGGCCAGCGGCTCGCGAACCTTTTGCACGCCGTCATTCAACTGGCTCTGCAGCGCTTCGGCGCGCGCCGCGGCCTCGCGCGCGGTGCGCTTGATCTCCTCGATCTCGAACTCCCGCTCCACTTCGGCGCGCACGTTGTCCCAGCCGCTGCGTACCCGCCGCAGCAAGGCACCGGCGGTGCGCGCCACGCCGGGCAGCTTCTCCGGGCCGAGCACGATCAATGCAACCAGCGCCAGCAGCACCAGCTTGCCGAAGCTGATCTCGATCATCGCGATGTATCCCGCCGCGCCCGCGCGCGGTTACTTCGATTCGGTGGAATCAGGTTGCTTCTGCTCGGCAGGTTTCGCGACCGGCGGGTCGGCCTGCAGGCGCTGCTCGTCCTTGGGCTTGTCGTCACCCTCCAGGCCCTTCTTGAAGTCGCGCATGGCGCCGCCCAGGTCCGAGCCGATGTTGCGCAGCTTCTTGGTGCCGAAGATCAGCACAACGACGATCAGCAGGATGATGAGATGGGTGATGCTCATGGTTTGACCTCAAAACGGCGACGGACAGCGATGTGCCGGAGCGCGCCGCAGCGCCGACGGCTCATCGCTGAGTGTACTCTTCCAGCCGGTCGCGAAAATCGACCACCGGCGCGGGGATATTGCTCACGCCACCTTCGAAAATGCGCCGCGGCGTGATGCCGGGGCCATAGATGGCAGCATTCGCATCATAATCGATGCGCAGCGCCGAGCCATCCAGCGCCACGCCGGCAAACAGCCCGCGGGTGCGCGAGTAGGAATAGATTTCCGCCTTCAGCTGGCCATCGGTGGCGGCGCTGGCGGTGCGGCCGACGGGGCCGGCGGCGGCCGACGCATCGGCGCCCAGGGTGAACTTGCCGTTGACGATGGAATCGACGCCGCGCTGGGTGCGAAACACCAGGATCACGTCGGTCGACGACACGCCCGCCTGGAAGCCCACGCTGCCGCCGGTCATGGTGATGAAGCTGGGGTTGGACCAGGTGCCGTCGCGGGTCTTCACCGAGATCAGCCCTTCGCCGCGGCGGCCGCCGAAGATGAAACCGGCCTTGATCATGTCCGGAATCACCGCGATCGCCTTGGCTTCGCGCAGCAGATCGCTGGGGATCGCCTTGTCCGGCGCCTGCATGATTTCGCCCAGGACGCGCACGGCATTGTTGGCACGGACCAACGGCGGATCTTCGGCGTGCACGGCCATGGCGGGCAGCAGCAGGGCAGCGCCGATCACAAGCAGACGATGCAGCGGGATCTTGAACATTGGCTCAGCTCCACGTGGGGTTGGGATGCGGGGCGACGATAGGCGTGCTCACGGCCCGGATGGGCGCTTGTGGCAGACTGCGCGATTGATCGTCTTCGACGCCATCGCCCTCGTCACGATGCCACCCAATTACTATACCGGCCCCACCGGCCATTCCCACACAGCCGACGTTCAGTCCGTTCAGACAGCCGTTTTGCTGGTCAACCTGGGCACGCCGACCGCACCCACCGCACAGGCGGTGCGGCCCTATCTGGCGCAGTTTCTCGGCGACACGCGGGTGATCGATTACCCGCGCTGGCTGTGGTGGCTGATTCTGCACGGGGTCATCCTGCGCATCCGGCCGGCGCGTTCGGCGCATGCCTACGCGCGGATCTGGACCGAGCGCGGCTCGCCGCTGCGCTTCGAAAGCGAGGCGCTGGCGGCGGCACTGCAGGCCAAGCTGGAGCGTGAGCAGCCCGGCACGCTGCGCGTGGCACTGGCGATGCGCTACGGCGAGCCCGCCGTGGCCGATACCATCGCCCAGTTGCATCGCGAAGGTGTACGCCGGCTGCTGGTATTGCCGCTCTATCCGCAATATTCGGCCACGTCCACCGGCTCGGTGATCGATGCCGTGGCCGACGCGATGAAGGCGATGCGCTGGCCGCCCGAGCTGCGCCTGATCAACGATTACCACGACGACGACGCTCACATTGAGGCGCTGGCGCAACGCATCGAGCGCTGGTGGGCCGAGAACGGTCGCGGCGACAAGCTGCTGCTGTCCTTCCACGGCATCCCGGAGCGCTACGTACGGCTGGGCGATCCTTACGCCGACCAGTGCCAGACGACGGCACGGCTACTGCGCCAGCGGCTGCAACTGGGCGAAGGCGAACTGCTGGTGAGCTTCCAGTCGCGCGTGGGCCGAGAGCGCTGGCTGCATCCCTACACCGACGCCACCGTGCGCCAACTGGCAGCCGACGGCGTGAAGCGCCTCGACGTGGCCTGCCCCGGTTTCGCGGTGGATTGCCTGGAGACACTGGAGGAAATCGCGATGCAGAACCGCGATTTCTTCCTCGCCGCCGGCGGCCAATCGCTGCGCTACATCCCCGCCCTGAACGACAGCCCCGAGCAGATCGACAGCCTGGCCGCGTTGTTGCAGCGCCATCTCCGCGGCTGGCCGGCATCCCGCACCGACGACGGCGCGGCGTGATCGAACCACGCGAACGGCGCATCACGCTGCCGCACCTGACCCTGGCCGCGCAGGTCTGGGGCGACGACACGCTGCCGCCGCTGCTTGCCCTGCATGGCTGGCTCGACAACGCGGGCAGTTATGCACGGCTGGCGCCCCTGCTGGCCACGCGGTTCCAGCTGATCGCGCTGGATCTGCCCGGCCACGGGCACGCCGACCATGTGGCGGCGGGCGCGCAGTATCACTATGCGGATTACGTACGCACCGTGCTGGCCGCCGCCGATGCGCTGGCACTGGATCGCTACAGTCTGCTGGGGCATTCGCTGGGCGCCGGCATTGCCTCGCTGGTGGCGACAGCCGCGCCGTCGCGGATCGAACGGTTGTGGTTGATCGAAGGGCTGGGACCCCTTGGCGACGATGGCACGCGTACGCTGCAACGCTTTCGCGAGGCGCTGGCGCCGCAGGCCACACGCAAGCCGCTGCGGCTGTTCCGCAGTGTCGAACAGGCGGTCGACGCTCGCAGCATCGCCAGCGGTTTGCGCGGCGACCTGGCGCGACCGATCGTCACGCGCGGCCTCGTCGACGTCGACGGCGGCTGGCGTTGGCGCAGCGATCCGCGCCTGACCCAGCCCAGCGCCACGCGGTTGGCCGAATCGCAAGTGCGTGCCTTGCTGCAAGGCATTGCGTCGCCCACCGCGCTGCTGCTGGCGCGACCGTCGACATCCTACTTGCCGGCCGCCTTGATGCAGGCGCGCATCGACTGTGTCGAGGACATCGCCGTCAGCCATATGGATGGTGGCCACCATCTCCATCTGGAACATCCCGCCGCCGTGGCGACCTGGATCAAGGCCGCGGACGAACCCGCGCGTTAGCATCGATCACGATCGCCAGCGCACCTGAAGGTGTCGCGGCATTCGACCGCGCATCGACACCCGGGCTGCAAGGATGCAGCGACTGGCACCCGCCATCGCCGAAGGAGCCCCCATGCCAAACCGTCCGACCGATGATCCGGACACCCACGCGAACTGGCCGCATGTGCTGATCCTGGGCGGCGGTTTTGGCGGGCTCGCCGTGGCGCGGCGGCTGGCCGGCGCGAGGGTGCGGATGACGCTGGTGGACCGGCGCAACCATCACCTGTTCCAACCGCTGCTGTACCAGGTGGCCACCGCCAGCCTGGCGGCGCCGGCCATTGCTGCGCCCTTGCGACAGATCCTGCGCCGCCAGCGGGACCTCACCGTGCTGCTCGACGACGTCATCGGCGTGGACACGTCGGCACGCGAGGTACGGCTGGCGCACGGCACCCTGCATTACGACATGCTGGTGGTGGCGACCGGATCGACGCATGCCTATTTCGGCCACGACGAATGGGCGCCCTTCGCACCGGCGCTGAAGACACTCGACGATGCCTTCCTGATCCGCCGCCGCGTGCTGCTGGCCTTCGAGCACGCCGAGCGCGAAAACGATCCGGCGCGGCGTCAGGCCTGGCTGAATTTCTTGGTCGTGGGCGGCGGCTCCACCGGCGTCGAACTGGCGGGCACGCTGGCCGAACTGGCGCGACGCACCCTGCCGCGCGATTTCCGTCGCAGCGATCCGCGCCGCGCCAGCGTGCGGTTGATCGAGGCCGGGCCGCGTCTGCTGCCCGCGTTCGATCCGCTGTTGTCGGAACGCGCCCGCCGCCAGCTGGAACGCCTGGGCGTGGCCGTGCATACCGGCACGGCGGTGACTCACATCGATGCGCAAGGCGTGAACCTGGGCGATCAACGACTGCCGGCGCGCAC
Organism: Rhodanobacter ginsenosidimutans; assembly: GCF_042655685.1. Taxonomy (NCBI): domain Bacteria; kingdom Pseudomonadati; phylum Pseudomonadota; class Gammaproteobacteria; order Lysobacterales; family Rhodanobacteraceae; genus Rhodanobacter; species Rhodanobacter ginsenosidimutans. The sequence goes on along the minus strand of NZ_JBHSMM010000001.1, from coordinate 487,496 downwards.
CGTGTTGTGGGCTGCTGGCGTGGCGGCCTCACCACTGGGTCGCATGCTGGGAGCGCCGCTGGATCGCGCCGGCCGGGTACAGGTTCGCCCCGACCTCAGCCTGCCGATGCATCCGGAGGTATTCGTCATCGGTGACCTGGCGGACGTGCAGCAACCAAACGGCAAACCAGTGCCGGGCGTGGCGCCGGCGGCCAAGCAGATGGGTGAATACGTGGGCGCGGCTATCCGCGCGCGACTCGACGGGAAGGACAGCCCCACGCCGTTCCGCTATCGCGACGCCGGTTCGCTGGCCACCATAGGTCGCATGGCGGCGGTGGCCCAGTTTGGCCGTCTGAAACTGTCGGGCTTTCCCGCGTGGGCGGTGTGGCTGCTGGCGCACATCTATTTTCTGATCGGCTTCCGCAACCGGCTGGTGGTGATGCTGGACTGGGCGTGGGCGTACTGGACCCACGAACGCCACGCCCGCATCGTCAGCGGGCAGGACGAAACGGACGAAGCGGAAAATCGCTGATCGTTTCGGCCACCGATCCCTCCGCGTTGCCCGCCAACGCAAACGGCCCCTTGCGGGGCCGTCTGTCAGTGCGTTTCGAGCCGCTCAGGCTTCGGCGAACAGCCCGCGCATCTTCTTCATCGCGTTCGCCTCGACCTGGCGGATGCGCTCGGCGGACACGCCGTACTCGTCGGCCAGATCCTGCAGCGTGGCCTTGTTGTCGTCGTCCAGCCAGCGACGCTGGATGATGTCGCGCGAGCGGGCATCCAGTTGCACCAGCGCGTCGGACAAGGCCTGCAGACGGTTGTCGCTGGCATCGGCATCGGACACGTTTTCGTACGGATCGGCGCCGTCGTCGACCAGGAACGCGGCCGGGGCAGGCTTGGCGTCCTCATCGTCGCTCACCGGCTCGAAACCGATGTCACGGCCGGACAGGCGCGATTCCATCTCGCGCACCGTCGCCTCGGGCACGCCCAGATCGTTCGCCACCGTGCGCACTTCGGCGGCATTCATCCAGCCCAGCCGCTTCTTGCTCTTGCGCAGGTTGAAGAACAGCTTGCGCTGCGCCTTGGTGGTGGCGACCTTCACGATGCGCCAGTTCTTGAGGATGAACTCGTGCATTTCGGCACGGATCCAGTGCACCGCGAAGCTGACCAGGCGCACGCCCTGGTCGGGGTCGAAGCGCTTGACCGCCTTCATCAGGCCGATGTTGCCTTCCTGGATCAGGTCGGCCAGCTGCAGGCCGTAGCCGCTGTAGCCGCGGGCCACGTGCACCACGAAGCGCAGGTGCGACATCACCAGTTTCTTGGCTGCATCGAGATTGGCGTCCTCGAGGTAGTCGCGCGAGAGCGACTGCTCCTCTTCGGAGCTCAGTACCGGGATGCGATGCACGGCGGAAATATAGGCATCCAGACTTCCGACCACGCTCGGCAGCGGGAAGTTGGCGGTTACCAAGGCTTGAGACATGGTTGGAACCTCCAGAATGGCAACAAAGTTTAGCACTCGGTGGGTTGGAGTGCTAAGTCCGGACATTGGTTCCGGGCCTTTAATGAACTAAATGGTACACATATTGGTGAGCGCTGTCCATCACCCTTCTATTCGTCGCCAGTCTGGCCAGAGTTACGTTCAGAACGCGTCATGTCCAGGTGTCCGTTTCCTGCACCGACGCCGACCAACGGGCACGAGGCGCGCTTGACAGCACGCAACCGTGGCCACCATCCTGCCGTCCATTCCGAGGGGTGCCCCGCAAGGGGCTGAGATAGCGCGAGCTGACCCTTGAACCTGATCCGGGTAATACCGGCGTAGGAACGGGAATCATCACCATGGGCGGCCGGCTGCGGCGCGTCCGTGCGCCGTTGCAGCGTCGCGTCCCGGATCTCCATCGAAGGAGGAGATCCATGAACCATCCCGCTGCCGCACCTCTCAGCGTCACCACCGGGCCGATCGGCGGCTCGCGCAAGGTCTACGTGTCGCCGCCCGCGCATCCTTCGTTGCGGGTGCCGGTGCGCGAGATCGCGCTGAACGATCCGCTATCGCCCGCGCTGCACGTCTACGATCCGTCCGGCCCGTATACCGACGACACGGCGCAGATCGACCTGGCCGCAGGCCTGCCACCGGTGCGCGATGCGTGGATCGCGGCACGCGGATTTCCGGTCACCGAAGGGCGAACAACTCGTCCGGAGGACAACGGCGGCGTCGGCCCGGACCGGCTGGTGGCGCCTTGCCCCGCGCACCACACATTGCGCCGGGGCGAAGCCGGGCAACCGGTAACCCAGCTGGAATTTGCCCGCGCTGGCATCATCACCGAGGAAATGATCTACGCCGCCCAGCGCGAGAACCTGGGCCGCACGCAGATGCATGAAGACGCGCACGCCCGGCTGGCCGACGGCGAAGCGTTCGGCGCGGCCCTGCCCGCCTTCGTCACGCCCGAATTCGTACGCAGCGAGATCGCGCTGGGGCGCGCCATCATCCCGGCCAACATCAACCACGGCGAGCTGGAGCCGATGGTGATCGGGCGCAACTTCCTGGTGAAGGTCAACGCCAACATCGGCAACTCGGCGGTGTCCTCCGGCGTGGCCGAGGAGGTCGAGAAGCTGGTGTGGGCGATCCGCTGGGGCGCGGACACCATCATGGATCTCTCCACCGGCCGCAACATCCACAACATCCGCTCGTGGATCATCCGCAACGCGCCGGTGCCGATCGGCACCGTGCCGATCTACCAGGCGCTGGAAAAAGTCGGTGGCGATCCCGCGCGGCTGACGTGGGAAGTCTTTCGCGACACCCTGATCGAGCAGGCCGAGCAGGGCGTGGACTATTTCACCATCCATGCCGGCGTGCGCCTGCACCACGTGCCGCTGACCGCGCAGCGGGTCACTGGCATCGTGTCGCGTGGCGGTTCGATCATGGCGCGCTGGTGCCTCAGCCATCACCGCGAGAGTTTCCTGTACGAAAACTTCGCCGAAATCTGCGACATCATGCGCCGCTACGACGTGGCCTTTTCGCTGGGCGACGGCCTGCGCCCCGGCTCGATCGCCGACGCCAACGACGCGGCCCAGTTCGGCGAACTGGAAACGCTGGGCGAGCTGACCCAGATCGCCTGGGCGCACGGCTGCCAGGTGATGATCGAAGGGCCCGGCCACGTGCCGATGCACAAGATCAAGCTCAACATGGACAAGCAGCTGGAGCACTGCGCCGAGGCGCCGTTCTACACGCTGGGCCCGTTGACCACCGACATCGCGCCGGGCTACGACCACATCACCTCGGGCATCGGCGCGGCGATGATCGGCTGGTTCGGCACCGCCATGCTCTGTTACGTCACGCCGAAGGAACACCTCGGCCTGCCCGACCGCGACGACGTCAAGACCGGCGTCATCACCTACAAGATCGCCGCCCACGCCGCCGATCTCGCCAAGGGCCATCCCGCCGCCCAGCACCGCGACAACGCACTGTCGCGCGCGCGCTTCGAATTCCGTTGGGAGGATCAGTTCAATCTCTCACTCGATCCCGACACGGCGCGCGCCTACCACGACGCCACGCTGCCGAAGGAGGCGCACAAGGTGGCGCATTTCTGCTCGATGTGCGGGCCGAAATTCTGCTCGATGAAGATCACCCAGGACCTGCGCCGCGAGGTGCGCGAGATGGAAGCCTCCACGGTCCGCGCGGGCATGGATGCGAAGTCACGCGAGTTCGCCAAGCAGGGCGCCACGATCTACGTGCCAGCCGGGGAATGAGCGCCATGCGCGTCACCGTCATCGGCGCGGGCGTGGCCGGACTGGTCACGGCCATCGAACTGGCCAGCCGCGGCGCCCGGGTGGAGATCGTGGAACGCGGCGCCGCGCCGGGCGCGCAGGCCTGTACCTGGTTTGCCGGCGGCATGCTGGCGCCATGGTGCGAACAGGCCACCGCCGAACCGCAGGTGGCGGCGTTGGGCGCCGCTTCCATCGCGTGGTGGCAACGTCATTTCGCCGATACCGTGCAGCGCGGCACGCTGGTGGTCGCCGCCTCCCGCGATGCCGGCGAACTGGAGTTGTTCGGCCGCCGCACCGACCGGTTCGAAGCAACCGACGCCGCCCTCATCGGCGCACTGGAACCGGACCTGGCCGGACGGTTTCACCGAGGCCTGTTCTTTCCCGACGAGGCGCACCTGGACCCGCGCCGCGCGCTGCAGGCGTTGACGGCGCAACTGGCTGCGATGGGCGTGACGATCCGCTACGGCGTGGACGCCGATGTCGAACGGGTGGTGGCCGATCGCGTGATCGATTGCCGTGGCATCGCTGCACGCGACACGCTGGAGGATCTGCGCGGCGTACGCGGCGAAATGATCATGCTGCGCGCACCGGACATCCATCTCACCCGCCCCGTGCGCCTGCTGCATCCGCGCTTCGGGGTGTATGTGATCCCCCGCGGCCAGGGCGTTTTCATGCTCGGCGGCACCTTGCTGGAAAGCAGCAGCCACGGCCCGGTCACCGTGCGTTCGGCGATGGATCTGCTCAACGCCGCCTACGCGCTGCACCCGGCGTTTGCCGAGGCGCAGATCCTGGAACTGGGCGTGGGCGTGCGCCCTGCCTTTCCCGACAACCTGCCGCGGGTGTCCCGTCGCGGCAACGTCATCCACGTCAACGGCCTCTATCGCCACGGCTTCCTGCTCTCGCCTGCGATGGCGCAGCAGGCCGCGCAGATGGCGCTGGCCAACATCCCGGAGGCAAGCGCATGCATCTCCTCGTGAACGGCGCCGCGCACGACCTGCGCGCAACCACCTTGTCGCAGGCACTGGACGCACTTGGTTACCGGCAGGCCATCGTGGCCACGGCGCTCAACGGCATTTTCGTACCCGCCGACCGACGAGAAACCACCACGCTGGCCGACGGCGATGCGCTGGAAATCCTCGCGCCGATGCAGGGAGGCTGAGCCATGCAGCTTTATGGCATCGAACTGGCATCGCGCCTGCTGCTGGGCAGCGCCCGCTATCCGTCGCCGGCGATGCTTGCCGATGCGGTGCGCGCCTCGGGCACCGAGGTGGTCACCGTGTCGCTGCGGCGCGAATCGGGCGGACAGCGCAGCGGGCAGGGTTTCTGGTCGCTGATCCGCGACCTGGGCGTGCACGTGCTGCCGAACACGGCCGGCTGCCATTCGGCGAAGGAGGCGGTGACCACCGCACGGATGGCGCGCGACATCTTCCAGACGCCGTGGATCAAGCTGGAAGTGATCGGCGACGCCGACACGCTGCAGCCGGACGTGTTCGGCCTGGTCGCGGCGGCGGCCGAGTTGTGCGCCGATGGCTTCGAGGTATTTCCGTACACCACCGAAGACCTGGTCGTGGCCGACCGGCTGCTGCAGGCCGGCTGTCGCGTGCTGATGCCGTGGGGCGCGCCGATCGGCAGCGGGCGCGGGCTGAACAACACTTTCGGCCTGCGCACCTTGCGCGCGCACTTTCCCGACGTGCCGCTGATCATCGACGCCGGCATCGGCCGGCCATCGCACGCGGTGGAGGCGATGGAGCTGGGTTTCGACGGCGTGCTGCTGAACACCGCGGTGGCGCTGGCGGGCGATCCGGTGGCGATGGCCGCGGCGTTCGCCCGCGCGATCGAAGCGGGCCGCGCGGGTTTCCAGGCGAAGCCGATGGCGCCGCGCGATCTTGCCGAACCCTCCACGCCGATCGTGGGCAAGGCGTGGCTGGCGTGATCACCCTGCCCCCGTTCTACCCCATCGTGGACAGCGCCGAATGGGTGGGCCGGCTGGCGCCGCTCGGCATCGAGCTGGTGCAGTTGCGGCTCAAGGCGCAGCCGCCGGAAGTGATCCGTCGCGAGGTGCACGCCGCACTGGCGGTATGTCGCTGGCAGGGGGTGCAACTGGTGGTCAACGACCATTGGCAGATCGCGCTGGACGAAGGCGCCGAGTTCATCCACCTCGGCCAGCAGGACTTGCTCGACGCGGATCTGAAGGCGATCCGCGGGCGCGGCATGCGGCTGGGCATCAGCACGCACGACCACGCCGAACTGGACCTCGCACTGGCGGTGTCACCCGACTACGTGGCGCTGGGGCCGATCTATGCCACCACGCGCAAGCAGATGCCATGGGCGCCGCAGGGCCTTTCGCGCATCGCCGAGTGGAAGCGGCTGATCGGCGATCGAGCGCTGGTGGCGATCGGCGGCATCACGCTGGAGCGCGCCGCCGGCTGTTTCGACGCGGGCGCCGACAGCATCGCCACCATCGGCGACGTGACCGGCCACGCCGACCCGCTGGCCCGCGCGGCGGCGTGGCTCACCGCGACGGCAGCACATCCATGAGCGACCGTTACGCGCGCCAGACCGTGCTGCCCCACGTCGGCGAAGCGGGCCAGGCGCGGCTGGCGGCAGCGCATGTGCTGGTGATCGGTGCGGGCGGCCTGGGCTCTCCCGTGCTGCAGTATCTGGCGGGCGCCGGCGTCGGGCGGATCACCGTCATCGATCATGACCACGTCGAGGAGAGCAACCTGCATCGGCAGCCGCTGTATGCGATGGCTGATATCGGTTCGTTCAAGGCGCAGGCGGTGCGCGCCGCCCTGTTGCGCCTCAACCCGACCATCACCGTGGAAGCACTGGCGCAACGGCTGACCCCGACCAACGCGGCAGCGCTGGTGGCCGGCGCCGATGTCGTCGTCGACGCGGCCGACAGCCTCGCTGTCACCTACACCGTGAACGACATCTGCCTGCAACACCACACACCACTGATCAGCGCGTCCGCCGTGGGCCTGACCGGCTATGTCGGTGGCTTTTGCGGCGGCGCGCCCAGCTATCGCGCCGTATTTCCCGACATGCCCGCACGCGCGGCCAGCTGCAGCAGCGCCGGCGTGCTGGGCAGCGTGGTCGGCATGATCGGCAGCCTGCAGGCGCAATGCGTGCTGCAACTGCTGCTGGGCATCGCGCCGTCGCCGTTGGGCCGACTGCTGAGTTTCGACGCGGGCCGCCTGGCGTTCGGCGGCTTCGATTTTCACCAGGCGAGCGAACCCGAAGGCGACGCGTTGCGCTTCATCGACCCCAGCGATGTGGCGCCCGACGACCTGGTGATCGACCTGCGCAGCCTGGACGAAGCCCCGATATCGCCACTGGCAACGGCCCTGCGTTTCACCCTGGAACACATCGACGCTTTCATCGACGCCCATCCACCCGCCGACCGCCGCGTGGTGCTGTGCTGTCACAGCGGCGTGCGCGCATGGCGCGTCGGTCGGCGATTGCAGTCGCGCGGCTACGCCAATCTGGCCTTGGCGACGCTCGCCGGGATACCCGCATGACGCAGGTATTGTCCATCGCCGGCTCCGATTCCTGCGGCGGCGCCGGCTTGCAGGCGGACCTGAAAACGTTCGCGGCCTTCGGCGTCGACGGCGCCACCGTGGTGACCGCCGTCACCGCCCAGAACACCGCGGGCGTTCGCGCCATCCAGACCATGTCCGCGGTGATGGTGCAGGCGCAGATGGACGCGGTATTCGAGGAGCAGGCCATCGACGCCGTGAAGCTGGGCATGCTGGCCAACGCGGACATCGTGGCCACTGTCGCGCAACAACTCGAACGCTGGCGACCACCGTTCGTGGTGCTCGATCCGGTGCTGCTCGCCACCTCGGGGGCGCAACTGCTGGAAGCCGCAGCGGTGGATCTGCTGCGCACGCGATTGTTGCCGCTGGCCGATTGCCTCACCCCCAATCTCGCCGAGGCCGCCGCGCTGCTGGATACGTCGCAAGCAACAGACGAGGCGGAGATGGCACGGCAAGGGCAGGCGCTGCTCTTGTTGGGACCGCGATCGGTGTTGATGAAAGGCGGCCACGCGGCCCTGCCCGAAGCGGTCGACCTCCTCGTCACCGCGCACGACACGCAGCGTTTTGCCGCGCCATGGATAGCCACCACCCGGCTTCATGGAACCGGCTGCATGCTCGCAGCCGGCATTGCGGCCGGGCTGGCAAAAGCACACCCACTGCACGAAGCAATTGATCGTTCCCGACGCCACCTGCGCCAGGTGCTGATCCAGCGGGCGCGCGGCTGAACGCCTGACGTCTGCTGCACCGCGCGTTTCCCCGCCAATCGGTGCCCGATACAATGATTTGCGCATCGAACGCGCCCTTCCCTCCACTGCGTCCAGGCGGCATCCCGTGATCCTTTGCGTCCCCAACGTGTTGACGGCCGACGAACTCGGCGCCCTTCGCAGCGAACTGCGCGACGCGTCGTTCACCGACGGCGCGCGCACCGCGGGCTGGTCGGCGCGGGAGGTGAAGAAGAACCTGCAGGCCAGCGACGACAATCCGAATCAGGAGCGTTTGCGCGACATGGTGCGCAACGCTTTCATGCGCAATGGCATGCTGCAGACGGCGTTGCTGCCGTCGGCATCGACGCTGCCGCTGTTCAACCGCTACGACATCGGCATGCAGTACGGGCAGCATGTCGACGCGCCGGTGATGGGCGGCATGGGCAATGCGGTGCGCACCGACGTGGCCATCACGCTGTTCATTTCCGAGCCGACGAGTTACGACGGCGGCGAGCTGATGATCGATTCCGGCGGCATGGAATACGCGTTCAAGCTGGACGCGGGTGCCGCCATCGCCTACCCCGCCAATTCGCTGCATCACGTGACCCCGGTGACGCGCGGCAGTCGCCATGCGGCGATCATCTGGGTGCAAAGCCTGGTGCGCGACCCGGCCCGGCGCGAATTGCTGTGGGATCTGGAAAACGCCAAGCGGCAACTCTTCGGCCGCGAAGGGAAGAGCGTCACCTTCGACACGGTCAGCCGATCCCACGCCAACCTGCTGCGCATGTGGGCGGACGTCTAGGACGCGAAACCCGGCGCGATTTTCACATCGCGGCCCGCGGCGGCAGCGACCAGTCGATCGGCGCCTGACCACGGCTTTCCAGATACCGGTTGGCCGCCGAGAAATGGCCGCAACCCAGGAAACCGCGATGGGCCGACAACGGCGAGGGATGCACCGAGGTCAGCACGCAATGGCGGTTGCGGTCGATCAGGCTGCCCTTGCGCTGCGCATAGGCGCCCCATAGCAGGAACACCAGGCCTTCGCGCTCGTGGTTGAGCGCGGCGATGGCCGCGTCGGTGAAGCCTTCCCAGCCCTTGCCCTGGTGCGCGCCGGCGCGGCCTTCTTCCACCGTCAGCACGCTGTTGAGCAGCAGCACGCCGCGATCGGCCCAGGGCGTGAGGCAGCCGTGATCGGGGCGCGCGATATCCAGGTCGCGCTGGATTTCCTTGAAGATGTTGTCCAGCGAAGGCGGCACCCGCACGCCCACCGGCACGGAGAAGCACAAACCATGCGCCTGCCCCGGGCCGTGGTACGGGTCCTGCCCCAATATCACCACGCGCACGGCATCGAACGGTGTGTGGTCGAAGGCCGAGAAAATCGCCGGCCCGGGCGGGTAGATGCGTTTGCCCGCCGCCTTCTCCGCCCGCAGGAACGCCGCCAGTGCCTGCATCTCGAGGCGTCGCAGATAGTCCTCCAGCCGCGCCTTCCACGAGGCTTCCAGCCGGATCGGGGCGTCACTCATCGCCGGCCGCTTCACGCAAATGGCGGGCCACCCGCAGCTGGAACAACAGCTTGGTCACCAGCAGTTTTTCCTCCACCGGTTTCTCCACCAGGTCGTTGGCGCCGGCCTTGATCAGCGCCGCCTGGTTGACCGGGTTCTCGTCGCCGGTCATCACCAGCACCGGCAGCCGGCCCTTGCCGTAACCGTATTCGGTACGGATGCGCTCGAGCAGGTCGCCGCCGGTCAGCTCGCCCTTCAGGCTGACGTCGGTCAGCACCACGTCCGCACCGATCCGCCCCTGCGCGCGGGCGGTTTCCAGCAGCACCAGCGCGTCTTCCACGCTGATCACGTGACGCACGGTGAGGCCGTATTTCTCGAGCATGCGACGGGTGGCCAGCGCCACCACGCGGCTGTCTTCCACGTACAGCACGGTGCCCTCGACGCTGCTTTCGGGCCGTACGTAGCCGCGGATGAACTCGGCCAGCGCCTGGAAACCCAGGGACTTGTCGAAGTAGTCGGTGACGTGTTCGCCCAGCTCGCGGCGGTGCAGGCGCGAATCCACGTCGCCGGAAACCACCACGATGGGTACATAGAATTGCGGCGCCGACTCGCGCACGAATTGCGCCAGCTCCAGCCCGTCCATGTCGGGCAGGCGCAGCGCGATGGTGATGAAGTCGAACACGCCCACGCCCAGCAGTTGCTGCGCCTCGTTGCCGCTGCCGCAGCCGACGATCTCGACGCCCGGCAATTCCGCCTCCAGTACCCGGGTGATCAACTGCCGCACCACTCGCGAGCCGTCAACCACCAGCACCCGCGGCGCGGTGGTCAGCAAGCGGTTGCTGATCGCCTGGGGTACTTCCTGGTTGTCCACTCCATTCATGACGATCCCGATTCACGTCGCGGCACGACCCTGTCTGCCACCATACTTTACCGACACCGGGCGGGGTGTCGGCGCAAGTCACAAGTTCAGGCGGCCTTGCGCAATTGCCACGCGCTGACCAGCCGCGCGCCCAGCCAGCCCAGTGCGGCGGCAGCCAGCGGCACGGCCAGCAGCAGCCAGGTGGGAAGGCCGGCCACTTGCAGCTTGCCGTCGTAGGTCTGGCTCAGCTGCGCCACCGGCGCGGCCAGGCCCAGCTCGATCACCACCGCCAGCGCGGCGGCGAAAATACCGCTGAACAAGCCGTACCAGATGCCGGCGTACAGATAAGGACGGCGCACGAACGCATCGCTGGCGCCCACCAGCAGCAGCACGCCGATTTCCTCGCTGCGGCTGGCGATGTCCACCCGCACCGTGTTGCCCACCACCAGCAGCGCCGCCGCGGCCAGCATCAACGCCAGCATCAGCACCACGCGGTTGCCCACGCCGAGCAGCGCCTCCAGCCGTTTGCGCCAGCTGTCGCTGTCCTGCACCAGCTCGACCCCGCGCATCGCGCGCACGTCGGCCACCAGCGTCTCGACGGCGGCGGCACTGACGTCGGTACGCGGCTGCAGCTGCACCACATAAGGCAACGGGTTGTCGTCCAGCAACTCCAGCGCGCCGGAGAAGCCCTGCATCTTCGCCAGCTCTTCCATCCCTTGCTGCGGGCTTTTCACGGCGACGGACGCCACCTCCGGCCGATTGCCCAGCTGCGTGGCCAGCAACTGCGTGGCCTGGCCACTCTGCCCGGTTTGCATGAAAACACTGATCGCCTGGCTCTGGCCCATGGCGTCGCCCAGCTTCTGCACGTTGCCCAGCAGCAGGTAGAACGCCAGCGGCAAGGCCAGCGCCAGGCCCATCACGGCAATGGTCAGCAGGCTGCCCAGCGGGCGCGTGGCCAACCGGCGCAGGCTGGCCGCGGCACTCCAGCCGTGGTGCTCCTGCCAGCTGGCGAATCGCTGTGGCCGCGGCGCCTGCGCTGACGGCCCGTTGTGCCCCGAGGGGGATTCCGGCGACGCGTTCACAGCACCTCCTGCGCGGCAAGGTCGGCCACCAGCCGGCCGTGATCGAGCACGATCACGCGTTTGCGCATGCGCTTGATCAAGGGCAGGTCGTGGCTGGCGATCAGCACGGTGGCACCCACCTGCTGGAATTCGGCGAACAGGCCCATGATCTCCACCGCCAGCTGCGGATCGAGATTGCCGGTGGGTTCGTCGGCGATCAGCAAGGTGGGCCGCGCCACGATGGCGCGGGCGATGCCCACGCGCTGCTGCTCGCCGGTGGACAAGGTGGCCGGCAACTGTCGCTCGTAGGCCAGCAGGCCCACTTTCTCCAGCGCGGCACGCACGCGGCGCGCGCGTTCAGCCCGCGCCACGCCACCGATCATCAGCGGCAGTTCGACGTTGGCGAATACCGTGCGCTCCATCAGCAGCCGGTGATCCTGGAACACCATGCCGATCCGGCGGCGCAACTTGGGAATGCCGCCCCGGCGCACCCGGGCCAGGTTCTGGCCATCCAGGGTGATCACGCCGTGCGAGGGGCGCTCGATCAGGCCCAGCAATTTCAGCAGCGTGCTCTTGCCGGCGCCGGAGTGGCCGGTGACGAAGGCCATCTCGCCGGTAGGCACCTCGAAGGACAACTGCGAGAGCGCCTCGTGGCCGCCTTCGTAGCGTTTGCTCACTTGCTCGAATTGGATCACCGGTTTCCTCGCACCTGCATGGCCTGCCAGCGACAAGGATAAGGGAAGCGCATGCGAAGTGGCGGCCTCCGACAGCGGCGGCGACCGATCCCGGCCGCCGCACGCGGGGGTCGATCAGCGGCCGGTCAGCAACCGCGTCAGGCGGCTGAGCAAACCGGGCTTTTTCGCCGGGGCGTTGTCGCGCGTCTTGCCCGCCGTCACCGCCACCTGCCGCGAGGGCCGATGGTAGGCAACCGCTTCGGCCGGCGCGGCGTTCGACTCGCGCGCGGGACGATCGGCACGCGGTGCGCGCTCGGCGCCCGCCTGGGCCACCGATGCGCCGCCGGCATCCGCGGCGACTCCGTCACGACGGCGGTTGCGGCCACCACGACGGCGGCGCGGCTTGCGCGGCGCGTCACCATTGGCGTCGGCACCTGCCTCGGTGGCGTGCACCGGCACCGGAATCGGCTGCGCGGCGGCCACCTCGGCGCTGGCATCGGCGGCGGGAGCCGGCCGCGGCTTGCGCGGCGGGCGCGGGCCGGAGCGATCCGCCCCGCGTTCACCACCGTGACCACTGCGACTGCCGGAGCGGCGCGGCTTCTCGCCCGGCCGCGGCGGCACCACGTCGCCGAACGCGGCGCTGTCGGCAGCAGCATTGGCGGCGAATTCGGCATCGATGGCACGCGGCTTGGGCATCACCAGCAACTCGGCATCCATGTGCGCCACCGGGATGCTCTGGCCGATGTACGCCTCGATATCCGGCAGGCTCATCGCATACAGGTCGCAGGCGAAACTGATCGCGTCGCCCTCGGCACCGAGGCGCGCGGTGCGGCCGATGCGATGCACGTAATCCTCGGCCTCGTGCGGCAGGTCGTAGTTGAAGACGTGGCTGACCGCCGGGATGTGCAGGCCGCGCGCGGCCACGTCGGTGGCCACCAGGATGTCGAGCTGACCGTCCTGGAAACGCTGCAGCAGCTTTTGCCGCTTCAGCTGCGGCACGTCGCCGGAGATCGCGCCCACGCGGCAGCCGTGGCGCTTCACCCGCTCGGTGACGCGCTCGGCGGCGGCCTTGGTGTTGACGAAGATGATGCTGCGGGTGGGCTGGTGCTTGTCGATCAGGTTGAGCAGCAGCGGCATCTTTTCTTCCTTGGCCGGGAAGTAGACCAGCTGGCGCACCTTGTCGGCGGTGACGTTGTCGCTTTCCACCACCAGCTTCTCGGCCTCATGCATGTGCTCGTAGGCCAGCTCCAGCACGCGGTGGCTCAGCGTGGCGGAGAACAGCAGCACCTGGCGCTGCTCACGCGGCGGCAGCTTGCGGAAGATGAAGCGGACGTCCTTGATGAAGCCGAGGTCGAACATGCGATCGGCCTCGTCGATCACCATCACCTCGACGCTGTTGAGGTTGAAAACCCCCTGCTTGTGGTAATCGAGCATGCGGCCGGGCGTGGCGATGATGATGTCGCAGCCGTCTTTCAGCTGCTGGCGCTGCTTCTCGTAATCGACGCCGCCGTAGATCAGGGCGATCTTCAGGCCGGTGTGACGGCCGATGGCCTGGGCGTCCTTGTCGATCTGGATGGCCAGCTCGCGGGTAGGCGCGATGATCAGCGACCGCGGGTCGGCATCCTTGCGCTCGGCCACCGCTGGCGTGGTCAGCAGGCGGTTCATCAGCGCCACCAGGAAGGCGCAGGTCTTGCCGGTGCCGGTCTGTGCCTGGCCGGCGACGTCCTTGCCGGACAGCGCCAGCGGCAGGGTCATTTCCTGGATCGGCGTGCAGCGGGTGAAACCGCTGTCGTCCAGGCCCTGCTGCAGCAGCGGGTGAAGATCGAAGTTGGTGAAAAAGGTGTCGGTGAGTACGGTTTGGGACATATGCGGATGGTTGACCTGGCCAGACGGCGGCGTGAAGCGCTGCACCCGCTTGATGCCGGATGTCGGCGCAGGGCGGTGCAGGACGGGATGCGCGGGTGAAGCGAGCGACCCAGCGCCAGGCCCGACGGGCCGCGCCGCAACGGGCGGCACCGGAGGTTGTCGGCTCCCTGGCTGGCGGCCTTCGCAGGCCGCCCTTGAATCGTGCCCGGAGTTGCGCTGGAATGAAGAACCTGCCGCAAGGCAGACCATCTTCCGGCTCGACCCGCGCTTCATGGGCACCCGAGTGTAGCTGATGACGGCTCCCGGAGTCTTTACCGGCCCGGCCGCCGCCGGCGCGGCGCGCCTGCCGTGGCCGAGTTGCATCCGAACGTGTTGCATTCGAGCGCGGCCGCCCCATTTTTCAACCACGCGGTTTACTTATCGCGTTTTGCCCAGTCACGGAGATCCCCGGTGAGCGACCTGATTACCCATGTGAACGACGATGCCTTCCAGCAGCAGGTGCTGGAATCGGATGTACCCGTATTGCTTGATTTCTGGGCGGAATGGTGCGGCCCGTGCAAGGCCATCGCACCGATGCTCGAGGATCTGGCCAAGGATTACGAAGGCAAGCTGCGGGTGGTCAAGGTCAATATCGACCACAACCAGCAGACCCCCCGCACCTATGGCGTCCGCGGCATTCCCACCCTGATGGTGTTCAAGAACGGCAAGGTCGAGGCGACCCAGATCGGCGCCGTCAGCAAGGGGCAACTGGCCCAGATGATCGACAAGGCCATCTGAACCGCTCCACCTGAACCATCCAGTGATTCCCGCCGCGTGCTTTACGGCCGCACGCGGCGGATGCTAGATTCATCGCGTCCGTCGGGACAGTCCTGTCCCCCAGCGCCCTCCGCGCGACGCACATCCTCCCTCCTGTAATTCAACGGCGCCCCGCGAGGATTGCCCGTGTCCGATACCGAAAACCACACCCCGAACGACGCCGTTGGCGCCGACGCCAAACCTGTTGCCGAAGGCAAGCCCGAGCCGCGCCCGCGCGCGCCGCGCCGCACGGCGGCAGCCATAGCGGCGGCAAACGCCGAGAAAGCGGCCAAGTCATCCGCGGCGGAAAAACCGGCCGCCGAAACCGCCGACCGACCGGCCCCCGCGCCAGCCCCGACGCCGTCCGCCCCCGTGCAGGGCAACCTGCCCGTAGCGCCGCCGGCCGCCGCCTCATCCAGCGAGGCGCCCGCTCCACGCGCGCCGCAGGAATCACGCGAAGCGGGCCCGGCCGGCAACGCCAACCCCCAACAGAACCAGGGCCAGGCGTCGAACCCGAACCAGGGACAGAACCCGTCGTCCAACCAGGGCCAGAATCAGGGCCAGGGGCAGAACAACGGCAACGGTGGTCGCGAGGGTCGCGAAGGCCGTGGCCGGCGCCGCCGCAACGAGCGCAACCCGCAGCAGCAACCACCGCGCGGACAGAACAACAACCCGCGCCACAACAACCCGAACGGCTTGCCGGTGGACGACGACAACGCCGATCCGGGCAGCAACGACCGCGTCATCAACCTCACCGAGCTGAAGCGCAAGAACGCGCCGCAACTGCTGGAATTCGCCGAGTCGCTGGGCATCCACGAAGGCATCGCCCGCGCGCGCAAACAGGACGTGATCTTCAACGTGCTCAAGGCGCACGCCCGCTCCGGCGGCGGCATCTGGGCCGAAGGCGTGCTGGAAATCCTGCAGGACGGCTTCGGCTTCATGCGCTCGGCCGACGAAAGCTACCTGGCCGGCCCCGACGACATCTACGTCTCGCCCAGCCAGATCCGCCGCTTCAACCTGCGCACCGGCGACTACATCACCGGCCGCGTGCGTCACCCGAAGGAAGGCGAGCGTTACTTCGCCATGCTGCGGGTGGAGACGATCAACGGCGATCCGCCGGAAGCATCGAAAAACAAGATGCTGTTCGAGAACCTCACCCCGCTGTTCCCGCGCAAGGCGTTCAAGCTGGAACGCGGCAACGGTTCCAGCGAGGACATCACCGGCCGCATCCTCGATTTGATCGCACCGATCGGCAAGGGCCAGCGCGGCCTGATCGTCTCCCAGCCGAAATCCGGCAAGACGATGATGCTGCAGAACATTGCCCAGGCCATCCAGTACAACCACCCCGAAGCGCACCTGATCATCCTGCTGGTCGACGAGCGGCCCGAGGAAGTCACCGAAATCGCCCGCACCGTGCGCGCCGAAGTCATCAGTTCCACCTTCGACGAGCCGGCCGTGCGCCACGTGCAGGTCGCCGAGATGGTGATCGAGCGGGCCAAGCGCCTGGTCGAGCACAAGAAGGACGTGATCATCCTGCTGGATTCGATCACCCGCCTGGCGCGCGCCTACAACACCGTGATCCCCAGCTCCGGCAAGGTGCTCACCGGTGGCGTGGACGCGAACGCGCTGCAGCGCCCGAAGCGCTTCTTCGGCGCGGCCCGCAACGTCGAGGAAGGCGGCAGCCTGACCATCATCGCCACCGCGCTGACCGAAACCGGCAGCAAGATGGACGAGGTGATCTACGAGGAGTTCAAGGGCACCGGCAACATGGAAGTCCACCTGAGCCGGCGCATCTCCGAGAAGCGTGTCTACCCGGCCATCGACATCAACCGCTCCGGCACCCGCCGCGAAGACTTGCTGATCGACCCGGACATGCTCGCCAAGATCTGGATCCTGCGCAAACTGCTGCACCCGATGGACGAGCTGTCGGCGATGGAGTTCATGCTGGACAAGATGAAGAACACCAAGTCCAACGACGAGTTCTTCAACTCGATGAAGCGCTGAAGAGCCGGGAATAGGGATTCGCAAAAGCCTCGAAGCCGAGCTTCTGCCCCCTCTCCCCCAAGCGACGCTTGGGGGAGAGGGCTGGGGCGAGGGGCGCTCTCCGCAAAGGCCGGCCTGTCGCCGGCTTTTTTTGTGCCGTAAGCTCTGTGCTGGAACGCCGCCACCGGCCGGGAACGTCACTGGCCACGATTGGCCGGAAGAATGGATTGCCCGAACCGCTCGCACAGCGACTGGCGTGTCCCGCCATCGTAGCGGCGCACTGAACGCATACCGCCTGATCCAGCTCAGGGCGTACGCGGTCCCGTGTTGGTTCAATGAGCTGTCCGACCCCGCATTCCACGACACCCCTTTTCGTCGCCTTGCGCCGCCCCCATAGTGTCGGCTTCCCCTGCGAGGCTATGACGTGTCCATACCCAGTGCCGCCAAAAGCACGCCGATCGGCGGTCGCCAGCAACTCGCTGATTACCTGGCTGCCGGCGAAAAGCCCCGCGAAGCCTGGCGCATCGGTACCGAGCACGAGAAGTTCGGCTTTCTCACCGACAGCCTGCGCCCGCCCACCTTCGAGGGTGATCGCGGTATCCGCGTGTTGCTGGAAACGCTGGCCAGCCGCTACGGCTGGCAGATCGCCCGCGAAGGCGACATCCCGGTGGCGCTGACCCGCGGCATGGCCAACATCACGCTGGAACCGGCCGGCCAGCTGGAGCTTTCCGGTGCGCCGCTGGAAACGGTGCACGACACCTGTCGCGAAGTGAATTCGCACCTGGACGAAGTGCGCTCGGTGGCCGACACGCTGGGCATCGGCTTCCTGGGCATGGGCTTCCAGCCGAAATGGCCGCGCGACGAAATGCCGTGGATGCCCAAGGGCCGCTACAAGATCATGCACGAGTACATGCCCAAGGTCGGCTCGCTGGGCCTGGACATGATGACCCGCACCTGCACCGTGCAGGTGAACCTGGATTTCGGCAGCCAGGCCGACATGGTCAAGAAATTCCGCGTCAGCCTGGCACTGCAGCCGATCGCCACCGCACTGTTCGCCGACTCGCCGTTTACGGAAGGCCGTCCAAACGGCTATCAGTCCTACCGCTCGCACATCTGGACCGACACCGACAACGATCGCACCGGCATGCTCGATTTCGTGTTCGAGGACGGCTTCGGCTACGAGCGCTATGTCGACTACATCCTCGACGTGCCGATGTATTTCAGCCTGCAGAACGGCAAGTACCTCGACCTGGCCGGTCAGGATTTCAAGCAGTTCATGGCCGGCAACCTCGCCGCCCTGCCCGGCACCCGCGCCACCATGAAGGACTGGGCCGACCATCTCACCACCGCGTTCCCCGAAGTGCGGCTGAAGCAATACCTGGAAATGCGCGGCGCCGATGGCGGTCCGTGGAACCGGCTGTGCGCCCTGCCCGCGTTCTGGGTCGGCCTGTTGTACGACGATGAAGCGCTGGATGCCGCCTGGGACCTGGTCAAGGATTTCAGCCTCACCGAGCGCCACGCGCTGCGCGAAGGCGTGCCGAAGCATGCGCTGAAGCTGCCGTTCCGCAACGGCACCGTGCGCGACCTGGCCGAGCAGGCACTGAAGATCGCCGCACACGGCCTGCAGCGCCGCGCCCGCCTCAACGCCAACGGTGCCGACGAACGCGTCTTCCTGGAACCGCTGCTGGAAATCGTGCAAGCCAACCAGACCCCGGCCGATCGCAAGCTGGAGCTTTTCCACGGCCCGTGGAATGGCAGCGTGGACCCGGTGTTCCGCGAGTTCGCGTACTGAAACGTGTAGGAGCGCACCCTGTGCGCGATGCTTTTCGTTGCGGCGAAGAGCCATCGCGCACAGGGTGCGCTCCTACCGACGGTGTATCGAGCAACGGAAAAGGCCGGCTTTCGCCGGCCTTTTCCTCATGCGTCAGGCAACATCACTTTGCCGCCGGCGCATCCTTCAAGCCACGATTCTCCAGCATCGGCTCGATCTGCGGCTCCTGGCCGCGCCAGTTGCGGTACATCGTGGCCAGGTCTTCGGTGTTGCCGCGCGAGAGCACTATCTTGCGGAAGCGATCGCCGTTGGCGCGGGTCATGCCGCCGTGGTCCTTGAACGCCACGAAGGCGTCGTCGGCCAGCATTTCGGTCCACAGGTAGGCGTAGTAGCCGGCGGCGTAGCCGTTGCCCCAGATGTGCTGAAAGTAGCTGGAGCGGTAGCGCGGCGGCACGTAGCTGAGGTCGGTCTTGTCCTTTTTCAGGGCGGCGGCCTCGAACGCGTCGGCGTCCTGCAGCGGCGCGCTGGCGGGTAGCGTGTGCCAGTTCATGTCCAGCAGCGCGGCGGAGACCAGCTCGGTCATGTTGTAGCCCGAGTTGAACTTGCCCGCCTTTTTCATCTTGTCGACCAGCGGCTGCGGCATCGGCGCACCGGTCTTGTAGTGCTTGGCGTAGTGCGCGAATACCTTGGGGTTGGTCGCCCAGTGCTCGTTGAACTGCGAGGGGAACTCGACGAAGTCGCGCGCGGTGTTGGTACCGGACAGGGTCGGGTACTGCTCGTCGGCGAAAATGCCGTGCAGCGCATGGCCGAACTCGTGGAACATGGTGATGACGTCATCGAACGACAGCAGTGCCGGCTGGCCCGCGGCTGGTTTGCTGAAGTTGCCGACGTTGTAGATCACCGGCTTGGTGCCCAGCAGTTTCGACTGGGTGACCAGGTTGTCCATCCAGGCGCCGCCGTTCTTGTTGTCGCGCTTGAAGTAGTCGCAGTAGAACAGCGCCAGCGAGCTGCCGTCCTGGTCGAACACCTCGAACACGCGCACGTCCGGCTGCCATACGGGGATGTCGTGGCGCTCCTTGAAAGTCAGGCCGTAGAGCTGGTTGGCGGCGTAGAACACGCCGTTCTCCAGCACGTTGTCCAGTTCGAAATACGGCTTGATCTGGCTTTCGTCGAGGTCGTACTTCGCCTTGCGCACCTGCTCGGCATAGAAGTTCCAGTCCCACGGCGCCACCTTGAAACCACCGTGCTGCTGGTCGATGACGGCCTGGATGTCCTTCGCCTCGGTTTCGGCGCGGGCGGTGGCGGCAGGGACCAGCCGCTGCATGAAGGCGATCGCCGTTTCCGGCGTCTTGGCCATCTGGTCGTCCAGCTTCCACGCGGCGTAGTTCTTGAAGCCCAGCAGCCTGGCCTGCTCGGCGCGGATCTGCGCCAGCCGCTCGATGGTCTTGCGGGTGTCGTTGGCATCGCCTTGTTCGGCACGGTTCCACGAGGCCTTGAACAAGGCCTCGCGCGTGGCGCGATCGTTCAGATCCTGCAGTTCCGGCTGCTGGGTGGTGTTCTGCAGGGTCAATACGTACTTGCCATCCAGCTTGCGGTCCTTGGCGGCCGCGGTGGCGGCGGCCAGTTCGGCATCGGACAGGCCGGCGAGTTTCGATTTGTCATCGACCACCAGCGCGGCAGCCTTGGTCGCGGCCAGCAGCTTGTTGGTGAAGGCGGTGCTGAGCGTGGATTCTTCCTTGTTCAGCGCCTTCAGCTTGGCCTTGTCGGCGTCGGAAAGCTTGGCGCCGGCGTGGACGAAATCACGGTAGACCACCTCGACCAGCCGCTTCGATTCCGGGTCGAGCTCGAGCGTGTCGCGCTGGTTGTAGACGGTTTCGATACGATGGAACAGCTTGTCGTTGAACGAGATCGCATCGCGATGTGCGGACAACCGCGGCGCTTCCTGCTCCTGGATTTTCTGCAGCGTGTCGTCGGTGTTGGCGCCGGTGACGGTGTCGAACGCGGCCATCACGCGGTTCAGCATGGCGCCGGATTTCTCCATCGCCACGAAGGTGTTTTCAAAGGTGGGTGCGGCGGGATTGTTGGCGATCTTCTCGATTTCCGCCAGATGCTGGCGCATGCCCTCTTCGATCGCCGGCTGGTAGTCGCCATCACTGATCTTGTCGAACGGCGGCGCCTGGAACGGCAGCGTGCTGGCGGCGTAGAACGGGTTGCTGCCGAGGTCGGCGCCAGCGATGTTCACGGCAGCCTGGGTGGAGAACGCGGCAAGCGACATGGTGGTGGCGATCACTAGAGTGCGAAGGGGAAACATCGTGCTTACTCCGTTGGGTACACCCAAACGTGCAACCTGGCAACAATGGGGTCAATGCCACTAACGGCACTGGTGATCACCACGACCAACCGCGCGTTCAAGCCGCCCGCAGATCGCGCAATTGCCACGCCGAGCCCACCAGCAGGTACAGGCGATGGCGCACCACGCTCATCGGCAGTGAGGTCACCAGGTCAACCTCGGTGTGCAGGCCGGCCAGGTGCGCGCTGACCTGCGCATCGGGATCGGCATCGCCCAGGCTCGCATCCACGGCGTCCGGATCAGGCTGCACGGCGCGCCAGCGCTGGAACAGGCCATCGTCGCGCAATGATTCCTGCAGGATGGCGGCAAAACTGCGCGGATCGACGCCGTCATAGCTGAAACGCGGGTCATCGCCACGTGCGTGGGCCAGGTCGGCGATGGAGAGGTAGTAGTGGTGTCGACTCATGTTCACTCCGGTGGGCATCGGGGATGTGCCCACCGGATATCGACGCATAGTGGCCGTGAAGCGCGCCTGACGGCGGCGCGTGAAATGCGCGACCGCAGCGCTGGAAAGGTCGTTACGCGGCCGCCATCCGGTTGGCGTCCTGCACCGCGGCGACGGCGGCAGTCAGTTGCGCAGCGGCCAGCGCCGGCACGACGCCATGCGGCAGCACGCCGAGGCAAGGCGCAGGCAACAGCTCGCGCAGGGTGGCCAGGTTTTCGTCCAGCGCATCCATCGCCGGGTCGATCCGGTTGCCGATCCAGCCGATCAGCCGGCAACCATCGGCGACGATCGCCCGCGCGCTCAACTGCGCATGGTTGAGGCAACCCAGTCGCAAGCCCACCACCAGGATCACCGGCAACTGCCACTGCCGTGGAATGTCCGCGGCGGATAGCCCGGGCGCCAGCGGCACCATCCAGCCGCCCACGCCTTCCACCACCACGCAGTCGTGCGTGCGTTCCAGTTGCTCGAACGCGGCGCGCAGCGGCGGCATCGAGATCAGCACGCCATCGTGGGCGGCCGCCAGGTGCGGCGACAACGGGTCGCGCATCGAGAACGGGTTGATCACCGCATACGGCAACGGCGCGCTGCTGGCCGCCTGCAGCGCCAGCGCATCCTCGTTGCGCAGGCCGTCGGGTGTTTCCTCGCAGCCGCTGGCCACGGGTTTCATGCCGCACGCCACCAGGCCGGCGGCGCGCAGCGCATGCAGCAGGGTGCAGGAGCTGTGGGTCTTGCCGATGCCGGTATCGGTGCCCGCGATGAAGACGGCGCTCATGCTGCTTGCCCGTAGCGCCGGTTGAAACGGCTCACCACCGGGCCGATCAGGAACAACAGCGCATACATGAAGCCGGGCAGCGCCCACATCCAGCCCGGCGCCGACAGCGGCAGCAGCAGCGCCACGAGGGCGGACGCCAGCCCGATCACGGCCGGCACGCTCCACACGCGCATCTCGCGGCGCGCGCCCAGCGTGTCGAAGCCCGCCCTGCCCGCGCGACGCGCTGCATGCCCGAACAGCGCCGTCAGCGTGCCGGCCATGCAGGCATAGGCCAGGCCGTAGCAGGCGAACAACGTGCGCATGTCGGCGGCGCCGCCGACGAGGTGGAAGTCGCTGGGCAGGCGGCCCGCGCTCAAGCCGTTGAACAGTCCCGCAAACACCATGTGCAACGGGTACACGAAGATCATCGCGAAAAACACCAGCAGCAACGACAGCCACCGGCCGGTGGTGGTGGCTTCATGGCAGCGTCGGCGCCAGCGCACGTGGCCATGCCAGAAGAACGCGATGTGGAAAAAGCACACCGCGAAAGCGGGAATGCCGCCCAGCATCAGCAGCAGTTTGTCGGTGCTGTCGGGGATGGAACTGCCGCCAATCAGCAGCAAGGTAAGCGTGAACGCGAAAGCGCCGTCCACGAACGCATCAAGCCGCCCGGCCTCGATTCCTTCGCGTTGCCCGATCAGACTCATGCTCCCTCCCGTCACGATGGCTCGGCGCATAATACGAGCTTTGCCGCCGGACGCGTCGCATGTTCGAACTGAAACCACACACCTATGCCAGCAAGCGCGAGCATTACGACGACCTGGTGTCGCAGGCGCGCGGTCTGCTCGCCGGCGAGCGCGACCTGATTGCCAACGCGGCGAATTTCAGCGCACTGGTCTACCACAGCCTGCCCGACATCAACTGGGCCGGCTTCTATCTGTACGACGGCAACGAGCTGGTGGTGGGGCCGTTCCAGGGCAAGCCGGCCTGCATCCGCATCGCGCTGGGCCGCGGCGTCTGCGGCACCGCCGCGCAGACACGGGAAACCCAGTTGGTGGCCGACGTGAACGCCTTCGACGGCCATATCGCCTGCGATGCCGCCTCGCAATCGGAAATCGTGGTGCCGCTGGTTCGACCCGATGGCCGGTTGCTTGGCGTATGGGACGTGGACAGCCCGCATACGCGGCGCTTCGACGAGGACGACCGCGCCGGCATGCAGGCGCTGTGCGCGGTGTTCATCGAAAACCTGGGCGACTGAGCGCGGCCCTCAGGCCGGATCCAGTGGCGTGGTGCCACCGGTAAATTGCAGCCGCGCCTGCGCCAGGCGGTATTTGCGCTCGCGCCGCGCCCGGCGCCAGTCGCGCAGCGTGTAGACGGCATACACCAGCTTGAACAGCCGCAGTTTGCGCAGCACCAGCGGCATGTCGAACAAGTCGCCGGCCAGCATCGAGATCACGCCCTGCTCCAGCCGCCAGATGTTGCGCGGCTGGCGAAACATCTGCTGCATCACCGGGCCGTTGAAACGGTAGATGAAGAACGCGAAGCGCTTCATCGCCGCGCGCTGCCGCTTTTCCAGCTTGCGCATCAGCACCATTTCGCAGGTGGGGTCGCGCAGCGCCTGGTCGACCACCTCGACTGCCTTTTCCGCGCCGCTCATGGCCAGGTACACGCCGGAGGAAAACACCGGGTCGAGAAACGCGAACGCATCGCCCACCAGGATCCAGCCCGACCCGCCCATCGCGGTGGCGTCGTAGGAATAGTTGCCGGTGACGCGCACTTCGTCGCCGATCAACTCCGCCTGCTGCAGCCGCTGCCACAGCGCCGGCACCTGCTGCAGCGTCTGCAGCAGGAATTCGCGGGGGCTGCCCTTGCGCTGCTTCAGGTATTCCGGCCGCGCCACCGCACCCACGCTCATGCTGCCGTTCGGCAGCGGGATCATCCACATCCAGCCGTAATCGAAGTTGTAGATGCTGATATTGCCCGCGTCCTCGCCCTCGCGCGTCTGCGCGCCGCGGAAGTGGCCGAAGATGGCCGCGCTCTGGTGCGCGGCATTCTTGCGCCGCAGCTTCTTGCGGCTGGCGAAGAACGCGTCGCGGCCGCTGGCGTCCACCACGTAGCGGGCGCGCAGGCGGTAGCTCTCGCCCTGGTCGGTGCGCACGTCGAGCAGGGAGTCACGCGGTCCGGCCTGCTCAACCTGCTTCACCTCGTGACCCTCGCGCGCATCGGCGCCGCACTCGCGGGCGTGCTCGTAGAGCATCTTGTCGAAATCCTGCCGCCATACCTGGAAGGCGTGCGGCGGGCTGTTGCCGATCGCCCGGTTGAACGCGTAGGTGTTGTAGCCGCGCTCGTTGTCCGCCTCGAAATCCGCGCCGGCCTTGAACAGGCCCATCGCGCGCACTTTTTCCAGCACGCCCAGGCGCTCGAACACCGGCAGGTTCATCGGCAGCAGCGATTCGCCGATGTGGAAACGCGGGTGATGCTCCTTCTCCAGCGCCACCACCTTGTAGCCGCGCCGCGCCAGCAAGGCCGCCGCGGTGCTGCCGCCGGGGCCACCGCCGATCACCACCACGTCGCACTGCTCGTCGGCGCCCCCTGCCGGCGCCACGTGTGCGTGCTCTTCCTGTGCCGTCATGCATTCCCCCGTTGGTTGTCGGTCACGAGGTGGCCGCAAGCCGGTGATTATGCCCAAGCGCCCGCGACCCGCCCAGATCGCGCAGACGCCTCTGCTACCATCGGCCGCCACCGCCTCACCGTTCCGGCTGCCTCGATCCATGCTCAACCCGCAACAACAGGCCGCCGTCGAACATTGCGACACGCCGCTGCTCGTCCTCG
The DNA here is from genome assembly GCF_042655685.1 of Rhodanobacter ginsenosidimutans. Lineage (NCBI taxonomy): Bacteria > Pseudomonadati > Pseudomonadota > Gammaproteobacteria > Lysobacterales > Rhodanobacteraceae > Rhodanobacter > Rhodanobacter ginsenosidimutans. Next base: position 462,626 of record NZ_JBHSMM010000001.1, on the reverse strand, counting down.
CCGGCGCGGGCTCCGGCAAGACCTCGGTAATCACCCAGAAGATCGCCTACCTGATCCAGCGCAAGCGGCTGGCGCCGTCGCGGATCGCCGCGATCACCTTCACCAACAAGGCGGCGCGCGAGATGCGCGAGCGCGTGGGCAAGCTGGTGAGCGCCGACGATGCGGCCGCGCTCACGGTGAGCACCTTCCACGCCCTGGGGCTGAAATTCCTGCAGATCGAACACGAGCGCGCCGGCCTGCGCCGCGGCTTCTCGGTGCTGGACGCGGACGACAGCGGCGGCATCGTGAAGGAGCTGGCGCCCAAGGGCGTCAAGAACGACGTGCTGTTCGGCATACGCAATCTGCTCAGCCGGGCCAAGAACGGCGGCCTGTCGCCGGAGGAAGCGCTGGCCGCCGCGCGCAGCCCGCGCGAGCTGGAGGCGGCCACGATCTACGATCTGTACCAGCAGCGCCTGGCGGCCTTCAACGCGGTCGATTTCGACGACCTGATCCGGCTGCCGCTGCGCATCCTGGAAAGCGATGCCGAATGCCGCGACGCCTGGCGCGAACGCCTGCGCTACCTGCTGGTGGACGAGTACCAGGACACCAACGACGCGCAATACCGGCTGCTGAAAGCGCTGACCGGTGAGCGCGGCGGTATCACCTGCGTGGGCGACGACGACCAGTCGATCTATGCTTGGCGTGGCGCCAACCCCGAGAACATTGACCAGCTCGGCCGCGACTGGCCCAACCTGCGCGTGATCAAGCTGGAGCAGAACTACCGCTGCGGCAAGCGCATCCTGCGCGCGGCGAACAAGCTGATCGCCAACAACCCGCACCTGCACGAAAAGAAGCTGTGGAGCGAGCACCCGGAAGGCGCGCCGATCCGCGTGCTGGAATGCAAGGAAGCCGAGCACGAGGCCGAGCGGATCGCCGCCATCGCCACCACGCTGGCCGAAAAGCACAAGGCGCGTTGGGATGACATGGCGATCCTGTACCGCGGCAATTTCCAGGCGCGACCGCTGGAAAAGGCGCTGCGGCTGGCGCGCATCCCGTACCACCTCACCGGCGCGCTGAGCTTCCTCGACCGCGCCGAGGTGAAGGACCTGCTGTGCTATCTGCGCCTGCTGACCAACCCCAGCGACGACGCGGCCTTCCTGCGCGTGGTCAACGTGCCCAAGCGCGAAATCGGCGCCACCACGCTGGAGAAGCTGGGCCAGTTCGCGCAATCGCGCCACTCGTCCCTGCTCGACGCCACCCGCAGCGACAGCGTGCTGCGCCAGCTCACGCCGCGCCCGGCCGCGGCGCTGGCCTCCTTCGCCACCCTGCTCGACGAACTGCGCAGCGCCTCGTTGCATGAAAGCGCCGCCGACTTGGTGGAACGCATCCTGAAACGCATCGGCTACGCCGCCCAGATCGCCGCCAGCACACCCGACGCGACCGTGCGCGAGCGCAAGCTGGGCAACCTCAAGGAGCTGGCCGACTGGTTCCGCGCGATGCAGAAGGGCGGCAACACCGCCGGCGACCTCGCCTCGCAACTGGCCCTGCTCAGCCACGCCGACCGCGACGAGCCGGGCAATGCCGTGCGCATGATGACGCTGCACGCGGCCAAGGGGCTGGAATTCCGCTTCGTCTTCATCGTGGGCTGTGAGGATGGCACCCTGCCCCACGAAGGCGCCATCGACGAAGGCCGCACCGACGAGGAACGCCGCCTGATGTACGTGGGCATCACCCGCGCCAAGGAATTGCTGACCCTGTCGTGGTGCGCGCAGACCAAACGCTGGGGCGATATCCACCGCAACCAGCCCAGCCGCTTCCTGCACGAACTGCCGCAGGACGACCTGCACTGGCAAGGCAAGGACCCGGAAGCGGACAAGGAAATCACCCGCGAAACCGCCGAATCGCACATGGCGAAGATCAAGGCGATGCTGGCGGGCGGGTAAAACTGCGCAGAAGCCGCCTTCACCGGGCAGGAGCCCGCTCGCAGGCGATGCTTTTGGGGCATAGGGAATAGCGGGACCGGGACTGGGTAGATCATCACCTGCGAGTGGACGGTCAGATGAGGCCTTCTACCTCCAACTCACTTTTCAGAGACGCAGAGACGCGGCGATCGCCACTGCAGGGGGGAAGCAAGGCGCCAGGCGCCTTTATTCGCAGCCGAATCCCGCTCGCTCAAGCGGGAAATAGAGCGCACAAAATGCAACCAGAATCTGCCCGCGCTCTTAATCCAGCTTCGGCGGCTGAGTTTGGAGGGTTTTCGTCCCACCTTTATCTACCGTAGGAATCGGTACATAAACGCCCGCCTTTCCGTGCATGTAGATATTGGCTGCGGTGGTCTGACCCCAGGTTCTTATCTTGTACGGATGGGTGTGACCGGGGAACTCTCTGATTACCTTGTAGGCGGAAGGCTCAAGCAGCGCAAGACGCTTCTCCAGCGCTGCCGTGCGCTCCTCGGCGGCGGCACTGCGCTTTTCGAGCGCAGCAATATGCGCCTTCAAATCCTTGATGACAGGATCCTCCATGACGATTACCGGTCTCTTACTCAGATCCGGATTCAACACAGTCTTGGCTCTCACTGCTGGAATTGTCGACTGCGGTTTGTCCGCGGAGCCAGGTGCTTTTTGAGCATTAATGTCTTGAGCGGCGATGAGCGACAGGGCCGCGATTAAACCGACCACAGAGATGGAGAGGGAGGTCTTCATGGAGACGTACCGTAAGACGTGGAGTGTCCCATCGTAGCTTGTGTCCCGCTGCCGTGAAAAGTGCGCGATTCACGTGCATCAAGGGGCAGGTCTAGATGAATCTAGGAGTCAGGCCTAGCATCGTAACATTTGCTGATTGTCGCCTACTTCCGAGTCCATCTCACTACGGTCGGACGCATCGTCCACCGGGACGATCCTATTGTAACCCCGGAAAAGCATGAGGTCGTCATACCTGGAATAGCGGGACAATGCAGGGAACAGCCTTGAAATATTGATTGTCCCTGAAACCGAACCCCTGGGTGGAATTTTCACCTCTTTGATTGGAAAGTTGGAAATCGGCCCTGCTTCCACAAGAGGCTGCCCACCCCGAGGGCCAGCTGCATACACAACGAGGCCGATAGCATTTTCGGCCCATGGCATATCCGCCAATTGCGGGGCCACGGGCCGTCGCGAACAATTCCAGACAGCCAAATCAAGGTAAAGAGACTTTTTGACGGCTCTGATTCGATTTGCTCTTCCACCAGAAATTTCGCGGCGGTCGCGTCAAGGCACGGCGTAAAACAGAGGATCATAAAAAGAGCGCAAGACGTCATTCTAGGAGAGGTGGATTTTGAGCCAGTTTTCCTAACCCGCCAGCCTCGCTTACTAGATATCGATAGCTTTTTTCGACGGTTTTCTTGCACTCATCGCAATCGGCAAGTTCTGCAAGCTTCCTTCGAAGACATGCCAATTGAATTATGTATGCCCGCACCTCGGATTGCGCTCTGTCCCATAAGGATCAATGCAAGCCTGATCGGGATCAGCGCCCTACCCAGCCCAGGCATGCGCACGACGTTGCCCACCACGTTGCTCAATACATAAACCGTCTTCCAGCCGCGCCAGCCTGGGGTGGCGATGTCGCCGAGGCGATGGGTATCAGGACGTTTCGCCAGTGGATTTCCGCGATCCGCAGCGTTACAGCAACTTCTCCGCCTCAAGCTCGCTTTTCAGGTACGCGTAGTAGATCGGCGCGGCGATGACGCCGGGCAGGCCGAAGGCCGCTTCCATCACCAGCATCGCCACCAGCAGCTCCCAGGCGCGGGCGCGGATCTGGGTGCCCACGATGCGGGCGTTGAGGAAGTATTCCAGCTTGTGAACCAGGATCAGGAAGACCAGCGCCGCCAGGCCCACGCCCAACGATACCGACAACCCGGCGATGGTGATGGCGGTGTTGGAGATCAAGTTACCGACCACCGGCAGCAGGCCGACGATGAAGGTCACCACCACCAGCGTCTTGGCCAGCGGCACGTGCACGCCGAACAACGGCATCACGCCGAGCAGGAAGACCGCGGTGAACACGGTGTTGATCAGCGAGATCTTGACCTGGGCGAACACGATGTTGTGAAACGCGTCGGCCAGGCGGCGGCAGCGCAGGCTCAGTGCGGCAGCCAGCGGCCCGACCTGATGCGCCGGCCGGGTGCGGCTGAGCGCGATGATGGCGCCCAGCACCAGGCCGATCAGCACATGCACGAAGGTACGCGCCGCCTCCTTGCCGGCCAGACGCAGGGTGCCGGCGTGCCGGTGGGTCAGCTCCATCACGCTGACCCGCAGGTCGTCGACGCTGTCGGGCAGGTGGTTGATCAGCACCGCGGGCAGTTGCTGGCGGGCCTTCTGCACCAGCGGCATCAGCTGCTGTTGCCACAGCAGCTCGGGGTTGCCGATCTCGGCGCGGAAAAAGCTGATGGCGCCCAGGATCAGCAGCAGCAACAGCCCCACCACCAGCGCACCCAGCAGGGCCACCACCACCACGCGGGCGCGGTCGCCAGAGATGCGCCGGCCCAGCAGCGGCGTCATCGACTGCACCAGCTCGAACACCAGCAAGCCACCCAGCAGCGCGGGCAGCAGGTGCAACTCCACCACCAGCAGCAGCGCGATCGCGGCCAGCACGTAACTGATCTTGCGCAACATCGGGGACGGTGGGCGCCAGACGGGCGGCGAGGGGAAGGACGACGCGGGATCCATGCATATCACTGCGAGGTGGGGCGGCCAGTGTAATGCCTGGACGGGCTCCGCCTGGCGGACCGATGCATGCCGATCGGCCGATGTTTCGCACCCACCGGTTCGGCGATCATGGCGGCTTCACTCCACGCTTCAGGAACGCCATGACTCTTCGTCTCCCCGCCGGCTTGCTCGCGTTTGCCCTGCTGGCCGGTTGCGCCAGCGTACCGGTGCCGACGGCCACGGTGCCGGCCGATGACAACCTCAACGCGGTGGCGTGGAGCCAGACGGCCATCGAGCACGACCTGATCTACCTGCAGACCTATCGCGATGCGCAATCGCAGTTGCTGACCGCCCTGAACGACCCGCAGTGGGATGCACTGGCGAGTTCCGACCGGGTCGCGCCGCTGGCGCAACTGCCGCCCGCCGTGGTGCTGGATATCGACGAGACGGTGCTGGACAACTCGCCCTACGCGGCGCGCCTGGTGCGCAGCGGCAAGGAGTACGACGAGGCAAGCTGGCAAGCCTGGTGCCGTGAGGAGAGCGCCCGCGCGTTGCCGGGTGCGGTCGCGTTCACGAAGTTCGCCGCCAGCCATGGCATCGCGGTGATCTACATTTCCAACCGCAGCCGCGAGCTGGACCAGGTGACGCTGGCCAACCTGCGCAAGGTCGGCCTGCCGGTTTCCGGGCCGGACGCGTTCCTGGGCCTGGGCACGGTGGTGGCTGGATGCACCCAGGTGGGCAGCGACAAGAGCTGCCGCCGCCAACAGGTGAGCCGGCATTACCGGGTGCTGATGCAGTTGGGCGACCAGCTCGGCGATTTCGCCGACTTCCCCACCGACCGAGCCGCGCGGCCACAGGCCATGGCCCGCTACCTGCCGTGGATCGGCACCCGCTGGTTCGTGCTGCCCAACGCCACCTACGGCGCGTGGGAATCGGCGCTTTTCCACGACCAATGGAGCGCTCCGCGACAGCAGCGTCGGCGGCAGAAAATCGAGGCGCTGCGCTACTGATCGAACACGTCAATCAAAATCAACATGTTACGTAACAATAGATAGGTGTTGCCTTAACTTTCACACCAAAGTAATATCTGCCTTGCCGATCCTGCTCACCGCGAGTTTGCAGACGAGGCCGTTTCCCATCCGGTTTTGCCGGATTTCCCCGTGAGGCTCCAGCCCGCGGGGTTTTCTTTTTGTGGGCTGCCTGAAACCGGCTCCTCGCCCTTGTTCCGCATCGCGCCGGCCCTTAACCTGCCCGGTCACGGCGCGCACCGGCGTTTCGCCCTGCTGCCACCCACCGCGAGAATCCGCCCATGCGCATCACCCTTGTTCGTCACGCCCTGCTGCCGCTGCTGGCCGCGTTCGTCCTGGCCGGCTGCCATGGCAAGGACGATCCGACCCAGCCCGGCGGCAGCACGCCGGTAGCCTCCGTGCAGAGTTCGGTCGAGCTGCTGAAGAAGGGCGACCTTGCCGGCCTGTGGAAGCACGCACTGCCGCCGGCGGATTACGCCACGCTGCGCGCCGACTGGAGCAAGCGCGACCCCAACCAGCCGCCGATCACCGAGCAGGACCGCGCCCGCTTCAACGAGACACTGCAGAAATTCACCGCGCCCGATGCCGAGCAAAAGCTGTACGCCGAGCTGGAGCCCAAGCTGACCCAGATGGAGCAGCAGTACAAGGATCAGCTGCCGGTGTTGATCAGCATGGGCGACGCCCTGGTCAAGCGCGGCATTGCGCAGAACACCACGCTGGATGCGCAGCAAAAGACCCAGGCCAATGCGGTGGTCGACGTGCTGGCGCCGTGGGCGCAGAAGACCCCGTGGTTCGACCAGGCCAAGGCGAAACAGGCCGTGCACGTGGCCGTCACCACCGTGCGCCAGCTCGACCTGAAAAGCCCGGAAGCGCTGCGCGCGATGGATTTCGACACCGCCATGAAGAAATACGCGACCGGCTATGCCGGCGCCAAGCAGTTGCTGGCCATCTACGGCCTGTCGGTGGATGACACGCTCGATTCGATCAAACTCAGCGAGCTGGAGAACAAGGACGGCCACGCCAAGGTGAAGATCGACTACACCCTGCTGGGCAAGCCGCTCTCCACCGAAACCGCGATGGTCGAGGTTGATGGCCGCTGGTACAGCGAAAGCATGCTGAAGAACGCCCGCCAGTCGCATCAGCAGCACGAGGACAACGCGGCAACCGCCGAGCCGGCACCGGCCGGCAGCACCGCTCACACGGACTGATCGGCGCAACCGTTTAGAATAGGCGGATGCCAAATCATTCAAACGCGGACGCCCCGCGCAGCCGTGCACCCTGGTGGTTCACCCTGGCCGGGCAGTTGTTGCAGTCCTGGGTGCGCATCCGCCGCGACCCGGCCGAACCGGCGACCTTGCTGCAGGCGGGCGTGCCCGTTTGCTACGCGATCGAGCGCGACGGCTTTTCCGACGCCCTGATCCTGCAGCGCGCCTGCCGCGAGGCGGGCCTGCCCAGCCCGATGCAGCCGCTGGCCGGCACCCGCCGGCGGCGCTCGGTGTTTGCGCTGGCGCGCCGCGACGGCTGGATCTTCGGCCGCATCCGCAGCCGCACGCCGAACGAACCACTGGGCCAACTGGTGCACTCACTCGAGGGCTTCCCCGAGCGTGACATCCAGATCGTGCCGGTATCGATCTACGTGGGCCGCGCGCCCAACCGCGACACCGGCTGGTTCCGCGTGCTGTTTTCGGAAAACTGGGTGATGGTCGGCAGTTTCCGCCGGCTGCTGGCACTGCTGTTGAATGGCCGCGACACGGTGGTGCAGTTTTCCGCGCCGGTGTCGCTGCGCAAGGTACTGGACGAATCGGGCGACATCGCGCCGGAGCGTTTCGCGCGCAAGATCGCCCGCGTGTTGCGTACCCATTTCCGCCGCATCCGCACCGCCGTGGTGGGGCCGGACCTGTCGCACCGGCGCACCGTGGTCGATTCGGTACTCAATGCCGAGCCGGTGCGCGCGGCGATCGCCGCCAGCGCCGCCAAGGAAAAAATCAGCCACGCCAAGGCCTGGCGCAAGGCGCACAAGATGCTGCTGGAGATCGCCGCCGACTACTCGCACCCGGTGGTGCGCTCGGCGTCGTTCGTGCTGTCCAGCTTCTGGAACAAGTTGTACGACGGCATTGCCATGCACCACTTCGACAAGGCGCGCGCGGTGGCGCCCGGCCACGAAGTGATCTACGTGCCCTGCCACCGCAGCCACGCCGATTACCTGCTGCTGAGCTACCAGTTGCACGTGTCCGGCGTGGTGGTGCCGCACATCGCCGCGGGCGTGAACCTCAACCTGCCGGTGATCGGGCCGATCCTGCGCCGCGGCGGCGCGTTCTTCATGCGCCGCAGCTTCAAGGGCAATGCGCTGTATTCGGTGGTGTTCAACGAATACCTGGCGCAGCTGATCGACCGCGGCGTGCCGATGGAATATTTCATCGAAGGCGGCCGCTCGCGTACCGGCCGCCTGCTGGCACCGCGCGCGGGCATGCTGGTGATGACCATACGCGCCTTCCTGCGCGCGCCGCGCCGGCCGGTGCTGTTCCAGCCGGTCTACATCGGCTACGAAAAGCTGATGGAAGGCAACGCCTACGCCGGCGAACTCAGCGGCAAGCCGAAGGAGAAGGAATCCCTGCTGGGCCTCCTGCGCGGCCTGAAGGTGCTGCGCCAGCGCTACGGCCACGTGGCGTTGAACTTCGGCGAGCCGATCGAACTGAACCCGCTGCTGGACGCCACCGGCACCGACTGGCGCGCCGCCAGCGGCGACCCGGACGCCCGCCCCGAATGGCTCAACGACGTGGTCGACCAGGTGGCCGAGCGCATCCAGGTCAACATCAACCGCGCCGCCGACGTCAACCCGATCAACCTGCTGGCGCTGGTGCTGCTGGCCACGCCCAAGCACGCGATGGCCGAGAGCGACCTGCTGGCGCAACTGGAACTGAGCAAGGCGCTGCTGGAAGAACTGCCCTACTCCGACCGCGTCACGCTGACCCCGATGAACCCCGCCGGGATCATCGCCTACGGCGAGCAGATGGGCTGGATCCAGCGGGTCAAGCACCCGCTGGGCGACGTGCTGACGGTCAGTGGCGAGCAGGCGGTGCTGCTGAGCTATTTCCGCAACAACGTGCTGCACCTCACCGCCACCGCGGCGTGGGTGGCCTGCTGCTTCCTCAACAACCGGCGCATGGCGCGCGCCACCGTGGTGCGGCTGGGCACGCTGATCTACCCGTTCATCCAGAGCGAGCTGTTCCTGCCGTGGGACAGCGACGGTTTCGCGGCGCAACTGGAAGCCACGCTGGACTTCTTCATCCGCCGCGGCCTGCTGGAATCGCGCAGCGACGGCCGTACGGTCGAGCGCGGCCCGGGTCAGGAAGACAGCGCCTTCCAGCTGAAAGTGATCGCGCGCGGCCTGCTGCAGGCGTTCGAGCGCTACTACATCACCCTGGCGGCGCTGGCCAAGCACGGCCCGCACACCATCACCGGCGCCGAGCTGGAAACCACCTGCACCCTCACCGCGCAGCGGCTGGGCCTGCTCAACGAATTGTCCGCGCCGGAGTTCTTCGACAAGGCGCTGTTCCGCGGCTTCATCCAGAAACTGCGCGAGCAGCGCGTCGTGTGGACCGACGAAGGCGGCAAGCTCGATTACGACAGCGCGCTGGAAGGCATGGTGCGCGACGCGCGGGTGATCCTGTCGCGCGATGTGCGCCACTCGATCCTGAAGATCACGCAGGGCGCTGGCGAGAAGGAGCCGCCGGCGGGCGGCGACGCGGCGGAGCAGGCGGCGTAGCGCTGGCTTCAAGAGCGGCCCCCTTCCGCCCTTCGGGCACCTTCCCCCGTAAACGGGGGAAGGAAGTATCCGGGCCTCCTCGAAACAGCCAGCTTCCTTCCCCCGCTTCGCGAGGGAAGGTGCCCGAAAGGGCGGAAGGGGGCGCTTTTCCCATAACCACTTCAACCCATCCTGTAACATCGCACCCCATGACCGACCAGCCCACACCCGCTCCCACGCCAACCACCCATTTCGGTTTCCGCGACGTACCCGTCGGCGACAAGCAGAAGCTGGTGGGCCAGGTGTTCACCTCGGTGGCGCGCAGTTACGACCTGATGAACGACCTGATGTCGTTCGGCGTGCATCGGCTGTGGAAGCGGCATTTCGTGGCGATCAGCGGCGTGCGCCGCGGCGATCGCGTGCTGGACCTGGCCGGCGGCACCGGCGACATCGCCGCGCTGCTGAAGCCGGTGGTGGGCGCGGACGGTGAAGTGGTGGTGGGCGACATCAACGCCGCCATGCTGGGTGTGGGCCGCGACCGGCTGACCGACCGCGGGCTGGTGTCCGGCCTGCGCTGGGCGCAGCTCAACGCCGAGGCGCTGCCGTTTCCCGACAACAGCTTCGACGCGGTGACCATGGCCTTCGGCCTGCGCAACGTCACCGACAAGGACAAGGCGCTGGCCGACATCTGCCGCGTGCTCAAGCCCGGCGGCCGCCTGCTGGTGCTGGAGTTCTCGCGGGTGCAGAACGAGCTGTTCAACAAGCTCTACGACTTCCACTCGTTCAAGGTGCTGCCGAAACTGGGCCGCCTGTTTGCCGGCGACGCCGACAGCTACCAGTACCTGGCCGAATCGATCCGCAAGCACCCCGACCAGCAAACGCTGAAGGGGATGATGGAACGCGCCGGCTTCGGCAAGGTCGAGGTGCGCAACCTCACCAACGGCGTCGTGGCGATCCACCGCGCGTACAAGCTGTAGACCGCGAGCGCGGCCTCGCTGATCCAGATCAGGGGCCCGGCGCGGATCGCGGCGTATGTTGATGGCCTCCTGCAACGAGGTATCAACACCATGTCTATCGACGCCCTACCCGAAGCCAATGTCCACACGTTCGACGCACGCGGCGTGGCCCGGCGTTTCCGCCATTCGGCGATCTTCGCCGCCATCGGCGTGCTGCGCTCGGGCGAGACGATGCGCTTCATCAACGACCACGACCCGATCCCGCTGATCGCGCAATTGAACGACCGCCTCGGCGAAAACCTCACAGTGACCTACCGCCAGCGCGACCCCGGTGCGATCGTGATCGACTTCGGCATCGTCGGCCTGCCGATCGAGTGAGCGCCGCGATGCATTACCCCGCGTTCTACGACGAAGCCCCGCGCATCGCGATGCACGATCCGCTGGCCGCCCTGCTGGGTGCCGCCGACGACGGCCTGATCGACTACGGCTACGTTGATGCCGTGCGCCTGGCCGGCCACTCCTGCCCCACCGTGGCCGGTGCCTACCTGATGGCGCGCGCAGCATTGCGCGCGTTGTACCCGGACCAGCCGGCCGAGCGCGGCGGCATCTGCGTGCGCATGCCGGCGGCGGAAGACGAAGGTGTCACCGGCGTTACCGCGCAGGTGTTGACGCTGATCACCGGCGCGGCCGCCAGCAATGGTTTCCACGGCATCGGCGGACGTTTCGTGCGGCAATCGCTGCTCAGTTACGCCGCAGTGCGGGGCGCCAGCGCCGTGCAGTTCCATCGTCGCGACAACGGCAACGCCGTGTCCGTCGAACTGGACCTGAGCCGCATACCGCCAGCGCCGCAACTGCGCGAATTGATGGGCGCGGCACTCGACCCGGCCGCCACCGCGGCACAACGCACGGCATTCGGCCAGGCCTGGCAGGACCGCGTGCGGCGGCTGTTGCTCGATCACGCCGACGACCCCGAGGTATTGCGGCTCACACCGCTGCACTGAATCGCCGGCATACACCTCAGAGGGTGTGAAAAATTCGGGCCAGGAATGGAAGCGCCATGCTGTTCCTTCCCCCGCTTGCGGGGGAAGGAATCAAGGCTTGGCCAGACCCAGCACGTCCAGACCCTGCTCGAAGCGGATATCGACCGGGATGTTCGCCTCGGCCAGCCGGTTCAAATCACCCGCAAGCTTCGCATCGGCCGCGCCCAGCTGGTCGGTCAGCTGCTTGGCCGCTTCGTAGTCGCCATCGCCCTGGATGGTCAGCAGCTTGGTCGACAGCGAGCTCATCGCGGCGGTCATCTTGTCGAAATCGACGCGGTAGCGGCCGGTCTTGTCGTCGCGCGTGAACGCGCCCGCCTGCTTGAAATAGTTGAAGCGCACCATGTTTGCCCGTGCGTGCGCATCGCTGGCGCCGAAACGCACCGAGCGCAGGATGCCGGCCAGGAAGGTGACGTAGTTGTCCATCAGCTTGGTCTTGTCCAGCTCGCCCTTCCCGGCCAGCCTGGTCACCATGTACAGGCCCAGCACATCGGCCTTGCCTTCCTCGAAGCTGGAGGCCTGATCCTTCAGCGCCTTGCGCACCGTGCCCTTGCCGTCCAGCGTCTGCTTGATGCCCAGCCCGTGCGCCACCTCGTGGAACATGGTGTTCTGGAAGAACGCGTCGAAGGTGAGGTTCTGCTGCTGGTCGTCGGCGATCAGCAGCTTGCCGATCGGCAGCATGATGGTGTCGAACTTCGCCTTCATCACGTTTTCCAGCTGCAGCCGGCGCGTGCCCTTTTTCAGCTGCACCTGCTCGTCGTTGGGCAGGTTGATGGCGATGGTCTTGGCGCCCGCGTTGGCGTCGCCGCCGTAGTACACGGCGAAGTAGGCGTTGAGGTCGGCATCGGAGCCAGGCTTTTCCGCCTTGTAGCGGTCGGGCACGGGCAGGCCGCGCTGCAGCTCGGGCAGGTATTTGGCAAAGCGCGCCAACTTGGCGCTCCAGGCCTGGTCCTTGATCAGCACGTAGGATTCGTAGCTGGCCTTGTAGCCGTAGAGCTGGTCTTCGTAGGTTTCGATCGGGCCGATCACGATGTCGATCGGGTTTTTCTTCATGTCCATCCAGGCCAGGTCGCTGGGCTGGTAGTTGTCGTCAAGCAACGCGTCGGCGCGCAGCGCGAGGTATTTCCTGAAGCCCGCGTCCTGCGCCAGCTTGGCGGCCTCGCGCAGCAGGCCGGCGGCTTTCTGCAGCTCGGCCTTGTACGCCTCGTGATAGGGCACGGTGATCAGCTGGCCCTGCGCGTCGCGGCGCAGCAGGGTGTACAGCGAGGTCTTGTCTTTCAACGGCGACTGGTCGAACTGCTCGCGAGTCATGTCGGCCGGATAGAACTGCGCGCCGGGCGGTCGCTCTTCGATGCCCCCGACGAAGGGCTTGTCGTTGTTCAACCGATCCCACGGGCCGTAGTTGAGCTGGGCGAACTCGCGCGTGGCCGGGTCGGTGATGCGGCTCATCAGCGCATCCTTGTCGCCCCACGACTGGCGCCAGTAGATCGCGTTCATGCTGTCGGCCGCCTCGACCAGCAAGGCAATCATCTTCTTCTGGCGCTTGTTGAACGCGGACAGGTCGGCTTCCAGTTTCACCGGCGCGTAGCTGGCCAGGCGCTGCGCCACGCTGCCCTCTTCCGCCGTCGCGGCGGCCGCACTTGCGGCCGTGGCCGGCGCCGAGCTGGCAGGGGCCGGCGCCAGTTCCTCTTTCGACACCGGTGCGATCGGCGCCGCATCGTGGCCGGATGAACAACCCGCCAGCGCGAGCAGCAGGCACAACGGGAGCAGGCGTCGATACATGGAAAGTCCTCCGGCGAAAGGGCCATGGTATCGCCTGCGCCGGTGTCCGCAATGCGATGGTGATCGCATGCGGACGCGCGCTGTTCAGCCGGAAATGGCCAATCGCTCCGAGCGGTACAACTGCATGCCGATCGCCACCGCCACCAGTGCGGCCGCCGCGGTACCCGCCAGACACAACAGCATGTGCATCGGCGCCACGCCGGTGCCGCGCAGCAGGTCGATGATGCCCAGGTGCTGGCCCAGCAGCGGCACGGCGTACATCCAGTCCTGCGGTTTGACCGGCATCACCATCAGCAGGATGCTGGGCAGGATCGGCAGCATCATCAACAGCGACAGATAGGTCTGCGCCTCGCGATAGCTCTTGGCGAACGCCGCCACCAGCGACTGCAACGCCGCCAGCAGCACGATCATCGGCCATTGCAGCAGCAACACGTTGGCGGCGAAGTGCCAGCCCAGGTTGATCTCCATGCCCAGCTTGTCGGTGGGCAGGAAGCGCCCCACCAGCGAGAACGCCAGCAGGCAGATCAGCAGGCTCGCGGTGGAAAACGCGCAGATCGCGGCCAGCTTGCCCAGCAGGATTTTCCAGCGCGGCACCGGGTTGGCGAACAGCGGCTCCAGCGATTGCCGCTCGCGCTCGCCCGCCGTGAGGTCGATCGCCAGGTACATGCCGCCGATGAAGATGGTCAGCACGAACAGGTACGGCAGCATGTTGAACAGCAGCACCGCCCGCGATTCCGCCGTGGCCTGGTCGCGCCGTGCCACCTGCACCGGCCACGCCGTACCGGGCGACAGGCCGCGCGCCACCAGCCGCATCACGCCTTGCTGGCGTGCGTACGACTGCACCAGCTGGTTTACGCGGTCCACCGAACCGCCGGCATCGCGCTGCGAGGAGTCGTAAATCATTTCCACCTGCACCGGCTCGCCCTGGCGCCAAGCCTTGGGGTACTCGGCGCTGAGGCGCAGCACCAGGTCGGCCTCCTGTTCGCGCACGGCTTTTTCGGGGTCGGCAATGGCCGGCTGCGGCACGATGCCGCCGGCTTTCAGCGCATCGATCAGGTTGGGCGCGTATTGCGCGCCGATCACCGGCACCTTCAGCGGCTGCTCGGCCTTGTCCAGCTCGCGGTGGATGGACACGCTGATCAGCATCACGAAGATCAGCGGGGTCAGCAGCGGGCCGGTGACGAAGGCGCTGGTCAGGGTGCGGCGATCGCGCAGGTTCTCGCGCACCTCTTTCAGGAACACGGTGAGAAAGGCGCGGCTGCGGCGCGTGCGGCTGGACTTGATCACGTTCATGCGGCCAGGCCCTCGTCGCTGCCGATGATCTTCACGAAGGCATCCTCCAGGTTCGCTTCACCGGTTTGCGCACGCAGCGCATCGGGTGTTTCGTCGGCCACCACGCGACCGCGGGCGATCACCACGATGCGATCGCACAGCGCACCCACCTCCTGCATGATGTGGCTGGAAAACAGCACGCAACGGCCTTCGGCGCGCAGTTTCAGCATGAACTGGCGCAGCGCGCGGGTGGCCATCACGTCCAGCCCGTTGGTGGGTTCGTCGAGGATTACGTTGCCGGGATCGTGGATCAACGCACGGGCGATCGCGGTCTTCACCCGCTGGCCTTGCGAGAAGCCTTCGGTCCGGCGGTCGGCGATGTCGCCCATCTCCAGCGCCTGCACCAGCGCTTCGCGGCGCGTGCGCAGCTCGTCCTCGGGCAGGCCTTGCAGGCGTGCGAAATAGTCGATGTTCTCGCGCGCGGTGAGTCGCTTGTACAACCCGCGCGCATCCGGCAGCACGCCCAGCCGGCGACGCACCGCCAGCGGATCGACGGCGGCGTCGATGCCGTCCACCAGCACCTGGCCGCGGTCGGGCGTCATCAACGTATAGAGCATGCGCAGCGTGGTGGTCTTGCCCGCGCCGTTGGGGCCGAGCAAGCCGGTGATCTCGCCATCGCGGGCGGTGAAGCCGACGCCATCCACGGCGCGCACGTCGCCGAATGCCTTGTGCAGATCTTTTACTTCGATCATGGCGGCGCTCCCTTAAGGTGTTGAACCGTTGAAATCGATGAACAGCGGCGGGGCCTGCAACCGGTCCAGGCAACTGGCGTCCAGCGCCTTCGGCTGCAGATCCTCGATGAACTTTTTCACCAGCCGCGGCGCGCAGCCGGCCCCCATCACGTTGTGACCCTGGCCCTTGAGCACCAGGTGGCGCGCGTCGGTAAGCCCCTTCAGCACGGCTTCGCCATACGCCGGCGGTGTCACCGGATCGTATTGGCCCGACAGCAGCAAGGCCGGCGTGGCGCTGCGCAACGGCTGGTGGAAATCGGCCGGCCGCGTGCTGCGCGGCCACACGGTGCACACCGCCTGCAACGCGGTGATCATCCGCGTGCCCAGGATGGTGTCCTCATCCTGCGGACGCGGGCGCAGCAGATCGGCATCCTCGCTGCAGATCACCGACGACTGCATGCCGCCATCCATCGAATCGACCAGATCGCCCTGCAGCAATTTCGCCTGGCCCAGCAACGGTCCCACGTCGCCGTGTGCGGCCGCGTCGATCGACAACGGCAGCAGCGCGGCGGTGAGCGGCGTGTAGGCGAACATGCGCACCACGCTGGCCAGCGAATCCTCGCTCAGCACGCGCTGCACGCTCTGGTAGCTCTGCGGGTCGCGAAAACTCACCTTGTGCGGGTTGGCGCGCAGCGCATCGCGCAGTTGATAGAGCGTCTGGTACGGGTCGCCAAACCGCGCCTTGCAGGCAGGTTGCGCCGTGCAGCGGGCGAATTGCATCTTCAGGGCCGCGTCGAGGTTCTGCGCAAAATCCTCCCCCAGCACCAGTGGGTTGGGCACCACGCCATCGAGCACCAGGCTGCGGATCGCGTCCGGGTGATGCATGGCGTATTGCTGCGCCACGCGGGTGCCGTAGGACACGCCGACCAGATCGAAACGCGGCGAACCCAACGCACGGCGCACGTCTTCCAGATCCTGCACCGCGATGGTGGTGGTGTAGTAGCGCGGATCGGCACGCGCCTGCACCTGCTGCAGGCAACGCGCCGTTTCCGCCCGCAACGCCTCCGGGTCGAAGCCCACCTTTTCGTCGGTGGCCGCCTGCTCGGGCCCCTTGCAACTGAGCGGATTGGAATGGCCGGTGCCGCGCTGGTCCAGCAGCAGCACGTTGCGGTGCGCCAGCAGCGGATCGAGCGCATTCGCCACCCCGGACCAGCTTTCCGTGGCGGCCTGGCCGGGGCCACCGGCCAGCAGCACCACCATGTCTTTCGCCGGCAGCTGCGCCGCCGAACGGATCACCGCCAGGTTCAGGCTGATCTTGCGGCTGTGTGGGTCGGCGCGGTTCTCCGGCACCTCGAACGGTGCACACCACGCCGCGCTGGACAGCCCGGTATGCGGCTGCGGCAATTCGCAGGCGGTCAGCGTGAGCGAGCCCAGCCGCCAGGTGCGCGGCTTTTGCGGCACGCTGGGGGCGGTGGGCTGGGTACTGGCAGCGGTCGAAGTCGTGGCGTCGGATGGCGCCTGATCCGTATGGAAATAGCTCCAGGCGAACCAGCCCAGGCCCGCTGCGGCGAGCACGATGCGGAACACGGTACGGGGTGCGAGCTTCATGGCATGGGCTCCTCGTGGGACCGGAAGGGAATGATGGCGGCATGGCGGCGCGTTGACCGCTCGGGCCTGTAGGCCATGCTTTCGCCGTACATCGTCATCGCGGGGTTGCTCATGGACAGGCCCTCATTCGCCCGGATCGAAGATCGATTCGATCGGACGGCCAAACAGGGCGGCAATCTTGAACGCCAGCGGCAGGCTGGGATCGTACTTGCCGGTTTCGATCGCGTTGACGGTTTGCCGCGAGACGTCCAGCCGCTCGGCCATTTCCGCCTGCGACCAGCCCTGGTCACCACGCAATTCGCGGACATGGTTATTCACGGTCGCGGTAACGCCTGGCGACCAGCGGCTTGGTGATACCGAAGATGGCGAAAAGGCACGGCATCACCCAGATCGCGACCGTATGGCCACTCACCTGCCACCCGATGTCCGCCAGCGGCAGCAGGCCGAAACTGAAGAAGCCGAATGCCGTCGACATCGCGGCGATCGCGATGGCCTCCAGGTCGATACGCCGCTCCAGTTCGTCCTGGTCGCGCAGCACGCGAACCATGGCACGAACCAGCAGCGCGATCGGCAGCAGCGGCAGCGCAGCCAGCGCCACCCGTGCGGCGATACTTTCCATGCGGGGCACCAGCGTGCCGGACACCATCATCAGCACCACATAGCCCGCCATCGCCGGAAAAAATTCGCGCAGGTAGCGCACATGCACCGGGCGCATCACCTCCTCGCGGGCGAAGCGTGCGCACAGCAGCCACGCTGCACCGGTGGCGGCAACCACAAGGCCCAGGGTGACCAGCCAGCGGCGACCGGTGAGCATACCCGCGAGCAGACAGGGCAAGGCGCAAAGTACGGCCACGCCCCCCATCATCGCCAGTGCGCGGCGGTTGGTGAGTTTCGACGGTGATTTCGATGGTCCGGACATGCGGCGGCTCCTGTCATCTTCCATGCTGGCAATCATGGCCTAGTCTCCCAGCGCTGCCAGGAAGCCATCCAGCGTCCGCTGGAATTCCGTCGGCTGGTCGAGCATCACGAAATGCCGCGAAGGCGAGATCGAGACCACTTTCGCCTGCGGAGCCTCTGCCAGCAGGCCCTCGTAGTATGCGGTCTTCTGCGCTTCGCTCATCGCCTTCGGTGGCTGACTGAAGTCCGGCGCGTTGTACGGCGAGATCTCCAGGATCGGCACGTTCGCATTCTTCAACAGCGGGCGATAATCGGCCGCCATGTCTTCTGCCATGTACTGCGCGCTGGCCTTGATGTCGCTGCGCGCATTCATTGGCGCATAGCGCGCGGCCAGTTGCGGATCGATCACCCCGACGTTCTGCATGTAGGCCAGCGACTGCGCCGCAAACTGCCCGGGCGAGAGCGCGGCCACCTGCTGCTGTATCCGCGCGGCCATGGCCTTGCGCTGATCCACGCCCATCCGCTCCATGCCGGGGAAGACGGGCAACCCGTCGACCGCCACCACGCCGGAAATCATTTGCGGATGCTCTCCGGCAAAGCGCAACGCCAGCGTGCCGCCCAGGCTGTGACCCACCAGCACCGGCTTGTCGATCTTCCGCCGCTCGATCAACTGCTTCAGCGACGCATCCGCCTGATCGAACAGGTTGCCGCCGCCGGCCGGAGGCGGCACGCCATCAAACCCGGCCAGCGTCACCGCATACACCACGTGGTCTTTTTGCAGCGCCCGAATCGTCCGCTCCCACACCCACGGCCCGCCCTCCAGCCCGGGAATCAGGATCACTGGTTGGCCATGGTTGCCATGGCGTTCGACTTTCAGCGTGCCGACCTTGCCTGTCGCCGCAAGCGGTTGCGCATACACGGGGCCATGCGACAGCCATGCCGCGAACCCGAGCAACAGCGGCACCATCATCCGATATCCGATCTTGTTCATGGCCATGCCTCCGTCTATGTCAAGTAAACTTGACACAAGACTAGAAGCACCACGATCGTGATGTCAAGCAAACTTTACATGACGCGAAAGGGTGCGGAGGTCATCGCGCCATCGCCACGCCAAGGCCATTCCGATCGATACGAAACGCCTCTCAACGCGACGAGATGTATTTCTCGCGCCTGATCTGCGACACCGGCAGGCCGAATTCCTTCAGCGCGCTGAAGGCGGCGTCGACCATGTTGGGGTTGCCGCAGAGGTAGGCGATGTCGCGCTCGGCGGCGGGACCCAGCTCGGCCAGCACGTTCTGCACATGGCCGCTGCGATCGCCGGGACGCGGCACGGCACGCGCCTCGCGGCTGAGGCAGCCGTGGAACAAAAAGCCCGGGTGCGTCTGCGCGAACACCTCGAATTGCTCGCCGTAGAGCAGCTCGGTTTCGTTGCGCGCGCCATACAGCAACACCACCTCGCGATCGCCGCGCGCCAGCAATTGCTCGATCTGCGGCAGCATGGCGCGGTAAGGCGTAACCCCGGTGCCGGTGGCCAGCAGCAGGTAGCGCGGATGCGCGTCGGTGGCTTGCAGGCAGAAACGGCCGTAGGGGCCGCTGGCGTCCACGATGCCGCCGACGGGCAGGTCGCCGAGCAGCCTGGTGGCCGCACCGCCTTCCACGTAGCTCACGGCGATCTCGATGCGCGACACCGGCGAACTGCCGTCGCCCACGCTGGCCACCGAATAGCTGCGCTTGGTGGCCGTGCCGTCGTCGTAATGGAAATGGATCTGCAGGAACTGGCCGGGCGTGAACGCCAGCGGTTGCCCGTCGACCCGCTCGAACACCAGGTGGCGTACGGCGGAGGCCAGCATGTGACTGTCGACGAGGCGGAGCTGGAAGTGATCGGCCATGGTGATTCCGGAAACGGTGTGTGCTTCTGGCACGGCCAGACGGCAGGATGTAGCCCGCTATAATAAGGGGCTAGCCTTTTCGGTGCAGCCCATGTCATTGCAGTCCCTTTCTTCCGCACCCGCGCTCGTGGTCGACAACCTGCGCAAGATCTATGGCAACGGCGTGGAAGCGCTGAAGGGCATCAGCCTCACGGTGCAGCCGGGTGATTTCTTCGCCCTGCTCGGCCCCAACGGCGCGGGCAAATCCACCTTGATCGGCATTCTTTCGTCGCTGGTCAACTCCACCAGCGGCGACGCGAAGGTGTTCGGCGTGTCGGTCAACGACGACCGCAGCGCCGCGATGCGGCTGATCGGGCTGGTGCCCCAGGAAATCAACTTCAACCAGTTCGAGAAGCCGTTCGACATCTGCGTCAACGAGGCCGGTTTCTACGGCATCCCGCGCAAGGAGGCCGCCCGCCGCGCGGAGAAATACCTGAAGGAGCTGCGCCTGTGGGACAAGGCGCAGATGCAGGCGCGCACGCTGTCCGGCGGCATGAAGCGGCGCCTGATGATCGCCCGCGCGATGATGAACGAGCCGAAGCTCTTGATCCTGGACGAGCCCACCGCGGGCGTGGACATCGAGATCCGCCGCTCGATGTGGCAGTTCGTCAGCGCCATCAACGCGGCCGGCACCACGGTGATCCTCACCACGCATTACCTGGAGGAAGCCGAGTCGCTGTGCCGCAATATCGCGATCATCGACCACGGCACCATCATCGAGAACACCAGCATGAAGCGGCTGTTGGCGACGCTGGACGTGGAGACCTTCGTGCTCGACGTGATCACCATCCCCGACGAGCTGCCGAACCTGCCCAACGTCACCCTGCGCCGCCGCGACGACCACACGCTGGAGGCCGAAATGGCCCGCTCGCACGACCTCAATTCGCTGTTCGCGCAGCTCTCCACTCACGGCATCATGGTGACCTCGATGCGCAACAAGACCAACCGGCTGGAGGAGCTGTTCGTGCGGCTGGTGGAAGGCGGACGGGGAGCAGGCCGCATGAGCGCATCGAACAAAAGCGAGATCCGCGCATGAGCAACACCACCGCCAACCTGGTCGCCCTCAACACCCTGGTGCGCCGCGAGATCGTGCGCATCATGCGCATCTGGACGCAAACGCTGATTCCGCCGGCGATCACCATGACGCTGTACTTCGTGATCTTCGGCAAGCTGATCGGCAGCAAGATCGGCCCGATCCAGGGTCACTTCAGCTACATGCAGTACATCGTGCCGGGACTGGTGATGATGAGCATCATCACCAACAGCTACGGCAACATCTCCAGCTCGTTCTTCGGCGCCAAGTTCAGCCGCGCGGTGGAGGAGATGCTGGTGTCGCCGATGCCGAACTGGGTGATCCTGCTGGGCTATGTCACGGGCGCGGTGGCGCGCGGTCTGGTGGTGGGCGTGCTGGTGCTACTGATCGCGCTGTTCTTCACCGACCTGCACGTGATGCACCCGCTGGTCACGTTCGCCTCGGTGCTGCTGGGCGCCACCATCTTCTCGCTGGCCGGCTTCGTCAACGCGGTGTACGCGAAGAAATTCGACGACATCGCGCTGGTGCCGACCTTCATCCTGACCCCGCTGACCTACCTGGGCGGCGTGTTCTACTCGGTCAACATGCTGGCCGAACCGTGGCAGGCGATCTCGCGCGCCAACCCGATCCTGTACATGGTCAACGCCTTCCGCTTCGGCGTGCTCGGCATCAGCGACGTGCACCTGGGCGTGGCGTTCGCGGTAATGTTGGGCTTCGTGGTCGGCCTCTCGGCGCTGGCGCTGCAGCTGTTGAAGCGCGGCGTGGGGCTGAGGAGCTGAGAATCGGGAATGGGGAATAGGGAATGGGTGAAGCGCCGCGACCATAAGCGGCACGCTTTGCTCATGATCGGGCCGCCAAATCAGCACCCTCTCGCCTCACCTCATCCATTCTCCATTCCCTATTCCCCATTCCCGGCCTTCCATCCATGCGCGTAAACAAATACATCAGCGAAGCTGGCCTGTGCTCGCGCCGCGAGGCGGACGAGTTGCTGCTGGCCGGGCGCGTCACCATCAACGGCGAGGTGGTCACGACGGGCGCCAAGGCGCTGGACGGGGACGAGGTGCGCGTGGATGGTGAGGTCGTCAAGGCGCGCATCCTGGCCGCCACGCCAGCGGCGAAGAAGGCGGTCTACATCGCGCTGAACAAGCCGGTCGGCATCACCTGCACCACCGATCAGGGCGTGGACGGCAACATCGTGGATTTCGTGGATCACCCGCAGCGGATCTTTCCGATCGGCCGGCTGGACAAGGATTCCGAGGGGCTGATCCTGCTGACCAGCAACGGCGACATCGTCAACGAGATCCTGCGCTCGGAGAACCACCACGAGAAGGAATACCTGGTGGGCGTGAACAAGGCGGTCACCGACGACTTCCTCAGCGGCATGAGCAAGGGCGTGCGCATCCACAACCAGATGACGAACCCCTGCCGCGTGCGGCGCATCGCCAAGTTCGGCTTCTCGATCGTGCTGACCCAGGGCCTGAACCGGCAGATCCGGCTGATGGCCGCCGCGTTCGGCTACCGCGTCACCCAACTGCGTCGCGTGCGCATCGACAACGTGAAGCTGGCCCACCTGAAACCCGGCCAGTGGCGCAACCTCACCGAAGCGGAATTGAAGGGCCTGCTGCCCGGGCGTACGCAGTGGTGATGCCGCGCCGATCTTCTGTAGGAGCGGCTTCAGCCGCGATGCTTTTCGGGTTGCCCCAAGAGCATCGCGGCTGAAGCCGCTCCTACAACAACGATCCGCTAGGCGGCCGGCAGCGTCTGCAGATCCCAGCGCGGGCGCACCTGCACGGTTTCGTCCTGATGCTGGCCGCTGGCCAGACGGATGGCGCCGGCCAGCGCAATCATCGCGCCGTTGTCGGTGCAGAACACCAGCCGCGGGAAATACACCTGGAAACCGTCTTTCTCGCCGGCCTTCGCCAGCTCCGCGCGCAGGTGCCGGTTGGCGCCCACGCCGCCGGCGATCACCAGCCGCTTGGCGCCGCAGGCCTGCAGCGCACGACGGCACTTGATGATCAGCGTGTCGACGATCGCCTCCTGGAACGCGCGGGCGATGTCGGCGCGGGTCTGCTCGCTCTGGTCCGATTTCTGCCAGGCCAGCAAGACCTGGGTCTTCAGGCCGGAGAAGCTGAAATCAAGCCCGGGCCGATCGGTCATCGGGCGCGAGAAGCGGAACGCGCCGACCGTGCCCTGCTCGGCCAGCTTCGCCAGCGCCGGGCCGCCGGGATAGGGCAAGCCCATCATCTTGGCGGTCTTGTCGAAGGCCTCGCCCGCGGCATCGTCCAGGGTATCGCCCAGGATCGTGTACTGGCCGATCGCCTTGACCTCCACCAGCAGCGAATGGCCGCCGGACACCAGCAAGGCCACGAACGGCGGCTCGGGCGGGTTTTCCTCCAGCAACGGCGCCAGCAGGTGGCCCTCCATATGATGGACACCCACGGCCGGTACGCCCAGCGCCCAGGCCAGCGCGCGGCCCGCCGAGGCACCCACCAGCAGCGCGCCGACCAGGCCGGGGCCGGCGGTATACGCCACCCCGCCCAGGTCCTGCACGGTGAGGCCCGCCTGGGCCAGCGCCTCGCGGATCAACGGCAGCAGCTTGCGCACGTGGTCGCGGCTGGCCAGCTCCGGCACCACGCCGCCGTAATCGGCGTGCAGCTTGATCTGGCTGTACAGCGTGTGGGCCAGCAAGCCACGGCCCGGCGCGTCCGGCTCCCAGCGCAGCAGGGCTACCCCGGTCTCGTCGCAGGAGCTCTCGATGCCCAGGATTGGCCGGTTGTTGACCGGCTTTGAAAATTCTTTGTTATCCACGGTATAATTCGCGGCTCGCTCTATCCAACAGTCCCGACAGCGGGACAGATTACCACTCGGAGTTTCCATGCCCAACGTAAAAGTTCGCGAGAACGAGCCGTTCGAGATTGCACTGCGTCGTTTCAAGCGTACCTGCGAAAAGGCCGGCGTCCTGGCTGAAACGCGCAAGCGCGAGTTCTACGAAAAGCCCACCCAGGAGCGCAAGCGCAAGCGCGCTGCCGCCGTCAAGCGTCACCTGCGCCGCCTGTCGCGCGACGTGTCGCGCAAAGTCCGCCTGTACTGATTCCTGTCTCGATCCACCGCCCGTCGGTGGGTCCGCACACAGGAAGCGCGGTCGGCGCCAGCTCTTTGACGAGAGCCGCTCGCAGCCACCGCAAGCACTCGGATGCCAATTGGCCGGTGTTGTCCTCGGGGCAACGCCGGCTTTGCCGTTTCCGTAAAATCGATTTTTCGCCCTACCCCACGAGGCTTTCGCCATGACGCTCAAGCAGCAGCTTACCGACGACATGAAAACCGCCATGCGCGGCGGCGACAAGCACCGGCTGGGGGTGATCCGGTTGATGCTGGCCGCGATCAAGCAGCACGAAGTGGATGAGCGCGTGGAACAGACCGACGCCATGGTGCTGGCCACGCTGGAAAAGATGCTGAAGCAGCGCCGCGATTCGGTCAGCCAGTTCGATGCGGCCAACCGTGACGACCTGGCTGCCATCGAGCGCGCCGAAATGGTGGTGATCGAGGCCTATCTGCCGGCCAAGCTGAGCGAGGCGGAGATCGACACGCTGATCGACGCCGCCATCACCGAAACCGGCGCCAGTTCGCCGCGCGACATGGGCAAGGTGGTGGCCGCGGTGAAGGACAAGGCCGCCGGCCGCGCCGACATGGCCGTGGTCTCCGGCAAGATCAAGGCGCGCCTGGCACCCTGACCCGCCGCGGCGCGCCGATGCGCCGCATTCACGCCGATCCCGCTAAAACATGACGGCATCTGCCGGCATACCGCCGCGCGAGACCTCATGGGTGGGAGAAACGCATGCTGAAGTGGGCCATCATTTTCGCCATCGTGTCGCTGATCACCGGCTGGCTGGGTTTTGGCGGCGTCTCCGGCGCCACCGCCACGATCGCCAAGATCCTGTTCGCCTGTTTCGTGATCCTGTTCCTGCTGGCGATACTGGCGGTCATCGGCGTGTTCCACATCCTTTGAGCGCCATTTGGCGCTGTGGGAGCGACTTCAGTCGCGATGCTTCTGCTTTGCAGCTTCAGGGCAAGAGCATCGCGACTGAAGTCGCTCCCACAACCGACTAAACTAGGCCGCTTATGCGCGGCCTGATCCCCGACAGCTTCATCGATGAACTGCTTGCCCGCGTCGACATCGTCGACGTGGTCGAGCGGCGGGTGCCGCTGAAGAAGGCCGGCCGCGAATGGACCGCCTGCTGTCCTTTCCACGACGAGCGCACGCCGTCGTTCTACGTCAGCCCCGCCAAGCAGTTCTTCCACTGTTTCGGCTGCGGCGTCAGCGGCAGCGCGATCAAGTTCATCATGGACTTCGACCGCCTGGAATTCCCCGATGCGGTGGAGGAATTGGCGCAGACGGCAGGCATGACGGTGCCGCGCGAAGCGGGCCGCGACGCCGCCCCGCGCGAGGACAAGACCGATCTCTACAGCTTGCTTGAGGACGCGGCCAGCTGGTACGAGCGTGAACTGCCACGCCACGCCGACGCCCAGGCGTATTGCAAGAAACGCGGCCTGGACCCCGAGACCATCAAGCGTTTCCGCATCGGCTGGGCGCCCGCCGGCTACGACGGCGTGATGAAGGCGCTGGGCAACAGCACCCGTCGGCGCGACCTGCTCGATCAGGCCGGCATGCTGGCCAGCGGTGACCGCGGCAAGTACGACCGCTTCCGCGAGCGGCTGATGTTCCCGATCCTGGACCGCCGCGGCCGCGTGATCGCGTTTGGCGGCCGCGTGGTGCAGGCCGCGCCGGCGTCGGGCCAGGCGCCGCCGAAATACCTCAATTCGCCCGAGACGCCGCTGTTCCACAAGGGGCGCGAACTGTTCGCGCTGTGGCAGGTGAAGCAGGCCAACCAGAGCCTGGCGCGCATCGTGGTGGTCGAGGGCTACATGGACGTGATCGCCCTGCACCAGGCCGGCCTGCCGATCGCGGTGGCCACGCTGGGCACCGCGACCACGCCCGACCACACCGAGATCCTGTTCCGCGCGGCGCCCGACGTCGTGTTCTGCTTCGATGGCGACCGCGCCGGCCGTGCCGCCGCGTGGAAGGCGCTGGAGGCCGCGCTGCCGCGGCTGCGCGATGGCCGCCAGGCGTATTTCCTGTTCCTGCCCGATGGCGAGGATCCCGATTCGCTGGTGCGCAAGGAAGGCAAGGACGGCTTCGAGAAGCGCATCAAGGAAGCGATGCCGCTGTCCGATTATTTCTTCAGCGAGCTGTCGCACGACGTGGACATGGGTAGCCTCGACGGCCGCGCGCGGCTGGCCGAACGGGCGCGCCCGCTGATCGGCAAGCTGCCCGATGGCGCGTTCCGGGACTTGATGGTGCAGGAGCTGGAGAAGCGCAGCGGCGTGGGCGCCAACCTCCCCGCCAGCGTCCTCCACCGCGTCGCGCATCAGCCCACGACGGTGCAACGCAGCCTTGTCCGCAGTGCCATTTCGCTGCTGCTGGCCCAGCCGACGCTGGCCGACCGGGTCGACAAGCCCTATCGCTTCCTGCGCCTGGACAAGCCCGGCGTGGGTTTGCTGGCCGAATTGCTGGACCTGGCGCGGGCCCGGCCGGGGATCAATTCGGCGATGCTGGTGGAGCATTTCGTCGAGCGGCCCGAATACGTCCCGCTGAAGAAACTGATGGCCACGCTGTCGGTGGGCGAGCCGGAAGCGCAGGCGATGGAATTCTTCGACGCCCTGGCGCGCATGGACGACCAGGCCACCACCCAGCGCCGCGACACCTTGCTGGACAAGAGCCGCAGCGGTGCGCTGGACAGCGCCGAAAAGGCCGAGCTGCGCGAATTGCTGGCCGCGCGCGCGCGTCCACCCGTGGCATCGGCATGACGATGCTGCACAACCGCATCCGGGTGCACGCACCGCGTCATCGTGTCCCGCCCTCCCTCCGCCGCGGGCCGACTGTGGGATCATGCCGGCCCGCGGCGATGCATGCCGCGCATGGCGCGCAAGGATTTCGATGGATCTTCTGCAACAACTGATCACGCTGTTTGCCGAGAACGGCTACGTCGCCGTCTTCATCGCGCTGATGATCTGCGGCGCGGGCCTGCCGTTGCCGGAGGACATCACCCTGGTCGCCGGCGGCGTGATCGCCGGGCTGGGCTACGCCAACGTGCACGTGATGTTCGCGCTGACGATGTTCGGCGTGCTGCTGGGCGATGCGGCGATCTTCCTGCTGGGCCATCACTACGGCCCGCGCATGCTGAAGTGGCGCTTGGTGGCGCGCGTGCTGACGCCGGAGCGCTACGCCCGGGTGCAGGAGAAGTTCGACCGCTACGGCAACCGCGTGCTGTTTTTCGCGCGCTTCCTGCCCGGCATGCGTACCACCGTCTACATCACCGCCGGCACCACGCATCGGGTGTCGTTCTGGCGGTTCCTGCTGATCGACACGCTGGCGGCGCTGATCAGCGTGCCGTTCTGGGTTTACCTGGGCTACATCGGCGCCAACAACCACGAGTGGCTGGTGAAGTGGATGCGCCGCGGCCAGACCAGCCTGTGGGTGGTGGTCGGCATCCTGCTGGTGACGCTGCTGGTGCTGTGGTGGCGCCATCGCTGTCGCGCGCGCTGCAACCTGCCTTGATCACCGCCCGGCGCAGGCCGCCCTGCCGATCGACCGGGCGCTGATCCCATGTCGCCACGGCGCCTGCTCCCGGACAACTTCACCCTGGCCTTGCTGGCCACGGTGGTACTGGCCTCGCTGCTGCCCTGTCGCGGCGAGACGGCCCGGGTGTTCGACATCGTCACCGATGGCGCGATCGCGCTGCTGTTTTTCCTGCATGGCGCCAAGCTGCCGCGCCAGGCGATCGTCCAGGGCGTGACTCACTGGCGGCTGCATTTGACCGTATTCGCCAGCACCTTCGTGCTGTTTCCGCTGCTGGGCCTGGCGTTGCAACCGCTGGGCCGTGCGCTGCTGACGCCACAGCTTTACCTGGGCGTGCTGTTCGTCTGCGCGCTGCCGTCCACCGTGCAGTCGTCGATTGCCTTCACCTCGATCGCCGGCGGCAATGTGCCGGCGGCCGTGGTCAGCGCCTCGGTGTCCAACCTGATCGGCATCGTGTTGACGCCGCTGCTGGTGGGCCTGCTGCTGGCCAGCCACGGTGGCGGCATCTCATGGCACGGCGTGCTGGACATCGTGCTGCAGTTGTTGCTGCCGTTCGTGCTGGGTCACGTCGCGCGACGCTGGATCGGCGCGTTCGTGGACCGGCACAGGCCGCTGCTGCGCTTCACCGACCAGGGCACGATCCTGCTGGTGGTGTACACCGCGTTCAGTGCTGCCGTGGTGCAGGGCCTGTGGCATGACACGCCGGTGGGCGCCCTGGTTTCCACCCTGGCGCTGAGCGCGCTGTTGCTGGCGCTGGTGATGACCACCGTGACCTGGGCCGCGCGGCGGCTGGGCTTCTCGCGCAGGGACGAGATCGCCATCGTGTTCTGCGGCTCCAAGAAAAGCATGGCCAGCGGCATCCCGATGGCCAAGATCCTGTTTGCCGGCCAGCTTGGCGGCCTCGGCGCACTGGTGCTGCCGTTGATGATCTTCCACCAGCTGCAGTTGATGGTGTGCGCCGTGGTGGCGCGCAGGTATGCCACGCGGGGCGATCATCCGGATACCCAAGAGGGCGTTTGAGTTCGTGTAGGAGCGGCTTCAGCCGCGACGCTCTTGCCTCGCTTGCCACAGAGCATCGCGACTGAAGCCGCTCCCACAGGAACAGCGCGTGACCTACAGCCACCGGCCGTAGCGGCGGATATAGATCACCTTCACCAGCTGCGTCAGCACGCAATAGCTCGCCAGGGTGAGCGCCAGCCATGCGAAGTAGATCGGCGGCAGCGGCACCATGCCGATCTTCGCGCCCAGCGCGCTGAACGGAATCAGCATGCCGGCGACGATGATGGCGACGGTCAGGCCCAGCACCGACGCGGCAGCCGTGCTTTGCAGGAACGGGATGCGACGGGTGCGGATCATGTGCACGATCAGGGTCTGCGACAGCAGGCCCTCGATGAACCAGCCGGACTGGAACAGCGACTGCTGCGCCGGTGAGTTTGCACCGAAGTAATGCCACATCAGCCAGAACGTGGTGATGTCGAATATCGAGCTGACCGGCCCCACCCACACCATGAACCGACCGATGTCGCCGGCATCCCATTGGCGCGGCACGGCCAGGTAATCCTCATCCATGCGGTCGAACGGGATCGACAGCTGCGAGATGTCGTAGAGCAGGTTCTGCACCAGGATCTGCAGCGGCAGCATCGGCAGGAATGGCAGGAACGCGCTGGCCACCAGCACGCTGAAGACGTTGCCGAAGTTGGAGCTGGCGGTCATCTTGATGTACTTCATGATGTTGCCGAAGGTGACGCGCCCTTCCAGCACGCCCTCCTCCAGCACCATCAGGTTTTTTTCCAGCAGGATGATGTCGGCCGACTCCTTGGCGATGTCGGTGGCGGTATCCACCGAGATGCCCACGTCGGCATCGTGCAGCGCCGGCGCGTCGTTGATGCCGTCGCCGAGAAAACCCACCGTGTGCCCCAGCCGCTGCAGCGAGCGCACCACCCGCGACTTCTGCAGCGGCGACATCTTGGCGAACACGGTGACGCGCGCCACCTGCGCATCCAGCGCCGGGTCATCGAGCGCCTCGATCTCGCTGCCCTGCATCGAGTGGCGGACATCCAGCCCCACCTCGCGGCAGATCTTGCGCGTCACCGCCTCGTTGTCGCCGGTGATCACCTTCACCGCGACACCGTGCTGGTGCAGCGCGCGAATCGCGGTGGCGGCCGAATCCTTCGGTGGATCGAGAAACGCCAGGCAACCGACGGCGATCAAGCCGCTTTCGTCGGCCACGCTGTAGGGCTGCCCGCGCGCGCTCTGGCGCTGCATGGCCACCACCAGCACGCGCAAGCCGTCCTCGTTGAGGCGGTGGGTCATCGCCTTGATGGCGCGGCGCCGGGCATTGGTCATCGGCGCGATCGCGTCGCCGGTCCGGGCGAAATCGCAGATCGCCAGCATCTCCTCGACCGCGCCCTTGCAGATCAGCAGGTGGTCGCCATCGCCTTCGGCCAGCACCACCGACATGCGCCGGCGCTGGAAGTCGAACGGGATTTCGTCGATCACCCGAAAGCGCGCCGCCGCCGTTTCCAGCTCGCGGTGTTCCAGCACCGCCTTGTCCATCAGGTTGCGCAGGCCGGTCTGGAAGCGGCTGTTGAGATAGCCGTATTCCAGCGCCTCGCCGGAGGCCTCGCCATCCAGGTCGAGGTGGCGCTCCAGCACGATGCGGTCGAGCGTGAGCGTGCCGGTCTTGTCCGTGCACAACACGTCCATCGCGCCGAAGTTCTGGATCGCGTTGAGCCGCTTCACCACCACCTTGCGGCGCGACATCGCCATCGCGCCGCGGGCCAGGTTGGCGGTGACGATCAGCGGCAGCATCTCCGGGGTCAGGCCCACCGCGATCGACAACGCGAACAGGAAGGCCTCGGTCCAGCTGTGCTTGTCCAACCCGTTGATCAGGAAAACCACCGGCACCATCACCGCCATGAAGCGGATCAGCAGCCAGCTGACCCCGCTCACGCCGCGATCGAAACTGGTCTGCACACGCTGGCCGGTCATGCTGTGCGACAGCGACCCCAGATACGTGCGCGGGCCGGTGGCAAGCACCACCGCCACCGCCGTGCCGCTGACCACGTTGGTACCCATGTAGCAGATCGTGGGCAACTCCAGCGGATCGCCATCCGCCTGCGCTTCGGCGGCGGTGACAGGTGCGGACTTTTCCACCGGCAGCGATTCGCCGGTGAGGATCGCCTGGCTGATGAACAGGTCCTTGGCGCTGAGCAGTCGCACGTCCGCGGGCACCATGTCGCCCGCGCCCAGGTGCACGATGTCGCCCGCCACCAGCTCGGCCACCGGCACCTCGATCATCTCGCTGTGGCCGTCGGACGCGCGCCGGGTCAGGCTGGCAGTGTTGCGCACCATCGCCTTCAGGCTGTCCGCCGCGCGCGACGAACGGTATTCCTGGCTGAAGCTCAGCGCCACGCTGATCGCCACCATCACCGCGATGATCGCCGGCCCGGTCAGGTCCGTGCGATCGGTGAACAGCTGCACCCCGGCCAGCACCAGCAGCACCACGATGAAGGGGTTCTTGAACGCACGCAGCAGCTGCCGCGCCCAGTGCGGCGGCTTCTCGTGCGCCACCTCGTTTGGCCCGTCACGATGCAGTCGCGCCCTGATCTGCGCCTCGTCGAGGCCGCCGTGCGTGGTCTCCAACGCCCGCAGCAACGCATCGACGGGACGAAACGCCTCCGCCGCGGCACCTGCCCGCGCCCCCTTCTTTTCCGGTCGCTGGATCGTGAAGTTGTTCATCGGATACTGCTTTGGATGCGGTGAGGTCGCAGTCGCCACGCGTCATCACGAATGGACGTATGGACGTCCATTCGATGAAAACACGGAAAAAGTCGTGATATCGCGCAGCGGTCAAGGCCCGTCTGCCGGGCAGTCGCCCGTCAGTGGCTGAGTGGCGCGAAAGACGGGCCAGTCGCAGGTGGCGTCACCGGCTCGGCGGCATGCACGCCATCGGCCACCGGCGCGGTCAGCGGCGGCGGCACGGTCACCACAAAGCCGCGCTCGCGTCGGTCAGCGCCAGCGGTCAACCAGGGCCGGCCGGCGAGACGCCGGCGGCAGAATTCACGTATGAGCTTCATGGGCCCATCTCCTCGTAACGGCGCCAACGGCGTCGTCAGGGGGAGGGCCGGACTTCCCTAGCGGAAAGCACCAACCGTCCGCAGGCGATCGCTGCAGGCGTTCAATGTGAAATGCGACGCCGGCACCCGAAGCAAGCGGATGTCGACGGTGCGACTAGGGTAGACGTCCATAGGCCTTGATCAGTCAGGACTGGGTACTCACCGGCGCGGGCGCGCCGGAGGGCGCGCGCATTGTTGTGCTGCATTGCGCGGCTGTCAATCCATTTCACGGCGACCGTCGATCGCCGCCATGAACCCGTTTGCTAAGATGCGCCGCTACCGGTTCATTCCCTCATGGCGCAGTTTGGGCGACGGTGGAATCCACGGTCGCTGCCGAACCACACGTCTCATGCCCATGACCCACCCGCCCCACCCAGGCCGCAGGCCGCGAAGTTGCTTGCCGAGGCCCACGCCGCCCTCCTGCAGGGAGGCCCGGGCAAAGCGAGGGAACTTGCATTGCTGCAGATGGCCGTCCACCACGGCCAGCTCGGTGCAGGTGCGTGCGCCCATGCATCGCGACGCCGTGAGGCGCTGGACGAAGTACGAGGACCAACTGAAGAACTTGCGTACCCTGCTGAGCGATGCAGGGATCGATTGCGACCGCTAGCCTTGAACCCGGCGGTCGATCAGACCGTCTGCTGCAGCATCTGCCCCTGCTGCAGGATCGGCTCCACCAGCCAGTGGTCGGCCAGCAGGAAAGCGAACAGCGCCATCAGGTAGACGATCGAATAACTGAACACCTTCATCGCGAAGCGCTCGTCGGGCGGGTTCAGCAGGCGCACCGCGTAATACAGGAAGGCCCCGCCAAGCACGGCCGCGCCGCCCAGGTAGATCAGCCCGCTCATGCCGGTCAGCGCCGGCAGCAGGGTCACCAGCACCAGCAGCACGGTGTAGAACAGGATGTGCCAGCGCGTGTAGACCACGCCATGCGTCACCGGCAGCATCGGCACCTGGGCGCGCGAGTAATCGTCGCGACGGAAGATCGCCAGCGCCCAGAAATGGGGCGGCGTCCACACAAAGATGATCAGGCACAGCTGCAACGCGTACGGGTGCAGCGAACCGGTGACGGCGGTCCAGCCCAGCACGGGCGGAATCGCGCCGGCCAGCCCGCCGATCACGATGTTCTGCGGCGTGGCGCGCTTGAGAAACGCGGTGTAGATCACCGCATAGCCGATCAGGCCCGCGAAGGTCAGCACCGCGGTCAGCGTGTTGACCAGCAGCACCAGCACCACCATCGAGGCGATACCCAGCACCATCGCGAAGACGAACACCTGACGCGGGTTGAGGTTGCCAGTGGCCAGCGGCCGGTTCGCGGTGCGCACCATCACCTTGTCGATGCGCTGGTCGATCAGCTGGTTGAATGCCGCCGCCGACGATGACGCCAGCCAGATGCCCAGCGTGCCGAACACCAGCGCGCGCCATGGCGGCATGCCGGGCACGGCCAGGAACATGCCGATCACCGCGCAGAACACCAGCAGCGCCACGATGCGCGGCTTGGTCAGTTGCAGGTATTGGGATAAGGACAGCTTCACGGGCAACTCGGCAACGGGCGACTGCCTAGTGTAATGCCTGACGATGCCGGCGGCATGGCGTGTGGCAGTTCAATCCCCACGCACCGGTTCGTCCGCGGCGACCGCCGCCCGGCGCTGGGTCCGCGCCAGCGTGGCCAGCAAGGCGAACAGCAACAGCGCCGCCATGCCGTTGTGCGCAGTGGCCACGGGCAACGGCAGGCCGAAATGCACGTTGCTGATGCCCAGCAGCACCTGGCAGACCAGGGTCACCGCGATGGCGATGCCAAACCCGCGCAGGCCCTGCCGCGACGCCTTGAACGATAGCCATGCCAGATAGCAGAACACCACCAGCGCCCCCAGACGGTGCACCAGCTGGATCGCGCTGCGCGCCGGCAGATCCAGCACGCCGCCCTCGTAATTGACGCCAATACCGCGCCACAGGATGAAGCCCTGCTTGAAATCCGTCGCCGGCATCCATTGGCCAAGGCATTCGGGGAACGAGCCCGGGCCGTAGCCGCAGGCCAGCGCCGCGTAATTCGCCGAGGTCCAGCCGCCCAGCGCGATCTGGCAGGCCAGCAACACCACGCCGATCACCACCAGCTTGCGCAGGCTGGCCAGGCCATTGTCCGCCGCGCCCACGCCGGCAAAGCGCAGCGCCGCCCAGGCCAGCAGACCGAACGTGGTCATGCCGCCGAGCAGGTGGCTGGTCACCACCACCGGCTTCAGCAGCAGGGTCACCGTCCACATGCCCAACATGGCCTGGAAGATGATCACCGCCAGCGCGAACACGCTGATCTTCCACGCGCCCGGCCGATTCAGGCCCAGCGACGCGAACAACGGCAGCGCGATGGCGCAGGCCGCCAGCGCGGACGACCACAGGTGTTCGCCGTGCATGTACATGCCCACGCCAACGGCCGCGAAGACGGCGCCGGCCACCACTGCCGCCAGCGCGCGGCGACGGCGCCAGCTGGCCAGCAAGGCCAGCACCAGCACCATCACGCCGAGCGTACCGGCAAGAAAGCGGTGCACCTGCTCACGCCAGGCCTTGTGCGCCTCGTAGGGACGATCCGGGAAACTGGCGTCGGCATGCGCCACCGCCTGCGCATGCTGCGGCCAGGTGACCTGGCCATAGCAGGTCGGCCAATCCGGGCACGACAGTCCGGCATTGGACAGCCGCACGAACGCGCCGAACATCACCAGCCCGAACGCGAACAGGGCCGCAAAGGTCGCCAGCCAGCGCAACCATCCCTTCATTCGCGGCGACATCACTTGACCACCTTCTGCAGATCACGCGCCAACCCGGGGCCATCGAAGCCGGCCGGGTAATACGACAGCGCGGTGCCGTTGGATTCCACCAGCACCACGCTGAGGCTGTCCGGCGCGGACGGACGGAACTTGGCCAGCTTGTCGCCCACGTCGTTGCCCAGCAGCCAGAACGGCTGCATCGCAGCGCGGCGTTGCGGGTCGGCCGGCGGCGCGCCGAGATAGAGCAGGCGCAGACGCCCCTGGTTGCGGTTGAGCATCACCCGCGCCTTGGCCAGGCCGGTGAGCAGGTCGAAACACTGCGCTGCGCAATCGGGCCCCGGCAGCGCCACCAGGGTCATCCGCGGCTTGCTGTCGCGCCAGGCATATGGATGGCCATCCGCCAATTGCACGTCGAGCTTCTCCGCCACGAAATTCCGCTGCGGCACGATGGGCTCGCCGTTGCCCTTGGTGCCGGGCTGCCACCCCGCCAGAGTCAGCAGGCCGGCCACCAGCATGGGCGCGGCAAACACCAGCGCGATCAGCACCAGATACAGTCGGCTTCGCTTGCGCGAATGGGGCGACGAAGGGGAGCGGGTTTCATTCATGGTCAGGCATCTTCAAGGGGAGCGGCGGCGCTTGTCGCGATTCAACACCAGCAGGATCGCCACCGCCGCCAGCGCAAACGAGAACCACTGGAACGCATAGGCGCGATGGCGCGCGGGCGTCATCGAAAGTTCAAGCGAATGCTGGCGGATGTAGCCGGAAGCGGGGTCTGCATCCAGCGCCAGCACGCGTGGAAACAGCGGGCGGCCCAGATCGGCGGCGAGCTCGGTCGGGTCGAGAAAAATGCTTTCCTTCGGCCAGTGCGTCTGCCGCGCCAGCGCGTTGCCGCCCATCTCGAAACCAACCGGCGGCGGCGGCACGTACAACCCCTGCAGCGTGGTTTCCTCTTTCGGCAAGGCTGGCAGCGTTGGCGTGGCGCCGTTGGCGCCGGGGTGCAGAAAGCCCGCGTCGACCAGCAGCAAACTGGTTTCACCCTCGACCGCAAACGGTACGAACACTTCGACGCCACCGCGATGATCGTGGTGCGGGTTGTCCAGCAGATAGATGCGATCGAGCAGATAGCGGCCGCGAGCGCGAACGCGCGGAAAGCTGTCCGTCGGCGGCCGCACCGCGACGCCGGCAAAGTCCTGCGGCGCGGCCGAAACGGATGTGGCATAGCGCCGCAGAAGCGCTTCCTTGTAGTCGGCCCGATGCAGCTGCCAGACGCCCAGATACACGAACAGCGCCGCTCCGGCCACGGCAAGCAACAACGCCCACCAGGGCGGACGACGCAGCCGCATCATGCGGAACGCCCGCCGTCGGTGGTTATACTGGCGATGTCGAATTCCTTCGGATCAATCACGTGGAAACCATCTACAAATATGCGCTGGTGGTGATGCTGCTGGTGGTGATTTTCAGCCTCGGCCAGGCGCTGTACTTCATGATGACCGACAAGGACGACGACAAGCGCACGGTGTGGGCGCTGACCCGGCGCATCGGCCTGTCGATCGTGTTGATCGGCATGGTCGCGTTCGGCATCTGGATGGGATGGCTGCAACCGCACGCCGTCGGCGGCTGATTGTACTGCCCCCGCGGCGCCCGCGCGCCGCGCGCCGCGCGCGACATTCGCTCACGCTTTCGCAACGCACCCACCCCACACGCACGAACCGCCCCTTGCAGAACACGCCGGATCACCGGCCAAAAAAAACCCGCCGACATGGCGGGTTTTTTCATGCGGCGGATCTGTCGTTCAGAGGATGTAGACGAACAGGAACAGGCACAGCCAGACCACGTCGACGAAGTGCCAGTACCACGCCACCGCCTCGAAACCGAAATGGTGATCCTTGTTGAAATGACCTTTCAACACGCGGAACCAGATCACCAGAAGCATGATCGTGCCCAGCGTCACGTGCAGGCCGTGGAAACCGGTCAGCATGAAGAAGGTGGCACCGTAGACGCCGCTGCGCAGGGTGAGGTTCAGCTCGTTGTAGGCCTCCATGTACTCGTGCGCCTGGAAATACAGGAACGTGGCGCCGAGCAGAACAGTGAGGCCCAGGAACAGCAGGATCTTGCCGCGTTGCCCCGCGCGCAGCGCGTGATGGGCGATCGTCACGGTGACGCTGGAGGTGAGCAGCAGCATCGTATTGAGCAGCGGCAGGCCCCACGCCGGCACGGTGCGGAACGCGCCACCGACCTGCTCCGGGCCGCCGCCACCATTGGCGCCCCAGGAGGCGACGTAATCGCTCCAGAGGAACTGGTGGGTCAGTACGCCGTGGCCATGGCCACCGAGCCACGGCAGCGAGTACATGCGGACGTAGAACAGGGCACCGAAGAAGGCGCCGAAGAACATCACTTCGGAAAAGATGAACCACATCATGCCCATGCGGAACGAGGTGTCCACCTGAGCGTTGTAGCTGCCAGCCAGCGATTCGTTGATCACCGAGCGGAACCAGCCGAAGAACATGCCGATGATGCCGATCACGCCGATCGTCAGCACACCCTTGCCGAAGCCGGCTTCGCCGGGACCGGCGTTCAACCAGTGCGCGGCACCGAACACGGTGATGAACATGACTACTGCGGCCACGATCGGCCAGTAGCTCTTGGTCGGAACGAAATACGCGTCGTGCTGCTGACCCATGGTGAGACCCCGTGGATTTCTCTTGATGACTTTTGCCCCGTCGTGCCGCCCGGGGAACTGCATGCCGGTCAGTAACCGACCGGTTGAAAGGAAAGATGTGGCAACCGCTACTTCATCAGCAGGATCTGCACGAACGACAGCGCGAAGAACACCAGCACGATGACGAGAAGTATCTTCACGGTGCGATTCACACCCTTGCGGCTTTCGTCGTCTTGTTGATGCTCGCTCATGTCCTCGGCTCTCTTTGCACCCTTGCAGCCACGAAGGCGCAAGGGTGCGGGAAGAATCAGTCGTTCACGTGGCCGTGGGCCAGTTCTTCGTCACGAACCACCGGCGGCAACTCGAAGGTGTGATACGGCGCCGGCGACGGCACGGTCCACTCCAGCCCCTTGGCACCTTCCCACACGCGGTCGGTGGCCTTCTTCTTCGAGAAGAACACGCAATGGATCAGCACGCCGATGAAGATCAACTGCGAGGCGCCGAACAGGAAACCGCCGATCGAGCTGATCATGTTGAAGTTGGCGAACGCCACGTTGTAGTCGGGGATGCGGCGCGGCATGCCGGCCAGGCCCAGGAAGTGCTGCGGGAAGAACAGCACGTTCACCCAGATCACGCTGTTCCAGAAATGCACCTTGCCCCAGAACTCGCTGTACATGTTGCCGGTCCACTTCGGCATCCAGTAATACGCCGCGGCGATGATCGCGAACAGCGCACCGGTCACCAGCACGTAGTGGAAGTGCGCCACGATGAAGTAGGTGTCGTGATATTGGAAGTCGGCCGGCACCAGCGCCATCATCAGGCCGGAGAAGCCGCCGATGGTGAACAGGATGATGAAGGCGATCGAGAACAGCATCGGCGTCTCGAACGTCATCGAACCGCCCCACATGGTGGCGACCCAGTTGAACACCTTCACACCGGTCGGCACCGAGATCAGCATGGTGGCGTACATGAAGAAGATTTCGGCGCCCAGCGGCAGGCCCACCGCGAACATGTGGTGCGCCCACACGATGAACGACAGGAACGCGATGCAGGCGATCGCGAACACCATCGCCTTGTAGCCGAAGATGGGCTTGCGGGCGAAGGTCGGCACGATTTCCGAGATGATCCCGAACGCGGGCAGGATCATGATGTAGACCTCGGGGTGGCCGAAGAACCAGAAAATGTGTTGATACAGGACGGGGTCGCCGCCGCCGCCCGGGTTGAAGAAGTTGGTGCCGAAGTACTTGTCGGTGAGCAGCATCGTCACCGCGCCGGCCAGTGCCGGCATCACGGCGATCAGCAGGAACGCGGTGATCAGCCAGCTCCACACGAACACCGGCATCTTCATCAGGTCCATGCCGGGCGCGCGCATGTTGAGGATGGTGGCGATGATGTTGATCGCGCCCATGATCGAGCTGATGCCCATCAGGTGGATCGCGAACACCACGTACGCCAGCGAGTTGCTCTGCAGCGACAGCGGCGGGTACATCGTCCAGCCACCGGCCGGGCCACCGCCGGGCAGGAACAGGGTGGACAGCATCAGGATGAAGGCGAACGGCAGGATCCAGAACGACAGGTTGTTCATGCGCGGCAGCGCCATGTCCGGCGCGCCGACCATCAACGGGATCATCCAGTTACCCAGGCCCACGAAGGCCGGCATGATCGCGCCGAAGATCATCACCAGCGCATGCATGGTGGTCAGCTCGTTGAAGAAGTACGGCTGCATCAGCTGCAAGCCGGGCTTGAACAACTCGGCACGGATGCCCATGGCGAACGAGCCGCCGATGAAGAACATCGTCAGCGCGAAAACCAGATACAGCGTGCCGATGTCCTTGTGGTTGGTGGACATGCACCAGCGCTGGAAGAAACTTTTCGGCGCGCCGTGGTGATCGTCGTGCTGATCATGGGTGGCTGCGTAGGACATGGCCGTGCACCTCTAACCTGAAATATTGAATGCGACTGCGTGAAACTGCGGAGGGCGAAAAGAGTGCGGAGCGATCAGCCCTGCCCGCCAGCGGGTACCGGTGCGGGTGCGGCCACTTGCGCGGTCTGCGGCGCCGCTGCCGGCGCGCCGGAAGCAGCTTCCTGCGCGGCCAGCCAGGTGGCGAAATCCGCCTTGGACTTGACCACCACCACGATCGGCATGAAGCCATGATCCTGGCCGCACAGTTCGGCGCACTGGCCGCGGTACGTGCCCGGCGTGGTGAAGTTGGCCCATGCCGAGTTGACGATGCCGGGGATCGCGTCGATCTTCCAGCCGGTTGCCGGGACCCACCATGAGTGGATCACGTCGCCGCTGGTGATCACGAAACGGATCTTGGTGTCGACCGGAACCACCAGCGGCTTGTCGACATTCAGCAGGTAGGTGTTTTCGTCACCGACCTTGACCGCGTACGGGTCCATGCCCGAATCGAGCTGGCGGGTGTCGTCGCTCTGCTGGTCCAGCTTGGACATGAAGCCGACCTTGGCGACCGGCTTGCCCATGTAATCGACGTAGTCGTAGCGCCATTTCCACTGGTA
Organism: Rhodanobacter ginsenosidimutans; assembly: GCF_042655685.1. Taxonomy (NCBI): domain Bacteria; kingdom Pseudomonadati; phylum Pseudomonadota; class Gammaproteobacteria; order Lysobacterales; family Rhodanobacteraceae; genus Rhodanobacter; species Rhodanobacter ginsenosidimutans. Next base: position 423,258 of record NZ_JBHSMM010000001.1, on the reverse strand, counting down.
GCCAGTGACCTTGACCGTCATCTGCGAGCCGGTGGTGTCCGCCCACGAGGTGACGCCGGTGGTGGCAAGCCAGGCCAGCGTGATCAGGATCAGCACCGGAATCGTGGTCCAGACCACTTCGACCATGGTGTTGTGCGACCACTTCTCGGCCACGGCGCCGCGTGATTTGCGGAAGCGGAACATCGCGACGAACATCGCGCCGAACACCAGCAGGCCGATCACCGTGCAAACGGCCAGCGAGATGTTGTTCAAGTGATATGGCACCGGGGACCAGGTGCTCGCGCCGCGAGTCAGGTTCAACTGCCAGGAGTGCGGATTGGCCTGGGCGGCGCCACCGAACAGCGCGAGCGCGCCAATGGTCAGTGTGGTGAATGCCCGCCTGATGCCGTGATGCCTGATGCTGCCAGATGTCATGTCTTGCACCTTTGTTGTACCTACTTGCGCGGCTGGCCGTGAATGGCGGACAGCAACACCATGAGTTTCTTCGACAGCTCGGCACGCTCCTGTTCGGCCAGGAACGCACCAATTTCCAACGCGTTTCCGTGCGATGCCAGCAAAAGCCGATGGCGTCCTTCGCCCGGCTCCAGCACCACGCGCACCCAGTACGACTGGAATCGCGTGCAACGCCGCCCAGGCAGCGATTGCACCTCCAGCGACGATTCGTCGAGGGTGATGCGTTCGCCGCGATCGCCAGCACGCCAGGCCACGCTCAGCGCGCAGGCCACGGCGACCGACTCGATCACGGCAAACAGCGGGGCAAACACATTCCCCTGCCACACGCCAAGCCCCGCCGACATCAACGCCAGAACCACCAGAGCCACGATGAGCCGTACCAGCCCCCTCCGGCTCAGCATGCGATTGGGCCGAAGCCACATCGTCACGCACGGCAGCCCGGCGGCGGTTGGTCGAAGCACGATCATGAACATCCGGCGCGCCTGGAACGACGGAATGATAGGCCGCGGCGAGGCAGTGGGCAAGAATGTCGCACCCTGCTGACCTGGATCAGCCCGAAAGACGCGCCGTCGCGCAACGCCAATAGCGCCCGGCGTCGCCCGTCAGGCGCATGCATGACAGCACGCCATACCCCCCTTTTGGCAGGGGTCCGGGCGGTCATGCCGCGGCGTACAATCCGGCGATTCCCGCCCCTCCCCGGCGGATTCCCCAGCATACCTGCGGTCCTTCCGTGAACTACCCTCCCCCTGCATCACCCATCCTCAGCCCCGAATTGCCGGAGGCTGTCGAACCCGCCCGCGCCCGCATCACCGCCGCCTGGCTGCGCGACGAAACCGAAGCGGTGAACGACCTGCTGGCGCAGGCCACGTTGCCGCCAGTCGAACGCGAACAGGTGATCGACGTCGCCGCCGGCCTGGTCACGCGCGTGCGTGCGCGATCGAATGACCAGAGCGCGATCGAATCCTTCATGCGCCAGTACGACCTCTCCTCCGAGGAAGGCGTGCTGCTGATGTGCGTGGCCGAGGCATTGCTGCGCATTCCCGACAAGGGCACCGCCGACAAGCTGATCCGCGACAAGCTGGGCGACGCCGACTGGAAAAAGCACCTGGGCCAGAGCGAGTCGCTGTTCGTCAACGCCTCCACCTGGGGACTGATGTTGACCGGCCGGCTGGTGAACCTCAGCGAGGACACCCGCCACGACTTCGCCGGATCGCTGCGCCGGTTGGTGGGCCGCGCGGGCGAGCCGGCGATCCGCCTGGCGGTGCGCCAGGCGATGCGCATCATGGGCCATCAGTTCGTGATGGGCCGCACCATCGGCGAAGCGCTGGACCGTTGCGCGAAGAAGGAAAACGCGCGTTATCGCTATTCGTACGACATGCTCGGCGAATCGGCGATCACCGCCGAAACCGCCGAGCGCTACCAGGAGGACTACCGCCGCGCCATCGCCGCCATCGGCGCACGTGGCCCGTTCGCCAACCACACCGACGCGCCGTCGATCTCGGTGAAGCTGTCGGCGCTGTACCCGCGCTACGAAGTGGCCAAGCGCGAGCTGGCCCGTCGCGCGCTCGGCGAAAAACTGCTGGAGCTGTCGCAGCTGGCGATGAAGCACGGCATCGCGTTGTCGGTCGATGCCGAGGAGGCCGATCGACTGGAGCTGTCGCTGGACATCATCGGCGACGTCTTCGCCCACCCGTCGCTGGAAGGCTGGAACGGCCTGGGCATCGTGGTGCAGGCCTACGCCAAGCGCACCCCGTTCGTGATCGACTGGCTGATCGAAACCGCGCGCGCTGCCAACCGCCGCTGGTACGTGCGCCTGGTGAAGGGCGCCTACTGGGATGCCGAAATTAAGCGCGCGCAGGAAACCGGCCTGGCCGGCTACCCCGTCTACACGCGCAAGCCGAACACCGACGTGTCCTACCTGGCCTGCGCGCGTCGCCTGTTCGATGGCGGCAGCGAGCTGATCTATCCGCAGTTCGCCACCCACAACGCGCACACCATCGCCGCCGTGCATCACATCGCCCAGGGTCGCGCGTTCGAATACCAGCGCCTGCACGGCATGGGCACCGACCTGTACGCCGAGGTGATCGGGCCGGACAACTTGAACGTGCCCTGCCGCGTATACGCGCCGGTGGGCACGCACGAAGACCTGCTCCCCTACCTGGTACGCCGCCTGCTGGAAAACGGCGCCAACACCAGTTTCGTCAACCGCGTGGTGGACGAGAGCGTCCCAGTGCGCGACCTGGTGGCCGACCCGTGCGAGACGGTGCGCGCGTTCGCCTCGATCCCGCATCCGCGCATTCCCCTGCCGGTGAACCTCTACGCCGAGAGCACGGCGCTTGCGCAGAATCCCAACGCTGTCTCCAGGAAGAATTCCATGGGCGTCAACTTTTCCAACGACAACGAATTGAAGGCGATGGCCGAGGCGGTCAACGCGCACGCCGGTCCGTGGACCGCCACGCCGCTGGTGCCCGGCGCCGCCGCCGGCAATGTGACCGTGCCGGTGACCAACCCCGCCGACCGCCGCCAGAGCCTGGGCAGCTACCTCAGCGCCGATGCCGCCACCGTCGACAAGGCGCTGAACAACGCGCTGGCCGCGCAACTGGGCTGGGACCGCCTGCCCGCCGCCAGCCGTGCCGCGATCCTCGAGCACGCCGCCGATCTGCTGGAAGCGCGCCGTGGCGAATTCATCGCGCTGTGCGTGCGTGAGGCGGGCAAGAACCTGCCCGACGCGATCGCCGAAATCCGCGAAGCGGCCGATTTCCTGCGCTACTACGCCGCCATGGCGCGGCGCCTGTTTGGCCAGCCGGAGCAACTGCCCGGCCCCACCGGCGAAAGCAACCAGTTGTTCCTCAACGGCCGCGGCGTGTTCGTCTGCATCAGCCCGTGGAATTTCCCGCTGGCGATTTTCCTGGGCCAGGTCAGCGCGGCACTGGCCGCGGGCAACGCGGTGATCGCCAAGCCCGCCGAGCAGACCAGTCTGATCGGCTACCTGGCGGTGAAGCTGCTGCACGAAGCGGGCGTGCCCGCCGAAGTGCTGCAGTTCGTGCCGGGCGATGGCGCCGTGGTGGGCGTGGCGCTGACGAAGGACCCGCGCGTGTCCGGCGTGGCCTTCACCGGCTCCACCGACACCGCGTGGGCGATCAACCGCGCGCTGGCCGCGCGCAACGCGCCGATCGCCGCCCTGATCGCCGAAACCGGCGGCCAGAACGCGATGATCGCCGACTCCTCCGCCCTGCCCGAGCAGATCGTGAAGGACGTGATGGCGTCCTCGTTCCAGTCCGCCGGCCAGCGCTGCTCGGCCGCCCGCGTGCTGTTCGTGCAGGACGACATCGCCGACAAGGTCGTGGCGATGCTGGCCGGCGCGATGGCCGAGCTGGAGGTGGGCGACCCCGGCCTGCTGTCCACCGACCTGGGCCCGGTGATCGACGAGGACGCGTTGAAGATCCTGGTCGACCATGCCGCGCGGATGGATCGCGAAGCAAAGAAGATCGCCGAGGTGACGCTCGATCCCGCACGCACGGAGCACGGCAGCTTCTTCGCGCCGCGCGCCTACGAAATCGCATCGCTCGATGTCCTGCAGCGTGAAATCTTCGGCCCGGTGCTGCACGTGATCCGCTGGAAGGCCAACGACCTGGCCGGCGTGGTGGCACAGATCAACGCCGCCGGTTACGGCCTCACCCTGGGCATCCACAGCCGCATCAACGATACCGTCGACTACCTGGCCACGCACACCCGCGTGGGCAACTGCTACGTCAACCGCAACCAGATCGGCGCGGTGGTGGGCGTGCAGCCGTTCGGTGGCGAGAACCTCTCCGGCACCGGCCCCAAGGCCGGCGGCCCGCATTACCTGCTGCGTTTCGCCACCGAGCGCACGCTGACCATCAACACCACCGCCGCCGGCGGCAATGCCTCGCTGCTGACCATCGGCGAGTAAACAGGCGCGTGTCGCGTTGCCAACTGGCACGCGACACGTCGGCTCGGCCTCAATCCGGCAACGGTTCCAACGTCAGCGGCTCGCGTTCCACCGGGAATGTCGCCCACAGCTCGGCCATGCGCTGGCCGCTGATCGGATGGCGGAAATCCGGTGCGATATCGGCGATCGGCCGCAGCACGAACGCGTGCTTCAACTCCTTGCGCGGCAGTTGCAGGTGGCCCGGACCGTCGATCACCAGCGCGTCGTAGAACACGATGTCCAGATCCAGCGTGCGATCCGAATAACGCGGGCCGTCGCGGCGACGGCCGTGGCGATCCTCCAGCGCGTGCAGCCAGTCGTTCAGCGCGGCCGGCGACAGCGGCGTATCCAGCCCCACCGCCAGGTTCACGAAATCCGCGCCATCGAAACCCACCGAGCGGCTGCGATACGCCGGCGACACCGTGATCGGGCCGAACGCCTGCCGCAATTCCGCCAACGCGGCGGGCAGGTAGCGCTGCGGCTCGATATTGGAGCCCAGGCTCAGATAGACACGTGCCATCAAGCGGGCCGCTCGCCGCGTTCGATCCGCACGCCCACCGCATGCGCGCCGCGCACCGCGCCCGGCTTGGACAATTTCAGCCGCACCCAGCTCACGCCGAATTCCTCGCGAATGATCGCCGCGCAACGCTCGGCCAGCGTCTCCACCAGGCCGAAACTGGACTCGCCCACGTAGGCGCTGAGGCGCTTGGCGATGTCCTTGTAGTTGAGCGTCTTCTCGATATCGTCGTCGGCAGCGGGCACGGTGTTGTCGAACGCCATCTCCACATCCAGCGACAGGGTCTGGCGCACGCGGCGCTCCCAGTCGTAGATGCCGATGACGGTATCGACGCGCAGGTCTTCGATGAAAACGATATCCATGGCGGTGACCACTGATGACGGTAGCCGCACAGGGTCGGTCAGTGCGCGGGCGGATGCAAGCGTGGCGATGCATGCTCTTCGACTCCGCTGCGCTCAGGGCCATCGGCGTGTAGCGCTGCAATCCAACCACCGTTCTCCCTGAGCGTAGCGCAGCGGAGTCGAAGGGCCGCCAGCCGCACACCCAACGAGCGCGCGGCATAGATGCGATCATGCACACATGACTTCCTTCAGCACGCTCCCGCTCAAACCCGCCCTGCTCGCCAGCGTGGAAACCCTCGGCTACACCGAAATGACCCCGGTACAGGCGCAAAGCCTGCCGCCGATGCTCGACGGCCGCGACGTAATCGCGCAGGCGCAGACCGGCAGCGGCAAGACCGCCGCGTTCGGGCTGAGCCTGCTGCAGGCGATCGACGTGGATACGATCCGGCTGCAGGCGCTGGTGCTGTGCCCCACCCGCGAGCTGGCCGACCAGGTCAGCAAGGCGATCCGCAAGCTGGCCGCCAACATCCCCAACGTGAAACTGCTGACCCTGTGCGGCGGCATGCCGCTGGGCCCGCAACTGGCCTCGCTCGCACACGACCCGCACATCGTGGTGGGTACGCCCGGCCGCGTGCAGGAGCACCTGAAACGGCAGAGCCTGCACGGCGGCGGCATCAAGGTGCTGGTGCTGGACGAAGCCGACCGCATGCTGGACATGGGCTTCACCGAGGCCATCGACGACATCATCGGGCGCATCGCCAAACATCATCAGACCTTGCTGTTCTCGGCCACCTACCCTGATGAAATCCGCGCCGTGAGCCAGCGCGTGCAGAACGATCCGGTGGAAGTGACGGTGGAAGCGCCGGCCGATGAAAAGCCGGCCATCGAGCAGCGTTTCCACGAAGTGGAGCCGGCGCAGAAGATCGACGCGCTGACCCAATTGCTGGGTGGCGCGCACGCCGAGCAGGCGCTGGTGTTCTGCAACATGCGCCGCGAGGTGGACGCGGTGGCGCAGGAGCTTGATCGCCGTGGCTTCTCCGCGCTGGCCCTGCACGGCGACATGGAGCAGCGCGATCGTGATGAAGTGCTGGTGCGTTTCGCCAACCACAGCTGCGCGGTGCTGGTCGCCACCGACGTGGCGGCGCGCGGGCTGGACATCGCCGCGCTGCCGCTGGTGGTCAGCTACGACATCGCCCACGACCCGGAAACCCACACCCACCGCATCGGCCGCACCGGCCGCGCCGGCCAGGCCGGCCTGGCGATCACGCTGTGCTCGTCGCGCGAGCGACCGAAAGCCGCCAACATCGAAGAACTCAGCGGCGCGCCGCTGCCGTGGCGTCCGCTGAAAGTCGCGCCGTCGCGCGGCAAGACCCTGCACCTGGCACCGATGAAAACCCTGGTGATCGACGCCGGCCGACAGGACAAACTGCGCCCCGGCGACATCCTCGGCGCGCTCACCGGCGAGGCGGGATTGGCGGCGAAGGACATCGGCAAGATCGACGTGTTTGCCACCCGCGCCTACGTGGCGATCACCCGCGCGCTGGCGAACAAGGCTCTGGAACGGCTGCGCGCGGGGAGGATCAAAGGGCGGAATTTCCGGGTAAGGCCGCTGGGGTGATGAGAGCCTCGAACGAAGGCCTGTCCTTCGCTTCCCGACAACAGAGAAGCCCGAAGGGACCTTAATCTCCTCTCCCCATTGGGGAGAGGACACAGGAGAGGGGGCGGTGCTTGCGGAGAGGTCGGGCGGAGCTTTTCGGCGTCGTGGGTGGCTTCGTTGAAGCTTCCCGCGGCGTGTCCCCCTCTCCCCGGCCCTCTCCCCGAGGGGAGAGGGTATTACGGCTTTTTTGGGGGCTGAGGTGCGGCGGTTACGGTTTTGATTTGCTGCGCGCCTGTTCCTGCAACCACTGCGCGGCGCCGCGGCCGGCGATCAGGCCACTGGCGAAGCAGGCGGTCAGCAGGTAGCCGCCGGTGGGGGCTTCCCAGTCCAGCATTTCGCCGGCGCAGAATACGCCGGGGCGGGTGCGCAGCATTAGTGCATCGTGCAGCGATTCCAGTCGCACGCCGCCGGCAGTGCTGATGGTTTCGGCCAATGGGCGCGGTGCGCATAGCTGCAGCGGCAGCGCTTTCAACTGCGCGGCCAGCGCGACGGGGTCGGCCAGGGTGAGCTTGTCGGTCAGCTCGAATACCAATGCCGCCTTGGCGCCATCGAGCCCCGCCCGCCGTCGCAGCCAGTCGCCGATGCTGTGTTTGCCGCGCGGTGCCGCCAGCCGTTCGGCCAGCACGCTCTGGCTGTAGCCGGGGACCAGATCCAGCATGAGCTGCGCTTCGCCGCGCGTGGCCAGTTGCTCGCGCAGTTCGGCGCCGATGGCATAGATGAGACTGCCCTCGATGCCGTACTCGCTGATCACGCACTCGCCCTGGCGCGCGTGCGTCTGCCCGGCGCGATCGCGCCAGTGCGCCACCACCGGTTTCAATGGCGCGCCGGCGAAACGCTGGATCAGGTATTCGCTCCAGCGCACCTCGAAACCGCCGTTGGCCGGTTGCAGCGGCGCCACTTCGGCGCCGAGTTGTTCCAGCGCGCCGACCCAGGCGCCGTCGGAACCCAGCCGTGGCCAACTGGCGCCCCCCAACGCCAGCAGCACGGCATCGGCTTGTCGTTCCTGTTCTCCCGCGGGTGTGGCGAAGCGCAGTGCGCCGGAGGCGTTCCAGCCCAGCCAGCGATGGTGCATGTGAAAGCCCACGCCCGATTCGCGCAGGCGCCGCAGCCACGCGCGCAGCAGCGGGGCGGCCTTCATGTCGCGCGGGAATACCCGACCGGAACTGCCGACGAAGGTTTCCACGCCCAGCCCGCGCGCCCACTCACGCAGCGCGTCGGCATCGAACGCCGCCAGCCATGACGCCACGGCGTGCTGGCGTTCGCCATAGCGCTGCACGAAAGCGGCCAGTGGCTCGCCGTGGGTGAGGTTGAGGCCACCCTTGCCGGCGAGCAGGAATTTGCGCCCGACCGAACCCATCGCGTCGTACACGTCGACTGCCACGCCCGCCGCGACGGCGGCCTCCGCCGCCATCAATCCGGCGGGGCCGCCGCCGATGATGGTCAGGTGCGGTGAATGGTTTTCTTGCGTCATGCGTCCATGGTCGCACGAGCGCCCGCGATGGCATCCGTGCCATCAACATCAGCGTTGCTTGGGCGCAACGGCGCCCGCGGGATCAATGACCGGCGGTGGATGCCGGTGCCGGCTCGCTGCCCTTGGCGCTGTCGTCATTCATCGGCATGGCCGGGCTGGCCGGGCTGTCGCTGGTCGGGCTCGAAGCGCTGACGGCGCCGCGCGTGTAGACGATCTGCTGGTCACCCTGGCAATGCCCCACCACCTTGCCCGACGCTGCCTCCTGCCCCGCCGGCACGACGGCCAGCGTGTAGTCGGCCACGCCGTTGGCCTTGATCTTGGCGTCGATATCCGCCTTCACCGTGTCGCAGGACGCGTGGGCAAGCAGCGGCATCATCGCCAGCGCCAGTACTCCCAATCCGATACGCATGTTCATGGCGACCTCTCCTGGGTGGAATCTCGCCATCAGACGACAGCCGCGATGAACGCCGCGTCTAGGAACGTTGCATGACCTGGCCACGCCTGCGCATCACGGTGCAGGCGGATGCACCGTTCCGCCGGACTGGAATCGCGCCGGCTCCGGCGCATGCAGGCTGAAACCTTGCGCGTGGCCGACGCCCATCGCAGTGAGCACGCGCAGCGTTTCCTCGTCGGCCACCCACTCGGCCACCACTTCCAGCCCCAGCCGCTGGCCGATGTCGGCGACCGCACGCACGATGGCGTGGCTGACCGGGTCGGTGAGCATGTCGCGAATGAAGCTGCCATCGATCTTGATGATGTCGATCGGCAGGTTCTTCAGATACGCGAACGACGACATGCCGACGCCGAAATCGTCCAGCGCGGTCTTGCAGCCGACCTGGCGCAGTTGCTCCATGAAACGGGCCACGCGCGACAGGTTGCGCACCGCCACGGTTTCGGTGATCTCGAAACACACCCGTGACGGCGCCACCCCGTGTTTCTTCAGCAAGGCGATGATCAGGTCGGCCAGCGCGTCGTCCTCGACGCTGGCGCCGGACAGGTTGATCGTCGCCAGCCGCAGGTCGGCCCCAGCCGGGTGCAGCTGGTCGAAATGCGCCAGCGCGGTCTCGACCACCCAGCGATCGAGCATCGGCATCAGGCTGTAGCGCTCGGCCGCGGGCATGAACACGCCCGGCAGCACCAGCGCGCCGGAATCGTCACGGAAGCGCAGCAGCAACTCCACCCGGGGGCCCGAGCCGGGCCGCGGCGACAGCGGTATCAGTTCCTGGTAGACCAGCACCAGACGCTTTTCATCGATGGCCCAGCGCAGGCGATTGGCCCACTCCATCTCGCCGCGGCGGCGCGCGGCCTCGTCATCGCGTTCGGAATAGAAATGCACACGGTTGCGGCCCAGCTCCTTGGCCATGTAGCAGGCGGTGTCGGCGCGGGCCAGCAGGTCCTTCATGGTCATGCCCGGCTGGTCGATCATCACCACGCCGATGCTGGCGCTGACCGTGTAGCTGCGCTGTTCCCACACGAAAATCCATTCATCGATGCAGTGGCGCACCCGCTCGGCCACCGCCTCGGCGGCCTGTCGATCGGGTATGTCCAGCGCCAGCACGCCGAACTCGTCGCCGCCCAGCCGCGCCAGTACATCGCTACCGGACAGCTGCTTGTGCATGGTGGCGGCCAGTTGCGCCAGCAGGTGGTCGCCGGCGATGTGGCCGGAGGTGTCGTTGATCAGCTTGAACTGGTCCAGGTCGATGTACAGCAGCACCGCCATCGGCGCACCGGTTTCGGTGGCGTTGAGGATGCTTTGCAGGCGGCTCTCGAATTCGCGCCGGTTGTACAGTTCGGTCAGCGCGTCGTGGCTGGCCTGGAAGCTCAGCATCTCGTTCAACTGCCGCTGCTCGGTGACGTCGATCGCCACCATCAGCAACTTGTCGGCGCCGTCCAGAACCACCTTGGAGATGGCCACGTCGGCCCAGAACCGGTAACCCTGCTCATCGCACAGCTGGGCGCTGAGGCGGTGGAAATCGCGTTGGTCCGGTTGCCCCATGTCGGGATACAGACGCGGGTCCTCGAACAGGTCCGACAGCCGCCGCTCACCCACGTTCTCGCCAAGCCGCTCGCGGGACGCGCGGTTGGCATAGGTGATGGCGCCGTCATGCCCGTCGGCCAGCAGGACCAGCGCCGGCAGCAGATCGTTCAGCGCGCGAAAGCGCTCTTCGCTCTCGCGGTAACGACTGGTCATGTGCCACGCCAGGGCGATCGCCCGCTGGCGGGTGCTGGCGATGGTGAACACCAGCATCGCCAGCAGGATGCTGGCCAGCACGCCGACAGGCAGCGCCGAGTCGCCCAGGTCGAAGCCGGCCCGGGCGGTCGCGCGCGGTTGCAGGTCCAGGCGCCACACCCGCCCGCCATAGGCAAGCCGGCGGTGGAAATCCTTGTCGTCATCGACCTTCGCCGTCGCGGCCGAGTCGAACAGCAGTTGCTGCCCGGCATCGGTGACGTCGGTGATGCGCACGCGGAACATCTGCGTGACGTCTTGCGAAATCGCATTGCCGATCAGGCCGCTGACCCGAAACGACACCGCCAGCGACCCGGCCTCGCGCCGACGCCGCTCCTCCACCGACGCCGGTGGCGACCCGGGGTTGAAGATCGGCATGCGCAGGGTGATGCCGTCGTTGCGCGGCAACGCACCCGTCTGCTGCGCCAGCCGGAACGGGGCCGACAAGGTGGGCAGGTCGGTATCACGCGAGGCGATCACGCCTTGCAGGTTGTTCGGCTGCGCGTTGACGTCCAGCCCGGCCAGGGCGGCATTGCCCGACAGCGGTTGCACCCAGGTAGTGACGTAGTGGACGCCATCCGCCTTTATCTCTTTTCGCGCATAGGCAAGCGCCTGCAGCGAAGGGAAGCGGCGGCGTGGCTGCAGGTTGGCGTAGATATTGGCGAACTCCTGCTCGCTTACCTCGTCGGAGGAAAGGAACAGGCTCTGCACCGCGCGCAGCAGGCTTTCCGCCGCATGCAACTGCGTTATCAATGCGACCGAGCTCTTGTCGACCAGGGCGCTGCGGGTGAGCTCCAGCGCGGCTTGCTCCCGCTGGATCTGCTGGTAACGCAGCAGCATCGTCAGTGCCAGGCCCAGCAACAACGCCAGCAGGCTCCACCCGTAAGCGGAGGATCGCCGAGGCCCCGGCGCGGGCATACCCCGATCCGGGCCGAAGACTGCGGTGTCCGGCACTGCTGGAGCAGTGGAGCGTTTGGTTGTACGCAAGACGTCCCCCATGGATAGCCATGGCGTGATCGATGGTACAGATAACCACGCAGCGCGAACACCGCAGTTGACCGGCCACGCAGCCCGGTGAAGGTCGCCAGAATTCCTCGACGATCGTCAGCGCGGGCGAGGTTTGGCGCGATGGGTCGGTGGCGCCGTCCATGGATCGTCCGGCCACGGGTGGCGCGGATAGCGACCTTTCAGTTCGCGCCGGACCTCGGGATAGGTGCGCTGCCAGAAACCGTGCAGGTCCTGGGTCACCTGGATCGGCCGGCCGGCCGGCGACAGCAGATGCAGCGTGACTGGAATGCGTCCGCCACCGATGCGCGGCGTGTCGGCCAGGCCGAACAGTTCCTGCAGTTTCACCGCCAGCACCGGTGGTTCGCCGGGCACATAGTCGAGCCGCCGCTGCTGGCCACTGGGCACGGTGAGGCTTTCGGGCGCGTGCTGGTCCAGCGCCTGACGCTGCGCATGATCGAGCATCGCCGACAGCGCCTGCGACAGCGTGTCGGCGCGCAACGCATCGAGCCGGTGCACGCCGTCCAGATACGGCGCCAGCCATTGTTCCAGCGTGGCCAGCAACGCGGTGTCGGCAACGTCGGGCAGACCCAGCGCCGGCATCCACGCGCGCAATGCCTGCATGCGGGCGCGCAAGCGGCGCGCCGATTCACTCCACGGCAGCAGGTCAAGCCCACCGCTGCGCACGGCGGCGAGCAAGGCCGGCAACGCATCGCGCGCGTCCACCAGCACGCTGCGGCGCTCCAGCACGATGGCGCCGAAGCGGCGTTCCTCGAACGCCTCCACTGCACCGCGCTCGTCGTTCCAGCGCTGCGTGCGCTGGCGGGTGAATTGTTCCGGGTAATCGCGCTCCAGCACGTCCGGATCCAGCGGTGCGGCGGCCAGGATCAGGCTGTCGCGCGCCTCGTGGCGCAGATCCAGCGCCACCAGCCATGGTTCGCCATGCAGGGCGGTGTTCTCATGCAATCGTGCACCACGGCCGTTGGCCAGCGTGTAGCGCAGCGGATCGCTGCCGCTGCGATGCGCCACCCGATCGGGAAACGCGTGCAGAAGGAGGTCGCCGACGGCATGGCTTCCCGGCGTACCGCTGGCGGACGTATGGACGTCCAGACGTCTGCGCCAGCCCTTGCTGGCCTGCTCGATCGCGGCCAGCGCGCCGGCATCCACCGCGCCCCGCGCCAGCGCGCCGCGCCGGTCGCGCCAGGCATGCAGGGCGGTGACCCGGTCGCGGAAATCATCGCTGCGCGACTGCTCGCCGCGCAGCGGCGAGCGCGCCTCCATCAGCGCCAGCAGGTCGGCGATCAGCGGACGCAGCGTGGCCGGCGCGCGCAAGGCAGCGGCGCCCAGCCGCGGCGTGGCACCCAGTTCCAGCAGGTCGCGGCCCAGCGCGGTGATGCGGTGGTCGTTGTCCACCGCCGCCAGGGCGCGCAGCAGTTCGCGCGCCTGCGCCAATGCACCGGGCGGCGGCGGGTCCAGCCACGGCAGTGCGGCGCTGCCCCATGCGGCCAGTTCCAGCGCCAGGCCGGACAGGTCGGCCTGCGCGATCTCCGGCGTGCGCGCGGTTTCCAGCCGCCTGCTCTGCGGCCACAGCCGGTACGCCGTACCCGCGGCCACGCGGCCGGCACGGCCCGCGCGCTGGTCGGCGGAGGCCTGCGAGATGTTCACCGTTTCCAGGCGGCTGAAGCCGGAGTTCGGATCGAAACGCGGCTCGCGCGCCAGCCCGCTGTCGATCACTGCGCGGATGCCCGGCAGCGTGATGCTGGACTCGGCCACGTTGGTGGCCAGCACCACGCGGCGCGTCCCCGGCTCCGCATCGCTCAAGGCCGCCTGCTGTTCGGCCAGCGAAAGCTCGCCATGCAGCGGCACGATCTCCAGCGCGGGGCAGTCATCGGCCAGTGCAGCCAGCAAGGCCTGCGTCCGCGCGATCTCGCGCCGGCCGGGCAGGAAGGCGAGCACGTCGCCGGCGTTCTCCTGCAGCGCCAGCCGCGTCACCCGGGCCAGCTGCTGCTCCACGCTCTCCTGCGCGCGCGCGGGTGGATGCACGATGTGCACGGGAAAACTGCGGCCGGGGCTGGTGATGCGCGGCGCATCCAGCCACTGCGCGATGCGCTCGCCATCCAGCGTGGCCGACATCAACAGCAGCCGCAGGTCGGGCCGCAAGGTGGCCTGGATATCCAGCGCCAGCGCCGCGCCCAGGTCGCCGGCCAGATGCCGCTCGTGGAATTCGTCGAACACGATCGCACCGATGCCGGCCAACTCCGGGTCGCGCTGGATCAGCCGGGTGAGCACGCCCTCGGTGATCACCTCGATCCGCGTGGCGGGACCGACCTTCGCCTCGAAACGGATGCGATAGCCCACCGTCTGCCCCACCGCCTCGCCCAACTGCTGCGCCATGTATTGCGCCGCCGCGCGCGCCGCGATGCGGCGCGGCTCCAGCATCAGTATTTTTCCACCCGCCAACCACGGCTGGTCGAGCAACGCCAGCGGCACCTGCGTCGTCTTGCCCGCGCCGGGCGGCGCCTCCAGCACCAGCCGCGGATGATCGGCGAGCGAGGCGCGGATGCCGGGCAGCAGCGGAGTGATGGGAAAGACGGTCATTCAGCGAATGATAGCGGCGGGGTGTGGCTTCCCCACGCCCCGCCTCAACGCCGAAAGAAACCGTAATCCCCTCTCCCCTTGGGGAGAGGGCTGGGGAGAGGGGACACGCCGCGGGGAAGCCCCAACGAAGTTGCCCACGACGCCGAGAGCCCCGTCACCAACTTCCCCGCGAGCACCGCCCCCTCTCCTCAATCCTCTCCCCGCAGGGGAGAGGAAGCAGAGCAGCTATTTCGCCCGCAACGGCGCCAGCGATTCGAACTTGCGCTGGTACTCATCAGTGACTTGCCGCGCATCATTGCCGCTGGTGATCACGCGGGGCGTAATCAGCACCAGCAGTTCGGTGCGGTCGCGGTGGCGGTTGGTGGTGCCGAACAGGCGGCCGATCAGCGGGATCTTGTTGAGCACGGGGATGCCGGTGTCGGTGGTGCCTTCGTTCTGCTGGATCAGGCCGCCGAGCAGCACGGTCTGGCCGCTCTGCACGGCCACCTGGGTTTCCAGCAGGCGCTTCTGGATGGGGAAGTTGCCGTTGTTGTCCTTGATGCCCGGCGCACTGACTTCCTGGCTGAGCTTCAGGTACACCAGGCCGCCGGGATTGACCCGCGGCACGACTTTCAGGATCACGCCGGTCGGCTTGTACTGCACCTCGCCCAGCGTGCTGATGCCGCTGCCCGCGTTGCCCAGGCCAGGGCTGATGAAGCTCTGGTTGACCGGGATCTCGTTGCCGACCTGGATGTTCGCCTGCTGGTTGTTCATCACCACCAGTGACGGCTCGGACAACACCTTGGTGTTGCCGCTGGTTTCCATCGCGCGCAGCGCCACCTGCAGGTTGCTGTTCATGAACGAATAGAAGAACGGCTCGCCGCCGAAATTCACGCCGCCCTGGCCCAGCGCGATCTGTCGCGGGTTGTTGGCATCCCCCGGCGAAAACGTGATGTTGCCGTTGCTGTCGGTGGTGCTGGTGGCGCCGCGGAGCCCCTCCAGATACCACTGCACGCCGAAGCTGAATTCGCCGGTGAGGCTGACTTCGAGAATGCGGGTTTCGATCTGCACCTGCAGCGGCACGCTGTCGAGTTTCTGGATCGCCGACTCGATCTCGCTCCATTGCGAGGGCCGTGCGCGCACCAGCAACTGGTTGTTGCTGTCGACCGCGCTGATGCGCACGCTGCCGTCGCTGGAGCTGTACGACTTGCTGGGCGCGGCATTGCCGTCGACAGGCTGCGTGGCCGATCCGGTCATGGCGCCGCCGTTGTCGATACCGCTGACCAAGGTGTTGCCGGTGTCGCCATCGGCACTGCCCAGGGTGGCGCTGCTCAGGCCGGGGCCGACCTGGCCGCCGTTGTCGCCAGCGCCGGTGCCGGCGCCGTTGGTGTAGATCTGCGCCAGGTAGCGGGCCAGGTCCGACGCCTTGATGTTGCGCACGTCGTACACGAACAATTGCGGCTCGTTGCCGCCGCCGCGATCGATGCGGGCGATCCAGTCGCCCACTTCGCGCAGGTAGTCGGCCTGGGTGCTGATCACCACCAGCGCGTTGGTGCGCTCGATCGGAATGAAGCGCAGCATGCCCGCCAGCGGCGTGTCGCCCTTGGGACCGAACATGTCGTCCAGCTTGGGCATCAGTTCATCGACGCTGGCGCGCTGCAGGCTGAACACGCCCACCGACATGCCGCGCAGCCAGTCCACGTCGAACGTGCGCACGGTGCGTTGGTAATTGGCCAGCTCCTGCGAGGTGCCGGACATCACCAGCAGGTTGCGCGACGGATCGACCAGCAGGATCGAATCCGGCCGCGCGAACGGTTTGATCAGTTTCTGCATCTCGGTGGCCGAGATGTAGCGCAGCGGAAACAGCCGCGCCTGCAAGCCGCCTTGCGGCGCCGATGCACCGAGGCTGGGCACCAGGTTGCCGCCCAGTGCGTCCTTCGCCGGCAGCACCACGTAACTGCCGCCGCGCAGCACCAGCGCGTTGCCGGTCCACGACAGCAGCGTCTCCAGGATCGGCAACGCCTCGCTGGCATCGACCGGTTCGGCGGTGGAGAACGAGATGTTGCCCTGCACGCCGGGCACGATGGTGTAGTTCTTTTTCAGCAAGTCGCCCAGGATCGCCTTGACCACCGCCTGCACCGGCTGGTTCTCGAAGTTGAAGGTGACGCCATCGGGGCCGGCCGCGGGCGCGCGCGGCGTGGCCAGCCCGCTGGGATGGATGAACTGGCCGCTGCCCTCGCTCAGTTGTGGGCGCATTGCCGATGCCGAATCGGGAGCGACCGTGGTGTTCAGCGGCAACGGCGCCGGCACCGGGTTCCGGGTGCCGGCCACCGCCTCGCGTTGCAACGCATCGTTGTCGCGCGGTTGCGGCAGGCTGGAGCAGCCCACCAGCCATACCGCCAGCGCCAACCCCAGCGCACGTAGCGGATGGGTCTGTCTATGCGTGCGATGCATGCTCAATGCTCTCCTTCGTGGACCGCGGCGGCTTGCGCGGCGCGACGTTTCTGGATGATCTCGCGCAGCGCGCGGATGCGCTGCGTTTGGGTATTGGTTCGAGTGTCGGGAGACGTCTGCGCCGGAGCGCGGATTGCACCCGCAACAGGCTCGCCGGGACGGCCGCCCGGCCCGGCCGCTGGAGCCGGGGTGACCAGCGACGTCGACGGCCAGGACACGCTGCTGCCGGGACCTGGCCCAACAGCCTGACCCGGCGCCGGCAACGGGCCATCGATCGGTGCACCCGCGCGCAGGGACAACTCCACCCGACCGTTGGCGGTGTCGAAAACCGCCGAGCGCGGCTTCACCTCGACCAGGGTGATGTCACCACCGGACACCCGCTCGCCAGCACGCAGCCGCACCTGCCGATTGCCCTGGTGGTCGTACAGCAGCGCCATTTGCATGGTCGGCGTGATGATCACCCCGGTGAGTTCCAGCTCGCCGATGCTGCCGCTGCCTGCCGACGGCGTCACGGGCTTGCGATCGGGATTGAACAGCGGTTGCTGCCAGACCACGGCGAACTGGTTGCGCGGCACCGGAGGCGGCAACGGCGCGGCACGATCCGCCACCGGCGCCACCGACGGCGGGCTGGCGGCCGGCCAGTGCGCGCGGCTGCCAGCGCCGGACAACAGCAGCAGCCACAAACCCGCCAGCACGGCCAGCAACAGCAGCAGGGCCGGGGTCAGCCGGCGCTGGCTGGCGGCATTCATGGCTGCACCTGTGTGGTGGTGCGGGCGGGGCGCAGATAGCCCGATACGGTAAGCTGCACTTCCAGCGGCGCGGTACCGTCCTGCTGCGCTGCCGTCGGATTGCGGTAGATGTTGAGCTCATCGACGAACAGGTACGGCGTGCCCTGCTCCAGCGCGTGCAGCACCGCTGCCAAGGGTTCGATGGCGCAACTCAGGCTGACGCGCGCGGACGCCTTGCGATAAGGCTCGTTGCCTGCCGCCGGTGGATCGGGGATGGGCATTTTCTGGCTGACCACGCAACCCCGGTTGGCAGTCTGTGCAGCCACCACGTCGACCACGCGCTGCATCAAACCTGCCGCCGCGGTGTTGGTATCGCTTTCGGGAAGGAACGCACTGCTGGCCGCCTGGCCCGCGCCCAACGCAGCCAGCCGCTGCTCCAGCCGTGGCTGCTCGGCGATCGCCGCGGCGTAGTGGGCGTGCGTCTGTTGCAGCTCATCCATGCGGGCATCGATCTGCCGCAGCGGCGCCACCCACCACCAGTGCAGCAACAGGAAATAGGCCAGCGCCAGCGCCGCCAGCAGCAACAGCATGGCGGCGATGCGGCGCTCGCGCGGGGTGGGCGAATAACTCATGGCGCGCTGCCGCTGCTGGCCGGCACGGCGCTGCCGGCTTGCGCCTGCGCCTGCCGCAACTGCGCCACCAGGTAGAAACGCTCCTTGCCGGTGAGCGCATCAGGCTGGATCGAGCCCTGGAAACTGGCGTCGGTGATCAGCGGTGAATCCTTCAAGGCATCCAGCAATCGTGCCGCCTGCCGGCTCTGGCCCTGCATGCCGACCTGGCCATCGGTATCGATACTGAGCCGCTCCAGCCAGGCGCTGTCAGGCAGACGTCTGGTCAGGTCGGCAAGCAGCGCCAGCATGGTCGTCGCATGCTGTTTGCGCTGCACCAGGAAACCGGCGGCGCCGGCGTTGTCCTGCAGTTGCTGGCGCAGGGCGAGCACCTGCTGCGCATCGGCGTGCAGGCTTTCCACCTGCGCCTGCATCCGCACCAGCGCCTGCCGACGGTTGTGCAGGTATTGCCACAGCACCAGCGCCAGCAGCGTCACGCAGGCCACCGCCAACGCGCGATTCCAGCGGCGGCGCGGATGGACATGATGCGGCCGGCGCGGGGGCGGCAGCAGGTTGATGCCCAGCCGTCCATTCCCCTCGGGCAGATCCACCGCATCGATGACCACACCGACGGCCGCCAGGGACGCCAGCAACGGATCGAGCCTGTTGCGCGGCGTGGCCAGCAGCTCGGCACGGAAAAGCCCGGCCGCGGCCAGCGTGGCCGACGGCAGTTCGCGCGCGGCGTAATGCACCTGTTCGACGGTGAACGGCGTCTGCCGATCCATCTCGAACGCCATCACCTGCGCCAGCTGGCTGCGCGCGGCCAGCGGCAGCGAAACGGCGCGCCGCAATACCGTGCGCGGATCCAGCAGCAAGGCGAGGCGGCGGTCTTCGCGATCCACACCTTGCAGCGCCGTGCTCACCGCGGCGCGTTGGGCGGGCGCGTCATCGACGGACCAGCGCGCCAGCGGCTGCGCCTCGCCGACGCGGCGCAAAGTCCACTGCCCCTGTTCCTGCTGCAGCAGATGCCACGCCACGCCATCGCCCAGCCAGCCACGCCAGCGCGGCGGCAACAGCGCGCGCAGTTCAGTACCCCACCAGGCGAAAAACGCCGGGCACGGCGAGCTGCGCCAAGCCTGGCGCAGGCGATCGCGCCCCGACCGCAGCGGCGGCAGCAGCGTATTCATTCCTCGTCTCCCTCCTGCCAGCGCAACACCGCGTAAGGTTGCGCGGCGGCGCTCCCCGCCCGCCAGCGAACCGTGGCCCGCAATACCGCTTGCGTGCCATCCGCTAGCGTAGCTTGCGAACGCACGCTGTGGGTGACTCCGCTGCCAACGGTCAGCTCGGGATCAGCGGCATTGCGCTGCCGCGCGGCCAGGATTTCCTGCACGCGCCCGGCGGTCATGCCGGGAATCGCGGCCAGCGCCAGCGACGTGGCCACGTTCGGGTCCGGGCTGGCCTGGCCCGACCACAAGGTGATGTGCGGCGCCAGCGTGCGATACAGCGCCGGCGTCATGCCCAGCACCATCTGCAACTCCTCGACGCTGGCGAAGGGGGCGTGCCGCGGCCGGTAGCGGCGACCCTCCGCCGCATATCCCGCGGCATCGCCGGTCGTGCCATCGAACACGGAAGGGCTGCGCCATTCCACCACCCGCACGGCCAGCGCCTGCGCCGCATCCGGGGCCACGCCCGCGGCCTGGAACAAGCCCTGCAACACCTCGGGCGTGGCGCTGTTCAAATCCACCTTGCCGCTCTCGTCCACGGCATGAATCCGCACCTCGGCGCCGTCGTAAGACATCGTGTACAGACGGCCATCACCGATCCAGCGCTGTTTGGCGCGCGTATCGTGCAACCCGCGCAAGGCGCGCATGAGCCCTGCTTCGGCGGCGTAATGGGCGCGGGTCTGCGCCAGTTGATGGCGCGCCAGCACCGCCTCGGTATGCACCACGGCCGCGTAACCGCCCAGCAGCACGGCCAGCAGCGCGCACGCCCACAACACCAGCAGCAAGGCCACGCCGCGCTGCCGTCGAGGTGATGGACATGCGCGCATCACTGCGTCCCCATGCGACGGATCGGCAAGCTCGACGCGCCGCGGCCAGTGTCGCCAGCCTCCACGCGCAGCGGTACCTCCAGCGTGGGCCAGGGCACCATGCCATCCAGCTGCAATTCCACCCGCACCAGCCGCGGCAACACACGGCCATCGGGCCAGCTGGCGAGCCACGGCGTGGCGCGCCCCCGCACGTCGACGCCGCGATAGCTGAAACGGCCGGCACGCACATGATCGACCAGCACCTGCGGTTCACCCACCGGCTGCGGTTCACTGCCATCGGGCGGCAACAGGGCCAGGCCAAGTTCCAGCCGCAAGCCACCCGCGTCGTCATCAACCAGGCGCAAGGTTTGCAGCTGCGGCCCCAACTGGCCGAGGTAACCCGGCAACGGCGCTACGTAACGCAACCGCTGCGGCGCGCCATCGACAACCAGCGGCGCGCCGTGGTCATCGTGATCAATGGTCTGATTCAACGCCTGCGCCAGCTCGCGACGCAACAGCTGCTGCGCCGCGCGCACCTGGTCGAGCCGGTCGACCCGCGCATTGCCGGCATGCACGCTGCGCGTGGCGATGCGGACGCCGGCGTAGACACCCAGCATCAGCAAGGCCAGCAAGGCCAGCGAGGCCAGGACTTCCAGGAGGGTGAAGCCTTGTTGGAGCCGGGATTGGGAATTCGGGATTCGGGATTTGTTAGAGCAAAAACGCCTCTCAGCAAGCCGTGGAGTTGGCACCGTGCCGGCAGGCTGGGCACCGAGTGCTTTCCGAATCCCGAATCCCGAATCCCAAATCCCGGGCGCGCCTCGCCAAACTCCGGTTCTCATCGCACCCTCCCGCGCCCAATCATCGCGTCGGCGCCATCGGGTTGGCATCCGCGCCAGTCGAGAGCAGACGCAGGGTGCGGAAATTCGCCGTGTGCGGATGTGCGGCAACACCCCAGCTGACCTGCAGATCCAGTTGGTAGAGCTGCAGCGGCGTCTGGTCATTGGCCGTAGCGGCAGCGTTCCATGGCGTCACGTCCAGTTGCCACTGGAATTTGCGATTGAAACGACCGGCACTGTGACCCGGGCGCAGCGGCTCAACCACGTATACGCTGTCGAGCTTGCTGCGCGCCCACATCGCCGCCTCACTGGCATCGGCCGCCTGCCCGGTGAGACCGATGGCGCCACCGACGACCTGCATGAGTACTGCGAACGCGATGCCGAGCAGCGCAATGGCGGCCAGGACTTCGAGGAGGGTGAAGCCGTTGGCGCGCGCAGCGCGCCTGGGATTCGGGATGACCAGACATTCGTCTGTTGAAAGCCGGGATTCGGGATTCGTTAGAGCAAAGGCGCCTCCCGGCAAGCCGTGGCGCTGAGGCTGTGCCAGCGGGCTGGATGCCGAGTGCTTTTCGAATCCCAAATCCCCAATCCCGAATCCCGGCTTCATCGCACCACCACCGCGCCCGTCAGCCACGCCACGTCGATGCGCCATTGACGCTCACCGCGCTGCACCACGATGTGGCCGCCGGTGGAGCTGCCGTCGGGAAAGAAGCGGATGCGGCCGGTGTGGTCGTCGGGGGCATCTTCGCGGGCGCTGGTGATGCTCAACTGCATGCCGGGCGGCAGTTGCACGCTTTGCCCGCGGGCATTGCGCCAGCGGTTGTCGCGGGTATCGAGGTCGAACACCTGCGCCTTGCCGCGCACGATCGCCTGGGCGCGGGTGGCGCGCAGCGCGGCGGCCAGGTCGGCGCTGGCCGCTGCGGCACGGGCGCCGGCCAGGCCCTGCGTCACCGAGAATGCCACCGCCGCCGTGGCCACGCCGATCAGCAGGATCACGGCCAGCATTTCAAGGAGGGTGAAGCCGGTGGCGCGCGTTGCGCGCCGGGGAATGGGGAATAGCGAATGGGGAATGGGAAGAGCGAAAAGCTGGCGCTCGCCGGCTTTTCCCATTCCCCACTCCCCACGACCGTAAGGAAGTCCCCCTGTGGGATTCCCCATTCCCGGCTTCATTGCCAGCTACCCACATCCTGGCTGTAGCCGTCGCCGCCGGGCTTGCCGTCCTGGCCGTAGAAGACCAGGTCGAAATTGCCGTGTTCGCCGGGCACGGTGTAGCCGAACGCATGGCCCCAGGGATCCAGCAACTGCGACGGCTTGACGTACGGACGCTGCCAGTTCGGCGCGTTGGCAGGCTTGGTCACCAGATCCTGCAGTTGGCGCGGCGGTGAACCGTTGTCCAGCGCATAGCTGTCGATGGCCTGGCCCAGCACCTGCAACTGCACCTTGCCCGCACCGTACTTGCCCTTGTCCACGCTGTTGCCCACCTGCCGCACCACGATGGTGCCCACGATGCCGATCAACACGATCACGGCCAGCATTTCAAGGAGGGTGAAGCCTTTGGCGCGCGAAGCGCGCCCGGGAATGGGGAATCGGGAATGGGGAATGGGGAAAGCTGGCAAGCACCGGCCTTTCGCTCTCTCCATTCCCCATTCCCGATTCCCGATTCCCTGCCCCACCGACGCCAGAAACTTCGCCATTGCCGTACTCCTCCTCATTGAATATTGCTGGTCAAACTCAACAGCGGCAGCAGGATCGCGGCCATGATGATCGCCACCAGTACCGTCATCACGATGGTCAGCGCGGGCACCAGCGCGGCCAGCAGGCGGTCGATGGCGCGGCGCGATTCGATCTCGAAAGTGTCGGCCACTTTCAGCAGCATGGTGTCGAGCTGGCCGGCCTCCTCGCCCACCTGCACCATCTGCAGCGCCAGCCTTGGAAACAGGGCCGGTTGCGCCAGCGCCAGGCTCAGGCCGGAGCCACCCTTGACCTCCTCGTGGGCGCTGGCCAGCGCCGCATCCAGTGCGCGGTTGCCGGTGACTTGGCGCGCGATGGCCAGCGCGCTCAGCAGGGGCACGCCGTTTTTCAGCAGTGTGCCCAGGGTGCGGGCGATGCGCGCGGTTTCCACTTTCAGCAGCAGCGGGCCGATCCAGCGCAGGTGCAGCAGGCGGGCATGCCACGCCAGCCGTGCCTGCGGATCGCGCAGCCGCGCGCGCCACGCCACCGCGCCAGCGATCAGCAACAGTGCGATCAGCCACCACCACGCCTGCAAGGTATTGCCCAACAGCAGCACCGCGCGGGTAATCCAGGGAATCGGCACCTGCATGTCCTGGAAGATCGGCACGAATTGCGGCACCACGTAGGCCAGCAGCAGCACCAGCGAACCGAGCACACCCACCAGCAGGAACGCCGGGTAGATCAGCGCGTTGATGACGCTGCCACGCAGTTGCTGGGCGCGCTCCAGGTAATCGGCCAGCCGGCGCAGGGTTTCCTCCAGCGAACCGCCGGCCTCGCCCGCGCGCACCAGGCTCACGTACAGGCGGGGAAACACGCCGTGCTCCTCGTCCAGCGCCGAAGACAACGTATTGCCGCCCCGCACCCGCTCGCGCACGCGCTCAATCAGTTTCCTGGCCCGCTCGCTTTCGGGCAGATCCAGCAGGATGCCCAACGCCCGGTCCAGCGGCTGGCCGGCGCCCAGCAAGGTCGCCAGCTGATGAGTGAACTGGGCCAGCTGGTCACCGCTGAACGGGCCGCGCGTGAACAGTGCCGCGACGCCAGCGCCACCGTCGGCCGCGTCGGCCGGCTGCGCTTCCAGCGGGGTGTGGCCCTGGTCCTGCAGGTGGGCGATCACCTCCTCTGCGCTGGACGCTTCCATCTGGCCGCGCAGGGATTCCCCCGCGCCAGTGATGGCGCGGTATCGAAAAAGGGTCATGGAACCCACTCCCCGCACAGCTCCGCGAGCTCACCCAGAAGCGAAACTGCACGGCACGTTTGCCCCCTCTCCCCGTGGGGGAGAGGGTTGGGGAGAGGGGCCGGGGCTTGCGGGGAAGACAGATAGGAAACCCTCCCGCAGCGTGCGTCGCTTCGTTGAGCTTTGCCGCGACGTGTTTTGCTTCGATGAGCTTCCCCGCGGCGTGTTTCGCTTCGATCAGCTTCCCCGCGGCATGTCCCCCTCTCCCTACCCTCCTCCACCCACAAGGGGACTCCCTTCGGTCGCCGCAGGGGAGAGGGGATTACGGCAGCTTCCAGCGGCGCGGCGGCGTGCTTTTTAGCCCTCCTGCGTAACACGCAGCACCTCCTCCAGCGTGGTCACGCCGGCGACGGCCTTGGCGATGCCGTCTTCGTACATGGTGCGCATGCCTTCGGCGCGGGCCTGTTTTTCGATGGCGCCGGCGTCGGCCTTTTGCATCACCAGGCGGCGCAGCGGGTCGGTCATGGGCAGGAATTCCATGATCGCCTGGCGGCCGCGGTAGCCGCTGGGGTTGGCGGTGCTGCTGCCCGGTTTCCACAGGCGGATGGGGCGCTGATCGGTGTATTTCTCCAGCTCGAACTGGGCGATGACTTCGGGCGCGGGCTCGTACGCCACGGCGGTTTCCGGGTCGAGCGTGCGTACCAGCCGCTGCGCCAGGATGCCGTTGACGGTGGAACCCAGGAGGTAATCCTCCACGCCCATGTCCAGCAACCGGGTGATGCCGCCGGCGGCCGAGTTGGTGTGCAGGGTGGACAGCACCAGGTGACCGGTGAGCGCGGACTGGATCGCGATGCGGCAGGTTTCCAGGTCGCGCATTTCGCCGATCATGATCACGTCCGGGTCCTGCCGCACGATCGAGCGCAGCGCGCCGGCGAAATCCAGCCCGATCTGCGGTTTCACCTGGATCTGGTTGATGCCTTCGATCTGGTATTCGACCGGGTCCTCGACGGTGATGATTTTCACGTCGGGCGTGTTGATCCGCGACAGCGCGGTGTACAGCGTGGTGGTCTTGCCCGAGCCGGTGGGGCCGGTGACCAGCAGGATGCCGTGCGGGCGCTGCAGCACGTCGACGAAACGCTGCTGGAAGCTGTCGGTGAAGCCCAGCGCGGCGAAATCGAACACCACCGATTCGCGATCCAGGATACGCATTACCACCGACTCGCCGAAGCTGGTCGGCATGGTGGACACGCGCAGGTCCAGCTCCTTGCCCTGCACCCGCAACTGGATGCGGCCATCCTGTGGCAGGCGGCGCTCGGCGATGTTCATGCGCGCCATGATCTTGACCCGCGAGATCACCGCGGCGGTGGACGACGCGGGCGGCGCCTCCACGTCATGCAGCACGCCGTCGATGCGATAGCGCACCTTCAGCTGGTTTTCGAACGGCTCGACATGGACGTCCGAAGCGCGCTGCTCCACCGCGCGCTGCAGGATCAGGTTGACCAGCCGAATGACGGGAGCCTCGGAGGCCAGGTCGCGCAGATGCTCGACGTCGTCTTCCTCGGCCGCGCCGCCGTCAAGGTTTTCCACGATGGTGCCCATCGCCGAACGACCGCTGCCGTAATAGCGCTCGATCAGCCCGTCGATGTCCGAGCGCAGGCCGATGCGCAACGCCACCGGTCGCCCCGCGGCCAGCTCGACCGCCTGGCGCGGATAGGGATCGGCGGGATCGGCCACCACCAAGGCCAGGCCCGACGCGTCGTGCACCGGCACCACGTGCTGCTGCTTGAGGAAGCGCAGCGACACTTCCAGCTCCGCCGGCGGCAGCTCCGGCGCATCGCGCGCGGCCAGTAGCGGCACCTGCAGCAGCTCGGCCCAGGCTTCGGCCAGGTCGCGCTCGGACACCAGCCCCAGCCGCGCCAGCAAGGACGTCAGCGTGCCCTCGGGCGACTCCTCGTGCAGCCGCCGGGCGCGGCCCAGGTCGGACTCCTTCAAGCGCCCCCGCGCCACCAGCAACGCGCACGCCTGCACGTCGTCGACGGCCGTATCGCGTGGTTGCGCAGGGCTGGACAAGGCCGACATGGGTTCCTCCGGTGGGGCAACGCTCCAACGCGCCGCGAACCCGCATTGGTAGCACAACGCGGCGGCGGCGGCGATGGCATGGGTGTTGGCGTTGCAGCCTGATGGAGGCGACCCGACCCAGCCGCTGGCTGACGGCTGGGGAATCGAAAGAAGCGGCGGGCTCGCCGGGTGCGAGCCCGCCTGGTTCAACGGTGAATCAACGCGGCGCCCGGAAGCTGCCCACCACGTTCATCCCGGTAAACGCCGTCTCACCCACCACGGTCACGTACCAGCTGCCTGCCGCGGGGCGCGGCACCACCACCGACTCGCGATTGCCCGGCCGCGCGGACTTGTAGTCATAGTCCGAGGCCCCGCCGGCGGCGCCGGCCTTGACGTACATCGACACGTTGCCGCGCCCGCCATCGGCGCGCAGGCTCAGCGTATGCACGCCGGCCGGCACCGACAGCATGTAGACGGTGCTGCTGCCGGTGCTGCCGGACTGGCCCATCAGCGGCACGCCGTTGGTCAGCACGGTGGCGTCGCCGTCGCCGACGGCGGCTCGCACCGCCGCGTCGGCATCGACGATGCCGGCACCGATGCGGCGGTTGGCCGGCGGCTTCACGCTGGGCGCGTGTGCCGTTTGCTGCAAGGTGGCCAGCACCTCGGCCGGCGTCATCAAGGCCATGCCGGCGGCCAGCCGCGCGCTCTGCATCAAGGCCACGACGCCGGCCACGTGCGGGGTGGCCTGGGAGGTACCGGCATAGCCGCCGTAGAGTGTGTCGTTGGGCACCGGCGTGGTGGCACCGCTGTTCAGCGCCTGCCAGATGAAGCCGTCGTTGACAGGGGTGCCGCTGTCGGCATCGTTTTCGTACACGCCACCGCCGGGTGCGGCGATCTCAACCGCCTTGCCGTAGTTGGAATAGAAGGCGCGCCTGCTGGTGATGCCGGTGGAGGCCACGGTGATCACGCCGGGGCAGCTGGCGGGCGAGGTTTTCGAGGCATCGATATCCTCGTTGCCCGCCGCCACCACCACCACCGCGCCCAGCGCGTTGGCCGCGGCCACCGCCTGCGCCGCCGGATCCTTGGCCTTGCATGTGCCGGGGCCGCCGAGGCTGAGGTTGATCACTTTCGCCGGGTGCGTGTTGTCCGGCACGCCGTCCACGTGGCCGCCCGCCGCCCACACGATGGCGTCGTTGATGTCGCTGTCATAGCCGCCGCAATGGCCGAGCACGCGCACCGGCAGGATCTTCGCGCCGTGGGCGATGCCGGCCATGCCCCGCGCGTTGTTGGTGAGCTCCGCACCGGCGGTGCTGGCCACGTGGGTGCCGTGCCAGGAGCTGTCTTCCGGCGGGTGGGTGGCGTCGGTGCACTCGGTGAGCCAGGGCTCCTCGGTGGTCCAGTCGCCGGTGTCCCAGCCGCCCGGCACGCGGCCGTCGGTGGCGCGGCCGGAGACGAAACTGTCCACGATGAAGTCATAGCCGGCGTCGCCCAGCGAGGTGTCCACGTCCACGTGCGTGGTGATACCGGTATCCAGCACGGCGATCACCACGCCGGTGCCGTCGGCCAGATCCCACGCGTTGTTGACGTTGGTGCCGCCCAGGTTGGCGTGGCCCTCGGTGGTGACGGTGCCGTCGGGCGCTTTCAGGTTCCACTGGTATTTGGCGTAGTAGGTGTCGTTCGGCGTCACGGTTTGCGGTTGCAGCAGCGTCGAGGCCGCCACGTCGCGCACGCGATGGCGCATCACGTCGGGCACCACGTAGGCCACCGCCGGGTCGGTCGACAACTGACGGATCAGCGCCTCAGCCTCGGTGCGGTCGAGCGACCGCGACGTGCGCAACAGGTCGCCGCCCACTGCCAGCTTGCGCTGGAAACGCATGCTGACCGAGGCCGGTGCGCCGGCGACGCTACGCCCGGCGCGCACCAGCCCGGCCCGGTTCAGCGCCGCGGTGGCGGTCTGCACGGCAGCCGCGTGGTTGGCGCGCTCGCTGCTGCCCTGGCGGTAAGTGACGATGAAGCGGTTGAATGTTGGCTGGCCCTGCAGCGAGGTGAGGTCCATCCGCGCCGGATCGCCGGTCGGCGAAACCGCGGCGGCAAAGCTGACCGTGCTGGCCATGGCGGCGGCCAGCGCAGCGGCGAGTACGCCCCTGCGAAAAACGTTGTTGTTCATGTGAACTCCCAGACGGTGGTGATCGCTGTATCAAGCGGATGGCCGCTGCGTTGCCGCATGCGGAGGGCTGCTGTTGGCGAGCGGCGGCGGCCCGCGGATGACGCCTTCTCCCGGCACCGCGCGGCTCGTCGTACCTGGCGACAAGGGATACGGGTGGGCTGCGTGCCGCGCGCCCGGTCGATACGCCGCCAACGGCAAACGACGCCACCGCGAAGGCCGCGGAACGATGCGCAACGACAGGCATGGCCGGGCCATGAGCAGGAAAGCCGACGACAACCGGGGACGACAACGCGCCGCGATGACCACGGCCGCCACCGCCCGGACTGTCAGTCAGCTCTCAGCGCAGCAGCACCATGGATCGGCGGCGAAGGGTTTGCGATGCGGCGGAAACGGAAACCTGGCTACGCATGATGTCTCTCTCCCAGACAACGGTATGCGGCTCGACACGAAAGCCGTCGGACGACGCCTCGTGCACTCTGTTGCAACCCCGAATGTCGCTTGCGATGCACGACCGCGCGAACGCTGTCGCCCCCTTCACCGCTTGCGGCACCGGGTTTTTATACGCAGCCCACCGTGATGAATCTGCATGCAGGTTTTCACGTCTTCCTGCACTTGCGCCGCCGCACCGGCACGCCACAATGGGCGTTTTGCCAGGACGCGGATCACATGGATCTTGTCGACATCGGCGCCAACCTCGGCCACGAATCGTTTCAGCACGACATGGACGCGGTGCTGCAACGCGCCGCCGCCCAGGGCGTGAATCGACTGGTCGTCACCGGCGCCTCGCGCGAAGGCAGCGAGCACGCGCTGGCATTGGCCACCACCCATCCCGGTCGCCTGTACGCCACCGCCGGCGTGCATCCGCACCACGCCATCGACTACGACGACGCCACTGACGCGCGACTGCGCGAGTTGTCACTCGGCCCGATCGTGCGCGCCATCGGCGAAACCGGGCTGGACTACAACCGCAACTATTCGCCGCGCGATGTGCAACTGCGCGTATTCGAACGCCAGCTGCAGATCGCCGTCGACCGCGGCATGCCGCTGTTCCTGCACCAGCGCGACGCCCACGCCGATTTCCTGGCCCTGCTGCGTCGCTACCGCGACCGCGTGCCGGCCGCCGTGGTGCATTGCTTCACCGACACCGCCGAGGCGCTGCGCGATTACCTGGCGTTGGATTGCCACATCGGCATCACCGGCTGGATCTGCGACGAACGCCGCGGCCTGCACCTGCGCGAGCTGGTGCGCGAAATTCCCGCCAACCGGCTGATGATCGAAACCGACGCACCGTATCTGCTCCCGCGCACCGTGCGACCGCCGCCCGCGCACCGGCGCAACGAACCGATGTACTTGCGGCATATCTGCGAGGAGATCGCCCGCGATCGCGGCGAGAGCGCCGAGGTGACGGCGGCGAACAGCACGGCCACCGCGGAAGCGTTCTTCGGGCTGGCGGGCCTGTAAGGCGGCTCCGATGTGGGAGCGACTTCAGTCGCGATGCTTCTTCTTTGGAGCTCCAGAACAAGAGCATCGCGACTGAAGTCGCTCCCACAAAAAAGTCGCGCCTACAGAAGTCGGTTCTACCGTTGCAGCACGCGGGTCTGGCCAGGCGCCAAACCCTCCAGCGCATAGCCGCCGATGCGCACGCGGATCAGCCGCAGGGTGGGAAAACCCACCGCCGCCGTCATGCGCCGCACCTGGCGGTTGCGGCCTTCGCGCAGGGTGAGGCTGAGCCAGCTGGTGGGGATGCTTTTGCGGAAGCGCACGGGCGGATCGCGCGGCCACAGCCAGTCGGGTTCGGCCACGTGCTCGGCCAGCGCCGGCAACGTGGGGCCATCTTTCAGCGTGACACCACGGCGCAAGGCCGCCAGCGCGGCGTCGTCGATCTCGCCATCGACCTGGGCCAGGTAGGTCTTGGGCTGCTTGTGGCGCGGGTCGGTGAGGCGGTGGGCCAGCTTTCCATCGTCGGTGAGCAGCAGCAATCCCTCGCTGTCGTGATCCAGCCGTCCAGCCGCATAGACGTCCGTTTGGCGAACGAAGCCGGCCAGCGTGGGCCGGCCGCGGTCGTCGGTGAACTGGCACAGCACGCCGAACGGCTTGTTGAGGGCGATCAGCATGCGGTGCGACGACTCAATGCGTGGCGGCGGCCGGCTTGACGAAACGCAGGGTCATGCGATCGGACTCGCCGATGGCCTGGTATTTCGCCCGGTCGGTATCGCCCAGCGCCAGGGTGGGCGGCAGCGTCCACACGCCCTTGGGATGGTCGTGGTTGTCGGCCGGGTTGGCGTTGATCTCGCTGCGCGCATCGAGCTTGAAACCGGCGTCGGTGGCCAGCTTGATGACCGCGGCGGTGGGCAGGTAGCCGCTGCTCTTCACCGCCGCCAGGGTGGCGCCGTCAGCGGCGCGGTGATCGACCACGCCCAGCACGCCGCCCGGCCGCAGCACCGCGTAGAACGCCTTGAACATCGCCGGCGCGGTGTCGGCCATGACCCAGTTGTGCACGTTGCGGAAGGTCAGCACCAGGTCGGTCGAGGCGGGCGCGCCGAACACCGGCTTTTTCGGATCGAAGCTGACGATGGTGGCGTTGCCGAAGTGCGCCGGATCGGCCGCGAATTTGCGCCGCAGCTTGCTGTCGTCGGTGCGTGCCTCGCTGTTGCTCGACGGCGCCTGCTCGGCGGCAATGTAGTGGCCGTTGTCGTGCAGCAGCGGCGCCAGCAGCTCGGCGTACCAGCCGCCGCCGGGGGTGATCTCGATCACCGTCTGGTCGGGCTGGATGCCGAAGAACTGCAAGGTGGCCTTGGGGTGGCGCCAGCTATCGCGGGCGCGATTGGCCTCGCTGCGCCAGCTGCCCGCCAGCACGTCGTCGAGCTGGCTGGCGGTGAAGTCGCTGGCGCTGGTGGGTGGCACCAGCGCATCGGTGGGCTGGTCGGGCTCGGCCGTGCCCGCCGCAACCACCTGCGCGCCGGCTCCCAGCCAGCTGCCCGCCAGCAACAGGGCGAGAAGCAGGCCGAACTTCTTCAAGTACGTCATCGACATAATCCTGATCCCGCAGCGGTGGCGTCATGCACCGCCGGTGGGTGATGGGTGGAGATTTCGTGCGTGCAGGCCGGGTATCAGGAGCGTGGGTGGTAGAAATCTTCCGGGCTGCGAAAGTTCCTACCACCCACACTCCAAACCCGTGGGGAAGATGAATCCGCCCCGCCAGCGATAAGGATAATCGGTTCACCATTTTCTTGTACGCGGGCGTGACGATGCCGTTTACATGCATGGCGGGCGCCTGCCGCTTACCATGACCGTATCGCGCTGCCACCACCGCAAGCGCATTGAAGGAAACCTTTCCCCCATGTCCACCCAGCGAATGTTTCGCCGCGGCCTGCTGTTGCCCACATGGGCACTGGCCACCACCGTCGCCGCCACACCACAAACCACGCCGCAGGCCGAGCTGGCACCGATCACCGTTACCGCCACGCGGACGGCGCAATCGCCGTTCGACGTGGCCGCCTCGGTCGACGTGGTGGCCGCGCCGGCCAGCGGTTCGCTGGATGTGAACGCGTCCGAGTTGCTGCAGGGCGTGCCCGGCATCCTGGCGCGCGACCGCCAGAACTATGCGCAGGACACGCAGATCTCGATCCGCGGCTTCGGCGCGCGTGCCACCTTCGGCATCCGCGGCGTGCGCCTGTACAGCGACGGCATTCCCGCCACCATGCCTGACGGCCAGGGCCAGGTGTCGCATTTCAATCTCGATGCCGCCGACCGCATCGAGGTGCTGCGCGGGCCGTTCTCGGCGCTGTACGGCAACGCGTCCGGCGGCGTGGTGCAGTTGTTCAGCGCCGAGGGCACCGACCCGCCGCAGGTGCGGCTGGGTCTGGCCGGCGGCAGCGACGGCTTGCTGCGCGCCACGCTCAACGCCCGCGGCGTGCAGGGGGCGCTGGATTACAACCTCGACTTCAGCCATTTCCGCACCGACGGTTACCGCGACCACAGCCGCGCGCAACGCGAATCGGGCAACGCGGTGCTGGGCTGGAAGCTGGATGAGCACCGCAAGCTGACCGTGGTGCTGAACACGATGAACCTGCCAGGCGCACAGGACCCGCTGGGGCTCACGCCCCGGCAATTCCAGGACAACCCGCGCCAGGCCGACGATGCCGCCACCACGTTCAACACGCGCAAAAGCGTGTCGCAGCAGCAGGCCGGCCTGATCTACGACGACCAGCTCAGCGACGCCAGCCACCTGCGCCTGATGGGCTATTACGGCCAGCGCAGCGTGCTGCAATACCTGTCGATTCCCGCCGTGGCGCAGATCAGCCCGCTGAGCGCCGGCGGCGTGGTCGACCTGGGCAACGAATACGGCGGCGGCGACGCGCGCTGGACCTGGGCCAGCACGCTGGCCGGGCGGCCGTTCGAGCTGACCGTGGGCGCCAGCTACGACAACCAGCACCAGCACCGGCGCGGTTACGAGAACTTCGTCGACGACACCGTGGGCGTGCGCGGCGCACTGCGCCGCGACGAGCAGGACCGCGTCCACGATTTCGACCAGTACGCCCAGGCCAGCTGGCGCGTGGCCGACGCGTGGACGGTGATGGCCGGCCTGCGCCACAGCGAGGTGAAGTTCGCCACCGACGACCGCTACCTCACCGCCCGCAACCCCGACGACAGCGGCCGCGTAGATTATTCGGCCACCACGCCGGTGGCCGGCGTGCTGTATCGCGTTTCGCCCACCGCGCACCTGTATGCGTCGTACGGCAAGGGTTTCGAGACGCCCACGTTTTCCGAACTGGGCTA
Source organism: Rhodanobacter ginsenosidimutans (assembly GCF_042655685.1). Taxonomy (NCBI): domain Bacteria; kingdom Pseudomonadati; phylum Pseudomonadota; class Gammaproteobacteria; order Lysobacterales; family Rhodanobacteraceae; genus Rhodanobacter; species Rhodanobacter ginsenosidimutans. The sequence continues at coordinate 390,494 of NZ_JBHSMM010000001.1, read as the reverse complement.
CCGCAACGACGGCGACAGCGGGCTCAATTTCGGCCTGCAACCCTCGCGCACGCGCAGCGCCGAAGTGGGCCTGAAGCTGCGGCCGCGGCCGGGCACGCAGGCCGATATCGCGCTGTTCCGCGCCGACAGCCGTGACGAAGTCGCCGTGGCCACCAGCCTGGGCGGTCGCACCACCTACCAGAACATCCCGCGCGCCCGCCGGCAGGGTGCGGAAGCGTCGCTGACCACGACACTCGCCCCGCGCTGGAAACTGCAACTCGCCTACACCTACCTGGACGCCCGCTTCCGCTCGCCGTTCCTGGCCTGCGCCGGCCGCTGCTCCGCGCCGAATACGCCCGTCGACGCGGGTGCGCGGATCGCCGGCGTGCCACGCTCCAACAGTTACGCCGCGCTGCATTTCGGCGGCGAAACCGGCTGGCAGGCGGATCTCGACAGCCGTTACATGGCCACCGTACCCACCGGCGACCTGGGCACCGTAGAAGCACCGCCCTACGCCGTGTTCGGCGCCGGCATGGGCTACGTCGTCGAAGGCGGCCACTGGCGCACGCACGCCTTCGCCCGCATCGACAACCTGGCCGACCGCCGCTACGTGGGCTCGGTGATCGTCAACGACGGCAATGGCCGTTATTTCGAGCCCGGTTCAGGCCGCACCTTCCTGCTGGGGGTGGATCTGCGCTGGCAGCCGTAACCCGCCACATTCAAGGCCGGTCAACCGGCGCCGTTAACCACAAGGAGCTTCTGCCGTCCGTCCAACCATCGTGCCGTCGCTGTCTCCTCAATCTACACGGCTCAACCTTTGGCCATGCACAACACACTGAACACGCGGGGCCATGGCCTTACGCTGGTCGAACTCATGATCGTGCTTGCCGTGGTGGCGCTGCTCACGGTCATCGCGTTGCCCACCTATTCGCGCTACATCGATCGCGTGAGGACCAGCCAGGCCGTGCAGTTCATGACAACGACGTCGCTGGGCCTCGAGGCTTATTACGCCCAGCACCTGAGCTACCCCGCCAGCTTGTCCGAGATCGGCATCAAGGACGCCGTCGATCCCTGGGGAAATCCCTACCAGTACCTGCCCATCGACATCGATCCCCCGCCGAACACGGGGAAGGTGCGCCGGGACAAGAACATGAATCCGATCAACACCGACTACGACTTGTACAGCGCCGGTCCGGATGGTCGCAGCCAGACCCAGCTGACGGCGCGTTTCGCCCGCGACGACATCGTGCGCGCCGGCAATGGCAGCTACGTCGGCAAGGCCCGGGATTTCTAGGTACGCGATGCGTACTTACCTGCGAGGAAAGGTCAGCCGGCGGCTCATCCTTCAATTCGTGCTGGCCGCGCTGATCCCCATGAGCGGCGTGGCCTGGTATGCCTACCACCAGGTCAGCACGCTGCTGTTGAACTCGGCTTACGAGCACCTGCGCGCCGACAGCAAGTCGTTCGGCATGGCCGTGATCGAAAGCCTGAACACTCATGCCAGCGCGCTGAAGCAGCTTGCGCAAGCGGGCGTCGGCAACGCGCAGGCGGTGACCCGATCCGGTTTCACCGGCACCTCCCTGCAGCCGCTGGCAGCGCTGACGGTGGAGCAACGGACCCGGCTCGGCCATGGCGGCGTGGTGCTGCGACTGGCCTCCGGAAGTCCCGTCGAACTGGTCGCTCCCTCCGCCTCACCGGGCACGGCCCTGGTCGGGGAAATCGAAACCGCCTCGTTGTGGACCAACGATTTCTCCCCCGAGCGTTACTGCGTTCTCGATGCCGATCTTGCGGTGCTCTTCTGCACCCCCGGGCTGGTGCCGCCGGACAGGCAGATGCTGTATTCGGTCTTGGGCACGGGCACGGGTGGCACCGTGCGCTGGAGCCATGCCGGGGAGGATCTGCTGGTGGGCCTGTGGCGCCCCAAGTTCCTGCCCGCGTTTGAAAGCCCGGGTTTCGTCATCATGCAGGTTGCGTCCCGCGCCGACGCCCTGCGCACGCTGAACAACTTCCGGCATTTTTTCCCGATCACCTTCCTGCTGGCGTTGATCCTGGCCGCCGCCCTCGCGATCAGGCAGGTGCAGCGCCAGATGAAGCCGCTCAACCTGCTCACCGACGCCAGCCAGCGACTGGCGGCAGGCGACCTGGGCGCCCGCATCGAGCTGGCCGGCAACGACGAGTTCACCGAACTGGGCGAGACGTTCAACGACATGGCGGGCAACCTGGAATACAGGTTCCACATGCTCGCCATGCTGAGCGAGCTCGACCGCGCCATCATCAGCGCCTCCGGCATGGAGCAGCTCGCCAGCGAGGTGCTGCGGCATGTTCGCAAGGCCATTCCCTGCGACGGCGCCGGCCTGCTGGTACCCAGCGGCGAGCAGGGCCATTACCTGCTGACCTGCGACCCCGGACACGCTGCTGGCTGCGTGCGCACGTCGACTCGAAAAATCGATCTGACCCGGCTCAGCCCCACGCAACCGGCCACCATCCTCCCACCCGACAGCCTGCCGCACGAATTCCTGGATCGGCTTTGCCCCGCCCCGCCGGCGCAGTTGATGGCCTTCCCGATCCGCCACGGTGATCGCCTCGGGCACGTGCTGCTGCTGGCCCACGCGAAGCGGCCCGCACCCACCGACGACATCGTGCAGGGCGGCCGGGCGTTGGCCGACCGGCTGGGTATCGCGCTGTCCAGCCTGGCGCAGGAGGAAAAGCTTCACCACCAGGCCCACCACGATTCACTGACCGACCTGCCGAACCGCGTGCTGCTGCGCCAGCGCTGCGAGCAGGCCATCGACCGCGCGCAACGCGAGCAGACCTCGGTCGCGCTGATCCTGATCGATCTGGACAACTTCAAGCAGGTCAACGACACCCTCGGCCACGCCGCCGGTGACGAGCTGCTGCTGCAATGCGCGACCAACCTCAGGAAGCGCCTGCACCAGGACGACACGCTCGCCCGGCTGGGCGGCGATGAATTCGTTCTCCTGCTGCAAGGCCTCGCGAACGGCGAGGAGCGCACCGTTCTCGACGAACGGTTGCGGGCATTGATGAGCGACCTGTCCGTACCGATCACCGTGCACGAGTACCGGATCAACACCCCGGCCAGCATGGGCGTGGCGCTTTATCCCGCGCATGCCGGCCATTTCAATGAGCTGCTGCAGATGGCCGACGCCGCCATGTACAAGGCCAAGCGCGAGCAGCGGGGCGGGTTCCAGTTCTACTCGAACGAACTCAACACGCAGTCGAAAGCCCGCTTCGACCTGACCCAGGAACTGCGCCGGGCGGTCCAGAACGACGAGCTCGTGCTGCATTTCCAGCCAAAGGTCGATGCCCGCACGCGGGAAATCGTGGGTGCGGAAGCGCTGGTGCGCTGGCTCTCGCCCACGCGCGGGCTGGTGTCACCCGGCGTTTTCGTGCACCTGCTCGATGAAATGGGGTTGGGCGTGTGGCTTGGCGAGTGGGTGCTCGACCGCGCCTGCGCGCAGATGCGGGAGTGGCAGGACAGCGGCCAAGTCTCGATTTCCGTCTCGGTCAACATGTCGCCCGCCCAGTTCGAACGGACGTCCATCCTGGAAGTGGTGCGGGCGAGCCTGGAGCGCTATCAACTGGACGCCAGCTGCCTGGAAATCGAGATACTGGAAGCCACCGCGGTCAATGACTCCGACAAGGCAAGGCAGACCCTGGTCGCGCTTCGGGCGGAAGGCATTCGGGTCGCGCTCGACGATTTCGGCACGGGCTACTCGTCGCTCGTCTACCTGACCCGCATACCGGCCGACGTGCTGAAGCTCGACCAGGCCTTCATCCGAAGCCTTCCCGACGACCCGCGGCAGCAGGAAATCGTCCGGCACATCATCGCCCTGGCCAAGACCTTGTCGTACACCGTGGTCGGCGAAGGCGTCGAGGACGAGGCCCAGCTGTCGGTTCTCGTCGCGATGGGTTGCGACCTTGTGCAGGGTTACCTGATCGGCCGCCCCGTCCCCGCGGATGAATTCGCCGGGCGCTGGCTGCGCTGAGCAGCCAGCCGCCCTTTCGTCAGTAGCGGATCACCGACCGGATCACCTTGCCTTCGTGCATCAGGTCGAATGCGCGGTTGATGTCGTCCAGCGGCAACACTTCGGTGATCATCTCGTCGATCTTGATGTCGCCCGCCATGTAGCGGTCGACGTAGCCGGGCAACTGCGAGCGGCCCTTCACCCCGCCGAACGCCGAGCCGCGCCACACGCGTCCGGTCACCAGCTGGAACGGCCGCGTGCTGATTTCCTGCCCCGCGCCGGCCACGCCGATGATGATCGACTCGCCCCAGCCCTTGTGGCAGCACTCCAGCGCGGAGCGCATCACGTTGACGTTGCCGATGCATTCGAACGAATAATCCACGCCGCCGTCGGTGAGCTCCACGATCACCTGCTGGATCGGCGTATCGGGGTAGTCCTTCGGGTTGATGAAGTCGGTGGCGCCCAGCAGTTTGGCCATCTCGAACTTGGCCGGGTTGGTGTCGACCACCACGATGCGGCCGGCTTTCGCCATCACCGCACCTTGCACCACCGACAGGCCGATGCCGCCCATGCCGAACACCGCCACGCTGGCGCCCGGCTCCACTTTCGCCGTGTTCAGCACTGCGCCGATGCCGGTGGTGATGCCGCAACCGAGCAGGCACACCTTGTCCAGCGGCGCGGCCTTGTTGATCCTGGCCAGCGAGATCTCCGGCAGCACGGTGTATTCGCTGAACGTGCTGGTGCCCATGTAATGCAGCAGCGGCTTGCCGTTCAACGAGAAGCGCGAGGTGCCGTCGGGCATCAGGCCCTGTCCCTGGGTGACGCGGATTTTCTGGCACAGGTTGGTCTTGCCCGAGCGGCAGAATTTGCACTCGCCGCACTCGGGCGTGTACAGCGGAATCACGTGGTCACCGACTTTCAGCGAGGTGACGCCTTCGCCCACTTCCTCGACGATGCCGCCGCCCTCATGGCCCAGGATCACCGGGAACATGCCCTCCGGATCGGCGCCGGACAGGGTGAACGCATCGGTGTGGCAGACGCCGGTGGCGACGATGCGTACCAGCACCTCGCCGGCTTTCGGACCGGCAACGTCGACCTGCTCGATCGACAGCGGCTTGCCTGCTTCCCAGGCGACGGCGGCGCGTGATTTCATGATGCGGCTCCTCGATGCGGTGCGGATGCGTTGAACGCTCCATGGTACCCGCTCGCCGCTTCAATCCTCGACCGCGCCGCAGCGGCTCGTGGCCGGCAGTTGCCGGCAGTAATCGTCCGCCTCGGCCAGCAGCCACTCGCGGAAAGCCTGCAGGCCGCGATGCTCCAGCGAACGCGGCGGATACACCAGCCAGTACGCCTCGGACACCGGCAGGTAGTTGTCGCCCAGCACCTGCAGGCGGCCCGCGTCGATCAGCGACTTCGACGTCACCATCCGCCCCAGCGCCACGCCGAGACCTTCCAGCGCCGCGTGGCGCAGCGCATCGAGGCTGTCGAATTGCGCCACGTAGCGCTTCGGCGGCGTGCCGCCGCGATGCTCGAACCAGTCGAGCCAGCGCCGGGACGAGGCCGGCTCACCCAGCAGCGGCCAGCACGACAGGTCGCCGGGATCGGCATCACCCATCTGCGCGATCAGCTCAGGCGCCGCCACCGGTGCGATCCACTCACCGAACAAGCGCTCGCTATGCAAACCGGGCCACTCGCCACGGCCATAACGCAAACCGGCATCGACCGGCTCGCGTGCGAAATTGACCAGGGTCGAACCCGACTGCAAGGTCAGCTCCAGCTCCGGATGCACGGCCACCAGGCGCGGCAACCGCGGCACCAGCCAGCTCGACATGATGCCGGGGCTGGCGCTGAGCGTGAGCGCGTCGTGGTGGCGCGTGCGATATGCCGCCAGCGCCTGTTCAATGCCATCGACATGCCCGCCTACCGCTTCCAGCAGGGCGCAACCCTCCACCGTCAACGTGACGCCGCGCGGGCCGCGCTCGAACAGACGCCGATCCAGCCGCTCCTCCAGCTGTTTCATCTGGTGGCTGAGCGCGCTCACGGTGAGGTTCGCCTGCGTCGCCGCGCGCGACAGGTTGCCCAATCGCGCCACCAGCACAAACTGTTGCAACAAGCCCAGCGGAAGCTTCGCCATATTGAATTTCCCTCAAGCCTGTCTTGCGAATATATCGCTTTTTGGCGGCCCTTACCGCGCGTACCTTGAACGCCTCCCAAGTCGTTGCGCCCCCGCGAAGGAGCTTCTCATGAGTTCGCTATGGAAGGATTTGCTGTTTCTGCATGGCCACCTGACCCACGCCCAGCTGATCTGGTCCGACGTCGAAGAGACCACGAATCAGGACGCCGCCACCACGAACAAGCCGAGGCCCGACGCACTGAAGTGCGGCGTGGCGTGCTGCGCGGTGACGACCGCATTGCCGCGCATTGCAGCGCCGCGCTGAGCGGCCACCATTCCGGGCCTGAGCGTCGGCCGCACCGCGACCAGAGTCGAAGCGCCCCGCTGAGTGTGAACACCCGCCAGAACACCGGCGATTTCGCAGCAAATGACCGCAAACGTCCAGCCCGATCATGGGCACGATTTGAAACTGGGTGCCGCAATGGCCACACTTGGGCCTCCCCACGTTTCGTTCGGACGTCTCCATGTCATTACGCCCGCTAGGCAACTCGCCGCTTTCCATCGCCCCGCTCGCCTTCGGCGGCAATGTGTTCGGCTGGAGCGCCGATGAAGCGCGTTCATTCGAATTGCTGGATGCCTTCGTCGACGCCGGCTGCAACCTGATCGATACCGCCGACGTGTACCCCGCCTGGGTGCCGGGCAACCAGGGTGGCGAGTCCGAGGCCATCATCGGCCGCTGGCTCAAGCGCAGCGGCAAGCGCGACAAGGTGGTGATCGCCACCAAGGTCGGCAAATGGGCCGAGCAGCCGGGCCTGTCGCCGGTGAACCTGCAACAGGCGGTGGACCGCTCGCTGCAGCGCCTGCAGACGGATTACATCGACCTGTACCTGGCGCACGAGGATGATGCCAGCGTGCTGCTCGCCGACACGCTGGGCGGCTTTGCGCGGCTGATCGAGCAAGGCAAGGTGCGCGCCATCGGCGCCTCCAACTACAGCGCCATCCGTTTCGCCGACGCGCTGGCGGCGGCCCGCGAACACAACCTGCCCCGCTACGAAGTGCTGCAACCGGAATACAACCTGCTCGAGCGCACCGGCTACGAAAACGAACTGGAGCCGCTAATCCGCGCAGAGAACATCGGCGTGATCAGCTACTACGCGCTGGCCAGCGGCTTCCTCAGCGGCAAGTACCGCGACGAAGCGGATCTGGCCAAGAGCAGCGCCCGCGCCAGCGCGGTAAAGCGCTACCTCAACCCGCGTGGCCTGCAGGTGCTGGCCGCACTGGACGCGGTGGCCGCGACACACCAGGCCACCGTGGCCCAGGTGGCGCTGGCCTGGCTGATCGCCCGCCCCAGCATCACCGCGCCCATCGCCAGCGCCACCACGGTGACGCAATTGAATGACCTGATCGGCGCCGTGAAGCTGCAGCTGAGCGCGGACGAAATTGCGGAGCTGGATCGCGTCAGCGCCTGACGCTTCCCGTACCTGTAGGAGCGACTTCAGTCGCGACGCTTTTGCTCTGGAAGCCCGGCGAAGAGCATCGCGACTGAAGTCGCTCCTACAAGGGCGAGGTCACTCCACCGGCTCCTCGATCGTGTAACCCTCGGCCCGCAACTTCGCCAGGTAGCCATCGGGTTTCAGCAGCTCGTCCATCGACAGCATGGCGAAGGTTTGCCGGTTGGTTTCCAGCGCCTTGCGCGCCGCGGCCAGCCAGGTGGCTTGTACTTTCTCGGGGATGTCGTCGATACCCAGCTGGCGCGCAAAACCCGCGTCCGCCAGCGCATCAATGCAGGCCTGGCGGCGGTTGCTGTCGGGCAGTTCGCGCAGCAACTGCAGGTCGCCGGTGGCCCAGGCGTTGGCGCGGGCTTTCATCGACGGCAGGTCATGCTCGATCGCATCCAGCGTGCGGCTCATGCACATCACGTCGTTGGGTGCGGCCTGCTTGAACGCCTTGATCGCCGCCCGCGGGTGCTCGATCGTCACCGGATACTCGACCGCGGTTTCGGCCACGCCATGCTGCTTGGCCAGCGCATCGACGGCAGCCTTCACGCCACCGGAATTGCTGAGGCCATTGGCCTTGATCGCCGCCTTGTACAACTCCTGCGCGGCAAAGATCGGCCGCCACCGCTCGACGCTGCGCTTGTCGCTGAGATAGGTCTGCTTCAACGCCTGCCAGCGCGCGTAGGTGGGCGCGGACAATACCTGCTGCAAGGTCTTGCCATCCTCGTTCTTGCGCGCGCTATAGGCCGACGGCAGCAGAAAGAGCTTGCCCAGCCAGCCGGTGTCCACCTTCATCTTCACCGAGGGCGGCAGCAGGATCTGCTGCGCGGAGGCGATCACCGATTCCACCTCCCGCGACTGCCACGTCATGCCGCGCGGCAGCGGCGACAGCGTGCCCAGTATCCACAGCTCGTGATCACCGCGCGACACCCGCCACATGCCCGGCCCCGGCTGCACGCCGGTGACCAGCACGGCGGGGAGATCGGCCACGTTGGTCGACGACGGTGGCGGTGGCGCGGCGCGCAAGGGCGCGCCCGCCATCAGGGCGATCAGGGCGATCAGGGAAATCGCTGGGCGCAGGCGCATGGGAGGTTCCAGCCGGGGAGTGACCATTGTGTCAGGGGAAGGCTGACTGGGGCCTTGTCGCGGCGTGCGCCCTCTCCCCTGCCCCTCTCCCGCAAGCGGGAGAGGGGTTCACACCGACCGCCTCTTCCGCTCACCCCTGACCTCCTCTCCCGCTTGCGGGAGAGGACTGAGGAGAGGGGCCTTTGCTCGTGGAATGCCGCTGAGTGCACAAACGAAAAGAGGCGCCCGAAGGCGCCTCTTTTCAACAAGCCGTAAAGACGGCCATACGCGCTACCCGATCAACCCTTCGAAAGCGTCGCCAACGCCGCATTGAACGTCGCGCTGGGACGCATCGCGCGGCCCACCTTGTCCATATCCGGGTGGTAATAACCGCCGATGTCCACCGGCTTGCCCTGCGCGCCATTGAGCTCCGCCAGGATGGCCGCCTCGTTGTCGGCAAGCGCCTTGGCCAGCGGCGCGAACGTCGCCTTCAGCGCGGCATCATCGTCCTGCGCGGCCAGCGCCTGCGCCCAGTACAGCGCCAGGTAGAAATGGCTGCCGCGATTGTCCAGCTCGCCCACCTTGCGCGCGGGCGACCTGTTGTTGTCCAGCACCTTGCCGTTGGCCTGGTCCAGTGCCCGCGCCAGCACCTTGGCCTGCGCGTTGCCGGTCTGCTCGCCCACGAACTCCAGCGAGGCCTGCAGCGCCAGGAATTCGCCCAGCGAATCCCAGCGAAGGTAGTTCTCCTCCACAAACTGCTGCACGTGCTTGGGCGCGGAACCACCGGCGCCCGTCTCGAACAGGCCGCCGCCCGCCATCAGCGGCACGATCGACAGCATCTTGGCGCTGGTGCCCAGCTCCATGATCGGGAACAGGTCGGTGAGGTAATCGCGCAGCACGTTGCCGGTGACCGAGATGGTGTCCTGGCCCTTGCGGATGCGCTCCAGCGAGAATTTCGTGGCGGCCACCGGATCCATGATGCGGATATCCAGCCCGCTGGTGTCGTGATCCTTCAGGTAGCGCTCGACCTTCTTGATCACCTGCGCATCGTGCGCGCGCTTCGGGTCCAGCCAGAACACCGCCGGCGTGGACGAGAGCCGCGCGCGACTCACCGCCAGCTTCACCCAATCCTGGATCGGTGCGTCCTTGGCCTGGCACATGCGCCAGATGTCGCCGGCCTCAACCTCGTGCTGCAGCAGCACCTTGCCGGCGTCGTCGATCACCTTGACCGTGCCGTCGCCGGCCATCTGGAAGGTCTTGTCGTGCGAGCCGTATTCCTCGGCTTTCTGCGCCATCAGGCCCACGTTGGGCACGCTGCCCATGGTGGCCGGATCGAACGCGCCGTGCGCCTTGCAGTCCTCGATGGTCGCCTGGTACACGCCGGCGTAGCTGCGGTCGGGGATCACCGCCACGATGTCCTGCAGCTTGCCTTCGGCGTTCCACATCTTGCCGGAGTCGCGGATCATCGCCGGCATCGAGGCGTCGATGATCACATCGCTGGGCACGTGCAGGTTGGTGATGCCCTTGTCGGAATTGACCATCGCCAGGGCCGGGCGCTGCGCGTATTCCGCCTGCAGGTCCGCCTTGATCTGCGCCTGCTGATCCTGCGGCAGGCTGCCGAGGCGGGCGTACAGGTCGCCGATGCCGTTGTTGGGGTTGAAGCCGATCTGCTTCAGCGCGTCAGCATGCTTCGCCAGCGCATCGCGGTAGAACTCGCTGACCGCCACGCCGAACATGATCGGGTCGGAGACCTTCATCATGGTGGCTTTCAGGTGCAGCGAAAACAGCACACCCTTCGCTTTCGCATCCGCCACCTGGGCGTCGATGAAAGCGGCCAGCGCGCGCTTGCTCATCACCGCGCCGTCGATGATCTCGCCTTCCAGCAGGGCGGTTTTCGCCTTCAGCACCGCATGGCTGCCGTCCTTGCCGAACCACTCGATGCTGACGTTGCCGGCGCGTTCGATCAGCGCCGATTTCTCGGTGCCGTAGAAATCGCCGTGATCCATGTGTGCCACGCGGGTTTTCGAATCCGCGCTCCACGCACCCATGCGATGCGGATGCTCGCGTGCGTAGTTCTTCACCGAAGGCGGCGCGCGGCGATCGGAATTGCCTTCGCGCAGCACCGGGTTCACGGCGCTGCCCTTGACCTTGTCATAGCGCGTACGGACGTCCTTCTCGTGCGCATCCTTCGGCTCGTCCGGGTAATCCGGCAGCGCGTAGCCCTGCTGCTGCAACTCCTTGATGGCGGCTTTCAGCTGCGGCATGGAGGCGCTGATGTTGGGCAGCTTGATGATGTTGGCCTCGGGCGTATTGGCCAGCTGGCCCAGCTCGCTGAGGTCGTCGGCGATGCGCTGGTTGTCCTTCAGCGCCTCGGGAAACAGCGCAATGATGCGGCCCGCCAAAGAGATGTCGCGCGTCTCCACCGCGATGCCGGCGGTTCCGGTGAAAGCGTTGATGATCGGCAGTAGCGACTGCGTGGCCAGAAAAGGAGCTTCGTCCGTCAGCGTGTAGATGATCTTTGGCGTGGAAGACATTGTCGGTTGTGACCTCTCTGCGACGACAGTTCAGGGATGGGCGCCAGCGCGATCGGCGACGCGCGGAAAAGCCCCCCATTGTCGCGTTTTCGCCCCACAGGGGAAAGCGCAGGCGACAACGCACAGGAATTCGGCCGCCCGCGGCGCTGGATCGGGCGCAGGCTGCAGGCGGCTCGTGGAGCAAAGCGCGCATCGTACGCAATCGCGCCGCGCCATTTCAGCGATGAATCGTGCGCCACGCTGGATCGCGGCAGTCACGCAAATCGCCTGCTTCACGGCCTGGGCGGGATATTCAACATCTGTCCCGGCTTGATTTCGTCCGGGTCAGTGAGCTGATCACGATTAGCCGCAAAGATGCGCTCCCACGCATTCGCATCGCCGTAAACGGCCCGCGCGATACTCGACAGGCTGTCGCCCGCGGCCACCATGTATGCGCCGGTTTCGTCCACCGTGGCACTGATCTGAGATGACACGCCACTGAAATCGGCTTTCGCCGCCGGCGGCATCTTTGCCGCCTGCTCCCGCACGACGCGGCGCGAATCGAAAAGACCGGGCTTGTTGTCTTGGTTGCCCATGACTCACTCCATCGGAAAGCACCTGTGATACCGGTGCTGCGGTCAACAGGTCGTGAGTTGGCCCGTGTGACCTTCCGCTGCGCCGACGGCTTGGCTCTCGGCACCTTCCATCACCTCACGCACAGCCTTCACCGACACAAATGCGGCGCTATCGAAAGCAGGACTGCCATGCAGGCGCAGCCACCGCAGCGGCCTCGTCTGCGCAGCGTCTGGTGGATATTCGCGAAGCGCACCGCAGGCAGCTGCGACATACAATGTCACAGTGACGATTCCGTCACCGAAAGCGTGCGACACTCCCATAATCTCGGGGAATAGCGTGGGGGCGAATATGCAGATCGCGACCGTCGGAAAATGTTTCCGCATTTTCAGCCATGTCGTTTTGCTGTTGATGGCGGCTGCCATCATCTATGCGGCGTACATCATCTTGAAATACTGGTCCCACATCGCCGTCTGAGCCGGAGCACCTCATGAACAAGCGACAGACCCGGCTGTTTGCCATTGTTGGAACCCTGCTGGTGGGGCTGCTGTTTCTCGGCATGACGTTCGACACCCTGCGCCAGATTCCCAAGCTGTCCAATGCGCAGGACATCTCGCCAGAAGTCACCCTCGGAAACAAGGTGTGGCACGAGAACAATTGCATCAATTGCCACACGCTGTTTGGCGAAGGCGCCTACTACGCACCCGATCTGACCAAGATCACGCAGCTTCGCGGTGAAGCTTATCTGCGCGCCTATATGCACGACCCGTCAAAATTTTACGACGAGCAGAAAGTGCGTCGATTGATGCCCACGCAGAACCTGAGCGACGCCGACATCACCGGCCTGATCGCGTTCCTCGATTGGGTCAGCAAGGTCGACAACCAAGGCTGGCCGCCACGGCCGTTGCTGGTCAGCGGCTCGTCACTGCCGGGCATGGCCGCGGTAGCGCCAGCTGCTGCGGACAAGGCCACCGGCGCTCCGGGCACGCAGGCCACGACGCAAGCTGACAGCCCCATCGCGCAAGGTGAAACGCTTTTCCATGGCGCGTCACCACCTTGCGGTGCCTGTCACTCAACCGCACCGGGCGTGGATATGGCCGGGCCATCGCTGGCTGGCATTTCCGCACTCGCGGAAAAGGCGATCGCTTCGGGTGCGTACAAGGGCGAGGCGAAGGACGCGGCCGGTTTCATCCGTGAATCGATCCTGCATCCCAGCAAGTATCTGGAGCCCGGCGACATGTATTCGGCCGGCGGCACCTCGTTCATGCCGGACACGTACGCGCAATCACTGACGCCCGAGCAGGTCGATCATCTGGTCGCCTACCTCTCCACCCTGAAGTAAGCCCCGTACCCTCCGCTGCCGCGCAGCGCGGCAACAGACGCCATCGCAGTGATGGTTCCGCAAACCGATTCGACGGAGAGGCACCATGCGTTACAAATCCCAGTCAGTGGCCTATTGGTACTTTGCCGTCGCCATGGCGTTGTTCGGCCTGCAACTGGTGTTCGGCCTGCTCTCGGCGGCGAAATATCTCGGCCCCGATCCGCTGCTGTACATCCTGCCCTTTGATGTCACCAAGACCATCCACACCAACCTGCTGATCGTGTGGGTGCTGACCGGCTTCATGGGCGCCACGTACTGGATGGTGCCGGACGAATCGCGCACCGAGTTGTATAGCGTCAAGCTCGCACTGTGGCAGCTGGTGCTGTGGTCGGTGATGGGTCTGGCCACGATCTTTGGTTACCTGTTCCGCTACGGCACCGGCAACAAATTGCTGGAGCAACCGCTGCCGTCGAAGATCGTCATCGTGATCGTGATGCTGATGTTCCTCTACAACATCTTCATGACGATCAAACGCTCCGGTCGCTTCACCACGACCGAAGGCGTGTTGATGGGTGGTCTGGGGCTGGCTGCCCTGCTGTATCTGCCGGCGTTGCTGCATTACCAGAACTACGTCGTATCGATCTTCTTTCGCTGGTGGACGATCCACCTGTGGGTGGAGGGCGTGTGGGAAATGATCCAGGGCGGTTTCCTCGCGTACCTGCTGATCCGTTTGTCCGGCGCCGATCGTGAGGTGATGGAAAAGTGGCTGTACGTGATCGTCGGACTGGTCTTCATCGCCGGCATCATCGGTACCGCACATCATTACTACTGGGTCGGTGTACCGCACTACTGGCTGCCGATCGGCGGTGTTTTCAGTGCGCTGGAGCCGGTCGCACTGGTCGGCATGGCCGTCTACGCGTACTACGCCATTCGCCGCTCCGGCATGCAGCACCCCAACGTGCTCGCCTTGCACTGGACCGTCGGCAGCGCCGTGTTCACGCTGTTTGGTGCCGGTCTTCTGGGGTTGGCGCACACCTTTCCCAGCGTCAACAAGTGGACGCACGGCACGATGATCACCGCCATGCACGGCCACGCCGCGTTCTACGGCGCGTACGTGATGATCGTGCTGGCGATGATCGTCTACGCATTACCGTCGTTGACGTCCGGGCGGCGCGAGGCGGGGTCGCCGATCGGCTACTGGGCGTTCTGGATGCAATTGGGGGGCATGTTCGGCATGACGCTTTCCTTCGGTACCGCCGGCATCGCGCAGGTGTATCTGGAGCGCATCCTGGGCCTGGGTTACCTCGATACGCAGCTCAAGATCCAGATCCACTTCGTGATGCTGATTGCGACGGCCTCGGTGTTTGTCCTCGGCGTGATCTTGTTCATCTACGACTTCTTCCGTTTCCCGCCAAACTTCGTCGTCAACGACGAGGCCAGGCAGCGCAAGCTCGAACCTGTCGCACCCGATGCCTGACTCCCCCGTCATGACCGATCACGGTGCCGCCGATACCAGCGCGGCACCGTTCTACCTGCCCTCCGGCAACGAAGTAGCGGTGTTCGAGCAGTGCCATGCGCACAAGCTCGCGGTGATGCTGAAAGGGCCAACCGGCTGCGGCAAGACCCGCTTCGTCGAATACATGGCATGGCGCCTCAAGCGGCCATTGATCACGATCTCCTGTCATGACGACCTCAGCGCCAGCGATCTGGTGGGCCGCTTTCTGATCCGCCATGACGGCACCGCCTGGCAGGACGGCCCACTGACCCGTGCCGTGCGCGAAGGCGCCATCTGCTATCTCGATGAAGTGGTCGAGGCACGCCAGGACACCGTCGTGGTGCTGCATCCGCTGACCGATTACCGGCGCATCCTGCCGGTCGACAAGACCGGCGAAACACTCGAAGCGGCGCCCGGTTTTCAGCTGGTGGTGTCGTACAACCCCGGTTATCAACGCATGTTGAAAGACCTGAAGCCCAGCACGCGGCAGCGCTTTGTTGCGCTGGACTTCAACTTTCCGCCACTGGCCACCGAGGTCGCCATTGTCGAACGCGAGGGTTCTGCCGATTACGCCACCGCGCATGCACTGGTGACGCTGGGGCAACGCCTGCGCGGGCTGCAGGATCGCGGCCTGGCCGAAGTGCCCAGCACGCGTTTGCTGATCGCAGCGGCGTGCTTGATTGCCAGTGGCATTCCGGTGCGCGACGCGTGTTACGCCGCCATCGTCTCGCCGTTGTCCGATGAAGCCACGCTGGTCGGCGCGATGCACGATCTGGTGGACGCCACCTTCGTCTGATGGTGCGCCCTGCTGGCGGTGGCGTTCGAGGGTTGCCGCATGGCTGAAGCTGAAGATGTCATCATGGATGCCGTACGCCACGCGACGATTTACTCGCGTGCGTTGTGGCGGCGCCACCGGCCGCCCGTGGCGCAGGCGCCACCCCTGGCGCTCGCCGACGTGGCACCCCGACTGGACTTGCTGATTTCCGCACTGTGCGACCGCAGCTTCGCCCTGCGCGTTGCGCAGACACCGTCGCCACCAAGCTTTCTGGCGTTGCTGGTGCATCGTCGGCACGGGCCACGGCACCGCATCGCACTGCCCGCCACGGACGGCCTATCGATCTGGCTGCCGACCCATCTCGGACGCCTTTCGGCGGACACCGCTTCGCTGTATTACCGCGCGCTCGCCTTGCAGCAGGCGACCCGCGCCATGCGCGGCACGGCCGCCCACGCACCTGATTTGCGCGACCCGCTTATGCGGGATCTGTACCTGCTGCATGAAGCCGCCGCCGCCGACAGCGAGCTCACGCGTACCCTGCCGGGCGTGGCGAGCACCCTGGCCGTCCTGCGTGCGGACGCGTTGCGTGCACGGCCGCCGCTTGCCGCGTTTCCCGCTCGATTGCAGCCGTTGGAACGCCTGATTCGTGGCGTGCTTGAAGCGTCATTTGCGCCAGGTGAGGAACTATCCCAACTCGGCCTGCCCTGCCCAACGCCGGCCGAATCCCTGCTGCGCGCCAGACAAATCGCGGATCACCTGCGCCGCACGGCCACGCGACAAGACTGGGGCCCGCACCCGTTGCTGAAAGATCTATGGACTGGCGAGCTGCGCGTGCCACTCAAACATGCGGCCAGCGTGGTGCCCACCAACAGCGCCGACCCGTTCGATGCAGATCGAAAGGCAGCGCGCAGCGCGCGCCTGGCACGCCGGCCGGACGTGCGCGAAGCCGATGACGAGGAAGACGACGAGCGCCCCGGTGCATGGATGGTGCAGACCGCGCAACCACATGAACAGGCGGAAGATCCCGGCGGTCTGCAGCGCCCGACCGACCGCGACGACGCCACCGCCGCCGACGAATATGCCGATGCGCTATCCGAGTTGCCCGAAGCACGCTTGCTGACGCGACCGGGCCGGCCCAAGGAAGTCTTGCTGTCCGATGATCCACCCGATGCTGCCGCGCGAGTCGAGGCACCGTCGACGTCCACCGCGCAGCACGCGCTGAACTATCCGGAGTGGGATTACCGCATTCGTGCGTATCACTCGCCCGGCGCCGCGGTGCACCCCTTGCCCGCCGCCGTCGGCCCGCAGGCGTGGGTCGACCACACCCTCGATGCCCATCGCGGCATGCTGCAGGAGATTCGTCGCCGCTTCGAAATGCTGCGCGCGCGGCGCGTCCGCGTACACAAGCAACTGGACGGCGACGAAGTCGATCTGGAGGCGTATATCGAAGGCCACGCCGACTACCGCGCCGGCCTTCCGTTGCCGCAACGCCTGTACCAGAGTCAGCGCCGGGTGCAGCGTGATATGGCCATCATGCTGCTCATCGATGTCAGCGGCTCGACCGATGGCTGGATCGTCGGCAACCGACGCATCATCGACGTCGAGCGCGAGGCACTGTTGCTGGTGTGCATCGCGCTCGAAGGCCTCGGTCAACCGTATGCCGTGCAGGCGTTTTCCGGCGAGACGGCGCAAGGCGTGATCGTGCGCGAGGTCAAACGATTCGACGAGCCGTATGGCCCGGCCGTCGCCTTGCGCATCGCGGGGCTGGAGCCGGAAAACTACACCCGCGCCGGCGCCGCCCTGCGCCATGCCAGCAACCGCCTGGTGCAGCAAACCGCCCAGCACCGCCTGCTATTGATGCTGTCCGACGGCAAGCCGAACGACATGGATCATTACGAAGGCCGCTACGGCGTCGAAGACCTGCGCCAAGCCGTGACCGAAGCGAAGCTGCAGGGCATCTCGCCGTTCTGCCTGACCATCGACCGCCAGGCCGCCAACTACCTGCCGTACGTGTTTGGCGCCAGCCAGTACGCGCTGCTGCCCAAGCCAGAGTTGCTCCCCACCGTACTTCTCGATTGGTTGCGGCGATTGGTTGGCCACTGAGAAATCGCCGCGTCACTGCGCGCGGAGTATGTTCAAACAGCGGGGGCATGTTTACCGGCTGGAAAGTACACGACGGCACGACACGACCCGTACAGGCACGGTGTTTTTTTGTCCATCAAGGGGAGAAAACATGAATATCAGCATTCAGAACATGCTGCTTATCTGCATCACGCTGTTCGCGATCGCGGCAGCCGGTGGCCTGGTCATGGCCGGTATGCGCGCATTGGCGAAACGCAACCCACCGGCATGGCTGGCGCTGTTGCATGGCCTGTTGGCCGGCGCCGGTTTGACGCTGCTGTTATTGGTCTACTTCGTCAGTGGTTTGCCCGTACTCGCCGCGTGGGCGTTGTTGCTGTTGATCATTGCCGCCGGCGGCGGGGTAGTGATGAACCTCGGTTATCAATGGCAGCAGAAGCCGCTGCCATTGCCGCTGATGTACGGTCACACGCTGATTGCGGTTGTCGGTTTCGTGCTGCTGGTCTGCGCTGCAATCGGCGCCTGATACCGCCGCCGCCACAAAAGAAAGGGTGCCAAGGACAATTCTAAACAAGCTTTGGAAAATTATCCCTGACGTCTTTTTCCGCTCGGACGAACAGCTATACGCCTAACGGGAAGGCTGCCCGAAGCGGGAGCGACCCGAAGGCGCTGATGAGCGTACCGAGAATGACCAGAGCAAGGCCCAGCTCTTGAGCGAACGAGTCGCTTGTATCTTCGACGCTTTGCCACATGGCGTCCGTGTCAAACTTGCCTCCATTGACAAGCGACTTATTGGGCTTGGCTAGCTCACGAGCTCCTTTGCGTAGCAGCTTTCGCAGACCCAAGAGTGCGCCAAAGAGAGATATCAAGCCTCCGCTACGCTCAATGTAGCTCCAGTCGCAATACAGCACGGATAGCACTACGCAGACGAGGATCGATAACGCGGAGCCAGCGATATAGCGCCACGCCTTGATGTGCTTGTAGTGCCACCAACGCGAAACTTTATCTTTGCCTGCCATGGCACCCCGTATGACGTTGGAGTTAAGCCGGCGCGCGGCTTTTAGCGCGTCCGCTTGGACGAATTGTTAGCTCTTCCTGCTCAGCCTGTGTCCGTCTATGAGTCGCTGGAGTTGCCTCACAAAGACTTGTGTATCCAAAAAGTAGTTTGGATAGGCCTTCCTGAGCGATTCGACAGGGCCAGCCGAAACGAGGACGGCTTCAATTGGCTCGCCACTTTTTGTTCTTGCCTCAATTGTGGCGTAAGCCAAGCTTGCTTCCTCTAGCCTTGCTACAGGGAATGGCTTGATAGTTACAGTTCGATTGGCTGAATCAAGCGTAATTAGGTGATAACCGCCTTGACCGCGCTCCGTTGTGATTCGATCTGCTGCGATCGCGAAACCACTAAGTTTTTCCAGGACACGCAGGCGTTGCTCTGATTCAAACAGCCGCTCATGAATTTGCTGGGATGAACAGTCCTCGAAACCCGGAACAGGAGTCGTTTTTTCAATGTCTGCAAGAGCGGCACCCGCAATTGAAAAGAACTCACGCCATTGATCTTCGCCTTGGCCAGACTTCAGCGCCTGACCAAGAAATGTGCCCATTGTTTCGACAGCAGTTGCCCAAGCATGCTGCAATCGAGTTCGGATCTGCAGCTCAAGGGATAGCCCGTCGTAGTCGGGAGCATTTGGGTTTGAGTACTTATAAATCAAATGGATGCCGCGGTACCCGTCGAATTTTGGCTCAAGGAGGTAATCTTTTGAAGAGACAAGCTCATGTTGAAACTTTGAAATTCTATAGGAAGTTTCGAGTTTTCGAACCCGAGCGACCGATGAAACGATCGCCCGCAAACCTCCGATATCTTGCATTCTTGCAAGCTTCATTCCATCGAAACGCTTGAGCTTCAGGACGATAGATGGAGTTCGTTTGAGTCGTTGTGCAACGATGGCCTTGTCATCAATGCTCTTAAGTTTGGCGCGTAATGTGGCTTGGAAGGTATTGATTGGATACCCGTGTGCTGCACGGTAGTTAGCAAGCACTTCATCAGCAAAGTTGTGTTCGTTCGGAGAAACTTGGTCTGCGATCAGAATATCTCCTGCCCGATTGATCTGTTTCTTCGAATATTTCGGCTTTACAAATGACACGGGGCCCCCGATAACGAGCTAACGCCAAGTAGATTTAAAATTTCAATGTAATCCTGCAGCCCATCGCGGCAGCCTATTCCGGCGCACCATCTGTTTGGGCGGCTGCAACAGAGAACCGTCAACTCACCCCGAGTCCCCAGTCTAGCGCCGTTGCGCACCTACAAGCCGCTTTCGCTAAACACCAACCTCCGCCCACAACGACTCCACCAGAGCGCGCGAATAGCCCTCAGGTTGTCGTTACCTTTCAATGATCCGCGCGACCGCTCAGACCCAAGCCGCGCCGTGGTTCAAACGACCACCCAGTCACTGCCGTGTGGGCAGCTCCGAAACGCCGCTATCGCCTTCCAGCAGCGCCGGCGCCGGCCCGGCCACAGCCAGCAGCGACATCGCGTAGCCATCCTCGATGCTGATGGTCGAAACCTCATCCCACGCGAAGAACGACGCCTCGCGCATCCACTCGGCGTCGGGGCTGACTTCCTGCATGGTGAAGCCGTCTTCCTCGACGGCGACGAGGCGGCCGATGTAGCAGACTTCGGCTTCGTCTTCGCTGTCGACGTGGACGCCGATGACCGGCGACTGGGCGCCGGCGGCCTGGACGACGTCGCGGATGTTGTCGAGCGGGAAGCCGCGCGGGGGGCGCGGCAGGATGTGTTTCAGCGCCAGGGCTTTCTCGAAGAAGGCGTGGTGCTTGTCGGGGGCTTCCAGCTCGGAGATGTCGCGGTGACGCATGATGTACATGCCGTCGTAGGTGATGCCGTCGCCGACCACCCACAGCAGGAAGAACTCGCGGCCAACGCCGCCCACGTAACCGCAGAAGCTGCCGTGCTCCAGCTCCTCGCGCCATAGCCGCACGAGGGTTTGCTTTTCTTGCGCTTCGCGCAGCTGGGCGCGCTGGCCGGTGCTCTTGAGTTCAATGATGTTGCTGTTCATGACGGTCATTTTAACAGAGCGGGCCCTTGGGCTTGTTTAAAGGATGTAGCGGCTGAGATCCTCGTCCTGGGCGAGACTTTCGAGGCTTTTGTCTACGTGTTCGGCGTCGATACGGTAGTTTTCACCGGACTTGTCCGCGGCCTCGTAGGAGATTTTCTCCAGCAGGCGCTCCATCACGGTGTGCAGGCGGCGGGCGCCGATGTTCTCGGTGCGCTCGTTGACCTGGAACGCCACCTCGGCCAGCCGGTCGATGCCGGAGTCGGTGAATTCCAGCCCCACGCCTTCGGTGCCCAGCAGCGCCACGTATTGCTTGGTAAGCGCGTTGTGCGGCTCGCGCAGGATGCGCTTGAAGTCGTCCACGCTGAGCGCGTTCAGTTCCACCCGGATCGGCAGGCGGCCCTGCAGCTCGGGGATCAGGTCGGACGGCTTGGCCAGCGAGAACGCGCCGGAGGCGATGAACAGCATGTGATCGGTCTTGATCGGGCCGTACTTGGTGGACACGGTGGAGCCTTCGACCAGCGGCAGCAGGTCGCGCTGCACGCCTTCGCGGCTGACGCCGGCATGGCCGTGGTCGCCGCGCTGGGCCACCTTGTCGATCTCGTCGATGAAGACGATGCCGTTCTGCTCGGCCGCCTCCATCGCCTGCGCGCGCAGCTCCTCGTCGTTGAGCAGCTTGCCGGCCTCTTCGTCGATCAGCAGCGGGCGCGCGGTCTTGATGGGCAGCTTGCGGCTCTGGGTCTTGGCGCCGCCCAGGTTCTGGAACATCTGGCGCAGTTGCGAGCCCATCTCCTCCATGCCCGGCGGCGACATGATTTCCACGCCCACGTTCATGGCGAAATCCAGCTCGATCTCGCGTTCGTCCAGCGCGCCTTCGCGCAACTGCTTGCGCAGTTTCTGGCGGGTGTCACTGTCGATGGCGGGCGCGGCGGCGGCATCGTGGCTCCAGTCGGTGGGCTGGGCCTGGCGGCGCGGCAGCAGCGCGTCGAGGATGCGGTCTTCGGCCCGGTCCTCCGCTTGCGTGCGCACGCGTTTGACCGCCTGCTCGCGGGTGAGCTTGTAGGCCACGTCGGCCAGGTCGCGGATGATCGATTCCACATCCTTGCCCACGTAGCCAACCTCGGTGAACTTGGTGGCCTCCACCTTCACGAACGGCGCGTTGGCCAGCGTGGCCAGGCGCCGCGCGATCTCGGTCTTGCCCACGCCGGTGGGGCCGATCATCAGGATGTTTTTCGGCGTGACCTCGTTGCGCATGTCCGGCTCGAGCTGCATGCGCCGCCAGCGGCTGCGCAGCGCAATCGCCACGGCGCGCTTGGCGTCCTGCTGGCCGATGATGTAGCGGTCGAGTTCGTTGACGATTTCGCGGGGGGTCAATTCGGACATGGGGCTTCGCCGGGAATGGGGAGTAGGGAATCGGGAATCGGAACGGCATGGGTTACCGGGCGCTGGTGCTCTGACCATTCCCGATTCCCCATTCCCGATTCACAGCTCTTCGATCGACACGTTGTGATTGGTATAGATGCAGATGTCGCCGGCGATCTTCAGCGCCTTTTCGACGATGGTGCGGGCGTCGAGTTCGGTGTTTTCCAGCAGGGCCATGGCGGCTGATTGGGCGAACGGGCCGCCGGAGCCGATGGCGATGAGGCCGTGTTCGGGTTCCACCACGTCGCCGTTGCCGGAGATCAGCAGGGAGGTCTCCTTGTCGGCCACCGCCAGCATCGCCTCGAGCTTGCCGAAGCGGCGATCGGTGCGCCATTCCTTGGCCATTTCCACGGCGGCGCGGGTGAGGTTGTTGTTGTGCTTTTCGAGCTTTTGCTCGAACAGTTCGAACAGGGTGAAGGCGTCGGCGGTGGCGCCGGCGAACCCAGCTACCACGTCGCCAGTCTTGCCGAGGCGGCGTACCTTGCGCGCGTTGCCTTTCATCACCGTATTGCCCAGGGTGACCTGGCCGTCGCTGCCGATGACGACGCGCCCTCCGCGGCGAACGCAGACGATGGTGGTGGCGTGGAACGATTCCATGGGGGCTCCGCAACTCATTGGCTTGGCTCGATGAGATGGGGACTTGGGGAGTGGGGTTCAATGTTGGAGGGGCGTTCTGGCCCTCTGTTTGCAGGAGCGGCTTTGTTGGAAGTTCCCCGCGGCATGCGCCCCCTCTCCCCTGCCCTCTCCCCGCAGGGGAGAGGGTATTACGGTGTCTTTGTGTCGCTGAGGTTTGGCAGGAGGCTTGTCCTGGCGTCATCGACAAACGGGAAAGCCCGAAGTCGCCGTGATCTCCTCTCCCCATTGGGGAGAGGACACAGGAGAGGGGCGGTGCTTGCGGGGGGAGTGAAAAGGAAGAGGCTTTATGGCGGCGTGGGCGGCTTCGTTGGGAACCTCCCCGCGGCGTGTCCCCCTCTCCCTGCCCTCTCCCCGCAGGGGAGAGGGGATTCCGGTTTTTTTGTGGTACTGACGCACCGCCGTTTGCGACTTCCCCTTTGCTCTTGGCGCGGCGCTGTTACGGCTTCCGCTTCGCCCTCGGATGCGCGGCGTCGTACACCTTCGCCAGATGCTGGAAATCCAGGTGCGTGTAGATCTGGGTGGTGGCGATGTCGGCGTGACCGAGCAGTTCCTGCACGGCACGGAGGTCGCCGGAGGATTCCAGCATGTGGCTGGCGAAGGTGTGGCGCAGCAGGTGGGGATGGACGTGTTTGGGCAGGTCCATCGCCAGTTTGTTCATGCGCAGCTGCACGGTGCGGGGATTGATGGGGGCGCCGCCGCGGCCGCGGAAGATGGCGCTGTCCGGCTGCATGCCTTCGGCGGCGCCCAGCGCACGCAGCGCGGTGATGGCTGGGCGGCCGACGGGCACCACGCGGGTCTTGCTGCCCTTGCCCAGTACGCGTACTTCGCCGCCGTCGAGGTCCAGGTCGATCCAGCGCAGGTTGACCAGCTCGGACAGGCGCAGGCCGCTGGAATAGAACAGCTCCAGCATGGCGCGGTCGCGCACGGCCAGCTTGCCGCCGCTGTCGGTTTCCACCAGCGCGCCGGCTTCGTCCACGTCCAGCACTTGCGGCAGTTTGCGGCGCACCTTGGGGCCGCGCACGCCGGCCAGCGGGTCATGCGCCAGCGCGCCTTCGCGGATCAGTTGGCGGAACAGGCTGCGGCAGGAGGACAGCAGCCGCTGCAGGCTTTTCGCAGCGAGGCCCGCGCGGTGCTCGGTGGCAATGAACGCGCGCATGCGGTTGGGATCAAGCGCATCGAACGTGGCCACGCCCTGTGCCTCCATGAAGCGCAACAGCTTGGCCAGGTCACGGCGGTAGGCGTCGACCGTGTGCGCGGACGCCTGGCGCTCGTTGGCCAGGCGTTGCAGCCACGCATCGACCTGGCTGGCGGGGCTCATTGCCGGCTCAGAGGTTGTGAAAAATCCGACCGCCGTAGCGAGAGCGTCGCCGGGCGCCCGTGACAAGGTGCGGGGGTGGCAAATCCGGGGAGTTTGGTGAACCAAATGACCCGGATTTGCCAGCCGCGCACCGCCGACACGGGCGTTCGGCGGCGGTCGCAGTAGGCGGGCGGCTTTTTCACAAGCTCTCAGGCAACGTCCCGTGCGCGCGCCAGGGCGGCGGTGACGGTGGCGGCGATCATCTTCAGGAACAGCGTGCCCATGCCGGGCTGGAAGCGGTCCGGGTCCTTGCTGCCGATGGCCAGCATGCCGGTGTGGTCCAGCCGCATCACGGCGGCGGAGTGCACGTGGTCGGCGTCATCGCCGAACAGCCGCTCCAGTTTCTGCGGCGACAGGCGGCCGGAAACGGGCTCGTGCTGTTGCAGGAAATCGGCGAACTCCGGCAGCTCGGCGGCGCCGCCGGGAATTTGCTGCAACCACGCCGCCCGCGGCAGTTCCGGCTGGTTGCCGAACAGCAGCAGGCGCACCTGGTCAGTGTGGAAATCGGCACTGAGCTTGGCCACCACGCTGCGCGCGGTGACTTCCACCGTGTTGGCGCGCAGCAGCGCCACGGTGAGCGCATGCACGCGCTCCATCAGCTTTTCATTGTCGGCGGCGATGGCGATAAGGTCGGCCAGTCGCCGCTCCAGCTCCGCGTTCTTGTCGCGCAGGCTCTGCAACTGATACATCGCCAGCGACGCCACCGCGCCTTTTTCGTGCGGCATGGTGAGTTGCGCGGCCAGCTCGGGGTAGTCGCTGAGGAACTGCGGGTGGCTTTTCAGGTAGGCAGCGACCACGCGGCCCTGGGTGGCGTCGTCGAGCAGCGTTTCGGTCATGCGCGGTGATCCTCGGGGCTACGGGTGACGGCAGAAACGATCCGCCAGCGAACGGCCAGTGTGCGATGGACGCCGCCGCGCTTCAATGGATGGCGTCGACGGCCAGCCATTCGCCTTCGAACACGAACGCGGCCGGGCCGGTCATCCACAGGGGCTGGCCAGGGCCGGCCCAGTCGATCTGCAGCGCGCCGCCGGGCAGTTCCACCGTCACCGACTCGTCGACCTCGCCGCGCGCACGCAGCACCGCCATGGCGGCGCAGGCGCCGGTGCCGCAGGCCAGCGTCCAGCCGGCGCCGCGCTCGTGCACGCGCAGGCGCAGATGGCCGCGATCGACCGATTGCACGAAACCGGCGTTGACGCCTTCGGCAAAGCGCGAGTGGACGGACAACGCCGGGCCGATGCGCTCCAGCGCGGGCGCGTGCAGGTCGGGCACCGGAATCACGGCGTGCGGGTTGCCCATCGACACCGCGCCGATGCGCAGCGCCTCGCCATCGGCGTCGATGACGTAATCGGCGGCGACGCCATCGGCCTGGAACGGCAGCCGCGCCGGATCGAACTGCGGCTCGCCCATGTCCACGGTGACGCGGTGCGGATCGAGCACGCGGATGGTGACCGCGCCGGAGGGGCTTTCAATGCGCACATCCTCGCCCAGCGCCAGCGCGCCGGCGCGATGCAGCCATGCCGCCACGCAGCGCACGCCGTTGCCGCACTGGCCCGAGGGCGTGCCGTCGGCGTTCCAGATGCCGTAGTAGAACGCGCACGAGGGGTCACGCGCCGGTTCCACGCTGAGCAACTGGTCGAAGCCCACGCCGGTGTGGCGGTCGGCCAGCGCGCGGATCTGCGCCACGTCCAGCGCGAACGGCTGCTGGCGGCAATCCAGCACCACGAAGTCATTGCCGATGCCGTGCATCTTGGAAAACGCCAGAGACATGACTGTGCTCAAAGCTCGGTGGCGGGAAGCGTAGCCGTGCCCGCTGGCGTAGATGGCATGGCAGCCCCAGCCGGCGCGGGCGCGGGCAGTGCACTGCTCGCCGCCGCGGGCGCCGGTGCGCTGGCCGGCTTGGCCGGCGGCATCACCAGTGGACCCTTCAAGCCGCAGCCGGCAAGCGCGGCGACGGCGAGGCAGACGGGTAGCAGCAGGAGGGATCGGCGCATGTTCGGTATCCGGAGGGCGGTGGAGGCGCCACGGCGCCAGACTCGCCGCAGTATAGCGAGCCGCCCGCGGCGCCTGCCCGCTGCCTTCATCCTGCTGCCGTTATCATGCGCGACTGCATTCGCGCATCACGCGCAACGAGGAACCACGATGGAATGGAGCACATGGCTGCGCCTGCCGACAACCGTGCTGCTGGTGCTGGCGGCGCTTTTTGCGCTGGCCACGCTGGTGCAACTGGTGATGGTGCGCCAGCGATTGCACGGTGGCCAGCCGTTCGCGGCCAGCGGGCGAGCGCTGCTGTGCCTGCTGTTCTTCGCGCTGACCGTGGTGCTCGGCGGCATGGGTTACGCGCTGCGCGGCTACCGGCTGCTGGCGCAGGAAAGCCCGGTGGTGGATATCGACGCGCGCATCCTGTCGCCGCAGCGCTGGGCGCTCACCTTGAGCTGGCCCGACGGCAGCACGCGGCAGGTGCAGTTGGCCGGGGACGACTGGCGGGTGGAGGCGGTGGTGCTGAAGTGGAAACTGCCGGCGCTGCTGAGCGGCCTGCCGCCGCTGTACCGGCTCGATCGCCTGTCCGGCCGCTACGACGACCCGGAGCAGGAAGCCACCGCACCGCGCACGGTGATCAGCTTTCGTTCGACCGACGGTTTCGATCTGCTGAACCTCAAGCGCAGCTATCCGCAATGGCTGCCCGAGGTGGATACCGTCTTTGGCAGCGGCGCGTATCTGCCACTGGTGGATGAGGGCCATTACAGCGTCAGTTTGATGCGCACCGGCGCGCTGGTGGCGCGGCCGGATGAGGCGACGGCGGCGCGTATTGCCAGCCCGTTGTGACGACGCTGTTGCTCCCCGCTGCGCGGGGGAGCTGCCCGGAGGGCTGAGGGGGCTTTTCGTTCCTGCGGGAAAGCCCGGATCAAAAGCGCCCTCTTCCGCCCTTCGGGCACCTTCTCCCGCAAGCGGGGGGAAGGAACATTTCGCGCGGCAACCAACGCTTGCTTCCCCCGCGAGCGGGGAAGGGACGGCTTCAGAACGTGCCGCGCTGGATGAAGGGGACCTGGGCGTAGAGGCGGCGTTCGGCGCCGCGGGGGTCGTCGGCCTGACGGATATCGGCGTCGAACAGCATGGTTTGCCTACGCGCCAGCGAATAGCCGTCCCAGTGCGGCAGGCCCTTGTGGTTGGGGTTGCCGTGGCGGGCCAGTGCCAGCAGGGCGTCGCTCATCGCGTCGGCCATGCGTGTGGCGTCCTCGCTGCGGCCGGTGCGTGAGCCCGGTTGCTGCGGGTTGTGGAAAACCAGCGGGATGTCGAGGGTGTGGAAGGCGCGCAGTTTGGCGGCGTCGCCATGGCGGTCGTACCAGTCCAGCTCGTACGCCCAGGTGGGTGCGCCCTGCCGCGCGCGGGCTTCCAGTTCCTCGACGGCGCCGCGCCAGGAGCGGCCGGCGGTGGTGGCGGCGAAGAACACGTCCGACGGTGTGTAGTCGGGGTACAGGCGGCGGTATTCGGCGATCACCACGGACGGCAGCAGGTCCACGTATTGCTGTTTTTCCAGCTTGGCCGGCAGGTCGTCCCAAGTCAGATTGAAGTTGGCCGGGTCGTGGCCCAGGAAGGCGCGAGTTTCGTCGTGGGTGTTGCCGATGACCATGGGGATGCAAGCCGATTGCGCCGGTGCCTGCGGCCAGAACGGGTGCGACGGCAGCGCATGCGAATCCAGTACCGGGCCGAGGTACAGGTTGGTGCTTTCCATGCGCGAGGGGTCGTGGATCTTCATCGCCTGCAGCAGTTTTTCCAGCGGCATGCGGCGCAAGGCGTCGGCGTCGACGTGGAAGTGATCCAGCACCAGTTGCGCGCGCTGGCTGGCGGCCCGCGGCCCGGCGGCGGTGACCTGCTGGCCGCTCATGGTCCAGGCGCGATGGAACAGGCCCTTCGCTTCCGGCATCGCCATCAAGGTGGCGATCTTGGCGCCGCCGCCGGATTGGCCGAATACGGTGACATTGCCCGCATCGCCACCGAATTCGGCGGCGTGCTGCTGCACCCACTGCAAGGCCTGGATCAGGTCGAGCTGGCCCACGTTGCCGGAGTCGGCGAACGCCTCACCGCCGAGCTGGGCCAGGTACAGATAGCCGAACAGGTTGAGCCGGTGGTTCAGCGTGATCACCACCACGTCGCCGCGCTGGCTGAGGTGGGTGCCGTCGTAGAGCGGGCTGCTGCCAGAGCCGTTGCTGAAGGCGCCGCCGTGGATATAGACCAGCACCGGCCGCTTGCCGCCGTCGCGCAGTGCGGGCGTCCACACGTTGAGATAGAGGCAATCCTCGCTGCCCGGACCTTCGCCGCTGGTTTGCGGCGCGGCAGGGCCGTAATCGAACGCATCGCGCACGCCGCGCCACGGCAACTCCTGCACGGCGCGCTGGAACCGGCGCGGCGCCGTGTCGGCACCGTAGGGAATGCCGCGAAATACGTGGATGCCCTGCTCCAGCTGCCCTGCGACGCGGCCACTGCGCAGGCGGGCGATCGGGCTGGATTTGTTGCTGACCGAACCGGCCATGGCCACGGCGGGCAAGGCGACGGCCAGCGAGCCGAAGGCGCCGGCGCGCAGGAAGTGGCGGCGTTGCGGGTCCATCTCTTCAGCGCTCATGGCGAAGCCTTCCCGGGTTGCGTGGCGATCCAGTCCAGTGCCAGCCGCGGCCAGGCGGCGGTGGTCAGGCCGTGCGTGCCGCGCACACCGAAACCGTGGCCGCCGTGGGGAAACAGGTGCATCTCGGCGGGCACTCCCGCAGTCAAAAGGGCACGGTAGAACTGCAGCGCGTTGCCTACCGGCACGGCTGGATCGTCCTGCGCGTGGACCAGGAAGGTGGGCGGCGTGTCGGGTCGCACCTGGTATTGCATCGAATACTGGCGCAACAGCTGCGCATCAGGGTGGGGACCCAGCAGCCGATCCCGCGAACCGCCATGCGTGTCCGGCCCGGCCATGTCGATCACCGGATAGATCAGCAGTTCGAAATCCGGTCGCGCACTGACCTTGTCGATGGCATCGGTGGCCGGGTAGACCGCCTTGTCGAAACCGGTGCCCAGCCGCGCGGCCAGATGGCCGCCGGCGGAAAAGCCCATCACACCGATGCGATGCGGGTCGAGCTGCCACTGCGCGGCGCGGCTGCGGATCAGGCGCAGCGCGCGCTGCGCATCGGCCAGCGCCGCCTCGCGGTCGGCGCGGCCTTCGCCGGGCAGGCGGTAGCGCAGCACGAACAAGGTCACGCCGCCCTGCTCGACGAAGGCCGGCACCATCGCCGAACCCTCCTTGTCCAGCACCACCCGCTTGTAGCCACCGCCCGGCGTGACCAGCAAGCCGACACCGTTGGGCCGGGCCGGACGATAGACGACCAGATACGGCTCGCTGACGTGGGTGACGTAGCGATCCGGCAGGGCCGGATCGGCGCTGCGCTCGACGAGCTGCAGTGGTTGGTCGAGCGCTTTGTCTCCCGGTGCCAATCCGGCCGGCCACAGGCTGATCCGGTCGGCCGAGCCGGGCGCCGGCTCACCGTCGGCGGTGGCCGCCGCCAGCGGGGCGAAAAAAAAGAGAAACAGCGTCAATGCCATGACAAACAGTCGCTTGCGCCGATGCGATGGGGACATGTGCGGCTCCGTGGTGAGCGGGATGGGCGAATTTTGTGCACTGCCTATTGCCAGATGACACCGGTTGACCATATATAGCAATCACCGTATTGTCGATGGGCAGTGCAGCAACTATCAGGAGAGTCACTTGAGCAACGAGCAAGGTCACCGGAACGCGACCGTTTCCGCATGGGAAGACATTGCCCACCGATTCGTGGAAGCGCGGCGCGCCGGTCGATCACTGCCGGATTTCCCCGGCGAGATTCCGCCGGATCTGGTCAGCGCCTATCAGGTGCAGGACCTGGCCATCGCGCAGTGGGACGACGCGGTGGTGGGCTGGAAAATAGGTTACATCGCCGCCGATCGACGCGATGTTTCCGGCGACGAACGCCTGCTGGGCCCCATATTTCGCCGCAATCTCTGGAATGCTACCGGTGCCATCGTGGATATCCCGGTGTTTTCCGGCGCGGGTGGTTTTGCCGCGGTGGAAGCGGAGTACGTGCTGCAGCTGGAAGCGGATGCGCCGGCCGACAAGCTGGACTGGACGCCCGAGGAAGCAGGACTGTTGCCCACCCGGCTGCATGTCGGCGTGGAAGTGGCCAGCAGCCCGCTGGCCACGATCAACAAACTGGGCCCGCGCGTGGTGGTATCCGATTTCGGCAACAACAACGGCCTGGTGCTGGGGCCGGAAATCGACCACTGGACGACGTGCGACGAATCAAAGCTCACCGCGCGCACCGAAATCGACGGTGTGGTGGTGGGCACCGGCGGCGCGGCCAACCTGCCGGGTGGATTGCGCGGTGCATTCGCCTTCGCCCTGCGTCGCTCCGCCCTGCGCGGCCGGCCGCTGAAAAAGGGTGACCTGATCGCCACCGGCAACGCCACCGGCATTCATGACATCGACGTGGGCCAGCTGGCGCTGATCGATTTCGGCAGTGCCAAGATCGTCTGTCGGGCCACGCCCAGCCCCGCGGGCTGAGGAAACTTGATCATGCAGGGGAGGGGCAAATGATTACACGTCGCGGTTTTCTCGGTGCCGGCCTGGGCACGCTGGCCGCCTCCGCCCTGGCCGCCTGTTCCAACGGCGTCTCGACCGGCATGGGTGGCAAGGACAGTGCCGGCGGCCACCTGCTGACCGCGTCGGATGTGCATGTCGCCAACTACCCCACCGTGACCGCGGTCGACTGGATCGGCAAGGAACTGGAGCGGCAGACCGACGGCCGCCTGCGCTTGCGCATGTACCACTCCGGCCAGCTCGGCCGTGAGTCCGAGGCGATCGACATGGCGCGCTTCGGCGCCATCGACATCACCCGCGTGTATTCGGGCGCCTTGAACAACGCCTTTCCGCTGACCCAGGCGCTGTGCCTGCCCTACGTTTTCGATTCGGTGGCGCACATGCGCCACGCGCTGGACGGCGGTGTCGCCGCGGCCGTGCTGCGCGGTTTCGAAAGCCGCGACCTGATCGGCCTGGCCATCTACGACTCGGGCACGCGCAACTTCTACAACACCAAGCACCCGATCGTGGAACCGCACGACCTGCACGGCCTGAAGCTGCGCGTGGCCCGCTCGGACATTTTCCTGGAGCTGATCCGCATGTTCGGCGCCAACCCCACGCCGATGTCGCTGGGCGACACGTTCTCCGGGCTGGAGACGCACATGATCGACGGCGCCGAGAACAACATGCTGAGCTTCCAGTCCAGCCGCCACTACGAGTCGGCGCGCTACTGGTCCGAAACCGAGCACTCCTACGCGCCGGACATCCTGCTGATGTCGCGCCGCAATTTCGAGAAGCTGACGCCGTCCGATCGCGAGTTACTGCTGGATCTGGGTCGCCGCTCGGTCACCGTGATGCGCCAGCAGTGGGATGCCACCGAGGGCAAGGCGCGGCAGACGGTGCTGGCGCACGGGGTGAAGGCGAACGCGGTGGACATGGTCGCGTTCCGCACGGCGGCCGCCCCGCTGCTGCAGAAATACCTGCAACAGCCGGATGTCGCCGAGATCTATCGCCGTATCCGTGAATTCACCTGAGGGGATGGCATCGATGTCCGAGACCGACGACCGCACGATCGTGACTGGCCCCCAGCGATGGCTGGAAGTGCTTGCGCGCATCGCCATCCACATCGCCGCGTTCGCCATGCTGGGCCTGGTGGCCGTGCAGGGCTGGCAGGTGTTTGCCCGCTACGTCATCAACGATTCGCCGGGCTGGACCGAGCCATTGACGATCCTGCTGCTGAGCACGGCGATGAGCTTGGGCGCCGCTGCGGCGGTGCACAGCAACCGGCATTTCGGCTTTTTTCTGCTGGCCGGTCAGCTCGGCCCACGGCTGAAGTGCGCGCTGGAAGTGGTGGTGGAGATCGTGGTCGCCACCATCGGCGCCGTGCTGGCCTGGTGGGGCTGGATGCTGTGGATGGATGGCGTGCACATCAAGACGGCCGGCGCGGATTTCCCGCAGAGCATCAACTACCTGCCGCTGAGCATCGGCGGCGCGCTGATGCTGGTGTTCGCGATCAATCGCCTGGTGCTGGCCTTGCGCCCCACGACCATTGAAGGGGGCCACTGAGCCATGGGCATCGCGATTCTTTTCATCGTCTTCGGTGTGCTGCTGGTGCTGGGCGTGCCGGTGGCTTTCTCGCTGGCCGCGGCGGCGCTGGCCACGCTGTGGTACCTGGATCTGCCGGCGGTGGTGCTGGTGCAGCAGATCGGCGCCGGTATCGGTACCGCATCGCTGGTGGCCATTCCGCTGTTCATTTTCGCGGGCGAGATCATGATGCGCGGCGGCATCTCGGAGCGCCTGATCGCGTTCGCCGCGTCGCTGGTGGGGCGCCTGCGCGGGGGCCTGGGCCAGGTGTCGATCCTGTCCTCGCTGTTTTTCGGCGGCGTCTCCGGCTCGGCCATCGCCGATGTGTCGGCGGTGGGCGGCACCATGATTCCCCAGATGGTCAAGCGCGGTTACGACCGGGATTTCGCGGTCAACGTCAGCATCACGGCGGCGCTGGTGGCGCTGGTGGTGCCGCCCTCGCACAACCTGATCCTGTTCTCGGCCGCCGCCGGCGGCAGCATCTCCATCACCGACCTGTTCGCCGCCGGCATCCTGCCCGCGCTGCTGATGACCGTGGTGCTGATGGTGACCGGCTATTGCGTGGCGCGTCGGCGCGGCTACGGCGTGGAAGCGTTCCCCGGATTTCGCAAGGTGGCAAAACTGCTGATCGCGGCGCTGCCCGGGCTGGGGCTGGTGGCCCTGATCTTCATCGGTATCCGCGCCGGCATTTTCACGGCGGTGGAGTCGGCGGCGATCGCGGTGGTCTACGCGTTGTTCGTCACCGGCGTGCTGTACCGCAATTTCAGTTTGCGCGGCTTCCTCGACACCGTAATCCATGCGGCGCAGGGCACCGGCGTGATCCTGTTCGTGATCGCAACGGCGGCGGTGTTCGGCTGGTTGCTGGCCTATCTTGAAGTGCCGGTGGCGATGGTGAACTTCCTGGGCATGATCGCCCACGACCAGACCACGGTGCTGCTGATGATCGTGGTGCTGCTGCTGATCCTGGGCACGTTCATGGATCTGGCGCCGATGATCCTGATCTGCACGCCGATCTTCCTGCCCGTGGTGAAGGCGTACGGCATCGACCCGGTGCACTTCGCGATGGTGCTGGTGATCAGCGGCGGCATCGGCCTGGTGACGCCGCCGGTGGGCTCGGTGCTGTTCATCGGCACCGCCATCGGCAAGATCAGCATCGCCGAATCGATGAAGACGATCTGGCCGTTCTGGCTGGCGGCCGTGGCCGGCCTGCTGGTGGTGACCTTCTTCCCGCAGCTGTCGCTGTGGCTGCCGGCGCTGATGCGGCACTGACAAGCGAGTACCCCATGACTCCACGATCGATCACCCGGTTACTCCCCAGCCACGGACGGCTTTTTGATACGACGTGCAGGCGGTTGCTGATGCTGGCCGCCTGCATGGTGATGGCCGGCCCGGCGCTGGCCGCCGACGCCGCGCAGCCCTGGAAGCGCGGCATCGAGCACCAGCGCATGGCCGACCTGGGCGATGGCCGCTTCCTCAACCCGGTGCTGTCCGGCGACCACCCCGATCCGTCCGTGCTCAAGGACGGCAAGGATTACTACCTCACGCTGTCCTCGTTCGACGCCTACCCGGGCCTGCCGATCTGGCATTCGCGCGACCTGGTGAACTGGCAGCCGCTGGCGCATGCGATCCGCACCGACGTGGGCGCGATCTGGGCGCCGGACCTGGTCAAGTACAAGGGCCGCTACTACATCTACTTCGCGGCGCGCACCGCGGAAAAGCGCGGCAATTACGTGGTCTGGGCCGACGCCATCAGCGGGCCCTGGAGCGAGCCGGTGAGCCTGGGCCTGCCCCGCCACATCGACCCCGGCCACGCCGTGGGCGAGGACGGCAAGCGCTACCTGTTCCTGTCCGGCGGTGACTACGTGCAACTGGCCGACGACGGCCTCAGCGTGGTCGGCACACCCAAACACGTCTACGACGGCTGGCATTACCCGGAAAGCTGGGACGTGGAGAGCTATTCGCAGGAAGGCCCCAAGATCAGCAAGCACGACGGCTGGTTCTACATGACCACCGCGGTGGGCGGCACCGCCGGCCCGCCGACCGGGCACATGGTGATCAGCGCGCGCTCGCGCTCCATCCACGGGCCGTGGCAGAACTCGCCGTACAACCCCATCGTGCGCACCGCCAGCCGCGACGAGCCGTGGTGGTCGCGCGGTCACGCCACCATCGTGGAAGGCATCGACGGGCGCGACTGGATGGTCTACCACGGCTACGAAAACGGCTATTACACGCTGGGCCGGCAGATGCTGTTGGACCCGATCGCGTGGACGGCCGACGGCTGGTTCGTGGCCAAGGGCGGCGACCTGGGCCAGCCGCTGGCCAAACCGGCCGGCGCGGCGCTGCCGCATGGCATGGCGCTGTCGGATGGTTTCAGCGGCGACAAGCTCGGCCCGCAGTGGGCATTCTTCAAGCCCGGCCCGGACGAATACAGGCGCCTGTCGTTCAAGGACGGCGACCTCACCGTGCAGGGCAAGGGCCATTCCCCCCGCGACAGCTCGCCGCTGACGGTCATCGCCGGCGACCGCGCCTACGAGTTCGAGGTAGAGATGGATATCGCCCCCGGCGCCATCGGCGGCGCGCTGCTGTTCTACAGCGACCGCCTGTATGCCGGCGTGGGCAGCAACGGCGAGCAGTTCATCCTGCACCGCTACGGCGAGGACCGTCCCGCGTCACTGCCGCCCAGCCGCACGGGTGGAAAACTGTGGTTGCGGGTCACCAACAACCGCAACATCCTGACCGTGCACACTTCGCAGGATGGCAAGCACTGGCAGAAGTATCCCGTGCAAATGGACGTCTCGGGTTACCATCACAATGTGGCCGGTGGCTTCCTGGCCCTGAAACCGGCGATCTATGCGGCCGGAACCGGGGCTGTGACATTCCACCATTTCCGTTACCGCGCGCTGGACTGAAACCCGATGGTCGAAGGCCCGCGCAGAAGGATTCCAAAGGATTCCCTTGAGCAAGAAGGCCGATTCCAAAACCGTGACGATCAACGACATCGCACGGCTGTCGGGCGTTTCCAAGAAAACCGTCTCGCGCATCATCAACAACTCGCCGCTGGTGCGCAAAGACACCCGCGACAAGGTCGAGGCGTTGATGCGCGAAGTCGGTTACGCGCCCGACCCGCTGGCGCGCGGGCTGGCGTTTCGGCGCTCGTTCCTGATCGGCATGGTGTACGACAACCCCACCGCCCAATACGTGGTGGACATGCAGTACGGCGCGCTCGACGCGCTGCGCGGGTCCAGCTTCGAGCTGGTGGTGCACCCCTGCGATTCCCGCAGCGCTGATTACATCGAAGGCGTGCGCCGGTTTGCGCAGCAGCACAAGCTGCACGGCGTGATCCTGGTGCCGCGCGCCTCGGAAGACCAGGCGCTGGTCGAGATGCTCAAGGACATCGGCTGCCGTTACGTGCGCATCGCCGCCGTGCCGATGGACGAAACCTCGCAGATGGTGATCACCCACGACCGCGACGGCGCGGCGGAAGCGGCGGACTACCTGCTGTCACTGGGCCACCGCGACGTGGCCCTGATCACCGGCCCCGTGGCCTACCGCTCCACACTGGAGCGCTCCGCCGGCTTCCTCGACGCCTTGCGCAAGCGCGGCATCACGCTGCCGGACGACCGCATTGTCGAAGCCGGTTACACGTTCGAATCGGGCCTGGCGGCGGCCGAAAAGCTGCTGCTGGGCGACCGCCGCCCCACCGCCATCTTCACCGGCAACGACGAAATGGCCGCGGGTGTGTACAAGGTGGCCCTGCGCGCCGGTATCGACATTCCGCGCGAACTGTCGGTGATCGGCTACGACGACAGCTCGCTGGCCTCGCGCCTGTCACCGTCACTGACCTCGGTTCGCCGCAACACGCGTGACACCGGGCGTACAGCGGCCGCCATGCTGCTCCAGCCCGAAGGCCAGGGGCCGCTGGCTTCCGCCAGCGTGCGGCCGCATGTGGTGGTTCGCGACTCCTGCCAGCCACCGCAGCGTTAGGGCTCCGCGCTTCCTTCCCCCGCCCGCGGGGACAAGATGGCAGGACTGCCATCTTGAGCAGCGAAGCTGCCCGAAGGGCGGAAGGGGGCCAGCACACCGAACGCGTGACATATAGAACGCGCTCTTCGATTGGCGTGGAAAAGCCAACAGCAGCGCGGCTTTGCCGCGCGCACCCATCCGCCTTCGGCACCTTCCCCCGCGAGCGGAGGAAGGAAGCAGCCTGCGCTTTCATCCTTGGTCTGGACGGTTCATACGCACCGGCTTTCCGGACTCTGAGCACCCGAATGACCGGCCCTTTCCGGAAAAATGACACCGGTTACCAAAATAGGCATAATGAGACTCAGCCGCCTCATGACGGAAGCCCAAACCGTCGCGTGCGCACACGGCCGCGTCGACCACCAAAACCGTCGTCCACGGCCGTCTTCCCAACCCACGTACACCGTTCGGAGAGAAGAACACCATGACGAATCCATTCAGTCTCGAAGGCAAGGTCGCTTTGGTAACCGGTGCCAATACCGGGCTGGGCCAGGGCATTGCGGTGGCGCTGGCCGCCGCCGGCGCCGATATTGCCGGCGCCGGCATCGTGCCGGCCGACGAGACCGGCGAGAAGGTGCGGGCGCTGGGGCGCCGGTTCGTCAACATCGACGCCAACCTGATCAGCGTGGAGCCGGTCGCCCGCGTGGTGGCTGAAGCCATCGAGGGCCTGGGTCGGCTGGATATCCTGGTCAACAACGCCGGCCTGATCCGTCGCGCGGACGCGGTGGATTTCAGCGAGAAGGATTGGGACGACGTGATGAACGTCAACATCAAGTCCGCCTTCTTCATGAGCCAGGCCGCGGGCAAGCATTTCATCGCCCAGGGCGGCGGCAAGATCATCAACATCGCCTCGATGCTGTCGTTCCAGGGCGGCGTGCGGGTGCCTTCCTACACCGCCTCCAAGAGCGGCATCGCCGGCATCACCCGCCTGCTGGCCAACGAGTGGGCCGACAAGGGCGTCAATATCAACGCCATCGCGCCGGGCTACATGGCCACCGACAACACCGCCCAGTTGCGCGCCGACGAGGATCGCAGCAAGGCCATCCTCGACCGCATCCCGGCCGGGCGCTGGGGCAAGCCGGAGGACCTGGGCGGCACCGCCGTGTTCCTTGCCTCCCGCGCCGCCGATTACGTCAACGGCGCGGTGATTCCGGTCGATGGCGGTTGGCTGGCGCGCTGAGAAAACCCGTACGCCGTCATCCCGGCGAAAGCTGGGGGCGCTTTACAACAGCCGAAGACGGGTCATCCAGCGCTTTGGCAGCGACTGCAGTCACTGGATTCCAGCGTGCGCTGGAATGACGAGCAAGAGCCATAGCGAAAAACTGCTTCCCTTACCCCTGCACCACTTTTGAACCAAAGGAGTCACCCATGAAAATCGCCTTGATGATGGAGTTCAGCCAGGCTCCCAAGAACCCGATCGTGCTCGAGCAGCTGCAGGGCGTGGCCGCGGCCCAGGGCCACGAGGTGTTCAACGTGGGCATGGATGGCGAGAACGACCATCGCCTCACCTACATCCACCTGGGCATCTGCGGCGCACTGATGCTGAACTCCGGCGCGGCCGACTTCGTGGTCAGCGGTTGCGGCACCGGTCAGGGCGCGATGATGTCGCTCAATGCCTGGCCGGGCGTGTATTGCGGCTACTGCATCGAGCCCACCGACGCGTTCCTGTTTGCCCAGGTCAACAACGGCAACGCGCTGGCCCTGCCCTACGCCAAGGGTTTTGGCTGGGGCGGCGAGATCAACGTGCGCTACATCTTCGAGAAGGCGTTCGACGGCGAGCGTGGCCAGGGCTACCCGGCCTCGGGGCGCCAGTCGCAGCAGACCAATGCCGGCATCCTGGCGGCGGTGAAGCGTGGCGCGGCGAAGGATCTGGTCGAAGGCCTGAAGTCGATCGACCCGGAGCTGGTGAAGCACGCGGTCAGCGGCGAGCGTTTCCAGAAGGCGTTCTTCGACAACGCGAAGGACGAGAAGCTGCGCGCCTACGTCAGCAGCGTGCTGGGCAAGTAAAGCTCGCCTGGAAGCCCACTGCCCACGTCCGGCCTCGGCCGGGCGTGGGCAGTGGGTTTTCTGCCAATCTGCATGGGTATTTCATCGGAGGTGGCGTTGCATGAAATCGATCTGCGCTTCCATCGTGTTGGGGCTGCTGCTGGCCGCGCCGGCCTTCGCGGCCCAGCCGGACAAGACCGCGCCGTTGAGCACGTTCCATTTGCCCGACGGCTACAGCCAGCTGGTCAACGCGCCGGCGCCGGTCAGGCTTGACCCGGACGTGCGGGTAGCGGGCCTCAGCAGCGGCGAGTTTCACGGCTTCCCCGCGTGGCTGGTGGACACGCCCTACGCCACCGCCGCCATCAGCGTGTTCGGTGGCCAGTTGCTTTCGTTCGTGCCGAAGGGTGGCCCCGACGTGTTGTGGCTGTCGCCGCTGACCCAACATCAGCCGGAACCGATCCGTGGCGGCACGCCGGTGTGCTGGCCGTATTTCGCCAAGATGGGCCAGGCCGGCGACATGCCGTCGCACGGGCTGGTGCGCACCACGGCATGGAGCGTGCGCGAGGCCCAACGCGAGGCCGATGGCACGGTTGTGCTGAAGCTGGCGCCGCCCACGCTCGCCGGCTTGCCCTTGCGTCTGACGATGACGCTGCGCATCGGCCGCACGCTGTCGCAAACGCTGGCAACCGAGAATGTCGGCGACAAGCCAGTGGTGTTCACCCAGGCCCTGCACAACTATTTCCAAGTCGGCGACGTGCGCAAGGTGACCGTCGCCGGCCTGGACGGGCTGACCTATCTGGACAAGAAGGACGCCGGCCGCGCCCACGTGCAGCACGGCGACTGGCAGTTGCTGCCAGCGGGATACAGCGACCGCATCTACACCGGAGCCAGCGGCCCTTACGTGCTGCACGACCCGAGCCTGGGCCGCGACATTCGCATCAGCACCCGCGGCAGTCATTCGGCGGTGGTGTGGAATGCGGGCGAACAGGCCGTTCGCCGGATCGACGATATCGGCGCGGGTTGGCGCCATTACCTCAGCGTGGAAGTCACCAATGTGGCGCCTGATGCCATTGAGCTGCAGCCGGGGGAGCGGCATGAGCTTGAGCAGGTGATTGAGGTCGTCGAGCGCTGAATGTGGGAGCGGCTTTAGCCGCGATGCTGTTGCTTCGAGACCGGAGCAAGAGCATCGCGACTAAAGTCGCTCCCACAAGGGGAGGTCTGCGATCAATCCAGCGGTAACTGGTTGTTGAGCCGGGTGACTTCCGCGGCATCGCCTTGCTGCGATACCTGCACGCTGGCGCCGGCACGCTTGAAACCCTGCGGCAGTTTCAGTTCAAGCTTGACGATCTTGGGCACAAGATCCAGCGGCGCCTGCAGTGCCGGGATTGCCACTCGCGCAACCTCGCGCCCGCTTGCATCCTTGACTACCGCCTGACCCGGCAAGGTCGCGACATGGCCCAGGCTGTGCACGGTCAGCTTCAGCGTTTGGCCATCCCTATGCAGATCACCACGACCGATGCCCAGGTCAGCGCGGGTGGCTACCGGTGTGCCGGCCTCGACGCGTTCGAACTCGAATACCTGGGTCTGCCTAGGCGGGAAACGCAACGTGGTGCTGGCGCTGGTTTCCAGAGGCACGTCGTGCTGTGTGGCTTTGCCGTCGATCTTGCCGTCGCCGTCACGATCGGTTCCGCTGCGGATGCGCCATGTGCCCGGGTCGATGTTCCAGCCGGTCATGTGCGCGTCCAGTGGCTTGTCACCGAGGTTGTAGGCGGTCACCGTGAAGCGGTCGCGCGAGGGTGCGTTGACCAGCAGCGCCACCTGCTCGGCGGCGCCGGGCTGGTCGAAGCGCCAGCTCACCGTGTTGCCGGGGTAGCTCTGGTTGCGCTTCAGCGCGATGCCGCCCAGGCGCACGCGCTGCAGCAGTTCGCTGGGCGCCTCGACACGGTCGCTCCACCAGTGGCCCTCGGTCATCATGTATTCGTGCTGGGCCTTGTCCTGGATGCCCTGGCCGAACAGTTGCTCCAGGTAGCGCTTGTCGCCGGTGAGCTGCCACGCCACCACGCTGGGGAAGCCGATCTTGCCGGCTTGGGCTTCGTCGACGAGACGCTTGCCCCAGTCACTCTGGCGACCCAGCACGTCGATGAAGTTTTCGCCCAGGTTGGCGATGGCGTCCGGGCCGCCGCGCGCCACGCGATAGTCCAGCGCCTTGAGGTAGTTGGCGTCGCCACTCCAGCGCCACGCCGCCCAGAACAGGTGCATCAGGTCGCCGGCCCCGGAGCCCTGGTTGAGTTCGCCGCCGCGGGTCTTGTCGGTGGACCACTGGATCTCGTTGGGCAGGGCCCAGCGGCCCTTGGCGTCGGTGTACGCGTGGGCCAGATAGCCGTCCGCCAGTCCGGTGACCAGTTCGCGGCCGGTGGGGTCGGCGTTGTACACGCCGAGCAGGAAGGCCGGGTGCAGGATCGGGAACGAGTACGGTTTCTGCCACTGCCAGTTCGGGTCGCGGTAGATCTTGTTGCCGCCGAACCAGTCGGTGGAGAAATGCAGGTGACCTTGCGGGTTGCGCCGGATGATGCGCTCATCGAGCGCCTTCACCGTGGCCATCAGGCGTTCGACGGTGAGCGGATCGCCCCAGTTGAGGTAGAGCATTTCCGAGTCGGCGTTGATGCCTTCCTCGTAGGAATGCAGCTCGTCGGTCTCGATGGTACTGAGGCCGTTGGAGAACATGCCGTTCTTGTAGACCGCGTCGGACAGCGCGGTGAGCGAGGCGTTGAGGCGATCAGGCTGCACGCCCATCAGGGCGAGCCCGGGCCACTGCTGGGTGAGGTCGGTGTCGTCGGAGATGCCGCCGCCGAAGTCGCCGTAGGCAATCTGGCGGTTGTCGATCCACCAGTCGACGAAGCGGCGCACGTACTTCAGATCCTCCACCTGGC
This sequence comes from Rhodanobacter ginsenosidimutans, assembly GCF_042655685.1. NCBI lineage: Bacteria > Pseudomonadati > Pseudomonadota > Gammaproteobacteria > Lysobacterales > Rhodanobacteraceae > Rhodanobacter > Rhodanobacter ginsenosidimutans. Next base: position 349,510 of record NZ_JBHSMM010000001.1, on the reverse strand, counting down.
GGAACGCCCACAGCGGCACGCCGGCCGGCGGCTGCGGCTGCACGAACGGCGGCAGGCCCTGGCTGTTGTAGCTGATGTCGTTCCAGTACATGCGGCCCTGCTCATGCTCGGGGTCCACCCGCAGCAGGTCGCTGATGTCGGCGTAGAGGCGGTCGTACAGGCGCTGGCGACGGGAGGTGGTGTGCTCCTCCACCATGAAGCCCCAGTTGTCGCGCACCTGGTTGAAGCGGTCAGCCACGTGCTCCTTGATCGCCTGCTGGCGATCCTTGAACACCAACCGGATCTCGGCGCCATTGAGCGACTTCGCATTGAAGCCGGGCGCGGCCGAGGCGATGGAAATCCACAGGCTGTCGGCAGTGAGGATGTGGTCGCGCAGGTCCAGCCACAGCGTGCGCTTCTGGCCCGGCTTCACGGAGACGGACACGTCGATCATGTCGCGCCCCGGCCAGATCGGGTCCTTGATGCGGATGTCGAGCGGAATCACCTTGCCGTCGGGACCGGTGTGCGTGGCCGGCAGGTCGAGCGCGGGGAGGTCGATGGCGACGCCGTCCAGCCCGTCGTGCATGTTTTCCCAGCTGTAGGCCCAGCTGCGGATCAGCGGCTGCGCCGCCGGCGCGCTGCCGATGCCCGACGGGATCAGCACCTGCACGATCGGCAGCGGATGCGCGGGCAGGCTGTCGGGCCCGCGCGTGCGCGAACCCGCGCCTTTGGGCAGCGCCATCACCGTGGAACGTTCGTCCGGCGCGAAACGGCCGTCGATGTAGTCGCGCAGACGGTCGAGGTTGGTGTAATCCGGCAGCGCATTGCTGTCGATGATGTAGCGCTGCTTGACCGTGCCCGCGGGCTCGGCGGCGTTGCTGACGTCATAGCCCCAGATCTCCTGGATCGGGGTTTCCTGGGCGACGTTGGTGAAGCGCAGTTTGCCGCCGGTTTGCGCGGCGAAGCTGTTGACGCTGCGCACCACGCCTTCGGGCCGGGTGAACAAGGTACCGGCGTCGCCCGACAGCGTGCCGTAGGCCGCGCCGCGAATCTCGATACGGTTGATCGCTTCGCCGGCGGGCAGGGTCAGGTCCAGCGTCTTGCCGCCGTCGACGTAGGTATTCCAGTCGGGCAGGGTGAAGTAGTCGTGGCGACCGGCCAGGCGCGAGCGGTTGTAGACGCCGGGCCAGGTGGTTTCGGCGATGCCGTCGGTGCCTTTCCACATCCACTGCTTGTGGTCGCGCACGTCGGCGAACTCGACCTTGCGGATGCTGGTGACGGGCGCGGTCAACGCGGGCGGCGGCGTGCGATCCCAGCCGTAGCGATGCCACCAGGCGCGCTGCGAAGTGGTGGCGTCGGATGCGGTTTTCGGCTCGCCATGATGGGCCAATGCGCTCACGGCCTTGGCGTCGAACATGCGGTCGTACACGCGGATGTCGTCGACGTCGCTGCCGCGCAGGAAGTTGTAGCGGCTCTGCACCTGGTAGGGCGCCATCACGCGGCCGGCCAGGCCCAACTGGTCCAGCGCCGCGTCGTAATCGCCGGTGGTTTCGGCGCGCGCCACCTGTTTGCCGTCGACGAACAGGGTGACGCCCTTGTCCTCATCCCAGCCGAAGGCCAGGTGCATCCATTGTTTCGGGTCGGGGTTCTTGTCCAGCTTGAACGAGACGCGGGTGCGGGCCAGGTTGGCGTCGGTGACGAAGGCGTCGAAGCCGTGGCCGTTCCAGTCGATGCGCAGCCAGACCATGTCCCAACTGCTGTGGTCGGCATAGCCGACGCGGAAGATCACGAACGGCGCCTCACCCACGGGGTAGCGTGAGCGCCAGAAGAACGAAAGTGTGCCGCGCTCGGCGCGGATATTGCCCGGCGCATTCCATGCCAGCACGCCGTTGTCCTGCCACTGGATGGCCTGCCCCATGGCGCCATCGGCAACCAGGCTGACCTTGTCCTTGAAGTTGGGAACGGCGTCGCCTTCGGCATGATCGGCGGTGAAGCCGTGGTCGGCCGAAACGTGGAACAGCAGCTCAGGCGAGGTGCCCTGCGCGGCGGCAGGCAGGGCGGCGGCGAAGGCGCCGACCAGTGTGAGGAGGTAACGCGAACAGCGGTTGAAACGTGGTGACATCGTGCATCCCCCGGCAACATGCGCGGAATGCCGTCTCGCACACGGTGGAAAGTGAGCGACACCCGCGGCGGGCGCAGGTGTCGCTCCTTGCGACAACGTCCCGGCCTTGCGACCGGGACGTCAGACGGCGTCAGAGCTTGTAACGGAAGCCCACAAGATACACGCGACCCGTTTCGCTGTAGTCCAGCGGCAGCTGCGAGCCGGCGCCGACCCAGGTCTGCGACGGTTCGTTGGTCAGGTTGGTGCCTTCCAGGCTCAGTTCCATCTTGTCGTTGAGCTTGTAGCGCAGCGAGGCGTCCACGAAGGTGTTGCCGCTCTGGCCATGCACATCGTCGGTGAAGCCCTGCTCGGTGCCCGGCACCTGGATCAGGTAATCGTCGCGGTTGGTGGCCGAGACGCGGCCGGAGAAGCGGTCGCCCTGGTAGAACAGGGTGGCGCTCCAGGAGTGCCGCGAGAGGCCGGTCAGATCCGTCTTCAGCGAGTTGTCGCCCTTGCTGGTCATGTACTGGATCTTCGAATCGACGAACGTGTAGTTCAGCTGCGCACCGAAGTTGCTGAACTTGCCGGGCAGGAAGGTGAACGTCTGCACGTAGTTCGCCTCCGCACCCTTGAGCGCGCCTCCGGGGGTGTTGATCGGCACCGAGAACGAGAAATCGTCGTCGGGGCTGGCGCCCAGGTCGATGGCCACATTGTCAGGCAGGCCGCTGGTGTTGAACGCGCGCCGCTCGTTGGTGTTCTGCGCGAAGCTGTCGATGTCCTTATAGAACAGGCCAACGCTGAGCAGCGACGCTTCGTTGAAATACCACTCGGCGGCGAAGTCGTAGGTCTTGGCGCGGATCGGGTCCAGGTTCGGGTTGCCACCCTTGACCGTGCGCGCACCGCCGCTGACGCTGACCGTGACGCCGGGGGTGAGGCTGCCCAGGCCCGGGCGCGCCATCACCTTGGCGGCGCCGAAGCGCAGCAGGAAGTCCGGCGTCAGCTCGGCCACCAGGTTCAACGACGGCAGCGTGTCGTTGTAGTCGCGCTTGGCCTCGACCGGGGTGTTTTCGCCATTGATGACGGCGATGCCGTGCGAGCTCTGGCTGGTCTTGACGTAACGCACGCCGAGGTTGCCCGACACCGGGATCGCGCCGACGTTGAAGCTGAATTCACCCATCAGCCAACCGCCGCGATCCTTCTCGGTAACGCTGCGCTCGCTGGCCGCGTACGGGCTCAGCGCGAAGGTGCCCTGGCCGTTGAAGATGTTGAAATGGTCGGCGATGCCGCCGAAGTCCGGCACCACCCAGGTGCCCGGCGAGCCGGATACGCCTTTCAGGCTGACCTGGTCGACCAGGTTGGTGGGAACCACCGTGGTGCCATCGGCAAAGTCGGGCACGATGGCCTCGTTGGCGGTGCGGCGTGCCTCCGTCGACGCGAACTTGTAGTTCTTTGCCAGCACGCCACCACGCAGCGAGAAACCGTCCGACAGGCGCCAGTTGAAGTTGAGCTCGCCGGTGTGGAAGTCGTTGTCCACGGTGGACTGGCGCATGCGGATGGTGGAGAGATTCCAGCCGGTCGGGTCGGTCGGGCTGATGCCGTAGTCGATCACCGGCGCCCACTTGTTGCCGCGGTAGTCGTAGCTGTAGTTGTCGACGTTGCGCTTGTCCATCATCACGGTGGTCTGCACCGGGTTGTCGTGATTGGACGACGACGTGCCGACCTTGCCGTCGATCATGAAATCATCGGAGAAGCTGTGCTTGCCGGTCAGGGAGAGCTGCTTGAAGACCGTGGACCATTCGTCGTGGCGGTTTTCCGAACGCACGTCCACGTTGTCGAAGCTGCCGTACAACAGGCCGCCGGAGGCGGGGTCGACGTAGCCGTCCTTGACGATGGTCTCGGGCTTGCCGGTGAAGGAGGTGCCGTCCGGCAGCTTGGTCACGTTGCGGCTGAACGAGATGGCTTCGATGTAATGCTCGTCGCGCTGGGCGTCGATCTTGGAATACATCGCATCCAGGGTGAACAAGGTGTCGGCGCTGGGCTTCCACTGCAATGAGCCGGTGACGCCCAGGCGCTTCTGGTCATGCAGCATCTGCGTGTAGCGCGGGAAGCGCGGCGTGTAGACGTCCTCGCCCAATGCCTCGGTGAACGGCGAGCTCTCATCGAACCCGCCATTGCTGGGGCCATTCGCCCAGCGACCGCTGCCGGTACCTTCTTCCAGCGTGTGCTTCTCGGAGTAAGCCACCGAGAGCAAGGCGCCAAAGGTGCCGTCGGCCCAGGTGTTGGCGATCAGGCCGGACACGCGGGGGTCGGTCTTGTTGGACATGCTGCCGTAGCTGGCCTCGGTATTGGCCGCCAGCGTGAAACCGTCATAGTCGAACGGGTGCGCGGTGTTCAGATCCACCGTGGCGCCCAGCGAGCCCTCTTCCACATCGGCCGACGCGGTCTTGTGCACGATCATGCTCGAGAACAGGTCGGCGGCGAAGACATTGAAATCGAAACCGCGGCTGCGGTTGGTGCCGCCGCTCTGGTCGCTGCTGCCGACGGTGGTCAGCGCCTCCATGCCGTTGATGCGTACACGGGTGAAATCCGGACCCAGGCCGCGCACCGTGATGTTGCGGCCCTCGCCGGCGTCGCGGGTGATGACCACGCCAGGGATGCGCTGCAGCGACTCGGCCAGGTTCAGATCCGGAAACTTGCCCACGTCCTCGGCCATGATCGCGTCGACCATGCCCAGCTCACCGCGCTTCACATCCAGCGCCTTCTGGACGCTGGCGCGATAGCCGGTGACGGTCACCGAGGTGAGCGAGGTCACGTCCTTGTCGGCAGCGGCGGCGCTCGGCGCCACGCTGCTGTCCTGGCTGGACGTGTTGGTGTCCTGGGCCATGACGGCGCCCGTTTGCAAGGCCAGACCGATCGCCAGCGCAAGCGCGGTAACCGGTGTCTTTTTCTGGCTGTTGAGTAGATGCATGTTGTTCCCCTCCCGAAGGTTTGCCCGTTATCTGGTCACGCGACCTGGTCACGCGACATGTGAACAGCAAATGACACCGCTAGTCATACGGAAACGTAACAGCTACCTCCGGGCATCGCATCTTGCACTGCAGCAGAGTGATGAAATCCATAATAAACCCATCAAAAATAGCATGTTATGTGTCAAAGCAATGGTAGCGGTAACACCGCAACCACACACATGACACCGGTACCCATCCATCTGTGCCAACATTCTCCATCGTCGTTCGAACGGGAAACCTCCATGAGCTCAAGTGTGCTTTGTTTTGGCGAACTGTTGCTGCGTCTTGGCGCACCCGGCCAACAGCAGTTGCTGCAGACGCCCTCCCTCGACGTGCATGTCGGCGGCGCGGAGGCCAACGTGAGCGTGGCACTGGCGTGCCTCGGTCACGACGTGGCGATGGCCGGCGTGGTGGCCGACAACGCGCTGGGCAGCGCCGCGCTGGGCGAGCTGCGCCGGCACGGCGTGGACACTCGCCTCGTACGACGCAGCGCCGGGCGCATGGGCCTCTACTTCATGACCGCCGGCGCCGGCCTGCGCCCGGGCGAAGTGGTGTACGACCGCGCCGAGTCGGCTTTTGCCACGGCGCCGGCCGACGGCTACGACTGGCCGACGTTGTTGCGGGGTGCGCAATGGCTGCATCTTTCCGGTATCAGCCCGGCACTGGGCCCGCAGGCGGCGCAGGCGACTCTTGCCGCCGCACGGGCCGCCGGCGACATGGGTATCAAGGTGTCGTTCGACGGCAATTTCCGCCCCCGCCTGTGGGAGCGCTGGGGTGGCGACGCGCAGGCGATCCTGCGCGACCTGTTCGCCTGCGCACACATCGTGTTTGCCGACCATCGCGACATAGGCGTGGTGCTGGGCGGCGAGTTCAGCCAGGGCGACGCGCAGGCTCGCGTGGACGCGGCGGCGGCCATGGCGTTCGCGGCCTTCCCGCAACTGCAGTACATGGCCTGCACCCAGCGCACGGCATACAACGCCAGCCACCATGCGCTGGGCGCGATGCTGCTGGGTCGTGATGGCACCCGCGCGCTGGCACCGGTGCGGGAACTGGATGGCATCGTCGACCGCATCGGCGGCGGCGACGCCTTCGCCGCCGGCGTGTTGCATGGCCTGATGGAAGGTTTCGACGGCGCCACCACCATCCGCTTCGGCCTCGCCGCCGGCTGTCTGAAACACTCCATCCCCGGTGATTTCTGCCCGGTCGGCGTGGCCGATGTCATGGCCTTGATGGACGGGGAAACGTTCGACGTTCGTCGTTGATGATGCGCCTCTAACCTGTGGGAGCGACTTCAGTCGCGATGCTCTTGCTCTGGAGCCCCAAGGAAGGAGCATCGCGACTGAAGTCGCTCCTACAAAAAACCGCTTTGCCCGCTCAGCTGGTTTCCGCCGCCAGGTTTCCCAGCACCCGCTCGTAGCGCCAGCCATCGGCGCCGTCTTCGTAGTAGCCAGGCAGCTGGTCGATACGGCGATAACCCTGCCGCTCGTAGAGGTCGATGGCGGCAACGTTGTCGGCGCGCACCTCCAGTCGCAGGACGCGGCAGCCACGATCGCGGGCGGCCTTCGTGGTCGCCGCCATCAGCGCCGAGGCCACACCCTTGCCGCGCGCCTCGGCGGCCGTGGCCAGCGAATACAGACGCGCCACCACGCTCCCTTTGCGGAAGAACACCACGGCGGCTCCGGCCAGGAATGGGCCGGCACCATCGACCACCAACACCAGTGCAGAGTCGCTGGCCAGATGCCGCCGGTACTGCGCGCGGCTGAGCTGGTCGCTGTCGAAGGTGTGCTGCTCCAAGGCGACCAGGGCGTCGAGGTCGGCGGAGGTAGCGTGGCGGACGATGCGAGGAGGAGGTGTGGGTTGCACGTTTCGGAGTGCGGTGATGGGGAGATTTGCAGTTTAGGGGAAAGCAGGAGCGGCCCCTTCCAAAAACACCCCACCCACCCATTTACCAAACCTTCAGCGCCCACCCTTGTACCCCGCCAACGCTGTGCCAAACTGCGCGCTTTGCGCCAGCCGGCCACCTGTCATCGGGTTCGCCGCCGAAAGTCGAACATCGCCCGAGTGGTGTCATGGCCCGTTTGGTCATCGTTGTGGAAAAAGCCTCCGACTGGGGCTCGTACTACCCGTCCGTCGATGTCATGAGTGCGATGGATTACCTGCGCCAGCCGGTGGCCGCCGACGATGAACGCACCCACGTCATCAATCTTTGCCGCAGCTACAAATACCTGGGCACGGGCTATTACGTGTCGCTGCTGGCCGAGGCGCGCGGGCACAAGGTGATGCCCTCGGTGCGCACGGTGAACGACCTGCGCCGGCGCTCGCTGTACGGGCTGGACATCGTCGACCTCAACCAGAAGCTCACCCACTTCCTGCCCGCCGGCGGCCGCGACACCACCGACTTCGGCATCCTGGTCTACTTCGGCGAGACCGCGTACCCCGCGTTGCAGGATCTGGCGCGGCAGGTGTTCGAGATGTTCCCCTGCCCGCTGTTGCGGATCGAGTTCGAGCGCGATCGCGTGTGGCAGGTCAGCTCGATCAAGCCGGTGGGCCTGCACACGCTGGACGATGCGCAGGAGGACGCCTTCGCGCAGGAGCTGGACCGCTTCTCCAGGAAGCTGTGGCGCAAGCCGCGGGCGCGCAAGCTGTACCGCTACGACATCGCGATGCTGGTGGACCCGAACGAGGCGATGCCGCCGTCGAACAAGCGCGCGCTGAAATCGTTCATCGCCGCCGGCCGCGAGCTGGGCATCGAAGTCGACCCGATCGACAAGAACGACTACCAGCGGCTGGCCGAATACGACGGCCTGTTCATCCGCGAAACCACCGCCTCGGACAACCACACCTACCGCTTCTCCCACCGTGCGGAGAAGGAAGGCATGGTGGTGATCGACGACCCCACCTCGATCCTCCGCTGCACCAACAAGATCTTCCTCAACGACCTGATGGTGTCGCGCAAGCTTGCCGTCCCCCGTACGGAAATCCTCTACCGCGACGACGCCAAGGGCACGCACGAGGTGGTGGAGCGGCTGGGTTTTCCGCTGGTGCTGAAGATTCCCGACGGTTCGTTCTCGCGCGGCGTGGTGAAGGTGGAAAACGAACAGGCGCTGGCCGAGGCGGCGGGCCGGCTGTTCCAGCACAGCGCGCTGGTGCTGGCGCAGGAATACGTCTACACCGAGTTCGACTGGCGCATCGGCGTGCTCAACCGCGAGCCGTTGTATGCCTGCAAATACTTCATGTCACGCGGCCACTGGCAGATCTACAACCACGGCGCCAAGGGCACGGCCAAGAGCGGCGGCTTCGAGACGATCGCGGTGGCCGACGCGCCGCCGGAGGTGGTCAAGCTGGCCCTGAAAGCCACCCATCCGATCGGCAACGGCCTTTACGGCGTCGACCTGAAACAGGTCGGCAGCAAGCCGGTGGTGATCGAGGTGAACGACAACCCCTCGATCGACGCCGGCGTGGAAGACGCGCACCTGGGCGATGAGCTCTACCTGCGGATCATGCGCGAATTCCTGCGCCGGATGGAGCACAAGCGCCAGGGCAGCAGCCGCTGATTGGCGCCCGATTCAATCCCACACTTTCAATGCCACACGGCGCCGTGGGTGACGCGTCGGCGCCGGCGCGCCAACAACGACAGCAGCGCCGGCTCCAATCCCAGCAGCGCGACAATGGGCGCGCCGATCAGCCAGAACAACGGCGTCCAGCCCAGCAGTTCGGTGTGCGCTGGCACCAGCGTGGTCAACAGCAAAACGGCGCCGGCGACGAGCCAAAGAACCGCGATGACGAACAACCGTGGATGATGCGGGTAAGGCAACGGTGAAGTGCGCATGGCGCGGTCCGATCAGTGATGGAGGCTGCAGCCTGCAGCGCGTCCATCTCATGGATTGCGACCCGTCTGCTTTCACCAATTGCGTGTGGCATGGCCCCGAGATGACGGAGCGTTCGCCATAGTGTAGGAGCGCACCCTATGCGCGATGCTTTTCGTGACGTGGCCAATAGCAATCGCGCACAGGGTGCGCTCCTACAAAAGTGGCAACTTGTAGAATGGTTGCAGTCACCATCAGGGAATCCGCATGCCAGCCGCCCAGTTCGCCGTGTTCGGCCACCCCATCAGCCACAGCCTGTCGCCGCAGATCCATCATGCCTTCGGGCAGCAGTTCGGCATCGAGCTGGAGTACCGCGCCATCGACGCCGCGCCCGAGGCGTTTGCCGAGGCGGTGCGGCGTTTTTTCCTCGATGGCGGCCGCGGCGCCAACGTCACCCTGCCGCACAAGGCCGCCGCGTTTGCGCTGGCGAACCAGCGTAGCGAGTCGGCCATTCGCGTGGGCAGCGCCAACGTGCTGACCCTGCAGGGCGACGGCACGCTGGCCGCGCACAACACCGACGGCGACGGCATGGTGCGCGACATCACCGAGCGCCACAGCACCGACCTGCGCGGCCACACCGCCCTGCTGCTGGGCGCCGGCGGCGCGGCGCGCGGCGTGGCGTGGCATCTGCTGGACGCGGGCGTGGCCACGCTGACCATCGTCAACCGCTCGCCCGCGCCGGCCGACGCGCTGGCCGATGCCATCGGCGATCCCGCACGGGCGCATACCCGCTACTGGCAGGATCTGGCCGACATCGGCAGCTTCGACCTGATCATCAACGCCACCTCCGCCGGCGTACTCGGCACTTCGCTGCAACTGCCGTTTTCCCTCGTCGGCGCGCGGGCACTTTGCTACGACCTGTCCTACGGCGCGGCGGCCGGCAGCTTCCTGGCCTGGGCGAAAACCGCCGGTGCCCGCTATGCGTTCGACGGCCTGGGCATGCTGGTGGAAACCGCCGCCGACGCATTCGAACTGTGGCATGGCAAGCGACCGGATACCGATCCGGTCTACCACGCGTTGCGCCAGCAGTTCGGCTGATGGATGCACTGGCCTGCCGCAGCGGTTGCGGCGCCTGCTGCATCGCGCCGTCGATCAGCTCGCCCATCCCCGGCATGCCACATGGCAAACCCGCCGGCGTGCGCTGCGTGCAGCTGACCGCCGACAACCGCTGCGCGATTTTCGGCCGCGCCGACCGCCCCGCCGTATGCGCCAGCCTGCGACCGGAGCCGGCGATGTGCGGCAGTGATCGCCGCCACGCGCTGGCCTGGCTGGCGCAACTGGAAGCGGCGTCAGCGGGCTGAAACACCGGCCGCCACAGGACTGAAACACATCGTCGCTACCGTGGCGCCCACCGCCGGGGTGCGCCGCAGGCGCCGGCCCTGCGAGCGGTCGCCCATGCAGCAGGTGTCATGTTCCGTTCCCTTCTGGCCACGTCGCGTCGCCACGCCCTGGTACTCATTCCACTGGCGCTTCTGCTGGTGTCGGCCTGCGGCATCGTCTGGTACAGCCGCGTCAGCGTGGCGGCGTCGATAGCCGATATCGGCACACCCATGGCCACCGGGGCGAATGCCACCGGCGATGCCGACAGCGGGGTCACCATCCTGCTGGACCTTGCCCGCGATGCGATGCGCGACGGGCGACTGGTGGCGCCGCAAGGCAGCAATGCGTTCGAGTTCTATCTCAGCGTGCTGCAGCTCGACCCGTCGAACCTCACCGCACAGGAGGCGTTGCGCGAAACCTTTCCGCGCGCCGCGGTGGAGATCGAAGGCACCATCAACGGCGGCGAACTGGAAGAGGCCCGCCGCGAGATCGACCTGTTGCGCGAATTCGATCGCGACAACTTCACGCTGGCCCTGCTCGGCGGCAAACTTTCCGCCGCGCGCAACATCCTGACCCAGCAGCATGAGATGGAAGCCGAGCGTATCCAGGCCGCCCGCCGACGCTGAAGCCGCCACCGCGGGAAACGATCACACTCGCGCTATCCGGCGGACAGATAGACGTCTTTCAGCCGCACGTAGTGGTCGGCCGAATAGTGCAGCTGCTCGACCTGCGCATCGCTGAGCAGCCGTACGAAACGCGCCGGGTTGCCCAGCCACAACTCGCGCTCACCCACCACCTTGCCCGGCGGCACCAGCGCGCCGGCGCCCACGAAGCCGTACTTCTTCACCACCGCGCCATCCATCACGCTGGCGTGCATGCCGATCAGGCAGTAGTCGCCGATGGTGCAGGCATGCACCACGGCGGCATGACCGATGGTGACGCCCTCGCCGATCAGACAGGGAAAGCCGGGGCCGTACGGGCCGGCGTGGGCGACATGCACGATGCTGCCGTCCTGGATGCTGGTGCGCGCGCCCACGCGGATGTGGTTGACGTCGCCGCGCAGCACCGCGCCGGGCCAGATCGATACGTCGTCGCCCAGCACCACGTCGCCGATCACGCTGGCGGCGGGGTCGACGTACACACGATCACCGAGAACGGGCGCGATGCCCTTGAAGCTGCGCAGGGAATTCATCGGTCCATTCTAGCGGCGTGCGTCGCTGCAGCCTTCGTCACGCCGCCACGCTTGATTTCGCCCCGCGCGGTCGCCACGCTGGGTGCCTGAAAAGGAGCGTTCATGAGCCACGACAACCCCCTGCTTGCCGACGACACCTTGCCGGCGTTCTCGCAGATTCGACCCGAACACGTGGAGCCGGCGATCGACGCGATCCTGGCCGATTACCGCGCTGGCATCGACGCCCTCGTCGCACCCGACGCGCCGCGCGATTTCGCCACCGTGATGCTGACCCAGGAACGGCTGGAACAGCGCCTGGCGCGCGCTTGGGCGCCGGTTTCCCACCTGCATTCGGTGGCCGACAGCGAAGCCTTGCGCGAGGTGTACGGGCCGGCGGAGGAGAAGCTTACCGACTACGCGATGGAGCTGGGCCAGAACCGCCCGTTGTTCGCCGCGGTGCAGGCGTTGGCCGACGCGCCGGATTTCGCCACGCTGCCGCGCCCGCAGCGCGCCTTGGTGGAACATTCATTGCGCGACTTCCGGCTTTCCGGCATTGCGCTGGAGGAGCCGGCGCGGTCGCGCTTCCGCGAGATCGGGGTGGAACTGAGCAAGCTTTCCACCGAATTCTCCAACGCGGTGCTCGACGCCAGCGAAGCGTGGCACGAACAGATCACCGACGAACGCGACCTGGCCGGCATCCCCGAATCCGGCCGCGCGGTGTTGCGCCAGTACGCGCAGGACCGGGATCTGGACGGTTATCTGGTGACGCTGAAACAACCCAGCGTGCAGGCCGTCCTGAGCTACGCCGACAACCGCGCACTGCGCGAGCGGGTGTACTGGGCCTACCAGACCCGCGCCTCCGACCAGGGCCCGAACGCGGGCAAGTTCGACAACAGCGCGCGCATCGAGAAGATCATGGCGCTGCGCCACGAAGCGGCGCAGCTGCTGGGTTTCGCCAATGCGGCGGAGGAGTCGCTGGCGACCAAGATGGCCGGCTCGCCCACCGAGGTGATGGAATTCCTGCACGACCTGGCCACCCGCGCAAAACCCGTGGCCCAGCAGGAGCTGGCCACGCTGCGCGCGTTCGCCCATGACGAGTTGCAGCTGGACAACCTCGAACCGTGGGACGTGGGCTACGCCTCCGAGAAACTGCGCCAGCAGCAATACGCGCTGGACGAGGAGCAGCTGAAACCCTACTTCCCGCTGCCCGCCGTCATCGACGGATTGTTCGCGCTTACCGGCAAGCTCTACGGCATCACGCTGGCGCAGCGCGACGACGTCGACGTGTGGCATCCCGACGTGCGCTATTACGACGTGCGCGACGCGGCCGGCCGCATTTTCGCCGGTGCCTACGTCGACCTGTACGCGCGCAACGGCAAGCGCGGCGGCGCCTGGATGGACGTGTGCCGCGCCCGCTTCGACGATGGCGAGCACATGCAGTTGCCAGTGGCCTTCCTCACCTGCAATTTCGCCCCGCCCACCGGCGACAAACCGGCGTTGCTCACCCACGACGACGTGCTCACCCTGTTCCATGAATTCGGCCACGGCCTGCACCACCTGCTGACCGAGATCACGCTGCCGTCGATCGGCGGCATCGACGGCGTGGAGTGGGACGCGGTCGAATTGCCCAGCCAGTTCATGGAGAACTTCGGCTGGAACCGGCAGGCGCTGGACCTGTTCGCGAAGCACTACGAGACCGGCGAAAAGCTGCCGCACGAATTGTTCGAACGCATGCTGGCCGCCCGCCATTTCCACGCCGGTTTGTTCCTGGTGCGGCAGCTGGAATTCGCGCTGTTCGACTTCCTGCTGCACCTGGAATACGACCCCGCCGCCGGCGCCCGACCACTGGCCGTACTGGAGCAGGTGCGCAAGGAAGTGGCCGTCCTGCATCCGCCGGCGTGGCAGCGCTTTCCGCACGGCTTCAGCCACATCTTCGCCGGCGGTTACGCGGCCGGTTACTACAGCTACCTGTGGGCGGAGCTGTTGAGCACCGACGCGTTCGGCGAGTTCGAGGAACGCGCAGGCGAGAGCGGCGAGGTGATCGACCGGGCCACCGGCGAACGTTTCCGCAAGGAATTCCTGGCGGTAGGTGCCAGCCGTCCGGCGCTGGAAAGCTTCATCGCGTTCCGCGGCCGCAAGCCCGAACCCGAGGCCTTGCTACGCAGTCACGGGTTGGCCTGATCCAGCTTCAACCGGCTTGCCCGAGCGCGTGGGCAAGCCGTGCGGGTGCTCAATAACCGATGGTGAAGCGGGCGCGCGAATGCGCCGGCTTTTCCAGTTCGTCCACGAGGGCAATGGCGAAATCCTCGAAGGAAATGCTGCTGCCGCTCTCGTTCGACAGCAGCAAGTCGGTGCCGAGTCGGAACGTGCCGGTCCGCTCGCCGGGGATGAACATCGCCGACGGCGACAGGAACGTCCAGTCCAGCTGTTCCTCCGCGCGCAGCAGATCGAGGAAAACGCATCCGGCCGCCGCATCCGGCTTGTAGGCCTCGGGGAAATTCGGCGCATCGATCAGCAGCAAGCCCAACGGGAAGTCACCCAGGGCCACCTCAAGGCTGCCCGCACCACCGACCACGAGGTAACGCGGCACGCCGGCGGCGCGCACGGTTGCGATCAGCCTGGCGGCATCGGTGGTGGCAAAGGGCACGGCGCTGACGACCGCATCGTGACCGGCCAGAAGCGCCGCGAGACCCGTCGCATCGGCGACATCCCCCGCCTTTGCCTCGACGCCGGACAACACCGGCACCCGGGCCGGGTCACGCACGATGGCGGTGACCGTGTGTCCGCGCTGGACCAGCTCGGCAAGAATGCGTGATCCGGCATTGCCGGAGGCACCGATAAGCGCGACGTGCATGTTGATTTCCTTGATGGTCTCTTTTGGTAATTAGGCTCCAGAACGTATACTGGTGTAAATAAGGAACCTGCACCTTACCTGGTTACCTCAAGGAAACCACCATGAATATCGCCAACCCGTATTCGTCCAACTGTCCCACGCGCAAGGTGCTGGATCGCGTTGCCGACAAATGGGCGGTGCTGGTGCTGGGGCTGCTGATCGAGGGCCCGATCCGCTTCAACCGGTTGCGCCGGGCGGTTGAGGGCATTTCCCAGAAGATGCTCTCGCAGACGCTCAAGAGCCTGGAACGCGATGGACTGGTCAGCCGCAAGGCCTTCGCAACCGTGCCGGTCACGGTCGAGTACGCGATCACGCCCCTGGGCCAGACACTCGCCGCCACGCTGGATGCCTTGCGGGTCTGGGCCGAGACCCACATGGAGGAAGTGACCGCCAATCAGCAGCGGTACGACGCGGGCGCCAAGTCCGACGCGTGAGCGTGGCGCGGTACGACAGCCATAAAAAAAGCCCGCCGAAGCGGGCTTTTCAAAGATCGCTCAAGTCCGGCTGGACTCAGGCAACCTGGACTTCCTCAGCCTGCAGGCCTTTCTGGCCCTTGGTGACGACGAACGTGACGCGCTGGCCTTCCTGCAGGGACTTGAAGCCCGTGCCCTGGATCGCGCGGAAATGCACGAACAGGTCGTCACCGCTTTCCGGGGTGATGAAGCCAAAACCTTTGGCGTCGTTGAACCACTTGACTGTACCGCTCTGACGATCCGACATGTAACATTACCTTTGAAGCATTGATGGTTTGCGGCTTGGAGCGAAATGCACTTGACCGCAATAGAAGCAGGCACTCTGGGTTGCCCCAAACCCCTGCCTCGCCAGCATACACTGGAATGCAAGCTTTTGGTGAATATAGTTTCCCGTGGGTTTTGCGCCTCGTCGGCACCACTGGAACACGCCGCCCGACAAGCCTGCCAAACCGCCTGACGGCGCCGTTTCCTCCGGTTTCCATCCGTTCATCGCCTACAATGGCTGAATGAAAATTGCCTCGTGGAACGTCAACTCACTGAAGGTACGGCTGCCGCACCTGACCCAGTGGCTGGCCGATGCGCAGCCCGATGTGGTGGCGCTGCAGGAAACCAAGCTGGAAGACGCGAAGTTTCCCGTCGACGAGCTGGCGGCTGCCGGATATCAAGCGGTGTTTTCCGGCCAGAAAACCTACAACGGCGTCGCCATCCTGGCCCGCGACGAGCCGCGCGACATCGTCACCGACATCCCCGGCCTGGACGACCCGCAGCGGCGCATCCTGGCTGCCAGCGTGAGCGGGTTGCGCGTGGTGAACCTGTACGTCGTCAACGGCAAGGCAGTGGGCGACCCGAAATACGCGTACAAGCTGGACTGGCTGGCGCGGGTGCGCGACTTCCTGGCCGACGAACTGACCCGTCATCCACGACTGGTCGTGCTGGGCGATTTCAACATCTGCCCGGACGACCGCGACGTCTACGACGCGGCGGCATGGGGCGAGGACATCCTGTGCTCACCGCCGGAGCGGGCGGGCCTGAAGGCCATCACCGACCTGGGCCTGCACGACAGCTTCCGCCTGTTCGAATCCGAACCCGGCCACTACAGCTGGTGGGATTACCGCCAGGCCGCGTTCCGCCGCAATTTGGGCCTGCGCATCGACCTGATCCTGATCGGCGAAGCCCTCAAATCCGTCGCCCGCGCCGCCACCATCGACCGTGAACCACGACGCTGGGAGCGGCCCTCCGATCACACCCCGGTGATGCTCGAGCTCGATCTGGAGGCCTGCCGGTGAACGCGTCCGCCTGCCTCGTCATCCGGCGATCATCCGGCACCGACGTACACTTTCCCTGCCGCCCGTGCTGCCCGCAACGGGCGCGATGCGACCACGAACAGGTTTTGAGATGACTGCCAAGAGTGAATGGCCCAGCTCGCTGGACGACAGCGAACTGGATGAACTGGACCGCTACCTGCGCGCCCACACGGGCGCGGACGACCTGCTGCTCGACGGCGTGCACGGCCTGCTCAGCGCGCTGGCGGTCGGCCCCCTGCTGGTTCTGCCGGAGGAGTGGCTGCCCGAAGTGCTGCACGAACCCTTCGCCGACGAGGCCGAGGGCAACCGCGTGCTGGCGTTGCTGGCCAAGCTCAACGACTCGATCAGCGCCGAGCTCGACGTGGATGCGTACGAGCCGATCCTGGGTGAGGTGGAACTGGAAACCGGCATGATGCTGTCCGCCGCGGGCTGGTGCGAAGGCTTCAGCCGCGGTATCGACCTGCGTGCCGGCCTGTGGGAAAGCCGCCTCAGCGAAGACCCGCAACTGATGGAACTGCTGGGGCCGGTGATGGCGCTGGCGGTCGACGAAGGCGTGCTCAGCGCCGACGCCGAGTTCGAGAAACTCAGCGACGACGAATACGACGAATGCCTGGCACAGGTGGCTGCCGTGCTGGTGGCGGTCAACCAGTACTGGCAAGCCAAGCCGGCCACCGAGGCCGAGGTGGAGACGATGGTGCTGCAGCAGCGCCCGGGCAACGACGACGACCACTCGCCGCCGCGCCAGCGCAGCGGTCACTGGGTGCACTGACAGAACATTGCGGGGACGGGAATCTGGCGAGGTGATCCATGTCGGCAATGGGCCTGTACACACCGCTGAATATCCTCAAACCGGTGGCGGCCGGGATATGGATCGCCGATGGCCCGCTCGTGTACACGGCTGCATTCGGCATGCGCGCGCCGTTCCCCACCCGCATGACGCTGGTTCAACTGGCCGATGGCGAGCTGTGGTGCCATTCCCCGATCGCGCCGGATCAGGCCTTGTTCGCGGCCATCGACGCGCTCGGCCCGGTGCGCCACCTGGTGTCGCCGAACCTGCTGCATTACGCGCACATCGCCGCGTGGAAACAGCGCTACCCGCAGGCGCACGCGTGGGCCTCGCCCGGCGTGCGCGAGCGCGCCGCCAGCCAACACATCGAGGTGCACTTCGATGCCGACCTCGACGATGCGCCACCACCGGACTGGGCTGCCACGATCGACCAGTTGCACTTTCGTGGCAGCCGGGCGATGCAGGAAATCGTGTTTCTGCACCGCGCCAGCGCCACGCTGATCCTGGCTGACCTGATCGAGAACTTCGAGGCCGAAAAACTGCCGACAGCGATGCGCTGGATGGCGCGGCTCGGCGGCGTGATCGATCCCGACGGCAAGGCACCGCTGGACCTGCGCTTGACCTACGCCGGGCACAAGGCCCAGGCCCGCGCATCGCTTGCACGCATGCGGGCATGGCAACCGCAACGGGTGATCCTTGCCCATGGCCGCTGCTATCTGGAAAACGCGGCGACCGAGCTGGCCCGTGCGTTTCGCTGGCTGGAATGACCTCAGCGTTGCACCCCGGGAACAATCCGTTCCCGCGCCGATGCTTGGATAAGCGGCCGAACGGGGCCATCTTGGCGGGCAATCCCACCCTTTACCGGAGCAAGCCATGAGCGACCGCCACATCACACGCCGCATCCGCGGCATGGACACCGCCGACGGCGCCGGCGTGAAGCTGAAACGCATCATCGGCCAGCCCGGACTGGACATGCTCGACCCGTTCCTGCTGCTGGACGAATTCCGTTCCGACAGTGCCGACGACTACATCGCCGGCTTCCCCGAGCATCCGCATCGCGGCTTCGAAACCGTCACCTACATGCTGGCTGGCCGCATGCAGCATCACGACAACCACGGCAACAGGGGTGACCTCACACCCGGCAGCGTGCAGTGGATGACGGCCGGTCGCGGCATCCTGCATTCGGAGATGCCGCAGCAGGAGAACGGCCTGATGTGGGGTTTCCAGCTCTGGGTGAACCTGCCGGCCAGCGACAAGATGACGGCCCCACGCTACCAGGACATCGGCCCCGAGCGGATTCCGGTGGTGCACCCGGCCGAGGGTGTCGAGGTCAAGGTGATCGCCGGTGAACTGGCCGGCGCCACCGGCCCGGTCGAAGGCGTGGTCACCGCACCGATCTATCTCGACATCGCGCTGCAACCGGGCGCACAGCTGGCGCTGGACTTGCCCGCCGGCCACCACGGTTTCGCCTATGTGTTCGAGGGCGAATCAGCCATCGTTGGCGGCGAACAGCTGCAGCGCAGCGAGCTGGGCGTGTTGTCCGACGGCGACACGCTGCAACTGACCGGCGGCGCGCAACCCTCACGCCTGCTGGTGGTCGCCGGCAAACCGCTCAACGAGCGCGTCGCGCGCTACGGACCGTTCGTGATGAATACACCCGAGCAGATCCAGGAAGCCATCGCCGACTTCCGCGCCGGCAAGTTCTGAGGCGAACCCTGCCGGCGCCATCACCTCGCATCGAGGGATGCGCCGGCAAACCGGTTTATCGTTCGTCCGCCGGTGCGCTCGCATGGGCGGACGGACGGCAGGCCCAGTCGATAATGGCGGCCAGACTTGCCTCCACGCCATGTTCCTCGGTGACCCGCAAAGCATCCTCGTCCGCGCCCGGTTCTTCCAGCGTGGCCAGTTGGCTGTCCAGCAGCGACGGCGGCATGAAGTGGTTGCGGCTGCGCATGCGCCGGGCCAGCTCGTCGTGGGGTACGTGCAGGTAGGCGAAACGCACGCCGGCGCCGGCCTGGCGCAAGCAGTCGCGGTAGATGCGGCGCAGTGCCGAGCACGCCACGACGGCGCTTTCACCGCGTTGCAGCCGCTGCGACATCCATTCGGCGATCGCCTGCAGCCACGGCCAGCGATCCTCGTCGTTCAGCGGCGTGCCCGCGCTCATCTTTGCGACGTTCGCCGGCGGATGCACGCTGTCGCCCTCGAGGAACGCCCAGCCCAGCTTCTGCGCCAGCTCCCGGGCCATGGTGGTCTTGCCCGAACCGGATACGCCCATGACCACGACGACCGTGGCCTGATCACCCTGCTGCCTCTCGCCTGTCACGTGCTCGCTGCCTCTGTGTCGCGGGCCGTTACCTTACTTCACCTGCCGCACGCCGGCCACGGCGGGCACTTTTCTTGCTTCGAACGGGTGGCGGCAGCGCGCCACGCCCGTGGCGAGCGAAATCCGATGCGCGATTGACGTGCGGTGACACAAAAGATCGCCAAGCGTCAAGCATCGGCTAAAGATCTCCGGGCGCCGGCCGAAGCGTTAAGTAAGCGTTTCTACGAAAAACGAGCCGGATGAGGGATGAAAAGGGGCGCCGTTGGCTACAGGCCTTGTTTCGGTCTGGCTCTCGGGTTAAATGTCCGTTAATATTTCACACCAGGTCCGCCTGTACCCTTAAGTTGTTGTACTGGACGAGGAAATAACAGCCAAGTGGCTGTTTTAAAAAGATGAACACGCTCATTTCGGTCATGGTTCTGGGGTCCGCACTGGCATTGCTCGCCAGCGCGATCAAGCATGTGCCCGCCGGACAGGTCTACAGCCTGCATCGGCTCGGGAAGCCGGCGCGGCTGCTGCAGCCGGGCGTGCACATGGTGATGCCGCTGCTGGAGCGCGTGGCGCACAAGATCAACCTCGCCGGCCAGGTGCTGCGGCTGGAAGAGTCGGCGGCCGACAACGCCCATGATGTTCGCGGCACGGTGTATTGGCAGGTGCTGGAGCCCGAGCGCGCCGATGCGGTGTTCGACCAGGTCGATCAGTTGATCCGCCGTGGCGCCATCGCCGCCATGAATGACGAGCCGCTGGCCGCTGAAGCCGCCGACCGCCGCGTAATGGGCACGCGGATGAAGCAGGCGTTGAACAGTGCCCTGCGCGAACGCGGCATGATGGTCACGCGGGTGGATCTCGACCTGGCTTGATCACATCAGGCACCCAGCGCGAACCGACCCGCCGTCCGGCGGGTTTTTGTTGGGCGACGCGCTGGCATCCGTGCCGCGTGAACGGGATACTGCCGCGGCACCGCAGCGACTCGACCGCCACCACCGTGCGCGGTCGCGATTGAAGTCGCTCCTACCACCCACGTTTCAGGAATCACCATGGCAGCGCGCGACGCCTTGCAGGCACGGCTCGAACAGGGCATCGATCAACTGGGTTTGCAACTGCCGGCCGACGCGGTGTCACGGCTGCTGGATTACCAGGCGCTGCTGGAGCGCTGGAACGCCACCTACAACCTCACCGCCGTGCGCGATCCGGCGGAAATGGTCACCCGCCACCTGCTGGATTCGCTGGCGATCCTGCCCTACGTGCAAGGCGCCACCCTGGCCGACCTGGGCACCGGCCCGGGGCTGCCGGGGATCGTGCTGGCGATCGCCGCGCCGGGGCGCGAGATCCTGCTGGTGGACTCCAACGGCAAGAAGGTGCGCTTCCTGCGCGAGGCAATTCGCTCGCTCAAACTCGAAGGCGTGCGTGCGTTGCAGTCGCGCGTGGAAGACGTCGAGGGCCAATACGATTGCGTGACCGCGCGCGCTTTCGCCAGCCTCGCCGACATGCTGGGCTGGGGTGGGCAGTTGCTGGCGCCGGACGGCATCTGGTTGGCAATGAAGGGGAAGCGCCCTGACGACGAACTGCCCGGCATCCCGCCCGGCTTCGCCGTTCGCAGCACGCATGAACTGGCCGTGCCGGGCCTGCCGGCCGAACGCCACCTGCTGGTGATCGGGCGCACATCCGCCAGGTGACGGACAGCGCGGGGCTGGGCGACGCATTACACTAGGGGTTCCCGCGCACGGTAGCTACCATCCATGGCCCGCATCATCGCTGTCGCCAACCAGAAGGGCGGCGTCGGCAAGACCACCACGGCAGTCAACCTCGCTGCGGCATTGGCCGCCGCGAAACGCAAGGTATTGCTGGTGGACCTGGACCCGCAGGGCAACGCCACGATGGCGTCGGGGATCAGCAAGCGCGACCACCGCCCCAACGGTTGCGACGTGTTGCTGGAAGAGGCCACCGTCGCCGAAGCTATCGTGGCCACCGACGCACACTACGACCTGCTGCCCGGCAACGGCGACCTCACCGCCGCCGAGCTGAAGCTGATGGACGCGTTGGCGCGCGAGCACCGGTTGAAGGAACAACTGGCGAAGGTGACCGGCGACTACGACACCATCCTGATCGACTGCCCGCCCTCACTGAACCTGCTGACCTTGAATGCGTTGACCGCCGCCAATGGCGTGCTGATTCCGGTGCAATGCGAGTATTTCGCGCTGGAAGGCCTGTCCAGCCTGCTCGAAACCATCAAGGCGGTGCGCCAACGCCTGAACCCCACGCTGGAAGTGGAAGGCCTGCTGCGCACCATGTACGACGTGCGCAACAACCTGGGCAACGAGGTTTCCGCCCAGCTCACCCAGCATTTCGGCGACAAGGTGCTGCGCTCGATCATCCCGCGCAACGTGCGCCTGGCCGAAGCGCCCAGCCACGGCCAGCCGATTCATCTGTACGACCGCAGCTCGCGTGGCGCGATCGCCTATGTCGGCCTGGCCGGCGAGATGATCCGGCGTGAACGCAATCAGGCCGCCGCCGGCGCGGCAGCCGATGCCGCCACGCATGATCACGAACACCCGGTAACGCATGACGCCGTCGCCGGCATTCACCAGGAATAAGCATGGCCGCTGCAAAAAAACGTGGGCTTGGACGCGGGCTCGACGCCCTGCTCGGCGGCGACGGCCCGGACACCCCGCCGCTGACCGAACAGGAAGGCGAGCTGCGCGTGCTGCCGATCCAGCAGATCCAGCCCGGCAAATACCAGCCGCGGCGGCACTGGAACGAAGAGGCGCTGGAGGAGTTGGCCGCGTCGATCAAGGCGCAGGGCCTGATCCAGCCGGTGGTGGTGCGGGCGCTGGGCAAGAACAGCTACGAGCTGATCGCCGGTGAGCGGCGCTGGCGTGCGGCGCAACGCGCGCAATTGGCCGAACTGCCCGCGCTGGTCAAGCGCGTACCGGAAGAATCCGTGCCCGCGATGGCACTGATCGAGAACATCCAGCGCGAGGATCTCACCCCGCTGGAAGAGGCCGACGCGCTGAAGCGGCTGATCGACGATTTCGACCTCACCCACCAGCAAGCCGCCGATGCCGTGGGCCGCTCGCGCGCCGCGGTCTCCAACCTGCTGCGGCTCACCGAACTGCCCGCCTCGATCAAGAAACTACTGGACGAGGGCAAGCTGGAAATGGGCCACGCCCGCTGCCTGCTGACCCTGCCCGAGCGCGATGCCGAAGCGCTGGCGCTGGAAGCCTCGCGCAACGGCTGGACGGTACGCGAGCTGGAGGAGGCCGCACGCCGCGCGCAGACCGAGCCGAAGGGCAAGGCGAAGAACAGCCCGTCCCGCGACCCCAACGTCACCGACCTGGAACGCGAACTGGGCGAGCGCCTGGCCGCGCGGGTGGAACTGGCGCAAGGCCGCGGTGGCCGCGGCAAGCTGGTGATCCACTACCACAGCAACGACGAGCTCGAAGGCATCCTGAGCAAGATCCGCTGACACAAGGCGGAGCGGGGTCTTCACTACTTCCTTTGTGGGAGCGACTTCAGTCGCGATGCTCTTTCTTTGGGGCTCCAGGGCAGAAGCATCGCGACTGAAGTCGCTCCCACAGAAGCAGTTTCAGGACTTCGTCGGCGCTGTCGATACCGCCGCCTTGCCGGCGTGGCATTCGAAGTGGAATACGTAGTCGAGACTGAACGGCTTGGTCTCGCTTTCCACCACATGGCTCTCGCCTTCGGCATCAGCCGCCCAGCGGTCGATGGTCAGCGGGTTGAATTCCCATTGCAGCGCGGCGGCGCGTACGGCAGCGATGAACGCACGGCGGCCCGCATCAGCCTGCGCCTCGCCCGCCACGCGCACCTCGCTCACCGCTCCCTTGTCATCCACGATCAGCATGGCCTGCACGTCCTGCGGCGGCGGGCAGGTGCTGAGCAGGCTGGCCGGGTAGGTGGGGGTCACGCGCTTGAATGGCGTGGCGCCGCTGGACACTTCGCCCATCGCCAGCTGGTAGTGCTCCGTGCCGGGCTCGGCCACCTCATGCCAGGAGGCTTCGCCGGTGGGCGGGGGTGTCGGTAGCGGCTTGGTGGCCACGCAACCGGCCAGCCATACCAGCAGGCTGCCGAAGCTGATGCGCACCATGGTTGCCCGTTTCATCATCGGCGTCCTTCCCTGCGGCCAAAGCTGCATGGTGCCCACACGAAAACGCCGGCACAAGGCCGGCGCTTCGTGGCTTTCCGATGGACCGGAAATCAGTGCTTGAGGGTCTTGCGCAGACGCTCGAGCGCCTGCAGCTGGGCCATCGCCTCGGCCAGCTTGGTCTGCGCCTCGGCGACATCCAGCGCCTCGGTGCGATTGGCCAGGGCGGCTTCGGCCTCCTGCTTGGCGCGCAACGCGGACGCCTCGTCCAGGTCGCTGGCACGCGCGGCGGTGTCAGCCAGCACGGTGACGACCTGTGGCTGCACTTCCAGCATGCCGCCGGAAACATAGAACTGCTGCCGTTCGCCACCGGCCAGCAGCACATCGACGTGGCCGGGTTTGAGGCGGGTGATCAGCGGCGCGTGGCGCGGCGTGATGCCCAGCTCGCCCAGCTCGCCGGTGGCCACGACCATCGTCGCGTCGCCGGAGAAAATCTCGGCTTCGGCACTGACGATGTCGACGCGAATGGTTTGAGTCATGGGTTTTCTCGCTACGCTCGAAGGGAATGGGGAATAGGGATTGGGGAATCGTAGAAGCGGGATGGGTTGCGGCTGTTCCGATTCCCTATTCCCGATTCACGATTCCCGAAAGCCGCCTCAGGCGGCTTTCTTGGCCCCCATTTCCTCGGCTTTCTTGATTGCGTCGTCGATGCCGCCGACCATGTAGAACGCCTGCTCGGGGATGTGGTCGACGTCGCCGTCGACGATCATCTTGAAGCCGCGGATGGTTTCGGCCAGCGACACGTACTTGCCCGGCGAGCCGGTGAACACTTCGGCCACGTGGAACGGCTGCGAGAAGAAGCGCTCGCATTTGCGCGCACGCGACACGGCCTGCTTGTCTTCCTCGGAGAGCTCGTCCATGCCGAGAATCGCGATGATGTCCTTCAGCTCCTTGTAGCGCTGCAGCGTGCCCTGCACGCGGCGGGCGACATCGTAGTGCTCCTGACCGATCACCAGCGGATCGAGCTGGCGGCTGGTCGAGGCCAGCGGATCCACCGCCGGGTAGATGCCCAGGCTGGCGATGTCGCGCGACAGCGCCACGGTCGAGTCCAGATGCGCGAAGGTGGTGGCCGGCGACGGATCGGTGTAGTCATCCGCGGGCACGTACACGGCCTGGATCGAGGTGATGGAGCCGGTCTTGGTCGAGGTGATGCGCTCCTGCAGCACGCCCATCTCGTCGGCCAGGGTCGGCTGGTAGCCCACCGCGGACGGCATGCGGCCCAGCAGCGCGGACACTTCGGTACCGGCCAGCGTGTAGCGGTAGATGTTGTCCACGAAGAACAGCACGTCCTTGCCCTTGCCGTTCTCGTCCTTCTCGTCGCGGAAGTATTCCGCCATGGTCAGGCCGGTCAGCGCCACGCGCAGGCGGTTGCCCGGCGGCTCGTTCATCTGGCCGTAGACCATCGCCACTTTCGATTCGGGCAGGTTGTCGATTTTCACGACGCCTGCTTCCTGCATCTCGTGGTAGAAGTCGTTGCCTTCGCGGGTGCGCTCGCCCACGCCGGCGAACACCGACAGACCGGCGTGCTGGGTGGCGATGTTGTTGATCAGCTCCAGCATGTTCACGGTCTTGCCGACGCCGGCGCCACCGAACAGGCCGACCTTGCCGCCCTTGGCGAACGGGCAGACCAGATCGATCACCTTGATGCCGGTTTCCAGCAGGTCGTTCGCGGCGGCCTGCTCGTCGTACGTCGGCGCTTCGCGGTGGATGACCCACTGATCCTCGGCCTCGATCGGACCGACTTCGTCGATCGGGTTGCCGAGCACGTCCATGATGCGGCCCAGCGTGGCCTTGCCGACCGGCACCTTGATGCCTTCGCCGGTGTTGCGCGCCTGCAGGCCGCGCTTCAGGCCTTCGGTGGAACCCAGCGCGATGGTACGCACGATGCCGTCGCCGAGCTGCTGCTGCACTTCCAGCGTGATGTCGGTGCCGTCGATTTTCAGTGCGTCGTACACCTGCGGCACCTGGTCACGCGGGAATTCCACGTCGACGACCGCGCCGATGATCTGAACAACTTTGCCCTGGCTCATGCTGATAGCTCCGGATGTAACTCTTGAGGTTCTTTACAAAGCGCCGATGATGCGTCGCTCTTACTAGGAGTGCGGCCATGGATGGCCGCTTTTTGATCTTGCTTTGCGATCACGGACGATCGCACTTATACCGCCGCCGCGCCGCCGACGATTTCCGAGATTTCCTGCGTGATCGCGGCCTGGCGTGCCTTGTTGTAGACCAGCGTCAGTTCGTCGATCACCTTGTTCGCGTTGTCCGACGCGGCCTTCATGGCCACCATGCGCGCGGCGTGCTCGCTGGCCAGGTTCTCCAGCGCCGACTGGTACACCACCGACTCGATGTAGCGTCCCAGCACGTGTTCCAGCACGGTCTGCGCGTCGGGCTCGTACAGGTAGTCCCAGTCGTTGGTCGCTTCCAGCTTCACACCGGCGTAGGCCGATTCACCGGCCTCCTGGTGTGCCTCCATCTCCGCGGCCACCAGCGGCAGCGGCAACAGCGCATCGATCGTCGGCTTCTGCACCATCGTGTTGACGAAGTCGTTGTAGGCCAGGAACACGCGGTCCAGCCCGTTGGCCTGGTACGCGTCCATCATCACCTTGATCACGCCCACCAGCTGTTCCAGCTTCGGCTTCTCGCCCAGATGGGTCACGCTGCCGATCAGGTTGACGCCCTTGATGCGACGGAAGAACGCGACCGCCTTCTGCCCGACCGCCACCACGTCCACCTGCACACCCTGCTTCTGCCAGTCGGCAATCGCCGGCAACAGGCGGCGGAACAGGTTGGAGTTGAGGCCGCCGCACAGGCCGCGATCGGTCGACACCACGATGTAGCCGACCCGCGCCACGTTGTTGCGCTCGGTCAGGAACGGATGGCTGAAATCCGTGCTGGCCTGGGCCACGTGCGCGATCACCTTGCGCATGGCGCGGGCATACGGGCGCGAGGCCTTCATCAGGTCCTGCGCGCGGCGGATCTTGGCAGCCGAGACCATTTCGAGCGCGCGCGTCACCTTGCGCATGTTCTGCGTGCTCTTGATCTTGGTTTTGATTTCGCGTCCGCTGGCCATGCTTTACTCGCTCGCTTTGCTCACTTCGTGGGAATCGGGAATGGGGAATCGGGAATGGTTCAAAGCGAAGCGCGCCGCGCCGTTGCTCTTCCGATTCCCTATTCCCGATTCTCTATTCCCTGCTCTCTTACCAACTACCGGTTTTCTTGTACTCGTCCAGCGAGGCCTTGAAGGTGGCTTCGATGTCCTTGTCCCAGTTGCCGGTGGCGACGATGGTCTTCATCAGGTCGGCGTGGTTCTGGTGCATGAAGGCGTGCAGGCCTTTCTCGAACGGCAGCACCTTGGCGACCGGCAGGTCGTCCAGGTAGCCCTTCTCGGCCGCGTACACCGACAAGGCCAGCTCGGCGATCGACAGCGGCGCGTACTGGCCCTGCTTCATCAGCTCGACCACGCGCTGGCCACGGTCCAGCTGGGCGCGGGTGGCCGGGTCCAGGTCCGAGGCGAACTGTGCGAAGGCGGCCAGCTCGCGGTACTGCGCCAGCGCCAGCTTCACGCCGCCGGACAGCTTCTTCACGATCTTGGTCTGCGCGGCGCCGCCGACGCGGGACACCGAGATACCGGCGTTCACGGCGGGACGGATACCGGCGTTGAACAGGTCGGTTTCCAGGAAGATCTGACCGTCGGTGATCGAGATCACGTTGGTCGGCACGAACGCCGAAACGTCGCCGCCCTGGGTTTCGATGATCGGCAGCGCGGTCAGCGAGCCGGTCTTGCCCTTCACTTCGCCGTTGGTGAATTTCTCGACGTAGGCTTCGGACACGCGCGAGGCGCGCTCGAGCAGACGCGAGTGGAGATAAAATACGTCGCCCGGATACGCCTCACGGCCCGGCGGACGCTTCAGCAGCAGCGAGATCTGGCGATACGCCACCGCCTGCTTGGACAGATCGTCGTACACGATCAGCGCGTCTTCGCCGCGATCGCGGAAGTACTCGCCCATCGCGCAACCGGCATACGGCGCCACGTACTGCAGCGCGGCCGACTCGGAGGCCGAGGCCACCACCACGATGGTGTGCGCCAGCGCGCCGTGCGCTTCCAGCTTGCGCACCACGTTGGCCACCGACGAACGCTTCTGGCCGATCGCCACGTAGATGCACTTAACGCCCGAACCCTTCTGCGCGATGATCGCGTCGATCGCCACCGCGGTCTTGCCGGTCTGGCGGTCGCCGATGATCAGCTCGCGCTGACCACGACCGACCGGGATCATCGCGTCGATCGACTTGTAGCCCGTCTGCAGCGGCTGGTCGACCGATTTGCGCCAGATCACGCCGGGCGCGACCTTCTCGACTTCGGCGGTGAGCTTGGCGTTGATCGGACCCTTGCCGTCGATCGGGTTGCCCAGCGCGTCGACGACGCGGCCAAGCAGCTCCGGGCCAACCGGCACTTCGAGGATGCGGCCGGTGGTCTTGGCGGTGTCGCCTTCGCGCAGGTGCTGGTACTCACCCAGCACCACGGCGCCGACCGAGTCGCGCTCCAGGTTCAGCGCCAGCGCGAACGCGTTGCCCGGCAGCTCGATCATTTCGCCCTGCATCGCGTCGGCCAGGCCGTGGATGCGCACGATGCCGTCGGACACGCTGATGATCGTGCCTTCGTTGCGTGCTTCGGCGCCGAGCTTGAACTGCTCAATGCGGCTCTTGATCAGTTCGCTGATCTCGGACGGATTCAGTGTTGTACTGGACATGGTTGCCTATCCCGGATTTTGAATGCTTTTTCGAAGCGTCCGGTCATGCATGACCGGTTGTGCTCTCCGCGAAACAGACTTCGCGTTTAATCAATTTTTCCGGCCATGAATGGCCAGTTTTTGCCCTTCGCGAAACGGACTTCGCGTCTATTCAACCCAGCGCGCCGGCCAGCTGCGCGAGACGTCCGCGCGCCGAGCCGTCGATCACTTCCGTGCCGGTGTCGATGATGGCGCCAGCCAGCAGCGTGGCATCGACCGAGGTTTCCAGTTCGATCTCGCGATGGAAGCGGCGCTTCAGCGACGCCTTCAACTGCTCGGCCTGCGCCGCGTCCAGTGCCATCGCGCTGGTCACCTTGACCAGCAGCTGCGACTCGGACTCGCGTTTGAGCGTCTCGAACAATTCAGCCACCTCGGGCAGCAAGCCCAGGCGACGCTGTTCAGCCATCTCGGTCAGGAACTGGCCGAACGGCGCATCGACCGCCACGCCAGCCGGCAGATGCAGCGCCACCAGTTGCGACGGCAGTACCCGCGGATCATTGCCGAGGCCGCTCACGCGCGCGTCGCCCGCCACCGCTGCGGCAAACGCCAGCGATTGCGACCACGCGCCCAGCGAGCCAGCCGCGCGCGCTACTTCGAAAGCGGCACGCGCGTAGGGACGGGCGAGAGTGACGGATTGCGCCATGGTCAGATCTCGGCCGCGAGCTGGTCGAGCAGGGCCTTGTGCGTCGAGGCATCAACCTCGCGCTGCACGATCTTGCTGGCTCCCTGCACCGCCAACGCACCAACCTGCTCGCGCAGCTGGTCGCGGGCGCGCTGCGCCATCGAGGCGATGTCGTCCTGCGCGGTGGCCTTCAGCCGGTTGATCTCGGCAACCGCATCACCGCGGGCCTTGTCGATGATCTGGTTGGCCTGCTGCTGGGCCTTGTCGATGATCTCGGAGGCCTGCTGACGCGCCACCTTGATCTCGGCCTGCACTTTCACGTCGGCGCTTTTCAGCTCGGCGTGCGCACGCTCGGCCGCACTCAGACCTTCGGCGATCTTTACTTGCCGGTCTTCAATGGCCTTGGTGATATGCGGCCAGATGAAGTGGACGCAGAACCAGATCAAGATGGCGAACGAAAGCATTTCGCCAATCAAGGTCGCGTTGAAATTCATCGCTGCGTTACCTGTAAATACGGAGTGGAACGGACCCGGGCTTCATGCAGCCCAGGCCGGAAACACGGTGGCGCCGCAACGGCGCCACCGGAAGAGCGTTGCTTACTGGCCCGCGCCAGCAGCCGACAGCACCGAACCCAGCAGCGGGTTGGCCACGGCGAAGTACATCGCCAGCGCCACACCGATCAGGAACGCCGCGTCGATCAGGCCGGCCAGCAGGAACATGCGGCCCTGCAGCAGCGGCACCAGCTCAGGCTGACGGGCGGCGGCTTCGAGGAACTTCGAACCCATGATGCCGATACCGATACAGGCACCGAGCGCACCGAAGCCGATGATCAGGCCGAGCGCGATAGCGGTGAAGCCCTGGATTTGTGCAAACTGAACGAGATGTTCCACGGTGATCTCCTGAGAAATACAAGCTGAAGTCAAAACGGATGAAGCGAAGAATTCGAGGTGCGCGGATCAGTGGTGATCGTGTGCCATCGAGATGTAGACGATCGTCAGCACCATGAAGATAAATGCCTGAATCGAGATGATCAGGATGTGGAAAATGCCCCACACCGTGTAGCCGATGATGCCCGCGCCATACAAGGCCCAGCCCGCCAGGCCGGCACCGGCGCTGAACAGGCCGGCGATCAGCATGAACACCAGCTCGCCCGCGTACATGTTGCCGAACAGTCGCATCGCCAGGCTGACCGGCTTGGACGCCAGCTCGACCAGGTTCAGTGCGAAGTTGGGCAGCCACAGCAGCGGGTGCTTGCCGAACGGGGCGGTGAACAGCTCGCGCATGTAGCCGCCGGCGCCCTTGGCCTTGAAGCTGTAGAAGATGATCAGCACGAACACCGTCAGCGACATCGCGAAGGTCATGTTGATATCGGCGGTGGGCACGGCGCGGAAATGGCCGATGCCGAACATCTCGGTGATCCACGGCAGCAGATCCACCGGCAGCAGATCCATCGCGTTCATCAGGAATACCCAGATGAACACGGTCAGCGCCAGCGGGCCCAGCACGCGACGATCGCCATGGAACACGTCCTTGACCTGGCCGTCGACGAACTCCAGCACGATCTCCACGAACGCCTGGCCCTTGCCCGGCACGCCGGCCGTGGCCTTGCGCGCCTTCAGCCAGAACCACAGGCAGAACAGCACGCCCAGCGCCAGCGAAATCGTGACCGAATCGAGATGCACTGCCCAGAAGCCATCGGGGCTCGAATGCGGCACGAGATGGGTCAGGTGGTGCTGGATGTATTCGGTGAGGCCGCCAGTCGGCTCGCTTGCCATGTCTCAACCCTTGAATCTGAACGCCAGCAGATAAACCGCGAAGGCAGCCACCAGCCCGGTAATGGCAGCCGGTGGCGGCAACTTGAATTGGAACAGGATCACGACCAGCCCCCCGACGATCACGATCCACTTCAGGAGCATGCCCGTCAGCAAGCGGCTCAACGCCATGCGCGCACCGTGCAAGCCACTGAAAAACCGCACCGACAACAGCGCGGTACCCAGCGCCACCATCGTTGCAGCTGCAGCGGCCGCTATCGCCTCGCGAGGTCCCTGTGCCAGAAATGCCACTCCGGCCAAAACTGCCACAGCAAGCTGCAGCAGCGAGGTACGCAAAGCGAGACGGCGACCGGTGGCAAGACTGTTGAGCACGCAAGGCCTCCGCGCGGTTTACACCAGGCGGCACCGATAGCTACGGGCCACGATCCGATCCGGCGAAGTATATCAGTGGGCGCATTCCAGCGACAAGCCGCCGGGGTGCGACATTTTGTTCTTCACCCTGCCGTGCGGCGGCTTGCAGACCACTCGCGAGCCAGGAATCGATGGCAAAGAAAGGGCCGGACAGTGGGGATCTGTCCGGCCCAAGACTCGCACACGGGGGGAGTTTTTACAGATTACTTGGCGGCAGCCTTGCGACCGACCGGCGCAGCGGCGTCATTCGCGGCCTGGCGCTGTTCCTGCACCAGGGCGCCCAGCGACTGGGCGGTCTTCTGCGAGATGGCGATCACTTCCTGCGACACGGCAACGGCCTGCTCGGCGTTCTCGCGGCTCACGCTGGCGCCCTTTTCCCACAGGCTGCGCAGACCGTCGATGTCACGGGTTTCCTGCACGGCCGCAACGAAGTCGGCGGTCGCGCCGGCCTGGCGCTGCAATTCCTTGAACTGCAGTTCGGCGACCGTCTGCAGGCCCTTCAGGGCGAGCGTCTGCGCCTTGAAGGCGTTGTCGGAGAACTGTTTGGCGTAGTCGAAAAACTGATTGATCTGCTGCGTCATGATCTAAGTCCTCGTTGAGGATGGGGTAGTGAGGCAAAGATTAGCGGCAATCTTTGTGCATTGCAACATATTTCTTCAGCCACCCCGGCCTCAGTTGGAAAATATTCATTTAACGCTTGCACTTATCTATCGAAGCCCGCTCTTTCGCATCGCGTCAGAAATGAGCCGACGAAGTGCCGAGGGAGGTCGAAGTGACCCGATGAGCCGCAGGCGGCGTGGCGGGCAAGCCGGCCTGCTGGCGCGAACCTCAACGCGCAGCGGATGGCCCGCGGTAGCGACATCCCGAGGTGCAGGTTTCATGCACCACGACTTCGGACAACAGCGGCAACGCCGGCTTCAGGCGATCCCATATCCAGATCGACAGGCGCTCGCTGGTGGGGTTGTCCAGCCCCTCGATGTCGTTGAGGTAGTGATGGTCGAGCTGGTCGTAGATCGGTGCGAACGCGGCCTTGACGTCGGCGAAGTCCATCACCCAGCCGGTGTCGGCACCCGGCTCGCCACTGACGTGGATTTCCACCCGGAACGAGTGGCCGTGCAGGCGCGAACATTTGTGCCCGGCCGGAACATTCGGCAGCCGATGCGCCGCTTCGATGTTGAAGACTTTGAAGATATCCATGCCGCATTGTACCGCCGGGCCCATGCCGCGCCCGCG
Organism: Rhodanobacter ginsenosidimutans; assembly: GCF_042655685.1. Taxonomy (NCBI): domain Bacteria; kingdom Pseudomonadati; phylum Pseudomonadota; class Gammaproteobacteria; order Lysobacterales; family Rhodanobacteraceae; genus Rhodanobacter; species Rhodanobacter ginsenosidimutans. The sequence continues at coordinate 317,295 of NZ_JBHSMM010000001.1, read as the reverse complement.
TTTGATCCGCTGCGCCAAACACCTTCCCCCGCCCCGCCGCCGACCGGGGGAGGACGGTCAGCGACGAGACAGGGGAAAGATCGGGATGCGACTGACGTCGGCTAGAACCGGAAGCTCACGCCCAGCGTGTAGGAGCGGCCGTAGCGGTAGTAGCTCTGGGTCAGCAGCGGATTGCCATTGATGCTGGTGGTCTGCGCCTCGTCCAGCAGGTTGTTGCCGTCGAGCGTGACGCTGAACATGTCGTTGATGTCGTACGACACGTGCGCCGTCAGCCAGGTGAGCGGGTCGGCCTTCTCGTTGTAGCCGGTGCCCAGGACGTTGATCGCGGAGACGAAGCCGTCGGTGCGATCGGCATTGACACCCAACGACCACTTGCCCTTCTCGTACATCACGCCCAGCGAATACGTTGCCGGGGCAATACCTTCCAGCGGACGCTTCTCGCCCTCCACCCAGCTGCTCGAGAGATTGCGGGTGTACTGGCCGCGCACGCCGAAACCGTTGTCCCAGAAGTGCTGCAGGCCCAGCTCCAGACCCTTGACCTTGGCGTGATCGCCGTTGATCGGGCGCATCACATTGAACAGGTATCCCGGCACGCCGATGTCCTGACCCGGCTCCCAGCTGGTGGTGATCTGGTTCTTGATGTCCTTGTAGAACACGGCCACGTTGGCGATGGAGTGATCCGAGAAATACCACTCCAGCGACAGGTCGCCCTGCGTCGCCGTGTAGGGCTTCAGATCCACGTTGCCGCCGTAGATCTGGGTGAACTCGCCCCAGGAGACGCTTTCGGTGGTGTTGGTGGGCGCCAGCGTATCGACCGACGGACGCGCCATGGTCTTGGCCACGCCCGCGCGCAATTGCAGGTCGTCGGTGAAGTGCCAGGTGAAGTTGGCCGACGGCAACACATAGGTGTAGTCCGCGTCTTCGCTGATCGGCGTCGGCTCCGCGTAGGTCGCGGTGTAGTTGAACGCACCGTTCTCGACGATGCCGAGGATCTTGGCGTCCCACGCCTGCGCGTTGGTGTTCGTCTTGACCAGGCGCACGCCCACGTCGCCATCCCAGTGATCGCCCGACATGTCGGCCTGGACGAAGAAGGCATTGGTCTTCTCGCTGACCCGGTAGCTCTGCAGCGGGTTCCACGCCGGCGCCGCCATGGAGAAGTCGTAGGTACCGCCGCCCGGACGCGGATGACCGTCATACGCGCGCAACTGCGCCAGGTAATTGGGTACGTCGAACGCCAGGAAGCTGCGCGGGAAGCTGCTGTGCACGCCATCCATGAAATGCGGCACGTTGAACGTGTGCGAGATCACGTTGCCGCCCAGGTCGCCCACGTTGATGGCGTAGTTGTCCGCGTAGTAATCCGCGCCGCCGTTGAGGGTGTTGTTGACCAGGTCGCGCGATTTCTCGCGCTCGGTGCGGGTCACGCCAAAGCGCAGCTGGTCCACGCCGAATTTACCGATGAACAGCTTGCCGGACACGGTGGCGCCGGTGATCTTGTCGTCGATGTTGTCGCCACGCAGCTCCATGTAATGGCTGTTGAGGTCCGACTCGGTGAACTGGCCGTCGGCCAGCCCGGTGGCAAGGTCGCGACCGTCGTCGAAATGGATGTCGACATTGGGCACCGCGTTGGGCCCCAGGCTGATGTGCGCCGTGTTCGGCTTGTTCATGCGCAGGACGACGTAAGTGTCCTGGCCACCGGAATGACGCTTCGAGGTGGAGCGGTAGACGTCGCCGGTCAGGGTCAGGTCGGGGGTGACCTTCCATTCGCCGTTGAGGCCGTAGAGCTCGGTGTCGACCACGCGGTATTCGGTCTGGTTCAGCAGCTCCGGGTTGAGCCGCTGATCCGGGTCCGGGTTGTTCATGGTGAAGTCGGTGACGATGCCGTTCTTCACCGTCATGTCGGACCAGCGGCCCGGCGCGAACAGCGTGTAGTACGACTGCTGGTAGGACACCTGCGGCGAATCCAGGCGGGTTTTCAGGCCATCCACCACGATGCGCACGGTGTCGCTCGGGTGCCACTCGAACTTGCCGGAATAGGCACTGCGCTTCTTGTCTTCCAGGATCGACCCGACGCGGAACTGGCCCGGGGCGATGAGGCCGTACTCGTTCGGGTCCAGCTCGTCGTTGCCGTTGAGGTCGATGTTGCCGCCCCAGGCATTGCCGCCCCAGTTCGGGTCGCTGGGATCGGGGTTGCGCGTCCAGCCACCGTCGTTGCCGGCGACATCGGTGCGGTCCTTGCGCTTGGCTTCGACCACGCCCAGCAGCACGCCCATGGTGTCGTTGGCGAAGGTGGTGCTGAAGGTGGCCGAGAGCTTGCGCCCGTTGAGCTCGGACATCTGGTTGCGATCGCCCTCCAGCCGCACGATGCCGTGGGTGCCCTTTTTGTCGAACGGGCTGGCCGAGCGCAGGTTGATCAGGCCGCCGATCGCGCCTTCGGTCAGCGACGCCTGGGCGCCCTTGATCACGTCGGCGCCACTGATGACGTCGGCGGGCAACACGTCGAACGCGAAATCGCGGCCGGCGCCGTCGGTGGCGAGGATGCGATTGTTGAACGTGGTCAGCGTGTATTCCGGCCCCAGGCCGCGCACGCTCACCCGCTGACCTTCGCCGCCGGCGGTGCGCGTAATGGCCACGCCGGTGATGTGGCTGAGCGAATCGGCCACGTTGTTGTCGGGGAACTTGCCCAGTTCCAGGGCACTGATGGAATCCTGCACCGTGCTCGCGTAGCGCTTGAGATCGGCCGAGCGCGCCAGGCTGGCCTGGACGCCCGTCACCGTGATGGCACCCAGGGCGACGGCGTCATCGCCTGATGCAGCCGTCGACTCGGGCTGCGTCTGCGAATCCGGCGCCCCGTTTGTGTTTCCCGGCACGGTCTGGGATAGAGCCACCGTCGGCGCCAACAGGGCAAGCGCTACGGCATAAAACAACATGTTCTGGCGGAAGGATGCGGCATTCACGGGGTTCTCTCCTCGGAAGCGGGTGTTTGGGCCTAACGTCTAAACAACGAAATCGAGCCTAAAGCATGTTTCGTTTTGTATCAATAGCGAAATATATCGAAATGCGGCATACTTTCACCCACCCGTCGGAACACTCCATGGCCGCGACCCGCGACACTAGTCAACGACGCCTCCAGATCAGCGAACTCGTCCGCCAGCAAGGAAGCGTCCAGGTCTCCACCCTCGTCGATCGTTTCGGCGTGAGTGCGCAAACCGTGCGCAAGGACTTGCGTTATCTGGCCGAACGCGGGGTGATGTCGCGCGCTTACGGCGGCGCGATCGACAGCGGCGTCATCAACGGCACGCTGGCCGAGCCCAACTACGAAGCGAAAAGCACCACCCATCTGGACGAAAAGCGCCGCATCGGCGTCTGCGCCGCGGCCCTGGTCAATGTGGGTGACACCATCGCCATCGACTCGGGCACCACCGCCATCGAGCTGGCCAAGGCCTTGCCGGATGCGGAAATCACCGTGGTCACCAACGACTTCGGCGTGCTGACGGCGCTGGCGCCAAAGCACAACATCAACATCGTGATGCTTGGCGGCGAACTGCGCCGCCGCAACATGGCGTTCTACGGCGGGCTGACCATCGAGGCGCTGGACGCCTTGCATGTGGACAAGCTTTTCCTGGGCGTGGACGGCTTCGACCTGGAGCGCGGCATCACCACGCATTACGAGCCCGAGGCGCTGCTCAATCGCAAGATGGTGGAAGCCGCCGGCCTGGTGGTTTCGATCACCGACAGCTCGAAATTCGGCCGGGTCTGCCTGCATCGCATCGTCCCCGTCACCGCGCTGGACATGCTGATCACGGACACCAACGCGCCGGAAGATATCGTCCAGGCCAGCCATCAGCTCGGCTTCAAGCTGCAGCTGGCGTAGGGAGCGGCCGGCACGCTCAATCGGCCGGCCGGGACACGGCAAAAACCCGCACCGCATTGGCGTAGTAGATCTTGTCGATCACCGCGCGCGGCAACGCCAGGCCCGCTACGTCGGCGTGGATCATGTCGATCCGCTGGGTTTCGCCGGTGGCAAGGTAACGCCAGTCGGACGTCCACGCGCCGTGCGCTTCGCGCTTGAATTCCTCGGCCTTGGCGTCCGGGCCGAAGGTCAGGTCGGTGCCGTACAGCAGCCGGTCCTGATAGCGGATGAAGAAGTTGCGCACTTTCTCGCGGTCGCGCACCGACTGGTACTGCACCTGGCTCATGCGTGCGGCCAGGTCGACGGTCGCATTGGGAAACCGGTCCAGGAACGCGCCCAGCCGGTCGACGTCGTATTCCAGGCTGGCCATGTGCGCGCCCACGAAACGCAGCTTCGGGTTGGCGGCCACGAAGCGGTCGCGCGCGGCCATCAGGTCCTCGTAGCCAGGCATCTCCGGGTGCAGGTACATGTAGTAATCGGGATGATTGCTGAAGTACTCGCGATCGTTGTCGGTGGTCATCTGATCCAGCGGCAGCCAGCAATTGCGCGGCTCGCCCTGATGGTCGATCAAGGCCATGCCAAGCGTGCGCACCTGCTCGACCACCGGCACCAGACCCGGGTCGTCCAGCATGATCAGCTTGCCGGCGGCGTTCCGCTCCACCAGCCCCACGTTCTTCCAGATCTTCACCGCGAGCGCGCCGCTGGCCACGTCCTGCGCCAGCTTCGCGTCGACCTTGTCGGCCCAGCCCGGCGTGCCGAAGCCCTTCATCGAAAACGTGGTGGCCCAATGGAAATGCGCCGGATCCTTCGCCGCCAGCGCCAGCGCGACCGTGTGTTGCTGCGCGATGCTGGGGAAATCCGGGTAGTCGACGTTGATCGACAACACCTGGAAACCGTCCTCGCGCAGCAGCTCCAGCAGCGCCGGGTCGGCATTGTTGGCGTGGAAATGGGCGTCGTACTTGCGCACCTGCGCGAAGTCGGCCATCGAGTAGCTGTTCGAAACACCCGCGCCCGCCGACTGCGCCGGGGCAGCCGCAATCGAAAACGGAACGGTTGCCGCCAGCACGCCGGCGATCAGATGGCGGAAAACTCGGTTCATCACATCCCCTTCGCTACATAACGAAACATATTTGCACCATACCGAAACGAAACGCTTGCATCAACACCGATCACTGACGCAGAATCGGTACAACACTTTTGCAGGAGTTCGCCATGGAACCGATGGGACGCCGCACGGTATTGAAGCTGGTCGCTGGCAGCGTAGCCGGCGGCATGGCCATGGCTCTCCTGCCGAAAGCCATGGCCGCCGCGATCCGCAGCGGCGGCGCGGTGGCAGGCGCGGATGCCGTGGCCCAGGACACCGTCCTGACCATCGCCTTCGACCGCAAACTCCACAGCAGCCTGCTCGTCAAAGGCGGCGCCATCACGCCGTACCAGCCCAGCGAAAGCCTGCTGCTGGCCAATGGCGCGCTGGACGATTTCGCCCTCACCGATCATCGCGAGGAAGCGATCCGCGACCCACGCCACGGTGCCGGCCGTCAGGTGATCGTCACCGGCCGCTCCAGCGGACATGTCGAAAAGCAGGTGGCGGTGACGTTCTTCGACAGCCTGCCCGGCTTTGCCGTGCTGCAGACGCGCTACCGCAACAGCGGCACCGCACCGCTCAAGGTCGCTGGCTGGCGCAACGCCGCGCACGAACTGGCCGACGCGCCGGGCGGCTTCTGGAGCTTCTCCGGCACCACCCACACCGACCGCCGCGACTGGGTGCAGCCGATGGGTGCCGATTTCGATCAGCGCAACAAGCTGTCCATGGATTCGTCCGACTACGGCGGCGGCACGCCGGTGGCCAATATCTGGCGCCGCGACGTCGGCATCGCCGTGGGCCACGTGGAGCCGGTGGTGCGACCGCTGGATCTGCCGGTGAAGAAAACAGCCAAGGGCGCGCACATCGCGGTCGAGCTGCTGCAGGAATCCACGCTGGCGCCGGGCGAAACCCTGATCACCGAACGCACCCTGCTCGCCGTGCACACCGGCGATCACTACGCACCGTTGCAGCAGTACAAAACCTACATGCAGGCCGAAGGCCTGGTGGCGCCGCAGGCACCCGCCTCCGCGTTCGCGCCGATCTGGTGCGCATGGGGCTACGGGCGCGACTTCACCATCAAGCAGATCCTGGACACCCTGCCCAAGGCCCGCGACCTGGGCTTCGAATGGGTGGTGATGGACGATGGCTGGCAGACCAACGAGGGCGACTGGCGCATCGACAAGCGCAAGTTCCCGCGCGGCGACGCCGACATGCGCGCGTTCACCGCCGAGGTGCGTCGCCAGGGCATGCGACCGCGCCTGTGGGTGGCTCCGCTGGCCGCCGACCCGGGCAGCGATGTGTTGCACGACCACACCGACATGCTGTTGCTGGACGAAGGCGGCGCGTTCCAGACCGTGACCTGGTGGAACGCGTTGACCCAGTGCCCCGCCTATCAGCCCACCATCGACTTCTACGTGGCGCTGGTGAAAAAGATCATTGGCGACTGGGGTTTCGAGGGCATCAAGTTCGACGGCCAGCACCTCAACAGCGTGGCTCCCTGCTACAACCCCGCGCACAAGCATGCGCACCCCAGCGATTCGGTCGAGGGGCTGGCCACGTTCTGGAAGGCCATTTACGACGCCATCCACGAAGCCAATCCGCAGGCCGTGGTGGAGTTGTGCCCGTGTGGCACCGCGTTCGACTTCCACAATCTTCCGGCCACCGACCAGTACCCGGCTTCCGACCCGACCTCGTCATGGCAGGTGCGCAGCAAGGGCAAGTCGATGAAGGCGTTGATGGGCTCGCGCAGCAGTTATGCGGGCGATCACGTGGAGCTGTCCGATCGCGGCGACGACTTTGCCTCCAGCGTGGGCATCGGTGCGGTGGTCTCGACCAAGTTCACCTGGCCCAAAGACACCGAGCATCCCTCCGAGCCGCTGCCGCCCGGTGGGTTGGTGCTCAATCCGCAGCGGGAAGCGCTGTGGCGCAAATGGGTGACGCTGTACAAGCAGCACATGCTGCCCAAGGGCGAATACCGTGGCGAGCTTTACGACATCGGCTTCGACCGGCCCGAGGCGCACGCCATCGCCAAGGACGGAGCCATGTATTACACGTTCTACGCCGACACCTTCAGCGGTGCCGTGTCATTGCGCGGCCTGGCGCCGGGTCGCTACCGCGTGCACGATCTGTTCAACGAGGTCGATCTGGGCGAGGTGGATGCGGACGCCGCCAAGCTGCGCGTGGCGTTCAAGCACTTCGTGCTGTTGCAGGCCACACCCGTCGGGGCGCGCGCATGAGTGTGCCGGCCGCGGCCCTCACCGCCACCTCGCCGCGTCGACCGTGGCTGGGTTTCGCGCTGGCGACCGTCGCGCTGTGGGGCGTATGGGGCGCGTTGTCGCCGCTGTCGTCCGAGCACGGCTTCCCCGACACGCTGGTGTATGGCGTGTGGGCGCTGACGATGATCCCGCCCGCGCTGTACATCCTGTGGCGCCGCGGCTGGCAGCTCGAACGTTCGCCGCGTGCGATCGCCTACGGCATGACCATCGGCCTGCTGGGTGCCGGCGGCCAGATGCTGCTGTTCCATACGTTGACGATCGGGCCGGCGTACTTCGTCTTCCCGATCATCTCGCTGTCGCCGGTGGTCACCATCGCGCTGTCATTCCTGTTCCTGCGCGAGCGTACGGGCTGGATGGGCACGGCCGGCATCGTGCTGGCGCTGGTGGCGTTGCCGATGCTGGACCTGTCCTTCGGCCGCAGCGCCGACGGCGGCCTGGGCTGGTTCCTGCAGTCGCTGCTGATCATGCTGGCGTGGGGCCTGCAGGCTTATTTCATGCGCCTGGCGAATGACACCGTGCGGGCGGAAAGCATTTTCTTCTACATGACCGTTGGCGCGTTGCTGCTGGTGCCGGTGGCGCTGGCGATGACCGACTGGAGCCAGCCGGTGAACATGGGCCTGGATGGCCCGTGGATGACCGCCGGCATTCAGGTGCTCAACGCCATCGGCGCATTGACCCTCGTCTACGCCTTCCGCCACGGCAAGGCGATCGTGGTGGCGCCGCTGACCAATGCCGGCGCACCGCTGGTGACAGCGGTGCTGTCGCTGATCTTCGCCAGCGTCGTGCCGGGCCCGCTGAAGATGGTGGGCCTGGTGCTGGCGCTGATCGCCTCGCTGCTGCTGGTGCTCGAACCCGAACGCGATCCACCCGCTCCCCTTCCCTGACCGGAGCCCGTCCCCATGCAAGTCCTTCTCGACCTCATCGCCCGACACAAGCAGGGGCACGCCACCGGCGTGACCTCGATCTGCTCGGCCCACCCCATCGTCATCGAAGCCAGCCTGCACCAGGCGCAACGCACCGGGCAGGCCTTCGTGCTGTTCGAGGCAACCTGCAACCAGGTCAACCAGGATGGCGGCTACACCGGCATGACCCCGGCCAACTTTGTCGCCTTCGTCCACGGCATTGCCGACCGCGTCGGTTTCGACCGCGCACGCATTGCACTGGGTGGCGATCACCTGGGCCCCAACCCGTGGACGGCGCTGACCGCTGACGCGGCAATGGATAAGGCCGAAGTGATGGTGGGCGCCTATGTGGCGGCCGGTTTCCGCAAGATCCATCTGGACTGCTCGATGGCCTGCGCCGGTGACCCCGAGCCGCTGCCGGAAGCGGAGATCGTGCGCCGCGCAGTGCGCCTGTGCCGCGCCGCCGAAACCGCCTACGCCAACGCCGGCGGCGAGGCACCGGTGTACGTGATCGGCACCGAGGTGCCGGTTCCCGGCGGCGCCACCGAAGCCATCGAAGGGCTGGCCGTCACCACGCCGCAGGCTGCGCTGGCGACGATCGAGGCGCACCGGCAAGCGTTTGTCGACGCCGGCCTGGAAGCCGCCTGGCATCGCGTGATCGCCTCGGTGGTGCAGCCGGGCGTGGAGTTCGATCATCACAACGTGGTCGATTACCAGCCGCAGAAAGCCCGCGAACTGAGCCACGCCATCACCGCCGTGCCGGGCATGGTGTTCGAGGCGCACTCCACCGATTACCAGACCCGCGACGGCCTGGCCGCGCTGGTGCGCGATCACTTCGCGATCCTCAAGGTCGGCCCCGGCCTGACCTTCGCCCTGCGCGAGGCGCTGTGGGCGCTGGATGCGATCGAGCGCGAATGGGTCGACGAGGCGTACCGCGCCAACCTGCGCGACGTGGTGTTGCGACGCATGCGCGCCGAGCCCGGCTACTGGCAACGCTACTACCACGGCGAAGGCCACGCGCTGACCATCGATCTTCAATACAGCCTCAGCGACCGCATCCGCTATTACTGGCCCGACCCGGTGATCGAGCAAGCCCGCCAGCGCCTGTTCGACAACCTGCGCGAGAGCCCGCCGCCGTTGCCGCTGATTAGCCAATTCCTCCCCCACGCACTGCATGCGCTGCGCAACGGAACCGCCTCGCGCGATCCGCTGTCGCTGGCCATGGCCCACATCAGTGCCGCCCTCGACGACTACCACCATGCATGCCATCACCATGACCACTGACTATCTGGGCCTCACCGAATCCGAGTTGATCGCCTCCGGCGCGATCGCCACCGCGCGCGAAATCACGCAGCAACCGCGCATGCTGGAGCAGACCCACGCGCTGGTTGCCGCCCTGCACGAGAAGATCCAGGTCTTCGCGGGCGGACTGACCAGCAACCCGGCCGCGCGGGTGATCCTCACCGGCGCAGGCAGCTCGGCCTACATCGGCCAATGCGTGGCGCCGCTGCTGGATCGCCAACTGGCCGCCCGCGTGGATGCGGTGCCGACCACCGACATCGTCTGCGCGCCGCATCTGTATCTCGACCCCGAGCAGCCGCTGCTGCTGGTGTCGTTCGGCCGCTCCGGCAACAGCCCGGAAAGCCTGGCCGCGGTGAAACTGGCCGAATCGCTGGTGCGCGACGTGCGCCACCTGGTCGTGCTGTGCAACGCTGACGGCGAACTCGCCAAGCTGGCCGTCGCCCACGCCATGACCCTGCTGCTGCCGCCGGAAACCCACGACACCAGTTTCGCGATGACCTCCAGCTTCAGCTGCATGATGTACGCCGTGGTGGCCGCACTGCTGCCCGCTGGAACCATGGACAGCCGCATCAAGGCCATCGCCAACGCCACCGGCCGCAGCATCCACGACGCGCTGCCGGTACTTGACGCGCTTGCACTGGAGCAGCACCAACGCGTCGCCTACCTGGGCAGCGGCGTGCTGCAGGGGCTGGCGCGCGAGGCAGCACTGAAACTGGGCGAGCTGACCAACGGCGCCGTCGCCACCTGCTTCGATTCCCCGCTGGGTTTCCGCCACGGCCCCAAGACTTTCGTCAACGCGCACACGCTGGTGGTGGTGTTTGTCTCCAACGATCCGCTTACCCGCCGCTACGATCTGGACCTGATCGACGAACTGCGCCGCGACGGCTGCGCCGGCCGCATCATCGAGGTCACCGCGCAACCGCGCGCCGATGCCGGCGCCGAAAGCATCGTGGTACCCGACATAACCACTGCCGCCGACCTCGACCTGCTGTGGCCGTACATCGCCATCGCGCAGGTCTATGCCTTCTTCACTTCGCGCGCGATGGGCGTGACACCCGACAACCCCAACCCCGCCGGCATCGTCAACCGCGTGGTGCAAGGCGTGCGCCTGCACGCGCTGAGCGCATGAACGGACCGGTCTACCTGGGCGTCGACGGCGGCGGCACCAAGACCCGCTTCGCCCTGATCGACGGCGACGGCCAGTTGCTGGCCGAAGCGCAACGGGGCACCACCTACCACCCGCACGTCGGCCTGGACGGCGTGCGCGCCATCCTCGCCGACGGCGTGGCCGACGTGCTGGCCGCCGCGAAACGCACCCCCGCCGACATCGCCCACGCCTTCTTCGGCCTGCCCGCCTACGGCGAAGACAGCCACGCCACCGCGTTGCTGCAAACCTTCCCCGAAGCGATCCTGGGCCACCGCCGCTACACCTGCGACAACGACATGGTCTGCGGCTGGGCCGGCTCGCTGGCCTGCGCCGACGGCATCAACATCGTCGCCGGCACCGGCTCCATCGGCTACGGCCAGCGCCACGGCACCGCCGCCCGCGCCGGCGGCTGGGGCGAAGCGTTTTCCGACGAAGGCTCCGCCTACTGGATCGCCATCCGCGGCCTCAACGCCTACTCGCGCATGAGCGACGGCCGCCTGCCCAAGGGTCCGCTGCACGGCATCCTCAACGCGCACTTCAAGCTCGACAACGACCTCGACATCTGCGCCCACATCTACGGCGAAAAAGCCTCCCCGCGCAGCGACCTGGCGCAACTGTCCCGCCAGGTGGCCGATGCCGCGGGCGCGGGCGACGCGGCGGCGATCGCCATCTTCCACGATGCAGGCCGCGAGCTGGCGCAGATCTGCGACGCGCTGCGGCTGGCGCTGCATTTCGAAGCGGGCGAACCGGTACCCGTGTCGTATTCCGGCGGGGCCTTCAACGCCGGCGACCTGCTGCTGACACCGTTCCGCGATGCACTTCGCGCGGCAAGCTCCGCCTTCGAGATCCGGCTTCCCCTGCACGCACCGGATTACGGCGCGGCGCTCTACGCGATCAGGTTGGGGCAGGGCAGCGCACGATAACGCCAGCGGGCCGGCCGACGCCGGTATCGGCGTTCCTCGGATTCCGCGTGGAAATCCCGCTTGTCGCAACAGCCTGACCGCGGCGCGGCCGGTAAACAGCGGCGCGGACTTCACCACCACGCTGGCGCCCTGGCGGGGAAGCTTCACGGCCTTTCATCGGCTTGTATAGACATGTCATCCTAAGCGGATGAACGAGCCCGCGCCCGCGTACCTGAAGCTGAAGCGCTACCTGCTTCAGCACATCGTCAACGGCGACTACCCGCCGCAAAGCCGCCTTCCCAGCGAGAAGGATCTCGTCATGAAGTTCGGCGTGTCGCGCATGACCGTGAACCGGGCCATGCGCGAGCTCACCAGCGCGGGCGTGATCACGCGCGTGCAAGGCGTGGGATCGTTCGTGGCCGACCCCAAGGTCGAGTCGGCCCTGCTCGACGTGCGCAGCATCCGCAGCGAGATCGCGGCGCGCGGCGAGACCCATACGGTCGACGTGCTGGTCAGCGAATCGGTCGCCGCCAGCCCGACCATCGCCCGCCAGTTCGGCATTGCTTCAGGCGAGCCGCTGTTCCACTCGCGTCTGCTGCACCGGGCCGACGGAAAGCCGCTGCAGCTGGAAGACCGTTTCGTCAGCCCGGCGTGTGCGCCCGGTTACCTGGACATCGATTTCCAGCTGGAAATCCCGCATCACTACCTCATGCGCACGGCGCCGTTGCAGCGCACCGAGCACGTGATCGAAGCGGAGGCGGCAAACCGACGCCTGGCGAAATGGCTGGACGTCAGCGTGGGCGCGCCGCTGCTCGTGCTGGGCCGCCGCACCTGGTCGCGCGACCGCGTCGCCAGCGTCGCGCGGCTCACCCACCCCGCAGCAAAATACCGTTTCGTCGGCAGCTTCCACGTCGGCGACGCGCTGCATGCGTGACGCAGCGTTCAATGGCCGCCGGCCCGCGAACATGCGTTGCACCCGATCTTGATCACCGGACAAACCCGCCATGCAAATCCTGATTCCCGGACACATGCCCCTGGCCCAGTTGCGCGACATCGCCGCGACGTTCGAGCCGATTCGACTGGATGACGCCTGCACGGCCGGCATCCACGCGGCGGCGCAAACCGTGCAAGGCATCGTGGCTGCCGGCCAGCCGGCCTATGGCATCAACACCGGTTTCGGCAAGCTGGCCAAGGTGCATGTCCCGGCCGATCAGCTGGAACAATTGCAGACCAACCTGGTGCGCTCCCACGCGGCGGGCGTGGGCCCGCTGCTGGACGACACCGCCGTGCGCATGATCCTGGCCTTGAAGATCGCCTCGCTGGCGCGCGGCTACTCCGGCGTGCGGATGCAGGTCATCGACACCCTGCTGGCGATGTACAACGCCGAGCTGTGGCCTTGCATTCCATGCCAGGGCTCGGTGGGCGCCAGCGGCGATCTCGCGCCGCTGGCGCATCTGGCGCTGGCCGCGATGGGCGAAGGCAAGCTGCGTTGCCGCGGCGAAATCATGGATGCCGCCGATGGCCTGCGCCGCGCGGGAATCTCCCCGCTGCGACTGGCGGCCAAGGAGGGCCTGGCCCTGCTCAATGGCACCCAGATATCCACCGGCATCGCGCTGATGGCCCTGTTCGGCGCCGAGCAGGTTTTTGCCGCCGCCGTGCTGGCCGGCGCCCTGAGCGTCGACGCCGCCTGCGGTTCGGATGCGCCGTTCGACGCGCGCATCCACGCCGTGCGCGGACAACCGGGGCAGATCGAAGTGGCCGCGCTCTACCGGCAACTGCTGCAAGGCAGCGCCATCCGCGAATCGCACCGCGTCGGCGACCCGCGCGTGCAAGACCCCTACAGCCTGCGCTGCCAGCCGCAGGTGATGGGCGCCTGTCGCGACCTGCTGCGGCAGACCGCGTGCACGCTGGAGATCGAGGCCAACGCCGTCTCCGACAACCCGTTGCTGTTTCCGGAAACCGGCGACGTGATCTCCGGCGGCAACTTCCACGCCGAGCCGGTGGCCTTCGCCGCCGACCAGCTCGCCATCGCCGTGGCGGAAATCGGCTCGCTGTCAGAACGCCGCATCGCCATGCTGGTCGACGCCAGCATCTCCGGCCTGCCGGCCTTCCTGGTGCAGGACTCGGGCATCAATTCCGGCTTCATGATCGCCCACGTCACCGCCGCCTCGCTGGCCAGCGAAAACAAGACCCTGGCACACCCCGCCAGCGTCGATTCACTGCCCACCTCCGCCAACCAGGAAGACCACGTCAGCATGGCCACCTTCGCCGCGCGCAAATCCGTCGACATCGTCGACAACGTGCGCAAGATCGTAGCCATCGAACTGATGGCCGCCGCCCAAGGCATCGACTTCCGCCGCCCCCTGCGCTCATCCGACGTACTGGAATCAGCACACGCCCGCATCCGCGAAGCCGTGCCGCACTACGGCGACGACCGCTACCTGGCACCCGACATCGAAGCGTTGAACGCGCTGATCGACAGCTCGGCGCTCCACGAATTTTTGGCCCTGCCGCTGGCATCGACGGTGCGGTGATGGAAGGAAAGACAAACCTTCGACCGACGGCGAGGCTCGGCATCTGCGCAATACGGAGCATCGCCAGCCCTTGCGATCGACAAGCGACCGACATCATCCATGCAGACGGGAAATTCCGACACAAAAAAAACCCGCATCGGCGGGCTTGATCGCTCGCCAATGAGCCTTAGTTAGGTCGATAGCCTTCTCCAGATGTATCCAGCCAATGGGTGTTCCGCGCCTCTCCGGGATCGAACATGCGTGCCCAAAGCCACGACTCTTGGGCTCACTCGGCCATGGCCTTTATGAGCGCATCCCTGGCATCAGAGTAGAATTGAATGTCGATTTTTGTCGCCATGTCATCAGACAAGTCGACCAGTTGCCGTCGACAGGCGACTGGCATCAGCAGGGACCCCGCACCCTTCTCGACTGCGATTTCGGCAATCGTGACCGCGTTATGAACCGGCTCGATTGAACCACCCAGGTTGATTTCGCCAACGATGATCAACCCGCCACGCACACTGCGCTTCAACAGCGACGTGCAGAGGGCGATCAGCGCGGCCACGCCGAGCTTTGCACCTGATCGCGCTGCATCAAACGCCCGCAGTTGGACAGTGAACTCATGATGCCGAGGATCTTTGTCACCCACCATCTGAAGCGATCTGGCGTAGAGGTTCTGTTCGGCGAAGCCAATGCTTTCTCGGAAAGCAGGAGGGATGGGCTTGTTAAGCACCTTTACCCCAGTTCCGGGACCCTCGTTGACCTCAATACGGTAAAGGCCAGAATTGTCCTCACCTCCACCAGGACTGATGGCCCAAACCTGGCCAGGCTCTAACGGGTCACCGCCGATGCTGTTGTCGCTCTGAAGCTCGGGAGTGGAGACGAATTTCTCGACACCGTCCGCGCCAAGGATGTAACTGAAATGCGTGTTCCGAAATTCGGCGGCGCCGACGCGCTTTTGCTGCTCCTTTACCCGGCGGCGCGCCTCCATGGCGATACGGACCGCCCACTCCAGCTCTTCTTCGGGTACTGCAACATCGCCACTGGGATACAGCAGCTTCAGCAAACCACTTACTGTCTTGTTGACTGCGTTCGTATCGCGGCCAGATAGCGCACCGCCGAAGAAGACACGGTTCTGCAGCTCACTTACGCGGCTCTGGTTGCGCAGCTGGCTCCAACACTCGGATAGGAAATCGCTGACCAGGCCGAAGTGATTGGTGACCAAGTCTTTGTTGATCTTGGGCACATCCCACCCGGGCAAGAAGGCATGGATACGGTCCATGAAGGCCGTGTCATCACGCATTTCTGGCGGCATAGGGCCAAACAAGTGCCCCACACGCTGTTGGTGCTCCACATCGACGTCAAAGTTGCCCACCAGCACGATACTGCCGTCTGCGCGGATGCTCTCCTTGCCACGGCTGAACTCACCGGACTCCATGTAGCCCTTCATGATGTTCACGCCGTCCTTCTGGTCGAAGGAAATACCGGAGACCTCGTCAAAACAGACTACGTCGTACTGGCACACCAGGCCCCGGCGACCCTTAGCGGTGTTCTCCACGAACATCTTGGCCACGGTGGCCTTACCGCCTGAAATGAGGTGCGCGTAGGGCGAAACCTGCTGGAACAGGTGACTCTTGCCGGTGCCGCGGGGTCCTAGTTCCACCAGGTTGTAGTTACGCTCCACAAACGGAACCATGCGCAGTAAAAACGCGTTGCGCTGGCGGTCGCTCAGCTCGCTGGATTCAATGCCGATAGATCGGAGCAGGAAGCACTTCCATTCTTCGGTGGTGAACGCCTGGCGGGCCTGCGCCAAGGTGTCCAATACGTCGCGCTTGGAAAGTTGAATTTCCCGCAGGGAGGTGATCCCAAACGGGCGCCCTTTGCTTTCCTGGGCAATGGCCACATCGAACGTCACACTAAGCTCGGCATAGAAACCGCCGGTCAGCATGCGTTCGTGCTGATTGACCAGCTCGCTGCTGATGCGCACGTCCGTCAGACGCAAGCTGGGCAGGCTGGCCACGTACTCACCTTTGTTGTCCACGCGCGCCGTCACGAGGTCGATGATCTTCACCTCGCCCGTTTCAAGTGCCTTAGCCTTGAACAGCTCCTCCTCGCCAGCCCGCACGGTGCGGGACTTGAGCTGGCGTTGAACAATCTCCAGCCCCTCGTCGATTTCCTCCTGATCAATACTCGCGCAATAGCGCCCGAGCATGAACTCGACGACATAGGTAGGTACCGGAAATTGTCGGCTGAAGGTACGCACCAAGTCCTTTCGAACCAGATACCCGTCAAGTACCGAGGCAGCTTTTTTGTCTATCTGGTCCAGTTCGATCATTGATCATGCTCCGCCGATCACGGTGTTCGCTTCGGCCACCAACTCGCCTGATGCGCTGAGCAGAACCAGAAACGCCTTGCGGCCTTGCAGTTCTTCGTTTTCAACAACCACCGATGCGGTGCCGTTGTCTTTGAGTGGTTTCACGCTCACGACCACACTCGACGACGGGTCGCCTGCCTGCGTCCGAATGTCTAGTGACAGATTCGCGTACTGGCCGTCCACGCCCACCGTGCAACGCAAGCCCTTCCAAGCGATGTCGGTTACCTCAGCCAACTGCTTACCTGACGCGCTCCCGCTTTGGGTGACCACCAGATCCAAGGTGAGGCATTCCTGAAGGCTTAGTCCGCCATGGTTGTAGTCCACCGATTTACCGTAGCAACCCACGCCGTCGGCCAAGGCAAACTGCTGGCTCGGGTTCCAAAACCACGGGTACAGCCGCTCGCCCGAGGAAGCACCCGGCTTGATCGACGCGCAGCGCCCCCACTTGTTATCGGTAAGGTCTTTGGACATTTGAATTGTGGGTAGCTTGCCCGGCATGAGCAGCCAGCCGTGGTCAGTCACCACCCGTACGCTGCTCCAACCTGCGGCCAACAAGGCGGAAATGCGCTCAGAAATTTCTGCGAGGAGCGAGTCCAAGTGCTTCGCAAGCTTCCAGCCGCGCGTATGCCCCTCACCGTCGATGTCTCCGAATTCGCACCACGCGTTGCCCTGACCATCGCCGCTTTCGGTGCGGTCTAGTACCTTCCAGTGGTTGTCGTTCAACAGCTTCTTCAGGTGGTATCCGCCCTTAAGCGACTGCCCCGTCGCGGCGACACAAGGCTCAAAGTCATCGCAATCATCGGTACCTTTGATCATGCTTCTAACGGGTGATACAGCAGCCTTTCCCGTAGCGGTAACGCTAGGCAAAGCTGTCCAATTCACAGACTCCACAACCTGGCAGCCGCTCGTTTCCAACACTGTCGAAAGTCGGCGAGCCGCATCAAAACGCAGACCATCCACAAACAGAACGCATTGCCCGTCGACCCTGTAAAACGCGGGTGCTTCTGCGATTCGCCCGCCGGGGTAAATTGCACCGTCAACCAACTTTTGCAGGTAGCGTGCAGACTCTTCTAGCCAGGATAAGTAGATGGCTCGCGTCGCTACCGTCACAGCCTCTACATCAGCCGCTCTTTCCACGCAGGCGAGCGCCGACAGTACTGCGTCATCCGCCCGCCAACCCTGCTTGGCGTATCCAGCTTGTAAGTCAGAAACCGTGCCGGCGGCCAAGCTTGTCTTGGTCACTTCTGCCATCACAGCCAGGTGTTTGATAGCCATAGCCAAGGGGGAATCCCCCAACTCCGCCCAAACAAGATCACGGCGGAGCGCGTGGGCTTTCTCAAGCTCTATCACACGCTTTCTAGCTTCGTGCGAAGGCAGCTCGCTCAGCACTAAGAGATCACGCTGGAGAGACTTCTCCTGCTCATCGTTCCATTGCGGCCAACCATTAAGTTTTTCTGCAGGCGTGTCGAAGATGCCCAGATCGGGCGGCTTGCATTGACGGATTCGACTCGGGATCTGGGGATAGCGCTTGGGTGCCTCGCTATACCGCTCCCACACCGAGGTCCACGGACCCTCGTGCATCGCCAGCTTGCTGGCGCCCGCTAGAAGGCCATCTGCCTGCGGATTGAACGCCAGTCGCGAGTTGCAGACCTCAACGAAGGCCTGCCATTCGTTTGCGCCACGGGTGGCTTGAAACGCGTCGCCCAGGTCCAGCCACTGCAGCAGGTCGCGCACCGGATCGCCCCCGGTGAGTAGGGTGTTGAAATAATCTTTGTCCAGCCGCTTCCCCTTCAGCAGCTCAAGTTCTTCATCCAGCAAACGGTACAGCGCCAGTTGCATGGCGTTCTTGGCGTCATTGTCCTGAGCTACATCCAACCCCATGCCGCCCTGGTCAGACTTCAGAAATGCCATCAGGGTCCAGTCCTTGGCGTTCGCCTGCGACCAGATCACTCCTCGGTACTGCAATTCGGCCAAGGGCTTCAGCAAGTCCGGACATTCTCCAATCGCTCGCAAATCCTGGCGGCTCACTCCTGGCAGGTAGAACACCGGCACCCGGTCGGGTGGCAGGATGACATCCGGCGCTTTGCCAGCGATCACGCAGCGCAACCAAATGGCCGGGCCGACGCGGCTCTCAGGGGCATAGTCGCCCAGTACTAGCAGCTCCCCCAGTTCGCTCTGCAGGCGCGGAATCGCTCCCGCCCAATGACCTTCTTTATCGGGCCAGAGCACGCACGCCGGAGACGCTTCGATCTCAGGATTGACGATCGCGGCGTTCTGAATCGTACGAATCAGCTGATCTATCAGCTTCATGCTCTTCAAAGTCTCCAGTGTTCGGCCAATACGTCGAGCACCTCTTTCTGCCGCTTCTTGACAGAATCCGGAGTCCACACTGGTGTCTTGAGAACCTGAGTCGTCAATACATACGACGACACACCCTTAGTGCCACCAAAATAGGCCGTCTTCTTTTTAGCGAAATCAAAATTCTGCGCTTGCGAGTTTCGGCGTTGATTGAGGGGAACCAGGTTAGCAAGGCGGTGTACCCACGCCGCCCGAAGGTCCTGATCTGGCCAGGCCCGCTCCCATTCGCTGCCGGCGCTGACCGTCTGCGGCAACACGTGCTCTATCGTAAGAATGGTGGGGTCGTAAGTGGCCGCACCATCGGCGAAGAACGAATCCAACCGAAGGATGAGATAGTTGCGGCGCCGCGGTGTCAGCTCGTAGATGTTGCCATCCAGAGCCTGCGAGAACTCCTCCCGTTCCGCGTCAGAAAGCTCGACCAAGGAGGCTGGGTGCGCTGCGGAATGAGGTACATCCTTCAGCTCGCCAACGATGGTGGCATAGCGTTCGATGCGATCGTTCACGTTCTTTCGGCACACGTGCATGTACGCGGCCAATCGCTCCAGGCGAGAGAAAAACCACTTGGTGTATTCCGCGTCCGCACCCTTTTGTGCAAGAAATAAGATTGCAGGCGGAAGCCAATCTGCGTTGTCGATGCGGTTCAACCATCGCAGCAGACCGTTGATTTCGTCCGCGTTGGCCGTGGAGAGGTAGCGGCTATTCTTGGCAACGAGGTACGCGTCCGCATACGGCTCGATGACAGTATCAATCAAAGCCTCGGGCGAGGTGGCCGATGCGAGCACGTGCTCGCGAAATTCCTCCAAAAGCGCCCGCTTGGCCTTCGCGCGCGCATAGATGGTTCGAATATGGCCAAACAATTCGACGAACCCGCCACGTCCGGTCTCGACTTCAAGCTCCTCCCACTTCTCCGTAAAAGCATCTTGGCGCGCCTCTGATATCCGACCAATGACATCTGACTTGATGATGTCGGTCGGCAACAAATCTAGACCGCGACTGTTCAGCACCGAGAACACGCGAAACGCCGACTGCTGGCTGGGCGTCGACACCGCCACGAGAAAGCAGCGTTGCACGATGAACGCGCCGAAAGCACATTTGGCATCAACATCATCGCCGAATGACGTCGCTAGGCGAGCCAGCAAAAGACGGGCATTAGCCTGCAAATTACGCTGCGACTCATTGTCGAGCTGAGCGGGTTCGAGCGCCATCAGACCGTCGAAGTCCAGGCCTTGCACGTAGTCGGCGAAGAATTCCCGATCCCGCTCGCGAAGCGCCAGCCTAGGCTTGGGCTTCAAGCCCTGTGAAGCCCTGCCGGGCTCGCGGATGTAATTTTCGAAATCTGCTTTGAGCTCGCCGCCGAACTGCGCCGTTATCGCTGAAAGAAGCAACGTCAGTGTAGTCAGCCGCTGCTGGCCATCGATCACCTCAGCGCTGGGTTTATTTTCCTCCTTGATCAGGACAATCGAGCCGAGGAAGTAGGTGTCTTCGGGCTCCTTCAGGAAGAAGTCGTAGAGGTCATCGAACAACTCGGAGGTCTGGTCTACCGTCCACGCGTAGGGCCGTTGGTACGATGGAATGACATAGTCGAAGTCAGAACTGAAAATCTTCGCCAAAGGGTATTCGGCACCACTGATCTTCTTGCTCACGGCGCACTCCTTGCTTTGCGCTTCTGTTCCAGCGTCAGATGATGGTTGTTGATGCGGTCGCCGACCTTGCCGTCGTACTGCAGTCCGAGGTCATACCAGGGCGCGGACGGCACATCACTGCCACGATCCTTTTCCCATTTGATGTTCGGCTTGTCGCGCAGCACGCCAGCACCGCGCTTGCCCACATCGGGTACCGAGAGGAAGGGGCGAATGTTGAGGCGCACGCCGTCGTTCAGATCGGGGTTCCAGCCGATGGGCTGTTCTTCGATCGGCTTCCAGCGCACGAAGATGTCGTGTGGTTTCTCGCCTGCCAGGATCAGTTCCAGGCGTTTCTTCAGCACCTCGGCGGCGGCCAGCTTTTCCTCGGAACCGTCTACACCGTTGTCGGCATCTTTCTTTTGCCGACGCATCCAATCACTTTCCAGGTAGGTGTAGATCAAAGTCTCCAACGTCTTGTGGTCGAGTTTGTGATAGTTCACCAGGGCGGAGAATCCATCCGGCAGGCCATCCCACACATGCCATACAAAGGGTCGATTGCCAAACAGTGCGCAGTGCTGGGAGAAGAACTTGTCGCGCAGCCAAGTTTCCAGCGATTTACCGACGTGATCGACAGCAGTTAGCAGCTGCGCCAGGACGTCGCTGCCCCAGTCTGCTCCATAGGCATCGGCCAACAGATTTAGCAGGCGATCGCTGGCCGGTGACTCACGGCCTACAGGCGGAATGCAGACGATGCCGTCTTTGTCCGCATGAGATACGAGGGCCTCGCTGCGGACGATCCATGCGCGAGCCTCATCGGACAACTCCACCTTGTCGTCGGACTCTGCTGGCCAGCTGTATCCTACCAAGCGCGCGACTGCTACTTGGAGTGGATCCTTGGACGGAACTGGATGGCCATGGAATACCCACTGCGTTGGATCATCCGAGTATGGTTTTGGCAGGCCATGAGGATAGCGATCGGCCGCTTCTTCCCGCCACCTTGAAAAATCGACTTCAATCTTTGAAACGTACCCGTTATCAACACTTAATTTTTGATTAATTGCTCGCAGCCCGTCAAAGAATTCCACGGAGGTGCAAAAGCACCAGACCGCAGACAAGTCTTCTGGGTCCTTTGGGATAATTACTGGAGTTGAGTTTGAGAAGAAATGGCCGGAGTAAAGGGTGGCAGGTAGGTTACGCATTTGGCCGATAGCCACCCCCTTCCTCCCCCATGCGGAATCGCCGCGAATTGCGACTCCTTCAAATTCCTCCACTTCGCTCCACAGCACAACAGATTCACGTCCACCGTAAGGCTTTGTCTTGTTGCTTGGCCCTTGGAAAAATCGTGCGGCCGTCAAATCGCCGCATTCCCAAAAGAAGCGAACGAAACGGAAGTTATCGCCGGTGGATGTGCCTTGAAAGCAGCCTGCATACTTGGCGAAGAGTGTTTGCCCGGCAAACTCATCCAGAGACACGATCGCGTCGGGATTTTGAAGTAATTTTCTCTGATTGACAGGGACTAATTTGCCAGCCCGCAAAAATGCAGCTTTCTCTTGTGGGGACGTAAAAGCGCTGGCATCTATACCCTGCAGCGCCTCGTCTGGTCCAGCTGGCGAATTTGTGGTTGTCAACAGTATAGTGAATGCACCTGCAGCTTGCGGGCTATCGAAGCCGTGCTCATCGATGCGTGCAAGTAGATTCCAGCGAAGCCTTTTCAGAAGCTGCTCACGTTGTTTTTTGTACGTAGTTAGGAACAGCCAGTTTTGGGGCATCACAATTTGTACGACCCCTGCGGAACTTTGCTGGCCTAGTTCAATGCAGCGATCGAGAAACACATTCGCAAGGTCCCCCTTTGTGGTGGGGTAATTTTTTTCGCAAAAATCCCTCAACTCATCGCAAAGTTCGTTAATTTTCTTGTAGGGGACATTCGTAATTACTAAGTTGTATCGCGCGTCTAGTAGATGCGCCGCTTCGAGCAATCCTTGCGCACTCAGCGCCAACTCCCAGCGATCAGCGTCCTCGTTCAAGAGATAGGGCGGCCGTTCAGTGGCCAGGGCTTTACGCAACAACGTTTGCAGCGTCTCGTAACTGGAGGTGACTAGGTCATTCTTCAGGCTGCGCGCCGGGTCCAGCAAACTACCTAGCAGTGGCGCTCCCGAGAAGCTCGTGTGCAATTGACGCAACTCTTGGCGCACGTACTCGACATTGGGCGACTCATCAGGCACCAAGGCCTCCCAGTCCTGCGCCTTGGCCGCCACTTTTAGCCCACAGCACGCGATGTTGGGCGCGGGGATCTCCCGTACACCGAGCGGCTTGTCCGATGCGTCCGGATAGCGCCAGGCTTCCAGCGCCACAGCGAACACGGCGATCTCCACGCAGCGCTGGTCCAGCTCTAGCCCATGGATGTTCTCGGCCAAGACGCGGTTAACCGCCTCTTTGGCACTCAGGCCCTCCGACGCCATGCGCATCGGCACCAGCATGAGGAAGGAGGCCACCAGGAAGTGACCCGAGCCGCAGCACGGATCGAGCAACTTGAAGTCCGCCAGCGAGTCGGGCCAGCCATCGAACTTGCCGGACGCCGGGGTGCCGTCTTCCAGCGTGCGGAAGTAGTCGAGGTTGACCGGACATGGTTTGCCCGGATGCCGCGTGGCCCACCAGGCGCCGAGCGAGTTATGCAGTAAGAAGGCCACCATGTATGGCTCGGTGAAGAGCTGGGTGACGGCGGGCAACTCGTCGGCGCCGATCTTCACTTCCGACTTGTTGATCCGCTCCTTGTTGTCGGCCTGCCAGAACTGGTAGACCCAGCCGAGGCTGTCGCTGGCTTTGAACACGGCATCGGGCAGGTCCTTCAGCAGGCGTTCCAGCTCGCTCTGATGTTCGGGTGCAAAGATCAGCTCAAACACCGGCGAGCCGGGCTTGAACACCTGTGGCAGCATGCGGGCGGCCAGCCTGCCGGCAAGCTCCCAGCCGTTTTTCGCGCCTTCGTCGGGGGCCAGCTCGTCGCATTCCTCGATGGTGACGGCGACGCCGTCGTACATCAGCAGGTTGTTGTCAGCCAGGAAGCGCGCGAACAACATACGGTGCCAGTGCTGGTAGGCCACCTCTTGCACCAGATGCTGCATCTCTTGCTTGCCATAGGTCGGGTTGGTGCTCTTCGAGTCGCGGCCGTCACCGAGCCGCTTGCCGTGGGTCCGCAGGCGGTTGCGCAGTGCCTTCTCGGCATCGCTAAGAAACGCTTCTGGCTTGTCGTGGCCAACGCCAAGTTGGTCTACCGCCGCGTGCGCAGCAGCTTCAGCGACCGTGCGGGCTGCTTTAACCGTTTTCTCCAGCGCGCTGCGCAGGTCTTTATCCAGTGCTTGCATCATGCGTGTTCAGGCCTCAGTGAAGAACGACCGGGCCGTTTTTCAGGGCCTGCGCGATGGTCCGTTTGGCATCCTGCAGCCAGGCCTCGATGTCTTCTTCCGTCTTGATGGTGCGGCTGGGCAGCTTGACGAACTGTGCCTTGGGTTCCATCAGCTCGGCGGCAGCCACCAGCACGGCGTCGAAGCGCGAGTCAATGGCGGCGACGCGGTCGGCGAACGACGAGAGTGAAAGTCGATCCACCGTGGCCAGCACCTCGTCGGTGTTGGCCACTTGCACTTTGGGTGCGTCCGTGAGGGTGAGTTTCTGAGTCGCCAGCAGGCTGTTGCGCTGCTCGGGCTCCAGCTGCTTCCAGTTGGTGTCGGCGTCCAGGCGTGCCATGCCGCTCTTGTGGCGAGCCTGGTAGTCGGTATACAGACGGTTTACTTCATCACGCAGCAACTGGGTGAGGCTAGCTACTAGCGGCTTGACGAGGTCGGGGTCTTCAAGCAGCTGCCGCTGTTGCTCCAGGTGTGTGACCTGCGCAATCAGGACGTCGGTACCGGACAATCCTTTGCCTTGCGCCAGCAGGCGTTGGAGCGTGCTCCAGGCGGGAATACGCTTTTCGATACGCTCAGCCAGGTCAGACCAGTTTTCGATGGCAGCGCTGAGTTCGTCGCGCTGGTTGTACAGGGCCAGCAACTGTTCGTTGCCTGCGGTGAGGCGAATTTCTTCTAACCCGGCAGTATCTGGGCGTGCTGGGCGTGGAGCGTCGCCGCCCGCACGGCTAGCCAGCTCTTGCGCGTTGACCAAGAACTGCGGCACGTAAGCCAGCTCTTCGCCTTGCTTAGCCGTGAGGCCGACCTTCTGCAGCACCTTGCGGATCTGGATGCGCTGCGCAGCTGTCACGATGGCGGACTCGACCTTGAACATGGTCTTGCCGATGGCTTTGCGCTCCAGGTCCTTCGGGTCGATGGTTTGCCCCTTTTCGTCCTGGGCGCGAATGAGCCCGGCCACCAGCAGCACCTGCAGGCCACCGTCCACGGCATCACCTGGCCAGCCGTAGACGGCACCTTCGAAGTTCTTGCGGAGATCGATGCCTTTCTTGCCGCCGGCAATAAAGGCCAGGATGGCTTTACAGACAGGGTTTTTGGCGGGCTCGCCGTCGTCACCCACGCTCTTGAGCGCATCCGGCGCACCTTTCTGCGCCTTTTCGTAGACCTTGGACCAGCCGGCGTGGTCCGCGATGTGGAACTGCGGGTAGAGTCTTTGCAGCGCATTGGTGGCGGCGTCTAGGACCATGTCCTGCAGGTCGGTACCCAGAATCTCATTGCCGCCGCCTTGGAAAATACGGGCGCCCGAGAAGGCCTCTTGCAGAAGTTCGCGGATCTTGCCTTCGGCAATTTGCCTGGTCGTCTTCATGGCATCGCAGGCTTCGATGCCTTCTGCGGTGTTGGGCACACCGCGCTTGTCCAGCGTGGCGCTGGATGCTTTGAAATCAATCAGGTAGTGACGCAGGTCGTCTGCCGAGCGTTTGGGGATAAATACGAACACAGTGGGTGACTGGTTACCCGCCTGACGTGCATCGGCACGCACCGAGTTCTCATCAGAGCTCCAACCATCACGCACCCAAATGCAGACCTTCTCGTTGGCATCGCCCGGCAGCTGGGCATCGAACACCGGGAAAATGTCGCGTGTGACCTTAGACGTACCTTGGGTGAGCGACAGCTTGCGCACCATTTCGCCGAAGCGGCGGCGGATACGATCGTCGCGCTCCGCATCCACGCGATGGGCTTCGTTCGCCAGGCTGTTGCGCTGGCTGAGGAACTCGTCATTCCAGGCGGCGCTTTCTTCGGTCTGGATGCGGTACTCGTCACCGACTTTCATCAACAACTCGCACTTGTCGAGCAACCCCGGAAGCTTGCTACGCAGTGCGCTGGAGCCTTGGGTAAGATCTTCGACTAACAGGTCGGCAAGCGTATCGGCGGTGGCGTGTATACCTATTTCGTTGTTGTTGCTGGCCAGCTTATTGATCAGGAAGACCAAGCCACAGGCGCGCGCCATCAGGCGCTGGTCATCCGTGCCTTTGGCCCAGACCATGGTTTTTTCATGAACCTTGCGCGGGAGAATGCGCGACTGGAGCAGTTTGTCGGCGGCGTCGAAGTAGAGGTAGTCCGCTGGCACCACACTGCCGACCGGGGCATCCACATTGGTCTGGATGACTTTGTGGATCATTGATAGTTGGTTACGCAACTGGCTGTCGGTGCCGGTCTGGTCCAGCACGCGCAAGGTGTTCTCCCAGAAGCGCCGGCGCACCGGAAGGATAGGGTAGTCCTGCGGAAAGAACTGGATGTCGTCGGCGCGGTGACCGATGGTGGTGCCGGCCAGGTGGCGCGAGATTTCGCCCAGGTTGGTTTGCATCACCTTTTCAACCGGGGCCTTGGCCTCCGGCTTCTTGGCCAGGATGACTTTTCGGATCACCGCGTCCACATCCGCGTCAGACAATTCCACGCGAACGGTGAAGCGGCCTTCGAGCTTTTTGAGGTTGGAAGTCCCGGTAACAGCGGTCTGGCCGGTGCCGATGAAGAGCATCTTGCCGCCGATGTTCTTGCAACAGGCCTCGACCACTTCCTGCACATCGATAGATCGCTGGCTGTCTTCGCCGATGTACTGCTGCACCTCGTCCAGCACCACCACGGTCAGGGGAAACTTGCCGTCGCGGGTCAGCGCCTGACGGATAGCCTTGAGCATGTCGCCGCTGGAAACGTCCTGCACGTAGGGGTACAGGTTGTTCAAGGTCTCGACGCAGGACGCTGCGGAAGTGAAGAGGTTCGGCTTAGCTTTAACCAAGGCCTCGTGCAAACCCTCAGCGACGTAGAAGTTGTCGAGTTCTTCGCTCCAGTCGAGGCCACTCTTCTCAACGTGGCTGCGGACGGCATCGTAGATGCCTTCATGCTGAAGCCACATGACGAAGCGCGCTACCGGATATTGCTCAGGTAGGCCGACAGATTTGAACAGGATGCCCAGCAGCGCCATGCGAACCGACTTGTCGCGGGAGCTGGAGCCCAGCGTTCCAGATGCGGCGTGCAGGCCGCCATGGCGCTTGGCTTGGGTTGTGAGCTCTTTTAGCTGGTCGCTCACATTCTGGGGCAAAGTGGCGATGCCGCGTGCTGTGGCGCCGTCGTCAAACGCGCTATCTACCCAAAGAGCGCGCAGCATCTTGACCAGATGCGACTTACCCGATCCGTAGAAGCCGCTAACCCATACGGCGGGTTGTTCAGCCTGTTCGATGTTCTTCAGGTAGACGTCAAGGATGTGCTCCAGGCCTTTTTCATACTGGCCGTCGCAGACAAAGGTTTCCAGCTCGTACCGCAGGACGGACAGCGCCTGGTTGGTCTTTTCGTCATTGACGCTAGCCACGCCCTCGTTGACCAGCTTTTGGGTCGACGGATCTTTTTGGTAGATATCGCGATTGAGCATGAGATTCCCCCTGAATCAAAATTCTTTATCTGCGGTGATGGGTATCGCCAGATAGTTCCAGCCGTCGTACCCGTCCAGCAGGCGATAGTTGTTGTCTTCGTAACTGCCGGGGAAAAACACCAGCAAGCGGCCTTTCACCTTGGGTGCGAGCTTGTCCACGACTTCCTTGACCTTCAGGAAACCGAACAGGCTGCCAACGCCCTGGAGCGCTACGACGAAATCCTCGCTGACGCCTTTGGCCTGTAGGAAGGCCTCGAACTCAGCTTCGATATAGCCGAGATACTTGGGCAGCAATGTGGTCAGCAGGTTGGGCTTTTGGAAGTAGCTCTTGGCGTAGCGCTGAGATGCGAGCCAACTCGGGAACGAGTCCGTCAGGTCAAACAAGGCCCAGCCATGGCCCGCGGCACGGGTAGCGATTTCAAACTCGTCGACTTTGGCGCGCAGACGGAGCTCTTCCGTCTCGTGGTAGACGCAGAAGATCACTCGCTGAGCGGCGGCGGCATCATCGCGCCACGGCACTGCTACATACTTACCGTAAGACTGGATCAATCGTTTAATTTTGCTCACGTAGCCACTCCATTTCCTGCGTAGTGATCAGGCTTGGGAAAAGCACCTCGATCACCTGGCCGACACGCTTGACCGATATCCACCCACGGCGCGAAGCGTCTTCAGCCAACTCGATTGTCCTTTCGAATGAGCAGTCAAGCATCCGAGTGAAGTCGCTCTTGAAAAGCGATTCGCCACGCAGACCGCTGACGTACCCCAAAAGCAATGCAAAGGACACCGTACCCGGAGACGATACCGCGCAGGCGCGCACCTTGCGGACGCGGCCAGCTAGATGACCCGATTGAGTCCAGGACGAGTTGATATTTTGCGCAGTAGATTTGAGCGTGGCCTTGCTAAAGCGCCCCGGCTCTTGCGCATCGATGAACTCCTCCATCGCTTCACGAGTAACAGTGCCCCCTTCTTGAATCCCCAGAATAAAGGGAGCGGTCGCCCGAAAAAGAGGGTCGCGCACCAGGGAGCACAGCGCCGCCAACGACGGCTGCCCATCGAGGTCACGTTGCCAAAAGAAGCGTAGAGCGCGAAATACGAGCAGGCCTGGATCCAGCGCGTAGAGATCGGCCAAATGTCGAAAGGTCAACGTACGCGTTTTGCCAGAGCGTTTACCGAGGCAATTCGCTGCCTGGATCGCTTCCAGATACTCACCCTTGGCCGCGTCGGCCTGGTCCACATAAGACAACAAGGCGCGCAATTCGACCAGCATCATCGTCCGAGCAGTGTGGACTCCGCCACGCTCATAGCTAAATCCGAGGCGCTCCAGATTGTTACCTTGCTTTTGCTTCACTTGGAGTTCGCTTTCAATTTTCAATACGTCCAAATAGCCCGCTGCCGCAACACCGCATAGCGCTCCGTAAGCTGTCGTGTTTTGTTCAGTGGTAGTCATCTTCACGCTGATGGCGAACGGCAAGGATCGTCACAGTGTGATCTCCCTCAATCTCATAAAGTGCTACGTAACCTGACGCACCGAAGGAGACCAACAACTCGCGAAGAAACGGGTCATCTGGTTCGGCTTTGCGGCAGGTAAAGGGAAATGACCGAAGCAGCTCGACGCTCTTCTCGATGGCCTCCATTGCACCCTGCGCCGCCTTCATGTCCTGCTCCAGCAGGAAACCATACAACCGCAACAAGTCGTCGCGGGCTGCCCACGTGTAGCGGACGCGCCAAGTCACCGCTTGACCTTGCCTGCATTTGCTTTGGTTAGCATGCCTCGCAGTTCCGCATGCACCGTTTCGGCGTCGAAGTACTCACCCGTCCGTCGCGCTTCATCGCGCGAAGCCAGACCGCGCGCCAC
This sequence comes from Rhodanobacter ginsenosidimutans, assembly GCF_042655685.1. Lineage (NCBI taxonomy): Bacteria > Pseudomonadati > Pseudomonadota > Gammaproteobacteria > Lysobacterales > Rhodanobacteraceae > Rhodanobacter > Rhodanobacter ginsenosidimutans. The sequence continues at coordinate 288,234 of NZ_JBHSMM010000001.1, read as the reverse complement.
GAACTCGTCTTGAAGCTGGCGACGGGTCACCTGATCGCGCAGCGATTGCTCCATGAAGCTGGAAAGGCTCTCACCTTCGCGCAGAACGGCCTCAGCGGCTTGGCGCAACTCGGGATCAACTCGGAGGGAAGGCATTGAAGCGGATTTCATGGGCTCACCTATGCGTTGCATTTGCAACGCAAGGTTAGCACGTTGCTGAAGCACTGCGCTTATGCCGTTACTCCTTGGTGCGCGTTGCCTCCCATCTTTAGCATGTCCAAGTAGTCGGCCCATGCCTGCATGACCTTTCGTCGCTCGGGCAGATGCTGGGCCTTGTTGTACACACCAACGATTCCAGGCTCCTTGTGGGATAGCTGACGTTCCAAGGCTTCGGGATTCCACCCCAACTCCCCCAACAACGTTCGCGCCATGTGGCGGAACCCGTGGCCCGTAATGATGCCCTTGTAACCAATACGAGCCAGCGCCGCGTTTACTGCGCCATCTGACATATGACGCTTCGGATCGCGAGCCCCCGGAAACAGATAGCGCCCATGGCCCGTCAACTGGCGCAGTTCGCGAAGTATCTCCAGCGCCTGTCGACTCAAAGGCACGATATGCGGTGGCGTGGAGGGGTTTTCCTTGGCCGCCTTCTTCAGCTTTCGATTCATGGGCGGCACCGTGTAAGACGGGTGCTCGCCATCCAGGTCAAAGTGCGTCCACTCCGCCATGCGTATCTCGCCCGGCCGACAGAACCACAAGGGCGCCAACTTCAAGGCGCACTGCACAGGGAGAGTGCCCGTGAAACCATCGATTGCACGCATCAACTCACCCACACGTTCGGGGTCGGTGATCGTCGGATGATTCTGAGGATTACGGCTTGGCAAGGTGTCGCGTAGATCCGCCGCAGGGTCGCGACTGGCCCGCTCAGTGGCGACGGCAAATCGAAACACCCGACTGAGCTGATGGCGTAGGCGATGAGCCTGCTCGATGTGCCCCTGCTTGACCAGGTAAGCGAATAACGGGCGAATCTCTGCCACTCCTATGTCAGCGACCGGCAGGCCGCCGATCCTGGGGAAGGCGTGATTCTCCAATCGCCCGCATTCTTTGGCGAACTGGCCGGCTGTCCATTCAGGTTTCTTCACCGCCAGCCATTCGCGAGCAACAACCTCGAAACTGTTGGCGGCGCGATCCATGCCAGCAGCCTTTTCGGCCTTGCGTTGCACACCGGGATCGACGCCCTGGGCGAGCAGCTTACGCGCGGCATCGCGCCTCTCGCGTGCATCGGCCAAACCGGTGTCGGGATAGGTGCCAAGGGATAGCCGCTTCTCCTTGCCCGCAAACCGGTACTTGAGCCGCCACCACTTGCCCCCGGATGGAGCGACTTCAAGATACAAGCCTCCACCGTCAAACAGCCGCTGCGGCTTATCGGCGGCCTTGACCTTGCGAACAGTGGCATCGGAAAGCGCCATAGGGGGCAACTCCCTGGAGGCATTAATACCTGCCCCCAATATTGCCCCTTGTTGCCCCCGGATTACAATGGACGCGTCTGGACACGACCGGAGACCACAAACCCGTCAATCCCTTATGCTACCTTGATTTACATGGCAAGCCTGGAGGGGAGTGGGCGGGAATGGATACTGATTTGGTGGCTATGGGTGGACTCGAACCACCGACCCCAGCATTATGAGTGCTGTGCTCTAACCAGCTGAGCTACATAGCCATTGGGAACCCGCCGCGGGGGATCAGAACGATCACGGGTGGGGCGCGGCAGTTTAGTCGTCTGGACCTTTCTGTTCAAGCCTTGAGCTTGCCGTGGCTTCGCGCGCCGTGCTTGAATCGACTTGACGGGTACGGTCCCGTGCGGCGCTGCGCCGCGTGATCCGAGGACGCGAGATGATTGACGCTGATGGTTATCGACCCAACGTGGGCATTGTTCTGCTGAATGCAGACGGCCGGCTGTTCTGGGCGCGCCGGGTCAATCGCGATGGCTGGCAGTTCCCCCAGGGCGGCATGCGCAGCGACGAGACGCCGCTGGAGGCGATGTACCGCGAGCTGGAGGAGGAGACGGGCCTTTCCGAGCACGATGTTGAGGTGGTCAGCGCCACGCATGGCTGGCTGCGTTACCGCCTGCCGGGCCGCTACGTGCGTCATCACCAGCGCCCCACCTGCATCGGCCAGAAGCAGGTCTGGTTTCTGCTGAAGCTGGTGGGTGGCGAGGAGGCGTTGAAGCTGGATGCGGGCGAGAAACCCGAGTTCGATATCTGGCGCTGGGTCGATTTCTGGTACCCGGCGGCGCATGTGGTGAATTTCAAGCGGCAGGTCTACGAGCGCGCGCTGCGGCAGTTTGCGCCGCTGGTGGAAGGCCTGTTCCAGGTGGATCTGGGCACCGCTCCGCCGCGCGAAAGCACCGCGCCAACGCCGCCGCAGGGCGGTCGCAAGGTGGCCTGAGCGTCATCGTCGTCTTTTGTTGTTGACAATCATTCGCATTCGCGTTCTTATACGCGCCATGTACGTCTGCATGTGCAACGCCGTTACCGACCATGACATCCGCCGCGAGGTGGCCGATGGCGTGCGCACGTTCGCCGAGCTGCAGGCCCGCACGGGTTGTTCCGATTGCTGCGGCTGCTGCGAGCCGGAGGCCCGCGCCATCCTGGAGCAGGCGCTGACCCAGGTGTCGTTTCCGCTGCCGCTCGTCACAGCCTGAAACCCTTCCCCTTGCAACACGCGTTTGCCGCATCGCTGCGATGCATCGGCAAACCATTCCCGTTCGCGTTTCGCCCCGCTGCCGGTGACCTTTGTATAGTCGGCGGGTCGTCAACGGAGAACTGCCATGAAGGGTGATGCCAAGGTCATCGAGTTCCTGAACAAGGTGCTCTACAACGAACTGACCGCGATCAATCAGTATTTCCTGCACTTCCGCATGCTCAAGGACTGGGGCTACACCGAGCTGGCCGAGCATGAGTACAAGGAATCGATCGAGGAAATGAAGCACGCCGATCATCTGATCGAGCGCATCCTGTTTCTCGACGGCCTGCCGAACCTGCAGCACCTGGGCAAGCTGCGCATCGGCGAGAACGCGCTGGAATCCATGCAGGGCGACCTGGACCTGGAGCTGGCCGCGGTGAAGGATCTGCGCGAGGCGATTGCGTACAGCGAAGGCATTGCCGATTACATCAGCCGCGACCTGTTCAAGAACATCCTGCACGACGAGGAGGAGCACATCGATTGGCTGGAGACCCAGTTCAGCCTGGTGCGCGACATCGGCGCCGAGCGCTACCTGCAGAGCAAGATGCAAAGCTGAAGTCCATCGTTGTGACCTGCGGCGCTTTTCCGGAGCGCCGCCAGGCGGCCCACCTTGACCGCCTCGCCGTGGCGACGCTATACCTTGGGTTTGCCGGGGGAGTCACATGGCCTCACGACCACCACCGCGCTTCGTGGTGCGGCCGCACAGCGAGCGGCGTTATCGGGGATTCTGGCTGGGCCTGGCCTGGCTCGGCAGCGTGGTGCTTACCGTCGCGCTGGTGGCATGGCTGACGTCGCACGACGCGCCCGCCAGCGTCGACCACCGCCAGCAGCGCGCGTTGAACGCGCAGATCGAACAGCTGAAACAACAAGTCGCCAACCTCGAAAGCGCCGCGCGGGTGAACGAGGTGGCCACCCGCTCCCTGCGAAATACGCTGACCCAGCGCGAAACCGAACTCAGCAGCCTGCGCGCCGACCTCGGCTTCTATTCCCGCCTGATAGGTGGCGAAGGCCAGCGCACGGGGCTGCAGGTACAGGGCGTGCGACTGCGACCCATCGCGGGGTCGCACGGCTGGGACATCGGCCTGAGCCTGTCGCAGAACACCCGCCGCGGCAGCGACATCAGCGGCGCCGTCACGGTCAGCGTGGAGGGATTGCGTGGCGACAAGGTGACCCGGCTGGACTGGGCCACCCTGGGTGACGCGGACCAGAAGGCCGGCATCCCGTTCAAGTTCCAGTATTTCCAGCAGCTGCGCGGCACCCTGGTGCTGCCAGCCGATTTCCGCCCCACGCGGCTGCGCCTGCATATCCAGCCCGAAGGCCAACCCGCCATTGTCCGCAGCGTCGCCTGGAGCGACGCACTCAGCGGCAACATCAATACCGTCCTGGGAGACAACGATGCTCAACCGTAAGCGCCGAGAACGCCACCAAGCCAGCGACGACACCAGCCTGATCGCCCGCGGCACCGTGATCCGCGGTGACCTCTGCTTCCGCGGCGCGCTGCATCTCGATGGCCGCGTCGAGGGCACCATCGTGGCCGAGGGCGAGGATGCGATGTTCACGCTCAGCGAGCACGGCCAGGTCGATGGCGAGATCCGCGTGCCGCACGCGATCCTCAACGGCCATGTCACCGGCGACGTGTGGGTGACCACCCGGCTGGAGCTGTCGGCGCAGGCGCGTATCGACGGCAACCTGCGCTACCACACGCTGGAAATGGCCGCCGGTGCCCAGATCAACGGCAGCATCAGCCGCGAAGGCGATGGCGGGGAAGCTGCCGCGCCGCACGAATTGCCGGCCCCCGCCGAGACGGAAGAGGCCGTATCCGCCTGAGCCGGCGAGCGCGATGGCGCCCCGCGCGCCAGCCGCGTTCATGGAGGCGGAGGCCGTCGCGGGTATGCTTGTACCGTCCCGCAACGACCCCATCTGGAACGTCATGAACACTTTCGTCGCCATTCCCGATTACCGCAGCGCCAGTGCGCCGCTGCTGTTCACCGCGGCGGCCGCCAGCAAGGCGCATGAGCTGATCGCCGAAGAGGGCAACCCCGACCTGAAGCTGCGCGTGTACATTTCCGGCGGCGGTTGCTCGGGTTTCCAGTACGGCTTCACCTTCGACGAGGCCCAGGCCGAGGACGACCTGGCGGTCGAGCGCGAAGGCGTGACCCTGCTGTGCGATCCGCTGTCGCTGCAGTACCTCACCGGCGCGCAGATCGATTACGCCGAGAACCTCAGCGGCGCGCAGTTCGTCATCAGCAATCCGAACGCCAAGACCACCTGCGGCTGCGGGTCGTCGTTCTCCGCCTGACCGGCTCGCCTCGCATGGACCGGGCCAGCACGCCGCCACCCAACACCTTTGCCGGGCTCAGCTTGGTGCTGGACCGGGTAGCCGAGCGGCGCGATGACCACGCCTGGATCGATGCCAAGGCCCGATCCGGTGATGCGCGTTACCTGCTGCTCGACGCTGCCGGCGACACCTTGCTGCAACGCGACCGCCAAGCCCTGCGCTGGCTGGACGTCACCGAGCGCGAACAACGGCTGGGCGACGTGCCCGCAAGCATGCTCGGCCTGATCGACGGGCGCCCGCATTTCGTACTGGCGCTGGATGATGCCGCCCGCACCAGCGCACTGGCGGTTTCGCTGGGGGCGCCTTTCGCCAGCCTGCGTCACTCGGCGCTGCAGCTGCCGATCGAAGAAGCAGCCTTGTTCGCATACGCCAAGGGGCTGGTGCACTGGCAACGCGAGACCCGCTATTGCGGCCGTTGCGGCGCAACGCTGCGCCTGGTCAGTGCCGGTCACCGTGCGCAGTGCAGCAATACGGACTGCGCGCGCGTGCATTTCCCGCGCACCGATGCGGCGATCATCGTGGTCGTCGAACACGACGGCGCCTGCCTGCTGGGGCGGCAAGCCGGCTGGCCGGTGGGCCGTTATTCGACGCTGGCCGGCTTCGTCGAACCGGGCGAAACGCTGGAGGACGCGGTGCGGCGCGAAGTGGCCGAGGAATCGGGCGTGCTCGTGGACGAGGTGCACTACCACTCCTCGCAGCCGTGGCCGATGCCCGCCTCGCTGATGGTGGGCTTCACCGCCACCGCGCATTCACGCGAGATCGCCATGCGCGACCACGAGCTGGAGGAAGCGCGCTGGTTCACCCCACAGCAGATCGCCGACGGCCTGGCGGACGGCAGCTTCCTGCCCTCACCGCCGCTGTCGGTGTCCTACCGCCTGCTGGCGCATTGGCTGCAACGGCGCGGCGGCATGGATCTGGACGACCTGGTCGCTGCGGCCGGGCGGTAGATCTCGCTCACCCGAATCCGCAACGCGGCTGACCACATGCGTTGAAGTTTCAGCCGTCCAGACGGCGGATCGTCCCTCGCTTACAATGTGTGCCATTCGTCCGCGAGTGTTTGTCATGGCCATCAGCCTGCTCATCGTCCTCATCGTCCTTGGTCTGCTGCATTTGCGGCCGCAACTGGCCCGCTGGGGCGGCGACCGCCCGTTTCGCCAGTGGGTGCGGCAACTGGGTGACACCAGCGGTGTGGGGCGTGTGGTGCTGGCGTTGCTGTTGCCGCTGGTGCTTTGCGCCGCGGTAGCGTGGCTGCTGGGGCGGCTGCCGCTGGGTGAACTGTGGCAGATGCTGTTTGCGCTGGCGGTGCTGCTGTATGCGTTCGGGCCGCGCGAATTCGAGGCGGACCTGGAAGCAATCGTGCAGGCCCCCGACGGGCTGCAGCGCGAAGCCACCGCGCAGGCGCTGACCGAGGATGGCGAGACGGTGGCCTGGCAGGCAGCCGCGCTGGGCGAAGCGGTGGCGTACGCCGCCTTGCGTCGGCGCTTCGGCGTGCTGTTCTGGTTTTTCCTGTTCGGCCCGGTTGGCGCGCTGGCGTACCGGCTGGGGCAGACGCTGGGGCGCGATCGTTCACTGCAGCTGGACGACGCCAGCGCGGTCAGCGCGCGTCATGTGGCCAATGCGCTGGACTGGCTGCCGGCGCAGCTGCTGACCCTGACCCTGGCGGTGGTCGGTCACTGGGAGGCGGTGATCGGCGCATGGCAGCGCTGGCACGCCCAGGCCGCCACCAACAACTGGTACAGCGTGGGGCCGGGCTTTCTCGGTGCGGCCGCCCGCGCCGATGCGATCAGCGACATCGAGGGCGGCGACGGCTACGCCGAGGATCGCACCGACCCGCTGACCGAGCTGGTGCGGTTGCGCAGCGCCTTGCTGCGTGCCTTGCTGGCGTGGCTCAGCGTGGTGGCGTTGATCGTGATCGGCGGCTGGGTGGCTTGAAGGCCGGGATTGGGGATTCGGGATTGGGGATTCGGAAAGGCGCTGTCGCTAGGCGAGGTCGCCGCGTAGTTCGTTGACGCGTGATTCCAGCGTTTCGGCGCTGGCTTGTGCGGGCTCCAGTGGTGCGCCGGCGACGAGTTCCACGCGGGCGCGGAAGCGGCGCGGCAAGCGGGCGCGGTGCATGCGTGAATCGCGGCGGCTCCATACGCTGCCCCACAGGCCGCGCAGCGCCAGCGGCACGACCGGCACCGGGCGACGCGCCAGGATTTTCTCCACGCCGGGGCGGAACGGGGCGATCTGGCCATCGCCGGTCAAACCGCCTTCGGGGAAGATGCACACCACCTCGCCTGCGGCCAGCGCGTCGTCGATCGCGTCGTAGGCCTGCTGCAATACGGCCGCATCCTCCTTGTAACCGGCGATGGGAATCGCCTTGGCGGTGCGGAAGACGAAGCTCATCAGCGGGATGTTGAAGATCTTGTAGTACATGACAAACCGCACCGGCCGCCGCAGCTGCGCCATCAACAGCAACGGGTCCATGTAGCTGACGTGGTTGCACACCAGCAGCACCGGGCCATCCTCGGGAACGTGCTGCAAACCGTCGGCACGCACGCGGTACAGCGTGTTCACCAGCACCCAGGTGATGAAGCGCATCAGGAACTCGGGCACCAGGGTGAAGATGTACGCGGCCACCGCGATATTGAGCAGCGCGGCGGCGAGGAAAATCTGCGACGCATTCAGACCGAGCGCACCCAACCCCAGGCCGAACCCCGCCGCCAGCACGATCAGCAAGGCGTTGACGATGTTGTTGCCGGCGATGATACGCGACAGCTTCTCGCGCGGCGCCCGCGCCTGCACGAAGGCAAACAGCGGCACCACGTAGAAACCGGCAAACACGCCGATCAGGGTGAGGTCGAGCGCGACGCGCCAGCTGCCCGCACCGTGCAGGAAGGTCAGCCAGTCCACACCGCGCACCGCCGCGATGCCGTGTCGCGCGAGATACAGATCCACTCCGAACACGGTGAGCCCGAACGCGCCCAGCGGCACCAGCCCGATCTCCACCCGCTTGCCCGACAACCGCTCGCACAGCAGCGCGCCGATGCCGCTGCCGACCGAGAACAGGGTCAGCACCAGCGTATTCACCGAACCGTCGCCGCCCAGCGTCTCGCGCGTGTAGTTGGGCAGTTGCGCGATCAGCACGGTACCGAAAAACCAGAACCACGAAATGCCCAGCACCGCGTTCCACACGGCGCGATCCGCGCGCGTGATGCGCAGCACGCGCGCCGTCTCGCTGAACGGGTTCCAGTTGAATTTCAGCTCTGGCGCGGTGGCCGGCGCGGCGGGAATCCTGCGACTGACCAGATACCCCGCCACCGCCACCGCGATGGTGGCGCCCGACGCCAGCAGCGGGCCCACGCCGGCCACCAGCATCAGGGCATTGCCCGCGATCATGCCGATCAGGATCGCCAGCTGCGTGCCCATCTCCACCAGGCCATTGCCACCGACCAGTTCAGCCGGCTTCAACGCCTGCGGCAGAATGGCGTACTTGATCGGCCCGAACACCGTCGAGTGCATGCCCATCATGAACAGCACCACCAGCAGCAGCGAGAGGTGATGGGTGTAGAAACCGATCGCCGCAACCACCATCGCCGCGATCTCGAACAGCTTCACCCAGCGAATGATGCGCGTCTTCTCGAACTTCTCCGCCAGCTGCCCCGCCGTGGCCGAGAACAGGAAGAACGGGATGATGAACAACGCCGGCGCGAAGTTCGTGTACAGCGACACGGTGTAGTCGCCCAGCCCCATCTGGAACGCCACCAGCATCAGCAGCGCATTGCGGAACGCGTTGTCGTTGAACGCCCCCAGCGCCTGGGTCCAGAAGAACGGTGCGAAACGACGCTTGCCCAGCAATGCGAATTGGCTCATGCGAATCCATGGCAGGTGGGTGGGGGTGTCGGGTGCTTTCTGACGTTATCTGGAGTGTGGGACAAGAGCGCCCTCATCCGCCCTGTCGGGCACCTTCCCCCGCAGAGCGGGGGAAGGAAGCTGGCTGTTTTTCGAGGGGTCCGATCGCTCCCTTCCCCCGTGCAACGGGGGAAGGTGCCCGGCAGGGCGGATGGGGGCGCTTTTCGCCACACAATCGATCTCCCTCCAGAACCCCAACACCAATGCAGTACGACCCGCCCGCAGGCCCAGCGCAGGCTCAATCGCGGTGCAACGCCCGGTGCGCGATATCGCGGCGATGGAACGCGCCTTCGTAGTGGATTTTCTCGATGGCAGCGTAGGCATGTGTGCGGGCGGCGGCAAGGTCGTTGCCGAGTGCGCAGACGGTTAGCACACGGCCGCCGGCGGTAATCGCGCGGCCTCGTGGGTCGAGCTTGGTGCCGGCGTGGAAAACCTTGACGTCGGGCGCGGCGACGGCATCCAGCCCGTCGATCACGTCGCCGCTGCGCACCCGCGCCGGATAGCCTGCGGCAGCCAGTACCACGCCGATGGCGGGGCGGCGGTCCCAGCGCGCGCTGACTTCATTCAGACGGCCATCCAGTGCGGCGTCGACCAGGTCCACCATGTCCGATTTCAGCCGCATCAGGATGGGCTGCGTCTCTGGATCGCCGAAGCGCACGTTGTATTCGATGACCTTGGGATTGCCCTGCTTGTCGATCATCAGCCCCGCATACAGGAAGCCGATGAACGGCGCGCCTTCCAGCGCCATGCCGCGCAGGGTGGGTTCGATCACTTCCTTCAGGATGCGCTGCTCGACTTCCGGCGTGACCACCGGCGCGGGCGAGTACGCGCCCATGCCTCCGGTGTTGGGGCCGAGGTCGCCTTCGTCACGGCGCTTGTGGTCCTGGCTGGAGGCCATTGGCAGGGCGTGGCTGCCGTCGCTCATCACGATGTAGCTGGCTTCCTCGCCGTCCAGGAATTCCTCGATCACCACGCGGGCGGAGGCGTCGCCGAAGCTGTGCGCGCCCAGCATGTCGTGCAGGGCCAGCTCGGCATCGGCCTGGGTCAACGCCACCACCACGCCCTTGCCGGCGGCCAGGCCGTCGGCCTTGATCACGATCGGCGCGCCATGCTGGCGCACGTACGCCAGCGCCGGCTCCAGCTCGGTGAACACCGCGTAGTAGGCGGTGGGAATGTTGTGCCGCTGCAGGAAATCCTTGGCGAAGGCCTTGGAGCCTTCCAGTTGCGCGGCGATGGCGCGCGGCCCGTAGATGCGCAGGCCGGCGTCGCGGAAGCGGTCGACCACGCCGGCCACCAGCGGCACTTCGGGGCCCACCACGGTCAGCGCGATGCCTTCGTCACGGGCCAGTTTCAGCAGGCCATCGATATCGGTCACGGCCACGTCGGCGTTGCGTACGCCCGGTTCGTGGGCGGTGCCGGCGTTGCCTGGCGCCACGATCACTTCGCTGACCCGCGGCGACTGCTTCAGCTTCCACGCCAGCGCGTGTTCGCGACCGCCGCCGCCGATGACGAGAACCTTCATGTACTGCTCCGATACAGATGCGCGCCGGCGCGGCGCCGTCGCGCATTGTAGGGCACGCTGCGCCCTGGACGCCGGCGCGGTCAGTTTGGCGAATGGCCTTCGTCGGCCGTCTGCAGCAGCGCCAGCAACGCGGCGCGCGGCAATTTTCCGGTTTCATTGCGCGGCAGCGCGTCCACCAGCCGCAGCGGCCGGGGCAGGAACAAGGGGTCGATCGCGCGGCGCAGCGCGTCGAGGATGGTGTGCTCGTCCAGCCCCGGCGCCACCACCACGGCCGCGATGCGGCGCACGCCGATGGTGTCGGCGTCGTCCAGTTGCAGCATCACGCCGTCGCGCACGCCGGGGATGGCCAGCAGGCGGCGGGTGAGATCAGCCAGCGAGGCGCGCTTGCCGGCGATTTCCAGCAGGTCCGCACGACGACCCCGCAAACGGAACCGCCGGCCGCCATCGTGCAGGCTGACCAGGTCGGCCAGCGCCACCGCATCATCGAGCTGTGGCGCATCGACCAGGGTGCCGTCCGGCTGCGGGTGCAACTGCACGCCGTCGAACAGCGACCACTCCTCCTGCACGCTGGCGCGGCGGCTGGCGAACACACAGGTCTCGGTGGAACCGAACACCTCCAGCAAGGGCGCGCCGAAGCGCTGCTCGGCGGCCAGCGCCAGTTCGCCCGACAACGGCGCGGTGGCCGAGACCATCGCCGCCAGCGGCGGCAGCGCGATGCCCGAATCGACCAGCGCACGCAGGTGCACCGGCGTGGTCACCAGCACGCGTGGCGCGGGCACCTCCGCCAGCGCCGCCGCCACATCGGCGGGAAAGAACGGCCGCCCGGCATGGATGCCGATATCGCCCAGCAAGGGCAACAGCACCGACATCTCGATGCCGTACATGTGCTGCGGCGGCACCGTGGCCACGACCTCGAACCGCTGGCCCAGCTCGGCGCGCAACATCCGCAGGTTGCCCTCGGTGCTGGCGTGGAAGCTGCGCCAGGTTTTCCGGTTGGCGCTGGGCGCACCGGTGGAGCCGGAGGTGTAGCCGATCGCCACCACCTGGTCGGCGTCGATCAATGGCAGCACGAAATCGCTGCTTTCGGCCGTCGCCTCCAGTGGCGACATCGTCTGGTAGCGCGGCGGCGCCAGATCCAGCGGCAGGTCGCCCAGCACATGGCAGCCGGGATGCGCCGCCATCACTTCGTCCACCGCCTGCGGTGCGCGCGAGGAGGGCAGCAGGTTGGTCTGGCCACGCAGCGCGATGGCGCAGAACGCCACCAGGAACGCGTAGCGATCCTCACACAGGTTGACCGTCGCCGCCGTGGCCGGCAACTGCGCCGCCACCTGTCGCACGTGGCCGAGGAATTGGGCGGCAGTGACCGCGGCGCCATCGCGCCAGGCCACCGTGCGATCGGCGGCGGTGGCGAACAACAGGGGCAGCCGGCTGGGCGCCTCCTGCTGGAATGTGTCGTAGACGATGGCCAAGCGGGGTTCTCCTGTGGCATCCGGCCGGTCGGCAGGTGCTTCCGTGCAGACGGTTCAGCGGCGAATTATTACGCGGCGGCTCAGAGCTTGTGAAGAAAACCACTTCCGGTGGTTTTCTTCTATTGCGAGTCCGGTACATGCCCGGACTCGCTCACGCGAATCAATCACTTGCGTGACCGATTCGCGGCCGACCATCAATGGCCGGCCTTAGCGGTTGAAGAAATCACAACCTCTCAGTGCCGAATGGTGGCGCCGGTGAGGGCGTCGCGGATGGTCGTGGGGCGATCCTGCTGTCCCAGCGGCGCGTCCAGCAGGCCGTCCAGCGCGTTGCCGAAGTAGCTGGCCACCGTGTCCGCCGAGCGGGCCGGTGCGCTGCCGTGCGGGTTGGCGCTGGTGGAAACCAGCGCGCCACCGTAGGCGCGGCACAAGGCTGCCGCCGGTGCGTGGGCCGTCACCCGCAAGGCGATACCGGCGTGCGCGCCGGCGATCCACTCGGGAATGTCGGCGGCGCGCGGAAGAATCCAGGTGTGCGGCCCGGGCCAGCTGGCCTGCACCTGCGCCAGCACGTCAGCGGGGACGGCGGCGCGGTCGATGTAGCACTCCACCTGCGCGAAGTCCGCTGCGATCAGCAGCACGCCTTGCGTGGGCGGCCGTTGCTTCAGCGCAAACAGGCGCTCGAACGCCGTCCGGTTGCGCGGGTCGCAGCCCAGGCCGAACACCGCTTCGGTCGGATACGCCAGCACGCCGCCGTCGCGCAGCAGCGCGGCGGCGGCATCGATCTGGCCCTCGGCAAAGCGCTGCAACACTCAGGCCTCGCCCGCGTCCGAGGTGCCGGCGGTTTTGGCTGGCGTCTTGCGCGCCGTGGTCTTCTTCGCCGCGGCTTTCTTGGTGGCCGTTTTCTTGGTTGCAGATTTCTTGGTGGCGGTCTTCTTGGTGGCCGTCTTTTTCACGGCGGCCGTTTTGGCAGCCGGCGCCTTTTTCGCGGCCACTTTCTTGGCGGCTGTCTTCTTGCCGAAGCGGCCTTTCTTCACCGGCGCGGCGGCCAGCAGTTCGAGGCATTGGGCTTCGGTCAGCGTCTTGGGTTCCTGGTCTTTCGGGATCCGTGCGTTCTTTTCGCCATCGGTGATGTAGGGGCCGTAGCGGCCATTCAGCACCTGCACGCCATTGCCGAAGTCGAGGATCAGGCGGTTGGCCAGCATCTCCAGTTTCTCGGCCACCACCTGCAGCGCGCGGGGCAGTTCGATGGTGTACGGATCATCCTCGGCCTTGAGCGAGGCGTAAGTGCTGCCCTGCTTCACGAACGGGCCGAAGCGGCCGATCGCCACGCTGACCTCGTCGCCGTTCTCGGCCTGGCCCAGCTTGCGCGGCAGCTTGAACAGCTCCAGCGCGTCAGCCAGGGTGATGGTGTGCATGCTCTGGCCGGGGCGCAGGCTGGCGAAGGTGGGCTTTTCCTCGTCGTCCTTGGTGCCGATGGCCGCATACGGCCCGAAGCGGCCCAGCCGCACCGACACCGGCTTGCCGGTTTTCGGATCGGTGCCCAGTTCGCGCGCGCCGGTGGCCTCGCTGCGGTCGACCGATTCGGTCTTCTCGTCCACTTGCTGCTTGAACGGCTGCCAGAAGCGCTCCATCAACGGCACCCAGGCTTCCTCGCCGCGGCTGACGGCGTCAAGCTCGTCTTCCATCTTGGCGGTGAAGTCGTAGTCGACGTACTGGGTGAAGTGCTGGGTGAGGAACTTGCTGACCGCGCGGCCCACGTCGCTGGGCTTGAAGCGGCGGCTGTCAAGGTAGACGTACTCGCGGTTCTGCAGCACCTGGATGATGCTGGCGTAGGTCGACGGGCGGCCGATGCCGTGCTCTTCCAGCGCCTTGACCAGGCTGGCTTCGGAATAGCGCGGCGGCGGTTCGGTGAAGTGCTGGTCGGCGGCGATCTCGTGCAGCGGCACGGCCTCGCCTTTTTCCAGCCGCGGCAATCGACGGCCTTCGTCGTCGTCATCGGCCTTCTTCTGGTCGCTGCCTTCCTCGTACACCGCAAGGAAGCCGGGGTCGACCACCGTGGTACCGCTGGCGCGGAACGAGGCGTCGCCACCTTCCACATGCGGCAGCGCGAATTCCACCGAGACGGTGTTCAGCGTGGCGTGGATCATCTGGCAGGCGACGGTGCGCTTCCAGATCAGCTCGTACAGCTTGCGCTGGTCGTCGTTGAGATACGCCGCTACCGACCGTGGCGTGTGCATCGCCGAGGTGGGGCGGATCGCCTCATGCGCTTCCTGCGCGTTCTTCGACTTGGTCTTGTACACCTGCGGCGCATCCGGCAACGCCTTGGCGCCGAAGTCGCGGGCGATCAGCTGGCGCAGTTCGGCCAGCGCGTCGTCGCCGAGCATGGTGGAGTCGGTACGCATGTAGGTGATCAGGCCCACGTTGCCCTCGTCGCCCAGCGCCACGCCTTCGTACAGGCCCTGCGCCACCTTCATGGTGCGGCTGGTGGTGAAGCCCAGCTTGCGCGCGGCTTCCTGCTGCAGGGTGGAGGTGGTGAACGGCGCGGCGGGGCGGCGCTTGCGCTCCTTCGAGCTGACCTCGCTGACGGTGAGACGGCCACGCGCGGCCTGTTTCAGCGCGTCGCGGGCCGCCTGTGCATCGGCCTCGTTGGTGAGGTCGAACTGTTCGAATTTCTTGCCGTTGAGCCGGGACAGGCGGGCGCTGAAATCGCCCTCGGCGTGCTTGAGCTGCGCCTCGATGGTCCAGTATTCGCGCGCCTTGAACGCCTCGATCTCCTCCTCGCGCTCCACGATCATGCGCAACGCCGGCGACTGCACGCGGCCGGCGGAAAGCCCGCGCTGCACCTTGCGCCACAGCACCGGCGACAGGTTGAAGCCGACCAGGTAATCCAGCGCGCGGCGCGCCTGCTGCGCATCGACCAGGTCGTGCGACAACTGCCGTGGCGAGGCCACCGCGGCCTTGATCGCCTTGGGCGTGATCTCGGAGAACACCACCCGGTGCAGCTGCTTGCCCTTGGTCAGGCCACGCTCGTTGAGGATCTCGCTGATGTGCCAGCTGATCGCCTCGCCTTCGCGATCCAAGTCGGTCGCGAGATAGATGTCGTCGGCCAGCTTGGCGGCCTTGGCAATCGCGTCGACGTGTTTCTCGTTACGCTCGATCACCTCGTAGGCCATGGTGAAGCCGTGCTCGGTATCGACCGCGCCCTCCTTCGGCCGCAGGTCGCGCACGTGGCCGTAGGAGGCCAGCACCTGGAAGTCCTTGCCGAGGTATTTGTTGATCGTCTTGGCCTTGGCCGGCGATTCGACGATGAGCAGGTTTTTTGCCATGAAACTGGATTTCCACAAACGTAAAGACCGCCGCCGGGCGACGGGCGCATATATATAGTTGAAACCACGCCGGGCGGGCGACTGTCAAGCCAAATCACGCCGGCCGCGCATTCAGCCCGGCAGTTGCTGGTAGCGGTTGCCGGGCAACGTCTCCACGCGCCCCTGCAATTCCAGCATCAGCAGCATCGAGGAAAGCGCCGACGCCGTCTGACCCGTACGTTGCACAAGTTCGTCCAACGTCGCCGGATCATGACCGAGTGCCCCGCATAAGTCGCGATATGCCGGGTCGTCCGATGCGGCCGAAGTGGTGTCGCCCTCGCTGGCGGCCACGCCGGCGCTGCCCAGCCGCGCGGCCAGTTCGCCACCAAGCATGCGCGCTGCGGGCGTCAATGTCTCGATAATTTCGGCGGCCGTTTCCACCAGCCGGGCGCCGTCGCGGATCAGCCGATGGCAACCGCGGGCCAGCGGATTGTGGATGGAGCCGGGCAGGGCGAACACCTCGCGCCCCTGCTCGCCGGCCAGCCGGGCGGTGATCAGCGAGCCGGAACGCAGTCCCGCCTCGACCACCAGCGTGCCCAGCGACAAACCGGCGATGATGCGGTTGCGGCGCGGGAAGTGGTCGGCGCGGGCGCCGGTGCCGAGCGGGTATTCACTGATCAGGGCGCCCTGCGCGGCGATGCGCCGGGCCAGGGCATGATGCTTGCGCGGATAGACCCGGTCGGCGCCGGTGCCGATCACCGCCAGCGTGCTGCCGCCGGCATCCAGCGCGGCGGTGTGGGCGGCGCCGTCGATGCCGTCGGCCATTCCGCTGGTGATGGCGAAGCCAGCCTGCGCCAGCGCCCGGGCGAACGCACTGGCGTGGGCCATGCCCGCCGCGCTGGCGCTGCGCGCGCCAACGATGGCGACCTGCGGCAGCAAGGCGAGGCCCGGGTTGCCGGCCACGAACAGGGCGGCTGGCGGCTGCGGGATGTTTTCCAGCTGCGGCGGGAAATCCACGTCGGTACAGCGCAACAGGTGGTGATCCGGTTCGGCCAGCCAGGCGATGTCGGCAGCCAGCCGCGCCTCGTCGGGCGCGTCCAGCCAGACCTTGGCTTCCTCGCCCAGCGCGGTTCGGTGGCGGTGCAGGTTTCGCAGTACGGCATCGATGTCGCCATCGGTGGCGTCGAGCCGCTCGCGCAAGCCGCCCGACCCCAGGCCCGGCGTGCGCAGGGCGGTAAGCCAGGCGCGCAATTCGTGTGTTTCGTCCATGCCCCGAAGTTTACGCAGTCACCCCAAACAATCACGGCGCGGTGGTAGCCGCGCCGTGGTGTCAGGCAATGTCGCCGGGTTTCGCCGCCGGGACTACTCCGGCATCGCCAGCTTGTCGTTCTTGTGCACCGGCCGCAGGCTGTCCATCACCAGGCCGTAGCTGACCCGGTCGAAGGTGCGGAACACCATCACGTGGCCCACGAATTCGTCCGGCAGGGTGACGCGGGAACCCACGCCACGGCGCCAGCTGCTGCTGGCCACGTCGTCATGGATGTTCTCGCCGGGGCGATAGATCGAGAAGGTCTGGCCGTTGTCCACGCCATCCTTCGCACCGACCGACAGCGCCACCACCTGGCGCGAACCCACCGCGTCCAGCGCATCGGCGAAGCCGATCACGTGGGAGTCCTGGGCAATGGACTTGGGCGGATGCGGGTAGAAGTAGGGGTCGTACGGCGCGTCGTCGATCGGCAGCACGCGGTCGCCGCTGCGGATCTCGCGGGTGGAGTCGAGCAGTAGCAAGGTGGACGGATCGCCCGTGCGCAGGGTTTCAGCGGTGCCGATCACGGTCACTTCCACGCCCATGTCCTGGCCGCGGCCCATCTGGCCGTCGTGGCGGGAATCCTCGCGCCACGGCGCGTTGACCATCGCCGCGTTGCTGTCCAGCTCATGCGCGAAAATGCGGCTGTCGGCGTCGCCCGGGTCGTCCTGCTCGAAACCGCGGAAGACGTGGCTGGGCCGCACGATGGCCCAACGCTGGCCCGGCGTGGCCTGCAGGCCACGAACGTAGATGTTCTGGCCTACCGCGCCGCGCAGCCGGTTTTCCTCCAGCCCCACCACGTAGGGCGCGGAGCTGACCTCGTTCGAATTCATCACGCGCAGGTCTTTCAGGAAGGTGCGCAGTTCCGACAACGGGATAGCCGGCACCGCGTCGCCTTCACGATGCACGCTGGGCTGCAGGCGCAGCGACGGGCCGTTGATGAAGGACAGGTTGAGCACGTCACCCGGATAGATCAGGTGGGGGTTGCGCACCTGCGGATTGGCCTGCCAGATTTCCGGCCACAGCCAGGGCTTGACCAGGAAACGGGCGGAGATATCCCACAGCGTGTCGCCACTGCGCACGGTGTAATTGTCGGGATGATCGGTGCGCAGTTGCGCGCCTGCTGCGTAGACGGCCACGGTTACCAGCAAGCCGGCCAGCAGGACGATGGTTTTTCTGATCATTGTTGGGAATCCCCCTCCCCTTATGCTCGGTCGAGTGTAGCTGAACCCTTTTGACGCGCAACAGTCGTCCGTCGACAAAAATCGTCTGCAGACACGCGCTTGCCGACGTACAATGAGGCACATTCTAAATGGCGCCAGGGCTCGATTTTCACCAAGTCGCCCGCACTTTCGGCGTCGAGGTGAAAAAACCATGTCCGTTCTGTTCATTCTCGAATTCCCCGACCCACGCCTGCGCACCCGTGCCGCGCCGGTAACCGTGTTCGACGCGAAGCTGAAGCAGTTCGTCGCCGACATGTTCGACACCATGTACGCGGCCAATGGCGTGGGCCTGGCCGCGACCCAGGTCAACGTGCACCAGCGCGTGCTGGTGACCGACATGAGCGAGGGGCGTACCGAGCCGCTGGCGCTGATCAACGCGCAGATCCTGGAAAAGGAAGGCTCGCAGGTTTACCAGGAGGGTTGCCTGTCGTTTCCCGGCCTGTATGCCGATGTCACCCGCGCCTTGAAGGTGAAAGTGAAGGCATACGACGCCGACGGCAACGAGTTCGTCGTCGATGTCGAGGGACCGCTGGCGGTCTGCATCCAGCACGAGATCGATCATCTCGACGGCAAGGTCTTCGTCGACCACCTGTCTGCGCTGAAGCGCGGCATGTTGCTGAAGCGACTTGAGAAGGCGCGCAAGCAGGCGGCGAGTGCTTGAGTAGTGCCGGCTTGAGTAGCTCCGGCTTGCGGCTGGTTTTCGCCGGCACCCCCGATTTCGCCGTGCCCTGCCTCGAGGCCTGCCGTGCCAGCGGCGCCGAGGTGGTGGCCGTCTATACCCAGCCCGATCGCCCTGCCGGCCGCGGCCGCAAGCTGACGCCCAGCCCGGTGAAGCAGGCCGCGTTGGCGGCCGGCATCGCGGTGCATCAACCCGATTCGCTGAAACCCACCGAAGCGCAACAGGCGCTGGCCGCCTTGCAGCCGGATCTGCTGGTGGTGGTGGCGTACGGCCTGATCCTGCCGCGCAAGGTATTGGCCATCCCGCGCTTCGGTTGCTGGAACGTGCACGCCAGCCTGCTGCCGCGTTGGCGTGGCGCGGCGCCGATCCAGCGTGCCATTCTTGCCGGCGACGCGGAAAGCGGCGTCGACCTGATGCAGATGGAAGCGGGCCTGGACACCGGCCCGATCCTGCTGGAACGACGCACGCGGATCAGCCGCGACGATACCGGCGGCTCGCTGCACGACCGTCTTTCCGCGCTGGGCGCCGACGTGCTCGCCGATGGCCTGCGTTGCCTGCTGGCCGGCAACCTGCCGGGCGCTGTGCCACAGGCCGACGAAGGCGTGACGTATGCGCACAAGCTGGACAAGGCCGAAGCGAAGCTCGATTTCCAGCGCCCGGCGATCGAACTGGAGCGCCAGGTGCGCGCATTCGATCCCTGGCCGGTCGCCGAAGGCGAGATCGCCGGCGAGCGTGTGCGGATCTGGGCCGCGCAAGCCATCGACATCACACATCACGTGGCGCCCGGCAGCGTGATCGCGGCCAACCGGGACGGCATCGACCTGGCATGCGGCCAAGGTGCACTGCGCGTACTGGCGGTTCAACGCGCTGGTGGCAAACGGGTCAACGTCGCTGACTACCTCAACGCGCGCCCCGACCTGCGGCGCACGCCATGACGTGCCACCGATGAAACCCGACACCCGTGCGCTGGCCGCCAAAGGCCTGGCCGAAGTCGCGTTGCGCGGCGCGTCCCTGCGTGACGTGATGGAACGCAACGCACGGCGATTGGCCGACCCGCGCGATCGCGCGCTGTTGATGGCCTTGCTCAGCGAAGGCGCGCGCTGGTGGTTGCGTTTCGATGCCGCCGTTGACGGCTTGCTGGAAAAACCACTGCGGCACAAGGACCCGGCCGTGCACGCGCTGCTGGTGCTGGGGCTGGTGCAGTTGGAAATCCTGCAGCTGAGCGACTACGCCGCCGTAGCCGCCACGGTCGAGGCGACGCGCACGCTGGGCCGGCCGCAACTGGCGGGCCTGGTCAACGCCATCCTGCGACGCTGGCAGCGCGAGCGCGACAGCCTGCTCGGCCGTCTCGACGCCAAGCCCCAGACCCGCCACGCGCATCCGGCGTGGCTGGCCGCCGCGTTGCAACGCGACTGGCCGCAGCAGGCCGACGCGGTGATGGCAGCGGACAACCGCGAACCCCCGCTGATGCTGCGCGTCAATCGCCAGCGCAGCGAACGCCCGGCACTGATCGAGCAATTGCAGGCCGCCGGCTATGCGGCCAGCGCGCACCCGTGGCTGAGCGACGCGCTGGTCTTGCCGCACAGCACCGACGTCACCCGCATGCCCGGCTTCGAGGACGGCTTTTTCGCCGTGCAGGATGGCGCCGCCCAGGTGGCCGCCGACCTGGCCGACCTGCGCGACGGCCTGCGCGTGCTGGACGCCTGCGCCGCGCCCGGCGGCAAGGCCTGCCACCTGCTGGAACGCGCCGACATCGACCTCACCGCGCTGGAGTTCGACGCCGCCCGCGCCGAGCGCATCCGCCAGAACCTGATGCGGCTGCGCCTGAATGCGAAAGTCGTGATCGGCGACGCCGGTGCGCCCAAGGGCTGGTGGAAGGGCCTGCCGTTCGACCGCATCCTGATCGACGCACCCTGTTCGGCGACCGGCGTGTTGCGCCGTCGCCCCGACGTGCGGCTGCACCGGCGCGAAAGCGACATCGCCGCGATGCACGCGCAGCAGCGCCGCATCCTGGCGGCACTGTGGCCGCTGCTGGCGCCGGCTGGCCGGCTGGTCTACATCACCTGCTCGGTGCTGCGCGCCGAGAACGAGGCCATCGTGGGCGAACTGCTGGCCGCGCAGCCCGATGCACGGGCGACCGCCTTCACCTTGCCGGCGGGCCAGGCGGCCGGCGTCGGCTGGCAGATCCTGCCCGGTGACGGCGACCTGGATGGCATGTATTACGCCGTGATCGAAAAACGGACCCGATGAAAGGCTCAGCTGGCGGTAAGCCGGGGCCAGCTATACAACGCGTCCGTTCGGCTCGATTTGCTATTTTCCAGCCGCTGCCGCACACCGCCTGCCTTCCCCCGGGCGGCACGTCGCTCCACCACCCACCCAATCGCGCAACCGCTGGAACGCAATGGACGCCATGCACGGTACACAGTTGAAGCGATGGGCACTGGCGTGCTGCACCTGGCTGGTGATCCTGGTCCCACTGTCGTTCTCCATCGAAAAACACGTCAGGGTGCTGCCGATTGCACTGCTTTTCCTGGCCGGCTTGTGGTTGCTGGTGGGGAACCGGGCGGTGCGCCGCGATTACCGCCATGCCTGGCCCGCGCTGGTTCCCGCGGCGCTGATGGTGGCGCTTTCGGTGGTCAACATCTGGCAACACCAACTCGGCTGGCGCGAGTTCGACCAGTCGGCGCACATCATCATGTACACCGTGATCGCCGCGGTTTTCAGCCTTGGCCTGAGCATGCGCAAGGTCTGGAACGGCTTCAGCCTCACGCTGATTTTCCTCGGCGCGGTGAGCATCGTGCAGCACCACTTCTACGGTGTCCTGCGCCCGGCCGGGCTCAATGGCGGCCCCGCCAGCACGATCGAATTCGCCACCGTCATGCTGGGGCTGACCTTGCTGGCGCTGCTGCAATTGTTGAACCCGAAGGCGACCAGAGGCGAGAAGTGGCTGCATGGCGCCGCCATGGCGCTGGGTATCTATGGCGCGCTGCTGACCCAGAGCCGCGGGCCGCTGCTGGCCTTCGTGCCGGCGTTCGCGCTGGTGATGGCGTTGCATGGCTACCGCAAGGGTTTGCGGCGCCGGCAGTGGCTGCCGATCCTGGTGATCGGGATCGCCGCCGCGCTCACCGCCGCTGCCAATCTCGATGGTCGACTGGTCGAACGCTTCGCCAGCATCAGCCAGGAAGTCAGCTCGTACAACCCCAACCACGACGCCAAGGGCGCCGTGCGCGAGCGACTGGAAATGTGGCGCACGGCCGTGCGCGCGTTCAAGGAACACCCGCTGGCCGGCGTGGGCATCGACCGTTTCGGCACCTACATCCGCAGCGAAGTGGCGGCCGGGCGCACCAATGTGGCGGTCGCGCAATATGGCCATCCGCACAACGAATACCTGGACGCCGCCGCCACCCGCGGCATCTTCGGGCTGGCGGTGCTGTTGCTGCTGTTCGCACTGCCGTTCTTCTATTTTTTCCGGCACGCGGCCGATCCCGACGACGCCGTGTCCCGGCCTGCGTACGCCGGCCTGGCGATCGTGGTGCTCTATGCCGTCTGCGCGCTCACGGAAAGCGTGCTTTTCCGGGTGATGTCGCAATCGCTGTTCTTTTTCCTGCTGCTTGGCCTGGCCGTGCGCGTGGGCAACGGGCTTCGCTGCCGGGCCGAGAGAGACAGCGCGACCTGATCGCCGGGCGACGTCGCATCGATCAGGACGCGACTGCAAACGCTAGACTTCGCCCATCGATCTCCTGCGTTTTCCATGCCGCGCTGATGCAGGCCGGAAACCGGGAGTGCTTTTCTGGCGCCGTGGCGTGGCGCCGCGTTCGGGATTTTCCATGGCAAAGCCGCACCGTTACCTGCTTTTCGCCGAGCTGTCGTATGCGTTCGAGATCCTTCGCCCGCTACAGGCGGCGGCGCTGGAACGCGGCGACGAGGTCGCGTGGTTCCTGAATGGCCCGGTGCCGGGAAACCTGCTTCCGGGCGAACGCTTGCTGCGCACCACGGCGGAAGTGCGCGCGTTCCATCCCGACGCCGTGCTGGTGCCGGGCAACGAAGTGCCGCTGTCGTTTCCAGGGCTGAAGGTGCAGGTTTTCCACGGCCTGGGCATCGAGAAAAAGGGCCACTTCCGCATCCGCGGCATGTTCGACCTGTTCTGCACTTTCGGCCCGCTGACCACCGCGCCGTTCGAGCAGCTGGCGCGGCAGCACGGCTGGTTCAAGGTGGTGGAAACCGGCTGGCCAAAAACCGACGTGTTGTTGCGCACGGCGCCTGCCGCCCGCGCCGAGGGCGATGAAAAACGCATCCTCTACGCGCCCACCTTCAGCCCCTCGCTCACTTCGGCGCCGGCCCTGGCCGCCGGGATTGCCGGCATCGTGGCGCGTCGGCCGTGGCGTTGGACGGTGAAGTTCCATCCGAAGATGGCCGAGGAATTCGCCGCGCCGCTGCGCGCGATTCATGCCGACAACTACGAGATCGTGTCGACCACCGCGCTGGCGCCGCTGCTGCAGGACGCCGACGTACTGCTGACGGACACCTCGTCGGTGGCCGCCGAATTCATGTTGCTGGACAAACCCGTGGTGGCATTCCGCAACCGCCTGCCCGGCCCGCACCTGGTGAACGTGGACGACCCCGCCGCACTGGAGAGCAGCCTGGAAGCCGCGCTCGGCGGTGACGATCCATCCCGCGAAGCGCGCCGCGCATATGCCCACGCGATGCAGCCGCTGCGCGACGGGCGCTCCAGCGAGCGCGTGCTCGACGCGGTGGAAGCGATGCTGGCGACGGGCCGCGGCGACCTGAAGCGCAAGCCCCTGAGCCTGCTGCGCCGCTTCAAATACTGGCGCAAGCTGCGATGACCGGCGCCGTCGACACCAACGAGGCAGGGATTCGATCGATGAAAAACGTCGTGCTGACCTACGGCACCTTCGACCTGTTCCACATCGGCCACCTGAACCTGCTGCAGCGGCTGAAGGCGCTGGGCGATTACCTGGTGGTGGGCGTGTCCACCGACGAGTTCAACGCCACCAAGGGCAAGCAGACCATCGTGCCGTTCGACGATCGCCAACGCATCGTGCAGAACATCAAATGCGTGGATCTGGCCATCCCCGAAAGCCACTGGGAGCAGAAGGTTGGCGACATCGCGAAGTACGGCGTGTCGACCTTCGGCATGGGCGCCGACTGGGCGGGCCGTTTCGACGAACTGAAGGCGCACTGCAACGTGGTTTACCTGCCGCGCACCGAAGGCATATCCAGCACCAGCATGAAGAAACTGCTGCGCGTGCTGGACAAGGAACACGTGGATGACCTGCGGCAGGCGTTGAACGTCATCTCGGCGATCATCGACCGCTTCGATTGACCGCCGCAGCGACCCTGGCTTTGACTGGTAAAATCGCCGCATGCCCCAGCTTCCCCTGACCCTGGTCGTCATGACCCACAACGAGGCGGCCGTGATCGGTCGCTGCCTGGACAGCGTGCCGTTCGCCGCGGAAAAGCTGGTGATCGATTGCGGCAGCACGGACGCCACCCTCGAGGTGGCCCGCGCCCACGGTGCCCGCGTGGTGCACCAGGACTGGCTGGGCTTCGGCCCGCAGCGCAATTTCGGCACCACCCAGGCCAGCCACCCGTGGATCCTGGTGCTGGATGCCGATGAGTTCCTCTCGCCGGAGCTGGCGCGCGAACTGGAGCAGCGGCTTCCGCAGGTGATGGCGTCCGACGCGGCCGTGGGCATCCTGCGCCGACGCACGCTGTACATGGGCGCGCCGATGCGCTGGTACCGGCCGATGGTGGGCGAGAAACTGGCGCGCCTGTATCACCGCGACCGCGCCCGCTGGCGTGACGTGCGGGTGCATGAATCGCTGACCTGGGACGGGCCGCAAGCATCGTTCAAGGCGCCGTTCGAGCACGAGAACAACCCCACCCTGGTGCACAAGGGCCTGAAGGTGCTGCGCTACGCCGAGCTGAAGGCGCGCGACTGGCAACAGAAGGGCCGCAAGCCGCGCATGTGGGATTGCGCGCTGGTGTTCGCCACCACCTTCTTCAAGGATTACGTGCTGCGCCTGGCTATGTTCGACGGCTGGCGCGGCTTTGCGGTCTCCCAGACCAACGCCAGCTACGCGGTCTACAAGCGCATGCGTTATTACGAGATGTGCCGCAACCCGGCGTCGGTGGCGATGGCCGGCGAGGTGCTGATCCGCCACGGGCTGGACCGCTAGCAATCACCGCCGATCACCGCACCCGGGGACGCGCCCGCGACGTGCCGGCCGGTACGATCTGCGGCGCCGGCCACGTTGCCGCGATGCGGCGCAGGCTAGAATCGGCTGCCTCTCCACCATGAGCTTCCCCGTGCCCGTCAACGCCTACAGCCGTCTCGAAAACCTGCGCGCCATGTGGTCGTGGCTGCTGTTGTGGACCGTGGTGGCGCTGCTGGCCATTTTTTCGCACGGGCCGATGCCGCTGTATTCCACCCGCACGCTGGCGGTGGCGTGGGAGATGTTCAACCAGGGCCACTGGCTGGTGCCGTACATCAACGGCGAGCCGTACAGCGAGAAGGCGCCGCTGCTGTTCTGGCTGATCCAGAGCGGATGGTTCGTGTTCGGCGTCAACGATATCTGGCCGCGGGTGCTGGAGGTTCTGTTCGGCGCCACGCAACTGGTGCTGGTATCGACCCTGGCGCAGCGGCTGTTTCCGAACCGCCCGTGGATGGCCAAGGCGGCGCCGTGGATGCTGCTGGCGCTGGGCTACGCGTTCCTGTTCGGCCTGCAGATCATGTACGACGTGCTGCTGGCGGTGTGGACGCTGGCGGCGCTGCTGTGCCTGACACCGAAGACCCGCCGGGCCGAACCGCGCTGGCTGCTGTTCGGCATCTGCATCGGGCTGGGCCTGCTGACCAAGGGTCCGGTGATGCTGTTGCACGTGGTGTTTCCGTGGCTGCTGGGCCCGTTGTGGAACGACTGGGCGCGCCAGCACCGGCTGCGCTGGTACGGGCGCGGCGTGCTTTCGTTGCTGCTGGGTGCGGTGATGCTGCTGGCGTGGGCGCTGCCGGCCGGGTTCGCCGGTGGCGAGGCGTATCGGCAACGGCTGTTTTTCACGCAGACGGCCGGCCGTGTCGTCGATGCACTGTCCAAGGGCAAGGATCTGCAGAACCACGCCCAGCCGGTGTGGTGGTACCTGTTGTGGCTGCCGGCCCTGCTGTTTCCGTTCAGCGGCTGGCCTCGCGCGCCGGTGGCGGTGGCGGCGACCCTGCTGCGCCGGCCGTGGGAACGCGGCATCAAGCCCGCGCTGTGGCTTTCGTTGCTGGCGCTGGTGGGGTTGCTGGTATTGGCCGTGATTCCCGGCGCCTCGCCGTGGCTGGCGAAGCTGCTGGTGTGCCTGCTGCTGGTGCCGCTGTCGGTGGCGCTGCTGCGACGGCCGCTGGAGCCGGGCCTGCGCTTCGCACTGTGCTGGCTGTTGCCCGGCTTCTTCGTGTTTTCGCTGATCAGCGGCAAGCAGCTTTATTACCTGCTGCCGGAGCTGGCCGGCGCGGTGCTGCTGATCGCCGGCTGCATCGCCGTGCTGCGCGAGCGCCATCCCGTGCTGGCCAGCCACGGCTGGCTGGGCACCTGGCCGCTGGGCGTGGGCGGCATCGTGTTCGCGCTGCTGCTGTTCGCCATGCCACCGCTGGTGGCCAACCATGTGCTGACCGGTGAATGGGCCAGCGACGCGGCACCGTACAGCCGCTACTTCAGCGTGATCTTCCTGTTGCTGGGCGGGCTGTTGTTGCTGCGCGGCCGCGGCGAATTGCGCCGGCTGGCTTTCGCCGGGCTGATTGGCGTGCTGTCGCTCAATACGCTGTTCACGCTGGCCCTGTGGAAGAACTACGACATCCGCCCCGCGGCGCGCCTGCTCGGCGCCGTCGAACAGGCACATCGACCGATCGGTTACCTGGGCAATTACGCCGGCGAGTTCCACTTCGCCGGGCGGCTGACCCAGCCCATCACCGAGTTGTACGGTGACCAGGCGCTGCTGGATTTCGCCCGTGACCACCCGGACGCGGTGGTGGTGACGCGCCCGGACGCGCTCGACCCGAACGACCTGCGCTACGCCTTGCTGGTGCAGCCGTTCCGCTCATCGTGGCTGGCGGTATGGCCGGCCCAGTCGCTGGCCGACCTGCGCGAGGGCCACACCCCGCCCGAGCCCAGCCGGCCCACCCAGGTCTACCCGGCCGACGATCGGCGTTACCG
The DNA here is from genome assembly GCF_042655685.1 of Rhodanobacter ginsenosidimutans. Taxonomy (NCBI): domain Bacteria; kingdom Pseudomonadati; phylum Pseudomonadota; class Gammaproteobacteria; order Lysobacterales; family Rhodanobacteraceae; genus Rhodanobacter; species Rhodanobacter ginsenosidimutans. Next base: position 261,570 of record NZ_JBHSMM010000001.1, on the reverse strand, counting down.
GCTGCAACCGTGAGCGCGCCGCTGATCGCCAGCCTGCGCCAGCAATGCGGTGGGCCGCGGGACGGCGCGCTGCTGCGTTTCTCGCTGGGCACCGCACTGCTGAACGACGGCGACGCGGTCGCCGCGATCGAGGAATTGCGGCGCGCGGTGGCGTTCGACCCGACCTATTCCGCGGCGTGGAAAGCCCTGGGCAAGGCCTGCCTGGCCGCCGGCCAGGAACCGGCCGCCGCCGAGGCATGGCGCAGCGGCATGGCGGCCGCGGCGCAGCGCGGCGACAAGCAGGCGGAGAAGGAAATGGCGGTGTTTCTGCGGAGGCTGGGCTGAGATTCAGCGCGCGTCGTAAGGGCTGGCCCAGCCGTGGCCCGAGAAGCGTTTGTACTGCCACTGATACTGCGCAAAGGCCTGCTCGACGCAGGCCTCCACGCCACGGTTGAGCGCGTTGCAGGCCACCACCGGGTCCGCGTCATCCAGCTGCGGCGGCGCGGGCCGGATATGAATGCGATAGCCCTCGCCACGCGGTAGCCGCTCCGCAAACGCGAACAGCACGGTGGCGCCGGTGCGCGCGGCCAGCCGCGGCAGCAACACCATCGTCAGCGCGTCACGACCGAAGAACGGCACCGCCTGACCCTCGCCCGCGCGCGGCTTCTGGTCGGGCAGGATGCCCACCGTGCCACCCGCGGCCAGCCGCTTGTACAGCGCACGCACACCCGCGCCATCGGCGCGCACCTGCTCGGGCGCCAGCGCGCCGCGCACCTTGCGCAGCAGCGCCTCGATCGCCGCGATCCGCGGCGGACGGTAGAGAATGGCCAGCGGCATCTTGCTGCCCAGCCAGTAATTGAGCAGCTCCCAGCAGCCCAGGTGCGGCGCGGCGATGATCACCCCCTTGCCAGCGGCCAGTGCGTCATCGAGCAGCGCCTCGCCACGCACCTCGCGGATCAGGCCCAGCGAACGCTGCGCGCCGCTGCCCCAGATCTTGATGATCTCCGTCACCGACTTGCCGCTCTCCATCATCACGTCGCGCAGCAGCGCCGCCTGGGCCGCGTCATCGAGTTGCGGCCGCGCGATGCGCAGGTTCACCGCGGTGTTGTGCGCCGTGCGGCCGCCACGCCACAGCAGCAGCCGACCCAACAGCGCACCGGCGCCATGCAATAACCGCAACGGCAGCAGCGCGAGCAAACGCAGCACGAGATAGAGAAGGTAGACGTCGGGACGCATCCACGAAGTTTACGTGAGGCCGCCGCAGAATCCTCCCGCCGACGGTACCGGTATCCGCCGCACCGTCTTCCGCCGACCCCGCTGGCGCCGTAAGCTGTGCGCTTCCCGCTACGCCGAGCCCTCATGATTGCCCTGATCCAGCGCGTGCTGTCAGCCGAAGTCGAGGTCGATCAGGAATGCGTTGGCGCCATCGGACCCGGCCTGCTGGCGCTGGTGGCGGTGCAGCCGGACGACGGCGAGACCCAGGCGCGGCGGATGCTGGAGCGACTGCTCGGCTACCGCGTTTTCGCCGACGACGCCGGCCGCATGAATCGCTCGCTGACCGATACCGGTGGCGGCCTGTTGCTGGTCAGCCAGTTCACCCTGGCGGCCGACACCCGCTCCGGCATGCGCCCAAGCTTCACTTCCGCCGCGTCGCCGGAACACGCCCGGCACTGGTTCGACCGGCTGCTGGAGCTGGCGCGCGCCGCGCACCCGGGGGTGGAAACCGGCCGCTTCGGTGCCCATATGGTGATCCGGCTGGTCAACGATGGCCCGGTGACGTTCCGGCTCGATACCGGCTGATGCGAGGCCTGCACCCTGCACCGGAAAACCACGCAAGGCCCCGATCTGGCGCGCTTTTTGCGTGGTCCATCCTGACGATTTCTCACTTGCAAACTGGTCAAAAAAGCAGCATATCGCTATAATGTCCGGTTCTTGAACCCCGCGGTGGTCGGTTAATGAATAGCAAAGCTCCCCACGAGCAACAGTCGGAAATCAAAGCACTCATCTCCAAGGGTCTGGAGCAGGGTTATTTGACGTACGCCGAAATCAACGACCACCTGCCCGACGACGTCGTCGATCCGGAGCAGATCGAAGACATCATGGCGGTGCTCAAGGGCGTCGGCATTGAAGTCCACGACGCCGCACCGGATACCGACACCATCGCCGATGGCGCCGCCCCCGGCAACACCTCCGGCGACGACGAAGCCGCCGCCGAAGAAGCCGTGGCGCTGCTCTCCGCCGTCGACGCCGAGGTTGGCCGCACCACCGACCCGGTGCGCATGTACATGCGCGAGATGGGCACGGTCGAGCTGCTGACCCGCGAAGGCGAGATCGCCATCGCCAAGCGCATCGAGGAAGGCCTGGGCCAGGTGCAGACCGCGCTGGCCAGCTTCCCGCTCACCATCGAGTTGCTGCTGGAAGAGTACGACCAGCACCTGGACGGCAAGCGCCGCCTCAGTGAAATCCTGGCCGGCTTCCTGGACCTGGAAGAAGCCGCCGACCTCGCCCGCAAGGAAAAGGAAGCCGCCGCCGCGCTGCTGCCCGAGCCCGATCCCAACGACGAGTCCGAAGGCGACGACGAGGACGAAGACGAGGAAGAGGAAGAGGCCGGCCCGACCGGACCCGATCCGGAAGAGGTCAAGCGCCGCATGGAGCTGCTGCGCGACTACTACGCCAAGTTCCAGAAGGCCGCGCCCAAGGCCGACAGCATCACCGACAAGAAGATCGTGAAGCTGCGCGACCAGATGGCCGAGGAGTTCCTGAAGCTCAAGCTGCCCAGCGCGCTGATCGACGGCTTCGTGCGCAAGCTGCGCGAAGTGGTGGGCGATATCCGCCACCACGAGCGCGCGCTGATGGACATCTTCGTCAAGCAGGTGAAGATGCCCAAGACCGAGTTCATCAAGACCTTCCCCAGCAACGAGGGCAACCTCGAGTGGGCGGCCGAGCTGAGCCGCAAGCGCCAGAAGTGGTCGCCGAACGTCAAGACCCATCGCGAGGCGATCGACGCGGAGCAGGAGAAGCTGGCCGCCATTGAGCGCAAGCTGTTCCTGCCGCTGATCGACATCAAGGACATCAACCGCGCCATGGCCAGCGGTGAGGCGCGCGCGCGCCGCGCCAAGAAGGAAATGGTCGAGGCGAACCTGCGCCTGGTGATCTCGATCGCCAAGAAGTACACCAACCGCGGCCTGCAGTTCCTGGACCTGATCCAGGAAGGCAACATCGGCCTGATGAAGGCGGTCGACAAGTTCGAATACCGCCGCGGCTACAAGTTCTCGACCTACGCCACCTGGTGGATCCGCCAGGCGATCACCCGCTCGATCGCCGACCAGGCGCGCACCATCCGCATCCCGGTGCACATGATCGAGACGATCAACAAGTTGAACCGCATTTCCCGCCAGATGCTGCAGCAGTTTGGCCGCGAGGCCACGCCGGAAGAGCTGGCCAAGGAAATGGAGATGCCCGAGGACAAGATCCGCAAGGTGTTGAAGATCGCCAAGGAACCCATTTCGATGGAGACCCCGATCGGCGACGACGAGGATTCGCACCTGGGCGATTTCATCGAGGACGGCAACGCCAGCTCGCCGATCGACTCGGCGACGGAAACGGGCCTGATGGAAACCGTGCGCGACGTGCTCGGCGGGCTCACCCCGCGCGAGGCGAAGGTGCTGCGCATGCGCTTCGGTATCGACATGAATACCGATCACACGCTGGAGGAAGTCGGCAAGCAGTTCGACGTCACCCGCGAGCGCATCCGCCAGATAGAGGCCAAGGCGTTGCGCAAGCTGCGCCATCCCAGCCGCTCGGAGCAGCTGCGCTCGTTCCTCGACGTGGAATAAGCGCTACCGCGCCATCAATGAAAAAGCCCCGCCAAGTGCGGGGCTTTTTCATTGGGCCGGAGCTTTTTTGTAGGAGCGGCTTCAGCCGCGATGCTTTTGCCGCTGGTCGAAGAAGAGCATCGCGGCTGAAGCCGCTCCTATAACAGCCGTCGGCGGGGAGTGCTGATCAGTCCCACGCCAGGCGGTACCACGCCGACAGCGTGGCGCCGGGCTCGAGCTGTTGCGCCGAGCCAAGGTTGAACGCATCGGGCGGGCCGCTCTGCGGTTCGACGCAGGTGGCGTGCGCCGGCTGGTCGTAGACCACCCAGTGATCGCAACTCGACGTCAGCCGCAATTGCTGCGGCCCGCGCGCCAGCACGACCGGCTGCTCGTTGATGAAGCAATCGTCCCACGGCCCCGGCGGCGGCTCGGCCAGCGGCAGGGTCGCCATGCCTTCGGCGTCGCGGGGGTAGAAACGCGACGGCTGGAAGTCGAGGCGATCGGGCTTCAGGAACCACGGATGCCAACCCAGGGTGACCGGCATGGCCTGCTCCCCGGCGGTCACCGACAGCGTCATGTGCAATTCCCGCTCGCGTGCCTCGATGCGCTGGTGGGCACGGCCGCCGAACGGCCAGCGGTGGTCGCGCGGCAGCGGCAGCGACATCGCCACATGCGTGGCCGAGTGCTCGTCCACCTGCCACGGCAGCAGCAGCGCCACGCCGTGGATGGCGTGATCGCCCAGGTTCACCGGCAACTGGCGAGGGCCGTGGAAATCGAACTTCCCGCGCCGTACGCGACCGGCCCACGGCAGCATGGGGAAGCTGCCCCAGGCGATCGCCGCCTGGTTCTGGGGACCGTAATCCACCAGCCAGGCGACGCCATCGAACATCACCTGCGCCACGCGCCCGCCGGCAACCGGCGCGATATCGACCGACAACGGCCCATGCCCGATCCGCAGCAGCGGCCCCGGCGCAAGCTCGGCGGTGACGTCGGTATCCGCCTGCTCAGCCGCCATACGGGTGCAGCGTCACGATGCGGCCCTGCTCGTCGTGCTGCAGCTCGGTCATCTTGATCGAGCGCAGGTGCGTCACGCCGCCGGACAACAAGGCGTCGTGATAGAACAGGTACCACTTGTCGCCGAACGCGCAAGTCGAATGGTGCGTCGTCCAACCCACCACCGGGGACAGGATGCGGCCCTGGTAGGTGAACGGCCCGTACGGGTTGTCACTGGTGGCGTAGCACAGGAAATGCGTGTTGCCGGTGGAATAGGACAGGTAGTACGTGCCGTTGTAGCGATGCATCCACGGCCCTTCGAAATAGCGTCGGTCGTGGTCGCCGGCCAGCAGAGGTTTGCCGTGTTCGTCGAGGATGACGATCTCGCGCGGCGCTTCGGCGAAGCCGGTCATGGCCGCGTCGAGCCGGGCCACGCGCGGCCCCAGGGCGGGTTCGTGCGCCGCCGGCTCCTCGTTCGCCTCGGCATAGGTGTTGTTGCGGTATTTCTGCAGCTGGCCGCCCCAGAGACCGCCGAAGTACATGTAGTGCTCGCCATCCTCGTCGGCGAAGACCGCCGGGTCGATGGAGTAGCTGCCCTCGATCGCCTGCGGCTCGGGCTTGAACGGGCCTTCCGGGCGGTCGCCCACGGCCACGCCGATCTGGAAGATGCCGTCGGGGCGCTTGGCCGGGAAATAGAGGTAGTACTTGCCGTTTTTTCGCGCGGCATCCGGCGCCCACATCTGGCGCTCGGCCCAGGGCACATCCTTCACGTGCAGGGCCACGCCGCAGTCGACCGCCTCGCTGTCGGGCGATGCCATGCGGAAGACGTGATAGTCCTCCATGCAGAAGTGGTCGCCGTTGTCGTTGAACGGCACGCCGCCCTCGACGTCGTGCGACGGGTAGATGTAGATCGCCCCGTCGAACACATGCGCGGAAGGATCGGCGGTGTAGATATGCGTGACCAGCGGCTTGGAGATCGCCTGCGCGGTGAGCGCCTGCACTTCGGCCGGAGTGGGGTTTTCCGGCACGCCGTCGGTGGAAGGGTTCGACATCAGACTGCCTCCTCGGCCAATCGCCGACGCTGCTCGAGCTCGCGCTCGATGCGCGACTCCATCGGCTTGTTGATTTTGTAGAAGAAGAGCAACCCCACGCAGGCCAGGAACGGCAGCGCGGCGTAAAGGCTGACCGACAGGCGGATGCCGTCCACCGTGGCGGCGGCCTGGGTCGGCGCACCGGCCTCGTAGCCGTAATGGGCAAGGATGCCGGCAACCAGCGCGCCACCGATGCTCAGGCCCAGCTTCAGGCCACACAGCATGGCCGAGAAAATGATCGCGGTGGCGCGGCGGTTGTTCTTCCACTCCGAGTAGTCGGCCACGTCGGCGGTCATCGCCCACAGCAGCGGGATGGTGATGCCGTAGAAGAAGCCGTGCAGGATCTGCGCGACGAACACCAGCCCGATCCGGTCCGGCGGAAAGGCCAGGAACGCCAGCAGGAACAAGGTGGAGACGAACAGCGCCGCGCCGAACACGTCGCGCTTGCCGAAACGGTCGGCCAACCGCTTGGAGAAGCCGATGCCGACGATCATGAAGATGATGCCGCCGGCGTTGAACAGGCTGAACGCCGAGGTCGCCGGGTCTTCCGGCCACTGGAACTTGGTCAGGCCAATGCCGGTGAGCAGCGCGTTGAGTCCGTCGATGAACTTGTTGAAGCCGATGCCATGCAGGAACGCCGCCAGCGCCGGTTCGTCCAGGTAATACTCGAAGTAGTAGACGTAGGTGCCGCCCTTCAACGCCAGCGTGGTGAACACCATGATGGTCAACAGCAGCATGACCATCCACGGGCGGTTGCCGGCCAGGTCGGCCAGATCCTGGCGGACGCTGGATTTCTGCTCCGGCGCCGGGACGATGCGCTCGCGGGTGGTGAAGAAGGTGATCAGCAAGAAAACCGTGCCGACCCCCGCGAACAGCAGCATCGCATTGTGGAAGCCCTGCACCTTGTCGCCGCCGCCGAGGATCAGCACCAGCGGAAGCAGCAGCGATTGCACCATCAGTTGCGCAACCATCACCGCCACGAAGCGATAGGACGACATGCTGTTGCGCTCGGCCATGCTGCCGGTCAGCACGCCACTGAGCGCCGAATACGGCAGGTTGCTGGCGGCGTAGACCATCACCAGCAGGGTGTAGGTCGTGGCCGCGTAGATGACCTTGCCGCCCGGTGCCAGGTCGGGCGTGCTGAAGGCCAGCAGCGCCAGTGCGCCGAACGGGATCGCGGTCCACAGGATCCACGGCCGGAACTTGCCCCAACGCGTATTGGTGCGGTCGGCCAGCAGCGCCACCACTGGGGTGAACACGAACGCTCCCAGCAGGCCGACGACGAAAATGATCTTGGCCGCCGTGCCGGCGGGAATGCCGAAGACGTCGGTATAGAAGAAGGCCAGGAACGTGATCAACGTCTGGAAGATCAGGTTGGCGGCCAGGTCGCCCAGGCTGTACCCGACTTTTTCCGTGACCGAAAGCCGGTCGGTGGCGCTACGCGTGGTTGTGGATGGCTTCATGATGGACCGCTTCCGCGCTGTCGCGCCTGAGAGGAGTGTCACGCCACCTTCGCCCGCTGCCTGGCGACCGCCGTGATGCATGCCTGGCGGCGCGTCGAGCGACGAACAATCGATGTCGCACATATGGCGGCCCGCTCGATGCGTCTGCGTCGGGCGGGCCGCCGGTGTCACTGCCGCCAATCTACGACATGGCGGTTTGTTGCGTCAGAAAGTATCGGGTACCCCATGGCAAAGCCACCGCCCCCGCGCCACGGCGGCGGGGTCTGCGACGGATACCTGCACCGGATTCCCCCTTCCAACCCTGATATTCGCTTTTATTGTCGAGGGGTCCATGCAGTCCACCGCATACGGCGGGCCACCCTACTTATTTCAAAAAGATAGCGCTAACACTAGCACCCCGCACGCTGCAAAGCAGCATTCGACGGGGGTATCCGGATGTGGCATAAAGCGGTAAAACAAGTAGTTGGGTGAGGGGAGATTTCCACGGACGGCACAAAGGCAGCGACCTGCCCGATGGGGAGCTGTTTTCACTGGTAGCGCTATCACCGTCAGGATGACGCTGGGCCGGCTTGATGGGCACACACCAGACCGCCCATCAACCACGACGCGCCGCCATCGCGGCCGGCCTATCGCCAAGGGAGATCGACATGAACGCCATCGACGCTGCCACCACGCCGCCCGGGAAAGGGGGCCGATACCGCTGGCGCGTCTGCGCGCTGCTGCTGGCGGCCACCACGCTCAACTACATCGACCGCCAGGTGCTCGGTGTGCTGGCGCCGTTCCTGCAGAACCAGATCGGCTGGAACGAGATCGAGTACGGCTACATCGTCACCGCGTTCCAGTGCGCCTACGCCATCGGCCTGCTGTGCGCCGGCGCGATCATCGACCGCTTCGGCACGCGCATCGGCTACGCCCTCTCCATCGGTATCTGGAGCTTGGCAGCGATGAGCCACACGCTGGCCGCCAGCGTGTTGGGATTCGCGCTGGCCCGGTTCGCACTGGGACTGGGCGAGGCCGGCAACTTCCCGGCCGCGATCAAGACCGTTGCCGAATGGTTTCCGCGGCGCGAGCGCGCATTGGCTACCGGCATTTTCAACTCGGGCTCCAATATCGGCGCCATCGTGGCGCCGATGGTGGTGCCTCTCATCGCCGTGGCGTGGGGTTGGCAGGCCGCGTTCCTGTTTACCGGCGTGCTCAGTGCCACATGGCTGGCCACATGGCTGCTGACCTACCGGACGCCGGAGCGGCAGCCAAAACTCTCGTCCGCCGAACTGGCCTATATCCAGAGCGACCCCGCCGAGCCGACCACCCGTGTGCCGTGGGCAACCATCCTGCACCACCGCCAGGCGTGGGCGTTCATCGTCGGCAAATTCATGACTGATCCGATCTGGTGGTTCCTGCTGTTCTGGCTGCCCAAATTCCTGCACAGCACGTATGGCCTGTCCCTGCTGGAACTGGGCCTGCCGCTGATCGCGATCTACGTGACCGCCGACGTCGGCAGCATCGCCGGCGGCTGGCTGGCCGGCTACCTGATCCGCCGGGGCTGGAGCGCCAACCGCGCCCGCAAGGGTGCGATGCTGGCCTGCGCCCTGTGCGTGGTCCCCATCGTGTTTGCCGCCAACGCCCGCCACATGTGGGTGGCGGTGGCGTTGATCGGGCTGGCAACGGCCGGCCACCAAGGCTGGTCGGCCAACCTGTTCACGCTGGCCTCGGATCTGTTCCCGCGGCGCGCGGTGGCATCGGTGGTCGGCATCGGCGGCTTTGCCGGCGCGGTCGGCGGCATGCTGATCGCCACGTTCGCCGGCTTCCTGCTGCAGGCCACCGGCAGCTACGTGCCGTTGTTCATCATGGCCGGCTCCGCCTATCTGCTCGCCCTGCTCGCCGTGCACGCGCTGGCCCCGCGCCTGCAACCCGCATCGCTCGGCACCACCACAAACCCTTGATCCCCAGCTCGCCGGAGAGGGCCAATGAAAATGATCGAAACCTTCCTGGCCCACCTGTGGCGCGAGAAGGGGCGTGCGTATCTCGTCGACAGTCGCCGCCACGGACGGCCGGCGATGCGGTGCTTGCGCGGTTACGTGCGCGGCGTCAAAGGCCCAGCCAAATGAGCGTGCGGTGTCTTGTCTTCGCGGTTGTCGCACTGCTGGCGGGCACCAGCGTTCATGCGGCCACCGACTGCACGCAGCCAGCGGCCGTGTGCGCCCACGCGGTGCCCGGCGCCGCCACTTTGATCGAGGCCAATACGCCAGCCACCATCGTGGCCGATGCGCAGGATTACCCCGGCGTATTGCGCGCCGCACACGACCTGCAATCGGATCTTTCCTCGGTGGCCGGTGCGCAAGCGGCGTTCACCACCGACACGCCGGCATCCGGTCACGCCGCGATCATCATCGGCACGCTGGGCCACAGCCCGCGGATCGACCGCATCGTGCGCGACAAACACCTCGACGTGAGCGACGTCACCGGCCGCTGGGAGGCGTATGCCTTGCAGGTGGTCGAGCATCCCGAACCGGGCATCGACCGCGCGCTGCTGATCATCGGTGCCGACAAGCGCGGCACCATTTTCGGTATCTACGAAGTGTCGCGTCGGATCGGCGTCTCGCCGTGGACGTGGTGGGCCGACGTGCCGGTGCCGCGGCGCGCGGCGCTGTACGCCGCGCCCGGGCGCTTCGTCGATGCGCCGGTGGTGCGTTACCGCGGCATCTTCATCAACGATGAGGAGCCCGCGCTCGGCGGCTTCGCGCGGGCGAAGTTCGGCGGCTTCAACCACAAGTTCTACGCCCACGTTTTCGAGCTGATCCTGCGCCTGAAGGCCAACACCTTGTGGCCGGCGATGTGGGGCAGTGCATTCGCCGACGACGACGCCGAGAACCCGGTGCTGGCCGATGCATACGGCGTGGTCATCGGCACCTCGCACCACGAACCGCTGATGCGTGCCCACGCGGAGTGGGAACGCTACGGTCACGGGCCCTGGGATTATTCGAAGAACCCCGAGGCGCTGCGCAAGTTCTGGCGTGGCGGCATCGAGCGCATGGATCACCACGAAAGCCTGGTCACCGTGGGCATGCGCGGCGACGGCGACGAGCCGATGACCCAGGGCACCGCCATCGGCCTGCTGGAACGCATCGTGGCCGACCAGCGCAAGATCATCGCCGACGTCACCGGCAAGCCGGCCAAGCAGACGCCGCAGGTGTGGGCGCTGTACAAGGAGGTGCAGGACTATTTCGACGCCGGCATGCGCGTGCCCGACGACGTGACGCTGCTGTTTGCCGACGACAACTGGGGCAACCTGCGCCGCGTGCCCAAGCTGGGCGACAAACGGTCGGGCGGCTACGGCATCTACTACCACTTCGACTACGTGGGCGGGCCGCGCAACTACAAGTGGATCGCCAGCAGCCAGATCGAGCGCACCTGGGAACAGATGCGGTTGGCCTCGGCCTATGGCGCCAACCAGTTGTGGATCGCCAACGTGGGCGACATCAAGCCGCTGGAATTCCCGACCAGCTTCTTCCTCGACCTGGCGTGGAACCCACAGGCAATGACGCTTGAGCGACTGGACGGCTATGCCGCCGACTGGGCCGCGCAACAGTTCGGCAGCGAACACGCCGCCGAGATCGGCGAGCTGCTGACCCGCTACACGCAGTACAACGCGCGACGCAAACCGGAGCTGTTGTCGCCGGAAACATTCAGCCTCACGAACTATCACGAGGTCGACCGCGTGCTGGCCGACTGGCAGGCGCTGGCGGATAAGGCGCAGCACATCGGCAAGGCACTGGGCGGCACGTATCACGACGCGTACTACGAACTGGTCGAGTACCCGATCCTGGCCAGCGCCAACCTCAACGCGCTGTACGTGGCGGTGGCGCGCAACCGGCTGTACGCGCAACAGGGTCGTGCCTCGGCCAACGCGTGGGCGAAGGAAGCCGAGCGTCTGTTCGCGCGCGACGCCGAGCTGGCGCGCGTCTACGAGCAGGACATCGCCGGCGGCAAGTGGGCCCACATGATGTCGCAGACGCACATTGGCTACACCTACTGGCAACAGCCCGAGCGCAACGTGCTGCCGGCGCTGTCGCGGGTGGATGTACCGGCCGATGGCGTCATGGGCGTGGCGATCGAGGGCGACGCGCGTGCGCTTCCACATGTCGCACAAAGCGCGAAGTTGGCGCCGCTGGAGTCGTACGGCGCCGCGTCGCAGGAGGTGGTGGTGTTCAACCGCGGCGGCGCGCCGTTCACCTTCGAGGCGAAGCCGTCGCAGCCGTGGTTGCGGGTCACGCCGGCCAGCGGCAAGGTCACCGATGCCAGCAAGCTGCGGCTGGACGTGGACTGGAAGGCGGTGCCGCCGGGCACGCACACCGCCGAACTGTATGTGCGCGGCAGCGACGGCACCGAGGTGCACATCGACGTGCCGGTGCGGCGCGACGACACACGCATGAACGGCTTCATCGAGAGCCGTGGTGTCGTGGCCATCGAGGCCGCGCACTATGCGCGCAAAGTCGATGGCGAGGGCGTTCATTGGACCACGATCCCCAACCTTGGCCGCACCCTTTCCGCGGTCACCGCCTTGCCGGCAACGGCGCCGAGCAACACGGCTGGCGGCAACGGTCCGCGTCTGGAATATCCGGTATGGCTGCAGCGCGATGGCGAGGTGGACGTGCGTGTCACCGTGTCGCCCACGCTCGATTTCCGCGGCGGCGACGGGCTGCGTTTCGGCGTCTCGATCGGTGACGCAGCGCCGCAAATCGTGACGATCAAGCTCGACCCCACGCCGGGCAAAGCGGATTTCATGGCCTGGAGCAAGGCCGTCGCCAACAGCGTCGATGTCGTGGTGTCCCGGCACAAGGCCAGGGCCGGCGCGCAGACACTGACGCTGTGGCGCATCGATCCGGGCGTGGTGTTCCAGCGCATCGAGATCGTGCGCGGCCCGCCGCGCGACAGTTATCTCGGTGCACCCGAAAGCATCCGCCGTTGATCACGCCTCCGTTCTCCCCCTTTGCGAGGAGAATGGAGCCATTCCCCACTGCTGATATGCCATCGCCATGAGCCTTGCCGGAAATTCCTCCCAGTCAAAGCCGCTCGTCCTGGACGAGAACCGCCTGTTCGCCGCCGACCCCGCGCAGCGTGCCATCGCCCGCCGCCTGTACGCGCAGGTGGCGCAGTTGCCCATCGTCAGTCCGCACGGCCATACCGACCCGTCATGGTTCGCCGGCAACGCGCCGTTCGCCAATGCCGCCGAGCTGTTGCTGGTGCCCGATCACTACGTGTTCCGCATGCTCTACAGCCAAGGCGTGCCGCTGGATGCGCTGGGCATTCCGCGCCGCGATGGCACGCGCGCCGAGGTGGATCCGCGCGAGGCGTGGCGGCTGTTTGCCGAGCGCTTCCACCTGTTCCGCGGCACGCCTTCGTCGATGTGGCTGAACCATGTATTCCATGAAGTGTTCGGCCTGCGCCAGCGGCTGGATGCGGGCAATGCGGACGCGTACTACGACACCATCACCGAGGCGCTGCAGACCGACGCGTTCCGTCCGCGCGCGCTGTTCGAACGCTTCAATATCGAGGTGATCGCCACCACCGAATCGCCGCTGGATCCGCTGACCCACCACGCGACGATCCGCGACAGCGGTTGGTCCGGCCGCGTCATCACCGCGTACCGGCCCGACCCGGTGATCGATCCCGAGCACGAGCAGTTTCCTTCGGCCCTGCAACGCTTTGGCGAGATCACCGGCGAGGACGTCCATACGTGGGAAGGCTACCTGCGCGCCCACCGCCAGCGCCGCGCCTTCTTCGCTTCGCTGGGCGCCACCTCCACCGATCACGGTCACCCCGACTGCACCACCGCGGACCTTCCGGTCGACGAGGCGCGCAAGCTGTTCGACAAGATCGTGCGCGGCCAATTCTCGGCCGCCGAAGCGGCCACCTTCCGCGGCCAGATGCTCACCGAAATGGCGGCCATGAGCCTGGACGACGGCCTGGTGATGCAGCTGCACCCTGGCTGTTTCCGCAATCACAACCAGGGCCTGTTCGAGAAGTTCGGCCGCGACAAGGGCGCGGACATCCCGGTGCGCACGGAGTACGTGCACGCCCTGAAACCGCTGCTGGACCGCTTCGGCAACGAGCCCAACTTCCGGCTGATCCTGTTCACCCTGGACGAGAGCACCTACGCGCGCGAACTGGGCCCGCTAGCCGGTCACTATCCGTGCCTGCTGCTGGGCCCGGCCTGGTGGTTCCACGATGCGCCCGAAGGCATGTGGCGCTTCCGCGAACAGACCCTCAGCACCGCCGGCTTCTACAACACCGTCGGCTTCAACGACGACACCCGCGCCTTCCTGTCCATCCCCGCCCGTCACGACGTGGCCCGCCGCATCGACTGCGCGTTCCTGGCCAAGCTGGTGGCCGAGCATCGGCTGGATGAGGACGAGGCGGTGGAGGTGGCGGTGGATCTGGCGTATCGGTTGCCGAAGCAGGCGTACAAGCTCTAACGGGAACCCGCCATCTGTCCGTGCGGCTCGATCGGCATCCGGCGGCCTTCACCCGTAATGACTCAACCAAGGCGCAGAGACATGTTGAAAACTCTTTGGCGGATTGCAGGCGCGGCGGCCCTCGCCGTTGCAGCGCAGGCACAAGCGCAGCAGGCCACGCTGTCTCCCACACCGCCGATGGGCTGGAACAGTTGGGATTCCTACGGCCTGACGATCGATGAGGCGCAGTACCGCGCCAACGTGGACGTGCTGGCGACGCGGCTGAAGGCGGCCGGCTACCAGTACGCCGTGGTCGATGAGGGCTGGTACCTGGCGAACCCGCAGGATGCCTCGAAGCCCGAGACACTGCATTACCGCATCGATGCCAACGGGCGCTACGAACCCGCGCTCAACCGCTTCGCCACGGCGACGGGGGCGGCGGGGTTCAAGCCGCTGGCCGACTACGTCCATGCGCAGGGGTTGAAGTTCGGCATCCACATCATCCGCGGCATCACCAAACAGGCCGTGGCCGGCAACCTGCCGATCGCGGGCAGCGCGTTCCACGCCGTCGATGCGGCGGACACCGGCGACACCTGCCCGTGGAATCCCGACAACTTCGGCGTGAAGGACAACGCCGCGGGCCAGGCCTGGTACGACTCGCTGATGCGGCAGTATGCAAGCTGGGACGTGGATTACATCAAGGTCGACTGCATCGCTTCGCATCCGTACAAGGGCGACGAGATCCGCATGATCCACCGCGCCATCGTGAAGACGGGGCGGCCCATGATCCTGAGCCTCTCGCCCGGCCCCGCGCCGCTGGAACAGGCCGCGGAGCTCGGCCGGAACGCACAGCTCTGGCGCATCTCCAACGACGTCTGGGACCACTGGGAAGACAACGGCGAATGGTCGCAGAACGTGAAAGCGCAGTTCGCCGTGATCGCGAGCTGGGCCAGCCACGTAAAGCCGGGCAACTGGCCCGACGCCGACATGTTGCCGCTGGGTTGGCTCGGCCCGGTCCCCGGCGAGGGCAAACCACGAACCACGCGACTGACCCGCGACGAGCAGCGCACCCTGGTGACGCTGTGGTCGATCGCCCGCTCGCCACTGTTCTTCGGCGGCAACCTCACCAAACTGGATGACTGGACCCAGGCGCTGCTGACCAACCCCACGGTGATCGCGATGGACCAGCGCGGCGAAGGCCAACGTCTCGCGGGACAGGATGGGGCGGTCATCGCATGGACGTCGCATGCGGACGGGGCGGACTACCTGGCGCTGTTCAACACCAGCGATACGGCAACTACGGTGAAAGCCGGATTTGCGAAGTACGGGCTTGCGCAGGGCAGCTATTCCGTACGCGACGTCTGGGGTGCGAGAAGCCTGGGCAAGCTGGCCGCCGTGAATCACGCGGTCGCCGCACACGGCGTCTTGCTGTTGGAGTTGCGCCGGTGAGACCTGACGGAGTCAGGTTCACCTCCCTGACCCCGATCTTGCTCGTCTTGCCGGCAGTAAAACGCCCCTGTGGGAGCGACTTCAGTCGCGATGCTCTTGCTCTTTCCCGTATCCGGCGTACCGAAATTTCCAAAACAGGAGCTTTCGTCCTCCTTCGGAACGCGTACCGCAGACATCAGGTTATGTTTCATTAACAAACTATGTAGTACAGTAACACCCATGTCGTGAGACAACACTCCCACCGCATGACCCGGTTCCCCTCCGGTTTCATGCATACAAAGATGGACCCCCCGAAACCCGCAGACTCCCCCTCTGCGGGTTTCTTTATGCGCCACTGTCGGCGACCCGCCCGACACGCATCGGCGGGCAGGCACAACAAAGCCGCCCGAATCGCTCCGGACGGCTTTGTCTTTCAGCGGACGAATGCGTCAGTCGTTCGCAACATCCAGCCCGCGACGTTCGAGCAGCGGCTGGATTTTCGGCTCCTGGCCGGTGAAGTCATGGAACAACTGCAGTGCGTCCCTGCTGCCGCCCTGCGACAGCAGGGTCTGGCGGAAGCGGTCGCCGTTGGCGCGGGTCAGGCCGCCGTGGGTCTTGATCCACTCCACCGTGTTGGCGTCCAGCACTTCGGACCAGATGTAGGCGTAATAGCCAGCCGCGTAGCCGCCCATGATGTGGCTGAAATACGGCGTGCGATAACGCGGCGGCACCGGCGCGTAGTCGGTGCCGTTGGCCTTCAGCGCCGCCGCCTCGAACGCCATCACGCCATCGGCGACGGGGATCTTGTCGGCGCCGATCTGGTGCCAGCTCTGGTCAAGCATCGCCGCGCCCAGGTATTCGGTGGTGGCAAAGCCCTGGTTGAACTTCGAGCTGGCCAGCACCTTGTCGAGCAGTGCCTTCGGCATCGGCTCGCCGGTCTGGTAGTGCCTGGCGTAGTTGGCCAGCACGCTGGGCCAGTCGGACCACATCTCGTTGACCTGCGACGGGAACTCGACGAAGTCGCGCGGCACGCTGGTGCCGCTGAAGTACGGGTATTCCACGTTCGAGAACATGCCGTGCAGCGCATGACCGAACTCGTGGAACGCGGTGGTCACCTCGTCCCAGGTCAGCAGGGTCGGGCCATTGGCCGGCTTGGTGATGTTGAGGTGGTTGGCGACGATCGGCAGGTTGCCGGTCAGCGCGGACTGGTCGACGTAGGAGTTCATCCAGGCACCGCCGCGCTTGGACGGACGCGCGTACATGTCGGCCAGGAAGATCGCCAGCTGCGAGCCATCCGCGTTGAACACGTCGTACACCAGCACGTCGGGGTTGTAGACCGGCAGGTCGGTGCGCTGCTTGAAGCTGAGGCCATAGAGCTGGCCGGCGGCGTAGAACACGCCGTTTTCCAGCACGTTCTTCATCTCCAGGTACGGCTTGAGCTGGCTCTCGTCGAAGTTGTATTTCTCGGCGCGCACCTTCTCGGTGTAGTACGCCCAGTCCCACGGCTCAAGCTGGAACGTCGGCTCGCCTTTCGCTGCCTGCTCCTTGTCGATCATCGCCTGCAACGCCGCGCCCTCGCGCTTCGCATTGGCCACGGCCGGCGGTGCCAGCTGGGTCAGCATGGCATTGACCGCTTCGGGCGTCTTGGCGGTTTCGTCGGCCAGCACGTAGGCAGCATAGGTCGGATAACCGAGCATCTTCGCCTTCTCCGCGCGCAGCTTCAGCATCTGCGACACGATGGCGGTGTTGTCATATTTGTTGCCGCGGCTGCCGCGGGCCACCGAGGTCTGGTGCAAGCGCTCGCGCAGGGCGCGGTTCTGCAACTGCGCTTCCGGCGGCTGGCCGGTGGTGTTGAGCAGGGCGATGACGTACTTGCCGTCCAGGCCCTTCTCCTTCGCGGCAGCGGCGGCCGCGGCGATCTGTTCGTCGGTGAGGCCGGCCAGCTCTTCCTTCGTGTCCACCACCACGGCCGAATCGTTGACCTCGGCCAGCACGTTCTGGCTGAACTGCGTGCCCAGCCTGGCCTGCTCGCCGTTGATGGTCTTCAGCCGCGCCTTGTCGGCCTCGGACAGCTTGGCGCCGGCGCGCACGAAATCGGTGTGGTAGCGCTCGATCAGGCGCACGCCTTCGGCGTCCAGGCCCAGGCTGTCGCGCGTGTCGTACAGCGTCTGGATGCGCTCGAACAGTTTCGGGTTCAGCGCGATCGCGTCGCGATGCGCGGCCAGCTTCGGTGCGTATTCGGCCTGGATCGCCTTGCGCGCATCGTTGGTGTCCACGCCGACCAGGCTGAAGAACACGGTCGAGGTGCGGCTCAGGATCTGCCCGGATTTCTCCAGCGCGAGGATGGTGTTGTCGAACGTCGGCGCTTCGGCGCTTTCGACGATCGCTGCCACTTCCTTCAGCTGGTCGGCCATGCCGCGGTCGAAACCGGGCGCGAAATCGCTGTCCTTGATCTTGTCGAACTGCGGGTAATGCAGCGGCAGTGGGCTTTCAGCGAAAAACGGATTGCTGCTGTCGGTGGCGACTGCCGGGCTCTGCGCCTGGGACGTGGCGGATTCCTTCTTGCCGGATGCGGTATCGGTACAGCCGGCCACGGAGCCGGACAGGGCTATGGCCAGGGCCAGCGCGACGGGATGTTTCATGGAGGACTCTCGACGTGGGCAAACCCCGATCGTACCCAATGCGCCTGCTGATCACCCATGACTAAAGGCATGAAATCAACGAGTCGGAAATCACGGAGTCAGGTCTGGCAACGCAGCGTCTGCAGATGGCCGCCGGCTTCGGGGCCTATTTCACACGGTCGGACGCATCGCCTGCGGGACCGAGGGGAAGTCCGAATGCAACGATGCCGGACTCGACCATCCTGGCCCCGGGAGGGAATGAGCCATAGCTGTTCAGCAAAACCTTCAGCGCCGTCGAACCGCACTCGCTTACGCACGCGATCCGCTATTGGCCCAACTCCTTCGGGAAGGACTGACGGCACCCGATCCGTTGCAGCTCGGCATCGTTGCGGAAGCGGACGGACGGCTGCTGGATGCCGACGGCAATCCCCAACCCGGCCTCTACGGCATCGGCTCGCCATTGCGCGGAAACCTGTGGGAATGCACGGCCATGCCCGAAATAAGGGGCGCAGCGAACCGGCTGGCACAGACATTGACCGCGTCGGGAGACACACCCGGCAGGCAGGCTGTCTCGCAAGCGTGAACTCTGTGACATGCAGCCGTATGGACGTCCATCTGGAAGCGCTTCCGCAGGTGCCTCCTGCCCAGTGCCGATTGCGGATACGCGCAACCGCAGACCAATGCAGGCTTGGGGCCAGGCCTTCCGATCAACGAAATGAGGGTTGAAACGAGGGGCCGGGTTCATTGAACCGATTTGGCTATCATCGGTGGTGAACCCGAGTCTTTTCAGCAAACTGGTCACCACTGGAGCAGCACGATGTCCCACCCGCGAATCCCACGTCGCCTGATGCGTTCCCTGACGTGCACCCTCGGCCTGGCACTGGTCGCCTGCGTGCTGCCCGCGTATGCCACCGACGTACTAACCACCACGCTCAAGCAGGCGTACGCCAATGACTTCCTCGTCGGCACGGCCGTCAATGACGACATCGTCAGCGGCAAGGACGCGCCGTCGCAGGCCTTGGTGCTGAAGCATTTCAACGCGATCACGCTGGAAAACGCGATGAAGGTCGAGGTGGTGCATCCGTTGCCCGACCAGTGGGATTTCAAGGCGGCGGACGCGTTTGTCGACTTCGGCCAGAAGCATCACATGTTCATCGTCGGCCATACGCTGGTGTGGCACAACCAGACGCCGGACTGGTTTTTCGAGGACGCCGCCGGCAAGCCGCTGCCGAGCAAGCAGCTGGCCGAGCGCATGCGCCAGTACATCGAGAAAGTGGCTGGGCGCTACGCCGGGCGCGTTGACAGTTGGGACGTGGTCAACGAGCAGATCGGCGATGACGGCAACTACCGCGACACCACATGGGTGCGCGGCATCGGCGACGGCGACGAGTTGATGCGGTTGGCCTTCAGCAACGCTGCGCGCTACGCGCCGGATACCGAGCTGTACTACAACGACTTCAACGCGTGGCGCCCGGCGAAGGTTGCCGGCATCGTGCGCATGGTGAAGATGCTCAAGGCCCACGGCATCCGCATCGATGGCGTCGGCATGCAGGGCCACTGGGGCCTGGATTATCCGTCGCTGGAGGACATCAAGGCGGCGATCGATGCGTATGCCGCCGCCGGGGTCAAGGTGTCGATCACCGAGCTGGACGTGGACGTGCTGCCGCTGACCA
Organism: Rhodanobacter ginsenosidimutans; assembly: GCF_042655685.1. Classification (NCBI taxonomy): domain Bacteria; kingdom Pseudomonadati; phylum Pseudomonadota; class Gammaproteobacteria; order Lysobacterales; family Rhodanobacteraceae; genus Rhodanobacter; species Rhodanobacter ginsenosidimutans. The sequence continues at coordinate 242,052 of NZ_JBHSMM010000001.1, read as the reverse complement.
AGGAGGGCCAGATCATCGGCCAGGGCATGACCCACCCGCAGTTCCAGTTGCCGGAGTTCAAGAAGTTTCTCGACCCTTACCGCGACGGCTTGCCTGCCGCCGTGCAGCAGCAGCTGACCGACCGCTACGCCGAGCTGTTTGCCCTGTTCCACCGCGAGCGCGACAAGCTGGAGCGTGTGTCGGTATGGGGCGTGACCGACGACATGTCGTGGAAGAACGGCTACCCGATCCCCGACCGCACCAACTACCCGCTGCTGTTCGATCGCCACCACCAGCCCAAGCCCGCGCTGGACGCGGTGCTGGCGGTACCGCTGCGGCATTAGGACGCAGTCGTACGGCAAGTGCGCGCGGTGGCGCCACCGCGTGCGTGGTATTGGAAAAAACCGTATATGAAAGCGCTCGCCGCGCATGTATACAGATAAAAATGTTAGCGCTATCCAGGCTATAGCAATTGCCGCGGCCAGGCTTGGGGATTTTACTGGTACGCAGGTAAATGGAGACGGTGCAGCGGGGGCTGCGCACGCTCCATCCATCGAGAGGGGGAGACATGAAGAGGAACAGCCAAGAGCTGCTGCTGGGCGGAACGCGCGCGCGCGGAAATCGTCGGTTTCGCGAGACGCGGCTTGCCGCCGCGATCGCGCTGGGCATGGCGCTGGTAGGCGCGCCATGCCTGACACAGGCACAGGACGCCAACACGGATACCGCGGCAACGACCGCGCCCGAGTCGGCGGCGATGGCGCCATCCAAAAAGGACGCGGCGGCCAAGCCGGCCGTGTCGGACATGAGTGCCATCACGGTCACCGGCATCCGCGCCAGCCTGATGTCGGCGCAATCGCTGAAGCAGAACGCCGACCAGATCATCGACTCGGTGACGGCCACGGACATCAACGCGCTGCCCGACCGCAGCGTCACTGAAACCCTGCAGCGCATCAGCGGCGTCACCGTGGATCACTTCCTGGCCGACGACGACCCGAACCATCCGGCGGCCGAGGGCAGCGGCGTGCTGATCCGCGGCCTGCCCTACGTGGGCAGCCTGCTCAACGGCCGCTCCAGCTTCTCGGCCAACAACGGCCGCGCGCTGGGCTTCCAGGACGTGCCGGCGGAATTGATGGCCGGCGTGGACGTGTACAAGAACCCGTCCGCCGAAATCATCGAAGGCGGCATCGGCGGCACGGTGAACCTGCGCACGCGCATGCCGTTCGATACCGGCAAGACCACCGCGTTCTCCTTCGGCATCAACGAAGGCGACATGGCGAAGAAGCACAAGCCGGCAGCCTCGTTCCTGTACAGCAACGTGTGGGAGAGCGACACCTTCGGCAAGTTCGGCGCGTTGTTCGACGTGGCAATCTCCGAGCTGGCCACGCGCAGCGACGGCGTGCAGGTGCAGCCCTACGTATTGCGCCCGACCAGGAACGACGGCCCCGACACCTGGTTGCAGGATGCCGACGGCAACTGGCGCAACGACCTCGGCGCCACCGTCGCCGATGGCGCGCCCAATGGCCAGGGCTACGTGCCCGGCGGCGTCAACTGGCGGCGCATGGACATGGATCGTCGCCGCATCGGTCTCTACGGCGGCCTGCAATGGCAGCCGAACGACCGCTGGGAGATCTATTCCCAGTTCTTCCGCTCCAACTACAACCTGCACTGGTCCGAGCACTTCGTGCAGTCCAACGAGGCCAACTTCTACAACCTGCTGCCGGCCGATGGCACCAACTTCACCTATGACGATCGCGGCGTGTTCCAGACCGGCACCGTGACCTCGTCGGCGTGGCGCGGCGACCCGGCACTGGGGCCGTTCGGCAACAACGCGTACTACACGACGAACCGCGATGCCCAGCAGTTCACGCAAACCACCGACTGGTCCAACGGCTTCAAGGTCAACCTCACCGACAACGTGATCCTGAGCGGTGACCTGCAGCTGGCAAAATCCATCAGCAACACGCTGGACTTCACCGTCTACAACCAGATCTACATGCCGCCGCTCCAGCTCGACGTCAGCGGCAGCGTGCCCAGCGTGACGGTCACCGACCCGGCCTACCTGGCCGACGGGCACAACTACATCCTGTGGTCCGCCATGGACCACCTCCAGCACGACTACGGCCTGGAGCGGGCCGCCAAGATCGACCTGGAGGTCAACTTCGACAGTGCGGTGGTGCGCTCGCTGCGCGTGGGTGTCCGTGCCACCAACAACCACCGCTACAGCAACAACACCAACAGCTCGTACAACTGGGGCGCGCTCAATACGCACTGGCTGACGTACGACTCACCCGAGGACCTGGCCCGCGCCGACACCTTGCCGAGCTGGATGCAGTCCTACGAGACGCTGGGCAACTTCTATCGTGGGGATGCGAACGTACCCACCACGCTGTGGTTCCCCAGCAGCGAGCTGGTCAGCAACTACCGCAAGGCAATTCCCGCGCTGCGCTCGCACGCGCTGGAAGGCGGCATCTGGTGCCCGCAGGAAACCACCGACGGGTCCTGCACGCCGGGAAGCCCGATGAGCGACAACAACATGTGGGAGAAGACCCAGGCCATATACGGCTCGCTGTACTTCGGCTCGCCGGACGACCGGTTCGACGGTAACGTCGGCCTGCGGCTGGTGCGTACCAGCGTGCGCTCGAACGGCTCGGTCACCTTCCCCTCGCTCTCCAGCGCCTCCGGCGACCTGGGCGACTGGCCGCAGAGCGTGCTCGACGTGATGTTCAGCGGCTTGACCGAACCGATGGAAGGCCACACCAGCTACAAGAACGCACTGCCCAGCCTGAATCTCCGCTACAAGCTCACCGACGACTTGCAGTGGCGCTTTGCCGCCGGGCGCGCCATCACCCGGCCAGCCATCAACCAGCTCAATGCCTATCTGAAAGTGGGCGCTTCGTGGGCGGCAACGCCCGGCGGTCAGTCGACGCTGGCTGGCTGGAAGGCCACGTCCGGCGGCAACCCGGCACTGCGCCCGATGATCTCGGACCAGTTCGACACCTCGCTGGAGTGGTACTTCGCTCCCACCGGGCAGCTCTACACCACGCTGTTCCACAAGAAGCTGAAGAACTACATCGCCGACGAGATCTGGCTGCAGAACATCGCCGGCCAGACCCTGCCGGTCAGCGGCCCGGTGAACGCCGGCGACGGTACGGTGAAGGGCTTCGAGATCGGTTACTCGCAGTTCTTCGACTTCCTGCCGGGCGCCTGGCGCGGCCTCGGCGTGCAGGCGAACTACACCTACCTGAAGAGCTCGCGCATCGCCGGCACCACGTCCTGCGACCCGGACCACAACAACGGCAGTTGCGATGCGGAGTTCATCGTCAACAACCAGCCGTTGCCGATGCAGGGCCTGTCGCCGAAGAGCTACAACTTCACGGCGATGTACGAATACGGCAACTGGTCGGCACGACTGGCCTGGTCGTGGCGTGATCGCTACCTGCTCGCCGAGCAGGATTCGGGCGACACCTACGTGCCGGTGTGGAGCGACAGCTTCGGCCAGCTGGACGGTTCGGTGTTCTTCAACATCAACAAGAACGTCAAGGTCGGGCTCCTGCTCAACAACCTGACGAACGCCAAGACCAAGGTACTGATGGGGCCGTCGACGTACGCCAACAGCGACGTCCGCGACAGCAACCCGACATTGGCGCCGTCCGGCTTCGTGGACCAGAACCGTTACCTGCGCAGCACGTTCGTGAACGATCGTCGTGCCGAAGTGGTGATCCGCGCCACGTTCTGACCCGCCGCCTAGGAGCGTGGGCGGTAGAAACTTTCGAGGCGAAAAAGTGGTGGCGTGAGGACAGATTTTCGCCGTTTCGCCGGCCCATGGTGGTTCCATGGGCCAAGAAACGGCGGAAATATGGACCGCGCAACCGCTTTTGCAGCCCGGAAGATTTCTACCTCCCACGCTCCTCACTGTCCGCGCCGCCTGCAACGGGGCGCGGACAGTCACGGCGATTGCCGCTTGCCGACGCGTGTGCCGTTCGGCAAGCGGCCTCTTTTCTCCCGATGCATTGCACCGGACCACGGACGCGCGGGGCGACAGCACTCGCGGCCCGCGCGTGGGCCATCGTCAGCCCGGCAGGCGATGCGGGGGCAGGCTCAGCCCACCACCATGTTCAACAGCAGCACCCCGGCCAGGCCGATCAGCGAGATCGTCGTCTCCATCACCGTCCACGACAGGAAGGTCTGCTTCATGGAGAGGTTGAAGAACTCCTTGAACATCCAGAACGCCGAGTCGTTGACGTGCGAACCGAACACGCTGCCGCAGCCCACGGCCAGCACCATCAGTTCCGGCGACGCGCCGGTGGTGGCGATCAGCGGCCCGACCACGCCGGCGGCGGTGAGCACGGCCACGGTGGACGAGCCGATCATCACCCGCAGCAGCGCGGTGGCGATCCAGGCAAACAGCAACGGCGTCATCTGCCAGGTGCGGCTGAGCTCGGCGATGGTGGCGCCCACGCCGCTGTCCACCAGCACCTGCTTGAACACGCCGCCGGCGGTGATGATCAGCAGGATCACCGAGATGCCGCTGATGGCCGCGTTGAGCCAGCGGGTCTGCGTTTCCAGCGCCGCGCCGCGGCGGTAGCCCAGCCAGTAGAACGCGGCCACCGTGGCCAGCAGCAGCGCGATGGTGGGGTTGCCCAGGAACATCAGGGTCTCGCGCAGGATGCCTTTGGGCAGCACGCCGTCGGCCAGTACCGAGAGGCCGATCAACCATATCGGCGACAGCGCGATCAGGAACGAGCTCCATGCGCCCGGCGGCGACTGGTGGCTGGTGGTCGAGCCGGCGAACAGCTCCAGCATCGGCGGGTTGATCGCCTTCATCCGCCGCGCCAGCCACGGGCCGGCGATCACCACCGCCGGTATCGCCAGCACCACGCCGTACATCAGGGTGTGGCCCATGTCGGCGCCGAAGGTGTTGACCAGGAACACCGGCCCCGGATGCGGCGGCAGGAAGCAGTGGGTGGTGCTGAGCGAGGCCACGGTGGGAATGGCCAGCTGCAGGATCGGCAAGCCGGTGCGCCGCGCCAGCGAGAAGATCAGCGGGATCAGGATGATGAAACCGGCGTTGAAGTACAGCGGGATGCCGACCATGAAACCGGTCAGCAACAAGGCCCACTGGATGTTGCGCAGGCCCAGCGTGGCGACCAGGGTGGTGGCGATCTTCTCCGCCGCGCCGCTCTCCTCCAGCACCTTGCCCAGCACCGCGCCCAGGATGATCACCAGCGCCAGCCCGGCCAGCGTGCTGCCCACGCCGTGGTCGATGGTTTTCAGCAGCTCCTGCGGCGACATGCCCAGCAGCAAGCCCATCGGGATCGCGGTCAGCAGCAGCGACAGGAACGGGCTGACCTTGCGCGCGGTGAGAAAGATCTGCACCGCGATAGCCGCGGCGATGATGAGAAACGTGACCATCCAGTACTCCCCTGGTGCGAACAGCTTCATGCATGACCGCGACGACCTGGGCCGGCGCTACGTGGTGGTGTGCCGGCGCCGGGGCGCCGGCGTGATCGATCAACTGCTGGCTTGCTCCCCGCGTTGCCGTGCCAGCGCCTCGCGTCCCGCGCGCAGCGTTTCCACGATGGCATCCACGTCGTACACGCAGCCGCCCCAGGTACCGCCGCTGGCCTCCTGCAGCGCGGCCCACAGGCGCGTGTCGTCGGGAAGCTTCGGATGCGGTGCGATCGCCGGGTGGATCGCGCGCGTGGCCAGCAAGGCTGTCGCTTGTTCCGGTGGCAACGGTTGTGACGGGTCGGTGCCGATGAAATCGATCCGGCCCTGCAAGGTGTTGCGATCGATCTCGATGCGTACCAGGTCGCCGTCGCGCAGCCGCCCGATCGGGCCACCGGCCAGCGCCTCCGGCCCCACATGGCCGATGCAGGCGCCGGTGGAGACGCCGGAGAAACGCGCGTCGGTCAGCACCGGCACGTGCTTGCCCCATGGCAGGTATTTCAGCGCGGAGGTGAGCTGGTAGGTTTCCTCCATGCCGGTGCCGGCGGGGCCGCAGCCGGCCAGCACCACCACGTCACCCGCCACCACCGCACCTTCGCCCTTGCGCTTGATCGCCACGATCGCGTCGTGCTCGGACGCGAACACGCGCGCCGGGCCGGTGTGGCGGTACACGTTGTCGTCGTCGACCACGGTCGGGTCGATCGAGGTGGCCTTGATCACCGAGCCATCCGGCGCAAGGTTGCCGACCGGGAACACCAGCGCCGAGGTGAGCCCGGCGGCACGGGCCGCGTCCGGGCCCATGATCACGTTGGCCGGATCGATGCCGTCCAGTTCGCGCAGGCGTTCGCGGGCGATGCGGCGTGCGGCGCTGTGTTCCCACCAATCGAGATTCTCGCCGACGGTGCGGCCGCTGACGGTGGGCGCGTCCAGGTGCAGCAGGCCCATCTCGCGCAGGTGCAGCATCACCTCGGGCACGCCGCCGGCCATGAACACCTGCACCGTGGGATGGTGGCGCGGGCCGTTGGGCAGCGCGTCGACCAGGCGCGGCGTGGCGCGATTGGCGGCGGTCCAGTCGGCCACGGTGGGTGGCGCCAGGCCGGCCGCGTGGGCGATCGCCGGCACGTGCAGCATCAGGTTGGTGGAGCCGCCGAACGCGGCGTGCACCACCAGTGCGTTCTCCAGCGCGTGGCGGGTGAGGATGGCCGACATCGGCGTGCCCGCCTTGACCAGACGCACCAGCGCCAGCGCCGCGCGCCGCGCCATGTCCAGCCACACCGGCTCGCCGGACGGCGCCAGCGCGGTGTGCGGCAGCGCGATGCCCAGCGCCTCGGCGATCACCTGCGAGGTGGCCGCGGTGCCCAGGAACTGGCAACCGCCGCCGGGCGAGCCGCAGGCGCGGCAGCCCATCGCGGCGGCGTGTTGCAGGTCGATCAATCCGTGCGCGTAGCGGGCGCCGATGGTCTGCACCTTGGCGGTGTCCTCGGCGCCGCGCGCGGGCAGCGTCACGCCGCCGGGCACGATCACGCCGGGCAGGTCGCGGCTGCCGGCCAGCGCCATCATCATCGCCGGCAGGCCCTTGTCGCAGGTGGCGATGCCGAGCAGGCCGCGGCGGTTGGGCAGCGAGCGCACCAGCCGGCGCATCGTCATCGCCGCGTCGTTGCGGTACGGCAGGCTGTCGAACATGCCGGTGGTGCCCTGGGTGCGCCCGTCGCAGGGGTCCGAGCACATCACCGAGAACGGCAGGCCGCCTTGCTCGGCCAGCGTTTCCGCCGCCGCGCGCACCAGCTTGTCGATCTCCCAATGGCCGGTGTGCAGGCCCAGCGCCACCGGTTTGCCGTCGGCGGCGCGCAGGCCGCCCTGGGTGCTGAGGATCAGGTACGGATCGCGCCCGATCTCGCTGGCGCGCCAGCCCATGCCGGCGTTCTGGGTCATGCCGAACAGGTGGCCGCTGGGCGCCTCGCGCAGGGTGGTGTCGTCGACCGGCAAACTGCCGGCCGGGCCTTCGCCGGAGGTGTGGGTGGTGGTCAGCGGGGTGCCGTCACCCAGGATGGCATCCAGCAAGGCATCGTCACTTTGCACGCCGGCCATCACAGGTCGGCCGTGGTCAACTGCCCGTCAACCAGGCGCACCAGCGAACCGGTGGGGTTGGCGTCGCGCAAGGATGGCGGCAGCCGTTGCTGGCGCACGTGGTCGTAGCTGTGCAGCGCGGCAAAGCGCAGCAGCGAGGCCGGGATGCCGACGGCGGTAAAGCCGGGATGCCCGGTGGACGGGAACGGGCCGCCGTGGTTCTGCGCGGGCGACACCGCCACGCCGGTGGGCATGCGGTCGTTGATCAGGCGGCCGACGCGGTGGCGCAGCGCCGGGGCCAGCGCGTCGTACTCGGCATCGTCGGCGCCAGCGGTGTCGCTGTAGATGGTGCCGGTGAGGTTGCCTTCCAGCGCCTGCGCGATCTGCAGCAACTGCGCCTGCGACTCGGCCAGCACCAGCAGGCTGACCTGGCCGAAGGCCTCGTTCTGCAGCGCACGCGGCGCCTCGACGAAGCGGCTGCCGGACACCTTCAGCAAGGTCGGCTGGAACGCGTAACCGGCGCTGTCGGTGGCGATCTCGCCGCCGGCCAGCAGCTCGGCGCCGGCGTCGCGCAGCGCGTTCACCGCCTCGGCCACCAGGTGCGGGCTGCGCGGGGTCAGCAGCACGCCGGCGGGCGTGGCCGCGGTCAGCCGCTGCATTTCCTGCACGAAGGCGTCGGTGTCCGCGCCCGGCGGCAACACCGTCACGCCCGGGCGGGTGCAGAACTGGCCCGCGCCCATCGCGCAGGAGGCGGCCAGCTCGGCGGCGATCGCCGCACCGCGCTCGCGCAGCGCGCCACCCAGCACGAACACCGGGTTGACGCTGGACATCTCCAGGTAGGCCGGCGTGCCGGCCGCGTCGGCGGCGGCCTTGATCGCCATGCCGGCCGGACGGCTGCCGGTGAACGCCACCGCGGCAGTGCGCGGATCGGCCACCACACGCAGCCCCAGCTCGTTGCTGGTGTGGAAGAACATCTGCACCGCGCCCGTCGGCAGGCCGCTGGACTGCAGCGCCTCCAGCGCGGCTTCCGCCAGCAGCTGCGAGGTATGCGGATGGGCCGGGTGCGCCTTGGCGATCACCGGGTTGCCGGCGGCAAAAGCGGCGGCGAAATCACCGCCGGAGACGCCATTGAAGGCGAACGGGAAATTGTTCGGCCCCAGCACCAGCACCGGGCCACCCAACGGGCCGAGTACGGAGCGCAGGTCGGCGGCGGTGTCGATCGTGGGCCGGGCCCAGCTGCCGTCACGCGCGGCCTTGGCGGCCTGGCGCAACTGGCCGGTGGTGCGCGGCAACTCGCCATTGCGCAGGCGCCCTTCGAGCGGCAAGCCGGTTTCGCGATGCGCGGTTTCGACCAGGGCGTCGGCACGCGCCTCGATGGCGGCGGCGTAGGCGTCGAGGAAGGCGCCGATGCGCTCGCCCGGCAACTGCGCCATCTCGGCGGCGGCACGCTGGCCGGCGTCCAGCATCGCGTCTAGATCGGCCCAGCCGGAGATCGGGTAATCGTGCGCGTCCAGCTCCTGCCCTTGCGAGGGATTGAACGCGTGGAAGCTGCCTTCCGGCGCCTGCGCCTGGACCCAGCGGCCGTCGACAAGAATGGGTTGCATGGAAGTGGGATTGCTCATGATACGGGGTTCTCCAGAACCAGACCGCCGATGTCGATGCTCACGACATCGCCGGCCTGCAGGGTGAAAGTTTCATCCGGCACGATGCCGGTACCGGTGAACAGGAAGGCGCCGTGGGGGAAGGTCAGCTCGCGGAACAGGTAGCCGGCCAGTTCCTCCAGCGCGCGCTTGATCTGCGAACTGCGGGTTTCCCCGGCAAATACAACCGCGCCACCGCGGCGGATCTGCAGCGCGATGGCCAGGTCGCGCAGGCTGTCGACCGGGCACAGGCGGATGCCCGGGCCGATCGCGCAGGCGCCGTCGTAGACCTTGGCCTGCGGCAGGTACAACGGGTTTTCGCCCTCGATGCTGCGCGAGGAGACGTCGTTGCCCACGGCGTAACCGCGGATGCCGCCGGCGCTGTCCAGCACCAGCACCAGTTCCGGCTCGGGCACGTTCCAGGCACTGTCCGCGCGCACCCGAATGCCCTGGCCGTGGCCGCTGGTACGCCATCCGCAGGCCTTGAAGAACAGCTCCGGCCGCGACGCGCCGTACACCTTCTGGTAGACGTCCGCGCTCTGCGACTCCGCCTCGCGCGCCATGCGGCTGCTGAGGTAGGTGACGCCGCTGGCCCAGGCTTCCTGCGCATCCTCGATCGGCGCCAGCAGGGCGCCATCGGCCGGCGCGCCGCGCGTGGCGGACGCCAGTTGCGCCTGCGCCGCCTCGGCCGGCAAGGCCAGCCAGGCGGACAGGCTGAAATCGACGGGGAGGTAATGGCCGTCCAAAGCCCAACGCGGGCCATCGGCGGTGGTGTGGCGGGTCAGGCTGGGATGCATCGGAGGCTCCAGGAAGTCGGGGTGAGAAAGGTGGGTCAGCTATCCAGCGCGTGCCGCACCGCATCCGGCGTGGCCGGCGCCAGTGCGGCGTGCGCGGCACGCAACGCGGTGGTGAAACGGGTATCGCCGGCCAGCGCGCCGAACACGCCGTCCAGCGCCAGGAAGGCATCGACGTCACCCGTCGCGCCGCAGCGCGCCAGGGTGTCGGCCAGCGGATCGACGATGGCCACGCCGTTGCGCGCCTGGCGCGCCACGAAGTGCAGCCAGCCCGCGACCGGCAAGCACAAGCGCTCGATCGGCCGGCCCGCGGTCAGCGCCTCCGCGATCGTACCCAGCAGCCGCACCGGAATTTTCTGCGAACCGTCCCAGGCGATCTGCGCCAGCAGGTGGCGGATGGCCGGATTGCGGAAGCGGGCCAGGATGGCGTCGACATAGGCCTGCGGATCGAAACCCGGCAACGCCGGCAGCGAGGGCACGATGTCCTGGCGCATCAGCCGCTCGATGAAGCCGGCCAGCAACGGCTCGGCCATCGCCGCCGACACCGTCTCCAGCTCCATCAGCGAACCGAGATAGGCCAGCGTGGAATGCGGGCCGTTGAGCAGGCGCAGCTTGGCGCGGTCGTAGCCGGCGATGTCGTGGCTGAGGGTGGCGCCGGCGCGCTCGAACGGCGGGCGCTCATTGCAGAAACGGTCCTCGATCACCCACTGCGTATACGCCTCGCGCTGGATCGGCCAAGCATCGACGCAACCCAGTGCGTCGGCCACGCGCTGGCGCAGCGCGTCGTCGGTGGCGGGGGTGATGCTGTCCACCATCGAACAGGGGAACGCCACCTCGGCCTCGATCCATGCCGCCAGCTCCGCATCGACGCGCGCCGCGTATTGCAGCACGGCGCGGCGCAGGCGATGGCCGTTGCCGGCAAGGTTGTCGCAACTGAGCACGGTGTACGGAGCGATGCCGCGCGCATGCCGTTCGCGCAAACCGGCGACGACGTAGCCGATGGCGCTGCGCGGTGTCTGCGGCGCGGCCAGGTCATGCGCGATATCGGGGTGAGCGAGATCAATATCCTCACCGGCAAGGCAGTAGCCCTTCTCGGTGATGGTCAGCGTGACCAGCTTCACCGCGGGCTCGGCCAACCGCGCCAGCACGGCGGCCTGGTCTTCGCTGGCCACCAGCAGTTCGCGGATCGCGCCGATCACCCGCAGCGAGGTCTGTTCGCCCAGCAAGGCCAGCGTGTACAGGCCATCCTGCGGGCGCAGCGCGTCGCGCACGCCGGCGCTGTGCAGGGAAACGCCGCAGATGCCCCAGTCGGGATGCTCGGCGAGCAGGTCGTCGACATACACCGCCTGGTGCGCGCGGTGGAACGCGCCGGGGCCGAGGTGCACGATGCCGACGCGCACGGCGGCCAGGTCGTAGTTCGGGCGGATCACCGTGGCCGGCAACGTCGGCAACGCGGCAGCGGACAAGCGTGCAGCCGGTGCCTTCAACGCCGCACCTCGAAACCTTCCTGGGCAAGAAGCGCGAGCATGTCGGCCTCGCGCAGCAGGTTCACGTCGCCGAGCACCGAGTGCTTGAGGCTGGCGGCAGCGATGGCGAAATCCAGCGCGTCCTGCTCGCCCATGTCGCGCAGCAGGCCGTGCAGCAAACCCGCGGCGAAGGCGTCACCGCCACCGATGCGATCCACGATGCGGGCGAGGCGATGCGTCCGCGTGGTCAGCACCTGCTGGCGCGTGGCCAGCAGGCCGCTGAGGTCATGCGTGTCCACGTCCAGGTGGCGCCGGTCGGTAGCGGCCATCAGGCGCAGTTGTGGGAACGTGGCGAAGGCCAGCTCGGCCGCCGCACGGAAACGTTGTTGGGCATCGCCCTGGTCGAACGTCGCACCCAGGATCAATGCGATGTCGCGCTCGTTGCCGAACACCAGCTCGGCCTCGGCCAACACCTCGCGCAGCAGCGCCGGGGCCTGTGCCGCCCGCGCCCCCCACAGCTTGCTGCGGTAATTGCAGTCGAACGAGACGCTGACGCCGGCATCGCGTGCCGCACGCACGGCGGCCAATGCCGACTGCGCGCTGGCATCGCCCAGGGCCAGGTTGATGCCTGACAGGTGCAACCAGCGGGCACCATCGAGCAGGCGTGGCCAGTCGTGCGCCGTGGCCGCGGTGCATGCGAACGCCGAACCGGCGCGGTCGTAGACCACTTCGGTAGGGCGCTGCATGGCACCGGGTGCGATGAAATAGACGCCCATACGGCCATCCGCAAAACGGAGGCCGGCTGTGTCCACGCCATGACGCCGCAGTTCGGCGGCGCAGGCGTGGCCGATGGCGTTGTCCGGCAGTGCGGTCACCATGGCGCTGCGGTGACCGAGGATGGCCAGCGAGGCGGCGACATTCGCCTCCGCGCCGCCGAAGCGTGCGTCGAGGTGCGGGGACTGCAGCAGCAGCTCCTGCCCCGGCGGCGACAGGCGCAACAGCAGTTCGCCGAAACAGACGACGCGGCTTTCGCCGCGCGTCTGCCGTGGTGCATTGGACATCATCAAGCCGGCGACTCAGTTGACGGTGAAGGATTGCGTGGCACGAATGTCCGCACTGGAGGCACCGATCTGCACTTCATAACGTCCCGCGTCGACGGCGTAGGCCGCCTTCTTGGTGTCGTAGTAACGCAGGTCGGTGGCCGGTGAAACGTCGAACGACACTTCACGCGTCTGCCCCGGTTCCAGGGTGATGCGCTGGATGCCGCGAAGGTCCTTGTTCGACCGTTCGTGCGGCGTGCCGACCCCGCGCAGGTAGAGCTGCACCACTTCGTCGCCGGCGCGCTTGCCGGCGTTGTGCACCTTCACCGTGACGTGCAGCTTGTCGTCCTTGCCGATCTTGTCGTGGTTGAGCTTCAGATCCGCATAGGTGAACTTCGTGTACGACAGGCCGTAGCCGAACGGGTACAGCGGCTCGCCCTTGAAGTAGCGGTAGGTGCGGCCGTCCATGCGGTAGTCGTCGAACGCGGGCAGCTTTTCGCTGGCCTTGTAGAACGTCACCGGCAGGCGGCCGGCCGGATCGGCGTTGCCGAACAGTACGTCGGCCACGGCGTTGCCGCCGCGCTGGCCGGGGTACCACGCCAGCAGCACGGCGGGCAGGTGCTGGTTGGCCCAGTCCACCGCCAGTGCGGAGCCGCTGGTGAGCACCAGCACCACCGGCTTGCCGGTGGCTTCGAGTGCCTGCAGCAGCTTGCGCTGGGTGGCGGGCAGGCGCAGGTCGGTGCGGTCGCCACCGGCGAAGCCCGGGTAGTTCACCCGCATTTCCTCACCTTCGACGTCGCTGGTGAGGCCGCCGGCGAAGACCACCACGTCGGCATCCTTCGCCGCATCGAGCGCGGCCTGGAACGGCGCCTTGGCGCCAGGCATGCGCCAGGCCAGGCGCACGCCGGCGTCGCGTTCCAGCTCCTTGTATTCCACGCGGATGTCGTAGGCGTGGCCGCCTTCCAGCTTCAGCTTGGCCTGGGTGGCGGTAAGGCTGTCGGCCCGTTCCCAGCGGTCGATCACCGGCTTGCCATCCAGGTACACGCGCACGCCGTCGTTGGCGGCCGCTTCCAGCACGTAGTCACCGCTCACTGGCGGCAGCAGCTGGCCGCTCCAGCGGATGGAGAAGTTGTCGCTGGGCACCGCCTGGTCCGGCTGGGCTTCGCCGCGGGCGAGCAGGTTGTCGGTGGGCGAGCCGCGATCCCAGTTGAAGCCGATCACCGGGTCCACCCGCACCAGCGCTGGCGTGCCGGACAGGTCGGTGTTGCGGAAATACTCGCCACGCAGGCCGCGCTCGGCATCACCGGCGGACGGGCGCAGGTATTGCGCCTCCACCAGCGGCATGCCGGTGGGATCGCTGCGGCCCTCGACCAGATCGACGCCGCGCGCGTACACCACCTTCGCCTGCGGCGCCGCCTCGCGGATGCCGCGCAGGATCGTCACCGGGTCGGCCGGGGTGCCGTGGTAGTTGCCCACCAGGGCCATGGTGTCGTCGGCGGTGGGGCCGATCACCGCGATGTGCTTGACGTCGCGCGACAGCGGCAGCACGCCGTCGTTCTTCAGCAGCACCATCGATTCGACGGCAGCGCGGCGCGCCAGCGCATCGTGCTGCGGCGACTGGTTCACCGAATACGGCACGTCGGACCACGGCACCTTGCTGGCCGGGTCGAACATGCCCAGGCGCATGCGCGCCTGCATCAGGCGGGTGAGCGCGACGTCGATCTCGCTCTCCTTGATGAGGCCGTCGTGCACGGCCTTGACCAGGGCGGCGTACTCGGTGCCGCAGTCCAGGTCCACGCCGTTCTTCACCGCCAGCGCGCTGGCCGCCTCGACGGTGTCGACCACCTTGTGGTGCTTGTAGATGTCCTCCACCGCGCCGCAATCGGAAACCACGTAGCCCTTGAAGCCCCAGTCCTTGCGCAGGATCTGTTCCAGCAGGCGCGGGCTGCCGGTGGCCGGCTCGCCGTTGACGCGGTTGTAGGCGCTCATCACCGCATCGACGTCGGCCTCCTGCACCAGCGTCTGGAACGCGGGCAGGTAGGTTTCGTAGAGGTCACGCTCGCTGGGATGCACGTCGAAATGGTGGCGATCGGCCTCCGGCCCGCTGTGCACGGCGAAGTGCTTGGCGGTGGCGTCCAGCTTGCGATATTTGGCGTCATTGCCCTGCAGGCCGGTGACGAAGGCCACGCCCATGCGCTCGGTGAGGTACGGATCCTCGCCGTAGGTTTCCTGGCCGCGGCCCCAGCGCGGGTCGCGGAAGATGTTGATGTTGGGCGACCAGTAGGTGAGGCCCTCGTAGCGGCCGTGGCTGTCCTTGCGCTGGAACTCGTTGTACTTGGCGCGCGCCTCGTCGCTGATGGCGGTGGCCACCTCATGCATCAACGGCACGTCGAAGGTGGCCGCCAGGCCGATCGCCTGCGGGAACACGGTGGCCTGGCCCGCGCGCGCCACGCCGTGCAGGCCCTCGTTCCACCAGTCGTACGCGGCCACGCCCAGGCGCGGGATGGCCGGCGCGGTGTTCTGCATCTGCGCGGCCTTTTCCTCCAGCGTCATGTGCGCGACGAGGTCGGCGGCGCGATCGTGGAAGCTGCGGCTGAGGTCACGGTAGACCGGTGTGGACGCGGCCGATGACGTTGCGTCGGCGTGGCCCTCCGCATGCAAGGGGAACACGGGCGAAACCAGGGCCATGCCCAGAGCCACCGCCATTGTCGTGCGGAACATGCCGCGCCACGCCTGTCGCTTCGCCATAGTCATCGTTCCCTTTTGCGTTGCTTATTGGTTGTCGAGTCGACGCGCATACGGACCCACCGTCGCGCCGATGAATCCGCCTGCCACATCGGTACTGAGCAGCGTGCCGTCCGCCTGGCGTTCGAGCCACTTCCAGCCCGACCCGTCATCGTAGGCGAAACCGTAGGCTTTGCCGTCACCGCTGATCTTCAACTTTAGTTCACCCACGCTGGCCGGCAGGACGGCGCTGTCGATCACGGCCTCGTCGTCGCCACGATGGCTGCGCAGCGACAGCCGCAAGTGATCGCCCTCGCGCTGCACGCCCAGCGCGTACCAGTAGTGCTCGTTCTGGTACGCCGCGATACCCGCCTCGACGCCCGCGGCCGGCACCGACAGCGCGGTGCTGGCCTCGAACGTCAGGTGTTGCTGGCGGCGGGCGAGGTAGGACGGATTCTTCAGCGTGTCCAGATCCTGCGCCAGCGGATGGATGGCCAGCTTGCCGGGATGCGAGGACAGATCCGCCCACGATTGCTTCGGCGTGCGCGCGAACAGCCACTCGCTGCCCAGTGTGGTGCTGCCGAAATCATCGCGCGCGTCGAAGTTGCCGCTCAGCGGCGCCTGCGAGGCATCGCGCTGCATGAAGGCCGGCCCCTTCACCACCTGCGGAATCGCCTGGCCGTGGGGCAGGATGATCGGCCAGTCGTCCTTCCACTCCACCGGCAGCAGATAGGTCTCGCGGCCGGTGTTGTAGTGCGTGCCGTCATACGCGCGGCTGGCCAGGAACACCGCCCACCAGCTGCCGTCCGCCGCCTCGACCAGGTCGGCATGGCCGGCATTGGTGATCGCATTGGCGCGATCGGCGGGGAGATCGCGCTGGGTGAGGATCGGGTTGCCCTCGTACGGCACATACGGGCCCCACACCGAACGGCTGCGGAACACCACTTCGGAATGTTGCGGGCCGGTGCCATCCTCGGCGCACATCAGGTAATACCAGCCGTTGCGCTGGTAGATGTGTGGGCCTTCGATCCAGATCGGTTTCCTGGCGAGGTCGGTGCCGCCGTTGATGATGACCTGGCGTTTCCCCACCGGTTTCAGCGAAACCGGATCGAACTGCCGCAACCAGATCGCGCGATGGCCTTCGTACAACGGCTTGCCCTCGGGCTCGTCGTTGTTGAGCAGGTAGGCCTTGCCGTCCTTGTCGAAAAACAGCGACGGATCGATGCCGCCCACGCCCTTCAGCCACACCGGATCGGACCACGGGCCGGCAGCGCTTTTCGCGGTGCTGACGAAATTGCCGCCGCTGTCCACCGCGGTGTTGACCACGTAGAACATGCCGTCGTGATGAGTGATGTCGGGTGCGAACACGCCGCGCGACATGTTCAAGCCGTCGAAGTCCAGCGTGGTCGGTTTGTCGATCACGTGGCTGACGGGTTTCCAGTGCACCAAGTCCTTGCTCTCGAACACGGGGATGCCCGGGTAGTAGGCAAAGCTGGAATTGACCAGGTAGAACGTGTCATCCACCCGCACCACACTGGGGTCGGGATAGAAGCCGGCCAGCACGGGGTTGCGGAAGTGGCCGGCCGGCAGCGGCTGCTCGAACGCGCGGTCGTGGCCCTGGTAATCGAACCAGTCGAACAGCACCGGCTCGGCCGCCTGGGCCGCCATGCCGCAGCTGGCCAGCAGGCACAGCAGCAACGCCTTGAATGATCGTGTCGGCATCGTCATCACCAGTTCCACATCGCGCCGTCTTCGAGGCGCGCGATCGGCAGTTGCTTGGGCTGGTACGGGTATTTCGCGGCCAGCTTCTCGTCGATGGTGACGCCGTGTCCGGGCGTGTCGCCCACGTGCAGGCGGCCGTTGCGCAGGACATAGTCATGCGGGAACACCGCGTCGGTCTCGTCGGTGTGGAACATGTATTCCTGGATGCCGAAGTTCGGTACCCAGGTGTCGAAATGCAGCGCCGCGCCCATCGTCACCGGCGACAGATCGGTCGCGCCGTGGAAACCGGTGCGCACGCCGTGCAGCCCGGCGAAATCAGCCAGCCGGCGCAGGTGGGTGATGCCGCCGCCGTGCACGATGGTGGTGCGGATGTAGTCGATCAGCTGGTTCTCGATCAGGTGCTTGCAGTCCCAGATCGAGTTGAACACCTCGCCCACCGCCAGCGCCGTCACCGAGTGCTGGCGGATCAGCTCGAACGCCTTCTGGTCTTCGGCCGGGGTGGCGTCCTCCAGCCAGAACAGGCGGTACGGCTCCAAC
This sequence comes from Rhodanobacter ginsenosidimutans, assembly GCF_042655685.1. Taxonomy (NCBI): domain Bacteria; kingdom Pseudomonadati; phylum Pseudomonadota; class Gammaproteobacteria; order Lysobacterales; family Rhodanobacteraceae; genus Rhodanobacter; species Rhodanobacter ginsenosidimutans. The sequence goes on along the minus strand of NZ_JBHSMM010000001.1, from coordinate 224,635 downwards.
GATTTGGCCAGCCGCGCGGCCTCGATCGGCGTGAGGCGATGGTGGGCGTCGTGCAGCAATTCCACCTCGGCGCCGTGGTCGGCACGCAGCTGTTCGAACAGCTTCGGCACCACGCCCAGGTAGCGCGGGGTGTTCCAGGTGGTTTCCAGCGGCAGCTCGCTCTCGGCCGGCTCGTAGCCCTTCGCGCTGGAGACGCCGTAAGCCTTCTTGATGCCCGGCACGCCGCACTGCGCGCGCACCGCCAGGAAGCCCTGCTCGATAAACCGGCCCACCGCGTCGGAGGCCTCGGCGATGTCGCGGCCATTGGCGTGGCCGTAGACCAGCGCGCCTTCGCGCGAGCGGCCGCCCAGCAACTGGTAGATCGGCATCCCCGCCATCTTGCCCAGGATGTCCCACAGCGCCACGTCCACCGCGGCGATCGCGCTCATCGTCACCGGGCCGCGCCGCCAGTAGGCGCCGCGGTAGAGGAACTGCCAGATGTCCTCGATCTGGCCGGCGTCGCGGCCGATCAGATTCGGCACCACGTGATCCTGCAGGTACGACGCCACCGCCAGCTCGCGGCCGTTGAGGGTGGCGTCACCCAAACCCTCGACGCCCGAGCGGGTGACGATCTTCAGGGTGACGAAGTTGCGCCCCGGACAGGTGACGATGACTTTCGCCTCGACGATTTCGCGATCGTGCGAGGAACCGCGGGTAGGAGTTTCGTTTGTGTTGCTCACGGGGATGTCCTCGGGATCGGGTTCAGTGCGGGGAAGAGGTGATATCGAGCTGGAACGGCACGGCGGGCAGGCCCGCTTCGTCGTACAGCGTGCAGAACGGGCTGTCGGCCCAGCAGTAGCGCACGCGGGCGATGCCGTGGGCGGGCGGCGTATCCAGATGCAGCAGCACCTTGCCGTCGCGCAGGTCGGCATCGGCGTAGCTGCAGCTATTGGCCTGCGTGCCGCACAGCTCGAAGCCGATGGGATGATTCGAACTGTAGGCCACCAGCTTGCCGGTGACATCGCGGAAGCTGACCGCGACGGTGTCACCCTCGCGCGTGGCGGCGACGGGCAGCGGGCCGGATGGCGGCAGCGATTCGCCATAGACCACATGCCGTGCGGCGCGGGCCAGGCGGCGGCCCAGCTCCTGCTTGTTGGCCGGATGGATGTCGTAGCGTTCGCCAATATCCACGGCCACGGCCAGCCCCGAGTGCGGGTCTTCGGCGGCCACCAGACGCTCTGCCTCGCGTACCCCGGCCCAGCCGCTTTCCGCTGGCTTGGTGGGTGCGGGGCCGTAGCTGGAAAGTTGCACGATCAGCAGCGGCAGCTTGGCCCCGAACTGGGCGCGCAGATCATCGCGATAGGCTTCCAGCAGGCGGCGGTATTGGTCCGCCTCGCCGGTGTTGGATTCGCCCTGGTACCACAGCGCGCCACGGAACGCGTAGTGACCCAGCGGCGCGATCATGCCGTTGTAGAGCGTGGTCTTGCCCGAGACCGTCAACCATGGCGCCAGTGGCGGCGTGCCGATGTCCCTGGGTACCTCGCGATACTGCCAGCCGTTGGTGTCGAGCGGCACCGAACTGCCATCGGCGAATTTCAATGCGCGCGTGTCGGAGGGTCCCATCATGCCGCCCGCCAGATAGGTGTTGAGATCGTTGATCACGATCAGATTCTTGCCGGCATGCAACAGGCCGTGCGGCAGCCGATAAATGCGTGGGCTGCCGCCGTAACTGCTGCTGCCCACCCCGCGGCCATTCACCCAGGTCTGGTCGATCTCGTCCACGTTGCCGATCGCCAGCGTGGCGTCCTGCGCAGCCTGCTGTTTGGTCAAGGTCACGGTGGTGCGGTACCACAGCATGCCGGTGTAGCTGGCCAGCTCGGGCACACCCCAGGTTTGGTAATCGACCAGGGTTTTCGGCGCTGCTTTCCAGCCGGCATCGGAAGCCGCAGGGTTCCACGGCTCGTCGCCTTTCTTCACTTGTGGCTGGCGGCTCCACCACTTCGCCCAGAGCGTGCCCCACTGCGCGGCGGCGGCTTGCGGATCCTTGGCGTGCAACGCCAGCGTGTCGAGTGCTTCGTCGTAGCCGCCCACTTTGCGCAGTGCCTGCGCGCTCAGCCACGGCTCGATGCGCGAGCCGCCGAGGGAGGCGTTGATCAAGCCCATCGGCACGTCTACGGTCTTCTGCAATTCGCGCGCGAAGTAGTAGCAGGTGGCGGAGAAATCCGGCACGTTTTGCGGCGTGGTCGACTTCCATTGCACCGGTGCGGCGAAATGATCCTGCGGCGCCGATGCGCCGGTCTGCGGCACGGTGAGCATGCGGATGCGGTCGTTGTTGGCGCCGCTGGTTTCGCTGTTCAAGTTCAACGTACGGCGTACCTGCAACTCCATGTTGGACTGGCCACTGCACAACCACACATCGCCGACGAGAATGTCCTTGGCCGTCTGGCTGCTGCCGTCGGCCGCGGTCACGCTCAGCGTGTACGGGCCACCGGCCGGCAAGGCCGGCAGCGAAGCCTGCCAGTGACCGTCGGCGCCGGCGCGGCTGCTGACGGTCTTGCCGTCGAGCGCGATCTTCAGCGATTCACCCGGGCTGGCCTGGCCCCACACCGGAATCGCCCGGTCGCGCTGCACCACCGCGTGATCCTGGAACAACCGGTCCAGCAGCGGCTTGTCCGCCGCCTGCGCGACGGATACCGCCAGCAGGCTGCAGGGCGCCAGCAGCAGGCAGGCGAGGCGGAGGGTCTTGTTGCCGATGGGCGGACGTGTGGTTGCCATGGTCAATGTCCCGGTGCGTAGGGAAAGGAAAGGCTCTTGTAGTAATCCAGCGTGTGCGCGGGCGGCGCGTAGCCGGCCGGCAGGGGCAGATGGTTGAGGCTTTGCCAGTAGGCGATGCTGGCGTCGCGCCACCATTGCGCCTCGTTCTGCTGGATGGCCAGGAAGGCAGCGGTCTGGGCGTAGCGCTGTGCGTCGATGCGGCCATCCAGCGATTTCCAGGTGGCGCGCATCTGCTTCACCTCGTCCACGCCGTGGCTGTAATGCATCACCAGTTCATCCCATAACGTGCGGCCGGAGCGCATGCGGTAATCCCATGGCAGGTGGTGGAACCACAGCAGGTAGGCGTCGGGCGTCGATTTCAGACTGTTGAACTCCGCGGCGACCGGCGGCGCGTACTGATCCACCGCATCGCTGCCCTTGCGGGTGCGATCGAAGCCGATGCCGTTCTTGTCGGCGCGGTGGTAATAGACCGGGTTCCAGTCCGCCCGCGGCAGGCTGTCGTCCCACGGCGCGGGGCCGTAGTGATGGCCGGCGCCCATCAGGTGCGCCAGGCCCAGCGGTGTCATGTAATCCACGGCCGCTTCGCGCGAGGCCATCATCATGCCCACGATGGGTTTGGCCACCGCGTCGTCGGGGGTGAAGGTCATGCGCGCCCAGTCGTCGGCGATGGCGCGGGCGGACTGTGTCGGGTCCCATGCCAGGCGGCCGAACGCATACCAGTTGGCCTGGTCGAACACCGAGCCGCTCCAGTCGCGGTCGGTGCCGATGTTGGCCACGCCGGCCATGCCGGTCAGCGTATGGCCGTCCAATTGACCGTCGACCACCTTGGCCACGGTGGAACCCTTGCCCTTGGCGTAGGTGTCGGCGCGCAGCACTTCCTCCCACAGCGGGCCGAGGTAGACCAGATGCGTGGCGAAGCCCAGGTATTCCTTGGTGATCTGGAACTCCATCATCAGCGGCGTCTTCGGCATCGCGCCGAACAGCGGGCTGAACGGCTCGCGTGGCTGGAAATCCAGCGGGCCGTTCTTCACCTGCAGCAGCACGTTGTCGCGGAACGCGCCGTCCAGCGGCTTGAACTCGTTGTAGGCCTGCTTGGTGCGGTCGTCGAGGTCGTGCTCGGAGTAGACGAAGGCGCGCCACATCACGATGCCGCCGTGCGGCGCCAGCGCGTCGGCCAGCATGTTGGCGCCGTCGGCGTGGGTGCGGTGATAGTCCTGCGGGCCGGGCTGGCCTTCGGAGTTGGCCTTGACCAGGAAGCCGCCGAAGTCGGGGATCACGCGATAAATCTCGTCAGCCTTGTCGCGCCACCACTGGCGCACGGCCGGGTCGAGCGGGTCCGCCGTCTTCAGGCCGCCGATCTCGATCGGCGCGCTGAAACGCGCGCTGAGATACACGCGGATACCCCACGGCCGGAACACCCCGGCCAGCGCCGCCACTTTCTTCAGATAGGCCGGCGTGAGCACCAGCGGATCGGCGTTGACGTTGTTGAGTACGGTGCCGTTGATGCCGATGGAGGCATTGGCGCGGGCGTAGTCGGTGTAGCGCGGGTCGAGGTAACCGGGCAGTTTCCACCAGTCCCAGATCGAGGCGCCGGCATAGCCGCGCTCCACGCTGCCGTCGAGGTTGTCCCAGTGATCGAGCACGCGCAACTTCACCTGCGGCCGGTCGCGCAGGTCCAAGCCGGTGGCCGGATGCCCTGTCTGCAGCAGGCGCAGGAAGCGGAAGCTGCCGTACAACACGCCGATGTCGTCGTTGCCGACAATCGCCGTGGCGGGGTGGCCGTTCACCACCACGCTCTTGATCAGGTAGCCCTCGCGTCCCAGCTCGCGGGTGTCCAGGTGCAGGCCGGCCACCACGGGTGACGAGGCGGGTGTGCCGATGATCAGCGCGCCATCGCGGCTGACTGTGCCCGACAGTTCCGGCGTCTTGCCGAGCAGGCCACCCAGGCCACGGACGAGTTCGCCGCTGGCCGCCTTCGCGGTCGGCGAGCCTTGCCCTGCGACCAGTTGCACGGCCTGGCGGGTATCGATACCTGCCGGCGCGGCGGCGAGCGCGTGGTAGCGCAGCCACAGATCATGGCCGTCCTCGGCGTGGGCGCGACCGGCGCCCAGGCATGCGAACAACACCGCCAGACCCGCGATCAGCAGGCGCGGGCCAACGCCCGAACGGCTACGATTCATCCCCCAAAGCCTGCGCCATGAACGATGATTGGCATCACAACAGAATGTTATCGCTAACATATGCAAACATGCGCGCATGGCTGGACCTCGTGGGGATGGGGATCCGGGAATCTGGCAACGGGCCCGCGCAACGCGACGCGCACTGCTGAAAGGAAACGGCATTGAAGACAACAGGCAAGAAATCGGCTCGCCGGAAAGGGCGTGCCGTCACCATCGACGAGGTAGCGGTTCTCGCCCAAGTATCGCCAATGACGGTGTCGCGGGTGGTCAACGGCCACGCCAAGGTGCGCGAAACGACCCGCGAAAAAGTGATGCAGGCCGTGCGCGAGCTGGGCTACGTGCCGAACCAGGCGGCCAGTTCGCTTGCCGCCGCGCAGGACGTGCGCATCGCGCTGATCTACACCAACCCCAGCGGCGCCTACCTGCGCGAGCTGTTGCTCGGCGCGCTGCATGGCGCCGAGCGCACCGCCGCGCAACTGGTGATCGACAGCTGGGAAACGCTGGATGCCGCCGCCGAACGCAAGGCCGCGCGCGCGCTGGCCAAGAGCGTGGGCGGGGTGATCCTGCCGCCGCCGCTGTGCGAATCCAAGGTGGTGATCGAGGAACTGACCAAGGCCGGCGTGCCGGTGGTGGCGGTGGCCTCGGGCCACTTCATCCACGACATCTCCAGCGTGCGCATCGACGACTTCCTGGCCAGCAAGGAGATCGTCGAACACCTCATCAACATGGGTCACACGCGCATCGCGTGCGTCAAGGGCCACCCCAACCAGATGGCCAGCCAGCGTCGCTTCGAGGGTTACCAGGCCGCGCTCAAGGAAGCGGGCATCGCGCGGGATGCCGAACTGGTGCAGCAGGGCTACTTCACCTACCGCTCCGGGCTGGAGGCGGTCGAGAAGCTGCTGTCGTTGCGCAAGCCGCCCACCGCGATCTTCGCCAGCAACGACGACATGGCCGCGGCGGCCGTCTCGGTGGCGCACCGACGCGGATTGCGGGTGCCGCTGGATCTGTCCATCGTGGGTTTCGATGACACCTCGGCCGCGACCACGGTGTGGCCCGAGCTCACCACCGTGCGCCAGCCGATCTCCAGCATGGCCGATTCGGCGATCGACATCCTGCTGCGCGCGATCCGTCGCAACGGCAATGAAACCCGCGTGGTGGTCGATCAGGTGGTGGCGCACCAGCTGGTGATGCGCGGCTCCGTGGCGCCGGCGAAGACGGCCGCCAAGACGCGCAGCTGAGGCAGCTGCGCGCGTCGTGCTTTGGCACGACACGCCCTTGCGTGTCGTGCCAGGAAATGAAACGGGGCGCCGCAGGCCGAAAGCCACGCGGCCGACAGCATCGACCGGTGTTTCCAGCCCCGCATCTGCCCGCGACGAATGAACGATGCCGCCGGGCATGGCGCGCGTGGCGCCATGAATATCCATTGCCATGTCCACCCCCTCGGTCCGTGTCGCTCCGGATTGCCCGTGGTGTCACACCGTGCCGCCGCCCCTGCGGCGACACGGGTGGCTTGGGGTTCAGCGCATCAGGTACTGGTTGATCAGGTTCTCGTAGCGCTCCTGCTTGCCGCTGCGCTGGGTCGGTTCACCCTGGGCGACCGCCAGATCACGCAGCGCGGCCAGGTCGAGCTTGCCCTCGGCGAAGTCCTTGCCCTTGCCGGCATCGAAGCTGGCATAACGCTCGGCGCGCCACTTCTCCCACGGCGAGGCGTTGAGCAGCGAATGGGCCACTTCCAGGCCGCGCGCGAAGCTGTCCATGCCGCCGACGTGGGCGATGAACAAGTCATCGGCATCGGTGGATTCACGGCGCACCTTGGCGTCGAAGTTCAGGCCGCCCGGGGCCAGGCCGCCCTGGCGCAGCACCACCATCATGGCGCCCACGGTGTCGTACAGGTCGCTGGGGAACTGGTCGGTGTCCCAGCCGTTCTGCGCGTTGCCGCGGTTGGCGTCGATGCTGCCCAGCATGCCGTGGTTGGAGGCGATCTGCAGGTCGTGCTCGAAGGTGTGGCCCGACAGCGTGGCGTGGTTGGCCTCGATGTTGAGCGAGAAATCCTTGTCCAGGCCGTTCTGTTTCAGGAAGCCGACGACGGTCGAGGAGTCGAAATCGTACTGGTGGTTCATCGGCTCCATCGGCTTCGGCTCGATCAGGTACTTGCCCTGGAAACCGATGCTGCGGCCGTAGTCACGCGCGGCGGTGAGGAACTTGGCGAAGTTGTTGAGCTCGCGCTTGGTGTCGGTGTTGTGCAGCGAGGCGTAGCCTTCGCGGCCGCCCCAGAACACGTAGTTCTCGCCGCCCAGCTCCACGGTGGCTTCCAGCGCCGCCTTGATCTGCGCCGCCGCACGCGCCACCACGGCGAAATCCGGGTTGGTGCCCGCACCGTTCATGTAGCGCGGATGGCTGAACAGGTTGGCCGTACCCCACAGCAGCTTCATGCCGGTGGACGTCTGGCGCTCCTTGGCCAGCGCGACCATGTGCTTGAGGTTCTTCTCGTACTCGCCGATGTCATCGGCATCCGGCGACATGTCGATGTCGTGGAAGCAGTAGTACGGCACGCCGAGCTTGGTGAAAAACTCGAACGCGGCGTCGATCTTGTCCTCGGCACGCCCCAGCGCGGTGGTGGCGTGCTTGTCCCACGGATACACGCGGGTGCCGGGGCCGAACGGGTCGTGGCCGGCATTGCAGAAGCTGTGCCAGTAGCACGCCGCGAAACGCAGGTGCTCGGCCATGGTCTTGTCGCCGACTTTCTTGTTGGCGTCGTAATGCTTGAACGCCAGCGGATTGTCCGACCCGATGCCCTCGTAGGGGATGGCGCCGATGCCGGGGAAATACTCGCGTTTGCCGATGAAGGGGGTGCTCATGATGGTGTCCTGGTGGATAGGTGATGATGGTGTTTGATGCTGGAAGCTTCAGCCGCCGCTCGTGACGTTCTCGTTGGCGTGGCTCGCCACGGCGGCTTCCAGATGACGAGAGAAGTGGCCGTAGTGGCTGCGATAGGCGGCGGTCGCAGCCGGATCCGGACGGGTCGAGAGTGCCGGATCGAGGTGAACATGCTCGGTGGCCAGGGCCGCGATATCCGCGTGGCCACCCGCGGCGTGATCCAATGCCCACAATGCCTGCAGTGCGGCGCCGAAAGCCGCGCCTTCGGCTTGCGTGGGCACGTCCACCGGCAATTCGAACACGTCGGCCACCATTTGTCGCCACGCGGCGCTGTGGCTGCCGCCGCCGGTGAGGCGGATGGCGTCGAAGTGCAGGCCCGCGGCGCACAGCGCGTCATAGCCATGGCGCAGCGCGTAGGTCGCCCCTTCCATCGCGGCGCGGTAGAGGTTGGCGCGGTTGAGGTTGGCTGTATCCATGCCGTGCAGGCTGGCGCGAGCGTGCGGCAGGTCGGGCGTGCGCTCGCCGTTGAAGAACGGCAGCATCACCAGGCCGTCGGCGCCCGGCGTGGTGCCGGCCAGCACCTTGTCGCCATCGCGGCTCTCGAAGCCGAATGCGCGCGCCACGTTTTCCGTGGCCACGGTGCAATTCATGGTGCAGATCAGCGGCAACCAGCCACCGGTGGACGAGCAGAACGCCGCCCAGCTGCCGTTGTCGTCCACCACCGGATGGTCGGCGTGCGCGAACAGCGTGCCGGAGGTGCCCAGGCTCATGCTCAACACGCCGGAGGCCACGTTGCCGGTGCCGATCGCGGCCATCATGTTGTCGCCACCGCCGGCCGAGACGCGCACGCCGTGCGGCAGGCCCAGTTCGTCGGCGATGGCGGCGGAAATGGGGAAGCTGGCATCAGCTTCCACCAGCGGCGGCAGGCAGGCCGCGAGATCGCGCTGCGTATCCGTGGCCGCCATCAATTCCGGCGACCACTGGCGCGTGCGCACATCCAGCCAGCCCGTGCCCGAGGCGTCGCCGTATTCCATCCAGCGCTCGCCGGTCAGCCAGAAATTCACGTAGTCGTGCGGCAGCATGATGCTCGCCAGCTGCTGGTATACCTCGGGCCGGTGCTTGCGCGTCCACGGCAGTTTCGAGGCGGTGTAACCGGCCAGGATCGGGTTGCCGGCCAGCGCCACGGCGCGCAGCGGGCCGCCCACGGCATCCATGATCTCGTCGCATTCGGCCTGGGTGCTGGTGTCGCACCACAGCTTGGCCGGCGCCAGCACCTGGCCGGCGGCGTCCACCGGTACGAAGCCGTGCTGCTGTCCGGACACGCCCACGGCCACCACGCGGGCGCGCAGGGCCGGGTCCAGCTTGGCGAAACAGCTGCGGATCGCGTCGATCCACCACTGGGCTTCCTGCTCGCGGCTGCCATCATCCTGCGCCACCAATTCCAGCGCATGGCTGTGCGTGGCCAGCACCTCGTGCGCCACCGAATCGTACGCAACGAGCTTGACGCTCTGGGTGCCTACATCAAGTCCAACGACCAAGCTCATTGCGGTTCTCGCGGGTTAGGGTGTTAGCGCTAACATTCATCTAAACAAAAAAATGCCCGTCTGGCAATATGCCCCCAGATTCAACGCCCGCAGGCGGAAAAGGACGCAACCACGGACTTTACCCCACCCGGCGGAAATTGCATGCCGCAACGCAAAATCCCCCGCATTCACCGGCATGCCGTGTCGTGGTGATTCCGGAACGCTGCGGCTATCATGGCGAGACGGGCCTGTAGCTCAATGGTTAGAGCAGGGGACTCATCGAAATGGTGCCGCCACGGCGTAATCCGTGGATGGAATCGGGATGAATTCAGGGAAACCTCAGCGGCGCGCAACGCGGCCGGTGGCAACCCTGAGCCAAGCCGCCGGTACACCGACGGAAGGTGCAGAGACTACCTGAGGGCTACAGCGCCCTTGATCACAGGCTCGAGCGTCCCGCACCCCACCTGCCCCATCGGCAGAGGGTGAAGAGATAGTCCGCTCCGGAGGGAAACCCCCGGCACAAGCGAATCCCTTGGTTCCAGGTTCGAGTCCTGGCGGGCCCACCACCATCATGCCTGCCGTTGCAGCCAGTCGCCCAACTGGTGCAGCACCTGGCTGCGGCCCGGCTCGGCCTCGTTGAAAAGCTCGTGGTACAGCATCGAGAAAAAGCGCGTGGTGAGCTGGCCGCCGGGGGCGGCGGCGCGTGAGAAATCGCCGCTGCCGGAGGGGTCGACCAGTGCGTCGCTGCCGGAGACCAGCAGCAAGGTGGGGACGGGCAGCCGCGCGGCATCGGCGATGCTGGAGGCGCCCGCGCGAAAGATGAAGTCGGCCAGCCGTGGGGTGATCCAGCCATGGCGCAGGGGATCGGCGCGATACGCGGCGACCCTTGCACGGTCGTGCGAGATGCGGCCGAAACTCAAGCCGCTGCGCAGCGGCAGGTTCGGCGTCACCCGGTTCAGCACGCGGGCCAGCGCACGGCGCCAGCGCGGCTCCCAGCTGCGCAGCGCGGGCGAACTGAGGATCACGGCGCCGGGTGCGATGCGGCCATCCAGCACACTGCGCGCCACCACCACCCCGCCCATGCTGTGGCCAAGCACCAGCGGTACGCAGCCCAATGTGCAGGCGTAATCGCGGTGGATCGCCGTCAGGTCCTGCAGCAGATCATCGTCGTGGCGCAGCGCGCCGCGGCGGCCGGGCGTCCTGCCGTGGCCGCGCTGGTCGTAGCTGCGCACGGCGTAGCCGCGGGCGCGCAGCCACTGCGCCAGCTCCGCGTAGCGCCCGCTGTGCTCGCTCAGGCCATGAACGATCAACACGGCGCCGCGCGCCTGGGCCAATGGCCAGTCGCGCACGAAAATCGGCTGACCATCGGCCATCGTCAGCCACGATTCCACGGCTTGCGCATCACCCTGGCGCGACGCCGGTTGCAGCGGTTGCTTCACCCCATCCTCCCGTGCTGAGCTTCCATCGCCAGCCAACCACCCGCGGCGGCGAAACCTTGATAGTGACATGGGGCGCGGCCGCCGCGCGCCGCGCGCGATCCAATTGAGCACTCCGGTACCGCCCCCATATCTGACCGATGAGCTCCTCCGTGCCCACGCAGCACCCGTCGCCGAGTCCTTCCCCGCTGGATGATTTCCACCCGGCGGTGGCGGCATGGTTCCGCCGCACGTTTCCCGCGCTCACGGCGGCGCAGGCGGCGGCGTGGCCGTCGATCCGCGCCGGCAACCACACATTGGTGGCGGCGCCGACCGGGTCGGGCAAGACGCTGACCGCCTTCCTGGCCGCCATCGACGAACTGGTGCGCGAGGGCGTGGCGCACGGCGGCGTGCTGGCCGACGCCACCACCGTGGTCTACGTGTCGCCACTGAAGGCGCTGTCCAACGACATCCATATCAACCTCGACGCGCCGCTGGAAGGCATCCGCGCCGAGCTGGAAACACTGGGCCTGCCCGACGTGGCGATCCGCACCGCCGTGCGCACCGGCGATACGCCGCAGGCCGAGCGCAACGCGCTGCGCAAGCAACCGCCGCACATCCTGGTGACCACGCCCGAATCGCTGTACGTGCTGCTGGGTTCGGCCTCGGGCCGCGCCATGTTGTCGGGCGTGCGGTCGGTGATCGTGGACGAGATCCACGCCATCGCCGGCAGCAAGCGCGGCTCGCACCTGGCGCTATCGCTGGAGCGTCTGCAGTCGCTGTGCCAGCGGCCGCTGTTGCGGATCGGGTTGTCGGCGACGCAGAAGCCCATAGAAAAGGTCGCCGACTTTTTGGTCGGCGACGCTCCTGCTCGTCCCCCTGCATGCAGGGGGAGGTTGGGAGGGGGTAACGCTCTTGATCTTGAGTCCACGAGCAAGAGCACCCCACCCCAACCCTCCCCTGCGCGCAGGGGAGGGAGCAGAAGCGCAACCATCATCAACGTGGGCCATACCCGCCCCCGCGACCTCGCCATCGAAGTGCCGCCGGTACCGCTGGAAGCGGTGATGTCCAACGACAGCTGGGAGCTGGTCTACAACCGGCTGGCGCAGCTGGTGCAGGCGCATCGCACCACCCTGATCTTCGTCAACACGCGGCGCATGGCCGAGCGCGCCGCGCGGCACTTGTCGGAGCGGCTGGGCAAGGAAGTGGTCGCCGCGCATCACGGCAGCCTGGCGAAGGAGCAGCGGCTGGACGCGGAGCAGCGGCTGAAGCGCGGCGAATTGTCGGTGCTGGTGGCCACCGCTTCGCTGGAGCTGGGCATCGACATCGGCGAAGTGGACCTGGTCTGCCAGCTCGGCTCGCCGCGCTCGATCGCCGCGTTCCTGCAGCGGGCCGGCCGCTCCGGCCACAGCATCGACGGCACGCCGAAGGCGCGGCTGTTTCCGGCCACCCGCGACGATCTGGTCGAATGCACGGCCCTGCTCGACTGCGTGCGTCGCGGCGAGCTCGATGCGCTGATCCTGCCGCCACAGCCGCTGGACGTGCTGGCGCAGCAGATCGTGGCCGAAGTGGCCTGCCAGGAATGGAGCGAGGACGCGCTGTACACGCTGGTGCGCCGCGCGTATCCGTACCGCGATCTTTCGCGCGCCGATTTCGATGCCGTGGTGCGCATGCTGGCCGAGGGTTTCACCACCCGCCAGGGGCCGCGCGCGGCGTATATCCATCGCGACGCGGTGCATGGTCAGTTGCGGGCGCGGCGCAGCGCCCGGCTCACCGCACTCACCTCCGGCGGCACCATTCCCGATACCGCTGACTACAAGGTGGTGCTGGAGCCGCAGGCGATCATCGTGGGCACGGTGAACGAGGATTTCGCGGTCGAGAGCATGGCCGGCGACATCTTCCAGTTGGGCAACACCAGCTACCGCATCCAGCGCGTGGAGCGTGATCGCTTGCGCGTGGAAGACGCGCGCGGCGCGCCGCCCAGCATTCCGTTCTGGCTGGGCGAAGCGCCGGGGCGCAGTGATGAATTGTCGTTCGGCGTGTCGCGACTGCGCGAGGAGATCGCCGCTCTGCTTGAGCCCCTCTCCCGCTTGCGGGAGAGGGGTGGGGGAGAGGGCAAGGAGCTTGCCGAACAGTCCCATACGCCCGAACCCTCTCCCCCGGCCCCTCTCCCGCAAGCGGGAGAGGGGGGCAAGGCGCGGGCGCTTGCGTGGCTGCATGACGAACTCGGCCTTGCCGACGCCGCCGCCCAGCAACTCGTCGACTATCTCGCCCGCGCCAAATCCGCGCTTGGCGTCCTCCCCAGCCAGCGCACGCTGGTGCTGGAACGCTTCTTCGACGAATCCGGCGGCACCCAGCTGGTGATCCACACGCCGTGGGGCAGCCGCATCAATCGCGCGTGGGGGCTGGCGCTGCGCAAGCGATTCTGTCGCCAGTTCAACTTCGAGCTGCAGGCGGCCGCGACCGAGGATGCGATCGTGCTGTCGCTGTCCACCAGCCACAGCTTTCCGCTGGAGGAGGTGGCCCACTACCTGCACTCCGACACCGCCGAGCACGTGCTGGTGCAGGCGTTGCTGGATGCGCCGCTGTTCCCCGCGCGCTGGCGCTGGAATGCCGTGACCGCATTGGCGCTGCCGCGCTTCACCGGTGGCAAGCGCACGCCGCCGCCGTTGCAGCGGATGAAAAGCGAGGACCTGCTGGCCGCAGTGTTCCCCGACCAGGTGGCCTGCCTGGAAAACATTGTGGGCGAGCGCGAGGTGCCCGACCATCCGCTGGTCAACCAGACCATGCACGACTGCCTGCGCGAGGCGATGGACGTGGACGGCCTGCTGCGCATCCTGCGTTCGCTGGAAGCGGGCGGGATCGCCATCGTGGCGCGCGACCTCACCGGCCCCAGCCCGCTGGCGGCCGAGGTGTTGAACGCGGCGCCGTATGCGTTCCTCGATGACGCGCCACTGGAGGAACGCCGCACCCAGGCGGTGCAGACACGGCGCTGGAGCGCCGACGATGCCGACGACCTGGGCCGGCTCGATCCCGACGCGATCGCCGCCGTGCGCGAGGAGGCCTGGCCGCAGGTGCGCGATGCCGACGAGATGCACGAGGCACTGACGCTGCTGGGGTTTGTCACCGAGGCGGAAGTCGACGCCAACGCGGGCTGGAGCGAACGGTTACAAGTGTTGGCCAGGGCAAGGCGCGCCACCCTGTTCGCGCCCTCTGTGGGAGCGGCTTCAGCCGCGATGCTCTTGCATTCGGCTTCCGGCGCAAAAGGCATCGCGGCTGAAGCCGCTCCCACAGGGGTATGGACGTCCGCCGAGCAGTTGCCCATCTGGCTGGCGCTTCATCCCGACACGGTGATGCAGCCATCGATTGCCGCCCCGGCCGAATACGCCGCGCAAACCTGGGCACGCGAGGACGCGCTGCTGGAATTGGTGCGCCGTCGCCTGGGCGGGCTCGGCCCGGTCACCGTGGCCGCGCTGGCCGGATCGATGGCGGTGGAAGCGGGCGAGATCGAACAGGCACTGCTGCGCCTGCAAACCGAAGGTTTCGTGATGCAGGGGCGCTTCACCGCGGAGGCCAGCGCCACCGAATGGTGCGAGCGCCACCTGCTGGCACGCATCCACCGCTACACGATCGGCCGCCTGCGGCGCGAGATCGAGCCGGTCAGCCGGCGCGACCTGATGCGTTTCCTGTTCGACTGGCAGCATGTATCGGCCGCTGCGCGGCTCAATGGGCCGGATGCGCTGGCGGCCACGCTGGCACAACTGGAGGGCTACGAAGCGGCAGCGGGTGCGTGGGAGTCGGAAATCCTGCCCGCGCGCGTCGCCGACTATTCGATCGGCTGGCTGGACGATCTGTGTCGCGCGGGGCGCATCGGCTGGACCCGGCTGCGCAGCGGTGGCGGCAGTGGCGGCCCGGTGCGCAGCACGCCGATCGTGTTGCTGCCGCGGCGCGACATGGCCGTCTGGACGTCCATCGCGGAAAGGGAGCCGACCGACGCCGCGTTGTCGTCGCGCGCCCAGGCGGTGGCCGATGCCCTGGCCGAACGCGGCGCGCTGTTTTTCGACGAGTTGATGGATGCCACGCGCTTGCTGCGTACCGAGCTGGAGAATGCGCTGGGTGAGCTGGTGGCCGCAGGCCAGGTTCGCGCCGACAGTTTTGCGGGCTTGCGCGCGTTGCTGCTGCCAGCGGCCAAGCGTGATGGCGGCCGGCATCGGCGGGTTCGGCGGCATCAGCTGAGCAGCATCGAGGACGCGGGGCGGTGGTCGTTGGTGCGCAGCGTTGCACGGACGGATGAGCGGTCGCGGCAAGAGCGGCCCCTCTCCTCAATCCTCTCCCACCCACAAGGGGACTCCCTTCGGTCGCCAACGGGGAGAGGAGGCGATGGCGGCGCTTCGCGCCGATTGGATTCGAATGAAGCGGAAGCGGAGCACGTCGCACGCACCCTGCTTTGTCGCTACGGCGTGGTGTTCTGGAAGCTGCTGGAACGCGAGGCGCCGTGGCTGCCGTCGTGGCGGGAATTGCTGCGCGTCTACCATCGGCTGGAGGCGCGCGGTGAGATTCGCGGCGGACGTTTCGTGGAGGGGCTGGTGGGCGAGCAGTTCGCGCTGCCCGAGGCCATCGCTCCGCTGCGTGCGGTGCGCAGGCGCGCCGATGACGGCGAGCTGGTGTCGGTCAGCGGCAGCGATCCGCTGAACCTGGTCGGCACCGTATTGGTGGGCGACAAGGTGGCGGCGTTGGCCGGTTCACGCGTGCTGTACCGCGATGGCGCACCGATCGCGGCACTGGTCGGCGGCAAGGTCGGCGCGCTGGTGGAGTTGTCCGCGGTCGATCAGCAACGCGCGAAGCACGTGCTGCTGCGCTATCCACCGTCGCAGCCGGACGTACCGGCGGTGGCGCCCTGAGGTGGGTTGCCTGCCGATATTGCTGTTGTTTCCCACGGGGTTCGGTATCGGTTACCTGATTGCCGGCAACCTTGGCGCGTTGTGGGGTGCCGGTGTCGGCCTGCTGCTGGGTGTGTTGCTGATGATCGCCTTCATCAAGGCCTTGCGCGGCCGGCGCTGAACCTCGAGGCCTTCCCACACAGGTACCTACAGTTTCAGATAGACCCGTCGCCGATCCATCGCCCACACGATCAGCCACCACACCGTCACGAACACCACCGCGAACGCCAGCGAAGGTACATACGGGCCGACCAGCGGCGTCATCCAGCCGGCGAACAGGTGCTGGTAGATCGGTTGGTTCCAGCCCAGCGTGGGCAGCAGGATCTGCATCAGTTCGGAGCCGGCGTAGGCGGCGATCGCGTTAATACCGAAACGGCGACCCCAGGCCGGCCAGCCGTGCCGATCGATCAGCCAGTGGAAGGCCAGCAGCGCCAGCGTGGCCCAGCCGGCTGTCCACAGCACGAACGACGACGTCCACAGGTTCTTGTTGAGCGGCAGCCACAGCGACCACAGCGCGCCGAGCAGCAGCAGCAGCACACCGGCGATCAGCAATCGGCGGATATCTCCACGGCGCAGCCAGCAACCGACGCGCAGGCCCAGCAAGGTGGTGGCGAGCGAAGGCAGGGTGGCGAGCAGGCCTTCGGGGTCGTGCCCGCGGCCGGTGGCCGGGTCGATCAGGTAGACGAAGTGGCCGAACACGGCGCTGTCGGTGCGGCTGACGATATTCACCCACGGCTCCAGCGAACCGCCCGCCAGCAGCAAGCCCCAGTAACCAAGCAGGATGCCGCCGATGGTGATCCATTGCGTGCGTGGTCGGGTATAAACCGCAAACAGCGCCACCGCGGCGAAGCAGATGCCGATCCGCTGCAGCACGCCCGGAAAACGCAGGTGCGCATGCGGCAACAACCACGCCGCCAGCAGGTTGATCGCCACGCCCAGCGCAAGAATGCGCAGCGCCCGCCACAGCGCCGCCTTCACCAGAACGCGGGGTGCCACGCCCTGCTCCAGCGGCGGCAGCAGGGCCAGCGCGGTCGACACGCCGACCACGAACAGGAAGAACGGAAACACCAGATCGGTCGGCGTGCAGCCGTGCCACGACGCGTGTTCCAGCGGCGCGTAGACATGCCCCCAGTCGCCGGGGTCGTTGACCAGCAACATCCCCGCCACAGTGCAGCCGCGCAAGGCATCGAGGGAAGCGAGGCGCTTGCTCATGCGGCCATGCCTCGCTCCTTCCCCAGGGTTGCAGGGGAGGAAACACGACGCGGCGCGCTTCGCTCCTCCCCCTGCGCACAGGGGGAGGTTGGGAGGGGGTGGCGCAGGGTGGCGGGGAAGCTCAAGAGCAACCCCTCCCCGACCCTCCCCTGCGTTGCAGGGGAGGGAGCATGGTGCAGCGCGCTTCGCTCCTCCTCCGCCTTGCAGGGGAGCGAGTATGGGATACGTGCGGCGCGAGGGTCATGGCGTCAGCGACACCTGACCGATCGCATACAGCGCGCCATCGATCGGCGCCGTATAGATCAGGCACAGCGCGTGCTCGCCCTGCTGCGCCGGCAGCGCCGCGTTGAGGGTGAAGTTGCGCGCGCTGTGCGCGGGGTCGGGCAGCGGCATGCTGGCCAGCACCGGGCCATTGCAGGTATCGCGGTGCACCACCAGCTCGCCGAACGGCGTGCGCCGCGGGCGCGACACCACCAGTTTCTGGTCGTGGGCCATCGCGAAGTTGCGCACCAGCCGCGCGGCATCGACGCGGATCGACGTCAACCCGTCCAGCGGCGTGGCCGGATAAAGATGGCAGCTGTCGAATACGTTGATGGTGTACACCGGCGCCGTCGACGTGGCGTCCGGCAGTGGCTGCACGCGCAGGCGGAAATCGCTGCCGGGGCAGTTGGGCATGGTGTTTCCGGCCACCGTGAGCAGGCTGGCGCGATCGAGCACGCGCTGCCGCGCGGCAGCCAGTTCGTTGCCATCCGCCGCAAAGCTGGCGGCACGCACGGTGATCGGCAGTGTCACGTTGAACGGTGCGTCGTAACGTGGCGAGCTGAGTGTGGGCGTGCTGCCGTCGGTCGTGTAGTGGATGTTGCCGAAGTCGGTCTGGTTGGCCAATGTGACCGTGGCCCGGCCGGTGACCAGCGCGACGTTGCGGTCGACCGCGATATCCACCGCGAACGCGCCATCGGCGTACGGAATCCGCTGCGCCTTGTAGCGCTCCAGTTGCGCCGGCAGGCGGGCCAGGAAGGCGGGCCAGTGGTTGCTCGCGGCCGGCGACCAGGCCACTTCGCTGAGCGCATCCAGGCGCGGGAATACCGCATGTTCCACATGGGCGAACGTGGGCATGTGTTCGGTCCATACATTGGCCTGCACGCCCAGCACATGCTTCGCCTGGGCAGCGCCGAGGACAGCGGGTACCACCTGGAAACCATAGACGCTGCGCAGGGATTCCACGCCCAGCCGGCCGGCGTAGTCATCCTCCAGCTCGCTTTGCACGTGGTCGAAGTAGAGATTCGGCGCGGGCGCCATCACCACGTCGTGACCCAGCATCGCGGCCTTGATCGCGCCGTCGGTACCGCGCCAGGACATCACCGTGGCATCGGCCGGCAGGTTGTCGCCTTCGAGGATTTCGTCCCAGCCGATCAGCTTGCGTCCATGTTTTTCCAGGTACTGGCCGACGCGGTCGATGAACCAGCCCTGCAGCGCGTTCTCGCTGGTGATGCCCAGCTCGCGCATCTTCGCCTGCACCGCGGGCGAAGCTTCCCACTGATCCTTGATCGCCTCGTCGCCGCCGACGTGGATGTACGTGGACGGGAACAACGCCAGCACTTCGTCCAGCACGTTGTCGATGAAGGTGAAGGTGTCGTCGTCGACGTTGTAGAGCCAGGGGTTCACGCCCCAGTCGATGGATACCTGCGGCCGCTGGCCGGTGACGCCCAGCTGCGGGTACGCGGCCACCGCGGCCTGCGCGTGGCCGGGCATGTCCAGCTCCGGCACGATGGTGATGTGGCGCGCGGCGGCGTAGGCGACCACCTGGCGGATCTGGTCCTGGGTATAGAAACCGCCGTAGCGTTTCGGCTCGCCGTTTTTACCCGCGTCCGGCGGCGTGCGCCACGCGCCGATGCGGGTGAGCTCGGGGTAGCGCTTGATCTGGATGCGCCAGCCCTGGTCGTCGGTGAGGTGCCAGTGCAGCGTGTTCATCTTGTGCTGCGCCATCTGGTCGATCAGCGTTTCCACCTCGGCCACGCTCTGGAAATGGCGCACGGAATCCAGCATCAGGCCACGCCAGGCGAAACGCGGCTGGTCGCGGATCTGCATCGCCGCCAGCGTCACCGGGCCGTGCTTCGCATCGGGCGTCAGCAACTGCCACAGGGTGATGGCGCCATGAAACAGGCCGGCGTCATCGCGCGCGCTGATGCGGATGCCCTCGGGCGTGACATCCAGCGCGTAACCTTCCGCCTGCGTCACGACGGCCTGCGGGTCACGCTGCAGGACGATGGCATGCGCCGGCACCGGGCCGTGCTGCACGCGCAAGCGCAAACCGCGCGTGCGCTCGACCAGGCTGGACAGATAGGCGGCGGTGCTGGCCGTGCCCTTCCCGTCATCGGCAATCACGATCGGCGTATCGACGCCCACCGTGAACCGGCCCTCGGTGACGGTGACCTGCGCCGGCTGCGGGATCAGCGGAACCACCGCGTCGGTGGCGGCGTGGGCGGTTGCGGACAAGACCACCATCACGGCGGCGCAGAGCCATGCGCAGGCATGCAGAAGGGTGGGCAGACGACGCGTCATGGTCCATCTCCATCGTGGGTCGCTAAACCGCGCGACACGCTTTAAAAAAAGGGCCCGTACAGTGTGCCTGACGGGCCCGGAAAGGGGGTGGTGGTGGGCCATCCATGGCCCGGGAGGTACGGGGGTAGGTCAGAACTTGAAGTGCAGGCTGGCCATGTAGCGGCGGCCGGTGGTGTACTTCGCGTTCGGCAGGTTCGGCGTATCGGTGTACTGGAAGTACTTCTGGTTGGTCAGGTTCAGCGCATCCAGCGACAACGAGAAGTTCGGGTTGAAGGTCCAACCCACGCTGGCGCTGAGGTCGGTGTAATCGTCCGTGGTCGCCGCCGGTGCGCCGGCCACGTAGCCCACGCCCTGGTACTTGCTGCGCCAGTTGTAGTTGAAGCGGCCGGTGAACGCGCCCTTCTCGTAGTAGGGGCTGACGCTGACCGAATTGCGCGACAGGTACGGCATCGCGGTGCCGGCGTTGGTCTTGCCGGTGGCGAAGGTGTAGTTGGTGATGAGGCCAAAACCGGTCTCGCCAAACGCCTGCTGGTAGTTCAGCGTGAAGCCCTTCACCCGCGCGCCGCCGCCGTTGTGCGGACGCGACACGCTGTAGTCGCAGAAGCCTTCCGCGGTGCAGCCGTGCGAGCCGACCAGGTTGGTCCAGGTGGTGGGATCCGTGTCGCGAATGGAGTTGTACTGCGTCTCCGTTCCGGGCGTGATCAGGATGTAGTTGAGCACGTGCTTGAAGAACACCGAGCCGGCCAGTACCGACTGCGGCGCGAAGTACCACTCGGCCGACACGTTGAAGTTGTACGACTTGTACGGGTCGATCGACGGGCTGCCGCCGCTGCCGGTGAGCACGGTGTCGTTGAGGAAGGTCTGGTTGACCATCAGGTTGTACGGCGCCCAGGCCATGACCTTGGAGGCCGCCGCACGCAGCACCACGTCACCGCCGTTGTCGTAAACCAGGTTGACCGACGGCAGGAAGTTGTTCTTAGTGTTGCTGGTGGTGCCCCACCAGCTGGCCGGTGCCGGCAATACGGGCGCCGCATCGTTCGGCTTGGTATAGGCCGTGCTCGCCGTCTCCGTGCGTACCCAACGCACGCCCACGTTGCCGCGCAGCACATCGGTGGAGTAGTTCAACTGGGCATAGGCAGCAGTGTTCTTCTGCTCCAGCTTCCAGGTGTTGTTGATGGTGGAGCCGGGATCCGGGTTGTCGAAATCGAGCGAGCTGCTGTTGATCCAGTTCTGGATGTTGCCGGCGCCGACCTGGATGTGCTGCCCGGTGTTGCCGTTGATCCCCGGCAGGGCGTTGAGGATGTCGGTGTCGCCGATGGTGCCCACGTCGGCCAGCGTGCCGGGCGTGACGCCGCCATAGACGTGCAACGCATAGTCCTCGTTGTGCTTGTTGTAGCGCACGCCGACCAGCAACTGGTTGATCACGCCATCGAAGTTCTTGCTGAAATCGAGTTGCGCGTACTGGTCCTTGGCGTGCGACGCGAACTTGCCGTTGTTGCCCAGCCAGCCGCCGCCCCAGTTGGCCGGATCGTGCACGGCGGTCTGGTCATCGGCCTGGAAGCCTTGGTTGATGCCCCAGCTGTAGCCGCCTTGGTAGGTCGGTTCGAGCAGGTACTGGTTGATGTTCGGGTTGTCGGACTTGCTCATGCCGATCTGGCCACCGAGCGACCAGCTGTCGCCGGTGTAGTCGGCTTTCAGGTCGGCGCCCTTGGTGGTCACTTCGGACTGGCGCAGCTGGTTGTCGTAGATCAGGCCGGTGCCGCTCCCCGGATTGGAGCTGGTGTGACCACCGGAAACCACACCGTTGGTCGTCGGCGTGAACGAGTCAACCGCCTGCATCGACGAGGTGTTCTGCGTCATGAAGTTGTACATCGACTGGTTGTAGCTGTCGAAGTTCTCCTTGATGTACAGGCCGCTCAGGTTGGCCGAGAACTGGTCGTTCGGCTTGATCTGCAGGTTGAACAGCGCGCTGTCACGCTTGCGGGTCTGCTGGAAGTACGCCGCGTTGACTTCCTGCGGCACCATGTCGTTCGGGCGCAGTTCGCCGGCAGCCACCTGCGCGGCGATGTTCGGGTTCACCGCGGCAAACGCCGACACCGGCGTGTAGCCGAAGATCTCCAGGCCCTGGCGATCGATCCGTTCCTCGAAGTGCTGCGCGGCGATGTCGAAACCGAAGGTGCTTTCAGTGTTCTTCCAGCTGTACAGCGCCGAGACGTTCGGCTTGCCACCTTCGGCCTGGTCGTTGTAGGCGTAGCCCACCGTGCCGCTGATGGTGTTGGCGTCCATGTCGAGCGGCTTGCGCGAGTGCATCAGCACCGTGCCGCCCAAGCTGCCCTCGGGCAGGCGCGCTTCGGACGACTTGATCACTTCCAGGCGACCGAGAATTTCCGGCGCCATCATGGTGTAGTCGAAACCGCGGTTCGGCGATTCGCCGTACAGCCAGATCGCCTGCGCCACCGGGTGGCCATCGAGGAAGCTGAGGTTGAGGCTGGGATCGGTGCCATCGATGCTGACGCGCTCACCCTGACCGAAGCGACGGTCAATGGTGACGCCCGGCATCAGCGACATCGCCTCGGCGACGTTGGTGTTGGGGAACTTGCCGATGTCCTCGGCGGTGATCGAATCGGAAATCGTGTCGAGATTGCGCTTGGTGTCCAGCGACTGCTGCAAGCTGGCGCGGATGCCGACGACGGTCACGCCGACCAGTTGCGTCGCGTCCTTTTCCTGGGCTGCCTTGGCACGCTGGCTGGCTGTCTGGGCCGTCGAGGCAGGGTTCTGCGCACTGTCCTGGGCAAATGCCGCACCCGACAGGCACAAGCCGGTGATGATGCTCGCGGCGAGCATGGTCTTGCGGTAGTTCATGGTGTTTCCTCCCCTCAGAGGTGGCTGGTTTGGTGACCGGCGAACGGAATGCCGACGGTCGAGCTCTTCATGGATCGCAGGTTTTGTGGCTGGATGCCCGGTGCCGTCGACGTGTCACGTGTTCCTCCGCTCTTCGAGAAACCAGCCTGCAGCACCCATGACGCCAAGCTGGCCGTGCTCAATCAATCGAACCGGAACCTGTTGCAGATAAGCGCGCATCACGCCCTTGTTGAAGTAGCGTTCGGCGAACGTGCTGGACGCCAGGAAGCCGTGGATCTGCGGCAGGATGCCGCCGGCCAGGTACACGCCGCCGCGCGCGCCGTAAAGCATCACCAGGTCGCCGACGAAGCTGCCGAGCAACCCGCAGAACATGTCCAGCGCCTCGACCGCGGCCGGGTCTTGCCCCGCCAGCGCCGCGGCGGTGACGTCGGCGGGCGTGGTCGCCGCGGGCGACGTGCGATGCAGGCTGCACAGCGCGCGATAGAGATTCAGCAAGCCGGGGCCGGAGAGCGCGTTTTCGTACGAGACGTAATCGCGCCCGTGCGCCAGCAACGGCAACACCTGCCGCTCGCGCTCGGTACCCGGTGCCAGTGAAATCTGCCCCGCTTCGGTGGCCAGCACGTGCGCGTGCGGCTCACCCGGCATCAGCACCGCCGAGCCCAGCCCGGTGCCCGGCCCCATCACCAGCACCGGGCCGGGCGCGGTCGGCCGGATCGCGTCGATGACGGCACGCGTGTCGGCCTGATCGACAAACTGCGTGGCGTAGGCAAGCGCTTCGAAATCGTTGATCACCGCCACCCGCCTGATGCCCAGGCTTTGGCGGATGTCGCCGATGGATACCGGCCAGGGCAGGTTCTCATTGACGATGGCGTCGCCCAGCACGTAGCCGGCGCAGGCCACCGCGCATTCCGCCGGCGCCGGTTCCTGCGCCACGCCCGGCAACTGCTCCACAAAGTCGCGCAATACAGCGGTAAGGCTGGGCCAGGCGGCGCACTGGTAGCGGCGGTAGTGCAACACGTCGATCGGCTGCTTGCGGTTCGCCGCCGGGGCGACCAGCGCGATGCGCGCATGCGTGCCACCGACATCGGCAGCCAGGAACGGCGCGACCCGATGATCCGCCGCCGTCGACGGCGACATGACATGACGCTGGTTGACCACTTCCCCCACCCCGATTCTCCCTTGCCAGGTTTGCCGTGCGATGCGGGCATTGCTGCCGCAGCAGGTCGCACGGGTGCTGATGGGGACGGAGCATGGACTGAGAATGACAACGTTGTCAAATCATCGGCGACAAATTTTCAGACGCCGCATGATGCGTCGCAATACATTTGACCCGACGCCATCGCCTGAATCTAATTTATCGCGAAATATGCCTTGTTTTTAGGGTTATTCATCCTTGATTCGGACATTATGCGCATGCGGCAGCGCCGCAAGATCGGCGGCTGACCGTCTTGGTACGCGCGATATGGACGGCCATAAGCGGCGTTCAATGAGTGCATTTATTGACAACGTTGCACTTTCTGTCCAATTGCGAGACATTCCGTCAGCGGGGGCACTTCGCCCCCATTTCGACGCCACCATCGGGGGCGATCATCAGCGCCATCGTCGGTGGCGGGCATCGGGGGAATACGCATGGCAACCACGCTGGACGCGGCGCAGGCAGAGCGCTCGAACCTGGGGCCGATCATCATCATCGGCGTCCTGTTTTTCATCTTCGGCTTCGTGACCTGGCTCAACGGGCCACTGATCACTTTCGTCAAGCTGGCATTCGACCTCAACGACGTGAATGCTTTCCTGGTGCCGATGGCCTTCTATCTGTCGTACTTCTTCCTGTCGCTGCCGGCCTCGGCGATCCTGAAAGTGACCGGCATGAAGCGTGGCATGGCGCTGGGCCTGTTCGTGATGGCCATCGGCGCGGTGCTGTTCGGCCAGTTCGCCACCATGCGGATTTTCCCCGGCGCGCTGTTCGGCCTGTTCGTGATCGGTGCCGGCCTTTCATTGCTGCAGACCGCGTCCAATCCGTACATCAGCATCCTGGGGCCGATCGAGAGCGCGGCGCAGCGCATTGCAGTGATGGGCATCTGCAACAAGTTCGCAGGCATTCTTGCGCCGCTGCTGATCGGTGCGCTGGTGCTGCATGGCATCGGCGATATCGACCAGCAGGTGAAGGCCGCCGACCCGGCCACGCGCGAAGTGCTGCTCAATACCTTCGCCGCGAAGATCCACACCCCGTACATCGTGATGGCCGGAGTGCTGGTGTTGCTGGCGATCTGGGTGGTGCGCTCATCGTTGCCCGAGGTGGAGGCGTCGACCGCCAACAGCGCCGGCGCCGGTGCGTCGCGCCGCGGCATCCTCTCGTATCCGCACTTGTGGCTGGGCGTGCTTTGCCTGTTTCTGTACGTGGGCGTGGAGGTGATGGCGGGCGATGCCATCGGCACCTATGGCGCGGGCTTCGGCCTGCCGCTGGACGAGACGAAATTCTTTACCGCCTTCACCCTGGGCGCGATGCTGCTGGGCTATATCGCCGGCTTGCTGATGATTCCGCGGGTGATGTCGCAGCAACGCTACCTGGCGATGTCGGCGGTGCTGGGCGTGTTGTTCACCATCGGCGCATTCCTCACCCACGGCTATGTGTCGGTAGGCTTCGTGGCGGCGCTGGGTTTTGCCAACGCGATGATGTGGCCGGCGATTTTCCCGCTGGCGATCAAGGGTCTTGGCCGCTTCACCGAGTTCGCCTCGGCGCTGCTGATCATGGGCATCGCCGGCGGCGCGATCGTGCCGCAGCTGTTCGTGCACCTGAAGCAGCACATCGATTTCCAGCTGGCTTTCCTGCTGCTGATGGTGCCGTGCTACCTGTACATCCTGTATTACGGGCTGGCCGGCCACCGCGTGGGCCAGGACGCGGCGGCGTGACACATTTGGCCGTCCGGGCGTCCGCGCCGCTAGAATGGCTGATCCGGCACGCGGCTTTAGCGCGTGCCACCGTGTTGGTGCCGCCGCCGTGCGGCCCGATCGCCTGAAGGATCCGTCATTGCGTAACGCCACCATCAAGCATGTTGCCGAACTGGCTGGCGTGTCGCTGAAAACCGTATCGCGGGTGATCAACCACGAGGCCTCGGTACACGAGCGCACGCGTGAGAAAGTGCAGCGGGCCATCGACACCCTGGGCTATCGACCCGACCCTTCCGCCCGCAGCCTGCGCAGCACGCGGGCGCGCCTGCTGGGCCTGGTCTACGACAACCCCAACGCGCACTACATCATCAGCATGCAGCGCGGCGTGCTGTCGGTTTGCCGAGAAAGCGGCTACGGCCTGCAGATCCACCCCTGCGACGCCTCCTCGCCGAAGCTGGCCGAGGAGCTGTGCGCGCTGGTGCAGCATTCGCGCCTGGCCGGGCTGGTACTGGCGCCGCCGATGTCCGAGCAGCCCGAGCTGATCAAGACCCTGGCTGATGCCGGCATCGCGTTCATGCGCATCATTTCCGCGCGCAGCGACCCGCAGGATGGCTACCCCTGCGTGTACGTGGACGATCGCGACGCGGCGTATGCGATCACCGAGCACCTGATCCAGCTCGGTCACCAGCGCATCGGTTTCCTTTGGGGCGGCCGCGAGCATCGCTCCAGCGGCGAGCGCTACCAGGGCTACGAGGATGCGCTGAAAGATTACGGCATCACGCTGGACCGCAAGCTGATCGTGGCCGGCGATTACTCCTTCGACGACGGCTTCCGCGGCGCGCGCAAGCTGCTGGCGTTGAAGGATCGCCCCACCGCCATCTTCGGCTCCAACGACGAGATCGCCGCCGGCGTGCTGGCGGCGGCGCATTCGGGCGGCATCAGCGTGCCGTGGGAGTTGTCGATCACCGGCTTCGAGGACAGCCCGTTCTCCAAGCAGTCGTGGCCCGCACTCACCACCGCCCGCCAGGCCACCGAGGAGATCGGCCGCCACGCCGCACGTCGACTGATCAGCGGCCTGGAACACGACGCCCACGGCGAGCCCGTCGACCCGGTCAACCACGGCTTCAGCCCGGAACTGGTGGTGCGCGGCTCGACCGGACCGCTGCGCAGCGCGCCGAAAAAGCGCACGCGCTGAATTACTGACCGAGCCCGAAGCAGCGCGCCAGCGCGGCGCGCGATGCCGGTGCCTCACCGTCATCCTCCTGCTGCAGCAACGCATCCACTTCCGCCACATCCGGAATGCTGGCCTGCGCGCCCAGGCGGGTGCAGGCGAGCGCCGCAGCGGCGCTGGCACGGCGCAACACCTGCGGCCACGGCTCGCCCTGCGCCAGGGCGGCGGCCAGCACACCGCAGAACGTATCGCCTGCGGCCGTAGTGTCCAGCGGTTCGATGGCGAACGCCGGCTGCAGCAGGAACTCACCGTCGATGCGCGCCACGCAACCGCGCGCACCCAGGGTCACCACCACGCAAGGCACCGCGATGGCGTCCAGCGACCGGCGCAGTTCACCGGGGCGGCCGCCCAGCGCGATCAGCTCGCCTTCGTTGACCACCAACACATCCACCAGCGAAAGCAGTTCGTCGGGCAGCGCCCGCGCGGGCGCCGCATTCAGGATTACGCGACTGCCGGCACGACGTGCCGCGCGGGCGCAATCGAGCACGGTCTCGAGCGGGATCTCCAGTTGCATCAGCAGCTGGCCGACGTCGTCCAGCGTGGGCAATGCGCTGGCGCCGAGCAAACCGTTGGCGCCGGCGGCGACGGTGATCGCGTTCTCGGCATCGTCGGCAACGCAGATGAACGCCATGCCGGTGTGCTCGCCCGGCATGCGCACGACCTCCGGTTGCACGCCTGCCGCGCGCAGCGACGCCTCGATCGGCACCGCGTTGGCGTCGTCACCCAGCGCCAGCAGCATGCGCGTCGGCGCGCCACCGGCACGGGCGCTGGCGACCGCCTGGTTGGCGCCCTTGCCGCCCGGAAACGCCTGCGCGTCGCGACCCAACACGGTTTCGCCCGGCGCCGGCACGTGCGCCACGCGGATCACGAAATCGAGATTGGCCGAACCCACGACCAGGACGGTATTGCGAACAGGATCGTTCATGGGATTCCCACGAATTGGCACAGCCCAGTATGAATGTAGGAGCGACTTCAGTCGCGATGCTCTTGTTTCGGGGCCTCAAAGCAAAGGCATCGCGACTGAAGTCGCTCCCACATGGAGTCGAAGCCCACGCTAAGGCCAGGCAATCCAACCGATCGCCAGCGCCGCCAGCAGCACGCCGGCCAGGTTGAGCCGGCTCAGCCGCTCGCGGAACAGCAGTACGCCGACCAGTGCGCCCAGTGCCACCACGCCGATGTTCATGCTGGCGAAGACCAGCGCCGGGTGTTGCGGCAACGCGCGATGGCCGCGCAGGTAGAACAGGATATTGCCGAAGTTGAACAGCCCCAGCAGCACGCCGCCGAGCAGGTTGCGCGCGGTGAAACGGGCACCGCCGCGGCAGCGGCGCCACAGCGCCAGGGCGAACGCCACTGGCAGGGCCAGTGCGAACATCGCCTGCAACGAGGTGGCCAGCGGCACGCCGGCTTGCGCCACGCGCTTGAACAGGATGTCGATGACGCCGAAACCGGCCAGCACCAGCAGCGGGTAAAGCCAGCGCGCGGCGTTCGCCGGCGCGGGCGTGATGGACGAAGGCGACGTCCGCCACAACATGGCCGTCAGCGCCAGCAAACCCAGCACGATGCCGACCGCGGCGGCCGGGCGCAGCGATTCGCCGAAAAACACGAAGGCCGCCGGCAACGACAGCAGCAGGGACAGGCGCTGCGCCGCATCGCTGCGCACGATGCCGGCGTGGCGCACCGAGGCGCCCAGGGCCAGAAAGATGGTCGGCAGCAGCAGGCCCAGGCCGATCAGCGCCAGCCACGGCACCGCCACGTCGTGCAGGGCGGCGACGTCCGGCTGCAACATCAGCGCCACGAGCACGCTGGCGACGGCGTAGTTCCACGCGATCGCCTGGCCCACATCCACCTCGAAGCGGCGGGCGAGCTTGAGCAGCGCCGAGACCAGCACGCTGCATGCGATGGCGAGAAAGACGTCGATCAACGGAATGTCCCGACGGCACAAAGACCCATGTAGGAGCGACTTCAGTCGCGATGCTTTTGCTTTTGGCCTGAGGTTTCCAAGGCCACACAAACAAGAGCGTCGCGACTGAAGTCGCTCCTACAGGTTCCTGCAATACGGCTTACTTCAGCGCGGCGGCTTCGCGCGCCAGTTGCTCGATGCCGGCCCAGTCGCCGCGTGCCATCTTGTCCGCCGGCGTCAGCCAGGAGCCGCCCACGCAGACCACGTTGGTCAGCTTCAGGAAGTCGATCGCGTTGCTGAGGTTGATGCCGCCGGTGGGGCAGAAATGGATCTGCGGCAGCGGGCTGGCCCAGGCGGCGAGCAGCTTGGCGCCGCCCACCGGTACCGCGGGAAACAGCTTCAGGTGCTCATAGCCGCGCTCGAGCAGGGCCATTGCCTCGCTGGCGGTGGCCACGCCGGGCAGCAGCGGCAGCTCGTTGTCGTCGGCCGCATCGAGCAGGCGCGGCGAGGTGCCGGGGGAGACGGCGAAATGCGCGCCGGCCAGGCGGGCGGTTTCCAGCTGGCCGCCGCGCAGCACCGTGCCCACGCCGACCACGGCTTCCTTGACCTCGGCGACGATGGCGCGAACCGCATCCATCGCGGCCGGCGTGCGCAAGGTGACTTCGATCGTGCGAATGCCGCCGGCCACCAGCGCGCGTGCCATCGGCACCGCATGGTTGACGTCGTCGATGATCACCACCGGCACCACCGGGGCGAGCTTGAGAATCGTGGCCAGCTTCTGTTGTCGCGTTTCCTGCAATGTCATGGTCGATGGCATCCGTTTGTATCGGTGGTGCCGGCGCAGTGCGCCGGCGCGGGGTCCAGGAGCCTGGACGGTAAAAACGTTCCGGGCTGCAAAAGCGGCTGCGGGGTCCATAATTCCGCCCTTTCTTGGCCCATGGAACCACCATGGGCCGGCAAAAGGACGAAAATCTGTCCTCCCGCAGCCACTTTTTCGCCTCGGAAGTTTCTACCGTCCAGGCTCCTAGAGATCGGCCGCGTGGTGGCGGTCTTGCGTGCCGAACACGGTAACGCCCGTATCGGCGCCACCCACGGCATTGCGCATCATCGCGAACAGCTCGCGGCCCATGCCGCTGTGATGGGCGCTGAGGTCGGCCACGGCCTGCGGGCGGGCGGCCCATTCGGCGGCGTCGACTTTCGCCTCCAGCGTACCAGCGATGGCGTCGAGCCGGATCACGTCACCGTCACGCAGCTTGCCCAGCGGGCCGGCGTCGATCGCCTCGGGCGTCACGTGGATCGCGGCGGGAATCTTGCCGGAGGCACCGGACATGCGCCCGTCGGTGACCAGCGCCACGTGGAAACCGCGCGACTGCAGCACGCCCAGCGGCGGGGTGAGCTTGTGCAGTTCAGGCATGCCGATCGCCTTGGGGCCCTGGAAACGCACCACCGCCACCAGGTCGCGCTCCAGCTCGCCGCGGTTGAACGCGGCCAGCATTTCTTCCTGGTCGTTGAAGACCACCGCGGGCGCCTCGACCACCATGCAGTCGGCGGGCACCGAGGACACCTTGATCACCGACAGGCCGAGGTTGCCCTTGAGCACGCGCAGGCCACCATCGGCACGGAATGGCTCGGCGGCGGGGCGCAGCACGTCCAGGTTGCTGCTGGCCACGACCTCGTTCCAGACCAGCTTGCCGTCGGCGTCCAGCGCGGGCATGCGGCGGTACGGCGCCATGCCTTCGCCCCACACCGTGCGCACGTCGCCGTGCAGCAGGCCGGCGTCGAGCAGGGAGCCGATCAGGAACGGCATGCCACCGCTCTGGTGGAAGTGGTTCACGTCGGCGCTGCCGTTGGGGTAGACCCGCGCCAGCAGCGGCACCACCGCCGAAATGGCGTCGAAATCCTCCAGCGTGAGGATGATGCCGGCCGCGCGCGCCACCGCCACCAGGTGCAGCAGGTGGTTGGTGGAGCCGCCGGTGGCATTGAGGCCGATCACGCCGTTGACGATGGTGCGCTCGTCGACGAGGTGGCCGATCGGCGTGTATTCCTCGCCCAGCGCGGTGATCGCCACGGCGCGATACACGGCGGCGCGGGTCAGCGCGTCGCGCAGCAAGGTGTTGGGCGTGACAAAGCTGGAGCCGGGCAGGTGCAGGCCCATGATCTCCATCAGCATCTGGTTGGAGTTGGCGGTGCCGTAGAACGTGCAGGTGCCGGGCGCGTGGTAGGCGGCCGACTCGGCTTCCAGCAGCTCCTCGCGCGTGGCCTTGCCCTCGGCGTAGGCCTGGCGCACCTTGGATTTCTTGTCGTTCGACAGGCCGCTGGTCATCGGGCCGGCGGGCACGAAGATGGTCGGCAGGTGGCCGAAAGTGAGCGCCGCGGTGATCAGGCCGGGCACGATCTTGTCGCAGATGCCGAGCATCAGCACCGCGTCGTAGGTGTCATGCGACAACGCCACCGCGGTGGCCATCGCAATCACCTCGCGCGAGAACAGCGACAGCTCCATGCCCGCGCGGCCCTGGGTCACGCCATCGCACATCGCCGGCACGCCGCCGGCCACCTGCGCCACCGCACCGACCAGGCGCGCGGCCTGGCGGATCTGTTCGGGGTACGGTTCATACGGCTGGTGCGCCGAGAGCATGTCGTTGTACGAGGTGACGATGCCCACGTTCGGCGTGACGGTGCCGCGCAACGCGACCTTGTCTTCGCCGCTGGCGGCAAAGGCGTGCGCCAGGTTGCTGCAGCCCAGGCGATGGCGATACACGCCCTTGCCGCTGGCCTCGTCGATGCGTGCCAGGTAGGCACTGCGCGTGGGGCGGCTGCGCTCGATGATGCGCTGGGTGACTTCGGCAATGACGGGGTGCAGCGTACTCATGACAAAACTCCGTGGATGTCGGCCGGTTGCGGCGGCCATTTGCGTTCGTTGGCAGTGGCGATCAGGGCGAAGCCCGCGGGTGTGACCGTCAAGGGCACCAATAGACGGACAGCGGTGCGCGGGTCTGGGCCAGCACGCTGCGCACCGGATAATGTTGCGCGGCCCCCAGACCCAGCCTGGCATCGGCCAGCACGTCGCGTTTGGTGGCGCCGGTCACCAGCAGGTACAGCGCCCGGGTATCGAGCACGGCCGGCAGGCTCAGCGTGATGCGCGGCTCGCCCGCGCCGGGCGCCCGCATCGGCAACACCCGCGTTTGGCCGTCCAGATCAAGCGCCTCGGCCAGGTGATCGCCACCGGGGAAGAACGAGGCGGTATGGCCATCATCGCCCATCCCCAGCACCACCGCGTCGAACGGATGCGGCAATGCGTCGATGCGCGCGTTGGCCTCGGCAAGGCCCTTCTCAGGGCTTTCCGCGCCGGTGTACAGCGGCACGAACTGCGCCGCGCTGGCGGCGTTCTGCAACAGGGTCGCCTTGACCAGCCGGGCGTTGGAGCGCTCGTCGGTGTCCGGCACCCAGCGCTCGTCGACCAGGGTGATATGCACGCGGGCCCAGTCCAGCGATTCACGCGAGAGACGGGCGAAAAGATCCTTCGGCGTGCTGCCGCCGGAGACGGCCAGCACGGCACTGCCGCGCTGGTCGATCCCCTCGCGCAGGTGGCCGGCGATGCGCTCGGCCAGCGCCGCGGCCTGCGCCTTGCAATCGGTGAAACTGTGGGTGGTGACGTTCAGTATGGAAGACATGGCATCAAGAGGGCGCCGCGCAACGGCGGCGCTAGGATGGGAACAAGGGCGCGAACGCCCGCGGATCAATCGTTGTCTTCGTGCCAGGTGCGGCCATCGCGCTCGATCAATGCCACCGCGGCGCTGGGGCCCCAACTGCCGGCCGCATACGGACGCGGCGACTCGTTGCTGCCGGCCCAGGCAGCCAGGATCGGATCGGCCCACTTCCATGCGGCCTCCACCTCGTCGCGACGCATGAACAGGGTGGGGTTGCCGCGCACCACGTCGAGCAGCAGGCGCTCGTACGCATCCGGCTGTTGTACGCCAAATGCCTCGGCAAAACTCATGTCCAGCGGCACGTGGCGCAGACGCAAGCCGCCGGGGCCGGGGTGCTTGATGCTCAGCCACAGCTTCACGCCCTCGTCCGGCTGCAGGCGCAGTACCAGGCGGTTCTGCACCACCGGGCCGGCGGACGCGTCGAAGATGGAATGCGGCACCGGCTTGAACGCCACCACGATTTCCGAAACGCGGCTGGGCAGCCGCTTGCCGGTGCGCAGGTAGAACGGCACGCCGGCCCAGCGCCAGTTGGCGATTTCCGCCTTCAGCGCCACGAAGGTTTCGGTGTTGGACTGGTGGTTCTCAAGCTCATCGAGGTAACCCGGCACGCTGGCACCCTCGGCCACGCCGGCGCGGTACTGGCCGCGCACGGTGAGCTGGCTGGCGTTGCTGGCGTCGATCGGCTTCAGCGCGTTCAGCACCTTCAGCTTCTCATTGCGCACCGCGTCGGGCGACAGCGACGACGGCGGCTCCATCGCCACCATGCACAGCAGCTGCAGGATGTGGTTCTGCACCATGTCGCGCAGCGCGCCGGCATGGTCGTAATAACCGGCACGACGGCCCAGGCCCAGCGTTTCGGCCACGGTGATCTGCACGTGGTCGATATGGGCGGAGTTCCACAGCGGCTCGAACAGCACGTTGCCGAAGCGCAGCGCCAGCAGGTTCTGCACCGTCTCCTTGCCGAGGTAATGGTCGATGCGGAAGGTCTGCGATTCGTTGAACACGCGGCCCACGTCGTCGTTGATGCGGTTGGCGCTTTCCAGGCTGCGGCCGATGGGCTTTTCCAGCACCACGCGCGACTTGCCCTCGTTCAGCCCGTACTGGCCCAGGCGGGCGCACAGGTCAACGAACAGGTCCGGCGAGGTGGAAAGGTAGAACACCCGCACGTGGTCGGGCTGCTCGCCGATCAGCGCCGCGAAGTCGTCCCAGCCGGCGTCCTTGCGCGCATCCAGCGGGCGGTAACCGACCTGCTGCAGGAACTGGTCGACCTTGGCCGGCTCGCTGCCGGCCAGCGCGTTCAGCGTCTTGCGCAGCGAGGCGCGGTAACCGTCGTCGTCGAGCACTTCGCGGGCCACGCCGATGATGCGGCTGCTGGCCGGGATCTGGCCGTCCACGAAGCGATGAAAAAGAGCCGGCAGCAGTTTGCGCAGGGCAAGGTCGCCGGTACCACCGAAAATGACCAGGTCGAACGGTTCGACCGGCAGGGAAATCACAGTCACGCCTTCACCTCAACGACAGCAAGCAGTTAGGGAAATGGACGAACGGGGTCGCCCA
The DNA here is from genome assembly GCF_042655685.1 of Rhodanobacter ginsenosidimutans. Classification (NCBI taxonomy): domain Bacteria; kingdom Pseudomonadati; phylum Pseudomonadota; class Gammaproteobacteria; order Lysobacterales; family Rhodanobacteraceae; genus Rhodanobacter; species Rhodanobacter ginsenosidimutans. The sequence goes on along the minus strand of NZ_JBHSMM010000001.1, from coordinate 191,029 downwards.
CGCGGTTCGGCGCCGATCATACCAGTGGAATACCACAGCGCACCAGTTCCCCCGCCAAACGGCTGCGCAGGGTGGACAAAGCCCACCAACTTCGGAAATCATGCCCACCCACGCCATGCAGGCCCTCATTGCTTGCCAAAGGCGGCGAAGTTGTCTAACTGGTTCGCTATTGGTATCTTTCGTAACTATGGAAAGCGCCCTGGCACTCGAATATCAGCGGATCTGCAACGATCCGGCCGTCTATCAACCGCTGGCGTATCTGCGCCTGCGCCGCGCGATCCGCAACATCGTGGAGCGTCGCGGCATCGAGCCGGGGCAGACCCTGCCCAGCGAACGCGACCTGGCGCAGACGCTGAAACTGTCGCGCGTCACCGTGCGCAAGGCGATCGCCGGGCTGGTTGAAGACGGCCTGCTGCATCAACGCCACGGCGCCGGCACCTTCGTGGCCGAGCGCATCGTGAAACCGATGTCGCGCCTGACCAGCTTCACCGAGGATCTGCGCGAGCGCGGGCTGTCGCCGCGCTCCGAATTCTTCGAGCGCAGCCTGGGCGAGGTGACGCCGGAAGAATCGATGGCGCTGAACCTCTCGCCCGGTTCGATCGTGGCGCGCCTGCACCGCGTGCGTTACGGCCAGGACGAACCGCTGGCGATCGAGCGCAGCGCCGTGCCGGCCAGCCTGCTGCCCGACCCGATGCTGGTCAGCGACTCGTTGTACGAGGCGCTGGAACGCTTCAACGCCCGCCCGCGACGCGCGCTGCAGCGCTTGCGCGCGGTGTCGCTGAACGCCCACCAGGCGCGCCTGCTGCACGTTTCCGCTGGCAGCGCCGGGCTCAACATCGAGCGGCGCAGCTTTCTGGATGACGGCCGCGTGGTCGAGTTCACCTGCTCCTGGTACCGCGGCGACATCTACGACTTCGTGGCGGAACTGCAAACCGACTGATCCATTACCTTGGGAAAAACCACCGACATGGCTGCCAGCGACACGTTGATGTACACCGAAGCGCACGAGACGGCCGATGTCGTGGCGCGCCAGTTCGCCGCCAACGAAGGCGTGATTGCCGCGCTGGCGCAATCGCTGCGCGAACAGCCGCCGCGCTTCATCGTCACCTGCGCCCGCGGCAGTTCCGACCACGCGGCTGCGTACGCCAAGTACGTGTTCGAAACCCAGCTGGGCATCGCCACCGCCTCGGCGTCGCCGTCGGTGACCTCGGTCTACGCGGCGCCGCAGCAGTGGCAGGGCGCGCTGTTCATTGCCATCTCGCAATCGGGCAAGAGCCCCGACCTGGTGCGCAACGCGGAAGCGGCCAAGCTGGCCGGCGCCCGCGTGGTGGCGCTGGTCAACGTGGCCGATTCGCCGCTGGCGAAACTCGCCGACACGGTGATCCCGCTGCATGCCGGCCCGGAGCGCAGCGTTGCCGCCACCAAGAGCTACATCGCCGCGCTGGCCGCCGTGCTGCACCTGTGCGCCCGCTGGAAGAACGACCCGGCGCTGGCCAGCGCGCTGAACGCCCTGCCCGACGCCTTGCGCAGCAACTGGGATGCCGACTGGTCGGCGCTGAGCGAAGGCCTGAAGGGCGCGCACAACCTTTTCGTGGTGGGGCGCGGTTTCGGCCTGGGCATCGCGCTGGAGGCGGCGCTGAAGTTCAAGGAAACCTGCGGCCTGCATGCCGAGGCGTTCAGTTCGGCCGAGGTGAAGCACGGCCCGATGGCGCTGGTGGGCCCGGATTTCCCGGTGCTGTGCTTCGCCCAGGACGACGACACGCTGGACAGCACGCTGGCGGTGGCGCGCGAATTCCGCAGCCGCGGCGCGCAGGTGTTCGTGGCCGCACCGGGCCTGGAGGGCGAGGGCACGCTGCCGGTGGCCACCGGCCTGCCCGCGTTGTGCACGCCGCTGCTGATCATCCAGAGCTTCTACCGCGCGGCCAGCGAGCTGGCCTTGCTGCGCGGATTCAATCCGGATGTGCCGCCGCATCTCAACAAGGTCACCGAAACGGTTTGATCGGCTTCGTGCCCGGGCGCCGACGCTGAACGGCCCTTCGACTCCGGCCTGCGGCCTACGCTCAGGGCGAACGGTTGAGGGCTTGGACGGCATCGGAAAACACCGTTCGCACTGAGCGTAGCCCGCGTCAGCGGGCGAAGTCGAAGTGCCGGGACGAAGCCGGCATCCATCTTCTGTCCTTCATCGAGGCTCCATCATGACTCTCGCCCTCATCAACGGTCGCGTACTCACTCCTGAAGGCTGGCGCGATGACGTCGCCGTCTTGCTCGACGGCGCACGTATCGCCGCCGTGCTGCCGGCTTCCGATCCGCGCGTACGCGACGCGCAAACCCATGACCTGGCCGGTGCCACGCTGCTGCCCGGCTTCATCGACGTGCAGGTCAACGGTGGCGGCGGCGTGCTGTTCAACGATGCGCCCACGGTGGAGACGATCCGCCAGATCGGCGTCGGCCATCGCCGCTATGGCACCACCGGCTTCCTGCCCACGCTGATCAGCGACGACGCCGACGTGATGCGCGCGGCATTGAAGGCCGTGGAGCAGGCACTGGCCGAAGGCGTGCCGGGCCTGCTGGGCATCCACCTGGAAGGCCCCTACCTGGCACCCGCGCGCAAGGGCGTGCACGACCCGAAATTCTTCCGCGTACCCGACGCCGACGAGCTGGCGTTGCTGTGCGCGCCGCACCGTGGCGTGCGGCTGATCACGCTGGCGCCGGACCAGATGCCCACCGCCAGCATCCACGCGCTGGCGGCCAGCGGCGTGATCGTCTGCGCCGGCCACACCGCCGCCGACTACGCCACCACACGCGCCGCGCTGGACGCGGGCGTACGCGGCTTCACCCATCTGTTCAACGCCATGACCCCGTTCGGCAGCCGCGAACCGGGCGTGGTCGGCGCGGCGCTGGACGATGCCGATAGCTGGTGCGGCATCATCGCCGACGGCCACCACGTGCATCCCGTCAGCCTGCGCGTGGCGATCGCCGCCAAGGCCCGCGGCAAGATGCTGCTGGTCACCGACGCGATGCCGCCGGTGGGCGCCGAAAGCCCCGAATACAAGCTCAACGGCGAAACCATCATCGTCAAGGACGGCGTCTGCCAGACCGCCAACGGCACCCTGGCCGGCTCCGCGCTGGACATGGCCGGCGCCGTGCGCAACGCGGTGGAGATGCTGCACCTGCCGCTGGACGAAGCCGCCCGCATGGCCAGCACCTACCCCGCCGATTTCCTGGGCCTGGGCGCCAGCCACGGCCGTATCGCGGCCGGTTACCAGGCCGACCTGGTGGCGCTGGATGCCGACTACCGCGTGCGGCAAAGCTGGATCGGCGGCGTCGGGAACTGAGGCCCCGACGCCGTATGAGCACGGCCTTATTTGGCCGGCAACCCCAACTCATGCGCGAAGAAGGTCAGCCCGATGGCGGTGTCGCCCACCCGCTGGCTGAAGGGCGCGCCCACGCCGTGGCCGGCATTCATGCGGGTCAGCAGCAGGATCGGTTGATCCGATGAGGTGGCGTTCTGCAGCGCGGCGGCGAACTTGCGTGATTGCCAAGGCGCCACGCGCGGGTCGTTGGCGCCGGTGGTCATCAGCACGGCGGGGTAGGCGGTGCGCGGCTTCACGTTCTGCAGCGGCGAATACGCCAGCGTGGCCTTGAACTGCGCGAGGTCGGTGATGCTGCCGTACTCGCTGACGTTGTACGGGCCGTTGGCGAAATCCGTCTCGTGGCGCAGCATGTCGTAGATGCCCACCCGCGCCACCACGGCACGGTAGTCAGCCGGGTGCTGCACGATCTGCGATCCCATCAGCAGGCCGCCGTTGCTGCCGCCCAGGATGCCCAGGTGGGCGCGGTCGGTCCAACGGGTATTGAACAGCGCCAGCGCGGCCGCGTGGAAATCGTCGAACACGTTCTGCTTGTGCAGCTTCTGGCCTTGCGCATGCCAGGCCTGGCCGTTCTCGTTGCCGCCGCGGATGTTGGCGTAAGCCAGCACGCCGCCGCGCTCCAGCCAGGCCAGGTTGGCGCCCACGAAGCCGGGTTTGATCGGGATGTCGAAACCGCCGTAGCTGTACAGGATGGTGGGGCGCGTGCCGTTGGGGGTGATGCCGGGCATCGACAGCACGGTGACCGGAATCTTGGTGCCATCCTTCGAGGTGCCGTCGATGCGCTGCACCTTCACCTTCGAATAATCGGCCGCAGGCTTGACCTGGAAGATCGTCTTCAAGCTGCCGCTGCGGCCGTCGTATTCCACCCAGCGCGACGGCGTGGTCCAGCCGCTGTAGCTGATCAGCGCCTTGTCCTGGCCGGACTCGGAGGCGATCGCGCCCACGCTGATACCGTGCGCCGGCAATGGCAGGCGGCGCACGAAGGCGGCCTTGGCGTCGTACTGTTCCACCCACCAGTCCGGGCCTTCGCTGCGCACCACCAGGAAGCCGTTGCCCAGCGGCGCCAGTTGCTGGATCGCGCCCTTGCGCTCGGGCAGCACCGTGGTGGTGGCACCGTTCGCATCCACCGCCACGATGCGGCCGCGCGGCGCGTCCGCGAACGTCGCCACGTATAGACGTCCAGACACCCAGGCCGCGGTGCGCGCGTTGGCGTCATGGCCCAGCACCGGGCGGAACGCACTGCCGCGACGGATGAACACCTCGGCAGGACCGCCGTCGCCCTCGTACGCCAGCACGGCGGCCTGCGCCGAGGCGGTGTCATCGACCAGCACGTACTCGGCCACCTTCGAATAATCGCGGCCAAATACCGTGCGGTCGGCCGTGGCGGGCTGGCCCAGCGTGTGGTGCGCCAGCGCCGCGTTGAACTGTTCCACCGGCTTGCCGGGCACGGGCGGCACGAAGCGCACATAGCTGAAGCCGCGCTCGTCCGCATCCCACGCCACACCCTGCGGCGTGGTGCCGCCGCCGGCCCAAGGCAGGGTGTCGGGCAGCAGCTTGCCGCTGTGCACGTCGAGCACGTGCAGGGTGGTCAGCTCGCCGCCGCCCTCGGCGCTGCCGTAGGCCAGGTAGCGCCCTTTCGGCGAGGGCCAGTAGCCGGTGATGGCGGTGCCGCCGTGGTCGGCATTGGGGTCCACCAGCGTTTTGGCGGCGCCGTCGGGCCAGGCCTGCGCGATCACCACCGGCTGTGGCTGCGGCGGGGTCTGCTGCAGGTAGAACAGCGTGCCGCCGGCCAGCACCGGGCCGCTGCGGGTGGTGGAGGTGATCGCCAGCTGGCGCACCCGCGCGGTGAGCGCCGCACCCTCGGGCATCTTCGCCAATTCGGCCTCGGTGTAGGCGTTCTGTGCGCTGATCCACGCCTGCACCTGCGGATCGTCGGGGGTTTCCAGCCAGCGGTAGGGGTCGGCCACGGTCACGCCGTGCAGCTCGCTGCGGTCGGTCCGCGCGGGGGTCGGCGGCGGCAGCAGGCGCTGGCCGATCAGCGACACGTCGCGCGACGGCGTGCGTGTGACCGGCGTCGGCGCCGTCGATGTCTGGCCGAGACAGGCCGCGGCGGGTGCGAACATCAGGATGGCCACCACGAGGGCTTGGCGCATGACGGAAACTCCCTGCAAAACGAAGGCACCGAGGGTAACGCGGGCCACTTCGATTCCGGGTGATTTCAGGGCCTGACTTGTGGCAGGGGTGGCGCCCGCGCCGGGGATCGCCCGCTATGCTCAGAGCTTGCGAAAAAATCGACCGCCTACTGCGAACGTCGCCGAACGTCCGTGCCGGCGGCGCTCTCGCTACGGCGTTCGAATTTTTCGCAAGCTCTCACTATTTGCAGGAAAACCCCGAAGATGCGTCGACTGCTGCTTGCCGGCCTCATTGCCTTCACCGTGCTGCCGCTGGCGGCGACACCGCCGTCCACCCCGCAACCGCTGGACCTGGAAACCATCATGGCCAACCCGGATTGGGTCGGCCAGGCGGTGGAAAGCCCGTACTGGAGCGTGGACGGGCGCAGCATCTACTACGCGGTGAAGCGCGACGGCAGCCCGGTGCGCGACCTGTACCGGGTCGACGCGGCCAGCGGCCAGGGCGTGAAGCTGGATGCCGCGGCGCGGGCGCAGGCCGGCGGCGATCCGGTGTTCGACCGCCGCCGGCAGCACGCCGCGTACATCCTGCATGGCGACGTTTTCGTGGTCGACGTGGCCAGCGGCCAGCGGCGCCAGGTGACGCGCACGCCGCAGGACGAGTCCGAGCTGCAGTTCTCCGCCGATGGCCGCGCGCTGCAATACCGCGACGGCAACGACTGGTACAGCTACGACCTGGCGCAGGCTGTCGTCGCTCCGGTGGCCTTGCTGAAATTCGCCGACGATCCGCAGGACGCCAAGCCCGATGCGCTGGGCGAGCGGCAACTGGCCACCTTCAGCACGCTGCGCCAGCTCAAGGCCGACAAGCAAGCCGTGCGCGACGAGACCGAGGCGTTGCAGGCCGCCGACCCCGGCCGCGCGCCGATGCCGTTCTGGCTGGGCGACAAGATCAAGGTGGTGGATGCCCAGCTCTCGCCCAACGGCCGCTGGATGCTGCTGGTGACCGTGCCCAAGGACGCCAACCCGGGCAAGCTGCCGCAGCTCACCCACTACGTCACCGACAGCGGTTACGCCGAGCCCGAGGACGTGCACACCTACGTGGGCCGCAACGACCCGGCCGGCCAGTCGCTGCTGCTGCTGGACCTGGTCAAGCACAAGCCCTACGCGCTGCCCACCGACAACCTGCCCGGCATCAAGGACGACCCGCTGAAGACGCTGCGCGGCGACGCCGTCGCCGCGCTGGAAAAAGCCGGCAAGGCCGACCAGGCCAAAGCGCTGAAGGCGCCGGACGTGCGCCCCGTGACCGTGGCCGGCGACGGCGGCGACAACATCGCCTGGAGCGACGACGGCACCGAGCTGGCCGTGCAACTGCGCGCCATCGACAACAAGGACCGCTGGATCGCCAGCGTCGATTTCGGCGACCACGCGCTGGTCAATCAGCAGCGGCTCACCGACCCGGCCTGGATCAACTGGAACTTCAACGATTTCGGCTGGCTGAAAGACAGCCACACGCTGTGGTATCTCAGCGAACAGAGTGGCTGGTCGCAGCTCTACAGCAAGCCGCTGGATGGCAAGGCCAAGGCGCTCACGACCGGGCGCTTCGAAGTCAGCCATCCGCAATTGAGCCCCGACGGCCGCTGGTTCTACCTGCGCAGCAACCAGGTGGCGCCGTACAGCTACGACGTCTACCGCGTGCCCAGCACGGGCGGCGCAATGACGCGCGTCACCCAGTACCAGGGCATGGACGACTTCAAGCTCTCGCCCGACGGCAGCCAGCTGGCGGTGCTGCATTCCTCCGCCTACCGTTTGTCGCAACTGGCGGTGCAACCGGCGGCCGGCGGCACGCCACGCGAGCTGACCGACACGATGAAGCCGGCCTTCACCGCGCGAGCATGGATCACGCCGAAGATCGTGCAGATCCCGTCCAGCCACGGCGCCGGCGTGATCTACGCCAAGTACTACGGGCCGGCCGAAAGCGATGGCGCCGGCCGCCCCGCCGTGCTGTTCGTGCACGGCGCCGGCTACCTGCAGGACGTGACGCTGTCGTCCACCTATTACTTCCGCGAGCAGATGTTCAACAACCTGCTGGTGCAGCGCGGCTATGCGGTGCTGGACATGGATTACCGCGCCTCCGAAGGCTACGGCCGTGACTGGCGCACCGCGATCTACCGCAACATGGGCCATCCGGAATTGGAGGATCTGCTGGACGGCAAGGCCTGGCTGGTGAAGCACCACGGCGTCGACCCCCAGCGCGTGGGCATCTACGGCGGCAGCTACGGCGGCTTCATGACCGAGATGGCCTTGCTGCGCGCGCCCGGTGAATTCGCCGCCGGCGCCGCGCTGCGCCCGGTCAGCGACTGGACGCTGTACAACCACGAATACACCGCCAACATCCTCAACGACCCGCAGATCGATCCGGCCGCCTATACGGCCAGCTCACCGATCGAGTACGCCGACCGGTTGCAGGACCCGCTGCTGATCGAACACGGCCTGATCGACGACAACGTGCTGGCCGAGGATTCCATCCGCCTGTACCAGCGCCTGATCGAGCTGCGCAAGAAGAACTTCTGGATTTCGCTGTACCCGATGGAGCGCCACGGCTTCGTGCATCCCGACGCGTGGTATGACGAATACCGGCGCGTGTACGAGCTGTTCGACACCTATGTGAAACCGACGGTGCCGAAGCCGTAGTTGCCTATACTTTCGTACCGAACGACAAGGCTGGTTTTTCACCGTGCATTACGAGATCACCCAGGCGTCCGCCGCGGACGCCCAGGCCATCGCCGGCATGGCCGTTGCCCTCACCGGGGAAATTTCCCGCCGCATGGGCGTGCAGCATTTCGACCTGGACCTCGACGGCACCGCCGCGCTGTGCGCGCGGACGCTTGCCGAAGGCAGCTACACCGCGCTGTTGGCCACTGTGGACGAGCGCCCGGTGGGTTTTGTCGGCCTGTCGCAGGGTTGTGCCCTGTACGCCGGTGGTGCCATCGGCACGATGCAGGAGTTCTACGTGGCGCCCGACTTTCGCTCGGGCGGCATCGGTGCCGCCTTGATCGAGGCAGTGAAGGCGCAGGCGCGGGCGCGCGGTTGGCGCCGCATCGAGGTCTGCACGCCGCCCCTGCCCGAATTCGACGCCAGCCTCCGCTTCTACATCCGCGAGGGTTTCGAGATCAGTGGCGGACGAAAGCTGAAAGCCATCGCGTGAAAAAATAGAGGGCGCGCCACGGATTGGCGCGCCCCCGACTGCAGGAGCGGCTTCAGCCGCGATGCTCTTGCTTTTCAGCCTCAGGGCGAGAGCATCGCGACTGAAGTCGCTCCTGCAGAAAGCGATGGCGCTACTTCACCACCAGCGTGGCCACCATCGTGGGGTGGAACTTGCAATAGACCTCCACCGTGCCGGCCGTGGCTTTCATGCGCACGGTGGCGCCGGGTTTCAGGTCGATGTCGAAGCGACCGTCACGAGCGGTGGCGGTGTGTTCCAGGATGCCGCGATTGACCCACTCGATGATGTCGCCGGCGCGTACGCCGGTCGGCATCGGTCCGTACTGCATCGTGTCGACCACGATGACGTGCACCTGCGGTGCCGGCGTGGCCGATGGGGCGGTCGCGGGGGTTTTTGTCGGCGGGGTGGCCGCCACCGCCAAGCCGCTCATCGCCAGCAGGCTGGCAAATACCATCAACGTGCAACGCATGATCCGCTCCTTACTTCAGGCTCTGCGCCAGGTGTTCGGCGTGCATCTGATGCGACTCGAACAGCTTCAGGCCGGTTTCCAGCAGCGACTTCAGCTCTTCGTTCCTGGCCGACGGAATCAGCGTGCCGGAGAGCGCCTTGTTGACCGTCTGGTGGAAGGCCACCTCGTTGGCCGCATAGGCCTTGTCGTAGGCGTCACCGCTGAGCGCGGCCAGCTTCACCTGCTCAGCCGCGGCGGCCTTGGCCAGCGCCTGGCTGGTGGGGTTGTCGGCCGGCGTCACGCCCAGCTTCTTGCACAACGCCAGCGCCTGCTCGTTGACGGCGGCGTGGTCACGCGCCATTTCCTCGGCGAAGGCGATCACGGCCTTGTTGTGGGACTTCTTCAGCGCCTGCTTCGCCGCGGTGACATCGATGGCACCGGCGGTATAGGCGATGTGCGCGATCTGCGCGTCATCGATGGTGGCCGGCGCGGTGGCGGCGGCCGGCGCGGGCTGCGCCTGCACGCTGGCGACGGTGCCGAAGGCAAGGGCGATGGCGAGAGCGAAAAGTGATTTTTTCACGTGATTTCTCCTGATGGACATGGGCAGGTTCGGCAGTTGCCCGTCTGCGGCCATGGGATGCGCGTGCTGCCCGCGAGGTTCCGGAAATCCGCGGCGGGAACCTGCGGCGAGGTCATCGCATCCCATTCGGTGTACAAGGAGAAATCATGTCCGCTTCCCTACATGCCGTTGCCGTTGACTACTCCGCGCTGGACGATGCCGCGCTGGTTGCCCTGGTGCGTGGTGGTCAGCAAGACGCGTTCCGCCACATCATGCAGCGCTGCAACCAGCGACTGTTCCGCATCGCCCGCAGCGTGCTGGGTGAGGATGCCGAGGCCGAGGACGTGCTGCAGGAGTCCTACCTGCGCGCGTACCGCAAGCTGGATACCTTCCGCGGCGAGTCCAGCCTGCTGACCTGGCTCACCTCCATCGTGCTGAACGAGGCCCGTGGCCGGCTCCGCAAGCGGCACAACATGGTAGGGCTGGAGAAAATCGACGAGTCCCCCATGGATACCCACCAGATCGTCCAGTTCCCCTCGCGCTTCGGCAGCGAAGACCCGGCCGTGTCCGCCGCGCGCACCCAGATCCGCCACCTGCTGGAACACGCCATCGACGCCTTGCCGCCGGCGTTCCGCACCGTCTACATGATGCGCGACGTGGAGGAGTGCTCGGTGGAGGAAACCGCCACCCAGCTGGCGATCAACCCGCAAACGGTGAAGACCCGCCTGCATCGCGCCCGCCGGCTGCTGCGCCATTCACTGCACGGCACGGTGGCCGCCTCCCTCACCGACGCCTTCCCCTTCATGGGCGAACGCTGCGCCCGCGTCACCGAGGCGGTGATGGCGCGGTTGACGGCGAAGGGGTAGCGCCAGGGCTGTGTGTTTGTGGGAGCGACTTCAGTCGCGATGCTTTTTTCCAGGACCCGAGCTTTTCCCCCAGCCCGACCATGAGCATCGCGACTGAAGTCGCTCCCACAGGTATGTCCGTGGCTATCAACCACCGCCCAGACGCTGCGCCATCCGCGCGAAGCTGGCGGCGGTCGGCGCGTCGGCGGGGGCGAAGAAGAACGCGGTGGCGCGGTCGAGGTGGTCCTCGTCGCGGATCGGCATGCGCATCGAGTGGATGCTGAGGTGGCCGAAATCCGGGTGGAAGAACGGCACGATGATCGCGCTCAACGGCGCCGTGTGGCAGCGCTGCCACAGCGTCACGAATTCGGGGCTGGCCGCCGTCAGCGCGGCGATCAGGCGGTCGAAGCGGGTGTCTTCGGGGTGCGCCGCGTAATTCATGCGGAACATGCCCAGCAGGTTCAGCGCACCGTTCTCGAAATCCGGGTACAGCCGGCGCCGCGCCGGGTTCATGAACGCGTTCCAGATGTGGTTGTCGGCGAATGGCCCGCCGAACTCGCCCAGGTCGTACAGCTTCCCTGCCAGCCGGTTCCAGGCCAGCAGGTTGAACACCGTATCCAGTACGAACGCCGGCGCTTGGTACAGGTCCAGTACCTGCTGGGTCACCGGCGGCAGGGTGAAGTGGTGCTCGGTCACCTCGGTGCGTGACAGGCCCATCAGCGAGAACAGGTAGGTTTCGTCGGTGGCCGACAGCGACAGCGCGCGCGCGATGCGGGTGAGCGCGGCGGCCGACACGTTGATGTCGCGACCCTGCTCCAGCCACGTGTACCAGGTGAGCCCCACGTCAGCCAGCGTGGCCACTTCCTCGCGCCGCAAGCCGGGTGTGAGCCGGCGCGTGCCGCGTGGCAAACCCACCGCCTCGGGCGTCAGCATCGCCCGCCGCGTGCGCAGGAAAGCCTTCAGCTCGTTGCGTTGCATGGGCGTGGTCATCGACAACCGGTGTGGTGGTGGTGGGAGTACCAGCAGTGGGAAGTGCCTTCCCATGATAGCGGCGGTGGAAATAGGGTTGCCTGTCCCGTCCGTCACCCTTCCACGCCGGTGATCGCCGATCACGGCCACGCGGACGCCCGTTTTGTTCAACCCGCACCCACCACGCACGGCTCCCAGCCGTTCGCCGTGCCCGCCGGCCATCGCCGTGCCCGTTTGTTTTGCACCTTCGCCAGGAGATCGACATGTCGCTACTCCCCTTTCCCCAACCCGTGCAGCCCGACACCGATGCCTTCACCGATTTTGTGGTGCACGCACAGCTGATGCTCGATCCGGCCACGCCGGAATCGGTACGGCGCGAAGCCGAACCGCGCCTGCTGGGGCAGCTGCCCACCTTGCTGGCGCTTGGCGTGTTCGACCTGTTTGCGATCCGCGACCCCGCCTTGCGCAACCTGGTGCAGGACGAACTGGCGAGCCTGCGCGCCCGGGCGGGCTAAAGCGCGGTAACGCTTGCCAGAGCAAAGATGAACGTCCATATATTTGCCTTGACAAATATATCTGTGGCAATAGAATGCACGGCCATGAATTCCGAAGTGCTCGCTTTTGGCACGCCCCGGGAGAGCCTGGGCATCCTGCTCGGCCTCGTCCGCAGCGAAGTCGTGCGCGCGATGGAGGCCGAACTGGCGGCCAAGGGATTGAACCTGAGCTTCACCCAGTTCCTGATCATCAAGCGGCTGTCCCGGCTTGGCCCGATGTCGGCCACCGAGCTGGCCCGCTCGGTGGAGCTGGACGGCGGCGCCATGACCCGCCAGCTCGACCAGCTCGAGGGCAAGGGCTACCTGCGCCGCTGCCGGCATGAGCAGGACCGCCGCGCGCTGCGGATCGAGCTGACCGAGGCCGGCAGCACGCTGTGGCAGGAGCTGACCAGCTGCAACGAGCGCGTGCTGAGTGCGGCCCAGCGCTCGCTGGATGAAGCCGAACAGGCGCAACTGCACGACTACCTGGAGCGCGTGTTGCACGCGCTTCGCGACAAGAACTGACCCTCTCACCCCGGACTTTTCACCCTGGACCTTTCCATGCGTCTGCATCTTCTTGCGGCTGCCGCCGCCCTGACCCTCGCGTTGGCCGGCTGTGCCAGCAGCGGCGGCCTGCACCCGGACGGCACGCCGATCGATCCGGCCACGCTGAAGGCCGACCACAGCCTCGCCCATTTCTCCGCCGCCGCCTGGCCCTCCACCGACTGGTGGAGTGCTCTGGGCGACCCGCAGCTCGACGCGCTGATCGCCGAGGCGCTGCAGAACAACCCCGACCTCGGCGTCGCCGATGCCCGCGCCCGCGCCGCCCAGGCCGAGGCGGGCGTCGTCGATGCGGCGCGCAAGCCCAGCGTGAACGGCGGCGCCTCGGTCGCCGCGGCCCGGCCACCGGCCGCGCTGCTCGGCGACAAGGCACATTTCGGGCTGGCCAAATACGGCTATGCCAGCTTCAACTGGGATCTGGACCTGTGGGGCGGCAAGCGCACCGCGTGGGAAGCGGCGGTGGGCCAGGCCCGTGCCGCCGAGGTCGATGCCCGCGCCGCACGCATCGAACTCTCCGGCAACGTGGCCCGCGCCTACGCGCAGCTCGGCTACGCGTTCACCCAGCAGGATCTGGCCGCCAGCGAGCTGCAACGTGCCAGCCAGTCGCGCGAACTGACCCGCCAGCGCGTCGCCGCCGGCATCGACAACCAGATCCAGCTGCGCCAGGGCGACGCCGAAGTGGCCAGCGCCGAGCAGCAGGTGGCGCTGGCCAGCCGCGCCGTCGACGCCGCGCGCTCGTCGCTGTCGGTATTGCTGGGCAAGGGCCCGGACCGCGGCTTGCAGATCGCCCGGCCGCAACTGCTGCACCCGGCCGAACTGGCGGTGCCGTCCAACCTGCCGCTGGATCTGGTCGGCCATCGCGCCGACCTGGTCGCCGCGCGCTGGCGCGTCGAGGCCGCCGGCAAGGACATCAAGGCGGCGAAGACCGAGTTCCTGCCCAGCATCAGCATCGGCGCGATGGCCGGCGTGGTCAGCATGGGCGGCGCCAACCCGCTCAGCCTGGCGGGGCGGTTCTACCAGTTCGGGCCATCGCTGAGCCTGCCGATCTTCGACGGCGGCAAGCTGCGCGCCAACCTGTCCGGCAAGGATGCGCAGTACGACATCGCCGTGGCGCAGTACAACCGCACCCTGGTGGGCGCGCTCAACCAGGTCGCCGACGACTTGTCCGCGTTGCAGTCGCTGCAGCAGCAGCTCGACGCGCAGCAGCGCGCGCAGGATGCCGCCCAACAGGCCTGGCAGTTGGCCGAGCAGCGCTACAAGGCCGGCATCGGCAGCTACCTGGAAGCGCTCAGCGTGCGCCAGCAGCTGCTGGCGGCCGAACGCGGCACGGCGCAGTTGCAGGCGCAGCAGGTCGATCTCTCGGTACAGCTGATCCAGGCCCTCGGCGGCGGCTTCCGTCCGCAAGCCGATGCGCCCGCGCCGCTTTCCTCTTCCACCCCATCACGTTCCTGAGGCACCCCCATGTCCAGCCAGACACCGCCCGAACAGGGCAGCACACCCACCGCGCCACCGGTCGCCGCACCGCCGTCCCCGCCGCAAACCAAGACCCGGTCGCGCGGCTTGATGCTGCGCCTGCTCGGCGTCGTGCTGTTGGTCGCCGCCATCGCCTGGGGCCTTTGGTATTACTTCGACGGCCGCTGGTACGAGGGCACCGACGACGCCTACGTCAACGGCAACGTGGTGCAGCTGACGCCGCAGATCGCCGGCACGGTGATCAGCATCGGTGCCGATGACGGCGACCGCGTGCATGCCGGCGACGTGCTGATCAAGCTGGACCGCAGCAACGCCGACGTGGCCCTGGCCGGCGCCAAGGCCGACCTGGCCAGCACCGTGCGCAAGGTGCGCGGCCTGTACAGCAGCGTCAGCGGCGCGCAGGCCGACGTGGCCGCGCGCAAGACCGCGGTGGCCAAGGCCCGGGCCGACTACAACCGCCGCGTGGCGCTGGCCAAGTCCGGCGCCATCTCGGCCGAGGAGCTGTCGCACGCCAGCGACGCGCTGACCACCGCCGAGAGCGGCCTGATTGCCGCCCAGCAGCAGTACCAGACCAGCAAGGTGCTGGTGGACGACACCGTGGTCGCCTCGCACCCCGACGTGCAGGCCGCCGCCGCGCGGCTGCGCGCCGCATTCCTGGATGACCTGCGCACCACCCTGGTCGCGCCGGTGGACGGCTATGTGGCCAAACGCTCGGTGCAGCTGGGCCAGCGCGTGCAGCCCGGTGCGCCGCTGATGGCGGTGGTGCCGCTGAACGAGGTCTGGGTGGATGCCAACTTCAAGGAAACCCAGCTCACCGACATGCGCATCGGCCAGCCGGTGGAGATCGAGTCCGACGTCTACGGCAGCGACGTGAAGTACAAGGGCAAGGTGCAGAGCCTGGGCGTGGGCACCGGCAGCGCGTTCTCCCTGCTGCCGGCGCAGAACGCGACCGGCAACTGGATCAAGATCGTGCAGCGCATCCCCGTGCGCATCCTGTTCGACGACCCGGCAATGCTGCAGAAGCACCCGCTGCGGCTGGGCATGTCGCTCACCGTGGACGTGGGCCTGCACGACCGCAGCGGCCCCACGCTGGCGCAGCAGCCGCCGACCAAGCCCGCCTTCAGCACCGACGTTTACGCGCAGCAGTCGGCCAAGGCGGACGCGATGATCGCGCAGATCATCCACGCCAACATGGCTGGCGGCGAATAGCTCATCAGACTCCCTCCCCTGCTTTGCAGGGGAGGGCTGGGGAGGGGTTCGCTCTTGAGCTTTAGGTCAAGAGCGTTACCCCCTCCCGACCTCCCCCTGCGAGCAGGGGGAGGAGAAAGGCAGACTCCCTCACTGACCGATTGCGATGACCACCCATTTCCGTCCACCCAATCTGGCACTCAGCACGATCGGCCTGTCGCTGGCCACGTTCATGCAGGTGCTGGACACGACGATCGCCAACGTGTCGTTGCCAACCATCGCCGGCAACCTCGGCGTCAGCAACAACCAGAGCACCTGGGTGATCACCTCGTTCGCGGTGAGCATGGCGATCTCGCTGCCGCTCACCGGCTTCCTCACCCGCCGCTTCGGCGAGGTGAAGCTGTTCACCGCCTGCACCTTGCTGTTCGCGCTGACCTCCTTCATGTGCGGCGTGTCGCAGAGCATGGGCATGCTGATCCTGTTTCGCGCGCTGCAGGGCGCGGTGGCCGGGCCGATGTATCCGATCACGCAGAGCCTGCTGATCGGCATCTACCCGCCGGCCAAGCGCGGCATGGCGCTGGCGCTGCTGGCGATGGTCACGGTGGTGGCGCCGATCGCCGGCCCGATCCTGGGCGGCTGGATCACCGACAACTATTCGTGGCCGTGGATCTTCTTCATCAACGTGCCGATCGGCATTTTCGCCAGCATGGTGGTGGCCAACCAGTTGCGCGCGAAAGTCGAGAAAACCGAGCGGCCGAAGATCGACTATGTCGGCCTGATCACCCTCATCATCGGCGTGGGCGCGCTGCAGATCGTGCTGGACAAGGGCAATGACGAGGACTGGTTCAACTCCACCTTCATCATCGTCACCAGCATCATCTCGGCGGTCAACATCGCGATCTTCCTGATCTGGGAACTGACCGACAAGGACCCGATCGTCGACCTGAAGCTGTTCCGCCACCGCAATTTCACCGCCGGCACGATCGCGCTGGTGCTGGCCTACGCCGCGTTCTTCGCGATCGGCCTGCTGGTGCCGCTGTGGCTGCAGCGCAACCTGGGCTACACCTCCACCTGGGCTGGCTATGCCACCGCGCCGCTCGGCATCATTCCGGTGCTGCTGACTTTCTTCGTGGGCAAGTACGCCACCAAGGTCGACCTGCGCCTGCTGGCCTCGGTGGCGTTCATCGTGATGGGCGTGACGTGCTTCATGCGCGCCGATTTCTACATCGGCATCGACTTCTACCACGTGGCGATGGTGCAGCTGTGGCAGGGTCTGGGCGTGGCGCTGTTCTTCATGCCGATCCTCACCATCCTGCTGTCGGACCTGCAGCAGAACGAGATCGCCTCGGGCTCCGGCCTGGCCACCTTCCTGCGCACCCTGGGCGGCAGCTTCTCGGCCTCCATCACCACCTTGCTGTGGGAGCGCCGCGCGGTCGCCCACCACGAGCAACTGGCCGAGCACATCAACGTGTTCAACCCCACCTCGCAGGCGGCGATGGATCGCCTGGGCCAGGGCGACGCGCAAGCGGGCGCCAGCGTGATCAACAACATGATCACCCAGCAGGGCTACCAGATCTCGTTCAACGAGGTGTTCCACATGCTGGGCTGGGTGTTTATCGCGCTGGTGCTGGTGATCTGGCTGGCCAAGCCGCCGTTCAGCGCCAAGGCGGGGCCGGCGGCGGGCGGGCACTGAGTCTTGGAAGAGCCCCTCATCCGCCTTCGGCAGCTTCTCCCGCAAGCGGGAGAAGGGAAGCCTCGGTCCCGCACCTTTTCCCTTCTCCCGCTTGCGGGAGAAGGTGCCCGACAGGGCGGATGAGGGCGCTCTTGATCTAGAACGCCACCCCCACCAACGCCATCGTCTCGCCGCGATTCGGCTCATGCAGGCTGCCATTGGAAATGTGCCGCAGCTGCACGCTGAAACGCTGGCCCTGCCAGCCCACGGTGGTGGCGAATTCGTAGACGCTGCTCAGCGCCTGGGTGCGGCCGGTGTGCGCCACCGGTTGCAGGCTCAGGAACAGCCGGCGGCTCCATTCGTCGCCTTCGCCGGCATAGAGCCGCACGCCGGCGGCCAGCAGCGTGATGCTGTCGCGGGTGGTATAGCGCTTGCCGCGAAAGCGGGCCACGTCACGACCATCGATCCAGCCGACGGAGACGTCGGGCGCCCAGCTGAAGCGGGTGTTGCCGAGCGGGTGCGGTGCGAACACCGCTTCGATGAAGACGGTATTCGCGCCGTAGTCGTCCATAAAGCTTTGCCCGGCTTGCAATTCCCAGCGGGCGGCGGTGGCAGGTAGGGCGGCGAGGGTCAACGGCAGCAACACGAGCGCCGAGCGGAGCGTGGGGATAGAACGCATGGGGAACCTGCAAAAACGGGGAAGTGGATACTGTACTACGTGGTGCAGTATATCCTGCCGCGCACGCGTAGTCACAGGCGATGGCCCGTTGCTGGCTGTTTTGCGGCTGTCTAGCGGAGGGATCGGAGCCGCCGCGGGCGAGCGCTGCGGCTCCGATCGAGGCCGTGGACCGTCAGTGCGTTGCCGCGCCGGCACCCAAATCGGCACGATCCAGATCGAGCGTCGCTGCGTCCAGCAGCACCGCCTTCGGGTGGGTTTTGCGCACCGCGGCCGCGAACTGGCTGGCGTCGCCGACCACCACCACGGTGGCTTCATCGGCGTCCAGATGCTTGTGCGCGTACTTGCGCAGCTGGCGTGGCGTCACCGCGTTCACCTGGTCCGGAAAGCGGCTGATCTCGCCGAGGTTGACGTCGTACACGGCCAGCTCGGCCAGCTGGGTGGCCAGGCCGGTGGTGGTTTCCAGGCTGCGGCCATAGCTGCCGATCAGGGTGGCCTTGCGTGCGGCCAGTTCGGCGTCCGGTACGTTTTCGGCGCCCAGTTGGTGGAACTGGGCCAGCATAAGGTCCACCACCTGCGGCACCGCGGGGTTGCGGGTTTGCGCCGAGGCCAGCCACGCGCCGGCATTGCGCAGCGGTTGCAGCTCGCTGAACGCGCCGTAGGAAAGCCCGCGCTTGATGCGGATTTCCTCGTTCAACCGCGCCGAGTACGAACCGCCCAGCACGGCGTCGGCGACCAGGCCGTCGTAATAGTGGGCGTCGCTGCGCGGCGGTGCCGGATGCGACGCCACCACACCGGCCTGCCCGGCGCCGTGCTGGTTGACCAGCACCACCGCCGGCAATGAACGCTCGCCGCTGCCGGGCGGCTTGGCCGGCAAGGACGTGGCGGGCCGCGACCAGTCGCCGAAACTGGCCTGGGCCAGTTGCAGCGCCTGCGCCGGCGTGATGTCGCCGGCCAGGACCAGGATGGCGTTGTCGGGCCGGTACAGCGCGGCGTGCCATTGCTGCACATCGGCGCGGCCGATGTGGGCGATCGATGCGGGCGTGCCGCTGCGCGGGTGGCCATAGGCGCCGGTGCCGAAGGTGCCGCGCGCGGCCACCAGCCCGGCCAGCGCCGTCGGCTTGCTGAGGGTGAGGCGGACCTCGTCGATGGCCTGTGCCTGCGCCCGTTTCAGCTCGCGCGCATCGAAGGCCGGCTGGCGCACCACCTTGGCCAGCAAGGCCAGCGCCTGCGGCAGGCGCGGCGTGGTGACGGTGATGCCCACGTCGCTTTCGTCCCAACCGGCGGCCGCGCTCAACGAGCCCCCCAGGGTTTCGGCGGCGGTGGCGATCTGCGGCGCGGTGAGGCCGGCGGCGCCCTTGGTCAGCAGGTTGGCGGTGAGGTCGGCCAGGCCGGCCTGCGTGGGCGGGTCCATCTCGTCGCCGCTGCGTATCACCAGTCGCGCGGTGACCAGCGGCAGGCCGTCGCGGCGCACGCTGATCACCCGCAAGCCGTTCGGCAAGGTCTGGCTGGTCGGGGTGGGGATGGTCAGCGTGGGCGCGGCGCCCGGCACCGGTGGCGTGGTCGGGAACGTGGCCGGCGGCTCGGCCGCGACGGCGCTGCCCAAGGCAACACACAGGGCGGTGAAGAGGGTGGCACGGAAAGGGTTGGTTGGACGGTTCACTTCGCGCTCTCCCCGCTGGACGGCTGGGCGACCTTGGCCGCCGGCAGGTAATCGATGGTGACGTGGTACGCGCCGGTGACGTATTTCTGCAGCACCCGGTGGACGTCTTTCGCGGTGACTTTCTGCAAGGCCGCCAGGTCGGTGTTGGCGCGGGCCACGTCGCCGCCGATCAGCGCCGCCTGGCCCAGCGCGAAGGCCAGCCCTTGCGCGGTCTGGCGCTGTTTCAACTCGTCGGTCAGCAACAGCGTCTTGGCGCGCTCCAGTTCGTCGGCGGGAATCGGCTGGGTGGCCAGCCAGATGATTTCCTCGTGCAGCAGTTTTTCCGCCTCTTCCGGCGCGTGGCCGCTGGCCAGGATCGCGTAGGCCAGGAACAGGCCCGGCCCCACCCGCACATCGGCTTCCGCATCAACCTCGCGCGCCACCTGGTGGCGATACACCAGCGCCTGGTACAGCCGCGATGCGTCGCCGCGAGCCAGCAGCGCGGCGGCCACCTGCAGCGCGATGGTGTCGGCGCTGTCGGCCGCTGGCGGAATCAGCCAGCTGAGCGCCACCGCCGGCAGCGGCGCGGTGGCCGCGCTGATGGTGACGCGGCGGTTCTTGCGCCGCTTCGGCTCGGTGGCGGTGACGCGCGGGATCGGCGTGGCCGGCTTCGGTATCCAGCCGAAATACTGGTCGACCCAGGCATCGAGCTGCTTCGGGTCGAAGTCGCCCGCCACGATCAGGGTGGCGTTGTCGGGGCGGTAGAAGGTGCGGTGGAAATCGATCACGTCCGGCAGCGTTGCCGCTTCCAGATCCTCGATGCTGCCGATGGTGGGGCGACGGTAGGGATGCACCGTGTAGGAGTTGGGATCGATCGCGTTGAACAGCTTGCCGTAGGGGTTGGCCAGCACGCTCTGGCGATATTCCTCCTCCACCACGGCGCGCTCGGATTTGAAATTGGGCTCGTCCACGTTGAGGCTGGACAGCCGCTCGGCCTCGGCCCACAGCAGCGTCTGCAGGTAATTGGCCGGCACCACCTCGAAATAATTGGTGACGTCGTCGCTGGTGGTGGCGTTGTTGGCGCCGCCCACGTCCTCGGTGAGCCGGTCCATCTGCTCGGCCTGCATGTGCCGCGTGCTCTTGAACATCAGGTGCTCGAACAGGTGCGCGAAGCCGGAGCGGCCTTTCGGGTCATCCTTCGAACCCACGTGGTACCACATCTGCACCGCCACGTTGGGACTGCTGTGGTCCTCCACGCTCAGCACCTGCAAGCCGTTCGGCAAGGTGCGTTGCTGGTAGTGCAATGGAGGGATATCCAGATCCGCCGCCGCGACCGGCGCGGGCAGGGCCATGGCGGCAAGCAGGACGAGCGAAGCCAGCAAGGGGGCCGGACGCAGCAGGCGCATGGGCATTCCTGTCGGTTGAAAGAGGTAACGATAGCAAGCCGGCGCGGGTGCGCGTCCATCCCGACGAACGAGATTTGCCCGGGTGATATTGACGATGAATATTTACCGGGTAATATGCCGGTACATTTCTACCCGGATCAAACTCATGGTGCCTACCGACGACGTGACCTGCAGCGCCTTCGACGATCGCCACCTGATCGCCCGCGGCCCCCTGGCCGAGGTCGTTCGCGCCACCAAGCTGGCGCTCGACGCGGGTGCCGCCGGTTCGATCCTGATTTTCGACGACCGCACCAGCCAGCTGATCGAGGTCGATTTCCGCGGCTCGCCGGATGAGGTAATGGCACGGCTGCCGGGGCCTGCGCCCACCGCCGCCCGCGGCCCCGGCCGTCCCCGACTGGGCGTGGTGGCGCGCGAAGTCACCCTGCTGCCGCGACACTGGGACTGGCTGGGCCAGCAGCCCGGCGGCGTATCGGGCGCGTTGCGTCGCCTGGTGGAACACGCCACCCGCCAACAGGAACCGCAAGCCCGGGCACGCCAGGCGCAAGAAGCGACCGACCGCTTCATGCGCGTGATGGCCGGCGACCTGGCGGGTTACGAAGAGGCATCGCGGGCGCTGTACCGCGGCGAACGGGAGCGTTTCGCAGAACTGACGGCGAAGTGGCCGACCGACGTGCGCCAGCATCTGTTGAAGCTGGCGGCCGGCGCATGGACACCAGAGTGACCGTTTGAGCGCCAAACCTCAGCGCCACAAAGAAACCGTAATCCCCTCTCCCCTGCGGGGAGAGGGCAGGGAGAGGGGGACACGCCGCGGGGAAGCCACCCAGCTTCTTGACGCCCCGTTATGACCCCACCCGCTACCGTGTGTCGCATTGTGCGAATCGGCGTGCCCCTGTCACCATACGGTTTGACCGGTAGCTGTGGCCTGCATGCGCGCACTTCACTCCGGCTTCCTCCACTGATGAGCTTTTCATGACGCGTCCTTCCTCGTTAGATCACGATCAACTGCTGGCTTGTGCCCGTGGCGAAATGTTCGGCCCCGGCAACGCCCGCCTGCCCTTGCCGCCGATGCTGATGTTCGACCGCATCACCCACATCTCCACCGAAGGCGGCGCCTACGGCAAGGGCGTGATCCAGGCCGAGATGGATATCCGCCCCGACCTGTGGTTTTTCGCCTGCCACTTCGAGAGCGATCCGGTGATGCCCGGCTGCCTGGGGCTCGACGGCATGTGGCAGCTCAGCGGTTTCTACCTGCCGTGGCTGGGTGAGCCGGGCCTGGGCCGCGCGCTGGGCGTGGGCGAGGTGAAGTTCACCGGCCAGGTGCTGCCCACCGCCAAGAAGCTGCGTTACGAGATCGATATCCGCCGGGTGATGCGCGGCAAGCTGCGGTTGGTGATCGCCGATGGCAAGACGTTCGTCGACGACCGCCTGATCTACGCCGCCGACAACATGCGCGTCGGCCTGTTCCAGTCCACCGAGGGTTTTTGAGATGCGTCGTGTTGTAGTGACCGGTATGGGTGTGGTGTCGTGCCTGGGCAACGACGGGGCGACGGTTTCGTCGGCCCTGCGCGACAGCCGCAGCGGCATCCGCGCCGTTCCCGATTACGTGGAGCTGGGCCTGCGCAGCCATGTGGCCGGCGTGCCCGAGATCGACCTGGTGGCCGAGATCGACCGCAAGCTGAAGCGCTTCATGGGCGATGCGGCGGCCTATGCGTATGTGTCGATGCGTGACGCGATCGCCAACGCGGGCCTCTCCGCCGAACAGGTCAGCAACCCGCGCACCGGCGTCATCGCCGGCTCCGGCGGCGGCTCGCCGCAGTGGCAGATCGAAACCGGCGACCTGCTGCGCAACAAGGGCGTGCGCAAGATCGGCCCGTACATGGTGCCGCGCACGATGTGCTCCACCGTGTCGGCCACGCTGGCCACCGGCTTCGGCATCCTGGGCCTCAGCTATTCCATCTCCGCCGCCTGCGCCACCTCGGCGCACTGCATCGGCGCGGCGGCGGACCTGATCCGCCACGGCGCGCAGGACATCGTCTTCGCCGGTGGCGGCGAGGAAGTGCACTGGGGCATGACCTCGCAGTTCGACGCGATGGGCGCGCTCTCCACCAGCTACAACGCCACGCCCGGATCGGCCTCGCGCCCGTACGACGTCAGCCGCGACGGCTTCGTCATCGCCGGTGGCGGCGGCATGCTGGTGCTGGAGGAGTACGAACACGCGCGTGCCCGCGGCGCCAACATCCTGGCCGAGCTGGTCGGTTACGGCGTCACCTCCGACGGCGGCGACATGGTCGCGCCCTCGGGCGAGGGCGCGGTGCGCTGCATGCAGATGGCCATGGCCAATGTCAGTGGCCCGATCGACTACCTCAACACCCACGGCACCTCGACGCCCGTGGGCGACGTGGTCGAGCTGAAAGCGGTGCGCGAAGTGTTCGGCGACGCGGTACCGCCGCTGTCCTCGACCAAGGCCCTCACCGGCCATTCGCTGGGCGCCGCCAGCGTGCACGAGGCGATCTACAGCCTGCTGATGCTCAACGAGAACTACGTGGCCGCCTCCGCCAACATCACCGAGCTGGATCCGCTGGCCGAAAGCTTCCCGATCGTGCGCGAAAGCCGCGACGCGAAGCTGACTACGGTGATGTCCAACAGCTTCGGCTTTGGCGGGACCAACGGCACGCTGGTGTTCGCGAAAGTCTGAGCCTGCCCTTGTAGGAGCGGCTTCAGCCGCGACGCTTTTGGTTCGGTTGGACGAAAGGCGTCGCGACTGAAGTCGCTCCTACAGTCGCTCCCACCGGTGAGGGTCAGGCATCCTGCTTCCGCACCGGAATCGCCAAACTGTCGTCATCCGCACTGGCAAGCTGCCGGTCGATGCGCTGCAAGGCCCCCAGCAACTGCGCCCGCGCCTCGGCGGCGAACGGGTTCTCCTGCTGGATCGCGGCAAACAGATGCCCGGCATCGCCGCGCACCGCCGCCAGCATGTTCTTCAGGCCCTGGAACGACGGCGGCGTCACCGACAGGTCGTCGT
Organism: Rhodanobacter ginsenosidimutans; assembly: GCF_042655685.1. Lineage (NCBI taxonomy): Bacteria > Pseudomonadati > Pseudomonadota > Gammaproteobacteria > Lysobacterales > Rhodanobacteraceae > Rhodanobacter > Rhodanobacter ginsenosidimutans. The sequence continues at coordinate 167,312 of NZ_JBHSMM010000001.1, read as the reverse complement.
CCACGCCGATCTCGATCAGCCCCTTGGCCAGGAAAAACGCCAGCGCGTGGGTATGCGCCATGTGCCGGTCATGCGTGGCCGGGTCCTGGTCGATCACCTCGCAACCCAGCTCGCGGAACAGTGCGCGCGTGCGCTCGGCCGCCTGCGGATGCCGCGCGCTGGCGCACACCACCGTGCGCAACGGCCGCTCGCCCCGCGCCAGGCTGAGCGGGCCAAACAACGGGTGCGTGCCCACGTGCGGTATCGCATCACCCAGTTGCTCGTCCATCAGCGCGCAGGGGTGCAGTTTCACGCTGCCCACGTCGATCACGGTGTGCCCAGCGCCCAGATGCGGCTTCAGCGCGGCCAGCGCCTCCGCCATCCGCGGCACCGGCATCGCCAGCACCACCCAGTCCGCGCCATCGATGGCGGCGACCATCGACGCCGCCGCCAGCGCGGCCGGCACCTCGGCCTGCGGATCATGGATACGCACCTCATGCCCCGCCCGCGCCAGCAGATCGGCAAACGCCTGGCCGAAGCGGCCGTAACCGAGTATCGCGAACACCATGGAGCCTTCCTGCGCGTCGAAAACAGTTGATGCTGCCACAAGCGCGGATTCTTCGTTCTATTGAGGGGCGTGATGGATTGAGCCAAACGTGGGATTGGCCGTCCAAAAGCATGATGTCGAGGCGGCATGCCCTTCGACTCTGGCCGCTGCGCGGCCGACGCTCAGGGAGAACGGTGGAGGTTCGTTCGGTCGATGTCGGGTTCCCTCATCCGATCACACTGAGCGTAGCCGTCCGCCGGACGGCGAAGTCGAAGTGCTGCGAGATCCCCGACTCAAGCCGAACCACCCGCCCGCGCACCCAGCCGCAACAACTTCTGCCGCTTCTTCTCAGCCTTGCGCTCCCTTCGCGCCGCCTTGCGCTCCCTGCGGTCATGGCTCCACAGATAAATCGCCGGCGTACTCAACAACGTCAGCAGTTGCGACACGAACAACCCGCCGAGGATCGCGATGCCCAGCGGCTGGCGCATTTCCGAGCCGTAGCCGAAGCCGATGGCCAGCGGCAGGGCGGCGCCCATGGCCACCAGGGTGGTCATGGTGATGGGGCGGAAGCGGACCAGGGCGGCTTCGCGGATCGCTTCGGGTGGTGAGCGGCCGTGTTCGCGTTCGGCGACGAGGGCGAAGTCGACCATCAGGATCGCGTTTTTCTTCACGATGCCGATCAGCATCAGCACCGCGATGGCGGACATCATGGTGAGCTGGGTGTGGGTGACCAGCATCGCCAGGAACGCGCCCATGCCGGCGGCCGGCAGCGTGGACAGGATGGTCAGCGGGTGGATCAGGCTTTCGTACAGCACGCCCAGCACCACGTACATCACCAGGATCACCGCCAGCAGCATCAGCAGGCCATTGTTGAGCGCGTCCATCAGGTTCTGGTTGTCGCCGGTGTAGCTTTTCTGCACGCCGGCGGGCAGGCCGGCGGCGAAGATGGCCTGGTCGACGTATTTCAGGCCGTCGGTCTGGGTCAGGCCCTTGGCCAGGTTGTAGTTGATCGAGGCCGATTCGAGCTGGTTGTAGTGGTTGATGGTGACCGGCGCGATGTGCGGTTCGATGTGCGCCAGCGCCGACAACGGAATCATCTTGCCTTCCGTGTTGCGCACGTAGGTGTTGAGCAGGTTGGCGGGGCTCAGTGACTGCTCGGCATCGGCGGTGAGCACCACGCGGTACTGGTTGATGTCGGAATAGATGGTGGAGATCTGGTTCTGGCCGAACGCGTTGTACAGCGCCGAATCGATCTGGCCCATGCTCACGTGCAGGCGGCCGGCGGCGTCGCGATCCACCTGCAGCAGCTGCTGCCGGCCGATGCTGTCGAAGCTGGTGCTGACGTCGCGGAATTGCTTCATGCCGCGCATCACCTGCGCCAGTCGCAGCGTCGGTTGCTGCAGCGGCAGGCCGGCGGTGCTGCTGAGCTGGAACGCATACTGGCCCTTGGCGCCGCCGCCGGGGCCGCCGCCGCCGATGAACTGCACCGTGGTCAGCGTCACGTCGAGGTCGCTGACCTGCTTGTAATACTTGTCCAGCCGGTCCACCACGGCCTGGCCCGGTTCGTGGCGGTCGTCGGGGCCGTCGCCCAGCGGCTTCAGATCCACGAACAGCGTGGACTGGTTGCCCACCGCGCCATTGTTGTTGTTGCCGCCGAGAATGGTGGAGACGTCCAGCACCGCCGGGTCGGCCTGCAGCACCGCGGCCATCGCCTGCGTGCGTTCGGCCAGCAGGGTCGGCGAGATGTTGGCGTCGGCGGTGATCTGCGCCTGCAGCAGGCCGGTGTCCTCCTTCGGCATCAGGCTGCCGCCGGCGGTCTTGGCCACCACTACCGCCAGCACCACGGTCAGCACCAGCAGCAGGATCGGTTGCCAGCGCATCACCCGCCGATGGTGCATGGCCCAGTCCAGCGCGCGTTCGTAGATGCGCAGCAGGCTGCCGTCGAAGCGCTCGGCCATGCGCTCCAGCCGGCCCGGCGTGCGCGTGCCGGACTCGTGCGCCAGCCAGGCGCCGCACAGGGCCGGCGTCAGCGTCAGCGAGACCAGCGCCGAGATCACGATGGTGGCGATCAGGGTGACCGAGAACTCGCGCATCAGCATGGTGAACATGTTGTTGCCGAACACCATCGGCCCGAACACGGCGATCAGCGACAAGGTGATCGACACCACCGTGAAGCCGATCTCGCGCACGCCGGTGAGCGCGGCCGGCAGCGGCGCCATGCCGCGCTCCATGTGGCGCACGATGTTCTCGATCACCACGATCGCGTCGTCCACCACGAAGCCCACGCACAGCACCAGCGCCACCAGCGAGAAGATGTTGAGGGTGAAGCCCAGCATCCACATCACCACGAACGCACCGGCCAGCGACAGCGGCACGCTGAACATCGCGATCACCGTGGGCCGCAGCCGGCGCAGGAACACCAGCATCACCAGCGCCACCATCACGATGCTCATCAGCAGCGCAATCTCCACCTCTTCCAACGCCGATTCGGTGGTGGGGGTGAGGTCGAAGATCGGGTGGATTTCCACGTCGGCCGGCATCAGGTGGCTGAAGCCCGGCAGGGCGGCGCGGATGGCGTTCACCGTGGCCACCGCGTTCGCCTCCGAGCGCTTGCTGATCTGCATGGTCACGGCGCGCTGGCCGTTGAACCAGGCCGCCGCGTACTGATCCTGCTGGCCACCGCTGATGGTGGCCACGTCGGACAGCCGCACCGGCACGCCGTCGCGGCTGGCGATCACCAGCGGGGCGAAATCGGCCACGGTGTGCAGCGCGTCGTTGGCGCTCACCGTCATCTGGGCGGCGCCGTTGCTGAGCATGCCTTGCGGCGAGGTGACGTTGGCCGCCCGCAGCGCGTTGGCCACGTCGTTGCTGGTGATGCCCTTGCGCGCCAGCGCGGCGCTGTTCAGCGCGATCCGCACCGCATGCGGCGCGCCGCCGGACACCTGCACCTGGGCCACGCCGGGGATCTGCGCCACGGCCGGTTTCAGCAAGGTGTCGGTGAGGTCGTAGAGCTGGTCGGGGGCCAGGCTGGTGGAGGTCAGCGACACCAGCAGCACCGGGATCTGCGAGGTGTCGAACTTGAAGTAGCCCGGCGGGCTGGGCATGCCCGCGGGCAGGTCGGCGGCGGCCGCGTTGATCGCCGCCTGCACGTCGCGGGCGGCCTTGTCGGCGGTGCGATCCATCTCGAACAGGATCTGGATCTGCGCGCCGCCCTCGCTGGCGCTGGAATACATCTGGCGCACGCCGGGAATCCGCCCCAGGTGCCGCTCCAGCGGCGCCACCACGGTGCTGGCCATGGTTTGCGCGTTGGCGCCGGGCATCTGCGCGAACACCACCACGCCGGGAAACTCGATCGACGGAAACGCCGCCACGCCCAACAACAGGTACGCCCACAGGCCACCCAGCATCAGCCCGATCGCCAGCAGCGAGGTGCCCACCGGGCGACGCACCATCGGCGCGAACACGTTCATGCGCACCGCCGTGCGTCACCGCGCGAGGTCGTCGATGGACGGGAACGGCGGCGGTTGGCGGCGAGAAGGGATGCAGGCATGCGCAGGGATATTACCGACGACGGCCTGCGCGTGGATGCCCGCCGCGCGAAAGTTTCTGCCACTCGGGTTCCCGGGAAAGCTTCGACCTCGCCCGTCATTCCTGCGAACGCAGGAATCCAGGGCCTTTGCGTTGAAGGGCCTGGAGGCACTGGATCCCAGCCTTCGCTGGGATGACGAGCAAAAGCTGATCCATCAGACCTCCCCAGGACCGGCACGCGGTTTACGACGCACTGGCCGCCAAACCCGCGCGCAGGCGCTTCTTCTCCGCCTTGCGCGCCTTGCGTGCGGCCTTGCGCAGCTTGCGGTCGTGACCCCACAGGTAGATCGCCGGCGTGCTCAGCAGGGTCAGCAACTGCGACACCAGCAGGCCGCCCACGATCGCCACGCCCAGCGGCTGGCGCATCTCCGAACCCACGCCAAAACCGATCGCCAGCGGCAACGCCGCACCCATCGCCACCAGCGTGGTCATGGTGATCGGGCGAAAGCGCACCAGCGCCGCCTCGCGGATCGCCTCGGGCGCGGACAGCCCGCGCTCGCGCTGCGCCACCAGCGCGAAATCCACCATCAGGATCGCGTTTTTCTTCACGATGCCGATCAACATCAATATCGCGATGATCGCCATCAGGCTGAGCTGGGTCTGCGTCACCAACATCGCCAAGAACGCGCCCGCGCCGGCCGCCGGCAAGGTGGACAGGATGGTCAGCGGGTGGCCCAGGCTCTCGTAGAGAATGCCCAGCACGATGTACATCGCCAGGATCGCGCCCAGCAGCAAGGTGCCGCCGTTGGATTGCAGATCCTGCAGCTCCTCGTCGGTGCCGCCGAACTTCAGCCGGATGCCGCCGGGCAGGTGGATCGCCAGCGCGGCCTGGTTGACCAGGTCGATGCCATGGCTTTCGGGCACGCCGGCGGGCAGGTTGTAGCTGATGTCGGTGGCTTCCAGCTGATCCTGGTGGACCACGCCGGACGGGCTGATGTTGGGCTCGATGCGGGCGATCGCGGACAGCGGGATCAACCGCCCCTGCGCGTTGCGCACGCGCGTGTCCAGCAGCGCGGCCGGGCTCAGCGACTGCGCGCCGGCACTGGTCAGCACCACGTGGTATTCGTTGATGTCGGAATAGATGGTCGACACCATGCGCTGGCCGAACGCGTTGTTCAGCGCCGTATCGACCATGCCCATGTTCACGTGCAGGCGCGCTGCGGCGTCGTGGTCCACCTTCAGCATCTGCTGCTTGCCCACCTCGTCGAATTCGCTGCCCACGTCGCGCAGCTCTTTCGACTTGCGCATCTGCTGCACCATCTTCAGCGCCCACGGCTGCAGGTCGCCGCCATCCTTGCTGATCATCTGGAAGCTGTGCTGCGCGCCCTCGTTGTTGCCGCCACCGCCGCCCATGAACTGCAGGGTGCGCAACTGCACCTTCATGTCGGGCAACACCTCGAACTGCTTGCTGAGCCGTTCCAGCACCACTTTCGAACTGTCGCGACGATGGCCCGGACCTTCACCCAGCGGCTTCAGGTCGATCCACATGCGGCCGTTGTTGCCCACCGCGCCGCCGTTGCGGCCCAGCATGGACGACACATCCAGCACGGCCGGGTCCGCCTGCACGATCGCCGCCGCCTGCTTCACCCGCTCGGCCATCAGCTGCGGCGAGATGTTGGCGTCGGCGCTGATGTTGCCGTTGAGCGCGCCGGTGTCCTCTTCGGGCATGAAGGTGCCACCGGCGGTCTTCACCACCGCCATGCCCAGCACCACCGTCGCCACCAGCAACAGCAGCGGTTGCCAGCGCATCAGCCGGCGGTGGTGCATGGCCCAGTCCAGCGCACGCTCGTAGACGCGGTGCAGCCAGCGGTCGAAGCGCTCGAACGCGCGCTGGATGCGGTTGAGCGGCTTTTCGCCGGCATGCTCCAGGGTGAGAAAGCGGCCGCACAGCGCGGGCGTCAGCGTCAGCGACACCAGCGCCGAGATCACGATCGCGGCGGTCAGCGTCACCGAGAACTCGCGCAGCAGCATCACCAGCATGTTGTTGCCGAACAGCAGCGGCGCGAACACCGCCACCAGCGACAAGGTGATCGACAACACGGTGAAGCCGATCTCGCGCACCCCGATCAGCGCGGCCGGCAGCGGTTGCTGGCCGTTTTCCATGTGGCGCACGATGTTCTCGATCACCACGATCGCGTCGTCCACCACGAAGCCGATGCACAGCACCAGCGCCACCAGCGACAGCAGGTTCAAGGTGTAACCGAACGCCCACATCGCCACGAACGCGCCGGCCAGCGACAGCGGCACGCTGAGCAGGGCGATCAGGGTGGGGCCGAGGCGGCGCAGGAAGATCAGCATCACCAGCGCCACCATCACGACGCTGATAACCAGCGTGAACTGCACTTCATGCAGCGCGGATTTGGTGGTCTGGGTGAGGTCAAGGATCGGCGTGATGGTGACATCGGCCGGCAGCATCGCGCGGAACGCCGGCAGCTGGTCGCGCACCGCGGCGGCGGTGGCCACCGCGTTCGCCTCCGGCCGCTTGGTCACCTGCATCATCACCGCGCGCTGGCCGTTGAACCAGGCGGCCTGGTATTGATCCTCCGGCCCGGAGGCTACCGTGGCCACGTCGGACAGCCGCACCGGCATGCCGTTTTTCATCGCGATCAGCAGGTTGCCGAATTCGGCCGGGTCCTGCAGCGCGTCGTTGGCCGACACCGTCATCTGCGTGTGGCCATCGCTGATGATGCCCTGCGGCGAGGTGACATTGGCCGCCCGCAGCGCGTTCGCCACGTCGTTGGTGGTGAGCCCCTTGGCCGCCAGCGCACCGGTATCCAGCGTCACCCGCACGGCGTGCGCCGTGCCGCCGAACACCTCCACCTGGGCCACGCCGGGGATCTGCGCCACCGCCGGGCTGAGCAAGGTGTTGGTGAGGTCGTACAGCTTGTCCGGCGGCAGCCCGGTGGAGGTCAGCGACACCAGGATCACCGGCACCTGGGTGGTGTCTGCCTTGAAGTATTGCGGCGGGTTGTCCATGTGCGTGGGCAGGTCGACCGCGGCGGCATTGATCGCCGCCTGCACGTCGCTGGCGGCCTTGTCCGCGCTGCGCCCCATATACAACTGCAACCGCACGAAGGTGCGCCCCTCGGTGCTGTTGGAGTACATCTCCTTGACCCCGGGAATGCGCCCCAGATGCCGCTCCAGCGGCGCCGCGACCGTGGCTGCCATGGTCTGCGCGCTGGCGCCCTGCATGTTGGCCGACACCATCACCACCGGCAGATCCATCGACGGCAGCGCGGCCACGCCCAGCAGTTGGTAAGCCCAGCTCCCCGCCAATATCAACCCGATCGCCAGCAGCGAGGTGCCGATCGGTCGGCGGATCATGGGCGCAAAGATATTCATGGGCTCTCCGTGGCGGGCAAGGATAGCCGCTGCCATGGCCCACCGCGATGTGCCTGAAGTCGGCCCTGCCGGATGGCATGGGCCTACCGAGCCGCGACCTTCTTTTGTAGGAGCGCACCCTGTGCGCGATGCTCTTGTTCTTTTTTTGGCCGTCTGTAGGAGCGACTTCAGTCGCGACGCTTTTGCTCTTGAATATGGCTCTAGAAAAGAGCTTTCGATCGCCTTTGGCGCTCGAGTTACTTTCTCTTTGCGTGGCCAAAGAGAAAGTAACCAAAGAGAAAGGCCACCCCGCTTCCGCGCCTTGCGGGCATCGTGCCCGCAAGGTCCGCGGTCGGGCTACGGGGTTTGTCGACAGTCCATCCATGGACTGACGCCAAACTGGTTCGCATCCATGCGGACCACCCTGCGGGCTTTTCCTTCGCCCGCCCGCCGCTTCAGAGGGGCCCCGGGTAGAGCAGCGCGCCATCGTGGCGCGCACTCGGTGCGCAGCGGCTGCGCCGCTGCGAGAGCGTCGCCGCGTGACGTTTTGCTCTTTCCCTCACCGTCCGATCACCCTTAGCGTAGCCGCGCAGCGGCGAAGTCGAAGGGTGAGGTTTGCGGGGCCTTTCGACTCTCGACTTAGGCCTTCGGCCTACGCTCAGGGAGAACGGTTGGGCTGGCGGCGGTGCTTTTGCTTTTGCTTTTGCTTTTGCTCTCGACCTTGCTCTGGCTCCATCCCGAGTGCGGGCCAGGATGGCCCGCTGCTCTACCCGGGGCCCCTGTGCGGCGGTGAGGCGGGGTCGACAGGCCGCGTAGCGGGCGTTGCCAGGGATGGCAACGCCTTTTCGCGCGGGCAGGAGCCCGCCCGAAAAGCCCGGCCCCGACTCACGGACTTGCCGGGCATGGATGCCCGGCAAGCGCCAAGTGGGGTGGCCTTTCTCTTTGGTTACTTTCTCTTTGGCCACGCAAAGAGAAAGTAACTCGAGCGCCAAAGGCGATCGAAAGCTCTTTTCTAGAGCCATATTCAAGAGCAAAAGCGTCGCGACTGAAGTCGCTCCTACAGAGGGAGCCAAGCAGGGGCATCACCGCATCGCAGGGCTATACCGCACCGTCAAAAAGAAACTCCGCCCCGGCTGGTTGTAGTACCAGACCGTTTCGTAGTCGCGGTCGAAGGCGTTCGCCAGGCGGGCTTCCAGTTGCCAGTCGGGGGTGAAGTGGTAGCTGGCGCGCAGGTCGGTGGTGGTATAGCCGGGCACGGCTTGTCGGTTGCCGGCGTCGGCGTAGCTGTGGCTGCGGGCGTTGAGGGTGGCACCCAGGCCGAACGCGCCGAAGCTACGGTCGACATCCAGCCGGGCGGTGCGTTGCGGGCGGCGCATCAGCAACTTGCCGTCGTTCGGGCCGCCGTCCTCGTTTCGCGGCTGCAGCCAGGTCAGGTAGCCCTGCACTTGCCAGCCGGCGAGGTCGATGCCCAGCTGGCCTTCCACACCGCGGATGCGGGCCTTGCTGATGTTCAGCGGGAAGTAGTTGCTGTCCAGCGCGATCATCTGGTCGATGTGGGTCTGGTAGGCGTTGATGCCCCAGTTCCAGTGGGTCAGGCGCTGGTTGAGGCCGAGTTCGACGCTGCGTGATTCTTCCGGTTTCAGGTCGGGGTTGCCGCTGCCGTAGGGGTAATAGACATCGTTGAAGGTGGGCGCGTGGAAGGCGGTGCCGTAGCTGGCCGAGAGGCGCAGGCCGTGGTCGAAACGGTAACCCCAGGCGGCGCCGCCGGTGTTGTGGTTGCCGAACTGGCCGTTGTGGTCGCGGCGCGCCGAGAGCTGGATTTCCTGGCGGCCGAAGTTGCCCTGGTATTGCGCGTAGCCAGCGGTGTTGTTGCGGCGGGTGTCGAGGTAGCCGGTGTCGCTGTCGACGCGCTCACCCTGCCAGTCGAGGCCCACGGTCAGCAGTTGGTTGGGCGCCACGGTGATGTCGTTCTGCCAGCCGGCCTGGTCGTGGCGCGAGCCGATGTAACCGCGAAAATCCTGGTTCTCGTAGCTGTCGTATCGGTCCAGGTTCTGGCCCAGGTTCAGCGTGGTTTTCCAGGCGTCGGTGGGGTTGATGCTGAAACGCCCGCCGGTCACCTGCTGCAGGGTGCGGCTGCGGTTCTGGTAGCTGCCGTCGAACTCGACCTCGCCCAGGTTGCGCAGCCAGGTGCCGGAGAGTTCGGCGCCGTTGTCCCAGCGGTAGCCGCCGCTGGCGGTGAGGTTCTTGTTGCGGTTGCCGTCGCGGTCGGGCTCATCGATGTAGCAGGCGGTGAAGGCCTCGGCCGCACCGATGCGGCAGCTGTTGATGCCGCGGGTGTACTGCGCGCCCACGCCGATGTTGTACCAGGCGTGCTCGTCGCCGCCGGACAAGCCCGCCTGCCCGCGCAACAGGTTGTTGCTGCCGGTGGTGAGGCTGAAGGACGGTTGCAGGCCGCCGCCGGGCTGGCCGTGGCGGGTGAATATCTGGATCACGCCGCCGATCGCATCGGCGCCGTAGAGGCTGGAGCGCGGCCCGCGCACCACTTCGACGTGGTCGATCTGTTCCACCGGAATCTGCTCGAACGCGGCCAGGCCCGCGGTGACGGAACCCACCCGCACGCCATCGACCAGCAGCAGCACATGGGTCGCATTGGTGCCGCGCATGAACAGCGACGTCTGCTGGCCCAGGCCACCCAGGTTGCCCAGGCTCACGCCCGGCAGGCCGGTCAGCAGGTCGGTGACGGTCAGCGGTTGCAGCCGGTCGATGTCCTCGCGGTTGATCACGCTGACCGCGGCCAGCGATTCGTCGACGGTGATCGCGGTACGCGTGGCGGTGACGATCACCGCGTCCAGGTTCTCCGTGCCCACGGGATCGGGCCGGCCCGCATCGGCTTGCGCCGCCATCGATGCGGCCAGCAGCGCGGCGGCCAGCAGGGTGCGTTTCATGTACGTGTGTTCCACAGGCATTTCTCCGCCGCGCGCCCGCGCACGGCTCTTTGCGTCAATGAGCCGGTGGCGAAGAAGGAGGGGACGGAACAACGGGCAGGCGAGCGCCGACACGACTGTTCGGCCTCGCCCACCGCGAGCCACCAGGAATCGTGCAGGCCGGTCTCCGGGCTCACGAGTGGCAGGGGAAACCTGCCTCGAACAGCGCCTTCCCGTGCAAGCACAGTGGCATTCGCTGATCGACGATTCTCGCTTACCGTTGCGGGGGCAGCGCCGGCCTTGCGGTGATCAACACCACGCACCGGCTTCCCGTTTCATCCCTTCGGCGTGAAGCCGTCGGGACACCTGAACCGAGCCACTTTAGCGTCGCGGGGTAGTTGAGGCAACGAGCGGGCGGTGTGGTGCTACGCCGCACAAGCATCGCGAACGGTCCGGGCGGGCGCCGGGCGACTGCTACGATGCTGCCCGTCTTCCACCGCCGATCGATGCCATGTCCCTGCTGCCCACCGTCGAACACGAAACCGCCGCCAACCCCACCCACAGCATCATCTGGCTGCACGGCCTGGGTGCGGATGGCAACGACTTCGCGCCGATCGTGCCGGAGCTGGTGGCGAAGGATTGGCCGGCGCTGCGCTTCGTGTTTCCGCATGCGCCGGTGCAGCCGGTGACGATCAACGGCGGCGTGCCGATGCGCGCCTGGTACGACATCCACGGTTTCGACGCGCGGGCGCCGCAGGACGAGGCGGGGATTCGCGTGTCGATCGCCGCCGTCGAGGCGCTGATCGCCCGCGAGAACGCGCGCGGCGTGGCGGATGAAAACATCTTCCTGGTCGGCTTCTCGCAAGGCGGCGCGATCGTGCTCAGCGCCGGTCTGCGCCATCCGCGCAAGCTCGCCGGCATCGTGGCGCTGTCCACCTACGTGCCGATATCCAGCCTGCTGGCCGCCGAACGCCATCTGGCCAACGGCGCCACGCCGATCTTCTGGGGCCATGGCAGCGCCGATCCGGTGGTGTTGTACCAGCGCGGCGTGGATTCGCGCGATCTGTTGTTGTCGCTGGGTTACACGGTGGACTGGCACAGCTACCCGATGCCGCATTCGGTCTGCGCCCAGGAGATCGCCGACCTGCGCCAGTGGCTGGGCGCGCGGCTGGCCTGACCCGCGCGGTGCGGCATACTCGCCTGATGCGCGAACCGCCCGCCCGCCGCCCCGAAGCCAGCCCCTTGCCGGACTTCTGCCGGCTGCCGGCGGTGTTCGCCTGGTTCGTGGTGGGCGCGCTGACGGTGACCGTGATGTGGCTGGCGCCCGGGCAGACGCGCGGCTGGTCCGGCTACAGCGTGGCGGTGCTGTTCGTCAGCTGGCTGGCGCTGGTGATCGCGGTGCTTCTGTGCAAATCGCGGCCGTGGCTGCAACGCCTGCCGGGCCGCTGGCCGTACCTCGGCGCGTGGCTGCTGATCATGCTGATCGTGGTGGCCGCCAGCGCGGCCGTGCACTGGCTCGACGCCTCGCTGCAAATGCCTTTCATCACCGCGTCGATGGGTGCGTTCGTGCGCGACAACGCCGTCATCGCCGCGCTGCTGGGCGCGGCGATGCTGCGCTATTTCTACGTGCTGGCGCAGTGGCAGGCGCGGCTGGCCGCGGTGACGCGGGCGCAGGTGGGTGCGTTGCAGGCGCGCATCCGGCCGCACTTCCTGTTCAACAGCATGAATACCGTGGCGGCCCTGATCCGGGTCGACCCGGCCGCCGCCGAACGCACCGTGGAAGACCTGTGCGAACTGTTCCGCGCCGCGCTGGGCCAGCACGACACCGACACCGGCACGCTGGGCGAAGAGCTGGCGCTGATCGAGCGCTACCTGGCCATCGAGCAATGGCGCCTGGCCGAGCGCCTGCGCGTGGTGCGCCAGCTGGATGAGCTGCCGGCCGATTTCCCGCTGCCGCGGCTGCTGCTGCAACCGCTGGTGGAAAACGCCGTGCGCCACGGCATCCAGCCGCTGCGCGCGGGCGGCGAGGTGGTGCTGCGCGGCGCCCGCGAAGGCGCTGGCGTCATGGTCGAAATCATCAACCCCCTGCCCACCACACCGCCGGAACCGGGCAACGGCCACGGCCTGGACAGCGTGCGCCAGCGCATCGCCTACCACTACGGCCCGCGCGCCCGCTTCGAGGCCGGCCCGCGCGGTGACCAGTTCGTGGTGACCCTGCACCTGCCGGGGCCAGCCGCATGACCCGCGTACTGATCGTCGACGACGAACCGCTGGCACGCGCCCGCCTGGCCGCACTGCTGGCCGAATGCGACGGCTGCGAACTGGTCGGCAGCGTGGCCGACGGCGAAGCCGCGCTGGCCGTGCTGGGCGAACTGCAGCCCGACGTGCTGCTGCTGGACATCAACATGCCCGCACTCAGCGGCACCGCCCTGGCCGGCCGACTGGCCGGACGCTCGCGGCCACTGATCATCTTCTGCACCGCCTACGAAGCCCATGCACTGCAGGCCTTCGAACTGGGCGCCGTCGACTACCTGCTCAAACCCGTACGCCTCGACCGCCTGCGCGAAGCCCTGCAACGCGCCCAACGACGGCTGGCCGAACAACCCCGCGAACGCACCACCTTCCTCCACGGCCGCCTCCGCGGCGCACCCGTGCGCATCGCGCTCGACGAAGTGATCTGCCTGCTGGCCGAAGAGAAATACGTGGTCGTGCAACATCAGGGAGGGGAATTGCTGATCGAGGAATCGCTGCGCCAGCTGGAGGAAACCTATCCCGAGCAACTGCTGCGCCTGCACCGCAACTGCCTGGTGCCGCCGGCTCGCTTGCTGGGGCTGAAAATCTTGCCGGATGGCCGTGCGTTGGCACGGCTGGAAGGCACTGAGCTGGCGCCTGAAGTGAGCCGGAGAAATTTGCCGGCGGTGCGGAAGTTGTTGCGATTGGGGTGAGTTGGACGGCCCTAATAAGTGGGATCTCCCTCCCCTAGGGCGCTACAGCCAGGAACGGAAGTTGGAGGAAGCGTGCCTTGGAGACGCCGAAAACCTAAGGAAACCGGGTGGCGAAGCCATAGAGGAGTAGACTCGATGCGGCCAAATTCCCCAAGTTAACATCGCGAGGTGGCCTGATCCGTATTGGCACAGCAGCACTCGCGCACGTGAGGCACAAGGCTAAATTGCTAGTGTTTTTGCTAGATAGTTGACTGCGTGAATGCACTCTTGTGTTACGCTTTGAGCGCCTTTGCGCCTATCACCAAATGGACAATTCACATGCCCAAACGCTTGCCGGTGAAGCTCAACAGGGAACCTCTTGTCGAAGCCACATGCCAGCTGCGCGTTACCAGTCAAGTAGCGTTGAACACGGTTTTCCCCGGCTACCTACTAGCAAAGCACCCTGGTGATGTCTCCGAGCTTCAACAGCTACCGGCGGCGATGTTCCCTGAGCCAATGCGTATGATTGACCCCGAATTGGCCTATGTTCCGCGAGTACGCTTCAAGTTCAAGGGTGTTCTGGTAATGATTGGTGAACGCTCGGTGGCGGTGACCAATCCCGCCCCTTACCTTGGATGGCTTCGTTTCAAGGATCTAATCACTGAGGTCTTCAACGATCTTCTCGCGTCCAAGCTGATTTCCGGAATTGAGCGCCTCTCCATCAAATATTTGAACGTCCTGAAAGCAAATGAGGAACCAAACCCTCAGAACGCACTGGCTTGGAACCTTCGCGTGGGCGGTCTTGAATTAGATATGCGAACCACTCATATGCGGACCGAAATTCGGAACAATGGCTTGGTAACTATTGTTCAACTCATCGGTGGCGCCATAGTTCAGGCACAAGGTCAGGCTGCGGAGGAGGGATCGTTGATCGATATCGACACAGTCCAGCCGGTGGAACAGCAGGAGCTCGGAGAGTTTGCGGACTCTCTGTCTGACCAACTGGATCGGGTACGTCGTGTTAACAAAGAGGTCTTCTTTGAATGTTTGACCGACGAGGCCGTAATGACGCTCGGGCCTACTTATGAATGATTGCATCCACCGAATGCCTGAAAGGTTGTATGGGGCTGCTACTGCCACAGTAATAGCCTTTAGTCTGCTGACGCCACCTAGCGTGGCGGCCGAATGCCCGTCTCATGTACGGCATATTTACCCTGCCAACGCCACCACTGATGCTACCCCTCAGTCATCCACTGTTCTCGCTGGAGGGTTGCATGACAGGATCGGCCCCTCCGCTAAGGCGGTATTAGGGGAGCTAGGGATTCAGCGACTGGAAAGTTTTTTGCAATTGCGAGCCGGATGGGATGGTCCGACCAGTAAACCCATAAGACTAGACTCCATCGATGTGTTCTCTCAGTTTTTTTCCGACACCGCACTGCGCCCGGAACAAATGGGAGTGTTCATGTCAGCTGAGGGCAACGTCGTGGTCAACTGGCTTGATAAAACGGCTCAGCTTGTCGAATTAGAATTCGATCCCGATGGCGTAAACTACTTTATTGAGAATGGCGAAATAGAGGGCACTATCTCTGCTAATGATTTGAGTCTTAGCGGAGTACCCCACGCCTTCAAAAATCACGCGGTAATCTGATGGCGGCCGGTGACCCGCTTGCCGGTGACGAAGAAGTAGTCCGCGCATATATGCATCCCTATTGGGATGACAACGTCAAGCGCGCCTCGAAATCAGCCTTTACCTGCTCCAATGTGTCTGTAAGTCGGCTAGCGATTTATGACCTTAATCAAATTGTTGAGGTCTTCAAGAAGGATTTTGAAGGCCGCAATGATATTAAAGCCATTGGGTGTGCCAAAGTCGCAGACATAGTTCAAACAGCTGAAGAACTCGCCGATGGTAAAAGGTCACCAATTACGCTGAAGGTAATCGAAGACCCGATTAAGGATGACCTTCGCGCCACAGATAATCCTGCTCATGCATTGATTTGCAGTAGGGATCGCAACTTACCGTATCAACCAAAGAAGATCACCGGCGGGGTGGCTAACCGACTTGTTCGCTTATTCAAGTTGACAACTCTTTCTGAGTAGCTCACGACCAGAAACAGGGAAACCGGGACGGAGGCCGAGGTTTTCCCCACGTTTTCATTCTGTCACGGCCATCTGGTCAAGCAGCGCCGGACATGGCTTTCGTATCTGCTCTATGAGTTCTGCGAGCCTGGCATTTGACCATTGTCGCGCCAGCGCCTCACGGCCAAGCCGCATGACCGAGTACAGCCATCGTTTGGATCGAAACGGCGCCAACCATTGGCCGATGCCTGCCGTTTCGCAGGCTATGCCGACCAGACAGTTGGCGAAGACCGTGAAACGCTACGAGAACATCGCCCCTACGCCACGCAGGAAGCGCGCCGAAACGTCGTCGTACAGGGCGTTTGCCTCGGTGTCGATGCTGCGCCGCTCGGGTTTTTCCATGAACCAGGCGATCGACTCGTGGATCGCCTCCTCGAAACGGTGTTGCGGTCGATAGTCGGGTACGAGGGAGCGCACCTTGGCGTTGTCGAAGATCGCGGCATTCGCCTTGTCGCCCTTGATGGGGCCCTCGAAGGCGTCTTTGTTGAAGCGCACCAGGAGATCGGTGGGCACGAACACGGTCTGCTCGTAGATGCGCTCGGGGTCCAGGCCCGCGGCGCTGGCGATGAACGCGTGGATCTGATTCCACGTCATCACGTCGTCCGACGTGATGTGAAACGCCTCGCCGATCGCCTTGTCGTTGCCCAACAAACCCGCAAAAGCCTGCGCGAAGTCGCGATGGTCGGTCAGGGTCCACAAGCTGGAGCCGTCGCCAGGAACCAGGATGGAGGCGCCGCGCTTCATGCGGTCGACGACGGTCCACGGGTGCGTCCACGAGTTGATCGCGGCGGGGATGTCGCAATGCGCATACGTGTGTGAGGGCCTGACCACGGTGAACGGGAATCCGGTTTCACGGTGGGCGGACTCAAGTCGCGCCTCCGACTCCGCCTTGTCCCTGCTGTATTGCCAGTAGGGGTTGGCAAGCGGCGTGGCGCTTTCCCTGGCGATGTAGAAGCCTGGAGGGGTTTCGTAAGCGGAGGCGGACGAGATGAAGACGTACTGCCGGGTAATGCCCGCGAAGGTCTCGATATCGCGGCTGATGTGGTCGGGATCGAATCCGATCCACTGGACCACCGAGTCGTAGTGGCCGTTGGCCGCAACGTCGGACTTGATCGCCGCCCGGAACGACGCCGTGTCGTTGACGTCGGCCACGATCACGTGAGCGCCCTGCGGGGCATCGGCCTTGAGCGAGGTGCCCCTGTTGATCAGGGTCAGGTCGTGTCCCCGGGCGACGACGAGCGGCGACACCGCCGAAGAAATAAGTCCCGTTCCCCCGATAAACAACATGCGCATGGTGGGCTCCCTCGTTCCATCTCAGACCGGGTCGAGACGATTCGACCCACGCGCCAATGTATCTGGTTGGTGGTGACACGAGAGGTGCTCCGGCGACAACGGCAGGCGCCTCAGCACAAGGCCATTCGCCACGAGTTTTACAGCGCATCCCTGCCCGCGGCGAGTTGGGTGCAGGTGCAACGGCTTTACCTGTCGTCCTATGTTCTGGAAGTCGAGCTGACCGCGGAGTTTGAGGAATGAGGGTGCGCCGTGGGGCACGCTTGTCTGCGGCAACACGAAAAGCCACCCGCAACATTCATGGCCGGCAACGGCGAGAGCGTCGCGACTGAAGTCGCTCCTACATGTGGCGGGTGTTTGCCGCGGTATCTGGCGGATTGATTTGGCGTTCGCGACACTACGGCCTCGCCGTTCCCGCATAGCCCTGAGGAGTCGCCGCCATGTCGCTCGCGCTTTACGGTCATCCGTTCTCCTCGTACACGCAGAAAGTGCTCATCGCGCTGTACGAGAACGCCACTCCCTTCGAGTTTCGCTGTCTTGGGCCGGACACGCCGCAGCATGCGGCCGAGTGGTTGCGTCGCTGGCCGCTGGGCAAATTTCCCCTGCTGGTGGATGGCGAGCGCAGCGTGGTCGAGACGACGATCATCATCGAGTACCTGCAGCTTGCGCATCCCGGGCCGGTCCGGCTGTTGCCCGCGGATTCGATGGCCGCGCTGGACGTGCGCTTTCTCGATCGCTTCTTCGACCTGCACGTGATGCAGTGGGTGCAGCACGCGGTGAATGGCGCGCTGACGGGTGACCCCGTGAAGCGCGAGGACGGGCTTGCGCTTGCGGCGAAGAAGCTGGATCTCGCCTATGCCTGGCTGGAAAAACAGCTGGCGGGCAGGACCTGGGCCGCCGGCGAGGCGTTCACGCTGGCCGATTGCGCGGCCGCGCCCGCGTTGTTCTACGCGGACTGGACGCAGCGGATTCCGGAGACCTGCCCGGTGTTGCGTGCCTACCACGCGCGCTTGCTGGCCCGGCCCTCTTTCGCCCGCGCCGTGAACGAGGCGAGGGAGTTCCGGCCGCTTTTCCCGCTGGGCGCGCCGGATCGCGATTGAGTGAGGCCCGGCGGGTGATTGCCCGCCGCTCTATGCACCGCCTTTCCGCACCGGCTCGGGCAGACGGTGCCTGGCAAACCTGTCCACCATCGATGCGCTGGCCTCGTTCAGGCCGGCGACTTCCACCTGGGCGCCGTGGCGGCGCAGCTTGTGCACGATGTCGTCGAGCGCGCCGATGGCCGAGACGTCCCAGAAGTGGGCGCCGCTGACATCGATGGTCACTTGGGCCGGCACATCCTGGTAGTCGATCGCATCCACCAGGCTATTGGAGGAGGCGAAGAACACCTGGCCGGTGACGTAGTAGGTGAGGATGCGTCCGTCACTGGAGCTGGCGGCTTTTACCTCGAACATCCGCGCGACCTTGCCGGCGAAGAACACGCCGCTGAGCAGGACGCCGACGAAGACGCCCTTGGACAGGTCGCGCGTCGTCACCACCACGATGACGGTCGCCAGCATCACCACGCTGGACTGCCATGGATGCGAGCGCAGGCTCTTGAATGACGACCACTCGAACGTGCTGATCGAGACCATGATCATCACCGCCACCAGCGCCGCCATCGGGATGCGCCTTACCCAGTCGCCCGCCACCACGATCAGGAACAGCAGGAAGCAGCCCGCGAACAGGGTCGACAAGCGGGTACGGCCGCCGGCGGTGACGTTGATGACCGACTGCCCGATCATCGCGCAGCCGCCCATGCCGCCGAGGAAGCCGGTGACGAAGTTGGCGGCGCCCTGCCCCATGCATTCGCGGTTCTTGTTGCTGGGCGTATCGGTCATGTCGTCGACGATGCGCGCCGTCAGCAGCGATTCGAGCAGACCGACCGCGGCCATGGCCAGCGAGTAGGGGAAGATGATGCGCAGGGTTTCCAGCGTGAATGGCACCTGCGGCACGCCGAACAGGGGCAGGCTGGAGGGCAGCGGGCCCATGTCGCCGACGGTGCGCAGCTTCAGGCCGGCCATGATCGAGAACGCGGTGATCACGATGATGCTCACCAGCGCGGAGGGCACGCGTTTCGTCAGTAGCGGGAAAAGGTAGATGACCGCCAGGCCGGCGGCGACCATCGCGTACATGTGCCAGTCGGCGCCCACGAACTGCGGTAGTTGCGCCATGAAGATCAGGATGGCCAGCGCGTTGACGAAGCCGGTCATCACCGAGCGCGAGACGAACTTCATCACCAGCCCCAGCCGGGCCGCGCCGGCGACGACCTGCAGCAGGCCCATCAGGATGGTGGCGGCGAACAGGTATTGCAGGCCGTGATCGCGCACCAGCGTGATCATCAGCACCGCAGTCGAGGCCGTGGCGGCCGAGATCATGGCGCGGCGGCCACCGAGGATGGCCGAGGTCACCGCGATCGAGAACGAGGCGTACAGGCCCACCTTGGGATCGACGCCGGCGACAATGGAGAAGCCGATGGCTTCGGGGATGAGCGCCAGCGCCACCAGCGCGCCGGACAGCAGTTCGGTGGGCACGTTGGTCAGCCAATCGCGCCGGAAGTTGGGGAAAGTCCGCATTTTTTTCAGGCCAAAGCGTTCGCGGACACCGCCGCATCAGCGGCATGTCTCTCGGGCAGGGGATGGTGTCGCGAGGTTTCCGGGGGATAGGCGCCCGGACGAGCCACCCGGCAGGGCCGGGTCCATGGAGGTGCGTATGCTCGCGGTTTCGGGGCGGCGGATCAACCGGCCATGCCGGAACCGGCACATGCAAGCCGGGCCGGACTGGCTACGGTAAAAGCGAAACGCGGTCGGGCCTGCGGCGAATCGTCGGGCGGTCTGGCCCGCCGTTCTGCGCGACAATACGGTTTTGCCAATGCCCGCGGAGTCCCCATGACCACCACCTTGCGCATCGCCACCCGCAAAAGCGCGCTCGCCCTCTGGCAGGCAGAGCACGTGGCGGCCTTGCTGCGCGTGGCGCATCCCACGGTGGATGTGGTGCTGGTGCCGATGAGTACGCGCGGCGACGAGATCCTGGATCAGCCGCTGGCCACGATCGGCGGCAAGGGCCTGTTTCTGAAGGAGCTGGAAGTGGCGATGCTGGAAGGGCGCGCCGACCTGGCCGTGCATTCGCTGAAGGATGTGCCGGCCGACCTGGAGCCGGGTTTTGCGCTGCCGGCGATCCTGCCGCGGGCGGATGCGGCCGATGCGTTTGTCAGCAACGATTACGCCGACCTGGCCGCATTGCCGCAGGGCGCGCGGGTGGGCACGTCCTCATTGCGGCGACAGACCCAGTTGCGGGCGCTGCGGCCAGATCTGCAATTGCTCGACCTGCGCGGCAACGTGGGCACGCGGCTGGGCAAGCTCGATACCGGTGACTACGACGCCATCGTGCTGGCGTGCGCGGGGCTGGAACGGCTGGGCCTGGCCTCGCGTATCCGCTCCCGACTGGCCGCGCCGGACTGGCTGCCCGCGCCGGGGCAGGCGGCCATCGCGATCGAGGCACGCGACGACAATCCGCGCGTCCTGCAGTTGCTGGCGGCGCTGGACGATACCGATACGCGCATCACCGTCAGCGCGGAGCGGGCGATGAACCGCGCGCTGGGCGGCAGCTGCACCGTACCGGTGGGCGCCTGGTGCGTGCTGGGCGAACACGGCCTGCATCTGCGCGGCATGGTGGGTGATGTGGAGCGTGGGCGATTGCTGCACGCCGAAGCCCATGCGACCAGCGACCAGGCGCAAGCCCTTGGCGAACAGGTGGCCGAGGCGCTGTTGCAGCAGGGCGCCGGGGCGCTGTTGGGATTGTGAGGTAGAGCGACCCCTCCCCAACCCTCCCCTGCGCGCAGGGGAGGGAGTACGGCGAGGCACTCTTGTGGCTCCTCCCCCTGCTGGCAGGGGGAGGCTGGGAGGGGGTGGCTCGGGCTTGCCGCGAAGGTCAAGAGCGAAACCCCTCCCCGGCCCTCCCCCGCAGCAAGCAGGGGAGGAAGAAAGGCGACCGCTCTCCAACGACAACGGCCCCCCCGCTTGCGCGGAAGGGCCGTGGCGATACCCCGGTGCAATCAGCTCAGAAGCTGTAGACCAGGTTGGTGGTGGTGAGCGTGTCGGTGTTCTTGGTGCCCGGCAACACGTCGGTGTTGTGGCGCACCTGGAAGCCGACTTTCAGCGCCAGCTTCTTGGTCATGCTGACGGCCAGCCCCGCGTCGTTCTGCAGGTAGGTGTTCTTCGAGCCTGCTTCGACCAGCAGCGTGTCGTCGAACGAGGTGTTTTCGGTGAGCTTGTACTTGTAGTTGACCAGGCCGCGGCCGACCATCTCGCTTTCGGTGGGCTGGCGTACGGCCACGCTTTCGTTGTCCACGATGATGTGGGTGTCAGCCGGGCGGTAACGCTTGTAACCGGGGCCGACTTCGAACGAGAGCTCGTTGCGCTCGTCTTTCAACGCGATGTAGCCGTAGCCCAGCGAGACGATGCCCTGCCACAGGTTGGCGCCGAAATCGTCGTGCTCGTAACGCGCCGCGCCCACGATGTAGCTGCGCGGATCAAGCTTGTAGCCCACCGACGCGCCGCCGTCGTAACGGTTGGCGGTGGTGTTGAACTCCTTGATCGTGTTGCCGGCTTCGTCCTCGATCGTCTGCTGGCTCTTCGAGCGCAGGCCGTCGACGAAGAAGCTGTTCTTCCACTGGTCGTTTTCCTGGTTCAGGCCGAGCTTGGCGTTGAGGTTCTCCGAACGCGAGTTGCCGGTGGAGGACGCGAAACCGAACTCGCCCGAACCGCTCCAGCCGCCGTTGTTGGGTGCGCTTTGCGCCTGCACGCCGAAACTGGCACACGCCGCCAGCAGCGCGCTGGCCATCAAGGTCTTTTTCATCCGGGGAGCGATCCATTTGTTAATTAAAAGTGAGTTACTACGATAGCCGGCCGCATTGAACTTGCTATGAATGACGCCGGCAAGTTCAGCGGATGATGTCATTCCGGCGCACGGCGGCGAACTGGCGTTGTTCCAGCCAGCGCCCGAGCAGGCAACTGGGCGCTGCCACGGCAGCGGCCAGCAGCGGCGTGTGGATCCACATGGCCAGCACGATCGCCAGCGCCGGGACGGCGTAGGCCAGCAAGGTCGACACCCACCGGGCCGAGCGCAATACCGCCGTGCGTGCGGGGCGACGGCGCTCCAGCGATCGCCAGGCCCGGACTTCCGTCACCCACGTCGCCAGCGCCAGCGCCAGCAACACCGCCAGCCATGGCATGCCCAGGAATGGCGAGCCCTGCTGGCCCTGCGCCACCGTGATGGCCCACAGGCACAGGCCACCGGCATAGCCGGCGAAAAGCACCCGGCGCAGCGGAAACTGCCGTGACGGCGGCGGCGGTGCCGGCCGCACCCAGCGGCGGCGATGGTCGTAATGGTTGTAGGCGAGGCTGGCCAGGCTGCAAAGCGCCAGCGCCGCACCGGCCAGTCGCGTCGCCCAGAAATCGTTGTCGCCGCGGGCCAGGCCGGCCACGCCAAGCATCGGCAGGTAGGTGACAAACGCCAGCAACGCCGCCCGCGTGGGTCGGCTGTCGCGATACGGCTGCCAGCCATACCAGTCGTGCGCGGCACCGCGCCCCGGCAGGCAGGCCAGCATCAGGCCGAACCCGGCCAGCACCAGCCCGGCCGCCAGCGGCACCAGCGTTCCGCTGCGGCCATCCGGCCGTCCCAACACCAACGCCATCCCCAGCCACGCCCACAGGCCGTAGCCGCTCGTGGCCAGCACGCGCCAGAACGGTGCCGCCACATGGGTGACCGCCCGCGCGGCTTGGCTGCCGTTCGCGTCGTTGGCCGGCGCGGCATCGGGCGAGGAGGAGATCGGTGGCATGGACGTTGTCAGTCAAGGCATCGAACGCTCAGGATACGGCAAGCGCCCCGGTGTGTCCCGGCGACCGCATCACACACGCCGCCCGTGCTACAACGCCTGCATTCCAACCCCAGCCTGGACCCGCGTCATGGACCGCTACGAACGCATACTCACCCTGCATCGCATGCTGAAATCGGCGCATTACCCGATCCCGTTGCCACGCCTGCTGGGCGAGCTGGAATGCTCCCGCGCCACGCTGTATCGCGACGTGGCGTTTCTGCGCGATGCGCTGGGCGCGCCGATCGAAAGCGCCGGCGGCGATTCGGCCGCGTTCCGCTACGCACTGGGCGAGGGCGAGCGTTTCGAACTGCCCGGCTTGTGGCTCACCTCCGACGAACTGGCCGCGTTGCTGGCCCTGAACGAATTGATGGGCCGCAGCGGACCGGGCGTGCTGGCCGGCGCGCTGGCACCGTTCAAGGCGCGCATCGAAGGGCTGCTCACCGACCAGGGCAGCGGCACCGCCTTGCCGCTGGAGCGCATCCGGGTGATCCCCTGGGGCGAGCGGCGGCTGGACCAGCAGGTG
Organism: Rhodanobacter ginsenosidimutans; assembly: GCF_042655685.1. NCBI lineage: Bacteria > Pseudomonadati > Pseudomonadota > Gammaproteobacteria > Lysobacterales > Rhodanobacteraceae > Rhodanobacter > Rhodanobacter ginsenosidimutans. The sequence goes on along the minus strand of NZ_JBHSMM010000001.1, from coordinate 144,166 downwards.
TTCCGCACCGTGGCTGGTGCCGTGTTGCGGCGGCGGCAACTGCGCTTCCGCTACCGCGCGCGCACCACCAATGCCGACAGCCACCGCACCGTGTCGCCGCAGCGGCTGACCCACTACCGCGACAACTGGTACCTCGACGTGTGGGATCACGACCGCGAGGCGCTGCGCAGCTTCGCGGTGGACCGCATCGCCGAGGCGCAGGCGCTGGAGCAGCCGGCGATCGACGTCAGCGAAGGCGACCTCAACGACCTGCTCGCCTCCAGCTACGGCATCTTCGCCGGCAAACCCAAAGCCTGGGCCACCCTGCGCTTCTCCGCCCACGCCGCCCGCTGGGTCGCCGACGAACACTGGCACTCCCAGCAAAAAGGCGAGTGGCTGCCCGACGGCCGCTACGAATTGAAAGTGCCGTACTCCAACTCGAAGGAACTGCTGATGGACGTACTCAAGTACGGCCCGGATGCCGAAGTGGTGGCACCAATGTCGCTGCGCGAGGAGATGAAGATCCTGCTGCAGCTGGCCCTGGGCGGGTATCAGTGAAGCTGGGAATCGGGAATCGGGAATCGGGAATCGGGAATCGGAAAAGCCTCCTATCCGCCCATTCCCTATTCCCCATTCTCCATTCCCTGCTCCTAGGGATTGAAAGGCCAGAACACCGGAATCAGCCACATCGACACCGCGCAGAAAATCGCGATCAGCGGGATGCCCACCTTCATGAAGTCGGTGAAGCGGTAGCCGCCGGCGTAATAGACCATGGTGTTGGTGGGGTAGCCGACCGGGGTGGCGAAGGAGGTGGCGGCGGCAAAGGCCACCGCCACCACGAACGGGCGTGGATCGGCGTGCACCGCGTGCGCCACGGTGATCGCGATGCCTACCATCAGCACCACCGACGGGTTGTGGCCCATCAGCTCGGTCAGCAGCGCGGTGAGCAGGTAGACCATCAGCAGCGCGGCCAGCGGGCCGTGTCCGCCCACCAGTTCCATCGCGCCTTGCACCACCACGGTGGACAACCCGGTGTTCTCGATCGCCAGTCCCAACGGCAGGATCGCGCCGAGCAGCACGATGATCTTCCAGTCCATGCCCTCGTAGACGTCTTTACGGCCAAAACAGCCGGTGAGCGCCATCGCCACCGCACCGCATATGGCGGCGATGGGGATCGGCAGCCAGTGCAGGCCGGACACCACCACCACGGCGGCCATGATCGCCGCAGCCACGATCGCCTTGCGCGACATGCCACGGGAATCGTCGCGCTCGTTCAACACGATGAAGGTCTCGTCGCTGCGCAGCTTGGCCATGGCGTCTTCGTCCACCAGCACCAGCAGCACGTCGCCGACGGCCAGGCGGGTGACGCTGAGCTTGTCGCGCAGCACTTCGCCGCGCCGGTGCAACGCCAGCACCGTGGCGCGGTAGCGCCAGTCCAGGCCGATCTCGGCCAGGCGGCGATCCTCCACCGGGCTGGCCGGTGCCACCATGATCTCGGCCAGCACGCGGGGCTGCTCGCCCTCTTTCGCGTAGCGCCGCTCGGGTGCGTTGTGCAGCCTGGTCTGGCGCTGGAATTCCTCGATCTTGTCCCAGTCACCGCGCACCAGCAGCACATCGCCAGCCTGCAGTTTCTGTTCGCGCGGCGACCACATGCGCCGTTCGCCGCGCAGCAATTCCAGTGGATAGACGTTGAACTTCTCGCCTAGCCGCGCCTCGGCGATGGCCGTGCCCAGCAGCGGTGAATCCTCACTCACTTCCAGCTCGGTGACGTATTTGCCGATGTCGCTGCCCTGCGGCAGGGTCGCGTCGATGTGCTTGGGCAACAGGTGCCGGCCGATCAGCATCAGGTAGGTGATGCCCACCACCGCCAATACCGCGCCCAACTGGGTGAACTCGAACACGCCGAACTCGGCCATGCCGTGCTTTTGCGCCAGGCTGTCGGCGAGCAGGTTGGACGAAGTGCCGATCAGGGTGCACACGCCACCCATCTGCGCGGCGTAGGCCATCGGCATCAGTACCCGCGCGGGCGAGGTGCCGGTGCGCTGGCATACACGCAGCGCCAGCGGCAGGAAGGTGGCCACCAGCGCGATGTTCTTGACGAAGGCGCCCAGCGGCGCGATCGCCAGCATCATCGCCAGGGTCAGCAGCCATGGTTTGCGGATCTTCATCAGCAGGCGGGTCAGCGGATCGAGCACGCCGGAGCGCTCGATGCCCAGGCTCAGCGCGAACATTGCCGCCACCGTCACCGTGGCCTCGTTGCTGAAGCCGGACAAGGCCTGCACCGGTGTGACGATGCCCAGCACCACCAGCGATCCCAGCACCAGCAGCGCCACAAGGTCGATGCGCACTTTCTCGCTGACGAACAGCGCCATCGCACCCACGATGATCGCGACCGTGGCCCATGCCTGCCAGCTCACCGGCGCCCCCCCGCGCAGCGCGGGCGCGATTTCGCGGCGCAAGACATCCGGCGCCCGACGATGGTGTGGGCGATTGGTTTGTCGTCATTCACGCCCCGCATCATGGGACAAACACCTTGTCGGTTCCAGAATGCGTGGACTTCAACACAGGCTGGTGCCAACGTATCGTGATGACCCGGACCCCTTCGACGAAGCCATGACCGACGCCTTGCCCGCATCCTCCACCGTCCGCAAACCCACCGTCGCGCTGGCGCTGGGTGCCGGCGGCGCGAAGGGCCTGGCGCATATCGGGGTGATCCGCGAGATCGAGGCGCAGGGTTTCGAGATCGTGGCCATCGCCGGCAGCTCGATGGGCGCGCTGATCGGCGGCATCCACGCGATGGGCAAGCTCGATGTGTACGCCGACTGGGTCAGCGCGCTGGCCAAGCTCGACGTGCTGCGGCTGGTGGACTGGACGTTCTCCGGCGGCGGCCTGATCAAGGGCGAGAAGATCATCGAGACGCTGCGCGCCCTGGTCGGCGATACCCTGATCGAGGAGCTGCCGCTGACCTTCACCGCGGTGGCCACCGACCTGGACCGCGGGCGCGAGGTGTGGCTGGGCCGTGGCAGCCTGTTCGACGCCATCCGCGCGTCGATCGCGATCCCCACCGTGTTTCGCCCGTACACCCTCGACGGCCGGCGCCTGATCGACGGCGCGCTGCTCAACCCGGTGCCGGTGACGCCGCTGATCCGTGAAGCGGCCGACTACCTGGTGGCCGTCAGCGTGGACGGCCCGGCGCTGGTCGCCACTCCGGCGAATGTGCCGGCGGAGGCGCCGCGCGAAGGCAACGGCTACCGCCAGCGCATCGGCGATTTCATCGGCCGCATGATCCCGCATGGCGAAGCCCGGCCGGCGGTACCGGGCGCGTTCGAGCTGCTGACGCAGGCGATGGATCTGATGCAGGCGAACCTGTCGCGCCTGCGGCTGGCCGCCTACGAGCCAGACCTGCTGATCCAGCTGCCACGCAACATGGCCAGCGCGTACGAGTTCTACCGCGCCAGCGAATTGATCGAACGCGGCCACGAACAAACCCGCGACGCGCTCGCCAACTGGCACCGCGGCGGGGCGCCCGTTCGCAACCCCTGACGCCGGCCTCAGCGCGGCTTGTGCCGGCGCAGCCACTGCTCCATCAGCGCCTGCAACGCCACCGCGTCGTTGTGCTCCTCATCGCGGGCGCCGTACAGCAAGGTCACCGGCTCCCTGGCGGATCGCCGCGCGAGCGCTTGCCAGACGTCGGCCGAGTCGGCCAGCTCGGCCGCGTAGCGTTGGCGGAATTCGTCCCACAGCGCCGGGTCATGGCCAAACCACTTGCGCAGTTCGGTGGACGGGGCCAGCGCCTTGGCCCAGACGTCCATCAGCACCGCCTCCTTCTTCAGCCCGCGCGGCCACAGGCGATCGATCAGCACGCGGTAACCGTCGCCCTCGGCGGGCGCCTCGTAGACGCGTTTGATGGCGATGCCCATGACAACCTCCGCAGGCCGCGCGCAGGCGGCGGTTACAGTTCCTCGACCACGGTGACCTTGCCGCGGCGCATCAGCCACGCCACGCCGCGCAGGTCGGCCAGCCCCACCCACAGCCGGTCCAGCATGCCGTACTTGGAAACCCCCGCCGTGCGCGGGCGATGGCCCACCGGCACGCTCTGGGTCTGGAAGCCGGCGCGCTTCACCAGCGCGGGCAGGTAGCGGTGCATGTGGTCGAAATAGGGCAGGCGCAGGAACACCTCGCGCTCGAACAATTTCAGCCCGCAGCCGGTGTCCGGCGTGGCGTCGCGCAGCATGCGCGAGCGCACCGCGTTGGCCACCTTCGAGGAAATGCGCTTGTTGAAACTGTCACGGCGGGTGGTGCGCCAGCCCGCGAACAGCCGCACGTCGGCCGCCGCGGCATCGCGCGCGGCCAGCAATTTGGGGATGTCGGCCGGGTCGTTCTGGCCATCACCATCCAGCGTGGCGATCCACGGCGCCTGCGCCGCCCGCACGCCGTTCCACACCGCCGTGCTCTGGCCGCTGCGGGTGACGTGATGCAACACGCGCAACTCCGGATGCAGCGCTTTCTGCGCCGCCAGCACCGCGCGGCTGTCGTCGCTGGAGTCGTCGTCGATGTAGATGATCTCGAACGCCAGCTTGCCACGCAGCGCGGCGGCAATCTCGGCCAGCAGGGGCGGGATGTTGTCGCGCTCGTTGAACACGGGAACGACGACGGATAATTGCGGCATGGGGAAGCCTTTCAGCGAGACAAAGGCTGCGCGCGGCGCAGCGACAACAGAGTTTAATGCCTAGCGCCGCCACTAGGCGGCTGCGCTCTGGGAAATGGCTGTGGGAGCGACCTCAGTCGCGATGCTTTTGCTCTTGAATGTGGCTTTAGAGCAAGAGCTTTCGATCGCCTTTGGCGCTCGAGTTACTTTCTCTTTGCGTGGCCAAAGAGAAAGATAACCAAAGAGAAAGGCCACCCCACTTGGCGCTTGCCGCCCATCCACGGGCGGCAAGTCCGTGAGCCGGGGCCGGGCTTTTCGACAGGGCATCCTGCCCTGACGAAAAGGAGCCGACATCCTTGTCGACTCCCGCTCCGCGGCCTGTCGACCCCGCCTCACCGCCGCACAGGGGCCCCGGGTAGAGCAGCGGGCCATCCTGGCCCGCACTCGGGATGAAGCAAGGGCAAAAGGAAAGGCAAAGGCAAAGCCGCCAGCCTCAACCGTTCGCCCTGAGCGTAGGCCGAAGGCCGAAGTCGAAGGGTTGCCACTTAGCCTCACCCTTCGACTTCGAAGCTGCGCGGCTACGCTCAGGGTGATCGGAGTTTTGAGGAAAGCCCCATGCCGCGACGCTCTCGCAGCGGCAACGCCGCTGCGCACCGAGTGCGCGCCACGATGGCGCGCTGCTCTACCCGGGGCCCCTCTGAAGCGGCGGGCGGGCGAAGGAAGAGCCCGCAGGGTGGTTCGCATGGACGCGAACCAGTTTGGCGTCAGTCCATGGATGGACTGTCGACAAACCCCGTAGCCCGCACGCGTACCTTGCGGGCAGGATGCCCGCAAGGCGCGTAAGCGGGGTGCTCTTTCTCTTTGGTTACTTTCTCTTTGAGCACGCAAAGAGAAAGCAACTCGGTCGCCTAAGGCGATCGAAAGCTCTTCGCTCTACAAGCAACATCAAAACCAAAAAGCATCGCGACTGAAGTCGCTCCCACAGGCCGCCCCGCCCACATCGCGCCCACATTCACATTCCTAGAATGCGCCGGAGCCCCGAAAGGATCGCCCATGAAATTCCGATATCGCCGCTCCGTCGGCTGGCTGCTGGTGGTGATTGTGGTGCTGGTGGTGGCGCGGCTGGCCTTGCCGTATGCGGTGAAAAGCTACCTCAACCAGCGCATGGAGCGGATGGGCGATTACCACGGCCAGCTGGCCGATGTGGACATCCACCTGTGGCGCGGCGCCTACGGCATCGACGGGCTGAAAGTGGTCAAGGTCAGCGGCAAGGTGCCGGTGCCGCTGTTCGATGCCGCCCACACCGATATCGCGATCAGCTGGCGCGCACTGACCCACGGCCGCCTGCGCGGCAAGGTGGCGTTCACCCGCGCATCGCTGAATTTCGTGGATGGCGACGGCAACGCCAGCGGCCAGTCGGGCAAGGGCGTGAACTGGCGCGACCAGCTGGAAATGCTGGTGCCGATCCGGCTGGACGAGCTGGCAGTGCACGACAGCACGGTCACCTTCCACAACTTCACCTCGCATCCGCGGGTGGACATGAAGATGACCGACGTGAATGGCACCGTCGTCAATCTCACCAACGCCGACCGCCGCGACGGCCGCCGCGTGGCCACCCTGCAGGCCACTGCCAGGGTGCTGCAGGACGCGCCGCTGCAGGTCAAGGCCAGCATCGATCCGCTCGACCGAAGCGGCGATTTCATGGTCGAGCTGCGCATCAGGGACATCCAGCTGACCCGCCTCAACGATTTCGCCCGCGCCTACGCCAAGCTGGATTTCGCCGGCGGCAGCGGCGATTTCACGATGCAGCTGGAGGCGCGCGACGGCCAGCTCGATGGCTACGCCAAGCCGCTGCTTCACGGGGTCGAGATCTTCAGCTGGAAACAGGACGTGGAAGAGGACAAGAAGAATCCGCTGCGCGTGGCCTGGGAAGCCGTGGCGCAGGGCGTCACTTCATTGTTCAAGAATCACGCGAAGGACCAGTTCGCCACCCGCGTGCCGATCAGCGGGCGCATCGACGACAGGAAGCTGGGCACCTGGGCCGCGATCGTGGGCGTGCTGCGCAATGCGTTCGTGAAGGCATACACGCCGCAGCTGGAGGATCTGAAGCCCGCGCCGAAGGCAACTGAAAGCGACTGATGCCGCTGCTATCCTGCGTGGTTTCCGAACTGCATGGTGAACCATGGCAACGCCGCCCCTGCACGTGATCGTCCTCGCCGCCGGCGCCGGCACGCGAATGAAATCGGCCCGGCCCAAGGTGCTGATGCCGCTGGCCGGCCAGCCCCTGCTGGCCCATGTAGTGAACGCGGCCCGGGCCTTGCAGCCGGCGGCGATCCACATCGTGCACGGCCACGGCGGCGACCAGGTGCAGGCCGCGTTTGCCGAGCAGACCGACCTGCGCTGGGCGCTGCAGGCCGAGCGCCTGGGTACCGGCCACGCGGTGGAGCAGGCGCTGGCCGGCGTGCCGGATGGCGTTCGGGTGCTGGTGCTGTATGGCGACGTGCCGCTGACCCGCGTCGAGACGCTGCAGCGGCTGGTGCAGAGCGGCAGCGCGCTGGGCCTGCTCACCATGCGCCTGGCCCAGCCGCGGGGCTATGGCCGTGTGCTGTGCGATGACGCCAGTCGCGTGCAGGCCGTGGTCGAGGAAAAGGACGCCGATGCGCAGCAGCGCGCGGTGGATCTGGTCAACACCGGCATCCTGGTGGCCGACGCGCAGGCGCTGCGCGGCTGGATCGGGCGGCTCGATCGCAACAACGCCCAGGGCGAGTACTACCTCACCGACATTTTCGGGATGGCCGCGCAGGAAGGCCAGCCGGCGCTCAGCGTCGAATGCGACGATCCGGTGGAAGCGGCCGGCGCGAATGACCCGCTGCAGTTGTCCACGCTGGAAGCCGCCTACCGCCGCCGCGCCGCCGAAACCCTGATGCGCGAGGGCGTGCGCCTGGCCGACCCCCTGCGCCTGGACGTGCGCGGCACGGTCGAGGCCGGCAGCGACGTGGAGCTGGATATCGACGTGATCCTGGAAGGCCGCGTGCAGCTGGGCGACCGCGTGCACATCGGCCCGTTCTGCCGCCTGCACAACGTGCAGCTGGCCGCGGGCACCGTGGTGCAATCGCATTGCGACCTGGACGGCGTGGTCACCCACGGCCCCTGCACCATCGGCCCGTTCGCGCGGTTGCGCCCCGGCACCGAGCTGGACGCGGGCGTGCACATCGGCAACTTCGTGGAAACCAAGAAAACGCATCTGGGCGAGGGCAGCAAGGCCAACCACCTCACCTACCTCGGCGACAGCGTGGTGGGCAGCGGCGTCAACATCGGCGCCGGCACCATCACCTGCAACTACGACGGCGTGAACAAGTTCCAGACGCACATCGGCGACGGCGCCTTCATCGGCTCCAACAGTTCGCTGGTGGCACCGGTGACGATCGGCGCGCAGGCCACCATCGGCGCCGGCTCGGTGATCACCCGCGACGCGCCCGAGGGCGAGCTCACGGTGGCGCGTGGGCGACAGCTGACGTTGCCGGGCTGGAAGCGGCCGGTGAAACAGCCGCGCTGAGCGCGGGAGGTCGGCGGCGGCGTGACCCAGGTCAGTGCGGGTGCGTATGGTGGACGCCATGCTGCCGGCTCCCCCAGTGACGGAGTCACCGCATGTCCCCCACCCACCTCATCGTCAACCTCCGCAACGAGCACGCGCAAATGCGCGACATGCTGGATTCGGTGCGGCGCGTCGGCATTTCCACGCCGGACGGCCAGCGCCAGCTGAAGAAGGCGCGACAGTTGATCGTCGACCACCTGCATCACGAAGACACCCACCTCTACCCCGCCCTGCGCGGCAACCCGCAAACCCAGCCGCTGGCCAACGAATACGCCAACGAAATGCAGGAACTCTCACGCGAGATCCTGGCCTTTTTCGACGGCATGGAACGCGAACACGACGACCTGGTGTTCGCCCGCGGCTTCGGCAAGGTGATGGGCGTGCTCAACAAGCGCTGGACGCGCGAGGAAGTGCGCCTGTACCCGGCTTACGACGCGCATTGCGGCGACAAGCTGGCGGCCGCCGGCTGAGCGGACGACGCAGCAAAGACCGCGTTCAGGCGTAGCGCCAGCCGTCGATTTCCACCAGCAATTCACCACGGCAGATGTCGCCGTGCAGCACCAGCACCGGTACGCCGGGCAGGCGTTGCTGCAGGAAGTCGTTCACGCGTGCGGCATCGACACCGTGCCGCACGTAGGCTTTCAGCGGTGACTGGGTGTCGAAGCCGGCGCTCATGCCGGCGCTGGCCAGCAGGGCTTCGAGGTTGACCAGGGTTTCCTCAAGCTGCGCATCGAGGTCGTCGTGGTGCGCCGAGGCGTGGCCCACCACGGCCGCGGTGCCGGATATCGCCAGCGCATCCAGCGCCGGCAGGCTCATGGCGCGGGCGAAGCTGGGCGGCGTGCTGCCGTATTGGCGCGGGTAACGCCAGGCGCTGACCTGGCGCGGGTTTTCCACGCGCTGGCCCGGCTGGTCGCAGGCCAGCAGGTAGACCTGCAGCAGCGGCACCTCGCCATGGTGGCCGATGGCGGTGGCGGCGGGGAAGCCTTCGGCGAAGAAATCGCCCATGCCCTCGGCGCGACCGATGCAGAACTGCTTGTAACGCTCGGCGTCGCCCTCGCCCTGGTTGATGGCGGCCATGTAATTCCAGATGCGCAGCACATGGTGCTCGGCGCGCTGGCCGACGAAGGCGCGCAGCTGCTCATAGGCGTGGGTGGCGGTGGCCTGCGGGCCGCCGTAGTCGCGCTCGTCCAGCTCGATCACGGCGTACAACCAGCCGCCGCCGGCCGACCAGCGCAGGTCGCCGGCGACGCCGGATTCCACCGGCGCATCCACCTGCCAGATCTCCAGCGTTGACGGCGCGTCGAAACTTTCCAGCGTCACCTGCAGGCAGCGCGGGTCTTCGCGCCGTGCGCGCGCGCCGAAATCGAACAACGCCAAGGTGCCGGTTTCCGCCAGGGCAGCCTCGACATCGGCCACGCGGTAGGAAACTCGCGGTGCGCGCCGCAAGGGCGCGCGCTGTGGGTTTTCACATCCCTGCATCTTCGTTACAACCGGGTAAGACAAGGGCGCTATGTTACACTCCGCGCCCAGTGCCCCCGGGGGGAGGCAATGCAATTTGAGTACGGAAGCAAGCATGGCGGAACAGACAGCGGCGCAACACGAATTGGCCACGTTGGTCGTGCAATGCCTGAATCTCGAAACGGTCACCCCCGCGCAGATCGACCCCGACGCCCCGTTGTTTGGCGGCGACCTGGGGCTCGATTCCATCGATGCACTGGAAATCGCGCTGGCGGTGTCCAAGCGCTACGGTTTCCAGCTGCGTTCGGACAACCCGGACAACCGGCAGATCTTCACCAGCCTGCGTACGCTTTCGGCGCATGTCGAGCAGCACAAGGTCAGCTGAGCACTGCGGCCCCGCTGGCGTTTTCCCCCATCGCGCCGTGCTTCCCCGCGAATGCCTTGCCCATGGTCCGGGCCGTGCACTCACGCTGCCTGGCATGACCTTGCGTGTGGCGACATCATGACCGCGTTCGAACATCCCCTCTGCATCAACGCCACCCATCCGGCGCTGCCAGGCCATTTCCCGGGCCAGCCGCTGGTGCCCGGCGTGGTGTTGCTGGAGCAGGTGGCGCTGGCGCTGCGCGCCTGGCGCGGCCAGCGGCTGGCGCGGGTGGTGGAGGCGAAATTCCTGACCCCGCTGCTGCCTGACGAAGCGGCCACGGTGCGGCTGACGTCGGCCGAGGCGCGGGTGCGTTTCGAGATCCGCCGGGAGGACACCGTGCTGGCGCGCGGCCTCATCGAGGGCGCGGCATGAGCAACACCGAGAACTGGCAGAGCCGCCCCGAGGGCGGTGGCCGTTTCGCGTTGTGGCTGATCCGCAACATCGCCCTGTATGGCGGCCGCCGGCTGGGCCGCTTGTGCCTGTACCCGATCACGGTCTACTTCTACCTGCGCCGCGCGCCGGAGCGGCAGGCGTCGCGGCACTATCTGCAGCGCGTGTTCGGGCGGCCCGGCACGCCATGGCAGGTGATGAAACACCTGCACTGCTTTGCCGCCACGATCATGGATCGGGTGTTCCTGCTGGCGCATGGCGAGCGGCCGTTCCGGATCGAGGTGGTGGGCCTGGAACAGTTGGAACAGCGCGTGGCGCTGGGTCGTGGCGTGCTGCTGTTCGGTTCGCACCAGGGCAGTTTCGAGGCGCTGCGGGCGATCGGCGGGCGACGCCCGGAGCTGCCGCTGCGGGTGGTGCTGGACAAGCAGAAAACCCCCGCGATGACCGAACTGCTGGAAGCGCTGGCACCGGAGATCGGCGACTGCGTGATCGATGCGGCACAGGACGGCACCAGCATCGCGCTGGCGATGGCCGAAGCCTGCCAGCAAGGCGCGGTGGTGGCGATGCTGGCCGATCGTGGCCGCGGCCACGAGGTGTTGCGTCGCGTCCCGTTCCTGGGCTCGACCGCGCCGTTCCCGGTCAGCCCCTGGTTGCTGGCGCATACGCTGCAGGTGCCGGTGGTACTGTGCTTCGGCATTTATCTGGGTGGCAACCGCTATCGGCTGACGTTCGAGCCGTTCGCCGACCAGGTCGAGATTCCACGACAAAACCGCGGGCCCGCGCTGGATACCTTGATGGCCCGGTATGCACAGCGGGTGGAACACTACATCCATGTCGCTCCCTACAACTGGTTCAACTTCTATGATTTCTGGCAAGACGCTCGTGATGATGTCGGGCCTGCTGCTGTGGTCGGCGAGCATATCGGCGTCTGAAGCGGCGACGCCGGCGCCGGCCTCATCGGCCACGCTGGCCCTGATCAACGCGCTGGGGCAACCGGCGCCCGCGCACACCGCCTTCGCCGAAGCGCGCTTCATGCAGGTGCTGGACCGGCCGCTGGTGATTTCCGGCGAGCTGGCCTGGCTGGGTGGCGACAAGCTGCAGCGGCGCGTGGAGCAGCCCAAGGCCGAAACCTTCACCATCGCCGACGGCGAGGTGACCCAGGAGCGTGCCGGCAAGAAACCGCGCCACTTTTCGTTGAGCCGCGCACCGCAACTGCAGGTGCTGCTGGACAGTTTCGTGGCCCTGCTCAGTGGCGACCCGGCGCATCTGCAGCAGGTGTTCACCATCAGCCACCACGGTGACCCCGCCGCGCAATGGACGCTGAACCTGGTGCCGCGCGACACCAAGGTCGCCCGCACCATCGCCGCCATCACCATCAACGGTTACGCGACCATGTCGCGCTGCATGCAGATGCACGAGGCCGATGGCGACCTGGCGGTGGACCTGCTGGGCCCGCTGGCAGCGAAGATGCCGGCGCAACCCACCCGCGAATCGCTGCTGGCGCTGTGCGGGGAGGCGCCTTGAGCCTGCGCGGGGGCGGGCGCACCACGCTGCTGGTGCTGTGGTTGCTGGCGCTGGCCGGACTGGGCTGGGTGGTCAGCCAGCGGCTGAAGATCAGCACCGACCTGCGCAGTTTCATGCCCGCGCCGACCACGCCGGACCAGCGCCTGTTGATGGAGCAGGTGGGTGAAGGCCCGGGCTCACGATTGCTGCTGCTGGCGATTTCCGGTGGCTCCGACGACCAGCTGGCGGCGCTCAGCCAGGGACTGGTGGCGGCGCTGAAAAACGACCCGCGCTACAGCCAGGTCATCAACGGCAGTTTCGATCCCGGCGCGCTGGACCCGGCCCTGTTGCCGTATCGCTACCTGCTGTCGCCCACGCTGGATACGCAGCCGCTGGACGAGCCCTACCTCGCCGATCAGCTGGAGCAGCGGCTGGACGAGCTGTCCTCGCCCGCGGCCAGCCTGCTGAAGGGCCTGCTGCCGCGCGACCCCACGCTGGAGGTGCTGAAGTTGGCCCAGATGTGGGCGCCGGCGAAATCGCCGCAGGTACGCGACGGCGTCTGGTTCTCGGCGCAGGACGAAGCCCTGCTGCTGGTGCAGACAGTCGCCGCGGGCTTCGACCCCGGCGCCCAGCAGCAGGCCATCGACGGCATCGAAAAGGCGTTCCACACCTTGCCCGGCAGCGCCGGCGCCAAGCTCGAGTTGAGCGGCCCGGGTTATTTCAGCGTGGTGGTGGGCGCGCAGACGCGGCATCAGGCCGACTGGATCGGGCGCATTTCCACCGTGGGTTTCATCGCCTTGCTGCTGCTGGCGTATCGCAGCATCGGCTCGCTGCTGCTGTCGGCGCTGCCCATCGCCAGCGCCGCGCTGGCCGGCATCGTGGCGTTGACGCTGGCCTTCCCCGACGTGCACGGCATCACCCTGGCGTTCGGCTTCACCCTGCTGGGCGTGGCGCAGGAATACCCGATCCGCGTGCTCAGTCATCGCCGCGCGGGCGAGGATGCGCTGCAGAGCGTGCGCAGCTTGTGGCCGCTGCTGCTGACCGCCATCGCCTCGGCCTGCATCGCCTATCTCGCCTTCTACGCCTCGGGCGTGAACGGCCTGAAGCAGCTGGCGGTGTTCACCATCGTGGGCCTGCTGGCGGCCGGTTTCACCACCCGTTATCTGCTGCCGCACCTGCTGCCGCGGCGGGTGCGCGACGTGGCCGACATGGGTTGGCTGGTGCGCGCGCGCGACGTCGTGGATCGCCTGCCGCGACCGCGTTGGCTGCCACTGCTGGTGGCCGCCGCGATCGTGGCGATGCTGGCGCTGGCGCCCGGCCCGTTCTGGCAGAACAACCTGGCGGCGTTGACGCCGTTGCCGCAAAGCATGCTGCAGCACGACGCACGCCTGCGCCAGGCGCTGGGCGCGCCCGACGTGCGCTACCTTCTGGTATTGCAGGCACCGACCGCCCAGGGTGTGCTGGAGCTGTCGCAACGGATGCAGCCGCGCGTCGATGCGCTGGTCGCCAGGCATGCGGTGGACACGCTGGAACTGCCCTCGCGCTACCTGCCCGCGGTGGCCCTGCAGCGCGAGCGCCAACAGAAGTTGCCCGACCAGGCCACGCTGCAGCATGACCTCACTGAAGCACTCGACGGCCTGCCGTTCCGCGCCGACCTGTTCCAGCCCTTCCTCGATGACGTGAACACCGCACGCACGCTGCCACCGCTGACACCCGAACGCTATGCGCAGACGCCGCTGGGCCAGCGTCTCGCCGCGATGCTGGTACCGCGCGATGGCCATTGGCTAGGCCTGGGTACGGTCAGCGGCGTACACGACGTGGCCGCGCTGCAGGCGCTGGGCGAAGGCAGCCACGGCAGCGTGCGTCTGCTCGACCTGAAGGCCGCGTCCGAATCGCTGGTGGTCGATTACCGCACGCGCATCCTGCAGGCGCTGCTGGCCGCGGCGGTGCTGCTGGTGCTGACCATCAGCTTCGCCTTGCGCAGCGTGCGCCGCGCCTGGCACGTGCTGGCGCCGATGACCCTGGCCACCTTCCTGGTGCTGGCGGTGGAGCGCATGGCCGGCATCGAGATCTCGCTGTTCCACCTGGTGGCGCTGATCCTGGCCGGCGGGCTGGGCCTGCATTACGCGCTGTTCTTCGAACGCGACACCGGCGACCCGGCAGAGCAGCGGCGCACGCTGCACGCCACGCTGGTGTGCGTGCTGTCCGCGCTGCTGGTGTTCGGCATGCTGGCGTGGGCCACGATCCCGGTGCTGCGCGCGATCGGGCTCACCGTGAGCCTGGGCGTGGCCTTCCATTTCTGCCTGTCGATCCTGATGGCGCCGCATGCTTCCGAAAACTGACTGGGCTCATTTGATTCCGCACGCAGGCACGATGTGCCTGCTCGACGGCGTGCTGGCGTGGGACGCAAAAACGATCCACGCCATCAGCGATGGTCACGCACGCGCCGACAACCCGCTGCGCGGCGAACACGGCCTGCACGCCGTGCACCTGGCCGAGTACGGCGCCCAGGCGATGGCTGTGCACGGCGCGCTGCTGGCGCGGGCGGATGGCGTGGAGAAAGTCCGGCCGGGGCGGCTGGTCAGCCTGCGCGACGTGCAGTTGCACGCGGAATATGTCGATCAGCTGGATGGCCGTCTGGACGTCCATGCCGAATGCCTCTACGCCGACGACAGCGGCGCGCAATACGCGTTCCGCGTCGAGCATCGTGGCCACCTGCTGGCGACGGGGCGCGCGGCCGTGATCTACGCGGCCGGCTGAACCGCCTTGATTTGATACCGCGTGCTGCGGCCGCCGCCCGGCAGCCGCTCCAGGCACCCCTTGTCCAACAGGTCCGCCAGATGACGGGTGGCAGTGGCCTTGGATACCCTAGCCAGCGCCTGGTATTTGGCGGCGCTGATGCCGCTTTCGAAGCCGCGCTCGCCGCCATCGAGCAGGCGGTTGAGCAGCTTGATCTGCTCGGGCAACAAGCCATGGTGATGGTGCTGCTGCCAGAAGCGCGCCTTGGCCAGCACGCGATCGATGCGCTGCAGCGCTTGCTGCAGGCTGTTCAACAATGTGGACAGAAACCAGTGCAGCCAGGCCGTGATGTCGAGATCGGCCTTCTGGCTGGATTCCAGCACGCGGTAGTAGCCCGCGCGGTCGCCCAGGATGCTGGCCGACATGGCATGAAAGCGGATGGCCTGGTGTTCGCCTTGGGCCAACGCAAGATCCGTGATGGCGCGGGTGAGTCGACCATTGCCATCGTCGAAGGGATGCAGGGTGACGAACCAGAAGTGGGCAATGCCGGCGCGCAACAGCGGGTCGAGGCGGGTATCGCCACGGCTGGCGTTGAACCAGTCGAGGAAGGCATTGAGCTCGGTTTCCAACCCCGCGCGCGGCGGCGCCTCGAAATGCACGGTGGGTCGATCGATGCGCCCGGACACCACCTGCATCGGCTCGTCGCCGCGCAGTCGACCGACGCGAACCGGGTGCGCGAGCAAGGTGTCAGGTTGGGGAAATAACCACACATGCCAATGCAACAGGCGCGGCATATCCAGCGGTGTATCGCTGTGCTGGATGGCATCGAACATCAACTCGGCCAGACCTTCGCTGCGCGGGGTGGGGCGCGCGCCTGCGTCGGCGGCAACACCCAATCGGCGGGCCAGCGACGAGCGCACCGATCCGACGTTGAGCGACTCCCCCTCGATCGCCGACGAGGTGATGATGTTTTGCAGCAAGGTGTCCAGCTCGTCCTGCGCCCGGGGTTCGCCCGCGACGGCGCCCGCCATGCCCAGCAGCCGGCCTTGGGCGTGCTGGCAGTCACGCAGCAGGGGTGCCAGCGTTTCGGCCTGCCAGCGAAAATGCGGCCAATGCGGCTTTTGCCAGATCCAGCGGGGACTGTCCAAGCGCGGCGCTCCGGGTTGTGAGCCGATTAGCAGACCTATTCGGCTCATTGAATGAGCCGATTATGGTGTTTATTCGGCTCGCTGACCAGCGTTCACCCGCGCGACCGTCCGGTTCAGCCCGGCGCCATGAACAACATCGGCTGTGGCAGGCCGGAAGGCGTGGCGTCCACGTCCGCGCCGGCGGCAGCCTGCGCGTCGATGGCGTCCGCCAGACCTTGCAGCAAGCGCACGTTCTCACGCAGCCGCTCGCGCACGCCGGCGTCGTCCAGGGTGTCGTGCATGCCCTCGTTGAGGGCGACGAACCACGGCAGCTGGCGCTGGTCGAAGATCACCGGCGGGTTTTGCGGCGTGGTGGTTTCGTGCCATTGGCGGAAGCGCGCCTGCATGCGCTGGTTGAGCTCCTGCGCCAGCGCCAGCTCGGGTGCCACGTCGGCGAACAGCGCCACGTCGGCCAGCCGCTGCTGGAACACCAGCTGGCACAGCACGCCCCAGTAGAACGCGTGGTCCCAGATGATCTTGGCGGCCATCACGGTGACGTCGCCGAACAGCGGGTACTGGTCGCGGAAGATCTGCAGCATGCTGTCGTAGAACGACTGGTACAGCCGCTCGTAGCTGCGCACGCGCGGCGCCAACGGCAGGCCGGCGCGGTCGTCGGCAATCAACTGGCAGATGTAGGTGTTGCCGATGGCGATGAAGTCGCTGCCGGGGGAATAGAACGGGTCGAGGAACGCACCGGCCTCGCCGGCCAGCGCCCAGCGGTCGGCGCTGAACAGCTGCGAGCAGCCGTAGGAATAATTGCGCAGGAAGCGGAAATCCAGCAGCTTGTCGGCACACCGTGCCACCTCGCGCGCCACTGCCGGCTGATGGCGCGCCAGCCACGCCTGGGCACGGTCGAAGGTGTTGAACTCCTCCAGCGGGTGCATGGCCGCGTCGGCCACGATGCCGACCGAATGCGCGCCCGAGGCCAGCGGAATCAGCCACACCCAGTAGCCGGGGCCGCACAGGTGGTTGGTGGAACGCCAGCGCTCCGGCGGCGTGCAGCGGCGGCGCCAGTCCGGGTCATCGGACCAGTCGTCGGGCTTGAGTCGCTCGTCGACGCGGAACCAGGCGGCATTGACGTGGTGGCCGTTGTCCACCGTGAGCTCCAGCCGCCGCCGCACCAGGCCGGCGCGGCCGGACGCATCGACCAGCCAGCGCGCATGCAGCACGTGCTCGCCATCCGCGTCGCTGCAGCGCACGACATGGCCGTCGCTGCCCTTGCCCAGATCGAAGCCGCGCACGCGGCTGCCCTGGCGGAAGTCGATGCCGCGGCGAACCGCCTCCTCGCCCAGGAAGTTCTCGAAGATGCCGCGGTCCAGCTGGTAGCTGGGGGCGGGGAAGACCTCGCTGACGCCCAGTTCGGCAACGGCATCGATCGCGCTGCTGCCGTGGGTGAAGAAGTAGCGCAGGCCGAACTTCAGGATGTGTTCGCGCTGCAAATAATCGCGCAGGCCCAGGGTTTCGCCGAAGTAATGCGCGCCGATGTCGACGGTGGATTCGCCCACCTTGTGCGCGGCCAGCGGCAGCGGATGGGTGGCGCGTTCCAGCACCACGATGTCGAGCCCGGGAAGCCGGTCGTGCAGTTGCAGCGCCAGGGTCAGACCGGCAAGGCCCCCGCCCAGGATGACGACGTCGTGTGTGGTCTGGCCGTCCGTGGTGGCGGTCATGTTTACTCCAGTCGGGGGGCGTGCGGGATGGTGTCAGCGGGGATCATCGGCCGCGCTGGCGCGGGGCGGCGATCCAGGGCCACCAGCATCGGGGTGGCCATCATCGTGGTGATGATGGCGATCAGCAGCAGGATGGTGAACAGTTGCGGCCCGATCACCCCGGCATCCAGGCCCACCTTCAGCACGATCAGCTCCATCATGCCGCGGGCGTTCATCAGCGAGCCCACCGCGAAGGCGTCGCGCCAGCGGTAGCCGCCCAGCCGCGCGCCCACGGCGCCGCCGAACAGCTTGCCGGACGCCGCCACCAGCAGGATCAGGGCCAGCGCGCCGAAGGCCTGGATGTCCAGCGCCGCGGCGGTGGTGCTGAGGCCGGCCAGCGCGAAGAACACCGGCAGCAGCGCCATCACGGTGATGTTCTCCAGCCGCAGGATCAGGCTGGCCAACAGCGCATCGTTGCGCGGCAAGGCCACGCCGAACAGGAAGGCGCCGAACACCGCGTGCAGATGCATCCAGTGGGTCAGCGCACCGCAGGCGAACGTGCCGATCAGCAGCAGGGCCAGCATGTAGCTGTCGGGGTGGCCTTGCTGCGCGTGGCGTCGCAACAGCCACGCCAGGCACGGGCGCAACACGCCAAGGCACAGCAGGATCATCGCGACGACGCCGATCGAGGCGCGCAGGAACGGCGTCCAGTCGCCGTTCGACGAGGCCATCGCCATGGCAAACGCCAGCGCCAGCCAGGCCAGCACATCGGCCACCGCGGCACTGGCCAGGGCGAGCTGGCCCACGGGCGTGCAGGTGCGGCGCGAGTCCTTGAGGATGCGCGCCAGCACCGGCATCGCGGTGATGCCGATGGCCGCGGCCAGGAACATCGCGAACGCCCAGAACGAAACCCCCGGGGGGGCGAATCGCGCCTGCAGGCTGGGCGCGATCAGCAGGCCCAGCGCCATCGGCAGCAGCACCGCCAGCACGCCGACCGCGCCGGCGGCGCGCAGCGAGCGGTGCGAGCCGGCCGGCAGGCGCAGTTCGGCACCCACGATCAGCATGAACAACACCAGGCCGAGCTGGCTCAGCGCATCCAGCGCGGGCAGCGTGTCGGCGGCGAACAGCCACTGTTGCCACTCCGGCGCCACGGTGCCCAGCAATATCGGCCCCAGTGCCAGGCCGGCCAGCATTTCCCCGATCACCCGCGGCTGGCCAAGCCAGCGCAACACCCACGCCAGCGTCCTCGACGCGGTCAATATCACGACCAGCTGCAACAACAACACTTGCCTTCTCCCCGAAACTACCTGTAACCCCTGGTCGTACAACCCCTCGTCAGACAACCCCCAACTGGTCCTGCACGATCGTCGGCGTACCACGCGATCGACGATGGCTGGCCATGATATGGCCGTAATGCACGACCCGGCCAATGGTGTAAACCGTGATGCGGACCACATCGCGCACCGGGCTGAAATGGCTGGGTCGGAACGAGCCATGGTAGCGCGAAGCGATCGGCACGGAGACCACGCCCAGCTTCTTCTCGCGCGAGGCGACGATCAGGATGGCCGCCTCGAACACAAAATTTTCCGCCGGCAGATCAACCAGTTCCAGCGCCGCGCGCGGATACCAGCGCTGCCCGCTCTGGGTGTCGGCCACCGGCTGGGCGCAGGCCCAGGAGACGCCCCAGTCGGCCACGGCGTTGGCGCGGCGGCGGCCCTTGGGCTGCTGATCCCTGTCCAGCAGGCGCGCGCCGATCACGATGTGGTCCGGGTAGCGGGCGGCGGCGGCGGCAATGCGCGGAATGTCGCTGGCCAGGTGCTGGCCGTCGCCATCCATCGTCACCACGGCGTCGTAACCCTGGCGCAGTGCTTCGCGAAAGCCGCGCCGCAGGGCTTCGCCCTTGCCGCGGCGGTGCGTGTGGCGCAGCAAGGTCACCGGCAGCGCGGCCACAATCTCCGGGGTGCGGTCGTCCGAGCCGTCGTCGATCACGATCACCGGTGCGCCCAGCGCCAGCACGGATTCCACCACCGACTGGATGGCCGCCTCTTCATTGAGACAGGGAATCAGCACGCACCAGCGCGGGGTATTCAAGCGACCGCCTCCGTGTCGATCCGCAAGCCCAGTCGGGGACCGGCGGCCAGCTGGCAGCGGCCGGTGCCGCGGGCCAGCATGGCCAGCAACGGCAGTGCTTCGGCGGATGCGTTGCCCGCGCGCCAGCCACTCAGCGGCGGCGCCAGATCGTTCCCTTCGCCACCGGCATTCAGCTGGATATCGAGCCGCGCCTGCGTCGCCGGGCCCGCCGCGGGGGCCAGCACCAATGCGCAGGCGAACGCTTGTTCACCGCCGATCACCTTGCCCAGCGGCCCGCTGCCGGCGGTGTCGGCGCATACCAGCAGCACGGGCCGCTGCTCGGCCAGCACCTGGCCGGCGGCTTCCAGCAGGCCGGCGCCGAAACTGGCGCGGTGCGCGCACACGGCGGTGGACGGCTCGTGACAACCGACCGCGATCGTCCAGTAGCCGACCGGCGCGTTGTGCACCGAGTTGTGGAAGCGGGTCGGCGACAGTTCGGTTGGCGAGTGCGCCAGCGTGGCGCACATGTAGTCGGTGATCGACTGCTCGCCATGCGACGAGGCGAAAACGCAAGCCAGGCTGGCCGCCTCGCGCCCGCTCATGGCCACCGCCTGGCCGGCCACCTCGACCGCCAGCAGCACGCTTTCCGGTGCGCGACGGCGCTCGTTCGGCGCCATCCTGGCCGCCGCCGGGCGCGCCGGCGGTGGTGGCGGCGAACCGCCATCGAGCAGGCTGCGCAAGGCATCGAAATCACCCAGTTGCGGCGACCACAGACCCATGCCGTCGACGTGAATCCGCAGCGCGCTCATGCCGCAAACCCCGCCGCCGCGAACGCCAGGCAGGCGTTGTTGCCGCCGAAACCGAACGAATTGCTCAACGCCACCTGGACTGGCTGGTGCTCGTTGCGCCAGGCGAAGCTGGGGCCGCAGGCCGGGTCCGGCGTGTCGCCACCGAGATTGCCGGGGACCAGGCCGTGTTCGATCGCCTGCAGCGCCACGGTGGCCTCCAGGATGCCGGATGCGCCCAGCGTGTGGCCGGTGAAGCCCTTGGTGGAACTGGCCCGCGTGGTGGCGGGAAACGTGCGGCTGACCAGCGCGGCTTCCACCTCGTCATTCTTCTGGCTGGCCGTGCCATGCAGGTTGAGGTAGTCCACCTGCGCCGCCTCGAGCCCGGCCCGCGCCAGCGCCGTATGCAGCGCTAGCCCCGCGCCCAGCCCCTGCGGATGCGGCGTGGACATGTGGTGCGCGTCGCTGGCCTCGCCGTAGCCCAGCAGCCGTGGTGCCTGCGGCGCCGCTTCCACCCGCTGCAGCAGGGCGAAGCCCGCCGCCTCGCCGATCGAGATGCCATCGCGCGCCACGTCGAACGGGCGGCACGGTTGGGTCGACACCAGCTCCAGCGCGTTGAAGCCGAACAACACGCTGTCGCACAAGGTATCCACGCCGCCCACCACGGCCGCATCGATCAACCCCAGCGCGATCATCCGCTGCGCGCTGGCGAACACCTTGGCGCTGGACGAGCAGGCGGTGGACACGGTGAGGCAGGGGCCTTCCAGCCCCAGCGCGGCGGCGACGAAAGCCGCCAGCGAGTGCGGCGCATGGATCGCCGGGCGCTGCATGTCGGCAGGGAAATCACCATTGGCATCGAGCCGCCGATAAGCCTCCTCGGTGGCACCGATGCTGGAGGTGGACGTGCCCACGAACAGACCGATGCGGCTGGCGCCATGGCGCTGCCGCGCTTCCTGCACCTGGGCCAGGAAGCCGTCCTGGTTCAGCCCCAGCCAGGCCAGCCGGTTGTTGCGGCATTCCCAGGACGCGTGTTCCGCGGGCAGGGCGGCCTGCTCCAGCCCGTCGACCCGACCGATCCAGCACGCCAGCGGCGCGCTGCTGAAATCGTTGGGGCGCAGGCCGCTGCGCATGCGCTCCAGCGTTTCACGCTGCGCGTCCAGGCCGTGGCCCATGGCGGAAGTGGCGGTGTACGCGGTAACCGCGAGAGGCATCATCGACAAAGACATCCGCCGGAGCGTAGCGGGCGCTCCGGGGCTTGCCTAGTCTGATCGGCGCCTTGTCGCCGCCGCGACGAATGTGAGGGTTGCCTTCACGGAATTGCGCGAGTGAGGGGGTTTGCGCACACTGCCTCTCTTTCTTGCATGCACCCACCCTTGTCTCCCAGCCTTTCCCCCGCGCAACGACGCCTGCGCTACCTGCGCGATCGCGACGTGCAATACGCCGCGCTGGTGACGGTGCTGGTCATGCTGCTGAGTGCCGGGTTGGTGTGGCTGGGCTACCTGATCCATGTCTGGCGGATTGCCGTGCGCAGCCCGCTGGCGCCGCCGCGCCGGATGACCGTGCTGGTGTTCGGGCAGAGGCTGGGGCACGACCACCCGCAGCGCGATTACCGCCTGCGTCTGCGCCGGGCAATGGCCTTGCTTCGGCAACAGCAGGTGGATCGCCTGCTGTTGCTGGGCGGCCGCAGCGGCGGCAACCGCAGCGAGGCCGAAGCCGGCCTGGCCTGGCTGCAACGGCGCGGCCTGCCCGCAGTGGCGCAAATCGAGCTGGAGCAGGATTCGATCGATTCGCTGGAAAACCTGCGCCACGCCCGCCGCCTGCTGCAGGCGCAACCGCCCGCCGGCGAGCTGCCCACCGTGGCACTGGTCACCAGCCGCTACCACCTGGCGCGCTGCCTGCTGCTGGCCCGGCGGCTGGGCTTCGACAGCGTGCCGATCGCCGCCGAGCCGGTGTTGCCGAAACGGCCGCGTTACGTCGGCCTGTTGCTGATGGAAGCCACCTACTTGATGTGGATCGACATCGGCCTGCGCTGGGCACGCCTGACCGGTCGCCACCGCATGACCGAACGGATCAGCTGACGCTCAAGAACACTGTAGGAGCGACTTCAGTCGCGACGCTTCTACCTTGAGGTACCGGAGCAAGAGCGTCGCGACTGAAGTCGCTCCTACAGTAGTTTGCGCCGCCTGGATGACAAAACCACCCGGAACCTGATCCAGCTCAGCCCGCCGCGGCACCCCGCCGCAGAGGTACCCCGGGGTCGCTTGCTAAGCTTGCGCCATTCCCCCGCGACGAGCCCCACGATGAGCCAGCAAGCCGATCTTGCCGAAACCTTTTTGCGCGATCTGCAGGATCGCATCTGCAGCGCGATCGAGCAGGCTGACGGCAGCGCCCGTTTCGAGGAGGATGCCTGGCAGCGCCCCGCCGGTGGTGGCGGGCGCACCCGCGTGCTGCGCGATGGCGCGGTGTTCGAGCAGGCCGGGGTGAATTTCTCGCGCGTGTCCGGCCACCAGCTGCCGCCCAGCGCCACCGCGCACCGGCCCGACCTGGCCGGCGGCAGCTTCATCGCCACCGGCGTGTCGCTGGTGCTGCACCCGAAGAACCCGCACGTGCCCACCACCCACGCCAACGTGCGCTATTTCGAGGCCAGCAAGGAGGGCGTGGAGCCGGTGTGGTGGTTCGGGGGCGGTTTCGACCTCACCCCGTTCTATCCGGTGGACGAAGACGTGCAGCACTGGCACTCGGTGGCGCGCGACTTGTGCGAGCCGTACGGTATGGACGTCTATTCGCGTTACAAGCAATGGTGCGACGAATACTTCTACCTGAAGCACCGCGACGAGACCCGCGGCGTGGGCGGACTGTTCTACGACGACTTGAACGAGGGCGGTTTCGAGCGCTGCTTCGCCTTCACCCGCGACGTGGGCGAGGGCTTTCTCGACGCCTACCTGCCTATCGTGGAGCGCCGCAAGAACGCGCCTTACGGCGAGCGCGAGCGCGAGTTCCAGTTGTACCGGCGCGGACGCTACGTGGAGTTCAACCTGGTGTACGACCGCGGCACCTTGTTCGGCCTGCAGTCGGGCGGGCGCACCGAATCGATCCTGATGAGCCTGCCGCCACGGGTGCGGTTCGAATATGCGTACGAGCCGGAGCCCGGCTCGGCCGAGGCGAAGCTGGCGGATTATCTGAAACCTCGCGACTGGCTGTAGGGTCCGGTTTCGCTGTGGGAGCGACTTTAGTCGCGATGCTCCTGCCTTGGAGTTTCAGAGCAACAGCATCGCGACTGAAGTCGCTCCCACAGGTTGGTTCGGTGACTCAGCGCAACGCCACATCGGTTTCGCGCAACACTTTCGCCAGGCATTCGGACTTCAGCCGCAAGCAGTCATAAGCCTGCGCCATGGCATCGACGAAGCGGCGGTCGCCCGTCATTGCAGGCGGAAACACGCTGTCGAGCGCGAGAAACGCCGGCAGGTCGTGCGCCACCTCGTTCACGCAGGCGCGGCCGATCCTGAGCAACTCCGGCGCCAGCGGATCGACCAGCGTCTCACCCGCCTGCGCCCGTTGCCGCACGAAATGCATCCATGCCGCCACCGGCAGGCACAGCCGTTCGATCGGGTGGCCGCTGCGCAGGTGGTCGAGAATCGTGCCGAACAGGCGGAACGGCAGTTTCTGCGAGCCGTCCCAGGCGATCTGCGCCAGCTCGTGGCGGATGGTGGGGTTGCGGAAGCGCTGCAGGATCGACTCGGTGTAGGCGGCCAGATCCATGCCGGACGGGCTGATCAGGGTGGGCCGGATGTCCTCCATCATCAGGCGGCGCACGAACGCGGCCAGCGCCGGGTCGTCCATGGCGTCGCCCACGCTGGCGTGGCCCAGCAGCAGGCCCAGATAGGCCAGCGAGGAATGCGCGCCGTTGAGCAGGCGCAGCTTGGCGCGCACGTACGCCGGCACGTCGCCGGTGAGGGTGACGCCGACGCTGGCGAAATCGGGGCGCTCGTTGCAGAACGCGTCCTCGATCACCCACTGGCTGAACGCCTCGCGCTGCACTGGCCACTGGTCGCGCACGCCCAGCGCCTCGCTCACGCGCTGGCACAGGGCGGTATCCGTGGCCGGCACGATGCTGTCCACCATGGTGCGGGGGAAGGTCGCTTCCTGCTCGATCCAGCGCGCCAGCGCGGTGCTGCCTTGCGCGGTGGCCAGCCGCAGCACGGCGGCGCGCAGGCGCTGGCCGTTGTCGACCAGGTTGTCACAGCTGATCGTGGTGAACGGCGCCAACCCACGCACGTGGCGACGGCGCAGGCCTTCGACGAGAAAGCCGAGGGCGCTGGCCGGTTGCTGCGGCGTGGCCAGGTCGTGCATCACGTCCACGTGGCGCAGGTCCAGTTCGCCGCGGGCATCCAGGCAATAGCCTTTCTCGGTGATGGTGAGGGTGACGATGCGGGTCTGCGGGTTGGCCAGCCGCTCCAGCACGCGCTCGCGATCCTCCGCGGCCACCAGCACTTCGCGCAGCGCGCCGATCACCCGGTAGGACACCTGCTGATCCCGCACCGCCATCGTGTACAGGCCCTGCTGCGGCCGCAGCGCATCGCGCAGGCCGCGGCTTTTCAGCGATACCGCGCAGATGCCCCAACCCGGTTCGCGCGCCAGCAGGCGGTCGATGAACACGGCCTGGTGGGCACGGTGGAAGGCGCCAGGCCCCAGATGGACGATACCGATGCTGATGGCGTCCAGCGGGTAGTCCGGCAGCGCCACATTGGCCGTCGGTGCCGGCAACGTGTCCGGGCCGAGCAGGGCGTTCGGCGCACCGATGACGGCGGCTTTCGCGCGGCTCACAGGGTGACTCCGGTCTTCCACAAGGCAATCTCGCGTTCGTCGTTGATCTCGTTGCGGGCCTCCTTTCCCGAGGCCGTGTCCAGCACCAGCTGTTGCAGTTCGTCAGCCAGCGCCTCCATGCCGCGACCGTCCAGCAGCGCACCGGCATCGAAGTCGATCCACCGGGGCTTGGCCGCGGCCAGCGCGCTGTTGGTGGCGATCTTCAGCGTCGGCACCGGAAAGCCCAGCGGTGTGCCGCGACCGGTGGTGAACAGGATCACGGTAGCACCGGCGGCGGTGAGCGCGGTGGCCGATACGGCGTCGTTGCCGGGCGCCTCCAGCAGGGCCAGGCCGGGCGACTGCGCGCGCTGGCCGTAGCGCAGCACCTGGGTGACGGTGGCGTGGCCGCCTTTCTGCACCGCACCCAGCGACTTCTCCTCCAGCGTGGTGATGCCGCCGGCGATGTTGCCGGGCGAGGGGTTCTCGTGCACGGGCTGGCCGTGATCGAGGAAATAGCGTTTGAAGTCGTTGACCAGGGTGCCGATCTGCTCGAACACCTCGCGGCTCTGCGCGCGCGCCATCAGCATGCGCTCGGCGCCGAAGATCTCGGGAATCTCGGTGAGGATGGGCGTGCCGCCGGCCGCGGCCACCCGGTCGGCAATGCGCCCCACCACCGGGTTGGCGGTGATGCCGCTGAAGCCGTCGGAGCCGCCGCATTTCAGGCCGATGACCAGGTCCGACAGGTCGCAGGGCTGGCGCCGGTCCTGTTCGGCCACCGCCACCAGTTCCTCCACCGCGGCCAGTCCCTGCTCCACCTCGTCGTCGGCAAGCTGCGAGTTGAACCAGCGCAGGCGGGCCGGGTCGACACCGTCCATGGCCTCCAGCAACCACTTCATCTGCAGCGACTCGCAGCCCAGGCCCACCAGCAACACGCCGCCGGCGTTGGGGTGGCGCGCCAGCGCGGCCAGCATCTGGCGGGTGTGTTCCAGATCGCTGCCCAGTTGCGAGCAACCGAACGGGTGGGTGAACGCATGCACGCCGTCGACGCGTCCACCAAAGCGCCGATCGGCTTCCTCGGCGATGCGTCGCGCCGTGCGCGCCACGCAGCCCACCGTGCACAGCACCCAGATCTCATTGCGGGTGCCGACCCGGCCATCGGCGCGGCGGTAGCCCTGGAAGACGGCGGCCGCGTCGGCATCGGGCGCGTGCGTCGGAGCCAGCGGCTGGTAGCGGTAATCCAGCGTGCCCGACAGCCCGGTGGCCATGTTGTGGGTGTGCACCCAGTCGCCCGCGGCCACCGGCGCGGTGGTGCGGCCGATCGCGAAACCGTATTTGTGCACCGGCTGACCGGCGGCCAGCGCCCGTACGGCGAACTTGTGTCCTTGCGGCACGGGCTGGCGCAGCCGCACCTCGCCGGCGGCCAGCGACACCATGGCGCCCTCGGCCAGATCGGCCAAGGCGATCGCCACATCGTCCCCGGCGTGGACGTGCAAGGCGGTGAGGGAAGCAGGACGGTCAGGGGTCATGGCATTCGTCGTAACAGCAAGTAACCGGTGTCATTGAACCTCACGGCGCAGGGATTTGTCGCGCTGGTCGGAGCACAGATGGGGCATCGCCACCGACAGGAGTGCCACGCTACACCCGAATCCGGATCGGGGACATCCCGCGCGGCGATGGAAATCCCCCGGCGACAAGGATATCCGCTGTTCAGGTTCGCCGCCGATGACACCGGTGACCAAAAAGCTGGCCAGATGGCTATGATGGGGCTCGCCACCGCCGACGGCGGCCGCAGGCTCGTCGCCGTCGATCGACCCCGCCAGCCTGCCGATCCACTCGCTCCCTGAACTCGCGCGCCTACCCGCAAGAGGACCGCCATGTACCAGAAGACCTACCACGCCACCCATCCCGACATGATGGACGGCGCCAGCAACGACCAGCTGCGCGACCGCTACCTGATGACCGAACTGTTCGCGGCCGACGAGGTCCGCCTCAACTACAGCCACAACGAGCGCTTCATGATCGGTGGCGCCGCCCCGCTGAAGCAGGCGCTGGCGCTGCCGCGGCAGACCGAGCCGGCCTCCGCCGCCGGTCAGCCGTTCCTGCAGCGGCGCGAGCTGGGCGCGGTGAACGTGGGCGGCGGCGTGGGCCGCATCCGCGTCGACGGGCAGGCGTTCGAGATGCAGCCCAAGGATGGCCTGTACGTGCCGATGGGCAGCGCCGAGGTGAGTTTCGAGTCGGTGGACCCGGCCAACCCGGCGCGCTTCTACCTGATCTCCACCCCCGCGCACGCGCGTTTCGAGCTGAAGCACATCCCGATCGACCAGGCCGTGGCGCTGGAGCGCGGCGCGCTGGAAACCTCCAACGAACGCACCATCTACCAGTACATCGTGCCGGCCACCTGTGCCTCGTCGCAGTTGCTGCTGGGGCTGACCGTGCTCAAGCCCGGCAGCGTGTGGAACACCATGCCGCCGCACCTGCACGACCGCCGCTCGGAGGTGTACTTCTATTTCGACCTGGGCGAGAACGACCGCGTCTACCACTTCATGGGCGTGCCCGATGCGCAACGCCACATCGTGATCGCCGACGGCGAGGCGGTGGTGTCGCCGCCGTGGTCGATCCACATGGGCGCCGGCACCAGCAACTACTGTTTCATCTGGGCGATGGGCGGCGAGAATCTCGATTACACCGACATGCACGTGCTCGACATCTGCCAGTTGAAGTGAGGTCGCCATGAATCCTTTCTCGCTGCAAGGCAAGGTGGCCTTGGTCAGCGGCGCCAACACCGGCCTGGGCCAGGCCATGGCGATCGCGCTGGCCGAAGCCGGCGCCGACGTGGCCGCCGTGGGGCGCACCGATCCGGCCGACACCGCCCAAGCGGTGCGCGCCGCCGGGCGCCGCTTCCACTGGGTCGAGGCGTCGCTGGATACCACCGCGCCGGTCCCCGCCATCATCGAAGCCGTCGAGCGCGAGCTGGGCGGCATCGATATCCTGGTCAACAACGCCGGCACCATCCGCCGCAACGACGCGCTGGATTTCAGCGAGGAGGACTGGGATGCGGTGATGGGCGTGAACCTGAAGACCGTGTTCTTCCTTTCGCAGGCCGTGGCGCGACGGCTGGTGGAGCGCAAGCGGCCCGGCAAGATCGTCAACATCGCCTCGATGCTGTCGTTCCAGGGCGGTATCCGGGTGGCCTCCTATACGGCCAGCAAATCCGGTCTGCTGGGGCTGACCCGGCTGCTGGCCAACGAGTGGGCCGCGCACGGCATCAACGTCAACGCGATCGCGCCCGGCTATTTCGAAACCAACAACACCACCGCGCTGCGCGCCGACGAAAAGCGCCAACGCGAGATCGTGGCGCGCATCCCGGCAGGCCGCTGGGGCGTGCCGGCCGACCTGGCCGGTGCGGTGGTGTTCCTGGCCGCAGCCGCCTCGGATTACGTGCACGGCACGGTATTACCGGTGGATGGGGGCTGGCTGGCGCGCTAACAGGCTCACTGCTGTTGTAGGAGCGGCTTCAGCCGCGACGCTCTTCGCATCTTAAGCAAGAGCGTCGCGGCTGAAGCCGCTCCTACACGAGCCGCGCGAACTTACG
The DNA here is from genome assembly GCF_042655685.1 of Rhodanobacter ginsenosidimutans. Classification (NCBI taxonomy): domain Bacteria; kingdom Pseudomonadati; phylum Pseudomonadota; class Gammaproteobacteria; order Lysobacterales; family Rhodanobacteraceae; genus Rhodanobacter; species Rhodanobacter ginsenosidimutans. Next base: position 115,347 of record NZ_JBHSMM010000001.1, on the reverse strand, counting down.
GAGTCGCGCCGCTGAACGTCTGCACCGTGGCGCCTTTCACCGGGCCGATCTGCGCGCTGTCGCTGACTTTCAGCACCACGTCGCGGCGAAATTCCAGCGTGCCCTTGACCACGGCATGCGGGCCGATCACCACGGTCGGCTTGCGGTCGTTGCCGCCAAACCAGCTGCTGGATTTGTCGACCAGGATGCCGCCTTCCACCTGCGAGCCGGCGCCGACGGTGATGTCCCCGGCCACCGTCTCGATGCCGCCGGCCACATGCGCCGCGTCCAGCGTGATGGCGCCATTGACGTTGCTGAGCTTGCCGCCGATGTCGGCGCCCCTGGCCAGCTCGACGCTGCCGTTGGTGGCATCGACGTCGCCGTTGACCTTGCTGTCGGTGCCGAGGTGGATGGCGCCGTTCACCGTGCTGAGCTCGGCCGCCTGCGCGCGCTCGCCCAGGGTCACCGCGCCGTTGACGGTCTGAGCCTCCTTGACGATGGCGCCGGCGCCGATCTCCACCGCGCCATTGACGGTGCTGACGTCACCGGCGTGCTGCCCGGCCTCCACCCGCGCGGCGCCATTGATCTTGTCGATATCGTTGTCGCTGGCCGCGGCCAGCAGCGGCAGAACCAGGAGCAGGGCAAACAGGATGCGACGCATGGGCAGTTCCTCGTGATGGGTGACGGCTTGAGATGCGCTGGCGGCCCCATGGGTTGGCATGACCTGTGGCAGGGCTGCATTTGACGATACCCGATGCTGGGCTGCACCATTCATCGTTTCCCTCCTCTGCACAAACGGCGCCCACCATGCACAAACTCGTACTGATCCGGCACGGCCAATCCCAGTGGAATCTCGACAACCGCTTCAGCGGCTGGGCCGACGTCGATCTCACCGAACAGGGCGTGGCCGAGGCCGCCGAGGCGGGCCGTCTGCTGAAAGAGGCCGGCTACACGTTCGACGTGGCGCACACCTCGGTGCTCAAGCGCGCCGTGCGCACGCTGTGGGGCGTGCAGGATGCGATGGAGCTGATGTGGATCCCGGTGCTGACCGACTGGCGCCTCAACGAGCGCCACTACGGCGCATTGACCGGCCTCAACAAGGCCGAGACAGCCACCAAGTTCGGCGAGGACCAGGTGAAGATCTGGCGCCGCAGCTACGACATCCCGCCGCCGGCGCTGGAGCGCAGCGCCAACGAGTCGGTGAACGACCCGCGCTACGCCACGCTCGACCCCAAGGACATCCCCGACACCGAGTGCCTGAAAGACACCGTGGCCCGCGTGCTGCCGTACTGGCACGAGGTGCTGGCGCCGGCGATCAAGGCCGGCCAGCGTGTGGTGGTGGCCGCGCACGGCAACTCGCTGCGTGCGCTGGTGAAGTACCTGGACGGCATTTCCGACGAAGCCATCGTGGAATTGAACATCCCCAACGGCGTGCCGCTGGTCTATGAATTCGACGACGAGCTGAAACCGCTGCGCCACTACTACCTGGGCGATGCGGATGCGATCGCGGCGAAGATGGCTGCGGTGGCGAATCAGGGGAAGGCGAAGTAAGCCAGTAATAACTTCGTTGCGGCTTTCCCGCGACGTGTCCCCCTCTCCCTACCCTCTCCCCGCAGGGGAGAGGGGATTACGGCATCTTTCGATTTTGAGGCGCGGCGTTGTGTGGGCTTGCCGCCGCGAAACGCGGAAGTCCGAAGCCACCGTGACCTCCTCTCCCCCTTGGGGGAGAGGAAAGAGGAGAGGGGCCGGTGCTTGCGGAGAAGCCGGTGCAACGCGTCGATATCGCCCCCCGTGCACACAAAAACACTGACAACCGTCACTCGTCAGCGCAACGACCGCCGCACTAAGCTGGCGCCATCCCGTCACAGGATCGCGCCATGCCCGCGCACATGCTCAGTTACCTCGTCGCGCTGCCGTTTATCGCCTGGATGATGTGGCGGCGTATCAGCCGGCAGTTCGGCCGCCAGCCGATCCGGCGCAAGCGCATGGTTTTCCGGGTGGCCATTTTCGCGGTGGTCGGCGGCTTGCTGCTGCTCAGCGGCCTGCATCGGCTGGCGCTGGCCGAAGGGGCGTTGGCCGGCATGCTGATCGGCGGCGCCATCGGCCTGCTGGGGCTGAAACTCACCCGCTTCGAAACCGACCCCGTGCGCGGCGACGGCTACGTGCCCAACACTTGGATCGGCGCGCTGCTCACGCTGCTGTTGTTGGGCCGGCTGGCCTGGCGTTTCGCGTTCATCGGCTCGCAGATCCCGCCCGGCGTGGAGGACCCGATGGGTCACGCGATGGCAACCCACAGCGCCAGCCCGCTGACGATGCTGGTGGTCGGCGTGCTGGTCGGTTACTACCTCGTGTACTACAGCGGCCTGCTGATCCACCACCGGCGGTTCCAGCAGGCGCAGCCAGCTTCCACAGCCAGCGACGGCATCTAGCGATACGTTGATCGAATTTCTACCCGTCATTCCAGCGAACGCTGGAATCCAGTGCCTTCACGCAGCTGCCGCGGCGCTGGATCCCGGCGTTCGCCGGGATGACGGGTCATGCACCCCCGCGGCGCCACGCTAGGGAAGGTGCGCGCTGGCCAGGTATTCCTCGCTCTGCATCTCGATCAGCCGCGACTCGGTGCGACCGAATTCCGCGCGCAGGCGTTCGCCGTCGTACAGCTCGGTGATCGGCGCGGCGGCGGAGAGCACCAGCTTTACCCGGCGGTCGTAGAACTCGTCCACCAATTGCACGAAACGGCGTGCCGCATCCTCGCTGTAGACGGTGAATTGCGGCACGTTGGCCACGATCACCGCGGGCCCGGCCTTGGCCAGCTCGATGTAGTCGGCCACCGCGCGCGGGCCTTCGCACAGCGCGGGGAAATCGAACCACAGGATGTTGTCGGCCCGCTTGCACAACGCGATGTCGCGGCCGTTGACGTGGATGCTGCCGCCTTCGCGCACCTCGCCGCTGGCCTGGTTGGCGAAGATGCGCTCCAGCGCCCGGTGCGCCTCGGCGCCGGGCGGGTAGTGGTAGACCGACGCCTGCGCCAGCGCGCGCAGCCGCCAGTCGCGCGAGGAGGCCATTTCCACCACGTGGCAATGCTGCTCGATCAGCGCGATGGCAGGCAGGAAGCGGGCGCGCTGCAGGCCGTCGCGATAAAGGTTGGCCGGCGCGGTGTTGGAGGTGGTGACCAGCGCCACGCCACGCTCGAACAGCGCCTGCAGCAGGTTGGCCAGGATCATCGCATCGCCGATGTCGTTGACCAGGAACTCATCCAGGCACAGCACCCGGCAATGCGCGGCAAGTTCTTCCGCCACTTCGTCCAGCGGACTCTGCCGCTCACCCAGCGCGCGCAGGCTGTCGTGCACCTCCGCCATGAAGCGGTGAAAATGCCGACGCCGCGCCACGCCGTGGGGCAGGCTGGCCACGAACAGGTCCATCAGGAAGGTCTTGCCGCGACCGACCGACCCCCACAGGTACAAGCCCGGCACCGCCGCGGCCGGCTCGCTGGCGAGCAGGGATTTCAGCCGTCCAAACAGGCCGGAGTCGGTTGCAGGTTCGGCGCACAGCGCCGCGTGCATGCGATCGAATTCGGGCAGCAAGGCCAGCTGGGTCGGGTCCGATTCCCAGCGATGCGCGGCGACGCCGTCGAGATAGCGGGCGGAGGGGGTAAGCGTGGTTTCGGGCATGGGCCGATCAAAAAACGGGGTTCGTGTGGCGTCGCGGAAAACCGTGGTGACGGTCAGGCGCCGCTCCGTTTGGCCGGCAACCAGCCACGCACCGCGTGTTTGATGGCGCCGCGCAGGTCCATCAGCCGGCGATGGAAGAAGTGGCTGGTCTCGGGCATCCGCACCAGTTCCGGCTTGCGCTTCAGCGCATCCACCCAGTCGAACACGGCTTGCGGCTCGACCACCTCGTCGGCCTCGCCCTGCACGATCAGCCAGGGGCAGGTGGGCGGCGCGATGGCCTCGAATGCCCAACGGCCGACCGGCGGCGCGATGCTGACCAGCGCGTCGGCGCGCAGGCGCACCGCGTTGCGGATGCTGACGTAGCTGCCGAACGAGAAACCGGCCAGCCACAGCGCATCGTCCGGCCGTGTGCGCCGCACCCAGGTCACCACCGCGGCCAGGTCGTCGCCCTCGCCGTTGCCTTCGTCGTACGTGCCTTCGGACGCACCGGTGCCGCGGAAATTGAAGCGCACCGTGTCCAGTCCCGATTCGCGCAACGCCCGCTCCACCATCGTCACCACCTTGTTGTGCATGGTGCCGCCCTGCAGCGGATGCGGGTGGCAGACCACCGCCACGCCACGACGGGCGCAGCCGGGGTCGGCGATGTCGCTGATGAGTTCGAGCTTGCCCGCGGGTCCGGCCAGCATGAAACTGGCCGCTTCCTCGGGAAAACTGACGGGATCGGCGGGTAGCGCAATGGGAGTCATGCGGACGATCATAACCGCCGGACGGATCGGCTGCCGCAAGGCGCGCCGGTGAACCATCTGGCCCACACCCTGCTCGCCGGCGACGACGAGGCCTTGCAGCTGGGCGGCATGCTGGGCGATTTCGTGCATGGCGCGCCGGACCCGGCACGGTTCGCGCCGCGGGTCATCGACGGCATCCGCCTGCATCGCGCCATCGACGTCTATACCGACGCGCACGCCGAGGTACTGGCGGCCAAGGCGCAGTTGCCGCCGCCGTACCGGCGCTACGCCGGGATCCTGCTGGACATGTGGTTCGACCATTGCCTGGCGCGCGATTTCTCGCACTGGAGCGGGCAGTCGCTGACGCGGCGCTCGGACGCCCTGCGCGCGCTGCTGCGCCGGCGCGATGGGCTGCTGCCGCCCGGGTTGCAGCGCTTTTCCGCCTACATGGAACAACACGACCTGCCCGCTGCCTATGCCGACCGCGCCGTGCTGGGGCAGGCGCTGGCGGGGATCGGGCAACGCCTGAGCCGGGCCAATCCGCTGGATTCGGCAGTGCCGGTATTGGTGGAGCATGAGGCGGTGTTGCAGCGGCACTTCGAGGCGTTCTTTCCGCAGGTGCAGGTGTTTGCACGGGAGTGGATTGCGCGACATGCAGAGTAGCTTCGGCTTCCTCCCCTGCGGCGGCAGGGGAGGGTTGGGCGACCGAAGGGAGTCCTTCAGGTGAGGGGTGCTTCTGACTTTTTCCGCCAGCCGGGGCTCCCCATCCCAACCTGCATTCGGGCCATCGTTGACCCTCACCCTTCGGGCGGCTTCGCCGTGCAAACCGGCAATCCTGCCGATTTGTCCCCCACAAGGGGGAAGAGGCAAACGAAAAAGTGAAGGCGCGCCGTTGTGCTCCCTCCCCTGCGCCAGCAGGGGAGGGCTGGGGCGGGGTCGCTTTTGATTTTCCGCAGCCGGGGCTCCCCATCCCAACCTTCCCCCACAGGGGGAAGGGGCAAACGAAAACGCCGCCCGGAGGGCGGCGTTTTGCGACAGCTTGTTGGATCAGGCGATTACTTCGCCTGATCGACAATCCAATGCACGGCGTTGGTGACCTGCTCGTCGGTCAGCGCCGGGTTGCCGCCCTTGGGCGGCATGAAGTTGCCGTCGGGGCCGTGGTAGCCCTCGATCGCGTGCTTGACCAGGGTGTCGATGCCTTCGGCGATGCGCGGCGCCCACTTGGCCTTGTCGCCCAGCTTCGGCGCGCCGGCGATGCCGCCGGTGTGGCAGCTGGTGCACAGGTGATCGTAGATTTCCTTGCCGTCGGTGGTGCCGCCGTAGGCGACCTGCGAGGCGGCGGCCTTGGTGGCGGCTTCGGCGGCCGCCTGCATCGCGGCACGGCCGGTGTCGCCCGCGTACACGGCGCCGGCAGGAGCGATCCGCTCGGTAACGCGCGCCGGCTGGGTCGGGTCGGTTTCCTTCGGCTCGTTGTTGTAGATGCACAACGCCGTGACGATCAGGATCACCGCCACCACCACGAGGCCGCCGATCATGATGGCGAACTGGCGCATGGTTGTCTGGTCGGATTTGCTCATGGAACCGCTCACGCGTGTACTCCAGTCAGTAGATAATCCCGGCCGGGCCCGGTAGGTTTCGGGCCTGGCCGATAATATGGTCAGCGGCAATGCCGCCAGTGGTAGCGCCATGGCCGCGAGACAACCCGATGCCCCGGCAACCGGTTGGCCCCGTCGAAGGCAGGCGGATGCCAGCGGCGGATTATAAACGAAGCGGGCCACAAGTTTCAGGCGGGGTGCGGCGTTGGCGACAGTGACCGGCAAGGGTGGCGGCATGGCACGGCAACGGCAGCACCGTGTCGTCAGTCATGACACACCCGTGTCAACTGGCATTGTCCCGGTTCGTTGAACTGCCTCTATGCTTTCATCCCGGATCCCCCACGCCTGCCCGACGCGGTCGTGTTCCCGGCAGCCACACTGCTAAACCCAGGAGTTCTACATGTCGCGTTTTTGGAAGATCACGTTGATCGTGATTGCGGTAGTGGTGCTGGCGATCGTGGGCGTGCGCCTGCTGCACAAGCCCGCCGGCAAGGCTGCAGGTGCGCCCGCCGCCGGCGCCAAGGCCGATGGCCCCGAGGCCACGCCGGTGCCGGTGACGGTGGTGCCGGTGGAGCGGCAGAACGTACCCGTGTTCCTCACCGCGCTGGGCACGGTGCAGGCACTGAACACGGTGACCGTGAACCCGCAAGTAGGCGGCCAATTGCTGAGCCTGGATTTCCAGGAAGGCCAGCCGGTGAAGAAGGGGCAGGTGCTGGCGCAGATCGACCCGCGCACCTACCAGGCCGCACTCGACCAGGCGCTGGCCAAGAAGCGGCAGGACGAGGCGCAGCTGGCCACCGCCAAGAGCAACCTGGCGCGCAGCCAGGACCTGGCGGCCAAGGGCTATATCTCGAAGCAGGATCTGGACACCCTGCGCAACACCTCCTCGCAGTACCAGGCCGCGGTGGCGTCCGATGCGGCCAGCATCCGCGATGCCCAGGTGCAGCTGGCGTACACCAAGGTGGTGTCGCCGATCGACGGCCTGGCCGGCATTCGCAACGTGGACCCGGGCAACGTGGTGAGCGCCAGCACGGCGATCGTCACGCTGACCCAGCTGCATCCGATCTACGTGATGTTCACCCTGCCCGAGCAGAACCTCGACCTGGTGCGCGGCGCCGCCAACGGTGACGACCCGCTGGAAGTGACCGCACTGGACCGCGTCGACGCGCACCCCATCGCCACGGGCGGCGTGCTGAAGGTGATCGACAACCAGATCGACACCAGCACCGGCACGTTCCGCCTGAAGTCCGAATTCGCCAACGCCAAGAACGAGCTGTGGCCCGGCCAGTTCGTCAACGTGCGGTTGCAGGTGCGTACCGCCATGGGTGCGCTGGTGATCCCGGCGCAGGCCGTGCAGCGCGGCCCCGATGGCGACTACGTCTACCAGGTGCAGGGCGACAGCACGGTCAAGATGCAGGCGGTGGTGGTGGCCGGCGAAGTGGGCGACAGCCACGTGATGATCGGCAGCGGCCTGAAGGCCGGCGACCGCGTGGTCACCGAGGGCCAGTTCCGGCTGAAGCCCGGCAGCAAGGTCAACGCGCTGAAACCCGGCGAAGTGCCGGCGGTGCCGACCCAGGCCGAGCTGGACAAGGCGAAGCAGGACACCAAGGCGGGCCGTCGCAGGCACTGACGCGTGACACGGGCCACCGCCCACCGGGGCGCGGCCCGCGCGATCCATCTGCCGCTGGCTGGGCATGACCGCGGCTGACGCCGCTCCTACACGTTTCGGATAGCCATGGGATTCTCCACACTCTTCATCCGCCGCCCGATCGCCACCTCGCTGCTGATGGTGGCGATCCTGCTGCTGGGCATCCTGGGCTACCGGCAGTTGCCGGTTTCCGCGCTGCCGGAAATCGAGGCGCCCAGCCTGGTGGTGACCACGCAATACCCGGGCGCCAGCGCCAGCACCATGGCCTCGCTGGTGACCACGCCGCTGGAACGCAATCTGGGCCAGATCTCCGGCCTGGCGATGATGAGCTCGGACTCCTCCGCCGGGCTGTCCACGATCATCCTGCAGTTCAACATGGACCGGGACATCGACATCGCCGCACAGGACGTGCAGGCAGCGATCAACCAGGCCAAGGGCACGCTGCCGGGCAACCTGCCGTACCCGCCGGTGTACAACCGGGTGAACCCGGCCGACGCGCCGATCCTCACCCTGTCGCTGCAATCGGGCAGCCGCCCGCTGCGCGACGTCAACGACCTGGCCGACTCGATCCTGGCGCAGAAGCTGTCGCAGGTGCAGGGCGTGGGCCTGGTGTCGATCGCCGGCAACGTGCGCCCGGCCGTGCGCGTGCAGGTGAACCCGGCGCAGCTGTCCAACCTCGGCCTGACCATGGAGGACGTGCGCAGCGCGCTGACCCAGGCCAACGTCAACGCGCCCAAGGGCACGCTCAACGGCAAGACGCAGAGCTACTCGATCGGCACCAACGACCAGCTCAGCAACGCAGCCGAATACAAGAACACCATCATCAGCTACAAGAACGGCGCGCCGGTGCGGCTGTCGGACGTGGCCAAGGTGGTCGACGGGGTGGAGAACGACCAGCTCGCCGCCTGGGCCAACGGCCAGCCGGCGGTGCTGCTGGATATTCGCCGCCAGCCCGGCGCCAACATCGTGCAGACGGTGAAGCAGATCCGTCAGGTGCTGCCCGAGCTGCGCAACGCGCTGCCGGCCGACGTGCACCTGGACGTGTTCGCCGACCGCACCATCACCATCCAGGCCTCGGTGCACGACGTGCAGTTCACCCTGCTGCTGACCATCTTCCTGGTGGTGGCGGTGATCTTCGTGTTCCTGCGCCGGCTGTGGGCCACGGTGATCCCCTCGGTGGCGGTGCCGTTGTCGCTGATGGGCACGTTCGGCGTGATGTCGTTCACCGGCATGTCGCTGGACAACCTGTCGCTGATGGCGCTGACCGTGGCTACCGGCTTCGTGGTGGACGACGCGATCGTGATGATCGAGAACATCGTTCGCTACATCGAGCAGGGCAAGAGCGGCAAGGAGGCGGCCGAGATCGGCGCGAAGGAGATCGGCTTCACCGTGCTGTCGTTGACGGTGTCGCTGGTGGCGGTGTTCCTGCCGCTGCTGCTGATGCCCGGCGTCACCGGTCGGCTGTTCCACGAGTTCGCCTGGGTGCTGACCATCGCGGTGACCATCTCGATGCTGGTGTCGCTGACGCTGACGCCGATGATGTGCGCCTACCTGCTCAAGCCCGACGAACTGCCGCCCGGCGACGACGCCCACGAGCGCACCGTGGCCGACGGCAAGCGCGACCTGTGGGTGCGCACGGTGGGCGCGTACGAGCGTTCGCTGGACTGGATCCTCGATCACCAGAAGCTGACCATGCTGGTGGCCGGCGCCGCGGTGGTGCTCACCGTGTTCCTGTACATCGTGATCCCCAAGGGCCTGCTGCCCGAGCAGGACACCGGCCTGATCACCGGCGTGGTGCAGGCCGACCAGAACATCGCCTTCCCGCAGATGGAAGACCGCACCAAGGCCGTGGCCGAGGCGTTGCGCAAGGACCCGGGCGTGGCGGGCGTGGCCGCGTTCATCGGTGCCGGCACGATCAACCCCACCATCAACCAGGGCCAGCTCAGCATCGTGCTGAAGGAGCGCGGCGACCGCGACGGGCTGGACAAGCTGCTGCCGCGGCTGCAGCAAACCGTGGCCGATATCCCCGGCGTGGCGCTGTACTTGAAGCCGGTGCAGGACGTGACCCTGGACAGCCGCGTGGCCGCCACCGAATACCAGTACACCTTGTCCGACGTGAATTCGGCCGAGCTGGCCACCTATGCCGGCCGCATGACCGAGGCGCTGCGCCAGCGCCCGGAACTGGCCGACGTGGACAACAACCTGGCCGACAAGGGCAACGCGCTGAAGCTCACCATCGATCGCGAGAAGGCCAGCCGCCTGGGCGTGCCGGTGCAGAGCATCGACGACACGCTGTACGACGCCTTCGGCCAGCGCCAGATCTCCACCATCTTCACCCAGCTCAACCAGTACCGCGTGGTGCTGGAGGTGGCGCCGGAGTTCCGCAATTCGGACGACCTGCTGAACAAGCTCACCGTGCGCGGCAACGGCAACGGCGCGCTGACCGGCAGCAATGCCACCAGCTTCGGCCAGGTGAAATCGAGCAACTCGGCCACGCCGTCGGGTATCGGCAATGCCGGCAACGTGGGCTTCGAGATCGGTGGCGGCGGCACCATCCCGCTGTCCTCGCTGGCCAGTGCCGAGGTCACCAGCGCGCCGCTGGTGATCAGCCACCAGCAGCAGTTGCCGGCGGTGACGGTGGCGTTCAACGTGGCGCCGGGTTACGCGCTGTCCGATGCGATCGACGCCATCCACGCCACCGAGGCGCAGCTGGATTTCCCGCCACAGGTGCGCGGCGAGTTCGTGGGCAAGGCGGCCGAGTTCAGTTCATCGATCGGTGACGAGGTACTGCTGTTGCTGGCCGCCATCGTGGTGATCTACATCGTGCTGGGCGTGCTGTACGAGAGCTACATCCACCCGCTGACGATCATCTCCACCCTGCCGCCGGCCGGCGTGGGCGCGCTGCTGGCGCTGATCATGTGCGGCATGAGCCTGTCGGTGGACGGCATCGTGGGCATCGTGCTGCTGATAGGCATCGTGAAGAAAAACGCGATCATGATGATCGACTTCGCGATCGAGGCCCGCCGCACCGGCATGAACGCGCACGACGCGATCCGCCGCGCCTGCCTGCTGCGCTTCCGCCCGATCATGATGACCACCGCCGCGGCCATGCTCGGCGCGCTGCCGCTGGCGCTGGGCAACGGCATCGGCGCGGAACTGCGCCGGCCGCTGGGCGTATCCATCGTGGGCGGCCTGCTGCTGTCGCAGCTGGTCACGCTGTACACCACGCCGGTGATCTACCTGTACATGGAGCGCTTCTCCGACTGGCTGGCAGCGCGCCGCGAACAGCGCGCCCTGCGCCACGCCCAGGCCAGCAACGCGGCGTGATCCCGCCGATGTCCGCCTTGCTCCCTCCCCTGCAAGCAGGGGAGGGCTGGGGAGAGGTCGCTCTTCGCCCGCCCAAAAGCACCCCCTCCCAGCCTCCCCCTGCGCAGCAGGGGGAGGAGCGGTGTGCGCCAGGCTGTGGAGAACGACGGCGATTCAACCATTTCGCTCCTCGACCGTTGAGAAGTGGAATGCGTCGTTCACACCCGCTCTGGCATACCTCCGCAGGCTCCCCGGTCACGCTTGATCCATGAATATCTCCGGCATCTTCATCCGTCGCCCGATCGGTACCTCGTTGCTGGCGATGGGCCTGTTTGCGGTGGGTGCGATCTGCTATTTCCTACTGGGCGTGGCGGCGCTGCCGGCGATGCAGTTTCCCGCGATTTTCGTGCAGGCCAGCCAGAGCGGGGCCGACGCGAGCACGATGGCGTCGACGGTGGCCGCGCCGCTGGAGCGCCACCTGGGCCAGGTGCCCGGCATCCAGAGCATGCGGTCGGGCAGTTCGGAGGGCCGCACATTTGTCTTCATGATGTTCAATACCGATGTCGACCTGGATGCGGCGGCGCGCGACGTGCAGGCGGCGATCAACGCCGCCGCGCCTGATCTGCCCACCGGCCTCAACGGCCCGCCCAGCTACCAGAAGGCCGACCCCAACGACGACCCGATCATCGCCTTCGCGCTGACCTCGGACACGCAATCGGCCGAGGCGCTGTTCAACGTGGCCGATACCTTGCTGGCGCAGCGGCTGCGGCAGCTGCCGGGGGTGTCGGCGGTGGAGATCGCCGGCGCCGCCACGCCCGCGATCCGGGTCGACGTGAACCTGCGCGCATTGAACGCGATGGGCATTTCGCCGAACCAGTTGCGCAATGCGCTCAGCGCCGCCAACGTCACGTCGCCGGAGGGCTTTTTGTCCAACGGCAAGACCACCATGGCGATCACCGCCACCACCCAGCTGCACAGCGCCGATGACTTCGCGTCGCTGGTGATCGCCAGCCACGACGGCACGCCGGTGCGGCTGCGGGATGTGGCGCACGTGTACGCCGGGGCGCAGGACGCATACCAGGCGGCGTGGTTCGACGGCAAACCCGCCGTGCTGATGTATGTCTACAAGAAGACCGATGCCAACATCATCGCCACGGTGGATCTGGTCAAGGCGCAGGTGCCGCTGCTGCACGCCTACCTGCAACCGAGCACGCGACTGACGCCGTTCTTCGACGGCACGCCGACCATCCGCGCCTCGCTGCATGAGGTGCAGGCCACGCTGCTGATCTCGCTGGCGATGGTGATCCTGACCATGGCGTTGTTCCTGCGTCGGCTGGCGCCCACCCTGATTGCCGCCGTGGCGGTGCCGTTGTCACTGGCTGGCGGCTTCGTGGCGATGTACCTGTTCGGCTACACGCTCAACAACCTCACCCTGCTGGCGCTGGTGATCGCCATCGGTTTCGTGGTGGACGATGCCATCGTGGTGATCGAGAACATCATCCGCCACATCGACGCCGGCATGACGCGCTTGCAGGCCACCCTGGCCGGCGCCCGCGAGATCGGCTTCACCATCGTCTCGATCACCGCCTCGCTGGTGGCCGTATTCATTCCGCTGCTGTTTGCCGGTGGCATGACCGGCATGTTCATGCACGAGTTCGCCGCCACTCTGGTATCGGCCATCGTGGTGTCGGCGGTGGTGTCGCTGACGTTGACGCCGGCGTTGTGCGGCCGTTTCCTCAGCGGTCATCGCGAGCCGGAGAAGCCCTCGCGGCTGGGCTTGGCGCTGGACCGTTTCCACGCGGGCATGCTGCGTGTGTACACCCGCTCGCTGAACTTCGCGCTGCGCCACGCGCTGATGCTGTCACTGACGCCGCTGCTGCTGATCGCGGCCACATTCTTCCTGCTCGGCGTGGTCAAGACCGGTCTGTTCCCGGCGCAGGACACCGGTTTGATCTGGGGCCGCGCCAGCTCCAGCGCCACCGTATCGTTCGATGAAAGCCGCCAACGCCTGGTGCGACTCACCGAGATGCTGCAGGCCGACCCGGATGTGGCGTCGGTCGGCTCACGGTTGGGCAGCAGCCGCCACGGCACCAGCGGCTCGTTCAACATCGACCTGAAAACGCGCGCCGAGGGCCGGGTGGACGACACCTTCGCCGTGCTGGCGCGTCTCAGCGCCAAGGCCGCAAAGTATCCCGACCTCAACCTGCGCCTGCGCCCGGTGCAGGATCTGCCCAGCGGCGGCGGCGGTGGTGGCGACCAAGGCGCGCAATACCAGGTCGGGCTGCAGGGCAACGACCTGGCCCAGTTGCAGGAATGGCTGCCCAAGCTGGTGGCGGAACTGAAGAAAAATCCGAAACTTGCCGACGTGGGCAGCGACGTGGAAGAGGGTGGCCTGCGCCAGAACATCGTGATCGACCGCGACCGCGCCGCGCAGCTGGGCGTGTCGATCGGCGCCATCGACGGCGCGCTGTACGACGCGTTCGGCCAGCGCCAGGTATCCACCATCTATTCGGACATCAATCAGTTCAAGGTGGTGGTCAACGCACTGCCCGAGCAGACCGCCACCCCCGACGCGCTCAACCGCATCTACGTGCGCTCCAGCAGCGGCAAGATGATCCCCATCACCGCCTTCGCCCGGCAGGAGCCAGGCCTGTCGCCCTCATCCATCAGCCACGAAAACCAGTACACCACGATGGATCTGAGCTTCAACCTGGCCCCCGGCGTGAGCATGGGCGAGGCGATGGCGATCGTGCAGGCCACAGTCAGCGGCATGCGCATGCCCGGCGACATCCGGCTCAACGTGGGCGGCGATTTCCGTCGTTTCCAGGAATCGCAAAGCGGCATGCTGTGGCTGGTGCTGGCCGCCGTGCTCACCGTCTACATCGTGTTGGGCATGCTGTACGAAAGCCTGCTGCACCCGGTCACCATCCTCTCGACATTGCCCGCCGCCGGCGTCGGTGCGCTGCTGGCGCTGTGGCTGACCGACACCGAACTGTCGGTGGTGGCGCAGATCGCGCTGGTGCTGTTGATCGGCATCGTGAAAAAGAACGCGATCATGATGATCGACTTCGCCCTGGTGGCCGAACGCGAACACGGCAAGACCCCGCTGGAAGCCGTGCGCGAAGCCTGCATCGTGCGCTTCCGCCCGATCATGATGACCACCATGGTGGCGATCCTGGCCGCGCTGCCCATCGCGATCGGTCTGGGCGAAGGCAGCGAACTGCGCCGCCCGCTGGGCATCGCCCTGATCGGCGGCCTGCTGATCTCGCAAAGCCTGACCCTGCTCAGCACCCCCGCGCTGTACGTGATCTTCTCGTGCCTGGCCGAACGGCGGAAAAGCTGGGCGGCGCGGCGGCGTGCGCGGCGAACGGCGCGGCGGTTGCCGGCAAGCATCTGATCCGGCCGATGGCCACCTGCTGTCCGTCAAGCCGTATGGGCGGCTATTTGCCGATGCAGAACGAGCCGAAGATCGCCCCCAGCAGATCATCACTGCTGTAGCTGCCGGTGATTTCACCCAGGGCCTGCTGGGCGTGGCGCAGTTCTTCGGCGGCGAGTTCGCCGGCGCGGGTGGTGGTCAGCACGGTGGCGGTGCGGGTGAGGTGGTCGCGGACGGTCTCGAGGGCCAGGACGTGGCGGCGACGGGCGCTGAAGCTGCCTTCGCCACCGGCGCCGGCCAGCAGGCGCAGCGCCTTGCGCAGGGCGTCGAGGCCGGCGCCGGTCTTGGCCGAGGCCCATAGCCAGCGGGTGCCGTTGCGCTGGCCGCTGCGGGCGGGGGCCTGGTCCAGATCGATCTTGTTGATCATCACCAGCCGCTCGACGCCTTCGGGTAGGTTGGCGAAGAACCGCTGGTCGGCATCGGCGTGTTCGGCGTCGGTGACCAGCAGGGCCACGTCGGCGCGCTGCAGTTCGCCATGGGCGCGGCGCACGCCTTCGCGCTCGACTTCGTCGTCGGTGTCGCGCAGACCCGCGGTGTCGGCCAGTTCCAGCGCGATGCCGTCGAGGTCGAGGTGCTCGCGCAGCACGTCGCGGGTGGTGCCGGCGACAGCGTTGACGATGGCGCGGTCGCTGCCGGCCAGCGCGTTGAGCAGGCTGGATTTGCCGGCGTTGGGCCGGCCCACGATGGCCACCTTGAGGCCGTCGTTCAAGCGCACGCCGCGTTGCGCTTCGCGCAGCAGCTCGGCCAGCTCGTGGCGCAGCTTGTCGAGTTGTGCGGTGATGGCGGGGTCGGCGAGGAAATCGATCTCTTCCTCGGGAAAGTCGATCGCCGCCTCGATGTGCACGCGCAGGGCGATCAGCGATTGCAGCAACGCGTCGACCTTGCGCGAGAACACGCCCTCCATCGATTGCAGCGCCGCGCGCGCGCCGGCCTGCGAGCGGGCCGCGATCAGGTCGGCCACCGCTTCGGCCTGGGCCAGGTCGAGCTTGCCGTTGAGGAAGGCGCGTTCAGTGAATTCACCGGGGCGCGCCAGCCGCGCGCCCAGTTCGCAGCAGCGGCGCAGCAGCAGGTCGAGCAATACCGCGCTGCCGTGGCCCTGCAGTTCCAGCACGTGTTCGCCGGTGTACGAGGCGGGCGCGGGGAAATGCAGCAGCAGGCCACGATCGATCAACTCGCCGGCGCCGTTGCGGAAGGCGGCGAAGTGGGCGTATCGCGGCGTGGGCGCGCGGCCGAGCAGGGTCGCGGCGATGGCGGGAACGGCCGGCCCGGAAACCCGCACCACGCCCACGCCTGCCATGCCCGGTGCGCTGGCGACGGCGGCGATGGTGGCGGTGGAGGTGTTCATGATGGTTCTCCGGATGGCAGATGATTCTGACGCAGGAATCCGACGCCCGCAGGTTGAGGATGTGGCTTCTTGCGCGGCCGTTCGACTTCGCCGCTGCGCGGCTACGCTCAGGGTGAACAGTGTTGTGGAGGGCTCGTGATTTTCAGCCGAGGGGAAAAACCGCAGCCCCTCAAAAGAAAACAGCTGCGCCGGTTGCCCGGCTGCAGCTGTTCAATCCCAGATGGTGATGCTCAGGCGGGCTTCGCGGTTTCCTCGCGGTCCACGTGATGGGTGACCCACCACTGCTGGCCCAGGCCGACGATGCCGTTCACCGCGTAGTAGAGACACAGGCCGGCGGGGAAGAAGGCGAACATCACCGAGAACAGCAGCGGCATCACCTTCATCATCTTCGCCTGGGTCGGGTCCATGCCCGCGGCGACGGGGTTCAGCCATTGCGTGCCCAGCATCACCAGCGCGTAGATGATCGGCAGGATGTAGAGCGGGTCGGCGGCGCTGAGGTCGGGGATCCACAGGAACGGTGCATGGCGCAGTTCCAGGCTGTACTCGAGCACGTAGAACAGGCCGTAGAACACCGGCATGGTGATCAGCACCGGCAGGCAACCGCCCATCGGGTTGACCTTCTCCTTCTTGTACAGCTCCATGGTGGCCTGCTGCATCTTCAGCTTGTCGTCGCCGTAGCGCTCCTTCAGCTGCGCGATGCGCGGCGCCAGCTTGCGCATGCGCGCGCTGGAGCGGTACTGCACGGCGGTGAGCTTCCAGGTGAGACCCTTGATCAGCAGCACCAGCAGGATGATCGCCACGCCCCAGTTCTTGGAGATCGCGTGGAACTGCGACAGCACCCAGTGCATCGGTACCGCGATGGCCTTGAACATGCCGTAGTCGATGGTCAGGTCCAGGCCCGGCGCGATCGCGTCCAGCGTGCCTTGCACGTTCGGGCCGATGTACAGCCGCGACTCGCTGCTCAGGCTCTGCCCCGGCGCCACGCTGAGGGCGGGGCCGACGGCGCGGATCAGGTGGCGCGGATGGGCGCTGTCGGGGTTGAGGGTGGTGGTGGTGTAGTGATCGGTCTGACCCGCCGGCGGAATCCACGCGGCGAAGAAGTACAGCTTCAGCATGGCGGCCCAACCGCCCTTGTAGGAGGCGTCGAGCGCGTCGTCCTTCTCGGCGAAATTCTTGAACGGCAGCTTTTCGAACTTCTCACCGGTGTACCAGGCGGCGCCCTGGAAGCTGCGCGACTCGGGATCCATGAGGCTCTTCAGCCAGCCGCTCGGCTTGGGCGGCTCCACCCGCAGCAACTGGCGGTAGGCATTGCCTTGCCAGGTCTGGGTGCTGCCGTTGTCGATGCGCTGGGTCAGCCCGATCACGTAGCTGCCGCGCTTGAAGGTGTAGATCTTGGTGACCTTGAGGCCGTCGGCGTTCTGCCAGGTCAGCGGCACCTGCAGCTCGTCCTGGCCGCTGGCCAGTTCGTAGGCCGCCTTGTCGCTGTGGAACAGCGCCAGGTGGTTCGGCTGATCCTGTGCACCGCTGCTGCTGACCAGGCCGTTCTGCGCCACGAAATAGCGCGTGTCGCTGTCGTTCAACAACGCGACCGGCGGCGGCGTGGGTTGCTTGTGGGTGGGCGCGACGGAGGGGTAGGCGAGCAGGTCGGTGTGCACCACGCTGCCACCGCGGGTATCCACCACCAGGCGCAACACGTCGGTGGTGATGGTGATGCGAGACGAGGTGGCAATAGTTGGCGCCGCGCTCTGCCCCGCGGTGACGGCGGCCGGTGGCGCGCCTGCTTCGGGGATCGCGCCGGGCACGCTGGCATCAGCCGGCGCCGCGGTGCTGGACGCGCTGGCCACGGCCGCTTGTGGCGGCTGCGGTGCGTAATCCTTCTCCCAGGCCAGAAACAGCAGATAGGCAACCGCCAGCAGGGCGAACATGAGGAAGGTGCGCGTTTGATTCATCGCGTAGCAAATCCGGTAACGCCACGACTGGGGAAGGCCGCGGAGGCAGAAAGAAAGAGGTCAACGGCCGATTGTGGTGGTGTCGTCGGCCCGCTTCAATGGTTCGGTGGCCGCGGATCGGCCAGCGATCAGCTTTTTCCACAGCACGTCGATCTCCGCCAGCAGCTGCGGCCCGGGCACGTTGGCCGCCTGCTCGCGCGCCATCACCATCAGGTCGACGGAAGGCAGTTGATGGCGTACGCGACGAAAGGATTCACGCAGCAGCCGCTTGATGCGGTTGCGTTCCACCGCGCGTTTGGAAACGCGCTTGGAAATCGCCAGGCCGAGGCGGGCATGGCCCAGCTCGTTGTCGCGGTAGCGCATATGAAAACAGCGGCCGCCTGCGCGTCCGCTGCTTGCTCGCAAGGCGGCGAAGTCACCAGGCCGACGTAGCCGCGCCTCGCGCGGCAGGTCGGCATGAGGCATCACCGGTACGCCGCTTACGGGATCAGGCGCTTGCGGCCCTTGGCGCGACGGGCGTTGATGATCTTGCGGCCGTCGGCGGTGGCCATACGGGCACGGAAACCGTGCGTGCGAGCGCGCTTGAGCTTGCTGGGCTGGAAGGTCCGCTTCATGGCTTACTCCGAAGGGAATGTGGATAAAAAGGTTTGCGAGTATGTGGTCAGATCGCGCTGCTGTCAAATACACGGCCCAATGAGCCTGTGGACACCATGTGGATAAAACGGCCGGGCGGCGGGCCGAACTGGTAGACTTGCCGATCGACATTCCGCGCGCCAGCGCCCCTGCAGTGGACTGAGTAGATCGATGAGTGATTTGTGGCGACGTTGCCTTGAGCGTCTCGAAGGCGAACTGAGCGCCGAGGACCTGCACACCTGGCTGATGCCGTTGCAGGCCCGCGACAGCACCACGGGCCTGCAGTTGTTTGCGCCCAATCCCTATACGCTCGATACCGTGCGCGACCGCTACCTGCCGCGGATCGAGGCGGTGATGCAGCAGCTGACCGGCCACGCGCTGACGGTGCGGCTGGAGGTGGGTTCCAACTCGGCCCGCCCGGCACCGGCCGCCAAACCCGCGCCTGCGCCAGTTCGCGCCACACAGGAACCGGCCGCGGCCAGTTTTCCGCACAACCTGGACCCGCATTACACCTTCGAAACCTTCGTCGAGGGCAAGTCCAACCAGCTGGGCAAGGCCGCCGCGATGCAGGTGGCGATGAATCCCGGCCGCGCCTACAACCCCTTGCTGCTGTATGGCGGCACCGGCCTGGGCAAGACCCACCTGATGCACGCGGCCGGCAACCTGATCCGGCAGCAGAATCCGGAGCGCAAGGTGCTGTACCTGCGCTCGGAGCAATTCGTGGGCTCGATGATCGAGGCGCTGCGCGCCAAGAGCATGGATCAGTTCAAGCAGCGCTTCCGCTCGGTCGACGCGCTGCTGATCGACGACATCCAGTTCTTCGCCGGCAAGGACACCACGCAGGAGGAGTTTTTCCACACCTTCAATGCGTTGTTCGAGTCCAAGCAGCAGATCATCCTCACCTGCGACCGTTACCCGAAAGAGGTAGACAAGCTCGAACCGCGCTTGAAGTCGCGCCTGGGCTGGGGCCTCAGCGTGGCGATCGAGCCGCCGGATTTCGAGACGCGCGCGGCGATCCTGCTGGCCAAGGCGCACGACAAGGGCGTGGCGGTGGACGAGAACGTGGCGATGCTGCTGGCCAAGCGCATCCGCTCCAACGTGCGCGACCTCGAGGGCGCGCTGAACACGCTGGCGGCACGCGCCAATTTCTACGGCAAGCCGATCACCACCGACTTCGCCGAGGAGACCTTGCGCGACCTGCTGGCCACCCACGCCCAGGCGATCACCGTCCCCAACATCCAGAAGATCACCGCCGAGTACTTCAACGTGCGGCTGCAGGATCTGCTGTCCAAGCGACGCGTGCGCTCGCTGGCGCGGCCGCGGCAGTATGCGATGGCGCTGTCGAAGGAATTGACCGAGCACAGCCTGCCGGAGATCGGCGAAGCGTTCGGCGGGCGCGATCACACCACCGTGCTGCACGCCTGCCGCACAATCCGAAAATTCGTCGAAACCGATACGCGCATGCGGCAGGACTGGGAACAACTGATCCGCACGCTGACCGGCTGAGGTGACTCAGTGCGCAAAAGTCATGCATAACTGGTGGGGCTGGCTGTGGATAATAGGTGGATGAAACGCGGTAAAAAGTTACCCACAACTGATCAACAGCCGGCGCCACCGCTCAAGCACAGCCAAGAACACCAGCAAGTATTTGATTGTTATCGCAATATGGCGCTATAAAAGTTATCCACGGTGCCTACAACAACAACTAAACTTCTTTTAAAAAAACAGAACAGAAGCTAGGGGAAGCGAAATCATGCAATTCAGCATCCAGCGAGAAGCCTTGCTCAAACCGCTGCAGCAGGTGATCGGCGTGGTGGAACGCCGCCAGACGCTCCCCGTGCTCGCCAACCTGCTGGTCAAGGTGGGCGACGGCAAGGTGTCGCTGACCGGCACCGATCTCGAAGTGGAAATGGTTGCCGCCACCAGTGCCGAAAAGCTGGCTGATGGCGAGATCACCATCCCGGCCCGCAAACTGTTCGACATCGTGCGCGCACTGCCGGATGGCGCCCAGATCGACCTGAAACTCAACGGCGATCGGGTGGCGCTGAATGCGGGACGCAGCCGCTTCACGCTGACCACGCTGGCGGCCAGCGAATTTCCCACCGTCGACGAGATCGAGCTGGTGGAAACCGTAAGCCTGCCCGAACAGGTGCTGCGCGACTTGATGGAACACACCTCGTTCGCCATGGCCAACCAGGACGTGCGCTATTACCTCAACGGCATGCTGCTGGATCTGCAGGAGCACACGCTGCGCTGCGTGGCTACCGACGGCCACCGCCTGGCGATGAAGGAAACCCAGCTGCAGAGCTCGGTCACCACGCGTCGCCAGATCATCATCCCTCGCAAAGGCGTCAACGAGCTGGTCGGCCTGCTGGAGTCAGGCGACGGCGAGGTGGAGCTGGAATTTGGTCGCAACCACCTGCGCGTGCGCCGCGGCAGCGTGGTGTTCACCTCCAAGCTCATCGACGGGCGTTTCCCCGATTACGAGGCCGTGATCCCGCTGGGTGCCGACAAGACCGCCACGCTGGATCGCGAGGTGTTGCGCGGTGCGTTGCAGCGCGCGGCGATCCTGTCCAACGAGAAGTACCGTGGCGTGAAACTGGAACTGTCGCCGGGCAAGCTGCGCATCGTGGCGCACAACCCCGAGCAGGAAGAGGCCGTGGAAGAGGTCGAGGCCGATACCCACGTTTCCGATCTCGCCGTCGGTTTCAACGTCGGTTATCTGCTGGACGCACTGGCGGCACTGGACGGCGAGAAGGCCCGGCTGAGCCTGCGTGACGCGCAGTCGAGTTGCCTGGTGCAGGAAGAAGCCAGCGAGCAGGCCCGGCACGTGATCATGCCGCTGCGACTCTGACGCTTCATGACGGAGCTTTGCTGGAGCAAACACGCGCCGGGCGTCTCATGACTGCCCGGCGTTTTTTCGTGCGGGGGTTGCCGCATGCGATTTGAACGGTTGCGCATCCAGGGGTTGCGTTGCCTGTCCCGGGTGGATGTGGAACTGGGGCCGGGCATCAACGTGTTCGAGGGCCCGAATGGCGCCGGCAAGACCAGCATGCTGGAAGCTGCGTTCCTGCTGTCGCATGCGCGCTCGTTCCGCAGCGGTGCCAAGGAGGCGCTACTGCAGCGCGGTGCGCCCGAGCTTGCGGTGTTTGCCGAGCTGAAGCATGACGATGGGCGGTCGAGCCGGGTCGGGCTGGGGCGGGCAGGGTCGCCACGATGGGATGCGAAGATCGACGGCGAGAAGGTGGCACTGGGCGCCCTGGTGGGAGAATGCGCCGTAGTGTGCTTCGAACCGGGGTCGCACGCGCTGATAGCGGGTGCGGCGGAAGAACGCCGGCGCTACCTGGATTGGGGTGTGTTCCATGTGGAACATGCTTTCCTGGATAATTGGCGCCGCTACCAGCGCGCATTGAAGCAGCGCAATGCCTTGTTGCGGTCGGCCACAGTGTCCGACGAGCTTTACCAGCCGTGGGAGGCCGAGCTGTCCCACGCCGCCCAGGCCATCGAGGCGCTGCGCCAGGACTACCTGCAGCAGCTGGAACCCTTGTTGTCCGCCAGCACCGCCGGCCTGCTGCCGGAGTTGGGTGACGTGGAGCTGCGCTACAAGCGGGGCTGGCCCGATGGCGTCGATCTCGCCGATGCACTGCGGGAGCAGCGCCCCCGCGATCGGATCAGGGGACACACCACGTTCGGCGTGCACCGGGCGGACTGGTCTATCGCGTTCGCCCATGCGCCGTTGCGCGAGCACTTGTCGCGTGGCCAGGAAAAGCTCACGGCTCTGGCATGCCTCCTGGCGCAGGCGGCGCTCTTCGCGCGCGATCGCGGTGAATGGCCGGTCGTCTGCCTCGATGATCTGGCTTCCGAGCTGGATCAGGCGCATCAGCAGGCCGTGGTCACCGAGCTGGAGGCCGCGGGCGCCCAAGTCCTGCTGACCGGCACCGATTTGCCGACGCCGCTGAAGGCCGTGCCGCACCGGTTGTTCCATGTGGAACAGGGCAATGTGGCGCCCCTGCTATAATCCATAGGTTGCATCTACCCAGATTGCATAACCTTGCATAACCCTTGCCCGGCTTACATGGCGCCGCGTCGGGCGGGTTCTGGCGCCAGGAAACGGGCAACGCATGAACGAATCCCAAGACTCCACCTACGACTCCAGCAACATCAAGGTCCTCAAGGGCCTGGAAGCCGTACGCAAACGGCCAGGCATGTACATCGGTGATACCGATGACGGCACCGGCCTGCACCACATGGTGTTCGAGGTGGTCGACAACGCGATCGACGAAGCGCTGGCCGGCTATTGCGACCGGGTGACGGTGACCATCCACGAGGATGGTTCGGTAAGCATCAGCGACAACGGCCGTGGCATCCCGGTGGACATGCACCCCGAGGAAGGGCGCTCCACCGCGGAAGTGGTGATGACGGTGCTGCACGCCGGCGGCAAGTTCGACGCCAACTCGTACAAGGTCTCCGGCGGCCTGCATGGCGTGGGCGTCTCGGTGGTCAACGCCTTGAGCGAGCACCTGTGGCTGACGATCTACCGCAACGGCCTGGAGCACCTGCAGGAATATTCCCTGGGTGAACCGCTGTACCCGCTGAAGGTGGTCGGTCCCTCCACCAAGCGCGGCACCCTGGTGCGCTTCCTGCCGAGCCCGGCAACCTTCACCAACAACATCGAGTTCCACTACGAAGTGCTGGCCAAACGCCTGCGCGAGCTGTCATTCCTGAATTCCGGCGTCACCATCGTGCTGACCGACGAGCGCGGCGACGGCCGACAGGACACGTTCGCCTACGAAGGCGGCATCCGCTCTTTCGTGCAGCATCTGGCGCAATTGAAGACAGCGCTGCACCCCAACGTGATCAGCCTCACCGCCGAACACGACGGCATCGTGGTGGAAGTGGCCATGCAGTGGACCGATTCCTACCAGGAAACGATGTTCTGCTTCACCAACAACATCCCGCAGCGCGATGGCGGCACCCACCTCACCGGTTTCCGCGCCGCACTGACACGCTCGTTGCAGAACTACATCGAAAAGTCCGGCATTGCCAAGAGCGCCAAGGTCATGCCTTCGGGCGATGACATGCGCGAGGGCATGATCGCGGTGCTGTCGGTGAAGGTGCCCGATCCGAAATTCTCGTCGCAGACCAAGGACAAGCTGGTGTCGTCCGAGGTCAAGACGGTGGTGGAGCAGGTCGTCAACGAAAAGTTGGGCGAATTCCTGCTGGAACACCCCAACGAGGCCAAGGCGATCGCCTCCAAGGTGGTCGATGCCGCCCGTGCCCGTGAAGCTGCACGCAAGGCCCGCGAGATGACCCGCCGCAAGGGCGCGCTGGACATCGCCGGTCTGCCCGGCAAGCTGGCCGACTGTCAGGAGAAGGACCCGGCCTTGTGCGAACTGTTCCTGGTCGAGGGTGATTCCGCCGGCGGCTCGGCCAAGCAGGGCCGCAACCGCAAGACCCAGGCCGTACTGCCGTTGAAGGGCAAGATCCTCAACGTGGAAAAGGCGCGCTTCGATCGCATGCTGTCCTCGGCCGAGGTGGGCACGCTGATCACCGCGCTGGGCACCGGCATCGGCAAGGACGAGTACAACCCGGACAAGTTGCGCTACCACCGCATCATCCTGATGACCGATGCGGACGTCGACGGCTCGCACATCCGCACCCTGCTGCTGACCTTCTTCTACCGGCAGATGCCCGAACTGATCGAGCGCGGCCACATCTACATCGGCCTGCCGCCGCTGTACAAGGTGAAGCAGGGCAAGCAGGAGCTGTACATCAAGGACGACACCGCGCTGAACGACTATCTGATCTCCAGCGCCGTCGACAATGCCTCGTTGACCTACAGCCCGGATGCGCCGCCGATCACCGGCGAAGCATTGGAGAAACTGCTGCGCGGCTACCAGTACGCCCAGGACCAGATCGCCAAGCTGGCCCATCGCTTCGACGCGGCGGTGCTCAACGCGCTGCTGGAACATCCGCCGATCGAACCGGCGCTGTGGGCCGATGCGACCGCCATGCAAGCCTGGCTGGACGGCGCCGCGCAGCGCCTGGCCGCCAGCGGGCTCGGCAAGCCGCACTACCGCCTGTCCCTGCGTCCCGGCCACGATGAGCATCCGCCGGCGATCGAGGTGGTGAAGGAACAGCATGGCCTCAGCCATACCTGGTTCCTGCCGCAGCCGTTCTTCAGCAGCAACGAGTTCCGCCCGTTGCTGGCGATCAGCCAGCAGATTGCGGGCTTGATCCAGCCCGAAGCGGTCGTGCGTCGCGGCAACGCGTCGCGCGGCGTGCTGAATTTCGTCGATGCCCGCAACTGGCTGCTGGACGAGGCTAAAAAAGGCCGCAGCATCCAGCGCTTCAAGGGCCTGGGTGAAATGAACCCGGAGCAGCTGTGGGACACCACGGTCAACCCCGACACCCGCCGCATGCTGCAAGTGGGTATCGAGGACGCCATCGCCGCCGATCAGATCTTCTCCATGCTGATGGGCGAGGCGGTGGAACCGCGCCGCGACTTCATCGAAACCAATGCGTTGAAGGTGGCGAACCTGGACATCTAAGCGCGTCGGGCAATCGCGAATGTGATGCCCGGCTCGGCTTCGTCCGATCAAATATGTCCGGAAAAAGGTGGACAATCCGAAAGGTTCGCGCAAGAAACATCTAAGTAATTGAAATACTTAATGTTTATTTTATAAATCAACGCTTGTCACCGTGCGCCGGGACGCGCTACGCTCAGCGACCCCTCACGCGTCAGCGTGAACCCCCTAACCACGAGGACCGTCATGAAGCCCTTTCATCTGTTTCGGACGCTGGCTGGCGCGACCGTCGCGCTGGCCCTGATCAGCAGCCCGCTGATGGCGCGCCCGCACAAGGCGGACACCGACAAGAAGGAAGCGTTGTATCCCGACGCGACCCGTGAAGCGCCCAAGCTCGACCTGACCAGCAAGAAGGATCAGAAGGCGATCAACGAAGGCCTCGATGCGGTCAGCCTGGGTGACAAGGCAAAAGCCGAACAGGTGCTGGAGCCGATCGTCGAAAGCAGCAAGAGCAAATATGCCCAGGCTCTGGCGCTGCAAGGGCTGGCCAACCTCAAGTACAACGACGGCGACGTCAAGGGCGCCATCGGCACCTTGCAGAAATCGCTGGCCATCGGCGTGATGCCCAACGACACCTACTTCCAGTTGCTCTACGAACTGGCGCAATTCCAGATGGCCGACGAGCAATACCAGGCGACGCTGGACACCATTGCGAAATGGCGCGCCGAGGGCAAGAAGGAAACCGCCGACTCGTACGCACTCGAAGGCAACGCCTACTACCGGCTGGAGAAATACCCCGAGGCGATTGCGGCCGTCCAGAAGGCCAAATCGATGACCGACAAGCCGAAGGAAAGCTGGGACCAGATCCTGATGGCCAGCTATGCGCAAAGCGGCCAGAAAGACCAGGCGATGAAGCTGGCGCAGGAGCAGCTCGCTGCCAACCCGAATGATCCGGAGGCCCGCGCCAATGCCGTATCGGTGCTGGTCAATGCCGAAAAATACCCCGAGGCCATCCAGCTGCTGGAGAAGGCCCGCGCCGCAGGCACGTTGACCGACGAAAAGGACAACATGACCCTGGCCAAGCTCTACCTGCTGCAGGCGCAGAGCAGCAATGACCCGGCACCGAACGCGGCGAAGGCGGCCCAGGTGCTCCAGGACGGCATCGCCAAGCACACGATCACCGGCAACAGCGAGACCTACAAGCTCATGGGTCAGTCGTACGAGATGGCCGGCAATTCGGACAAGGCGATCGCCGCGTACAACCTGGCACTGCCGCAGGCTACCGATGGCGAATCCGCCCTGCGCGCCGCGCATCTGCTGATGGTGGAAAACAAGTTCAGCCAGGCCAAGCCGCTGCTTGAACAGGCGATCCAGAAGGGCGTGAAGCACAAGGGCACGGCCTACATGTTGCTGGCCGAGACCGAACGTGGCCTCAAGAACAAGCCGGCAGCGATCGCCGCCATGAAGCAGGCAGCGCAGCAGCCGGAAACCGCAGAAAAGGCCAAGGCGTGGCTTAAAACCGCTGGTGTGAGCAAGTAAACAGCCCTGCGCACCCGTGAAGCAGATGGACGTCCATTTGCGTTATTCACGGGTGCTATACAAATGCCTCGTGCTGTTGTACCGTTGAAAATTCTTCCCCGCGTATCCCCAGCGGCGAGTGCTGTCCGAGAGGGCAAGGCTCGACCCATGCGCTGCGGCACGTCCACTCCGATTGACTAGCTTCAGAAAGTTGACAGATGGCCTCTAGTAACGAAGAAAACGGGCGTGAACCATTCAGTTGGAAACGCACCTGGGCGTTGGCAGTGGCCGTCGGGCTGCATGCTTTCGCGTTCCTGTTGCTGATCGCGCCGATGGCGCCACATCAGAAAGAACAGAAAGCCAAGGAACACATCGTCCAGGTGAGCTTCATTCCGCCGCCGCCGCCGCCGCCACCGCCGCCGCCGCCGCCGCCGGAACCGCCAAAACAGCCGCCACCGAAAATCATCAAGCAGGTCGTGCCGCCGCCGACACCGCCGCCGCCGGCTCCGCCGCCGGCAGTGGAAGAGGTGTCGCAGATGGCCGTGCAGGCTCCGCCGCCGGCACCACCGGCACCGCCCGCACCGCCGACCGAGATCACGGCCAGCCAGGATCTGAGCTACAACAGCCGTATCCAGCCGCGGTACCCGCCACAGGCGATCCGCATGCGGCACGAGGGTACGGTAGTGTTGATGATCCTGGTGGGCACGGATGGTTCGCCGAAGGACATCAAGGTCGACAAATCCAGCGGTTTCCACGAGCTTGATCGTGCGGCTATGGACGCAGCACGACGCTGGCGCTTCAATCCCACAGTACGAAACGGACAAAAGGTCGAGGGGTACGCTCGCGTTCCCGTCAACTTCAATCTCAACCAGATGTAATCGGGCTCCTCCGGTCACATTCTCAGTTCACGCTTGACTTCCCTAGGGTAGCGTTATGTTCCTACAGACTCCTGCACCGTCCGATGCCACTCCCGTCATGGGTGGCAATACCAACGCCGAAGCCATGAAACAGATGGGCTTCGCCAACCTGGCACAGAACTTCGACTGGCTTGGCTGGGTGGTTTTCATCACGCTGGTCGTGATGTCGTTCCTTTCCTGGTACTTCATCATTGCCAACGGTATCCGCAACGCCCAGGTGCGTTCGCGTGCCGACAAGGTGATCAACGATTTCTGGGGCAACGCCTCCACCCAGGACGCCATCCGTGAGCTGGAAGCCCAGCCCAAGGGCGAACCGTTCTCCAAGATCGCGCTGGATGCCGCTTCCGCGGTTGCCCATCACCAGCAGTCGGTTGCCGGTGCGCCTGGTCGCCTGGCCGAATCGCTGAGCCGTTCGGAATTCATCGACCGCGCCCTGCGCCAGGCCGTGGCCCGCGAGAGCCTCCGTCTGGAAGGCGGTCTCACCCTGCTCGCCACCGTGGGTTCGGCGGCACCGTTCGTCGGTCTGCTCGGTACCGTGTGGGGCATCTACCACGCGCTGATCGGCATTGCTGCTACCGGCAACGCGTCGATGAACGCCGTGGCAGGTCCGGTCGGTGAGGCGCTGATCATGACCGCGTTCGGTCTGTTCGCCGCTATCCCGGCGCTGTTCGCGTTCAACTTCTTCAACCGCTCGAACCGTCTGACCTACGCTCGTTTCGACGAATTCGCGCACGACCTTCATGACTTCTTCGCCACCGGTTCGCGCGTCGAAAGCCAGAAGTGAGGGATTGACCCATGGGCATGAGTACCGGTGGCAATAACGGCGGGCCGATGTCGGAAATCAACGTTACGCCGCTCGTCGACGTGATGTTGGTTCTCCTGATCATCTTCATGATTACCGCGCCGCTGATGTCACACAGCATCACGATTGACCTGCCTACCGCCAATCCGAAGGTGAAGGACGATGAAATGCCGGTGCCGCCGCTGGATCTGGCGATCAAGCAGGATGGCAGCTTGTACTTCAACGATCACCCGGTCACGGATGTGGAGTTGCGGGCACAGTTCGCGGTGAACGCGCAGAAGTCGCCGCAGCCGGAACTGCAGATCCGTGCGGACAAGACAACCGAGTACAAGATTGTGCGCAAGGTTCTTGGCGACGCCAAGGACGCTGGCATGGTCCATGTCGGGTTCATGACGACCGGCAAGGAGTAACGAGATGGCATTCAGTACCAATACCAGTGGACCGATGTCGGAGATCAACGTTACCCCGTTGGTCGACGTGATGCTGGTGCTGTTGATCATCTTCATGATCACGGCGCCGGTACTCGCCCACAAGATCAAGGTCGATCTGCCGCAGCCGAATCCGAACGTGATCAATCCACCGAATCCGCTCGATCCCATTCGACTGAAGATCGATGCCGGTGGTGGGTTCTACTGGAACGACACGCCGGTCGATGAGCTGGGACTCAAGGCGCAGCTGGCGGTCATCGCCCAGCAGACCAATCAGCCGGAGATCCAGATCAACGCAGCCGATACGGTGGCTTACGAGTACGTGGCGCGCGTGCTGGCTGACGCGAAAAGCTACAACCTCGTGAAGATCGGCTTCACCGAAGGCGATTGATTCGGTCAACAACCGGTTGCATGAGATAAACAAAAAACCCCGCTTCGGCGGGGTTTTTTGTGGGTGGAAATCGAACCTGTTGTATCGGAAATCGCCTTCGCCTACGCGCCGGCGGCGCGCCACGACGACTCAGCGCAGGATCTGCAGGTAGTTGCGTACGGTGACGGCGAGGCCCTCGTACAGGGCTTCGCCGATCAGCGCGTGGCCGATGGAGACTTCCGCCAGACCGGGGATGGCTGCCTTGAACGTGCCCAGGTTTTTCTGGCTGAGATCGTGGCCGGCGTTGACCGCCAGGCCAGCCTGCTGCGCGCACCGCGCCGTGGTGACGCAAGCTTCCAGTGCCAGGCCAGGCGCATCCTCGGCGAACGCCTTGGCATAGGGGCCGGTATAGATCTCGATGCGTTGCACGCCGATCGCCGCAGCCTGCTCGAAGGCGCGGGTCGTGTTGTCCGCGTCGACGAACAGGCTGACACGGCACCCCAGTTCGCAGAGTTCGGCGACGAGCGGACGCAGCCGTTCGATGTCGCGCAGGATATCGAAGCCGTGGTCGGAGGTGATCTGCCCGTCGCTGTCCGGTACCAGGGTGACCTGGGTCGGACGCACTTCGCGCGCCAGCGCGATCAAGCCGGGGTAGGCGCCGCGCGGACCGGCAAACGGATTGCCCTCGATGTTGTATTCGACCCGGCCGCGCAGCAGGGTAGCCAGCGCACGCACGTCGTCGGGTCGGACATGACGCAGGTCCGGCCGCGGGTGCACCGTGATACCGCCGCAGCCCGCCTCGATGCAGGTACGTGCCGCCTGGCAGATATCGGGTTCGGTATCGCCGCGCGAATTGCGAAGGACCGCGATCTTGTTGAGATTGACGCTGAGCAAAGTCATGGCGGAGTCGATGCAGGTGGCGGAGGCAACGGCTGATCGGATGCGGAATCGCTGCGTGGCCGAAAACAGTGCACCAATCAAACGGCGCTGGCAAGCGCCCTCAGCCGAATCCGTCGCGCCTCACCACGCCATGCCAGCGCACCGACAAAAGCCTGGCCCAGCGCAAGCGGCTGCAGCTGCCAACCGCCCACATCCTCGCCATCGAACCGACGCAGCTGGATCAGTGCGTCGTCGCCGACGACGCTGAGCCGATCCAGGCCGAACGACAGTCCGTGGCCATGCGCTTTCAGCAGCGCTTCCTTGGCCGTCCATATATCAAGGAAAACCCCGCCGCGACGCTCGGGTGCGGCGCTGGCCAGCACCGCAATTTCGTCGTCGCTGAAAAACCGCTGTGCGATTTCCAGCGCCTTGGGCCGCGGACGCTGGCGCTCGATGTCCACGCCTGGCGTGATGCCGCGGGCGACGGCGATCAGTGCGTGGTCGCCGCTGTGCGACCAGTTGAAATCCAGCGCATCAACGTGAATCGCGGCCAGGGCTGGCCGGCCATGGTCGCCCTCGCGCAACTCCACCGCGGACGGGTCGATCGCGAGGTAGCGGGCCAACAGCCGGATCAGCGGCCGGCGACCCTCGGCGCGTTGATAATCCAGTTTCCACACGTGGATCTCGTCATCGTGCAGGGGCTCTGCTACGTTGCCAAGGCGGGGTGTGTCGGCGATCGTCATTCCACCATGGTGACGTTCACCGTGCCTGGGTACAAGCACGGCGCGGCCTGATCATCGGCTCGACCGGTTGCCGTGCAAGTTGCCACAGCGAGGCGCCGTCGGGGGCTTTCGGTGTCGACGCCGCCCACGCGAAACGTCATCGAGGCCGCGTCGTTCGTTTGCCGGGAGAGGGGCTTGATACAGGGTTGGCTGCTGCTGCTGGTATCGCTCCTGTATGTGGGCGTGCTGTTCGTGGTTGCCTACGCGGGCGATCGCCGGCCGCTCTACCCGCGCCAGCCGAAACTGCGTCCCGTCATCTACAGTTTTGCGCTGGCGGTGTACTGCTCCTCGTGGACGTTCTACGGTGCGGTCGGAACGGCGGCGCGCGACGGCCTGGCCTACCTGCCAATCTACCTGGGGCCGATCCTGCTGTTCGTGTTCGGCTTCGGCTTGACGCAGCGGATCGTGCGGATCGTGGGCCAGCGCAACATCACCTCGATCGCCGACTTCATCGGCGCGCGGTTCGGCAAGTCCCATGGCCTGGCGGCGCTGGTAGCTGTCATTGCGGTGACTGCCGTAGTGCCGTACATCGCATTGCAGTTCAAGGCCGTGGCCATGTCGTATGGCGTGCTCGGCGGGCATGCGTCGGTGCCGCTGCCGGCGGACGGCGTGGACAGCGCGTTGTGGTGCGCGGCGCTGCTGGCCGTGTTCGCGATCCTGTTCGGTACGCGCAGCATCGATGCGACCGAACACCATCACGGCATGATGCTGGCGATCGCGCTGGAGTCGTTGATCAAGCTGGTGGCGTTCGTGGCGTTGGCCGGTTACGCGCTATGGCGTGGGCCGGGTCTGGTAGCCACGGTGCAGCTGCCGATGGACCAGCTCAGCCACGGGCTCTCGTCAGGTTTTCTGGCGCAAACCATGTTGGCGTTCTGCGCCATGTTCTGCCTGCCGCGCCAGTTCCAGATCGGCGTGGTGGAATGCGAGGAAGTCGATGACCTGAAGCGCGCGCGCTGGATGGTGCCGATCTACCTGGCCATCATCAGCATGGCGGTGCTGCCCATCGTGGCAGCGGGCACGCACATGCCCGTCGTGCGTGATGGCGCCGCCGATGCCTGGGTGCTCACGCTGCCGCTGGCGTACGGGGACAGCGGCGTCGCCCTGCTGGCCTTCATCGGTGGATTCTCCGCGGCAACCGGCATGGTGATCGTGGCCTCGGTGGCGCTGTCCACCATGATCAGCAACGACCTGGTGATGCCCGCGTTGTTGCGTATCCGCTGGTTGCGGCTGGAACAGCGCGATGACTTGTCGCAGCTGGTGCTGGCCGTGCGCCGGGTGGCCATCGTGGTGTTGGCGCTGATGGCCTACGTCTACTACCGGCTGGCGGCCAACGCGGAAAACCTGGCGGCTACCGGATTGCTGGCCTTCGCCGCAGTGGCGCAGTTCGCGCCCGCGTTGATTGCCGCCCTGTACTGGCGCGGGGCCAGTCGCCGTGGCGTGGTCACCGGTTTGCTCAGTGGCTTCGCGGTCTGGGGTTACACCTTGCTGCTGCCGGCGTTGAGCCGCTCGGGTGCATGGCTGCAGCATGGCCCGCTCGGCCTGGGCTGGCTGCGACCGCAGGCGCTGTTCCAGCTCAGCGGCTGGGATCCGGTGATGCACGGCACGTTCTGGTCGTTGCTGGTGAACGTGGGCTGCCTGGTGTTCGTGTCGTTGCGCTTTCGGCCCAGCCTGGAGGAGCGCCTGCACGCGGCGGTGTTCATCGATGCCGACCCGGCCGGGCGGGGCGGGCCCGGCGATTGGCGCGGCCGCGTGGTGGTGGGCGACCTGCGCACCATCGCCGAACGCATCGTGGGCGAGCGCAGCGCCCGGCGGGCGTTCGATGAATACGGGACGCGGCGCGAGCGGCCGCTGCTGGCGGGCGAGACGGCGGATCGGGCGCTGATCCAGTACACCGAGCGCCTGCTGGCCTCGGCGGTGGGCGCGGCCAACGCGCGGCGCATCCTGATCGGCGCGCTGTCCGGCAGCGGGCTGGACCTGGCCGAGTCGATGGCGCTGATGGACGAGGCGTCGCAGGAGCTGCGCTTCAACCGCGAGCTGCTTTCCACCACGCTGGAGAACGTGTCGCAGGGAATCAGCGTGGTCGATGCAGACATGCGCCTGGTCGCGTGGAACCGCCGCTACCTGGAACTCTTCGACTACCCCGACGGCATGGTCCACGTGGGCGTGCCGGTGGCCGACCTGATCCGCCGCAACGCGGAGCTCGGCGAATGCGGCCCCGGCGAAGTGGACGGCCATGTGGCCAAACGCATCGACTACATGCGGGCCGGCTCGTCGCACCTGTTCCAGCGCACACGACCCGATGGCACCGTGATCGAGATGCGTGGGCGCGCGCTGCCGGGCGGCGGCTACGTCACCACGTATACCGATGTCACCGCCTACAAGCATGCCGAGCAGGCCCTGATCGAGGCCAACGAAACCCTGGAACTGCGGGTGGAGCAGCGCACTGCGGAGCTGTCCGAATCCCTGGTCGCCACGGCGCATGCCCGCCGGGCGGCGGAAACGGCCAACATCTCCAAGACCCGCTTCCTCGCCGCGGCCAGCCACGATTTGCTGCAACCGCTGAACGCGGCGCGGCTGTTCACCTCGGCCCTGCGCCAGCATCCGGGGCTGGATGCCGAAGCCAGCCAGCTGGCCGAACGCATCGACGCCTCGTTCCGCTCCGCCGAGGACCTGCTCGACGCCTTGCTCGATACGTCGCGCCTGGATACGGGCAGCTACCGGCCCGAAGTGAGCGGCTTCGCGCTGGCGGAGCTGTTCGAATCGCTGCAGGCGCAGTTCGCCGTGGTGGCCGAGCAACGTGGCCTGAAACTGCGGGTGGCGACGACCCGCCTCGCCGTGCGCAGCGATCCGCAGCTGTTGCGACGCGTGCTGCAGAACTTTCTCTCCAATGCCTTGCGCTACACGCGCCAGGGCGGCGTGCTGCTGGGCGCGCGGCGGATGGGCGACGAGGTGCGGATCGAAGTGTGGGACTCGGGCCCCGGCATCGCGGCGGAGCAGCGGGCGCGCATCTTCGACGAGTTCCAGCGGCTGGAGCAGCCGTCACCGTGGGGCGAGAAAGGGCTGGGGCTGGGCCTGTCGATCTGCGATCGGCTGGCCGGCATTCTCGGCCATCGGCTCGACCTGCATTCGCGCCCCGGCCATGGCAGCTGCTTCGCGGTCACCGTGCCGCGCAATGAACCGGTGGCGCCGCGGCGGCACAAGATCCTGCAGCGTGGGCCGGATGCACGACTGCCGCTGACCGTGCTGTGCCTGGACAACGATGAATCCATCCTCGATGGCATGCGTGCACTGCTCGGTCGATGGGGCGTGGATTGCCGCACCGCGGTGGACGTGACGCAGGCGCGCATCGAATTGCAACGCGGGCCGGTCGACCTGATCCTCGCCGACTACCATCTGGCCGACGACACCGATGGCTTGCAGGCATTGGAGCAATTGCGGGCCGACTTCGCGCAGTTGCCGCCGGCGGCCATCATCACCGCCGATGGCAGTGTCGAGCTGAAACAGCGGGCGCGGGCGCTGGGTTATCCACTGCTGCACAAGCCGGTGAAGCCGGCGGCGTTGCGGGCGTTGCTGGCTTCGCCGCTGCGGCCGCAGGGTAGCGGCGACTAACAACGGGGGCGGGAGTTCGGCAGGTAATCACTGCGCTGCGCGCCGGATGGCGCGCAGCGTATCGTCGGTATCAGCTCAACGCGGCAGCGTAGAAACGCCCATCAGGAACTCGTCCACGGCGTGGGCGCACTGGCGCCCCTCGCGGATCGCCCAGACCACCAGCGATTGCCCGCGACGCATGTCGCCGGCGGCGAATACCTTGTCGACGCTGGTGCGGTAGCTGGCGGCGCCGTCGGTGCTGGCCTTGGCATTGCCGCGGGCGTCCTTGTCCACGCCGAACGCATCCAGCACCGCCTGCACGGGCGACACGAAGCCCATCGCCAGCAGCACCAGGTCGGCGGCAATCTCGAATTCGCTGCCGGCGACTTCGCTCATCTTGCCGTCCTTCCACTCCAGCCGCACGCCGGTGAGGCTCTTCACGTTGCCCTTGCCGTCGTCGTTGAAGTGCTTGGTGGCCACGGACCAGTCGCGCTGGCAACCTTCCTCATGCGAGGTCGAGGTACGCAGGCGCAGCGGCCAGTACGGCCACACCAGTGGCTTGTTCTCCTGCGCCGGCGGTTGCGGCAGCAGCTCGAACTGGGTCACCGAAATCGCGCCCTGGCGGTTGGAGGTACCCACGCAGTCGGAGCCGGTATCGCCACCGCCGATCACCACCACCTTCTTGGCGGTGGCCAGCGTCTGGTGCTTCAGCCGATCACCGGCCACCACCTTGTTCTGCTGCGGCAGGAAATCCATCGCGAAATGGACCCCCTTCAGCTCACGCCCGGGCACCGGCAGGTCGCGCGGCGTCTCGGAGCCGCCGGCGATGATCACCGCGTCGAACTCGGCCTGCAACTGCTCGGGCGTGACCGCCTCGACCTTGCCGTAGCGGGCGGCGTCCGCCGCCGCACCCACGAAGACGCTGGTGCGAAACTGCACACCCTCGGCGCGCATCTGCTTCACGCGCCGGTCGATATGGCTTTTTTCCAGCTTGAAATCGGGGATGCCGTAGCGCAGCAGGCCGCCGACGCGGTCATTCTTCTCGAACACGGTCACCGCATGGCCCACCCGCGCCAGCTGCTGCGCGGCGGCCAGGCCGGCCGGGCCGGAACCGACCACGGCGACTTTCCAGCCGGTTTTGACGGCGGCCGGCTGCGGCGTGACCCAGCCTTCCTCCCACGCCTTGTCGATGATCTTGTGCTCGATCGACTTGATGCCGACTGCATCGCTGTTGATATTCAGTGTGCAGGCGGCCTCGCACGGGGCGGGGCAGATGCGGCCGGTGAACTCGGGGAAGTTGTTGGTGGAATGCAGCACCTCGATCGCGTGCTTCCAGTCCTGCCGGTACACCAGGTCGTTGAAGTCCGGAATGATGTTGTTGACCGGGCAGCCGTGGTGACAGAACGGGGTGCCGCAATCCATGCAGCGCGCGCCCTGGATTTTCGCCTGCTCATCGGTCAGCTGCTGGGTAAATTCGCGCCAGTGCTTGACCCGCTGCACGGGTGCCTCGGCGGTTTCCACCTGACGGGGGTATTCGAGAAAGCCAGTGATCTTGCCCATTGTCTATTCCTTCGCGGCTCAGGCCGTGGCCTTCTCGGTGGATGCCAGTACGGCGCGCTGGTGCAGTTCGGAAAGTGCGCGGCGGTATTCGGCCGGCATCACCTTGACGAAACGCGCACGCGCGGTCGGCCAGTCGTGCAGGATCTCCTTGGCGCGGAAGCTGCCGGTGTAGCGGAAATGCGCTTCCACCAGCCGCCGCACGATCGCCTCGTCGGTTTCGCCCGTGGCGCCGCGCGAGGCGGCGTGCCACAACTCGCGCGGGATGCGCAGTTCTTGCTCCACGCCCGACAGCAGCGGCTCGATGCCGACCATCGCCAGGTTGCATTTGTGCTCGAAGACGCCGTCGGGGTCGTAGACGTAGGCCACGCCACCGGACATGCCCGCGGCGAAATTGCGGCCGGTGTCGCCCAGCACCACCACGGTGCCGCCGGTCATGTATTCGCAGCCGTGGTCGCCCACGCCCTCGACCACCGCGGTGCAGCCGGAGTTGCGCACCGCGAAGCGTTCGCCGGCCACGCCGTTGAAATACGCCTCGCCTTCGGTGGCGCCGTACAGCACGGTGTTGCCCACGATGATGTGTTCGGGGCCGAAGCCGTGGAAGTCGTTCGGCGAGCGCACGACGATGCGGCCGCCGGACAGGCCCTTGCCGACGTAGTCGTTGGCTTCGCCGACCAGGTCCAGGGTGATGCCGCGGGCCAGGAACGCGCCGAAGCTCTGCCCGCCGACACCGTCCAGCTGGATGTGGATGGTGTCGTCCGGCAAGCCGACGTGGCCGTAGCGACGCGCCACTTCACCGGACAACATCGTGCCCACGGTGCGATTGACGTTGCGCACGCTGACGATGAAGCTGGTCTTTTCGCCATGCTCCAGCGCCGGCTGTGCCTTGTCGATCAGGGTATGGTCGAGTGCCTTGCCGGTGGCGCGATCCAGGCCGTGATCCTGCTCGGCGACATGGCGCACGGCCACGTCCGCGGGAACCTCCGGGCGATGGAACACGCGGCTGAAGTCCAGCCCGCTGGCTTTCCAGTGCGCGATGCTCTGGCGCGTGTCGAGCAGGTCGGCGCGGCCGACCAGGTCCTCGAAGCGGCGGATGCCCAGCTGCGCCATCAGCGCGCGGGCCTCCTCGGCGACAAAGAAGAAGTAGTTCACCACGTGCTCGGGCTTGCCCGAGAACTTCTTGCGCAGCACCGGGTCCTGCGTGGCCACGCCGACCGGGCAGGTGTTGAGGTGGCATTTGCGCATCATGATGCAGCCTTCCACCACCAGCGGCGCGGTGGCGAAGCCGAACTCGTCGGCGCCCAACAGCGCGCCGATCACCACGTCGCGACCCGTCTTCATCTGGCCATCGGCCTGCACCCGGATGCGCCCGCGCAGGTGGTTCAGCACCAGCGTCTGCTGGGTTTCGGCCAGGCCCAGTTCCCACGGCGTGCCGGCATGCTTGATCGACGACCACGGCGAGGCGCCGGTGCCGCCGTCATGACCGGCGATCACCACATGGTCGGCCTTGCACTTGGCCACGCCCGCGGCCACCGTGCCCACGCCCACTTCCGACACCAGCTTCACCGAGATCGAGGCCTGCGGGTTGCAGTTCTTCAGATCGTGGATGAGCTGGGCCAGATCCTCGATGGAGTAGATGTCGTGATGCGGCGGTGGCGAAATCAGGCCCACACCCGGCACCGAGAAGCGCAGCTGCGCGATGTAGTCGGACACCTTGTGGCCCGGCAGCTGGCCGCCTTCGCCCGGCTTGGCGCCCTGCGAGATCTTGATCTGGATCTGGTCGGCGGACATCAGGTAGGCGGCGGTGACGCCGAAGCGGCCCGAGGCCACCTGCTTGATGCGCGAGCGCAGCGAATCGCCATCCTGCAACACCAGGTCGCGTTCGATGTGCGCCGCGCCGAGCAGGCCGGCAACGGTGTCGCCCTGCTTGATCGCGATGCCGCGCTGCTCGTTCTGGTAGCGCGCCTCGTCCTCACCGCCTTCGCCGGTGTTGGACTTGCCGCCGATGCGGTTCATCGCGATCGCCAGCGTGGTGTGCGCCTCGGTGGAGATCGAGCCCAGCGACATCGCGCCGGTGACGAAGCGCTTGACGATTTCCTTCGCCGGCTCGACCTCGTCCAGCGGGATCGCCGCGGCCGGGTCGATGCGGAACTCGAACAGGCCGCGCAGCGTCATGTGGCGCTTGGACTGGTCGTTGATGAGCTGCGCGTATTCCTTGTAGGTCTGGCCGTTGTTGGAGCGCGTGGCGTGCTGCAGCTTGGCCACCACGTCCGGCGTCCACATGTGCTCGTCGCCGCGCACGCGCCAGGCGTACTCGCCGCCCGGGTCCAGCCGATCGGCCAGCACCGGGTCGTCGCTGTAGGCGGCGGCGTGCGTGCGCAGGGCTTCCTCGGCCACTTCGAACAGGCCGATGCCCTCGATGTTGGAGGTGGTGCCGGTGAAATACTTGTCGATCAGCTCGCGGTTCAGGCCCACGGCCTCGAAGATCTGCGCGCCGGTGTAGGACATGTAGGTGGAAATGCCCATCTTGGACATCACCTTCTGCAAGCCCTTGTTGATCGCCTTGATGTAGTTGGTGATCGCCTTTTCCGGCTTCACCTCGCCACTGGCGCAGACGTGCGCCAGGGTTTCCATCGCCAGGTAGGGATGGATCGCTTCGGCGCCGTAGCCGGCCAGCAGGGCGAAGTGGTGCACCTCACGGGCGGAACCGGTTTCCACCACCAGGCCGGTGCTGGTGCGCAGGCCCATCGTTACCAGATGCTGGTGCACGGCAGAGGTGGCCAACAACGCCGGGATGGCCACGCGCTCGCGGCTGGCGCCGCGGTCGGAGACGATCAGGATGTTGTGGCCGAGGCGGATCGCGTCGGTGGCCTGGGCGCACAGTGAAGCCAGCCGCGCCTCGATGCCGGCCTTGCCCCATGCCGCGGGGTAGCTGATGTCCAGCTCGAAGCTGCGGAACTTGCCCTTGGAGTAGCGCTCGATGTCGCGGATCTTGGCCATCTCGGCGAAGTCCAGCACCGGCTGCGATACCTCGAGCCGCAACGGCGGGTTGATGTTGTTGATGTCCAGCAGGTTCGGCTTCGGGCCGATGAAGGACACCAGCGACATCACCATCTGCTCGCGGATCGGGTCGATCGACGGATTGGTGACCTGCGCGAACAGCTGGCGGAAATACTGGTACAGCGACTTGTTCTTGTCCGACAGCACGGCCAGCGGCGAGTCGTTGCCCATCGCGCCGATCGCTTCCTCGCCCGCCTGCGCCATCGGCAGCAGCTGGAACTTCAGGTCTTCCTGCGAGTAGCCGAACGCCTGCTGGCGATCGAGCAGGGTCTCGGTGGAACGTGGCTCCGTGCGCGCCGCCGGCAGATCGTCCAGCTTGATCCGGATGTGTTCGATCCACTGCTTGTACGGCTTGGCGTTGGCCAGCTGATCCTTCAGCTCCTTGTCGTCGATGATGCGGCCCGCTTCCATGTCGATCAGCAGCATCTTGCCCGGCTGCAACCGCCACTTCTTCACGATGCGCGATTCCGGTACCGGCAGCACGCCGGCCTCGGAGGCCAGGATCACCAGGTCGTCGTCGGTGATCACGTAGCGCGCCGGGCGCAGGCCGTTGCGGTCCAGCGTGGCGCCCACCTGGCGGCCATCGGTGAAGGCGATCGCGGCGGGGCCGTCCCACGGCTCCATCATCGCGGCGTGGTATTCGTAGAACGCGCGACGGTTGTCGTCCATCAGCGTGTGACGTTCCCAAGCCTCGGGAATCATCATCATCATCGCCTGCGACAGCGGGTAACCGCCCATCGTCAGCAATTCGAGGCAGTTGTCGAACGACGCCGTGTCGGACTGGCCGGGGTAGATCAGCGGCCACAGCTTCTGCAGGTCGTCGCCCAGCACGGGCGAGGAGATCGCGCCGGTGCGCGCGTTGATCCAGTTGACGTTGCCCTTGACCGTGTTGATCTCGCCGTTGTGGGCGATCATGCGGTACGGATGGGCCAGCTCCCACGCGGGGAAGGTGTTGGTGGAGAAGCGCTGGTGCACCATCGCCAGTGCCGACACCGTGCGCGGGTCGGCCAGGTCGAGGTAGTACTGGCCCACCTGGCCGGCCAGCAGCAGGCCCTTGTAGACGACCGTGCGGGTCGACATCGAGGGCACGAAGTATTCCTGGCCGTGCTTCAGGTGCAGCGCGCGGATGGCGTGGCTGGAGGTCTTGCGGATCACGTAGAGCTTCCGCTCCAGCGCGTCGGGCACCATGATGTCCGGGCCGCGACCGATGAAGATCTGGCGGATCACCGGCTCGCGCGCCTTCACCGCGGGCGACATCGGCATCGCATCGTCCACGCGCACGTCGCGCCAGCCCAGCACCACTTGCCCCTCGGCGTGCACCGAGCGCTCCAGCTCCTGCTCGCAGGCCAGCCGGGAGGCGTGTTCCTTGGGCAGGAACACCATGCCCACGCCGTATTCGCCCGGGGGTGGCAGCACCACGCCCTGCGCCGCCATCTCCTCGCGGTAGAAGCCGTCGGGGATCTGGATCAGGATGCCGGCGCCATCGC
Organism: Rhodanobacter ginsenosidimutans; assembly: GCF_042655685.1. Classification (NCBI taxonomy): domain Bacteria; kingdom Pseudomonadati; phylum Pseudomonadota; class Gammaproteobacteria; order Lysobacterales; family Rhodanobacteraceae; genus Rhodanobacter; species Rhodanobacter ginsenosidimutans. The sequence goes on along the minus strand of NZ_JBHSMM010000001.1, from coordinate 75,145 downwards.
CCATCAACGGGTCGGCGCCGACGGCGCCGCGATGGTCCAGGTTGCGCAGGATCATCAATCCCTGCTGGACGATTTCGTGCGTTTTCCTACCCTTGATATGGGCGACGAAACCCACGCCACAGGCGTCATGTTCATTGCTTGGGTCGTAAAGACCCTGTGCGCGCGGTTGTTCCATGTGTCGATCCCGGAAAAAGGGGAGTATCGACTATAGTGCGCTGCAACAAAAAAGCAAGAAAAATCAAATAGCCGTATATGAGGCCGAACCGGAAGCGCCGATCAGCCCGAAAAACGGGCAAACGACCGTACGAATTTCCGACCTTGCCGGCGTCTGCCCGGCGCTCGCTCAGCCGGCGCCGTCCGGCAGCGGCGGCGGGCTTTGCTGGTCCACCGCCAGATGGCTGGCGACCAATGCCACCTGGGTGCGGTTGCCGACCCCCAGCTTGCGCATGATCGCGGTCATGTGCGCCTTCACGGTGGCTTCGGAGACGCCCAGCTCCCAGGCAATCTGCTTGTTGAGCAGGCCCTCGGCGATCATCGTCATCACCCGGAACTGCTGCGGAGTCAGCGTCGCCACCTGGGCGGCGACGGCGGCTTCGTCCGGTGGCAGTTCGGCCGCGGCGCCCACCAGCGTCGGCGGCAGCCAGACGTCGCCATCGAGCACGGCGCGGATCGCCGCCACGATGTCTTCGCCGGGACTGGACTTGGGGATGTAAGCCGACGCGCCGTGACCCAGCGCGCGGCGCGCCACCTGCGGCTCCTCGTGACCGGAGACCACGATGGTCGGCAGGCCGGGATACTGGCCGCGGATATGCGCCAGCGCGGAGTAGCCGCGGGCACCGGGCATGTGCAGATCCAGCAGCAACAGATCCGCGTCGGGCAGCCGTTCGATCAGCGCCAGCAAGGCATGCACACTGTCGGCCGCATGCACCTGCGCCTGCGGCACCGCCGTCAATACCGCCCGCTGCAACGCATCGCGAAACAGCGGGTGGTCATCGGCGATCAGGATGTCGGGCATGGGGAGAGCCGGGAGTAGGGAATGGGGAATAGGGAATGGATGTACGAGGTTTGCGGGGAAGTGCGCGCTTGCGCACCGATTCCCCATTCTCCATTCCCCATTCCCGGTACTACTTGATCAACCGCTCATCCACCAGGTTCTGCACTACGCCGGGGTCGGCCAGGGTGGTGATGTCGCCCAGTTGGTCGGGTTTGTTCTCGCCGATCTTGCGCAGGATGCGGCGCATGATCTTGCCCGAGCGGGTCTTGGGCAGGCCCGGCGCCCACTGCAGGTAATCGGGCGTGGCGATGGGGCCGATTTCCTTGCGCACCCAGGCGACCAGTTCCTTGCGCAGGTCGTCGCTGCCGGTTTCGCCGACCACCAGGGTGACGTAGGCGTAGATGCCCTGGCCCTTGATGTCGTGCGGGCAGCCGACCACGGCGGCCTCGGCCACCTTCGGGTGGGACACCAGCGCGCTTTCCACCTCGGCGGTGCCCAGGCGATGGCCGCTGACGTTGATCACGTCGTCGACGCGGCCGGTGATCCAGTAGTAGCCGTCTTCGTCGCGGCGCACGCCGTCGCCCGAGAAGTAGTTGCCGGGGTAGGCGCTGAAATAGGTGTCGATGAAGCGCTGGTGGTCGCCGTAGATGGTGCGCACCTGGCCCGGCCACGAGGTGGTGATCAGCAGGTTGCCCTCGGCCTCGCCTTCCAGCACCTTGCCGTCTGCATCGACGATGGCGGGGGTGACGCCGAAGAACGGTCGCGTGGCGGAGCCGGGCTTGGTGGCGATGGCGCCGGGCAGCGGCGAGATCATGATGCCGCCGGTTTCGGTCTGCCACCAGGTGTCCACGATGGGGCAGCGGTTTTCGCCGACCACGCGGTTGTACCACTCCCAGGCCTCGGGGTTGATCGGCTCGCCGACCGAGCCCAGCAGGCGCAGCGACTTGCGCGAGGTCTTCTTCACCGGCTCCTCGCCCTCGCGCATCAGCGCGCGGATCGCGGTGGGCGCGGTGTAGAACAGGCTGACCTTGTGCTTGTCGATCACCTGCCAGAAGCGGCTGTGGTCGGGGTAGTTCGGCACGCCCTCGAACATCACCGTGGTGGCGCCGTTGCAGAGCGGGCCGTACACCACGTAGCTGTGGCCGGTGACCCAGCCCACGTCGGCGGTGCACCAGTAGACATCGTCCTCGCGCAGGTCGAACACCAGTTCGTGGGTGTAGCTGATGTAGACCAGATAGCCGCCGGTGGTGTGCAGCACGCCCTTGGGCTTGCCGGTGGAGCCGGAGGTGTACAGCACGAACAGCGGGTGCTCGGCCTCGACCGGGGTGGGTGCGCAATCGGTGGACTGGCCCTCCATCAGCGTGTGGTACCAGCGGTCGCGCGGCGACTGCATGTTGATCGGGCCGCCGGTGTGGCGCACCACGATCACGGTTTCCACGCTGCTGGTTCCGGGGCGTTCCAGCGCGGCGTCCACGTTGACCTTCAGCGGGATGTGCTTGCTGGCGCGCAGGCCTTCGTCGGCGGTGATCACCACCTTGGCTTTTGAATCGACGATGCGGCCGGCCAGCGAATCGGGCGAGAAGCCGCCGAACACCACCGAGTGGATCGCGCCGATGCGGGCGCAGGCCAGCATCGCCACCGCCGCCTCCGGAATCATCGGCAGGTAGATCGCGATGCGGTCGCCCTTGACCACGCCGAGGTTCTTCAGCGTGTTGGCGAACTTGCACACTTCGGCATGCAGCTCGCGGTAGGTGATGCGGCGCGAGTCCTTCGGGTCATCGCCCTCGAAGATGATCGCCACCTTGTCGCCGCGCTTTTCCAGCTGGCGGTCGAGGCAGTTGGCGCTGACATTGAGCTGGCCGTCCTCGTACCAGCGGATGTGCAGGTCGGACGGGTCGAACGAGACATCCTTGATCCTGGTCGGCGGCTTGATCCAGTCGACGCGCTGGCCGATGCGCTTCCAGAACCCTTCCGGGTCCTTGATCGATTCGTCGTAAAGACGCGCGTAATCGTCCGCGCTGACGCGCGCCGCCGCGGCGAATTCGGGGTTGACCGGATAAAGCTTGGACATGGCTGGCCTCCTGCTGGCCGCCGCATGGGCGGCATCGATGAATGGATGGCTTGGCGGCGTCGACGCCACCTGACGATCGAGTGTAGCCCCATCGTCAGCGGGCGGCAGGCGGCCGCGCGCATCGACTTTGGTCGAATTGCGACCAAAGGCGAATAGCGGCGCGCGCCGCAGCATGGCCATGCTCAACTCGACAACCACCGGGGAGAGCCGCATGACCACGCGATACCCAAACCGCTACAAGGCGCTGGCGCTTGGCGTGGCCTGCGCTCTCAGCCTGCCGCTGGCGGCGCATGCGCAAAGCGATACACGCGAACAACAGCTCGAGCAGCGCGTGGCGCAGCTGGAGCAGCAGTTGAACGAGCTGAAGAGTTTGGTGCAGGCGCAGGCCGCGCAGGCGCAAGCTCCGGCCGCGGCCCCGGCGAAGACTGTCGCCGCCACACCCGCCGCGCACGAAGTGGTGTTGACCACGCCCGGCAACGCGTATGCCAACACCAAGGTGAAGATCGGCGGCTTCATCAAGACCGATTTCATGTCCACCCATACGGACGGCTATCTGGGCGACCAGAACGCGGCGCGCGACTTGTACCTGCCCGGCGCCACGCCGATCGGCGGCAAGTCGGCCAGCTACAGCGACATGCACGCCAAGTTCTCGCGCATCGGCGTGGGCGTGGACAGCCTCACCGACGGCGGCGACAAGGTCGGCGCCTTCCTGGAGTGGGATTTCTTCGGCAACTCGCTGGGCAACGAGAACGCCAGCAACGGCTACGGACTCACCCTGCGCCACGCCTACCTGTACTGGAACAACTGGCTGGCCGGCCAGACCTGGACCAACTTCATGGACCCGAACGCGCTGCCGGAGGCGGTCGACTTCATCGGCGTCACCGACGGCACCGTGTTCGTGCGCCAGGCGCAGTTGCGCTACACCAGCGGCGGTTTCGCGGTGGCGCTGGAAAACCCGCACACCACGGTCACGCCGTACCAAGGCGGCAGCGCGCAGCTTTCGCCCGACCACAACGTGATGCCCGACCTCACCGCGCGCTACACCTGGAAGGGCGACTGGGGCTTCTTCGGCGTGGCCGGCCTGCTGCGCCAGCTGCGCACCGATGGCCGCAACGACGCGCTGCCCAGCGACACCAGCACCGCCACCGCCGGTGGCGTCAGCGTGATGGGCAAGGCCGTGCTCGGCAGCAACGATGATTTGCGTTACAGCGCCACCGTGGGCAAGGGCATCGGCCGCTACGTGGGCCTGGCGAACTTCGCCGCCGACGGCATGTTGAACGCCGCCAGCGACATCGAGACCCGCCGGGTCTGGGCCGCGTATCTGGCCTGGCACCACGCGTTCGACGACCGCCTGCGGATGAACCTGATGGTGGCGCGCAACGGCATCGACAACGATGTGGCGCTCACTGGCCCGGCGGCTAACCGGCACACCGAAAGCGCGCACGTGAACCTGCTCTATTCGCCCCTGCCCAAGGTGGATCTCGGCGCGGAATACGCCTGGGGTCGCCGCGTGTTGGAGAACAACGACTCGGGCAAACTGCAGCGGCTGCAGTTCACCGCCAAATACTCGTTCTGACCGGCGCCGGTTTGCCGGCGCGCCACTGGCTTTGAACCGATGGCCGTCCACCCGCAAGGGAGGGCGGCGATCCATTACCAAGGGGAGTACAGCATGGCAACCACTGCGATTGACGGGCGTCCCGCGCTCGACGTCAGCCACAAGCGGGTGATCCTGGCATCCAGCCTGGGTACCGTGTTCGAGTGGTACGACTTCTATCTATACGGGTCGTTGGCCGTGATCATCGGCCACCAGTTCTTCTCCGGCCTCAACGAGGCCAGCCAGCTGGTGTTCGCCCTGCTGGCCTTCGCCGCCGGCTTCGCGGTGCGCCCGTTCGGCGCGCTGGTGTTCGGCCGCGTCGGCGACCTGGTCGGGCGCAAATACACCTTCCTGATCACCATCGTGATCATGGGCCTGTCCACCTTCTTCGTGGGCCTGTTGCCCAGTTACGGCTCGATCGGCGTGGCCGCACCGGTGATCCTGATCCTGCTGCGCATGCTGCAGGGCCTGGCGCTGGGCGGTGAATACGGCGGCGCCGCCACCTACGTGGCCGAGCATGCGCCGCCGGGGAAACGTGGCCTGTACACCAGTTTCATCCAGATCACCGCCACCTTCGGCCTGTTCCTGTCGCTGCTGGTGATCCTGGGCTGCAAGTGGCTGCTGGGTGACAAGTTCGACGACTGGGGCTGGCGCGTTCCGTTCCTGATCTCGTCGCTGCTGCTGATCGTGTCGGTCTACATCCGCCTGCAACTGGCCGAGTCGCCGGTGTTCCAGCAAATGAAGAACGAAGGCAAGACGTCGAAGGCGCCGCTGACCGAATCGTTCGCCCGCTGGGGCAACCTGAAACTGGTGCTGCTGGCCCTGTTCGGCGCCACCGCCGGCCAGGCCGTGGTGTGGTACTGCGGCCAGTTCTACGCGATGTACTTCCTGGGCAGCACGCTGAAGATCGACGCCACCACCACGCAATTGCTGATTGCCGCGGCGCTGTTGATCGGCACCCCGTTTTTCGTGGTGTTCGGCTGGCTGTCCGACAAGATCGGGCGCAAGCCGGTGGTGCTGGCCGGCTGCCTGCTGGCGGCGCTGACGTACTTCCCGATCTTCAAGGGGCTCACCCACTACGGCAACCCGGGTGTCGAGGCGGCACGCGCCAGTGCGCCGGTGACGGTGGTGGCCGATCCCGCCACCTGCCACCTGCAGATCAACCTCACCGGCACTTCCACCTTCACCAGTTCGTGCGACGTCGCCAAGAGCACGCTGGCCAAGCGCGGCGTGCCCTACGACAACGAGGCGGCGCCGGCCGGTTCGCTGGCCAAGGTGACCGTGGGCAGCGCCAGCGTCGATGCGTTCGAAGGCAGCGGCCTGAGCAAGGCGGATTTCGCGGCACAGAACAAGGCGTTCGGCGCCACCCTCGGCAGCGTGCTGGACGAGGCCGGCTACCCGGCCAAGGCGGACCCGGCGCGCAGCAACTATCCGATGCTGGTGGTCCTGCTGTTCCTGCTGGTGCTGTACGTGACCATGGTCTACGGCCCGATCGCGGCGTGGCTGGTGGAGATGTTCCCCACCCGGATCCGCTACACCTCGATGAGCCTGCCGTACCACATCGGCAACGGCTGGTTCGGTGGCTTCCTGCCGTCGGTCTCGTTCGGCATCGTGGCGCTCACCGGCAACATCTACTCGGGCCTGTGGTATCCGGTGGTGATCGCGTTGATGACCTTCGTGATCGGCATGCTGTTCGTGCGCGAAACCAAGGACGTCGACATCACCGCCTGAGCGGTCTGTCGCGGCCACAAAAAAACGCAGCGGCGCGAGCCGCTGCGTTTTCTTTTGCGCCCACCGGTCAGGCGCGCTTGATCAATCCGATGATCACCAGCAACACGATCGCACCGATCATCGCGTACACGATGCTGGTGACGATCGGGCTGCCCAGGCTGAAACCCACGCCCAGCGCCGGCAGCAGCCAGCCGGCCAGGAACGCACCGATGATGCCGACCACGATATTGCCCAGCAGGCCAAAGCCGAAACCGCGCACGATCAGCCCGGCCAGCCAGCCGGCAACCGCGCCAATGACGAGAAAAATGATCAATCCAGTGGCAGTCATCACGAACTCCTTGATCAGACGGGGGCGTTGTCGAGTAGCGCGATGCCCCGGAACCGCGCCGGGCAAGAGTCGAGGTTCAGACGTATAGCCACTGTGATCGGCGGTGGCGCCGTCATCGAGACGATGGCTTGAGCCATCACTTGCATCGGTGACAGCCGGTCAACCGGGCTTTGCGGGTGGCTTCCCTCAGAAACTGAAATCCACGCCCGCATGAATCGATCGTCCCGTGCCGGGATAGAAAATCTCCGATTGGGCTGTCGCCAGGCCGGCCACATCGACGGCTGAAACGTAGCGCTTGCCGGTCAGGTTGCGTCCTTCGAGATAGGAGGACCAGCCTGTCCCTGTCTTGTCGATGCCCAGCCTGAAGTTCAGCAGGGCGTAACGGCCGACCTTGGTGGTATTGGCGTTGTCAGCGAAGTAGGACAGCGGCATCCATTCGACGTTGGGGCCGGCGTAAAAGCCGCCGGGATGCCGGTACAGCAACTCTGCGCGTACTAGTTGGGTCGGTACGCCGGCGAGACGGTTGTTGCCGTAGACCGGGTCGTTGTCAAAGTGGAAGTCGTTGTAGACGTAGGACGCGTTGAGCAACAGGCCGTCGCCCCCGGCGAAGACGGATTTGAGGAACGCGATGCCGGCACCCGCCTCGATGCCCTGATGCACGGTATGCGCTGCGTTGATCGCCGTGCACGAGCCGGGGTAGGTGGAAATGCATTGAAGTTCATCGTGGATCCGGGCGCGGTAAAGCGAAACATCCCAGTGGACATCCTGCAGATGACCGCGGGTGCCCACTTCATACGTTGTTGCCGTCTGCACTTTCAGTGGTGCGTTGACGGTCACCACCGCGTTTACATCGTAGGTGGGGGCTTCCGCACTGCGGGAGATATTGGTGAATAGCTGGGATGAAGGGGTGAGGTCCCACAGCAGGCCGATTTTCGGCGTCGCGTTGTTGAAGGTGAGCTTCCCCGACTGTGCCGGATTCAGGCGGTTGTCGCGCGGGCGTTCGGCATGCTGAAACCCCACGCCAAGATTGAGGGTCAGATCAGGCCGCACAAAGAGCGAATCGTCCACATAGATGGATGCATTACGCGGCCGGTCCACCGTGGATGACGCCAGCGCCGCCTTGACCGCGCCGGGGCTTGCGCCGGCAATGGCATCGACCGGATACGAGCCATAAGGGTAGGTATTGGCGTACCAGTACGACTTGCTGGTGATGGTGCCGTCCTGAACGTTGATCCCGGCGGCCAACGTGTTGCGCAGGCCGGAAATCTCGCGGTCATCCGTCACCCGCGCAAACCCGCCGTTGTCGCTGGCCGAGTAATCCAGATACGACCAGTTCGGATGATCAACGTGGCGGTGGACGTGATACAGCCCGAACTCGAGTCGGGTATCACCCCAGCGCACGGTGGTCTTGTTGGCGATGCGATAGGAGTCGATGTTTCGTTGCTGGTCTTTCCACACAAAATCGCCATTGGCGGTGTGCGGCGACGACAGCGCCGTGGCCTCGTCCAGTTCGCCGGCCATGTGGTCGCGGATGCGGTTGGCGTTGACGTAGAGCCGCGTTTCCGCATCCGGCGAAAACCGGTAACCCAGGTTGCCGCTGATCCGCTCCTGATGGCCATCGATATGATCGCGCTCGCCGTCTTCGCGTTGCACCGAACCGGTCATGAAGCCATCCATATTGCCGTTGATGGTGCTGCCGCTGGCCTGGATCCGCCCGCGACCAAAACTGCCGGCGTCCAGCCGAGCCTGGAAGCGCGGCGCGTCGTATCCGGTCGGGGTCACGAAGTTCACCGCACCGCCCAGCGAGTTGGCGCCGTAACGCATGCCATTGGCGCCCTTGAATACCTCCGCATAGCGGTAGGCCGAGGGATCGATCTCGAACAGGTCGACCAATCCGTCGGAGGTGTTGATGGGGATACCGTCCATGTACATGTTGATGCCGCGGTTGCCGTAAGGGCGCGACAACCCGGAACCGCGAATCGACACGCGCACGTCATCGCCGTAACGGGCTTCGGAGGTAAACACGCCCGGCACCCATGCCAGAACATCTTTCAAGGTCGCCGCTGGGCCGTTCTTGAACGTGGTATCAGGCACCACCTCAACCCCACCGGCGATGCGATTGATCATGGCGGTTGCGTGCGCGGTATTCGGCACCAACGGTGTTTCGGTACGGGCGGACACCACCACCGCAGGGAAGCTGGTCTGCGCGTGCAGCGAGCCACTTCCCACGAAGACAGAGATGCCGACAGCCAATGCGCAAGGCGCATGAAAAACGCGAATCATGGAAATTCTCCAAAAAAAGACAAGTTGCGATGGGGAGCGGGTGCGGGTCGGCGGTGTCGCCGGAAAGTTCGCTTCGCCATCCACGTAACCGCGTGCCCACAGCGCCAAAAGCGACCACGACGTCACCCTCGGCGATGCCGAAAACGCGGCAGAAAATTCGACGTATTAGCGGGCTTTCCCGCCGACCGAGATCAGGCGAAAGCCGTCCGAAGTGTTCCAGGCGACATACGGCTGGCTTCCTCGCATCACCCATTGCGGTGATCCCGCCGCACCGGTGGCGGTGGCGAGCTGGCGCGCCTCGTCGAAATGAAGGCCGCCATCGATGGAGTGCCTGGCCATCAGCGAAAAGCCTTGCGCGTCGATCTGGTTCCAGGTGATCCATACCGCTTTGCCGGCTACGGTCACGTCGGCGTGACTGGCGCCGAGCGTCGCCACCACGCGCGCATGCCTTGGCGGATGGCCGGGATCGAGTTGCCCGTACCAGATGGTGGGTCGATCCTTGGACTCGTACCACACCGCGTGGCGTGTGCCATCCGCACCGATCATTAGCCCGGGACCCTGCTCGGGGCAGCCGGCGATGTGCCACTGATTGAAGGTGGCGCGCTCGACATGGACTTTCCGCCCATCCGCCGGGAGTACGCCGTAAGCATGGTCGCGGATGTTGTCGCCAGAGATGCTGCGAAAGAACGCCGCCACCTCGCCGTTGGGCGCGCGCGCCAGAACGATGCGGCAACATTCGCAACTGTGATCGATCAGTTTGCGCTCCGTGACGAAGCTGGCGCCTTTGTCGTTCGACCAGCTGTAGTAGATCCCCGAGCCGGCATAAGGCTTGCCCTCGGCAAGGGCGGCAATCCGGGCGCGCTTGTCGATCCACGCCACCATCACCCGACCCTGGCCATCCACCGCCAACGCATCGAAACCGTGGGTGGTCTCCGCCCGGTCATGGTGCACGTTGATGGGCGTGGAAAAGTGCTTCCCGCCATCCAGTGAACGCGAAAAGCGCACGAAACCGGTGAACTTCTTGGCGAGCATTTCCGACCAGCTCACATAGAGTTCGTCATGCGCTCCGATGGCGATCTTGGGGCGGTTATCGGCTGTCGCATATATCGCTTCGGCTTGTGCATTCACGTTGACAGGCGCGGAGAGCGTCTTGCCAAGATCGTCCGAATACCGCAGTCGGACGTGCCCACCCATCGCATCCACGAGCCACAGTCGACCGCTCGTATCGAACGCCGCCGTTGCGCCTAGGGTCGGATGTTGCGACATGGCCGTGGGCGCCATCGCCGCCATGTGGTCCTGGGCAATGGCCGTCAGTGGCAACAGGCAGACAAGCAGCAGCATCCAGGCGCGCATGAGCGGCCTCGTCGAAAGAAAGCGTGCGCGCCTTCTATCGCCACTCTGCACGGGCACGGAAGTGTCGTGTGGTATGGGAATCCTGACGTTCTGCATCGGCGCGATGCGGATACAAGCCCGCCATGTGGTCCGCTGAATGAGATGGGTGTGCATGAGTAAATCCTTGCCAGAACGAATCGAAATCCGGTGGCACGCGCGCGGCACACAACAGCCCGTTGCGCGCTGATAGTCCAGCGCGATCGATGCGGGGTCGTGTTTTGCGGGCGCTCGCGATGCTGGGCCGAGCAATGCCGGGGTTCGCCGAGTGAAAAGCGGCGGGCCGGGTTGGAATCAGGCGAGAGCGGGATCAGCCGGTGGACCGCGAGGTCGGAAAGCCAGTAGGGCGGGTTGGTCACCCAGTTTCACCTGCGCGGTCGGAAACAGCGGTACGGGCAGGGCGGGCAGTGTCGCCACGGTCGCCGCGAATGTCACCACATAGGGCAGCTGGGCAAACAGCGAGCAGTACGCGCAGGCGTCGGTAGGGAGTTTGCCGTCCGGATGCTGCGCCGTGCCTTGGGTGTCCACGGCGGCGGCGTTGCGGGTTGCCGTCGGCTCGCCTGGGGTGGTCATGACCTGGGCGTTCATGGCCATGTTGCCGGGCATCAGCAAACGGGATGCGACAGGTGCGCACACGGCCAACAACAGCGCCAGGTGCGCTGCCACAGCGATCAGCCGGCGGTAGCCCCGGAGTTTCATGCGGCCCGTGCGGGAAACGTGGAGAGCGTGAGCCTGCGGCACAACCGCCGCCGCCGCAAGCCATGTCCGGTGCGTCGAAACGACGCGTGCGCCGCGTTCAGCCACGCGTTGACGGCCCGATGGCACCCAGCGGGTACGGCCATGCCGGCCAAACAGCGCCGCGATGAAGCCGAAGCTCACCACAGTTCGTCCTGCCGCTCGTGCGCCGGCGCGTCGCCGTGCCCGCGCGGGGTGCTCATCAGCGCGGCGGCGGTCAGCATCAGCAGAATGATCGGCCCGAGCCAGAGCAGCAGGGTGCCGCGTCGGAACGGCGGGTCGTACAGCACGAAATCGGAATAGCGCTGGACCAGATACTGCTTGATCTGGACATCACTCTTGCCCGTGTTCATCAGGTCGAAGACTTCGTGGCGCAGGTCGCGTGCCAGCTCCGCATTGGAATCGGCCAGGCTTTCGTTCTGGCACACCAGGCAGCGCAGCTGGCTGGTCAAATGCTGGAAACGGACTTCTTCGACGTGGCTTTTGAACGGCAGCGGGTCGATCGCCTGCGCGCGGGCGACACCACTGACGACAGCCAGCGCCAGCAATACGCACCACAGCCAGCGCGTCATGGCGTTTCCTTGCGCAATGCGGCTATCGCCGGCGCGAGTTCGGTGGCGATCACCTCGGCGGTAAACGGGCCGATGTGCTTGTAGCGGATCACACCCCTGGCATCGACAAGGAAACTCTCCGGCGCGCCATAGACGCCGAAGTCGATCGCGGTATGGCCGCTGCGATCGGTGATGACCTGGTCGTACGGATTGCCGTGCTGTGCCAGCCACGCCTTGGCGTCAGTCGGGTCATCCTTGTAGTTGTAGCCGATCAGCGTAATGCCCAGCCCACGGCCCTCGGCCATCAATACCGGGTGCTCCTCGCCGCAGGCCACGCACCAACTGGCAAATACGTTGACGAGGTAAGGTTGGCCCAGCATCGCGGCCTTGCTGGTGCGGTGGCTGGGGTCATCCAGTTGCGGCAGCACGAACGCGGGGGCCGGCTTGTTGATCAGCGGCGAGGGCACCTCGCGTGGATCGTGGTGGCTGTTCCACCAGATGCCAAAGCCGAACAAGGCCGTGAGCAGGATGAAGCCCAGCAGCGGCATCGTGCGCATCATGCCCGCGATTCCACGGTGGCCGGTAACGCCAACGGCCTGCTGGCGACGCGGGGATGGCGAAGCCGCCGGTCGGTCGCGGCAACAAAGCCGCCCAGCATCATGAACAAGCCGCCGAACCAGATCCAGCGAATAAACGGCTTCTGGTACAGCCGCAACGTCCACGCGCCGGGGACATCGGTGACCGGCATGGGTTCGCCCAGCGCCACGTAAAGATCACCTTGCCAGCCGGCGTTGATCGCCGATTCGGTTTGCACCTGGCCGCGCGAGTAGATCCGCTTTTGCGGGTACATCACGCTCACGACAGCGTCGCCCTTGAGGATGGTGACGGCGCCTTGCGCGGCGACCCAGTTCGGGCCGGTAACACCGCGCACGCCATCAAACCGGAACGTGTAGCTGCCGATCGACTGCGTATCGCCCGGCGCCATGCGTACGTCGCGGGTGATGCTCAGCGGCTCGGACAACAGCACGCCGATCAGAAACACGCCGACGCCCAGATGCGCCAGGAGCATGCCGATCATTTCGGCCGGATAGCGGCTGCCACGCGGTGCAGCGCGCCAGCGCTTGATGGCGAACAGCACGGTGCCGGTACCGATCCACACGGCGGCGGCCACACCGGCCACCGCCTTGAGCTGCCCGTCGACCAGCAGCAACATGATCAAGGCGCAGCTGAGCGCACCGACCGCGGCGCGGCCGCCGACGCGTGCCAAGACACCTTTCTCGCCACGCCCACCCCATTGCAGGTGCGGCCCGAATGGCAACAGCAACACCACCGGCAACATCAGCAGCGGAAACAGGAAGCCGAAATACGGCGCGCCCACCGATACCTTGCCCAGCTGCAGCGCATCGCTGAGCAACGGGAACAGCGTGCCCAGCAACACCATCCCCGCCGCACTGGCAAACATCAGGTTGGCGACCAGGATGGCGGTCTCGCGCGACACCACCGCAAAGGGTTTCCCCTGGCCGATCATTTTCGGTGAACGCACCGCGTAGAGCAGCAATGAGCCGCCCACCACGATGCCCAGGAAGATCAGGATGAACACGCCGCGGCGCGGATCGGAGGCGAACGCATGCACCGAGGTCAGCACGCCCGAACGCACCAGGAAGGTGCCCAGCAGGCTCAGCGAGAACGCGAAGATCGACAGCAGAATCGTCCAGGCGCGAAACGAACCGCGTTTCTCGGTGATCGCCTGGGCGTGGATCAGTGCCACGCCGATCAACCATGGCATGAAGCTCGCGTTTTCCACCGGGTCCCAGAACCACCAGCCACCCCAGCCGAGTTCCGCATACGCCCACCAGCTGCCGGCCACGATGCCGCCGGTGAGAAAGCCCCATGCCGCATTGGTCCACGGCCGCGCCCAGCGTACCCATGCCTGTTCCAACTCACCGCCGAGCAGGGCGGCGACCGAGAATGCGAAGGCCACCGAAAAACCGACGTAACCCATGTACAGCACCGGCGGATGCAAGGTCATGCCGGGGTCCTGCAGGACCGGGTTCAGATCCGCGCCATTGCCCGGCATCGGCAGCAACCGCGCGAACGGGTTGGAGGTGAACACGATGAAGGCAAGGAAACCGACCGCCACCAGGCCGAGCACACCCAGCACGCGCGCGGCGAACGCCGGCGGCAGTTGCCGACTGAAGATGGCCAGCGCCACCGTCCACAGATTGAGGATCAGGATCCACAGCAGCAACGATCCCTCGTGCGCGCCCCACACGGCGGCAACGCGGTAGTACCACGGCAGGGCGAGGTTGGAGTTGTCGGCTACGTAGGCGATCGAGAAATCGAAGGTGACGAAGCCATAGGTGAGGATGAGGAACGCCGCCGCCACGAAAACCGCCTGGGCTACGGCGGCGGGGCGCGCCACCCCCATCAACGACGGATTGCCGCGCCAGGCGCCGACGATCGGTACGACGCCCTGCACGGCGGCAAGCAGCAAGGCAAGAATCAGACTGAATTGGCCCAGTTCGGGAATCATCGGGAGGTATCCGGTTCGGCGGCGTTGCGGGGTGGAGTCCGGGGGTGCGCCTTGGCCATGGCGTCCTTCAGCTCCTTCGGCATGTAGGTCTCGTCGTGTTTGGCCAGCACTTCGGTGGCGATGAAGCGGTCACCGTCCATGTAGCCGGTGGCGATCACCGACTGGTTCTCGCGAAACAGGTCCGGCAGGATGCCGGTGTATTCCACCGCCACCGCGCCATCGGCATCGATCACGGTGAAGCCCACCGTCAGCGACGGCGGCGCGCGATGGATCGATCCGGCCGCCACCATGCCGCCGAGGCGGAACGTTCGATATCCGGCCGCCTTCCGTTGCTGCACCTGGCTGGGGGTGAACAGGTAATTGACGTTCTGCTGCAGGGCGAACACCACCAGCCCGATCGCGACGGCGGCCGCCGCCAGTACCAGCAACACGATGACCAGGCGACGTTGGCGGGTCGGGTTCATGCGTGCCCTTCGTGCCGGCTTTGTCGGCGGATCAAGCGCGCACGCAACTCGCGCAATTGACGACGACGACGCACGATGGGCGCGAGAAAATCGGCGGCGAGCAGCACGATAAAAACGGCATACGCCGGCCACACAGCGGCGGCATAGCCACCCATCGCGAGAAAGCCGCTCATCGGCCGCCCTCGGCGATCCGATGTACCCAGTCCTTGCCGCTCTCCAGCGCCAGCAGGTCGGTGCGCACGCGACCACACAGGCTGGCCAGGTAGTAGAACTTGGTCGCTACCAGCATGGTCAGCAACGGCCACAACATCGAGGCGTCGATCCGCGATGGCCCCAGGATGTTGACGGTGGAACCCTGGTGCAAGGTGTTCCACCAGTTCACCGAGAAATGCACGATGGGAACGTTGATGACGCCGATGATCGCCAGGAACGCGGCGGCGCGCGCGCCCTGCCGTCGATCCTCGAACGCGTGATATAGCCCGATCACGCCCAGGTACAGAAACAGCAGCACCAGCTCGGACGTCAGCCGCGCGTCCCAGGTCCACCAGGTGCCCCACATCGGCCGGCCCCACAGCGAGCCGGTGATCAGCGTGATGAGGGTAAACGTGGCACCGATCGGCGCCGATTCCATCGCCACCACCTCGGCGACCTTGATCCGCCACACCAGCGCGGTGAAGGCGGAAATAGCCATCACCGCGTAGGCAAACAAGCTCATCCACGCGCTGGGCACGTGGATGAAAAGGATGCGATAGGCATCGCCTTGCTGGTAATCCACCGGTGCGAGGCGCAACGCGCCATACAGGCCGGGCAGCGCCACCACGATCGCCAGCGCAAGCAGCCACGGGCGACAGGCGCCACACCAGCGGTAGGCGGTCGGTGGCGAGGCGGCCAGGTGAAGCCAGTGGGGAATGATGTTCATGGGTGAATTCATCGCCGGGCCGAGCCGCAGCTGGAAACAGAAAGGAAGCGCGCAAAGCCGTCGCGTGGAGCAGCACTGCCGCGCCGTCGTCAGCGCGCGCCGCCGAAGAGTTGTGGAGGCCGGCGAACCGGCCTCCACGGTGGAGCATCGCCTCAGCGCACGATGATGTTGTCGCCGCGACCCATCGCCGGATCGGCATCCTTGGTGAACTGCAGCACGGCAATGGCGCCGGTCAGCGCCTGGCGCAGCGAGTGGGAGACAATCGCGTTGGCGCCTTCCTTCGGTGAACGGATATCGAAGGTTGCCGCATCGCCAGGTCCGACCACGTACGACTGCATGCCGTGCAGCACGTTCTTCGGGTTGCCGCTGGGATAGACCGATTCCCAGATGCCGGCGATCGGGTGGAACGAGGAGAACTCGTTCGGCCCCGCGTTGACGAAGTAGATGCGCACCAACTCGCCCGGCTTGGCCTGCAGCATCTTGCTGGCGGCCTCGTCGTGCACCGGGTCGTAGCGGAACGGGATGCCGTTGAACACGACATGGCTCCACTTGTTGGCCATCATCTCCGGCACGTTCTCCGGGTTCGGGTATTGCTCGGACTGGATCAGCACGTATTCGCGATCGGCCTTCGGCATCGACTTGTTGTCTTTCGGCTCGACCAGGATGGCGCCGTACATGCCGCGCGCCACATGCTGGATCATCGGGTCGGCACCGCAGTGATAGAAGAACACGCCAGGGTGCGTCGCCACGAAGGTGTATTTGCCGACCGAGCCGGGGCTGACGGGCTCGAAGTCGGTCAGCACGTCTTCCTGCGATGCGTGCATGTCGATCGAGTGCGAGTTGTGATTGGCCTTGTCGTTGATCAACGTGACGTTGACCGTATCGCCTTCGGTGACACGCACCAGCGGCCCGGGAATTTGCCCGTCGAAGGTCCACGATGTGGCCATCGTGCCTTTGTTGTCGACGGCCAGGCTCACCTCTTTGGCGGTCAGGGTGATGTCCACCGTCTTGGCCTGCAGGCTGCCGGCGGCAACCAGGGCAAGAGCGAGGGCGTAGCTGAGATGCTTCAGTTTCATGGGGTAGCCTTTTGCTGCATTACTGGATGAGTTCACTTGCTGCCACTCTTGCTGACGACGCGCAGGTAGCTGACCAAGCCGTCGATTTCCGCATCGCTGAGCACGCCGTCCCAGCGCGGCATCAGCACGGATTTGTTGACCGCGCCGCCGCCGCTCTTGATGGCTTTGTGCAGCTCTTCATCGGGCGTGTCGCCCATGCCCTTGGTGTCGGTGTGGTCGCGTGGCTTGACCGCCATGGCGGTGCTGTTGATGCCGTTGCCGTCGCGATTGGTGCCGTGGCATTGCACGCAATACGTGTCGTAGACCTTGGCGCTGTTGGCGGTGGCGTCGGCGGCGAATACCGGGAGCGCGGCCAGGCTGGCCAGCGACAGGGTGCCGGCAAGGAATAAGGTACGAATGTTCATTTCGCCTCCGCGGTCTTCAGCGTGATCAGGTATCCGGTCAGCTTCTGCACGTCGGCGTCGGTCAGGCCGAGGGTCGGCATCCAGATGTGTGGATCAAACTTCTGCGGGTTGTTGATATAGGCCACCATGAAATCCGGCTGCAGGCGGCTGCCGGCATCAGCAAGCTCCGGTCCGGACTGGCCGCCGCTACCTTCCTTCGCCGAGTGGCAGGACGAGCAGCCACGCAGCTTGGAAAACAGCATCTTGGCCATCGGGCCGGGCGCGCCGTTCTTGAACGCGCCCTTCTGCACCAGGTCCAGATCGGTGCCCAGCTTCATCAACGCGTCGGCCGCCGCGCCCGCATCGGCCTTGTTGAGCTTGATGTGCGCAGTGAGCTTGCTGGCGTCGATGGTGTCGGCGGTCTTGTCCGCCGAGGCCTTGACCACCTTGGCGTACATCACGCCACCCGGACGGATGGTGGTCGGGTTCTGCAGCCATGCTTCAAGCCACTCGCGGTTGAACTTCACACCGGCGTAGTAAAGGTCGGGCCCCTTGCGTTCCCACAACCGGTCGAGGCTGGCGTCCGCCGGTTTGGTCAGCGCGTGACACGATGAACATTGCTGCTGGAGAACGTCCGCCCCGCCGGCGGCCATGGCGGTATCCACCATGCCGATGCCAGCCAGCAGTGCAAACAAAACAACTGATAGTGATCGCATTTGATTCAGCCTCCCTGGTTACTCGATGACCTTGCCCTGGAATACGTCGGCGTTGTAGAAGCCGGGACCTTTCTTCAGCGAATCCTCGTAATAGAAGTTCGGCACGAATTTGTGGCTGCCGAGCTCGTACCACGGGTCATTCGGAATACCTGCGTATTCGATAACCGTCATGATGCCGCCCATCGGCTGCTTGCCATTGACCGTGTGGCTTTCGATGTGGTCATGGACCATCCAGCGGCCCGGATTGTCGGCCTTGAAGATAAGGTCGTAGCGTTCTCCCGGGCCAATAAGCACGGTGTCCGCAATGATCGGGCTTTTCAGCGGCTGGCCATCCTTGAACGCAATCAGGAAATCGTGTCCGTGGATATGAATGCTGTGCATTTTGTCGCCGGTGCCGATCAGGCGAATACGCACCACATCGCCTTCTTTCACGCGAATCGGCTGCACTTCCGGGAATGCTTTGCCGTTGATGGTGAAGTAATCGGGCTGATCGGTGGGCAGGCCTCCGAATCCGGGCTTGTCAGCCCATTTGGAGTCCCACTCCGAAAGCATCAGGATAAAGTCCGCGGTGACGGTCTTTTCCAGTGCGGTCGGGTGTTTCGGGCGAACGATCAGCGGGCCCCACATGCCGCGCAGGTCCACATGCTCATTGGTATTGACGTGGCAGTGGTACCAGAGCGTTCCGGCCGGCTCGGCCTTGAAGTGGTAGGTGAAACTTTCGCCCGGTTTGATCGCTTCCTGCGTTACGCCCGGCACGCCATCCATTTTCCAGTTGTTCTTCTGCAAAAGGCCATGCCAGTGGATGGTGTGGTTCATGGCGGTCAGGTTGTTTACGACAACCGTGACATCGTCGCCCTCATCCACATAAATAAGCGGGGCCGGTACCTGTCCGTTGAATGCGAACGTGTGGTACTTCTGGTTGTTGACCAGGGTGATTTCCGTATCCTGGATATTCATCTCGAAACTTCGACTCGCGGCAACCGCTGAGTTGGTAATGGCAAGAGCCATCATGGCCATTGCGACGATCAGGCATTTCACGTGGTGGTTTCCTTTCGGGCGGTGGAAGAATTTTTGGCGCAGGTTTCCTCCGCAGGGGCGAAATGCGCCCATGCGTGCAGAGGTGTTTGCGTTATTCCCTTGTGATGACCGGGTCTGCGATGACCGGGCCATCGCGATGCGATGCCGGCTAGCCGGAAAGCTCGCTGGTAGCGAGGTCCCGTTTCCATGAATGGCCTTGCAGGCGCAAGGATGGATTCAGGATTTCAGGATGCGCGGGAGAGTGCGACGTGATCATCGGGCGGGACACGCCGGCAGCCCGGCAACCCTGTTTCACAGGCATTCGGTGTGGCGATGGAGAGGCTGTCATCACGGGTCTTCGGGCCTGGCTGCGACGTTATGCACATAAGATGTATCGGTAATACATGTTATGCGCACGCGCCATTGTTGGCAAGGAAAAAAGGCGGAAAACAGCGGTTGCATTGATCGATGTCAGCCCCGGCATCACGACGCATGACCGAGCGGCCCTTTACCCATGCCAGCCGGATGCCGCTGCGACAATGTGTACGGAAACCTCCATCCCGCTCCGTTGTCCATTCACTGTCGTCATGCGGGGCGGCGGCTACAATCCGGAGATCGGCATTGCGAACGGCGGCGGTGCGGACCACGATGGTGCCAATGCAGTTCATCGCGTTCCCGCAGACGCGGCACCGGTTCAATTCGTCGAGGGCAGTGAAGGGCATGCAATGCGTCTGACCACATACACGGACTTCTGCCTTCGGGTGCTGATCTTTGTTGCCGTGCGCCCGGATCCGCTGCCAACCATCGCGCAGATCGCCGAGAGCTACGACATTTCCAAAAATCACTTGATGAAGGTGGTCCATGAACTGGGCCAGGCCGGCTACCTGGTCACCACCCGGGGCAAGGGCGGTGGGCTGCGGCTGGCGCGTCCGGCGGAGTCGATATTGCTGGGGGAGCTGATCCGCCGTACGGAGCCCGACATGGCGACGGCACCTTGCATGGACCCGGTCAAGGCCGATTGCGTGATCGTTTCCGCCTGCAGGCTCAGGAAGGCCATGCATGAAGCCAGGGTGGCGTTCTTCACCGTGCTCGACAGCTATACCCTGGCGGACCTGGCGCAGAACCAGGGCGTCTTGAACGAACTGCTTTCGGGTTTCGCGGTCGATGAGCCGGCGCGTGGACGTCGCCAGCCCGCGAAGCCGGTGGCCAAGGTTGCACGCAAACCGGCGGCGAGTACCGCGCGCAAACCCATCGTGGCCCCGGCGCGCAAGTCCGGGCCCAAGGCGAAGCGCGGCACGTCCTGAGTCGGGCAGCCTTGCGCGCATCAACGCAGCTTTGCCAATTGTTCCGGCGTCAGTGCGCCGCTCAGGCCGTGGCGCGAACCGTCGGCGCGGATCACCAGCGTGCGAGGCATCTCGCCTCCCCATTGCGGATCAATCAGGTAATTGATGCGGTCCGGCGTCGCGTCGGCATAGGCGCGGGCTGGCCAGTGCTCCATGCCGGCGGCGTCCAGGCGCGCGCTTATGGCGTCACGCTGGGCCATGCTGTCGGTGGCGACGGTCACCAGCTCGATCCGCTCCGGATGCGCCTGCTGCAGCCGGGCGAGGGTCTGCATGTTGGCCTCGCAGTACGCGCAATCCAGTGACCACAGCGCAATGAAGCGCTCGCCCTGGGCTGGCGGTTGCAACAGGACATTGACGGCATCGGCGTTCAGCGGCTGCAGCGAGGCGGCGGGGGAAAGGCCCGGCAGGGCGAAGGCGAGCAAAAACAACCAGGGTTTCATCGGGGTGCTCCATCGAGCTTGAGAAGTCGGAAGCCGGTCGAGGTGTTCCATGCCACATAGGCGCGGCGTTGGTGGAGCAGCCATTGGGGTGAGCCCACATCGCCGTGGCTGCGCGCCAGGGTCCGCGGTTCACTGAAGTGCATGCCGCCATCCGTGGATGTGCGCACGACAAGCGCGTAGCCGGCGGCGTCGATCTGGTTCCAGGCCAGCCACACATTCGGGCCGTCAGTCGCAACGTCCGCATGGGCCGCGCCGGCAAAGGCGATCGCCAGCTTGTGGCGCGGCGCGTGTCCCGGATCGAGCTGGCCGTACCAGAGCGTGGGGCCGTGGGCCGCCTCATACCAGACGGCATGGCGGACACCGTCGGCGCCGATCGCCAGGCCCGGTCCCTGATGCGGACACCCGGCGATCTGCCAGTTGCTGAAGGTGGCGCGTGTGGCCCGACCCGTCTGGCCGTCCGTACGCAGTTCGGCATACGCGTGGTCACGCCGGTTGTCGTCCCAGATGCCCCGGAAAAACGCCGCCACGCCACCATGCGCCGTTCGTGCCAGCGCGATGCGGCAGCATTCGCAGCTCTGGTCCATCAGCTTGCGCTCGGGGACAAAGTGGATGCCGTCATCCGCCCAGCTGTAGTACGTCGCCGCACCTTCATAGGGTTTGTCCGCGGCGTTGGCCGCTTCCAGATCGCGCTTGTCGATCCAGGCGATGACCACGCGGCCGTGGCCGTCCACGGCCATCGCGTCGAAGCGGTGAGTGATCTCGCGGCGGTCGCGGTGCACGGTCAATGGGGTGGAGAAATGGTCGCCGCCATCCAGCGAGCGGGCGAAGCGGACGAAACCGGTCCATGGTTTCGCGCGCGGTTGCGACCAGCTCACATACAGCTCGTCATGCGGGCCGAGCGCGATCTTCGGCCGGTTCTCGCCTTCGGCATAAATCGGCTCGGCGGTCATGTTCACGTTGACCGGCGCGCTGAAGGTGGCGCCCTCGTCGTCGGAGTGGCGCAATCGCACGTGGCCATCCGCCGTGTCGACCACGTACAGCCGGCCCAACGTATCGAAGGCCGCGCTGGCGCCCAGCGCCGGGGCGTCGGCAGGCGTCGGCATGTCCCGGGCGGGGATGGTCAAGGGCAACAAGGCCAGCGCGGCTGCCGTCAGCATGCGCGGCAAAGACCATGGGTGCGACATCACAGCTCCCAGCGCAGTTGGCCGAACGCGGTGCGGCCGGCGTACGGGTGGTAGACCCAATAGCGGGCGTTGGTGAGGTTGTCCACGCCGAGCGCGGCCGTCCAGCGCGGCGAGAAGCGCCAGCGCAGCTTCGCGTCGACCACGGTGAAGCGGCTTACCGCGCCGTAGGTGTCGACGAAATCGCTGTTGTCCAACGTGCCGTACTGATGCCCGGAATGACGAACGCCGAGCGAAGCATCCCATTGCGGTGCAAACCGGTAGTTGGCGAACAGGCTGGCGCGGATTCTCGGGATCCGCGGGAAGACCTTGCCATTGGCGGCCGGGTACTGGCGGTCGCGCCGTGTCGTTGCGTCGTTGAGGGCGAGGCTGGCGGAGATGTCGAGCCCCGCGATCCATGCATCGGTCGCGACCAGTTCGCCTTCCACGCCGCGCATACGCGTCAGGTCGATGTTCTGCACGCTGGTGACGGTGGGTGTGACGGTGATATCGGTCTGCGTGTACAGCGCGTCGGCTATGCGGTCCTGGAACAACGAGATGCGCCAGTGGCCCTGGCTCGTCTGCCGGATCAAGGTCAGGTCGGTGGAAGCGTCGATCTCGGGCCTGAGCCGGGGGTTGTTGTTGACGATCGCATTGCCCGAGATGGTGCCCTGGAACAGCTCGGCCACGGTCGGGTAGCGCACCGCCCTGCCATGCGCGAGCCGCAGCTGCCAGACGTCGGCGATGTCCCAGCTCAACGCGGCCTTGGGCGAGAAATCCGTGCGCTGGCGGGTTGCATGACGCAGCGTACTGCTGGCGTTGGCCAGCAGGCCGCCGTAGGCACGCCATTGCTCCAGCCGTCCGCCGAGGGTCAGCGCCCAGGCCGGCGCGAAGCTCCACACATCCTGCAGATAGATGGCGCGGGTGCGAGTGCGCCCGCCGAATGCGCTGATCGGCGTGCCGTCGGCATCGCCACGCCAGTGGCCGGCATGGCGTACCCGGGTATCCAGCACGTAGCGGTCGTCATGCACGCCGGCATGCAATGTGTTCTGTGCGCCGAGCGGGCCGTGGCTGCGCAGATCGAAGGTGTTCCAGCCCGAGCCGTGCATGTCGGCGATGGTGCCGGGGCCACCCGACGGCGTGCCGGCTTCGGCGTGGATGGCGGTGGCGGCCTGCGAGCGCAGGAAACCGTAGTGACTGGCTGCCGCACTCCAGTGCCAGCCGTTGTCGAAGTGGCCATTCAACTGCGCGCCGTAGAGCATGTGCGTGTCGCGCCGCGCCGTCGGCGCCAGGCCGCTGTCCGGCAGTGTCCAGGTCTGGCCCGCCGCATTGATCACGCCACGGCTGACCGCGTGGCCGCCGGCATCGCGGATCAGGCTGCGGGTGCGGCTCACGGCGTCGTCATGCCACCAGCCGAGCGTGAACAGCGCCGCGACACGGTCGCTGATATCCACGCCCAGCTTCAGCTTGGCCTGGGTCTGCACGGTGTGCTCGATACTGTTGGCGCCATAGACCAGTCGCGGCGTGCCATTCGGGTTGCGATCGAGTGTGGCACCGGTGACGGGTGTCGCGACTGCAACATCGTCGCTGCGGGTGGCGATCGCGTACTGCATGGGCTGGCCCTTGTTGTCCAGCCGGCTCAACGCCAGCAACCAGCTCCAGCGCCCCTGTTTGTCGCCCAGTGTTGCAGCGACCTGGTGGCCGCTGTAGTGACCGTCGCTGCCGTAGGCGTCGCGATGGTCCTGACTCATGAGCTGCGTGCTCACACTGGCCACCCGGTGCTTCGGCAGCAGGGTGTGGATCAATACCGTGGTGCCCAGCGAATTTCCCGGGTAGAGCGCCGAATACGGTCCGTAAAGCACGTCAACCGCACCGATTTCCCCGGCGGCCACCATGCCCCAGCGCGGCGCGCCGTCGTAGCCGTTGGTCATCAGGTTGGACAGCAGCAGCCCGTCGGCATAAACCAAGCTGCGCGCGCTTTGCAGCGTGCCGGCATTGCGCCCGCTGATCACCGCGTTCGGATCACCGATGTAGCGCGTGCGCACCATCATGTTCGGCACGTACTTCAGCGCGTCCGCGCTGCTGCTGACGTTCTGCTGCTGCAGCCGTTCACGGCTGACGTGCACGTCGACTGCGGGCGCATTGGCCAGCGGGCTGTCCCCCGTCTGGACGGATACCGTGGACAGGTTGGTTGCCGCCACCGATTCGTCGGCGCGGCATGGCCCAGCCAGCATGCTGGCGATGCAAAGAGCGAGAAGGCAGGGCGTTGCGGTGCGTCGGCGATGCGCAGACGCATGGCGCGGCCCCGGGCGAACGGGGCGACGGTTCTTGTTGGTCACCGGGCGGATAATCCAATGGTGCGCCTGTCGAATTCGCCGGGGGAGAGGCGATCGATGGCGAGCGGGGCGATGTGCCTTGTCAGAAGGCGCGAAACGGATCGCAGGGAGTGTGGAAGCCTGTGCCGATAAACATGTATTCATAGTACATGTTAAGAAATCAGTTTGTAAATGCATGCCGATCACGCGCCCGTGCGTGAGGAGGCTTGTTCAAATGGACGTCCATTCCGGAATATCCACAACGTGGCGGCGCGCGCGGGCGTGGGGTTGGTTCAACCCGAACGGTGGCGTGGAGCAGCCTTCGGCGTGATCACGGCAGAGGCATCTGCCGCGATCGCATCCCGCGTGCATGGATGAATCAGTCGGGCGTGCGGTCGGCGGCCCGATCCACCTTGCGGTCGCGCCGCAGCGCGCTGAGGATCAGGCCCGCGCCCAGCACGCCGGCCACGATGATGAACAGTGCGGACAGGATCGGCAGGCCGAACAGGGTGGCGCCGCCCTGGATGCGGGCGGTGAGCGCGGCGCCGATCACCAGCGCGGCCACGATCACGCCGGTGGCGATGCGGTTGGCGATCTTCTGCAGGCTTTCCATCATGCGGGATTCTTCCAGCCCGTCGATGCGCACGCGCAGCCGGTTTTCCGCCAGTGTGCGCAGGATGGCGCCCATGTGCTGAGGTGTGCGACGGGCCAGTTCCTGCAGGTCCAGCCATTCGCTGGCCAGGTTGGCGGGCGACAGCGACCCCAGCGCCTGCCGCCGCATCATCTGCTGCAGGTGTTGCTCGACCACGGCGCGGGTATCCAGCGCCGGGTCGAGCGCGGTGGTGACGGCTTCCAGGTTCAGCAGGGTCTTGCCCAGGATGGTCAGCTCCGGCGGCGGCCGCAGGCCACAGGCGGCGCCCACCCGGGTCAGCTCCAGGATCAGCCGACCTTCGGAGTACTGGCGACTGGCGTCGTGCAAGCCGGCATAGCCGGATACCAGCTGATCCACGCTGCGACGGTATTGGCTGTGGCGAAAATCCTGCAGCGGCGTGCCCATCGCTTCGCTGATTTCGCCCACCTGGTCGCCGTTGCCGCCGATCGCGCCCAGCATCAGCTTCAGCAGGCTGTGCCGCGTATGTGGCGGCAATCGCGCCACCATGCCCAGGTCGAACAGCGCCAACCGCTGATCGTCCATCAGCAGCACATTGCCCGGGTGCGGGTCGGCATGCACCAGGCCATGCACGAATACCTGGTCGAGATAGGCGCGCAGCAGTTCCTGTGCCTGCTGTTTCAGCGGATGCTCGATGCGCCGCACCGGTGGCACGTGGGTGACCTTGATGCCGTGCACGCGATCCATCGTCAGCACGCGCTCGGTGGTATAGCCGTCCATCGGCTGTGGCACGTACAGGTGGCGGTAGTCGTCCAGGTTGGCGGCGAAGCGGCGCAGGTTGTCCGCCTCCAGCGCAAAGTTGACCTCGTTGGCCAGGCTGTGGCGCAGCTCCTGCACCCAGTCGGCAAAGCCGTAGCGGCGGCCCATGTCGGTGAGGCGGTCGGCGGCGCCGGCCAGCCTGGCCAGGATCGCCAGATCCTCGCGCAGCGTCTGCGCGATGTGCGGACGCTGTACTTTCACCACCACCTCGCGTCCGTCGCGCAAGGTGGCCGCGTGCACCTGCGCCATCGAACCGGCGGCCAGCGGCACATCGTCGAAGCTGCCGAACAGCACGCCGATGCGCGCGCCCAGCTCCGCCTCGATCACCGCACGCACCTCGGCCACCGGCACCGGCGCCACGTCATCCTGCATCCGTTCCAGCGCCGCCAGATAGGCGGGCGGCACCATGTCCGGCCGCGTCGACAGCGCCTGGCCGATCTTGATGAAGGTGGGGCCCAGTGCCTCCAGGTCGTCCACGAAATGTTCCGGCTGGCCCGGCACCACCGGGTCGGCGTCCTGCGCCAGCGCCACCTCCTGCACATCCAGATCCAGCCCGTTGAACAGGCCCGCCTTGCGGTACCGCAGCAGGAACGCACCGATCTGGGCATAACGCGACAGGCTGGTCGATTCGCTCACATGCGTGCTCCGCTGGTTTGACCCAGCATGCAGAGGCGGCCGGCAAGGAGGCGTCAAGGCGCGCCACATCTTCACGGGGCGGTGATCGCCGCGTCGTTTCAATGATCGTCACTGCAAGATCGCCGTTGCCGCCACCAGCGATCGACCGCCCGGAGAATCCCCCGATGTCCTCATTCGCGCTTTATCTGATCGGCATGATCGTCGTGATCGGCGGCCTCGCCTACGTGGCTTTCCTGATGCACGTGCCCTCGCAGTGGATCATCGCCGGCGCCGTGGTGCTGCTGGGTCTGGGCATCGTGGGCGCGGTTACCCACACGCGTCGGCGCGATCCGCCGGAGTCGTGATCGGATCGCGCCGCGGCTGCCGGCTCAGTTCGTGGCCGGCAGGTATTTCTGAAACCAGCCCAGCGCCCGCTGCAGCACGTCGCGCTGATGCGCGGGGTCGACGAAGTGGTGGCCCTCGTTCGGGTACACCACCAGCGAGGTGGGCACATTCTGCGCGCGCAGCGCGTGCCACATCTCGAACGATTGCGGCGCGGGGCATTCGGCGTCGCGGTCGCCGACGACGATCAGCATCGGCGTCTTCACCTGCTTGATGAAGTTGATCGCCGAGCTTTTCGCGTAGACGGCGGGATCGTCGTAGACGGTGGCGCCGAAGAATGGCGGCATCCACTGATCGATCAGGTTCTGGCCGTAGTAGCTCTGCCAGTTGGAAATGCCCGCGCCGGCCACCACGGCGCGGAAACGCTGGGTTTGGGTGGGTACGAACATGCTCATGAAGCCGCCGTAGCTCCAGCCGGTGAGGCCGAGCCGCTGGTCGTCCACCGGCACCTTCTTCTCCACCGCGTCGACGCCGGCCAGGATGTCGCGCAGGTCGCCGTAGCCGAAGTCCTTGCGGTTGGCCTGCACGTACTTCTCGCCCTGGCCGAAGCTGCCGCGCGGGTTGGGCATGAACACGAAGTAGCCCAACGCGGAGAACGGCACCGGCCCGTAACCCACACCCGGCCAGCGCGGGATCACCGCGCTCGACGGACCGCCATGCACGCTGACCACCATCGGATAGGTCTTCTTCGCGTCGTAGTTGGCCGGGTACAGCAGCCAGCCCTGCACATGGAAGCCCTCGTTGTCCCATTCCACCGATTCGGCCTTGCCCCAACTCGGCTCGTGCGTGGCGTTGATCGACGTGACGGCGGGCGGCGGCGTAGAGCCCAGCGCACCGGCATGCACTTCCGGCGCGACGGCGTAGGAGCTTTGCATGAACGCCACGCGTTGCCGGTCATGCGACAGCGACATCGCCATGGCCGCGCTGCCGTCGCCGATGCTGGCCGGCAGCGTGAAATGCACGGCGGTCTGGCGCGCGCTGTTGCCGTCGACCGCGTAATCGGCCAGTTGGCTCTGGCCGTTGCTGATCTGGCTGACCAGCATCGACCGCGGTCCGGTCCAGGTCAGCCAAGACGGCGTGACGCGAATGCCCGGCGTGAGATTCGTCACCGCGCCGCCGCTGCTGGATACCGCATAGATGTCGCCGCCGGTGGCGCCCTGGTCGCTCATCAATCCGCCGATGAAGCTGATGCGAGCTCCGTCCGGCGACCAGCGCGGCAAGGCGATCTGCAGCTGATGCAGCGATCCGCTGTCGGCGCTGGCAGGGTCCGCCAGCACGGTGGCGGCCGCGTCGGCACGTGCAGGTTGCACGTAGAGTTTCGCGATCCACCAGTTGTTGTCGCCCGGCGGTTGCGCCGCGGTATAGGCGATGCGCGTGCCATCCGGCGACCAGCTGAACTCGTAGGCGTAGATGCCGGCCGGGGTCAGCGCATGCACCTGGCCGTCGGCCACGGTGATGCTGGCCACGCGTTGCACCTCCAGCCCACTGACGCCGATCTCGCCGGCGGCGGGTTTTGCGGCGGCTACCGCGCTGGCGTGACGGGTGGCGCCGGGCACGAACAGGAAGCCCAGCGATCGGCCATCCGCCGTCCACTGCAGCGACCGCACGTAGCCGCGCAGTTGCGCCAGCCGGGACGGCGCGGCTGCGCCGGCGGTATCGGCCAGGTACACGTCGTTGTGCATCACCGTGGTGCTGGTGAGATCCACGCGGCAATTCGACACGAACGCGAGATGGCGCGAATCCGGCGCCCACGCGATGTCCGATTCCGCGCACTGCCCGGGTTTCGCCGCGGCGCTGACGCGATGCGGATGGCTGCCGTCGGCCGCCGCCACGGTGATCGCGGGCTGGCCCTGTTGCTCGGTCACCCACGCCAGCTGCCGACCGTCGGGCGAGATCGCCACGGCGCGGATGGGTTGCACCGCGTCCAGCTGGCTCAGCAGCGATTCGATGCGTGGGTCGACGGTGGGCGTTTCGGCGGCGAGCAGGGCGGGCGTTGCCAAGGCCAGCAGCAGGCCGGCGCACTGAGGCAGAAACTTCGACATGGGCGACTCCGGCGCGAAAACACCGACGCTACAACCGGGCCCGCGTCCGGCCCAGTGCATGAAGGCATGCCCACCCGATCGCTGGCGTCGCCAACGCTCTCAATGCGTTGCTGACGCCTGCGGCGCCACGGTGGAGGCCTGGCGCGCCGCCTTCATCGCGGCCAACTTGGCGCGGATGCCGGGGATCGCGGCCAGGACCGCCTGCTCGCCGCGCATGATGGCCTGATCCTTCTGCGTGAAATCCGTCGCGCCCATGCCGTCCAGCTTGGGATGGATCACCACGTCGGCGCGGGCCAGTTCCTGCTCGCCCAGCTGGCGGCCCATGATGGTGATGGACTTGCCGATGATGCCCAGCATGTCGTCGGGGTTGCTGGCGTCCGGCTTCGCCGAGATGTCCACCGCGATGACGAAGTCCGCGCCCAGCCCGCGCGCGGCATCCACCGGCACCGGGCTGACCACGCCGCCGTCGACGTAATGCTTGCCGTCGATGGCGGTGGGTTCGAACACGCCGGGCACGCTGCTGGAGGCGCGCACGGCCTGGCCGGTATTGCCCAGCACGAACACGGTGCGCTGCCCGCTTTCCAGTTGCGTGGCCACCGCGGCAAAGGGCAGTTGCAGCCGCTCGATTGGCCGGTTGCCCACTTCCTTGTTGATGTAATCCTGCAGCTTGCGGCCCTGCACCAGCCCGCCGGAAAACAGCCGCACGTCGCGGATTGACGCTTCATCCAGCGACAGCGCCGCCTGCTGCAACTGGAACGGGTTCATGCCGCTGGCATACAGCGCGCCGACCACGCTGCCGGCGCTGGTGCCGGCCACCACCTCGGCGTGGATGCCGCTGGCCTCCAGCATCTTGATCACGCCGATATGCGCAAACCCGCGCGCCGCGCCGCCGCCCAGTGCCAGTCCGATCTTCAGCTTCACCGGCGCGGGGGCGGCCAGTGCGGGTGGAACGTCGGGCTTGCGCGATGCGAAACAGGCGCTCAGGGCGAGCGAAGCCAGCACGGGCAACAAGAAGCGGGTGCGATAAAACAACATGGTTCGGCCAGAAGGTGGCAGTACGACGAGTGTAGGGCACAACAATCGTGCCGAAAAATTGCCCGCGCGCGCGATGCGGCCAGCTTGCACCCACTCCCGGGCAGGCGATACTGACCCTCCCCACGACGCGCAGGGCCCCACCTGCCGTCTACCCGAGCCGGAGTCGCCGTGGCAACGCACACCCAACTGACCGCTCAATGGCACGACTGGATCGTCGAAAACCTGGCCCGCGGCTGCGCCGTGCAGGCGCTGGTGGAAGACATGTGCCGCAGTGGCTTCGACGCCACCTTCGCCCATGCCGCGGTGGAAGCCCTGGCCCGAGGCGAGCAGCCGCCCGCCGCCACACCGCTGAAAGCACAGGCCACTGCCTATGTCGCGGACGCGCCGCGACTGCCCGCGGGCAATGTCATCCCCACCCACGACCGCGACGTCCGCGTGCTGCTGCGCGTGGCGGCGCCCACCATCGCCGTGCTCGACCAGATGCTCAGCGACGAGGAATGCGACGAGCTGATCCGCCGCTCCGCCGACAAGCTGCAGCGATCGACCACGGTCGATCCGGTCAACGGCGGCTACGAGGTGATCGCCGCGCGCAGCAGCGAGGGCACCTTCTTCCCCGTCAACGCGGACGACTTCATCGCACGGCTCGATCGCCGCATTGCCGAACTGATGAACTGCCCGGTGGAAAACGGCGAAGGGCTGCAGGTGCTGCATTACGGCGAAGGCGGCGAATACCAGCCGCATTTCGACTACTTCTCGCCCGGCGACCCCGGCAGCGAGGCGCAGATGGTGGTCGGCGGCCAGCGCGTGTCCACCTTGCTGATCTACCTCAACGACGTGGCGCAGGGCGGCGCCACCGTGTTCCCCACGCTGGGCCTGCGGGTGCTGCCGAAGAAAGGTATGGCCGTCTATTTCGAATACAGCAACCGCGCCGGCCAGGTCGACCCGCTGACCCTGCACGGCGGCGAGCCGGTGGAAAAAGGCGAGAAGTGGATCATCACCAAGTGGATGCGCCAGCGCAGCTACGGCTTGGCGGCGCCAGCCGAGCCTTGATTCCTTTCCCCCGCAAGCGGCGGGAAGGAACAACATGTCGCCGCACGATCCCTCGCGACCATCCCTGCTGACACGACGTTGGCAGTAGCGCCAGCCCATCCTGTCACTCCAGCAGAGGAGGGCGAGGGTATGCGCGATACGGTTTACTTCCTGGTGTTCGAGGGTTTTGCCGACTGGCAGGCGGCGCTGGCGTTGTGCGAGATCCGCCGCCCCGGCGACTGGCTGGTGCGGACTGCGGGCTTCTCGTCCGCGGCGGTGGTGTCGATGGGCGGCCTCACGGTCTCGCCCGACGTGACCCTGGCGCAGATCGATGTGGAACGCGCCGCCTTGCTGGTCGTGCCCGGCGGGCACCTGTGGCAGCGCGGCGACGGCGACGCGGCGGTGGCGGCGATCCGCCGTGTCCATGATGGTGGTGCGCCGGTGGCCGCGATCGACAGTGGCGTGCTGGCCCTGGCACGCAGCGGCCTGCTCGATGGCTGCCGGCACACCGGCAACTGGGCCGGCCACATCGACAGCCATGTGCCGACGTATGCCGGCGCCACGCAATACGACGCCGGCGTGCTGGCGGTGAGCGATGGCGGCGTCATCACCGCCAGCCACCTGGGCAGCGTGGAGTTTGCGCGCGAGGTGATCCACACGCTGGATCTCTACAGCGCCAGCGACCGTGAACTCTGGTACCGCCTGTTCAAGCACGCGCAAATGCCGCCGTGGTGCGTGGGCGACGTCGCCGCCGCGGCTTGAGCGGCGAGGCTAACCCTGTGGGAAGTCGCTCCCACAAAAGCCGCTCCCACAGACACTCCTTGGAGGACCCCACCATGACCCATACCTTTCACGGCAGCTGCCATTGCGGCGCGGTACGTTTCGAAGCCGATATCGACCTGGCCGCGGGCACTGGCCGCTGCAACTGTTCAATCTGCACCAAGACGCGCCACTGGGGCGCCATCGTGCGGCCCGATGCCTTCCGCCTGCTGGCCGGCGAGGCGGCGTTGTCGGATTACCAGTTCAACACGCAGAGCGCGCATCACCTGTTCTGCAAACACTGTGGCGTGCGGCCGTTCGGTCGAGGATTTATCGAGGCGATCGGTGGCGACTACGTGTCGATCAACCTGGCCTGCCTCGACGACGTCGAACCGCAGCAACTGATCGATGCGCCGCTGCACTTCGCCGACGGCCGCCACAACAACTGGATGTCGCCGCCCGCCGAAACGCGGCACCTCTGAAACACCCTTCGCCCATCAGGAGAGCGCCATGAGCAAGCCCCACGTCAGCTTCTTCCATTCGCCGCAAAGCCGTTCCGCCGGCACCCGCGCCCTGCTCGAAGAACTTGGTGCCGACTACGAGCTGCACCCGCTCAACCTGAAAAACGGCGAGCAACGCCAGGACGCGTATCTGGCGATCAACCCGATGGGCAAGGTGCCGGCGATCCACCACAACGGCGCGCTGGTCACCGAGCAACCGGCGGTGTTCATCTACCTGGGCGATCTCTACGCCGACGCCGGGCTGGCGCCGTCCATCGGCGATCCGTTGCGCGGGCCGTATCTGCGCTGGCTGGTGTTCTACGGCTCCTGCTTCGAGCCGGCGGTGACCGACAAATCGATGCAACGCGAGCCGGCGTCGCCCTCGACCTGCGGCTATGGCGATTACGACACCATGCTGAAGACACTCACCGACCAGCTCGAGAAGGGCCCTTGGCTGCTGGGCGAGACGTTCAGCACCGCCGACGTGTTGTGGGGCACCGCGTTGAACTGGACCACCATGTTCAAGCTGGTGCCGGAGTTGCCGGTGATCCGCGCCTACATCGACCGCGTGTTGGCACGTGCGGGCGTGCAGCGCGCCGCGGCGCTGGACGCCGAGCTGGTCGCGGCGCAATCGGCGTAGGAGCAACCGGAGCAAGGCGCAGATGGCCACCGTGCTCTCCAGCCCGCCTCCCCCGGTGTTGCCGGGGGAGAGGGCCTCAAGTGCATGCTTCCCGTGACATTCGACGCTTTTCCCCATCGCCGGTCTCGGCGATGATGGCTGGATGCGCCGTGCCGACCGCCTGTTCCTCATCATCCACGCCCTGCGCGGTCGCCGCACCGCGCTGCAGGCGCGCCAGCTGGCCGAGACGCTGGATGTGTCGGTGCGCACGGTCTACCGCGACGTGGCCGACCTGCAGTTGTCCGGCGTGCCGATCGAGGGCGAGGCCGGCGTCGGTTACGTGCTGCGCAAGGGCTCGGATATCCCGCCGCTGATGTTCAACGCCGACGAACTCGAATCGCTGGTGGTGGGCACGCGCTTCGTGCGCGCGTTTGCCGGCGCGCGGCTGGCCGCGGGGGCGCAGGCCGCGCTGTTGAAGATCGAGGCGGTATTGCCGCCCGACCTGCGCGAGCGCTCCAGCCGCACGCCCATCTTCGCGCCGACCTGGCGCGACGAGAAAACCCTCGCCTTTGCCGCCCGCATCGACCAATTGCACGCGGCCATCGGCGGCAATCGCGTGCTGGAGCTTGGCTACCGCGATGAAGCCGGCAACCCCAGCACGCGGGAGATCGAGCCGCTGTGCCTGGCGTTCTGGGGCGGCAAGTGGACGCTGGGTGCGTGGTGCCGCCTGCGCGACAGCTTCCGCAGTTTCCGGCCCGACCGGATCGATGATTTCCGTGAAACCGGTGAGCTGTTCGACGAAGTCGCCGGCCGCAACCTGGATGCCTACCTGCAGGCGATGCGCGGTCATTACACGGTTATCGACTAGCCGCGGTTCGGGCGCCCGCAGCGGCATCGCCCTTCTCCATCACACGGTACCCATCCATCGGCACGGTGCCATCACGGCGTTCGGTGCGATGATCGGCGGATATTTTTCGTGGAGACCGTGATGATCCGTTGTTGGCGTTACCTGCTGCTGGCGGGCCTGGCGTGCAGCGCTTTGGCGCATGCCGGCACGGCCGATGACCGCTTTCGCGCGATCTACCAGCAGGAATGGTCGTGGCGCATCGGGCAGGCCGGCATCGTCGCGTCGGGCGAACCGCAACCCAACAACGGCCGGCTCGATACGGTCGACGCGGCCAGCCAGCAGCAGCGGCTGGATTACTGGCAGGACGTGCTCAAGCAGCTGGACGGCGTCGACGCCAGCGCGCTGTCGCGCACCAACCAGGTGAACTACGCGATCTATCGCGACCAGATCAGCAACTTCGTCGCCAACCAGCGCTTCAAGAACTGGCAGATGCCGTTCAACAGCGACTCGGCGTTCTGGTCGGACATCGGCTACGACCTGGGCAGCGACCGGCTGCGCACGGTGGAGGATTACCGCATCTACCTCGACCGGCTGGGCCAGATCCCGGCGTATTTCGACCAGCAGATCGCGAACATGCGCGCCGGCCTGAAGCGCGGTTTTTCCGTGCCGCGCGCCGTGCTGGACGGGCGCGACGCATCGATCGCCGCCGTGGCTGAGCTGACCGACCCCACCCAGGCCAGCCTCTACGCGCCGTTCCTGCACCTGCCGGCCACGTTGCCGGCCGAGCAGGCGCAGGCCATGCAGGGCAAGGCCTTGCAGCGCATCCGCGATGACGTGATCCCCGCCTACGCCAAGCTGCTGGCGTTTTTCCGCGACGAATACGTGCCGCAGGCGCGCACCACGCTGGCGGCCGAGGCGCTGCCCGACGGCAAGGCGTTCTATCGCCAGCAGATCCACGAATACACCACGCTCGATCTCGGCCCCGACGCGATCCACCAGATCGGCCTGGACCAGGTGGCGAAGCTGCACGCGCAGATGCTGGAGGTGATGAAGGAAAGCGGCTTCCAGGGCGATTTCCCCGCGTTCCTGCATTTCCTGCGCACCGACCCGCGCTTCTATGCCAAGACGCCGGAAGAGTTGCTGATGCGCAGCGCCTGGGTGGCCAAGGAAGTGGACGGCCAATTGCCGCGGCTGTTCGGCCACCTGCCGCGCGCGCGCTTCACCATCGTGCCGGTGCCGGCAGCCATCGCGCCGTACTACACCTCCGGCCGCGGCGACGCCAACGAGTACATGGTCAACACCTACGACCTGCCGTCGCGGCCGCTGTACAACATGCCGGCGTTGACCCTGCACGAGTCCTACCCCGGCCACGCGCTGCAACTGGAACTGGCCGAAGAGAACCCCGATCAGCCCGCGTTCCGCCGCGACAGCTACATCTCCGCCTATGGCGAGGGCTGGGGCCTGTATTCGGAATACCTTGGCAACGAGATGGGCATCTACAAGACGCCGTACCAGAAGTTCGGGTACCTCACCTACCAGATGTGGCGCGCCTGCCGGCTGGTGGTCGACACCGGCATCCATCACCTTGGCTGGACCCGCCAGCAGGCGATCGATTACCTCACCGTCAACACCGCGCTGTCGGCCCGCGAGATCGCCAACGAAGTGGACCGCTACATCAGCTGGCCCGGCCAGGCGCTGTCGTACGAGCTGGGCTACCTGAAAATCCGCGAGCTGCGCGCCAGGGCGGAGAAGGCGCTCGGCGCGAAATTCGATGTCCGCCACTTCCACGACACGGTGCTTTCCACCGGTTCGGTGCCGCTGCCGTTGCTGGAGCAGCGCATCGACCGCTTCATCGCCGAAGGTGGGCCGGAGCCGGATTACGGCTGCGCCTGCGCCAGAAAGGGCGATGCGAAGCGTTCAGGCCAGTAACGCCCATCCTGACGACTGCCGTCCCAATAACTGCCGGTATGTAGTAATATTTGACGCAACTTCACAGGGAGAGTAAGCGCATGACGGCTCATTCGACCCGCATCGCCGAAGCCGCGCCCCGCTACACCTCGCCGGATACGCTTGCCGATCCGGCGCTGCGCGCGTTCTTCAACCTCACCGAACAGTGGAAGCTGCGCATTGCCGACCAGCGCAAGCTGCTGGGCGATCCGCCGGAGTCCACCTTCTACAAGTGGAAGCGCCAGCAGGGCGGCAGCCTGGGGCGCGACACGCTGGAGCGGATCAGCTACCTGCTGGGCATCTGGAAGTCGCTGCAGATCCTGTTTCCCGACCCGGCCCAGGCCGACACCTGGCTGCACCAGCCGAACACGGCGCCGCTGTTCGGTGGCCATTCCGCCATGGAGCGCATGTTGTCGGGCAACGTGGCCGACCTGTACGTGGTGCGCCAGTACCTGGACGCGCAGCGCGGTTGAGCGAAGTGCAGATGATGGTCGCGCGCGGCGAGACGAACGCGCGGCATGCTTTTGCCCCTCCCGCGAAGCAGGGGAGGGAGCACATCCTGGAGCTTTGATGCCGACCGATCTGCCACCCGTCAAACGCATCCGCTGGAGCCGCGCCTGGCGCATCGTGCCCAGCCGTTTTCCGCCGGTAGGCGTGTACGACCGCATCGCCGACCCGGCCGATATCGATGCGCTGTTCGCGATCGAGGCGCTGACCAATCCGCGCCTGCGCGAGGAGGCCGACGCGTTGAAGCTGGTGCCCAGGGAGCGGCGCCTCAGCGGCCCGGGCGCCACCCCGGTGATGGCCGCGTTCACCCATCTCAATCCCGAAGGCAGCCGGTTTTCCGATGGCACCTGGGGTGTGTTCTATGCCGCCCACAGCGTGGCCACGGCGGTGGAGGAAACCGTCTATCACCGCGAACGCTTCCTGGCCGCCACCGCCCAGCCCGCCGCCGACATCCAGATGCGCTGCTATCGCACCAGCGTGGACGGCAAGCTGTATGACCTGCGGGGTGGCTGGGCCGCGGCGCAGGCGCCGGACAGCTACGCGGCCAGCGTGGCGCTGGCCCGCGAGCTGCGGGCCGCGGGCGCCAATGGCGTGGTCTATGACAGCGCGCGCGACAGCGGCGGCGAATGCCTGGCCGCGTTCTACCCCGATGTGGTGGCGCCCTGCGTGCAGGCGCAGCACCTGGTCTATCGCTGGGATGGCACCCGCATCGCGCAGGTGCTGGAGGTGAGTGAAGTCAAACGGTCGAGCCTGGACAAACCGTAGGGCCGACTCGCCGTCTTCCGGGCGCAGGCCCGGCTGGCTACAGCTTGTCGAATTCCCGCTTCAGGTCGTAACCCTTGTCGGTGACGATGCGCTCCAGTGTCTGTACGCGCTGCTCCAGCGTATTCATGCGCGCCTGGTATTGCGGATCTTCGCGCGGCTGGGTGTGCTTGAAGCGCAGGTGGTCGCGGAAGATGCGCGCGCCGAGGACGACGATGATGATGCAGAGGATGAAAAATTGACCGTTGTCCATCGTTGATTCCTAGGATTCCAGATCGCGAAACTGGCGATCGAGGTCGTATCGACTCGAGGTGACGTAGCCTTCCATGTGCTGCAGTTTCATGTCCAGCTCGCGGAAGCGGTGGCGCACGTCGCGAAAGGTGTCACCGGCCGAGCGCCGCACGCTGCGCCAGTACTCCTCGTCGGCGTCCCAGTCGTAGAGTGCCTCCGGCTTGGTCGGCAGCACGAAGCCCAGCACCAGGTACGCCGCCAGCGTCACCACGTTGAACCACAGCAGCGCGACGATCGCCAGGCCCCGCACGAGGGTGACGTTCCAGCCGAAGTAATCGGCCAGGCCCGCGCACACGCCCATCAGCTTGCCGTGGCCTGGGTCACGATAGAAGCGCTGCGCGCGCCAGTTGCCGTCGTGTCTCATGGCTCGGCCCGGTGGCGTGGCTGCCAGCAGCTGCGCTCGTCGCCGCGGCCGCAATAGCGCAGCGGCCGCTGCGGCATGACCATCGCGGCGACCACGTAGGCCACCACGGTGGACATCGGGAAGCACCAGAGCAGCACCAGCGCCCCGATGCGGGTCAGCCATGCCGGCCAGCCGAAACCCTCCGCGATGCCCGCGCACACGCCAAAGATCAGGCCGCGTTCCGAGTCGCGGTGGAGTCGGCGCTGATGATAGTCGTCCGTTGAACCGTTCATGCCTTGTCTCTCCAGTTGGGTACTTCGGTATCCAGGATGGTCTCCAGCGTCTTCACGCGGCCCTCCATCCGGTTGGCGAGCTGCCACAGATCCGACAGCATTTTTTCGTCTTCGCGGGTCAGGCACTGGGCGCGTCGGCGCTGGGTCGTGTAGTGCAGGATCAGCCACAGCGGCGCGACGAAAATGCAGAACATGGCGAAGATGGCGGTAACGTCCATGTCGCGTTACTCCTTGGCGGCTGCTGTCTCCGAGCCCATCCGTTCCTTCAGCGCGGCCAGTTCGGCCTCGACGTGGTCGTTGGTTTCCAGGTCGGCGAATTCGCGGTCAAGGTCGCGCTGCTTGCCCAGGTCGTAGGCTTCGACGCGGCCTTCCATGTGCTCCAACTTGCGCTCGTAATGCTCGAAGCGGCCCAGCGCGTTGTTGATGCGTTCGTCATGGGTGCGGCTGCGCGCCTTCAGGCGGTTGGCCGCCGTGTGGTGGCGCAGCTCGAACGATTTCTGCCGATGCTTGGCATCGGCCAGCTTGCCCTGCAGCGCGGCGATGTCGTCATTGAGCTTGGCCAGGCCCAGCTCGACTTCGTGGCATTGCCCCTGCAGCGCCTCGCGCGCCGTGTCCGTGTGTTTCTTCTCGACCAGCGCGGCCTTGGCCAGGTCATCGCGACCCTTGTTGATGGCCAGCTCGGCGCGGCGCTGCCACTCGTCGGACTCGCGCCGGGCGTATTCCACGCGCCGCTCCAGTTCCTTGCGGTCGGCGATGGCGCGCGCCGCGGCGGAGCGCACCTCCACCAGCGTGTCCTCCATCTCCTGGATGATCAGCCGCACCACCTTTTCCGGTTCTTCGGCCTTGTCCAGCATCGCGTTGATGTTGGAGTTGATGATGTCGCTCATTCTCGAAAAAACGCCCATGTCTGCTTGCCTCGTGATGGTGAAGGGGCCACGAAGTGTCTACAGCACGGGTCGTGCCAAACCGGCGCATGCGTTCAAGTCATTGATAGATCGAAACTTGTGGCTTCGAGGCTGAAAGTGGGCGTCGTCCGAGTCGGTTCTATCGACCGATATATGGTTATATTCACCAATACTGAGCGAAAACTAACCATCAGGTCGCGCTGCCTCGCTTCGAGTGATGCCCCATGCCAGATCCGCGTCCATCGGGTACCGAAACCACCGCCATGCTGGGCGAGTCCACGGCGTTCCTGGACTTGCTGGAACACACCTCGCGGGTGGCGGCGGTGAACAAGCCGGTGCTGGTGATCGGCGAGCGCGGCACCGGCAAGGAGTTGATCGCGGCGCGGCTGCATTACCTGTCGCCGCGCTGGGAGGCGCCGCTGGTGAAGCTCAACTGCGCGACTTTGACCGAGGCGTTGCTCGAAACCGAGCTGTTCGGCCACGAGGCGGGCGCATTCACCGGCGCCAGCCGCCGCCACATCGGCCGTTTCGAGCAGGCCCATGGCGGCACGCTGTTTCTGGACGAGCTGGCCACGGTTTCCCTGCGCGTGCAGGAAAAGATCCTGCGCGCGGTCGAGTACGGCCAGTTCGAACGCGTCGGCGGCAGCGAGACGCTGAGCGTGGACGTGCGCATCGTGGGCGCCACCAACGGCGACCTGCCCGCCGCCGTGCGCGCCGGAACGTTTCGCGCCGACCTGCTCGACCGGTTGGCGTTCGACGTGCTGACGGTGCCTCCGCTGCGCGCACGCACGGGCGATGTGATGCAGCTGGCCGAGCATTTCGCCGTCAACATCAGCCGCGAGCTGGGGCGGGACCTGTTCGCCGGCTTCAGCGAATCCGCCCGCGCCGCGCTGGTGCGCTACCCGTGGCCGGGCAATGTGCGTGAGCTGAAGAACGTGGTCGAGCGATCCGTGCACCGCACGCCGGCCGACGAGCCGGTCGACACCATCGTTTTCGATCCCTTCGCTTCCGCGTTCCGGCCAGCGGTCGAAACCGCGCCGGACGCGGAGCAGGGGACGCCGCCGGAACAGGCCTCGATCCGGCTTCCCTGCGATATCAAGACGGAATTGGCGCGGCTGGAAATCGATCTGGTCCAGCGCGCGCTGGTCGAAGCGCGCCACAACCAGGTCGAAGCCGCGCCGCTGCTGGGACTCGGCTACCACCAGTTGCGCGCGTTGCTGCGCAAGCACGGCATGGTGAAATCGCGCCGTCGGCGCGAGGGCCCGTAAAGCGAACGTCTTGCGCTGGACGCCTGCGTATCAGCTGTCCGCGTTGGTCGCCCAGCCCGCGCGATCGCCGCGGGTGAACACGCGGTCACCATCGAGTACGTCGCCGGCGGCGTGCGCGGGCGATTGGCGCAGCTTGGTGTAGATCGGCGTGAAGTCCGGGCGGGTGGCGTCGAACAGCTGCTCGAAGTTCTCGATGACGAAATAAGTTTGCTGGTAGGTGTCGATGCGGTAGCGCGTGTTCATCACACGCTCGATGTCGAAACCGATGCGGTTGGGCGAGGGCGAGTCCAGGCTGTAGACCGACTCGCCCTTGGAGCTGACGATGCCGGCGCCGTAGATGCGCATGCCGTCGGCGGTGCGGATCAGGCCGAACTCCACCGTGTACCAGTACAACCGCGTGAGGTTCATCAGCGCCTCGGGGCCGATCTTGAACGCCTTCATGCCGCCGCGGCCGTAGGCCTGCATGTAGTCGGCGAACACCGGGTTCAGCAGCAGCGGCACGTGGCCGAACAGGTCGTGGAACAGGTCCGGTTCGCTGAGGTAGTCGAGCTGGTCGGGTTTCCTGATCCACCAGCTGACCGGAAAGCGGCGGCTGGCCAGGTGATCAAAAAAAACCTCATCCGGCAGCAGGCCTTCCACCGCCACCACCTGCCAGCCGGTGGCCGCGCCCAGCACGGTGTTGAGCTCGGCGAACTTCGGGATGCCGCCGTCGCCCAGGCCGAAGCGCTCGACGCCGTCGAGGAATTCCTGGCAGGCGCGGCCGCGCAGCAAGTCGCGCTGGCGCTGGAACAACGTGTCCCATACCGCATGCTCGCTGCGGCTGTAGCTCGCCCACGGCTGCTCCACCACGCCGGTGGCGTAGACCGGCACGTAGCCACGGTCGGTCTGCTGGTGTTCGATCTTGCGGGGTGTGTTCATGGCCATTCCTGCGTTGGCGGAGCCTCCCGACAGCTTATCGACGATCCTCAGCACGAAGATTGCTTTCTTGCAAATATAGACCCGCAACACGCCATATAATTGCGCTAGTTGCCGAAAGCTTCGATGAAGGTTGTGTATGAACACGCTTGACCGCACGGACCTGCGCATGCTCGCCGTGCTGCAGGGTGAGGGCCGCATCACCAATGCCGAGCTGGCCGAACGCGTCAGCCTGTCGCCGTCGGCGTGCCTGCGCCGGCTGCAGCGGCTGGAGGCCGATCACGTCATCAGCGGGTACGCGGCGCAAATCGACCCCCAGGCCGTGGGGCTGGGTTTGCAGGCATTCGTGCGGGTGCAGTTGAGCAAACATGAGAGCACGGTGGTCGAAGGTTTTGTCGAGCGCGTCAACGCCTGGGATGAGGTGGTCGCCTGCCACGCGCTGACCGGCGCGATGGACTACCTGCTGCATGTGTACGTGGCGGATCTGGCGGACTTCTCGCGCTTCCTGCTCGACCACCTGTTGAATGCGTCGGGCGTGGCCGACGTGAATTCCAGTTTCGTGCTGCGCACGGTGAAGCGTTCGCCCTCGCTGCCGCTGGCGCATCTGGGCGGGCAGTAGCACTCCTGCAGGAGCGGCTTCAGCCGCGATGCTCTTGTTTGTGGCCGCCTGGAACAAAAGGCGTCGCGGCTGAAGCCGCTCCTACAGAAAGGCAGGTTGACGCGGCGTTCCGCGCGGCGGCGAACTACCGTTAAACTGCTGCGCTCATGAGCGACGCATCCCCCTCCGAACCACACGATCCGTTACGCCCGCTGCGTTATCTGTGGCGGGTGCCGCTGGTGCTGGTGCACATCGTGCTCGGCATCCTGCTGTGCGGCCTGCTGCTCAGCTGGACCCAGCAGGCGGTGATGAAGAACGGCCGCGAGCCGTTTCCCCACCGCATGATCCGGGCCTGGTCGGTGACGCTGCTGCGCATCTTCGGCATGCGCGCACGCCGCTTCGGCACGGCGCAGCGCGATCCGGTGCTGTTCGTGGCCAACCACACCTCGTGGATCGACATCACCATGTTGCACAGCCAGCGCGCCGCGTGTTTCGTGGCCAAGGCGGAGATCGCCAGCTGGCCGCTGATCGGCTGGCTGGCCGCCAGCGGCGGCACGATTTTCCATCGCCGGGGCAACAACCATTCACTGTCGACGGTGATGCAGGTGATGGTCGACCGCCTGCGCGCGGGGCGTTCGGTGGCGGTGTTTCCGGAAGGCGGCACCGGCTACCACGGCGTGCTGAAGGTGTTCCATGCGCGCATCTTCCAGGCCGCGCTCGACGCCGACGTGACCGTGCAGCCGGTGGCCCTGCGCTTCGCCCGCAACGGCCGGCGGCTGCTCGATGCCGGCTTCCGCGAGCATGAGAGTTTCTTCAACAACATCGTGCGCCTGCTCGGCGAGGCGCCGATGGATGCGGAGATCCACTTCCTTACGCCGGTGCCCGCCACCCCCGACGCCCGCCGCCGCATGGCCGAGCTGTCACGCGAACGCATCGCCGCCGCGCTGGAAGACCGCCAGGAATGAGCCTGCTGTACGGGAAGGATTTCCGCCCGCCCTGGCCGCTGCGCAGCGGCCACATCCAGACCATGCTTTCCTCCAGCGGTGTGCGCCGGCTGCTGCTGCCGGCAGCGGCCAAAACAGTGTCTCAGGGTGCCGAGCCGGTGGTGGTCGACGGCGGCAACGGCGTGCGCCTGTCCGGCGCGTATACCGCGCAAACCTCGCGCCCCGAGCCACGCGGACTGGCGGTGCTGTTCCACGGCTGGGAAGGCAGCGTCGACTCGACCTATGTGCTGCAGACCGGCAGCCGCCTGCTGGCCGATGGCTGGGACATCTTCCGGCTCAATTTCCGCGACCACGGTGACAGCCACGGCCTCAACGAGGCGCTGTTCCATTCCTGCCAGCTGGACGAAGTGGTGCACGCGCTGGGCGACATCGCCCGCCGCTGGCCCGCGCGACCGCTGGTGCTGGCGGGGTTTTCGCTGGGCGGCAACTTCGCGCTGCGCGTGGCCATGCACACGTCGCTGGTGGGCATTCCGTTGAGCTACGTGCTGGCGGTGTGCCCGATCATCGACCCGGCGGTGGGATTGTTTTCGCTGGAAGAGTCGGCGCCCTGGTTCTACCAGGCCTACTTCATGCGCAAGTGGCGGCACTCCCTGCTGACCAAGCAGAAGGCGTTTCCCGAGCATCAGTACTTCGAGATGTCGGAGATGAAACAGCACCTGCGCGGGCTGACCGAGGCGCTGGTGTTGCGCCACACGGACTTCAAGTCGCTGCAGCAGTATCTGGACGGCTATTCGGTGGCCGGCGACATCATGCAGGCGATGCAGATTCCCGCCACCATCCTCACCGCGCGCGACGATCCGGTGATCCCGGTGCGCAGTTTCGAGCAGCTGGAACTGCCGCCCAACATCGAACTGGACATCGCACCGTACGGCGGCCATTGCGGTTTCATCCGCGATTTCGGCATGACCAGTTTCACCGACGACTACATCGCCGGGCGGTTCAATGCGGTGGCGGATAGCCGGGAATAGGGAGTCGGGAATGGGGAATCGGAAATGCGCCGTTCCCCCTCACCGATCACCCTGAGCGTAGCTGCGCAGCAGCGGAGTCGAAGGGCGGTTTGCGGCGAGGCTTCGACTCCGCCGCTGCGCGGCTACGCTCAGCCCGAACGGGTCGGGATGGCAGGTTGATGATTCAAAAAGCGCGGCTTAAACCGCGTCCAGCGCCTGCGCCAGATCCTCGATCAGGTCATCGATGTGCTCGATGCCCACGGACAAGCGGATCATATCCTCACTGACACCCGCCTTGGCCAGCTCCGTCGCATCCAGCTGGCGATGGGTGGTGGAGGCGGGGTGGGTGGCCAGCGATTTGGCGTCGCCGATGTTGACCAGCCGCGTGAACAGCTTCAGCGCATCGAGCGCTCGTGCACCGGCGGCGCGCGGATCGGCATCGTTGCCCTTGACCCCGAACGACAGGATGCCCGACGCCTTGCCGCCCATGTACTTCTGTGCCAGCGCGTGGTCGGGGTGATCGGGCAGGCCGGCGTAGCGCACCCACGACACCTTCGGGTGCTTCTGCAGGTACTGGGCGATCGCCAGCGCGTTGTCGCAGGTGCGATCCATGCGCAGGCCCAGCGTGGCCACGCCCTGCAGGATCAGGAACGCGTTCATCGGCGAGATGGCGGCGCCGGTGTTGCGCAGCGGCACCACGCGGGCACGGCCGATATACGCCGCCGGCCCCAGCGCCTCGGTGTAGACCACGCCGTGGTACGACACGTCCGGCTCGTTGAGGCGGCGGAAGCGCTCCTTGTGCTCGGCCCACGGAAACTTGCCGCTGTCCACGATGGCGCCGCCGATGCTGTTGCCGTGGCCGGCGATGTACTTGGTCAGCGCGTGCACCACGATGTCGGCGCCGTGCTCGATCGGGCGGCACAGGTAGGGGCTGGGCACGGTGTTGTCGACGATCAGCGGAATGCCGTGCGCATGCGCGACCTCGGCCAGCGCGGCGATGTCGGTGACGTTGCCCAGCGGGTTGCCGATCGATTCGCAGAAGATCGCCTTGGTGCGCGAGTCGATCAGCGCGGCGAAGCTCTCCGGCTTGCCCGCGTCGGCAAAGCGCACCTCCAGCCCCTGCTGCGGAAAGGTATGCGCGAACAGGTTGTAGCTGCCGCCATAGATGGTG
Organism: Rhodanobacter ginsenosidimutans; assembly: GCF_042655685.1. Classification (NCBI taxonomy): domain Bacteria; kingdom Pseudomonadati; phylum Pseudomonadota; class Gammaproteobacteria; order Lysobacterales; family Rhodanobacteraceae; genus Rhodanobacter; species Rhodanobacter ginsenosidimutans. The sequence continues at coordinate 30,875 of NZ_JBHSMM010000001.1, read as the reverse complement.
GCGGTGGAGACGATGTTGTCGCCGGCCTCGGCGATGGTCTGGATCGCATAGCTCACCGCGGCCATGCCCGAGGCCAGCGCCAGCGCGGCGATGCCGCCCTCCAGCGCTGCCACGCGCTGCTCCAGCACATCCTGGGTGGGGTTCATGATGCGGGTGTAGATATTGCCCGGCACCTTCAGGTCGAACAGGTCGGCGCCGTGCTGCGCGTTGTCGAACGCGTAGGCCACGGTCTGGTAGATCGGCACGGCTGAGGAACGCGTAGTGGGGTCCGGGGAATACCCGGCGTGAACGGCGAGTGTCTCGATCTTCATGGCGGCGCTCCGTGGTCGATATCCGAGAGGTCATCATGCGCATCCGCAGGATGGGCGCATTCCTCCCTAGCCTACAGGCACGGCGACGCGTTTTGGCCGTCTGGATGGCTGCGCCACGATGCCTCAGCGCCGTGGCGGCGCCTGCCGCAACGGATCGAGCAGGCCGGACAGGCCGTTGTGATCGATTTCCAGCGCCAGCGCCAGCAGGCGCCCCAGTTGCCCGGGCGGGAAACCCTTGCGCGCAAACCAGGCCAGGTACGCGCCCGGCAGGTCAGCGAGCAGGCGGCCCTGGTATTTGCCATACGGCATGCGCGTGGTCACCAGCCGCTGCAGGTCTTCGGCGTCCATGGTTCGTCGTCGTGATGGCCAGGCGACATGGTAAAGGCTGCGGCCGCCGGCGGTTGCGGTATAGGCTTGGGGCAGGGAACAGGGAACAGGGAATGGAGAATGGGTAAAAGCCCGTGCTGGCCGCACGCTGGCTCTTCCGATTCCCTATTCCCGCAACCGCAGGAGACCCCCATGCAACTGCGCAGCGACAGTTTCGAAAACGGCCAGCCCATTCCGGCGGCATTCGCGTTCGGCAAGCGCGCCGATCCGATCGCATTGTCCGACAACCGCAACCCGCATCTGGCGTGGAAGGATGCGCCGGCCGGCACCCGCTCATTCGTGCTCACCGTGATCGACCCGGACGTGCCCAGCCGCGGCGACGACGTCAACCAGCCCGGTCGCAGCGTGCCGGCCGACCTGCGCCGGGTGGAGTTCGTGCACTGGCTGATGGCCGACATTCCGCCCGAATACACCGAGCTGGCGGCGGGTGCGTGCAGCGACGGCGTGGTGGCGCACGGCAAGCACGAGCCGTTCGGGCCACCGCGCAGCGTGCAGGGCATGAACGACTTCACCGGCTTCTTCGCCGGCGACGCCGACATGGTGGGCGAGTACCTGGGCTACGACGGCCCCTGTCCGCCGTGGAACGACGAACTGGTGCATCACTACCACTTCCGCGTATCCGCACTGGACGTGGCCACGCTGGGGTTGGCCCGCGGTTTCACGCTGACGCAGTTGCGCGAGGCGATGGACGGCCATGTGCTGGCCAGCGCGGAATGGGTGGGCACGTACAGCCTCAACCCAGCGCACCAGGGTTGACGAGCCGGCGATTGCAGAGCGCCGGCTGAACGTCGCCGCCGCGTGCAGGCCGGCATCGCCAACCTTCACGCGCGCATGGCATCGGGCTGGGGATGATGCGGGCATGCGGCATATGTCCGCAGCCCCCCACTCCACGAGGACATGTCCATGCTTCACTACGCGCTGGTTTTTCTGGTTATCGCCATCATTGCCGCCGTATTCGGTTTCGGCGGTATCGCGGGCACCGCCGCCGGTATCGCGAAAATCCTGTTTGTCATCTTCCTGATCCTGGCGATCATTGCGTTCTTCCGCCGCGCCAGGTAACGGGCGTAGCCCGTCCATCCACCCACGTATTTTCCGGAGCAAGCAATGAGCAACCAGGTACCCGACCATTCCGCACCGCTGAGCGGCAACCGGATCGACGAGAAGGCCGAGCGCGTGAAGCAGGCCACATCCAGTGCCGTCGCCAGCACCAAGGAGGCGGTGGATCGCGCCGCCGACCATGTCGAGGACAGCCTCCACCGCGCCACCGACAAGACGGCCGAAGCGGCCAATCGCGCCGCCGACACCGCCGCCGACGTGGCCGAGCGCGGCCGCGAAGTCTGTGACCGCACGATGGACACCGCGGACGCATGGCTGGAGCAGGCACGGCTCTATGTGCGCGAGAAACCGGTGCAATCGGTGGCCATGGCATTGGGGGCGGGCTGGCTGCTTGGCCGTATCCTGCGGCGCTGATCGGCGCCAGGGGATATTCCATGCAAGAAGCAAGGAGCGACCGGGGCGATACTCCCGGTGAATCTGCAACGGCGCCGGAATCAAGGGCGCCGTTGCCGTCTGGATTGCTCGCCGAAATCGCCCAGCTCGGGCGGGCGCTGGGCCATTTGTTCGGCGCGCAATGGGACCTGTTGGCGGCTGAGCTTGGCCTGGCCCGCAGCGCCGTCTCGTGGCTGTTGCTGGCCGGGCTGGTCGCCACCGCGGCCGGGGTGGCGTTGGCGCTGACCTTGATGGCCTTGCTGGGGTTGGCGCTGGCGCAGTGGTTCGGCTCGTGGCTGTGGGCGCTGACGACGCTTTGCGTGTTGCAGATCCTGCTGCTGGCTGGCGCGGTGTGGTTGTTCCGTCGCTGCATGCACTGGATGACCTTGCCCGCCACGCGCGACGAATGGGGTGCGATGATGCGCGATACCCTGCACGAGGCACGGCAGGGCGACGCGGCCACTACCGCGCCGACGGGGGAGGCGTCATCGACAGCATCATCGGACACGCCGTTGCAGCCGCAGGACCGGGGGGATCGAACATGAGCATGGTGTCGAAACTGGCCAGGGTGAAACTGGCGAAGGCACGCGTGGGGCTGGCGCGCCACCGCGTCGGCTTGCCCGCGACCGCGCTGCTGGCGCGCGGCCGCGCCCATCCGCTGAGCACGGTAGGCATCTCGGCGGCGACCGGTTTCGCGCTGGGCCGGCTCAACGTGCATCCGCTGCGGCTGCCGGGTCTGGGTGCGCTGCTGGGCGGCGGGCTGTCCGAACTGGTGACGATCGGCTCGCGCATGATCGCCGAGCTGGGCGTGGCCGGCCTGGGTGCGGCCGCCGCCGCCGAGGCCGACCGCGTCGATGCCGAGCCGCACGCCGACCAGCCATGAGCGAGATCGACCCGCTGCCATCCGCTCCGGCCATGCTGTCGGAACCCTCCACCGAACCTGCCATCAGCATGGATGCCGAGCTGTCGCCCGAGCTGCCCTTGCGCCGGGCCGCGTCGGGCACGCGTTACGTGCGCGGCATGCGTCGCCACCTGCGCGCGCTGCGAGTGGTGATGAACGCGCTGTTGCTGCTGGCGTTGCTGTACACCATCACCATCACCCGCGCGCTGCTGATACCGCTGGTGCTGGCCGCCTTCATCGGCCTGGCGCTGAACCCCATCGTGGCGGCCGGCGCCCGCGTGCGCCTGCCGCGCTGGCTCACCGCCAGCGTGCTGGTGATCAGCCTGATGGTGGGCATCGGCACTGGCGTAGGGCAGTTGGCGCAGCCGGCGGTGGGCTGGTTCCAGGGTGCACCCGCGGCCATCCGTCATTTCGTGCCCAAGCTCAAGGGCCTCACCCAGCCACTGGAGGCCGCCAACCGCGCCACCCAGACCCTGGTGGCCGGGCACCCCGTGCGCAGTTCGTCGAGCCAGCCATCACCGGTATCGTTCAGCACCTGGGACGTGGTTTCCACCGCGCCCAAAGTGCTGGCCGCCGTGCTGAGCGTGGTGTTGCTGGTGTTCTTTTTCCTGATCTACGGCGACTCCATGCTGCGAAGACTGGTGGAGATCACCCCCGGCTTCACCTACAAGCGCCACGCCGTGACCATCGTGCGCAGCATCCAGACCGAGATATCGCGCTACCTGCTCACCGCGCTGTCGATCAACGCGGGGTTGGGCGCGGTCACCGCCTGCATGCTGTGGCTTTACGGCGTACCCGACCCGCTGCTGTGGGGCGCGGTGGCGATGTTCGCCAACTTCATCCCGTACGTGGGCGCCATCGTCACCACCATCGTGCTGTCCATCGTGTGCATGCTGTATGCGAACGACGCCAGCTTCGACGTGTTCCTGCCGGTGCTGACCTTCGCCGGCATCACCGCGATCGAAGGCAACCTGATCACCCCGTTCATCCAGGGCCGCAGCATGCGCCTGAGCCCCATCGCGATCCTGCTGTGGCTGCTGATCTGGGGTTGGCTATGGGGCATCCCCGGCGCCCTGCTGGCGGTACCGATACTCACCTGCACCAAGCTCATCACCGAACGCGTGCACGGCTGGGAGTGGTTCGCGCATATCGTGCAGCGTTAGCCCCGGGGCACCTGTCCCTGTGGGAGCGACTTCAGTCGCGATGCTCTCGCGTGTTCTCGCCAGGCTTCCAAAGCGAGAGCCTACGGTTCCCCATAGCTACGCAGGCCATCGGCCCGCGACGTCCTTCCGACATAGCCCAGTTCCCGACGGGCAGCGGTGTCATCGATGGTGAACGCGCGTCCGATCATGCGGATCATCGAACGCGAAATCGGCGGATCGCCATCCTTCCGCGCCACGGCCCAGATGGCATCAAGCAGCCGGCCCAAGGTTGAAGCGAGCCAGTAGGGCATGGAACGCAGCTTGTCGATCGACAACCCCTGCAAACTTGCGAGGGATGCGACGAACGCGCGGAAGGTTTGCCCCTCCTGATCCTTGATGAAGAAGGCACGTCCACCTTCACCACGTTCCAGCGCGCACCGTATCGCTTCGACCACGTTGTCCACGTGGCAGGTCGAGAACGCATAGTCGCCGCGGCCGATGAAGGCGAATCGCCCTGAGCCGATGGCGTCGGGAAGCGCTTTGCTGAACGGATCGCCCGGCCCCCAGATCGCCGGTGGGCGTAGCGCGATGGTGCGAAACCCGGGTTGGTTGGCGGCCAGAACCAACCGCTCGGCCCGTGCCTTGCTCGCCAGGTAGGCGGAGAAGTGGTTCGGAAAAGTCGGCGCGCTTTCATCGGCGTTGCGGATGGGCGTGCCGCCGTCATCCATGATGATCCCTGCCGCACTGATGTAGACGAAGGTCTGCGCGCCTGCGGACCGGGCGGCCTTCAGCAACGCTGCGGTGCCATCGGTGTTGGTGCGGAAGAAAGGCTTGCGGGGGCCGGAAAAGCGGAACATGGCCGCCGCATGCACAACCGCATCGATTGCAGGCAGCACCAGCGGCGCGCCGCTTTCCAGATCCGCGTCAACCGGCGTCGACCCCATCGCCTGCAGCCCGGCGTGCGATGACGTGGAGCGGGTGAGGGCGAAAACCTGGTGGTCGTCGTCCACGAGCCTGGGGATCAGGCGACCACCGAGCAGGCCGGTGCCGCCCGTGACGAGAATTCTCATCGCGATCGGCCTTTCGTTGCGGGTTTCAGGATGGACCGCAGAGCGTTCTCACGGATTTGCTCAAGGACGGCTGCCGTGGGTGGCGCGCCCTTCCGCAGCCGGGCCGTCACGTGAAGCATGGATGCCGCGTTTGCCGATGCCCACATGAGATCGGCCGCCGACTGGACCGTGCGCGCGAGCCGTCCCTTGGCGGCAATGGCGCCGATGCGTGCGATCAGCAGCGCAAAAGCCTGCTCGGCGGCAGGGATGTCGGCGCCGTCGAGAACGCGGCTCATCATCGCCGCGTAGAGCCGGGGCCGCGCCGCGGCGAAGCGCACGTAATCGTTCCAGCCCTCGCGCAGCACCACCACCGGATCGGCTGATTGAACGACGGACTTTTTGCTTTCGAGGAACTGCCCGAAGGCTTCCGCCATCGCCGCGCTCAACAGCCCATCGGCGCTGCCGTAATGGTGGTAAAGCGTCGGTGCCGTCACGTTGGCGATCGCACAAACCTTGCGCGTCGAGAACTGTGCCTCGCCGTCTTCCTCCAGCACCTTCAGGGCGGCGTTGAGCAGGATGTCGCGTGTATCCATGGGACCAATATAGCGTCGCTATATTGGTATGTCTATAGCGACGCTATATAGGTTGCCGTAATGCTGGCGGTCGACGTGGGCAGGGGTTGTTGTGACGCAGTGAGTCGCAGCCCGACTACCAGGCGATGGGCCGGCCGTCGCGATAAAACCCACCGGTGAGGGATTCGGTGAGGCAGGCGGCCCAGACGATGCCGGCGGCGCCGTCGCTGACGGGGCGTCCGCCGGGGCCGCCCATGTCGGTGGCGACCCAGCCGGGGCAGACGGCGTTGACCAGGATGCCGCTGCCTTCCAGTTCACTGGCGAGGGTGCGGGTGTAGCTGTTCAGGGCGGCCTTGGAGACGCGGTACGCCGGGCAGTTGGCGCCGCTGGTGGTGGTGGCGCCGTAGCCGCTGGAGACGTTGACGATGCGGCCGTAGCCGTGGCGGTGCATCAGTGGCGACATCGCGCTGCATACGCGCCAGGTGCCGAACAGGTGGGTGTCCATCGCCTCGCGCGCGGGCGCGATGTCGACTTCCACCGGGTTGGTGCGTGGGTGATAGTAGCCGCCGGCGTTGTTGACCAGCACGTCGAGCCGGCCGTAGGTGATGGTGATCCAGCGCGCCAGCGTATCGACCTGGTCCTGCCGGGTGATGTCGAGTTGCACCGCGATCATTTCGCCGGGCAGGTGGGCCAGCTGCCGCGCGGCATGCAGGCCCTTGTCCATGTCGCGGGCACCCAGCAGCACGGTCATGCCGCGCTCGCCGAGTTGGCGCGCCACCTCGAAGCCCAGCCCGCGGTTGGCGCCGGTGACCAGCGCCACGCGATGGATCGGCGTGGCCGCCGACGCGCCTGCCGCTGCCGGCAGGCGCCTTGCCGGTGCGCTCATGGCGCGGCGTCGACCTTGGCCACGGCGCTGCAGTGTTCATCACCGCAGGCCTGCCAGCCGCCGCCGAGCGATTTGTACAGGGCGACGGCGCGCGTGTTGATCGCCGCCTCGGCCTGCGCCAGATCGTCCTCGGCGGCCAGTTGGGTGCGCTCGGCGTCGAGCAGTTCGAGGAAGCCGGTGGCGCCTTCCTGATAGCGGATGCGGGCCAGGTCGGCGGCGCGCTTGCTCTGCGTGGCCTGCTCGATCAGGTGATCGACGCGCACGCGTTGCTGGTTGAAGCCGGTGACCGCGTTGTCGATGTCCTCGATCGCCTCCAGCACGGTGCGCTGGTAGTTCGCCTTCGCCGCATCGGCACGCGCCTCGCTGACGTGCAGGTTCGCACGCACGCGCTGCACGTTGAGGCCGGCCCAGCTGATGCTGGGCGCCAGCGACCACGCCCGCGTCGACGGGCTGCCGAAGTCGTTGCTGCGACCGGACAGGAAGCCCAGGAAGCCACCCAGCGAGATGTGCGGGAAGAAGTCCGCCTTGGCCACGCCGATGCGGGCGTTGGCGGCGGCGTACTCGCGTTCGGCCATCTGGACGTCCGGACGGCGCGACAGCACGTCGCCGGCGTCGCCGATCGGCAAGGTGGTGGCGATCGGGGTGAAACTCTTCGGCGACACGTCGATGTCGAGCTCGCCCGGCCGCTCGCCCAGCAGCACGGCGAGACGGTACTCGCTGGCGCTGGCCTGCGTCTGCAGCAGCGGCAGTTGCGCCTGCACCGCGCTGAGGCGGGCCTTGGCGCTGGCCACGTCCTGCTCGGCGCCGGTGCCGACCTGCTGGCGTACCTCGGTCAGGTGCACGGTCTGGCGCTGGTTTTCGATGTCGCGTTTGGCGATGTCCAGCCGCAACTGGGTGCCGCGCAATTCGAAATAATTGCGCGCCACCTCGGCCAGCAGGCTGACCTGCACATCGTGCAATGCCGCCTCGCTGGCACCCAGGTCGGCGCCAGCCGCCTCCACCGAACGACGCACGCCGCCGAACACGTCCAGCTCCCACGAGGCATCGAAGCCGGCCTGGTAGGTGGTCGTGGTGACGCGCTGGTCGGTGAAGCCCGGTTGCTGGCCGCGGCTGCGGGTGTAATCCACGCCGGTGTTGATGGTGGGCAGGCGATCGGACTTGGCACCGCTGAGCAGCGCGCGCGATTCATGCAGGCGCGCCACGGCGATGCGCAGGTCGAGGTTGTTCGCCGCGGCGCGCTGGATCAACGCATCCAGCGTCGGATCGTTGAACTGCTTCCACCACGCGGCCTGAAACTGCGCGTTGCTTTCCTGCGCGGCGTCGAGACCCTGCAGCTGCGGTGCGGCGATTTTCTCGGCGTGATAGTCGGGGCCGATGCTGGCGCAACCGGCCAGGATCATGGCCGCGCTGAGCGCGGCGATTTTCAGTAGCGGTTTCATCTCAATGGTTCTCCATCCCGGCAGCGTGGGCGCGCGACTCGCGGCGCCCCGCCAGGGCGTGAATGACGTTGTAGACCAGGGGTGTGTAGATCAGCCCCGCCAGGGTCACGCCGAGCATGTCCGAGGCCACGGCGACACCGACGCCGGCGATCCTGCGTACGGTTTTCATCAGTGGTTCTCCAGCGCCGGCAGCGCATCGGCGGCGGCGCGCTCGGCCGCGCGGGCCTCGCGACGCTCGACCAGGGCGCGGATGACGACATAGAACAGCGGCGTGTAGATCAGCCCGAAGATGGTCACGCCCAGCATGCCGGCAAACACCGCCACGCCCATCGCATGGCGCATCTCGGCACCGGCACCGCTGGAAGTGACCAGCGGCACCACGCCCATGATGAACGCGATCGAGGTCATCAGGATCGGGCGCAGGCGCAACCTGGCGGCTTCCAGCACGGCCTCATGACGCGGCACGCCTTCCAGCTGCAATTCGCGGGCGAACTCCACGATCAGGATCGCGTTCTTGCACGCCAGGCCCACCAGCACGATCAAGCCGATCTGGGTGAAGATGTTGTTGTCGCCACCGCTGAGCCACACGCCGGCAATCGCGGACAGCAGCACCATCGGCACGATCAGGATCACCGCCAGCGGCAGCGACCAGCTTTCGTACAGCGACGACAGCACCAGGAACACCAGCAGCACGCACAGCGGGAACACCAGGATCGCGGTGTTGCCGGCCAGGATCTGCTGGTAGGTCAGCTCGGTCCACTCGAAGCTGATGCCGTTGGGCAGGTTGTCCTTCGCCAGCTTTTCCATCGCCGCCTGCGCCTGGCCGGAGCTGAAGCCCGGCGCCGGGCCACCGTTGATCTCGGCGGTCGGGTAGCCGTTGTAATGCTGCACGCGATCCGGGCCCGCGCCTTGCGACACGGTGACGAACGAACCCAGCGGCACCATCTGGCCCTGCGCGTTGCGCGTCTTCAGCTGCAGGATGTCCTGCGGCGTGTGGCGGAACGCGGGGTCGGCCGAGACATTGACCTGGTAGGTGCGGCCGAAGCGGTTGAAGTCGTTGACGTAGAGCGAGCCCATGTACGCCTGCATGGTCTGGTACACGTCGCCCAGGTTTACGCCTTCGGCCTTGGCCTTCTCGCGGTTCACGTCGGCGTCCACCTGCGGCACGCTGACCTGGAAGCTGGAGAACAGCCCGGCCAGCGCCGGATCCTTGCGGCTGGCGGCGATCAGGTTCTGCGTCTGCTTGTACAGCTCGTCGAAGCCGCGGTCACTGCGATCCTCGATCTGCATGCGGAAGCCGCCGATCGTGCCCAACCCCATCACAGGCGGCGGCGGGAACACGGCGATGTAGGCGTCCTGGATGGCGCCGAACTTCTGGTTCAGCGCACCGGCGATCGCACCGGCCGACAGGTCCGCGGTCTCGCGTTCCTCGAACGGCTTCAGCGTGACGAACACGATGCCGGAGTTGGTCGAGTTGGTGAAACCGTTGATCGACAGGCCTGGGAAGGCCACAGCGTGTTCCACGCCCGGCTGCTTCAGCGCGATCGCGCTCATGCGCCGGATCACGTCTTCCGAACGATCCAGCGAAGCGGCGTCGGGCAGTTGCGCGAACGCCACCAGGTACTGCTTGTCCTGGCCCGGCACGAAACCGGTCGGCACGTGCGAGAAGCCGAACCAGGTCAGGGCGATCAGGCCGGCATAGATCACCAGCGCCAGCTTGCCCTTGCCGACGACGCGCTTGACGCCGCCCACGTAGCGCTCCGAACCGCGCTGGAACATGCGGTTGAAGGGACGGAACAGCCAGCCGAACGCACGGTCGATGCCGCGGGTGAGGCGGTCCTTCGGCGCGTTGTGCGGCTTCAGCAGCACGGCGGCCAGCGCCGGGCTCAGGGTCAGCGAGTTGAACGCGGAGATCACCGTGGAGATCGCGATGGTCAAGGCGAACTGGCGGTAGAACTGGCCGGTGAGGCCGCTGACGAACGCGGTCGGGATGAACACCGCGCACAGCACCAGCGCGGTGGCCACGATCGGGCCGGTGACTTCGCGCATCGCCTTGCGCGTCGCCTCCTTCGGCGACTCGCCCAGTTCGATATGCCGCTCGACGTTCTCCACCACCACGATCGCGTCATCGACCACGATGCCGATCGCCAGCACCAGTCCGAACAGGCTCAGGGCGTTCAGCGAGAAGCCGGCCAGGTACATGATCGCGAACGTGCCGATCAGCGACACCGGCACCGCCACCAGCGGAATGATCGAGGCGCGCCAGGTCTGCAGGAACAGGATCACCACCAGCACCACCAGCAGGATCGCCTCCAGCAGCGTGTGCGCCACCGCCTCGATCGAGCCGCGCACGAACACGGTCGGGTCATAGACGATCGAGTAGTCGACCCCCTGCGGGAAATCCTTCTTCAGCTCCGCCATGGTGGCGCGCACTTCGTCGGAGATCTGGATCGCGTTGGAGCCGGGCCGGGCAAAGATCGGCATGGCCACCGCGGGCGTGTTGTCGAGCAGGCTGCGCAATGCGTAGCTGTTCGAGCCCAGGTCGATCTTGGCCACGTCGCTGAGGTGGGTGACGCCGCCGTTGGCCGCGGTGCGCACGATGATGTTGCGGAAATCGTCTTCGCTGACCAGTCGGCCACGCGTGTTGATGTTGAGCTGGAACGCGGAGTTGCCGGGGCCGGGCGGCGCATTCAGCGCACCGGCGGCGACCTGCACGTTCTGCTCGCGGATGGCGTTGATCACGTCGCCGGTGGTGAGCGACCGTTGCGCCAGCTTCTGCGGGTCCAGCCACACGCGCATCGAGTACTCGCCGGCACCGAAGATCTGCACGTCGCCGATGCCATTGAGCCGGCCCAGCACGTCTTTCACGTGCAGCCGCGCGTAGTTCGACAGGTAGAGCATGTCGTAGCGCTGGTCGGGCGAGATCAGGTGCACGACCATGGTGAGGTCGGGCGAGCTCTTCTGCGTGGTCACGCCGAGCCGCTGCACTTCCTCGGGCAATTTCGGCAGCGCCTGCGCCACGCGGTTCTGCACGTCGACCTGGGCGTTGTTGAGATCGGTGCCGAGCGCGAACGTCACGGTGAGCGTGAGCGCGCCGTCACTGGTGGCCTGCGACGAGGTGTACAGCATGCCCTCGGCGCCGTTGATCTGTTCCTCCAGCGGCGTGGCGACGGTCTGCGCGATCACCTTCGGGTTGGCGCCGGGGTAGCTGGCGTGCACCACCACGGTCGGCGGCACCACTTCGGGGTACTCGCTGATCGGCAGCTGGAACACCGCGATGGAGCCGGTGATCACGAACAGCAACGACAGCACCGCGGCCATGATGGGTCGGTCGACGAAGAATTGGGCGATGTTTTTCATGCAAAGAGTCCTCGACGAAGCCGGTGTGCGGCTTCGGTCTTTCTTTTGCTCCTCCCCCTGCGTCGCAGGGGGAGGTTGGGAGGGGGTGACGCTGTTGCTATTGGCTTTGCGGCTGACTGGAGGGCTTCACCCCTCCCCAACCCTCCCCTGCTGCACGTCCCGCAAGGGGACTTCCTTCGGTCGCAGGGGAGGGAGCAGGTCAGCTCTGCGGGTCCGGTGCCTTCGCGGGCTTGACCTGCGCGGTACGCGAATCCGTGTCGACATTCGCGTCGCCGCGCTCGACCAGCGCCTTGTCGGCCGGATCGAGCCGGTAGCTCATCGCCACCTTCTGCGGGTTCACCTCGGCGCCGGGGCGCACGCGTTGCAGGCCGTTCACCACCACCAGGTCGCTGGGCTTCACGCCGCTTTCGATCACGCGCAAGCCATGCACCAACGCGCCGGTTTCCACCTTGCGGTATTGCACCTTGTGGTCCTTGTCGACCACGTAGACGAACTGGTTGCCCAGGTCGGTGCCGATGGCGCGGTCGTCCACCAATACGCGCGACTTCACCTGGCCGCTCTGCAACTGCACGCGGGCGTACAGGCCGGGCGTATACAGGCCGTCGGCGTTGTCGAACACGGCGCGCAAACGCATCGTGCCCGAGCCGGTGTGCAGCTGGTTGTCCACGAAATCGAGGCGGCCTTCATGCGGATAACCCGATTCGTCGGCCAGGCCCATTGTCGCTTCGATGCGGGCGCTGCGGCCGGCCTGCTTGGCGTCGGCGCGCAGGTGATCGAGCTTCAACCAGGTGTGCTCGTCCACGTCGAAATAGACATAGACGGGGTTCACCGAGACCACGCTGGTCAGCACGTCGTTGCTGGTGACCAGGTTGCCGGGGGTGACGCGGGCGTTGCTGACGCGGCCGTCGATCGGCGAGCGCACCTTGGTGAAATCCAGGTTCAACCGGGCGGCGGCCAACGCGGCGGTGGCGGCGCCCAACTGGGCACGCGCGCTTTGCGCGGTGGTTTGCTGGCGGTCGGCTTCCTGTTTGGCGATCGCGTGCTGGGCCAGCAGCATCGTGGCGCGTTGCTGGTTGGTCTCGGCCAGGCTCAGCTCGGCGCGGGCCTGCGCCTGGTTGGCGGCCAGCCGGTCCACCTCGGCCTGGTACGGGCGGGCATCGAGCTGGAACAGCACGTCGCCCTTGTGCACCACGGCGCCTTCCTGGAAATGCACCGACTCCACGAAGCCGCCCACGCGAGGCTGCACCTGCACCGTATTGACCGCTTCCAGCCGGCCGGTGAACTCGGCGCTGTCGCTGACCTTGCGGCTCAGTGCCTGCGCCACGGTGACTTCCGGCGGCGGCGCGCCGACGGGGGTTTGCGCCTGGCTGTCATCGCCATGCAGCACCATCCAGCTGCCCAGCACGGTGACCGCGATCAGGGGTATCAGCATCCATTGTTTCTTCATCTTGCGCTCCGAACACCTTGTTGGCCGGACAGGGGGTACCGGCGAGGGTCGAGAGAATAGGTGTACCTAGCGGTATAGAAAATCCCCTTTTCAGGCATTACACTCATGCGCCGCAGTCATGAATCGACGAGGAATGGGACCGATGGAAGACTTTTCAGCAATTTCGACCTTCGTCCGCGTGGTCGAGGCCGGCAGTTTCGCCGCTGCCGCCGGCCAGTTGGGCATGACCCCGTCAGGCGTCAGCCGCGCCGTGTCGCGGCTGGAAACCCAGCTCGGCGCGCGGCTGCTGTTCCGCTCCACGCGCTCCTTGCGACTGACCGACGATGGGGCCTCGTTCCATGCACGTTGCCGGGAGATACTGGCCGATCTGGCCGAGGCCACCGAGGCGCTGAACTTCGCCAACAGCAAGCCCACCGGCAAATTGCGGGTGGGTATCTCGCTGTCGGTGGGGCGCGCCGCGGTGATCCCGCGGCTCACCGAATTCGAGCAGCGCTACCCCGACATCCGGCTGGAGCTGTCGATGAGCGACTCGCCGTCGGATCTCAACGGCGAAGGGCTGGACTGCGCCATCCGCGTGGGCGAACTGGAGGATTCCAGCCTGATCGCGCGCAAGATCGGCTACCTGCGCAACGTGGTGTGCGCCTCGCCCGAGTACCTGCGCAAGTACGGCGCCCCGCGCAGCATCGAGGATCTGAAGGATCACCGCTGCATCAATTACGTGTACCCGAACGGCCGCCCGCGGCAATGGCAGTTCGACACGCCGGATGGCCAGGTGAGCGTGGATATCGACGCGCACATGCTGATCAACGACGGCGAATCGGTGCTGCAGGCCGTGGCGGCGGGGCTGGGCATCACCCAGGTGCCGCGCATGCTGGCCGCCTGCATGCTGGAAAAAGGCATGCTGGAACTGGTGATGGCCGATACCAACTCCACCGGCAAGCCGGTGTGGATCGTCTATCCGCAGAAAAAACACCTGTCGGCCCGCGTGCAGGCCTTCATCGAATGGGTGCGTGAATTGTTCGAGCGTACCAACCGATGCACGGTGGCCACACCCAATACCGTCCCCGCTGTCGCCCGGCCAAAACCGGTACGCACCGAAACGCTGGCGGAAGTGGCGTAAGCCGCGGCTGGAGCGGCCGCGCTGGCCTCAGCCGCCGGCCGGCACCAGCACCAACAGCGCCACGCCGAACGCGATGCGGTAGATCGCGAACGGCGTGAACGTGTGCGTGCGGATATAGCCGAGCAGCCACTTCACCGCGATAAACGCCACGATCGCCGAGACCACGAAACCCAGCCCCAGCGCGGTCCAGTCCTCATGCGCCGCGCCACCGCTTTTCACCACCTTCAGCAACTCGTAGCCGGTCGCCGCATACATCGTGGGAATGCCCACCAGGAATGCGAACTCGGTCGCAGCCGCGCGGTTGCTGGTGCCGAACAGCATCGCCGCGAAAATCGTCGACGCCGAGCGCGACAGGCCAGGGAAAATCCCCGCAACCATCTGCGCGATGCCCACCAGGATGGCCACCCGCCACGTCACCTCGGTGCGGTCGGGCTGGCGCGCCGCCAGCCGCTCCGCAGCGATCATCCACACGCCACCGATCACCAGCGCCCACGCCACCGGCGTCACCGTCTCCGGCAACTTGAAACCCATCTTCACCGCGATAAAGCCCAGCACCGCCGTGATCAGGAACGCCACCGCCAGCTTGAACAGGTAGTCGCGGTTCGCCGCGTCGCGCCATTGCGTCAGCAACTGCCAGATGCGCTTCCAGTAGATCAACGTCACCGCCAGGATCGCGCCCGCCTGGATGCCGATATTGAACAGATCCGAGCGCGCCCCCAGCCCGAACTTCTCGGCAATCAGCAGATGGCCCGTGCTGGAAATGGGCAGAAACTCGGTAACGCCCTCGATGATGCCGAGCAAGGTGACGCGGATCAGGTCGCTCAAGAACAGATACTCCGCAGCAAGTAAGGCCGGCCTGCGCCGGCTTGGGAGCGCATAGCTTACGTGGATTGCGCATCCGTTCGACCCGATGCCTTGCTGATGCGGACCGACGGGGCTTGGCGAGGTCTTCCGAAAAAAGTGACGCATTCGACACTTTTTGGTTGGGGTGCATTCGGTTTTTGTCAGGTCGCGTGTAAGGTTTTCCGGTCGTGCATCGGGCGTCTTCCGCCGCCGCCGAAGCTTTCGGGGGGCGAGGCGTACTCGCCCGCTCAGCCGGTGCGGCATCGGTAACAGGGGAAAGGATTGGATACGGAAGGGATCTCCACGTCTCGTCGCAGT
Source organism: Rhodanobacter ginsenosidimutans (assembly GCF_042655685.1). Lineage (NCBI taxonomy): Bacteria > Pseudomonadati > Pseudomonadota > Gammaproteobacteria > Lysobacterales > Rhodanobacteraceae > Rhodanobacter > Rhodanobacter ginsenosidimutans. The sequence goes on along the minus strand of NZ_JBHSMM010000001.1, from coordinate 15,612 downwards.
GTTGCGACCGCAAAATGGTTGTTCGCATGCATCGCACTGCTGCCATGCATTGGCTTGGCGCAAACCACGCTGGACCAGCAGGAGCAACGCGAACGCGCGCAGCGCGAGGCGCAGGCGCGGCAGCAGCAACGCGCAACGCCGGATGTGCGGTTGACCACCGCGCGCGGCACCGACTTTCATCGCACCGACCTGCCGGCCGAGCAGCCCTGCTTTCGGCTTGACAGCGTGCGTCTGGAAGGCCCGCGGCTGGCCGATTTCACCTGGGTGCAACGCTATCTCGATCGCTATGCCGGCAAATGTGCGGGCCGCCGGGGCATCGAGCTGATCGTGCGACGCACGTCGGACCTGATCATCGATCGCGGCTACGTCACCACCCGCGTCGGCGTGGCCGCGCAGGACCTGTCCGGCGGTGTGTTGCGCCTTACCCTCGTGCCGGGTGTCATCCGCCGCATCCGCTATGCCGACGCAACGCTGTCCGGTGCCTGGCAGACCGCACTGCCGATGCGCCCGGGCGACCTGCTCAACCTGCGTGACGTGGAGCAGGGGCTGGAGCAGATGAAGCGGGTGCCCTCGCAGGACGTGAGTATCGACATCGCGCCCGGCGACACGCCCGGTGCCTCCGACCTCGTGATCGCGGTCAAGCGCAGCCGGCCCTGGCATTTGGTGGCCACGCTGGACGACGCCGGCTCGCGCGCCACCGGGCGTGGGCAAGCCGGCATCAGCGCGGGATTCGACAACCCGCTGGGCATCAACGACATCCTCTCGCTGGGCTACAACCACGACGTGTGGCAAAGCACCGGCCACGGCACGCGCGGCGTCAATGCCAGTTACTCGGTGCCGTTCGGTCGCTGGCTGTTCACCCTGTCGGCATACGACTACGCCTATCACCAGACTCTGGCTGGCTACCAGACCACGTTCGTCAGCCGTGGCAAGTCGCGCACCACCGATCTGACCGTGCAGCGCATGCTCCACCGCACCGGGTCGGGCAAGACCTCGTTGGAGCTGCGCCTGGTCAAACGCAAGGCGCACAGCTTCGTCGAGGACACCGAGGTAACCTCCCAGCGGCGTGACGTCACCTCGGCGGAACTGGCGCTGGTACAACGCCAGTATCTGGGTGCGGCCCAGCTCGATCTGCGCCTGGCGCAGCGCCGCGGCGTGAACTGGTTTGGTGGCCAGCGCGATGCTCCCGGGCACCAGCCCTCGGACCCCAGCTTCGACTACCGGCTGTGGATACTCGACGCCTCGCTGAACCTGCCTTTCCAGGCCGGCGCGCTGCCGCTGCAATGGATGTCTGAACTGCATGCGCAACGCAGCGGCGACACCCTCTACGGATCCGAGTTCATCACCTTGGGCGGGCGCTACACCGTACGTGGCTTCGACGGCGAACAGACCTTGGCCGCCGAACGCGGCTGGACCTGGCGCAACACCCTCACCGCGCCGCTGGGCGCTCTGCCGGCGGCGCTCTACGTCGGTGTGGACGTAGGCCACATCGGCGGCCCCAGCAAGAATATCTACGGCACCGAACACACGCTGCGCGGCAGCGTGATCGGCCTGCGCGGCCAGCTTGGCCGCCTCGGCTGGGACGTTTTCGCGGGCTGGGCACTGACTGGCGGCCGTGTGCTGGAAACACGCCGGCCGGCCACCGGTTTCCAGCTCGTGTACCAGTACTGATCACGCAGCACAGGGGCTATCGCATGGAGATTGATCGCTTCACCTGTCGCCAGAAAAGCACGCAGCACCATGCTCCCTCCCCTGCTAGCAGGGGAGGGCTGGGGAGGGGTTTCGCTCTTGATCTTTGCGGCAAGCCCGAGCTCCCCCCTCCCAACCTGCCAGCAGAGGGAGGAGACAGAAGCGTTCCGTTCCGCCGGGCGGCAGCCATGAACCAGGGAAGAACCAGACCATGACCACCATCGACACCTCGCATCCGTTCCGCCAGGGCCTCAACGCGCTTGCTGTCGCCATCGGCATAGCGCTGCTCGGTGTTCCGGTAGCCGGTCAGGCGCAAGCGGTGCCGGACGCGCGGGCCGGCGTGCATCGCCCCGGCATCGATACCGCGGCCAACGGCACGCCGGTGGTCAACATCGTCGCGCCCTCGGCCGGCGGCGTGTCGCACAACCGGTTCCAGTCGTTCGATGTCGACAGCAAGGGGCTGATCCTCAACAACAGCGGCGCGGTCAGCCAGACCCAGCTGGCCGGCATGATCGTCGGCAACACCAACCTGGGCACCGGGTCATCGGCGCGGATCATCCTCAACGAGGTCACCGGCACCAGCCCCAGCGCGCTCAATGGCTACACCGAGGTTGCCGGCAAGGCCGCCGATGTGATCGTGGCCAACCCCAACGGCATCAGTGTCAATGGTGGTGGCTTCATCAACACCACCCGCAGCGTGCTGACCACCGGTACGCCAGTGTTCGGCGGCGACGGCAGCTTGCAGGCGTTCCGAGTTACCCGCGGCGCTATCGCCATCAATGGCGGCGGCCTAGATGCCACGCGCCCCGACCGGCTCGATCTGATCGCGCGTGCAGTACAGGCGAATGCCAAAGTGTGGGCGCATAACCTCAACGTGGTGACCGGCGCCAACCAGGTCGGCTATGCCGATCTGGCGACGCAGGCGATCAAGGGTGAGGGCGTAGCGCCGGGCGTGAGCCTGGATGTGGCCGTACTGGGCGGCATGTACGCCGACAAGATTCACCTGCTGGGCACCGAGGCCGGCGTGGGCGTCCGCACCAGTGGCGAGATCGCCGCGCAGGCCGGCGACTTCCAGCTCACCAGCGCCGGCAAGCTGGTGGTCACCGGCAAGCTCACCGCCACCGGCAACCTTGCCGTGCAGGCGGGCGGAATCGACAACAGCGGCACGCTGGCCGCAAATGGACGTCTGGACGTCCGCGGCAATGGCAATGTGGGCAACGGCGGCACGCTCTACGCGGGCCAGGGCGCCAACCTCACCAGCACCGGTGACATCCGCAACAGCGGCAAGCTGTATGCCGCAAGCGGCGCGGTTGCCGTGGACGCCGCCGGCGCGCTTTCCTTGTCCGCGGCCAGCGATGTCTATGCGGGGCAGGGCATCACCATGCACGCGGCCGACATGGACAACGCCGGCACCGTCGAGGCGCTGACGAGCCTTGATCTCCGCGCCGACGGCCGGCTTTCCAACAGCGGCCATCTGCTTGCCGATGGTGGCGACGCAACGCTCGGCGCGCTGGTGCTCGACAATGCCGGCGTGCTCAGCGCGAATGGCCGCGTGCAGCTCACTGGCACGCAGTCACTGGGCAACGCCGGCACCGTTATCAGCGGCGGCAGCAGCACCTTGCATGGCGGCCAGGTCGAAAACAGCGGTCAATGGCAGTCCGGTGGCGCACTGACGATTACGGCGGACGCCCTGCACAACCAGGGCCTGATCGACGGCATGAGTGATGTCAGCCTGACCATCGGACGGCTGGATGCCGACGCCGGCAGCAACCTGCTGGCCGCCCGCCACCTGACCGTTGCGGTGACCGGCCCGGTGCGTGCCGACGGTGTGCTGCAAGCCGGGCAGGGTCTGCAACTGACCGCCGGCGACGCCGTCGACGTGGGCGCGCAAGGCTGGCTCTATGCCGCCCAGGCATTGAACCTGGCCAGCATCGGCAAGGTCACCAATACCGGCCTGATCTACGCCGGTACCGACGCCAACGTACACGCCGGGAGCCTCTCCAGCAGTGGCACGCTGCGTGCGGACCACGACCTGACGACCACCCTCACCGGCGATCTGCAGAACACGGGCCTCTTGCGCAGCGGTGCCGCGCAGACGATCCGCGTCGACGGTCATGCAGACAATCAAGGCACTGCCTACGCCGGCACCGCCGCGCAATGGATGGTCACCGGCCAACTGGCGAATACAGGCACGCTGGCCGCCCAGGGCGATCTGGACATCGGCGCTGGCAGCCTCGATTCCAGCGGCGTGCTCGGTGCCGGCGTGCAGGCCGACGGCAGCCTTGCCGGCACCGGCGCCCTGAGTGTCGACACCACCGCCGCGCTGGTGGCGCAGGGCCGCAACCTTGCCGCCACCACGCTGAATCTGCACGGCGCCAGCCTCGACCTGGGCGGTGCCACCACGCGTGCCGGCGGCGCCATTGGGCTGACCGCCACCCTGGGTGGCTTGAGTCTGCGCAACGGCGACCTCGCCACCCACGACAACCTCGCCCTGCAGGCCGCCGGCCAACTCGACAACAGCGGCGGCACGCTGCAGGCCGGATCGGTCGGCTTGAACGCGGCCAGCATCGTCAATCGCGGCGGCCACATACTGCAAACCGGTACGGCCGCATCCACGTTGGCGGTGAGCGGCACGTTCGACAACAGCGCGGGCAGCATCGCGAGCAATGCCGGCACCTTGACCCTCGATGCGGGCAGCCTGCTCAATGCCGGCGGCAGCATTGCCCACGCCGGCAGCGGCCAGCTCAGCCTCGATGTGGACGGCCAGTTCGAGAACAGCGCCGGATCGATTGCCAGCAACGGCGCATTGCAAATCATCACTGGCGGCGCGTTCACCAATGCCGCCGGCAGTGTTTCCGCCGCAGGCAATACCAGCCTTCAGTCGCAATCGCTCGATAACCGTGGTGGCACGCTGGCTGCCGATACCGTCGACATCACCCTGACCCAGGCACTGTTCAACACCGGCGGTGCGTTGCAGGCCAGCGGTGGGCTCACCGTGCATGCCGATACCTTGACCAACGGCACCGGCCAGATCAAGGCGCTGGGCAGCGATGCGTTGTCGCTGTACATCACGCACGGGCTGAGCAATGCCGCGAGCGGCTTCATCGCCGGCAACGGCGCGGTGAATCTGTTTGCGGGCAGCGTCGTCAACGCCGGGCAGATCTATACCGCTGGCGATCTGGTCGTAACCAGCGGAGGCGCCCTGGACAACCGCAGCGGTGCGCTGCAGGCCATGGGCGCGCTTGCGGCCACTGCCGCTGGCGCCTTGAGCAACGGTAACGGCCGCATCGAGGCTGGCCGCGGCCGCAGCAACGCCACGCTGTCGCTCACCGCGGCATCGCTGGACAACAGTGCCGGCCGCATCGCCAACGCGGCCCAGGGCGCGACCACGCTGAACCTCGGCAGCGGCGCGCTTACCAACACCGGCGGTACGCTGGGTGGCCAGGGCGACGTGGCGGTCAGCGCTGGCGCCATCGGCAACACCGGTAGTGGCACCGTGGTCGCCGGGCGCGATCTGAGCCTTGCCGCCACCAGTCTCGACAACACCAGCGGCACCCTCTACGCCGCCCGCAACCTGGCCTGGTCCAACCGGCTCGCCACGCTGACCAACCGCAGCGGCCACCTCGGCGCCGGCGGCAACATCGTGCTTGCGTTGGCCACCTTGGAAAATACCGGTGGCGAGACCGCCGCCAGCGGCAACGTCACGCTGGACCTGGGCAGCCTCGCCGGCAGCGGCCGCGTGGTGGCCGGCAACGACCTGGCCCTGACCCTTGCCGGCAACTACACCAACGTGGCCGGCAACACGCTCAAGGCCAACCGCAACGCCAGCCTCACCTTCAGCGGCAATCTCGACAACGCCAGCGGCGCCACGCTCAGCGCGGTCGGCGCGCTTGCGGTCAAGGCCGCCGGCATCACCAACAGCGGCACCGTCGACAGCGCCGCCACCTCGCTCACCGCCACCGGCGCGCTCGCCAACAGCGGCCGCATCGAGGGCGATACCGTCGCCATCACCGCCGCCAGCGTCGGCAACACCGGTACGCTGATCGGCGACGGCATCACCGTCCACGCCGGCAACCTCACCAACGGCAGCGATCTGGGCAGCGTCACCGACAACGCCGCCTACGACTCGGCTGTCATCGCCGCCACCGGCAACATCGACCTGTACCTCACCGGCACGTTGCTCAACCGCGATGCGCTGATCTACGCCATGGGCGACCTCACCGTGGCGGCCAACGCCAGCGGCGGCCGTGCCAACGCCATCACCAACCGCTCCGGCAGCATCGAAGCCGACGGGAACATCGCCCTCGCGGCCAGTCAGATCACCAACCAGCGGCGCGTGTTCGACACCGAAACGTACGTGCTCTCCGCGGCCGAGCAGGCCAGCAACACCACGGTCGAACAGCACGTGGTGGACAAGACCACCGACCCTGTTGCCGTTGCCTACTGCGCCAGCCTGGGCGACAACCACCGTTGCGACCCCGACGAAAATGCCACCGGGCAGACCACCACCACCGTGATCAGCCAGCAGCGCCTGCTGCGCACCAGCGCGCAGGGCCGGATCGTCTCCGGTGCCGACATCGCCCTCGGCGGTTCGGTGCTCAACGACAAATCCACCATTGCGGCGGCCGGGCAACTGGTGGTGAACGGCCAGTCGGGCAGCGTGGCCGATGGCACCGGCACCCTCGGCGGCGAGAGCATCGTCAACACCGGCTGGGTGCCCACGGTCTCCCTGCGCACCGACGTCGACAACTGGATCCAGGTGCAGAAGAAAAGCAAATGCGCTCTCGGCACCAAGACCTGCTGGGACGACAATGGCGTCGAGCACTTCGGCCAGACTTCCACCACCGCCGAGCTGGCCATCGCGGGGACGCCGCCCTACTGGATGCACCTCACGCCGGGACCCGACGCGCCGGCCTACATGACCGCCGGCGGCACCCTTTCGATCACCGGCACCACCATCGCCAACACCACCGTCGGTGCCGATGGCCGGCCCGTAAACGCCGTGGCGGCACTGGGCAGCAACGGCAATGGCCAGGCCGTCACCGGCAGCGGCACCGGCGGCGTCAGCGCCGTCGGCGGAAGCATCAACCTGGGCACGGTGGGCGGGTTGGGCGGTACACCGGCCGCCCCCGGTGCGCAAACCGTGGGCTCGTTGGGTGCGCCCGGCGGCCAGATCCAGCTGCCCACCAACGGCCTGTTCACCACCCACCCCGGCAACAGCGCGGGCTACCTCGTCGAAACCGACCCGCGCTTCGCCAGCATGAGCGGCTTCTACGGCAGCGATTACCTGATGGATCGCCTGCCGTGGAACGGCGAAGACACCTTGAAGCGCCTCGGCGACGCCTTCTACGAAAACCGCCTGGTGCTCGACCAGATCACCGCGCTCACCGGCCGCCGTTTCCTCAGCAACAGCACCGACACCGTGGCGCAATACCGCGAGCTGATGGATGCCGGCGTGGCCGCCGCCGGCCGGTTCGACCTGGCCGTGGGCGTGGCGCTCACCGCGCCGCAGATGGCCAGCCTCACCGACGACATCGTGTGGCTGGTCAGCCAGGAGGTGAATGGCGAAAAAGTGTTGGTACCGGTGGTCTACCTGTCCGCGCAGCACGCGAAAAACCTGGCCAGCGAACGCGGCGCCGTCATGGCCGGCCAGGACATCATCCTCGACGCCAGCGGCACCCTCAGCAACACCGGCAACGTACTCGCCAGCCGCGACGCCAGCCTCAAGGCCGGCACCCTGCTCAACAGCGGCAACCTCCGCGCCGACGACACCCTCAGCATCAGCGCCGCGCAGGATGTGCTCAACGCCGGCCGCATCCAGGGCGGCAACGTCGCCGTGGTGGCCGGGCGCGACGTGCTCAGTGGCGCCGATATCGGCAAGGTCGACCTGGGTGGGGGCCTGTCTCTCGCCGACGCGCAGCGCCTGGGCCTGGCCACCGGCGGCAGTATCACGGCCAGCAGCAACCTGGCCTTGCAGGCCGGCCGCGACCTGTTGCTCAGCCAGGCGCCAGTCAGCGCCGGCCGCGACCTCAGCCTGGTCGCCGGCCGCGATTTGACCGCCATCGCCACGCCGATCACAGCGGGTGGCGATGCTGCACTGGTGGCCGGCCGCGACCTGGATTTTGCGGCCACCGCGCAAACCGCCGTCACCGGCGGCGGCACCTCGATTTCCCACACCACTACACACGCCGTCAGCCACGTCACCGCCGGTGGCAATCTCGCGCTGTCCGCCGGCCGCGACATCACCAGCGAAGGCGCCGCCTTCAAGGCCGGCGACGTGCTGGCCGCCAGCGCCGGGCGCGACGTCAACTTGAACGCCGTCACCGACGTCACCACGACCCGGGAGCACCACAAGGAAGGCCGCACCGCGGTCAACACCAGCAGCCTCGACGAAACCGTGCGCGGCACCGCGCTCGACGCCGCCAACGGCATCGTCATCAGCGCCGGCCACGACATCGCCGCCACCGCCGCCAACCTGGCCAGCAGCGACGGCACCATCGCACTCGGCGCCGGTCATGACATCACGCTTGATGCCGGCGTGGAAAACCACGACACCACCCGCGACACCAAATACAAAAAGAGCGGCCTGTTCTCCAGCAAGACCACCACCACCCACGACGAAACCCACGACACCTACGCCATCGGCAGCACGCTATCCGGCGACGCGGTGACCATCGCGGCGGGTCACGACCTGACGACCCGGGCCGCCCAGGTGGCCGGCACGCACGACGTCGCGCTGGTTGCCGGCCATGACGTCACCCTCGGCACGGCCGAGGAGGTTTCCACCGACGCGTACAGCATCAGCAAGAAAAAGAGCGGCGTGTTCGGCGGTGGCGGCGCCAGCGGCCTGGGCGGTATCGGCTTTACCGCCGGCAGCCAGAAAGCCAGCGCCACCAGCACGGTGGAGCAGCACATCACCGTCGGCAGCCTGATCGGCAGCACCCAGGGCAACCTGACGGTCGCCGCCGGCGGCGACCTGGCGGTGATCGGCAGCGACCTGATCGCCGCCCGCGCCGCCGGTTCCACCACCGGTGGCAACATCGCCCTGCAAGGCAACAACATCACCGTCACCACCGCCACGCAGACCGACCACGAAACCGGCACCCAGCAAAGCAGCAGCCATGGCCTGTCGATGGCGCTGGTGGGCACGGCGCTGGACGGGGTGCGCAACGTAAAGCAGACGCGGCGGGAGCAGGCCGGGTCCGGCAAGAAGGCACAAGACACCTTGCACGCCGTCAGTGCGTCCGGGCTCGACATGCCCAGCGTCGCCATCAGCTACGGCAGCCAGCGCAGCAACCAGTCGAGCCAGCTCGACACCCGCAGTGAGCGGGGCAGCACCCTGCGTGCGGCCGGCGACCTCACGCTCAACGCCACCGGCGGCGACCTCACCGTGATCGGCAGCGCCTTGAGCGCCGGCGGCACGGCCACGCTGGCCGCGCAGCGCAACGTGGCCCTGCTGACCAGTGCCGACACCCAGTCGCAAAGCAGCCAGAGCACCCACCACAGCAAGAGCTTCACCGCCGCGGCGGTCGGCTGGGGCGACGCGGCGCGCAGCCTGCAGGGCGGTGCCAACAGCAGCGGCGTCAGCATGTCGCCCTACAACAGCCAGTCGGGCATCACGCAGAACGCGCAGCAGGTCGTCAACGAAACCGGCACCACGGTGGACGCCGGGCAGATCAGCGTGATCAGCCGCCAGGGCGACATCACCGCCGAGGGCGCGCAACTGACCGCGCAGCACGACATCAACGTGCTGGCCGCGCAGGGCAAGATCGACCTGGGCACCGCCGAGTCCAGCCAGCAGCAGCAAACCTACCAACGCAGCCACCAGGTCGGCGACCTGGGCGGCAACGGCTACGCCGGCACCATCGGCGAACGGCAGGAGCTGCATGACCAGAGCGGCGCGCAAACCTGGCAAAGCACGCTGCGCACCGGGCTGACCAGCACGCAGGGCGACGTCACCGTGGTCGCCCACGACGACCTCACCGGCCAGGGCGTGGACATCGCCGGCCGCGACGTCACGCTGGTGGGCCGCAACGTCAGCCTCACGCCCAGCGCGGACACCGCCGAGCAGCAGCAGCGCGACAAGATGAAGCAGGCAGGCGTGACGGTGGCGCTGTCTGGCGTGGCAGTGCAGGCCGCGCAGGCGGTGGACGCCGCCGTGGATGCGCACGACCGCGGCGACAACCGGCTGGCGGCGTTGTATGCGGCCGAGGCGTACTACGGCGCGAAGGACGCAGGCGAGGTGGCCGGCGGCATCGACTACGGCCGAGCGGCCCAGTCGGCCACCGGCAATGCCGCCACGGCCGCCCCGCCCGGCGGCAATGCCGAGGACCCCAACGGCAGCACCGGTTTGGTCAAGGTCACCGTCAGCATCGGCAGTAGCCACCAGTCCAGCAACACGTCGTACCAGCAGCAGACGCAGCAGGGAAGCACGGTAAACGCCAGCCGCGACGTCACCATCGTGGCCACCGGTGACGGCACGAAGGGCGCCGACGGCTACGCCGCCACCGGCGACGTGGTGCTGCAAGGCGCCCAGGTGCAGGCCGGTCGCGATGCCACGCTGGCGGCGGCCCGCGACATCACCCTCACCGCCGGCCAGGACACCACCAAGAGAGACAGCGCCAACCACAGCGGCAGCGCCAGCATCGGCGTGGGCTTCGCGCTGGGCGGCCAGCAGAACGGCTTCACCATCGAGCTCGCCGCTGCCGCGGCCCGGGGCAAAGGCAACGGCGACAGCACCACGAACCACGCCACCACCATCAATGCGGGCGACATGCTGAGCCTGACCAGCGGAAGAGACACCACGCTGGAAGGCGCCCAGGCCTACGGCAACACCATCCTGGCCGACATCGGCCGCAGCCTCAGCCTCACCAGCACTCAGGACACCGACCACTACAAGGAGACTTACCAAGCGGCCAGCGCCGGCTTGAGCCTGTGCATCCCGCCGATCTGCTACGGCGCCACCAGCGGCGGCGCCAGCTACAGCCAGTCCAACATCAGCAACAACTACCAGAGCGTGACGGATCAGACGGGGCTGGCGGCGGGGAGCGGTGGTTATGACATCCACGTGGGCGACACCACCACGCTGACCGGTGCCGCCATCGCCAGCACGGCGGATGCCAGCAAAAATCGGCTGGATACCGGCAGCCTGGTCGTCAACGACCTGCACAACAGCGCGCACAGCAGCGCCACCCAGATGGGCTTCTCCTACAGCAGTAGCAGCTCGGCTGCGGGCAACGTAGCCAGCAACGCCATGGGCGCGGCGTTGAACATGGCGATACCGCAAGGCGGCAGCGACAGCAGCGATACGCGAAGCAGCATCGCGCAGGGCACGATCGTGGTGCGCGATAAACCCGATCAAGACCTGAGCAGCATCGACCGCAGCGCGACGACGCTGAACGGCAATGGCGTCAGCAACGACTTTGATGTGGATGAGATCAAGGAGAAGCAGGCGCTGGGGCAGGCGGCGGGGTATGTGGGGATGCGGTCGGCGGGTGGCTTGGCCGACTACATGGCGGAGCACGCGACCACGGACGAAGAGCAGAAAGCGTGGCGCGATGGTGGTACCAACAAAATCCTGCTGCACGGGTTGGTCGGCGTAGCGACCGCAGCGCTGGGCGGGGGCGATGCCGCACAGGGGGCGCTGGGTGCGGCGGCGAGTGAAGCCGCCAGCGGGGCGATGGCCAACTACCTCGTCGATCACCACATCGATCCGAACAGCGCCCAAGGGAGAACGCTGATGGAACTGGCCAGCGTGGCTGTGGGTGGCGCCGTGGGTGGCGGCGCGGGTGCGACGACGGCGCTGGATGGGGAGAAGTACAACAGGCAGTTGCACCAAGATTCAGACCCCACCAAGGATGAGAAAAAGATCATTGACGACGTGCTGGCGAAGGAATACGCCGCAAAGCATCCGGGCATGAGCGAGGAACTGGCCGCGCAAATCCTAGAGGGTGCGGCTAAGGTAATGCTGGATCAAACGACGGCTGCCAATTCAACGTACGACCCGGAGGCCATGTACGAAGCCCAAAGCTTCCTGCATGCCTACGCCCTCTCGCAGGGCAATCCGACGATTGGCCATGACCAATGGGGGCAGCCGGTTCCGTTGTTTGGCGTGTCCGCGCCATACCAGCGGCAAGATTCCACCATTTTCGGCGCTAACCCACAAACTACGAATGCGCCACAAAGCTTGGGCGGCAGCCAACTGATCGATTGGGGTAAGGGGTGGCTTGAGGGAGTCGTTGGAGTTCTTAACCCAGCCAACATCCCGGCAGCACTGAATTCCACGTTGCAAGCGATCACTGATCCAAAGGGTTGGGCAAGCGATCAGCAGCAAGGCATGGATTATGTCTTCTATCAGGCGCAGCATGGTGACTTTGGTCCGGCTGGGAAGGTAGAAGGGGCTCAGGCGGGGAGTGCGGCGCTGGGGTTAGCTCTTCAGTACAGCGTACTTCGATGGGAGGGCGTGGGAAGCACTCGTGATATTACTTCAGGAGGGACGCTCCCACCGAACGGAAGCGGTGGAAGATCCGCAGTGACTGACGGTTGGGCTGTGGATGCGGAGGCCGGCGGATGGTCTCAATACGATCAATACCGGTTGTCAAGCGGAAACTGGGATTGGCCAGCAGCTAATGGGGCATTACCGAGCACAACCACCAATTATACACTTGAGGCCGGAGTGGTTATTGACCGGATAGGATCGACGCGCGGGTATTATCTGTCACCGATAGGTACACCTTTGACAAACAGAGCTATGGCACCTGGCTCTTTTGCAGAGACCTATAGCCAATACGTGGTGCTCAAGCCATTTGTTGTAGAAAAATCCGGTGTCGCGCCCGCTTTTGGTGAGGCTGGAAATGGTATTCAATACAAGATACCCGAAGTTCCGTCCGGCAAGAAAGTGACCGTGGAAGATCTCATAAAAAATGGGTATTTAGGCGAAAAGAAATGATTCAATTGATATGTGCGGCATGTTAATTGTGCCGTACTCCAAATAACTTCCTCGTGAGGTATGCGCTTTGATTTGGATTGTTGCGAGTGATGCTCAGTTAGCTCAATATTTTGAAAGAGAGAATGTTTGGTCAAAAACATGGACCTCTGTTATAGGAGATAATGTTATCGTTGTCGATCGAAGTGGAAAGGAGTTGACTCTCTCATTATGGGAGGCAACCTTCAAAGGAAAACGTAAGCTATTTGCGGCAGCTGAAGTTTCTAACAGTGTATGGGTCTTTGCCTTGCCCCAGTCATGATTAAAAAAATGGTTTCCCGCCCAAGATATCCAGAAAAGGCGAAACAGGATCCATGAGCAGAAAAGGAATTAAAGGGGACGTGGCTAATTAAAGTCAGCAGAACGGCTTCACCATCGAGCTGGCCGCCGCCGCGGCCCGGGGCAAAGGCAATGGCGACAGCGCGACCCACCACGCCACCACCATCAACGCGGGCGACATGCTCAGCCTGACCAGCGGAAGAGACACCACGCTGGAAGGCGCCCAGGCCTACGGCAACACCATCCTGGCCGACATCGGCCGCAGCCTCAGCCTCACCAGCACTCAGGACACCGACCACTACAAGGAGACTTACCAAGCGGCCAGCGCCGGCTTGAGCCTGTGCATCCCGCCGATCTGCTACGGCGCCACCAGCGGCGGCGCCAGCTACAGCCAGTCCAACATCAGCAACAACTACCAGAGCGTGACGGATCAGACGGGGCTGGCGGCGGGGAGCGGTGGTTATGACATCCACGTGGGCGACACCACCACGCTGACCGGTGCCGCCATCGCCAGCACGGCGGATGCCAGCAAAAATCGGCTGGATACCGGCAGCCTGGTCGTCAACGACCTGCACAACAGCGCGCACAGCAGCGCCACCCAGATGGGCTTCTCCTACAGCAGTAGCAGCTCGGCTGCGGGCAACGTAGCCAGCAACGCCATGGGCGCGGCGTTGAACATGGCGATACCGCAAGGCGGCAGCGACAGCAGCGATACGCGAAGCAGCATCGCGCAGGGCACGATCGTGGTGCGCGATAAACCCGATCAAGACCTGAGCAGCATCGACCGCAGCGCGACGACGCTGAACGGCAATGGCGTCAGCAACGACTTTGATGTGGATGAGATCAAGGAGAAGCAGGCGCTGGGGCAGGCGGCGGGGTATGTGGGGATGCGGTCGGCGGGTGGCTTGGCCGACTACATGGCCAACCACGCGACGACACTAGGCGAACGGAAACAGGGGTCAGTGTGCACTTTCCGACGAACTAGCGAGGTTGGGACTGACAGACGCTCATTTGGACGCGCGGCAAGCTCGATCGGGCCTTTCCGCGTGAGATCGCCAGATGCCCCGCCAACCGAGACTCGACTTGGCCGGTGTGCCTCAGCACATCGTGCAGCGGGGCAATGACCGCCAGCCCTGCTTCTTTCAGGACATCGATCGTGTCCGCTACCTAGATGAGCTGCGCGGGATCTGCATGCGCGAAAGTTGCGCTGTACATGCCTACGTGTTGATGACCAATCACGTGCATCTATTGATCACGCCTTCGGCGCAGGGACAGGTGACGAGGGTGATGCAATCGTTAGGGCGACGCTATGTGCGCTATGTCAATGATCGCTATCGCCGTACGGGCACGTTGTGGGAGGGCCGGTACAAGGCGTGCCTGGTGGATAGCGAAAGCTACTTGCTACGGTGCTATCGCTATATAGAACTCAATCCACTACGGGCGCGCATGGTGAACTATCCCACGAACTATCCATGGTCGAGCTTCGCCTGCAATGCGCTCGGGGTCGCCGATCCGCTGATTCGACCGCATTCGTCCTATTTGAATCTCGGTGGCAACGCGGACGAGCGCTGTTCGGCCTATCGAGCGCTCGTTGAGCAGGCGATTACACCCGACGAGTTGGACGACATCCGGCTACATATACAGCGTCAGCACGCGTATGGAACCGAACGCTTCCGCGCGGCGATAGAGGCGCAACTGTCTCGGCGTGTCGGTCCGGCCAAGATCGGCAGACCGAAAAAGCTCCCGCTTCCTTTAGAAAGTGCACACTGACCCCTGTTTCAGACGCGCGGCAAGCTCGATCGGGCCTTTCCGCGTGAGATCGCCAGATGCCCCGCCAACCGAGACTCGACTTGGCCGGTGTGCCTCAGCACATCGTGCAGCGGGGCAATGACCGCCAGCCCTGCTTCTTTCAGGACATCGATCGTGTCCGCTACCTGGATGAGCTGCGCGAGATCTGCATGCGCGAAAGTTGCGCTGTACATGCCCACGTGTTGATGACCAATCACGTGCATCTATTGATCACGCCTTCGGCGCAGGGACAGGTGACGAGGGTGATGCAATCGTTAGGGCGACGCTATGTGCGCTATGTCAATGATCGCTATCGCCGTACGGGCACGTTGTGGGAGGGCCGGTACAAGGCGTGCCTGGTGGATAGCGAAAGCTACTTGCTACGGTGCTATCGCTATATAGAACTCAATCCACTACGGGCGCGCATGGTGAACTATCCCGCGAACTATCCATGGTCGAGCTTCGCCTGCAATGCGCTCGGGGTCGCCGATCCGCTGATTCGACCGCATTCGTCCTATTTGAATCTCGGTGGCAACGCGGACGAGCGCTGTTCGGCCTATCGAGCGCTCGTTGAGCAGGCGATTACACCCGACGAGTTGGACGACATCCGGCTACATATACAGCGTCAGCACGCGTATGGAACCGAACGCTTCCGCGCGGCGATAGAGGCGCAACTGTCTCGGCGTGTCGGTCCGGCCAAGATCGGCAGACCGAAAAAGCTCCCGCTTCCTTTAGAAAGTGCACACTGAAGACTCATGTCGCCGCCTCCCGCGCTTGGCGGTACGTTGGAACTACCACGGTTTCAACGTCGCCCAGCGACAGGAGGCAGCCATGTCACTTTACGCAGCCATCGATTTGCATTCCAGCAACAG